>PHDC01000004.1 GCA_002842515.1 Bacteroidetes bacterium HGW-Bacteroidetes-5 | reverse complement strand
CGGACCCGGTATCTTTTAACTTACCCACACAAAAACAGTTTTTTCGCTCCGCTCAAAAATGCCTTTGTTTTTGCTCTCCATCGCTCTCAAGCAAGCTTGTCGCGCTGGATCACAAAAACAAAGAAGCCAAGCTGTTGCTTGGCTTCTGTTTTTGTGATCCAGCTGGGGCTCGAACCCAGGACCCCAACATTAAAAGTGTTGTGCTCTACCTGCTGAGCTACTGAATCTTCGGTTTTGGGAGTGCAAAGATATGCCAACATAACTTTATTTCCAAATTTCTTTTTCAAAAATCCAATATAAACTATTAAATTTGTCTTCTTTGCAGTAGAGCGAATTGTAAAGCATTCAAAATGAATACCCCTTTCCCTTTGTCAGTAATATTGTTCCTGGAGCAAAACTCAATTGAGTACTGCTTTTCCGGGAATAGAATTACAATTTTGCATAAGGGGCTTACAATAGAGGTTATCTCAATTAGTAAAGATGGAGCCCCGGAAATTGATACTGTTACCTCTCTCCCAAAAGAGAGTGAAATATCATCAAATAGTACTTATAAAGAGCAAGTTATAACAATTTACGAAGATCTTTGGCACACAAAAGGTGAGGTAATTAAAAACAGGATACTGGCAATTCTCGGCAGGGGAGAGGCTATTTTTGCCCGTAAATGCACAGTTTCTGCAATAAGTGCAGAGTCTGCATCAAAATTCCTTGACAAGAACCATCTGCTTGGGAGTACGAGGAGTAAATACAGATATGGGCTTTTTTATAAAAAAAAACTGGTAGCTGTTGCCACCTTCTCGCAATCCAGGCCTATGAGGCGAGAGAGCGGCATTATAAGCTCTTTTGAGTGGGTCAGGTATGCCAGTGCGGGTTCTGCGAGGGTAGTGGGGGGAATGGGGCGTCTAATGGACTGTTTTGTGAAGGAGGTAAAACCTCAGGAGATAATGACCTATGCAGATATTGACTGGTCTTACGGCGATGTATATAGAAAACTTGGGTTCAAATTTGCGGGTGAGACAAAGCCGATAGAGTTTTATGTTGATAGAGAGACAATGGAGAGGGTCTCAGTAAAAAAACTCCGGAGTGACCGTAAATACCGGGCTCCGGAGTTTAATGAAGAGAACTATATTTTAATTGTCAATTCGGGAAACCTTAAGTTTCTCAGAACTTTCGCCCTCCTTTAACCCCTCTCTATCCATCTCAATAAGGATTTTATCTCCCAATTTGAAATGTCCGCCAATAATTGCCTCTGCAAGAGTATCCTCTATATATCTCTGGATAGCCCTCTTTAAAGGTCTTGCCCCAAACTGCGGGTCGTAGCCCTTCTCTGCAACAAATTGCTTAGCCTCGTCACTCACCTGCAGTGAGTATCCTGCTATATCAATACGCTTATACAGATCGTTGAGCTCAATATCAATGATTTTGCAGATATCATCTCTGGTAAGCGGGTTAAAGAGCACCTGTTCATCCAGACGGTTTAGAAACTCGGGTGAAAATGTCTTCTTTAGCACTTTTTCAATTATAAATCGGCTGTTATCTGTGAAATTTCTCTTTGTAGAGTTGGAAAACCCTAATCCGGCACCAAAGTCTTTTAGTTCACGGCTTCCTATATTTGAAGTCATAATTAGAAGAGTATTGCGGAAATCTATATGCCTACCGTTACTGTCGGTTAATCTTCCCTCATCCAGTACCTGAAGCAGGATATTAAATATATCCGGGTGGGCCTTCTCTATCTCATCCAGCAATACAACCGAATATGGTTTTCTCCTCACCTTCTCGCTTAGTTGGCCACCCTCTTCGTAACCAACATATCCCGGAGGGGCACCTATCAGGCGGGAGATTGCAAACTTCTCCATATACTCACTCATATCAATACGAATGAGGTTATCTACAGAGTCAAACAGATACTCGGTAAGGATTTTTGCTAACTGGGTCTTTCCAACCCCGGTTGGGCCCAAAAACAGGAATGTGCCTATAGGTTTGTTAGGATCTTTAAGACCCGCCCTGTTTCTTTGAATAGAGCGGACAATCTTATCTACAGCCTCATCCTGTCCAACTATCTTCTTCCTTATAGTTTCACCCATTCTGGAGAGTCTGTCTCCCTCTTTCTCGGCAAGCCTGTAAACCGGTACACTGGTAATCATAGAGAGAACCTCAGCAACATCGTTGCCGTTTACCTCGTGCGGGTTAAGATTCTGCTCCTCTTTCCATTTACTCTGTGCCAGTTCAAGCTCTTTAAGTTTCTTCTCCTCAATATCTCTAAGCTCTGCAGCGCGCTCAAATTCATTCCGGGCAACTGCAAGCCTCTTCTCTACCCTTACAGGCTCCAGCTCATTCTCAATCTCGACAATGAAATCGGGAACTTTCAGATGTTTAAGGTGTACTCTGGAACCCGATTCATCAAGAGCGTCAATTGCTTTATCCGGCAGGCATCTGTCTGTTATATACCTCTGAGATAGTCTTATGCAGGCTACAATAGCGTCATCGGTATATTTTACGTTGTGGTGCTTTTCGTACCGCTCCTTGATATTGATTAGGATGTTATATGTTTCATCATAAGATGTAGGCTCTACCATTATTTTCTGAAACCTTCTCTCTAGAGCCCCATCTTTCTCTATGTGCTCTCTATATTCATCCAGAGTAGTTGCTCCAATGCATTGGATATCTCCCCTTGCAAGTGCAGGTTTAAGCATATTGGCAGCGTCCAGTGAACCCGATGCTCCACCGGCTCCAACAAGAGTATGCAACTCATCAATAAACAGGATAATATTTGGGTTCTTCCCAAGCTCGTTGAGAATAGCCTTCATCCTCTCCTCAAACTGACCTCTGTATTTTGTTCCCGCAACAATAGACCCTATATCGAGAGAGACGATTCTCTTATTTAAAAGCGCCCTTGAGACCCTCTTCTGAGATATTCTCAAAGCCAGACCCTCTGCTATTGCAGATTTGCCAACTCCCGGTTCACCTATTATAACGGGGTTATTCTTTTTTCTTCTTCCCAGAATTTGGGCAAGTCGCTCAATCTCTTTATCACGGCCAACCACTGGGTCTAATTTACCCTCAGCTGCAGCTCCGGTAAGATCGTATCCAAAACTGTCTATTACAGGTGTATCGGAGCTCTGTTTGGGGTTCTTTGCCCCTTTCCCTGGAGCATCATCTCGGGATCCTCGGGGTCTCTCCATCTCATCGTCAAATGAAGAGGAGGCAGACGGCTTTGGAAGCTGTTTCCCTTTGAGGGTGGCTTTAATACTGTCGTAAGTGATTTGATATTCACGCAGTATCTCAACCGAAATACACTCTTCTACTCTCATAATTGCCAACAATAGATGTAACGGTCCCGGTTTGCCCTGCTCCAGAGATCTTGCTTCAAGATACATAACTCTTAATGAGCTCTCGGTACCTTTTGAAAGATTTAATTTATCTGCCTGTTCAAAAGGTACCATCTCCCCGACTTTTATTTTCTCCTCTATTCTCCCTTTGATCACTTTATAATCTACTCCGAACCTCATTATTGCTTCGAAAGCAGAGTTGTCCTGATGGCGTAAAATGCCTAAAATCAGATGGTCTGTGCCAATAGTATAGCTTCCCATCCTCATTGCTTCCTCTTTACTATAGGAGATAATTTCGTTAAGTTCGTCTGACAATTGAAGGTTCATTCTTTTTATAATATTATTTCTAAGTATACCTATTAAAGACAATTATATATTCAATTTGTTCAAGAGATTTTTTCTTTGTACTTTAGCACCTCTTTTTTAAAAATGAAATTACAAATATAAAATGATTCAGGAATCTGAGAACAACTCTAGAATAATAAAAATTAATATAGAGGATGAGATGAAGAGCGCCTATATCGACTATTCGATGTCGGTAATTGTATCCAGGGCTCTTCCGGATGTGAGGGATGGATTAAAACCAGTTCACAGAAGGGTGCTTTACGGAATGTACGATCTCGGTCTTACTTCCGGAGCCAGCTTCAAAAAATCTGCACGTATTGTCGGTGAGGTGCTTGGTAAGTACCACCCTCACGGAGATTCAAGTGTCTATGAGGCAATGGTAAGGATGGCTCAGGAGTGGAGCCTTCGGTATATGCTGGTTGACGGACAGGGTAACTTCGGCTCTATTGACGGGGACTCACCTGCTGCAATGCGTTACACAGAAGCGCGTTTCAAGAAGCTGGCAGAGGAGGTTCTCTCAGACTTGGATAAAAATACAGTTGATTTCAGACCAAACTTCGATGACTCTCTTCAGGAGCCTATTGTTCTTCCTGCAAAAGCACCGCTGCTTCTGTTAAACGGAGCCTCAGGTATAGCTGTAGGTATGGCAACCAATATGCCGCCTCACAATCTTTCAGAGACAGTAGATGCCATCTGTGCCTACATAGATAACAACGAGATTGAAACCGAGGAGTTGTTACAATATATTAAAGGACCGGATTTCCCTACCGGGGGTATAATTCTTGGTCTGCAGGGTATTAAAGATGCTTTTGAAACAGGCAAAGGGAGGATAGTGGTAAGATCCAAGACCGAAATTGAGGTGAGTGACAGTGGAAGAGAGACAATTGCGGTTACCGAGATACCATATATGGTAAATAAGAGAGAGCTTATTGAGAAGATTGCCGAGCTTGTAGAGGAGAAGAAGATAGATGGGATAGCATATATCAATGACGAGAGCGACAGGACAGGTATGAGAGTCGTAATTCGACTCAAGATTGGAGCTGTTGCCAATGTGGTTCTAAACACACTCTACAAGATGACTCCGCTCCAGTCCAGCTTCTCTGTTAACAACATTGCACTGGTGGACGGAAGGCCAAGGATGCTAAATCTCAAACAGCTAATAAAATACTTTGTACGTCACAGACACGATGTTGTTGTAAGACGCGCAAAATTTGATTTGGACCAGGCACAGAAGAGAGCTCATATTCTGGAAGCTCTTTTAATTGCGCTGGATTTCATTGATGAGGTAATTGTAATTATCCGCTCCTCAAAAACTGTAGATGAGGCAAAAACACGCCTTATGGAGAGATTTCAGTTTAGCGAAATACAAGCCTCTGCAATTGTTGAGATGCGTCTGCGCCAACTTACAGGTCTTGAGAGAGAGAAGCTACAGGGAGAGTACGATGAGTTGATGAAACTTATCTTCCACCTAAACGAGATACTGGCAAATGTTTCGCTGCAGATGCAGATAATAAAGGATGAGCTCGCAGCTCTTAAGAGCAGCTTTGGTGACGCCAGAAGAACAACAATAGAACCATCTGCCGAAGACTTTAATCCGGAAGATTTCTATCCTGACGAAGATGTCGTTATTACCATATCTCACCTTGGATACATTAAGAGAACTCCTCTTTTTGAATACAGAACTCAAAACAGGGGCGGGGTAGGAGTTAAAGGAAGCAATACCCGCGATGAGGACTTTATTGAACACATATATGTTGCAAATATGCATAGTACGATGCTCTTCTTTACGCAAAAGGGCAGATGCTTCTGGTTAAAGGTGTATGAGGTTCCCGAGGGTTCAAAAGCATCTAAAGGAAGAGCTATTCAGAATGTCCTAAATATTGTTCAGGACGATAAGGTGTGTGCATATATAAATGTTCCGAAACTCAATGATCAAGAGTATATTAATAACAACTACATAGTACTGGCAACTAAGAAGGGTACTGTTAAAAAGACCTCGCTTGAGGCCTATTCAAGACCAAGGGCAAATGGGGTTAATGCAATCACAATCAGAGAGAATGATGAGTTGCTCGAAGCAGTACTGACAAACGGTAACAATGAAATACTGCTTGCGGCCAGGGGTGGCAAATGTGTGAGATTCAACGAGAAAGATGCCCGAGCTATTGGACGCACCGGAGCAGGAGTTCGTGGTATAAACATTGGAGAGAGTGACGAAGTTATAGGTATGATATGTGTAGATCCATCTGCAGTAGAGAGTGATAAAAAACACATTCTGGTAGTGAGTGAAAATGGATACGGAAAAAGGTCTCTTCTGGAGGACTACAGAGTAACCAGCAGAGGAGCAAAAGGGGTTAAGACCATCAATATAACCGAAAAAACTGGCTCACTTATTGCAATGAAGGATGTAACTGACGAAAATGATCTAATGATTATTAATAAGTCCGGCATAACAATCAGAGTTGCAGTCGCTAATATAAGACTTGCAGGAAGGGCAACTCAAGGCGTCAGGCTCATAAACATTAAAGAGGGAGACTCCATTGCAGCAGTATGCAGCGTAAATAAAAGCGAAGAGAGATTACCCGAGAGTATTGACACAGACATTTAATCATAATATTTTTAAAAATTTTAAAATCTGAATATTCCAAATGAAAAAATTATTAATTGCTCTGATATTGCTGTTTTCTGTTCAGCTGGGAGCACAAACAAAAGATGTGGCAGATGCTGTAAAGGTATTTGAAAAGGCAAAGAGTGATGCTCAGAATCCAAAAAAAGCTGAGAATCCTCAAACCTGGACTAAACTGTCATCTGCATATACAGATGTTTACGAGGCTCCAATTAAGTCAATATGGCTTGGTGCTTCAAGAATTGACACAAAAATTCTGCTTAAAGATCAGAGAATTGAAAAGACAGAGGAGGCCACAGTTGCCGGTGTTCCTTTCACTATCGATCAATACACAGACAAAAAACTCTATTATGGAGCATCCGGTGAACTGGCTGCCTGGGTAATCACTAACAAGTATGTTAACGAAGATCTTTTAGAAGAGGCTTACAAAGCTCTTGAGAAGGCAGTTGATTTGGACACCAAGGGTGCCAGAACCAAAGAGATAACAGATCTGCTAACAGCTCTTAAGGGAAAAGTGTTTAACGAAGCTATGTGCAGCTACACTTTGGGTGAGTACAAAACATCCTCACTATTTTTTGAAAAAGCAGTTAAAATTGGTGCTCATAAATTTGTGAATATTATTGATACAGCTTTTATCTACTATGCAGGTTTAACAGCATTTATGGATAAAGATTTCGATAGAGCAACTCAGTTTTTCACAAAGTCCATCGAACTGAATTATGATGCCAAAGGAGATGCATATTCTTATCTTGCAGAGTGTTACAAGTCAAAATCGGATATTGAGATGGCAAAAGAGGTTCTCAATAACGGCTTCAGAAAACATCCAAGCACACAGAGTATCCTGGTTTCTTTGATCAATACATATATCGAATCCAATGACGACCCTGCAAAGATTCTGGAGCTGATACACCAGGCGCAGAAAAATGAGCCGGAGAACGCTACGCTTTACTATGCAGAGGGTAATGTATGGAAGAACCTGAATGACTTCGATAAAGCTGTTGAGTGCTACAAAAAATCTGTAGAGACAGACAGTAACTACTATTTCGGTTATTTTGCAATTGGTGCAGCATACTACGATAAAGCTGTGGATATTCAGGTGAAAGCTGCAGATGAGATGGATGATGCTAAATACGAAGCTATGGTTAAAAACCTTGAAGCTAATCTTGAGTTTGCCATTGAGCCTTTTGAAAAGTGTTTTGCATCTACTAAGGATGAAGAGATTAAAGCCGTTGTTGCTGAATATCTTAAAAACATCTACTTCCGCTTCCGTGAAAAGAGTCCCGAGCATATGGCCGGATATGAGAAGTATAATGCACTTTCTCGCAAAGAGTAATCTAAGCTTTTAAATTGAGAGAGGATGGCCAAAAGTCATCCTCTTTTTTATTGTCTATCAGATCTGATCTGTAAGTTTTTGAACTAGTTTGAAGTTGGAGAAAAATTCCCTGGCAAAAACCCGGATGATTGTGTATGAGGGGATAGCTACCAGCATCCCGACAACACCTGCCACACTGGCTGCTATAAGAAGGAGTATGAAGATCTCAAGTGGGTGTGCTTTTGCACTATTTGAAAAGATAACAGGCTGGAATACAAAATTATCAACTAATTGGGTGAAAAGAAATACAGATATCAAAGTAACCACAAGCGATCCTATATCTGCACCAACAGGCAGACCCGTTGTTAGTATTATTGCTGATGCAAAAATTGCACCTATCCACGGACCTATATAAGGTATGATATTGAGAACTCCGGTTAAAAAAGCAAGCACAATAGCTAAGGAGAAATCAAGACCTGCGACAAAATAGAGCCCCATTGTGTTAAGAGTAGTTATTGACATTATCTGAATTGATAATCCAAAAAAGTACCTCACAAGCAGTGAGTTGATAGAACTCAAAGCTCTTCTGACATTATTTTCATATTTGTCCGGAAATAGTGCCAGTATCATATTGTCAAACATATCCTTCTCTTTTATAAAGAAGAATGTGATAAACAGCACAATCAACACGCCCATTAATGTTCTCATCAGAAGCGTGGTAACAGATGCAAAGAAGTTGGTAACCGAAGATGCGGTAAACATTTTTTTTACCTCTTCAATTATGATATCCTCTACTCTAAAGTCACCTCCAACAGGTGGAAATATCTTTATTATCCGGCTGTTGAACTCTGCCAAAGGTTCGGATATCTTCATCTGCAAACTGCTTAAATCTGTATTGCTGATATTCACAAACAGTGAGCCGAACAGTGGGGCGATAAACATAAACAGAGCGGCAAAGAACGAAAAAAGAATAAAGAGAGATATAAAGGCAGAAAGAGCTCTTGGAAGATGGAATTTCCTGAATTTTAACCTGTCGAGCCTCTCCATTATTGGTTTGCCCATTAAAGAGAGAACTGCAGATATGATTATGTAAATCACTATATTGCTAAAATACCACGCAATAAATGCTATCACCAGAGCAATTGCAATACCGATGATATATTTGGCCAGTTGATTCATATCAATAAGTGATTTATCTTCAAAAGTAATAAATTTTTGTAAGTTTGTGATGTTAATAATACAATTATAATTTTATGAAGAGATTTATCCTTTTGTTATTTGTTATTCTGCTGTCTGTTGGCAAACTTGCTGCCGATGAGGGTATGTGGCTCCCTGTTCTTATTAAGGATCGTATTCCCGATATGCAAAAGAATGGGTTCAAACTCACGGCGGAAGATTTGTACAGTATAAACAGAGCATCACTTAAAGACGCAATAGTACATTTTGGAAGTGGATGTACGGGAGAGCTCATCTCTGCCAAAGGGCTGATTATAACGAATCACCACTGTGGGTTCTCTCAGATTCAGTCCCACAGCTCTGTTGAGAATGACTATCTTCGGGATGGGTTTTGGGCAATGTCTATGAGTGATGAACTTCCCAATAATGGACTATCTGTGAGATTCCTAATAAGAATGGAAGATGTAACGGACAAGATTCTTGGCTCATACAGCTCAGATATGACAGAGGAACAGAGAGTCAAACTCATTAGTGATAACTCCAATGTAATAATGAAAGCAGCAACGGCTAACACACATTACCAAGCCAGAGTGGAGTCTCTTTACTACGGGAATCAATATTTTTTATTTGTATACGAGACCTTTAACGATGTCAGGTTGCTAGGTGCACCTCCATCATCAATAGGTAAATTTGGAGGAGATACCGATAATTGGATGTGGCCAAGACATACCGGCGACTTTTCACTTTTTAGAATCTACGCAGGAAAAGACAACAAACCTGCAGGTTACTCTAAAGATAATGTGCCATATACTCCAAAAAAATATTTCACAATCTCTGTTAAAGGAGTAGAAGAGGGCGATTTTACTCTGGTTTACGGTTATCCGGGAAGAACTCAAAAATACCTTCATTCTCAGGCTGTAAGATATATAACCGAAAAATCAAATCCACACAAAATCAATCTTAGAACTTTAAGGTTAAATATCCAAAATGAAGAGATGGCAAAAAGCCAGGAGGTACGAATTAAGTACGCTTCGAAAAATGCATCTGTCTCCAACTCCTGGAAAAAGTGGCAGGGAGAGTCTAAAGGAATCGAAAGGCTAAAAACCATTGAATCAAAGATACAATTTGAGAAAGAGTTTAATGAGTGGGCCAAGGATAAACCTGAGTACAGCGGGGTTATTGAAAGACTGGATAAATTATACAGAGAGCTTGAGCTCTATGCTTTTGCAACAGATTATCATAACGAAGCGATAACTTCCAATGAGATAATTCGTCTGGCAGGTAACATCAATACTGCTGTGAAGCGTAATTCAAAAATGACACCGGCAGTGAGTGCCGCTAACATTAAGTCGATTCTGGATGGATTTTACAAAGACTATTATCTGCCAATAGATAAAAAATCTTTTGCAGCTATTGTAGATCAGTACAGTAAAAACATACCGGCAGAGATGCAACCTCAGCTTTTCAAAGATATGATTTTAAAGAAGGGAAGCGTGGCCGAGATTGCGGAGTGTCTCTATTCATCTACTGTTCTTGCATCTGAGGAAAAAGCATACCGCTTTATTGAAGCCGGGGTCACCGAGAATAGTTTTGAGAACGATCCTGCATTTAAGCTCTACAATGCCTTTAATGATAACTTTATAAATAATATTAAGCCAAGGTTTGATGAGATTAATTCGGAGCTTAATCTGCTTTACAGAACATATATGAGAGGGCAGATGGAGTTTAACAAAACAGGAGTCTTCTACCCTGATGCAAATTCAACATTAAGGATAACATACGGAGCGGTTAAGGGCTATAAACCGAGTGATGCTGTTTACTATAAGCACTTATCAACTTTGGAGGGGATAATGGAGAAAGATAATCCAAATATATACGACTATAACATACCACAGAAATTAAGAGATATTTACGCAAAAAAGGATTTTGGCAGATGGGAGGTCAATGGAACTGTTCCTGTATGTTTTATTGCTACAAACCACACTTCAGGGGGTAACTCGGGAAGTCCGGTTATAAATGCAGATGGGGAACTTGTGGGAATCAACTTTGACAGAGTTTGGGAAGGAACTATGAGTGATATTGCATATGACCTTCAAATGTGCCGTAATATATCACTTGATATCAGATATGTACTTTTCGTAATAGATAAGGTTGCCGGAGCATCTCATCTTATTGAAGAGATGAAAATTGCAGAAATTCGCTAATAAGCGTAAATTTAGAAAAAAGAGGATGGTCATTTGGCCATCCTCTTTTTACATATATGATTAAAATCAATACTAGTACTCCCTGGCAGGGCGATCATTTGCCTGAGCTACACTGATAGTGCGGCCCATATGATCGGTACCGTTAAGAGCTTCGATAGCTGCGTTACCCTCACTATCGTTTGGCATCTCTACGAAACCATAGCCTTTTGACCGGCGGGTATCACGATTGATAATAATTCTGGCTGAAGTAACTTCGCCATAAGGTGCAAACAGTTCGGCTAGATCCTCTTTCTTAGCACGGAAACTTAGACTTGAAACAAAGATGTTCATATGAACGGAAATAAAAAGTTTAAAATATAGGTTAATTAACTACACAAAGGTATACAAAATAATTACATACCAAAATTTAATGATAGTGCTTATATTTCAAGTTAATCTTCGTATCCCGTACCATCAAAACAGTGTGTGCAGATAGAACTTTTAGGTAATCCTATAGCCTTGACCAATGTTTCTATACTATTGAATTTAAGGCTGGATAGGCCGAGCTCATCCCGAATGAATTCAGTCATTTCGCGATACTCTTCGGTTGATGCATCTGAATATTTCTTTAGGTTGACATCGTGTGCTCCCTCTTTTTGCAGAATATATCTTCTTGTTATCAGTTCCAGAGGTGACCTGGATGCAGAGAAGTTTAGAAAATCACAAGGATAGACCAGAGGCGGGCAACTAATTCGGATGTGAATCTCTTTGGCACCAAAACTTATTAAAGTCTGAGCGTTATCTTTAAGTTGTGTTCCCCTAACGATAGAGTCGTCGCAAAAAGCAATTCTCTTCTCCCTTAGCAGACTCTTATTTGGAATCAATTTCATCTTTGCAACCAGATCTCGAATAGATTGATTTGATGGCATAAAACTTCGGGGCCAGGTAGGAGTGTATTTAACTATAGCGTTTCTGAAAGGGATTTTCTTTCCGGCAGCAAAACCTATCGCCATACAGGTCCCTGAATCCGGAATCGCAGATGAGACATCCAGTGGGGTATCATCTTTCTCTCCAAGAGAGTGTCCCAGAGCAAACCTCACATCGTCTACATTTATCTTCTCATAAGAGCTGGTAGGGTAACCATAATAGATCCAAAGGAATGAACAAATGTGAAGTCTCTTTTTTGGAGGAGAGAGTTGTTCATATCCTTGAGCAGTTATCTTTACCACCTCACCGGCCCCAATACAGTACTCCTCTTCGTAACCCAGGTTAGAAAAACTGCAGGTTTCCGAAGCTACAGCAATAGAACCATCTTTCTTTCCCAGAATCAGCGGTGTCCTTCCATATTTGTCTCTGCTTGCCAATATCCCATTCTCAGTTAAAAGTAAAAAAGAGCACGACCCTTTGATCTTACTTTGTGCAATCTCAATCCCCTCGAGAAAGCTTTTCCCTCCGGTTATCAATAAAGCGGTCAATTCAGTAGGATTAGTCGAACCCGAACTTAACTCGGTGAAGTTGCGACCGGAGCTGAGCAGATCACTCTCCAGCTCAGCAATATTATTGATTTTACCAACAGTTACAATTGCAAATTTCCCAAGGTGTGAATTAAGGATTATTGGCTGAGGGTCTGTATCGCTAATCACTCCTACACCAGAATAACCGTCAAATTTCTTTAAATCATCCTCAAATTTTGCCCTGAAATGGGAGTTTTCCAGATTATGAATAGTTCTGGCAAAGTTGCCGTTAATATTCAGTGAGGCCATACCGCCTCTTCTTGTCCCGAGATGGGAGTGGTAATCTGTTCCGTAAAAAAGATCTGTAATGCAATTTTGTTTGGAGATTACTCCAAAAAGGCCGCCCATAATAGTAGATATTTGAAAGTCGGTCACAAAAGTATAACAAATTCCATTTACCTTTATGCATTATTATGAACATAGTTATTATGCAAAACATTATTTACCTGATTATCCATATTTTATTCGCACTTGGGCTGTTCATATCTCTAAAACTCATTAATGTAAAGAATCTGAACAAATTTCAGGCAATTGCCGTTAACTATTCAGTAGCAGTAGCCTTCACTCTTGCAGACCTTTCCTTGAACAACTCCGGGTGGGAGTACTCTACAAAGCTATTTCTCCCCTCTTTTACAGTTGGATTGCTTTTTATAGTAAGTTTTATAGTGATAATCTACTCTACTCAAAAAGTAGGGATAGGTCTTACAACCTCATTCAACAAAATGTCTGTGGTGATTCCGGTGACTGTCGGAGTGATATATCTTGGACAAAACAGTGATATTTTATTCAAAATAGGGGGCATTGTACTGGCACTTATTTCATTCTTTCTTATCCTCTATAAAAAACCCTCAGAGAGAGTTAAAGGGACATTCATACTACCATTTCTTGTATTTCTTCTGCCCGGAATTAACGACACCTCAATGGAGCTTACCAAAACATACATTATCTCTGACCCGGCAGACAGAGAGATGTTCCTATTGGGTGTATTCTTAACTGCTCTCTTTTTTAGTTTGATTTTAGTCTATGCAGATTTTAAGAGAAATAGACAAAAGGTGGTGTTTCGTTACGATACAATACTATTAGGAGCTGCTTTAGGTCTATTTAATTTTCTGACATCTAAAATGTTATTAATTAATGTGGGAAGAATGGGCGGGTCAGTTGTTTTTCCGGTACACAACGCATCTGTTGTGATGCTTACTGCCTTAATAGGAGTTTTCTTTTTTAAAGAGAGTTTTTCAAAAAGACAGTGGATGGGGGTGTTGTTGGCCGTAGTTGCCGTATTTATGATAGCAAGTACACTATAACTGCATTCACTGCTAACCCTGCACAGATATATCTTTTTTGACCTCTTTGCAGCCCAAAATCAACGAAAATCACCAAAATCAGTGATATAATTATCAATCTGTATCCTGCATTTATATCTGCTTCTAATCTTGAGTATGGGAGAGATTCTACTCTGGCAGCTATATAGTAAATCGTTTTAGCAGTAATCTCCAGTGCTTTCAAAAGCAGATTATATCCAAACCCGGCTAACCATAAAAGTGCAGTAGAACAGCAGAGGTAGATGATAATTGCAGAGAGTGGCATTAGTAAGATATTTGCTATTAAGAAGTAGAGTGGAAAAAAGCCGAAAAGAGATATCGAAATTAGTGATGTTCCTATTTGACAAGCAATCGAAATTGAGATAACTCCCCAGAACCACCTCACAATTTTATTATCTGAGTGTACTAAACTGTCTATTTTAGGATTGATAAAGAGTATTGAGAGGAACGCGACATAAGAGAGCACAAACCCCGGTTCATAGAGTGATTCCGGAGAGAATAGAGTAATTAAAAGAGCAGAGGCACATAGTGAGTTCAGAGAGAGTGAAGATCTTCCCGTAAGCCGGTATATGGTAAGCATAGAGATCATTATAGCAGCCCTTAAGGATGACGGAGAGAACCCGGCAATTGCACAGTAGATCCAAAGAGCAGTTATTATTGCAACACTCCTTACGATTTTAGGCAGGAGTCTGTTTCCCAAAAAAGAGAGTATAAAAGAGATGAAGATAAAGAGGAAGCCCGCGTGCAGGCCGGAGACTGCCATCAGATGCATTGTTCCGGATGATATGAATGCATCTTTTGACTCTTGGTCCAGGTAGCTTTTATCACCGGTAGTTATGGCAATAATCATATCTGCCCACTCCTGATTGTCTGCCGCAGCACGGAACTCCTTTATGAACAGAGCCATTCTGCTTTTTAGATGCTGCACTGCTGTTTTCCCTTTTGGCTTTATAACCGTGAAGTTACCCTCTCTTAAATAGCCCTGAGAGAAGATTCTCATCTTGTTATAGTACCCCTTTCTGTCAAACAGACTTCCATTTGGAGTGGTAATCTCCATAAGAGGGATTTGAGTAATTATTGTGTCGCCGATTTCAAAATTATTACTCTCTATCTTCTTGTCCAGATATAGCAAAACACCCTCATTATATTCAGGAGAAAAACAGTGTGAAGTTGAATAATTTCTGTTTATCTTTATATCGCTTTTTGCAACCAATCTTATCTCTGTTTTCTCCTCTATAGTAAGAAGATTGCTAAACAGATTTTTTTTGGCGTAGGGGCTCTGTGAGATGTTGAAATTCCCTGCGGTAAAAAGAGAGGCTCCCAGCATTAATTTCAGAAAAATATCAAGATTTACAGCTCTTATATAAAAATTAAAATAGTAAGCCGTTAAAGTGATTATTGTAAATAAAACAGAGAGATAAAGGTAAATATTACAGTCATAACTGTGTGAATTACCGAAAATTATGCCCGATAGATAGCAGAGAGTGTAAATGAGCAGAGGAGAGTTACCGGCATAGCCAGTTTTATTAAAATTTTTCTCTTTCACCCTATCCATCGCCCCACAAATTTGATATAAAAATAACAATTTATTCTAAATTACTAATGAAAAGAGCTTTTTTTATTACATTTGCAGGATATATTTGCCTTAATTTTGTCAATTTTTAATTAAATAATAAATTTTTTATGGTTATACTGGTTTTGAACTGCGGAAGCTCTTCTATCAAGTATCAGGTTCTTGATATGAAAACAACTTCGGACTACAATCTTCTGGCAAAGGGTATCGTTGAAAGAATTGGTCTGGAGACAGGCGTTCTCTCCCACAAGGTAAGCGGAAGAGATAAATACGAATTAGAGACACCTATACCCAACCACACTGAGGGTATAAAAAAGGTCCTTGATATTCTTATCAACAAAGAGTTGGGAGTTCTTAATTCCCTATCGGACATCGAAGCTGTTGGGCACAGGGTTGCTCACGGTGGCGAGTTCTTTAAATCCAGCAGTCTGGTTGACGAATCTGTTATTAAAGGTATTGAAAAGTTATGTGAACTGGCACCTCTTCATAATCCTGCAAATTTGCTTGGGATTTTTGCAATCCAGACACTTATGCCTCAGACCCCTCAGGTAGCTGTTTTTGATACCTCATTTCACCAAACGATGCCCAACTTTGCATTTATGTATGCACTTCCTTATGAGTACTACACAAAGTATAAGATTAGGCGTTACGGTTTCCACGGAACCAGCCACAAATTTGTAGGCAAAAAGGCCTGTGATTTGGCGGGGTTGGATTTTGAAAATTCGAAAGTTATAACCTGCCATCTTGGAAACGGAAGCTCAATTACAGCTATTAAGAATGGTAAGTCTGTAGATACCTCTATGGGATTCACTCCTCTGGAAGGAATAATAATGGGGACAAGAAGCGGAGATATTGATGCCGGAATTGTGACCTTTATACAGGAGAAAGAGGGGCTGGATGCTGCAGGTATCAACTCACTACTCAATAAAAAAAGCGGCTTTATAGGAGTTTTCGGAGAGTCTTCAGATGCAAGGGACATAGAGAAGGCTGCCGCAAATAACAACGAAAGAGCAAAGCTGGTTTTGGATATGCTAAATTACAGAGTACTTAAGTACATCGGGGCATATACAGCTGCTATGGGTGGTGTTGATATGATTGTATTTACAGGTGGTATCGGTGAAAATGACCCTCATATAAGGGAGATGGTTGGTTCACACCTGGGTTATATGGGGATGAATTTCGATTATCAGGCAAATAAGGGAGTACGAGGAAAAGATGTTATTTTATCTACACCTGACTCAAAAGTTAAGATGGCAACAGTTACCACAAACGAGGAGCTTGTAATTGCTCAGGATACAATGTTAATACTTGCAAAATAAAGAACTATAACAGAAATAGATTAAGATTTATGATAACAACATTTGAACAGATTTTTGAGACATTAAGGTCAAAACCAAAAAAAAGACTTGTTGCCGCCTGGGCCGTAGATGATCACACAATCAATGCAGCCAGGCTCGCAATTGAGGCTGGTATCGTAGAGGCAACTCTTGTCGGTGATGAAAAACTCATCCGTCAGGTGTGTGATCACGAGAAGATAGACCCATCAATTTTTAAAATTGTAGACATAGATGATGAGATTAAAGCTGTATCTGCAGCAGTAGATATCATTAATGCCGGAGAGGGAGATATTCTGATGAAGGGACTTTGCAGTACAGATAAATATATGAGGGCAATTCTCAATAAGGAGAGAGGCCTTCTACCTGCCAAAGCTGTACTGAGCCACGTAACGGTTTTATCAAATCCCCAGTATCACAAATTACTCATAATGGGGGATATAGCTGTAATACCGGCACCCGATCTTACCCAGAAAATTGCTATTACAAATTATGTAGTCAAAACAGCACACGCTATTGGTATCGCAAAGCCTAAAGTTGCTCTTATTGCTGCCACCGAACAGATGATGCCCGGGATGCCTGCCTGTGTAGATGCTGCAATTATTTCAAAGATGGCAGACAGAGGTCAGATTTCGGGATGCCTGGTTGACGGACCGCTGGCATTGGATGTTGCTCTATCGGCAGAGGCTGTTGCAGTTAAAAAACTTGTAAGCAGTGTTGCCGGAGATGCAGATTGTCTTGTTTTTCCAAATATTGAATCTGCCAATGTCTTTTATAAAGTTAACACTCAGCTGTGTATTGGAGCCAAACAGGCAGCAATAGTTGCAGGAGCCAAGGCTCCTTGTGTCCTTTCGAGCAGGGCAGATAGCATAGACACAAAACTTAACTCTATTGCATTAGCTGCTTTAACGGCAAAATAGTATATGGGACACTTGATTTTAGCCATTAATCCGGGTTCAACTTCAACTAAAATTGCAGTATTTGAGAGCAGAAAACAACTTTTTGTAACCACTCTCAGGCACACCTCTCAAGAGCTTGCTCTGTTTAATTCAATAACGGAGCAGTTTGAGTTCAGGAAAGAGACAATTTTGAAGACATTGAAGGATAATGAGATAGATCTCAATTCCATTGAGATGATAGTTGGCAGAGGTGGTTTGATTAAGCCTATTAAAGCCGGAGTATATGAGGTTAACGAGCAGATGATAATTGACCTGCAAGTTGGTGTAGGGGGCGAGCACGCCAGCAATCTTGGAGGACTCATTGCACACAGTATAGCAAAGGAGATTAAAGGCTGCAGAGCATTTATTGCCGATCCTGTTGTGGTAGACGAGCTTGAACCGATTGCCAGAGTTACCGGCCACCCTCTGTTTGAGAGGAAGTCAATTTTTCACGCACTCAATCAAAGAGCAATAGCAAAAAGTTACGCCACATCCTTAAATGTGCCATATGAATCGTTAAACCTCATAGTTGCGCATCTTGGCGGAGGTGTATCTGTGGGTGCACACACAAAGGGAAGAGTTACAGATGTCAATAATGCACTTAACGGAGAGGGCCCTTTCTCCCCTGAAAGATCCGGCACCTTGCCTGCGTATGATCTTGCTAAGCTCTGCTTTTCAGGGAAATACACATTAGAGGATGTTAAGAAGATGATTACCGGTGAGGGTGGTCTTGTTGCACACCTGGGAACTAACTCGTTCAGCATTGTCGAGAAGATGGTAAGTGATGGGGATGAGAAGTTCATTCTAATTTCTGAAGCCTTTGCATACAATGTGGCCAAAGCGATTGGGGCAATGGCAGTCGTTCATAAAGGGGAGGTAGATGCCATACTCATAACCGGAGGAATTGCATATAATACCAGACTTATGGAGCAGATATCCGAGCAGATAAAATTTATTGCTCCGGTGAAGATTTTTCCCGGTGAAGATGAGATGTCTGCTTTGGCCTGGAATGGTCTTGCTGTTCTTGAGGGTAAGGAGACTCCTTTGGTTTATAGCTAAAAAAGAGATAAATATTTTGATTGAAATACTATATTTTACTCGAGTAAAGTATAGTATTTCAATTTACTGCCATCACCTCTTTGAGGGTGCAGTATATTTATCAAATCATTTAGGATTACATCCGGCTCTATAACACCACCCTCCCAAAAATCGCTTCCACCTCTGAGTGTATTTCTTTTAGTGTTATTGAATACTCTTCCTTTAATAAATACGGGCAGCCTCCTGAAAAGTGGATTGCCGGCCTCCAATTGTGAAAGGGAGGTATAAAAATTTGGGTTCAACCAAAAATCTGCCTTCTCTGCCTCGATGTAGACCTCCTCAAGACTGTTCGGATATGAAGGGTAATCACCCTCTTTGCTCAAAATTATTTGCCCTCCGGCATCTTTAATCAGATGGCTCATATAGCTGTTAACCCCAGGAATATACCATATGTCTTTCCAGGGTGCATTGAGTAGTACTTTAGGTCTTTCAGTAACATCTGCCACCAACTCTCTTTTAATTAAATAACGACTCTTTATTGCATTAAAAAGAGAGTCGGAATGTGCCTCTTTTGAGAAGAGTGTGCCAAAAAACTTTAGATATTCAAGCTTACCCAAGGGGTGCTCTTCCATATAGTCTCCAACAACAATCACCTTAATTCCCAGCTCTCGGATCTTATCTATATAGATGTTGTTCTCTCCACTGATGCCATATGTAAAGACAACATCAGGTGATAGTTGCAGCAGCATCTCGTAATTGATTGAGGTTTCAAAGCCGATGTCTTTAATCTCTCCGGAAGATAACCCCGAATTTATCTTTGTATTTGTTACATATTGTGCACCTGAGACTGCTACCACAGAGCTCTCTTCTCCTATTGCGCTTATATAGGATATATGACTTGTAGACATACAGACGACACTCTTGAGCGGGACAGGAATCTCATCCCTGCCAAACTCTCCGCTCTCTCTTTCATCTCTGGGGACTAGTTTGTATCTGGAGATATCTCCCTTTCCGCTCCAACTCTCATTGACGATAATATATGTACTTTCACTCTCCTTGTGAGATATACTGAAATATTTTGCATATTCGTTACTTAAGGTTGTAACATCATCACTGCTTGAGTCTCCGTAACAACAGAGGATAATCTGCAGCAGAGCAAAGAGAGATGTTAGTTTGAAAATGAGCTTCATTAGTGTATATTTGCTGCAAATTTAATATTTTACATTTAATAATCAGGGAATGAAAAGTAGAGATGTTATAGTAGTAGGAGGGGGGGCTGCAGGTATGCTGGCAGCAATATCTGCAGCAAAATCGGGAGCCGGGGTTACCCTGATCGAGAAGATGGAGAGGTTGGGAAGAAAGTTAAGGATTACCGGTAAAGGGCGTTGCAATATTACCAATACAAAACCCTGGCAAGAGTTTTCTGCACATATTCATCCGAAAAGCAATTTTTTCAAACACTCTTTCTATAACTTCTCCAATGACGATACAATAGCTTTTTTTGAAAGTATCGGACTAAAGACTGTACTTGAGAGAGGAGAGCGTATCTTTCCATCATCCGGTTTGGCGTCTGATGTTGTTAATGCCCTTACTGCAGAGTTGGATAGAGTCGGGGTGGAGGTTATCCTAAACACACAGGTTACAGAATTAAAAGTAGCCGGACAAAAAATTAGTGAGTTAGTTACGTTTAACACAAAAAATAATATAGAAACGATATATTGTGCCACAACTGTCGTAATGGCTACAGGAGGGCTATCTTATCCACTAACCGGTTCTGATGGAGACGGTTATATAATTGCGAAAAATCTCGGCCATAAAATTGAGGAGTGCTTTCCATCGCTAACAGCACTAATGCCAAAAGATTATTCAAAAGAGCTGGAGGGTCTTCAGCTTAAAAATGTGGAGATTGCTCTGTTTGTTGCATCAGATGAGGTTCAACGGGAGATGGGAGATCTGGATTTTACAAATAACGGTATAGAGGGCTCAATAGGTTATAAGATTAGCAGAAAGGCTGTCAAAGCTCTTATAAACGGGAACAGATGCGTGGTTTATCTAGATCTTAAACCGGCTCTGACAAAAGATGTGCTCGAAGAGAGAATGAGAAGAGAGTTGAGTGTGTTGCACAACCCCTCAATAAATCAGCTGATGAGAAAATTGTTGCCATATGAGTTGATCGGCTCCTTTTTATCATCCGTTAACCTTCCTGCAGATCCTCTCAATGAGAAAAAGAGGGAGGCTTCAATTAAAGCTATTGCCACATCTCTAAAAGCCTGGAAGATGGATATTATTACATTTACCTCATACGAGAGGGCTGTAATAACTGCGGGAGGGGTATCTCTTGATGAGGTAATTTCAAAGAGTATGAGATCTCGTCTATACGACAATCTGTTTTTTGCAGGTGAAATTATTGATTTAGATGGCGATACAGGAGGGTATAACCTTCAGATAGCCTTCTCAACCGGTTATATGGCAGGTATGGAAGCCGCCAAAGCTTCAAAACAAGTTACAACAACTTAGAGGAGCTCTCAAATTTTATTTTCAGCTCTGTTATCACCTGTTTTGTATCCAGAGTGAACTCTCCGTTCATCATCCACGAATAGTAGCCTGCATCGCTTCTAAAGACACTCTCAACAGACCTGCCTTTGTGTTTGCCGAAGTTAATAATTGGGACATCATTGTCGTCCAATATAATACGGCCTGCGTAATCTAAAGATTTAGATTTGGTGGAGAAATCTGCAAGGAACTTCACATCATTTTCCAGGATATCTTTATATCTGTCCAGCTGGGCTTCAAGTATCTCAAATGTGGCGACGGTATCTGCCTCTGCAGAGTGTGCATTTTCCAACTCCTTGCTGCAGTAAAATTTGTATGCTGCACTAAGAGTTCGCTGCTCTAACTTGTGAAATATGTTCTGAACATCTACAACTCGCCTCTTACGGAAATCAAAACTGACACCGGCACGGAGAAACTCCTCTGCAAGCATCGGGATATCAAATTTTGTTGCATTATAACCGGAAAAATCACATCCGGACATCCAGGTTGCCAAACTCTTTGCAACCTCTTTAAAGGTTGGGCAATTTGCTACATCTTCATTTGAAATTCCGTGAATACTCTGAGCTTCAGGTGAGATGGGAATTGTTGGATTAATTCTGCGGGTTTTAATCTCTTGGTCTCCATTGGGCATTACCTTAAGAGCACTTAACTCCACAATTCTGTCTGTGGCAACGTTTAGACCGGTACTCTCAATGTCAAAAAAAAGCAACGGATTCTTTAAATTTAACTTCATTTTTATGATCTCCAGCTTTGACGCTTATGCACTGACCATCATAGGCATTATTAATGCCAGAATATCTTCCGAAGGGTCATTCTGGCCGGATGGCAAAATTAGAGCTGCCCTGGAAGGGTCAGAGAGTTCCAGTGAAATATCGTTGTATGAAAGATTTGTGAGTATCTCTACAAGGAAAGTAGATTTGAAACCTATCTCCATTGGATCTCCTTCGTACTGACAGCTTAACCTTTCGTGTGCAGATATTGAAAAATCAAGATCTTGCGCAGATATTACAAGCTGGTTGTATGAGAGCTTCAGTTTTACAAGGCTGCTTGCCTGGTTGGAGCAGACTGACACTCTTCTGGCACTGTTTAGAAAATCCTGACGATTTATGATAAGTTTATTGGTGTTATTTTTTGGAATAACAGATTTGTAAGCAGGATAGTTACCCTCTACAAGACGGCAGACCAAAATAAATGATTCAAATTCAAAATATGCATTTCTTTGATCAAAAACAATTTTTACAGATTCGTCAATTTTTGAGAGAAGGTTTTTGAGTATTGAAGATGGTTTTTTTGGCAGTATGAAGGATGACTTTTGTTCTGACTTTATGTCACGTCTTGTGAAGCACACCAGTTTGTGTGCGTCAGATGCGACAAGGGTTGCAGAATCGGTGTCAATATCAAAATAGATACCGTTCATTACAGGCCTGAGCTCCTCTTCTGCTGTTGCATATAGTGTGCGGTTGATACCCTCCAGAAGGATTTGGGAGTTTATAGATATCTCGGTACTATCCGCAGAAATTGATGCTATGCTCGGATAGTCATCTGCATTCATACAAGGTAGGGTAGAGCTTCCGTTTGCCCAGGTAATATCTATTGAGGTTTCACTCTGATTTGTTTTGAACTCCAGAGGTATATCTGCAAACTCTTTTAAAGAGTCAACGAGTAGTTTTGCAGGAACAGTAATCTCACCCTCCTCTTCTATGCTCTCAATGGGCAGACCGGCTTTGAGACTTGTCTCAAGATCTGATGCAGTAATGTGCAGGTATCCGTCCTTTAAAACGAACAGAAAATTGTCTAAAACAGGGATTGTATTTTTCGAAGAGATAACTCTTGAAACTGACAAAAGACGAGCTAAAAGCTCAGTACTTGAAACAACAAACTTCATATCAAGATATTTTTTACAAAGATAAAAAAAATAAGTTATGGCATATAATTTGTTTTTCAACTTAAAAAAACTTTTAAAGCCATGAAACGTAATATAATTATCTATTTGTTTTTAACTGTTTTAATTAGCGGATTAACATCCTTTACAGTTGTTAAATTAAGTGGAGATAAGAGCTCCACATATTCATATCCACAGGATAATACATTAATCAAAAAGACCAACTTAACAGAACCTGAATTCCCGGATTTTACATTTGCTGCCGAGAATGCCGTTAAAGCTGTGGTTCACGTGAAGGTTGTAATGAAAGGGACAAACCAGCCGTACTCTCTGTTTGATTTCTTTTTCGGGTATGGTCAACAACAGGTACCGAGGGAGCAGATAGGCGCAGGTTCCGGGGTGATTATTTCCGGTGACGGATATATTGTCACAAACAATCACGTGGTAGAGGGAGCCGATGATATCGAGGTAACCCTTGAGAATAATCAATCTTTCAAAGCAAAACTGGTTAGCAGCGACTCTGCTACAGATATTGCACTACTCAAGATTGAGGCCAACAATCTTCCATTTTTGAGATTTGGAGATTCGGATGCCCTTCGTCTGGGTGAGTGGGTTCTGGCAATCGGCAATCCATATAACCTTAGATCTACAATCACTGCAGGAATAGTAAGCGCAAAAGCGAGAAGTATCCCTTCAATGGATGGCAGTTTTAAGATTGAGGCATTTATCCAGACAGATGCAGCAGTGAACTCCGGTAATAGTGGAGGTGCACTCATCAACACAAAGGGTGAGTTGATAGGAATCAATACTGCTATAGCCTCAAAGACCGGAGCATTTACCGGATACTCCTTTGCAGTCCCTGTTACAATTGTGAAAAAAATTGTAGAGGACATAATGAAGTTTGGCAGTGTTCAGAGGGCACTTATGGGGATATCAATGCAAAATATTGACGGAAACCTGGCAAGAGAGAAGGGTTTGAAGGATACTAAAGGGGTATATATTGCAGAGGTTGTAAAAGGTGGAGCTGCAGACAAGGCGGGTATTAAGGAGTCGGATGTGCTTCTTTCGGTAAACGGAATTGAGGTGAACTCATCTCCGGCTGTACAGGAGCAGATATCCAAATACAGACCAAAAGATAAAATTTCGGTAGAAATTTTAAGAGACGGTAAACAAAAAGAGATATCAGTTGTATTAGAAACAAGCAATGACCAGATAGCAATGGTGGGAGATCATAAATCCGGAATACTTAAATTTTATGGTGCAGAGCTCAAAAATGCTCCAAAGGATAAACTGGAGAGACTAGAGATAAAATCGGGAGTTGAGGTTGTTTCTGTGTCAGAAGGGAAGTTTAAGGATGCAGGAATAAAGCCGGGATTTATAATCACATACATTAACCAGACAGCTCTGGAGAGTGTCCAGGATTTGCAATCTGTAATTCAAAGAAGTAGAAGGTCCTTACTCATAGAAGGAGTATACCCTGACGGCAAGGTAGTATACTATGGTATGGGGCTCTGATTTTTTGTAGCATCTGTTTATTTTTATTAGCTTTGCCGGACATTACCTTTTTTATAAATGAGACAGCTTAAGATAACTAAATCCATTACCAACAGAGAGAGCGCATCTCTTGATAAATATCTTCAAGAGATTGGAAGAGAGGAACTTATAACAGTAGAAGATGAGGTTGAATTAGCTCAGAGAATCAGAAAAGGAGATCAGGAGGCGCTTGAAAAATTGACAAGAGCTAACTTGAGATTTGTAGTCTCTGTAGCAAAACAGTACCAAAACCAAGGTCTTAGTCTACCCGATCTTATAAACGAAGGGAATCTGGGACTAATCAAAGCGGCCGAAAAATTTGATGAAACCAGAGGTTTTAAGTTTATCTCATACGCAGTATGGTGGATCAGACAATCTATTTTACAGGCTCTTGCAGAGCAATCAAGAATTGTGAGACTACCATTAAATCAGGTAGGCTCGTTAAATAAGATCAATAAAGCTCTCTCTAAATTTGAACAGGAGAATGAACGGATGCCATCACCCGAAGAACTTTCGGAGATATTGGACATACCTAAGGAGAAAATTGCGGATACTTTAAGAGTTTCGGGCAGACACGTATCTGTGGATGCCCCTTTTGTTGATGGAGAGGACAATAATCTTTTGGATGTATTGGTTAACAATGACTCACCTAATGCAGACAGAGGTCTTGTTAACGAGTCGCTTAACAAAGAGATTGAGAGAGCACTATCTACCCTCACAGAGCGTGAAAGGGACATTGTAAAGTACTTTTTCGGAATCGGAACAAGCGAAATGACATTGGAAGAGATTGGTGAATTTTTTGGTCTGACACGAGAGAGAGTTCGTCAGATTAAAGAGAAGGCTATCAGAAGACTCCGTCATAGTGCAAGGAGCAAACTCCTTAAATCCTACCTTGGATAATCTCAAAACTTTTATATATGAAAAAACTCTTTATTATGGCACTCGCTGCCGGAATAGTTCTTGGATCCTGCTCTAAGAAAGAATCTATAGAGAACCCTCTTCTTACAGAGTGGAACACACCTTTTGGAATTCCACCTTTTGAAAGTATCAAAATTGAGCACTATATGCCTGCATATTTGGAGGCTATGGCGCAACATAAGGCAGAAGTTGATGCTCTGGTCAATAACACAGAGGAGCCCACATTTGAGAATACAATATTAGTTTACGATAACGCAGGTGCACTTCTGGACAGAATATCTCCTGTTTTCTCAAGTCTTAACTCCGTAAATGCATCGCCGGAGGTTCTTGCGCTTGCAAAAGAGTTATCTCCAATTACCAGTAAACACTATAATGAAATCAGCCTAAACACAGGGTTGTTCTTAAGAGTTAAAGCAGTTTATGAGAAAAAGGACTCTTTGAATCTTGATGCAGACCAATTGAGGCTTCTTACAGAGATGTATAAAGGTTTTGTAAGAAATGGTGCAGAACTAGATGAGACCAAGAAAGAGGAGCTTAAAAAAATTAATGCCGAGATCTCTTCACTTCAGTTGGCTTTCGGGCAGAATTTACTTGCCGAAACGGATGCCTATAAGCTTAAAATCGACAATGAAGAGAATCTTGCCGGTCTGTCGGAATCTCTCAAAGCAGCAGCATTAAAAAGAGGAGAGAAAGACTCTGCAAATGCTGGTAAATGGGTTTTTGGGTTGGACAACCCGAGTGTTATCCCATTTCTGCAACAGTCACAGAAGAGAGAGCTAAGAAAAGAGATTCTTACTGCATATCTAAACAGATGTAACAATAACAATGAATTTGACAACAAAGAGGTAATAAAGAAGCTTGTAGATCTTCGCCTGAAAAGAGCAAATATTCTGGGTTTTGAAAGCTTTGCAGATTACCAGCTTGAGAGCAGAATGGCAAAAACTCCGGCAGCAGTTTACAATTTGCTGGATCAACTATGGAAACCCGCTCTAGAGTCTGCTAAGCGTGAACTTGCAGATATGTACACCGTTGTAAAAGCAAGCGGTCAAGAGATAGATCAGCTGGAGGCTTATGACTGGAGATTCTATTTTGAGAAGGCAATGGCAAGCAAATTTAATCTTAGCGACGATGAGCTACGCCCATATTTTAAACTGGAAAATGTGAGAGACGGTATATTCTATGTGTCAAATAAGCTATATGGTATAACATTCACTCAGATTGAGAATGTTCCACTTCCATATCCTGAGGCAACTGCATTTGAGTGCAGGGATGAAGACGGCTCTCATTTAGGGGTTCTTTTTATGGATATGTTTGCCCGCCCGGGAGCAAAAAGAGGTGGTGCCTGGTGCAGCGGTTTCCGTTCACAGGTATACAAAGATGGTCAAAGGGTTGCCCCTTTGGTTACTATTGTGGGTAACTTTACCAGACCTGTTGGAGATAAACCGGCACTACTTAGTATTGACGAAACCGAGACTTTCTTCCACGAATTCGGACACGCACTGGCAAGCCTGCTTAAAAATGTACGCTACTATGGCGTTGGCGGAATGACCAGAGATTTTGTAGAGCTTCCTTCTCAGATTATGGAACATTGGGCATTTGAGCCTGAGGTTTTGAAGGTATATGCAAAGCATTTTGAGACAGGAGAGGTAATTCCTCAGCAGCTTATAGATAAGATGGAGAAGGCCGGAAAATATGGTCAAGGCTTTGCTACTACAGAATATTTGGCAGCATCATATCTTGATATGGAGTTCCACATTCTAAAGGCGATCCCGGAAAATCTGGATGTTTTAGAGTTTGAATCAAAAGTTCTCTCGCAGAGAGGTCTGGTATCTCAAATTCCTCCTAGGTATAGAAGTACCTATTTTAGCCATACATTTACAGGCGGTTATACTGCAGGATACTACTCATACATTTGGGCAGAGGTTCTGGATAGCGATGCATATCAGGCATTTGTAGAGACAGGCGATATCTTTAACAAAGAGGTTGCCACTAAGTTCCGCAAAGAGGTTTTGGCAAGAGCGGGAGAAGATGAGGCTATGAAACTCTATGTAAACTTCAGGGCAAAAGAGCCGGGGATTGATGCTTTGCTTAAGAACAGAGGTTTAAAATAGCTAATGTAAAGATTTTAATAAGGGGCTCGTTTTCGGGCCCTTTTTTTTGTATTTTTGTGTAGCTCACGCAAATCAATTTTGTTAATATGAATATCACTTCGGAAAATATCCTTCTTATTGGTTCTGTACTTCTTTTTGTAAGCATAATTGCAGGGAAAGCCGGTAATAGATTCGGTGTTCCTGCGCTGGTGCTTTTTCTTGGTGTGGGAATGTTATTTGGTAGTGACGGTTTAGGAATTGAGTTTAACAGCCCCTATATTGCTCAATTTATAGGCGTTGCGGCACTAAGTGTCATCCTCTTTTCCGGGGGAATGGATACAAATATATCAGAAATTAAACCTGTCTTGTGGCAAGGGGTTGTTCTGGCCACAGTGGGGGTTATTCTAAATACTCTCATTACCGGGTTGATTATATTCTATATCTCACATTTTTTTTCAAGATTTATCTCTTTTACAATAGCGGAGTCAATGCTTCTTGCATCAATTATATCATCTACCGATTCAGCATCGGTTTTTTCAATTTTAAGATCAAAGAAGATAGTTTTAAAAAACAATTTAAAACCTCTTCTGGAGCTGGAGAGCGGAAGCAACGACCCTATGGCCTTTATGTTGACAATAATCTTTTTAAAGATGACCCAAAGCTCAGATGTAGGAGTATTAACTTTTGTTACAAATCTCTTGACTCAATTTGGAATCGGTGCTATTTGCGGTTATATCATCGCAAGGAGTGCTCTTTACTTTATTCGGAAAATTAATTTTGAGAGTAAATCTCTTTACCATATACTTCTGTTGGCAGCACTATTCTTTACATACTCATTTACAGATTTCTTAAATGGAAATGGTTTCCTTGCAGTATATATTGCAGGGCTCACCATAGGTAACAGCAAGATTCAGTGTGATCCTACCGCATACTCGTTTTTTGATTCAGTTGCCTGGCTTGGTCAGCTTATTCTTTTCCTAACTCTGGGACTGCTGGTCAACCCTAAAGAGCTCATACAGTTTGATGTTGCAGGCATCGGAATAATAGTTGCATTTTCAATGATAATAATCTCCAGACCTTTTGCCGTATTTGTTTCTCTTTTGCCATTTAAGGGGCTGGGAATAAAATCCAGACACTTTATCTCCTGGGTAGGGCTAAGAGGCGCAGTGCCGATAGTTTTTGCCACATACCCCTTAATTGCCGGTATAGAGAACGCCTATCATATATTCAACATAGTTTTCTTTATAACAATTGTTTCGCTGCTTGTGCAGGGAACAACTGTCGGATTTGCCGCCAAAAAACTTGGTTTGACCGACAACAAGGAGTCTGCATAAGAAGTAAATATTATCTTTGCTGCAATTATCAGTAATACAACTTAAGAAGATGACAAAATTATGGGAAGCAGTTGGAGACTTTATAGTCTCCTTTAGTAATTGGATATGGGGTATGCCCCTCTTTTTACTCCTGATTGGAGGTGGTCTCTACTTCCTAATATATTCCGGTTTTGTCCCTTTCAGATACTATATAAGGGCTCTTAAGTCTCTTAAAACAAATGAAAAAGATGCTCCGGGTCAGATAAGCTCATTTGAAGCACTAACAAGCGCAATTGCTGCAACCGTAGGAATGGGAAATATTTCCGGAGTTGCAGTAGCTCTTACTATGGGAGGTCCGGGAGCAATTTTCTGGATGTGGGTAAGTGCAGTAGTCGGAATGGCAACCAAATTCTTTGAAGGAACTCTAACAATTATGTATAAAGGGAGAGATTCTGCCGGAGAGTTGCAGGGAGGTCCAATGTATATGATAACAGAGGGGCTCGGGAAAAAATGGAAGCCTTTTGCAGTTTTCTTCTCTATTTTCGGACTTATCGGAACTCTGTGTCTGATGCAGGCTAATCAACTTACGGAAGCTATTACAACTGTATTCACGACACCTGCAGGTATAGAGAATACAATTCTTCTAAGGCTCATTATCGGAATATCTATCTGCCTTTTGGTTTCGATTGTAGTGCTGGGAGGTATAAAGAGAATATCAAAGGTATCTGCCAGAGTGGTTCCTGCAATGGTGGCATTTTACTTTATACTTGTAGCCTATATTGTTTTAACAAATTTACCTGCAGTTCCGGGTGTTTTCGCGTCAATTTTCGGAAGTGCCTTTGATATTCAGGCAGGTGCAGGAGGGCTGGCAGGAACGGCCATAATTATTGGAGCGAGAAGAGCTGCGTTTGTAAACGAAGCCGGTGTTGGTACAGCATCAATGATGCACGGAGCTTCAAGAAATAGCGAGCCGGTAAGAGAGGGTCTTGTGGCAATGATAGGTCCTTCAATAGATTCAGGACTTGTTTGCACACTTACTGCTCTTGCAATTTTAATAAACGGTAACTACGAGGTTACTCAAATAAGGGGGATTGAGATTGCACTTAACTCATTTCAGGCATCTATTCCGGGTCTCGGGCACTATCTGCTTATGATAATGGTGCTAATTTTTGCCTTTTCAACAATGTTTTCATACTCATATTATGGAGTGAAGTGCACAAACTATCTTTTTGGCGCAAAATATGCACACCTGTATAACTACTTCTTTTTGTTGATGTTAATAGTTGGTGCTATTATCTCTCTGGATGTAGTGGTAGGTGTTATTGATAGTGCATATGCACTAATGGCAATTCCAACAATGTTCACCCTTCTTATTCTCTCTCCTAAAGTAAAAAAAGAGATGAAAAAGTATTTTGCTAAATAGATTATTTATTATGAATCCAGAACAATTAGTCATTAAAAGAGTTAAAGAGGCGGTTGAGAGTCTCTATGGTGTGACTCCGGAGGGATCTCTATTCCAGACTCAGGCCACAAGAAGAGAGTTTGAAGGAGATATAACAGCAGTTATGTTTCCATTACTGAAAATATCAAAGAAAACGCCGGAACAGACCGGAGAAGAGATAGGTAAATTTATTCTTGACCATTGCGTAGAGATTGAGAGTTATAATGTTGTTAAAGGATTTCTGAATATAAAACTCTCCGGTTCCTATTGGATGAGTGTTTTCAAACTTATATCCTCTTCAGATGATTGGGGTCAGCAGGAGAGCTCCGGCAAGACTGTTATGGTAGAGTTCTCTTCACCAAATACAAATAAGCCACTCCATCTCGGGCATATCCGAAATAACCTGTTAGGATTATCGGTATCCAGGCTACTCGAGGCTAACGGAGATAAAGTTATTAAGGTTAATCTTGTTAACGACAGAGGTATCCACATTTGTAAATCTATGATTGCCTGGCAAAAAAGCGGTTTGAATGAGACTCCCCAAAGCTCAGCAATGAAGGGAGACCATTTGGTTGGTAAGTACTATGTTGCTTTTAACAATATTCTAAAAGAGCAGGCAGAGGTAATCAAAAAGAGCGGAGTTTCAGCAGAGGAGGCAGAGAGGAGTGCTCCAATACTTAAAGAGGCTCAGGATATGTTAGTCAAATGGGAAAAGGGAGATAAAGAGGTTGTAGATTTATGGAGAACGATGAACGGATGGGTGTACGAAGGGTTTGAAAAGACATATGACCGGCTGGGAGTATCATTTGAAAAGACCTATTACGAATCCCAAACATATCTGCTGGGTAAAGCACTTGTAAATGAAGGCTTGGATAAAGGAGTGTTCTATAAAAAGGAAGATGGTTCTATCTGGTGCGATTTGACTTCTGACGGTCTGGACGAGAAGTTACTTCTCCGTTCGGATGGTACATCGGTCTATATGACACAGGATCTTGGCACTGCCCATCAAAGGTTCTCGGAATACAACCTAAATGAACACATTTATGTGGTGGGAAATGAGCAGAATTACCATTTTCAGGTTCTTAAGTTTTTGCTTAAAAAACTTGGTTATCAATGGTATGACTCTATATACCACCTATCTTACGGGATGGTTGAGCTGCCACAAGGAAAGATGAAGTCAAGAGAGGGAACTGTGGTTGATGCAGATGATCTGATTGAGAATATGGTATCTACAGCCAGAGAGACCTCTATGGAGCTTGGGAAACTTGAGAGTATGAACAATGAAGATAAAGAGAGCTTGTACGAAATATTAGGCTTAGGTGCTCTTAAATACTTTATTATCAAGGTAGATCCAAAGAAAACTATGCTGTTTGATCCAAAAGAGTCGATAGATTTTAACGGAAATACGGGTCCTTTTATCCAATATACGCACACAAGAATACGATCTATACTTCGTAAGGCTGAGCAGCAAAACCTTTTAGCAGAAGTAACGGGTGCTTTGCTTAACGATAAAGAGAGAGAGATAGTTAAGATACTTAATATTTTCCCCGAAAAGATAAAAGAGGCTGCTAAAGAGCACTCTCCGGCACTAATTGCAAACTACGCCTATGAGTTGGCAAAGGAGTTTAACCAGTACTACCACGAGGTATCTATTCTTAAAGAGGAGGATAATCTGGTAAAAGTGCAGAGATTGGTTCTTATTGATACAATATCAAAGACTCTTAGAAAGGCAATGGGAATTTTAGGTATCACCCTGCCTGAGAGAATGTAAAAATGAGTGAAGAGAAAAGAGAATTTTTACCAACTTCAAAAAAGGAGATAGATAAGCTAGGTTGGGACTATATAGATGTCATACTTTTTACGGGAGACGCCTATATAGATCACCCCTCTTTCGGGACAGCCGTAATTGGCCGCTATCTTGAGAGTCTCGGATATAGGGTTGCAATTGTTCCTCAGCCAAACTGGAGAGACGATTTGAGAGATTTTAAGAAACTCGGTAAACCAAGGCTCTTCTTTGGGGTAAATGCAGGTGTTATGGACTCTATGGTCAACCACTACACTGCAGCAAAGAGATTAAGAAGCAACGATGCATACACACCTGAAGGAAAGGCAGGACAGAGGCCAGATTATGCAGTTACAGTCTATTCAAACATATTAAAAGAGCTCTATCCGGATATACCGGTAGTAATAGGGGGTGTGGAGGCATCTTTAAGAAGATTGTCACACTACGACTATTGGCAGGACAAACTTGCTAAATCTATTCTGTTTGACTCTCGTGCAGATTATCTGATTTACGGAATGGGGGAGAGGGCCATAAGAGATTTGGCATTGAGTTTAAGCAGGGGAGAGAGCCGGGAGGAGATTATAAAAATACCTCAGATATGCTATATCTCAGATTCTCCAATAACTCTTAACAAAAACACTATAACTCTAAAATCTTTTGAAGAGATACAAAAAAGCAGAGTGCTTCTTGCAGAGAATTTCAGAATAATTGAAAGAGAATCAAACTCATATTACCCGGCCCATCTGATAGAGCCTTGCCTGGGAAAGTTCGTTCACGTCAATCCGCCTTTTGATCTGCCTGCAGATGGAGAGATTGATGCATACTATGAACTTCCCTATTTAAGAGAGCCTCATCCGCGTTATAAAAACAAACATATCCCTGCATTTGAGATGATAAAATTCTCTGTAAACACTCACAGAGGGTGTTTCGGATCCTGCAGCTTCTGTACCATATCTGCTCATCAGGGAAAATTTGTCCACTCCAGATCTCAGGAGTCAGTAATAAAAGAGCTAAGACAAATTGCCTCAATGGAGAGCTTTAAAGGATATATCTCTGACCTTGGTGGACCCACTGCAAATATGTATATGATGAAGGGAAGAGATCTTCAGATGTGCATCAAATGCAAAAGAGATAGCTGTATATACCCGGCAATGTGTAAAAATCTGAACCACTCCCACAAACCTCTGCTGGATCTCTACTCTGTTGCAGCCGGTATTAAAGGAATCAAGAAGAGTTTTGTCTCCAGCGGCATCAGATACGATCTCTTTCTTGACGATAAAGGGTATCTCGATAAATCTGGTAAAAACTATCTTAAAGAGCTGATAGTGAACCACACATCCGGCAGACTTAAGGTTGCGCCGGAGCATACAGAGGAGGATGTTCTAAAGGCAATGGGAAAACCAAATTTCTCTTCATTTGTATTTCTGAAAAGCGAATTTGAAAGAATTATCAAAAATGAAGAAAAAAATTATCAGTTAATCCCATATTTTATATCTTCACATCCTGGATGCACTATGGATCATATGAGGAGACTTGCTGCTAATCCTGCCCTTAGAAATATGCAATTAGAACAAGTTCAGGATTTTACTCCGACTCCTATGACCAGGTCATCGGTTGCTTTTTACACAGGAGTAGATCCAAAAACAATGAAAAAAATCTTTATTGAGAGGGACCCACAGAAGAAGAAAAATCAAAAAACACATTTTTTTAATAATTTCTAATAAAAGAGAATTAATTTACAAAAATTTGCATTATACTTGCAGCCCAATTTGAATATCAGAAGTGTAAATATGGAGAAGATGAGCAATAAGCCCAAGGCGAAAGAGACAACAAGTTCTAACGAGAGATCTTCAAAAAGACGAGCGGTCATAAGTTATGCCAATTTAAGTCACGAACTCATGTCTGCTTTCAAGGAGAAGTATCCGAGAGGATATGCAGATTATATGGGTGAGGTTTTTAAAGTGGAAAAACCGGATGGTTCGTTTTTTTATGCAATCTCATTAGAGGTACCGGATGCAATATATCTGGTAAAAGTTGATGTAAAAATTGACGATTACGAAGATTTGGAGAGAGGCCTTTTTGGAGGAGGAGGAGATGACGAAAGCAGTGACCCGGATGAATTTCCGGAGGATGATTCCGGCTCTTCATTTTCTGAGGAGGATGACTCTGACGATTAGTCGTGAAAATAGTCAAATAAGAGTTTAAGCTGAACTTTTGTTCGGCTTTTTTTGTAATTTCGTCTTTCACAAAAGAGATGATGAATAGATTGCTAAAGTACCTTTCCGGTCAACTATTAAAATTATCAGAGAGCAAGATGCTTGTCTTGCTGGCATTTATTACTGGTCTTTTGAGTGGATTTGCTGCGGTTTTGCTAAAAAATCTCATTCATTTTTTTGCTTGGATTCTAAAAGGTTGGTTCAATACTACAACTGAGAGTTCTCTATATCTAATCTATCCCGGAGTGGGAATGCTTATTGCGTATCTTCTTGTTAGATATTTAATAAAAGAGAATATTGGGCACGGTGTAACAAAAGTGCTTCTGGCAATATCCAAAAATGATTCAAAGATTAAACCCCATAACACCTGGTCATCAATAGCTGCCAGCTCGGTCACTATCGGGTTCGGAGGTTCAGTAGGGGCCGAAGCTCCAATCGTATATACGGGAGCTGCAATTGGTTCAAATTTAGCTCGTTTAATGGGGTTGTCATATAAGCATATGACAATTTTACTTGGATGCGGAGCAGCCGGTGCAGTGGCTGGAATCTTCAAGGCTCCGCTTGCGGGAATTCTTTTTTCTCTTGAAATATTACTTTTCAGCATCTCTATAACCTCGATAATACCTTTGTTGGTATCTGCAGTTACAGCTGCAACCGTCTCATTTATATTTATGGGAAAAGCAGTTGTCTTTAGTAATAGTATAGAGAGTTTTAATATTGGGAATATACCCTATTATATTTTACTCGGTATTGTTTGTGGCTTTATTTCACTCTATTTTACAAGAACAACTCTCTCTGTTGAGGATAGATTAAAAAATATACATAATCCGTATAAAAGATGGATTATATCATCACTATCACTTGGTATCCTGATTTTTATCTTTCCACCTCTGTATGGAGAAGGTTATGAGTCTTTAACCTCTCTTCTGAACGGAGATGCAAACGGTGCAATTGGCCCAAATGTTTTTGGAGATCTTTTTACAAATCAATGGTTTGTACTGATATTCTTTGTAGCTGTAATATTTTTTAAAGTACTTGCTATGTCCTTTACAAATGCTGGAGGCGGAGTAGGGGGAACATTTGGCCCAACCCTTTTTATCGGCGGGGTAACAGGTTTTGTCTTGAGTAAATTTGTAAATCTAAGCGGGTTTCATACTCTTCCTGAGGCCAATTTTGCTCTTGTGGGGATGGCCGGCCTGATGGCAGGAGTAATGCAGGCTCCGCTTACTGCAATATTCCTTATTGCAGAGATCACAGGAGGCTATGTGCTTCTTATGCCGCTCATTATAACTTCATTAATATCTTTTATTACTATTAGATCATTTGAACCCTATTCGATTTATACAAAGCGTATTGCTAATCAGGGCGAGCTGCTAACACACGATAATGATAAGACTGTTCTCACTCTTCTTAAGACATCGGATCTTATAGAGACTGATTTTCAACCTGTCTCACCCAGTTCCAACCTTGCAAATCTTGTAAATGTGATAGCAAATTCAAAGAGAAACATCTTCCCTGTTGTGGATAGTAGCGGAGTGCTTCAAGGTATTATTCTTTTGGATGATATTCGCGAAATTATGTTCACAAGGGAGCTTTATGAAAAAACAGAGGTTGTAAAACTAATGAAAGATCCTCCAAATATTGTTTCAAAAAACGAAAAAATGGACTCAGTAATGAGAAAATTTGAAAGCTGCGGAGCCTGGAACTTGCCGGTTGTAAACGATTCCGGACAATATATCGGGTTTGTTTCAAAATCAAAAATCTTCTCTGCATACAGAGATCAATTACAACAAGTATCACATGAATAAAATTTATCTGGACCATATCTGTAAATCTTTATCAGTTTCAATATGGCAAGTTGAAAATTGTGTTCAACTATTTGAAGAGGGCGCGACTATCCCGTTTATATCAAGGTACCGCAAAGAGCGTACTGGTGCTCTGGACGAAGTTCAAATTACAGAGATCAAGTTTCTATATAACAGGTTTGAGGAGCTGGACAAGAGAAAAGCAGCCATAATCAAGAGCATAGAGGAGCAGGAGAAGCTAACGGATGAACTTCGGGATGAGATCGAAAAGTGTATAGACCCTAACAGATTGGAAGATATATATTTGCCATTCAAGCCAAAGCGAAGGACTAAGGCAAGTATTGCTAGAGAGAAGGGGCTGGAGCCGCTTGCAGTACAGATACTTTCAATGTCGGTGGCAGATTGCGGTAAACTTGCCGAGAGATATATAAATGACAGTGTAGCCTCTGCTGATGAGGCCCTACAGGGTGCAAGAGATATTATTGCAGAGAAGATTAGTGAAACTACATCTGTGAGGGAGTCGCTCAGGGGTCAGTACAACAGGTTTGCAAAGATTGTATCTGTTCAGCAGAGAGGTCTTGATCCAGATAATGAGGAGTCGAGCAAATATAGAAACTACTTCGATTTTAGCGGAAATATATCTAATATGCCCTCACACAGAATTCTTGCCATTCTACGAGGTTCCAGAGAGGGGCATCTTAGTATCAAACTTGAGGTGGAGAGTGATTACTCTCTAAATATGATAAAGAGAGATATGTTCAGGGATGTAAAGAGTATCTCAAAAAGTTGCAAAGATGAGGTTGAACTGGCAATTGAGGACTCTTATAAACGGTTGCTTCATCCTTCAATCGAGAATGAGGTGCTAAAGATGGCCAAAGAGAGGGCAGATCTTGAGTCTGTAAAGGTTTTTGGGGAGAATTTAACAGCACTACTGCTTGCTCCTCCGGTTGGGCAAAAGAGAGTACTTGCAATAGACCCGGGTTTTAGGACAGGTTGCAAGGTAGTGTGTCTGGGAGCCCAGGGAGAGCTTCTTCATAACGACACAATATATCCTCATCCCCCTGTTAACGAAAAGATTCAGGCGATTAAAAAAATATCTAATCTGGTTGAAGCCTACAAAATTGAGATAATTGCAATAGGTGACGGGACAGCAAGCAGAGATACCGAAAGCTTTATTAAAAAGATTCCGCTTCCACAAGGGATACAGGTCTATTCTGTAAGTGAAGATGGAGCATCTATCTACTCGGCATCTCCGGTTGCCAGAGAGGAGTTTCCGGATTATGATGTGACTGTCCGGGGCGCAATTTCCATTGGCAGAAGGGTGATGGATCCTTTGGCAGAGTTGGTTAAAATAGATCCCAAATCTTTGGGAGTAGGACAATATCAGCACGATATAGACCAAAATTTATTAAAAGAGATGCTGGACAATACAGTCGTAAGTTGTGTTAATAAGGTAGGGGTGAATCTTAATACAGCCAGTAAACATCTTTTAAGTTATGTCTCAGGGATAGGTCCATCTATTGCTCAGAACATTGTAGATTTCCGGGGAGAGAACGGTCCTTTTAAATCAAGAATAGAACTGCTTAAGGTTAAGAGGCTTGGTTCTAAAGTTTTTGAGCAGAGTGCAGGCTTTTTACGAATTCCCGACTCTGTTCACCCACTAGACAATACGGCTGTTCACCCCGAAAGGTACTCTCTGGTTGAAAAAATGGCAAAAGATATTAATAAAAGTGTCAAAGAGCTGGTAGCTGAGGGCGAAACACGAACCACTATTGATGTAAAGAGGTATGTTAGTGAAGATGTCGGCCTCCCTACTCTTAATGACATAATGGATGAACTCGCAAAACCCGGCAGAGACCCCAGAAGGGTTGCCAAGGTAATGGAGTTTGCCAGCGATGTGCACTCCATAGAAGATCTTAAAATAGGTATGGTTCTGCCCGGAATTGTAACCAATATCACGAATTTCGGTGCCTTTGTTGACATTGGTATCAAACAGGATGGTTTGATACATATATCTCAGATGGCAGATAAATTTATCTCATCACCATCCGATGTTGTAAAGTTACAGCAACATCTAATGGTAAAAGTTCAGGATATAGATTTAAAAAGGGGGAGGATACAGCTTACTTTAAAAGGGCTTTAGGCTTTTTCTGACGCTGGGCAACAATCACACCGATTACGACTATAACTATACCTGCAACTTTTCTTGCATTCATAGTGTCGTGACCTATCATATAGGCACCAAATGCCGAGACCACAGGTACCAACGCGGTGAAGATGTTGGTTCTGGCAATTCCAAGCTCTTTCAAGGCAGTTATAAAGAGGATAAATGCAACTCCGGAACACAATACAGCGAGATAGATTAACGGCATAATAATATCTGCAGTCAGCGATGATATTGAAAAGGCGGAGTAGTCGTTATAGAGGAAGAAAGGGAGGAAGTAGATAGCTCCAAGGATGTGTTGATAGGTAACAATTGTATAACTGTTGTATGTGTTTGCCAATCTCTTAACTACTACTGAGTATCCTACTGCGGCAAAGACTGCAATAAAGAGTAATATAATACCGGCGTAGTGTGAAACATCAATACCTCCGTTCTGAAATACTACAAGTAGGATTCCCGGAAGAGTTATGGAGATACCAAAGATATTAATCGCGCTTATCTTCTCTTTGTAGAAAAGCAGCCCTGCCACCAGTGCAAAGATTGGTATTGTAGATATTATTATCGATCCCAGGGTGGGAGAGTTTATTATCTTAAGACCGAATGTTTCTCCAATAAAGTATATAAATGGTTCAAGTAGTACCAGAAGAATAAACCATCCTCTGTCTTTTTTTGCAATTTTCTGAATTTTTCTGATTGAGAATGATATTACAGACAATACAATTGCAGCAATGAGCATTCTAAAGAAGACCAAAGAGTATACAGGGAAGTTTTTTAAAAGAAGAGAGTTTGTCCAAATAAATGAAAAACCCCAAAGAACAACTGCTGTGCAAACAGAGATGTAGATTAATACTTTTTTATTAAACATATTCAAATTTCAATTTCCTGCCGGCTTTTTCTCCGGTTAGTTTTCCATCTTTAACAACCTGTTGCCCGTTTACAAATGTGTGAATTACGGATGCACCAAATGTCCTCCCCTCAAAAGGCGACCAACTGCATAAATATGCCGGACTCTTTGTGCTCTCTGCATCTGGTCTGTTCATATCTACTATTGCAATATCTGCATAGTACCCCTCCCTTATATAGCCCCTTTTTGATACTTTAAAATTATCAGCAGGCGAGTGGCACATTCTGTCAACTATCTCCTCTTTTGTGAATGTCCCGCTCTTTACAAGATCCAGCATTATTTGCAGAGAGTGTTGGATTAGCGGAAGTCCGGAAGGAGCAGATAAATATCCCCTGGCTTTCTCCTCTTTTGTGTGAGGGGCGTGGTCGGTTGCAACAACCTTTATTACCCCCTCTTTAACAGCTTTTATGATTGCCTCTCTATCCCTGCGCTCTTTAACGGATGGATTGCATTTCATTTTACTCCCCAAAGTGTCGTACATAGTGTTATCCAGCAGCATATAGTGGACACACACCTCTCCTGTAATCTTTGGAGAGATTTGAGAGGCTCGTCTTATCATTTCAATCTCCTCTTCTGTACTGATATGAAGAATATGAAGCCTGCTGTTGTGTCTTAGGGCTAGATCGATTGCAATTTTGGATGACTCAATACAAGCGTTCCGGTCACGAATCAGGTAGTGTTCGCTAAAGGGGATGTTACTCTCACCATATCTCTCAATTGCTTTTGCAAGGTTGTTTTTTATGAAAGGCTCATACTCACAATGTGTTGCAATTAGAAGGGGCGACTCAGAGAATATTTGTTCAAGAGATTGAGGATTGTCTACCAGTATATTACCAGTTGAAGAGCCCATAAACACTTTTAGACCACAAGTTTCAGACGGGTCGGCTAACCTTATCTCTTCAATATTATTATTGGTTGCACCAAGATAGAATGAGTAGTTTGCATATGACTCTCTGGAGGCAATGCTATCTTTGAACCTGAGTGATTCAACTGTTGAAGAGGGGGGATTATTGTTGGGCATATCCATATAAGAGGTCACTCCTCCCAATACTGCTGCTCCACTTTCACTTGAAATTGTACCTTTATTTGTGTTTCCAGGTTCGCGAAAATGAACCTGGTCGTCAATTAGCCCAGGTATAACCAGCATACCTTTAGCGTCAATAATTTTTTCTGCCTTGGGAAGTGCCTCTCCATCCGGGATTACTCTCTCGATTTTGTCGTTAACCAATAAGAGGGCACCGCTAAATGAGCAACCCTCATTAACTATTGTCCCATTTTTAATAAGAGTGGTGTTTCTACTCATAGATTTTTCTTAAATTGAGTATTTATGAGAAGGATTTGTTTTTTCTTGGCCTTATTCTTCTGAATTTCATTTTTATAACTCCCCAAAAAGCCTCTCCGAATATTCCGCTGTTCATTTTTGAGGTACCCTCAGTTCTGTCAATAAAAATTATGGGAACCTCTTTTATATTAAATCCCAGCTTAAATGTTGTATATTTCATCTCAATCTGGAACCCGTATCCCCTCATCCGCACCTTATCGAGGTCAATTGTAGTTAGAACAATACGCTTATAGCACTTAAAACCTGCAGTAGTGTCAAAAATATTCATTCCAAGCACACTTCTTACATACTTAGAGGCAAAGTATGACATTACCACCCGTCCTATAGGCCAGTTTATAACACTTACTCCGTTGCAATAACGCGAACCTATAGCCAAATCTGCTCCCTCTGAACAAGCTTTGTATAGTTTCGGTAAATCTTCGGGATTATGGGAAAAATCTGCATCCATCTCAAAGATGTAGTTATAACCCCTCTCCAAAGACCATTTAAAACCGGCTATATATGCAGAACCAAGACCTGCTTTCTCTTTCCTCTGAAGGATAAAAAGTGAGTCAGTAAAATTTTGCTGCAACTTTTTGACAATGTTAGCTGTGCCGTCCGGAGATCCGTCATCTACAATTAGGATATGAAAACTCTCATTAAGGTCATAAATTGCCCGGATGATTTTTTCTATGTTCTCTTTTTCGTTGTAGGTGGGGATTATTACAATTTTGTCGGATTCCATAATGATTATTAGCTATTATGGCGTCAAAGGTATGAATTATTATCTAATAATTATTTTCCCTGTTTCAAATAATGGAACCAGATCTCTATATTATATAGGTATTAATTTTAATATGGAAAAATAGTTGTTTTTTTAGCAGAAAAAAGAGCTTTTTATTTGCAATAATGGAAAAGATGCTTACCTTTGCACTCCCCAAACGGAACGGGGCTAAGCCTGCGAGGGTTTATGAAAAATTTGATCTTTGAAAA
>PHDC01000003.1 GCA_002842515.1 Bacteroidetes bacterium HGW-Bacteroidetes-5 | reverse complement strand
CAAGGAGCGACCTAGGGCAAAACTAGTAACTGGGGCTAAGTCGTAACAAGGTAGCCGTACCGGAAGGTGTGGCTGGAACACCTCCTTTTTGGAGCTTAAATGACCTGAGGAGTTATCCTCTTCTGTTACTCTTAATGCTATCTTAGTATTTATATAGTCCCGTAGCTCAGTTGGTTAGAGCACTACACTGATAATGTAGGGGTCAGCGGTTCAACTCCGCTCGGGACTACTAAAAAATTGACATAATGGGGGATTAGCTCAGTTGGCTAGAGCACTTGCTTTGCAAGCAAGGGGTCGTCGGTTCGACTCCGACATTCTCCACAAAAAGGGTAACTAAAAGAGATTTTAGTTGCCCTTTTTCCATTTATGCTGCTCAATTACTTTATATGTGATTTCTTATTATTTTTACAGAATCATTTAAGAGATATTATTTAAAGGAGCCAAAATCAAATTTTATGAAAAAATTACTCTCGTTAACTATTCTGTTTGCATTAGGAGTTGCAACTCTTTCGCTCTACTCCTGTAATTTTGGAAAATCAAAAAAAGCGGAGAAGCTCTTTACAGCTGTAGAGGTGTTTCCAATAAAGCCACGCCCTGCAGGTCAAACTCACGTTTTAGAACTAAGAGCAGAGCCTCTGGAAGAGGTACGAATTGCAATAATCGGTTTGGGAATGAGGGGGCAGGGAGCTGTTCACCGTTTTAGTCATATAAAAGAGGCACGAATTGTTGCACTTGCAGATGTTGTTCCGAAAAATGTAGATTTGGCACAAAAAGCACTTGACAGTCTTGGACGACCTGCTGCCGACGGCTATACAGAGGCCGAAAGCTGGAAAGAGATCTGCAAAAGAGATGATGTAGATCTTATCTATATATGTGCACACTGGGATCTGCACGCTCCTGTTGCTGTATATGCAATGGAGCAGGGCAAACACGTGGCCACCGAAATTCCTGCAGCTTTAACTATCGAAGAGTGCTGGCAACTTGTAAATACCGCAGAGAGAACCCGTCGCCATATGATGATGCTGGAGAACTGCAACTACGACTTCTTTGAGATGGCTACACTTAATATGGCTCAAATGGGGCTTTTCGGCGAGATTGTACACGCAGAGGGGGCATATATTCACGATCTTAGATTTCTTTTATTTGATGAAGAGAAGGGCTATTGGGATATGTGGAGATTAAAACATAACGAGAAGAAAGATGGAGCACTCTACCCAATGCACGGTCTTGGCCCTGTAGCTCACGCGCTCAATATCCACAGGGGAGACAGAATGGAGTATCTTGTCTCTGTCTCAACGAACCAGTTTGGGCTCACGGAGTATGCAAAGGATAAGTTTGGCAAAGAGTCAGACTATGTAAAGAGGGCTTACAAGAAGGGTGATAACAACACCACAATTATTAAAACTGCAAAAGGGAAGACAATTACAATCCAGCACGATATTACAAGCCCAAGGCCCTATAGTCGTATTCATATGTTGAGCGGGACAAAAGGCTTTGCTCAGAAATGGCCACGCAGGGGCATTGCACTTGAACCGAATGCTCACAACTATCTCTCCGATGATGATATGAACAAACTCCTCAAAGAGTATGAGCACCCAATTGTTACAGAGGTGGGGGAGCTTGCCAAGAGGGTAGGAGGTCACGGAGGAATGGATTTTATTATGGATTACAGGCTTATATACTGTCTTCACAACGGATTACCACTGGATATGGATGTGTATGACGCAGCAGAGTGGTCTTCTGTGATTGAGTTGTCTCAGGTCTCAGTTGCAAACCAGGGGATGCCTGTAAAAATTCCCGACTTCACACGAGGTGCCTGGAACGAACTTAAAACTGTAAAATACCATACAAAAGATTAATTTTGTTCCACTGAGAAAAGATTTAATATGTTGAGAATTTACCGAAAGCAAAGATTGTGGATAAAGGTTTTTGTTTTGGCAGCAATTACTCTTCTGTTAATGATTTTTGCCGTTTATGCAGTTGTTTGGGACAGTTCAGATGAAGATGAGTTTGATTTCAGAAATTTCAGGGCAGAGGGTCTGAGCTTTTACGAGGCTGCCCCATCCGGGATAAAATATTTAAAAAAATACTACTTCAAAAGCTGGAATGCAGCCGACTCAATTAAGCTTTTTTTTGCAAAACAGTCGCAGTTCAACCGCTTGTTTAAAGAGATTGACCTTAAAGATCACAAGACTGTGTCGCTATCATTTGTGGGGGATATTATGTGGATTCGAAACGGGTGGAGCTCTTTTCTTGACGAGAGTGTAAGAAGATATCTGTCGGAATCGGATATGGTTTTTGGCAACCTTGAGACACCTATAGACACCCTTTTAACAGTTCCGGCGCTACTGCCGGACTATACAAACTACAACTCCAAACCCGATCTTCTAAGATCTTTCAGAAGAGAGCAAGGGGGCAACATCTTTACAGCCCTCTCAATTGCAAACAACCATACACTTGACAAAGGGCACCAAGGCCTGGAGAGGACTTTGCATTTTCTTGAAAAAGAGGGAATTTTGGTAACCGGTGCCAGTACTGCATCAACTCAAAACGAAAAGGAGTATCTGTTAATTGAGAAAGATGGGGTGAGAGTAGGTTTCTATGCTGCAACCTGGGGGCTAAATGACCCGGATCTTTTGCGAAAAGGAGATACCAGAATAAATCAGATATATGGTATTGCCCCCCTGCAAAAGGACAAAATTGAGCTATCCTCAAAATATAAAATCCTTAAAAAGATGAGAGAAGATAGTGTGAATATTAAAATTTTGTTTCTGCACTGGGGTTATGAGTATGAGTTATATCCCGATGAGGCGATTATTAAGGTTGGAAGAGAGCTTGCAAAAGCTGGTGCCGATATTATTATTGGCTCCCACTCACACGTAGTACAGCCCATTGAGATATGCCTGGGTAACGGCTATCGCCTGCCATCTGATTCGCTTTTGAGGTTTTACCACAAATTCACCGACTCAACAGGAGTGCCCAGGAAATCGTTAATTGTCTACTCTCTCGGGAACTTCACCAGCGCGATGTACACCCCGCTCTGCCGGCTGGGGCTCATTCAAAATGTGACTCTTTATAAAAGCAGCTCAACCGGATTGTGGGACTGGACCCTTGGAGAGTCGGCATTTGTATATAATAACCCCGCCGGAATAGCGGGGTTAAAACGCAAACTGCTCTTTTATAGAGATTATATTGAGACCCTATCTGCAAAATCACCCGAAAAGGGAGTTAAAATTAATGCAGAGGTGAGCTCTGTTTTGCAACTATATCAATAAGATCAGGTTGCAGTTTCTACTCTAAACTAATTGTCACCCAGGTTTTCTCAATATTGTCGTTAGGATCTACATAAATTTTATAAGAGCCGCACTTTAATATATGCCCTATTGCCGAGGATAGAGGTGAGAAGTGAACATCGTCCTGCGACTCTCCCCGGGCCAGCCGAAAACCGTTCGCCTCTCCCTGCACATTAACTATTTTCATTGGTTTGAACAGGGTAATAGTTTGGCTGTAGTATTTTCCCTGCTCCGGCTTTCTCTGCGGATCGGGTCTGTATGTTCCGGTTAGCTCTTTTGGAACGACTCCTTTCTTAAAGTTCGCCTCACTCTCGTTAAACCAAATCAACTCTTGCTGGTTATGGTCTGAGAGCATTTTTACCTGCATCTGTTGCTGTTGGCTCGAAGGGGCTCCAACCTGAACAATAAACTGAACTTTGAGCTGTCCAAGACAGTTAGTCTGGGCTACAGTAACTTTTGAACCTCCGGTGGTCACCTTTGAGAAGAGTGGATTTTTCGCTCCCGTAAAGTTTTCCAGAGTGGTCATCTGCGAATGTTTATTTGCAAAGTTTGTATCAAACCTGTTTTTAGGATTAAAGGTGCCAGCTATGAGCTCACTATTGCTTGAAGCAGAGATGCTCTGCCCGCTCTTAATGATTTTGCTTGCAGAGAGGTTCCAAACCTCAACCTCGCCTTCGTAGAGATAGAGAGAACTTCTACCCGACTCATCAACAATCACTTCAAAACAGGTTCCGCGAACTCCAACGGTTATTGTTGGGGTAATTACACTGAAGCTCTTATCCTGCCTCTTTAGATTAATCATAGTTTTACCATTAAAGAGTAAAAGTTCGTCCATAGTGTTGTTGTAGTTAATCTTTGAACCGGGAAAGAGTTTAATTACAGAACCATCCGGGTATGTAATCTCTGCAGAACAGTTATTTGTTAACTCTATACGCCTCAGATGAACGTTAACGGTAGCCGAGCCTGTGTGTACTCTTAATATATGACCTTTGCCGCTTAAATCAAGTTTCTTCCCTTGTTCAACTATACCGGCGGTATTCCATTTATTCATATTCAAGGAGGCAGCAGGAATTGGATTGATGAGCCAGTTTAGAATCTTCCCAAAGACCAGCCACTCTGTAGTGATTGATTTAGTCCCATAGTTGAAAGAGTCCGGTATTGAAGGAGAGTGTTTCATTTTGTTGAGAATAACCTCCTGAACACCATTGAGCCTTGCAGAGATATCCTGAACAACCCCGTCTGTACCCTCTACATATATATTCCCGTGCTCAATGGATTTGTTTAGGTTTGCACCGCTCTCCTCTCCCTCATTTAGTTTTATCATAAATCTCCCCCGGGCATCTACATCCTGTGCCATCCCTTTATGAGCATTTGAGATATAGGCAGCCAATTTACCGGTTACCAGATCTAAAGGATTGTAAATTCCGTGGTTAGGGGTGCCCACCATAATGATTTTTCTAACGCCGGACTCTTTATCAGGATGGTTTTTCGAGTAAAATCGAGCTATCAAACCTCCCATACTATGGCATACTAAATCTGCACTCTTATAGTTGACATTGCCGCTTTGATAAATATTCCGCTCCTTTTTTAAAAGATCTGCCAGCAAAAATGCTTGTGAACCAACATCCATAGAGCCTCTTAAATCATTGGTTGCATAGTAGTTTTCGCGGTTTGTCATAAACCCTTTTTGAAATAACATCTTCTCTAGTGTTTCCCAGGTACTCTTATCTCCGGTAAAACCGTGGACAAGAAAAACAGGGGGGCGACAATAGTTTACCTCTTTTTTAATTTCAAGTTTTTGGCCGTTTAGCATATTGATTGTAAAAACAATCTCACTTGTATAGTAGCGAAGAGCCCGCCCCTGGGGCAGATTTTTAGTTTTAAATGGTCTGTTCTCTTCAATTGTAAGAGGAGGGTGAAAATAGATCTCTCCTTGTTGATTTACCAGAAAGACAACACCCTCTTCGGTGATATTTTCATTTGGGCTGATTACCGGTTTTTTGGAGAGAGAGCCTCCATTTCCTGGCAGTTTGTAATAGACAGACTTTGCATCCGGAGCGTTAACAAGAATTTTAACATAGCTTCCACTCTCGTTGGAGATACACTCCCAGGGAGCTTTTGTGGCTGGATTAATCTCGTTCTCTATTGTTATCTGAGATTTTACTATCGGTATTTCACTTTTTGTTTCGGAAGGAGGGGCTATATCTTTTGTTACAGCCCCGGGTTTTCCTATCCAGAACTCTTTAGTGGCAGGGGCGCAAACAAGAACCTGGTCTGGTAGTCCGGTATTCGGCTCTTTAGACATCCTTATAGTAAGTGTGTGTTTACCCTCGGTAATATCTTTTGGAACTACTATCTGTTTTGTGAATGTAGTTTTAAACTGGTAAAGACCATCATAAAAACTGTGTTTCTCGTCAAGAATTACCTTGCTATCAATAAGTATCTGAAGCCTTGTGGTTGAAAGGCATAAATTAGGATCTGCCCAATTAGCAGAAAAAATAACCCGCATCATATACCCCGGAGTTATATACTCTACAGTTGGAGATGTGTGATTATCAATTTGGCCTATATTAAGCACCAGCTTAAGGTCAGTTGCAAACGCCTTAGAGGGAACAGCCATATGCAACACTAAGATTGATAAAATCAAAACAACTCTTAATATCTTTTTCATCGCTTTTGATAGTTATATGTTAAAATGCAGGATACTGAACAAAGCAAGTTATTTTATGCAGGCAAACATTGTTGCTTTTGGAGAACTCATCTTTGATAATCATCATTTTACCGAAAGTGCCATCTTTTAGTTTAAACACTAAGACCTCTTTCAAGGGAGCTTCGGTGCAGTCAATATAATCTAGTCCATCACTAATATAACCGGAGGTAGGCGCAGATGTTACATCTTCCATCCGGCTCTTCCCGGTTCTGGCCCAGTTCCCGCAGATTCCGGGCAGAGTGGTGCACCAGGGCCTGTTTAGAAAATCGGGATCCGGGGAGGCGTCTGTGCGAATCTTTCCGGAGGCAAAATCATAGCCGATATTTGTGTTATCCAGAACTATCTGCCTAATCTCTCCAACTCTATTGGTCTGTTTTTGGGGAGTTTGTGCTGCTCCAATTGAAAAATCCGCTTCACTTACTTTATCTCCAAGGTACCACACCTCTGCCCTGTAATCTCCACCGGGCCACTGTTCGGCTCCATTTTCCATAAATGAGTAAACTTTGTTTGCCCCTCCTGTTTTCGGGTAGTATAGATCCTCTGCAACCAGGGTGTTGTGAGTTTTGCTCACCCATTTTACAATAAAGTTTTTCTCTTTAGTATCTCCCTGATAATTAAATTCAAGATGGATTTTTTTGGTGTTTGAAGGGAAGTTGTTTGTAACAGAGCCTATCTCATAATTGGAGTTGACATCTGTACCTACTTTTATTGTATTTGGTTTAATGTCAAAAATTGTCTCTGAGGAGACGGCTTCTATTTCCGGTTGTTGCAATGGTGAAGAGGAGGGAGCCAAACCGCCTCCATGTGGATTTTGCTGCCCAACACTGTTATTGCTGTTAGTTACCTTTTTGAATGAGGTATGAACAATGTTATGAATGCTTTCCAGCTCTGCGGCAAAGGTTACTCCACCGACAAACCCTGTAAGGTAGAATGTAACAGGTCCGTCAACCGCTGTGTAGCTAAACCTGGATCCGTTATACTCATAAGAGTATCTGCAGGTGTAAAAATCTCCTGCTTTTTCAAAACTCTGTCCAAGCAGAGTCGCTCCGTTGCCTCTTATTGAAGCAATCTGTTCATTCATAAAAGAGTTGAGGTTTTTACCACCTTTTACAACATTTTGAATGACCATTGTGAGAGTGTTTCCTGAGGAGGGGTTTGGGATATCCCAAATAGTTTGTCCCGGTTCTGTTTTGCGAACTGTAGATCCTGTTGGAATTAGGTGCTCTACCATTGCATCATCTGAAACCAGCGTCACAAATGCATCAGATGAGATACCTCTCCCGGGTACATTTTGTTGTCTCTCTCCTGAGCCGGCATCTGTACTCTGTCCCAACAAAGTAAATGAGTTTGTAATTGCATCTGACTCTGCAGACCTCTTTGCAAAGAGATTCTCCGGAATCATTGACCACACTACATATCCAATGTTGTTACGAATAGTGTAAAAAGCACCTACCACTACACTGATGTTGTTGTAGCGCCAGCGGTATCCCGCCATTTTCCCACTTGCACCGTTAAGATTGTGAGGTTGAATAACCAACTGATTGGCCCCTTTTAGTACATTTTGGGTAAATGCGGCCACTACCTGTTCTACCGAGATATTTGCCGGCAGTTCAAATGACCGTATGCTCACGGCAACATTATTGTCTCTGCTCACAAAAGCGTGAATTTTATCTGTCCCGTCCCAGTACTGATTGGTCTGGTAGGTTGACGGGACAGAGATTTTGAATTTCATCTGAGAGTCTTCTATCGTTCGGTTTTGTGCGGATACATTACCACACACGATAAAAGCAGAAAAGAGAAGAATTTTTGAGATTTTTTTCATAGCTTCCGGATATTTATATTTAACTAAATATTTATATATCTCCAAGCACAACAGCCCTTTGAAAGCTGATTCCGTCTGATTTTCTTAAATCTCAAACTAAGTTAACTCTTTTTTATATAATATCACACCCACTCATCAAGTAATTGAAGCATTCTCTGTTTGCTTTTAAAATCAAGGAAGCTGGCTGTAAAAGAGTTTCGGGCAAGCCTGTATATATCGTTATTTGATAGGCTCAGTGCATCGGATATAGCGGTGAGATTCTCATTTATGTATCCTCCAAAGTAGGCCGGATCGTCGGAGTTGACAGTAACTATAATACCTTTGTTGAGCATCTCTTTTAGCGGGTGTTGAGTGAGATCTTTCTCAACTTTAAGTTTTTGATTTGAGAGCGGACACATTGTTAGAGGGATCTCTCTGTCAATAATTTCGTTTATAAGGTCAGGGTTGGAGATTGAGCGATTTCCGTGGTCTATTCTGGAGACTTTAAGCAAATCTATTGCCTCCCACACATACTCTGCCGGCCCCTCCTCACCGGCGTGGGCAACGGTTAAAAATCCCTCTTTAAGAGCTGCTTCAAATACATTACGGAATTTTGCCGGCGGATGTCCCACCTCAGAGGAGTCCAGCCCAACAGCAATAATCTTATCTTTGTGTTTGAGTGCACAATGCAATGTTTTGAATGCATCCTCTTCACTTAGATGTCTAAGGAAACACATAATTAGTTTTGAACTTATCCCTGTTTGAGCTTCGGATATCTTCAACCCCCGGCCATCTTTCAAAGCAGCTGTTATCCCGTTTATTATCGTGTCAAATTCAACACCCCTGGAGGTGTGTGTCTGTGGATCAAAAAATATCTCGGTATGAACAATATTCTGGGTTGCTGCTTTTTTGAGATACTCCATTGTGAGGTCATAGAAGTCCTCTTCGGTAGTCAGAAGTGATGCCCCGGTATAGTAGATATCCAGAAACTCCTGGAGATTATTGAATTCATAAGCTTTCCGGAGTTCATCTACAGAATTGTATTTAAGCTTTATACCATTACGCCCGGCAATTCTGAACATAAGTTCAGGCTCAAATGTCCCTTCTATATGCAGATGCAGCTCTGCTTTCGGGATTGTGTTAATAAGCTCCTCTGTTTTCATATAATGTTACAAAAATCTTCGTTTGGCTCCGGGGATTAGTTCGATTTTGTTGCTCTCCTCAAAGTAGCGGAAATACATATAGAGTTTGTAGTTGAACTCAAAATCATATTTTGTTAAAGGGCTGTAGTCTATGTAGCTTTCAATCAGGCGGTCTCCGGTTGAATAGCGGCGGTTCCACTCAAGTGAGTATTGGTGGTTAAGCATCTGAAGATGTTCGTTGGAGTACTGATTTTTATAAAAGCTTTTACTTGCCAGCCAATAGTCAAACCCGGGGTCAAAAACTATCAGTTCATACTCGGTAGAGTCCTTTACTGATGCAGTGTCGCGGATTCCTACCCGGCCGGTTCTGGAATCCTTTACCTCCCTTTGCGAAACACCACAAGAGAGTACCGTGGCCAAAATGATTGCTGCGATAGCAAATTCAATAATTCTTTTCATCTCCTCAATAATTCAGTTCCCTGCAATTTACAAAAAAATCAGTTTCAAAAAGTGTTCAACACCTCAAAATGCACTGTCGGGAGCTTTATCTACCCTTTGGGAAACTCTCCTTTTTCTGCACAATTGAAGGGAAGTACTTTTGTTTCGATAATAAAAGATGAAAAATAGTAGAATGAAAACAAAAGTAATTATTGTGCTGGCAATTCTCGGGATAACCCCTGTTTTTGCCGCAGCTCAGGAAAACCAAAGCAGGTTTGGGTTTGAAATTAGCACAGGTCTCTCTGTTGCCACCAACAAACTTGCAGATGCTGCCCTTAATACCGGATTTGGTGTAGAGGGAATATTCCATTATAGATTTATGCAATCTACCGGGGTGTATGCCGGGTGGGGATGGAACAGGTTCTCAAGTGACAACTCATTTGCAGGGATAAATGCAGATTTTGAAGAGACCGGTTATGTGATGGGGCTTCAATTTAAACAGAGTGTGGGTAGATCGCCATTTTCACTCTATTTAAGAGCAGGTGCCCTCTATAACCATATCGAGATTGAGAATGAAGAGGGTGATATTATAAACAACAGCGGGCACGGCTGGGGTTGGCAGGCTGCAACAGGGGTGGATATACGGTTGAGCGAAAAGGTGAGTTTAACTCCGGGGATAAAATTCAACTCTCTTAACAGAGATATCATCTTTGACGGAACAGCAAGAGAGCTAAAACAGAACTATCTCTCTTTTAGGATTGGTCTGTTAAAAAGATTTTAGGATTTGTTTAAAATCTTAAACTAAATTTGGGGCTATAAATAGTTAATAATGCTGTTTCGTAAGATTCATAACTACTTCTCATTTGGCAGGCTGCTCAGATTCGTTCTGGGGCTTGCCTTTGTTATCCAGGTGGTTGTGATTTCGTACAACCATCTAAGCGGTTATTATGAACTGGAGAGCTACCAGCACTTTCTCATTCGTCTTTGCAGAGGGTGGGCTTTAAGCATTCTTGCGGGTTTCCTCATTACATATCCGGATCTTATTGTTATCCGTCTCCTTAATAAGAGTATCCCCTGGGGAAAAAGAGTTCTCAAACGCCTCTTTATGCAGATATCTTTTTCTGCAGCTTATGCCGTTGTTATCTCTATACTGATTACCCTCCTTGCCCATTTTATCAGGCCATACAGGGAGGAGCTCATTAGTGTGCTCATCAAGAATGCACTCATATATGCAGTGGTAAACCTGCTGGTGATGGCAATACTGGAGGCCTGGATATTCTACATAGAGAGCCGCCGGGCAAAAGAGGTGGCAGAGCATCTTAAAGAGGAGCTTCTGCAGGTAAAGTTTGAGGTTCTGAAGAGCCAGATAAACCCGCACTTTATGTTCAACAGTCTCAATGTTTTGTCGGGGCTAATCGGGACAGATGTAAAGAGAGCACAGATGTTTATTGATGAATTTTCGCAAATCTACCGCTATGTTCTGGAGATGATAGAACAGCCTGTTGCCCTGCTTGGCGAAGAGATAAACTTTATGAGCTCCTATCTATTTTTACAACAGATAAGATATGGGAAAAACCTCACCTACTCCGTAAATATTCCATCTGAGAAACTATCTCTGCATCTTCCCCCGCTCTCGCTACAAACCCTGCTGGAAAACGCAATAAAACATAACATTGTAAATGAAGATAAGCCCTTACATATAGATATTTACAGTGAGGGAGATTATCTCTTTGTAAGAAATAACCTGCAACCTAAGGTGTCGGGTAAATCTACGGGTGTAGGTTTAAAAAACCTCACTAAGAGGTATGCACTTATCTGCGAGCAGAGCCCCGTTTTTAGTGTTACAGATAATTACTACATTGCCAAAATCCCTTTAATTCACTCTGAATCATAATTTTAATAAATATATCCTGTTAAAATGAATGTGCTGATTATAGAAGATGAAGTCGTTGCTGCCGGTAAGCTGGAGCAGATGCTTGTGGATGCAGATCCCTCAGTTCGGGTGCTGGCAAAACTTGGCTCAATAAAAGAGTCGGTTCAGTGGCTACTGCATAATAGTGCAGAGCTTATATTTCTGGATATTCAGCTCTCGGACGGGATTAGCTTTAGCATATTTGAACAGGTGACAGTTAATACTCCCGTAATCTTTACAACCGCCTACGACCAGTATGCTGTTAAAGCATTTAAACTAAACAGTATCTCGTATCTGCTTAAGCCCATTCGGGAGAGTGATCTTAAGGAGAGCCTGGGGAAGTATAAATCTCTTAAAATGGCTTTTGGAATAGATTTTGACTCCCTTCTCTCTCAAATTCAGGGCAGGGAGCCGGAGTATAAAAAGAGGTTTCTAATCCAGACGGGAAATAAGATTAAAAAGGTGGAGAGCAGTGAGATTGCCTACTGCTTTGTTGCCGACAAAGGGGTCTATATAAGAACTTTTGAGGGGCAGACTCTGGTTGTTGACTACACCCTGGACAAGTTGCAGGAGCTTCTAAACCCTGGTCAGTTTTTTCGAATTAACCGTAAGTATATGGTTAATATTGAGTCTATCTCTAATATGGTTGCATACTCGAGAGCCCGCGTCAAACTTGAACTCAAACCAAAAGCAGACTCCCAGGAGGATACAATTGTGAGTATAGACAGGTCTGCCGATTTCAAAAGGTGGATGAACAGTTAACTCAGGTAAGTTTGTTATTTGGAGGTGCCGCAGAGTGTGATAAGATTTACCGGCCGGGTGGAGGAGCCGGATTCAAATTTTTCTGCTGAGAGATATTTTTTGTAGCCGGCGTAGTTTGCAGCACTGGTCATCTCTACGTGAAACCCCTTGAGAGCAAGGGTGTGGTAAGCCTGTTCAATTTCTAAGTCGGTAACTGCAACTACAGAGGCATCTATCTCAACTATCTTTTTAAGGATATCGTTTCCGTTGGCCGGGTTTGCTATTGCAATGCCATCTGCAATGGTTCCCATATTTATAACCGGTCTCAACAGTGGAGTGGGGGATATCTTTTTGTTCTCCTGTTTTGAGTTGAGCCAGGTGTTGTAAGATTCATAAATAGGAGCGCAGCCGGCAGCCTGGATGGCGATGATTTTGGGAAACTTGTCTACTTTGCCTTGCCGGATGAGATCCTTTATTCCGTGGTAAACTCCATAGAATAGAGTACCGTTGCCAAGGGGGACAAAAACGAAATCCGGCAGCTGCCCATCCATCTGCACAAACACCTCAAAAATATAGGATTTCATCCCCTGAGCAAAGAGTGGGTTATAGACGTGGCTGGCATAGAATTTCTCCCCTTTTGCCACCTCTTTAAGTGCAGCTGCGGCGACATCCTCTCTTGTCCCTTTAATGATTATAACATTAGCTCCGTAATCTTCAATCATCTTAATCTTCCTGGGCGGGGTGGAGTCACCGATGTATATATCTGCCTTTATCCCTGCCCTGGCAGCGTAGGCTGCAATTGAGCAACCTGCATTCCCGCTGCTGTCCTGAATCACGTGTTTGACACCCATCTCCAGCGCCGCTGCCATAAGCACCGCAGCGCCCCTGTCCTTAAAAGAGAGAGTTGGCATCATATAATCCAGCTTGGCATACAAACCTTGCTCCAGCTCTACCAAAGGGGTATTCCCCTCTCCAAGCGAGGGGAACCTTGCCAAGCATCGTGGGGTGTGTTTGATTTTCAAGATATTGTTATTTTTAAAGAATAGGCCAATTTACAAAAAAAAACGGCATCTCTGCCGTCTTCTTATTTGCCTGCTCTCTCTTTTTAGAATGCCTTATGTACACTCGACCCGCCGGATAGCTTGGTTGAGAGTTGTGGGTTTCCTCTGTAACGGACAGATGTACCACCGGAACCGGATACCTCCAGTCGCTCCTTCACATAAAGCTCTGCAGATGCACCGCCGGACATTGAGGCCCTGCACTCATTTGTTTCAAGTCCAAAGTGCCTGTGTACGCTTCCGCCGGATGAGCTTAGTGACAGATAATCTACCTCTCCCTCCAACTCTGAGCGAGATCCTCCCGACATACTCATATATAAAGAGTTAAGTTTTAGATTTCCAAAGATTCTGCCACCTCCGCTAATAGAGATCTTCATTTGGTCTCCACTCCAGCCACTCTCCATATCAATTTTGGTTCCTCCGCTACCGGTTATTTTTCCCAGGTAGCTGCAGGAGAGGTGTATCTTAACTTTGGTATTACCGCTAAAGAAGATTCCTCCTTCTCTGTATATCTTTAGAGTGCTGCCCTCTACCCTTACGACAATATATTCGTGAACATTTTCGTAAGTTTCAATAACCAGCTCCTCTTTGGAGTCTTGAGTTAAAATCAGTTCAAACCCGTTAGAGACAGAGACATTTTCAAAATCACCAACATTGATTTTCTTTGCGATATACTGCCCGGAAGGTCTAACAGACATTAAATCCAGGCAGGAGCACGATGTAACGGCAACAAAAAGTACAGTAATAAATAGTATTAATTTCTTTTTCATTTTGGGAGAGTAATTTAGTGTTGAATAATCCAGCTCAAATTCTTTTCGAGCATAATATAGACGAATATGCATTAAAAAAAGTTGCACTTTAAGGAGATGTTTTTCAAAAAACAGAGATATTCATCTGAAAAAAGGTCAAAATTTATGTTCAGAGCGAAAAAAACTTACAAATTTTGTTGAGATGTATAGTAAAAGCATTTACTTTTGTATAAAGGACCCAAAACTTAAAACTATAAAAAATGAAAAGAGTATTTATGTTCGTCGTTTTAGGCGCACTATGCATCAACTCCTATGCTCAAAGTGCCTCTGCCAAAGTCACCGAAACCAAATCTCCTTTTTTAATTGAGAAGGGAAATATATCAATAAAATTTGGAGGCTTTGTCCGATTTGTAACTTTTGCAGATTTTGGGGGGGTGGTACCTAGTTACGACTTTGTGAGCTCAACAATGGCCTCTCAAAGTGAGTGGGATAAACAGTCAAGATTGAGTATGGATGCTTCCGGTACCCGCCTGCATCTTAAAGTTATTCAAAAGACAGAGCTGCTTGGAGATATTGAATATTATATTGAAAGTGACTTTAGAGGCGCAGTTGATGTTTTTAGACTGAGGCACGCCTATATCTCTTTTAAGGGTCTTATTATGGGTCAGTGGTGGAGTTTTATGACAGATTTCCAGGCCAATGCTCAAACAATTGATGTTCAGGGGGTAAACTCAAGAACTTTCTTTCGCACACCACTTATTGGGTATAATAAAAAGCTAAGCGAAAAAACCAGTTTTGGTATCTCATTGGAGTTTCCTAAAAGTAAAATTACAACACCAACCGGAATCAGAGTCGTTAACCAAAGATTCCCCGATGTTCCGCTCTTCCTGATGTTTAAAGGAAAATCTGCTCACCTAAAAATTACCGGACTCTTTAGAGCGATGGATTATGGTGTAAACAGCACTTCGGAGATTGAGACTAAAATTGGGGCAGGGGCTCAGCTAAGCGGTTCAGTTAAGATGGGAGAAAATTTCACTCTCTTTAGCCAGGGAATTTACGGTAAAGGTGTGGCCAGATACATTAACGACCTTGCAGCTCTTAACCTGGATCTGGCACCCGATGCCGCCACCGGTTCGTTACAAGCTCTCCCTATGTATAGTATCTCATTAGGAGCAAGGGCCAATTTCAATAAATCTCTCTATGCATCTGCAAATTTCTCAATAGCCGGTTTGGCAAATAAGACCGACTACTACTCTGCAAATGAATACCATAAAGGGAACTATCTCTCTGCTTCACTATTCTGGACAGGAGTTAAGAACTTCACACTTGCCGGTGAGTATATTCACGGATACAGGTTAAATATGAACGAGACACACTCAAGCGCAAACAGACTCCAGGTTATGGTTATGTACAGCTGGTAACCGTTTTTTAATGCTAAGGCCGGTTACCAACCCGATCTCTCATCTCTTGCTGGGCCTGGCGGAGAACTTGACGCTCAATGGAGTATAACTTCATAATCTCCTTTGGCTTAATGATGGTTTTGAATTCATAAAAGTACTTCTCCCTGATAAGGAGAAGTCTTTTTGATTTATCGGTTTGCTTGATGAAGTTCTCTTCGATTTGGGTGTCGCTATATTGGTCCATATTTGTTTCGAGCGGAACGAGTCCTTCGTAAAGAGCGTTCAGTTCAAAGACCTCCGTGATGTAGTTTCGGTATATCTGATCAAATTTTGGGATATCTCTGCTGTCTATTGAGATGTTCTTTTTAATTTCCGAGAGTTGTCTCTCCATTAGCAACGCTCTTACCCTTGGCATCCCGGGGCGGATCTGAGCCTGCAGGGATGAATTGGCAGATATTAGCAGAATTGCGGTAAATATTACAGCTTTTAATGTTTGAGCCACAAATTTAATATTTAGTGGTTTGGGGTTAAAGGTTCTCATAATATTGTGGTGTTCTAATTTTCGAACATATCGGAATCAAGAATTACAGATAAAGTTGTAAGCTCTTCGTCGGTAAAGCTTTTAATAATATCATTAAAGTCGGCAGAGTTGATGTTTGCAAATGGCTCTGTTTCCTGCTGCGAACTAAGGAAATTTTGCCTTTTACCGGGATTGAGAACTATGAGACTACTTATTATTAATAATGCAACAGAAGCAGCTGCATACACAAATAACCTGATAGTTATTTTGTTATTTCTATGCGGTGTGTGGCGAAGAAAATTCGGTTTGAAATTCTCTACATAGGAGTCGGGAGCCTTATATGGTAATCTCTTCCCAACCTGTTCAAAATCAAAATCTTTTTTCATTACCTATAATTTTAACATATAATTTTTAACCTTTTCACTTGCGTAGTGGTAATTTGTCTTTGAAGATGAAGTGCTAATGTTAAGGACCTTTGAAATATCTTCGTAACTCATTTCGTCGTAATACCTGAGATTGAATACAAGCCTCTGTTTTTTTGGAAGATGCAAAATCGCCTCTTGAAATTTTAACACTATCTTATCACTCTCATCGGAAGTTTCGTAATATAGTTTGTTTATAAGTTCTTCTTTTACAGAGTCGTATGATGTAAATATCAACTTGTTCTTCCGGAACACTCTTATACACTCATTTGTGGCAATTCTGTATAACCAGGTGTAAAGACGGCTCTCACTTTCAAATCTGTCTATATAGCGGCAAGCATTAAAAAATGTCTCCTGCATTACATCCTGAGCATCTTCGTGACTCACCACAAGCCTCCTTATGTGCCAGTATATTCTCTCTTTATATTTGTCGATCAGCAGAGAGAGTCCTCTCTCTTTTGTCTTCTCATCTCCAATGAGGGAGAGGATATACTCATCTTTGGGATGCTGCATCGGCACTAATTGTTTATTATTTGAAGAGAATCTGCAGGGAAAGTTAAAAAAATAATTTTTTAAATTTAACTTTATACAGGTTTTCTCTTCTTAAAATTATAGGTTCGGGATAAGAATCGCTAATAAGGCCTTAGAATTTTACAAATTAATTTAAATAGATCAAGTTATGAAAAAATTCATCTTTTCTGTTGCAGCTTTTACGCTTCTCATTTTGTCATCTTGTACAAAAGAGGAGTTGGTTTCCGAGAATAAAGACGAAATGTTAAAACAGGACTCTTTCATTGAAGTAACAAGTGCGTCTACCGATGCTATTCTTGCAGAGATTCTGAAAATGAATGCCTCATATCCGGCAACTAAAGCCATTTGGGGAGAAAAATATCTTACAGGAACTGTAACAATTACAATAAGAGACTCTTCCGGGGTGAGGATATTCCTAGTAGATTTTGGAGCTGCCGGCAACACCGGCCCCGACGGTAAACTTAGAAAAGGCCAGCTTGCTGCCTATATTGTAAATAATGGCAAAACCGGAAGCGAGCAAAAGGTGAAATACATTGATTTTGTTGAAGATGGATATCTGTTTAACGGATGGGTTGGGCGCACAATTACCCGCGATATCGATGCCAACACTCAGCAGGCAGTTATTACGGAAGATTTCAAAGTAACCATTCCCGATGGTACTAAATTTACAAAAAGAGTATCATCTTTAAACAGACTTATTAAAGGTGGGGTTGCGACAACAAAAGATGACGATACAATCGAGACATATGGAACTACGACCATCACAAATGAGAAGAATGAGAGCAGAACAAGAACTGTCGAAGCTGCCACTCCTCTTATTTTCAAAGTATCTGCATCGGAGATAGTAAAAGGGATTGCAAAGACCACTTTTGCAGATGGTAAAACAATGACTATAGATTATGGTGATGGTACAGTAGATAACACAGCGACTGTTTCGGATGGAACCAAAACCAAAACCATTACATTAAAGAAGACCACTTAGTGTTAGTTAATTAAATTGGGTTGTGAAAAGGGTGGCCGTGAGGTCACCCTTTTTTGCTTATCAAAACTATTTTTTCACAAGAAACAGCCCGTTATTCCCAATAGCATACATTGTTTTATCAACAAAAATAATTTTGCTTATAGGCACATTTGCAGATTCATAGACCACTTCCCAACTGATACCGCCATTAGTAGTCTTTAAAATCTTTCCACTATATGTTGAGAGATAGCCGATACTCTCTCCCGTAAAACACAAAGAGAGAGCTCCTGCCTCTACAGTTGAAATTTTTCTCCAGATTTTTCCTCCGTCAACTGTACGAAATAGTTCATCGTTGTAGTTTGTGTAAAATCCTCTTTCACTGTTGATAAAATAGAGAGCGCTGATGTTTGAATCGGTCAGGTGAATTTGCTTCCAACTCTCACCACCATCTGTGGTTTTGTGGATCTCCCCTCTGGAGTTATTGTCGTAACTGCGTCCCCCGGCAACATAACCCACTGTTTTTGATGTGAACTGCATCTTGGTGATATTCTCTGCACTGTCATACTGAACATCCCAGGTAGAGCCTCCGTTGCGGGTCTTAAGAATTAGATTCCCTTTAATAACAACACCCTCGTTTTGGTTAAAGAAGCAGATGCCGAATATACTGTTTGAGTAATCTGCTAAAACCCCCAAAGGGCTGAAACTGCTTCCGGAGTTGCTGCTTTTATAAATACCTATACGGGCCATATAGAGAGTTCTTGAGTCGAGCATAAAGGCATTTAAAAATGAGTGATTGATTCCCGAATTGAGCACTTCCCAGCTTTTTCCGCCATTTGAGGTTTTAGCAATAAAGCCAAAGCTTCCGCAGATCATTCCCTCATTTTTATTTATAAATGAGATGTCGGTTAAAATTTGTGTTGTCGCAGATGCTAGTTTAACAAAAGGGGCATCGGAGTCATATCCGCCCGGATTATCAATAACTATCTTCTCTTTCTCACACGACAAGAGCGAAAAGAGCAAAAAAACAGCGATTAATTTCAAGATAATGTAATTTCTTTTCATTGGAGTTGATTATTAGTTTTTGAGGAGGCAAAACTATCTATATCTCCAATTTAAAAATTGCAAATGTTGACGAAAGGGTATTTGAATGTGCCGAAGGTGTTAAAAAAGATTTTGCCTGGATCTTATGACAATCTCAATGTAAGGTTAGCATCTTTTCGATAGATGGGTAGGCGCGCAGGCGGATATCTTCGGGAACTTTTACTTCGTGAATTTCATCACGGAGTGAGATAAGCATCTTTTCGAGGGTTATCTTGCGCATCTGTATACATTCGTTGTACTCGTCGCAGGGGATAAACTCCTTGTCGGGGTATAGCTTTTTCATACGGTGGATTACACCCGGCTCGGTTACTACCAGAAATCTTTTTGCAGATGACACTCCGACTCTTTTAATCATTCCGGTTGTAGATAGAATGTATGAGTTTGGTTTTTTGTAGATGAGCGGGTCGTGAGAGCAGTTGCTCTCCGGGTGGATAAGTAATTCGGCATCGGGGTTTTTATTGACCTCGTCCAGGACCATCTTTGTGTCGTAGTACTCGTGTACGCAACAATCACCATTCCAGATCTCTATATCTTTTCCGGTCTTTATCTTGACATAGGAGGCGAGGTTTTTGTCCGGAATGAAGAATATCTTCTTGCCATCCGGTATGCTGTTAATGACATCAATTGCATTTGCAGATGTACAACAGATATCTGTGTAGGCCTTAACCTCTGCAGTAGTATTTACATAGGAGACAACTACTCCTTTAGGATTCTTCTTTTTCCAGGCAATCACATCTGAGCCCTTTATACTCTCTGCCAGTGAGCATCCCGATGTGGGGTCGGGCAGGAGCACTTTTTTGCCGGGAGCGATAATTGAAGCGGTTTCGGCCATAAATTTCACTCCGCAAAACAGAATTATTTTTGCACTTGTATTGGCTGCCATCTGCGATAACCCAAGAGAATCACCAATATAATCGGCCAGATCCTGAACCTCGGGGTCTGTGTAAAAATGGGCAAGGATTATCACATCCTTCTCCTTTTTTAGCCTGGTTATCTCTGATATTATTTTTTCTCTTTCCATCTTACTGCAATCTTTCTTCTAATTATCCGGTATAACTGTTACGTTCATACTTATATCCAGAGCACTTATTGAGTGAGTGAGAGCCCCTACGCTTATGTAATTTACTCCAAGCATAGCCACCTCTTTCACCCGGTCGAGGGTCATATTCCCCGAAGCCTCACTCTCTGCCCTCCCTGCAATGATCTCTATAGCCCTCCTCATAGTATCATTATCCATATTGTCGAGCATTATAATATCTGCTCCACACTCCACAGCCTCCCTCACCTCATCCAGGTTAGATGTCTCTACTTCAATTTTCATACCCATATTGATGTTTTCACGAACCTGAGAAACCGCATTTTTAATCCCGCCCGCAATCTTGATATGGTTATCCTTGATTAGAACCATATCGTACAGCCCCATACGGTGATTTTTTCCGCCCCCTGCCGCAACAGCCATTTTATCCAGAACCCTTAGCCCCGGAGCAGTTTTGCGTGTATCCAGAATCTTGGCATCGGTACCCTCAATCTCCTTTACAAATTGGGCAGTAAGAGTTGCAATTCCGGACATCCGCTGCAGGATATTCAGAGCTATTCTCTCCGAAGTGAGAAGACAGCGGTAGCTACCTTCAATCTCAACAATAACATCCTCTTTATTAACACTGTCGCCATCTTTTACAAATGGTCTCCATATCACGTTCTTATCGAGGTGCTCAAAAACTCTCTTTATGATGCTTATTCCGCTCACAACACCATCTGCCTTCATCTTGAAAACGGCAGTTGCCTTTGTTTTCTCAAGGATTATTGAGTTTGTGGTAATATCTCCCGAAGCAACATCCTCCTCAATTGCCAGGTCAATAATTTTGTCTATTAGTGAATTATGAGTCATAATGCGATTATTTTGTTTTTTAGGAGTGATCTCCTTTCTATTATTTGGCATTGGTCTCTTGACAGAAGCATACCAGTTTGCAGATAGACTTCCGTTCATCTTCCCCTTTTGCTGGATAGTATGGAAGAGATTAAAGATATTCTCTTTTGGGTAGTCGCTTCTGAAGTGTCCGCCACGGCTCTCTTCTCTGTAGAGAGCTCCGCTGACAACAAGAGTGGCTACAATTATCAGATTTTCCGAAATTGAGGAGTAAAACTCCCTCCCGCAATCACCGGCGAAGAGGCTCTCCCTAATCTGCTCAAGCTCTGCCAGAGCACTCTCCAGCCCCTCTCTCTCTCTTACTATGCCGGCATACCTGGTCATTATCAAAGAGATTTGCTCTCTTATACGGAAATATTCATCTTGTTTTGTAGAATCAATATAGTATTGAGGCTCTGTTGCAGATCCAACATATCTATCAAGGCTCTCCTGAGCGAATAAATTTGAAGCTTGATGCTCTTTTGCACTCATAACGGCTCTGTAACCGAATACGATGCACTCTGCCAAAGAGTTTGATGCAAGTCTGTTTGCACCCATAATTCCGGTAGAGGCAAGCTCTCCGCAAACATAGAGCCCGGTGATTGAGGTCTTGCCGTCAATATCGCTCTTAACACCTCCAACCATATAGTGAGCTGCAGGTGCCACTGGGACCTTATCCCGCATATCGATCCCCAGATCTTCACATTTTTGAAAAATATGGGGAAAACGCCTCCTGATCTTTTCAGAATCAAGATGTTTTAACGATAGATATACATACGGTCTGTTGTGAGGGTCTCTCTTTATCTCCCTCTCAATTGCCTGAGCAACCACATCCCGGGGGGCAAGTTCGGCAAGAGGATGGATGTTTACCATAAACCTCTCTCCGTTATGGTTAAGCAGATGTGCCCCCTCTCCACGCACAGCCTCACTAATCAGATATGACTTATTATCGGGAGAGTAGAGTGTAGTAGGGTGAAACTGGATGAACTCCATATCTGCAATCTGGCACCCGGCGTTATAACAGAGAGCAACTCCATCTCCAATGGAACTCTGTGGGTTGGTTGTCCTTGAGTAGATGGCAGAGGCTCCTCCTAAAGCCATAATTGTGCTGCCGGCATAGAAATTTTCAACTCTGCCGGTGTCGAAGTTCCAGACCTTAAGTCCCAAACATCTCCCCCCGTCACCTTTACCGTCCAGAATTATCTCCAGCGCCTGATGGTTCTCAAAGAGGGTTATTTTGGGGTTGGAGAGAATCTGCCCGGTCATAAACTCACTTATTCTCCTTCCTGTAATATCTCCTCCGGCGTGCAGAACTCTTCTTCTACGGTGGCCACCCTCCAAACCAAGGGCAAGAACGCCCCCGGACATATCGAAGTTCATACCATCTTCAATCAACTCTTTTATTCTTAACGGACACTCATTGACAAGAGTGTCAACCGCAACAGGATTGCACAACCCCCTGCCGGCAGTGATAGTATCATTTGAGTGAAATTCCGGAGTATCTTCGTTATCTGTAACAGATGCAATCCCCCCCTGAGCATAGTAGGTGTTACTGTCGGAGACCTTGTTTTTGGTAACTACTGCAACGCTCCCGTATTTTGAGGCCACAAAGGCTGCATAAAGCCCTGCCAAACCGCTCCCTGCTATAAGATAATCGTATTGTTGCATCTCATTTTTCATTGCAAGCGGCGAATTTACGCTTTTTATATTAATATAACTCTTTTTTTGCTCGTTTGCTCTCTTATGAATATCTTAGCAACCTAAATAGTTTAATGCAAAAATTATGACAAAATGTGTAAACTGCTTCATTCCATACCAGGATAAAGCACAAGTAGAACAGACAGTTAAAGGGCTGAAGGAGTCGATGTTGGTAAATAAGATTTATCTGCTTTCGACACAAACATCTGCACAAGAGATAGAAGGGTGTGAAATTGTTCATATTGAATCATTGAAGTGCACTCCTGCCATTAAAAAGATTGCCGAGAGATCGGATTCGCAATACTCACTAATCTACACAAAAGAGTCTACACTGGTGTTAGGTCTTTTCGCTCTTGAGAGGATGGTTAAACTTGCTTCAGATACATCTGCAGCAATGGTCTATGCAGACCATTTCCAGATTATTGACGGGGTTAAAAAGCCAAGCCCGGTAGTTACATACCAGATGGGTAGCCTCAGGGATGATTTCAACTTTGGGTCGGTTCTCTTTTACAACTCACAAGCTCTTAAGGATGCTGCAGCTCAGATGAACACCAAATACCAATTTGCGGGGCTTTATGACCTTCGTCTTAAGGTGACTCAAAAGGGAGAGTTGGTTCATATCAATGAGTACCTCTACACAGAGGTTGAGCAGGATACCCGTAAATCGGGAGAGAAGATCTTTGACTATGTAGATCCTAAAAACCGCGCAGTCCAGATAGAGATGGAGGCAGCCTGCACAGAGCACCTTAAAATTATAGGTGGTTATCTGGAACCTGAGTTTGATAAGATTGAGTTCAATCTGGGGAATTTTGAGGTTGAAGCATCTGTGATTATCCCGGTTTATAACAGGATAAAGACCATAGAGGATGCAGTGAAATCTGTATTGATGCAAAAAACCAAATTTAAGTTCAACCTGATTATTGTGGACAACCACTCAACCGATGGTACCTATGAGGCAATTGAGAAGTTCTCTTCGGATGAGAGACTTATTCACGTAGTGCCGGCCAGAACTGACCTCGGTATTGGCGGTTGCTGGAATATGGGAGTTCACCACCCTAAATGCGGGAAATTTGCCATTCAGCTGGATAGCGACGATGTTTACAGTGACGAGAACACGGTTCAAAAAATTGTGGAGGCCTTCTATGAGCAGAACTGCGCAATGGTTGTGGGAACATATATGATGACCAACTTCAATATGGAGATGATTGCTCCGGGAATTATTGACCATAAAGAGTGGACTCCGGATAACGGACGCAACAATGCTCTAAGAATAAATGGTTTGGGTGCTCCGCGCGCATTTTACACACCTGTCCTCAGAGATGTTAAGGTTCCAAACACCAGCTACGGAGAGGACTATGCTCTTGGGCTTAATATCTCAAGGAATTTTCAGATTGGACGAGTTTACGATGTACTCTACCACTGCCGCCGCTGGGATGAAAACTCAGATGCATCTCTGGATATAGTTAAGATGAACGGGCACAACACATACAAAGACAGAATCCGCACCTGGGAGTTGATGGCACGCATTGCTCTAAACAAAAAGAGATCTTCAAAATAGTTATAATGACAGAAACTCTCAATTCACACAACCTTGCAGCTCTTTTTGACGAGCAATTAGCAGCCTGGGAGCAGGCAGGGGCCAACTATAAAGCGCTGGAGAGGGTTTTGGTAAAGGATGTAAATGTAGATGGTTTCCCGTTCAAGGTTCAGTTCAACCCCGCCAGGATAACATCATCTGCCGCAAAGGTAGATGCCAAATCTATAAGCGAGAGAAAATGTTTCCTTTGTAAAGAGAACAGGCCTGCAATCCAGAAGGGGCTGGAGTATGTCAATAACAGAGATGAGGCGAACCCCTATACTGTCCTTATAAACCCCTTCCCAATCTTCCCCCGCCATCTCACAATTCCGCTTCTGGCCCATACAGACCAGCTTATATCGGGCAGGTTTGACGCTATGTTAAACCTGGCAAAGGAGCTTGAAGGGTATACACTCTTTTATAACGGCCCAAAATGTGGAGCATCTGCACCGGACCACTTTCATTTTCAGGCAGGGAACAGAGGGTTTCTTACCATAGAGAGAGAGCTGGCATCTCTTGGTCGTGAAGATATCTTCACATCAAACAGGAGCAGGGTCTCTCTCGTTAAATCTGTCTTTAACGGATTGATAGCCATTGAGTCCTCGTGCGCCGTTGAGGCAAACACCCTCTTTGAAAAGATATTTGCCACCCTTGAGATTAAGGATGGAGAGAGGGAGCCGATGGTAAATATCCTTTGCTGGTTTGATAGAGAGATCTATACCACTCTGTTATATATTCGCGAAAAGCACCGCCCCTCCCACTATTTTGCGGAGGGAGAGGCAAACATACTTCTGAGCCCCGCTTCGGTAGATTTGGGAGGAGTAATGATTACACCTCTCGAGAAGGATTTCGAAAAGATTGACCAAAACGATATCCGGGAGATTCTAAACGAGATCTGCATATCTGAACCGAAATCATTAGCAATTGTAAACAAAATTAAATCCATACTGTGATATGAATGAGCCAAAAGTGAGCGTAGGAATAATGTTTGAGCCCCAAATAGGCTTTAAACTCAATACCCCCTTTCTGTTTAATGGCAAAGAGTATTCGGGAGAGCAATCTGTTAGCTTCAAGGATAACAAAATCCAATGGAAAGGTGAGTTGTATGATACAATCCGGTTTGATCCCGTAAATGAGGAGCAGGCCTCTTTTGAACTGACGGATGTTACCATCGGCATTAACTTCCACTGGGAACGCAAAGAGAACCAGGTTTTTAAAGGCTCTTTAAAGCTTATTACAGAGGATAGTAAAATCACTGCAATCAATATACTGGGGGTTGAGGAGTATCTCACATCTGTGATCTCTTCGGAGATGAGCGCAACTGCTTCACTGGAGCTTCTAAAGGCACACGCCGTTATTTCACGCTCGTGGCTGCTTGCCCAAATAGAGAAAAACAGGGAGATAACCGCCTCAAAAGAGGTGTACAGCACAATGACCGAGACAGAGGGCGAGCTAATCAGGTGGTACGACAGGGAAGATCACACAAAATTTGATATCTGTGCAGATGATCACTGCCAGAGGTATCAGGGAATCACCAGAGCATCTACCAAAATCGTAAAAGAGGCGATAGCCGCAACCTGGGGAGAGTTGTTGATGTTCGAAGGAAAGATTTGTGACGCACGCTACTCAAAAAGCTGCGGTGGGGTTTTTGAAGAGTTTCAAAACTGCTGGGAGGATATAAAATATCCATATCTCACCGCAAAGAGAGACCTTGCAGATGACTCCCCAATGCCGGATCTTACAATTGAAAGTAATGCAAAAGAGTGGATACTTACCTCGCCGGACTCCTTCTGTAACACATCGGATAAGGTGATACTATCACAGGTGCTCAATAACTACGACCAGGAGACAATTAACTTCTACAGATGGAGAGTAGATTACTCTCAGCAGGAGATCTCGGAGCTGGTTGCAAAGCGCTCAGGAACCGATTATGGGACCATTCTGGATCTTATTCCCGTAGAGCGGGGCACCAGCGGAAGGCTTACCAAACTTAAAATTGTTGGCACAAAGAGAACGCGTGTCATTGGTAAGGAGCTGGAGATAAGACGCACACTATCTAACTCTCACCTCTACAGCTCTGCCTTTATAGTAGAGAGGGAGTTAGATAAAGATGGAAACCCTTCAAAATTTACTCTTAAGGGAGCAGGATGGGGGCACGGGGTTGGTCTTTGTCAGATTGGTGCCGCAGTGATGGGGGAGAGAGGTTTTAGTTACAACCAGATTCTTCTCCACTATTTTGTGGGGGCCTCTCTGGAGAAGAGATATTAACCTAACTTTAAAACAAAAACTTTAAGATATGAGTAATAGAAAAATCTCTCCTTGGGCGTGGATCCCCTCACTCTACTTTGCGCAGGGGCTTCCTTATGTGGCTGTTATGACCATCTCGGTTATAATGTACAAAAGACTTGGAATATCCAATACAGATATTGCTCTCTATACCAGCTGGCTATATCTGCCCTGGGTTATTAAACCCTTCTGGAGCCCGTTTGTAGATCTACTCAAGACAAAAAGGTGGTGGGTTGTCACTATGCAACTACTTGTAGGTGCAGGTCTGGCAGGAATTGCTTTTTCTATCCCGACCACCTCATTTTTCCAATGGTCTCTTGCAATATTCTGGCTTGTTGCATTCAGCTCTGCCACTCACGATATTGCTGCAGATGGTTTCTATATGCTGGCCCTGGACACAAATAAACAGGCGATGTATGTAGGCATTCGAAGTACCTTTTACAGAGTTGCCACAATTGCCGGTCAGGGACTTTTAATTATCGTTGCCGGAGCACTTGAGTCATCTACAGGTCTTGAACCAGTAAAAATACAGGTAAATGCTTCGCCAACCTATGCGTCGGAGATAGTAATGCCTAAGGCAGATACAACTCTTCTCCCTCAAAACACAATTCAGGCAGATGAGTATATCTTCTCTGCCACTCCATCTGCAATTAATATAGGTACCAGAACTGTACCTGCCGACTCTGTTGCTATGCTAAAGAATTATGCATCTGAGCATAATATCTCAAACGGTTTTATTGCAGCAGAAGAGAGTAGTGGGGTAAATAACGGCAAAAGAGAAAGTTGGTGGAGCAGATCTGTTGCCACTCCTCTGAGCAGTTTTATAAAGAGAAACTTTGGAGTTGAGATAGATGAGAGTTTGGTTAACGCAAAAACCGGGAGTGCACAGCTGGTTGAGGTAAGGCTCTCCAAAGCACCCCTTCCCGGAGAGAAACTTGTCCTCAATACAAGACTGGACAAGGGAGATAAAAGTTTATTCATCCCTTATGGAGAGAGATTGGAGTTCACCTCCGAAAATTGGAACAAACCTGCCTATCTAATGGTTCAGGTAGATTCTAAACTGGATGCAAGTGCAACTACTACATTTAAAGGAATTTCCGGAAATTTATCTTTTGCCTGGTCTGTAACATTCTTCATTTTATCCGGCTTCTTTATAGCTATTATGCTATATCATAAATATATCCTGCCAAGACCTGCCAGCGACAAGCCTGCTAAAGAGGTTACGGCCGGCACAATCTTCCGTGAGTTTTTTGCCACATTTGCATCTTTCTTCAAGAAAAAACAGGCTGGAATTGCAATTGCTTTTATGCTTCTCTACCGTTTCCCTGAAGCTCAGCTTGTTAAGTTAATATCTCCATTCCTTCTTGACCCTAAAGAGGTTGGTGGGCTAGGGCTCACAACCGGTCAGGTTGGTCTTGTATATGGTACTATTGGTATTCTGGGACTCACCCTTGGAGGAATCATCGGAGGTATTATTGCTGCAAGAGGCGGTCTTAAAAAATGGCTATGGCCGATGGCCTGGAGCATATCTTTAACGTGTGCAACTTTTGTCTATCTGAGTGTTTTTCAGCCGGATAATCTCTTTATAATTAACCTTTGTGTATTTATAGAACAATTCGGTTATGGATTTGGATTCACAGCATATATGTTATTTATGATATACTTTGCCGATGGTGAGCACAAGACATCTCATTATGCGATATGTACTGCGTTTATGGCTCTTGGAATGATGCTCCCGGGAATGGCTGCGGGATGGCTTCAGGAGTTGATTGGCTATGAGCATTTCTTCTACTGGATTATGATATGTTGTGTTACCACAATAGTAGTTACAGCATTCATTAAGGTTGATGAAAACTTCGGACGCAAAATTCCGGCTAAAAGTTAATATTGGATATTAAAAACTAATAACAATTGAAAATGAAAATAACAAGGTTATTGATCACTATCTCCTTTATGTTCGCTTCTGCCGTACTACCGGCCCAGGATGTAGACACCGGTATAGATGTGCTCAAAGAGCAGAAATTTAAAATACTGGAAGGTAAAAGGGTAGGGCTGATAACAAACCCAACCGGGTTTGACAACACTCTTAAATCTACAATTGATGTACTTTTTGAGGCTCCCAATGTTAATCTGGTTGCCCTTTTCGGCCCCGAGCACGGTGTGAGGGGAGATGTTCACGCGGGAGATAAAATTGAGAATTTAACTGATCCTAAAACCGGAATTCCAGTTTTTTCTCTCTACGGTTCAACAAGAAAACCAACAAAGGAGATGCTTGAGGGCATTGATGTGCTTGTGTATGATATTCAGGACATAGGATGTCGCTCCTTTACCTACATAAGCACAATGGGGCTTGCTATGCAGGCAGCGGCAGAGAATAATATAGAGTTCATTGTTCTGGACAGACCAAATCCATTGGGAGGTAATAGAGTTGAAGGAAATCTTGCAGAGGATGGTTTTATCTCCTTTGTGAGCCAGTTCAAGATTCCTTATATCTATGGGCTTACCTGCGGGGAGCTTGCAATGATGCTTAATGAAGAGAATATGCTTGGTATGAAATGCAAACTGAAGGTAGTGAAAATGGAGGGGTGGAGAAGATGTATGACCTTCGGTAAGACCGGTCTGCAGTGGGTACCATCTTCACCACATATTCCACAACCGGAGACCTCTCTCTTCTATCCTGTCTCAGGCATTCTTGGGGAGCTTGGATATATCTCAATAGGTGTAGGATACACAATTCCTTTCCAGCTGTTTGCTGCCGAATGGATAGAGGCACAATCACTTGCCTCTCTTCTAAACAACTACTCAATTCCCGGAGTTCATTTCCGCCCTATGCACATAAAACCATTTTACGCAGTAGGTGTTGGGAAAAACCTCCAGGGGGTTCAGGTCCATCTTATGGATGAGCAGAAGGCACCCCTTACAGATATTCAATTTTATGTAATGGAGGCTCTTGCAGAGCTCTACCCCGAAAAGGCAGTCTTTAAAAATGCAGACCCTAAACGGTTTCGTATGTTTGACCAGGTCTCCGGCAGCGACTATATCCGCCTTAAATTCTCCGAACGCCACCGTTTCGAAGATATCAAAGAGTACTGGTACAAAGATGTAGAGAGCTTCCGGAAACTATCCCAAAAATACTATTTGTACAGGTAATCCGTCAACGGGCACGTCAATCCTCATTGTGCACGTCCATCCTCATCCGCTCACAAGTTCGCTCCTTCCGGCTGAGTGTGCCCTATTGTTGCGAAGGGTTTTTATTATACAGCCCGTGGAGAGAATTGTATTCCTGCTGTGAGATTTCTTTTGAAAAAAATCAATAGATTTATTTGCTCAAACAAAGTAATTATCATAATTTTAGGGTGCTGAGTACCTAAGCGGTATTTAATATTTTTCGGGTTGTTTAATTGATTTAAATGGTATCAATATGTGTAATAATTTTAGAGTTTGTAGATTATTTTTATCAGGGTTGATATTATTAATTGTAATGACGATTACGTTATTCTCTTGTACACAAGAAGAAAAAACGAAGGACTTAAGAGTAATTGATTTAGCAGGGAATGTCGGAAAAACCAGTGTAGTTAATCTTTCTGATATTGCAGAGAGTATAGACTATATACCCTTAGAAACCAATGATGAATCATTACTTGCACCTCCATTGACATACTTAAATTTTGTAAAAAACCAAGGATTAAGTTACAAGGAGGTAAAGCAGGAGAAAGAGGGGAGACGTTAGAGGAACCTATAACAGCTTCACTCTTCAACAAAAAAACCGGGCAATTTCAATATGTAGATCAACCGGAGATTAACCAGTTTGGTTTTGTTGATGATTTTGAGGGTGGTCCGGCAGTTTGGCCGGAATATATAAGTGAAGATGATTATATGGTGACTATAATTGACGCTTATAAATTTATCCAACACGCCCAAACCCACAAAGTATCTGACAAGTTCAAAAAGATAGCCGACGGTCTAAAAGAAGACGACAACCCTGTAGTTGTGCTGGTGAAACTAAAATAAGAGTATCCGAGTGATATATTTTTTGAAACGTTCGTTATTTCAATCACATTTACTATATTTGTATGAAATAACAAACATTTGATATGAGAAAACATTTGGTCCTACCTAAATACAAGATGCTTTTGGAGAAAATGGGCGAGAACATAAAGCTCGCGCGAAGGCGTAGAAAACTAACGTCTATACAAGTGGCCGAACGGGCAGGCATAGCGCGCTCTACTTTGTATTTGGTTGAAAAAGGTGATCCCGGGGTCGCCATTGGGGCTTATTTTAATGTCCTGCGAATACTTAGCTTGCAGGACGATTTCTTAAAATTGGCTGCCGATGATGAATTCGGAAGGAAATTGCAAGACTTAGAATTACTGTAAAATGGTGACGTCAAAAATCGATATCTATGTTTATGCACACTGGAAGGGGATGTCCCAGCCAATGATGTTAGGAATATTATCTGCCCACCAAGCAAAAGGTCGAAAAGCCTTTAGTTTTGAATACGATAAAGATTGGCTAAAAACAGGAGGCCACAGACTTATCGACCCAGATATTCAATTCTATTCTGGACTGCAATTCCCCCATAACAAAGAAAATTTTGGGCTATTTATGGATAGTATGCCTGACACTTGGGGACGGACTTTAATGAAACGTCGTGAAACCCTCTTGGCAAAAACAAGAGGCAATAAAGCCCGAAACTTATACGACATCGATTACTTGCTCGGAATATATGACGTGACTAGAATTGGGGCTTTGCGCTTTAAACTTGATCCTGAAGGTCCATTTCTGGATAATAATATTGAAAAAGCGGTACCACCTTGGTCCACGGTCCGTGAACTGCAGCAAGCGGTGGAGCACTATGAGAATGATACTGATAGCGATGCTATAAGAAAATGGTTGGATATTTTGGTTGCACCTGGCTCATCCTTGGGTGGAGCAAGGCCAAAGGCGAATGTTGTAGATGAGCAGGGTGAACTTTGGATAGCGAAATTCCCATCAAAAAACGATAGCATCGATAAAGGGGCGTGGGAGTATTTAACCTATCAATTGGCTATAAATGCAGGAATCAAAATGTCATACTGTAGCATCGAGAAATTACGTGGACAGTATCATACCTTTTTCACCAAACGTTTTGACCGGGAAGGAACAAATAGGATACATTTTTCATCGGCTATGACTATGACGGGAAACGATGAAGAGACCATCAAGGATCATCCTTTGAGTTATCTGGACTTGGTAGACTTCATTGAATCAAATGGTTGTCATGTCAAAGAGAATTTAACAGAACTATGGCGTAGGGTCGTTTTTAATATAGCGGTTTCCAACACCGACGATCATCTCCGAAATCACGGATTTATTTTAACAGATAAAGGATGGGAATTATCGCCTGCCTATGATTTAAATCCATCTATAGATAAGAATGGTTTAGCCCTAAACATCGATATTGACAATAATGCGTTGGATTTTGAATTAGCTAAAAGTGTAGGTGAATATTTTAGACTAAATTCCTCAGAAATGGATCAAGTTCTTGCACAAGTACTTTCTTCCGTTAAACAATGGAGAGGTTGGGCAGATAAAATTGGTATACCCCGTTCCGAACAGGAGTTAATGAATCCGGCTTTTAGACAGTAAGAGACGCCTTAGACCATCTCACCAATTACTAATTTTAAAAATGATTTTAAAAAGATCTATTATTTACTATTTTGTAAAAATCTTTAGTATGAAAGAAAAAATTTTAATAGCAATAGCTTTACTAATCTCTCTTAGTTCCTGTGTATCAAATAGTGATAATCAGAAGCTTGATCTTAGGGTTATTGATGTTGCGGGCAGCATTGGGAAAGGAAGAGTCGTTGGCCTCTCCGAGATAGCAAGTGATATTTCTTATATTCCTTTAGGGACAAATGATAGTTCGCTTGTTGGAACCGTGCGTAGGGGCCTATTTTTTGAGGGTAGTCTTATCTATGTTAATGAAGTTAAGGGACATCACTCTTCAATACTTAAAATTTTTAACACAAAAGGCGAGTTTATAAGGCAATTCAATAGATATGGGAGAGGGCCGCAGGAGTATGGATATATAAGCGATCTGCAAATTGAAAGTAGCACAGGGAATATCTGCATACGATCATTTGATAAAATTACTGAGTATACATCTGGGGGCCAATTTATAAGATCTGTTAACTACAGAACAAATGTCAACTCATCCAGCTATAATTTTACCAAATTTTGCAAATTGGACGAAAATACCTATTTCTTATCTGTGAGTATGGCTAAAGTGAATGATTACTCTGTTGTAGTAGTGGATACCACGTCAAATTATAAACTTACAATAAAATATCCCGAGGCAGAAAAAAAGCTTGTAAGTGAGCTGTCAAGAGCGTATTCGTTTACAGACCCACGAATTTTCAACTTCAGAGATTCAGTAAGAGTAATAAATGGTTTGGATGAGTATGTTTTAAGTATTAATAAAAATTTAGAGATAGACACTGCTTTTATTATAAAATATGGAGAATTTAAGCCAAAAAGTGATTACAATAGTCGTACAGGAGCAAATTCTCCAGTTATTTATCTTTATGCAGATATTTTTGAAAGTAGAGATTATTTATTCCTACAGTTTAATTTAGGATCACTTGCTCATAAGCCAAGAGAGGCTAAATCTGGAAGCGGAAAAAAAATATTATTTCCAATTACTTGTGCTGTATTTAATAAGACAAACGGAGCTTTTACTTTTGCAGATCAGCCGGCTTATACTCAAATTGGCTTCGTTGATGATTTTGAAGGTGGCCCTGCGTTTTGGCCAATTTATATCAGCGATGATGAGTATATGATATCATTTATTGATGCCCTTGATTTTATTCAACACGCCCAAACCCATAAAGTGTCTGATAAATTCAAAAAGATAGCCGACGGTCTAAAAGAGACCGACAACCCGGTAGTTGTGCTGGTGAAACTGAAATGAGAGTAATTATTTTTGTAGAGTGTAGGAACGCTTCTTTTACACGTTTTGGGCTTATAACCTCTTAGCACAACGGGTAACGTCCAATCCTCATCCGCTCACAAGTTCGCTCCTTACGGCTGAGTTTGCCCTGCTGGTCTAAGGGTTTATTATTAAGCCCGTGATGAAATTGGCGTTCCTGCTGTGAGAGTTGCTTTGGAAATGAATATATGCGGCTGATTATGCTCTACTTGTATGAGAAATTTTTTAAAATTACAATATATTCGGATAGTGTAAAAAATCATTGATAATTATTACTTTTGTCCACTATGAGAAATCTACTGATTATCTTACTTTCATGCCAACTAATATCATGCTTATCATTCAAGGGTGAACAGGAGATTATTTATGATCAACTGCAGCAATGGGATAAGATATTGTACGAAAAGCCAGATGAAGTTCTGGATAGTCTCAAATCTTTGAACCATAAAAATCTATCTAGAAAAAACGGAGCTTATTATTCACTATTAATAACGATTGCTAGAAATAAAGCAGAGATTATCGATAAAGATGATTCTGTTATTTCACTTGCCGTAGATTGGTATAAAAAAGGGAGAGACTATCGAAATATTTGCCGATCTATTTTATACAAGGGACTTGTAAATGATAAACATAATTTACTCACCCCTATGTTTTATCCCGATTTACGAATGGCAGAAAGAATCTATTTTTTAAAAAACATTCAAGACGACGACTTTAAAAGCCAAATTTATACTTGCTTAGGGAGAGTATTAATGTCAAACAAAAGTTCTTCTTTTCCTGATTTAATATCTTCAACAAAGCGAGTTAAAATTATAGAAGAGCATTTTGAAAAAAGCATAGAATTAAATTCAAAATTAGAATATCATATTGAGGTTCAGAGGGCCAAACTTGAACTTATGGAATTATATCTGATTCAAAATAAGAAAGATAAATTTCTCACTCTTCTTAGGTCATTTAATAATATTGACTCACTTTCTCCAAATATAAAGTATGACGTTTATGATAAAATGCAGAAATATTATTCACAAGAAAATGATCAAAACAAATCTCTTGAGTATCTAAAAAAAATGCTTGATATAGCTGTTGAGTTTGCCAGCGATACAATAATGAACACAAATATTTACAATCAAATTGCTTCAAAATACATAACTATTAATAATCCTGACAGTGCTTTATTGTATACAAAGCTTACACTAAAATTTACTGAGAACTCGTCTGAGAATCCTCTTCATCTCAATTATGAGTTACTAACTAATCCACATTTTGAGGTGAGAGATTTTAAATTAGCCTTTGAGTACAATCAAAAACAGATTCTTTCTTTCCTCACTTATCATTCAGAAATGGACAAGAACAAAGTTGGAAATTTGCAATCAAGATTAGGTAATTTAACTCAAATGCAACTTAAATTAGAAACTATTATAATCATTCTTTCCGCATCTATTTTTATATTGGCTTTATTTTTTTCTTTTTCATATATATATCTTGTAAAAAAAAATAAAACAATTCAACTTGAAAGAGAGGATTGTATGATAAAAAGAAAAGTTTTAGAAAGCGAATTAAAACGGACCAACTTAATCAGCAAGCTTCGCGAAACATCAGGAGAGGCTTTACCAAAATTGGTTGTTGATGTAAATAAACATGCTAACCGAAGCAGAAAATTTTCAAATGAGTTGTCTGATGATTTGAATGAAACACTCACCACTCTTCGCTCTCTTTCAAAGGATAAACTCTCTGAAGTAGCAAATAGTGACTCTTTTATTTCTGCAAATCCAAATATTAAGTATCTATCAACTTTATCAGATATGGAAATAGTTGTTTTAGTTTTATTTGACCTCAAATTTTGTCCAAAAGAAATTTCTGAATTGCTCAATAACACGCAATCGAGTGTTAGAGCAATAAAAGCGAGGATAAAAGAAAAAATCCTTTCAACTAAAAATCTTCCATTCGACCCAGAAAGCACATTCTTGATCTTCAAAAACGAACCGAATCACCGCAGCTAACGCGCAACATATCGCAGCAGAAGAGTTGTAAATTACAGACAATCATTTTTTTGTCTGTAAAAAATGCGCAGCAAAACGCAGCAAAAACGTTTGTTATTTTAATGTGATAATGATGTAGTTATATTTACAAAATTGAAATTATTAGAATATGTAAAACGCATTATTTTATTGATAATCAATTATTAGCTATCAATATTATTATATATTTTCTATACTACACATATGCATGCATTTTTTTTAGATAGATTCAAACCAATTGTTAAAAAATATTTGATCACTTTATTATTTTTAAATGTGAATTTGATTTTTTCTCAAGATAAAAAACCAATATCCTCGCCAAAAGTATTAGATGCTAATTTTCAGATAACTATGCTTGTAAAAGATAGTACAAACAATCAGCCTCTTGAATTTGTAACGGCATCGCTCTTCAGGTATGATAGTAAAATAGATATTAGTGATAAAAAAGAGGTTTATAATTATTCACTTTCCGATTCTTCCGGAAAGATTGTTTTTCAAAAATTAAGCCCATGGTATAAATACGATATTGTTTTGGAGTATCTTGGATTCCACCCCCTAATTATTAATAATGTATTTTTTTTAGATGGCAATTCTTTAGATTCACTTGGCGTTGTAAAAGATTTAGGCACTAAGTGTATGAAAGAGAGTTCTTTTCTCTTAGATGAGGCAAAAGTTAAGGCAACGACAATACCTGTTAAAATGATTGGAGATACCATTCAATACAATGCATCTGCATTTGACATTAAAGAGTCCGATATGCTGGAAGATTTTTTCAGAAAACTCCCTGGTTGGGCTATTGACAAAAATGGAAGGATTACAGTTAATGGGTCAATCCTTGAACAAATTACGGTAAATGGAAGAACTTTTTTCACAAGTGATCCCTCCTATGTTTCAAAAATTCTACCCGCCAGATTAGTGCAGAATGTTAAAGTCTTTGATAAAAGGTCAGAAGAGTTGGACTTCTTAGGGATTGACGATGGTAATTCGAAAAAGACGGCAGATGTGAAAACTAAAAACGAAATAAATGGGTGGGTAGGTAATAGCAATGCATCTGTTGGACTGAAAAGCAGATATAAAACAGATGGGATGTTAGCAAAATTCGACAAACAGAATCAATACGCCTTTATTGGTACAGCTGCAAATATACCCAAGTCAGTTTCAACTTCAGTTGGAAATATTAATAGTTTTAGTGCCGGATCAAATATTAATACAGCTATTAATAAAAATTCAAAAAGCATAAAATCTGATTTTTCTTACACCTTCAATAAGGACAATAAAGATTCTAAAATGGAAATTTACCAAAAGAATTATCTTTCGGATAATATTATTATTGATGATCAGATAAAAATTGAAGATTCAAAAAATGGCATTCATAAATTTATGGCAGGTTTAACTTTGAATTCAGGGTCAGATTATATGATTGTAGTAAAAGCCAACTACTTTAAAACAACAAATACCGATAACAATACAAAAGAATACAGTTCAAAAACCCCATTAGGAGATACAATTAATTATGGATATGGCAAAGAGTTTGGAAATTCAGATATTAATAGAGGAGGCGTTAGTTTAAGTATAATTAAGAAATTATCTAAAACCGGAAAAGGTATAAGGTTTAATGTCTCAATTGACTATTCTTCAAGCCAGAAAATATCTAACAATAATTACTTTGTCTCAAATTCTGATTCTGTCATAAATGTAAACCAGCAATCTGCTACCAGTAATAATTACATCTCGTTAACTTCCGGATTAACATATTCTCAGCCGGTTTTCAAGAATTTAATTTTATCATTTCAATACAACGTTTCGTCAAGGATAAATGAAATGGTTAAAAACACATATAATAAGGGTTTAAACGATAGTTATAGTATATTAGTCAAGGATTATTCGGGTGAATACACTAATAAGATTACAGATCAGTCTTTCTCTTTAACTATTATGCCCAAAGTACAGAATAAGGAGAAATTATCATATACTATTGGCCTGAATATAAGTCCACTAATAATGAAATTTTTAAATGATTCTTCCATTTTTTCCAATAAAGTGACCAATATTGCTCCTGAATTGAATCTTTCCTATAATAAAGCAGGAGTAGGTAAGTTTATTATTCAGTATAAAGGTAATAGCAAACCGCCTTCAATAAATCAATTACAGCCTATTAAAGATAACTCAAATCCTGTTTATATTTCGAACGGAAATCCTAATCTTAAACCTGAGTTTAATAACACATTATTACTTGGTATTGGTCGCTCAACTGACCCCAAAAGATTTTTTGATAGAAAACAGAAATCCGAAAATTCATATGGTAACAGATCGCTCACTTTTATTAGTACTATTGCTTTCAATAAAATAATAATGAAATCCTGGTATGACGATTTTGGGGTCAAGTATACAATGCCGGTTAATGAGGATGGCTTTTATATATTCGGGTTCAGATATGATGATATCGCGTTCTTTAATGAGAACAAGTTTTTTTTGACTGGGAAATTAGAGATGATGTTAAATAAGGGGTTCTCTTATATAAATTCCATAAAAATTGCTTCAAAATCTTTAAATTCCTCAGCAAACCTAAATCTGACAACAAAATTTGAGGATATTGATTTTATAATTGGTGTAAAAGCAGAGAATATTAGTAATCAATATTCAATAGTTGGAAAGCCCCGGGAAATTGGATGGGTTTTTAATTATTCCGGAGATGTGGTTTTAAAACTGCCAGGAGATTTTATATTTAGATCAGATATTAATATAAGAAAGTACACCGGCTTTATTTCCGGAAGTGATGATTTATTTACAATATGGAATGCATTTTTATCAAAACCTCTCTTCCGCAGAAGGGTCGATTTGACTTTATCTGCCTATGATATTCTTAATCAAAATAGTAACATTTTAAAAACCTACTCCGATAACTATCTTCTTATCACAAAATCAAATAATATTAAACAACTCTTTTTGATAGGCTTTACATACCGTTTTTATCTTGGAAATAAAACGGGAATAGCCAAAGAGAGAGCATCAAGGGTTATTGATCAAAATTACAAAATATTATAATTAGAGTTAATACTAAAGCAGCCCAAGTGTTTTGCTGCGTACGAGCATACAGGCACCGGTTACTCCGCACTTCTCTCCCAGGCGGGATAGTTTAAGTTTGGTGTCTTTGCTAACGAGAATAAGAGAGTATTTGTTTATGGCGCTTCTTATTGGGAGCATTATATACTCTTTGGCGGCTGCAAGTGTACCTCCCAGTACAATAAGCTCCGGGTTGAAGAGATTTATGAGCCCGGATATAGCTTTTCCCATCTCATTACCCACACATTCGATTATCTCAATTGCAAGCACATCCTCTTTTTGGAGAGCATCCATTATATCTTCGAGTGTAATCTCCAGACCGTTGTTGAATTTGCCGGATAGCATAGAGACTCTGCCCTCTTTGAGCCTTTCGGTAAACATTCTATGTATTGCAGATCCCGAAACACCTGTTTCAAGGCATCCGCGTTTACCGCATCTGCAAATAATTTCGTTGTCAAAAAATGGAAAGTGTCCATACTCTCCCGAGAAACCGGACTTGCCATAATAGAGCCTGCCATCCATTATTATTCCAATACCAAGGCCCCAGCTGGCATTTATGAATATCATATTCTTAACGTGACTCTCACTTCCCATCATAAACTCGCCATAGGTCATCGCTCTAGAGTCGTTCTCTATATAGACAGGGCAGTCTACCCTCTCCTCTATAAGCATAGAGAGCGGCTTCTCTCCAAGAAAATAGAAGCTGTAGCTGTATCCGGACTCTGAGTTGACCCTCCCGGATAGATTGACACCCAGCGAGAGAATCTTATCTCTTGGAATTGAGAGTTTGTTTAAGAAAGAGTTAATTATAGAACAGAGTGAGTCAAGAGACTCGATTGTGTTCTCCATAACAAACTCTTTGTTACCTGCGAACTCGGTCATCTCCCCTTTGAAGTTAATTACCCCTATGGAGATAGAGTCTTTACTTATGTCTACTCCGGCAAAGTACCCGGCGTCCGGGTTAAGTCCATAAACATTGGGCCTCCTTCCTCCGTTTGTTCCCTGTTTTCCAAAGTCAAGAACATACCCCTCACTTATAAGCTCCACAATCAATTTTGTAATTGTTGGAACACTTGTGTTCATCTCTTTGCTTATGTCGGTGATGCTATAGTTACCTCCGATAACCAAAAGACGAATTATGTCCTTTTTAAGTGAGGCACTTCTGTTGCCTTCGTAGCTCTTTTGAAGAAATGAGGTATTCATTTTTATTTATTAGGCACACAAATTTATCAAATTATTAGATCTTTTCGTACCCTTTGTCGGCGTATTTGAGTTTATCGTACCAGTTGTATTTAAGGATAACCATAGAAACAACAGTTATAGAGAGCGTTATCCACATAGCAGTGTAGTTATGAATTACCAGATAAATTGGAAGCACAACCAGAGACATCTGCCAAACAATACCAACAACCACATTTACAGCATCTCTTTTGAAATCTTTATTTCCCTCAAATGTAGGGTCTTCTGCCACAATCTTATCGTGGATAGGTTTCCAGAATCCCCACGGTCTTACATTTTTATAGAACTTTTTGAGCAAATCTTCGGAATCTGGCTTGGTAAGCAGTGTTCCGGCAAAACATCCGATAAATGAGAATAGCAGAATAGCCGGGAAGATATAGATATCTGCAATCTCAGGGAAGAATACCAGTTTGATAGTAGATGACATTAGTCCGAAAAGCATTCCCCAGAAGTATCCGTATCCGTTAAAGCGCCACCAGATCCACTTAAGTACATTGGATGCTGCATAACCTCCGTAAAGAGAAGATGTTATCCACAGGGTAAGGGAGTTAAGAGATTTAGCGTAAAAGCCGAATGCAACTCCCACCACAACCAGAATAATTGAGGCGAGATAGCTGTATCTTACATAGGTTTTAGGGGCTGCGTTGGGGTTTATATATTTCTTATATAGGTCGTTAACAATGTAGGCAGGAGCCGAGTTTACAAAAGCAGCCAGTGTTCCCATAAATGCGGCCAGTAATCCTGCGAGCAGCAACCCTTTTAGCCCGACAGGCACAAATTTGGTTATTGCCATTGGTAGAATTGTCTCAAAGTCTACATTGGCACCCATTCCGGCCAGTTGGGGTGAGAGGTAGACAATACTAAGGGCAGCAAGGCCTGCAACCATAAGGTATCTTGGGGCATAGAGAACCAATATTGTAAACCCACTCATCTTTGCTGCGTCAGATGGTTTGCGGGTAGAGAGAATCCTTTGCATATCGTAGCTTGGAACCGGCCCTGCAAGGCTGGCAAAGATACCTTTAAAGAGCATCAGCATTACCAGCGGGCCAAAAAGGTCGTAGCCGTCGGATGCTATCTTGTCGCTTAGAGATGGCATAAGCCCATCCCAGTTAAGATCCAGATGCCATCCAAAGAAGAGGTTGTCCCATCCGGCAGGTGTAAGGGCAGCAATCTGCTCTCCGGTAATTGAGGTATATGCTATGTATCCTATTATCAGGCAAGAAACGGTCATTATTATGAACTGAAAAACATCTGCAGCAACCACACTAAACATACCCCCCTTTAGTGTATAGAGTGTTGTAACACCTATAATAAGGAGTGCGTATGAGTTTGCAGATGTGAGTGTCATAAATCCTAAATCTGCAGATAGATCCCACGGAAGAATCATAATTGCAAATTTTCCTATCCCTTCAAAAAAGTAGGCCATAAAGCCAATCACGCTTATCACGGCAAAAGAGATTACAATTATATGAGAGTATCTACCTCCCCGCCCTCCAAATCTTGTTAAGATCCACTCTGCACCCGTCATTACATTTGACCTTCTCATCCAGATTGCAAGGAATACCATAACGAATACCTGGTTCCACACCGGCCAAAGCCAGGGGATAAATGCACTTTTTAGTCCGTAAACAAACAAAATGGCAACTGTCCACATTGTGCCCGAAATATCAAACATCCCGGAGGCGTTTGAGAGCCCCAGATAGTACCACTTGATTTTATTACCACCTAAAAAGTAGGTATCGATGTTTTTGGTTGCCCTTTTCGATAGGTAGAAACCAATAGATATTATTGCCACAATGTAGCAGCACATAATAAGAATGTCAATCCAGGATAGGCTCATAGCTGTTGTTAGGTTTAAACTATCGCAAAAGTAGTATAATATTTAAAATAGACAAACTAATTAATAAAATATATTATTAACTAGAGACTATAACTCGAATATATTTATTAACGAAAGAACCTGCGGTCAAATTGTGCAATCGCAATTCCATTATATAGTGTAATAAAAACTTAATTAATAAAAATTCTATGGTATCAATTATTGCCATAGAATCATTTATTGACAAATTAAAGCTCAATTAATAAAATAATTTATTATAATTTGCTTTTGAATAAAATAATTTATTATGTTTGTGGTTAAATAGAACACAAACAATAAAATTATGAAGAGACTTATCATTTTTGTAGCGCTTCTTATTTTGAGCCTCTCTGTTAATGGCCAGGATAAGCCAAAGTATATGTGGATCGATTGCGAAGCCAATTTCCAAAGAATGGGATCGGCCGATTCTATCAGGTTTTACCTGGAGAGGTTAAGAAAAATTGGATTTACTGATGTGGTTGTAGATGTAAAATCCATTATGGGAGAGGTTCTCTATAAGAGCAAAATTGCCCCTTATATGGGAGAGTGGGAAGGGCACTACAGAAGTGAAGATTTCGATATGATGGCAATATTTATTAAAGAGGGGCACAAACTCGGGTTTCGGGTTCACGCCTCTCTTAATATTTTTGCCGGCGGGCACAACTTCTTCAACAGAGGGGTTATCTATAAACAGTATCCGCAATGGCAGTCCCAGGTCTACTGGGAGGGCAAGATGATGCCTATCGGTGAGATGAAATGGAACTATAATGGTATGATGAATCCTGCTAATCCGGAGGTTCAAAAGTATCAGTTAGATATTCTTCGTGAGTTTGCTTCAAAGTATAAGAAATTGGATGGCCTTATTTTAGACAGGATGAGGTTCGATAATATAACATCAGATTTTAGCCCACTCTCCAAGAGACTTTTCGAAGAGTACTCGGGAGTAAAAGTGGAGAACTTTCCAGATGATATCCTCTACTGGGTTAAGAAAGATGATGGGAAAATGGAGTATAAGACAGGAAAATTGTTCCCTTTATGGTCTGAGTGGAGGGCAATGGTGATAAAGAATTTTATGATCGATGTTCACAATATGCTTCGCAGCGTAAATAAAAAACTTATTATAGGTGACTATACAGGTGCCTGGTATCCTACCTACTACTATGTAGGGGTAAATTTTGCCAGTAAAGATTACGATCCGTCAAAGGAGTTTTGGTGGGCAACGCCAAACTATAAGAACAGCGGATACGCAGAGCTTCTGGATATCTATATGACGGGATTATACTACACAACAGTCACTAAGGCAGATCTTGACAATGCATCCGGGAAACCGGGGCGCAGAGATGAACCGGGAATGGATAACAGCAGGACATATTGGTACACTGTAGAGGGTGGCTCGCAACTGGTAAAGGAGATTACAAGAGGGGTAGTTCCGGTTGTGGGCTCTATATATGTAGAGCAGTATGAAGGTAACGAAGAGCTATTTTTTAGGGCTGTAGAACAGGCTCTTAAGAGTAACGACGGGGGTGTAATGATATTTGATATGTCACATATCGTTACCAGAAACTGGTGGAGTTCACTGGAGAGGAGCATTAAAGGCAACTAACTGACGGACAATCGTCAATTAAAAATAATCATTTATAAATCTAAGGCATTCTATGGAAAAAGTTCATCTGATTTTCAAGAATCTCCGGACATTGCGGGCCCTTATGCTCACTATGTTCATCCTTACACTCTGCCCCTATTTTGCATATGCGCAAACAAGTGTAAGAGGTAAAATTACCGACACCAGAGGGGAGCCGGTTATAGGTGCAGTTGTTCTCATCAAGGGGACAAATACCTATACTGCAAGCGACCTTCGCGGAAATTACACCATATCTGCAACCGCAGGTAGTGTAATTGAGTTCACATATCTTGGTATGGAGAGCCAGGCTGTGAATTACACCGGTCAGTCCACAATAAATATTACAATGAAGGAGTCGGCCTCTGCGCTGGACGAGATTATTGTGGTTGGTTACGGAACCCAGCAGAAATCGAGTCTCACAGGGTCTGTAACTCAAATTAAAGGTTCCGAGTTATTAAAGACTCCGGCAACCAACATCTCCAGTATTCTCGGAGGTAGGGTTGCAGGTCTCTCTTCTGTTCAGGAGTCGGGCCAGCCGGGAGCAGACTTTGCAGGGTTGAGGATTCGCGGATCCAGAGCGGGAGTATCTTATATTGTAGATGGAATGCCACGCTCAATAAATGATATTGACCCCAACGATGTAGAGAGTGTCTCTATTCTTAAAGATGCTTCATCTGCAGCAGTTTATGGAATGCAGAGTGCGGGTGGTGTTATTATTATCACCACAAAGAAAGGTAAAACAGGCGATTCGAAAATCAGTTATAAAGGATCTGTTGGTGCTTCGATGAATGCCAACTTCCCGAAATTCCTGGACGGACCGGGATATGCATACTGGTACAATAAGGCCCTTGAGCTTGACGGAAACAATCCTGTCTTCACTGCAGCTCAGGTTGGCAAAATGACAAACGGCGACGACTCTGACGGTTGGGGAAACACAGACTGGATAAAAGAGACATATAAAATAGGAATCACAGAGCAGCACAATGTAACTGCAACCGGTGGTACAGATAATATTAAGTATTTTGCTTCGTTGAGTTATTTAGATCAAAAGGGTAATGTAGAGAGTTTTACATTCTCAAGATACAACCTTAGAAGTAACATCGATGCCAAGATTGCCAAGAATCTTACTCTTACACTGGGTATAGCCGGAAGCGTGAGTGACACCAGAGGCCCGGGTTACGGAGCAGGTGGTTCACTGGCTGCCGGAGTATCTACTCCGGACTGGTTATCTGTTGCCGAGCAGGCAGCTTATGCCCACCCATATCTTCCTATGTCAATTGGCGGAGTTCCTGTTGCAAGTAGAAATGCATATAACAATGCAATCAACCCTATTGCAGCAGCAACCCTCTCCGGAAATCATAAAACTGTTTCAAACTCAATCCAGACAAACATCTCTTTAAAATGGGATATGCCTTGGGTAGAGGGTCTTAACCTTAAGTTTACAGGTGGTTATGACCGTACCGGAACTGTCTCCAAGAATTTTAGTACCCCTTATAAAGTGCTGCTTGAGACTATTCCAAGCTCTACTACAGCAGACATCTCTTACGCACTAACAACCGATGCAAGAAATCAGGTAGATAGAACTTTGGGCGAAGGGTACTCACAGTGGAGCAGAGTTCTTACCCAAACTAGCCTTAACTATGCAAACATATTCGGTAAACACAATGTGGATGCAATGTTTTTGATGGAGTCAAGAGATTATGGCAGTAATAAGTTTGCAGCATATGGTAAAGGATTCTACTTTACAGAGTTGCCGGAGCTGAATATGGCCAGAGTTCCAAGTGACAGCCCAATTTCGGGCTCAAGCGATGCCAACAGAAGCCTTGGTTTTGTAGGTAGGGTTAAGTATGACTACGATAACCGTTATCTGGCAGAGTTATCTGCAAGATATGACGGATCTTATAAATTTGCCGGTAATGTCTCCGGCAAGAGATGGGGTCTATTCCCTTCACTATCTGTGGGCTGGAGAATCTCTAACGAAGAGTTTTTCAGAGGATTTGATTTTGTAGATAATCTTAAGATTAGAGGTTCAGTTGGTGTTTTAGGTTCTGACCCTGTATCTCCTTATGCCTTCCTGAGCACAATGAGTTTTATTGGCGGCGCCAACCCGACTCCTCAGGTGATATTCAACGGACAGCAGCAGAATGCACTTATGACAACTGCCATTGCAAACCCTAACCTTACCTGGGAGAAGATGGTCTCCTATAACTTTGGTTTTGACGCCTCTTTATGGAGCAGGAAACTTGGAGTTGAATTTGATGTTTTCTACAACTACACCTGGGATATTTTGGGAGCACAGGGTGCAATGCCGGGATCTATGGGAGGATACTACACAACCTATATCAATAACAACAGTGTAGATTCTAAAGGTATGGATCTGATGCTTACCCACGACAACAGGGTGGGAGCATTCCATTACGGAGCAAAGCTAAATATCAGCTATGCAAAAACAAGATATCTCAAATATCAGGATAGCCCAAACACTCCGGATTATGCAAAACGGATTGGTAAATCGCCTTGGGCAATGCCGGGTTTGGTTGCTATAGGACTATTCCAGAGCGAAGCGGAGATAGATAACTCTGCCTATATTCAGGGAGCAAGACCTCGCCCGGGTGACATTAAGTACGAAGACCTTAATGGCGACGGTGTAATCTCATATGCACAGGACCGCGCACTGGTTGGAAAGAGTAACAGACCGGAGTTAACAGCAGGACTTGATATCTACGGAGGATGGAAGGGGCTGGACTTCTCAATGCTATTCACAGCAGGTGCAATGAACGAGATCTCTCTCACTGGTACCTACTATAACTATAATGACGATAACACAATCTATACAAGACCTTTCAAGGCAGGAGCAAACTCTCCGGTATATCTTGTAGAGCAGTCGTGGAGGCCCGATAATGTAACCGGAACCTTCCCAAGACTTTCACTTACACCTCCAAATACAAATAATGCATATGCATCTACATTCTGGTTTAGAGACGGTAAGTATGTAAGAATGAAATCGGCTCAGATAGGTTACACTCTTCCAAAGAATCTGACTTCAAAAATCGGAAGCGACAACATCAGATTATATGTAGAGGGGACAAATCTATTTACTTTAAGCGCCCTTCCGGCAGGTATCGATCCGGAAAGACCCGGAGTTACAAACGGGTACTATCCTCAGCAGAGAACAATTATGGGCGGTTTAACAATCTCCTTTTAAATAAACAGATAAGATGAAAACAAAGATATTATCACTTATATTATTGATCGGCTTGACTCTTTCGGGATGTAACAAATTCCTGGATATGAATCCTACCGACAGACTCTCAGATAAGATGGTGTGGCAGAACGCAGAGTCAGTTGAGTTGTATGTTAACGGCTTCTACCCATATATAAATATTTATGGAGCTTTTGGCAGTGGCGACAGCCAGGTTGGCCTTACAGAGGGTCTTACAGAGACGCTTAAGTATGGCTCAATGATTCCAGGTACTCACGTTGGATTTGCCAACATAGTAGCATATGCAGACGGCGGAATGTCTGCACCTACAGCAGCTTTTCACCTCGGAATGTGGGATGATCTATATGCCCGTATCAGAAGGGTAAACGAATTTCTTAGCGGACTGCATAAATATGGAACCAACCTGGACGCGGCAACTAAAACCCGTTTTGAGGCAGAGGCTCGTTTCTTCCGTGGGTTCCTCTATTTTCAGTTAATTAAGAGAAGCGGGGATGTTATTCTCTACGACGAAGATCTCACCAAGATATCAAAGAGCACCCCTCTAAGTACAGAGGCACAAGGGTGGGAGATGGTAAGGGCAGATCTGGATTTTGCAGCTAAAAATCTTCCGAAAACCTGGACAGGTGCAAACACCGGCAGGGTTTCCAAAGGTGCTGCATTTGCTATGCAATCCAGAGCGATGTTATATGCCAAAAAATGGCAGGTGGCTAAAGATGCTGCAGACTCTGTGATTAACATTGGCATTTACGATCTACCAAAAGCAAACAGTGTGGCAGATTATCAGAAAGTGTTTAAATCTGCAACAACAGGAAACAAAGAGTCAATTCTCGAGTTCAACTATATGCAGACCGGCGGTCCTACCCACGGTTTCAATAAACTCTTCTCACCGGGCGGAGATGTACCGGGTGTAGGAGGTCGTGCAACACCAACTCAGGAGATGGTTGAGTCTTATGAGAAGGCCACAGGCGGTTTCCCTAACTGGGCAACCTGGCACAATGTAAACGGTACTACAACAACTCCCCCTTATGCAGAACTTGAAGTGCGTTTCCACGCCTCAATTCTCTATAACGGTGCAAGCTGGAAAGGCAGGAGTATTGAGACATATGTGAACGGAAAAGATGGCTTTAGCGTTTTCAAAGACGATCCGAATCCTTCGGGAAGATCTACAACAGGATACTACCTTAGAAAACTTGTAGATGAGAGTCATATAGATCTTAACTCTCAGGCAAGTACTCAAACCTGGGTCTCTATCCGTATGGCAGAGGTCTATCTTAACAGAGCAGAGGCAGCCTTTATGTTAAACAACTTTACTGTTGCCAATGCAGATGTTAGAAAGATTAGAGAGAGGGTTAACCTCCCGTACAGCGATAAGAGTGGAGCAGACCTTATGGAGGCCATAAGACAGGAGCGTAAAATTGAACTCGCATACGAAGGTCATCTGTACTGGGATATGCGTCGCTGGAGACTTGCTCATATTAAATACAACGGAGCAGCAAGCCGTGTTCACGGGCTAAAGATTGTAAGAGAGGGTGCAATATACACCTACTTTTATGTAGATTGCGACAAGCAAGATCGCTCATTCCAGGAGAAGATGTACAGAATTCCTCTTCCGGAGACTGAGTTGATGAATAATACAGCAGTACAACAATATCCTGAATGGAGGTAAAATTGAAAGGAGTTATGAAAAAGAATATATTCATATTTTTGGCTGCTCTGCTCACAATTTTGAGCGGATGTCACAAACCCGAAGTACTTGTTCCCCTTGAGGTGAGACAAGGACTAAACAGCCTGTCGGCACAATTCTCCGACGGAGAGTTTAAGAATGATGCAAATGCAAAATTCACACTGCAGATATCCAATCCGGATATTACAGACCTGGTGATTCCTGTTCCCTGGTTCTACCCGGTAGAGAGTACAAACCCTACCGATATAACCAAAATGAAGATATCTGCAAACCTGGATGACAACACATTTATTGAACCGGGACTTGCAGTTATGGATCTTACAAAACAGAACCCAATTACGGTTACAAAGGCAGACGGCACTGTTAAGAGCTACAGAATATCCGGAGTAAGAACCAAAAGCAACAAGTGTGCAATTATTAACTTCACACTCAATACACCATCAATTACAGGTGTTATTGACGAAGATGCCAAGAGCATCTCTCTTATAACCATTGACAATCTTGGTATGTCTACAGCCTCTATCGCGATATCTGCACACGCTACAATCTCTCCCGACCCATCTGTTCCGAGAGACTACTCACAAGAGGTTGTCTTTACAGTGACTGCTCACGATGGAGTTTCAAAAGCCAACTACACTGTTAAGAAGACCATCCCTCCAAAAATTAATTATGGTTTCCGTCCGGGAAGCCAGAGTGAACTTTGGGCTAACGACCTAAGTATTAAGTATGGTATTACAAATGCAGCAAATAAGAATCACACTCTTGCAGCTATCGGTAACCACCTGGTTCTTAGTGTAGGAACAGAGCAGCACTACTTTAACAGTACAACAGGAGAGAAACTGGGTCTCATAGCAGGTAGTATGGATTTAACCGGAGGTGCAATAACTGCAGATAAGGCAGGCAATATGCTTCTATGTAACAATGTGGCCAAAAACGGTGTGTTCAAAATTTGGAAGACTAACTCTGTAACCAAAGCACCGGAGGAGTTTATCACTATGACCTATACTCTGGGTAAAGGTGCAAGATTAGGCGCGAAGATTTCAGTTCAGGGAGATATCACCAAGAATGCAATAATTACCGTTCCAACCTGGGCCTGGGCTAACCCTCCTGCACATAACGAATTTATGAGGTGGGTAATTACAGACGGAGTTGTAGGGCAACCGGAAGCTATAGTTGCAACCAATATTGTAAACTGGAACTCCGGTAATACCGATGTGGTTTACGGTTCAACAAACACAAACGGAAACTACTTTATTACCAACTATGGTGGAACCGGTAACAAAATAAATGCAGTTAACGGTGCAACCAATAATGGTGTTGCAATGCTGGCAACCTCACAATGGGGCGCAAACTCAAACTTCAATACAATTGATGCAGTTGAGTTCAACAAAGCAACCTATGTGGCAGTATACGGAGGAATGCACTTTACTTACAGTCAGTGTCTTGGTTATATGTTTGATGTAACTACCCTTACACAGTTCACAGACAGGATGGACAACTCTCCTTCCAAAGTCTTTACAACTAATGAGCGTAAGTTTGGTACTCCTGTGTTTGCATCAAGCGACATTTTGATGATACCTTCTCCGGATGGTTATAAACTGAGACTTTACTATACAGATGGTAACTGTCGCAGTTTGGTAGCCTGGGAATTTGATTGTATTGATAAATAGTAATTAACTTTAAGGTGATTTTCGGTACTCTCCTCAAGGGGAGTGCCGAAAACATTGCCTTTTTTATGTGATATTCGGGAAAATAAAAATTGCGAAATTGTGAACAGGATTATTATGAAGATTTTGACAATGCTGGCTATGCCGCTTTTAGTTATCAATTTACTCTCTGCCTGCAGTAAGGCGCCAAAAACGCCGGAGTGGGAGTGGCCCCAGGAGGAGGTAGTACTTAACTCTGCAAAACCAAAATATTTATGGATAGACGCGGCGGCTAATTTCCCCGATTTTGCAAACAACAAGGAGAATATTACCAGAGATCTTATTATAGCCAAAAATAGCGGGTTTACGCACGTTATTGTAGATGTAAGACCTACAACAGGTGATATCCTTTTTAACTCAAATGCTGTAGATAAGGTAAGTTGGCTTGGTGCCTGGTTACCCGGCGGTTACACAAAAGTGGAGAGAACAGCAACTTGGGACTATCTGCAAGCCTTTATAGATGAAGGGCATAAGCTTGGTCTTAAGGTCTACGCAGCCATAAACACATTTACCGGAGGAAATACCACAAGCCTGGGGTCGCAGGGGATGCTTTTTCGTGACAACACTAAGAGCAGCTGGGCAACGGAGCTTAATACAACCGAAGGTATAAAGAATATAATGCAGACGAGCAATAATGCCAAGTTCTTCAATCCTGTAAGAGACGAAGTTCAGGAGTATATCTGCACAATTCTGGAAGATCTGGCAAGATACCCTACACTGGACGGAATCGTTCTGGACAGAGGTCGTTTCGACGGGTTTGAGAGTGATTTCTCTGCATATACCAGACAGAAGTTTGAGAGCTATATTGGCGAGAAGGTTACAAACTTTCCTAACGATATTATACCTCCCGGAACCAAGGTTGGTCAGTTGCCAAACCCGCTTCCCAAACATTTTAAGAAGTGGCTGGAGTTTAGGGTTAAGGTGATCCACGACTTTGTTGTAAAGGCAAAGGGCAGGGTGAAAGGAGTTAACCCCAACATTGATTTTGGAATATATGTAGGAGGCTGGTACTCATCTTACTATGATGTTGGCGTAAACTGGGCAAGTCCAAAATACAACACATCGTCAAAATATAGCTGGGCTACTGCAGATTATAAGAACTTCGGTTATGCAGACCATCTGGACTTCTTGCTTATAGGCGCATATGCAGCTGCAAACAAAGTGTACGGAGCAACTGAGTGGACAATGCAGGGCTTCTGCCTAAAGGCAAAAGAGGTGACAATGGGTGATGTTCCAATCTCGGGAGGTCCCGACGGAAACTTCTTCTACCCAAGCCAGGTTCCTGCAGGTGTTAATGTGGGGCAGGCAATCTCCAGCTCTGTCGATGCTTGCATCAATGCGGGAGACGGCTACTTCTTTTTTGATATGATCCATTTAAAACAGAACAGTCAGTGGCAGTTTGTCAAAGCGGGAATTGACGCTGCAAATGCACAAAAATAGATTTAAACATATTTGTATAACAACAAATTCTATAACTATGAGGTTAAAAGGCACTTTCCTGGATGAAATAAGCCACGACATCCCTCACCAGAATTGGGGAGCAGATGAGTGGGACAGAGATTTCGGCTATATGAAAGCGGCCGGGATAGATACCGTTATACTCATTCGCAGCGGATACAGACGCTGGCAGACCTTCCCATCTAAAGTGCTCACAGAGAGAGAGGGTTGTTACACCCCTCCGGTAGATCTGGTTGAGATGTACCTCAAACTGAGCGACAAATGGGGGATGAAGTTCTTCTTTGGGCTGTATGACTCAGGTAAATACTGGGATAGAGGATATTACGAGAAGGAGGCGGAGATAAACCGGCTGGTTATCGATGAGGTGTGGGAGAGATATGGTCACTATAAATCTTTCTCGGGGTGGTATATATCTCAGGAGTGCAGCCGTAAAACAGGTAAGATTATAGATCTCTATGCCGGGCTCGGGAGATATTGCAAAGAGGTATCGGGCGGACTCCCAACTATGATCTCGCCATACATAGACGGCATTAAGAATATCAGCCAGTACAACTCACAAACAAATAAAGATGAATCTGTTTCACTCACAAATCACGAGCAGGAGTGGGATGAGATTTTCGCCGGAATCAAGGGCGCAGTAGATATTGTTGCCTTTCAGGATGGACACGTTGAGTATGACCAGCTGGTAGATTTTCTTACAATCAATAAAAAACTGGCAGATAAACACGGTCTTGAGTGCTGGACTAACTCCGAGACCTTCGACAGAGATATGCCGATTAAGTTTCTACCCATCAAGTGGGAGAAGCTGCTTCTAAAATTGAAGCTGGCAGAAAAAGCGGGTTACACAAATGCAGTAACCTTCGAGTTCTCACACTTTATGAGTCCACAGTCGGCATATCTGCAGGCAGGGCATCTGTACAACAGATATACCGAATATTTAAGAACTTTTGATAATAAAAGATAAGATGGATTTTCAATTATTGGCGAATCAATATAGAGATGAGCTTTTAAATAATATTCTCCCATTTTGGCTGGATAATTCGCAGGACGATGAATTTGGGGGGTACTTTACCTGTCTTGACAGAGAGGGTAAAGTTTATGATACAGATAAGTTTGTTTGGCTGCAGGGTCGTCAGGTGTGGCTCTTCTCAATGATGTATAACAGGGTTGAGAGGAGGAGTGAGTGGCTGGAGTGCGCAATACAGGGGGCAGATTTTTTGAACAAATATGGGCACGACGGAGATTACAACTGGTACTTCTCTCTTACCAAAGAGGGGAAGCCCCTAATACAACCATACAATATCTTCTCCTACACCTTTGCAACAATGGCATTTGCTCAGCTTAGCCTGGCAACCGGAAACAAAGAGTACGGAGAGATCGCAAAAAAGACATTCAATAAGATAATAGAGAAACAGGATAACCCTAAAGGGATGTGGAACAAAGCCTATCCCGGAACCAGAGAGCTAAAGGGGTTCTCCCTGCCAATGATAATGTGCAATCTTGCTCTTGAGATTGAGCATCTTGTAGATAAAGATTTGGTAGATAAAACAATCAATACCTGTCTGGATGAGGTTCTCAATGTTTTCTACAGAGAAGATCTGGGATTGATTCTGGAAAATGTAACGGCAGGGGGAGAGTTTAGCGACTCATTTGAGGGGAGGTTAATAAATCCCGGTCACTCACTGGAGGCTATGTGGTTTATTATGGATCTTGGAGTAAAGCTTGGCAGAGATGATATTATTAAAAAAGCGGTTGAGATAGCTTTAAAAACCATAGAGTATGGGTGGGATAAAGAGTATGGGGGAATCTTCTACTTTATGGATGTAAAGGGACACCCTACCCAGCAGCTGGAGTGGGACCAAAAATTATGGTGGGTCCATGTGGAGAGTATGATTACAATGCTAAAGGCCTATCAATTAACTGGAAGCAAAGAGTCGCTCAAATGGTTTGAGAAGCTGCACCAATATAGCTGGGATAAATTCAAGGACAGGGAGCACAAAGAGTGGTTTGGCTATCTCAACCGTCGTGGTGAGGTTCTGCTGGATCTTAAGGGGGGTAAATGGAAAGGTTGTTTTCACGTACCGCGTGCCCTCTATCAATGTTGGATGATTCTGGATAAACTCTAATTCTAAAAAAGTATGAGAAGAGCAATAACCCTTTCATTAATAGTAATATTCTCGCTTTGCGGCATAGTCTTGCAGGCAGTTACAATAAAAGGCAGGGTTACTGCCGGTTCTGCCCCTGTGGCAGGAGTTGTTGTTACAGATGGTAAGAACTTCACCGTTACAGGTAACAGCGGGCGCTATACACTTGAGGCTGCAGATGAGAGCAGCTTTGTTTATCTCTCTCTTCCTGCCGGTTACTCCGCTCCGGTAATCGATGGTGTTGTGAAGTTCTTTCTCCCGATAGAGCCTAAAGAGAGTAAGAGAAAAAGTTACGACTACGTTCTCAACAAAAAGGAGATTAGTGATATATCACACGGTTTTGTTGTAGTGGCAGATCCTCAGATTTACTCTGCAAAGGAGTTTAAACTGCTTGAAGAGGGTGTTGCCGATATAAAAAACACAGTATCCGGTTACAAAATCCCCTTTCACGGAATTGCCCCGGGAGACCTTATCTCTCACGACCATAAACTCTATCCCGAATACAACCGGGTGATGGCCAAAAGCGGGCTGCCATTCTTTAACGCAATGGGTAATCACGATATGGTCAACTACGGACGCTCGTTCGAAACCACTCAATGGAAGTATGAGCAGATGTATGGCCCCTCTTACTACTCTTTTAATGTCGGTAATATTCACTATGTTGTTCTCAATGACTGCTTCTATGTAGGCAGAGAGTATTACTATATAGGATATCTGGAAGAGAAGCAGTTAAGTTGGCTGGAAAGAGATTTGGCCTATGTTCCCAAAGGCTCTACTGTGGTGGTGGCGCTCCATATTCCAACCACAATCGGCAAAAAGGATCGTGACAAGTTTAGCTACGAGAAGGCTGGTACTACAATGGCAAACCACAAAGGACTCTATAAAATTCTGGAGCCCTATAATACCCATATCATTTCGGGCCATATGCACACGAACCACAATGAGGTTATATCTGCAAATCTCTTTGAACACGTTACGGCAGCTATGTCGGGCGCCTGGTGGCAGGGAGAGTTGTGCACAGATGGAACTCCCAAAGGGTATGGAGTCTATATTGCCAATGGCGACTCTCTAAGCTGGTACTATAAATCTTCGGGTAAGCCAAAAGAGCATCAGATGCGCCTCTACACAGCAGAAGATGATCTCTCTTTCAAAGGCTATATCGTTGCAAATATCTGGAATTATGATCCTTCGTGGAGAGTGGAGCTTTATGAAGATGGGGTGCTTACATCTTCAATGGAGCGGTTTGAGGGGTATGACCCGATGGCAAGAGAGATCTATTCAAACAAGGATAAACTTGAGCATAAATGGATCTACCCGTCGCTTACAGACAAACTATTCCGTGCAAAGCCAAAAAGTGAGACATCAGAAGTTACTGTTGTCGCTACAGACAGGTTTGGGAACAGATATACAGAAAAGTTAAAGAGCCGAACCAGCTACGATGTTGTGATTGTTGGAGGTGGTGCAAGCGGCACTGCCGCCGGAGTCCGGGCAGCTGCAATGGGAGCCAGGACACTCATAATTGAAGAGTTTGACTGGCTTGGCGGGATGCTCACATCTTCGGGAGTGAGTGCTGCAGATGGTAACCATAAGTTAAAGGGTGGAATCTGGGGCAGATTTAGGGACTCTTTGGAAATGAGGTATGGCGGTATTCAGGGGCTTAAGACCGGATGGGTCTCCAATACACTTTTTGAACCATCTGTCGGGGCAAAGATCTTCGCAAATATGGTTGCAAAAGAGAGGCTTCTCACTGTCTGGTTCCGCAGCACTGTGAGCAATATTACCGACAATACTACTGGCAACACCGGCAACAGCACAGGCAACAACTCCGGCCCTGTTGCAGGCATCAGCACCGGCACTATTACCGGCAACCCGGACGGGCATTGGACATTAGGCGTGGAGAGAGATGGGCAAACAGTAAATATATCTGCAAAGGTTTTAATTGATGCCACCGAACTTGGAGATATAGCCAAAAAGGTTGGAGTAGCTTACAATATCGGGATGGACTCAAGGGCGGTAACGGGAGAGGTGATTGCACCCCTACAGGAGAATCATATTATTCAAGACCTCACCTATGTGATGGTTCTCAAGGAGTATGACAGGGATATGACCATTACAAAGCCACTCAATTACAACCCTACACTATTCTACTGCTCTACAATAAGCAAGAGGTGCAAAAATCCAAAGGAGAAGCAGCGTCTGTGGAGCCCGCAGATGATGATTACCTACGGCAAGTTGCCAAATAACAAGTATATGATTAACTGGCCTATAGAGGGCAACGACTACTATACCAATATCCTTGAGTTGACCAGCGAGCAGAGGGCCATTGAACTTGAGAAGGCTAAACAACACTCTCTCTCGTTTCTCTATTATATGCAGACAGAGCTTGGTTTTAATAAACTGGCTCTTGCAGATGATGAATTTCCAACGGCAGACAGATTTCCATTTATACCATATCACAGGGAGTCGCGCAGAATAGATGGTGTTGTAAGATTTACAATCAACCATATATCCGACCCCTATACTCAGAAAGAGAAGCTATATCGCACGGCGATTGGTGTCGGGGACTATCCTGTAGACCATCACCACACACGGTACGAAGGTTGGGAAGCCCTCCCGGACCTGCATTTTTATCCTGTACCATCTTACGGACTCCCTTTGGGAACATTGATTCCCAAGGAGCAGCAGGGGTTGATTGTTGCCGAGAAATCTATCTCAGTAACAAACCTTGTAAATGGTACAACCCGCCTCCAGCCTGTAGTCTTACAGATTGGTGAGGCTGCCGGAGTAATGGCAGCGCTGGCATCTGCAAAAGGGGGCAAAATTGCAGAGGTGCCGGTTAGAGATGTTCAAACAGAGATTCTTAAGGGTAGGGGATATCTTCTTCCTTATCTGGATCTACCTGTAGATCATCCCCATTTTAAAACTCTCCAGAGGGTTGGTGTTACGGGAATTATCAAAGGTGTCGGGCTAAACAAGGGGTGGGAGAATCAAACCTGGTTCTATGCAGACTCTCTAATCAAAAATAGCGAACTCGCTGCCGGGCTCAAAGAGTTTTATGGTGAGGCCTTGGGTACAGATCTTAAGGATGGTGCTAAAAAGAGTCATAACGAATTCACAATTATCTCATCTAAATTTGGAGATGATAACTTTGTTACTCTGGAGTCAATTTCACAATTTATCTCCCTCATAGACAAGAGCGCCAGCCAAGACCAAACCAAAGAGTTGCAAGATTACATAAAACTTCTTAAGGGTAAAAGAGCTCTAACCCGTCTTGATTGTGCAGTGTTGATTGATAAAATTTTAAATCCATTTGAGAATTTTGGCATAAATTTTAGAGGAGAAATAATAAGCCCCGCCCAAACCAAATTGTAATACAATATTTTAGATAAAATTTAATCCAAATCAAAAATAAATCGTAAACCAATATTTTAGATAAAATTTAATCCAAATCAAAATCCAAGCAACAATTGAGGTAACTGATTTGTATTATCAAAGATAAATTAAGTTTAATTAAAAGTTATTCAAATGGTTACAAAACAATCTGCAGCAGCCCTCTCACTCTTGTTTTTTCTCTCTTTTAATGTGAATATAAGTGGCCAAGAGGTTGTATCCCAGGCTCAAACAAGCGCAAACATAGAGGCGCAAAACCAATTGATGCAGGCACACACTCAAGCACATACACAGGCTCATAATCAGGCACTTCAAACTCATAATGCTGCACACGCTCAGGCTCAGAAAGACCATATGTGGATAATGGAGTCAACGAATGAGTTTCATAATCGTGCACATATGCAGTCTGTTGAGCAGATGAAGCGCAAGCGATTAAGGGCCCAGTCTCAAATTCAAAAGGGGGGCACAATGACTCCTCTCAATTTTAAAAAAGAGATCCCCGGAGACCATTCAAATATCAGATATACCGGCAGGATAGTAAAAAATGAGGATGGCTCTGTAAGTTTTGACTGGAGCGGCTCCTATATGGAGCTCAGATTCAGAGGCAGCTTTCTGGCTATAAAGGTATCCGACACCCGCAAGAACTATTACAACCTTTTTGTTAACGGAGTTGAACAAGGGGTAGTAGAAACATTCGGGAAGGATTCGGTCATTGTGCTTGCCAGCGGTCTAAAGGGCAAGAACAATGTAGTTCGTTTGCAAAAGAGGAGCGAGGGTGAGCAGGGAAAGAGTACAATCCACACTCTGTATCTCTCTAAAACCGGGAAGATTCTGGAGTACAATCCGGGAAGAACAAGACATATAGAATTTATTGGGAACTCATTAACTGTTGGGTTTGGTACAGAGGGAAAATCTAAGGATGAAAAATTTCTTGCCTCGACAGAGAACTGTAACCTGGCCTTCGGAGCCATAATCTCCAGATACTTTAACGCCGACTACACCCTTATCGCCCACTCCGGATGGGGAGCCGCAAGAAATTATGGAGATACTTCAAGAGTATCCCGCATATCTATGAAAGACAAGATGCTCCAGACTTTCGATATGGAACCCGGGCAGATGTGGAACTTCACCTCCTACAAGCCTGATATAGTAGTTATCAACCTGGGCTCAAACGATTTCTCGACCAAACCACATCCTCTCAAGGAGGAGTTTCTGGGAGCCTACTCAATAATAATTGACAGATTAAGAGAGAAGTACGGAGATGTTCCAATTCTCTGCGTTGCCCCTAATCGCGGACCCTCATTTGAATATCTGCAGGAGTTCGTACGGGAGAGAGCAGATAAAAAGCTCCACTTTACCGCCTATCTGCAGGGGGTCTACAACTCCGATTCAGATCTCGGTTCTGTGGGTCACCCCAACTACAGCGGCCAACAAAAACTGGCTATGGTACTCATTCCCTATATCTCAACAGCAACCGGCTGGGCACTATCACCACTGCCGGTAAGGTAACCTTTGCCAGTGTTTGATGTAATACACAGCATATCAACTTTATATAAAAGTCAGTTTTCCAAATGTGGAAAACTGACTTTTGTAATTATTTAAATAACAAGTTGTTTCATCAAACACTGCCAAAGTTCTTCAAAAACTCCGAAAGATTCATTTTTTTACTGATCTTCTCTAGCTTGAGGCATCTTGCAAGGGAATCTGGGATTTTGACTTTAACGCCGGTTGCGCTCTCAACCGTTTCGGCAAATTTTGCGGGGTGGGCAGTCTCCAATATAATGGAATTGAAATTGTTAGCAATGTCTCCTAAGTCGGTTATAGTGTTGATGTTGCGTGAGTCGGCTGGCAGGTTCAAATCGCTGTGCTGGTGCAAATTGCTTTGCCGGCAAGCTAGATACTCCTGGAGGGCGAGGTAGCCGACGGCGCCGTGGGGGTCCATCAGGTAGTTGTGTTGGGTGTAGATTTCGCGGATTGCTTCAAGGGTTTGAGAGTCGGAGTAGGAGTGGCTGAAGATCACTTTCCCGGCGGCGTCCGCATTGCCAAACAGGGCTTGGATACGGGCGAAGTTGCTTGGGTTGCCTACATCCATTGCGTTTGAGAGGGTGGGTATGGATGGTTTTGGTTCGAACTTGCCTGTTTGCAGATATTTGGGAAAGATATCGTTGGAGTTTACGGCGGCAACAAAGCGGTGGACCGGAAGTCCCATCTGCATTGCAAAGAGTCCGGCGGTGAGGTTTCCAAAGTTGCCGCTTGGCACCGAGAATACAAGAGGCCGTTCACCGGCCGGGTTAGATGGCCCGCCGGAAAGGTGAGATGCACTGCCGGAAAGGTGAGATGCACTGCCGGAGAGGTGAGATGGCCCGCCGGACAATTGGGAATCACGGGTTGCAAGTTGTGCGGCTGCGTAGAAGTAGTAGAATGATTGGGGGAGGAGGCGGGCGATGTTGATGGAGTTTGCAGATGAGAGGTTGAGTCGTTTGCGGAGGGCGGTATCTGCAAAGGCCTCTTTTACCATTCGCTGGCAGTCATCAAAGGTGCCGTTGACCTCAAGGGCGGTGACATTACCTCCGAGGGTTGTGAGTTGTTGTTCCTGAATTTTGCTCACTTTCCCGGATGGGTAGAGAATCACGACATCTACGCCCGGTACATTGTGAAAGCCATTTGCAACAGCACTTCCCGTATCGCCGGAGGTGGCAACGAGCACCACAGTTTTCTCAACTCCAAAGTGGGAGATCATCCCGGCCAGAAATCGCGCTCCGAAATCCTTGAAGGCAAGGGTAGGGCCGTGGAAAAGCTCAAGGACATAAGTGTTGTTACCCATATCTATGAGCGGAGCATCAAAGTTGAGAGCTTTGTAAACAATTCTCTCCAAATCGCTCTCCGGAATCTCCCCGGAACGAATCTCATCTGCAAGGATCTCTTTGGAAAGCCGAAAAGAGAGTTCACTAAAACTTAAACCCCTTAAGTTGTTGATGAATGCCGGAGAGAAGTGGGGCAGCGATTGTGGCATAAATAGCCCGCCATCGGGAGCAAGCCCCTGCAGGATAGCCTCCCGGAAACTTACTTTGTAGTTTTTGTTATTTGTGCTAAAGAGAATCATCTGGCAGAGTTTTGTGTAATGTGTTGTAATTGTGGATGATGCAATTTGTGGTTTGAAGTTTTTAGAATTTTGGAATTTTTATAGTATTGGTATGCAGATACTTACGCAAAAGTCTGGCAGTTCAAAATCCGCGGTCCCTGGGTATTTACGGCAGAAACATATAGATCGGACCCAAGTTTAAAGGTATTGAGAGCCATCTGCATAGATTTGGCAATTTTATCTGCCCTATCCCGCGAATCGGAGAGGGCGAAGAGCGAGGGACCCGAGCCACTTATGCTGCAACCGATAGCACCGGCATCCAGAGCCGCCTGCTTCATCTGCGCAAACCCCGGAATCAAACGGGACCGAACAGGCTCTGCAACAAAATCCTCCAGCGACCGGCCAATAAGAGCGAAGTCACTCTTAAGGAGCCCGGCCACAAGTGCTGCGGTGTTTCCCCACTGTCTTATAGCTGTAGAGAGCGGAATCTGCTCCGGAAGCAACTCTCTGGCCTCCTTGGTAGAGATCTCAATGTGGGGGTGGATCACCGAGCAGAAGAGCTCTTTGGGAACGTCAAGTTTTATTATGTCAATGGGGTGGTAACTGCGGATGAGAACAAAGCCCCCATAGAGAGCCGGGGCAACATTATCGGCGTGAAGGGAGCCACTGGCAATCATCTCACCCTCAATAGCAAAAGGGAGCAGTTCACTTTCGGAGAGATTCAGTTCAAAAAGCTTATTCATTGCAAAAGCTGCAGCCACTGCACTTGCAGCACTCGAACCAAGCCCACTTCCAAGGGGCATCTGCTTGTGAATCTCGATCTCGACACCGCAATCTATCCCGAAAGCCCTCATCATAGAGAGTATAGGTTTACCCCCGGTGTTAAACTCCGGATTGTAGGTTAGCCGGCCATTGTCACCGGTAATCTTCACAATCCGCACCCCCGGTTTTTCACTCACCCTCAAAACCAATTCATCTCCCGGCATATCAATAGCAAACCCCATAACGTCAAATCCACAAGCAATATTGGAGACGGTGGCCGGGGCAAAAACCCTTATCTCTTTGTTTTTAGTTCTCATTACAATACTTATTTCTGAAAGACAATATGTTATTACTTGATCTCAAATTATTAAATGGAGTTGTACCGTGACAATCTACCACAATTCTCTTCGGCTCAGCTTTGTAAAGGCCTCTCTCGCTAATATAAGCAATTTTATTGCACGATCTCTTTATTGCCAACGGACGACCCTCCGAATTTTAAAACCTTCATAGTTTAAATGTTATTAAGTTATACATAAAAAAACCGGCCCCATTTAAATGAAGCCGGCTATATTATTTATTGAATTTATTCAATGCCAACTTCATCCATACAACAGTGTTGTTGTAGTTGTAATCGTAATCGTTGTAATAACGATGGCCGATGAAGTTGATGAATTTAGAATCATAAAAAATTTTACGTTTTATAATCACAAATCTATGCGAAAAATTTTAAAAACAAATTTTTTTTTGCAATCCCACGCAGAAATTCATGAAAAATCATAAAAAACTATCATTGCAACGGGGGTAAAATTTACCGCCGTAAAAAAGAAAGTGATGAAATTTTATAATCGCGATGAAGAATTGGTTAAACTTTATTGGGCGTAAGAATCTTGAAACACTATTGAAAAAATTGGAATTCTAAGAGTCAATTGTTCAATTTTTACGCAATTATGTGTAATTTAGTGAATTATTATCACTCACTATTAAATCCTATGAAAACCATCATTCTATCTGCTTGCCTTTTTATGTTATCCTGTAATGCACATAAGGATTCAAAAGTCACAACCATAAATTTTTCGGAGGAGGAGAATTGTGACATCTTCTCGAATGAGTCGATGGAACTAGTAGGCTTTACTCCGTTGGATTCTATCGGTTCACCGATTGTGAGTTCAGACTCTAAAATGGTTGAGAGTGACGGCTCTTACTATTTTTTTGACAATAGTACAATGGTTGTTCACAGGTTTGATCATTCGGGTAAGTTTCTGAACTCTATCGGGACACGAGGTCGAGGACCTACCGAGTACTCTGCAGTCGAAGATTTTTGCATCGATCCGGCTAACGGCAATATAGAATTCCTCTCCCTTATGGCACAACAGCTTTACATCTACAACAATGATGGTGTATTTATCTCAACATTTAAGATTCAAGGGTATCCGTACTCTTTTACAAAATTCGACGATGGATCATATCTGTTTTGCAAGGGGCAGGTTGCCGATGAAAACGTAAAAATTGGTAATGCTCAGTTATATACAATAGATAAAGCAGGGGGCGTTAAGGAGAGATATCTGCCAATTGAAAAGAATAACGCTTTCCGTACTCCGATGCGTGACGAAAGTATTCAGGTCTCAAACGGAAATGTTTTTTTTAAAACATGGTTCACCGGGGATGTTTATGAGATAACAAAGAGTGGCCCAAGGCAAGTTACTACTATAGATTTTAAAGATAGAGCTTACGATAAAACTATTTTAGAGAAGAGTTCTGATGCATTTATGGAGTTTCTTACAACTGTAAATCCTTACAATATAGGCAGGTATTTGGAAAATGAGAATTACATTTACATCTATGTAACAGATGCCAACTATCAAAAATTCTACCATCTGCTCCACAATAAAGCCAGTGGCAAGACACAAATAACAAACGCAATCCGGAACAACTCCAAATACCTGACCTTTGGTCCTGCAAAATCACTTACCTCAGACAACCACTTGATTTTCCTAATTGATCCCCCAATTGACTCCATTCCCCAACTCCCCGCTGCCACACTTAACTCAAACGCTATCCTCATCACCTTCAAGGTGAGATGACCTTTACTGGATGCAATGGTAGAGTGTTATAGTGAAATCTTGCGCAGCCTCTCCATCCCATCCTGCACCACCGATAGCGGGGTGCCGATGTTCATTCTAAAGAATCCTTCGCCGTCGGGGCCAAAGGTGAGTCCGTCGTTTAGGCCCAGTTTGGCATCGTTTAGGAGTCTGTTTGCCACCTCTTTGTGAGGCAGGCCGGTACCACGGAAGTCGAGCCATAACAGGAAGGAGCTCTGTGGTTTAAAGAAGGTGACCCCGGGAACCTCTGCCTTAATAAAATCGTAGGCGAAATCTATGTTTCTCTCCAGATAGCGCAAAAGCTCCTCCAGCCACGGGCCTCCATCTCTGTAGGCCGCCTCCATCGTTATATGGCCGAAGATGTTTCCCAGACCCAAATGGAGTTTATTAAGCTCTTTATCAAAACGTTTCAGAATTTCGTCGTTTTCGGCAATAATCACCGAGTTTAGCATCCCTGCAATATTAAAGGTCTTGCTTGGGGCCATTGCGGTTATAGTGTTCATTGCAATCTCGTGCGAGATACCGGCCATAATGGTATGGCGGTTACCGTAAAGTGCAAGATCTGCGTGGATATCGTCGGAGAAGATCAAAACACCATATTTGCAACAGAGTTCGCCCATCTTCTTTAGCTCATCGTAACTCCACACCTTGCCTATAGGGTTGTGGGAGTTACTAATTATAAACATCTTCACTCCACCTGCAAGTTTACTTTCAAAATTCTCCCAGTCAATCACATAACCATCCTCTTGAATTTTAAGGGGTGAGCATACCAGCTCGCGGCCGTTCTCCTTCACTATTGCGTGGAACGGCGGGTAAACCGGAGTTTGAATAAGAATTTTATCGCCTACAGATGTAAATGCAATAATTGCTACAGGCAAAGCAGCCACAATTCCCGGAGAGGATGAGAGTTGCTCAATACCTATTTTCCAGCCATACCTTTCGAGAACCCACTGAATGAAAAGCTCTTTGGACTCCCTTGAGCGGTAGGTGTAGCCAAAAACACCAAGGTCACACAACCTCCTGGCCGCATCAATCACACAAGGGGGCGACTGGAAATCCATATCGGCCACCCACATAGGGAGAATATCTTCCCTTCCGAAAACCTCTCTCCGCGCATCATATTTAAAGCAGGAGCTACCCCTGCGGTCGACCACTTTGTCAAAATCGAACATATCTATATGTTTAATCCGGAAATCCCAGGTAAACTCTCAGGATTATATCCCGGAGAAAATTCCCGGAAATCTATTTGTACCTCACTGCTGTGCCGGCGGCCGTTACCATAAGCATTGTGCCACCAATGGTTTCGTAATCAAGGTCAATTCCAATAATTGCATTGGCTCCCAGTGAGGCAGCCTGTGCAGTCATCTCTCTTATGGCATCCTCTTTGGCCTCTCTAAGAACCCTCTCATAAGAGCCCGAACGGCCGCCAACTATGTCGCGGATACCCGCCATAAAGTCTTTAAGGATGTTTGCTCCGATAATCGACTCGCCAGAAACCAGCCCGTAGTATTGTTCAATCTCCTTTCCCTGGAGTGTAGATGTTGTTGTTAGTAGCATATTTTTCTAATTTTAAAAATGTCTAAAATGTGTAAGATTAACCCGAACACTATTTCGCATAAAGCTTAATAATATTCAAAACCACCTCGGTAGCCTTGGCCATACTCTCAAGAGGGATGTACTCATAACGCCCGTGGAAGTTGTGACCTCCGGCAAAGATGTTAGGGCAGGGGAGACCCATAAATGAGAGTCTCGCGCCGTCTGTCCCTCCGCGGATAGGTTTGATTTGAGGTTTTACTCCGGCCATCTCCATTGCTGTAACCGCCTTTTCTACAATATGATAGTGAGGTTCAACCTGTTTTTTCATATTGAAATATTGATCTTTCAGCTCAAGACGGAATGTTCCGCGACCATACTTTTTGTTCATATATGTGACAGACTCTTCGATAAGATTTTTCTTGAAATCGAACTTCTCAAAGTCGTGGTCACGGATAATATATTGGATTGTAGCCTCCTCCACAGTTCCGTCAAAGCGGATGATATGGAAGAACCCCTCATAGTGCTGGGTAAACTCCGGTCTCTGCTCAACAGGCAAAAGAGAGTTGAACTCTGTACCAAGTATTATTGCATTGATCATCTTATCTTTGGCATACCCCGGATGGATGTTTCTCCCCTGAATAAAGATCTTTGCAGATGCTGCGTTAAAGTTCTCGTATTCAAGTTCTCCTATCTCTCCACCGTCAAGGGTGTATGCATACTCTGCCCCAAACCTGGTAACATCAAACTTATCTACACCACGCCCAATCTCCTCATCAGGAGTAAAACCAATCTTTATCTCTCCGTGCATAAAATCGGGGTTGCCCATTATATACTCAGCAGCAGACATAATCTCTGCAATACCCGCCTTATCGTCTGCAGCAAGCAGGGTATTTCCGTCTGTAGTGATAATGGTCTGACCCCTATATTTAAGAAGCTCCGGGAACTCCTCAACCTTCATTATCATATTTTTATCCTTGTTAATGACGATATCCTCTCCATTGTACTCTTTGATAATCTGAGGGTTGATACCCGCTCCGGGAGCGTCAGGTGCGCTATCTACGTGAGCAATAAAGCCTATAACAGGAACCTTTTTTTCTGCTGGCAAGTTCGATGGTATTGTGGCCATTACATAACCGAATTCGTCCAGAGAGGCATCCACAATGCCCATCTCCTTAAGCTCTTTAAGCAACATCCGGGATAGGTCCAGCTGTTTGGCGCTGCTCGGTTGTGAAGATGATTCCGGGTCAGATGCTGTATCCACAGATATGTATCTAAGGAATTTTTCCAGTATTTTATCTTTCATAAGATCTCTTTTTTAAATTGTCTATATCAAATTTCTATGCTAAAGAAACAGCATACTTCCACCCATAACGGCCATTCCTGCAATCACCCCTATTATAGCGGGGTGGTGCTCTCCGTATTTCTCTGCAGTAGGGAGCAGTTCGTCAAGAGATATGTAAACCATAATACCTGCAACTCCGGCAAGAATTATGCCCATAAATGATTCGTCGAACAGGAAAGAGAGAAGGAAATAGCCCACAATTGCACCAATAGGCTCGGCAAGACCGGAGAGAGAGGAGTGAAAGAAGGCCTTCCCTTTGCTTTGAGTTGCATAATAGATAGGAACTGCAACCGCAATTCCCTCCGGGATGTTGTGTATACCCACTGCGATTGCTATGCTTAACCCCATATTAGGGTCATTCATAGCTGTAACAAAGGTTGCAATACCTTCGGGGAAGTTGTGAATTCCTATTGCAAAAGCAGACATCATCCCCAGCCTCATCATCCCCTCTTTGGTCACCCTGGCCTTGCTCTCTTTAATAGAGAGTTCACCTGGTTCGTGAGGGTTTTCGTAAGATGGAACCAGGTAGTCAATAATCGCAATAATAGCTATCCCTCCAAAGAATGATAACAGGGTGATAAAATCTCCTTTACTCTCTCCAAAAAGGTTAATCAGGGACTCTTTTGCATCTCCGTATAGCTCAACTAGAGAGATAAAAATCATCACTCCTGCAGAGAAACCCAAAGAGGCTGCAAGAAATCTTGGGGAGAATTTTTTTGTAAAGAGAACCACTGCACTGCCAATGGCAGTGGACAGCCCTGCAACAACTGTAAGAGAGAACGCCAGCCAGAAATTACCTTCCATAATTCAATCAATAATAACTCTATTTCTCCAGCTTGGCTCTTAAACTATCCCAGGCAAGGTAAACTATAATAATTGCATACATAAAGAGGGCCAGATACTCGGCAGGAACAGACTCCATCCACTCCTTGCTGGTAAGATTAATACCTGCAAAACGAATAATGGCACTCATAACTCCCATTAGGGCACCACCGGCAATAAACCCGGAGGCAATAAGTGTTCCTCTCTCTTTTCTCTCATTGTTTAGCTTCTCATCTTTACTTCTGGTAGAGACAAACCAGGCTACTGCTCCACCAACCAGAAGAGGAAGGTTTAGCTCCAGAGGGATAAACATACCCAGAGAGAAGGCCAAAGCAGGGATACCTAAGAATGCAAGTGTAATAGAGATAATTGCACCAATTCCGTAAAGAAGCCACGGAGCACCTCCACCGGACATCAACGGTTCAATTACCGCCGCCATTGCGTTTGCCTGAGGTGCAACCAGAGCGTGCTCACCAACAAAACCATATGTCTTGTTAAGAATTATCATCACTCCACCCACGGTAGCCGCTGCCACAAGTGTTCCGAGAAACTTCCACTGCTGCTGTTTTATAGGTGTTGATCCCAGCCAATATCCAATCTTAAGATCTGTAATAAATGCACCGGCTACAGAGAGAGCAGTACATACAACGCCCCCGATAATAAGTGCGGCTGTCATTCCCGCTGTCCCCTTTAATCCCGATGCTACCATAATAACTGATGCAAGAATAAGTGTCATAAGGGTCATTCCGCTTACCGGGTTGGTTCCAACTATCGCAATTGCATTGGCTGCTACTGTTGTGAAGAGGAAAGCAATAACACCCACCACCAGAATTGCAATAATTGCGTGAAGCAGATTGTTTACAACACCAAAGTAGAAGAAGATAAAGGTTGCTATTAATGCAATTCCAATACCGATGGCAACAATCTTCATAGGAAGATCTTTTTGTGTCCTGGGTACATTTTTGTTAACATCCGAGCCCCCTTTGAACTCCTTTGCAGCCATACCAAATGCAGTTTTAATAATACCTGCAGATTTGATAATTCCTATTATACCTGCTGTTGCTATACCACCAATACCGATATGCCTTCCGTAATCACGGAAGATCTGCTCCGGGGCCATTTGAGAGATTGTTTGAGTTATTCCTGTACCCATAAGGTCAATAACCTGCGCACCGAAAAAGATATTCATCAGAGGAATTACTCCAAACCATATGAGCATAGATCCACAACAAATAATAAAGGCATATTTAAGACCTACAATATATCCAAGCCCCAAAACTGCAGCACCCACATTTATTTTAAGAAGCACCTTTGCCTTAGTGGCAACCATCTCTCCAAAAGGTAAAACCCGGGAGGAGAAGACTTCGGACCAGAAGCCAAAAGTAGAGACGATAAAATCGTAAAGACCTCCAACAAGACCACTCATTAATAGAACTTTAGCACTGCTTCCACCGCTCTCTCCGCTAACAAGAACCTGGGTTGTAGCTGTAGCTTCCGGGAAAGGATACTTTCCGTGCATATCGGAGACAAAATATTTTCTGAATGGAATCAGGAATAGAATACCCAAAACTCCTCCCAGGAGGGAGCTCATAAACACCTTTGCAAAATCTACTGTAAGTTCCGGATATTTTGCCTGAAGTATATAGAGAGCGGGCATTGTAAAGATAGCTCCTGCTACAATAGCTCCGGAGCTGGCTCCTATAGACTGAATAATAACATTCTCTCCAAGAGCATTTTTCCTCTTTAAGGCACCCGAAAGGCCAACTGCAATAATGGCTATGGGAATGGCTGCTTCAAATACCTGACCTACTTTCAGTCCCAAATATGCGGCAGCTGCCGAAAAAATAACAGTCATAATTACACCCATAAAAACCGACCAGGGTGTCACTTCGGGATAGCTCTTTCCCGCAGACATAAGTGGTTTATACTCTTCACCCTCTTTTAATTCGCGATAAGCGTTTTCCGGGAGCCCTTTTGGCTTGCTGTTGGTATGTTCCATATCTTTTTTAAGTTTAGTCTTCAAAGGTAATGATTTTATAAATATTTCTTTTACCTTTGCCGCGATAATGAAACATAACAGCGCACATATCAACTCTAACTTTAATCATAGACACGTCCGACGATGTGCCTAGGAAGGGCAGCTGTTTATTATCCGGCCTTGTGCCGTAAATCTACGCAGGTATAGTCTCCTGCATATTATTTACATATTTACATTTTAAACTGTTTAATTCTACGATGAATATAAACATTTATGTGGCTGATTCAAGCCACGTTATTTATGCAGATGCTATCTGCGAGTTGGTATATATATCTGCATTGGAGCGCGGAACCGGAATAGCAAAGAGGAGTCCGGAGTATATAGCCCAAAAAATGGTCTCATCTAAGGCTGTAATTGCACTTGACGGTAAGGAGCTGGCAGGATTTGCTTATATTGAGACCTGGAGTCACAGTAAGTTTGTTGCAAACTCAGGCCTTATAATCGCTCATAAATACAGAAACCAAGGTTTGGCAAAGAAGGTGAAGACCAAGATATTTGAACTTTCAAAAAAGCTCTACCCAAATGCGAAGATCTTTAGTATTACTACCGGCCTTGCAATAATGAAACTCAACACCCAGTTAGGGTTTAAACCTGTAACCTTCTCTGAACTTACAGACGATAAGGAGTTCTGGAAAGGGTGTCAGGGTTGCAGAAACTTTGATGTTCTTCAGAGAAATGACTATAAGATGTGCCTCTGTACAGGGCTTCTCTACGATCCTGCCGAAGTGCCTAAGTCAAAATTTGCTCCGGCCTTGGTATCTGCAGGTAAAACACTTATAATTAACCCACTGGTTAAGATTAATTCAATTATTTCGTCTAAAAAATAGTAAAATGAAGGAGAAGGTCGTATTAGCATTCAGCGGAGGGCTGGATACATCATTTTGTGTTCCCTATCTTAAGCAGGAGAAGGGGTTGGAGGTGCATACAGTAATGGTTAACACAGGGGGGTTCTCTCCCGAGGAGGAGAGTCGTATTGAGCAGAGGGCTCTGGAGCTTGGAGCAGCCTCTCACGTAAATATAAATGTAGTTGAGGAGTACTACCGGAAAGGTATTAAGTATCTATTATTTGGAAATATATTAAAAAATTCTACATATCCGCTCTCTGTCAGTTCCGAGAGGATTTTTCAGGCGATGGCTGTATTGGATCACGTTAAAAAACTTGATGCTTCATATGTTGCCCACGGCAGCACCGGAGCGGGAAACGATCAGGTGAGATTTGATCTGGTTTTTGAGGTTATGGCCCCCTCTGTTAAAGTTCTGGCACCCATCCGGGAGCTCTCTTTAACCAGAATGGAGGAGATTAACTATCTGCAAAGCAAAGGGTTTAACTTCTCCTGGGAAAAGGCGAAATACTCTATAAATCAGGGACTATGGGGCACAAGTGTCGGAGGTGTCGAGACACTCTCATCCGCCGGAGTACTCCCGGAAGATGCCTACCCATCGCAGATATCCCTTACAGAACCCGTTAGAATTAAGATAACATTTGAAAAGGGAGAGCCGGTAGCTCTTAACGGCAAGAGAGATAACCCCGTTGAAATCATAAGATCAATAAACGAACTTGGTGGTAAATATGGTGTAGGGAGGGATATGCACGTTGGAGATACAATTATTGGAATAAAGGGGAGAGTTGGATTTGAGGCTCCTGCTCCGCTTATTTTAGTAAAAGGGCATCATTTGCTGGAGAAGCATACTTTAACAAAAGGGCAGTTATACTGGAAAGAGCAACTTGCCGGTTGGTATGGCCAGCTGATGCACGAGGCTCAGTATCTGGATCCTTTGATGAGAAATATTGAGGTGTTTATGGATGATACCCAAAAATATGTTACCGGAGTTGTTGAGGCAGAGTTGCGTCCTTATCATTTTGCCATTTTAGGGTGTGAGACACCATACGATCTTATGAGCAGTAAGTTCGGAGAGTACGGGGAGGCAAACAAATCCTTCACCGGGCAAGATGTAATCGGGTTCACCAAGGTTCTTGCCAACCCTTTGAAAATCTATTATTCAGTACACAAAGATGATTAGAGTTGCAATTGCCGGAGGAACCGGATATACAGCCGGTGAGCTCCTGAGAATACTACTAAACCACCCAATGGTTGAGATTTCGGCTGTTTTAAGCAGCACTCTTGCCGGGGAGATGGTCTCGTCAGTTCATAAAGACCTCACGGGAGATACCAATCTGCGTTTCACTTCGGACCTTAGCTCACCACAGGGGCGTAAGGAGATTGACCTTATTTTTCTCACTCTGGGTCACGGACTCTCAAAGAGATATCTGGATGAGCTAAATCTGCCCGAAAGCTGCAAAATTATAGATTTAGGAAACGATTTTAGATTGGACACACATTACAAAGGTGAAGATTTTGTTTATGGACTTTGCGAACTCAACAGGGAGGAGATAGTAAAGGCAAAATACATAGCAAACCCGGGTTGTTTTGCAACATCCATTCTTTTAGCTCTTTTGCCTTTGGCTGTCGATGCAAAATTGAATGACGATATTCATATTCACGCTATTACAGGGTCTACAGGGGCAGGAAAAAGTCTCTCCGAGAGCACTCACTTTAGCTACAGAGATTCCAATATCTCTGTTTACAAACCATTTACCCATCAGCATCTTGGAGAGATTAAGAGAGTTCTGGAAACGATATCCGCAAAAAGTTTGTCATCTGCAACCCAAGAGCATTCCGCTGCATTGGGTGAGATCCCCAATATAAATTTTGTTCCAATAAGAGGAGATTTTACCAGAGGTATCTTTGCAAGCATATACACAAAAATCACCGGAGATCTAACTTTAGAGCAGGTTTACTCACTTTACAACAGCTTCTACTTGGGTTCGCCTTTTGTGAAGATATCAAGAGAACCGATATCGATGAAAGAGGTTGTTAATACGAACAAAACCCTTTTACATATAGAGAGCCACAACGGTTACTGGCATATAACATCTGTAATTGATAACCTCCTTAAGGGGGCATCCGGCCAAGCCGTTCAAAATATGAATCTTATGTTCTCCATAGAGGAGAGCAGCGCCCTTAGACTAAAGGGTAGTGCCTTTTAATTGATAATGATATGAATACATTTGATGTATATAAACTGTGGCCTATAGAGCCGGTTAAAGCAAAAGGTTGTCGTGTCTGGGACAGGGATGGCGTTGAGTATCTGGACTTCTACGGTGGTCACGCAGTTATCTCCGTGGGGCATTCGCACCCGAAATATAACGGGAAGCTAATAAATCAGTTGGAGAAGATATCATTTTACTCCAATTCGGTCATAAATCCGCTTCAACAGGAGTTGGCCCAAAGATTAGGCAGGCTTAGCGGTTACGAAGATTACTCACTTTTTCTCTCAAATTCGGGTGCTGAAGCAAACGAGAATGCTCTCAAACTTGCCTCATTTCACACCGGAAAGTCCAAGATATTGGCGTTCAGAGGAGCGTTTCACGGACGCAGCTCCGGTGCTGTTGCAGTTACAGATATTCCTAAGATTGTAAGCCCTTTCAACTCGTTTCATAAAGTTGAATTTGTTCAGCTAAATGACATTGAGGCGGCAAAGAGAGAGCTCTCCGGCGGAGAGTATGCAGCTGTGATTGTTGAAGGAATTCAGGGGGTGGCCGGCATCTACTCACCGGAGCACTCATTCCTGAAATCGCTCAGAGAGGAGGCGACAAAAAATGGTGTTGTACTTATTGTAGATGAGATTCAGAGTGGATACGGCAGAAGTGGAAAATTTTTTGCACATCAGCTCTCGGGGATTAAAGCAGATATAGTAACGACTGCTAAAGGTATGGGAAATGGATTCCCAATTGGCGGTACAATTATCTCCCCAATGATTAAAGCAGAAATGGGAATGCTGGGAACCACATTCGGAGGAAATCATCTTGCCTGTGCAGCTGCAATAGCAGTTCTTGAGATTATTGAAAATGAAGGCCTTGTAGAGGCTGCTGCTCTAAAGGGGGCCTATTTAAAGCGAGGTCTAAAGAGGATTTGGGATAACCATCCCGAAGGTGTTATTTCGGAGATTAGAGGTGAAGGGCTGATGATTGGAGTAGAGATGAGTGCGGAGTTTATACCGGTGAGAGATAATCTGCTGTTTGACCAGAAAATCTTCACAGGCGGTGCAAAGAGCAACATAATTCGCTTACTACCCCCCTTAACCGTAACGATGGAGGAGATTGACCTCTTTTTGTTAAGATTTGAAAAGGCTATTATTAAAATCAAAGAGTCACATTAATTATGAAAAAATTTACCTGTGTTAACGATATAGGCCCTTTAGACAGGGCTCTTGAACTTGCAAAAGAGGTTAAAACAGCTCCTTTTGCAGATTCTGCCCTTGGGCACAACAAAACGCTGTTAATGATATTTTTCAACTCCAGTTTAAGAACCAGGCTGAGTACACAAAAGGCGGCAATGAACCTGGGAATGAATGTCATTGTTTTGGATATTAATCAGGGAGCCTGGAAACTTGAGTCCGAGAGAGGCGTAATTATGGATGGCGACAAGCCGGAGCATATCCTGGAGGCTATTCCGGTAATGGGCTCATATTGTGACATTATCGGAGTGCGAGCATTTGCCGGGCTTCAGAATAAAACAGAAGATTATAATGAAACTGTAATAAACCAGTTTATTGAGTACTCCGGCAGACCTGTATTTAGTATGGAGGCAGCAACCAGGCACCCGCTACAAAGTTTTGCAGATCTTATAACAATTGAGGAGTATAAAACAGTTAAAAGACCCAAGGTAGTTCTTACCTGGGCACCTCATCCCAAAGCTTTGCCACAAGCAGTAGCCAACTCCTTTGCAGAGTGGATGAATAGAAGCGACTATGAGTTTGTTATTACCCATCCCAAGGGGTATGAGCTTTCAGAAGATTTTGTTGGTAACGCAAAGGTAGAGTATGACAATCTAAAAGCATTTGAGGGTGCAGATTTTATATATGCTAAGAATTGGTCGTCATTTAATGATGCTACTTATGGTCAAATACTCAATATCGACAGAAGTTGGATGGTAGATTCTGCAAAGATGCAACTCACCAACAATGCCAAATTTATGCACTGTTTACCTGTCAGAAGAAATATGATTGTAAGTGACGATGTGATAGAGGGGGCCGGATCAATTGTCGTTCCGCAAGCTGCAAACAGAGTGGTATCTGCGCAGGTTGTAATAAGAGAGATGCTAAAAGCACTCTAGAGAATATATGCGTCATCAATTTTAATAATTTTAAAAAGCTTGTTATGAAAACATTAACTGTAATTAAAATTGGAGGGAACATTATTGACCGGCCGGATGAGCTGGAGGTTTTCCTGGAAAAGTTTGAAAAAATTGATGGTCCAAAAATTCTTGTACACGGTGGAGGAGTTTTGGCAAGCGAGATGGCAGACAAGTTAGGGATTAAAACCAAGATGCATCAGGGTAGAAGAATTACAGATCTGGAGACGTTAAAGTTGGTCTCGATGGTATATGCGGGATGGATAAATAAGAGTATTGTTGCTAAATTGCAAAAAATAGGGTGTAACTCTATTGGTCTATCCGGAGCTGATGCAGATTGTGTACCAGCTGTAAGAAGATCTCCTGTTCCGGTAGATTTTGGCTACGTTGGAGATGTAGACCCGCATCAAATTAATACAGGATTTTTACTCAGTATGCTAGGCAAAGGAATCACTCCGGTATTTTGTGCAATTACTCACGATCGTAACGGATCTATCCTTAACACCAATGCAGATACAATGGCCTCTTCCATTGCCATTGCCCTCTCCAGAGATTACTACACCCGTCTTATCTACTGTTTCGAAAAACAGGGTGTTCTCTCAAATCCGGATGATGAGGAGTCTATAATTCCACTCATTACCAGGGTAAATTACGAATCAATAAAGGCTTCGGGAGTTATAAGAGACGGAATGATCCCAAAGATGGATAATGCATTCTTTGCAATAGATAACGGTGTATCTGAGGTATTTATAAAACACGCCTCAAACCTTGGTAACAATAAGGGAACTGTTTTAAAGTAGCTACAAAGGAATATTTTAAAAACAACTATCTGCTATGACCCCGGCTATAACCGAAAAAGAGTTGAGTACATATCTGGAAGATGCCGCAAATCTTTTAAGAAAGATGGTCTCTGTGCCATCATTCTCTTGTGAGGAGTCTTTGTGTGCGGCAATTGTATCTGCCTATCTTAAATCTAAAGGAGTTACAGTTGAGAGGGTTCAAAACAATATAATAGCCCGTTTAAACTGTGCCTCTGTTGATGCTCCTGTTTTAATGTTAAACTCACATATAGATACAGTTAAGCCTACAGAGGGGTACACATTCGACCCTTTCAACCCACCACTTGACAATGATAAAGTTTTGGGGCTTGGGAGCAACGATGCCGGAGCATCTGTTGTCTCAATGATTCAGGCTTTTTTATGGTTTAAGCAACAGGGAAAATTGGATTTTAATCTGCTTCTGCTAATATCTGCCCAGGAGGAGAACTCGGGAGCTGACGGGATATCGCTCGCTTTGAAAGAGGCCGGAAGGATTGATGCTGCTATAGTAGGAGAGCCTACACAGATGAAAGCAGCCATAGCCGAGAGGGGTTTGCTGGTAATTGACGGGAGTGCAAAGGGTGTGAGTGGTCACGCAGCCAGGGGAGAGGGAGTAAATTCAATATACTTAGCTTTAGATGATATTATAAAGATTAAAGAGCATAAGTTTAATAAGATATCTCCGTTAATGGGTGAGGTAAAGATGACTGTTACTCAGATCGCTGCCGGTTCACAGCATAATGTTGTACCCGAATTATGCAGCTTTGTGATAGATATAAGACCAACAGATGTTTACGATAACACTGAGATACTTAATGAGCTTAAGGAAATCGTAAAGAGTGACCTTAAGGCCAGAAACTTAAGCAACAGATCATCTGCAACCCCTGTCGGTCATCCTCTTATGAAAACTCTGGAGCTCTGTTCTGTTGAGAGCTATGTTTCGCCAACCACATCGGACTGGATGAGGTTGAGTGTGCCGGCAATAAAGATGGGGCCGGGAGATTCATCAAGATCGCACAGAGCAGACGAATATGTAACTTTAGATGAGCTGTGCTGTGGTATAAAAGGATATATAAATTTTATTGAAAAGCTAAATTTAAAAATATGAGTACTTTATGGAGTAAGGGGTTGAGTGCAGATGCCTTGGTTGAGAGCTTTACTGTGGGTCGTGACAGGGAGCTGGATCTTCGTCTGGCGCCATTTGATGTGAAGGGCTCTCTTGCACATATTCAGATGTTGGAGCGTATATCTCTTTTAACATCTGCAGAGCTGGAGTTACTTACAAAAGAGCTTAAGTTGATAGAGGAGGAGATTGCTTCGGGCAGCTTTAAACTGGAAGACGGTGTAGAGGATATTCACTCACAAATTGAGCTTATTCTAACTAAAAGAGTGGGAGAGGTAGGAAAGAAGATTCACAGCGGAAGGTCCAGAAATGACCAGGTTCTTACTGATATTAAGCTATATCTTAAATGGGAGATCAACTCCCTGAAAGATGAAATTCTCACTCTTTTTAACCTGCTGCAAAAGCTGAGTGAAGAGCATAAAGAGATTCTTATGCCAGGCTATACCCACGGGCAGATTGCTATGCCGTCATCTTTTGGCCTTTGGTTTGGAGCCTATGCAGAGACCCTTATTGACGATATCTATATGTTCGCTGCCGCAATGAGAGTGACAGATCAAAACCCGCTGGGATCTGCAGCTGGTTATGGCAGCTCCTTTCCTCTGGACAGAGATCTTACAACTGAACTGCTTGGCTTTAGTACAATAAACTATAACTCTGTTGCTGCACAAATAAGCAGAGGCAAGACAGAGAAGGCCGTGGCAGTTGCCCTGGCAGCCCTGGCCTCTACACTCAACAAGTTGGCCAGTGACGCAATAATGTATATGTGTGGTAATTTCGGCTTTATCTCCTTCCCGGACGAGCTTACAACCGGTTCCAGCATTATGCCGCATAAGAAAAACCCCGATGTTTGGGAGATTATAAGAGGCAGATGCAATATGGCAGAGAGTATTCCAAACGAAATCAGTTTGCTTACAAAGAATCTGCCTCACGGATACCACCGCGACTTTCAACTTCTTAAGGAGATACTCTTTCCTGCAATAGACTCAGCCCATCAGGTGCTGCAGATGACAATCTTTATGCTTAATAACATAAAGATTAATAATGAGATACTTAAAGATCCAAAGTATAACTATCTCTTTACTGTAGAGGAGGTAAACAGAAGAGTTCTAGAGGGGACCCCTTTCAGGGATGCATATAAAGAGGTTGGAGTTGAGGTTAACAGCGGGACTTTTACGCCTCCAAAGAGAATTGCCCATACTCATAAAGGGAGTATAGGCAATCTATCTAATTGTGAGATTAATGCAAAGATGCAGAAAGCTCTGGAGCTCTTTAATCTATAAAGATTTGCGTTTCAAACAGAGATTTAAAATCCAAACGAAAACTCATACTTTCCAAAGAGCAGGAATGCAACCAAAAGTGTAAGGAGCACATTGAACAGCTGCGCAATTAGGAATGTAGCTGTATATTTATTATTCTCTTTGGTAAATATCTTTCTGAAATCTGTCTCTAAGCCAATTGAAACGAATGCAACAGAGAATAGTGTCTCTCTGAGTGCTTTTGCTGCTCCCCCCAAAGATTTGGCAGTAGCAGGCTCAAGGAAGAAACTAAATACAACTGAAGCCAGTATAAAACCCAGAACAAATTTTGGAAACCTCTCCCAAAGAATTGAAGGTGTAGGCTTTATCTCTGTGTTTGTGCCTCTGTAAGACCAATATATAGAGATTGCAAAAGCTGCAACACCAAGGAGTACATTCTGTGAAGATTTAATGATAACTGCTTGTGATTCTGCAACATCTCCAAGGAACTTTCCTGCAGCCACAACAGCCCCTGTGGTATCTATTGTCCCTCCCAGCCAGGCCCCGGCAACCTCTTGTGTAAGCCCCATTAAATTAGAGAGAAATGGCATTATATACATCATTGGAACAGCAACCACCAAAACCAGAGATACAACAAAGGAGAGTTTTTTTCCATCTCCTTTAATTGCTCCGCAGGATGCAATTGCTGCCGATACTCCACAAATTGAAACAGCGCTGGATAACATTACAGCCATCTCTTTATCTACCCCCATTTTCCTGGCAAGCCAGAAAGAGAAGTACCATACAGATATAACCACAACAATAGCCTGAATCATACCATATGATCCCGCCTTCATTATCTCACCGAACACGATTGATGTTCCAAGAATTACAAGACCTGCCTTAATGTAAAATTCGCTTCTGACTGCCGGCTCCATCCATTTTGGCAGACCAACTGTATTCCTTATTAAAAGCCCGATAGCTACAGAGAAGAATACTGCCTCAAATCCTGTGCTCTTGATAAATGAGAGTCCGCTTAAGTATTGTGCAAGAAATGACATTCCGTAAATAAAGAGGAATGACGCAGCAAACCACTTCATCTTTACTCCCAGGATTTTTAATCCTGCAAAGCTAAGGGCAGCTATAAAAATAAACTTGGTAACTTCGAAGGGTACCTTTGAAAACCAGAGCGGGTATCCTTCAGGGAATTGATACTTGACCTTGCCCAGTGACGGGACAAAAATTACCAGAATGATAAGGATTGCCCCGATAAATGTAGCAATCCAATCTTCGTTTTTGAATTGATTTAAGAATTTTTTCATAAGATGAAGTTCATAGTTTATACACACAAGAGCATTAGGTTTGCCTTACGGCACTTGCAAATATAGCTTTATTTACAAAAATGGTAAAATCTTTTACTATTTTTTTGTAAATTTTCTAATCAAACCTAAGTTGTTGTTTAAAATAGTGAAACTAGAGAGTAAGTCTGCAACCGGCCTGCTCTTTAACTGCCTTTTTCCAGATCTCTGTATATCCGGGAAAATCGGGGGCGGGAGGAATTAAAGGCGAGTGCCCGTTGTTCATAAAACTCCCGTCGGGGTTCTGCTTTTTGGTGTTCCCATCGATATATTTGACCAGAAGGTACTCATCTAGCTTCTTCCATTTATCGAATAGCCCATTGGCGGTATTGACCGAATAGTTAGTGAGGAACTCACGCACATATTCCGGATTCTCCTTGTATAGCATCATCGCAGTTTTATCTATAGCCTCCACCTCTTTGAGACGGGCATTTTCGTGCCGGTCAATTATTGACCTTACCTCTGCCCCGATATGGTTGTATCTCAGATAGGCAAATTGTGCGATTCTGTTTGTTATCCAAAACATAGAGGTTTGAGAGTACTCGATCATAGAGCCGTTACCCAAAGCATAGTGATTTGAGATTGCGGATGAGCTGGTGTAAACAGGTGTTAGGGGAGATGTCGCTGCATCGTCCACCCCAAACCAGAATATACCACCAATTTCGTTTGGAATATTTGGGCGACTCTCTCCTACAAACCAGAAACCGGTCTGTTGGGTTGCAATAGCCCTTTCGTTAAGATAAGATTTTCCATCTACCTCAAAACTCATCGGCCTCCATCTGTAAGGGAGTGAATTTCCACCTGCCCCTATATCTTTTGTCATATCCATTGCAGTTCCTTCGTAGTGGTCACGCATCATATCCGCAACATCTTTCACGCTAAGTTTGCGGTTTGCCTTAACATAGAGCGGCATCCGCTTTTTGCTCACATCTCCCATTGCATAAGAGAGATATTGTCCCATATCTTCCTGTGCATATTTATTGAAGAAACTCCACACTCTGGCATCACAACCTCTTATTGTAGAGGCATCTGCAGGCCCGTAAGCATCTGCAAAACTAAAATTGGCATCGCTCCCTTTGTATAGCCCCTGCTCACGTGCGTGGCTAATTACATCTTTTGAAAAGAGGCAATTTTCGGGATCATTTAAAGGGAATGTAGTGATTCTGGCCTGATTGGCGTGGGCAGATATGTATCCGTCAGGAATCCTAACGGCTACCCATACAGCTCCTTTATTTACATTAACTCCGTTTACTTTTTTAGGTGCCTTTCCAATAATTTCGAGAAACCACACCTCGTTGGGGTCTGCAATTGAGATTGACTCACCGGTTGAAGCATACCCATATCTATCTGCAAGCTCTGTAATTACCATTATTGCCTCCCTTGCGGTTTTTGCCCTTTGCAGAGCCAGGTACATTAAAGAGCCGTAGTCTACCAACCCCTCCGGGTCAAACTGACTTTTTACTCCTCCCCAGGTAGACTCTCCCACTATAATCTGATGCTCGTTCATATTCCCTATAACAGAGTATGTACGCTCTACCTGCGGAATCTCTCCCAGATAGCGATCTTTTCCCCATTCGTAGATCTTAACCATACTACCCTTTGGGTAGGTTTTTGCAGGATAGTGAACCAGTGTGCCGTATCTTGTGTGTGAATCTGCACTATAGCTCACCATAGACGAGCCATTTACCGATGCACCCTTTGTTACTAAAAGATTTGTACAGGCATCACCGCTTTGTATACCAGTTAAAGAAAACAGGAGAACTCCGGCGACCCTCCAAGTTAAATTATAATTTATCCTCTTCATAAAATAGATTCCTTTTGAGTATTAGTTAATATCTCTTATTATGTATTAATTTAAATCTCTCATTGCGTATTAATTAAAATCTCTCATTGCGTATTAATTAAAATCTCATATTGCGTATTAATTAAAATCTCACATTGCGTATTAATTTAAATCTCACATTGCGTATTAATTTAATTAGCGTAATTATAAAATCTGATTTGTATAGAAATCTAATACACGCAACCTTCAATAGCTCTTTAAATTTTGGCTAAGATAATAAAATTGTCATACATCCTTACCGGTTGCCACTTTTACCCGAAAATTGCCTGAAAAATTTGGAGGTTAAAAAAAAGTAGCTATCTTTGCAGCCCGTTTGAGAAAAAACGGCTAGTTCTTTGAAGTTTTGAGAGAGATAAAGAGGTAAAGAAAAAAGAGATAAATTAAGATTTATTTCGAGCAAAAAAAAATGATTGGGTCTGTTAAATTTAGATTTAAGGGACTACAATTTCGTAATAAGAAGTTACT
>PHDC01000005.1 GCA_002842515.1 Bacteroidetes bacterium HGW-Bacteroidetes-5 | reverse complement strand
TTAAACCCGTTTGCGCCGATGGTACTGCTATACCAAGTGGGAGAGTAGGTAGCCGCCATTTTTTACAGAGCCCGATGAGAGATCATCGGGCTTTTTTTTTTGCGATCAATATAGGCGTCTTTCGTTGTCAGCACGGAAAATCCTCCCCAACTGCGTTGGGTCCCCTCCATCTTCTGGAGCCAATGTTTTCCTTAGCTGACAACTCTTCGCCGCCATATAATATCGATCGCAAAATAACTTTGGCAGAGTTTGATGAGAGTGCTTGCTTATTAGATAGTTGTAAAACGCTGTTTTCCATTTTTGGAAAACAGCGTTTTATAACTAGAAGTATAAGAATAAGTTACATCAAACACTGCCAAAGTAAGCGCTCAATACAAGCGATATTGGAGTTAGCTAAGTAAAACCTATTTGCTATTCTCCCCGGCGAGGCCGAATTAGCACAAACCTGTGCAGCAGTGAGGGCAAACTCAGCCGTAAGTATTGAGCTTGCGAGCGGATGAAGATGGATTTGCCCGATGTGCACAGGTTTGCGCAGACCCGCAACATAACAGAGCAGCAGGTTTACATAGCAGGTACCGGAATAATTACTACTTAAATGTGATTTTTACAGTTTTCAACTGGGACTTGTATTTCGGTAAGCCAATCACTCTCTTGCTCCTTGTTCCAGATTCCGTCGATGTAGCAAAAACGAGGTTTTTCAGTAATCCTAAATCCGTTTTTTTCAATATGCTGATAAAGAATGGCGAATGATTCAGGGAGAGCTTCATAAACTCCAAAGTGATTTATGCACACTGCTGTTTTGACGGCAGGAATATCTTTGAATGTTATCATTTGGGAGTCCTCTTTACGTTGCGCAACAGCTTCAAAATATTCAATGTCAATGTTGGTACTGCAGTACTCTTCGTTGTGATCTACTGTAAAACAGTATTCAGGGCTCGCACATTCGCATCCAAGCCTAGCCATCTCCGGACCAATAATATTAGGACACAGGTTAAATAATTCTTGGTAACCAGCAATGACTCTTCTGTGGCTGGCTGCTGTAACGGCAGGTAATGATTTGATAAAAATTTGCTCCATAATCTCTCTTTTTTGTAGCTTATCTTCAAGCTTTGAGAGTTCGTCTGCCCTTCTTTTGAGAATCAGAAGTTGGTCGCTGCACTCTTTCAGTTTCTGCTTAATCTCATCAACCGATGGCATCTCCCTGCCATCTTCAAAAATCTCCTTTATCTCCTCCAGAGAAAACCCAATCCCTTTCAGATAAATAATAAGATTCATTTTGCTTAGTTGATCAACTGTGTAGTACCTGTAGCCGGTCCACTTATCAATCTCGTCCGGGGCAATAAGACCAATCTCTTCATAGTGGCGAAGTGTTTTAACCGTCACCATGTTTAGCTTTGAAAATTCGCCGATTTTTAACTTAATTTTTGTTCTGGTCATAAACTTGCGCAATGTTTACGGGGGCAAATATACTCCCTGCCCTTAGGTACGAGTCAAGAGATTTCTGTTAAATTTATTAAAAAATCATATTTTGTTAACTAGCTTTTAAAACCTCTATAGTAATTTTCATACTTTCGGTATTTTTTTTATTCTCTCTGTATTGTTTCTGATCAGACCACATCCTTGGTAATTTTTTGTAATTATCTGCTTTTCACTGGTATCGCCCCGAGGACAAAGCTTATAAATTGGTACTCATTCCCGCAATAGTCGAGGAATCGAAAAAAATCTTCACCTTTAATAACAACAGTTGCCCTGTTGTCATTCGGATGAAAGCTTATCTGCCCTGCCTCTCTTAAAGTCTCATCTATAAATAGTCTTGTATGTCTCTCACTATCGTTAATCAAACCGAAAGGAGAGACAGAGCCAGGAGATACTCCGAGATATTTTTGCATTCTGGAGTCGGATGCAAAAGATAACTTACCCTCTTTAAGACACCTCTCAAGGCTGTGAATATCCAGAATATGAGAGCATTCATAAATAATAAGATAGTGACGATTCCCCTTATGGTTACGAAAAAAGAGATTTTTACAGTGAGTTCCCGGAAGATCTTTCCAATACTCCATTGCCGCATCTATCGTTGGCAGGGGTGGATGAAACCATATCTGATAAAAAATTTTCAAATCTTTAAGGAGATCAAGAACCGCCTCTATCTTAAACAAACCATCGGGATCAACTCCTGATTTATATTCAGAGCTATGCTCAATATTCTCCTGAGTTTTCTCCTCAACATTTTCATTGATGTTAGCCCCAATATTTCCCTCTATATTTCCTATAAAAAAGTGATTAGATTCCATTATAATTCTCTTAATGTAAGCAAACCTTTTATAAATTATTTAGTCTAATATAGATGTAAAAAAACTGCATTTAATAATAAACTACTTCATTTAGCATAGTGTAAAAATAGTTATAACAGTAGATAAAATCAAGAGTGAGAAAACTAACAATAAACTTTGCTATATTTACGCCACTTTTTTAATTTCTTCAACACAGATACTTATAAATCCGTTACTTACCAATATAAAACCCTATATATGAGAAAAAGAGCTCTTCTTGTTCCGTTGCTTGTTCTATTTGCTTTGACTGCTTCTGCACAAAAAAGTGTTGAATACAAAGCATTTGCAGATAGTGCAGACGGATTTTCCAACCTTTACAGAGGTTCTGCTCCTCTGGCGTACAGATTTTTACATACCGGTACTTTCTTTGCCTATGGAGTAGAGTTTCTTCCGGGAGAGGTTATGTTTAACGACAAACTCTATACCGATGTTATGCTAAATCTGAACAGCCATCTGGATGAACTCTATCTTTTCGTTAAAGAGACAGGTAGGTATGTTGTACTTAACAAAGATTTTGTAGACTATTTCTCATTAGCGCAAAGAAAGTTTTACCACTTTAGAGAGAGCAAAACGAGTGAAGCCGACACTCTTTCGCCGGGTTTCTATGAACTTCTATATGGCAACGAATCTGCAAGACTTTTTAAAAAAACGAGGAAAGTTTATGCCGAGAGAATAAATCACTTTGCAAGTTCAGTTACTAACAGCAAGTTGGAGAGGATGTTTATGCCGATATATAGCTACTATCTTATTAAAGAGAAAGAGACACACAATGTAAAGAGATTTAGAGATATCCTATCAATATATAACATAAGAAGAAAAGAGCTTAGACCTCTAATACGTGAAAAGAGCCTGGATGTGACAAAAGATAAAGAGAACTCATTCACAGAAATAATCAAATTTATAGAAACTTCAGGCATCTCCGGAAAAAAATGAGAAAGATTATATTATCGACAATAGCTTTGGTACTTTTGAATACTGTACAATTGCTGGCACAGGAGTCTCGTTTTATTATTCTTGAGAAAGTGGGAATTGACTCTCTTCGGAAAGAGGTTGAGAGATATACAGGGTTAGGGTTTTTTTACAAAATGGATGCACAGGACGACACTTTAAAGTTCTCTTTTAATTGTGCAACCGAAAATCTGGTCAGAGAGATTTCTCAAACATTAGAGGGGAAAGGCTACTCAATCTCGAGAATTGGTAACTCAATATTTGTTTTAAAAGGGGTCGGAATCTTAACAGAACTTCCCCGAAAGTACTTCTCCACATCTGCTCAAAACGACACAGTGCCGGAACACATTAGAGCAATAACCTATTCGGAGAATACTGCAAAATCTGAGAACAAAATTTATAAAATTGGAGATCCCAATCTTTTAATCGGAGAGGGTCGCTCTCTTTTAAGGGGATATGTAAAAAGTTTAGACTCCGGAGAGCCGCTGGCAGGGGTATCTGTAATGGTAGAGAAGCCACACACTGTTGTAACGACAGATGCATTTGGGTTCTATAGAATTTTGGTGCCTAAAGGAAGTATAGATCTGGTAATGAAGGGATATGGTCTGGAAGACAGTCGTTTGATGCTGGAGGTTTTCAGCGACGGAGAGATGGATATTGTAATGAAAGACAAGGTTTATCCACTAAAGGGCATCGTTCTTACAGCCGAGAGTACTCAAAAAATGAGAAGCACGCAGATGGGTCTGGAGAGGGTAAGGATAGACAGAATTAAACACGTACCTGCAGCCTTTGGAGAGGCAGATGTAATGAAGATAGTCCTGACTCTTCCGGGAGTTAAGTCTGTAGGGGAGTCTGCCGGAGGGTTCAATGTAAGGGGGGGCGCAACCGATCAGAACTTGATACTATTTAACGAGGGTACAATTTATAATCCGAGCCATCTTTTTGGTCTCTTCTCTGCTTTTAATCCGGATGTTGTAAACGATATAGAACTTTACAAAAGTACAATTCCTGCTAAATATGGCGGGAGAATATCATCGGTTCTGGAGATTAACAGCAGAAACGGGAATAGCAATAAAATCACCGGATCTGCAGGATTAGGTCTGCTCACAAGTAAATTTCATCTGGAAGGTCCTATCAAAAAGGATAAGACAAACTTTATCGCAGGTCTCAGGACAACCTACTCAAACTGGATTCTTGGTCTGCTGCCTCCCGAAAGCGGATATAGAGAGGGAACAGCATCTTTCCACGACTTCACTGCTGGGATAAGTCATAAGATTGACAATAAAAATACTCTTTACCTGTATGGATACTATTCGGGAGACGGATTCAAGTTCAGCGCAGATACCAGCTACAGATATCAGAATATGAACTTCTCTCTTAAGTGGAGGAACATAATAAGCGACAAACATAATCTTGTGGTAAGTACAGGTTATGACCAATACAACTATAAAACAGAGGAGAAGGGAAATCCGGTAAATGCCTATGATATGAAGTTTAGCATTAGGCAGATGTTTTTAAAGACCAATTTTAACTGGCTGCTAAATGAAAAACACTCAATTAATTATGGGATTAACACGCTGTTTTACAATCTCTCTCCGGGAACTCTCACCCCGGTAGGTGCCCAGTCGTTGCTTATACCCAAGAGCCTTAATAACGAAAAAGCGTTGGAGCTGGCATTTTATGCAAGTGACAACTGGAGTATTGCAGATAAACTCTCAGTCGATTTAGGATTGAGATACTCACTTTACTCTCAAATTGGACCTCTTAGCTATTACAAATATTCAGATGAGAACAGAAGTGAGGAGAGTATTACCGATACTGTTAATGTGGGCAGGGGTGGAGTTGTAAAACCATTCCACGGTCCTGAGTTTAGAATATCTGCAAGATACTCTGTAAACGACGATCTATCAATCAAAGCCGGTTTTAACAGTATGAGGCAGAATATTCATATGTTGTCAAACACATCCGCAGTATCTCCTACAGATATCTGGAAATTAAGCGATGCAAACATAGATCCTCAGAGAGGGTGGCAGGCTGCTTTCGGAATTTATAAAAACGCACTTGGCAGAAGGGTTGAACTCTCACTGGAAGGGTATTATAAGGAGATGTATGACTATCTGGATTATAAAAGCGGTGCAGTTCTTAATATGAACGAGCATATTGAGAGAGATGTATTAAAGACACAGGGAAGAGCATACGGGATAGAATTTCTTGCCAAGAAACCACTGGGAAAGCTAAATGGATGGTTTGCCTACACCTATTCCAGAACACAACTCAGAGAGAGTGGCGTTAAGGAGAGTTATAATATAAATGGTGGTGACTGGTACTCTGCTTCTTACGACAAACCTCACGATATGAAGATTATTGCCAACTATAAATTTACCCAGAGAATAAGTATCTCTCTGAATGTTGACTACTCTACAGGTCGGCCGGTTACAATTCCAATAAGCAAATACTATTATGGTGACGGTTATCGGCTATACTACTCAGAACGAAATGCATATAGAATTCCGGACTACTACAGAATGGACTTTGCAATAAACATTGAGCCCAGCCACAATCTTACATTGTGGACACACAGTACTATAACCATTGGTGTCTATAACCTTACGGGAAGGAAAAATGCCTTCTCTGTCTACTACGATGCCAGTCAGGGTACAAAAATCCAAGGATACAAGTTATCTATTTTCGGTTCTCCGATTCCTTATGTAAACTACAATATTAAATTCTGATGCCTGAGATGAAAAACATATATACAACATTAGTAATTATCTCTTCCCTTATTATCAACAGCTGTATAACCCCCTTCGAGCCGGAGGGAGTTACAACGATAGACAATATGGTGGTGATAGAGGGAAATATCATACTCAATGATACAACCAAAGTGATTATCAGCAGGTCTCTTGCACTCAATGACGAAAATAAGATAAATTATATTTCAAAAGCATCTGTATGGGTGGAGAGTGAAAAAGGGGTTAGATATACCGGAACAGAGGTAAAAAAAGGGGTCAAAATTCAGTACAATGTAAAAACAGCGGGATTGGATCCTACATTGAAATATAAGCTATGCGCAGTTGTCGGGGGTAAAAGGTATGAATCTGCTCTGATACCGGTGCTCAGTACTCCGGTAATTGACTCAATCGGCTACACTCCGGACTTTGAGAAGATGAGTGTCACATTCTATGTTAACACTCACGACCCTTTAGGAAAGACTAAATATTATAAATGGAGTTTTTCTGAGGATTGGGAGTTTCACTCTCAATACCACTCTGTAGCTGAGTATAATCCTCTTACAAATAAAATCTCTGATATACCTCTATCAAAGAACCGCTACTACTGCTGGGGAAAAGGGGTATCCTCTTCAATACTTATTGCAACTACAACTCACCTTAATGAAGACCGGGTTTTTCAGAAAAAACTGATCTCTATGGGTTCTACAGACAGAAAAATCAGCTATCTCTACTCTTTGGAGCTTACACAAATGGCAATTACCAAAGAGGCATATGACTATTGGGAAAACATCCGTAAAAACTCAGATGATATAGGCGGAATCTTCTCTCCCCAGCCTAGCGAAATAGCCGGAAATATTCGCTGCATAACAAATCCCAATGAAAAGGTATTGGGCTACATAAGTGCAGCTACGGTTAGTAAGAAAAGAAGTTTTTCATATGGAAAAGATATTGGTGTATATGTAGAGCCTGGAAATTGCCTGACAGAGGCCGTAGGACCGGAAAATCCAATACCAATTGAAGATCTTTACCTGGGAGGATTTGATGTAGTGAGTTTCTTTGAAGATACCAATGAGAGCTTTTGGGCACAAAAGAGCTGTGTAGATTGCAGGCTCTACGGGACTAAAATTAAGCCTCTATTTTGGCCTACAGACCACATTTAGATTACGGATACAAAGATTAATTAAATGTTATTCAAACAACAAAGTCCGATGAAAATTGAAAAATATATATATTCAGCCGCAGCTCTTTTGCTGATGATTGTCTACACCTCACCTGTTCTCTCTCAATCCAGAGTCACAGAGAGGCTCTATCTCTCCACAGATAGGTCTTCCTATATAGCAGGTGAAGATCTTTGGATATCCGGATACTGTTTAGATGTTACAAACAGTGTGAAATTATCTCCTTTAAGCAGCGTTGCCTATATTGAGCTGCACAATGTCTCCTCGGTGGTACTTACTGCCAAAATTCTCCTTGTAAACGGTCGTGGAAGCGGTCATATTAACCTACCTCCAAACCTTCCCACAGGAAACTATAGAGTAGTTGCCTATACAAAGTATATGCTAAATGAGGAGAGTCCAAACCTATTTGTCAAGGATATCTCAATCTACAATGTGCTTTCAAATGAGAAAGTGCCGGGTAATGTTGTAGTTGAAGAGACAGATAATTCAACACGCCAGAATGAAGCTGATCAAACACCAAGGATTGGCGGGAGCCCCCATCAATCTATTGCGGGGGCCTCAAATCTAAGTCCTGTTGAAATTAAGTTTGGAGTGGGAGGGCGAGTTGTTCCTGCAAACAGCTCCTTCCCAATAAAATTAGTAAACAACGGATCAGATCTAATAACAGCGAACATCTCGGTAGTAAAAATTGACTCGCTTTCTGCTCTTTCCGGTTCAAGTTTTCATAAATATGCAACGCCTGTTAATGGGAAAACTCCTGTTATGACAGATAAGTATATACCTGAATTTGAAGGGGAGATTATCTATGGAAGAGTAAATCACGAGTCTGACCTTAGTTTGGAAGACAAGGTTGTGTTCCTCTCTGCTGTGGGAAGAGGTTCGGATATTTACTCATCATTTATTGATAATAATGGATCATTTAAGTTCTTTACAAACTCAATCTTTGGTGAGAGGGAGATTGTTCTGCAGATACCTAATTCAGATTCTAACAGCCTCTTCACATACGAGATCTTTGACCCATTTGTAAGAAGTAAAAACGGAGATATACCAAAGCTAATCCTTACAAAAAGGATTGAATCTACTCTAAACGAAAGAGGGATTGAGATGCAGATAGGAAGAAGATTTGGGGTTGATACACTATATGAGAGAATACCGGTAGATAAGGATCCTCTTTTAAAGAAGAACCCCATAGTATACAAGTTGGACGACTATACCAGATTCCCCGTAATGTCTGAGGTTGTAATAGAGTATGTGCCCGAACTAAGATTTCGCCGTTTGGACGGCATACGGGACTTGCAGATGAGACTAGAGGAGGGTTTTAACCTGCTCTCATTCTCCAGAGCAAACACACTTGTGTTAATAGACGGGATTCCTATCTTTGACCACAATAAGCTTTATAATTACGACCCTTTAAAGGTTAAGACTCTATCTATATACCCGTCACAGTACTTCATCGGCATCTCCAGTTTTGATGGAGTTGCCTCTTTCCAAACCTATAAAGGTGATTATCCGGGCTTGACATTTAGTAAAAATGTGAGGATTTTGGACTTTCAGGGGCTCCTCTATCCAACCAAAACGGTAGCTTCAAAGCTCCCCGAAATTAAGAATTTCCCCGATATGAGGTCACTTTTATACTGGGATCCACAGATGGAGCTGGCTCCATCTGTTAATCCGGAGTTTTTTATTCATACATCATCCCTGCCCGGTACTTATAGGATAACTATTGAGGGGATATCATCAAAGGGTGATGTAATTGAGTTTTATACTGAATTCACTGTAAAATAGAGAGTTAAATAGCACAAGCATCTTTTCTTGATTTATTTGCATTTTTTATTTGCAATAATGGAAAAGATGCTTACCTTTGCACTCCCCAAACGGAACGGGGCTAAGCCTGCGAGGGTTTATGAAAAATTTGATCTTTGAAAA
>PHDC01000002.1 GCA_002842515.1 Bacteroidetes bacterium HGW-Bacteroidetes-5 | reverse complement strand
TTGCTTATTAGATAGTTGGAAAATCGAGTTTTCCATTATTGGAAAATAGGGTTTTGCAATAAGCAGTAAAATAATGAGTTACATCAAACACTGCCAGAGCCGTGAAATCCCTGCATTTGCATCTCCATAACTGTATAGTATTCGTAAAGTTCGTTGTTAATTGGGTAGTCCCAGCATCCAAGCGTACGGTATATCTCTCCGCCAAATCCGTTTTTAAATCGGTACAAGCCGTGCAATGGGTGAGATGTATTGTCAGTGGGGGAAATACCGAATAGATCATACTCGGTACACCCCATCTTCTTAGAATAATTGATTGCGTACCATTGAAGAGCATAGGGAGCCATTAAAGATCTCATAATGTTTGAGGATGCGCCGTAAAGGTAAGTGGCTCTGTTTCCGCTAACAACGAGAAACATAGCTGCTAAAGGTGTGCCTTCGTGTTCGGCAATTAAAAGTGTTACATAGGCGGGAGATGCCGTATCGTTTGCTTTTACGCTTAGAATAGCTTCAAAATATTCGATTGAGTGAAGGTAAAATGAGTTTCTTACGGCAGTCTCTTTGTAAAGTTCGTACCATATCTCGATTGATTCAATTCCTGCGCTTCTTATATCTACACCTCTTCTTTCTGAAAGATTAATGTTGTAGCGTGTTTTTGGTTTCATTCCTGAAAGCAAGGTAGATGAGTCATTTCTGAGGTTCAAAAGAATAGTACTGGATGGTAATATGTTGGTACGAGCTTTTCGAAGATTCCACAGGTTTGTGCCGATGTTTACCCTTAACTCCTGCAGATGGCTCTCAGGAGTATCTTCATCCCATAAAGATTTCCAGAGTAGGTCGTATCTGATAAATATACAGTTGGCAGGCAGATATGATCGTAGTTGTTCCGAAAGCTCCTCCAGAAAGGGTCCGGTCAACTCATCGGTTGGTTCAACCTCGGGTCCGTATGGAATATAGGCAATGCAAGAGTTAGAATCAACTCTTTGAAGCAGAATCAGAAGATCTGAGTCGTGATAGGTGTTCTCATAATCCGGAATATTTACAACAGAGTTGCTTCTAACTTTGAAATTAAGAGCAAGACTCTCTATTCCCAGTCTGCTTTTGACTTTTGACCAGTAAGCAGTCTGTTGAAGGACAGGAGTTTTATAGACATAATCAATGCTTTTATCAGACAAATCTCTTATCATAATAAAACAAAAAATAGGTTCAGAGACAAACATAGCCATTATAAAATGCAATAGCAAATATGTTAATATTAAAGAATAGTTAACAAATTCGTAATAATATTTTAATATTTTCGCAGTTTTATCTTAAAAATAGAACGAAATGAGATTTTTATCCCTTGCTGCAATCTTTTTTATCTGTTCCATCCAATCACTTTATTCCGGAAATAGAGATCAGGAGAGGATAAACGATTCACTGAAACCTATATCTGCAATCGCTTGTAATTCAAGAATTCCAAAATTAGACGCAAGTATTAAAACAAAATATGAGTATGCAACCAAGACAAAAATGTCTAGGTTTTCAGTTCGAAATTCAAGAATGGGCATCTCCGGATATATTTCAGATCCCGTGAGTTACCGAGTTCAGGTTGAATTAAGCAGTGAGGGGAAATTTGAGGTTTTGGATCTTAATGGAACCATTAAACTGTTCAAAGGCTTTTGTGTTACCCTTGGCCAAACCGGACTCCCGATTTTTAACTCATATATTATCACTCCATCTCAAATGTTGTTTGCCAACAGGGCATTCGTAGGTAAATATTTTACCGGGACAAGAGATATTGGAGTAATGGCATCTTACAAAACTTCTTTTAAAAGCATACCCGTAGAACTTGAATTTGGAATGTTTAACGGGTCATCAATCAATAACCCGGTATGGACAAACAGACCATCTTATGTCGGCAGACTCCAATTGGGATCTATGAACGGATTGAGGGCAACAGTAAAATTTTATGAAAATCCTCACCAGGGTTCAGATGATTACAAGTTCCGGGGTGCAGATTTGAGATATTCTGCTAAAAATTATAAGATTGAAGCTGAGTTTATGGACAGATATAATGTAACCCAGAATATTCACCGTTCAGCTTTTTATCTGCAGGGTGCTTATAGTTTATATCTGAGTAAGGGTGATATATTCAATAATATTACTCCTGCATTAAGATGGGATCTTATAGGTGAAGATTTGCATTTCAATAAAATTGATGCCGGAAGGTTTACCTTCGGACTTGGCCTGGGGCTATCCAACAAGCCATACGGCTCCCTTATAAGATTCGACTACGAATACTACCTGGTAGAGAGACCAATTGCTGAGTTTAATAAATATGACGAGATGGACTCAAATAAATTCACAATAGAGCTGCTTGTTATTTTTTAAAGAGAGCTTTCCTATAAACAGTAAGCTTCCCGGATGGTTATCACAGCCAATCTCAACAAAGAAATTTAGTTGTATCTTTATAACGAAAATTTTAAAGAACTCTTATGAAAAAGATAGCAACTATCACTGAATGGGCGGTTATATTGATGATAATGTCTCTTCTCTTTAGCTCCTGCAGGGAGAATCCAGCTAAATATATATCTGTAGATGATATGAAGAGGATAGTGAAGGATCTCTCCGATGACTCATTTATGGGTCGAAAACCTTTTACAGAGGGGGAAAGACTTTCTGTGGAGTATATTGCTGCAGAACTTGCAGATATCGGTTTTGAACCTGCATTTGGAGATAGCTACTATCAACAGGTGCCTATGATTCAAATCACATCTACTGTAGATGGGAACGCGGTTATTAACATAAAAGGGGAGGAGATGTTGTTGAATGCTCCGGATCAAATTGCAGTCAGCTCTCCATATCCTGCAGATAAAATTGAGATAAAACAATCTAAACTGGTTTTCTGCGGGTTTGGTATTGTTGCTCCCGAGTATGGATGGGACGATTATAAAGGGATGGATCTTAAGGGCAAAACAGTTGTTGTTTTGATAAACGATCCAGGGCTATACTCTAAAGATAAGAGCATCTTCAAAGGAGATGAGATGACCTATTATGGAAGATGGACCTATAAGTATGAACAGGCTGCCAAACTCGGGGCAGAGGGGATACTTATTATCCACGATGAACTGGGAGCAGGTTATGGATATAATGTTCCCCGAAACAGCTCAATCACTTCACGACTGTTTATTGACAACGACGAGATACTAAACAACAGTAAGATTACGGGATGGTTAAACGCAGAGAGTGCCACAGAGATATTCTCAAAGATGGGCTACTCTTTAGATGATTTGAGGGCAATCTCGCTTAATGCAAATTTTCAACCTTTTGAAACAGATGCGGCAATTTCTGTCAATATTCAGAATAAAATTGAGAAGAATAGCTCAAAAAATGTTGCCGGGATATTAAGGGGAGCGAAAACCCCGGAAGAGGCAGTTATAATTACAGCACACTGGGATCACTTTGGAGTCGGAGAGAAGCAGAACGGGGACTCAATCTACAACGGAGCTGTAGATAATGGTACAACAATGGCTTGGGCATTTGAAATTGGCAGAGTAATCAATAAAATGAGATCTAAGCCCGACAGATCAATTATTCTTCTCTTTCCAACTGCAGAGGAGCAGGGTCTTACAGGCAGTTACTACTATGTGGCCAATCCTGCCATCCCTATTGAGAGTACTATCGCCTGTCTTAACAATGATATGCTGGTTCCAAGAGGTAAGATGAAGGATGTTACAATGATTGGTTTTGGATACTCTACACTGGACAGCCTTTATGAAATATTTGCCGCAAAGCAGCAGCGATATTTGCTACCGGACCCGAACTCACATACAGGTCTCTTTTTTCGGAGTGATCACTTTCCGTTTTACAAAGCGGGTGTACCCTCAATATGGGCTATGGGCTGTTTTGACAGCAGAGAACACGGTAAGGAGTGGGCACAACAGAGCTGGGATCACTATATTAAAAATATGTACCACAGACCTTCCGATAACTATGACCAAAACTGGGACTGGAGAGGGGTGATTGAAGATACAGAGTTGGCATTGAATGTGGTGCTGTGGTTGAGTAAGAGCACCAATCCACCTCCGAAACTCCTTAATTAAGATCAGAGAATGGGTATTAAATTTAGAGAACAGGAGCTTTTACATAAAAGTAATTTGTAATTTAGGAGGATAAAAACAAACAAAGAGAGTATATGAAAATAACAATAAGAGATGCAAATACCCAAGATATTGGGGCTATAGTAGATTTTCAGATGGAGATGGCTCTGGAGACGGAAGACCTTAAACTTGACCGGGATATTCTTACAAAAGGGGTCAACTCTGTTTTAAGTGATAATAATAGAGCCAGGTACTTTATTGCCGAGGCAGATAGTATGGCAGTGGGGATGCTTATGATTACCTACGAGTGGAGTGATTGGAGAAACGGATGGGTTTGGTGGATTCAATCTGTCTATACCAAGCCGGGATTCAGAAAAATGGGGATATACAAGCTGCTCTACGACCACATCAAGGGCTTGGTAAACGCTTCAGATAATATCAGAGGTATAAGGCTATATGTAGATAAAAGAAATGTACCCGCACAAAAGGTTTATGAATCTCTGGGTATGAGTGGAGAGCACTATACTACTTATGAATGGATGAAGTGAAGCTTATAATAAAGAACATATTATAGATAGTAAATAATAGAATTATGAAGCAGGAATTGATAAAAAGAATTTTATTGTGGTCTATTTTTGTATTTGCAGTTGCCGGTATCTCATTAGATGTCTATAACCATTCAGATGGAGGTGACATATTAAAAGGGTTATCAAATTTTAAATTCTTCACGCTCCAGTCAAATGCATTAATCCTGATATATGCATTTGTCTCAATCTTTATGAAAAGATATAGTTCGGTCAACTCTTTTAACAACATTCTCGGGCCGGTAACTTCATATATTGTGCTCACCGGTGTTGTATATCTTATTATTCTGGAGCCTATTTATGAGCTCTACGGAATGGAGAGACTATCTTCCACCATTCTGCATTACATTACACCACCTCTGATGTTTATCTTTTGGCTATTTTTTGAGCAGAGAAGATATAGTTACGAAGAGTTTTTCCGTTGGCTTATCTACCCTTTGGTTTTTATGGCGTGGGGTCTGTTTCGGGCTTTAGTTTTCGATGATTATCTCTATCCTTTTTTTGATACTCAGCAGTACGGTCTGTTTGTAGCTGTGTATCTATTATTGGTAGCCATCGGATTCAGTTGTATGATTCTACTTCTTATCTTTATAAATAACAACTACCTTACAAACAAGAGGGTAGCAAAAAAGGTTAAAAAAGTTGGCTAAACTTTTGCAAAGGCCCTTAATGGTGAGCCATCGGAATCTTTGATTTTAAGAGGGATAAGGTAGATTTCAAAAGGGCTCTCTACCGGAAAGTTCTCCGGAATATTGAGGTTTTCTGCAATCATCACCCCGTTGCCAAGCAAGATGTTGTGAATAGGCAGATGTGTATCTGCAATATTATCTGCAGATATAACATCCATACAAACCACCTTTATCTTTTTATCTGCAATATAACGGGCAGCAGCCTCCGTAAGTACCGGAAAGTCTTCAAAGTATGAGCTCTCGCCCCATTTTTGGCTCCACCCGGTTTTGAGCAAAACAAATTCAATTGAGCTGTTCGGTTCAACTGCTCGTGAGACCTCTTCAACTCCAATCTCATTGACAGATGTACAATCTATACATATCGCTTTGCCGGTAAACTGACCAATCTCATATTGGTTGAGCATAAGTCCATTGGTAATAATATGAGCAGGGGCATCAATGTGGGTCCCGGTGTGAGTGTTTATTGAGATTTCAAGCTCGGTGTAACCGCTATCCTCAATCGTGCAGAATTTTCTAATAGAGGGGGCAGGAGTCCCGGGATAGAATGGCATCTGGCTGGAGATTTCGTGAGTAAGATCTATAAACATCTATTTGTATTTTAGTTAACGTTTCATTGCCCGGGCCTTTAGTTGCGCGGGCATCTTCTCTATAGCATATCTTAAAGATGTTCTTGGCATTACATCTTTGCGCTTCATTACGAAATCAAATACCTCTTCCTGATGTTTGTTTGAGCAAACCTTAAGCAACCATCCGTACCCCTTTCTAACCATATCATCTTCGTCTAACAACAGCAGATCTGCAATCTGGAAAACTTCATCCATAAATCTTCCCTCTCTGGCCGGAACAATTAGAGAGACAGCAGCTGCACGCCTTTTCCATCTGTTCTCGCTTTTGCACCATCCCATAAGGTTGTCTGTTAAATGGGGGTACATATCAATAATTTCACCCATTGTATGGTTACAGAAGGTGTCGCAGGATGCCCAGTTGGTCACAAAACGCTCAATCCAGTTTTCGAATATGTAAAAATCTTCTTCAACAAAATATTTTCTCATATTATATGCCCAGCTGCAGGCAATAAAACTCTCCTCCAGAATATTGCCTCTCCATAGCATTTCACAGAGAATAAAAACTGATTTTTTATCTTTATCTGTAAGGTTTTTAAAGAGATCTTTAGAGAGCTTTCCAATATCAGCCGACTTTACCCCTGCAATATTGACCTCTTCTTTAAAAAATCTCTTTCCACTTTCTCTTGCCGCATCTGTTGATATCTCCAGCACTCTTCTTTTGATCTCTGAGTAGATGCTCTCCCTTTTATATATTTCATATTTTTTATCCTCAGACATTATATGGTTTACCCACCATTTATGCAGAAAATCTACAACATCACTATCGTTAGGGCTATTTATAGTAAGGTACAGGCTATTGAAGAGAGCTGTTTTTAAAACATACTCCTTATGATACTTAATATGATTTTCAGTATCTGGATAATTAATGCTCTGCATATATGCCTCTTCATTGGAAAAGTGATTAAGACTGTAATCTGTCATCCTGGAGAGTATCTCGGCAAATTCTCCGGATTTCACCCGTATGTTAATATCTTGGACTAAATCATTAATTATTCCTATGAGAGCTTTATGTTCACTATCCATAATACAATTTCCGATGGAGAAATCTTCTGACCACTCTATCTTATGTAAAAGCTTTGCCATTTGTGTTATTTTGCGTACTAAGTTATCTAAAATATTATAAAAATAAAAAGAGGGAATCAAGATATTATCTTGGAATTCACCTCCTTTTACTTGAAATGGTTAAATGTCAGATTATCAGCAAAGCCCCACAACCCTTGGCAAGGTTATAATTTATGAATAGCAAGCCCGCTGCGCAGTTTAGGTTCAAACCAGGTGGTTTTGGGTGGCATAATGTTTCCGGTATCTGCAATATCTATAAGCTGCTTCATTGAAACGGCGTAGAGTGCAAATGCGGCAGCCATCTCTGTGGAATCTACCCTTTTTTTAAGCTCACCAAGACCGCGGATACCTCCAACAAAATCTACCCTTTTTGAAGTTCTCAGGTCTGTAATATCGAGCAGTTTGGCAAAAATTAGATTAGACAAAATGGTGACATCAAGAATTCCGATCGGGTCGTTATCGTTATATGTGCCCTCTTTTGCTGTGAGGGAATACCAGTTCCCATCTATATACATAGAGAAGTTGTGAAGTGATTTAGGTTTGAATATCTCCGCTCCAATTTTCTCCACAATAAAGTCACCCTTGAGTTTATCAATGAACTGTGCAGATGTCATACCATTAAGGTCTTTTACAACACGGTTATAATCAATAATTTTAAGATGACTCTCAGGGAAAACAACCGCCAAAAAGTAGTTGTACTCCTCCTCACCGGTATGGTTTGGATTCTGCTTTCTCTTCTCCTCACCCACAAGAGCAGCTGCGGCTGTTCTATGGTGACCATCTGCCACATAGAGGGCCGGGATTGTTTTAAAGATTTCGGTGATTCTCTTGTTAACAGAGTCATCCTCTATTAGCCAAAAGTGGTGTCCAAAACCATCCTCTGCAATAAAATCGTACTCCGGGCTTTTACTCTTTACTATGTCAGATACAATTTTGTTTATTTCACTGTTGTCCGGATATGCAAAAAAGACAGGCTCTACATTTGCGTTCTGGATACGAACGTGTATCATACGATCTTCCTCTTTATCTTTACGGGTAAGCTCGTGTTTTTTTATCTTCCCGGTAAGGTAATCATCTACACTTGCTCCCACTACAAGGCCGTACTGAGTTCTCCCATCCATTGTCTGAGCGTAGATATAGTACATCTCTTTAGTATCCTCAACCAGCCAGCCTCTCTTTTGCCAAAGCTTGAAGTTCTCCACAGCTTTATCGTAGGCCTGCTGTGTATGTTCGTCAATTATCGGATCAAAATCTATCTCCGGCTTAATTATATGAAGCAACGACTTCTCTGTAGCTTCTGCTTTTGCCTCAACTGAGTTGAGAACATCGTATGGCCTGGATGCCACCTCTTTAGCAAGTTCTTTAGGTGGTCTGAGTGCTGCAAAAGGTTTTACTTTTACCATCTTTTATTGGATAATGAATTAATTTTTAATTATTTAAATAATTGGGAAAGCTGCAATAGCCGCGAAGATTTATTTATTAACCTGGAATGTCTTGTCTCCGGTTGCAAAAAACTTCACGATTTGATTTGCAGCTGCAAGCCCTGCATTGATATTGGCCTCTGCAGTCTCTGCTCCCATCTTCTTAGGTGATGCAAACACTCTGTTCCCAAATTTTTCATTAAGGATTGCCTGATTATCTGCAGCAATATCGGTTACATATTTAAGATCTGTTCTCTCTTCAAGTGCTTTAACCAGTTCTTCTTCATTAATAACCTCTTTTCTTGCGGTATTAACAAGGCATCCCCCTTTTGGCATCCTGGTAATGAGGTCATATCCAACGGAACCTTTGGTTTGTGCGTTAGCAGGTATATGCAGCGAAAGGAAATTTGACTTTTCATAAAGCTCCTCCAGTGTAGATACCGGGGTAACTCCGTCATTTATAACTTTCACTTTGTCTACGAATGGGTCAAATGCAATAACATTCATCTCGAATCCCTTCGCAAGCTTTGCAACCAGCCTGCCTACATTTCCATATGCGTGGATACCAATAGTCTTTCCTTTAAGCTCGCTTCCTGTACCGGGATTAAAACAATTTCGGGAGAGGTATATCATCATCCCAATTGCAAGTTCTGCAACAGCATTTGAGTTTTGTCCGGGAGTGTTCATTGCCACAACCCCCTTTTGGGTACAGGCTGTAAGGTCCAGGTTATCATAACCGGCACCTGCGCGAACCACAATTTTCAAATTTGAGGCGCGACATACAACCTCCGAGGTTATCTTGTCTGAGCGAACGATCAGAGCATCTGCATCTTTTACTGCAGTATAAAGCTCATCTTCTGTAGTATATTTTTCAAGCAGAGCCAGAGTGTGACCGGCCCCCTCAACGATTGAACGAATTCCATCTACGGCTGCTTTGGCAAATGGTTTATCTGTAGCTACCAGTACTTTCATTTCTATTAGTATTAGAGATAATTTGAAAAAGAGCTATGCATTTAATTTCTCAAACTCTTGCATACAATTTACAAGTGCCTGAATACTCTCAACAGGACATGCGTTGTAACACGATGCCCGGAAACCTCCAACAGAGCGGTGCCCTTTAATTCCCACCATTCCTCTCTCCTTTGCAAATGCCATAAAAGCATCCTCTTTATCTTTGAAATCTGCAGACATAACAAAGCAGATGTTCATAAGAGATCTGTCCTCCTTAGCGGCAGTACCTTCAAACATCTTATTGCGGTCAATCTCATCATAAAGAAGAGCTGCCTTATCTTTATTCATTTTATATACTACAGTAAGACCACCTAATTTTTTTATCCACTTTAAAGTCTCTGTCATAACAAATATTGAGAATACAGGAGGTGTATTGAACATAGAGTCCTCGCCGATGTGAGTTCTGTAGTCCAACATTGTAGGCAGATAACGGGATACCTTACCAAGGATATCCTCTTTTACAATAATGAATGTAACTCCTGCAGGACCTACATTTTTTTGAGCACCGCCATAGATTAGGGCATATTTACTAACATCAACGGGACGACTCATAATATCGGATGACATATCTGCTACCAGATTCACCGGGCAATCCATATCTGTATGTATCTCAGTGCCGTAAATGGTATTGTTGGTGGTTATGTGAAAATAGTCAAGATCCGACGGAATTACATATCCTTTTGGAATGTAATTGAAATTTTTATCTGAAGATGAGGCCACTGCAAATGCATCACCAAATCCTTTTGCCTCTTTTAAAGCTTTTTTAGCCCATACGCCGGTCTCAAGATACCCTGCTCTTTTTTCTAAAAGATTCATTGCAACATATAGAAATTGCATACTTGCCCCTCCACCAAGGAAGAGCACTTTATAACCTTCGGGAATATTTAGAATCTCTTTCCATAATGAACGACACTCCTCCATAACAGCTTCCCACTCTTTCGAGCGGTGAGAAACCTCTATTACAGACATACCGGTACCCTTAAAATCTTTAAGAGCCTCGATTGAATTTTCAACTGCCTCTCTTGGAAGGACACAAGGTCCTGCGTTAAAGTTATGAGCGATTTTCATGATATTGATTTTTTTTGTTAAAAACGATTTATTAAGGCCAAAGGTAACTAAAAAATGTAAAATTCAAATGAAATTGCTTTTAAAATGACTCAATCATTAGAGATCTACTGAGTATTGCTTATGATTTTTAAGTTATCCTTATCTGTTACTCTTTCGCAGTAGTGACAAAGAAGTTTGAAGTCTGGACTCTCCACAATGGTAGTAAATAGCGTCTCTACCGGTTGATGGTTAGTTATGCACATAGGATTCATACATTTTACTATTCCTTTGATGGTGGAGGGTATTGAGAGAACTCTCTTCTCAACAACTTCAAAGTCGTGAATAATGTTAATCTTAGCCTGTGGTGCAATAAGTGCGATTCTGTTTATATCGTCACTTTCGAAATATTTGTCGGACACCTTGATAATCCCCTTTTTACCAAGAAGCTTACTGTCCAGGTTAGTTCCAAAAGTGATTTGATTTGAACTTTTATTGAGCCCCAGGATATCAATAACCTTAAATAGTTGATTTGACGGGATATGATCTAGCACAGTGCCATCTTTTATTGCGCTTACTTTTAATTGCTTCTCCATAAATCTAATTGTTATTAAAGGTTCTCTACTCCAAGCAGCAGTGCAATAATTGCCATTCGTGTATATACCCCGTTCTCTGCCTGTTCAAAGTAGTATGCGTGATTGCTGCTGTCTACATCTTGTGATATCTCGTTTACGCGTGGAAGGGGGTGTAGTATTTTCATATTTGGCTTGCAGTTGGAAATCATTGAAAGATTTAAACTATATATATTTTTCACTCGCTCATACTCTATAGGGTCTGTGAATCTCTCTCTCTGAACTCGTGTCATATAGATAATGTCGGCATCATTAATTCCATCACTCAGTTGTTTTGTCTCCTGATAGGGGATATTCAGTTTTTTCAGGTACTCTTTGTACTCCTGAGGCATTTTCAACTCATCCGGAGATGTGAATAGAAAAGAAGGGTTAAAATGAGACATCGCCTGAAGAAGAGAGTGCACAGTTCGCCCGTATTTTAAATCTCCGACCATATTAATCTTGAGGTTCTCGAGCCTCCCCTGGGTTTTAAGGATTGAATAGAGATCCAGCATTGTCTGAGTCGGGTGTTGGTTTGTACCATCCCCGGCATTTATTACGGGAACAGAAGAAACTTCTGACGCATACCTGGCACTTCCATCAAGGGGGTGTCTTATGACAATAAGATCTGCGTAGTTGGAGACCATTTTTATAGTGTCCTTAAGAGTCTCTCCTTTTGTAACACTGGTATTCCCTATATCTGAAAACCCGATTACCCTTGCGCCAAGCCTGTTGGCAGCTGTTTCAAAACTTAGTCTAGTTCTGGTTGAGGGCTCGAAAAAGATACTGGCAATGACTTTATCTGCAAAGATGGGCTGAGAGGGATTTTGTTCAAAAGCTGCAGCCGCCTTGAGTGTTTTAAGAATCTCATCACGAGAAAAATCGTGAATTGATATCAGATGTTTAGGCATAGATGAAGTATTTAATGTATTTAATTATTATGTGTTATTCTCAATAGACAAGCCCTCTACCCCCTTTAAAGAGTCCAGAAAAAGGGTGTACTCACTAACCCTTATATTCAACACCATCAGACAATCAGAATCAAGCTCCTGCTTTTTAATATCTGCACTAAAACTCTTTATAAGTTTCATTACCGGTTCAATACTGGCGTAACTAAATCTGAGAATTAAGTTTTTTACGGCAATTTTCTCAACAACTTCACTATTGTTAATTGCATCTGCCGCTGCACCTCTGTAGGCTCGAATAAGACCGGGTACTCCCAACTTTGTCCCTCCAAAATACCGAACAACAACTATAAGAGTATCACTGAGATCGTGCGACAGGAGCTGTCCAAGAATTGGTTTCCCGGCAGTTGAAGATGGTTCGCCATCGTCGTTTGCTCTCCACAAATCACCTCCCAATCCTAACCTGTATGCATAACAATGATGTCTGGCGTCGAAGTAATCTTTCTTTATGTTTGATAGAATCGTCTTTATCTCCTCTTGTGAGGATACAGGAAATGCGAATGACAGAAACTTGCTTCCCAACTCCTTATATATACCTGTTGAGCTTTTAGCTAATGTTTTATAAGAGTCTGAAGCTTTTATTTCACCCATTGCGGTTCTCAAAGGTTTTGGTAAAATTACACCCTTTTTGCTAATTTTGCAAAATGTACAGACAAGTTTTCATTAAAGACTTCTCACAACTGGGTTTGGATCTCAAATTTTTTCTTGCAAATCAGAAGAGAGATCTATCCCTTTCATCTGCAATGGAGGATTCGTTTAAAAAAAATCCCCTATTTACAAGGCAGATGCAGATTATAGCTATTGATGCGATAGCCACAAATTTTCTTTCTCGAGATGCTCTTGCAGTTTGGACAGAACCTTATGCAGATCTTATAGAGGAGAGAGATTTTTGTGTTTCAATTGTTATGGCAGGAAACCTGCCTTTAGTTGGATTTCACGACCTGCTTACTGTATTGGCATCCGGAAGGAGGGCTTTGGTTAAGATGTCTACCAAGGATAGCTCTCTTTTGCCTGCAATAGCCGAGGCTCTTTACTCAATTAATCACTATTGGAAAGGTCGTATCACCTTTACAGATAGCTTACCGGAAGTAGTAGAGATGATAATTGCAACAGGGGGCGAGAAGGCATCCTCATATTTTAAAAATCTCTACAGTAGAATTCCGGGAGTAATTAGAGGATCAAAATATTCTGTTGCTGTACTTACAGGTAAAGAGAGTGAAGAAGATATAAAGGGATTGGGCAAAGATATATTCCTCTATTATGGTATGGGATGCAGAAGCGTGAGCACTCTTCTCCTTCCTGCAGATTATAAACTAAGTAAACTTACGGCTGCCCTATCTTCCTTTGAATCTTTAGTGAGTAGTGAGGTTTACAGATCGGCTTACCTCTATCAAAAGGCAATTTCTGCTGTCTCGGGAGAGTGGTTTGAGGATGGGAAATTCTTTATTTATAAAAGAGATACAACTACTCCTCCTCCTTTAGGTGTCGTTGGAATCAATTTTTACTCAGAAAAAAAAGAGATTGAAAATTATTTTTTAAAGTATAGTGAATCAATACAATGCGTGGTTAATTATAGGTATGACAACATCCATATAGAGCCGGGAAAAACACAGTATCCGGTGTTGGACGACTATGCCGATGGGATAAATAGTTTAGAATTTATACTTAAAAATAGTTAACTTCGCATAAAGAAACGTGGAGAATGGTATACAGATATAAAGCATCAATTCCGGGAAATAAGATATTTATGAGAGAGTATGAAGTCAAAGGATCTTCTTCTCTATACTCTTATCATCTTTATCTTCAGAATGATTTAGGCTTTGCACCGGATCAGATTGTGCTTTTTCGTGCTTTAGACTCAAAAGGAAAGGTCAAGAGAGAGTATGGACTTTTTAATTTAGGTGATGGTTCAATGGACTCTGTGACTCTTGATAAAGTATGCAAAGATGGGTTTCCGGTTCTTGAGTATGTATATGATATGTTTAAGGAGCGCTCCCTCTATCTGGAACTCCTCTCTACCGAAGAGGAGCTTGCACGAAGAGCGTACCCCAGATTGGTGGCTGAGAGAGGAAAGAATCCAGATCAATTTTCCGATAACTATGACGATTTTGAACACCTTATTGAGGCCCCTGAGACAGATTTAATTATTGGTGATGACGAAATTATCACTGAGGGTGAGCAGATATAAGTAAACCCCGATGGGCAGGAAAAAACTATTCTTGATTGTTGGGCCAACAGCCAGTGGAAAGACAGATTATAGCATCGCTTTGGCAAAGGAGATTCACTCTCCGATTATCTCCTGTGATTCCAGACAAATTTACAAAGAGCTAAAAATTGGAACTGCACCCCCAACCCAGAGCCAGCTTAGAGAGGTAAAGCACTACTTCATTCACTCTCACTCAATTTTTGACCACTACACAGCAGGGCGGTACGAGTTGGAGGCAATATCTCTTATGAGTGAGCTCTTCAAGGAGAGAAACTCCCTTGTTATGGTGGGAGGTTCGGGTCTCTATGCAGATGCTGTATGTTATGGATTGGATGACTTTCCCGCTCCTGACATTGAAGTCAGGAAGGGTTTAACATCCAGAGCAAAGAGCGAAGGAGTTGACTCTCTTGCGCAAGAGCTCAAAAAATTGGATTTTGAGAGTTATAACTCGATAGATATATCAAACCCACAAAGAGTAATACGAGCATTGGAGGTTGTCCTTACAACCGGTAAAAAATTCTCCTCATTCAAGAATTTTTGCAAAAAGGAGAGAGAGTTTGATGTTGAAAGAGTTGTGATAGAGAGGGAGAGGAGCGAACTTTATGACAGAATTAATCAAAGAACAGATATGATGATATCTATGGGGCTGGAAGCCGAAGCCAGAGAGCTATTCCCCCACAGAGGGCTTACAGCTCTAAAGACAGTAGGCTACAGAGAGCTTTTTGACTATTTTGAGGGGAAAGTCTCTTTCGAGGAGGCTGTAGAGCTCATAAAAAGAGATACAAGAAGGTATGCCAAGAGGCAAATAACCTGGTTTAAAAAAGGCAACTAAATTTTTTTAGTTGCCTTTTTTAAATAAGGTTTAGTTTATTAATCTAGAATGGCAAGTCATCTTCTCCAAGATCTGAGGGTAAATCACTCTGAAGGGATGAGGAGCCGTTTGATGAACCGGGAACCGAAGTTGACGGAGCATAATCTGAACCGGCCTCTCTAACCGATCTCTCAATTCTCCAGGCCCTGATGTCGGTATACCATCTTTGATTATACTCTCTTGATTCCAAATTAAAGGAGATTTTGAGTACCTCACCCTCACTGTAAGATGCAAGTTCAGAAACTTTATCTGCACCCCATACATTCATACAGACCTTTTTTGGATAGGTCTCGTGAGTTTCGATAATAAACTCCTGTTTTTGCCACTCTCCTCTGGTGCTACTCCCGGCCTGAACAGGAAGTTTCTTTAAAAGAGAACCTGTGATTTCCAATGCCATGGCTAAAAATAATTATTTAGTTACTACAGCTGCCGCTTTTTTGATCTTAACAAGTTCAACTTCAAATATCAGAGTTGAACCAGGTTCAATTGTACCCATTTTCTGTGAACCATAAGCAAGTTCTGCAGGGATATAGAGTTCAATTTTTCCACCTTCACTCACTTTTTGGATACCCTCTATCCAGCCCGGGATAAATTGGTTAAGAGCAAGTGTGGCAGTTTCGCCTCTTTTATATGAAGAGTCAAACTCAGTTCCGTCTACGAGTGTTCCTTTGTAGTTAACTTCAATTGTATCTTCCGGAGCCGGAGTGTTACCATTTCCCTCTGCAAGAATTTTATACTGAAGGCCGCTTTCAAGTGCAATAACGCCCTCTTTACCTTTGTTCTCTTCAAGGAATTTTTTACCTTTCTCAACATTCACAACATTTGCAGACTCCTGCTTTTTTGTAAGATATTTGGTAATGATCTCATTTGCAAATGCCATATCCATCTTAAGTGAATCTCCTTTTAGAACATCGTCAATTGCATTATGAAGCTCTTTCATATTTAAATCACCGAATTCGGCCTGTTTAACCATTGAGCCAAGAGATGCTCCAACTGCATAGCTTGTTGAATCTACAAGACCTTTTGAAATGCCCGGTATTGGAGTTCCTTTTTTCTCACCGCAAGAGGTAATGAATAATAGAGCGATAGCTACTAATGAAATTAATTTGATTGTTGTTTTCATCTGATTTTTAAAATTTTAATTTATAAATTATCTGTTTATTTAGTGTTTAAACTGTTTTTGAGTCTCTTATTTTTTTGTACTTTATTTTTGGCTCTACTTTTTCTAAAGTTATTTTAAGTGCTATAAGACCAATAACCGCAGCAAAGAATGATGTTATTAGTACCGCAGCCTTTCCTTCGTTTATCAGTATTTCGTTAGAAAACGCTAAGCTATCAATAAAAATTGACATAGTAAAACCTATCCCGGCAATAATTCCAACGGAGAATATTTGAGACCACTTGATATCCAAAGGCATCTCTGCTATTTTGAATTTACAAGCCAGATACGAAAGTAAAAAGATTCCTATCGGTTTACCAAAAAGGAGCCCGAAAAATATTCCGGAGGAGATTACTGTAAAGGATTTCTCATCTAGAATCCCGCTGAAAGCAACACCGGCATTGGCAAGTGCAAAAATGGGCATTATGGAGTAGGTTACCCAAGGGTTAATTCTATGTTCAAACCTGTTTATCAAAGGATTAATCTTTCGTATTTTTGAATGGAGGTTGTGAATTATTTGAATTTGTTCCGGGTTTGCAAGAATGTTAACCTCTCCGTTACTGGCTTTTTTAAATTTCTCCAGGTAATATTTGCTTCTAACATAGAATCTAACCTCATTTATGGGACTTTTTGACGGGATACACATTGCAAGTATAACTCCTGCGATTGTTGCGTGAATTCCCGACTGTAGCACAAAGTACCATAAAAATATTCCGGGAATAAGATACATAGCCGTGCTGTGAATGTTTAAACGGTTAAAAAGCATTAAGAATGAGACAACTATTCCGGCATATAGTAGGAATTCCGGGTGTATCTCGTGGCTTGGATAGAAGATTGCAAGGACTAAAATGGCACCCAGGTCATCCACAATTGCCAGAGCAGTAAGAAAAATTTTTAGTGATACCGGTACTCTACTCCCTAAAAGAGCTATAACTCCCAGGGAGAAGGCAATATCTGTTGCCATAGGAATTCCCCAACCGTTTTGGCTCGCTGTTCCGGCATTAAAGATTGTATATATTATTGCCGGAACAATCATACCACCCAAGGCGGCAAAAATAGGGAGAGAGGCCTTTTTAAAACTGGATAGTTTGCCCACCATCATCTCCCGTTTTATCTCTAGTCCCACCACAAAAAAGAAAACAACCATAAGAGCGTCATTTACCCAGTGATGAAGAGACATCTCAAGTTTAAATTTTCCGATTGCAATATCTGCATTTATGTTCCAGATATCGTGAAACCCTTTTAGGGAATCCAGGTTGGCAGCCAGCAGAGCAAATGCAGAACATAGAAGAAGGAATACTCCCCCTGCCATATTATTATTAACGAAAATGCCGAAAATGTTTAAAATTTCCCTCTGCCGTACTGCTTTTTTACGGGAAAATGTATTTGACATTTTGAAAATTTAGGTTGTTGAACTGGTTAAATAATCTGCTTTTTGGAGTTAAGACTTGAGTAAATACACAATTTGTACAGAATCCTTGCACCAACATTTGCATCCCACTCGTCACTCTTGCCCGGAGCCACTTCACATAGGTCAAATCCAATAATTCTTCTGTTAGAAATTGCAAGCATATAGAGCAGATAGTCCACCTCCCGAAAGTTCACTCCTCCCGGTACCGGTGTTCCGGTATTTGGACAAAGCTCCGGACTAAGACCGTCTATATCAAATGTAATATAAACATTCACAGGAAGACTTGAGACGATATCTTCACACTGCTTTTTCCAGTTTTTACCCTCAAAAGCATTTCTTTTAAGCTCCATATCTGTGAAACAGCGAATCCTTGGGTCTGTATTAATGAACTCTGCCTCTTGGTGGCAGAAATCTCTCACTCCGACCTGTGTCAATTGAGATATTTGGGTAATTTCGGTAAGAGCGTTATAGAGAATAGAGGCGTGAGAATACTTGAACCCCTCGTATGCAACTCTAAGGTCTGCGTGAGCGTCTATATGGAGAATCCCGAAATCCTCAAATTTATCTGCAACTGCTCTCATATTTCCAAGAGGAACACTATGGTCGCCCCCAACAACTGCAGGTATTTTGCCGGCCTCAATCAAGTCACGGCAACTATTGTAGACAAGCTCATTAAGCTCCTCGGATGCAATATTTACCTCAGCAAGAAGATCGTCAACTTCTGCCAACTCTCCTCCCTCTTCTATGTGTGAGATTACCTGTTCTGCAACCTTTCTGAATCTCTTGTTTCTCTTTTCAATAGTCTCATCAATTGGAACACTTCCAATCTTTACACTCCAGGCATCTGGGACCATTGGATCGTAAAGATCTACCTGAAGTGAAGCATCAATAATAGATGAAGGGCCTTTATGTGTGCCACTTCTATATGATGTTGTCACATCCCAGGGAACTGATACTATTGCCACCTCACTCTCCCCAAGAGTGTAGGGAAGTGCAAAGTAATTGCCATTTGCCATTCCCGGCTCATTAGGATTGAATATTTTCATACTATGCCCTCCCTTATTATGTCGTGAATATGTACAAGTCCTATATATTTTCCTCTTTCAGTAACAATCACTGAGGTGATTTTGTTTTGCTCCATAATGTTAAATGCCATAACTGCAAGTTCAGTAGCATCAACCATTTTCGGTTTCGAAGACATTATATCTTTTGCCTGCAGAGTATCAAGACCAAAGCCCCTCTCCAACATTCGTCTAACATCACCATCGGTAATTATCCCGGATACAACTCCGTTTTCATCCAAAACAACAGTAGCTCCAAGCCTATTTGCAGATATATTTATTATTGTATTTTGGATATTTTCGTTTAAAGAAACAGATGGCTTGCTTCTTCTGTCTATCAGGTCTGCAACCCGTGTATATAGTCTTTTCCCTAAAGATCCTCCTGGGTGCAGTTTCGCAAAATCCTGCTGTGTAAACCCTCTCAATTTGAGCAGTGTAACCGCAAGTGCGTCCCCCATTACCATTTGAGCTGTTGTACTGGATGTGGGAGCCAGATTGTTTGGACAAGCTTCGTCGTCTACTGTTGTCCTTAATATGAAGTTTGCGTGATTCGCAAGATAGGAGTCTATATTAGACACCATCGCAATGAGAGTGTTGCCCATCTTCCTGATTAGGGGAACCAGTACCTTTATCTCCGGAGTGTTGCCGCTTTTGGATATGAAGATTACTATATCTTCGGGTTGAATAATACCAAGGTCACCGTGAATGGCATCTGCAGCGTGCATAAAAATGGCCGGAGTTCCGGTAGAGTTCATCGTGGCCACAATTTTATTTGCGATAATTGCACTCTTCCCGATTCCGGTAATTACGAGACGTCCCGTACTTTTAAAAATAAGCATAGAAATCTCTGTAAAGCTTTTATCTATATAGTTTTTCAGATTTGCAACCGCTGAGGCCTCTTTTTCTATAACCTCTTTTGCCAATTTTGAAATATCTGTGTCTGAATTATACATAAAAATTTTGCAATGATAAAACTATTAGATAACTTAGATTCGCAAAGGTAACTATTTTAAACAAATTTTCTTAGATTTCCACCAATTTATAGTATGCAAATCAAATCGGAGTTTTTACACCAGGAGCTTAAAAGATATTTTGGATTCAACTCATTTAAAGGGGAGCAGGAGGAGATAATCAAGCACTTGCTGGAGGGTAATGACTCTTTTGTACTAATGCCCACGGGAGGAGGAAAGTCTCTGTGTTATCAGTTGCCTGCACTTCTGTCTGAGGGTACTGCCATAATAATATCACCGCTTATTGCGCTTATGAAGAATCAGGTAGACGCAATCAGAGGGTTTATGGTAGAAAAAGAGGGAATAGCACATTTTTTAAATTCTTCGTTAAATAAAGCTCAAATACAAGAAGTTAAGGATGACCTTCTCTCCGGTAAGACAAAGCTTCTCTATGTTGCGCCGGAGTCGCTCACTAAAGAGGAGAACATAATGCTGCTCAAGCAGATTAAAATATCATTTTACGCAGTTGATGAAGCCCACTGTATCTCTGAGTGGGGGCACGATTTCCGGCCTGAGTACAGAAGAATTAATTCATTGGTAAACGAAATCGGAAAGTCTCCTGTAATTGCCCTAACAGCAACTGCTACACCCAAGGTTCAAAGCGATATACAAAAAAACCTGGGAATGATGCACGCCAGGGTCTTTAAATCCTCATTTAACAGACCCAATCTCTACTATGAGGTTCGCCCAAAAATAAATATCGATAAGGAGATTATTAAGTTTCTTAAGAATAATGAGGGTAAAACCGGGATTATATACTGTCTTAGCAGAAAAAAAGTCGAAGAGATTGCAGAATTCCTCAATGTAAACGGAATAAAGGCGCTTCCATACCACGCAGGTCTGGATGCATCTACAAGAGCATCAAACCAGGACAGTTTTCTAATGGAAGAGGTAGATGTAATTGTTGCGACAATTGCCTTTGGTATGGGGATAGATAAACCTGATGTGAGATTTGTTATACACTACGATATGCCCAAGAGTCTGGAGGGTTACTACCAGGAGACAGGGAGGTCCGGCAGAGATTCCGGAGAGGGACAATGTGTTGCATTTTACTCATATAAAGATATTCAGAAGCTTGAAAAATTTATGCAAGGGAAACCTATTGCGGAGCAGGAGATTGGCCGTCAGCTTCTTCTTGAGACAGTAGCATATGCAGAGACAAATCTATGTCGCAGAGTTGTGCTTCTAAATTATTTTGGAGAGAGCTATACTCAGGACAACTGCGGCTCTTGTGATAATTGCCTTTTCCCTAAAAAGCAGTTTGACGGTAAAGAGGAGATTGCGCTGGTACTTGAACTCATAGGGGGAATGAAGGAGCAGTTTAAATCTGAGCACATTGCAAATATTCTCTCCGGTGTAAACAACTCTTTGATAAAGTCGTACAACCATCATAATCACGAACTCTTCGGTACCGGAATGTCAAAAGGGATTAAATTCTGGATGGCTGTAATTCGTCAGTGTATTATTCACCACTTTTTGGAGAAGGAGATTGAGCGCTACGGTCTTCTCACTTTAACCGATGTCGGAAGAGAGTTTCTGGAAAATCCTCATACAATATTGTTAACGGAAGACAGGCAGTTTTTGGATGGAGATGATGATGATGATACCTCAATGATAGGGGTTAAACACGCAGGTGGTGGAGGTGATGCAACTCTTATGGCGATGCTCAAAGATTTAAGGCAATCTCTGTCAAAAAGAATAAATCTACCCCCTTTCGTCATTTTTAATGACACATCTCTGGAGGATATGGCAATTCACTATCCTATAAATTTTGAAGAGCTTAAAAATTGTCAAGGGGTGGGAGAGGGCAAAGCTAAGCGGTATGGTCGCGAGTTTCTGGATCTCATATCCAAATATGTAGATGAGAATGAGATAGAGCGCCCATCTGACCTTGTAATAAAATCTGTTGCAAATAAGTCTCTAAATAAAGTATATATAATAACCGGCATAGACAGAAAACAACCTTTAGAAGATATAGCCGAGTCCAAAGGGATGGAGTTGGAAGATCTGCTCACAGAGATTGAAGTTATTGTCAACTCCGGGACTAAGCTCAGCATAGACTACTACATAAGACAGACAATTGACGATGATAAAGTCGACGATATCTATGAGTACTTCAAAACCGAGGCATCCACTGACTCTTTAAAAGAGGCTGCAGAGGAGTTGGGGCGAGGTTATACAGAGGAGGAGATTCGTCTGGTTCGCATTAAGTTTATGTCTGAGATGGGCAATTAGCCGCAATGGTAGAACCTCTCTACCAACTCTTTCATTATATGCGTGTTTCTCTTAATCTCTTCACGAATATCTTTGTCGTTGTAAGATTTAAGTTTTGCGATTATGCCGTCTATAAGAGCGGGTTGGAACACACCCTCTTGTTCGTAAATATCTCTCATCCTCTCCAACTCAACTGCAGATTCCCAGCAAGATGATGGTAGTTGTTTGAGAGTCTCATATTTTGAGCTATTGTTTTTATCGTGGATATTAACATCTACATAGGATTGTTTTGCAATCTCAAGAGAGTTCTCAGATTCAAAGCCGACTCTTGCAGCAACAACCAATCCGGCAAGGGTAAGGTATATGTCTGCAGATCCATCCGGCGAACGCAACTCTACAGTTTGTTTGTCAATAGTTTTAGCTGCTTTCTCCGATTCAAGAGGGTTTACCGTATGAAGCATATTCTTCTCTGCCTGCCAGCCGAGCGGAACCCTAACGAGAACAGATCGGTTTCTATCCCCCCAGCAGATACTAGTAGGTGCCTCCTGATTGGGAACCAGACGGAAATATGATGTGGGATTTGTATTTCCGAATGCAGTTAGAGAAGATGCACAACGAATATATCCTGCAATAGCTTTGAGTGCTTCATCGGATAGACCTTTATTGTTGTCTGTCATTACGGAGAGCCCGTTTTTCATAATTCTGGTATGAAAATGAAGACCGCTTCCCGCTTTCCCGACTGTTATTTTGGGAGCAAATGTGACATTGAGTCTGTATCTGTGAGCCAGTGTTCTGATAATCCATTTAGCAAGAACCAGCTGGTCTGCTGCCCTCTCAACAGGAGATACCAGAAACTCAATCTCGCACTGTTCGTAGTCAATATCTTCAAAGCTAAAGTTACCCACTTCGGAGTGTCCATATTTTATCTCGCCTCCGCAAGATGCAATAAGATTCATCGCTTCACACCGGAACATCTCAAATTTTGTAAATGGTGCAGATTCGTGATACCCCTTTTGATCCGGAACCGGGAAGAGAAAATCTGACTCGTCACTTATGTAAAATTCAAGTTCTCCCATAGCCTCAAAGGTTAGACCGGTCTTTCTTGTAAATGCTTCAGAAGCTTTTTTAAGGGTGTTTTCCGGGGAGCTCTCAAGAGGAAGCCCCTCCTTTGTAAAGTATGAGCAGAGTAATCCAAGTGTAGGTATCTCTGAAAAAGGGTCTAGGTATGCACTCGAGAATCTCGGAACCACATAAAGGTCACTAGAACCCGCCTCTATATAGGGAAAGAGGCTGGACCCGTCTACGCGCTCACCATAAGTGAGGATGTTTTCCAAATATTGCAAGCTGGTTACGGAGAAGTTTAGTGTTTTCAATCTTCCGTCTGCAGCTGTATATCTGAAATTAACCATTCGCACTCCCTTGTCTACAATAAATTTAATTATGTCTTTACGGGTGAACTCTGCAGGGTGCTTTTGCAAATATGAAACCAATGGGTTTATGTTATAATCGATAAATGAATCCATACCTTTATGATGAATGTTAACAATATTTAATGAAATTGCAATAAATTGGTTGCAAATGTAAGGATAATTTACAAATTTATAATATTTGAGATATTTATATTTTATATAACTTTGTGATTCGATGAAAATTTCTGTTAAATCTCGGTTAATAACCATTTCGATAATTGTAACGGCAGCTGTAGTGACAGTTGCCTTAGTTTTCTATACTATTGACCGGCAGAGATCAAAAAAGGGGGAGCCGGGAGCCCCAAAAGAGTTTTTATCAGCCATTCCGGTTGATGCTGCTGCAATCTTTATATTCAATACTTTTGAAAACTTAACCCGAACAATCAGTTTGAATAATCCTCTTTTAGGAGATCTTCTTTTTAAAAATTCACCCATTAAAAATCTGACAAATAGCCTTTATGAGCTCTCTTCAGACGAAACAATGCAGAGTCTCAAAGCGGGAGGTTGTGCGATTTCCCTTCACTACTCGGCAAAGGATAAGATATCTACACTTTTGGTATTAGACATCAATAATGCAGATAAATCAAAGATCCTGAATGTGTTGAATGCAAAAAAGAGACCCGGATTCACAAGATCTTTCAACGGAAAAAAGGTGGAAAAGTGGGAGAATATAGAATTCGTTTTGATTGACAACAAAATTATTGCAAGCGAATCTCCAATTATATTAGAGTCTTCACTGCGCCATCTCGCTTCCGGTGCGTCAATAATGGACAATGAAGATTTTATAAAGCTACTTTCGGGCAGAGAGATATTAAACGCATCACTCTTTTTGAATCACTCGCAATCGGGAAAGCTCTTCTCCGGGTTTGCAAACAGAGAGTATCTTAAATATGCAGATTTTACCTCCCGCTTCACAGGATGGAGCTCTATGGAGATTTCAACTGCTTCAGATAATTTAATTCTTGATGGGGAGCTGATTAATTCAAAAGGATATGCCAACTATGCAACTACACTGTTAGATCTTAACTCGGGTCAATCTTCAGTTATGAGTGTACTCCCGGGCGAGACATTCTCATTGATTACCTTTTCAATTGAAGAGCTCTCAAAATATTTAAGGAACTTCTCAAGGTACAATGAGTTCTACAAAAAGAGAGATCCAAAAGCTCTTGCCGATGCAGAGAATTGGTTTCTCTCTCATAATCCAAAGGAGCTCTCCTGCGCACTTGTACCATATGGAGGTGTTTTCGAATGGATAACAATAATAAGAAAGAATAGACCTTGGTATATTTTTCTGGAAAATATACTTGTAAAAGGCCAGCAGAGCGGAAAGCCTGCAGAATTTAAAAACAGAGGATCACTTGCGCTTCTCTTTGGCACCCTCTTTTCAAATACAACAGAGGAGAGCGTACTATTTCAGGATGAGTGGATATACATTGGAAAGAGAGCACTACTGGAAGATATCTCCCGGGGAGCATTCAAAAAATTTACAATGCAGGATTGGCTCATTCAGACAAAGGCATACAATTTGCTTAACACCAAGGATTGTATGATATCTTTAATAGTAAACGGATCACAAGCACCTGACTCACTGGTGAGATTTTTCAAAGATGATACAAAAAAAGCTCTCGGCAGAACATTAAAAAAGAGTAATATATTGGTCACAGCTTTTCAATTAAACTCAAGCAAGAGGAGGGCTCTCTCCCTGAATATATTTGCATATGCAGACAGTACCCAAACTCCATCTGCCAGGATTGAGTCTTCCGGCAGTAAACCCTCCGGATGGAAGAGCGATACTATTATTTCAATACCCAAAGGACCCTTTGAGTTAATCAATTTCAATAACAGAGAGAAAGAGTATTTGATACAGCTCCCAAACTATGCACTCAGACTATCCGACAGTAAGATGGAGGGTCTTTGGGCTATTCCTTTCTCCTCTCCGTTATGTGGTTATGTTAAACAGGTAGATTTCTTTAAAAATGGTAAGCTGCAGATGCTGTTTGCAAGTGGAAACAAGCTATATTTGTTGGACAGACTGGGAAGGTTTGTCGGGCCTTATCCCAAGAGTGTAGGGGATGAAATAGCTTTAGGTCCTGAGATTTACGATATAAAAGGAGATGGAGATTTTGCAATTATGCTGCTGCATAAGGATAATACTTTAAGGTTATACGATAGAAATGCTGGGCTTTACCCCGTATGGAACAATATTTCAACTGAAGAGAGAATAAAGAGTTTTCCGGAGCTCATTGAGTCGGGGAAAAACAGATACTGGGTACTCAGGACTTCTGCCAGGACAATGATATATTCAATAAACGGTGCTCCTGTTGCCAATTTCACGGGAGACTTGACTCTTGCCAAAGATACCCCTGTAAAACCGGACCGGCAGGGGGTGGTTAATGTTAAAACAGCAGGGGGCAAAAATATTTTAGTTGACCTTGAGACCGGTAATATTAAAAGAAGCAAATAGATTATAATGGAAGGTTTTTTTACATTTGTTTTGGTTTTAATTCTTCTCTTTTGGCTGTTGGGAAGAGTAGCTCCCCTGATTTTAGCCTGGTGGGTAAGAAAAAAAATCCGGCATATGGAGCAGGAGCAAAAGAGATATACAAATGCCGGCAGAGAGTTCAAAGAGGGAGATGTTCGCGTTGATGTAGAGAAAGAGGATCGCAAAGTTGTGGATAGCAGCGTAGGAGAGTATGTAGATTTTGAAGAGACTAAGTAACGATGAAAACATTTTTAAGACTTTTGGAGTTTGCCAGACCACACAGAAAATTTTGGCCTAGGTATTTGATTGTATCAATACTCTCAGTCATTTTCGGAATTGTCTACTACGCTCTTTTGGAACCTCTGCTAACAGTTCTCTTTCTTCCGGAGAACATAGACCTTACGGCAACTCTTCCTCAATTCACACTATCGGTGGACTATTTCAAGTCTGCCTTCAGGTTCTATCTGGGTAACTTTATGCAAAACTACGGACTTCTAACAGGTCTTGTGTATGTATGCCTGGTTCTTATTCTGACCTCATTTATCTCAAATCTTCTCCGCTACCTTTCACAAAGAATACTGGTGAGTATGAGAACCCATATTATGAGAAATGTCAGGAGAGAGCTATTTAAAAAAATAACTAAACTTCATATAGGGTATTTTAACACCCACAGGAAAGGGGATATTCTCTCAAGCATATCAAATGATGTAACAGAGGTTCAGAACGGCGTCGCAAACAGCTTTCACATACTGTTCAGAGAGCCGCTGCTCATTATAGGATTTTTGGCTGTACTGTTCTATATGTCACCAAAACTTACTGCAGTAACGCTCTTAACTCTTCCCATATCTGTTTTTTTTATTGGACGCTTAAGCAGAAAGCTAAGGAGTGAAGCTTCGGAGGCACAAAGTATGATGGGACGAATTGTCAGCTATTTCGAGGAGGCACTCTCCGGTGCACGAATAATAAAGGCGTTCAATGCCCAAAAATATGTAAACAAAAGTTTTCAGGTTAGCAACGAAACGCACAGGTTAATTACAAAAAAGATGTTTAACCGTCAGGAGCTTGCCTCTCCGCTCTCCGAATTTCTGGGAGTCTCTGTTACCGCTGCGGTCCTATTTTACGGAGGCTATCTTCAAATGAGGGGAGAGCTGGGAATGGATATGCCGTCATTTGTTGTCTACATCAGTTTTTATTACAAAGTACTGGAGCCGGCAAAGGTTATATCCAATGCATATGCAAACCTTCAGAGAGGTCTCGCCTCGGGAGAGAGACTCTTTGCAATTCTGGATATTGAACCGGCAATAAAAAAGAGTGCAAACCCGTTAACTGTAAGTGAGTTCAAAGATAAAATCGAATTCAGGGATGTCTCTTTTAAATACTTAAACGAGCCCGTTCTTAAGGGTATTAATCTCACCATAACAAAGGGTAAAACTATCGCTCTTGTGGGTCCTTCTGGTGCAGGTAAGAGTACTCTGGCAGACCTTATTCCTCGCTTTTACGATGTTACTTCAGGGCAGATCCTGCTGGATAACAATGATATAAGAGACTATGAGCCCAAGGAGCTGATTTCCCTAATGGGCATTGTGACTCAAGAGGCAATCCTCTTTAACGACAGTGTCTATAACAACATTACATTTGGATTGGAGGGGGTGACTAAAGAGGATGTAGAGCGGGCTGCGAAAATTGCCAACGCTCACGAATTTATTGTTAATCTGGAGAGTGGGTACGAAACAAATATTGGAGACAGAGGGGCAAACCTATCCGGAGGTCAAAGACAGAGGCTTGCGATTGCCAGGGCTGTTCTTAAAAACCCGCCGATTCTTATTTTGGATGAGGCAACATCTGCGCTGGATACAGAGAGTGAAAAACTGGTACAGGAGGCACTCACAAACCTTATGAAAAACCGGACATCAATTGTCATCGCACACCGGCTATCAACAATTCAACACGCAGATGAAATTGTGGTTATCAAAGATGGCAGCATTGTCGAAAGAGGCTCTCACAAAGATTTAATAGATAACGGAGGGCTCTACTCGCATTTGTGCCAGTTGCAGACATTCTCCTGATAAAGACTAACTAAAGATGAAAAATTCACTTAACCTCTTACTCGAACAGAGTTTTAAGGATAACTGGGACTATCCGGCACTTTCTGACTACAAGGGCATTACCCTAAACTACAGGGATGTTGCCCGGAGAATCGAAAAGTTGCATATTGTGTATGAGATACTGGGTCTTAAAAAAGGGGATAAAATATCGCTATGCTCAAGAAATCAGGCTAATTGGGGGGTTGTCTTCCTCTCTGCAATTACATACGGTGCAGTTGCAGTTCCTATACTTCACGAATTCAAGCCGGGCAATATACACCATATTGTAAATCATTCGGAATCGAAAGTTTTTTTTGTGGGAGATGTTGTTTGGGAGCAGCTTAGCGAGAGTGAGATGCCAAATCTGGAAGCAGTAATCCAGATGAATGATTTCTCGATACTTTACAGCAAAAGCTCAAAGGTACGAGAGACCAGAGAGCATCTTAATGAACTCTTCGGAAAGAAATACCCGAAAAACTTCAGGGCAGAACATCTAAAATACTACGAAGACCAGCCTCAAGAGCTATCAATGATTAATTACACCTCCGGAACGACAGGTTTTTCAAAGGGTGTGATGATTCCTTACAGAGCTCTTAAATCTAATGTAGATTTTGCAAAGGAGGTTCAACCTCATCTCAACAACAGTTCAAATGTTGTAGCTATGTTGCCCACAGCTCATATGTACGGGATGATGTTTGAGTTTCTTTTTGAGATGACCGTAGGAGCACACGTCCATTTCCTGACAAGGATACCAAGCCCGAAGATAATAATGGATGCATTTGCAGAGATTAAACCCGATATTGTGGTATCTGTACCACTGATAATTGAGAAGATCTACAAGAAAAAGCTGCAGCCGATTATCAGCAAAACAGCAATCAGGGTACTTCTTAGACTTCCGGTTATAGATCAAAAAATTGAGAAGAGGATAAAGTTAGAGCTCATAAAGACCTTTGGCGGAAAATTCTATGAGGTAATTATCGGGGGCGCGGCATTTAACAGAGAGGCAGAGCTCTTCTTTAGAAAAATTGGGTTCCCTTTCACGGTTGGATATGGAATGACCGAATGTGCTCCAATTATAACTTATGCCCCCTGGCACAATACAAGACTCTACTCCTGTGGTAAGGTTGTACCGCGTATGGAGATAAAGATAGACTCCAGGGATCCGGCAAAAATTCCCGGGGAGATTCTCTGCAGAGGGGAGAATGTGATGTTGGGATATTATAAAAACAGAGAGGCAACCGACCTCGTATTGACCTCAGATGGTTGGTTACGCACAGGTGATGTCGGGGTAATTGACTCAGATGGTTATCTATACATTAGAGGACGTTCAAAAAGTATGATACTGGGTCCATCCGGGCAAAATATCTACCCGGAGGAGATTGAGAGCATCATAAACAATATGCAGTATGTAGTAGAGTCTCTTGTTATTGAGGAGGGGGGGCTTTTATCTGCACTGGTATATCCGGATTTTGAACAGGCAGAGAGTGACGGAATAAACGAGAGTGCCCTTAATAAAAAAATGGAGGAGATAAGGGTGGCCATAAACGAAGAGCTGCCAAATTACAGCAAGATTCAGGAGATTAGAGTTTTTCCGGAAGAGTTTGAAAAGACACCAAAAAGAAGTATTAAAAGATATCTATATCAGAGAACAGATTTATAGTTATGGATGAAAAACAGAGGCAGTTTGACAAGAGTTACCTGGATATGGCCGAAGTGTGGTCAAAAAACTCTTATTGTAAAAGAAGACAGGTTGGAGCTCTTCTTGTGAAAGATCGGATGATTATATCTGACGGTTATAATGGAACACCTGCCGGGTTTGAGAACAAATGTGAAGACGAAGAGGGTAAGACTATTCCTTATGTTCTTCACGCAGAGGCAAATGCTATAACAAAGGTGGCCAAATCGGGCAATAGCAGCGCCGGTGCTACAATGTATGTGACAACTTCCCCTTGCCTGGAGTGTGCAAAACTTATCATTCAGGCCGGAATTGTTCGTCTTGTTTTCCGAAACAACTATCGCAGAACAGATGGAGTAGACCTGCTCACAAAAGCAGGAGTTGATGTTGTAAATTTTATTGAATAACTCAAAAATAGTATGAGTAAACTATCAGACAAAATTAGAACCCATTCGTGGGCATTGGTAATAATAATCTTTCTATTAGGAGCTCTCTCCTTCAAGATTTTCTCCGAGCTTCGTACGGCTAAAGAGCTTAAGCTTACTGCCGGTAAATGGGATAAGCTATTGCTGGTACTCTCTCAGGTAGATGGAAACTATGTAGATCCTGTTAATTACGGCAAGGTTACAGAGGATGCAATCCCCTATGTTTTGCAAAAACTTGACCCCCATTCTGTCTATCTTACTCCACAGGAGCTAACAAATGCAGATGAGCAGCTTCAGGGTAATTTTGACGGAATAGGTGTTCAGTTTAATGTTCCCAACGATACCGCGGTTGTGATAAATGTTATACCCGGCGGTCCTTCGGAGCGGGCCGGAATTTTATCCGGAGACAGGCTCGTAAAAGTTAACGGAGAGAATGTGGCCGGTGTTAAGATGAATCAGGACTCTCTTGTTAGAAGATTGAGGGGGAAATCCGGAACTAAGGTTAATGTAGAGGTAAAGAGGGTAGGGGTAAAGGATTTGGTCTCCTTTGATATTCGTAGAGACAAGATTCCGGTCAAGAGTATAGATGTCTCATTTATGATTAATGACACAACCGGATACATAAAGCTCTCAAAATTTACAAGAACCAGTTACAAAGAGTTTATGGAGGCATTGGCCGACCTTAAGAATCAAGGGATGAAATCTCTGTTGTTTGATTTAAGAGGTAATACAGGTGGCTATTTCGATCAGGCACTGCTGCTATCCAATGAGTTCCTCAATAAAGGAGATCTGATCGTTTATATGCAGGGCAGGCACAGACCAAGACAAGATTTCTACGCTGATAATAACGGAAAGTACAGAGATCTCTCTATCAAAGTGATTATAGATGAAGGATCTGCCTCTTCAAGTGAGATATTTGCCGGGGCTATACAGGATAATGACAGAGGAGTCATAGTCGGGCGTCGTTCATTCGGGAAAGGGTTGGTGCAGGAGCCCATCTACTTCTCAGATAACTCAGGAATAAGACTCACTGTAGCAAGGTTTTATACCCCTACAGGCAGGTCTATCCAAAAACCATATGACGAAAATTACAGAGAGGATATCATAGAGAGGTACCGTCACGGAGAGATGCTTAACAAGGATAGTATCAAAACAAATGACTCTCTAAAATATACCACTCCCAAGGGTAAGATTGTATATGGAGGGGGTGGTATTACTCCGGACATATTTGTTCCGATTGACACTACAGGAGTTGGACCTCTCTTTATAAAAGTTTCAAATCAGGGGCTCACCTTCCGTTTTAGTGCAAAGATGGCCGACGATTACAGACCGGATCTCAACAAAATAACAAATCTAAAAGAGCTTAACAAGTTTTTCTCTCAAGTAGACTTTGAACAACGATTTTTGCAGTTTGCTTCATTAAACGGGATTATAGCAACCAAACAGGAGTGGGAGGAGAGCAAAGATCTTATAATAAATCATATAAGAGCATTTGTGGGAAGATATACCCCACTGGACGACAATGCTTTTTATCCAATATTGTTGGAGAAAGATAATACGGTATTAACGGCTATTGGGCTATAAACCTGTATACAATCTCCCCTGTTTGACGCTCGGGAGCAGTAGAAGAGGCGGTAAATCTGGAAGATTTTGCCGCCTTTATTGCGTACTCCTGCAGACAAACATCCGATGATGAACCCTGGGGTTTTACAATGGCATTGATAACATATCCTTTTCGGTTTACAACGATGGAAACTGTAACATCTCCTCCACCCACACATTTATAGACAGGAATAGGAAGGCTCATAGATTTGCGCCCCTGCAGATAGTATGAGATAACAGAGGGTCCTTTATAGCTCTCTGTTTTAGTCTCTGTTTTTTGTTGAGGATCTGCAACTTCATCACTGCCGGTGTTTGCCTGTGCCTCTCTGCGGGCCGCGTCCAGCCTCTGCTGAACCCGGCGGGCATCTTCATAAATCTGGTTCGGATTTTTATTGCGATCGTCTTTCAATTGAGAGCCCTTTACCGATGAGGCATCAACCACAACATTTCTTACAGCAGTGTTGCCCGAGAGAATGTTGTCCAGCTCTCTGCTAACATCTGCCTTTAACTGCTCCTTTTTTGCAATCTCCTCAAGCAGCTCCTCTTTGGTGAAGTCTAAAATAAAAGAGCTCTCCTCTTTTAGCATAAAGTTAATTCTGTATGCCAATAAAATTATTAGCAGCAGAAGGTGAAATGCTACGGTAAGATAGAGGCCGGCATTATTATCTCGTCTAAACATTATTTTTTTTGTAGAGCCTTCTCAATAGTAGCAAGAAGGATACCAATCGCAACCTGGTTATGTCCGCCTTGCGGGATTATTATATCTGCATACCTCTTACTGGGCTCAATAAACTGAAGATGCATAGGTTTAACTGTCTTCTCATACCTCTCCAGTACCTTCTCAATTGTTCTCCCCCTTTCAATATTGTCCCGTGTTATAACTCTTCCCAAACGATCGTCTGCATCTGCATCTACAAAAACTTTGATATCCATACAATCTCTCAGTTCAGAACAGGTATAGATTAATATCCCCTCTACAATAACAACTATAGATGGTTTAACCTTTATTGTCTCAGTAGATGACCGGGAGCAGGTTAGGTATGAGTAGACCGGTTGCTCTATAGCTTTCCCGGCTTTGAGGTCGTTCAAATGTTTGACAAGAAGCTTAAAATCAATAGAGTCCGGGTGGTCAAAATTTAGTTCCAGCCGCTCTTCAATAGGAAGATGGCTGTTATCTTTGTAGTAGGAATCCTGAGGGATAACTACAACTTCACTGTCTGCCAGTATTTTTGTTATCTCCCTTACTACGGTAGTCTTTCCTGATCCGGTTCCCCCGGCAATTCCAATTACAAGCATATATTGTGGTTAAAATTCTGCGTTTTTTGGAGATCTTGGGAAAGGAATTACATCACGAATATTGGCCATACCTGTTACAAAAAGGAGAAGCCTTTCGAAACCAAGACCGAATCCTGAGTGAGGAACCGTCCCGAATTTACGGGTGTCAATATACCACCACAGAGTTTTTGTATCCATTCCCATCTCCTCAACTCTTGTGATAAGCTTCTCAAGAGACTCCTCTCTTTGTGAACCTCCAATTATCTCACCAATTTTTGGAAATAAAATATCCATTGCACGAACAGTTTTTCCGTCATCGTTCTGCTTCATATAGAAGGCCTTAATCTCTTTAGGATAGTCTGTTAGAATCACTGGCTTTTTGAAGTGTTTCTCCACAAGATATCTTTCGTGCTCACTCTGCAGATCTGTTCCCCACGATACTGGATACTCAAATTTCTGTCCGGATTTTATCAAAATGTCAACGCCCTCTGTATATGAAAGTCTTATAAAATCTGTCCCGGTAACCCCTTTTAGTCGTTCAATAAGCTCTTTGTCAAACATATCATTTAGGAACTGCAAATCATCCATACAGTTTTCAAGGGCATAGTTTACAAGATATTTGATAAAGTCTTCTGCAAGATCCATATTATCTTTTATCTCGTAAAAGGCCATCTCAGGCTCAATCATCCAGAACTCAGAGAGGTGTCTGGGTGTGTTTGAATTCTCTGCCCTAAAAGTTGGACCAAAGGTATAAATCTCACCGAGAGCAAGTGCTCCCAACTCTCCCTCAAGCTGACCGCTAACGGTAAGATTTGCAGATTTCCCAAAGAAATCCTGAGAGTAATCTATAGAACCATCCTCTTCTCTTGGAGGGTTATTCATATCCAGAGTTGTAACCTGAAACATAGCTCCTGCGCCCTCTGCATCTGATGCAGTTATTATTGGAGTATGAAGATTAAAAAAACCTCTGTCGTTAAAGTATTTGTGTATTGCAAAAGACATAGCGTGTCTTATGCGGAATATACAACCGAATGTGTTGGTTCTGGGACGCAGGTGTCCAATTTCACGCAGAAACTCCATACTATGTCCCTTTTTTTGCAGAGGGTAACTTTCGGTATCTGCAGTGCCGTAAATCTCAAGTGATTTAGCACTCACCTCTACAGCCTGGCCACTCCCCAACGAGGCGACCAGCTCACCGTTAACTCCAATTGAAGCACCGGTGGTAACCCCTTTTAACATCTCCTCTGTAAAGATGTTCCCGTCAAAAACTATCTGAACATTTTTCACGGTTGAGCCGTCATTAAGGGCTACGAATGTGATGTTTTTATTCCCCCTCTTTGTCCGTACCCATCCCTTTACCAGAATTGCGGAACCCGGGGCCATTTTTAGCAATTCAGATACTTTAACTCTTATTTGGTTTTCCATTTTATGTATATGATAATATTTATTGAGCTAACTCTGCTCTCTCTCTTTTAAGTGTAGCGTGAATTGACAGCTTTTTTACCCAAACCACGAATATTCCCGTAAGAATTAGATTCAGTACAATGCTTAATACAGAGATAACCAGTGCAGGCCCTCCAATATTATAACTAAGAGCAATAAAGATAATTCCCGCTCCAACCTCTCCCCGGGTAAACATTCCGATAGATAGTGCAAGTCTCTCCTCGATGTAACGATCTCTGTAGAAGAGCACCGGAACAAGTTTTCCTATATTGGAGAGTATAGAGACTATAATTACGTGAAATATAATTCTGCCGGCAGGTAGCATAGGTTGTTGCCCCAAGAGGGATGCGCCTGCAACAACATCGTCACTCATTGTGTGAGAGCCTATAAACAGGGGCATACTCATACCTACCAGGAACATAAAGAATATAGAAATACCGTTGGTTACAACCCTCTCAGTTTTGGAGTCTGTATTAATGTGTCCCATAACCATTCCGAGAACAAAAGCAGGAAGAAGCACCTCTATATGTATCCCCTCATCTTTTCCCAGAAAAGAGGCCGTAATAAAATGCAGCCCCCAGGTAATTCCGACCACAAGTGCAGAGTAGAACAGAATAGCAATCCAGTCCTGCCTCAATTTATAGGCACCCATTTTTTTCCACCCATAGTAGAGTAGTAAAAAGACTACCAACAGTACTGCTGCCATCTGCCACTTCATACCTATCATTATTATTTGCAGAGGAATCATCAACAGGATAGTATCCAGGTCGTCAAATATTGCCAGGACCTGAATCTTCTTATAAATCCAGCTTGATTTGAGCCCTATTGCAGCCAGCATTGTAAAGAGGATGCCGGCAGATGTGGGAGCGGCAAATCTGCTTAAAAGAAGACTCTCCTTCCAGGCATCCCAGGTGGTGCTATACTCAACGGGAAGGAGCACAAATACAAAGTACATTGCTACAAAAATCCAGGGTAAAGCAGCAGTAGCCATAGCAATAAAGTAGTCTTGCACATAGCTTCTCCAATTAACCTTGTCCAATTCAAACTCCCGCCCTACATTAATCATTATAAATGAAAGCGATATGTAAAGGAGAATGTTGGTTACCTCTTTAAAAGAGTGGAAATTTTCACCCATTGCAGAGGGTAATATTTGTGAAAAAATAAGACCTGCAATTAGAAAGAGAGAGAACGATAGGATTTTTTTCATCAGTTGTAGTCTCTAGGTGATTAAAAATTTAGCGGCAAATTTACAAAAAATGCCGCTAAAAGACAATAAGATTGTTTTAATGCTTTATCGGCAAATACTTTGATGGAACACTCTCATTCCAGCATCTGTCAATAGCTGTAACTATGTATATATACCTCTTTTTAGAGTTGCCCTCATTAATAGTGATATACTCAGGTTTGTCCGAGATTTTTACCAAATACTTACTGTCGCAGATATTTGGTGTCACCCCCTCCGGAAATCTGTATACGGCGAAAAAGCGGGCACTCTGCATCGGGTCACTGCTCTTAGGATGGATCCAGGTCAATTTACCTCTTTTGAATTCAAGTTTTGAAACCGGCAGGGGAGGGATAGTATCCAGGTTCCTGTATTCAGGTATGAGTGCCGGATACCTTTGGTATTTCAAAGTGAGTGAATCGGTAAACCCATCAGGATTTCTATTTAAACTCCAACCTGGCCACCAGACATTTCCGTGTACATTTGGAAGCTCCCTCACCATCTTCATTTTAGCCTCAAATTGGGTTTTTGATGGATTATCTAAATCTGCCTCTGTAAATGTGCTGATATTCTGACCAATATAGAGCTGACCTCCAAAGTTTGAGTTGCTCCACCACTCGATTAGTGTTTTATAATCTGCTGCAGGGTGGCCGATTTTCCAATAAATCTGGGGAACATTATAATCTATCCACCCATTTTTTACCCAAAGAGGTACATCTGCATAAAGCTGATCATAATTGGAGAGTCCATTCGTTTTGCTACCACTTGAGTCAGGGGTATCCTTTAAGTTACGATGGATTCCAAACGGACTAATTCCGAATCTTACCCAGGGTTTGATTGCCTTTATTGTATCATTCAAAGCTTTGATAAGAGTTGTTACATTATTCCTTCTCCAATCTCCCTTTTGCCAATATTCAAACCCCTGATTTTTTGCATATTTTACAAAGGAGGCATCATCGTGAAACTCTTCAAACTGAATTGGATATGGATAGAAATAATCATCAAAATGCACTGCATCAAGGTCATATCGACTCACCAAATCTGAGATTACCTTAACTGTGTGTTCAATAGCTTGCGGCTCTCCCGGGTCGAAATAGAGCTGTTTCCCATATCGTTTAAAGATTGAGGGATTTTTAAAATAGAGGTGATCCGGATGAAGTTGCTCTGATTCATTTGAAGTTACCCTGTAGGGGTTACACCAAGCGTGCAACTCCATACCTCTTGCGTGGCTCTCCTGAATCATAAACTCCAGAGGATCCCATATTGGACTGGGCGCTTTCCCCTGCTCTCCGGCAATAAACCTGCTCCAGGGCTCAATTTCAGATATGTAAAAGGCGTCTGCCTGAGGCCTTACCTGAAAAATAACCGCATTTACTCCCGCCTTTTCAAAGTTGTCCAGTGTTTTTCTGAACATCTCCTTAATGGAGTCAGTTGTCATTGTTTTGAACTGCTGGTTACCAACAGTGTGTATCCAGGCACCGCGAAACTCTCTTTTTGGCAGCTCTTGTGAAAACGCCACAGAGAGTGACAATATAAAAATGATTGGGATTAAAGCTCTTTTTACCATACCTGATAGTTTTACTCTAAGCCCATTGCCTTTAATATTCGAATTGGAATTTCGGTATTATCCATTCTTCCGGAGAAGAGACGGCTTCCCGGACCTGTAGCGTACACAGGAACGGCAGTTCCGGTATGAGAAGATGTAGTCCAACCTACATTTGCTTTATTGTTTAACTCTTTGACAGCATCTTTGCTCTCTTTATCGACAGATATCGACTTACTTTGAGAAGCCAGTTCGTTAAGGTTCAGTACATAACCACGCTCTCTTCCGAGGGTCATCCCCCCTGTTTCGTGGTCTGCAGTTACGATTATCAGGGTCTCGTTAGGATATTTTCTTGCAAAGCTGACGGCAACATTAACGGCATCTGCAAAGTCAAGTGTCTCTAAGATATTGGTTTTAGCATCATTATCGTGACCTGACCAATCTATTTTTCCACCCTCTGCCATTAAGAAGAAACCCTTAGCACAGTAAAGGTGATCTACAGCAGCAGCCACAACGTGTTTTAGCGAAAGGTCTTTATCTTCTCTGTCAATTGCATAAGGAAGGGCTCCCTCTTTACCTGCTTCTTGAAATAGTGCAATCTTTTTAGCTCCTTTTTTAGAGACATACTCTCTGAGCCCTCTGGCAATCGTGTATCCACCCTCTTCAAGTATTTCGTAAATATTTTTCTGATCTTTATTCTCGCCGGTAGGTTGAGCAAAACCACCCCCTCCGAAAAAGTCAAAACCACTGGCAGGAATCTGAACAGCGATATCATAATAGCTGTTTCTGCTGGAACTATTTGCATAAAAAGCAGCCGGAGTTGCGTGATCTATTGTAACATTTGATACAATACCAACCGGTACACCGCTCTCTTTAATCTTGTAAGCTATACTTGTGAGTTTGTTATTCTGCGGATCAACTCCCAGCATACCGTTATTGGTTTTGTAACCGGTAGATAGTGCTGTTCCGGCAGCTGACGAGCAGGTTATGTATGAGTTTGCAGAGAATGTGGTTGCCATTCCCATTATGGGGAATTTTGTAAAAGAGAGAGCTTCATTGGATATCTCCCCCTTTTGGGTGGATAGATAGGCCTCTGCCATTGATATTTGTGACAATCCCATACCATCTCCTATAAAAAGAAAAACAAATCTTGCTCTCTCTATAGATCTACCCTGACCCTGCCCCGTCACTCTGGTTCTCTCCTGAGCTGTAATCAAATAAGGGATTGCTAAAAGGATTACGAATAGTGTTAAAAATCTTTTTTTCATCTCTGTACTCTTTTTAGTTATTACTACTTCTTTAAACAAGAAAGGGTGCACTTCTGTTTAATGAAGTCACCCTATTCCTGAATAGTTAATATTAATTAGTTATTGACAGGCTCTCCTCTTCTGGCATTGTACATTATCTTAAGGGCGGATGTTCTCCGTAGCTCCTGTTTGATATCTGTAATAATACCCATTCGGACATTTACGTCTGCCTTAATAGATACTGTCATAAACTGACGGTCAACTTCACTCTTTGTCTCACGCTCTGCAGCGATAAAGTCTCTGATGTCAGCAACTGTCTTAAACGAATCATTTAGCTGAATACGGGCATCTGTTCCAACCTGTGCCTGTTTGTTTGCAACAGGTGTTCCGACAAATATGTATGCAGCAAGGTCTTTCCTCTCTAGTTTTGCGATTTCGGTAGCCTCAGGTACCTTTACGACAACCAGCCTGTCTGTTTGACGCATACTGGTAGATACCATAAAGAAAAATAGAATCATAAAGACAATATCGGGGAGTGATGCCGTGCTTAACGCAGGTACACCCTTTTTTCCGTGCTTTGAAAATTTTGCCATATTACTTCCCTTTTATTATCATTTTTTACCTGTCTCCTTAGGGTCTGCCTCTGAAATGTTCTGCGGTATAGCCTCCCTGACGATTCTTTGTCTGTCCTCGTCAAGAGCAATGTATACTTTACCGAAGTTTTTCATTGCAAATTCATCCCGAATCTCGTTAACGGCCTTTACCAGCTCATTTTGAACCTGAATATAGGCATTATAACTTGTTCCGCGGTCGTTTTGAAGTGAGATAACCCCTTCGGATACAGCAAAATTACCAAAACCCTCAATCATTTTATCCTTCCTGTCCGGAAGAGTCTCAAGATTTGCAGGGTTTGTAAGGAACTCCTTTGCCTTATCTTTAAGTTGGGAAACATCCATAATCTGCCCCCCGGCCAAAAGAACATCTAAGCTGTTTATACGAACAACCAAGATATTTCTACGGTTGATCTGAACATCATCCTGCTTTTGATTCTCATCCGGCATAGGTGGAAGACGTCGTTGCAAACCTGCCTCTACATCCATGGTTGTTACCATTAAAAAGAATATAAGAAGCAAGAAGGCGATATCGGCCATCGACCCTGCGTTGATTTCCTGTACTGGTCTTGCCATATAAATTTTGTATTATCGGTTTTTAACCATATTTATTACGCCACCTGCAACAATTGCAGATATAGATACAAAAAACAGAAGGTAGGTTATTATAAGACCTGTATCTGTTATTTTTAGGGTTGCGGCAGTAGGCTCATTTTCTAAAGTTGTTGTAAGAGGATCTCCGGATGCAATCATATAGGAGAATCCAACAACTACAACAACAAGAACAAGGCTATAAATCACCTTCTTAATTGATTTTGGATTGCCGACCATCTGCATAAGAGGAAGACCCAATGCCAATACAATTGCAACACCAAAAAGAATATATGCATAACCGAGGAATGTATCGATCATACCATCTTTATTGGTGAAGAAGGCGATGGTAATAACCACTGCCAGTCCAAGTAGTATATAAGATAAATATTTTATGAATTTTGACATAATTCGTTATTTTTTAGCCTTTACCAAGATGTCGATAAGCGAGATAGATGCGTCTTCCATCGAAACAACGATTGAATCAATTTTTGACACAAGGTAGTTGTAGAAAAACTGAAGAATAATCGCTACGATAAGACCTCCAACGGTTGTGATAAGAGCAACTTTAATACCACCGGCAACGATATTTGGAGAGATATCTCCTGCAGCCTGGATTGCGTCAAATGCACCGATCATACCGATAACAGTTCCAAGGAATCCTAACATCGGAGCAACTGAGATAAATAGTTGAATCCAAGAGAGACCGTTTTCCAAGAGACTCATCTGAATCGATCCGTATGAAACTACCGATTTTTCAACAACATCTATTCCCTCGTCAACGCGAGAAAGACCCTGATAGAAAATGCTTGCTACAGGACCTCTGGTATTACGGCAAATCTCTTTAGCTGCCTCAATTCCTCCGGTTGCATAAGCCTCTTCTATGCTCTTAAGCAGTTTGTCTGTGTTGGTTGATGCCATATTAAGATAGATAATTCTCTCAATAGCAATAGCAAGACCAAAAATAAGACATAAAAGAACGGATGCCATAAAACCTGCACCACCCTCGATGAATTTGGTTTTAAGCTGTTGGTGAATAGGGATTTCCTGTTGTACTGTCTGATCTGTAGTTGGATCCGGTGTTTGAGCAGTAGCATACTGTGCAGAAATGGTAATAAAGCCAATTACTGCCAAAAACATGAAAAATTTTTTCATAAATTTTTGAATGATTAAAGTATTAAACAATGTATTTTAAATAGTTATCTGTTTTCAGACAAAAGTCAATTGTCGTGCAATTTATAAAGAAATTTTAAATAAATACTAATTGATTGAAATTTCTCCTCTTAAGTTTTTCTGTAAATACTCTTTAATTAATTGTACATCATTATATTGACCTAGTAAAAAAAATAATTTTGAGACAGCAGCTTCTGTAGTAGAATCAAAACCGGAGATAACCCCGATTTTCTTGAGCAGTATGCCGGTAGAGTATGCTTCCATATCTACACTGCCGGCAAGACACTGAGAGACATTAAGAATTATTATACCTCTCTCAATTGCATCTCTTAAAAGATTAATAAACCAACTCTTTGTAGGTGCATTTCCGGAGCCGTAGGTCTCCAGGATGACTGCTCTTAAATTCTTTGTTTTTAGAAAACTCTCTGTTACCGCTTCGGAGATACCCGGGTGAATCTTAAATATTGCGACATTGGTGTCCATAACGGAGTTTACCCGCAGCTCCTCCCCTTGATTAAGCTCAGGGTAGTTAATAAAAGGTGTATTGTATTTTATGTGGATTCCGGCCTCTGCAAGACAGGGGTAGTTTGCAGACCTGAATGCACGAAAGTTTTCGGCATTGTACTTTGTGGTTCTGTTACCTCTGTATAACTGACTTTCAAAGTATACACACACCTCTGGAACAATCGCCCTCCCCTGGGAATCTTTTGCTGCTGCTATCTCGATGGATGAGATAAGATTCTCCTTGCCGTCGGTACGGAGCATCCCTATAGGTAGCTGACTACCTGTAAATACAACCGGTTTACTTAGGTTTTCAAACATAAAACTTAAAGCAGATGCTGAGTAGGACATAGTGTCTGTCCCGTGTAAAACTACAAATCCATCGTATCTATCGTACCTCTCTTTAATTAGATTTGCTATGTCTACCCAAATGTGCACCTCAACTTCCGACGAGTCGATCGGAGGATCAAAGGAGAAGATATCAATTTTATGAACAATCTTTTTGAGTTCGGGAACCTCATCCAGAATTTGGGTAAAATTGAAAGGGATTAACGCCATTGAATCCGGATCTTGTTTCATCCCAATGGTACCTCCGGTGTATATTAGTAAGATTTTTGATTTCATTTGAAAACAATTTAAAACGCGTTACATTTATCTGAAATTAAAAATATTATATGCATTTGATGAAGTAACGGAACAGATTTCATCATAAGAGCACCCTTTAATTTCTGCCAATTTTTGGGCAATAATTTTCACATAAGCAGGTTGGTTTCTTTTTCCCCTGAAAGGAGCAGGAGTCAACCACGGTGCATCTGTCTCCAGAAGGATACTCTCCAGTGAGACTTTTTCAAGCACAGCAGGCAGATTACTGTTTTTATATGTTACAACTCCTCCAACTCCTATTTTGAAATTGCCTATCCTGAGAATGCGTTCATATGTTTGATAGCTGCCGGAGAATGCGTGAAATACCCCCCTTAGCGAAAGAGAGGAGTTTCTTTCCAGTACTTTGAATATCTCCTCAGTTGCATCCCTGGAGTGAATAATTACCGGGAGCTCTTTTTTTGCTGCAAGCTTTAGCTGCTCTTCAAAAACTGTTATCTGCTCAGAAAAATGATCTTTAGACCAATATCCGTCAAGCCCAATTTCACCAATCGCAATGAAGTTATGTTGGTCGATTTTTTCAAGGACGAATTCTAACTCTTCTCTCCAGTTTTCTTTTACGGAGGTTGGATGCAATCCAAGTGAGGGGTATGCAAAACCTTGCAGAGAGAGCGACAACTCTGTCATCTTATTGTAGGAGCTGCTGTCCACAGCAGGCAAAACGATTTTTGAAACCCCAATGTTTTTTGCATCGGCTACTACATCAGTTATATCTATTTCAAAATCCTGGTCATACAGATGAGCGTGTGTGTCTATAAGTTCTGTCATATTAGGAATACAATTCTCTATGTTAAGATATACTTTTTACCCGCAACTGATTCTACTCTGCCGTCAAGCTCCAACTCCAGAAGAAGTGAGGAGAGAGTCGAAATGTTAATGCCGGTCAAGGCAATCAAACTATCTATCTCAATCTCCGGATTGTGCCTCAAAGCTAATAATATTTTCTCTTTCTCTCTGCTCTCTGCAATGAATAGTTTATCTCCATAAAGCTTATCTGCAGATGGGGGTGTTTTCCATCCCAAAGATCTCATCACCTCTGTCGTGCTATGAAATATTGATGCCATATTTTTTGAAATAAGCAAATTACATCCTGCAGATAAGGGGTCTGTCACCCTGCCGGGCAGTGCGAAAAGCTCTCTGGAGTATGAGTTTGCCAGTGCAGCTGTAATCATTGAGCCCCCTCTCTCTGCAGATTCGATAATAATTGTAGCTTCACTCAGTCCTGCAATTATTCTGTTTCTCTGGATAAAATTTATCTTTCGACTCTCACTCTCTCTGGGGAACTCAGATATCAGCGCCCCGTTGCAGAGAATCCTCTTTGCATAATCTGTGTGGGCAACGGGATAGATGCTCTCCAAACCACCTGCGAGGACTGCAATAGTTTTCTGGTTGTAATCCAAAGCTGCTTTGTGTGCTGCTATGTCAATGCCATAGGCCAAACCGCTCACAATGCATACGCCGGCATTCATCTGAGATAGCTCGCGGACAATTTTTGTACACATAGTTGCACCGTATTGTGAAGATCTCCTGGTACCAACAATGGATATCATTCTCGTCCCATTTAGCGGAACCCCACCGGCTTTGTATAATATCAGAGGATAGTCCGGGCACTCAAAAAGATTAGAGGGGTAGTCACACATAGGATCTTCTGAGCAGAGAAGAGATATATCCCTGGATAGTGCCCACTCAATCTCTTTTCGTGCAAGGGAGAGATTAACCGGATTTAACAGTTCATCAAAAAATGTATAACTCTTACCAAAGATATCCATAAGATCACTCCTTGTGAGAGCGAAAACTGCCGCTGCACTCTTTCGCAGCTCTATAAGCTCTCTTGCGGCCTTCCCGTTATACATCATAATGGTATTAAGGGCAACCATATACTCCAGCTCTTCTCTTTCCATAGCGTAAAAATAAAAAACAGAGATTACTCTCTGTTTTAGAATTCTATAAAAAAAATCCAGAAATGGAAAAAGTTAATCTCAGGAATCAGATAATGAGCATTGCATCACCATATGTGCCAAATTTGTACCCCTCTTTCTGAGCTACGTGGTATGCTTTCATTACATTATCAAACCCGCCGAAGGCTGCGGCAGTCATAAGCATAGTGCTTTGCGGAAGCTGAAAGTTTGAGATAAAGGCATCTGCAATTGAGAAATTGTAGGGAGGAAAGATAAACTTATTGGTCCAACCCTTGTATGGTTTCAGCTGATTTTGAGTAGTTACCGATGTCTCGATTGCACGCATTACTGTAGCTCCAACTGCAAAAACCTTTTTCCCGCTAGCTTTCGCTTTGTTAATCAAATCTGCACTCTCTTCAGTTATTATCACCTGTTCTGAGTCCATTTTATGTTTTGAGAGATCCTCAACATCAACTGTGCGAAAATGTCCCAGACCCATATGAAGAGTGATGCAAGTAGTCTCGACTCCGTTAATTTCCAGGCGTTTTAAAAGCTCTCTGCTAAAGTGTAGACCCGCTGCGGGCACAGCAACTGCACCCTCGTGTTCTGCAAAGATGGTTTGATACCTCTCTGTGTCCATAGCCTCTGCTTTGGGTCTTATCCATTTAGGGATGGGAATCTCTCCAAGTTTGAAAAGAGTTGAACGGAACTCTTCGTGGGTTCCGTCAAAAAGGAAACGCAGCGTCCTCCCCCTTGATGTTGTATTGTCTATTACCTCTGCAACCAGGTTGTCATTCTCTCCGAAATAGAGTTTGTTTCCGATACGAATCTTTCTTGCAGGATCTACCAATACATCCCATAATCTCTGCTCTTTGCTAAGCTCTCTCAGCAGAAATACCTCAATCTCGGCCCCGGTCTTCTCTTTGTTTCCGTAAAGTCTTGCCGGGAATACTTTTGTATTATTGAAGATAAATATATCCTCCTCTGTGCAGTACTCAAGAATGTCTTTGAAAATTTTGTGTTCGATCTCGCCGGTTTTTCTGTTTAGAACCAACAATCTTGATTCGTCGCGATATTTTGGCGGATATTTTGCAATCTGTTCCGGGTTAAGAGGATAGTTAAATTGGGATAATTTCATATAAAAGGTGTTGTTGTAAAAAAATAAACAAGTACACTATTATACGTATTATTGAAGAAAAAGTTTCAAATTGTCCATAGAAATTGCATTTTCTACCTTAAAGCTTCCCGAGCCACTTCTGACAAGAGAGCTGAGATGAGCACCGCTTTTTAAGGATACTCCAAAGTCCCGTGCAAGAGATCTTATATATGTTCCCTTGCTGCATTCAACGAATAACTTCAGAACGCCTGCCTGGTAGTTGAGCACTCTAAGATTGTAGATTGTAATCTTTGATGCTTTAAGCTGAACATCTTTACCCTCACGCGCAATATCGTATGCCCTGTTGCCATCTACAAGCTTGGCAGAGAAGAGCGGCGGAATCTGATCTATCTCACCCGTGAACAGGGGTAATATCTCCTCAACTGACTCTTTTGTAATGTGTTCAAAAGGGAATGTGGCATCAATCTCTTTTTCGAGATCAAATGAAGGGGTTGTTGCTCCAAAAGTTATCTCGGCTATGTACTCCTTTTTCTGAGACTGAAGAGACTCTGCAAGCCTGGTTGCTTTGCCGGCACATATCATTAGAACACCGGTAGCCAGAGGGTCAAGAGTTCCGGCGTGGCCTACCTTAATGTTTTTTACTCCAAACCATCTCTGTAGTGCGAATTTTATCTTCCTTACAGCATCTGCGGAGGTCCACCCATATGGTTTGTCAAGAACAATTACCAACCCGACCGGATAGTCCTCCATTGTGGTAGATAATTTTGCCGAAATTGTGTTTTGGTCAATTATAAACGGCTCTTTGACCGGAGCTGATGATTGAGTCATCTGCAGGCAATTTTATTTACTCTGTTTGTGTGTCTTCCACCCTCAAACTCTGTGTCAAGGAATGAAGATAAGATCTCGATTGCCTGATTTACAGTTATAAATCTGGCCGGAAGGGATAGGATATTTGCATCGTTGTGCAAACGAGCCAATGTAGAGAGCTCACTGTTCCAGCAAAGTGCAGCCCGTATCCCCTGATGTTTATTAACAGTCATATTAATTCCGTTTCCCGAACCGCAAATTGCAACTCCCAGATTAACCCGGCCGGTTGAAACTGCAACTGCAAGCGGGTGTGCAACATCCGGGTAGTCCATACTATCGGGAGAGTTTGTTCCAAAGTCTGTAACCTCAACTCCCCTGGTGTGGAGGTATCTTTTAACAGCCTCCTTTAGCTCAAATCCTGCGTGATCTGCCGCTACTCCTACTTTAGTGATATCTTCTTTCATAGCAAACAAAGGTAGCAATTTATTAAATGAGGCAAGATTTTTATACATTTGCAGATGCAAAACATTTCACAATGAACATACCGATGCTAGACCTCAAGGGTCAATATAAAAGGATTAAGAACGAGATAGATACAGCAATTCACAATGTGCTGGACAATACAAATTTCATTAATGGACCGGATGTTCATAGATTTGAATCCAATCTGGCAAAATATCTTGATTCCAGGTATGTAATAGCTTGCGCAAACGGGACGGACGCTCTTCAGATTGCAATGATGGCACTCAAACTTCAACCCGGGGATGAGGTTATTGTTCCATCGTTTACTTACGCAGCAACCGCAGAGGTTGTCGGTTTACTGGGTCTGGTGCCGGTGCTGGTAGATGTGGATAAATTCTCGTTTAATATAAAGGTAGAGGATATTGAGAGCGCTATAAGTGAGAGAACAAAAGCTATTGTACCCGTTCACCTTTTTGGCCAGGCGGCAGATATGGAGAGAATAATGGAGATTGCCTCACGATACAACCTGTATGTTATTGAGGATAATGCACAGGCGCTGGGTGCCAAATACACTTTCTCCGACGGAACCGTTAAACACCTTGGAACAATAGGTCACATTGGCTGCACATCGTTCTTCCCGACAAAAAATCTTGGATGCTACGGCGACGGAGGGGCAATATTTACTCAGGACCCGGCGTTGGCAGAGAGAGTTCGTATGGTAACAGACCACGGACAAAGGGTAAAGTACTATCACGATATTATTGGGTGTAACTCCAGACTGGATACTCTTCAGGCTGCCGTTCTGGATATCAAGCTCAAATATCTGGATGAGTACTCTGCATCTCGTTACGGAGCCGCACAAATATACAAGGAGCTGCTGGAGGGTATAAATGAGATTACGCTTCCGCAGGAGATGACCTACTCCACACACGTCTATCATCAGTTCACTATTCAGGTTTCCGAAAAGAGAGAGGAGCTCAGGGAGTACCTAGCAAGTAAGGGGATAAGCTCTATGATCTACTATCCGATGTCTCTCAACAACCAGAAGGCCTTCTCCTCAATATCAAGAGTTGGGACAAGCTTGAAAAATTCGGAGATGCTGGCATCGACGGTAGTCTCTCTTCCAATGCACACAGAGCTTACTCCTCAAGTGCAAAAGATAATCTGTGAAGAGATTAAATTCTTCTTTTCGGAAAACTAAAGCTAAATCTGAGATTTATGAAGAGAATAAAAGTGCTTGTAACAGGCGGGGCCGGATACATTGGTGCCCATACTGTTGTTGAGCTGCACAAAAGCGGCTATGATGCAGTTATTGCAGATAATCTCTCAAACTCATCTGAGGATGTATTGACCGGTATTGAGAAGATAACAGGGGAGAAGCCGGTTTTTGAGAGGGTAGATTGTACCGACTACAATGCATTGGCAGATCTTTTTCTTAGGCACAAGGATATCTCATATGCGATACATTTTGCTGCTTTTAAGGCAGTTGGAGAGAGTGTAAGCGATCCGATGAAGTACTATCGCAATAACCTTATATCTCTTATAAACCTGATAGAGATTATGACATCTGCAGGAGAGAGCTCTATTGTCTTCTCATCCTCCTGTACTGTCTACGGGCAACCTTCGGCCAATTACCTTCCGGTAGGGGAGGATGCTCCGCTGCAGCCTGCCCAATCGCCATACGGAAAGACAAAGCAGATGTGTGAGGATATACTCAAGGATGCTTCACAGGCAATGAAAGAGAGGCTAAAAGTAATATCGCTTCGCTATTTTAATCCGGTGGGCGCTCACCCCTCTGCGCTCATAGGAGAGCTTCCAATGGGAGTTCCTCAAAACCTTCTCCCTTTTGTTGCACAAACGGCTGCCGGGGTTAGAGAGTTTTTAAATGTATGGGGAGATGACTACAACACCCCCGACGGATCTTGTATCAGAGATTATATTTATGTATGTGACCTTGCAAAGGCTCACGTTGCAGCTCTGGACAGGATGACTGAGCGAAACGGTAAGATGGATGAGAATATTGAGTATTATAACCTGGGAACAGGTAGAGGACTCTCCGTACTGGAGGTGATTGATCTCTTTAAGAGGGCCAACAGCGTGGATGTCCCTTTTAAAATAGCGCCAAGACGGCCGGGTGATGTCGAGCAGGTATGGGCAGACCCGTCAAAAGCAAACAAGGTTCTGGGATGGAGAGCAGATACCCCGGTAGAGAGTGTTATGCAGTCTGCCTGGAAGTGGGAGAAGAGAATCCGTGGGATGGAGTAGTTTTAAAGAGATAGATCAGATAGTAGAAAGACCCCTTTCCAATCTGGAGATGCTCTCTTCTTTACCGATCAGTGCCATAATATCTGCGACTGAAGCCCCTTTAGACTCCCCCACAAGAAGCAACCTAAGTGTATTCATTACTGCACCCATCTGCCAGCCCCTCTCTTTTATCAATGAAGGAAGAAGAACCTCAATAGCCTCTTTAGTGAAAGGATCTGCACAGGCAAGCTCTTTTATAAGATCATTCAGGATAGCGGGCGTATCCTCTCTCCAGAACTTCTCCTTTACTTTCATATCATAGCTTTGCGGAGCACAGAAAAGATAGTCACATAACCCCCAAAACTCATTTACAAATGAGGCTCTCTCTCTAATCGTCTCAACTGCAGAGGTAACATAATCGATACCTCTCTTAACACCCTTAGACTCCAAAAGAGGCAGGAACTCCCTTACCAGCTCATCTGTGCTCTTTTTGCGGAGATACTCCTGGTTAAACCACTTTGCCTTTTCGGGATTGAATTTTGCTCCGGATTTTACAACTCTCTCGAGAGAGAAAGATTCGGTAAGCTCTTCAAGAGAGAAGAGCTCCTGCTCCGTTCCCGGGTTCCAACCCAAAAAGGCGAGCAGATTTATAAATGCCTCGGGGTAGTACCCCTCCTCTCTGTATCCTTTGGAGATCTCACCCCTGTCGTTTCTCCACTCCATAGGGAAGACAGGAAATCCCAACCTCTCGCCATCCCTTTTACTGAGTTTTCCCTTTCCGTCCGGTTTGAGAAGCAGGGAGAGGTGTGCAAAATTGGGGCGGATATCGTTCCATCCAAAAGCTTCATAGAGCATATAGTGAAGCGGAAGTGACGGAAGCCACTCCTCTCCGCGGATAACATCACTTATCTCCATAAGCTTGTCATCCACAACATTTGCAAGATGGTAAGTGGGTAGTCTGTCTGCCGCTTTCCATAAAACCTTGTCATCCAGGGTAGAGCTGTTAACCTCAATATCGCCGCGAATCAGATCTCTCATTTTTATAATCTTATCTACAGGCATTTTAAATCGTACCACCCATTGGTCTCCGCTTTGTAACCTCTGTTCACACTCCGGGGCAGATAATTTAAGCGAGGTGTCAAGATGCTCTCTTACTGTATAGTTGTATGTGAATGTCTCCCCTTTTGACTCAGCTTCGCTTCGCATCGCTTCCAGATTTTCAGATGAGTCAAATGCATAATATGCAAAGCCTTTTTGAATTAGCTCAAGGGCATATGAGTGATATATCTCCCTTCTTTGAGACTGCCTGTATGGGGCAAATGGATTTCTTTCGTCCGGTACCTCTGCAATCTTGCCATTAATAACACCCTCGTCCGGTGTTATTCCGCACCAGGCAAGAGCTTCAATTATGTACTCCTCTGCTCCAGGAACAAACCTTTGAGAATCTGTATCTTCAATTCTTAATATGAAGTTTCCGCCTCTTTTCTTTGCATAAAGATAGTTATATAGAGCCGTCCTTACCCCTCCGATATGAAGAGGCCCTGTTGGGCTTGGGGCGAAGCGTACCCTGGTTTTCCTTGTCATATTTAGTCCTGTGTTTGATTTATATATGAATTATTGGAGAGAAGTTGTTGCTTTCCGTCACTCTCTTCAAGACGGAAGGTACTGCTTTCGCGCATATCTTTTACGGCAGAGCCACCCTCCTGTTGTTTTAACTTAAGTTGTTTTCTGATGTATGCAGGCTGGTTTTCGTATTGAGAGATGTCGTCACCCTGCTCGATTATAAGAGCCGGTTTACTCTTTTTGTACTCCTGTTCGTCTGATGTGAGATCCTTTTTAACCGGATTTCTGGACGGTCTGTTCACCGGAAAATCTGAAACTGAGTTTGGAGCATCCTGTGCTGGTTGGTTATTGTTGTTGGTAACCGGCTCATTTCCAAGAACTACACTCTCTACTATTTTACCTCCTGAGGTTGAAATTTGGGGTAGTGAGTGCATATCGAAACCGGTTGCAACTATTGTTATACTTATAGCCTGCCCTATTTCGGGGTCGCAAACCACACCTCTCTTGAAGTTCTCTGCATTGCCTCCGGTAAACTCACTTATGTAATCCATAATCTGAGAAAGCTCTGCCATAGTGAGGCCGTGTGTATTGCTTGAGGTTATGTTTACCAACACATTTCTTGCCGAAGTGAGGTCAAAATCGTTAAGCAGGGGAGAGGAGAAGGCCTCTTCAACTGCTCGAATGGCTCTGTTATCTCCGCTGGCAGTACCAACACCCATAAGGGCCATACCGCTGTTGTTCATAACCATTCTAACATCTGCAAAATCTACATTGATAAATCCGGGGCGGGTTATTATCTCTGCGATACCCTTTACGGCAGTACTAAGAACCGCATCTGCCCTTGGGAAGGCGTCAAATATTGAGAGCTCTCCGTATATCTTATATAGCTTTTGGTTATCAATAATGAGCAGACTGTCTACATTTTTCTCCAACTCCTTTATCCCAAGTATCGCCCGTTTCAGAAATTCGTTTCCCTCGTCGCGGAAGGGGAGTGTAACCACAGCCACTGTCAGAAGACCCATCTCCCTTGCAATTCCTGCTATGACGGGTGCTGCACCTGTTCCTGTTCCTCCACCCATTCCGGCAGTTATAAAGACCATCTCTGTCGAGCCCTCCAGCAACTCCCGCAGCTTATCAATACTCTCCATTGCTGCTCTTCTTCCCTGTTCCGGGTTGCAACCGGCCCCCAGACCGCGGGTGGCTACATTTCCAAGTTGAAGTTTCTCCGGAACGGGGCTGGCTGCCAGAGCCTGAATATCTGTGTTGCAGACCATAAAGTCAACATCCTTGATTCCCTGTCGGAACATCTGATTAACAGCGTTTCCGCCTCCGCCTCCAACACCGATTACCTTGATGATGGATCTTTTCTGTTCCCAATCTACGGGTAAATAATCTTCCATAGCGCAAAGTTATGCCTCATTATTGGTATTGTCAAATATACTCCCGATAAAAGAGGGAATACTTCCAAATGGATTTTTACGACGGAGAGGTTTTTCTCTGGCCGAGGTAGCTCCCGGTGTGCTTTCTGCAGATTTTGCAGAGGTTAGTTCGTTTATCGGGAAGAGGGTCGAGGTGCAAGAAGCTGTTTCGTTAACCATTGAGTCCTGATTTTCAAATCCAAGCATTATCAGTCCAAATGCTGTTGATGAGCCTGGCCTGCATATATCGGAAGGGGTATCATAACTGATATTATTGATCGGAGATGCTATTCTGGCGTCGTATCCGGTTTTTATCTTTATAAACTGGCGCAGGTTGGTCAGTTGTGAACCACCACCTGTAATAACGATTCCTGCTCCCAGTTTATCCATATATCCTGAGTTCTCAATTTCGTACATTACAGCCTCCAGAATCTCCTCAACTCTTGCCTCAATAATGCCTGCTATCACCTTAAAGGATACCTCCCTTGACTCTCTCCCTCCGATTCCCGGGATTATTATGGTCTTGTTTTCCGGAGCGTATTCACTATAGCACGAACCATACTGAATCTTCATCTGCTCTGCATTTTTTAGAGATACGCCACAACCCTGACGAAGATCTTCCGTTATGGAGTTTCCGCCGAATGGAATTACCGCTGTGTGTCGTATAATGTTGTTGTGATATATCAGGAGATCGGTTGTCCCGCCTCCGATATCGATCATTGCAACTCCTAGTTCTGTCTCATCTTCGCTAAGGACTGCTTTTGCTGAGGCTACCGGTTCCAGAATTAACTCTCTGAGCCTTAGGCCGGCTCTATTGATAACCAGCTTAGTGTGCTCAACCGAATTGATCTTTCCGATGAATAGCTTGTAATCTCCCTCTATCCGGGTGCCGGTCATTCCCTTTGCATTATCAACTCCGATATGATCATCTACATTGAATGACTGTGGAATAACGTGAAGGATCTTCTCTCCTGCATTTACCCTTGAGTTGGAGACCTCCCGCATCATCTCTTCAATCTCGGTCTCCGTAATCAGATTATCTGCTCTGCCTCTGTTTCGAGGGTGGCGTGTAGATACACATCTGATGTTCTGCCCGGCGATTCCTACATAGACTTCATTAATTTCAATAGCCTCCTCTTTTTTGATGTCTTCTATTGTGGGCTGTAATGAGTCCAGGACACTCTGTATATTTACCACCTCTCCCCTTAGTACCCCTTTTGAGGGTGCTTCGCGGAAAGCAACTATCCGGTAACCGGAATCTGTTCTCTCTCCGACCAGGGTTACAACCTTTGTGGTACCAAGGTCTATGGCTGCAACATAATTACTCATCTGTTTAAGTTTTTATCTGTTTGTTTTCTCTTTTTTTACATACTAATTGATTCCCAAAGCGCAGGTCAACTCTTTTGTAGCTCTCCCAACCCATAGCGGGTATGACCTTTGTGTAAAATGCATATAGCTTTTTAAATTTGAAATCTATGTTTTCCGGCTCTCCGAACACAATCTCAATTTTCCCCACTCTGGGCGTGAAAAGAATTGCCCCGGTACTATCTACATATATCTGCTCTACCATAGAGTTCCAAAAATTCTCTCTCTCCAGGAAGAGCCCAAGCTCCTTAATTTTATTTGCCCACTCTCTGTTTTGATTCGGACCCCCACGGTATCCGGGAGGAATAACCAGAGGGATATTTCCCGTTACAACCGGCACATAAGAGGTATAACTTCTCATAAGAGGAAAAAGATATGCTGTTTCGTCCATATAAAACCCACCGTTTACAGTCTCAAGCCTGAGAATAGGCCTGCGCTGCTGAATGTCAACTCTCAATACTCCATTTCTGTTTACACTCACCTGAGATATCTTTACGGCAGTTCGATTGTTGAGAACATTTTCCAGGGCATACTGGTTGATATGTTTTAATTTACTCTCGTTGATTGTAATTCCCTCTACCCGAATTAGTTCACGAATCTCTTCAGGAGATACGAAACGGTTAAGGGCACTATCCAGTACAGTTACCTTAATTTCGGTACACCTTTGTCTCTCGCTATGCTCAATTGTGAGTCCTGTAGAGAACACAAAATATGCAGCCAATATCCCGGTAAGAATAAAATATCCTGTATATATGAGTATCTTTTTAAACATTGTATCTCTGTTTTAGGTACTCTGTTATCGGTTCAATAAAACGGTCTATATCACCTGCTCCAAAAGTTATTAAAGTGTCAATCTCTCTTCCTTTAAGCTCATCCATAAGCTTATCTTTGCTAATGAGCACTTTGTTTTTTAGTTTAACATTGTCCAATATTATTGATGAGGTTACCCCCTCAATGGGGAGCTCTCTTGCAGGGTATATATCAAGCAGAATAAGTTCGTCAAGCATTGAGAGGCTTTGAGCAAACTCCTCGGCAAAATCTCTTGTTCTGGTATAGAGGTGAGGTTGAAAAATTCCGGTTAGGCGTCGGCCCTCAAAAATATTACGAATTGAGCTGATTGCTGCAGATATCTCTTTCGGATGATGTGCATAATCATCTATATATGAGCATACAGGAGTGTTAAGTCTGATGTCGAACCTCCTCTCTACCCCCATAAAGGCCGCCAGGGCCTCTCTTATCTTTTCGGGTTCAACTCCCAGAAGAGTTGCAACAGCAGATGCAGCTATCGCATTCTCTACATTTATCCACCCCGGTATTCCCAATGTGCAATGATTAATTGATCCACCCGGGTAGTTGAGTGTAAAATCGAAAAACCCACCATTATAGATCTTAATGTCAGATGCATAAAAATCACACGGAGAATCATACGAATAGCTGTATATCTTTGCCTTAGCACTACTTCCCACAATACTGTCCACCCCTTTTTTAATGATAAGCGAGCCACTCTCCTTAACCTGAGCGGCAAAATCTCTAAATGCCTCCAGAATGGTTTTATGGTCGTTGTATATATCCAGATGGTCTGCGTCAGATGAAGTTATAACTGCAATATCCGGCCACAGTTGAAGAAATGATCGATCAAACTCATCTGCTTCGGCAACCAGAAGATCACCTTTGTCAAGCAGCAGGTTTGTATGGTAATTTTTTGATATTCCCCCAAGAAATGCCGTACACCCACTTCCCGAATGGGTTAACAGATGTGCAAGAAGGGTAGAAGTTGTTGTCTTTCCGTGTGTTCCTGCTACAGCAAGTGTTCTCTTTTGTGATGCGATTAAGCCCAGAGCCATAGATCTTTTAACTATCCGGTACCCCTGGTTTTGAAAGAAGTTGAGTTCGGTTGACTCTTTTGGTACTGCAGGAGTGTATATTATCAGGCTGCTCTCTCTCTCCTTAAGTAACCTTTCGGGGATGAGCTCTTGTGAGTCTATATAATGAATTTCAATACCTTCATCTTCAAGTTCGCCGGTGAGTTTGCTGGGTGTTCTGTCATATCCGGCCACAAACAGGCCGTTATGGTTGTAGTATCTTGCAAGGGCGCTCATCCCTATACCACCGATACCCAGAAGATATATATTCTTTATAATCATATACTCTACTCTAAATTATTCTTATTATACCCACATACTCTCAATACCTCATTTGCAATCTTCTCTGCGGAATCTCTTATAGCCATCTCTTCAATTTTATCCTCCATTTGCGCTAATTCTTCCGGGTTGTTTACAACTCTTACTGCCTCATCCATAAGTCTCTGAACAGCTTCGCTATCCGGAATCATTATAGCAGCTCCTTTTTCAACCAGGGCCATTGCATTGTGTCTTTGATGATCTTCGGCCACATTTGGCGAGGGGACAAAAATGGTTGCCTTGGCAGCGATGCAAAGTTCTGAGATGGTTCCGGCCCCGGCGCGTGAGATCACGAGGTCTGCTGCAGCAAATGCAAGATCCATCTCTTTTATGAATTCAAAACATCTCACAAAATCTCTAGGGTTATTTTTGTTAAATATCTCTATCTCTTTATAGTAAACTTTACCACACTGCCATATTAAGTTAATCTCTCCTGAAACTTGCTTCTCAATCCAATTTTTTACACAACTGTTAAGAGTTCCAGCTCCAAGGCTACCTCCAAGAATCAGGATAGTTCTTTTACCGCCATCCAGATTAAAGAAGTTTAAAGCTCTCTCTCTCATCTGTGCAGATGCTCTCTCTATCCCTTTTCTTACCGGATTCCCTGTAAGTTTAATCTTATCTGCAGGAAAGAACCTCTCCATAGAAGGATATGCCACACATATAGTTTTTGCCCCTCTGCCCAATATTCTATTGGTTACACCTGCAAAGGAGTTCTGCTCCTGAATAACATATGGAACACCCTTTACGGAGGCCATAAACAGAACGGGAGCGCTGGCATATCCTCCAACACCCACAGCAACATCCGGACGGAATCTCTTAATTATTCCGGACGCCATTCCAAAACTTTTTATTAATTTAAAGGGGAGTTTAAGATTATCTGCACTGAGGCTTCTCTTAAGACCGGCTACAGGTAGTCCTACAATTTCGTAACCTGCAGATGGTACCCTCTCCATCTCCATCCTGCCAAGAGCACCTACAAAAAGAATCTCACAATCCGGAACCATAACTTTGAGCGCATTTGCAATAGAGATCGCAGGGAAGATATGTCCCCCTGTTCCTCCTCCGCTTACAATTACTCTCAACGTTTTTTTCATTGCTTAATCTTTTAATAAAACAACTTTTTAAATACTAGATTCGTTGTTAACCTCATTTTGTGCTAACTCCTCTTTGCTCTTTACATTCTCTATTGTTCGGCTAACAGATAGAATCATTCCGAAAGCCCCGCTCATTATTATCAAAGATGTTCCTCCCAGGCTTATAAGCGGCAGAGTGTGACCGGTTACCGGCAGTAATCCCACATTAACGCATATGTGGAGCAGCGCCTGTGAGGTAATCAGAATAGAGAGTCCGATTACCATCATAGATGAGAATGTTGTGGTACAGGATTTTGAGAGCATTATACACCTGGTGAAGAACCAGACATATAGCATCAGTACCACCAGGCCCCCCAGGAATCCCCACTCCTCAATAATTATGGCGTATATAAAATCTGAATATGGGTGAGGCAAGAGATTTCTCTGGGTGCTGTTGCCCGGCCCCTTCCCGAATACACCAACCGATGCAACCGCAATCTTTGCCATATCTGCCTGGAAAGTTTTATCCATCACTCTCTGTTTCTCAACAGGGGAGAGATTGTCGTGAATCTCCTGCTCAGTGGCAAAATTTTTAATACGGTTAAATGCTGTCTCTACTCTCGGAAAAATTCCGAAAGCGAGGTTGAGCAGAACAACCAAAACAATAACTCCAAAGGCTATTCCTGCTGTTTTTAAGAGATGACTCCACTTTATACCTGCTATTATAAACATAAGAAAGGCAACTGCGCTCAGCAGAATTGCAGTTGATATACTGCCGTAAAGAATCAACAAAACAACGACACTCACAGGAGAGACCACCCACCAGAAGAACTCTTTGAAATTATCAAATGTAAATCTCTCCAGAATTTTACTCAGGTATAGAATTACGGCAATCTTAGCAATCTCTGCGGGTTGAAATGAGACTCCGAATATTCGTAGCCACCTTTCGGCATCGTTGTACTTATTCCCGAAAAAAAGTGTAGCTGCAAGCAGCCCGATGCTGATGACTATTCCGAAATAGGATAGCATCCTATACCACCCGAGAGGGATTTTATAGCATATATACAGAGCTGTAAGGCCAAAGACCACAAACCGCATCTGTTTAAAGAGGAAGTCGACAGTACTTCTGTTCTCTTTAAAGGCAAGCGCACTGCTGGAGGAGTAAACTGCAGCAATAGAGATCATTGACAACATAAATACAATGATCCAGATTGCCTTATCTCCCTTGAGTCTGTGAATAATAGATTCTTTTGCCTCCATCGTAAATTAGAGATTTCTTATTGCCTCTTTAAATTTCTCTCCTCTCTCCTCAAAGTTCTTGAACAGGTCAAAGCTTGCGCAGGCCGGAGAGAGAAGAACTGTTTCGCCCGATCTTGCAACTCTATATGCAATATTTACAGCCTCTTCTGCAGATGTAACATCATACATCTCCTCTACCTTGTCTGCAAAATCTCTGTGTAGTTTTGAGTTGTCCACTCCCAGGCATATTATTACCCTTACGCGTTCGTTTACAAGTTCAAATAGTGGCTCGTAATCGTTTCCCTTATCTTTCCCTCCTGCAATCCAAACCACAGGAGTGTTAACACTCTCCAATGCATACCAGGTTGAGTTTACATTGGTGGCTTTAGAGTCGTTTATATAGAGTACGTTTTTAACCTTCAAAACTTTCTCCATCCGGTGCTCAACACCTTTAAAGCTAGAGAGGCTCTCACGAAGAACCTCATTCTCTATGTTTAGCACTTTACCGGTAATGGCTGCTGCCATTGAGTTGTATATGTTATGCTTACCCTGAAGAGAGAGTTCATTGAGAAACATCTGGTAATCCTGGTCGGCATAGTGAACATACATCTTGTCATCACGAACATAGGCCCCCTCTTTCACCTCTATCTTCTGACTGAATGGGAGCTGTTTTGCGTGTAAAACGATATTGTTCAGGTGAGAAATGCTAATCTCATCATCTGCGCAAAAGATAAAGCAATCCTCTTTTGACATATTCTGAGTAATCCTGAATTTTGCCCGGATGTACCCCTCCATTTCATTGTTATAGCGATCCAGATGGTCCGGGGTTATATTTAAAAGCACCGCAATATCTGCCTTAAAATCATACATCCCCTCTAGCTGAAAACTGCTTAGTTCCAGTACATAGAAGTCATTTGTACAGGTAGCTACCTGATATGCATAACTTTGACCGATGTTTCCTGCCAAGCCAACCTTCAACCCCGCATTTTTTAGGAGGAAATAGATAATTGAGGCTGTGGTTGTTTTACCGTTGCTTCCGGTAACACATATCTTCTTTGAGCTGTCATATCTGCCGGCAAACTCTATTTCGGATATTACCGGAATATTTTTTGAGATTATCTCTACCAGAATCGGTACCGTATCGGGAATACCGGGGCTCTTAACCACAACATCTGCATTAAGGATATTCTCTCTGATATGACCTCCCTCTTCAAAAGGGATCTCATATTTGGATAGCATCTCCTTGGCTTCATTATTAATCATATTGCTGTCGGAAAGGAAAACATCGTATCCTTTAACCTTGCCAAGCACCGCTGCGCCTGTGCCGCTCTCTCCTCCGCCGAGAATAACTAATCTAGACATACTATCTTATCTTTAATGTTATTATTGTCAATACTGCAAGAAAAATTGCAATAATCCAGAACCGAATCACAATCTTGGCCTCCGGAAGTGCCCTTTTAGGGGTGTCGATTATTGCCTCTATACCCTCTTTCTGGAAATGGTGATGAAGAGGGGACATTCTAAAGACCCTCACACCTTTGCCAAATCTTATACGGGTATATTTGAAGTAGAGTCTCTGGATTATTACCGATAGACTCTCTACGAAGAAGATTCCGCAAAGGATTGGAATGAGCAGCTCTTTTCGTATCATAACTGCTGCAACTGCAATTATTCCACCTATTGCCAAACTGCCGGTATCTCCCATAAATACCTGAGCAGGGAAGGAGTTGTACCAGAGAAATCCAATCAATGCGCCTATAAAAGCCGCCATAACTACCACTATCTCTCCTGTATTGGGCAGATACATAATGTTGAGGTAATCTGCATATATTATATTACCGGAGAGGTATGCAAGAATAGCCAAAGTGGTTCCGACAATTGCAGATACCCCGGTTGCAAGCCCATCCATCCCGTCTGTGAGGTTTGTTCCGTTGGATACAGCCGTCACTATGAAAATTATTGCCAGAATGTAGATAATCCATCCGGCAACTCTGCCGCTTTCGCCATCGAAAGGTGATAGCCAAGCATAATCAAACTCATTATCCTTAACAAAAGGGATAGAGGTTTTTGTACTCTTTTCATCTTTGAAATAACTGAGTCTGGGTGTGAACCCCTGTTGTGTTACAACTTCTGTATGAACATCCTCCTCTGCCGATGTTGCGGGAACGCGTATCACTGCCTGGTCACTCATATAGAGAGTTATACCGATTATAAGACCGAGCCCTACCTGTCCGTAAATCTTGAAGCGTCCGTGCAGGCCATCTTTATTCTTTTTAAACACCTTGATATAGTCATCTGCAAATCCGATGATGCCTAGCCACAGGGTGGTTACAATCAGCAGCTGAACATACACATTGGTGAGATCTCCCAGAAGCAGTGCAGGAACAAGGGTAGCAATCAGAATAATAATTCCGCCCATTGTGGGTGTTCCTTTTTTGCTAAGTTGCCCCTCAAGGCCGAGGTCTCGGATCTCTTCACCAATCTGTTTTTTTGCAAGTTTTCGAATAATAACTTTGCCAACAAACAGAGCAATAAGAAGAGAGAGCATTATTGCAGAAAATGCACGGAAGGAGATATATTTGAACAGCCCCAAGCCGGGGAAGTCCACATAATCCTTTAGATATTCGTATAAGTTGTACAACATAATCTATTGGGGATTAAAAATTTCTGCCAGTATCTCTTTATCGTCAAAATGGTGTTTTACACCCTTTATATCCTGATAGGTCTCGTGACCTTTTCCTGCCACCAGTATAATCGATCCGGGTTTTGCAAGAGCAACGGAAGTTCTAATCGCTTCCCGTCTGTCTGTAATAAAGAGCACAGCACTAAGCTGGGATTTTTCAAATCCAAGCCTGATATCATTTATGATATCCTCAGGATCTTCAAAACGGGGGTTATCTGAGGTAACTACTACCCTGTTGGAGTATTTTACGGAGACTGCGGCCATCTCAGGTCTTTTTGTCTTATCCCTGTCGCCCCCGCAACCGAAAACAGTTATAATCTCCCTCTGCACGGCACAATCTTTTAGAGTTTTTAGAACATTCTCAAGAGCATCGGGTGTATGAGCGTAATCTACTACGGCTGTTATATCTTCTCCGCCTTTGATATACTCCAGTCTTCCAGCAACAGATTCCAGTGAACTGATAGAGATAAGAAGCTCTTCTTTATCTGCTCCAAGAAGAATCGCTGCAGAGTAGACCGCAAGAATATTGTATGCATTGTGAGCCCCTATGAATTTAGTCCACAGTTCACGGTTGTCAATTTTTATCAACATACCGTCCAGCCCCTTCTCAACTATCCTGCAGTTAAACCCGGCAGGGGAGAGGCAGGAGTAGGTATAGACTTTGGCTTTGCAGTTCTGGACCATCACCATTCCGTTCTTGTCGTCCAGATTGGTTAGGGCAAACGCCTCCGAATTGAGGTTGTCAAAGAGACTCTTCTTAACTCTTATATATTCTATGAAAGTTTTATGATAATCCAGATGGTCGTGGGTGATATTTGAGAAGATTGCTCCACAGAATCTAAGTCCTGAAACTCTGTGTTGGTCGAGTGAATGAGAGCTCACCTCCATAAAGCAAAACTCACAACCCTCATCTGCCATTTCGGCCATAAGAGAGTTCAGTTTTAGCGGATCCGGGGTTGTGTGAGTAGCCTCATATCTTCTCTCTCCGATATAATTGGCTATTGTTGAAATAAGTCCGCACTTATAACCCATTGATGTAAAAACTCTGTGCAGAAGAGTTACAGTTGTGGTTTTACCGTTTGTCCCGGTTATTCCTACCAGTTTAAGTTTTTGTGAAGGATGATCAAAAAGTGCAGAAGCTATATGTCCCATAGCAATATGGCTGTTCTCCACAACAATAGTTGTTACATCGGACGATAACTCTGATATCTCTTCGCAAACAATTGCAGATGCACCCGAGAGTATGGCACTCTGGATGAATTTATGGCCATCGGAGCTTGTCCCTTTAAGTGCAACAAAGAGGGACCCGGATGTAACCTCTCTCGAGTCAAAGGTTACGCCTGTGATCTCCCGACTTATGTCACCATAAATTGCAGATAGTTTTAAATCTGCTAATAATCTATTTAATAATATCTTCATCAGAAAGAGTAAGTTCAATTAATCCGTTTTTTGACAGCGAACTTCCCGCTGCAGGGGATTGGGCTACTATTCTGCCTTTTCCGCTAAATTTTACCCTGTATCCTAAGTTTTCAAGTAAATAGAGAGCATCTTTGAGACCCATATGTGAAACATCGGGGATAGAGTCAGTTATTATCTCGTACGGTTTTAAATTGTATCCGATACTATCCTTTGCAAGCCACTCACCGGATGCAACCTTTACCCCTTTGGGGAGAGTAAGCCGGGAGAGAGCATTATTGGTTGCTTTTCCGCTCCCTGCAAGTATGAATACACTATCTTTTTCAATCTCCGGGTTTGGACTGAGAGGGTCATTCCACTGAGGGCTGGTAGAGTAGATTTTATCTGCAATCAGTTTGAAAATTGGTGCAGCCCACGAACCACCGTAAAAATTCTCTCTGGTCTTATTGGTGTACAACACCACTATTGCAGAGTATTTTGGATTTTGAGATGGGAAGAAGCCGGCAAAAGAGGCCTGATGCTTTCTGTATCCCTGTGAATCAATGTATTTTCCGTCAAATGCAATGCGTGCAGTTCCTGTTTTTCCGGATATAGAGTATCTCTCATCGTTTATACTTTTCCCTGTGCCGTGTTCAACTACACCACGAAGTGCAATCTTCACCTGTTCAATGGTTTTTTTGGAGCAGATGGCACCACTGACCTCCTGAGGTCCGAAATTCTGAACTATTTGCCCGGTTTTTTGAAGATTCTCCACAAAATATGGTTTCATCATTTTTCCGTTATTTGCAATTGCATTGTAGAAAGTGAGAGTGTGAAGCGGGGTAATGAGCGATGCATATCCTATTGACATTGAAGGGAGAGTCAGCTTTGACCACATATTGTCCCCGGGTGTATAGATAACTGCCCTCGCTTCACCCATAATATCCAGCCCGAACTTCTCATTGAGCTTCATATTCATTATTCGGTCTACATACTTCTTCTCGTTATTGGAGTAATACTCAACGGCCAGCTTTGCAAATGATACATTTGAAGATTTTTCAAATGCCTTCTGAACATTTATCAATCCATATCCAACATTTCCGGCATCGGAGTAGGTGTAGGTGCTATATGTCCAACGACCGTTTCCGGCATCAACAGGAGTCTCCAGGGTGACATATCCATCCTCGATGAGTGCAACCAAGGTGGCCAGTTTAAATGTTGACCCGGGTTCGGTTGCGTGCCCGATTGCATAGTTATAGGACTCGTCAAATTCTCCTCCCTTATCTTTTTTCATATTTGCAATAGCTCTTATGGCTCCGGTTTTAACCTCCATAACAATAGCTGTTGCCCCTTCAAACACATCAGAAAGAGATAGTTGCTCTCTTAGAGCACTCTCGGCCGCCTCCTGGATATCAATATCAATTGTTGTGAGAATATCAAACCCGTCGTTAGGAAGTAATACATCTTCACTAGAAACCGGAACCCACTCTCCACCTAACATTCTCCGTACAGTTTGTCTTCCGGGCTTTCCTTTAAGATAGTAGTCGTAACTGCCCTCTATTCCTACGCCCACTCCCAAACTATTAATAAATCCAATAGTTCTGTATGCCAGCCTTCCGTATGGATTATTTCTTTTATTTCTCTGTTCTGTGATGATGCCTCCTCTGTTTGCTCCAAGGGAAAATATCGGAAACTCCTTTATCTGCAGCATCTCTGTGTAGTCAACCAATCTGTTGCCGATTGTTTTGTACCTCTTTTTCTCTTTTCTCGCTATTACCAGCTCTTTTTTATATTCAGATGAACTCTTGTCTTTAAAGAAGCCGGAAAGTGCAGCTGAGAGAGCATCTACCTCCTTATTGAAAACACTCTCCTCAGGAACAATACAATCCATTCTTATTTGAAAATAGGGAACAGATGTGGAGAGAGGCCTTCCATCCCTGGCAAGAATACTGCCTCTGTTGGCCTCTATCTCCTCCTGACGGTAAGAGATGTCTGAATCTGTGGTTTTAATATCTGCGAAATACTGAAGAAAGATAATCTTCCAGATTATCATAATCGTGATAATAATCAGGATTACATATACAAAATATACCCTTTTAATGAATCCGTTCATACCCTATTCTCCTATTATTACTCGTTTGGGTGGATTCACCGGTGCTTTAATGGTTGAGCCAAGATTAAGGAGTCTCTTCTCCACCTCAGCTCTTTTGCTCTGATATTGAAGCCTGGAAGCTTTACTGGTATAGTCACTTTTGAGATGGCGTAACTCTCTTTGGTTTTTTCTCTCAATTAGGAGACTTCTCTCCATTCCGAAGTTGATGCTTATGTATATTATTACAAGAACAAAAATGAAAAGAACATAACGAGCTTGTTGCAGAATCCCGCTGTGAAGCAGAATCTGTCCCCCTAAAATCTCGTTCATCCAGTTCTTCTTTGCCATAGTTTAAGTTTCAGTTTGTTGTTTTTCAGTTTTTTATCGCTATTCTCAGCTTTGCGCTTCTGGCCCGTGTATTTGAGGCAATCTCCTCCTCTTCGGGGATTATCGGCTTCCTTGTAATTATTGTAAATGGTGTCTCAAAGTGGCCGTAAAGATCTTTTTCAATGATTCCGGCGGTATTGCCGGAGCGTAAAAAATTCTTCACCATTCTGTCTTCCAGAGAGTGATATGTTATCACTACCAAACGACCTCCCGGTTTAAGAGCCTCTTTTGTCCCCTCCAGAAAGAGCTCCAGTGCTCTCATCTCGGAGTTAACCTCAATACGAAGTGCCTGATATATCTTGGCCAAATACTTGTGTTCAGAAAACTTTGGCAGAACCGGAGCTAATAATTTGTTAAGATCTGTTGTGGTTTTTATCTCAACTCTCTCTCTCTGAGAACAAATAAGTTGCGCTATTTTCCGACTCTTATCTACCTCTCCGTATTTGTAAAGGATTAAGGAGATATCCTCCTGACTATAGTTGTTCAATATGTGTGCTGCAGTATGTTTTGCCAGGGTATTCATCCTCATATCCAAAGGAGAGTCAAATCTGAAGGAGAAGCCTCTGCTCTCTGTGTCAAACTGATGAGAGGATACTCCCAGATCTGCCAATATGCCGTCCAATTTTTGGACTCCGTGAAATTTTATGTAGTTGTTGAGAAATCTAAAATTGTTGTGAATGAGAGTAAGTCTCTTATCCTGCGGGGCATTGGCCAGAGAGTCGGAGTCTTTGTCCATTGCAAAGAGCCTGGAGTTGCTATCCAGGCGGCTTAAAATCTCCCGGGTGTGTCCCCCTCCTCCAAAGGTGACATCGGCATAGACCCCTCCCGGTGACAACGCCAAGGCTGATACACTCTCTTCAAGTAGTACTGGTGTGTGATAACTTTCCATAACCGACTCCTTATCCTAATATTTTCTCTGCCAGGTCTGAATAATCGCTGCCGGGGAGTTTATCCTCACCGTAGTGCTCTTTTGCCCAGATCTCGATTTTATGATCGTTTCCGGCAAAAAGAATCTCTTTCGTGACTCCTATCTCATCGAGGAGCCTTTTTGGAATGGATATTCGGCCGAGTTTTTCGTCCGGTTCTACCAGTGCGCGATCTCTCATATACTCTCTCCAGAAGAGAGCGTGCTCTTTTTTGAAAAAATTGAGACGAGACTTTACCTCTTCGGATTGCCTTATCCATTCGGTATAGGAATACATCTCAAGACAGTTGAAATAGAGATCTTTTTTTATGACAAACTTCTGGTCGCTATCGGAGTCCAGCATAGATTTGAGTGACGAAGGGAATACTACTCTCCCTTTGTCATCAATTTTTGCGGTGTATTCTCCTATAAACTTTACCATAAAGCCTTTTTTCTTCTCTTTTTAACCTATGCAAATTTAAAGAAAGTTTTCCACTTTTTTACATTTTATTACAATTTTTTCCACAATCTTATCAACAAATATGGAATAATGCATATCTTCGGGGGAGAAAAATCTTTGAATATGCTTAGACCTATTACAATTCTTGTAATTTTTACAATACTCTCCTGCTCCCCGAACAGAGAGACAAATGATAATATTTTACAACAATCATCTGCACAAGAGCGCATCTATGAGTTTGGATTTCCGATGGATGAGTTTGAGTCTAAAGAGGGGCAGATAAAACGGGGGGAGTTCTTTACAACACTTATGACAAAACTGGGGGCATCCAATTCGGATACCTACTCGCTGACTCAGGCATCCAGAGGTGTTTTTGATCTTAAGAAAATTAAAGTTGGTAATAGCTACAAGGCCTTTTATACCAAAGATGAGTCGCCAAAACTTGCCTATCTTGTATATGAGGATACAAAAACATCGTTTGTCACATTTGGTGTTCACGACTCTCTATTTGTGAAGATATCTGAGAGAGAGATTACAAGAAAGCTTAAAATAGCGCAGGCAACCATCAATACATCCCTTTGGCAGGATCTTCAAAACGCAGGCTTAAACCCTGTTCTTGCTCTGAGGCTTTCCGACATATACGCCTGGTCTATTGACTTTTTTGGACTTCAAAAAGGTGACTCTTTTACTGCAATCTATGAGGAGCTTTATGCAGGAGAGAACTACTACGATATTGGTATCGTTCACGCAGCATTTTTCTCCCACGCCTCAAAGATGTATGATGCCTACAGGTTTGTACAGGATGAGTCTCCTCAGTATTGGAACATCAAGGGCGAAAACCTCAGAAAAGCTTTTTTAAAGGCGCCGCTAAGTTTTACCAGGGTATCTTCCGGATTCTCTTATGCCAGAAGGCACCCTGTAACCAGAGTGGTAAGACCTCACACCGGAGTAGATTATGCTGCACCCAGGGGGACTCCGGTTATGAGCATAGGAGATGGTGTGGTAATACAGAAGGGTTATCTGGGCGGCGGCGGCAATACCGTCAAGATACGACATAACTCAACCTATACAACTGCATATCTGCATCTGCAGAGCTATGCAAAGGGGCTTTCGGTAGGAAAAAGGGTGAGTCAGGGAGAGGTCATAGGTTATGTGGGAAGCACTGGACTCTCAACAGGTCCCCATTTGGATTTTCGGGTCTGGAAAAACGGAGCTGCAATAAATCCGTTAAAGATGGAGGCACCGCCTGCAGATCCTATAAAAAAATCTAACAGAGAGCTCTTTACGGCCCAGGTTGAACAGATAAAATTCAAAAGAGACTCCCTAATCTCCCTAAGATATGTAGACACACTTCTGCTTAAGTTGGGAAAGAGATAATATGATATTATCTTTGCCGCAAACTAAATATTAAGATGGCGGACGAAAAGATAATTTTTTCAATGAACGGCGTAGGTAAGATACTGCCGAACAACAATAAAGCAATTCTAAAAGATATTTACCTATCTTTCTTTTATGGCGCCAAGATTGGGATTATCGGGCTAAACGGCTCCGGTAAGAGTACACTCCTAAAAATCATTGCAGGAGTAGAAAAATCTTTCCAGGGAGATGTTGTGTGGGCCCCCGGTTACTCCGTTGGATTTCTGGAGCAGGAGCCCGTACTGGATGAGACCAAAACAGTGATTGAAATTGTGAAAGAGGGAGCTTTTGAGATTGTTGATCTTCTAAAACAGTACGAAGAGGTTAATGCAAAGTTTGCAGAGCCTATGGAAGACGACGAGATGAACCGACTTATAGAGCTTCAGGGTGAACTTACAGATAAGATTGAACACCTAAACGGATGGGATATAGACTCAAAACTTGAGAAGGCGATGGATGCCCTACAGTGTCCGGATCCCGACGCCCTGGTTAAACACCTCAGTGGAGGAGAGAGGCGCAGGATAGCACTTTGCAGATTACTTCTAAAGGAGCCCGATGTTCTCCTTTTAGATGAGCCGACAAATCACCTGGATACAGAGAGTATTCAATGGCTGGAAGCTCACCTTCAGCAATATAAAGGTACTGTAATAGCCGTAACTCACGACCGCTATTTTCTGGATAATGTTGCGGGATGGATTCTTGAGTTGGATAGGGGAGAGGGTATCCCCTGGAAGGGTAACTACTCATCCTGGCTGGATCAGAAATCTACCCGCCTTGCTCAAGAGGAGAAGCAGGAGAGCAAAAGGCGCAAGACTCTTGAGAGAGAGCTGGAGTGGGTGAGGATGTCACCTAAGGCCCGCCACGCTAAATCCAAAGCCCGCCTTGGAGCATACGAAAAAATGCTTAACGAAGATGGACGAGCTAAGGAGGAGAAGCTGGAGATGTTTATTCCAAACGGACCAAGGCTGGGAGATAAGGTTATAGAGGCAGTGGGTGTAACAAAAGCCTATGGAGAGAGAGTGCTTTTTGAAGATCTCAATTTCAAACTTCCTCCGGCAGGTATTGTTGGAGTAATTGGCCCGAACGGTGCAGGAAAGACAACACTTTTCAGGCTGATAATGGGTATTGAGAAGTGTGATGATGGTCTCTTTACTGTTGGGGAGAGCGTTAAGACAGCCTATGTAGACCAGCAGCATAAGCATATTAATCCGGACATAACTGTCTATGAATCTATTTCTCAAAATTCTGAGTTTGTAAAACTTGGGAACAAAGAGATGAACGCAAGAGCATATGTCTCAAGATTCAACTTTTCCGGAGCAGACCAGGAGAAGCTTTGCGGAATTCTATCGGGAGGAGAGCGAAACAGACTTCACCTTGCACTCACCCTAAAGGAGGAGGCAAATGTATTGCTGTTGGATGAGCCGACCAATGATGTTGATGTTAATACAATCAGAGCTCTCGAGGAGGGACTGGAAAATTTCGCAGGGTGTGCGGTTATCATATCTCACGACAGATGGTTTCTGGACAGGATTGCCACACATATTCTTGCATTTGAAGGAGACTCTAAGGTCTACTTCTTTGAAGGAAGCTATTCGGAGTATGAGGAGAATAAGAAGAGAAGGCTTGGAGATATCACTCCAAAGAGATTTAAATATAAAAAATTGACCCGTTAGAGGAATCTTGACTAAGGGTTTATATATCTGAGAGCTCTAGCCATCTCTCACTTTTAGAGTCAATCAGCGAGAGTAGATCGGAGAATCTTACAGAAGCCTGTGTGAGCTCATCAGAAGATAGTGTACCGGAGTTAAGGGCAGCCTCAAGGCTGCTCTTCTCTTTTTCCAGCTCTCCAATCTCTCTCTCCAGAGTATTGAACTCCTGCTGCTCTTTAAACGAGAGTTTTCTCTTTTGATTTGACCCGCTCTTTTGATTTGATCCGCTCTTAATATCTGATGGCTCTCTGTTTTCTACACTCTGCCCGGCTTTTAACTCTTTGGTTGCAATTCGCTCTTTATCTTTCATATACTCCCGGTACTCGCTGTACTTGCCCACAAAGTCTTTAATTACTCCGTTCCCTTCAAAAACAAAAAGATGACCGGCAATCTTATCTAGAAAATATCTGTCGTGGGATACAATTATTACACATCCATTAAAAGTTTCAAGATACTCCTCAAGAACATTTATACTCATTAAGTCCAGATCGTTTGTGGGCTCATCCAGAATGAGAAAATTGGGATTTTTCATAAGGACGGTAACTAAATAGAGCCGTCTTCTCTCCCCTCCGCTCAGCTTCTCTACCTTCATATTGTGCATTGAATGGGGGAATAAAAATCTTGTAAGAAATTGACTTACAGAGATAGTGCTGCCATCACTCATTGTAACTGTCTCGGCAATCTCTCTCACTATATCAATAACCTTATCTTCTGCCTTAAACTCAAGGCCAGTTTGTCTGTAATAGCCGAATACAACTGTCTCTCCCCACTCTGTTTCACCTTTTGTTGAAGGAATAGCTCCTGTTATAACATCCAGAAATGTAGATTTACCCACCCCGTTTACCCCCACTATACCAATCTTTTCGCCCCGCGTAAAGTTGTAGGTGAACTCATCTATTGTAACTACCGGGCCAAAGCTGTGGGAGATATTTTTACAGTTAATAATCTTGGTACCCAGCCTGGAAGAGGCTGTGTTGATTCTAATATTATCGTTGTTTACCCGCTGCCCGGCTCTCTCTTTGAGGTCATAAAAGGCATTAATTCTGTATTTTGCCTTAGTAGTTCTTGCCTGAGGCATTCTTCTCATCCATTCGAGTTCGGTATGAAAAAGATTTCTGGCCCTCTCTGTTTCGGTATTGAAATTCTCTATTCTCTCCTCCCTCTTCTTTAAAAAATAGGTGTAGTTACCTTCGTATGTATAGAGTTTACCACTTTCAAGTTCGATGATTTTATTACAAACTCTGTCCAGGAAGTATCTGTCGTGAGTAACCATAAGCAGAGTCACTCTGCTTCTTTTAAGGTAATCTTCCAGAAACTCGATAATCTCAAGATCTAGATGGTTGGTGGGTTCGTCCATAATTATGAACCCTGCGTCCTGGATCATCATCTTTGCAAGGGCTACCCTTTTCTTTTGACCTCCTGATAGTTGCCCCATCTTTAATTCGAGACTTTCAATTTTAAGAGATGTAAGAATCTGCTTGATTTTCAAATCAAACTGCCATCCCTTTACACGATCCATCTCATTTATTGCCCTCTCCAGAGCTGAGTGGTCGGATCCTTTTAGTGCCTTCTCATACTGAGCCGTTATATGTGTTATCTCACCGCCGCCGGAAAAAACCTCTTCAAAGAGTGTTTTTTCGTTATCAAAAACCGGTTCCTGATCAAGAAAAGCTACTCCACCCGAGCTGAAAATTTGAATTGTGCCGCTCTCTCCGTTATCATTCAAATCCGGAGTATCTGCACCTGCTATTATCTTAAGAAGTGAGCTCTTACCCGTACCGTTGGGAGCAATTAGAGCGACCTTTTCACCTTCGTTAATATTAAGATCCAGGTTTTCAAAAAGGACCTTTGTGCCGTAAGTTTTTGTGAGTTTTTGTGCTTGTAATACCGTTGCCATACTGCAAAGTTAATTGAAAGAGAGATAATCTTGTCAGGTATAGCATAATCAAACAAATAAATTTTTGTATATTTGTGAATGATAGATGCTTAATATCCTTTTAAAAATTATTATATGAAGAGATCATCACTGTTGGCCCTACTCTTTTTAATTTGCAGCTCTCTCTATGCTCAGGAGTACTTTGATAAGTATTGGACAAAATGTTCTTCTGATACAGCATTTTACTTTGTGACACGGGACAAAACCGGGGGTAATTGTCATCATATAAAGATGAAACACAACGGTAAGTTCTCTAAGGAGTATCTAATTTATAAAACAGACGATTTTCGCAATGGTGAGTGTACCCGTTTCAGGAAAAACGGGGATACGGTTATGCACTTTTTCTATAAAGATGCTAAACGAGACGGATTGTTGCGCATTTGGAAAGAGAGAGGTCATCTATACAAAAAAGCATTTATGAAAGATGATTTTGAAGATGGGATAACTGAATATTACTACCCAAACTCAAAAATTTCTGCGAAATATTTAATGGAAAAAGGAAAAGTAGTGGAAAGTACTTTTTGGAACGAAGATGGATCAGAACTAGATGATGTTAGATTAGCAAATGTAAGACCAAAATTTCAGGGCAAAGATGAAAATGCCTTTATAAGATGGGTTGCAACAAGGTTGATTTACCCACCGGATTGTGTAAGACTTAACATTGAAGGTACGGTTTTACTCACTTTTAAAATATCTGCCAAAGGATTAGTAAGGGAGGTCTCAGCTATAAAAAGCCCCCACTTCCAGCTAGAAGCAGAGGCAATCAGAGTTGTAGAGAGCTCTCCCGCCTGGACTCCTGCAGTTTTGCACAATCAGGTGAGCGAAATAATGCTTGTTTTTCCGGTAATTTTCAAAAAAAGAGGGATATAACTCTAATCAGAATTATTATATAGTGATTTTAACCGGTTTAACCATATGTTTCGGGTCAAGTATGGTGTCCAGCTGCTCTTTGGTAAGAAGCCCCCGCTCCATAACAAGTTTATAAACACTTCCGCCGGTCTTTAGAGCCTCCTGTGCAATCTCCGAACTCTTTTCGTAGCCGATGTATTGTTTGAGAGCCGTAACAATTCCGATAGAGTGCTCCACCATATGGCGGCACTGATCTTCATTAGCAATAATTCCGTCAATACACTCCTCGCGTAGCGTCTTAAGAGCCCTTATGAGCCAGTCGCTGGACTCAATAATGCTGTGGACTATAACCGGCTCCATTACATTGAGTTCCAGCTGAGCTGCTTCGGAGGCCAGGCATACTGCCATCTCGTTTGCAATGATTTTAAAGCAAACCTGATTAACCACCTCTGGTATTACAGGGTTTACCTTTCCTGGCATAATTGATGATCCCGGTTGTTTAGGAGGAAGGCTGATCTCTGCCAACCCAGTTCTCGGCCCGGAGGAGAGAAGACGAAGGTCGTTGCAAATCTTTGATAACCTAATGGCTATCATCTTAAGTGCAGATGCATAGAAGACCATACTTGATGTGTCGTTTGTAGCCTCAACAAGATCCTCGGCAAGACGAATATCCCACCCGGTAATATCCCGGATGTGTTTAATGCAGGCCTCAGCATAGCCAGGTTCGGAGGTTATTCCTGTTCCGATTGCAGTTGCTCCCATATTTATGAAGAGGAGCTCTTTTGCTGCCTTCTCCAGGCGGCTGAGTTCGTGTTTCATAGCAAATTTATAGGCTCCGAAACTCTGGCCGAGGGTCATAGGAACTGCATCCTGAAGCTGGGTACGCCCCATTTTGATGATGTGCGCAAAATCTCTCTCCTTTTTCTCAAAGGAGTCAATAAGTTTTTGTAACGCCTCCCTTACGTGAAAGTGGGTAAGATATAGGCCTATATGCATTGCAGTAGGGTAGGCGTCATTTGTGGACTGAGCCATATTTACGTGGTCATTGGGGCTGCAGTATTTGTACTGCCCCCTTTTTTTACCCATAATCTCAAGAGCCCTGTTTGCAATCACCTCGTTTGCATTCATATTTATACTTGTACCCGCTCCCCCCTGTACCATATCTACCGGGAAGTGTTCCAGGTGCTGCCCATCCATAAGCTCTTTACAAGCAGCAACAATTGCATCCTTAATTTTATCATCGATGAGCCCAAGTTCGTGATTCGCCAAAACTGCCCCCATCTTAACTATACCCAGAGCTTTTGTGAACTCGGGATACTCACAAAGATAGTCTCTGCTGATATCAAAATTCTCAACGCATCTAAGGGTTTGTACTCCGAAAAGTGCCTCTACCGGCACCTCTTTACTCCCAAGCAAATCGTGCTCGGTACGTGTCTTTCCGCTGGTTTTTAAAGGAATTCGCTCCATAACAATCTTTATTAAAAGGAGCTACAAAGGTAATGATATGTTATGTTAAAAGCTAATTATTCTTAGAGATTATAAGAGTAATTCCTATCAAGCAAAGAATTTATTGACCTTTTTCAATGCAGATGGCAGAGCAAACACTACAACCCGGTCATAAGGCTTGATCTCTGTATCTCCAAGAGCAATGAAGCTGTTGTTCCCTCTTATTACTCCACCTATAATGGCATCTTTGGGAAATCCTAAATTGCGGACTTTATCTTTTGTTATGGAGCTGTTTGGGTTTACTATGAACTCCAGAATCTCTGCGTCCGAGCCGTTAAGGCATTTAATGGACTGCACTTTGTTGGAGAGGGTGAATCTAAAGATACGGCTTGCGGTGATGAGTTTTTTATTGATAACAGCATCTACACCCATACCCTCTGCCAGTTTAATATAATCTATGTTCTCTACCTCTGCGATAGTCTTGGCAACGCCCATCTTCTTTGCCATTACGCAGGAGAGAATGTTTGTCTCTGAGCTGCTGGTAACAGCCACAAAGGCATCAAAATCATTAACATCCTCTTCAATGAGAAGGTCTGTGTTTCTGGCATCACCGTTGATTACCAGCGTTTTACTAAGCCTTTCATTTAGCACATCGCAACGCTCTCTTTTTAGCTCGATCAGCTTGATATAGTCCACAGTACTTTCAAGTTTCTTTGCAACCATCTCACCAATTCTGCCGCCCCCTACAATCATAAGCCGTTTTACATCGATGTTGTTTTTTCCGGAGTAGCTCATAACCTCCTGAACTCCGGTTCTTTTGGATATTACAAATACAAGATCGTGCATCTGAAATCGGGTAGAGCTCCTTGGAATAATGGTCTCGCCTTCGCGTGAAATGGCAACTGCTCTGTACTGAGGCTCTCCCACTGCAGTGTAATCTGCCAGAGTTTTGTCAATAAGAGGCGCTCCGTCATCCAGACGGAAGACAATCAGCTGCAGTTTACCACCGGAGAAGTCCATAAACTCCGAAGTTCCGGTCTGTTTAAGAAGGTCAATAATTTCGTGAGAGGCAATCTTTTCCGGATAGAAAAGAAGATCTATACCCATCTCTGTAAATAGGAGTTTGTTTTCGTTTTGCAGATACTCATCGTTGTTAATACGGGCTGTAACTTTACTGCTCCCCATCTTTTTTGCAAGAAGCGCACTTATAAGATTTACATCCTGCTCCTGAGAGGGACTTACTGCAATAAAAAGGTCTGCCTTAGCAGCACCGGCATATGCAAGTGTTTTTATGGAAGTAGGTGACCCGAATACAGTAAGAACATCTGAATTCTCCGCAACTCTGTTTAATCTGGACTCGTCGTTGTCTATCAGCGTCAAGTCGTGATACTCATTGCTAAGCATTTTGGCAAGGTGGCTACCCACATCGCCGGCACCTGCAATAATTATTTTCATTTTAAACTATTTTAATACTCCTCCTCATTGAAGAAGAAGTCCTCTTTGCTGGGATAATCGGGCCATATATCCTCAATGCTGTCATAAACCTCCCCATCCTCCTCTAAATCTTCCAGATTCTCGATCACCTCAAGAGGTGCTCCTGAGCGGGTTGCATAATCAATAAGCTCTTCTTTAGTTGCAGGCCATGGAGCATCCTCCAGTTTCGACGCCAGTTCAAGTGTCCAATACATAGCACAAATAGTTAATAATTAAGCATTTACAATAAATTGCCAAAATAGTTTGCGAAGATAGTGATTTTTTTTTGATTTACAAGATTACTGATACCAGAAATCGTCCCCGATTCCGTTAACCATTGATAAGTATCTGGCGTAGACATAGAGGTAGTCCGAAAGCCGGTTCAGGTATTTGACAGCAATCTCAAGTCGCGGTTCTGTCATAATTGATATTGATGCTCTCTCTGCTCTACGGCAAACAGTCCTTGCGATGTGGCACTCCGCTGCAACACGGGGTCTTTCGGGCAAGATGAAGGCGTTCTGCTCTGGCAGTTTAGCTGTCATCTCATCTATCTGGTGCTCGAGAAATTCTATTTCAAGATGATCAAATGATTTTAGTTTTTGAGATGTTATCTCGTCAGATGCAAGGTGGGCAGCCACCAGCATCAGGTTTGCCTGAATCCTTCTGAGATTATCGTGGTAAGGTTCTCCAAAAGCGTCTGCCCTTAAGAGTGCAATATGTGAAATAAGCTCATCTACACTTCCGTATGCATTTACTCTTGGGTCATCTTTACTCACTCTCTCTCCTCCGACAAGAGATGTTCTCCCTTTATCTCCGGTTTTGGTATATACCTTCATTCTAATCTTAAATTAAAGTAAAGCTTTTAATTATAGTCCAGACAATTTGGATTAACCTCATCTGATTCAATAACTCCGTCTCTGAGCCGGATTATTCTTTTTGCGTGTTTGGCAATATCCTCTTCGTGAGTTACCACTATGATTGTGTTCCCTTTTTTGTGAATATCTGCAAAGAGTTTCATAATATCTGCAGATGTCTTGGAGTCCAGATTCCCGGTCGGCTCATCTGCAAGTATGATAGATGGTTTATTAACAAGAGCTCTTGCCACAGCAACCCTCTGACGCTGACCTCCGGATAGTTCGTTTGGTTTGTGATGGAGGCGGTCTGTTAGGTCTACGCTCTCAATAGCCTCTCTTGCCATTAAGTCCCTCTCTGCCTTTCCAATGCCGGAGTAGATTAAAGGAAGGGAGACATTATCCAGAGCGTTGTACCTCGGAAGAAGATTAAATGACTGAAAAATAAAGCCAATCTCCTTATTCCTCACCTCTGCAAGATCGTTATCATCCATCTTTGAAACATCTGTGCCATTGAGGATATACGTGCCTGCTGTAGGGCTGTCAAGACAACCCAGGATATTCATCATTGTAGATTTTCCGGAACCGGATGGTCCCATTATGGCAACATACTCATTTTTGTGAATTATGATATCTACTCCATTAAGGGCTTTCACCTCTTGATTGCCAACTTTGTAGAATTTTTTTATTCCTTTGATAATGATGATTTCCTTGTTCATCTTGTTTTGGTTTAAAGTGCAAATCTATAAAATAAAGAGACTCTCTTTGTTATGTGATAGTGGAAAAATTTCTGAGGTACTTCTGAAAAGAGCCTCGACAGCCTTTTTGCCCTCATCTGAAATATCTATAGAGTATTGATTTACAAATAATTTAATATGTTTTTGCAAAACTTTCGTCTCCATCTCTCTAGCGTGAAACTTGGAATATTCTACAGAAAAATGAGGGTTTTGGAATGCAAACTCAATACTTCTTTTGATAATTCGGTTCACTCTCTGTTGAATCTGGGAATCAATTGATCTTCGTATTGCAATCCCGCCGAGGGGAATAGGGAGTGAGAATTTTTTCTGCCACAAATCTCCTAAGTCTGCAATCTTGCACAGACCCTTTTCCTGATATGTGAAACGGCTTTCGTGAATGAGAACGCCGTTTGAGTATCTCCCTGTTAAAATGGCATCTTCAATCTCAGAGAAAACTAATGGTTCTGTCTTTTTTATCTCCGGGAAGAAGATTTTAAGCAGCAGAGCTGCAGTTGTTTTCTCTCCCGGAATTGCGGTAACGGATCTGCTCAGCTGCTCCAGATCAATACCACCGTTTTCTAAAAACAGGGGAGATCCTTTTTTTGCAACCAACAGTGGACCATTATTATAGCCCAATGCGCTTCCTGAGCGTAACATTATATATTTATCCAGCAGGTGATAATATGCGTGGTAGCTTAGTTTGCAGATATCATAGATGCCTTCTGCAGAACTAATATTGAGGGTATCAATATCCAAAAGATTGACATCAAATGTGAGACCCTCACAATCTACAAGGGAGTGAACCATTGCGTGAAAAGCAAAAGTATCGTTGGGACAGGGAGAATATGCAAGAGTAAGTTTCATTTAACCAGAGCCTTGAGCAATGTTTTTGAGGCATCCCTGAGTGAATCCAGGGCAAGAGGTATATTCCATTTGGCCCTCTCCCGCTCTCCAACCTCATTGGACACGGAGCGAAGCTCAATAAATGGAACTCTCTCCAGAATACAGACATAGAAAAATGCAGCACCCTCCATACTCTCTATAGAGGGTAAGAAGTCTCTCTCAAGCTGATCTCTCTTGCCGGGCAGACCGCTGACCGTTTGAACGGTAACAGCTGTAGCTCTCTGGTAAGACGATAAGGCTGCCTCTACTGTCTCAGACAAATCGGGAGCAAGAAGTGCACCGCTGTGAAACGGGTGAGTATCTGCATCCAATATCTTATAGTCAAACAGGGTCTGGAAACCGGTACAAGTTTCAAAACCGAGGTCTCCGAAATACTCTCTATCTACTCTTGCAACAGATCCAATCGGGAACTTTGATGAAAAGCTTCCGGCTATTCCTACGTTAACAGCCAAATCAAATTTGGCAGAAGATGTATTCAATATCTTTGTAAGCCTGTAGCTTGTAGATGTAGTTCCTATTCCGGTTAACATCCACTCAATTTCTAAACCGTATTGTTCACTTTTAGTGAGTGAATTGTAAGCCTGTCTTGCCGTTATGAGCTCCTCCTGTTCGGCTGCTGTTATCAGTAATCTCATACTATGTCCCTTTTTTTTGTATAATTGCACCATATTTGAACAATTCACGAAATTAGATATTTATTATGGCATATACAAAGATTGAGCAATATGACGAAGAGACAACTCAGTCTATTGCGAAACACTACAAAGAGATACTCAGACTTTTAGGTGAAGATACTTCAAGAGAGGGTCTTATGCTCACTCCGGTAAGAATTGCCCGATCTGTACAGTTTTTGACCCAGGGATACGAAATGGATGGTCCATCAATACTGAATTCTGCCAAATTCAAGGAGGAGTACCAACAGATGGTTTTAGTAAAAGATATTGAGCTCTACTCTTTATGTGAACACCATATGCTACCTTTTTACGGCAAGGCACATATTGCATATATTCCAAACGGGTACATAACCGGCCTTAGTAAAATTGCGAGGGTTGTTGATGCCTACGCGAGAAGACTTCAGGTTCAGGAGAGACTCACCGTTCAGATTAGGGATTGTATTCAGGATACTCTTAACCCGCTTGGGGTTGCAGTAGTTATAGAGGCTTCACATATGTGTATGCAGATAAGGGGAGTGCAAAAACAGAACTCCGTAACCACAACCAGTGCATTTACAGGAGCTTTTCTAAAAGATATAAGAACCAGAGAGGAGTTTATGCACTTGATAGGTGTCACTCTGCACTAAAGCTTCAATGCCAGAGTAAAATCAAATTGAAGCCCGGTATTTACTCTGTTACATACAACAATTTTTCCCTTATGAAGATGAACTGCATTTCTCACAATTGAGAGGCCAAGTCCGCTTCCGCCGCTTTTTCGGCTTCGTCCCTTCTCTACTCTGTAAAAACGCTCAAAAATTCTGTGGATATGCTCCTCCGGGACACCTTTACCAGTATCGTAGTATGAGAAGAAGGCTTCACGCTCCGAGACTCCGGTAACCTTTACATAGATGTCCAGATCCTCTCCTGCGTGCTCAATGGAGTTGTCAATAAGATTCTTAAACAGCGAATAGATTAAAAGATAGTTACCTTCAATCTCCAGATCTTGGCTTACATCTGTATTGAATCTAATCTTTTTCTCCTCCAGCTTAAATGAGAGGTCGCCCTCTATCTCTTTAAGACAGTGGTAGATATTTATACTCTCGTACTCGAACTTATCTGCTGCCTCCTCTATTTTGTTGAGGATTGAAATATCATTCACAATTGCAGAGAGGCGAAGAGATTGAGCATATGCTCTCTCAATGAAGAAGCGACTCTGCTCTTCATTCAGATTCTCCTGTTGAAGCAGAGTTTCAAGGTAACCCCTTATTCCCGTAACGGGAGTTTTTAGTTCGTGCGAGACATTATGGGTAAGCTCCTGTTTATATCTTTTAGTGTTCTCCAGCTGGCGGAAAGCGTTCATAATCTTCTCTCCGACTCCTCCCATCTCATCCTTTGGAAAACGAATTTCATCGTAATCTTCCTCCCCCTGCTCAACTCTTGCGATAAACTCTTTGAGTGCGCTGTAGGGTTTGCTTATCTGCCGTGTCAGGTAAACAAGAACTGCAGATGCAAGCAGAAAAACGATTATTATGTATAGTTGCCAGGTTTTATCACTCTTTATTACCGGCAAAATCAAAGAGTTGTAGTCAAGAGCAACCCGGACATATTTATCGGGATATTTTTTTGCAAAATAGAGATACTCACTGTTTAATGTTTTGGAGTATCTTAATGCAGAGCCGATGCCGGTTGTTGCTGCTTCAATAAGCTCCGGTCTGTTGGTATGATTGTCCAGAATTGAGTCTCTGTTTGAGAAGTTGTCAAAAATCACCCAGGCGTCACTATCCATAACAGTTATTCTCATCTCGTCGGGGAAAAAGCTGCCTGCAGAATCCAATGCCTTTTCAATCTCATCTACTCCATAGCAGTCTTTAATAAATGCATAAATTATATCCGGATAGGGGTTTATTCTGTAGGAGAGCTGCTCCAGCTTAAACTGACTCTCCCGCCGGATAAGTATCAACGAGAATAGCAGGCTGGTTGCCACCAGCACTAACAAGAAATATGTGAGAATTTTATATCTGTAGCTTATTTTCATCTTTAACCCTCCTCACCCGGATCAAAGCAATAACCATACCCAGATCTGTTGACGATTGAAGAGCTGTATGGCTCTATCTTTTTTCTAAGCCTTGCTATGTGAACATCTATTGTCCTGTCTAAAACGTAGGACTCATTTTGCCATACACTATCCAGAATTTGTGCCCGCGAGAAGATTTTTAGAGGTTGACCGGCAAGCATATATAATATTTCAAACTCTTTTTTTGTGAGTTTGATCTCCCGACCCTCTATTGTGACAATTTTATTTACGGAGTTGATTGACATACTCCTGAACACAATTCCCGATTCGGATAATTTCTTTGAAACTTTCGAGTTAACATCCTCTGCAGTTGTTCTGGAGAGAACCGCTTTTACTCTTGCAATTACCTCTTTAATTGAGAAAGGTTTAGAGATATAGTCATCTGCACCTATGTTAAACCCTTTTAACTTATCACTCTCCTGGTCTTTGGCAGTTATAAATATAATGGGGATATTTCTAGGATACTCCTCCCGGATAAGTTCGGCAAGTTTGAAGCCGGAGATTGCCCCCATCATAACATCCAACAGAAGCAGATCATAGTTATTTTTCATTTTTGAGTAGGCCTCCTCTGCAGAGTAGGCAACATCTGTTTCAAATCCTGCACTCCTGAGATTAAAGCTGAGAATTTCGCACAAATCCTCTTCGTCGTCAACAACCAGTATTTTCTTCTTTTTCATAGTACAAAATTAAGATATGATAACAAATCAATGCAAAAATAGGGAAGAACTTAAGAATTTCTTAATTTTTTTGTATCACTTCCTTAACATACCCGAGATACTTTTGCATCATAATTATTAAGACAAAAGTAGTGAGAAATTTATTGATTATTAAAGCAATTTGGGTATTGATTTTAGTTACTCCAAATAGAGCAGATGCACAAGCTTCAACTTGTGTTCTGGAAGGTAAAGTTATTGATAAATCTACAGGAGAGCCAATTATCGGGGCGACAATCTTCTTCCCCGATATCAGAAAGGGTTCAATGACAGACCCTAACGGCTTATATACAATAACACACCTGCCTGTGGGCGTTCTTAAGGCGGAGATATCCTGTATCAGTTATAAGAAAATATCAGTCAACGACCTTGAGATTAAAGAGGGTGTTAACAGTTTTGATATTGTGTTGGAGGAGTCTGCCAACCTTCTTGATGAGGTGGTGGTAACCTCTGTAAAGAGGATGAATTCAGAGATTGCAATGGTCTCGGCTACCCGAAGTGCCGGTGTTGTTATGAGTGGTATGTCCGGGAGGCAGATTACCAAATCTCAGGATAGAAATGCAGCGGAGGTAGTCAGAAGAATACCCGGAGTATCTATAATGAATGACAGATATATAATTGTTAGAGGATTACCCAGCAGATACAACAACGTATGGGTAAACAACTCATCGGTTCCAAGTACGGAGGCAGACTCCCGCTCTTTCTCCTTTGATATACTACCATCTTCGCAACTGGAGAGTATTATGATTGTAAAATCACAATCAGCAGAGATCCCTTCAGATTTTTCGGGAGGATTTGTGAAGATTACAACCGGGAGTATGCCGGAGATATCTGAATCTACCATCTCTTACGGTATGGGATTGAACAGCGTGGCCCATTTTAACGATCAATACAGAAGCAGAGGATATATAACAGATATCATTGGAATAAACGGAGGTCAAAGGGCGTTGAAAGGAGTTGTTCCGCCAAGATTGGATAACAATAATACATCTCTTGTTACCGAGGTAACAAAGAGCGGATTCTCTAACGATTGGGATCTCCTAAAAGGCAAAGCACTTCCGGATCAAAGGTTAACTTTAATGTTTGGAAGAGCTTACGATTTAAAGAGGGGATATAAGATGGGAATTGCAGCTGCAATGAACTATACCAGAAGCTCACAAACATATAAGGATATGACCAATGCAAGGTTTGGGGTTTACAATATTAATACCGATGAGCCGGAGTATATATATAAATATACAGATAACCAATATAGTCTCGATTCAAGAATCGGAGGTATGGTTAACATAACTGTTATGTCCGGTAAGAACAAGATTGAATTCAGGAATATGTTAAATATAATGGGTAAAAACCGTTATACATCAAGAGAGGGGTGGCAGAATATCAGTGCAAAATATATTCAACAGAAACAGGAGTATCTCTATACAAACAGGACAATTTATACAGGACAACTATCCGGGAGTCATCGTTTTTCAAAACGGATTCTTGACTGGAATATCGCATACTCTTTTGCCGGTATGGATCAACCGGACAGAAGGATTATAAACAGAGAGGAGAATAACATATACGGAGACCACGACTTTGGGAAGATGGCTATAGATCAGAATGAGATCACCCGGGATTTCGTTAACCTTAAAGAGCACGTCATAACACCCGCTCTTAACTATATTCTCCCTTTTGAGATTGGTCAAAATCTTGTTATGGAGTTAAAAGCAGGAGTTCTGGGAGAGTATAAAACCCGGAATTACAAAAACAGGCAGTTCTTTTACAGATTTAACAGATATGCACTTCCCTCTGACTTTGTTTACAGAGATGTTGTAGATGAGATTCTTAAAGACAATAATTATGGTTCAGATAAACTTTATCTGTATGAAGATACCGACAACAGAAATAGCTATAAAGGCGAAGTTCTAAACGGAGCCGGTTATTTTTCGGCTAAGGTTACAACCGGCAGACTAAATTTAATAGCAGGGCTAAGAGCAGAGACTGGCAAAATGCGACTTACCAACTATGATAAAATTTATGAATTCAGTACAGTAAGTAAAGATTACAACTACTTTGACATATACCCGTCAATAAATGCGTCGTATAACATCTCTAAGGATAAACTCATAAGAGTTGCATATGGAAAGTCTGTTAACCGTCAGGAGTTCAGAGAGGTATCTTCGTCAGTTTATTACGATTTTAACCTATTCTCGGATGTTAAAGGAAATCCGGATCTTAAACACGCAACCATAAACAATATCGATCTTCGTTACGAATATTATCCCACAAACAATGAGTACATCACTTTTGCCCTCTTCTATAAACATTTTAAAAACCCAATAGAGTGGACCTATCTGGATGCCGGCGGTTCATATACCTATACTTTTGAAAATGCAAAAGCGGCAAACAATATGGGTGCAGAGGCAGATATCAGAAAGAGTCTGGCATTCCTGGGGCTCAAAAATTTCACTCTCGGGTTGAATGCTGCCTATATATACAGCAAGGTGGAGTTTGACAAAGAGACATCTCTTGAGAGAGATCGTGCTATGCAGGGGCAGTCGCCATATTTAATAAACACATCCCTTTTCTATGATAACGAAAAGTTAGGATTAAGTGCCGGAGTTCTTTATAACAGAATTGGTAAAAGAATAGTAGGTATAGGTAAAGCAGATACCGGGACCGGTGCAAGCGTTAATAATGAGATTCCCGACACTTATGAGCTTTCAAAAGATGTTATAGATATTACCTTAAGTAAAAAACTGGGTAAGAGAGTTGAACTTAAAGGTGGTGTTAAAGATATTCTAAACCAGAGTATTATTTTTCAGCAATATCCCGAATATATGGATTCAAACGGCGTACTGCAGCAGAGGAATCAGAACTCAAAAAGCTTTAAACCCGGCAGATACTTTACACTTGCACTACAGATAAAACTTTAATTACAGAAATAGAAACTAACAATTAAATGAATATGAAACAGTTTAAGAATTTAGCAATTTTACTGATCTCCTCAACCTCGTTATTTCTCACTTTATCTTGTGAAAAAGAGACAGTAACGCCAACACCCGACCCTACCGAGCAGATAATCTTTGAAGGAAATGTTATCGGTAACGGATCACAGGAGTTTGAGATCAAGGAGAGTCACACAATAAAGAGAGGGAAGTACCTTTTAAAAGGGTGGATATATATTACAGATGGGGCAACGCTTACTATTGAGCCGGGTACAATTATCAAAGGAGATAAGGATACCAAAGCGGCGCTTATTGTAGAGACCGGAGGTAAACTTATTGCACAGGGTAGTGAGAACGAACCAATAATCTTCACATCAAATCAACCTGTAGGCTCAAGAAAACCGGGTGACTGGGGCGGATTGGTAATTTGCGGGAAAGCAAAAAACAATAAAGGTGAGATGATAATTGAGGGAGGGCCTCGTTCTAAGCACGGCGGTAATAACGATGAGGATAACTCCGGAGTGATCTCCTATGTTAGAATTGAGTTTGCGGGATACCCTTTTAAGACTGACCAGGAGATAAATGGTCTTACAATGGGCTCTGTAGGCAGCGGAACAAAGATAGATCACGTCCAGGTATCCTACTCCAATGACGATGCCTTTGAGTGGTTCGGCGGCACTGTAAACTCAAAATATCTAATAGCCCTCAATAACTGGGATGATAGTTTTGATACCGATGCAGGATTCACCGGAAAGATTCAGTTTGGCCTGGTTGTTACAAATCCCAAGATTGCAGATATATCAAGAACCAACGGATTTGAGTCGGATAACAACTCTGATGCACCAAATCAGCAGCCAATAACAACCCCTGTTTTCTCAAATATTACCATTATCGGACCGGTTGGTCAAGATCCTGCATATTTGAACACAACAGCATATATTGACGGCGGTGTTTATAACCCTAATAACGGATCTAAGCTGGGTCAACATCAGGCTGCAATTCAGATTCGCAGAGGATCCAATCTTAGCCTCTTTAACTCTGTGGCAACAGGGTTTCCGGTTGGCATCGCAATATGCAACGACAAAGGTTCCCAGACCCAGCAAGCAGCAACAGCGGGTAACTTAAAATTCCAAAACAACTATTTTGCAGGGATGACAATATTGGGAACAGACAAAGATGGTTCGTACAAAGATGCCCTCTCAACCGACGCATCTGCAATTAATGAAGCGATTGAGTCATTCTCCTCTTCATTCTTCAAACAAGCTTCCAACAGTAACATAAATAACTCTTCAATTGCTTCACTACTGTTGAAGCTGCCGGCAAACCCTTCTGTAAACGGAAACTGGCTTCCAATGAACGGTAGTCCGCTACTCAATAAGAGCAATCTTTTTACCGATCCGAAAGTCTCAGTATCATTCTTTGATAAGGTAAATTTTATCGGTGCATTCCGTAGTGACGCTGCTGCAGACAACTGGACTCTCAAGTGGACAAATTTTGACCCGCAAAACGCAATTTACTAAAGAGAGATTTTAATTCTAAATAAAATCTAATCAATATACTATCCCGTGAAAATATTATTCACGGGATAGCTGTTTTCTAAATAAGTTTATTATATTTGCGAGGATAAAATAATCGTAATGGTCTTCGCCTCAATACTGAAAGATTTAAAATCGCTGATGTCGGTTTCATCAATTGATGAGATTGATATCAACTCATCTCATAAGGCCAATATCTACGCAGGAGCTTTAGGCACGCTCATTTTAACCCTCTTTCTGGCGCTTTTCATCTATTACGATCCAAACTACTACAGATACCCTATCTTCTTTATTCTGGCGCTTTTCCCTTTTCTGTGGAGTTGTCTCTTTTTTAGTGATAAAAAGCACCACTTCAGGTGTGCTATCACAATGTACCTGGTTTTTACAACATTTCTTGCAGTTATGTCTATGCTCTTTTTCGGTAAAGAGCTAGGAATACACAACTATCATCTGGTGCTATCACTCCTGCCTCTAATATCTTTTAAAAGAGAGAGATGGATTACAATTGCCCTTATTCTTCTGCTCAATTTTGGCCTCTTTCTCTATATTCAACTGGTGTGGATACCAACTACGCCACTTCTGGTTTTCCCCAAGAGTCTTGAGAAAATTAACTTTCTCACCTCAATGATTCTTTTTGGGATGACTTTCACTATTTTAATTCTGGACAGGCAGATTATTGCACAGAAACACTTTATGCTAAGACATTTGGCTCAAGAGCTTAGCGTTAAAAACACAGAGTTGGAGAATGCAGTCGCAACAAAGGATAAATTCATATCCCTTATTGCTCACGATCTTAAAGGCCCTGTGGGTAATCTCTCAAATTTTCTTGAGCTGCTTTCAGATAAACTGACAACTCTAACCAAGGACGAGTTGTATGACTCTCTATATGTTTTGAAGACCTCATCCAGAAATACATACGATCTTCTCGAGAATTTGCTCAACTGGTCAAGAATTCAGACCGGAGATATAAGTTTCAGCCCTGTAAAGGGAGATCTATGTACAATTGTTTCCAATAATATTGAACTTTTCAAACCGATCTCATTTCGAAAAGGTATAACTCTGGAGTATAACCCAAATGGGCCTAATATTGTGAGCTACGACACCAATATGCTAAATACTGTTGTGAGAAACCTTCTCAACAATGCCGTAAAATATACTAACTCAGGTGGTAAGATAGTTGTAACTTGCAACAATAACAATGACAAAGCAGAAATTTACATAGAAGACAATGGCGTAGGTATGGATAGGGAGACCCTTGAGAATCTCTTTCGGCTGGACATTAAACGCTATCCATCTACAGGAACTGCGGGGGAGAGTGGTACAGGACTCGGTTTAATTATGTGTAATGAGTTTATTCACAGGCACGGCGGAGTAATTACAGCAGAAAGCACAAAGGGAAAGGGGAGTAAGTTCACCATCTCTCTCCCTATGAATAACTAGCGTTTAACTAGCCCGAGCTCTTTAGCCTTAAGCTCCATTAGCCCCTCTGCTTCATCTTTATCATTTCCAATTACTCCATCCAGGATAGCATTCTTAATGTACTCCTTTATTATTCCAATCTCTTTGCCCGGGTTGATGTCGTAAATCTCCATTATACGCTCACCGGTTACAGGATTGTGAAATTGTCTTATGGCATCCTTTGCCTCAACCTCAATAAGCTTCTCTCTGACAACCGAAAAATTACTTTTATGCTTTTTTACGGTATTCTCATTCTTTGATGTAATATCTGCTTCACACAGCAACATAAGGTCATCAATATCTTCGCCCGCATCAAAGAGGAGCCTTCTCACCGCCGAGTCACTCACCTCCTCTTGTACAAGAGCAATTGGTCTGAGATGAAGTTGAACCATCTTTTGTACATACTTCATCTTCTCATTCATAGGCATTTTGAGCTGATTGAAAATCTTAGGAATCATCTTTGCACCAACAAAATCGTGGCCGTGAAATGTCCATCCGATATTGGGCTCAAAGCATTTGGTTGCCGGTTTTGCAATGTCGTGCAGCAGGGCGGCCCAGAGAAGCCATAGATTATCAGTATGTTTGGCAAGGTTGTCAACCACCTGTAATGTGTGAGAAAAGTTATCTTTATGCCCCTTACCTTCGATGTTCTCTACCCCTTTAAGTAGTAAAAGCTGAGGCAGAATAAGCTCCAATAAACCGGTAGACTCAAGCAGACGAAACCCGACAGAGGGAATCGGAGAGAGAAGTATCTTATTAATCTCTTCATTAATCCTCTCGTGTGAAAGAATTTTGATTCTCTCCCGGTTTCTCTTGATTGACTCAAGTGATTCAGGTACTATGGAGAAAGAGAGCACAGATGCAAACCTTATTGCCCTGAGAATTCTCAGAGGGTCGTCACTATATGTTGTATCCGGCTCAAGAGGTGTTCTTATAAAGCCGTTTTCAAGATCTTTTATCCCGTTGAATGGGTCGGATAGCCTTCCATAATCCTCCTCTTGCAGGCTTAGAGCAAGTGCATTTATGGTAAAATCTCTTCTTAATTGATCATCTTCAAGTGATCCATCCTCAACAATAGGCTTTCTGGAGCTGGCCCTGTAGGACTCTTTGCGGGCACCCACAAATTCGATCTCCAGGTCGTGCCATTTTAACATTGCTGTACCAAAATTTTTGAAAACCGAAACGGTGGCACCAAGAGTGAGGGCTACCCTCTCGGCAAGCTCAATACCGCTCCCCTCAACAACAATATCAATATCTTTACTTTTTCTTTTGAGTAAAGAGTCCCTCACATATCCTCCAATTACAAAAGCTCTCACTCCTGATAACTGTGCCTCTTTGGAGATTATTTTGAATATCTTTTTTTTAAGAAAGGTCATTGTATTTTGGTATCTCAGTTAAAAATGTATACTTACCATCTGTCGGGTCAACTCTTCCCATAAATGTGTCCCGGCCGTTTGTAACCAACAGAAACTTAACTTTAAGTGCCAAATTATATCTTAAAACTTGCTCAAAGCTCTCCCGTGTAATCTTAACATCAGGAGACTTGCACTCTGCAATCATTATAGGGTTTGTCTCCCTGTCAAAGATAACAAGATCTCCCCTGTATTTTAATCTGTTTAATACCAGGGAGTATTCGCAACTCATAAGATGCAGAGGATATCCTAAATTTGAAGAGAGCTCTAGTATGAGTTGTTGCCGAACACCCTCCTCGGGAGTGAGTGCAACTCTCTTTCTTCTCACCGGGTCAAATATACTCTCTCTCATTCGGTAGTTAATTACCTCGCAAAGATATAAAATTTGCTCTGTTTACCCTTTTTGCATAAATTAGCCGACATATATTATGGGGAAAAAAGAGATTGATAACAGCATAAAGAGCTATCGAGAGATTCTCTCAGGCATAAAGGGGGGCTCCTTTAAACCCTTCTATCTGCTTATGGGTGAAGAGCCCTACTACTCAGATGTAATAATTGACGAGATAGCCCGCAACGCACTCACAGAAGATGAAAGAGGTTTTAACCAGCTTATTCTTTATGGATCTGATGTTACTGCTACGCAGGTTGTGGAGTCTGCTCGCAGATACCCAATGCTTGCATCGAGGCAGGTTGTTATAGTTAAGGAGGCGCAAATGATGGATCGTCTTGACGAACTTGAGTTCTACTTCCGTCAACCTATGCCAACAACTCTGCTGGTGGTATCACTAACAAACAAAAGTTTAGATAAACGCACAACACTATATAAAAGTGCGCTCTCTAACGGAGTTGTATTTGAATCATTCTCACTTCGTGACGATATGATCTTCTCCTGGATTGAGAGTTATATCAAATCCAAAGGTTACTCGATCTCTCCGGAGGCGGCTCTGCTTATGGGGGAGTATTGCGGTACAGAGCTCAGAAAACTGGTTCTGGAGTTGGATAAACTCCTTACAAATCTGCCTGATACCAGAAAAAAAATAGATACGATAGAGATAGAAGAGAATATCGGGATAAGCAGGGAGTACAACGTATTTGAGTTAACAAAGGCAATTTCGTTTCGGGACAGTGTAAAAATCTTCAAGATAGTAAAGCACTTTGGCGCATCTCCCCGTCAGTTTCCTTTGGTTGTTACAATATCTGCTCTCTTTATGCACTTTTCAAGACTGTTGAAATATCACGCAATTCACGCTAACGGAGCTAAACCTTCAAGGGAGGAGATTGCTTCATACCTTGGCATTATGCCATATTTTATGCCGGAATATGACCACGCAGCCCGAAACTACCCGCTCATCAAATGTATGGAGGCCATCTCTTTAATTAGAAGATACGACTCAATGGGAAAGAGTTCACAAAGAGGTGAGGCAGAGGATGGAGATATTTTATTGGAGCTTGTATATAAAATCAGCCACTGATTTAAAAAATCAGTTAATCTACCACAACCCGTTCAACTCGCTGGGAAATCGATGTGAAGATTTCATAAGTTATTGTTTTAAGTACATTTGCAAGTTCACTAGGGTGTGGAGAATCTCCGAAAATTGTGACCTCGTCTCCCGGCGCTACATCAATACCGGTTACATCAATCATAAATGAGTCCATACAGATATTGCCAATTGTAGGGACGAGCGTACCATTAACCATAAACTTAATGGAACCTCTGGATAGGTGTCTGTCAATACCATCTGCATAACCAACAGGTATTGTGGCAATTTTCTTCCCTTCGCTGCCAACCACTCCGTGTCTGCCGTAACCGACAGTACCTCCCGTTGTCTGCTTCACCTGTATAACAGGAGCAACAAAAGATGCCGCAGGTTTTAATTTTTTGTCATCTACATAACTGGTGCCGTAAATACCAATGCCGAGCCGAACCATATCCATCTGTGCATAGGTAAATCTCTCAATGCCGGACGAGTTAAGAATGTGTCTCATAGGCATATATGAAAGTGAAGCTGTCATCTCATTTGCCATAGTGCAGAATGTCTCAATCTGCTCTCTGGTAAAGCTGTCGTGTTTAGCTTCATCTGCAGCAGCAAGATGTGAGAAAAATGATTTGATTTTAAGGGATGGGTTCTCTTTTATAACCTGCTTTAACTCAGAGAGCATTGTTATGTCAAACCCCACCCTCTGCATTCCTGTGTCAAATTTAATGTGTACAGGATAGTGGGAAATTGAAGCCCTCTTTAATGCTGCAGCCATATCTATTGCAGATTGAGTAGTTATGATGCTTGGTTCCAGGTGGTATTTAATGATTTCGTCAAAATTATCAACTCCGGGAGTAAGAACCATAATCGGCAATTTAATTCCGGCCTTTTTAAGCTTTATGCCCTCACAGGGGAACGCTACACCTAAGTAATCTGCACCAAATTCCTGAGATAATTTTGCAATTTCGACATCTCCTAACCCATATCCATTTGCCTTAACTAAGACTAGTAATTTTGTTGATGATGAGAGTTTTGAGCGAAAAAAGTTGAAATTGTGAAGTAGGTTTTTCTTGCTGATTCTTAGTTGAGCGTGTCTCATTATTTTTTAATTTTGGGGTAAAGTTAAGAATTGTTTAAAAAAATAACTTTCCATATTGAAAAACTTTTATACATTTGCCGCCATAAAATCAGTCTTAAACAAACCTATTAACATTATGAAAATTAAATCACTAATTGCAGTATTTGCTATTGTTACGGCAGTTGCATCTTGTGGCACTAAAGAGCGTTCACTCTCCGAGAGACTTTCTGGAGTGTGGAGCGGCTCAAATACAATTGAAATCACAATGACTGACTCAGTCGGAAGTGTTGTTATTCAGCAGCTATCTGCGCCAATTGAGATTGAATATCTTTCAGATTCTACTTTTACCGCAGTAATCTCTATTAACGATACTATACAAATAAAGATGGGAGGTATTGCAAATGTTACAGATTCTATTGCAACATTGAGTGGATCGATGGCTGCTAAAACTAATATGGATATTGTAGGTGAGATGAAAATTAATGCCGATGAATCACTTGCCTTTACCTACACAGGGACATCAAATGAGGTGAACGTTATCCACAAAGGTACTGTAACAGCTGTTCGTAAGGTTAAATAGCTACAGTTTCTGCTCGGTAAGAGCATTAAAACAGTGGCGACAGATTGGTTCGTAGCTCTCTTTTTCTCCGAGCACAACCAATTTGTCGCTTTTTGTTAAGCGATGTGAGTGGTGAGCAAGATTACCACACCTTACACAGATGGCGTGTACTTTTGTAACATACTCCGAAACAGCCATTAAATTTGGCATAGGACCAAATGGTTTCCCCAGGTAGTCCATATCAAGCCCGGCCACAATTACTCGTACACCATCTGCAGCCAATCTTTGGCAAACCTCAACTATTCCCGGATCAAAAAATTGCGCCTCATCAACCCCAACTACATCAACATTCACGGCATAGAGAAGAATGCTTGAGGATGACTCCACCGGAGTTGAACGAATCTTATTTGAGTCGTGAGATACAACATCTGCAAGGGAGTATCTTACATCCAGCATAGGCTTGAATATCTCTACTCTCTGATTGGCAAAGGTTGCTCTTTTAAGCCTCCTTATGAGCTCCTCTGTTTTCCCGGAGAACATAGAGCCGCAGATGACCTCAATCCATCCTGCTTTTTTTGCGCTTTCAAGAAACATTTTAATTACTTTTGTATATGATGCAAAGATAAAAAAGTTGAGATGCTAAACGCGAATAAAATTTCAGAAATTAAAATCATTATTGAGGGATTACTAAAAGATGTTGAATCTCTGAATGAACTTCAGATGGTATCGCATATTAAGTGGGAGGAGGTGATGTTGAACGTCTCTATGGTTACCCAAAAACTCACAACCTTAAGGGTTGAGCAGGAGAGGAATTATCTAAGGGAGTTAAAGGAGCAGGCGCAAAAAGCTGTTACCTCCAGAGACGAAGAGATAAGACTATTAACCCAGAGTATTGCAGAGCTTAAAAGGTCTCTTTCAGATGTGAATCTTAATCTGTCAAAGTCAATAGTTCCAAATCTCTTCACCTCAAAAGAGGTAACGAGCGTTACACTTAAGGCAGAGGAGCAGGAGGTTGTTCAGGAGCCGTTATATACCAGAGAGAGCTTCGTTGAACAGGCAGATGTTAACCCGGTTGTTGACGAGAGCAGTGAGGAGATAGAGTTTGAATTTCTTTCAGATACCAGACCTATAATAGATGCTGCAATGGGCACCACCCCTGAATGGATGAAGGATAATCCGGGACCAAGGGTTAATAACCTGCATATGGCAATAACACTTAACGATAAGCTCTTTTTTGTTAAGGAGTTGTTTATGGGTGACGAAGATCAGTTTCGTCTGAGTATTCAAAGGTTAAACGAGATGTCCTCTCTGGATGAGGCACTGGAATATACCAGAAGTGCCTTTACGGAGTGGGATGAGCAGAGCGCTGCTGTTTACAGGTTCTATATGATATTAAGAAGAAGATACGATGGCTAAGCTATATGTAGTACCCACCCCGATCGGTAATCTTGAGGATATAACACTCAGGGCAATTAGAGTACTTAAGGAGGTAGATCTTATCCTTGCCGAGGATACCCGTACCAGTTCATTTTTAATGAAAAAATATGATATCAGGGTACATATGGAGTCTCACCATAAATACAATGAACACAAGAGTGTAGAGAGAGTGGCAGAGAAGATTCTCAGTGGAATGAACATTGCACTCATTAGCGACGCAGGTACTCCGGGAATATCAGACCCCGGTTTCCTTCTTGTAAGACAGTGTCGTGAAAGCGGGGTGGAGGTTGAAACGCTCCCCGGTGCAACTGCATTTGTTCCCGCTCTGGTAAACTCCGGGTTTCCTTGCGATAAATTCTGTTTCGAGGGCTTTTTGCCAATAAAAAAGGGTCGCACCAGCAGAATTAAGGAGTTGAGTGATGAGAGCAGGACAATAATTTTTTATGAGTCTCCATATCGTCTGGTAAAAACGCTGACCCAACTTTCAGAATTTTTTGGCCCCGAAAGAGAGGCTTCCGTCTCACGCGAGATCTCAAAATTACACGAAGAGAACAGGCGTGGAACTCTGACAGAACTTATTGAGTGGTATACAAAAAAAGAGCCCAAAGGTGAAATTGTTATTGTCGTATCGGGTAAAATAAGATAACATTTAAATTATTAATTAGCAGGAGGTGAGAGATGAATTTGAGAGAGAGGCTTTCCAAAAGAGAGGCATCTGGTGCCCTTACACTTATTTGTGTAATAGTGTTTATTCAAACAACAATTTTTCTTTTCAATAAAGATGATAAAGAGCCCCCTCCTAACTCCGGCGAGGTGTCGGCAACTTTAAAAACAGAACCGGTCAGGGGTGTTAAAAGGGAGAGTGAGACAAAGATTGAGAACCATAGTTCCGGTATTACTAAAAAAAACAGAAGTAATAAATCGGATTATAAGGAGATTACATCATTCACAAAAGAAGATCTCCCCCAACCCTTCTCCTTTGATCCAAATATAGTAACTCACCAAGAGCTTGTAAAACTTGGTCTGACAAATGGCCAGGCCTCAGTTGTTTTAAAATACAGAGAGAGGGGTGGGGTATTTCGCAAGAGAGAAGATTTTAAGAGAATTTATGTACTTCCGGAAGGTTTTTATGAGAGGGTGAAGGAGTATATAGAGATAGAGGAGGTTCCAAATGTTAAACGAGTTAGTGATTCAGCAACTATGAGCCTGAAAATTGATCTCAACAGTGCAGATTCACTTCAGCTTTTATCCCTTCCGGGAATTGGGCCATATTATGCAGGCAAGATTGTAGAGTTTAGAAAAAAGAGCGGCGGATTTGCATACTCTTCTCAAATAATGGACATTAAGGGGATAGATAGAGAGAGATTCAATATGACCAGCAGCTACATCTTTGTTGATACGTCAAAAATTCAGAAAAAAAATCTAGAGAGTATCTCTTTTGAAGAGCTCTCTGCAAACCCATACATTGGATCATATCTGGCGAGAGCCATTGTCAGATTCAGGGAGAGTATACATCCACAAATCACCGACCTTGCTTCACTTCTGGTAAATAATATAATAAAACCGGAATTGTTGAAAATTCTTAACTATTATTTTCATTAACTTTTTGTAATATTGTATTTTTATTTCAAAAATCTAAATATTCAAGGATAAAATGGATGTTATAACCTGTCGCAATGTGGTTAAGAGGTTTAACCAGTTTACAGCTCTTGATAGTGTCTCTCTATCAGTGCCAAAGGGTAAAATTTTCGGATTGCTCGGTCCAAACGGAGCAGGCAAGACAACCCTTATCCGGATAATGAATCAGATTACAATACCTGACTCGGGAGAGGTACTCTTTAACGGAGCCCCTATTAAAAAAAACGATATCGCCTATATTGGATATCTTCCGGAAGAGAGAGGTCTTTATAAGAAGATGAAGGTGGGAGAGCAGGCTCTCTATCTGGCCCGCCTAAAAGGGATGAGCCAACAGGATGCAAATAAACAACTTAAAGAGTGGTTCATAAAATTTGGTATACAGGCTTGGTGGAACAAGAAGGTTGAGGAGCTCTCTAAAGGGATGGCACAAAAGGTGCAATTTATTACAACTGTGCTACATAAGCCTTCGCTGTTAATTTTAGACGAACCATTCAGCGGGTTTGACCCGGTCAATGTACAACTAATAAGAAATGAGCTGCTGGATATGAAAGAGAAGGGTGCCTCAATTATACTCTCCACTCATAATATGGAGTCTGTAGAGGAGCTATGTGACAATATTGCATTGATTAATAAAGCCAAACTTATAATTACCGGAGAGCTGGACGAGATACGCCGTAACCACGGTAAAAATGAGGTGGAGGTAATCTATCGTGCAGCAGAGCCATTTCATTTTGCCGGTATACCTCTGATAACTCTTTCGGAACAGAGTGAAACCAGACAGGGATACAGAGCTGTTCTGGGGGTTAAAAAAGAGGCCTGCTCTTCTGAGATACTGAGAGAGCTTCTTACAAAAATTGATATACTCTCATACAGAGAGTTGATTCCCAGAATGAACGATATTTTTATTAAATTGGTTAGCTAAGGAGGTCACATTATGAGTACAAACAAACTTTCCCTTATTATTACACGCGAATTTCTTATCCGTGTTAAAAAAAGGTCTTTTATAATAATGACAATTCTGACCCCAATTTTTATTGCGGCTCTTATTGTACTCCCATCCCTGATTATGACCCTGTCGTCGGGTAAGAAAGATCAAACTATTCTGGTTGTAGACAGGTCTGAAATTTGCCAGCCATTCTTTAAAAACAGTGAAGAGTTCAACTATAAGTTTGACCCAACTGCAAATGTAGAGAGTATTAAGAAAGATTTTCCCGCATCTCTTTTTGCAATGGTAGAGATATCTGCTCCGGATTCAATGATGAATGTCTCTGTGAGCGCTCACTCACCTAAGCAACTCAATATGGATGCCAAGAATCAGATTGAGCGTTTTGTGCAGAAAGCTCTGGAGGACTCAAAGTTGAAAAGATATAACATTGAGAATCTGGATCAGATACTAAAGGATGTTAGGACAGAAGTGTCTGTAAAAACATTTACCATTACAGAGGAGGGTGACGAAAAATTGGGAATGGTAGAGATTTATATGGGCATATCCTATCTGTTGAGCTTCTTTATCTATATGTTCATATTTATGTTTGGCTCAATGGTTATGCGTGGGGTGATTGAGGAGAAGACGAACAGGATTGTAGAGGTTATTATCTCATCCGTGAAGCCTTTTCAGCTTATGTTGGGCAAGATTTTAGGGGTTGGAAGTGTTGCCTTGTTACAGTTTTTTATATGGATACTACTCACTGCCGGAATAATTTTCGGTGTGCAGGCGATTATCGGAATGGATAAAATCACTCAGGGAAGCGAGATGGCACAGCAGCTATCGGCAGTACAGGCTTCAGGAGAGTTAAACAATGTAATGGCAGCAATGCCTAAAGACGGTTCGCCAATGGGGGATATTATGAATGCACTCTCTGCTGTTCCGGTGACATCTATTCTAATCTCATTTATGCTCTATTTTTTACTTGGATATCTGCTCTATGCAGCTATGTTCTCGGCAGTAGGTTCTGCGGTAGATAATGAGGCAGACACACAACAGCTCATACTCCCTGTTACACTTCCACTTATAATAGGCCTCTTTATAATGGTACATACATTCCAGCATCCGGACAGCTCACTCTCATTCTGGGGCTCAATGATTCCATTTACATCACCTATGGTGATGATGGCCAGAGTGCCTTTTGGGGTACCATTATGGGAACTTGCACTTTCAATCGGATTGCTAATCGGTACATTCCTTTTAATGACATATCTCTCTGCAAAGATTTACAGAGTGGGGATATTGATGTACGGCAAAAAAGCAAGCTGGAGAGAGATTATTAAGTGGCTTCGCTACTAGTAGAAGTGGCAAGATACACAATTAGGGATTTATTATTTATCATAGCCGTTTAACCGGCTTAAATCTTTGAAAGGATGAAAAGAGTATCATTGAAATACCTGTTAATATTTCTGCTTTTACCTTCGGTGCTCCTTTCCCAGGAGTTTAATTTCAGCTACAGGGTATCCAGAGTACTTATGGACTCTACCTGGGACAGAGGCAACGAGCCTGTTGTTGCTGGGATAATTGAGTTTTATAAACCCGAGATGGACAGATTGATGCAACAAGTTATAGGGGTTTCCGATGCCGAAATGCGATCGGGAAGGCCGGAGTCTCTGCTCTCTAACTTTGCCGTAGATGCACTTCTTGAGTATAGCCGTAAGGTTAGCTCAGGTAAAGTAGATTTCTCGCTTACCAATTTCGGAGGTCTCAGAGCTGCTCTCCCAAAAGGAGATATAAGGAGATACGACATCTTTTCCATCTTTCCTTTTGAAAATTATGTTGTTATACTTGATCTTCCGGGCAGTTCGGTAAGAGCTCTTTTTGACTCTTTTGCAAGAAATCGTGTGGAGGCTTTCTCCTGGAATATTCAGCTTGAGATTAGAGCCGGAGCCCTTAAGGATGTACTCATTGACGGAGAGCAGATAGATGACTCCAGAATTTACAGGGTTGCCACAATTGACTTTCTGATGAGCGGCGGAGACAATGTTATAGCTTTAAAGGACGCAGTTGCTGTTGAGCAAACAGGAGTTCTTATAAGGGATGTTATGATTAGTCATATTGAAAAACTGACTCAGTCCAAAAAGAGGGTTACCTCTTCTATTTCAAACAGAGTAAGATTCGAAGATTAAAAAGGGATATTATGAAACACTCCATAAAATATTTTAAGCTGATTCTGCTGTTACTATTTGTATCGGCAGCCTCTGTAATTTACGGTCAGGATCTTGTTATTCTACATACTAATGATGTACATAGTAACATTGAACCCCTCACAAGCGGACGCAACGCCGGATTTGCCGGTTTTCAAAGAAGAGCCAATTATATAAAAACCATAAGGGAGAGCCATCCTAATGTTCTTCTACTGGATGCCGGAGATTATAATCAGGGAACTCCATATTATACGCTATTCAAAGGCAAGATGGAGGTAATGCTCTATAATGCAATGGGCTATGATGCAGTTTCTCTCGGCAATCACGAATTTGACGATGGTCAGAAAGCATTGGCAGAGAGATTAAAGGAGGCAGAGTATGTTACCCTGTGTGCAAACTACGATCTCTCTAAAAGTCCTCTAAAAGATATTGTTAAACCATACACCATAATCGAGAGAGGCGGGAAAAAAATAGGAATAATTGGGGTGTTGCTGGAGCTTAAGGGTTATGTGCCGGAGAGCGCAAGGGCGGGTATTGTCTATAAAAACCCGGTTAGTATTGTAAATAAACTGGCAAAGACTCTTCGCAAAAGAGATAAATGCGATCTTATAATTGTATTAAGCCACCTTGGCTACGATGATGGATCAAAAGAGAATCCTTCAGATTTGGATTTGGCTGCAAGATCTCGGAATGTGGATATAATAATAGGGGGCCACTCCCATACATTTTTGGAGCAGCCCTCTATTGTTAATAACCTATCCGGTAAAGGAGTAATAGTCAATCAGACAGGCGCACTGGGCGTCTATGTGGGAAGGATTGATATTACTTTTTAGGTTCCGTATATTTATATCGCTTAATTTTGTGGGTAGCAGTCTTTTCAAATTGCTCCGGGTGATCGTGTACCGAAGATATCTTTGAGAACTTGTTAACACGAGAGTTAACATACTCCGAGATCTCCTTTTTTATCTGCTCAAGCTTCTCGTTAAAAGCTTTGATAACCTCCTCCTTCTTCTCGTCATAGGTGTGCATCAGTTCATCTTTGGTTTTGCTGAAATTCTCTTTTGTCTCGTAGTAGGCTGCAATTGCCTCCTCTTTTGCCTCTTTGAGAGCTTTTATCCGATCTGGATTTAGATAGACCCTTGCCACCAGTTTGCCCTTACTCTCTGTAACCACAGATTCTGAAACCATCCAGTGACCATTAATGATAGATTCAATCTCTTCCGGATAGATATTTTCGCCACTTGGGCCCAGAATCATATTACTTACCCGACCTTTAATATATAACCGACCCTCTTTGTCTATTATTCCGAGATCTTTTGTCCTGAACCATCCGTCCGATGTAAAAGCCTGCTCTGTTGCTTGTGGATTCTTGTAGTATCCAACCATAACATTAGGCCCTTTTGCCACAATTTCACCCTCTCCTGTCTCCGGGTTGGGGTTGTCTATCCTTAGTGTTACTCCGTGTACTGCAGGGCCCGTTGATTGCCACTTTACATTGTCAGGAATTGCTCCCGCCAATAGAGGTGATGTTTCGGTCAAACCGTAGCCTATTGCATAGGGGAATTTCGCTTCAAAAAGAAATCTCTCTACCACTCCATCCAGTTTTGCTCCACCTATACCAAAAAACCGTAACCTTCCCCCGAAGGTCTCCATAAGTTTTTTCCCAGCAACCCTGTTTAGAAGTTTTCTTCCAGGAGTAGTTTTATATAGGGCTCTGGTTATAGGACTGGCGTTGAATTTCGGAAGGACGGTGTTTTTATAGATCTTCTCAATAATCATAGGTACACTCAATATTGTGGTCGGCCTCACATCCTTTAGTGCTTTTAGCAATATTGTGGGGGTAGGGGCCTTCTCAATATAGTATACAGAGGAACCACTTACCATTGGAAGCATCATACATAAGCTGCACTCAAGTGTGTGAGAGAGAGGAAGCAGGGAGAGCCATATATCCCACTCGAAACCCGGCCTTAAAAGAGATGCAGAGTATAAGTGAGAGCTCAGATTCTTATGAGTTAGCATAACTCCTTTTGAATTTCCGGTTGTGCCGGAAGTGTAGATTATTGAAGCAAGATCCTCCTCCCTCGGAGAGATAGCCTCTCCACGCACCGGGTTCTCTTTCGCCTTTAAAACCTCTAATGTATCCAGAATCACAACAATATTCATTTTATCTAAAAGATCCTGAGGAACTTTGTATAGTAGTCTGTTAGATACGAACAGGGCATTTGACTCGGAGTGCTCAATCACATTACGAATCTCAAATTCAGAGAAATCCGGAAGCATTGGCACGGCTACCCTGCCAAAGGCAGTCACAGAAAAATAGGCCACCGGCCAGTTGGGCATATTCTGGCTAAGAATTCCTATTTTATCACCCGGCTTTATTCCGTTGGCCGTTAAAAGCTCAGAAACCTTCTCCGTTTTATCCCCAAATTGTTCGTAAGTGTAAGAATCTCCGTTGATATATGAAAAGCTGGTGTTGTTCTTGAAATTTGCTGTACTATAAGTAAATAAATCTCTTAATGTGTTGAATTCAGGTATATTTCCCATTATAAAAAATTAAACATTAGTGTAATTATTACAATAATCATTCCAAATCATTTCCGGGTGTAAAATTCCTTGGATGTTTGCCAACAACTCCCTTATCTTTATACCATTGTCTTATTCTTTTAAGATCTGCCTGAGGGTCATCCGTTAGCTCAATCTTTTCGCCTCTGCCAACCTCCTTTTTACCCCAGTCAAAGTATCCCAGGTATACAGGAATATCTGCAGCTTTTGCTATTGTGTGAAACCCTGCTTTCCATCTCTGGGTAGGCTTTCTGGTACCCTCTGGAGCTATTGCAAGGTGGAGTACCTCTCTGGTTCGAAACTCTTCGATCAGCTGAAGGGTTGTAGATGCCCCTTTTTTTCTGTCAACCGGAACTCCTCCCATTGCCCTTACAATAGGACCCAGCGGCCCCCAAAAAAGGCTCTTCTTAACCATTACGCTGGCAGTTCTTCCCATTGAGTTGTAGTAAAGAAACGAGATGACAAAATCCCAACTGGAGGTGTGAGGTACACCTAAAATTATACACTTAGGTTCGGGTACGGGTGGTTCCATAGTTTTCCAGCCCATTATCCAAAGGAGAAATCTAGAGATATACTTCATCTTTATCGTTGTTAATTGATACAAAGTTATGAATAATCGGCACTAATTAGATGAACAGAGACATATTTGCCTCTTCGCTTCTCTCCAAATAGGTTGCCACTCCTGCAAAATTGACACCTTCCATCAACTCCTGCTCTTGTATACCCATAACATCCATACTCATTTTACAAGCGATAAACTCAATTCCGTTCTCTTTGGCTTGCTCTATAAGTGATTCAAGAGAGTCTATCCTCTTTTTGCGCATCACCATTCTCATAATGGAGCCTCCCAATCCGAACATATTCATCTTGGAGAGCTTAAGTGATGACGAACCTTTTGGCAGTAATAATCCAAACACCTTACCGATAAAATCTTTCTCACTCTTTCCGGGATTAGCTCGTTTAATCACATTCAATCCCCAGAATGTAAAGAACATTGTCACCTTTTTGCCCATAGAGGCAGCGCCGTTTGCTATAACAAAAGCGGCAAGAGCTTTATCCATATCGTCACTGAAGACTACGATGGTCTTATTATCGGATGTTATGCCGGATGGATATCTGCAGGCAGATGCACTATCTCCCTTTTCGATTCTGGCTGTAATGACTCCTCTTGAGTTCTCAACGGAGATTAGTTTTGCACCGGTGATGTTACACCAGGATGCCACATCTTTTCCGAATGCCTGATCTGTTGCTTTAATCTCAAGTCTTTCGCCAGTACTAAGGGTATCATACCCCTTTTTCAACTGCATAATGGGTCCCGGACATTGAAGTCCGCAGGCATCCACAAGCAGGGCATTAATATTATCTTCATTAGCAAGAAGATCGTCTGAGCCGATTCGTCCCGCAAAATATTGTTTAACGGATACATTCTCAGTCGCAATGGAGTATGTCTTATATCCACCGGAGAGGTTGAAAATGTTATTAAAACCATTTTGGAGCAATATCCTGTATGCGACATAACCGCGCAGACCAACAGCGCAATATATGATCACACGCTTATCCTTTGGAACCTCGGCTACTCTGTTACGAATCTCGTCCACCGGAATATTCACTGCTCCGGTTATTGAGCCCAGCAGAAACTCCTCAGGTGTGCGTACATCCAGAAGAAAGTCTTTTAATGGATCAGACTTTACGACATCTCTCCAGGATATGATTTTAACCCTCTCTTTTAATATATTATCTGCTACAAATCCAGCCATATTAACAGGATCTTTTGCAGATGAGTATGGCGGAGCATATGCGTGCTCAATCTCCATCAGGTCATAAATGGTCCCTTTTGCCTTAACTACCTGGGCAAACATCTCAATTCTTTTATCTACTCCGTCAAAACCTACCACCTGAGCACCATAAAGACGACCATCCACCGGTGAGAACTGAATCTTCACAGAGAGTGGGAGGGCATTTGGATAATAACCTGCGTGTGAAGAGGAGTGAGTGTAGGAGGCTATATAATCTATTCCCTCTCTCTTTAACCACCTTCCACTGGCGCCGGTTGAGGCTACCGTAAGGTCAAACACCTTTGCTATCCCTGTCCCTATACTACCTTCGTACTTAAATTTATTGCCATATACTATATTATCGGCAACTATTCTTCCCTGCTTGTTTGCAGGACCTGCAAGCGGGATAAGAACAGGCTTATTGATAACCGGATGAATAACCTCGACTGCGTCTCCGAGAGCGTAAATATCAGAATCTGAAGTCTGCATAAAGTCATTAACTTTAATACCTCCTGTTGTTCCGATTTCAAGACCACACTCCTTTGCAAGTTTTGTTTCCGGGCGAACACCAATACTCCATATCACTATCTCTCCCTCAAGGACATTTCCACTCTTGAGCACAACTCCCACCTTGTTTCCTCTCTCTTCAAATCTCTCCACAGCGTCACTAAGGTGTAGCCCAATCCCTTTCGTCCTGAGTTCGGAGTGGATTATTGTGGCCATTGAGAGGTCAAGGTGAGACATCACTTGATCTGACATCTCTACTACCTCTATATCAAAACCGAGACCGTGCAGATTCTCTGCCATCTCCAAACCGATAAACCCTGCACCGACAACAATTGCTCTGTTTACCTCTTTAATAGTTACAAATTTTTTGATTTTATCTGTATCGGGGACATTTCTTAGGGTAAAGATATTGGGGTTATTTATTCCCTCAATCTTTGGCTTAATGGGCTCTGCTCCGGGAGAGAGTATAAGTTTATCATAACTCTCAATATACCTGCTTCCCTTTTCAATATTGTAAACCTCTACACTCTTCTCTTTTGGATTTATTCTCTCCACCTCAGATTTAACCCGGATATCAATATTGTAACGACTTCTAAACCCCTGTGCTGTCTGCACAAAAAGAGCATCACGACTGGCAATTGTCTCCCCGATATAATATGGTAAACCGCAATTTGCGTAGGAGACATACTCTCCTCTCTCAAAGAGAACAATCTCTGCATTTTCGTCGTTTCTTCTCAATCTGGCTGCAACAGTTGCTCCACCTGCAACCCCTCCGATAATAACATATTTCATTGTCTGGTTCTTATTAATTTGTCAATTTTTTTCGACCACAAAGAAAGTCAATTTTATTCATTTATCAAAATATTTTCTATTGGAAATTTGTTTCATACGAAATAATATCTATTTTTGTAAAAATTTACTTTTAATACATATATGATGAAAATTTTAAAAATTATATTTCCTCTTATTTTAGCCGTTGTAGCCGTCACTTCTTGCGGTTCTAGGGCCACAGATAACAAAAATAAGCAGTCAGACGATTCGCAAAAGAGAGCTGTAATTACTATTACAACTGATGAATTTGTGAAAAAAGTGGCAGATTTCAAATCTAACTCCCAAGAGTGGAAGTACCTGGGAGATAAACCTGCAATTTTGGATTTCTATGCAGATTGGTGTGTCTACTGTAAAAAACTATCACCGGTACTTGAAGAGCTTGCCAAAGAGTATCAAGGGAAGATATACATATATAAAATTGACACCGAAAAAGAGAGAGAGATTGCAGCAGCTTTTGGAATCAGAGCACTGCCTACTCTACTCTTTATCCCTATGAATCAGGACCCTCAGATTGCCCAGGGGGCCGTTCCAAAAGATGAACTTAAAAAAATAATTGACTCTCTGTTATTAAAATAGTTACAAATGAAAAAACTTTGCGTAATAAGAGACATTTGTCGCTCAATAAGTGACTTTGAGAGCGAATTTCAAAAAACACACAACCTTTGTCTAAACGAGGGGATGGTTTTGTGCTCTCTTAAGCAGGCGAGACTCTCATCGGGAGAGATAGCTAAACAGATAAATCTTACCTGTTCCAACACCTCAAAATTAATCCGATCTATTGAGGATAAGGGTCTTATCAAGAGAGTGCTTGGAGAGGAGGATAAGAGGCAGATGTACTTTTCGTTGACTCAAAAGGGAATTTCAAAATTGGCAGAGATAGAGGAGGATAAAATAAAACTTACAGGGCCACTATCAAAATTGGCCGAATAACAAATTAAAATAACGAATATGTTTATAGAAAATACTAGCAAATATGATTTTACGGAGACAGCACAGAGACTAAACGATGCTGTTCTTGCAGGAGGATGGACTCTTCTAGCGATTCACGACTTGAAGGATACACTTCATAAAAAGGGGTTTGAAGTTCTCCCGGTAAGGGTTTTTGAGGTTTGCAAAGGATCTCTTTCGGTGAAAATGCTCGAACGGGACAAAGAGAGACTCTTCTCCAGCTTGATGCCCTGCAGGGTTTCGGTCTATGAAACATCCCAGGGCGTCACGAAGATCTCCCGTCTCAACGCGGCAATAATGGCCAAGGAGTATGGAGGTATTGTTGAGGAGGTTATGGGAGCTGCCTTTGAACAGATGGAGATGATACTGGAACCTTTAATCATAAAACAATAAGCGATGAAAAATTTTTTACTGTTAAGCAAATCAACAACAGAAGAATTAAGTTCAGTAGCACTACTTTTTTTAAGAGTTGCGTTAGGATTCCTTATGATTACCCACGGCTGGGGAAAGTTACAGAACTTTGAAGCAATCTCTGCAGCATTTCCGGATCCATTGGGAGTAGGGATAAAAACCTCTTTAATGTTGGCAATCGGTGCCGAATTTTTTGCCTCCCTGTTCCTAATTTTGGGACTACTCACAAGATTATCTCTTATCCCTTTAATGTTTACTATGGGAATGGCTTTTTTTGTAATTCACGCAAATGATCCGTTGCAAACAAAAGAGCTTGCCCTTGTATATCTGGTAACATACATTTTCCTCTTTATCAAGGGCCCGGGCAAGTTCTCTCTGGATAACTTTGTTTTAGGTAAGTTGTTTAAAAACTAAACCCACTCCTCACTTAAGATTTCGCCTCTGAGAGACATTACCATTGCTTTCAGAGGTATATTTCTTTTAGCTCTATCTCTGGCAAGCTTTGCCATCTGAATTAAACCACCACAGCAGGGAACCTCCATCATTAAAACAGTTATCGTATTAAGTTTCGACTCATCAATCATTAGTGTGAGCTTATCTATATAACTCTGTGTATTGGAGTCCAGTTTTGGACAAGCTATTGCAAGGCTCTTGTTTTTGAGAAATGTGTTGTGAAATGATCCGTGGCTGAACGAAGAGCAGTCCGAGGCGAGCAGAAGATCTGAACCCTTAAGAAACCCTGCCATTGGATTTAAAAGGTGTAATTGAACGGGCCACTGTTGTAGCTCAGATTTTCCGTAGGATATACCCTCTGAATCTTGAGATTGAGTGCTCCTGAGAACCGGAGTAACATTGCCTGCAGATGGTTTTGCTGCCCTGAAATCCTGCTCCATTGAGCCGGGACAACCGCAAGCAAGTTTAGGTTCAATCTCAGATTTTTTAACTTCACCCGCAATTTTTGAGAGATCTAAAGCAATCCCGTTTTTTGAGCACCACTCAACACCTTCATTATACCACTCTATCTCTGAGTGATCTTTAAGGTGTTTAAGGTGCGCAAGAATCACCTTCTCTCCCTTTGGAGATATTCTCTCCATAACTGCGCTCTCGTTGTATGGCTCTGTCTCTTTTTCTATAAGCTCAATAGCACCTACCGGGCACTCACCAATACAGGCACCAAGTCCATCACAATAGAGTTCGCTAATCATTACAGCCTTGCCGTTTATAAGCTGGAGAGCACCTTCGTGACACCCCTCAACACAATTTCCGCAGCCGTTGCAAAGTTGCTCATCTATCTTTATAACAGTTCTTTTCATCTTTTTTTGCTTAAATGGTTAATATTTGATTTGTGATGCAAAAGTAGTTGAGGATTGAGATAAAAAATGTAACAATTGATACACTTTAGCTATTTTTATATTCGGTATGGATTTTGTAGTTAACTTATATTCACACAGAATATAAGTCAATAATGAAACATTTTATATCCGGAATTTTTACACTTTTTACAATCTCCTGCTCTACTGCATATATGGCATTGGATTCCGTACAAGAGTTTGACATAGAAAAGTATATGGGTAAATGGTATGAAATATACAGGCTCCCTAACTCATTTGAAGAGGGGCTTGAAGATATAACGGCACACTATGAACTTAAAGATGACGGTACAGTTATAGTAACAAATGAAGGCAGGCTAAAAGAGGACAACAGCAGAATTAAACAGGCAAAAGGTAAGGCCTGGATTCCTAATCCAAAGGAGCCTTCAAAATTAAAAGTAAGCTTTTTTTGGCCATTTGCCGGTGACTATTGGGTTCTGAAAATTGATTCAGAGTACACTAACGCTCTGGTTGGCGACCCTTCTGGAAAGTATCTGTGGATTCTCTCCAGAGAGAGAAAACCGGACCAGAGGGCTATTAACGAACTGAAAAACTATGCATCAGATCTTGGATTTGATGTTGAAAGTATGGTCAGCGGTCAGGTCTATTAGTTTATCATCTGCAATATTGGGTATTGTCACCTTTAGCAGAGGCGTTCGCTCCATCTCTCTCTTGATTGCAAATATCGCCGCTTCATTACGAGCCCAGGCCCGTCGTGAAATTCCGTTATTAACATCCCAGTGAAGCATATCCTTAATTCTCCTGTCAGACTCTTCGCTTCCATCTATTACCATTCCGAACCCGCCGTTTATGACCTCTCCCCAGCCGACTCCGCCTCCATTGTGAATGGATACCCAGGTGGCTCCCCGGAATGAGTCTCCGATTACATTATGAATTGCCATATCTGCAGTGAAACTGGATCCATCATAAATATTTGATGTCTCTCTGTATGGGGAGTCTGTTCCGGATACGTCGTGGTGGTCACGGCCTAGCACAATTGGGGCAGAAACTCTTCCCTCCTTTATCGCCCTGTTCATTGCCAAAGCTATCTCAACCCTGCCCTGTGCATCTGCATAGAGTATTCTTGCCTGAGAACCAACTACAAGTTTATTTGCTCCGGCCTCCTTAATCCAGTGAATATTATCTGCCATCTGAGACTTAATCTCAGATGGAGCATCTTTCATTATCCTCTCCAGAACCTCTGTAGCAATAAGGTCACTCTGAGCAAGATCCTCCTCTTTAGAAGAGGTACAGACCCACCTATAGGGACCAAATCCATAATCAAAGAATAGTGGCCCCATTATATCCTGTACATAAGATGGATACCTGAAGCGACCATCCTCCAGCATAATATCTGCTCCGGCCCTTGAAGCCTCTAGCAGAAATGCATTTCCATAATCAAAAAAGTACATTCCCCTTGATGCAAGGGTGTTTATTGCGTTGGCGTGGCGACGAAGTGTCGCCTGAACCTCCTCCTTAAACTTAGCAGGCTCTTCTGCCATCATTTTGTTGGACTCGTCAAAACTTATACCGGCCGGGTAGTATCCTCCCGACCAGGGATTGTGAAGCGATGTCTGGTCACTTCCCAAATCCGGAACAACTCCGGATTCAATAAACTTCTCCCATAAATCTACAATATTCCCTTGATAGGCAAGAGATACTGCCTCTTTTAACTCACGGGCTTTGATAACGCGTTTAATTAACAGATCCAAATCGGTATAGACCTCATCTACCCAGCCCTGAGAGTGCCTTGTGTGAACAGCTTTTGGGTTTATCTCTGCAACTACTCCAATTACTCCCGCAATTACGGCCGCTTTTGGTTGTGCTCCGGACATTCCTCCCAACCCTGAACTTACAAAAATTTTACCGCGGATATCTTCACTTCCGGTATTTCCCTTCATCCTGGCTGCATTCAAAACTGTAATTGTAGTCCCGTGAACGATACCCTGAGGCCCAATATACATAAAAGATCCTGCAGTCATCTGGCCATATTGTGATACTCCCAAAGCATTGAATTTTTCCCAATGGTCTTTATCTGAGTAGTTGGGAATAACCATTCCGTTTGTTACTACAACTCTTGGTGCATCTTTATGTGAGGGGAAGAGTCCCATAGGGTGGCCGGAGTAGAGTACAAGTGTCTGTTCATCCGTCATCTGGGCAAGATATTTCATTGTCAGAAGATACTGAGCCCAATTCTGAAAGACAGCTCCGTTCCCTCCGTATGTAATTAGCTCGTGAGGATGTTGTGCTACTGCATAATCCAGATTATTGCTTAGCATAAGCATAATTGCGGCAGCCTGAACAGATTTATGAGGAAACTCATAAATAGACCTTGCCTCAATCTTGTATGTCGGACGATACCGGTACATATATATTCTTCCGAAATCTGCAAGCTCCTTTGCAAACTCGGGAGCTAAAACCTCGTGCATCTCTTTGGGAAAGTAACGCAAAGCATTCTTGAGTGCAAGCTTCTTCTCCTGAAGATTGAGTATATCTTTCCTCTTTGGAGCGTGATTTATCTGATTTTCCCACTCTCTTGCCGGAGGAATACTCTGTGGAATTCCTGCAAGAATCTCCCGCTTAAACGAATCTATTGACATAATTGCATTATAATTAGAGGGGTGCAAATTTAATAAAAAAAGTGTGAAAAATTGCCGAATATCAAAAAAATGACTACTTTTGCAGCCCAACAAAAGGAGGTGTGTACGATATGATCATAGTGCCAATCAAAGAGGGTGAAAACATCGAAAGAGCGCTTAAAAAATTTAAGCGTAAGTTCGAGAAGACAGGAACCATCAGAGAACTTAGAAGCAGAAAGACATTCGTTAAGAGTTCCGTAAAAAGAAGAGACGAGGTTAAAAAAGCAGTATATGTTCAAAATCTGCGTCTGAACGAAGAGTAGTCTTATAATATATCATAAGCGTAAAAATGATGCTTTGTTTATAACAAAGTGTCATTTTTTTTTATTAAATTAGATGCGGATTATGAGATCGATTGAGTTATTTATTGAACACTTGAGAGTCCAAAAGAGATACTCTCCCAGAACTTTGAATATTTACTCTGAGAGTATAGGTGAGCTCTATAGCTTTATCTCGCCTCAAGAGGGAGAGGTAGAGGAGAGCCTGTTGGTACCTTCACAAATACGGGCTTTTGTTGTTGCATCTCTCAAAAGGGGACTCTCTCCCAGAACAGTGAATCTTAAGCTCTCTGCAATAAGTAGTTACTGCACTTTTCTTGTAAAGCAGGGTGCAATTAAAGTCAATCCTGTTAAAAGAATACAACGCCCTAAAGAGGCGAAGAGATTACCTGAGTTTTACACAGCAGCGGCAATGGAGGGCTATTTTTCTAAAGAGGTTGCCGAAGACGATCTTTTCGCAATCAGAGATAAAGTCATTGTATCTACCCTTTACTGTACAGGTATGAGAAGGGCAGAGCTTGCAACCCTCAAGATCTCTGACTGGGACAGATCCCGTTCACTTTTTCGCGTTACCGGTAAGGGAGATAAAACAAGAGAGGTTCCCATTCCCGACTCGCTCACAAAAGAGTTGTCTGCCTATCTTATATTGATGAAAGAGTATTACACGGAAAACAGAGAGAAGAGACTCTTTTTAACCGATACAGGAGAACCAATGTACCTCTCATTTGTTAATAAAATAGTGAAGAGAGAGCTTACCGGAAATGAGGGTTTTTCAGGAAAAAGGAGCCCGCATATGTTAAGACACTCATTTGCTACACATCTGCTTAATAATGGCGCAGACCTTAACAGTATAAAGGAGGCCCTGGGTCACTCATCTTTGGCAGCTACACAGGTTTACACACATAATTCGTTTGAAAATCTAAAGAAAACATTTCTAACCGCTCATCCAAGAGCAAAAAAAGGAGGTTAATATGGACATCAGAATTCAGTCACTTAAGTTTGATGCAGACACAAAACTGATCACATTTATCGAGAAGAAGCTTGCTAAGCTTCCAAAATACTACGATGAAATTCGCAGTATTGAGGTTAATCTTAGTTTATTGCCGGATTTTGAAAACAAGAAGGTTCAGTTTAAGATTTTTATACCGGGTAACGACCTGGTAGTTGAACGCCACTCATCAAGATTTGAAGATGCAGTGATAGATTGCATAAGTGTCCTGAAAGATCTGCTTGTAAAAGTTAAAGAGAAAAAGAGAGAGATTTAGGAATCTATAAAAACATCTCCAGAAACTCCTCTTCGGTTATATTACTAAAGTAATCGGAGAGGTTTATTGTTTTTAACCCTTCCCGGATGGCCTGCTCATTTATGCTCCATCCACGCATAATATCTTCGAGATGTGAGGTCTCTTTTGTGAAGAAGTAGTTGCCGTAAAATCGTATATCTTTTATGACCCCCTTCTCTACCTCCAAATAGAGCTCAAAAAGACCCCAGTCAAACCTTTTAATCTTTGAGTATCCAAATGCAGGAGATGAGCCGTAGTTCCAGGACTCTTTGGAGTATTTCTCCATTTTTAATCTGGCAATCTCTTTTAGATCTTTGGGGGTATAGGAGTACAAACGATATTTACCTTCATTTTGGTCAAGGATGAATTTCTCAAGAAAGGCGATAAACTCCTCTACACTCATCTCTTTTGTAAGATGTTCACTTATATTAGTTACTCTTGATCTGTTGGATTTTACAGACTTTCCGGCAAATTGTTCCGGTCTGTTTGCAAGTGCTTCGGAGAGATTTGCCATAGAGGCACAAAAGAGAAGAGTACCGTGCTGGAGAACCCTCTCTTTATATACAGCAACGGCGTTTCCGGAGAATTTTTTCCCATCTATTACAAGATCGTTCCTCCCCATAAGCGATGCCTCTACTCCCAAAGCTTTTAGAGCTTCAATTATAGGTTTTGTAAACCTGGCAAACATCTCAGAGGTCTGCTCCTTTGTTGTTTGATTGTCTATAAATGTGAAATTTACATTACCCAAATCGTGAAATACAGCTCCGCCGCCGGACAATCTTCTTACCACCTTTATGTTGTTTCTCTTTACATAGTCCAGATTAATCTCTGCATATGCGTTTTGGTGTAGCCCGATTATTATTGAGGAGTCATTCCGCCACAGACGAAAAACAGGCTCTTTGAAAGTTTTGAAAAGGTACTCCTCGGTAGCCAGGTTCCATTGCGGGTCAGTTGAGTGATCAATTATATAATACATAGGGTTTACTTTTTTGTTATCCTCCTGATAAGCTTTGAATCTACAATTCTGTAAAAAAGATATCCGGCAATATATCCAAAAAGGGCTCCGAATATTACATCTGAAGGGAAATGCCTTCCAACATACACTCTGCTGTATGAGACCAGAAAAGCCCAGATAAAGATGGGAATTGTGTATCTGTTGTTTCTAAAGAGGAGAGAGGTTATAGTTGCAAGACCAAATACATTTGCCGCGTGGCTTGAGACAAATCCATAGAGCCCCCCCTTGCCGTCAAGAAGTCTGATGATGCCCTCCAGTGATGGGTCGTGACCGGGACGCAATCTTTGGAAAAGATCCTTGATAAAGCCACTGCCAATATCGGTTAGTGCAAATGTTGCCACCGCCGCGAAAACTATTGACAGAGCGAATAATGGTCTCTTCTCTTTAAAACCATAACGGTATATTATAAAAGCTAAAATTGCAAGATAAAGCGGAATCCAGGGTGCACGCGCGGTAAAGATCAACATCACGCTATCTAAAACAGGGAAATTAAGCCCATTAATAAAAATTAAAATTGAGCGATCTATTTCAAGTAGCCATTCCATATGCTGTTTATTAGCTGTTCAACATATCCCAGAGTGTGTCGGTCAGTTTTTCCAGACCCTTTCCGGTATATGATGAGATAAATATATGGGGTACTTTACGGGGCAGATGTTTTTTGATCATACCCTCCAACTCCTGGTCAAGGAGATCTGCCTTTGTTATTGCCAGTAGCCTATCTTTATCCAGAAGCTCAGGGTTGTACATCTTAAGCTCTTTTAGCAGGATTTTGTACTCCTGGGAGATATCCTTACTGTCTGCCGGAATCATAAAGAGCAACATAGAGTTCCTCTCAATATGTTTCAGAAACCTTAATCCCAGACCCTTACCCTCGTGCGCTCCCTCAATAATTCCCGGGATGTCTGCCATTACAAACGATTTATGGTCACGACACTCAACTATACCAAGGTTTGGTTCAAGTGTTGTGAATGGGTAGTCTGCAATTTTTGGTTTTGCTGCAGATATCTTTGAGAGCAGGGTAGATTTTCCGGCATTGGGAAATCCGACCAGACCTACATCTGCCAACACCTTTAACTCCAATATATACCAATTCTCACTTCCCTCTTCGCCCGGTTGAGAATATCTAGGGGTTTGGTTTGTTGCACTCTTAAAGAAGGCGTTTCCCATTCCTCCGCGACCCCCTTTTGCCAGTACAACCTCCTCTCCGTTTGTTGTAATCTCAAATAGCACTTCACCGGTATCTGCAACCTTTGCAACAGTACCCAGAGGTACGTCAAGATAGATGTCATTTCCGTCGGCTCCGTGGCAAAGTGCACCACTTCCGCGGCCACCGTGATCTGCCCTTACGTGTTTTCTGTATTTAAGGTGTATTAGCGTCCAAAACTGAGAGTTTCCCCTAAGTATTACGTGACCGCCTCTTCCTCCGTCTCCCCCGTCGGGCCCCCCTTTGGGAATAAACTTCTCCCTCCGAAGGTGTACCGACCCTTTGCCTCCGTTTCCCGAAGCGCAAAAGATCCTTACATAATCTACAAAATTGGAATTACTCATTTTTTATACTCTCCATTATTTGGCAAATATTCTTAAAGATATCCTCAACGGGGAGATCCCCCTTGATTGGAAAATATTTGCCTCTCTCTTTATAATATACGATAAGTGGTTCTGTTTTTTTATGATAGGTTTGAATTCTGCAAAGGATGGTCTCTATTGAGGAGTCATCTCTTCTACCCTCAATCTCCGCCCTTTTATTAATTCTCTCAACTATAAGAGAGTCATCTACTTCCAGAGAGAGAACTGCGTTGACACTCCTTTTTTTATGAAACTGCAAAAGTTGGTCAAATGCTTTTGCCTGACTAATGGTTCTGGGGAACCCATCAAAAATGAATCCCATAACAGAAGGGTCAGCTTCACATATAACTTTGCGAATCATCTCAAGAACTATAGAGTCGTCAACAAAACTTCCCTTTTCAATCAAACCCTTTGCGATAATACCCACTTCACTCATCTTTTCAATCTCTTCCCGAAGCAGATGACCGGTTGAAATATGTTTAAGCTTGTATTTCTCTACCAGTAGTGAAGATTGAGTGCCTTTGCCTGCACCCGGAGGCCCAAATATTATGTAATACTTCATCCGGTGATATCAGATTCGTCCAGGACATAAATATCTTTATACTGCCTGCCTAGTTCGTTGTAATCCAGACCATATCCAACAATAAAATCATTTGGAATAGAGATTGCGACATAGTCAATTTTTAGCTCCTTTTTATATGCATCCGGTTTTAGGAGAAGGGTGCAAAACTTTACGGAAGAGGCACCTCTCTCTTTAAGAATCGAGTGCAGATCTACAATGGTATTGCCTGTATCAACAATATCTTCAATCACAATAACCTCTCTACCCGATACCTCAGTTGAAAGTCCCAGAATCTCCTTTATCTCTCCGGTAGTCTCGGTACCGCTGTAGGATGATAGTTTTATAAAGGATATCTCACACGGGAAATCAATTTTTTTGAGCAAATCTGCAGCAAACATAAAGGATCCGTTTAGCACCGCAAGAAAAAGCGGAGCCTCTCTATCTCTATATTCATCGTTAAGTACTCCGGCAACATCACCTATAGCATCTACAATTTTTTTATTGGAGATAAAAAGCCGGAAGTGTTTGTCGTGTAATTTTATTCGCTCCATACTCAAATTATTTGTGAGGGCGAAATTAATCATTATTTTTGTCCTAACCAATTTTGTATAAAAAACGATGAATCCACTAGTTAGTATTATAATGGGCAGCACCTCGGATCTCGTGGTGATGAAGCAGGCGGCACAATTTCTCAATGATATGGAGATACCCTTTGAAATCAACGCACTCTCGGCACACAGAGTTCCCGAGCAGGTGGCCAAATTTGCAAAGGAGGCCCACACCAGGGGAGTAAAGGTTATCATAGCGGGGGCGGGTGGTGCAGCTCACCTACCTGGAGTAATTGCCGCTTTTACCCCACTTCCGGTAATTGGAGTTCCTGTTAAATCTTCCATATCAATGGATGGCTGGGACTCTGTTCTCTCAATACTTCAGATGCCGGCAGGAATTCCTGTTGCAACAATGTCACTGGACGGAGCAAGAAATGCTGGAATATTAGCTTTTCAGATCCTTGCAACCTCAAACGAGGCCCTATTGAAAAAGATGCAGGCATTTAAGGAGGAGCTGGCTTTAAAAATATTGAGTGCAAATAAGGAGTTGGAGGAGGTTAAGTACCCATTCAAAGTCAATTAGAGCGTAATAGTTCAGGTCTTTGCAGGTCTGAAGTAATTAATAATATGTGCGGGAGATATGAGGAGAGTGATTTTATTGCTTATGTTGTATATATACAGCATAAGCGCATTTTGTCAGAACAATTTAGGGGGCACTTCGCACCCTTTCGTACTACAGATAGTAGAGATGATTATCTCCTCCTGCGAGGAGGCTGAGGGCCCGGATGAGGAGCTGCTCGGGGAGCATATTCACTACTTCAATAATCTTTTAACAAGACCTCTTAATATCAACACAGCAAAGGCCTCATCTCTGGAGGAGTTGGTAATCCTTACCCCTTTTGAAATAATTGCATTAACTTCCTATATAAGAGATTACGGAGAGATACTCTCATTTGCAGAGCTAATTCTTATCCCCGGAGTCTCACCACAAAAGATGGAGATTCTCAAGCCCTTTATCTCCCTCTCTTCGGGTGGATTTAATCTTGAAAACACTCTCCCGGGTAGATCCAGGATAATAGTCAGGGGAGCTGTAGTTCCGCAAAAAAAAGAGGGATACAAACCAATTACCAGAGAGGATTACATATCAAATCCCAATAGCAGATATCTGGGTAATCCGATGCAGCTTTACGGGCAATACCGATATTCGCTTTCAGATAAGATCTCTGCAATTGTTACCGTTGAGAAGGATGCCGGGGAGAGGGGGTGTGACTTTCTCAGTTGGAGCGCAACTTTAAAGAGTGTTGGAGTAGTTGAAAAGCTGATTGTCGGCTCGTATACCGCCAGATATGGTCAGGGGTTGGTAATGTGGAACGCCTTTATTCCTGAATACTCCTGGGAGCCGGTTGCAAATATGAAGCGTGAGCAAGGGGTATCTCCACACAGCTCTGCCGACGAAAATTCTGCATACAAAGGCATAGCATCAACACTTACAAAGGGGGCACTCTCTTTTAGCTTTATGGCATCTGCAAGGAGAGTAGATGCCAGAGTTATTGAGAGCGGATATACCTCTTTGCTTACCACCGGATTGCACAATACACTATTGACCAAGGAGAGAAAGGGCTCTCTTGGGGTAAATATGGTTGCATTAAATCTTGCATTGTCGTTAAAAAGAGTAAAAGTTGGAGTTACCATTAGTTCCGATTTCAAATCTCTTCCCTATACAGGCAGGGACTCTGTACTTATGTTAAGAGAGACACAAGGGAGAAAACTACTCTCAAATGCTGGTTTAGATTGGAGATATATAAACGGCAGAATGCTCTTTTACGGAGAGATAGCAATTGACAGATGCTATGCCAAGGGAGGGATTGCAGGATTAATTATAAATATGAAAAGCGGGATTGAACTATCAATAAGAGGTAAGTTGATAGAGAAGGGTTACAGGGCTGTGCATAGTAATGTTTCGGGAGTAAATGGTTCCGGAATCTGGAGCCTCAGTACAGGGCTAAAATACAAGCCCTTAAACAACATTACAATGTTCTTAAAAGGGGAGATTGCAGAGAGTTATTTCAAATTCTCACTAATGGGTGACTACACTATAAAGAAAGGGGTCAATATTTTACTCAGAGGTACACTAAAGGGAACAAAAAGAGAGGCAAGAGCAGATTTAAAAATTATCAGCGGAGAAAATTTCACAATGCATACCAGAGCAGAACTCTCATTAGTTAAAGGTGAAAGTAGAGATAGTTATGGTTTTTATTTTCACAATGAGTTGATAGTAAAATTTTTCAATAAAAAAGCAGACCTTTCTGTGAGAGGTGCGTGGTTCAATGTCCAAAATTGGGAAAATAGAATATACAGCTACGAGAGGGAGGTTCTCTACCAGTTCAGGACTACCGCTCTCTATGGAAAAGGATTAAGGTACTATATGAATTTAAAGTTGACCATAGGAGAGAGAACCAGCCTCTGGCTGCGTTACTCATCAACAAGATATCTGGACAGAGAAATAATAGGAGAGGGACCCGAAAAAATTGAGGGTCCCTCTAAAGGTGAAGCCAAGCTACAACTGCAATACAGTTTCTAAATCTCTCTAATCTTAATCTTGCTACCCGGCATAATCTTACTCTTTTTGGTGAAGCCGTTCAATTTCATTATATCATCCAGGCTTACACCCTCAAATCTCTTTGAAATATCCCATAGGGTATCCCCTTTTTTGATAGTGTACATCTCGTATTTCCCCGATTTTGTTGTTGATGGAGAACTTGACGCAGATGTTGCAGTTGACTTCGGCGGGTTTGCCGTATAAATTAATAGCCTCTGCTTGGGTCTGATTACTGTTTTTATACCATTCCAGGCCTGAATATCTGCGACTCGTACCCTGTATCTCTCTGCAATATGGCTGAGAGTCTCTCCGGATTTAACAGTATGTGTAACCGAAGCTCGCTGGGATGTTACAGCAGCCTTGCTCTCGTTATATACGATAGGATTAAAATAGAGGCTGTCTTTGTAGGTGTAGATCTCTTTCTCTCTCTCAATAAATAAGGCTGTGTGATTGTATGGAAGTCTCAAAACATTACCTCTGTCGTTACCTGGTATAATCTCATTTATATACTGAGGGTTATGATCACTTATCTCCTCTTTAGTTATTCCTATAAGCTCTGCTATCTGCCCAAAATGGAGAGGCCTGTTTATAACAAATGTATCTATATGCGCAGGCATAGATACCACCATAGGGGTAATACGGTGCTCTTTGTAGTAGTGCATAGTATAAAGAGCAGCAACAAATGACGGAACATAACCTCTAGTCTCTCTCGGAAGATAGGGGTATATTGTCCAGAAATCCCGGGAGCCGCCTGCTCTGCGTATCGCCTTGTTCACATTCCCCGGACCACAATTATAAGAGGCAATGGCAAGCATCCAGTCTCCAAATATTCTATATGAGTCCCTTAGATATTTTGCAGCAGCGTGTCCTGAGGCAATTGGGTCGAGCCTTTCGTCTACATAGGAGTCAATCCTTAAATTGTACTGAAGTGCAGTTCTGTACATAAACTGCCACATACCCTTCGCCTTGACTCTGGAGACAGCTCTCGGGTTAAGAGCCGACTCAATTATTGCCATTATTTTTAGCTCTTTAGGAAGGTCATACTCATCAAAAATCTCTTCAAACTGAGGCATATAGTAGCCCCAGAGACCCAATATTGCATCTACTTTATTGGGTATTCGTTGAGTGTAGTAGATGATGTGGTTTTTTACTATGTTATTGTAAGGCAGAGGTATAAACGAGTTTATAGCTTTAAGTCTTGCAATATATACGGAATCGGGTATATCGGATGTCAGATTATCACTCTCAAGGTTAATAATTGATCCGTCATCAAGTGTTAAATTCTTTTGAAGATACCAAACGCTTAAAAGACTATCGGTAGAGAGCACCGGTGCCGGATCTATAAAATCCTCGCTATCAAAGAAGCTTAAGCCTCCGGGATTAATTGAGTCGTTTGTGCCGACTGAGTCAATTATAGGAATAGATCCGGACTCAATCTCCATTTTAAGAGAGTCAATTACTCTTTTCATTCTCTCAATCTCCAGTGTAAGGGACTCTCTGGAGGGCCTCTTTTTAAAGAATTGCCCCTGAGCTTGCTGGAATGTTAATAAAAAAACGGAGGTGAGTAGTATTAATAGTGTAGATTTTCTCATTGTCTGTTAAAAGTTTAATTTAAGATTGAACCCTACCATTGGGCCACTGTTATTTGTAAACTGAGGTGCTACAGGCATTATTATACCGGGGAATAGAGATGCAGAGAGATCTTCGCTTACATCAAAATCTTGAAAATGGGCAAATACATTTGCATCAATAATGTTAAGGGCATATACAAATACACCTGCAAGAATAGAGTAGTCACGAAACCTGCGATAGGTATCCTTGTAATATTTCATTGTTTGAGCATTGAATTTTCCGGCCAATGGAGAGTCCGGATTGCTTGTCTCATAGTATAGGTACTTATATCTTTGGAACTGAGAGTTATTGGATGATATGAAATATCCTACCGTTATAATTCCCCCATATATTATTGGAATTTTCCAGTAATCCCCATTGTAGTACTGACCCAAACCCGGCAGCATTGCTGAGTAGAGAGAGGCTCGTGCCGGTAGAACATCTTTGTGATAGCGGAAATTTTTAACCCCATCCAATACGGAGCCCCAGTATGAGAGGGCAGCTCCCAGATATAGCAGGTCTCTGGTATTCCGGTCTCTGGTCATTCCACTCCTTTGCCAGGCAACATTACTTCTGTAGCCTGCAAAAAGAAAGCCGCCCACAGATGCATAGACAACCGGTATTTTCCAATACTCTTTATTGTACAGCTGGGCACTTCCGGGGATGATGAATGAACCGGCCCACATCCTGGTTATGTTCATACTATCTTTTCCCGCAAGACTTTTGAAGTACCTTCTTAATGGGTATGGTTCTCTTTTTACTCCTTCTACACCGGTTGTATCATCTGACTGTTGATTCTGATTCTGATTTGAGCCCGGAGGTCCAAGTTGTTTTATCTGAACCGGGAATTGAGCAATAGCCAAACAAGATATGAGCATTAAGGCAAAAAGCGCTATAAAGGGGCGAGACTTCATAATCAGTATCAAAGATTTGTCTTCTCAATGGCGTTAATAAAGTTAATTACCTCTTTATCTCCATTGAAACGGATTGTTATAGAGCCTGTTCCGTTCTTTTCGTCTCTTTTTAAACTGATATTATTATTGAAATACTTGCCAAGAAAATCCAATAGCCTGAAATAGGACTCATCAAGATCTTGATTTAGATCTTCGCTGCTCTTTTTCTCTGTCCGTTCCTGAAGCATCTTCCGTACCTTCTCCTCTATCTGCCTTACGGAGAGGTCCTGCTCAATTATTGCATTACACAGTTTAAGCTGTTTTTTTGCACTCTCTACTGAAAGCAGAGCTCTGGCGTGCCCCATTGTAATCTTTTTTGCCCTTATTGCGAGTTGAATTTCGGCCGGCAGCTTCAAAAGGCGCAGATAATTGGTGACTGTTGCTCTCTTTTTTCCAACTCTCTCTGCCATCTCCTCCTGAGTGAGGCTGCACTCCTCAATCAATCTTTGAAAACTGAGGGCAACCTCTATAGAATCCAGGTTCTCCCGCTGTATATTCTCTACGATTGCCATCTCCAGCATTCCCTGGTCATCTGCTTTTCGTATATAGGCAGGAATTTGTGTAAGCCCGGCAATAGCAGCAGCACGAAAGCGTCTCTCCCCGCTTATAATCTGATATTTCCCGTTCTCAGACAACCTTACGGTTATAGGTTGAATAAGCCCCAGTGTCTTGATTGACTCTGCAAGCTCCTCGAGAAGGTCTATGTCAAAACTGCTTCTGGGCTGAAAAGGATTTGCCTCAATTGAATCCATCGGGATTTCCGAGATTGATGCAGGAGTTGACTCTGAGTAAGGAACAACAGAGCCGTTCAGGTTCAGGTTGTCGATATCGGATATCAGGGCTCCCAACCCTCTTCCCAAGGCAGATTTTTTCATCATTGCGAATTATTTTTTAGAATCTCCCTGGCTAGGTTGAGATAGTTATTTGTCCCGGCAGAGAGGGCATCGTGCAGAATTACCGGTTTCCCGTGTGAAGGGGCCTCTGTAAGCCTTACATTTCTCTGAATTACAGTCTTGAAGACCATTTCATTAAAATGACTTCTAACCTCATCTACCACAAGATTGGAGTGTCTGGTTCTACTGTCAAACATAGTAAGGAGAAATCCCTCAATCTTAAGAGATGTGTTGAGTCTGTTCTGTACCAGCTTAATTGTATTTAGTAATTTTCCAAGCCCCTCGAGTGCAAAATATTCACACTGAACCGGAATCAGAACAGAGTCTGCTGCAGAGAGGGAGTTGATTGTGATAATTCCCAGCGAAGGAGAGCAGTCGATTATTATGTAGTCAAACTGATCCTTCAGAGGTTCGAGAGCTTTTTTGAGTACCAACTCTCGTTCGGGTATGTTGAGCATCTCGATTTCGGCACCTACAAGGTTAATATGGGAAGGGGCAAGACTCAACCCGGAGATTTCGGTACTGAGAAGAATGTCGTCAATTTTTACACTTCCAATAAGGGTTTCATAAAGCGTTAACTTAGATGTGGAGTCGGGGTCGAAATTCAGACCCGAGGTTGAATTTGCCTGAGGATCTGCATCTACCAACAGTACCTTTTTCTCCATTACGGCAAGAGACGCAGAAAGATTTATTGCGGTGGTTGTCTTTCCCACCCCACCTTTCTGGTTAGCTATAGCAATTATTTTTCCCATATATTTATTAAGAGTATTATCTGAGTCAATCACGCAAATTTACAAAATCTTTTTTAGCTACAGCCAATTTTAAATGCCCTTAACAAAAAAGAATCAGAGTGGATCTGTATCGAAAAAAACTTTTACCCCCTTACCTCTCGCTTTTAGTAGCTCTTCCACGCCTTCGGTAATTTTTTTCTTCACCGATGTTATGTCACTTTTGCGAGATAATTTGATCCAGATATTCAAAATATAATCTCCGCGAAGCTTGTCAACCGGAGGTGGAAAAGGTCCCGTAAAGTTAGTAACTCCCCATTGTGGAAGTAAGCGGGAAACTGATTGGGCAAAGTTATCAATGGTGATTTGATTTCTCCCTTTAATTACAATTTTTATTAATCTTGTAAAGGGAGGGTACTCAAACTCGCCCCTCTGCTCAAGCTCTGTCGCAATGTTACTGTTACTCTGTTCAAACTGCAGGTAAATTTGGTTTTCGGGTTGTGCCGTCTGAACTATAATATGACTCTTGTTGTATCTTCTTCCACCCCGCCCGGCAAGCTGCACCAACATCTGCATAGCCCTTTCGGAGGATCTGAAATCTTCAACTGCAAACATACTGTCTGCCTGAACCAGAAGAATCAGTGTGAGTTTTTCAAAATCAAATCCTTTACTAACCATTTGTGTTCCAACCAATATGTCTATATCGCCATTAGCAAATTCGCGTAAAATTTTGGTCTCTTCACTTTTACGAGCAGTAGTCTCTGCGTCAAACCTCGCAACTCTGGCCTGAGGGAAGAGCTCTCTTATCTGCTCCTCAATCATCTCTGTACCGCACCCTCTCTCCTTTAAGCCAGGCTTACCGCACTTTGTGCAGATAGTAGTGAACCTTCTGGAGTAGTCGCAATAGTGGCAGGATAGAGTCCCCCTGTTTTTATGGTAACTCATTGATACATTACAATGAAGGCAATGCGGAATATCTCCGCAATATATGCACTGAACAAGTGGAGAGTAGGAGCGTCTGTTTCTGAAGATAAGTGTCTGCTCGCCCTTAGAGAGCCTCTCTTTAATTTCATCGAGAGCAGTATGAGAGAATAACCCCTCCATTTTCCCCCGCTTATGTTCCCGGATAGTATCAATAATAGCTACAGATGGAGTATGATCTCCGTAAAATTTTTCGTTCAACTCTACCAGAGAGTACCTTCCGGAGTGTGAGTTGTAAATACTCTCAAGAGATGGGGTGGCAGAGCCCAAAACTACGCCAGCAGAGTGTATTTTAGAGAGAATAATTGCCGAATCTCTTCCGTTATATCTTGGTGCGGGCTCACTCTGTTTATATGAGGAGTCGTGCTCTTCATCAACAATTATGACTCCTAAATTGCTGAAAGGCAAGAAAACAGATGATCTCAAACCCAAAACTATATAGGGATTATTGCTCTCCTTAACTCTGTTGTATATGTCTCTTCTCACTGCAGGGCTCTGTTTTGAGTGATACACAAGAAGGTCATCTCCAAAGATGCGGTACAATCTCTCACTTAACTGACGGCTTAGCGCAATTTCGGGGACCATAATAAGAACATTCTCACCTCTACAATGCGCCTTAAATGCAAGCTGGATATATATTTCGGTCTTACCGGAACCTGTCACCCCCTTCAAGAGGGTCGGCATCTTTGTTTTAATGTTCTTCTCTATCAGACTCATCGCCTCCTGCTGGGCAGCAGAGAGATTCGAGGGTGCCTCAACAGCAGTTGCAGCCCGAGACACTTTTTTTCTCTTGGGAAGGGTTCTCTTTGCCAAAGGCTCCGGAAAGGCTGCTTTAAATACCTCACCAACACTACACATATAGTACTCTGCAACCCATTTCCAAAACTCAATCTCCATTTGAGATGCATCCGGGATTGGTTCCAAAGACTCAATCTCCTTTATCTCTCCTTTGTAGGGGGGTGGTTCGTTTGTAAGAGAATCAACCACAGCAGTGTAGGTACTGCCGGAGAAGGGTACCCTTACGAAAGATCCCCGGTGCAGTCTCTTTATAAATTGTTCAGGGACAATATAGGTAACTTCCATTGTTATACGCAATGGAAGTATCACGCCGGCAAAGGTGTTAGACTTGGATACCATAACAATGTTAAAGTTCTCTTATTATTTTGGCCACCTCCTCAAGCTGCCACATAGGAGTTGATGTTGCCCCGCAAATACCCACCGAGTCTCCCGGATTAAACCAGGAAAGTTTAATATCCGAAATAGATTCAATTTTGTATGACCTTGGATTCACAGAGTGGCAGGTCTCATAGAGAACCTTCCCATTTGAGCTCTCGAGTCCGCTAACAAATATTATGACAGAGTGTTTAGTTGAAAAAAGTTTAAGATGGGGGTGTCGTGAAGAGACCTGTTTGCAGATTGTATTATGCGAGGTAAAGCGCTCTAATGAACCACCTTGTTCAATAATTCTTCTCTTAATACTGAAGATGAGCTCCGAGTACTCACCGGGATCTTTTGTCGTCTGGGAGAATATCATTACCGGGTTCTTAAAATTGACTATTGAGAGATCTTTTTCGGTCTCAATGACTATGGCATCTCCGTTTACCTGCCCGATCAATCCGTTTACCTCTGCGTGCCCCCTCTTGCCAAAAATCAGAATAGTTCCGCCAATTTTTTTAATCTCTTTGTAACCGGTGCGGATTCTCTCCTGAAGTTTTAAAACCACGGGACAGGTACAGTCCATTACGGTTAGTCCCTTTTGTTTTGCCAATTGATAGGTTGAAGGGGGCTCTCCGTGAGCCCTTATAAAGAGAACAGAACTTTTGAGATTGTTAATCATAGAGTGATCAACCACCTCCATCCCAAGATTTTTTAGCCTTGAAAGCTCTGTGTTATTATGAACAATGGCCCCCAAAGAGTAGATCTTTTCGTTGCTGTTAAGGAAGTTCTCTGCCTGCTTAATGGCTTTTATTACTCCATAGCAAAAACCCGATTTGGTGTCAACCTCTACGGTTAACCCCATCTTTGCGATATTATCTTCTCTATCCATACCATCTCATCTTCTTGCGTCATATCACTGTTATCCAGAAAGATAGCATCCTCTGCTCTTCTAAGTGGAGCAGTCTCTCTGTTTTCATCCATATGGTCTCTCTCAATCACGTTGGAGAGAACATCCTCGTAGTTGGCCTCCTCATTGCGTGCAATTATCTCCTTGTATCTTCGCATTGCTCTAACCTGAGGATCTGCAGTCATAAAGATCTTAAGATCTGCATCAGGGAATACAACTGTCCCGATATCCCTCCCATCCATTACGACTCCTCTTTTTTTACCGAGCTCTTTTAAAATAGAGTCCACAAACTCCCTCACTACAGGAATTGATGCAAAAATGCTTACTCTCGATGCAACTTCAAGAGTACGAATCTCTCTCTCAATATTCTCCCCGTTAAGGTAGAGTTCACTTCCTCCCCCGGTGGCAGACGGTAAAAAGCGGATATCTGTTTGCGAGAGCACTATCTTTAACTTTTCCACATCAATTTCTAAGAGATTATCTCCAAAACCAGCCCTAATAGCCGCAAGTGTAACTCCCCTGTAGAGAGCCCCGGTATCTACATAAATAAGGCCGTAGCGGGCAGCAACCTTTTTGGCAAAAGTGCTCTTACCTGTGGATGAGTGGCCGTCTACAGCTATGATAATGTCTTGTCTGTTCATAATTATACAATAAACAAACATACACAAAAAAGGATTATCTTTGAAAAAATTATTTTTGATGAGACTTGCTATTTTTGACTTAGGAACAAATGTTTTTAATCTGCTTCTGGCAAGGATTTCAAAAGGAGAGTGCGACATTAAAAAGGTTATAAAGGCGGGATCTCATATAGGGAGAGACGGTTTTATCAGTGGTGAGCTAAGCAGTGAGGCTATAGAGTCATCAATTGAGGTTTTGGATGATATGTTTGCTCAAATTAAGATGTTCGGCGGGGTCGACAAAGTAAAAGCTTTTGCAACATCTGCAATAAGAGATGCCTCCAACGGAGAGCAGTTTGCACAGATGTTGAGAGAGAGATACGGGATGGATGTCGAGATTATCTCCGGAGATAGAGAGGCAGAGCTTATATACAAGGGCATAAGGGAGTCAATAATTCTCTACAACGAGAAGGTGTTGATGTTGGATATTGGGGGTGGAAGCAATGAGTTTATAATTGCAGATAAAGATACAATTTACTGGAAAGAGAGTTTCCCGCTGGGAGTTATCAGGATGAGAGAGATAATAAATCCCTCAGATCCAATAACAGAGGAGGAGATAGAGAGGTATAAAAGCTACCTGGACACCGCTCTTAAGACTCTTTTTGAACAGATTGAAATATATAAACCAACCCTGTTAATAGGTTCGTCCGGATCATTTGACACATTGAGGGAGCTTATTTTTAAAGATGACGATGGTTCGCTGCCCGCAAAGGAGCTGCCGGTTGATATGTTTTTGACACTTCACCAAAGATTACTTGATTCTACACGGGAAGAGAGGCTCTCTATGGCCGGTATGTCTCCAATGAGAGTAGACTATATGGTTTTAGGCAGTATATTTGTGGAGTACACAATCAGAAAAATCGGGATTAAAGAGCTTTATCAGTCATCTTTCTCTCTTAAAGAGGGTTATATGGCAGAGGCAGCATCCTCTATCGGAGAATATGAATAAAAAAAAATTAAAAAGAGATGAAACTTCTTATAATAGATGACGAAAAATCAATAAGGAATACACTTAAGGAGATTCTTGAGTTTGAAGGGCACAGCGTCTCACTTGCCTCAGACGGAGTTGAAGGGTTGGCACTGGCCACTTCGGACAGCTTTGATGTAATCTTCTCCGATATCAAGATGCCCAATATGGACGGAATGGAGTTACTGGACAGATTAAACGAAGCCAATGTAGACTCCTCTGTAATTATGATCTCCGGACACGGCTCAATAGAGTCTGCCGTAGACTGCATTAAAAAAGGAGCATTTGATTTTATTCAGAAACCTCTGGACCTGAACAGAATTTTAATAACTCTAAGGAATGCAACCGACAGGACAAACCTGGTGAAAGAGACCAAGACACTTAAGAAAAGGGTTGCCAAAATTCCTGAAATAGTTGGTGTCTCATCTGCAATCACCAGAATCAAGGATATGATAGAGAGAGTAGCTCCCACTGAGGCAAGGGTTCTTATTACAGGTTCAAACGGAACCGGTAAGGAGCTTGTGGCAAGATGGCTGCACGAGAAGAGCAGCAGATGCTCTATGCCCTTTGTTGAGGTAAACTGTGCAGCAATACCGGGAGAACTCATAGAGAGCGAACTGTTCGGACACGAAAAAGGGGCCTTTACCTCTGCCGTAAAACAACATAAAGGCAAGTTTGAACAGGCAGATGGCGGGACACTTTTTTTGGATGAAATTGGAGATATGAGCCTTGCCGCACAAGCAAAAGTTCTGAGAGTTCTTCAGGAGAACAGGATAAGCAGGGTTGGGAGCGACAAGGATATTAGCGTTAAAGTGAGAGTTATTGCAGCAACCAATAAAAATCTTAACGAAGAGATTGAGAAGGGGACCTTCCGCGAGGACCTCTATCACAGGCTGAGTGTGATTGTAATCCACGTGCCGCCGCTCTCTGAGAGAAGAGAGGATATTCCTCTATTAACAAAGCACTTTCTTGAACAGATATCTCAGGAGAGTGGGTTGCCTCCGAGAAAGATAGACGATAGCGCACTACAAGAGCTCTCCCTCTATAAGTGGACAGGTAATATCCGTGAGCTGCGTAATGTGGTTGAACGGCTTATGATCTTAAGCAACAATGTAATTACCAAGGAAGATGTGGTAGATTACGCGAAACCTATTTTCAGATAGTGGTGTATAGATCTCTTTTACTGAATCCTACTCCTTTTCAATTCGGATCTGCTGGATAAAATTGCCTTCTTGTTGAGTCTTTACAAAGAGTGTAATTCTGAATTTACTTCCGCCGGCACTAAGATTACCGACAGCATAGGTCATTGGGGGTTTCCCGCTGCGATAGTTAATCACGAAACTTTTTGGAGAGTATGCGGTAAAAAACTCCTTAACAATCTGTTTGGCTTGTTGTTTGCTGCAAACATTATTAGTTCCCAATATATCAACCTCGAGATTTGTCGCAAACCACGCAGATAGACTTTCGGCATCTCCATTTTGAATATATTTGGAGATAGGAACGAATACATCCTGTTCTTTTGCCTGAGCCTGCGCGGATTGAGAATATAATCCCGAAAAACCCGTAATCAATAATATTAATAAACTATAAATCTTTTTCATCATATCAATATTCCTCAAGGAGAGTAATAGCAAAATTCAAGCCACCCGTAAAGTTATAAAATTAATATAATTCCACGATATATCTCAAATAAATAGTAATTTTGTAAGGATGAAGATAGAGTTTCTCTTGATTGGAAAGACAGAAGCAGCCTACCTCAAGGAGGGCATCTCTCTTTATGAAGAGAGGCTTAAACACTATACTTCCTATTCAAAAAAAGAGATTCCGGAAATAAAAAATTCATCATCACTCTCCAAAGAGCAGATAAAAGAAAAAGAGGGAGAACAAATTTTGAAAAACCTGGCAGAGACAGATGAGCTGGTACTACTTGATGAGAGGGGAGTGCAACTTACTTCGGAGGATTTTGCGTTAAGAGTCGAGAGGTGGAGCGTGCGGGGTATAAAAAAGATAGTTTTTGCGGTAGGGGGAGCATACGGATTTTCTGATGCCGTATATAAAAGATCAAATGACAAGATTTCGCTCTCCAGGATGACATTCTCTCACCAGATGGTAAGAGTTATTTTTTTGGAACAGCTCTACAGAGCTTTTACAATAATAAAAGGGGAACCCTATCACCATAAATAGATGATAAGGAGAAGTATTAAATACTCGATAAGAAAAAGAACCTCCATTCTTTGGATATGTGTCCTGGGGATGACAATTGCCTCCTTTATGGAGTTCTCGTCTACAGACTCTATGGACAGGGAGGTCTCAAATTTGGAGAGCCGAATTCATAAAAGGCAAAAGCTGCTTGAAGAGTTCGCCGTAAAGACAATAAAACACCCAACTGACCAGTTTCTATCTTTTGACGAGGAGCTTCCCGAAGATATGGTCATCTACAGATATTTTGACAATACCCTTCACTCCTGGGCCAATCAACTTCCAATATCTAATGACGATATAGACCTTTTTACATTCGGCTACACTCTTAACCACCTCAATAGTACAGTTGTTACAAATACTCCCCTGGCATATCTGGGAGTTTCGGAGCAGTATGTGAGTCTGGGATCTGCCTGGTACATCGTTAATATATATTCAAGGAACAATCAGACAGTTATCACTGCCCTGCTGGTTCAGACCGACTATCCTACCGAGAACACTATTCTTAATAATAAGATAAACCCCAATTTCTCGCTTAGGAGACAATTCTCTATAGTGCCGGTGACATTTGACGAGTCCTATATTGTTCACGGCAAAGATGGCGGAGTACTCTTCTCTGTCATTAAGAATCTTCCTGTAAAGTCTTCTCAGGCAGGAATTATTCTGCGCTGGTTTGCAATTCTCTTTGCCATTGCTGCACTTTTCTCAAACCTTCAGTACAAACGGGGGATTAAAGAGTTTTTCTTAACAGCTTCCGGCCTTGTAGTTGTTAGGCTTGTAGCGCTTTATCAATCGAGGCAGATGCAGGGAGATATGGAGATATTTTCGCCCAATCTTTATGCAGATTTTGGACTTTTCAACTCTCTGGCAGATCTTCTTATAAACAATATTCTCATCTACCTGCTTCTTATGGCTCTGTTTATGGTACGAAGAAGCATTGCGCTTGCTGTGATGAAAGCCGGCTCCACTAAAAGGGTACTTCTCGGCTGGCTCTTTTTTATAATCCCGCTGCTGCTTTTACCATATATACACTTTAGCATCAGGTCTCTCATTCTTAACTCCAATATTGTAATGGAGTTATATAAGATTGACGGAATCTCAATATACACATTACTGGTATATGTCAGCTATGGATTGCTCTTTATGGCTCTGCTCTTCTCTCTGCAATTGCTGCGGCCGTTTCTGAGCAGAGAGAGACGCTACTCGTTTTTTCACAAGAGGCCGCTTGCACTCTTTATAACCCTAATCTCACTCTACACACTGTTTACGGTTAGTATTTACGGCTATAACAAAGAGTTTAACAGAAACAGGGTCTGGACCACAAAGATGTCTGTTGAGAGGGATTTAAATATGGAGCTCCAACTTAAAGGATTGGAGAAAAATATTGTTAATGATCAAATTATAGCTATGTTGGTCGGCTTAGATCAAAATTTACAGATTATTAACAGCAGGCTGACTGAAGCCTATTTTTGGAATATTCTTCAGCGCTACGATATGAGGCTCACAGTATGTAAAAGCAATACTATGATGATCCCTAATATCTTGGATTTGAATGCTCCTCAGGTTCACTGTTACACCTTTTTTGACAGAGAGCTCTATCTGTACGGGATGCAGCTTGGAGAGAATTCTAGATTCTCCTTTATGAATAACTTCAACGGGAGAATAAGCTATATGGGAGTCTTTACCTATTTTAGTTATGGGGAGGAGGTTCGCCTCTTTATCGAGCTGGACAGTAAATTTCTTCGCGAATCTATAGGTTATCCGGACCTGCTGCTAGATCATAAAAAGATTGAAAATTATAACCTTCCTTCGGGCTATTCATTTGCCAAATATCTAAATAACCGATTAGTCACCTATTCGGGAGAGTATAACTATCCCATCACAACTCAGAAAGAGTACGAGCCTGGTTACAGAGTTGAAAAGAGAGACGGATATATCCATTTTGTAAACAATATCTCTCCGGAAAATCTTATAATCATCTCCAGACAGGAGAGAAACATCTTCCCGTATGTTGTCTCCTTCTCATACCTGATGCTATTCTTCTCGTTTATGATACTATCCCTGATAGGTGTCAGACAGAAGAGCTATCTGCTCTCGATTCCGAGAAACTCGTTCCGCTGGAAAATATCGGTTCTTATTATATCTTCATTGGTTTTTGCGTTACTTGCAATGGGTGCCGGTAGTATATGGTTCTCTGTCAGATATTTTGAAGAGAACAATCGTGAGCAGATGGAGGAGAAGATATCATCTGTACAGAGTACACTGAGTGCATACAGCAAATATGCTCAACGCTTCAATGACCCTCAATTTAACAGTTATAAACTATTAGAGGCAATGAACAGCCTCTCCAACTCTGCACAGATAGATATTAATGTGTATCGTTCGGACGGACTCCTGCTCAAAACGACCAGGTCAGAGATATTTGACCGCTATCTTCTGGGATACCGAATGAACCCTCAGGCTTATAAAGAGATTGTCTTTAATAACAAAAAACAGTTTGTCAACAAGGAGAAGATAGGAGATCTCACTTACTACTCTCTTTATGCCCCGCTCTTTAATCTTGACGGAAATCTCATAGCAATACTGAATATTCCGTATTTCTCACGGCAGAGTGACTTCCGTAAGGATGCATCTTCAATAATAGCTGCCATAATTAATATTTATCTGCTTCTGCTGCTAGCAGCGGTATTTGGAGGCGTGGCGCTCTCCAACTCCATATCCAAACCGCTTGCCGAAATCAGCCGTAAAATGGAGCTGCTGGATATTTCCCAGCAACCGGAGCATATCAACTATACCAACCGGGACGAACTTGGGATATTGGTTGTTGCCTACAATAAGATGGTTGACGATGTAAATGAGAGTACACGGCGTCTGGCTGCAGGCGAAAGAGAGCAGGCCTGGAGAGAGATGGCAAGGCAGATTGCTCACGAGATAAAGAATCCTCTAACCCCAATGAGGCTTAGTATACAGCATCTGATGAGGCTCAAAGAGCAGGGAGTTAAAGATTGGCCAAACAGATTTGACTCTTTGGCAAACTCGCTCATAGAGCAGATAGATATACTCGCAGATGCTGCAGGGGAGTTTTCCAGCTTCTCAAGATTCTACTCCGAAGAGCTTACCAGGTTCGATCTTAACACACTAATAAGAGAGCAGCTTATACTCTTTAACACCAGAGATAACATTGTTCTGACAATGGAGAGTAGTGCAAAGGATGCTTTTGTAATTGCCCGCAGAACCCAGCTAACCAGAGTTTTTGTAAATCTCTTTTCAAATGCGGTTCAGGCTGTAGAGCAGCAGGAGGATGGCGGCAGCATTATCATTACTGTAGACAGAGGTGCAGATTATTATGAGGTCAGAGTAGAGGACGATGGGCCGGGAGTACCGGAGAGTCTTACTCACAGGCTTTTCAAACCAAACTTTACCACCAAGAGCGGAGGTACCGGTCTCGGTCTGGCAATATGCAGGAGTATAATGGAACAGAGCCAGGGATCTATCTATTACGAAAAATCTCAAAAATTAAGGGGAGCCAACTTTGTAGTAAGAATTCCGGTCTAAACTATTTCTGACGCAGGAAGATCTGAATTGGTACTCCGGTGAAATCAAATTTCTCACGGAGCCTGTTTTCCAGGAACCTTTTGTAATCTTCCCTTACATACTGTGGAAGATTGCAGAAGAATGCAAAAGATGGAGCAGGAGTTGGAAGTTGAACTATATATTTGATTCTTACATATTTACCCTTTATTGAAGGTGGCGGATATTTCTCAATTTCGGGTAACATAATCTCGTTGAGCTTGGATGTGGTTATTCTTTTTGCGCGGTTTGCAAACACTTTTGCAGCGGCATTGAGTACATCCAGTATTCTCTGCTTATTTATCACAGAGGTGAAGATAATTGGAATATCGTTGAATGGGGCGATACGGTCCGATATTTTTTGGGTAAACTCCTTCATTGTGTTTGTTCCCTTATCCTCTATTGTGTCCCACTTATTAACAACAATAACGCAACCTTTTCTGTTTCGGATAATCAGATTGAAAATCGCCATATCCTGATGCTCTACACCCAGCTGAGCGTCCAGCATAAGAATACAGACATCTGAGTACTCAATAGCTCTAATAGAGCGCATAACAGAGTAAAATTCAAGATCTTCCTTCACCCTGGCCTTTTTTCTCAACCCGGCCGTGTCCACCAAAATAAATTCGTGTCCAAATTTGTTGTAGTAGGAAGATATTGAGTCTCTGGTTGTTCCTGCAACAGGTGTTACTATGTTTCTCTCCTCCCCCAGAAGTGCATTTGCCATTGAAGATTTACCCACATTTGGTTTGCCTATTATGGCAAGGTGTGGAAGCCTCTTCTCCTCCTTCTCCTCCTCCTCTGCAGGAAGCATCTCAACTATTTTATCCAGCAGATCTCCGGAGCCGCTGCCACTGGCAGATGATATTGCCCAGGGTTCTCCCAAACCAAACGAGTTAAACTGGTGGACATCAAACATTCTCTCTCCTGTATCTACCTTATTGGCAAGTACCAGAACAGGTTTTTTTGCCCTGCGAAGAATATCTGCAATTGTATAGTCGAAGTCAGTTATTCCGGAGTTGACATCACACATAAAAAGTATAAGATCTGCCTCCTCAATGGCAAGCAGAACCTGTTTCCTGATCTCCTCCTCAAAAACATCATCTGTATTTACGGCGTAACCACCTGTATCTATTACCGAAAACTCTTTTGCATTCCACTCACAGCGACCATAGTGACGGTCCCGTGTCACTCCGGCAATCTCATCGACGATTGCCTGTCTCATACCGACAAGGCGGTTAAAAAAAGTAGATTTGCCCACATTCGGGCGTCCAACTATTGCAACAATACTCATAATGGGGGCAAAGATAGTCAATTATTGTAAAACGAGATTTTTAATCTTCGCAGGAGCAGCAGCAAGAGGAGCAACCCTCCTTCTCTTCTCTCTTTTTCCAGAGTATCTTCTCTTGTGATTTGGCACACATAAGGCCCAGTTTGCGCATCTCTTTATTGTGTCCTATCTCTGACTCCGGGAATTTCCCGTTTTTACGGAAAATAATGTTGAAGGAGAAGAGAAAGACAGCGATGGCAAGAATTACAACAGTTATAATAAATAGTGACATAATTAATTGCATTTAATACACTTATAAGGAGGCAAAAGAGGAGAATCACCTGTTTGAAGCATTGGCGGCAGTTGATGGACTTTAAAGGATGAGGATGCCATCTGTTTTAATATTCTGTCTACCAATATCATTTCGCTACCTGCAGATATAACCTCCTGCGCACTCTTGCCCTCCTCTATGAGAGAATGCAAAATTGGGTCCAAAACTGAGTATTCCGGAAGAGTGTCGCTATCTTTTTGAAAAGATCTCAACTCTGCAGATGGCTCTTTTGTGAGAGTAGATTCCGGAATGACTTTTTTTAAACTGTTGATGTAGCGGGCAAGGGAGTAAACCTGCAACTTGTATTGATCTGCAATAACCATAAGTGCTCCGCTGAGATCTCCGTAGAGAGTTCCGTAACCCATAGCAAGTTCGCTCTTATTTGAAGTATTCAGTACTAGTGCCCCTGTATTATTGCTATAGGCCATAAGGATGTTTGATCTTATTCTGGCCTGTATGTTTTCGAGTGTGATACTCTTCAAGTCTCCGCAAAAGAGATCTTCCAGCTCATTTACATAGCGGTTAAGGATTGTCTCAATGGGAACTATAGAGTGTTCTATATTTAAATTTCCTGCAAGCTCAACCGCATCTGCAACAGAGTGCAGGGTAGAGTAAGGAGATGGCATCAGGATGGCGTGAACATTGTCTGCCCCAAGAGCCTCAACTGCAAGAGAGGCAACTACGGCAGAGTCTACTCCTCCGGAGAGTCCAAGAACAGCTCTCTCTTTGCCCTGTTCCCTGAAAAAGAGTTCAATACCCCGTACAAGTTTTCCGTATAGCAGATCTGTTTTTACCTCTTGCATAATCTAGAATATAAAGCTTGAACTTATACTTTGGTAGTTATAAACTTTGTCAATAACATCTGCAAATATTTCGGCAACAGAGAGGATTTTAATCTTACTCATATCTGTCTCCGGAGAGGGTTTAATAGGGATAGTGTCCGAAATGATTACCTCTAAAAGTTGAGATTTTGCGATTCTCTCATAGGCAGGGCCTGAGAGAACTGCGTGGGTAGCAAGTGCCCGAACACTTAGCGCCCCCTTGTCCATAAGCATATCTGCTGCTTTGGTAATGGTTCCGGCGGTATCTATCATATCATCTATGATGACAATATTTCTTCCCTCAACATCGCCTATAGCTGTCATAGAGCCCACAACATTTGCCTTTTCTCGTGATTTATGGCAAATTATAAGAGGACAGCCCAGAATTCTGGAGTATGCATTTGCCCTCTTTGCACCTCCCATATCCGGTGCGGCTATAGAAAGATTTTCCAGTTTAAGATCCCGAAGATATGGCAGGAATATAGAGCTAGCATAGATGTGGTCAACAGGGAAGTCAAAAAAGCCCTGAATTTGGTCTGCGTGAAGATCTGCAGTCATCACTCTGTCGCAACCTGCCGCATCCAGCAGATTTGCAACCATTTTTGCTCCTATGGGTACTCTTGGTCTGTCTTTGCGGTCCTGGCGTGCCCAGCCGAAGTATGGAATAACGGCAATAACTTTATATGCAGATGCTCTTCTTGCAGCATCAATCATAAGTAGCAGTTCAAAGATATTATCGACCGGCGGAATTGTAGACTGAACAATGAAAACGGTTGCACCTCTGACACTCTCTTCAAAAGCGGGCTGAAATTCGCCATCACTGAATACTGTAACAGAGGATTTCCCAATCTCAAGCTTAAGAGAGAGAGCAATCTTTTCGGCAAGATATCTGGAGCTCCTGCAAGAAAAAATCTTAATCTTATGTTGATGATCCATAACTATGGTTTTATGTTTTTAAAAAGTTTGTCAATATAGTCTAGAACCTCTTCCCTTCCCATACCGGTTTCAGATGAGGTTATAAATGTCACAGGCAACTCCTCCCAATACTGAAGCAGAGCTTTATTATTGAGTTCAATCTGCTTCTGCAGGGTATTTACCCCCACTTTATCACATTTTGTATATATTATTGAGAACGGAACACCTGCCTCTCCAAGGGTGTTTATGAAATTGAGGTCAATTTTCTGGATTTCGTGTCTGGAGTCTAAAAGTACAAACAGATTCGCAAGCTCTGCAGATCCGTTAATATAGTTCTTAATCATCTCAGACAACACCTCCTTCTCCTTCTTGGAGATTTTGGCATAACCGTAGCCCGGGAGGTCAACCAAATACCAGGATTCGTTTATGAGGAAGTGGTTAATGAGCCTGGTTTTACCCGGCTTTGCAGACGTGTGGGCAAGCTTACCCATCCTACACAACATATTGATTAAGGATGATTTACCTACATTTGACCTGCCGATAAAGGCAAATTCCGGTAATTTTACGGCCGGCCTCTCCTTTATGGTTGGAGAGCTTCCGGAGAATATGGCTTGAGAGATCTTCATAGCATTATTGACATCGCAAATGTACAACTTTATTGCGTATATTTGTGCCAAGAGCATCAAATTTGGCAAAAATGACAAAAAGAGAGGAGATTACACTTGGAGAGCTGCAGGAGAGGATAAAAGGGGCCATTGAGAGCTCATTTTCTAGAAGATACTGGGTTAGAGCGGAGACTGGCGAAGTAAAGATTCACTCCCAGGGACACTGTTACATAGATTTAATTGAGAAGGCTCAGGGGAGCGGCGGGGTAACCGCAAAGATTCAGGCTGTAATATGGGCCTCATCATTTCGTATGCTAAGGCCCTATTTCGAAACCACTACCGGAAGAGCTCTAGAGCGAGGACTCTCTATTTTGGTTAATGTTCAGGTGACATATTCCCAGCTTTACGGAATGAGCCTGGTAATTACAGATATAGATCCGACCTTTACCATAGGAGAGCAGGAGATTATCAGACAGAGGAGTATTCAGAGATTGACTCAGGAGGGGATGTTTGAGATTAACTCTTCATTAGAGATACCCTTATTGCCTCGCAGGTTGGCAGTTATATCATCTGAAGGGGCAGCAGGATTTAGAGACTTTACCAAGCATTTAGAGGAAAATGATTATGGTTTCTCATTTTCGATAAAACTTTTTCCTGCACCTATGCAGGGAGAGAGTGCCCCGGACGGAATTATTGAACAGATGGAGAGAGTAGCCTGCGAGATGAATAATTTTGACCTCCTACTGATTTTAAGAGGTGGAGGAGCCGCACAGGATTTAGTCTGTTTTGATGACTACAATCTTGCAATAAATATTGCACAGTTCCCCCTTCCTGTTGTTTTTGCAGTTGGTCACGACCACGACTATCATATTGCAGATATGGTTGCGCACACCTCATTAAAAACACCCACGGCTGCAGCTGCCTTTATCATTGATCTGTTTGTGGCAGAGGAGCAGCAACTTATTTTCCTCTCCCGCAGAGTTTCACTATCTTTGCAATCGAGATTACAGAGCGAAACAAACAGTTTGGAGAGGTTTAACGAGAGAATGACAGTGGCACTTCGTACCCGTTACAGAGAGGTTGAACATCTGCTGGACATTTATGAAAGAAGAGTAATATCGGCAAGCCCCTTTGCTATTCTGGAGAGAGGGTACTCACTTGCTCTAAAAGGGGGTAAAAAAATAGGGAGCATAAAAGATGCACAGGTCGGAGATGATTTCACACTGTTGCTTTCTGACGGCTCTTTTAACTGCAAAATAAATTCTATAAGAGATGGCAAAAAAAGATAGTTTTACATACAAACAGGCACTTGCACAGCTGGAGGAGCTTGTTGTCAGGATTGAAAACCCGGAAACAGATTTGGAAAACATTGCAGAAGAGGTGAAGAAAGCGCTGGATTTAGTTAAGTTTTGCCGGGATCAAATCAAGGGATTCAGAGAGGAGACAGATAAACTTCTTAATTAGTTATACCCCGATATGAAAGATTTGAAACTTTGGATGGACGACCCCTGGCTGGAGCCCTGGAAAGATGCAATTTGGAGAAGATACTCCAAATCTGTTATTAAATCTCTGGAGCTCTCGGGATATGGAAAGCCTCTAAAACATTCGGTAAACTCGCATCTCTACTATGGAGTAACAAGAGATACCATAGGTAGTTGGATATTCCGCGAATGGGCCCCTAATGCCACATCTCTTTACCTGATTGGTGATTTGAACTCTTGGGAAAAGCGTGAAGAATTTAGGTTCAGTAAATTAGAGTCCGGTAATTGGGAACTTATACTCCCAAAAGCAGCATTGAAACACGGAGATCTCTACAAATGGCATATCACCTGGAATGGGGGAGAGGGGGAGAGAATTCCTGCCTATGCGACCCGAACTGTTCAGGATGAAAAGAGTAAACTTTTTGCTGCTCAGCTTTGGGATCCAAAACCCTACAAATGGAACTCTCCCACAATAAAAAAGATAAAAAACCCACTAATATATGAGGCTCATATTGGTATGAGCACTCAGGAACAGGGGGTTGGCAGTTTCAACTATTTTCGTGAAAATGTCTTGCCACGGATAGCAAAACTGGGTTACAATACTATTCAGCTGATGGCAATTCAGGAGCACCCCTACTATGGCTCTTTCGGATATCAGGTCTCGGGGTTTTTTGCGGTAAGTTCAAGATTCGGCACCCCGGAAGAGCTCAAAATGCTAATAGACGAAGCTCACTCTTTGAATATTGCGGTTGTTCTGGATATTATTCACTCCCACGCGGTAAACAATACTCTTGAGGGGCTCTCTCTTTTTGACGGAACGGAAGATCTCTATTTTCACGCCGGAGAGAGAGGTTACCATCCGGCCTGGACCTCGCGTTGCTTTAATTACGGGAAAAGCGAAGTGATACACTTTCTTCTGTCTAATTGTAAATACTGGATGGAGGAGTTTAAATTTGACGGATTCAGATTTGACGGCATAACAAGTATGATCTATTACGATCACGGTTTGGGGAAGGATTTTACAGACTACTCCTGCTATTTTGACAGCAATCAGGATGAAGACGCAATTACATATCTGGTTTTGGCTAACCAGCTTATTCGTGAGATTAACCCGGATGCAATAACTATTGCCGAAGATGTAAGCGGTATGCCGGGGCTGGCGGCACCATTCAAAAATGGAGGTGTCGGATTTGATTTCCGTATGAGTATGGGGGTTGCAGATAACTGGATAAAGTGGATAAAGGAGCTTCGGGATGAGGATTGGAATGTCAGTGATATGTTTCACGAGCTCACCAACAAGAGAGAAGATGAGAAGACTATTAGTTATGCTGAGTGTCACGACCAAGCAATGGTTGGAGATAAGACCATAATATTCAGACTAATAGATAGTGAGATGTACACTTCAATGAGTAGAAATATTACATCTCTGGTTGTAGATAGAGGAGTAGCTCTGCACAAGATGATACGCCTTGCAACTATCTCTACCGCGGGAGACGGTTATCTCAATTTTATGGGGAATGAGTTCGGACACCCGGAGTGGATTGATTTCCCAAGAGAGGGAAATAACTGGTCCTATCACTATGCCCGCAGGCAGTGGTCGCTTGCAGATAACAAGCTTTTGAAATACTCCTGGCTATTAGAGTTTGACAGGGCAATGATTAATCTGGTTAAAAGCTCCACACTGTTCAGAAGCAGACCCGAGATACTATATGTGCACAACGAAAGACAGATTCTTATCTTTAAAAGGGGAGAGTACATATTCGCATTTAACTTCAGCCCCTTAAATTCCTATCCGGACCTATCTCTCTCTGCACCTGAGGGCTCATATAAAACTGTTCTGGATACAGATATGAAAAAATTTGGAGGATTCAACCGTAATAATCAAGATGTAAAACATATAACTCTATTTAAAGAGGGCAGAGATTCCCTCTCTTTGTATCTTCCCTGCAGGAGCGCAATCGTTCTAAAAAAAGAGAAAAGGTAACAAATTCGTAACTATAATTTTATTAACTTGCACCTAAAATTCGAGAGATTATGGCCTATTTGGAGTTTAATAAGAAAGAGTTGGTTAATCTAGAATACTCTCTTAAAAGAGAGTATCTCTCCACAAACCACGCCGGCGGTTATCTCAACACAACAATAGCCGGATGTAACACCAGAAAGTATCACGGTCTGCTTGTACTGCCATTGGAGCAGTTCAATAACGAAAAACACGTCTTACTCTCATCTCTTGACGAAACTCTAATCCAGCACGGAAAGGAATTTAATCTTGGAATTCATTGCTACGGAGAGGTTTATGAACCGAGAGGGCATAAGTATATAACTAATTTTGAAATTGATAAAGTTGTAGCTGTCACCTATGCAGTCGGGGGGATGGTATTAAGAAAGGTGATGATTCTCTCAAACAGGGAAGAGCATCTGCTTATCCGATATACCCTATTGGAGGCTCACTCTCCAACAACATTAAGGTTAAAGCCTTTTCTTGCATTCAGAAATATTCACTCACTCTCAAAAGCAAACAACAGTGTAAACAGAAAGTACAGAGAGATAGAGAAAGGTAGGAGTTTTTGTCTGTATCAAGGTTTCCCGGAACTGAATCTTCAGTTAAGTACAAAAAACGAATTTATCTCTAATCCGGACTGGTACTACAATATTGAATACAAAGAGGAGAGTCGCAGGGTTCTTGAGTCCAGGGAAGATCTTTTTGTACCCGGATATTTTGAGATGCCAATAAAAAAAGGGCAGACAATAATATTTTCGGCCTCTGTTAAGGAGGAGAATCCATCACTATTAAATAGAAAATTTGAAAAAAACCTAACCGAGAAGAATCACCGGGATAGCTTTGCAAGTTGTCTTAAGATATCTGCAAGTCAGTTTGTTACAAAAAGAGGAGAGGATACATTGATCTTTGCAGGATACCCCTGGCTGGATCAGAAACTTCGCGACACCCTTCTTGCTCTTCCGGGACTAACCATCAGCTCCTACTGTGATAAAAAGACCTTTCTCGATACAATCGATACAATAGTTCGTAAAAATCGGGATAAACTGACCAAAAAGAGCAGTGAGACAGATGTACCGCTTTGGTTTTTCTGGGCTCTTCAGCAATATATAGAGCATACCGGTGAAGATAAGGCTATATGGAAGAGATACGGGGGTGTGCTAAAGGATATTCTTAACTCATACAGAGATGGTTCCCGCATCAATGTAAATATGCACGAAAATGGACTTCTCTGGGGAGAGGAGAGAGGTGTCGCTCTAACCTGGATGGATGCTTATGCGTACGGAGAGCCTATTACTGAAAGAGCAGGGTATCAAATTGAGATAAACTCTCTGTGGTACAATGCAATTTGCTGCTCAATGGAGTTGGCATCAAAATCGGGTGATGCAGAATTTGCTGAGGATTGGGATTACATAAAACAAAATATTGAGAGAAATTTTATCAGGGCATTCAAGATTGAAGAGAAAGATCACCTTGCAGATTATGTAGGCCCCGAGGGTCAGAATAAATTTACAAGACCCAATCAACTATTTGCCTGCTCTTTAAAATACTCCCCTCTGGATGAAGAGACAAAGGCAAAAGTGCTTAAGAGCATAAAGAAAGAGCTGCTTACCGTAAGGGGTATCAGAACTCTATCTCCAAAAAATCCGCTCTATAAGGGTGAATATGACGGCGACCAGGTTACCCGTGATATGGCATACCATCAGGGGACTGCCAGGGTATGGCTTCTAAGCTTCTATATAGACGCTATGTTCAAACTGTATGGAGCCAGCTTTTTGATCAAGGCACAAGAGTTGGTGGAGGCCTTCGAAGAGGAACTTTCGCTCCACTGTATAGGTTCAATATCAGAAGTTTTTGACGGTGACCCTCCACATCAGCCTCACGGTTGTACATCCTACTCTGTATCTGTCGCATCTCTTCTCACCTCAATGCGTCTGATTGAAAACTATAAAAACTCTGAGCTATGAAGGTACTGATGTTTGGATGGGAGTTTCCTCCGCATATATCAGGAGGTTTGGGAACAGCCTGTTATGGGTTGACCAAAGGTTTAGCCAATAACGGAGTCGAGGTTCTGTTTGTTATGCCATCTGCAACAGGAGATGAGGACAAAAGCGCAGTAAGCATAATAGATGCAAGCGAAATAGAGGTCTCCGAAAGTTGTCGAAATGTCAGGGATTTTCTTGAGAAGGTTCAGTTTATAAGAATTGGCTCTAATCTAATTCCTTATATGGACCCTCAGGAGTTCACAGAGATGCTGTCAAATCTACAACAGGGTCAAATAGAGGAGTTTAAGCTAGGCTTTGGACAGAAATATAAATTCTCGGGAAAGTACGGTAAGACCCTAATGGAGGAGGTTGTCAGATATGCACTAGTAGGTGCAGAGATTGCTCTTAGAAATGATTTTGATGTAATTCACGCTCACGACTGGCTCACCTATTTGGCAGGAGTTGCAGCAAAGAGGGTTAGCGGTAAACCACTGGTGGTTCATATGCACGCAACCGAGTTTGACAGGAGTGGAAACAACATCAACACCGAGGTGTTCGATATAGAGAAGATGGGTATGAGGGAGGCAGACAGAGTTGTTGCAGTAAGCCATCTGACCCGTAATATTATTTTAAACAAATACGGAATAAATCCGGAAAAGGTAGTTACCGTTCACAATGCCGTAGATTTTCAGGGATTTGAGCATCTCCAGATAGATAGAGGAGTACCGGAGAAAATTGTAACATTTCTTGGAAGAATTACATACCAGAAGGGTCCGGAGTACTTTATTGAGGCTGCGAACAAAGTGATAAAGCGTTACCCGAATGTGCGCTTTGTAATGGCAGGAAACGGAGATTTGCTCAACAGATGCATCCGACGGGTGGCAAAATTGGGGATTGCCCATAAGTTTCACTTTACAGGATTTCTTCGCGGAGGTGAGGTTAAGCAGATGTTTGCCTACTCCGATGTTTATGTAATGCCATCTGTCTCAGAGCCATTCGGCATCTCACCTCTTGAGGCTATGAGGTCAAATGTCCCGACAATTATCTCAAAACAGAGCGGAGTGGCAGAGGTTCTTCGTCACGCTATCAAAGTAGATTTCTGGGATATAGATGCTATGGCAGATTCAATATACGCCCTGCTTTCATACCCTGCACTATCTGCAATGTCTGTAAAACACGGGCTAAACGAGGTAAACTCCCTAAAATGGGATGCTGCTGCATACAGGGTGAGTGAGATCTATTCCGCTATAATTAAAAAATGAAAAACTAGAAGTTATGGAAAAAAGTATTTGCTTTTATTTTCAGGTGCATCAGCCGGACAGGCTGCGCTTATACAGATTCTTTGATATAGGCAGGGAGAGCCATTACTTCGACGATTTTGCAAACAGAACCATACTCCGCCGGGTTGCGGACAGGTGCTATCTGCCTGCCAACTCTCTTCTTGGGGAGCTTATAAAAAAGTACAATGGAGCTTTTAAAGTTGCCTTCTCAATCTCCGGAGTTGCAATTGAGCAATTTGAGAAGTTTGCTCCCGAAGTTATATCAAGTTTTCAAGAGCTTGCAAAGACAGGTTGTGTGGAGTTTCTTGCCGAGACATATTCCCACTCTCTGGCCTCTCTGAAATCTCCTACAGAGTTTAAAGAGCAGGTTATGATTCATAGCGCAAAGATTGAGTCACTCTTCGGAATAAAGCCCACAGTCTTCCGTAACACAGAGCTTATATACTCAGATCTTATCGGATCTATGGTTTCGGAGATGGGTTTTACAGCAATGCTCACAGAGGGGGCAAAACATATCCTCGGGTGGAAAAGTCCGAACTATCTCTATACAAATGCTATTAACCCAAGGCTAAAACTTCTTCTTAAGAACTTCAACCTCAGTGACGATATCGCTTTTCGCTTTTCCAACAGATCCTGGTCTAACTGGCCGCTTACGACCGACAAATATGTAACCTGGATCTCCGATACATTGGCAAAGGACGATATTGTTAACCTTTTTATGGATTACGAAACATTTGGGGAGCATCAGAGTGCTTCATCGGGAATTTTTGAGTTTATGAGACATCTGCCGGAGGCTGTACTATCCAGGACAAATGTAACATTCGATACCCCGTCTCAGATTTGTATAAAACATCAGCCTGTTGCACCGCTTCACGTACCATTCCCTATCTCCTGGGCAGATGAGGAGAGGGATACCAGTGCCTGGCTTGGAAATGAGCTCCAAAATGAGGCATTCAATAAACTTTACTCGGCAGAGAGCGATGTAAGAAGAGTTAACGATCCTAAGTTACTCTCAGATTTCAGGCGACTTCAGGAGAGTGACCACTTCTACTATATGTGTACGAAATTTTTCTCGGACGGAGCAGTACACTCATACTTCAATCCATACGACACTCCATACGAAGCATTTATAAACTATATGAATGTTTTAAGCGACTTTCTGCTTAGGGTAGAGAAGGCCTTGGCGGCAGCTCCGGAGTTAAGTGGAACAATTATTGCAGAAAAAAGTGGCTCAAAAAAATTAGCAGAGCCCATAAAGAGAGAAAAGGCAAAAATAAAATCAAAGCCCAAAGCCGGGAAGGCTCTAAAACCGGAAAAGAGGACAAAACCTAAAACGAAGCCGAAAACCGGCAAATAGTTTAAAACAAATTGTATATAACTTATAAAAAATGTCAGAAAAAAAGTTTGTATCACCCGATTATCTTTTTGAGGTTAGTTGGGAGGTGTGTAATAAAGTTGGAGGGATACATACAGTTATAGCCACTAAGGCATTAAATCTTTCTAAAGAGCTTCAAAACAATCATATACTTATTGGGCCCGACGTATGGAGGGATACCGAAAAAAATCCTGAATTTCTTGAAGACCAGAATCTTTTGCGTGCCTGGAGAGGAAAAGCTGCGCAAGAGGGGCTCCGGATAAGAGTGGGGAGATGGAATGTTTCAGGAACCCCAATAGTAATTCTGGTAGACTTCAGTACATTTCTCTCTAAAAAAGATGAGATACTGACAGAGTTCTGGATAAAATACGGGTTGGACTCAATAGCCGGACACTGGGACTATTTAGAGAGCACTCTATTTGGTTATGCAACCGGTAAAGTTATAGAGAGTTATGTAAAGTTCAACCTTGCTCCTCATCACAAGGCAGTTGCTCAGTTTCACGAGTGGATGACAGGTGCCGGAGTTCTCTATCTTAAAACCACAAACCTGCCTGTTGCAACAGTTTTCACTACTCACGCAACGGTTGTCGGAAGGTCGATTGCCGGAAATAATCTTCCCCTCTATGACAATATGACCCAGTACTCTCCCGAGGAGAAGGCGCAGGAGTTTAATGTGGTATCCAAGCACTCACTTGAGAAAATTGCTGCAAACCAGGCAGATGTTTTCACTACAGTTTCGGATATAACCGCCCGTGAGTGCAGCCACTTTCTTGGCAGGAAGGTAGATGTGGTGACACCAAACGGCTTTGAAAACAGTTTTACTCCAAAAGAGAATGAGTATAAGATTTGTGCGAAAAGTGCAAAGAAAAAGTTGATTGAGATTGCCCGGCTAATGACCGGAATTCCGGTATCCGATAACGCTCTTATGGTTGGTATAAGCGGAAGATACGAATACAAAAACAAAGGTATTGATGTATATTTGGATGCTCTGGGCGCTCTTAACGGTTCCAAAGATCTAAAGAGAGAGATTATAGCGTGGATCTTCGTTCCTGCCGGGCACAAAGGGGCCGACAGAGATCTGTTAAACAAAATTCAAAACGGCGGAGAGTATACCACCAATACATCTCATACATTAAATGAACCAAGTTGGGATCCGGTTCTTAAGAGAGTGAATGAACTAAACCTTCTTAACAGAGAGGGAGATTTGGTTAAGCTGCTCTTTATACCATCCTATCTCAACGGGAATGACGGGATTTTCAACTTCACATATTACCAACTTCTTTGCGGTCTGGACCTCTCCGTGTTTCCATCCTATTATGAGCCGTGGGGGTATACCCCTCTGGAGAGTCTGGCTTTCGGAGTTCCCACAATAACCACCTCCCTTACAGGCTTTGGCCTTTGGGTGAGAGATCACTCTAAGAGAAAGGAGGAGGCAATTGAGATTATTGAGAGAGGAGACTTTAACTACTTAAAGGTTGTAGAGGGTGTAGTAAAAAAGATTCTACACATAAGTCATCTATCAGATGAAAAGAGAAAGAGCTTGCACCTTGCTGCCAGAGATATATCAAAGATTGCGCTCTGGGATAACCAGATAGTCTACTACAAAGAGGCATACTCTCTTGCAATTGCAAAAGTGATTAATGATAAAGGCGCTTTCCCGGTAAATATAGATGAGAGAGAGCACTCCGATTTTAAAAAAGATGTTGCCAATAAACCTATCTGGAGTAAAATTCTTATTAACAAGAGGCTCCCAAAAAGACTTGAGCATCTGGAGACATTGTCAAGAAATTTATGGTGGTGTTGGAATGAAGATGCAATAGAGCTCTTTAAGATGGTAGATAAAGATTTGTGGGAGGTCTGCGAGGGAAATCCGATACATCTGCTGGATATGTTGTCGCTTAAGCGCTATCAGGAGCTTGAGAGTGATTCAAAATTCCTGCGGAAACTAGATGCGGTATATGACCATTTTCAGGAGTATATATCTGCAAAATGCGATAAAAACGATGTGAAAATTGCATACTTCAGTATGGAATTCGGGTTGGATAAATCTCTTAAGATATACTCGGGAGGCCTTGGAGTTCTTGCCGGAGACTATTTAAAAGAGGCCAGCGATATGATGGTGCCTTTGACTGCCGTAGGACTTCTTTACAGATATGGCTACTTTACTCAAAAACTATCTGCACAGGGAGATCAGGTTGCCTTCTATGAACCACAGGACTTTATGAAGATTCCGGCAACCCCTGTAAGAGATGAACAGGGCAAATGGACCACTGTAGTTATTGCTCTTCCCGGAAGAAATATGACTGCCAGGCTTTGGAGGGTAGATGTAGGCCGTACAGAGCTAATTCTGTTGGATACAGACCACGAAGATAATCTGCCCGAAGATAGGGCTATTACACACCATCTTTATGGGGGAGATTGGGAGAATCGTCTCAAGCAGGAGATGCTGCTGGGGATAGGAGGGGTTAGGGCTCTGAGAGCTCTTGGCAGGGAGGTAGATATTTACCACCTCAACGAAGGTCACGCGGCATTTATTGGGCTGGAGAGATTGCGGGAGTATGTAACCTTGAACGGACTTACATTCGCTGAGGCAACCGAGGTTGTGAGAGCCTCGTCACTCTATACCACCCATACACCTGTTCCGGCCGGTCACGACGCCTTTAGCGAGGATATTCTGAGAGGATACTTTTCTCACTATCCCAAGAGGATGAAGATTAGCTGGGAGATGATGATGTCATTGGGAAAGATAGACCCCGCCGACCCGAATGAGAAGTTTTCAATGAGTAATATGGCGGCAAATCTCTCTCAGGAGATTAACGGAGTGAGCTGGCTTCACGGCAAGGTTAGCAGAGATATTCTCTCTCCACTCTGGCCGGGATATCTTCCTCAGGAGCTCCACGTAAGTTATGTGACAAATGGTGTACACTACCCAACCTGGACAGCTCCGGAATGGAAAGAGATTCACTCAGAGGTTTTTGGTGAGAAATTCCAGAGCCACCACTATGATAAGAGCTGTTTTGAAGGCATCTACAAAATAGATGACTCCAGAATTTGGGATGTTCGCAAAAAACTAAGGAGCAAGCTTATAAATATTATCAAGCAGACCCTCTCAAACCAGAGCACAACCACACACTACACTCCGGAGCAAATTGTAAAGATAAAAGAGACTCTCAGGGACGATGTGCTCACAATTGGTTTTGCAAGAAGATTTGCAACTTACAAACGTGCCCACCTCATTTTCCGCGATCTTGAGAGACTTAAGAAGATTGTAAATGATCCCAAGCGTCCGGTGCAGTTTCTGTTTGCCGGTAAGGCACACCCTGCCGATAAAGCCGGTCAGGATCTGATAAAGAGAATCGTTGAGATCTCTGTAATGCCTGAGTTTATTGGAAAGGTTCTCTTTATACCGGGGTATGATATAACTCTAGCTAAGTACCTGGTGCAGGGAGTTGATATCTGGATGAACACACCTACAAGACCACTTGAGGCATCCGGAACAAGTGGCGAAAAGGCTGTAATGAATGGAGTTATGCACTTCTCTGTGCTTGACGGTTGGTGGGTTGAAGGGTATAAAGAGGGCGCAGGATGGGCACTCCCACTTGAGAGAACATATGAAAATCAGGATTTTCAGAATGAACTGGATGCGGCAACAATATATAATATGTTGGAGAATGAGATTACCCCTCTGTTTTATAATGTTACCGGTAAGAGTAAACTTCCTGTCGAGTGGATTGAGATCATAAAAAATACAATTGCGAAGGTAGCAGGCAACTTTACCACCAACAGGATGTTGAGTGACTATCTGGATCGTTTCTACAATAAATTAAAAAAGAGACATATAGAAATAGCTGCAGATGATTTTGCACTTGCCCGGGAGATTGCACAATGGAAAAAACGGGTGAGAAACGAATGGCCTTTTATTGAGGTAATCAGCTATAACAAACCGGACAATACGAGAACAGACATCTCTCTGGGCGAGGAGTTTACGGCAGAGATAATAATCTCAACCGGAGACCTCAAACACGATGAGATAGGGGTTGAGATGATTATTGCAGAGAATGGAATAGAGGGCAACCCTCATATTGTAAAGACCATAGATTTTGAATTTATAGAGTATGTTTCGGGAGCAGCAAAATACAGGTGTTCAATTCTTGCCGATACTGCCGGGGCATTCAGTCTGGCGGGGCGGCTATATGCAAAGAACCCAAAATTGCCGCACCGACAGGATTTTGATTTAGTGAAATGGTTATAGCCAGTACAGGATTCTTTGATGGAGTTCACAGAGGTCATTCCGCTGTGCTGGAGAGGGTATGTTCTCTTGCGAAAGAACAGAATGGGAGATCTGCGGTAATTACATTCTGGCCCCATCCCAGAGCCGTTTTGCAACAGGATGCAGCCAGGTTCAGGCTACTTACATCTCTTGAGGAGAAGAGAAAACTTCTTCACTCGATGGGCATTGACGATGTTCACGTTCTCACTTTTGACAGGGATTTTGCCCGGCAAACCACAGAGCAGTTCTTCCGGAATTATTTAAAGGATTGCTACGGAGTGACTACCCTTGTTGTTGGTTACGATCATAGGGTGGGAAGCGATCTTGATCAGACTCAGGAGCAGATGTTTGAGATAGCGAACTCTGTAGGGATTACCCCTGTGAGGGTAGATGAGTTTGTTAGCGGAAATGATTCAGATAGTACTATAATCAGCTCAACAAAAATTCGGGAGTCACTTCTTGGAGGAAACATAGAGAGGGCGAACATTATGCTTGGATATCGCTACGGATTGGAGGGGGTAGTGGTCGAGGGTCAAAGGATAGGGAGAACCATCGGCTTTCCCACAGCCAACATTATGCTTTATGAACCTCTTAAACTATTGCCGGCTGATGGTGTTTATGCAGTATGGGCAGAGAGTTTGGGAAAGAGCTACAGAGGAATTACAAATATCGGAACAAGGCCTACAGTCTCAAATATGAGTGAAAAGACCATTGAGACTCATATTCTGGATTTTGAAGATGATATTTACGGGCTCTCTTTTAAAATTGAGTTTGTAAAAAGGCTTCGGGATGAACATAAATTTGCATCTTTGCAGGAGCTCAAAGAGCAGCTTGTCAGAGATAGAGAGAGCGCAATGACAATTCTGCCGGAGAATTTTGAAAAATTAAGGTAATATTCAGGTATACAATGGATTCAACAATTATCTCCATTCTTGCCGCAGTCGCAATAATGGCATATCAGATCTTCAGTGAGAAGAAGAAGCGGGAGCGTAAAGCTGCTATGAAAAGCAACCCCTCCTACGAAACCGGAGGCTATGAAGAAAAGCCAAAAAACTCGATATCTGCTCTGTTTGCAGATATTTTAGAGGATGATGAGAGAGATCGTAAAGATTTTGATTATGATTTTGAGGACCCCTATGCCTCAATAACATCTCAGAGAGTTGAGGCTACTCCTGTGGCAGTTAAGAGTGAGAGTAAAATTGAGTATGTACCGGTTATACCTCTTCAATCGTTTGAACCATTAGTTGATACTACACCCAGAGATATTTATGACAGTGCCGAAATTGCAGACCACGATTATGAAAGTGAGAGCGCACTTTCGGATGGAGTTTTTAAAGGGGGCTTTGACCCTGCTATGTTAATTATCTATTCTGAGATTGCCGCCCCTAAATTCCGGGATTAGTTTTTTTATTAATAAAATGTTTTTTATCTTTGTACAAAGAGTCCTGTTCTGCAGGATTCTTTTTAATTTTTCTATATTATGTCAAAAATTCATTATTTAACCCTAGAGGGCTTAGAGAAGCTTAAGGCAGACTTTCATCAACTGGTATCCGTTGAACGACCTGCCATATCACGACAGATAGCAGAGGCGAGAGATAAGGGGGACCTCTCGGAGAATGCAGAGTACGATGCAGCGAAAGAGGCTCAGGGGCTTCTGGAGTTAAAAATCTCAAAACTCGAGGAGATGATAGCCAATGCCAGGATAATTGATGAGTCAAGAATCAATACAACTCACATACAGATTATGAACAAGGTTAAGTTAAAAAACCTTAATAATAATTCAGTTGTGGAGTATACCCTGGTGGGAGAGACAGAGGCAAATCTGAGGGAGGGAAAGCTAGCTGCTGCCACACCTATCGGCAAGGCTCTTATTGGTAAGGAGAAGGGTAATATAGTTGAAGTTAAGGTTCCTTCAGGAGTAGTTAAATTCGAAATTCTGGAGATTTCAAAATAGATTATGGCTACAATTTTCTCAAAAATCATAGCCGGAGAGATTCCATCATTCAAGGTTGCCGAGAGTGAGCGCTTCTATGCCTTTTTGGATATCAATCCGGTATCAAAAGGGCACACATTGGTAGTGCCAAAGAGTGAGACTGACTATATTTTTGATATGGAGAGTGAAGAGTTAGCCGCTATGTTCGCCTTCGCACAGAGGGTGGCTAAGGGGATAAAAGAGGTCATCCCTTGTAAAAGGGTTGGGGTAGCAGTTCTTGGAATGGAGGTTCCTCACGCTCATATCCATTTGATTCCCATAAACAGCGAGAGCGATATGGATTTCAGAAAACCAAAATTCAAACTTGAGAGCAGTGAAATGGCAGAAATTGCAAATGCCATCAACTCAAAAATAAAATTATAACTCAATATCTTATTATGATCAGAAATTCAATTGCCCTGATTCTATCTCTTATTCTGGTAGTTTCGTGCACAACCAAGAGTCACAGAGCTAAGGTGGAGGGAAAAGTAGACGGTCTTGCCAATAGTGAAATAGTTGTTAAAATATTGAATATAAATGTTCAAAATGTTCTGGACACCATAAAACTTGACCAAAAAGGGGAGTTCAGATACAATATAAAACTCACCTCAGCATCACCGGAATTCTATTATCTATACTACAAGGATAGAAAAATTGCATCTCTGATTCTGCTTCCGGGAGAAAAGGTGAAGCTACAAACAGACACTTTAGGTACCAATCCTATAGTTGAGGGCTCTGCCGAGAGTTCGCTGCTCATATCACTTGAAAAAAAGATATCACAATCACAAGCAAAGTTTGACTCCCTAAGAGTTAAGATGCAAGAGGCAGTAAGCGCGAATGATGCACAAAAGATGACGGAACTAAACTATGCATTGGGTTCGGTCTATGTTAAGCAAAAACAGGATGCAATAAAATACATCTACACCAACTCGGGATCTATAACAAATATGATTCTGCTCTATCATAGATTCTCTTCGGATGTTCCCCTCTTTGCAGATCTTAGAGATGTTCTTCTGTTTCGCCGAGTTTACGACTCACTTCAGGTAATCTACCCAGGATCAAAATATGTTTCAAGGCTGATGGATGAAATTACCGTACGAGAGAGATCGGAGATTATTAACTCAAAAATCCTTGATGCATCACAAAGAGGGTTTCCGGAGCTCTCTCTCCCCGATACAAAGGCCAATATTCGTTTGTTGAGTGATCTTTCCGGTAAGGTTATACTTCTCTCATTCTGGAGTGTTACAGATGCAAACCAGAGGATGCAAACCAGAGAGTACTTCGATCTTTACGATAAATATAATTCAAAAGGGTTTGAAATCTATCAGGTATCGGCAGATACAGACAAAACTGCCTGGGCAAGAGCTGTTGCAGAGCAACAGATTCCTTGGATAAGTGTTTGTGATGGACTTGGAGCAAACTCTTCTGCAATAACTACTTACAATATACAGAATCTTCCGGCAAATTTTCTCATAGACAGAAGCGGATCCATTGTTGCGAAAAATATTTACGGAGCGGCACTGGAAACTAAATTGGCATCACTTTTAAAATAGGAGACTATCTGCTCTTCATATTGAGCGGACCTCTTTTTGAGACTCCTGCTCTAAAATCTTTTAAGTAGAAAGGCTCGAAATAGGCAACATCTTCAAAGAGTCCCTCTCGGAACTTCGTTACTGCTCTCTTTACCATACCTTCTGCTATAGAGTCTATGGAGAGGAATTTTGCATTTGGATGGTCAATTATTGTACTTACTTTTGCCGATCCATCTCCGCAAAATAAGGTAACTCCCTTAGAAAGGAGAACTGCAAAACTATTTTCATCAACGACCAATGCCTCAACCGGTGTCAACCTCTGAGCATCTTTTGTATAGGTTGCAGTATATACCTCCATCCTTCTGGCATCAATCATAGGAACTATTGACTCTACACCGGAGTACTCTTGAGACGATTTTTGTGAGAGAACTATATCTGATGCCAAATTGGCCAGTAAATCCAGAGATCCTACCGATATCAAAGGTTTTCTGGATGCGAAACAGAGCCCTTTAGCCAGAGCAACTCCGACCCTCAATCCTGTGTATGAGCCGGGCCCTTCGCTCACAACAACTGCGTCACACTTCTCAATTCCAAAGCCCACCTCCTTGAAAAGATCTTCAATCATAGGGGCAATTATTCGGGCGTGAGCTTTTGGTTCCCGAACAATTTTTCGGTATAAAACCACATCTGAAGAGGATATTGCTACAGAGCAAACCTCAGTACTGGTTTCAATGTAGAGCAGTAGTGGTTCTGCAGTTGACATTAAAGTTTAATTGGTTTCTTAAGCATCTCTTCGGTAACGATCTTTACCTTTGACTCCCGCTTCAATGTTTTGCTGATAGCAGAGAATGGCGCTGTTACAATTATATCTCCCTCGTTAAGCCCTGTTACCACCTCTATTTTAGTTAGATCCTGAATTCCTGTTGTGATTGTTCTAACCTCAACAGAGTTGTCTTCCTTAACAACGAAAACTTGCTCAAGTGACTCATTAACCCCCATCTTTGCCTTAACACTATCTGCAATAAGGTCAGAACGGGTGGTTATAGATTGAAGAGGTATTGAGAGTGCGTTCTCAACTCTGGATGTCTGAATTGAAACGGATGCAGACATTCCGGGGCGGAATGGATTTTTACCATCCTGTGCAAGGTCTGAGTATGATTCGGTGACCAGATATATCTTAACCTCAAAATTTGTTACCTGGTCTATTGAAGATCCGATATTCTTGGCTGAGTTTGCAATTTGGGTAACAACTCCGGTAAACTTACGATTTGGGTAGGCATCAACTTCGACTGTGGCAGTATCTCCCTTCTCAATTCGTATTATGTCGTTCTCGTTCACATCCACTAAAACCTCCATCTGCTCAAAATTTGCAATACGCAGCATCTCTGTACCTGCCATCTGACTTGTACCAACAACTCGTTCACCCTTCTCCACGCTCATTTTAGATATAATTCCGTCCATTGGTGCATATATGACAGTCTTAGTGAGGTTTTCAACCGCCTCTTTAAGAGTGGCGCCTGCACTCTTTACATTGAATTCGGCAGCTTTAATCTGCTCTTTGGCAACCTTATATTGAGAGTATATGCTCTCGTATTCAGATTCAGAAATTACCTTCTGATCAAAAAGTGTTTTATTCCTGGTATAGGTTTGTTCAATTTGAGAAAACTGAGCCTGCATTTGAGTAAGTTGTGCCTTAACAGAATTAAGGGAGGCCTCTGCACGCTCTCTCATTGAGATATATACATCCTGCTTGATCTTAATAATAAGGTCTCCTTTGCGGATATAATCACCCTCCTTAAAGTGGAGCTCAATAATCTCACCGGAGACATCAGGGCTGATTTTCACCTCCACAACAGGTTTAATTTTGCCATTTGCGGGAATTACCTCAATTATGCTGCTTTTGCCAATCTTCTCGGTTGTCACCTGGATTGCGCTCTTGTTATTTTTGCTCCCGATTACTGCAAGTACTACTATCACTACAAGTACAACGGCAATAATCCACTTGATATTTTTTTTAAAATTCATCGCTTTTACATTTAGAGAGAGATTGATTTTCCTTTATAAAAATCGAGGATTTTCAATTGGAAAACATATTGATATTTAGATTGATAAAATTCCGACTGAGCTTTAAACAGGTTTGTTTTTGCAACTGTATAGTCGGTGGCACTTAAAATGCCGATATCAAATTTTTGCTGAACATAACGGAATGACTCTTCCATAGCCTTCACATTACTCTCGGAAGCTTTATATCTTTCGTAATAAGAGACAGCATCATTATTTGCCTGTTGAATCTCTTTGTAAAGTATTTGTTGTCTGTTTTTTACCTCAATGGTAGCACTTCTTACCCCCAGTTTGGCATTTTTTACGGAAGTTTTTATTTGGTGGTTATTGAATATCGGAATATTCAAACCAAATCCCAGAGATGGATTTCTGTTTTCGTTAAATTGATCAAAGAAAGCCTGCTCTCTGCTGTCGCTGTAATAGGAGCCGTAGCCTGCGGAGAAGGTTACCGACGGGAGAGCTCTTCCCTTTGCAATTGCGAGCTGAAGGCCGGAGTTTTCCAAATTTAGCTCTGCACTCTTAATTTGGGGCAGAGATTGGGATAAACGGAAAAGTTCATCAACATCCTCACCGGAGAACCCGGTTATAAGAAAATCAACATTTACATCCTCGATATCAAAACTTGCATCACCTTCAAGATCCAGAAGATGTTTGAGCGTCAGAAGAGAGCTCTTCAACTGGTTCTTTGCGTTTACAACCTGAAATCTCTCTGCGGCAAGTTGTGCCTGCACCTCTAAAAGCGTGCTGTAAGCTACGCTGCCGGCATCTACAAGCTTGTTTGCCCTCTCAAGTTGCTCCTCTACGCTCTTAATACTCTCCTGAGCAGTTTTTAAAATCTCTCTTGAGAGAAGAATCTGAAGATAGGAGCGTGCAATCTCAACCGATATGTTGTTTTTGAGTTGTTCAACCTCCTGTAGTGACACCTCAACAACTATGCCTTTGCTTTTGATGTCATTCTTTCGGGTGAAACCTTCGAAGATACTCACTGCCGCTCGTGCGCTGGCACTTGTGCTTTGAGATAGTTTGTTCTCTACAATTTCCAAATCCTGGATATTCACAGAGCGACCCCAGTTCATTGAGTGACTCACAGATGCATTTAGGGTTGGAATATAGTTAAGCTTTGCCTGGGCAAGATTGTTTTCACTCTGTTCTATTGAGAGTTCCTGCTGTTTAATGCGCAGGTTGTTATCCCAGGCGTATCTTATGCACTCCTGAAGACTCCATCTCTTTTGTCCTGAGAGAAGTGAGGGGATAATCAGAAGTAGTAATAATGGGAGTTTGTAATTAATTTTCATAATGCGCAAAGATAATTTTTTTTCTATTACAAACTCCCTTTAAAGTGTAATTTTACGGGAATTTTACTTGTAAATTACCTGCGTATTTGCCTGCATCTCATATAGGTTCTTACTCAGAAATTGGAAAAGCTTCCACATCTTTTTAATACTATACCCGGCACCTCTGCCCAGATACTCGGCAATTTCGTAGTCCCAACCCCCGGATCCACCGGTTATTCTGCACATCTGACTCATTGTCAACGAGACCAGACCATTTTGATTTACAGTAATATTGTCCATCACGCTGCCTCCCATCCGGCTTGAAAACCATCCCTGAATTTGGGCCAGTATCTCTCAGCCTTTTTTACCGCTTCACCCAAGATGTTCAGAAAATTCCAAAGCTCCCGAAACGTAAGCCCGCCCCTTGTGAGCATCTCGTCTTTTTTAAGAGTTCTCAGACCCCACTCATCTTTCACATACTCTTTCATAGCAATTTGTTTTTTAATAGCTCTGCATTGAACGGCGTGCAGATATTCGCCGGGAGTGTGCACCCTCCATTGTTATTATATCAATTATCTAATATTTGTTATCTCATATCAATTATTTCATCTGCAATTAAGCAGGATCTTGACTTATGAGAGATAATAAGTATAAGAGTACCCTCTTTTTTAAGCTTCATTATTGCCCTCTCAATTATCTTTTCGGACCGTATATCCATAGAGGATGTCGCTTCATCAAGTATAAGAAACGAAGGTTTTCTGGCAACGGCTCTGGCAAACGCAATCCGTTGTTGCTCTCCTCTGGATAGGAGAGAGCCCCCCTCTCCTGGGTGAGTAGCGTCACCATTGGGGAGCGATTCAAAAATTCTATTAAGCTCCAGCTCCATACACAACTCTTCGTAAATCTCTCTGTAATCATTTGATTCGACCCCATCCATTATACACTCTTTTATGGTATTGCCAAAGAGGTCGGGATTTTGAGGAACAATTGACACACTGCCTCTCCATCCTACAGGGTCTAAGTCAAATATACTTTTACCGTTAACTTCAATTTTGCCACATTCCGGTCTCATATGCATCATAAGAATTGCGGCTAAAGTACTTTTACCACATCCGCTCTCCCCGCGTAACAGTAAGATTTTACCTCGCCCAATTTTAAAAGATATATTTTCAAAGAGCCTCTCTCTGCCCGGATAGCTGTAGGAGAGATTACTAACCACCAGGTTGTCTGCTCTTACTCTCACTCCGCTGCCGCTGCACTCCTCCTCCAGGGCCATAATATCCAGATACCTGGTTGCCGCCACACTCCCCTCTCTCACAGATGAGATTGCAAAGGCTATTTGTTGAAGCGGAGCAGTAAATAGAGCCGCAATAGTATAGAATGATACCAGCTCTCCTATTGTCAGCACTCCGGCGATAACTGCTCCCCCTCCACTCGAAAGGATTACAAGCATTATAAATTTAGAGACCATCTCTGCAGCTGCGCCGGCATATATTGATACTTTCCCGGTTTGAGAGAGGGTATTGTTGAGCTCTTCCAGTTTAAGCGAGGTTCTTGCCATTGCAAAGCGCTCATTACTAAAGTTTTTTATAGTTGAAACGGATCTTAAGCTCTCAATGACAACACTCTGAAAGCGGGATGCCCTCTCCATTGAGCATTTCATTAGAGGTTTATTAAGCCTGTCGTGAATTATATAAATTGTCAGATATAGAGGAATGAAGGCAAGACAAAGCAGAGCTAGTTTGCTCTCGGTTAGAAAAAGCAGAGCCAGTGATGCTAAAAGGGTCACAACGGCAACAACGGCCTCGGGAAGGGTCTCGGCAATAAGATTACGAATCCTGTATATGTCAGATATTCTCGAGGTTAATTCGCCGGTTTTAATAGTATTGAAAAACGGTAGAGGAATCCTGAAAAGATGCCGCAGATAGTTGGTTATTAGCTCTCTGTCTGTATCTATCGAAATGTTAATGTTTATAACACTTCGGGTGATTGATATAACTATAGAGAGAAGAAGGATAAGAGCCATTAAAATAGATACTTTTGCCAGTTGATCTCCACCTCCGGAGGGTATAATATCGTCCAGAAGATACTTAATAAAGATTGCTACTGCAAGTGATGAGACAAGATGCAGAACTGAGAGCAAAATTCCTCCGGAAAGAACTATCCAACGCTTTGCCAATAAGCCTTTTATCCACTGAATTAAAGAGATTTGAGTCTCCTCTTTAAAATTCAATTTTTTACTCTCAACGGAAGGTGAGAGGAGTATTAAATAACCGGTCCACTCCCGGAGCAGAGACTCTCTTGGTACACGCTGGATTTCACCATCCAGTGGATCCATAATGTGGAAGTAAGAGGCACTGCTTTTTGTAAGTACCACATAGTGAAGATATCCGTCATCTTTTTTTAGGTGAATAATGGCAGGTTTGGGGATTTTATCCAGGGACTCCCGTTCACCTTTGAATCCATCCGCCAGAAAACCGAACCTCCGTGCAGCCTCAACTAACCCTTTTAGTGTTGCTCCTCCAGAATCTGTACCGCTATAAAGCCGTATTTTTGAAAGAGGAACTCTCATACCGTAGTGTGCAGCAATTGATGCCAATGAAGCTGCACCACAATCACTTTTACTCTGTTGTTTAATTTTAACCGATAACCACATTCCAAACCCCTCCACAATTAATTCAACAAAACTTAAAGAAAAAAGGAAAAGACACCTCTAATCACTCCCGACTCTCTTCTGCCTCTAAGAGACCTCCCGCACAAACAAGGAGCCTTTTCCCAGAACGAATTTATAACAAGCGAGTGGTAAAAGGGAGACAAAAGATAAAAACTGTAAAGATTTTATCTATAGATCAAAAATTTATATTGTTAGAATTTACTGTGAATAATCACAGTTTTTTTAGACAACTTTAGGGATACTTACAAACAATTTTAAGCTTTTGGAGCAAGATTAAAATTGAAGGTTAGATAACATTGTACCAACCTCTTTTCCTGTCTCGTGAAGTTTTTCTATGAAAGGGAAAATTGCAGGAGCAATGGAGGAGATTACACCATAAAGCTTAGATTGAGAAATGGTCTCCATCGGTAAGAAAGGGTAAAGATCGTTGAGGGACTCCAATAAGAAGATTACCATACTCAATACAAATGCATATTTTAAAAATGCAAAGAAAACACCAAGCAGTTTGTCCAGCCATCCCAGAAGAACCAGGTTTATCAAAGCGTGGATTGCGTGTCCTATCATATTAACAAATAGGATTACTACCAGAAAAACAGCGGCAAAAGCAATAATCTGCGTTAAAACCCTGTTTGTCTCCAGCCAGATATTTACATTGTGGGCAAAAAAGTCGGAGAAGTACCAGGCTGCCCAGGCTCCTAGGATAAGAGCTGCCAGGGCAGCTACCTGTTTTACAAACCCTGTCTTGATTCCCCCAATAACTGCAGGGATAAAACAGAGAAGCAGAATAATATCAACGGCGCTGATTGAAGATCCCATAATCAATTTTTTTTCAAAAGTAGTGAATAATCGTATCTTTGCAAATTCATAAAAAAATCCGAAATGAGGTTTTCCGAATATAAAAACTTAGATCTTGTAGAGATAAATCGTTCTATACTTGATAAATGGAATCTTGAAAAATGCTTTGCAGCTACTCTGACCCAAAGAGAGGGTGCTCCAAAATTTATTTTTCACGAGGGTCCTCCATCAGCCAACGGGATGCCGGGGATACACCACGTTATGGCAAGGGCTATCAAAGATGTCTTTTGCCGCTATAAGACGCAGACGGGTTATCTTGTTGAGAGAAAGGCGGGATGGGATACTCACGGACTTCCTGTAGAGCTTGGAGTTGAGAAGATGCTTGGTATAACCAAAGAGGATATCGGCAAAACTATAACCGTAGAGCAGTATAATGATGCCTGCCGCAAAGAGGTGATGAAGTATACAAAGGAGTGGGAGAGTCTTACAGAGATTATGGGCTACTGGGTGGATATGAAAAACCCCTATATCACCTATGACAATCGTTATATTGAGACACTTTGGCACCTGCTAAAGGAGATATATAAAAAGGGATACCTCTATAAAGGTTACTCGATTCAGCCATTCTCACCTGCCGCAGGGACAGGACTTAGCAGCCACGAACTTAACCAGCCGGGATGTTACAAAGATGTAAAAGATACAACCTGTGTTGCACAGTTTAAACTCATAAGAGACTCAATATCGGAGTCCCTTTTTACCGAGATTTCAGAAAAAACAGCAATGGAGCTGCCAATTTATATATTGGCCTGGACTACAACTCCCTGGACACTCCCCTCAAATACAGCGCTTTGTGTCGGGCCGGATATCAAATACATCAAAGTACACTCACTCAACCCATATACAGGCGAGGAGTGCATCTACATACTTGCTCAGGATCTTCTCTACCAGCATTTCAATCCTAAGGGTGAAGAGCTCTCATTCGGGGAGTATAAACACGGAGATAAAATAATTCCATTCCGGATTATCGATGGAGCAACCACATCAGGAGAGCAGCTTTGCGGAGTTAATTATGAACAACTGATTCCTTGGATCAAACCCGAAGAGGGGGCATTCAGGGTTATTAAGGGAGATTTTGTCACTACATCTGACGGTACCGGAATTGTACACATTGCGCCTACTTTTGGAGCAGATGACCTTAGAGTGGCAAAACAGAACGGAGTACCTGCCCTGATGATTAAAGATTCAGACGGAGTACTTCAGGCTCTTGTGGACAGAACCGGGAAATTTTATAAAATTGAGGATATGGAGAGCTCTTTTGTGAAAACGAGCGTAAATATCCAAATCTACAAAGAGTTTGCAGGGAGATATGTTAAAAATTCATACGATTCTACTCTTACAGAGAGCGACGCATCTGTTGATGTAGATATTGCTGTTATGCTTAAACAGCAAGGCCTTGTATTTAAAATAGAAAAACAGACTCACTCTTACCCTCATTGCTGGAGAACAGATAAACCTGTGCTTTATTATCCTCTTGACTCCTGGTTCATTAAGACTACTGCCGTGCAGGAGAGAATGATTGAGCTCAATAAAACAATCAACTGGAAACCGGAATCTACCGGAAGCGGAAGGTTTGGGAAGTGGCTTGAGAACCTTCAGGATTGGAATCTCTCCCGAAGTCGTTATTGGGGAACACCGCTCCCAATATGGCGAACAGAAGACAACTCATACGAAATTTGTATAGGCTCTGCAAAAGAGCTGTTTGAAGAGTGTGAGAAAGCTGTAGAGGCCTCAGTTATGGAGAGTAACCCTCTCAAAAATGCGGGATTTACACCCGGAGATTTTAGCAGTGATAACTACAACAAAATTGATCTGCACAGACCTTATGTAGATGAGATTATACTTGTCTCACCATCCGGAAAGATTATGAGGCGCGAAAGTGATCTTATAGATGTTTGGTTTGATTCCGGTGCGATGCCTTTTGCCCAGGAGGGTCTCGAGAAGCTTGGCAGCGAGCAGTTCGGGAGAGCATCCGACTTTATTGCAGAGGGTGTAGACCAAACCCGTGGATGGTTCTTTACTCTTCACGCAATATCTACAATGGTAAAGGACTCTGTTGCGTTCAAGACGGTAATATCAAACGGCCTTGTTCTGGATAAAGATGGTAACAAGATGAGCAAAAGGTTGGGAAATGCTGTGGACCCTTTTAAGACCCTGGGTGAGTTCGGGGCAGATCCTCTCAGATGGTATATGCTCACAAATGCCCAGCCGTGGGATAATCTAAAATTTGATATTGGCGGAGTTGATGAGGTTCGCAGGAAATTCTTCGGAACTCTCTATAATACATACTCTTTCTTTGCACTCTATGCAAATGTAGATGGATTTACAAACAGTCAGCCTCAAGTTCCTTTAAATAAACTTCCCGAGATAGACAGGTGGATCATATCTCTGCTTAACACACTTATAGAAGAGGTTACAGAGAGTTATGAAAACTACGATGTAACATCTGCAGGAAGAAAAATACAGGACTTTGTGAATGATAACCTGAGTAACTGGTATGTTCGACTTAATCGCAGAAGATTCTGGGGCGGCCAAATGGACGAAGATAAGCTCTCTGCATACCAGACGCTTTACAGCTGCCTGGAGAGTGTGGCAATTTTATCTGCACCCATTGCCCCTTTCTTTATGGAGAGACTGTTTCTGGATTTGAACAACGTTACACAACGCTTTAAAGAGAGTTCTGTTCACCTTGTACTTATGCCTAAGTGTAACCCAAGTGCAATCGATAAGGCTCTTGAGGAGAGGATGGAGTTGGCTCAAAGGGCCTCCTCAATGATTTTGGCTCTCAGGCGTAAAGTGAGCATTAAGGTTAGACAGCCCCTGGCCAGGTTGTTGATTCCGGTTTTGGATGAGAGAATCCGAGATCAGTTTGAACTCATAAAACCGCTTGTACTCGGGGAGGTAAATGTAAAAGAGGTGGAGTATATTCACGACACGAAAGGTCTCATAACTAAAAAGATAAAACCAAATTTCAAGGTTCTTGGGAAAAGATATACAAAACAGATGAAGGAGATCTCAAATGCTTTTGCTAACTTCACACAAGAGGAGATTTTTGAGATTGAGTCGAGCGAAAACTACCAGATTCAACTAAGTGAAGGGGTTGTTGAGATTACTCCTTTGGATGTTGAGATAACATCGGAAGATATGCCGGGATGGTTAGTTGCTTCAGAAGGGAAACTCACTCTTGCTCTGGATATTACAATAACAGATGAGCTTAGACGCGAGGGGGTGGCAAGAGAGCTCGTAAACAGGATTCAAAATCTTAGAAAGGATTCAAGTTTTGAGGTAACCGATAAAATAAGGATAGAGCTTGAGAGCAGAGAAGAGATAGAGGATACCCTTACGGTTTACAAAGATTACATCTGCAACCAGACTCTGGCATCGGAATTGATTATCAACAACAACATTGAAGGTGGAAACGAGATAGAGTGGGATGAGGGTGTTTTAATGATTAAACTGGTAAGACTATAAAATTTATATTGGTGATGCACGGGAGAGATAAATATATGCAAATTGCAGTAGATCTGGCAAAAGAGAACGCTGCATCTTTGAGCGGAGGGCCGTTTGGAGCGGTTATTATAAAGGACGACAAAATCATTAGTGCCTGCACCAACACTGTTACTCCAAATGTTGACCCGACTGCGCACGCAGAAGTTAATGCCATCAGACAGGCCTGCAGAGAGTTAGGTACGATAGACCTTTCCGGGTGTACCCTTTACTCCTCTTGTGAACCTTGCCCGATGTGCCTCTCGGCTGCATACTGGGCCAGGGTAGATAAAATTTACTTTTCTGCCGGGAGAGACGATGCCTCAAAGGCGGGCTTCAGTGACGCATTCATTTACGACGAGTTTACACTACCTCTTGAGAAGAGGTCAATTCCAATTGAACAGATTCTTAAGAATGAGGGTCTTGAACCATTTATGCTCTGGGATCAAAATGCGAATAAGATACCGTACTAACACTATTTTTTATATACTATTTATTATTATCTTTACGCTTTCTTAAAAAAAAGAGATATGACAACGAAAGGGAAACCAGCAGAAGAGGCTATGGAGAAGGTTCGCTACAGCGACGAGGAGCTTCAGATGTTTAAAGAGCTTATACTTCAGAAACTGGAGATTGCAAAAGAGGAGTACCAGCAGCTAAAAGCTGCTGTGACCCATAGTTCAAGCAATGACACAGAGGATACATCACCTACATTCAAGGTTCTTGAAGAGGGTGCTTCTGCTCTCTCAAAAGAGGAGGCAGGCCAGCTTGCCCAACGCCAGTATAAGTTTATACAATCTTTAGAGGCATCACTTATAAGGATTGAGAACAAAAGTTACGGAATTTGCAGAGAGACAGGTAAATTGATTCCAAAGGAGAGATTACTTGTAGTTCCTCACGCAACTCTTTCAGTTGAAGCAAAAAATAAGAGAGACTAAAACAGATGAGCTTATCGCAGGGTAAAAAAATCACTTTACTGGTTGTATTATTGCTTGTTATTGATCAGATCGTAAAGATTTGGATTAAGACTAATATGACCATCGGTGAGAGTATTCCTGTTCTGGGAGATTGGTTCCAGATCTACTTCATTGAGAATAACGGAATGGCCTTCGGAATGCAATTCGGAGGCACTTTCGGTAAACTTGTGCTCACCCTTTTCCGAATGGTACTCATAGGGTTCATAATATATTATGTGAACAAACTGGTTAAAGAGAGAGCGCCTGCCGGGGTACTTTATGGAGTTGCACTTATTTTAGTTGGAGCTGTCGGGAATGTAATCGACAGTATCTTTTATGGCGTTATATTCAGTGAATCTACCTACAGTACAATGGCCACAATCTTTCCTCAGGGGGGAGGCTACGCACCGCTCTTCTTTGGTAAAGTTGTGGATATGCTCTATTTTCCACTAATAGACACCACCCTTCCGGATTGGGTTCCCTTCAGGGGAGGTGAGAAATTCATCTTTTTCAGACCAATCTTTAACATTGCAGATTCGTGTATAACCATAGGAGTGGCCTATCTTTTGATTTTTAAAAGAGGGTTTTTTGCCACGGAGAAAAAAGCCGTTACTGCCAAATAACTAATCAGGAGCGTATAAAAATTAAGAGGGTGTAAAAAATTTTTTACACCCTCTTTTTGAAAATTCACTCTAAGGTACTTTTTCTAAAAAAGCCTCTATCGTAATTTGTCCATAAGTTTTTGCCTTGAAAAGTGTATCCGGCTCTTAACGGTTCCCAGGTGCAGACCCAGTTCATCTGCAATCTCCTGATATTTAAAGCCGCTATCGTGCATCTGGAAAGGGATCCTGAACTCCGGCTCCAAAGAGTTCACCACCGAGGTGAGTTCACGGAATCCAAAATCTGTCTCAGGACCATAATCCGAAGGCTTGTTATTTATGACAAATTCGTGTACATCTTCGTTGAAAAGAGACTGCCTTTTTGTCCTGCGGCGGTAATCATTGATGAAAGTGTTCTTCATAATGGTGTAAACCCACGCCTTGATATTGGTGTGTTCGTTAAACTTCTCCTGATTATTGAAGGCCTTGAAAAAGGTCTCCTGAACCAGGTCTTTGGCGTCGTCTCTGTTTGATGTTAAGCTATATGCGTATCTGGACAGGTTTGTCTCCAGCTCCAGTATCTCTATTTCGAAAGTTTTACTTTTCATATTATTAGGTTTATATATTTGATATGAATAGCCAATTAATTAGTGAATTGTACCGACAAATATTATGCCATAATTACACCCTGAATTTAAACAATTATTTTTGCTTCTACCAAAAAAATAAATATCTTTGCAGCCCAATCAAAAGGAGAGATGGCAGAGTGGTCGATTGCGGCGGTCTTGAAAACCGTTGAACTGCGAGGTTCCGGGGGTTCGAATCCCTCTCTCTCCGCCAAAACAAAGAGATACATCGCTTATGCGATGTATTTTTGTTTAAGAGGGTACTTAAGCTTGCTTAAAAGTACCCTCTTAAACAGAAAAATAGCCATTTTTTCGAAAATGGCTATCTCTTTGTTCTGAAGCCCCCCCTCAGGGATCACCGAGCGTCAGCGAGGTAATCCCTGAAGGGTAATTGTGCAACTTGGCGATTTCTCAGGGATCACCGAGCGTCAGCGAGGTAATCCCTGAGAAATAGCTCCACCTCGCCAAGCTTGCTTGAGCGAGGTAAGGGGACAAATAAAAAACCATTCGCGCAGCGAAAGGCTTTTTTGTTCTGAAGCCCCCCCTCAGGGATCACCGAGCGTCAGCGAGGTAATCCCTGAGAAATAGCTCCACCTCGCCAAGCTTGCTTGAGCGAGGTTAGTGGACAAATAAAAAACCATTCGCGCAGCGAAAGGCTTTTTTGTTCTGAAGCCCCCCCTCAGGGATCACCGAGCGTCAGCGAGGTAATCCCTGAAGGGGAATTGTGCAACTTGGCTGCCCCACCTCGCCAAGCTCGCTTGAGCGAGGTAATCCCTGAGGGTATAGGTAAAACTATATTATTGGAATAAAATTGCTGTTATTATAGATTTATCAATAGATGTAAACTCCTGCTAATAAAATTTTACAAATGAGTGCAACGTTTTTTCATTTTCTGCATCTTATATAGAGTGAGACATAATTTGCCCACGAAGAACCAATTATTTCGTACATTATAGTCGGGTATTTAATAAAAGTTATATATTTGTATTCGAATAATTACGGAATATTAACATTAAACAAGGAGGTGCAGCAAATTAGGTCAGTATGCTTTGATTTCCCTGCTACAAATAAAATGAAGCATATCAACTACTTAAGTTTTTAATCCGGGGCCAAAAAAAAGAAAGACCCCTTGGACCCACGCAAATGTTAATAAATCAATGGAGTATTGTTTATAAATCGTGCGAAAGCCATTGACAGAACCAAATAATTGTCTATATTTGCCAGAGCATTTTTATAATTATTAACACTTTAAGATTATTCTACATTTGTACTAAAGGATTAGAATCTTGTTTATTAAAACTTAATACCTTATATTTGCCAATCAAAATTTTGTTTAACCAAAGTATTTTTAACTAAAATTTTAAAATGAAAAGAAAATTCACATTCTTCGGTATTTGTGTGCTTTTGTGCACACTTATGATCTCATTGGGATCTTGCCAAAAGGATTATTCTGAAGACATTCAAAAGCTTCAGGATGAGATCAACGCCAACAAAACAGCTATAGCTTCTCTAAATCAGGCTATTGCTGCCGGCAAACTTATCAAAACCGTTGCTACTGTTACAGGTGGTTATCAGATTACTTTCTCTGACAACACAACCATAACTATCAACCACGGTGCGACAGGTGCAACCGGAGCAACTGGAGCTACAGGCGCAACAGGCGCAACTGGAGCAACAGGCGCTACAGGCTTTACTCCAATTATCAGCATTGACGCTGACGGTCATTGGGCTGTTCAGACTTCAGCTACTGGAACTGCAACCAAGATTCTTGTTGGCGGTCTTCCTGTTGTAGCTAAATTCAGTGATGATCTTGGTGTAACAGCACAGGGTATGCTTACAGTAGGCGGCGTTGCCACTACAGTATATATACCTCAGATTGCATACAACGCAACTGCTAACAAAATGCTTATCACCGTTAAAAACCCAGACGGAACTTACTCTGGTTTTTATGTTCCAGTTGTTGACGAGAACGCAAGTCTATTCTTCCAGAATGACGTAGTTAGCGTTATCTCTCCAATCGGAATGACTAAAGTTATGCTTTCGTTCGGTTATGTTCCTTCAAACGTAGCAGGAAGTTATCCTTTAGTTAACCCTGTTACTGCTACCTTAGCCGGTGCAAATACAGCTCTTGCTTATGCAGGTGTAACTTGGGATCAGCTTTTAAGATCACAAGGTAATGTTCCTGTTATCATCAACCCTGCTCAGGCAGCCCTTACAGGATATACTTTTGAAATTATCAAACAGAACGGTACTTTGTATCCAATTCAGCCTGGTGCTATAGTTGAAGGTTTTGCAGGTGCATTCTCACAATTCGCCGCTGCTCCTTCTAACGGACTTTACACTCTTCCTTTGAACCCTACAAAAGCTGCCGCTGTTGCCGCTGCTGCTGCTGCTGCTTATCCTGTTGGATATCCGGGAGCTGTTGCAGGTGAGTCTTATGAGCTTGCAGTTCGCGCTACAAAAGCAGGTCGTGAAATTTTCACAGGATATCAGTATGCTATTAAAGTTAAGGAAGATGTAAACACTGTTTACACTTACAAAGCTGGTCTTACTCCAACTGTAGCAGGTGATCCTTTGTTTGCTACTATTCCTTGGAAAGTTTATGTACCAATCGGAACTACAAAAGACCTTCTTAGTTACTATGCTCTTACAGCATTACAAACAGATGCTACTGCAACAACTGCAACTACATTAACTCCTGCTCATTTCTACAAGAGTTCAGTTGCTATTATTCCTGTTCTTCCACAAAACGTAGACGTTGAGAATTTTGTTTCTATAACTAATACTTCAGTTACAACAACTCAAACATCTTCTACAGTTACTAACCTTAATAACAAAACCATTCCTTTCAAACTTACAACATTTGACTGGAGAGGTATGTATTGGGACAACCAGAAGAACATCTCTGTAGTATTCTACTCGGCTCTTAACAACACATTATCAGCAATTCCTTTCGGACCTCAGGTTCTTACAACTGCTGCTTCACCAGCAGACCAAAAAACTGTTGTTCTTACCCAAATGTTCACAGAGCTTGACGCAGTCGGCAAAACTGAACTTTGGAGAACTAATGCAGATAACGTAAAAGTTGTATTCTACAATTCACTTGGTACAGTTGTTACTCCTGCAGCAATGGGTGTTAGCTATCAGTTTAAAGATGCTAACGGCAATAATATTCTTGGTCTTAACGCTACAGCTACTCTGCTTGCAGATGTACAGGCTATTCGTAAGATTGAATATACATTTGACGAAACTGTTGCCGTACCGGGTAACTATACAGCAAAACTTGAGTTCACAGACAGAAGAGCTTATGCTGCCGGTTCTGAGTTCAAGTTAAGTATGCCGTTCACAATTTCTAACCCAGATCTTACTACTACTCTTAATACACTTAAAGAGCGTAAGCCAAATCTGTTCGTAGGTGATGCACTTTCAGTTTATGGAACTTATCCATCAGCTCTATATCCTGGTGCTACTGCACAAACAAATGCTACAAATGCTTACTACGATCTTTACAATGCATATGTTAACCTTTACAATCCACCTGTAGCACCAACTTCAATTTGGAAATTTGCAGTTGTGGCACCGCTTCCTGTAGCTCCGGCTCCTGCTAACCCACTAGTTGGTGGTCTTGCAGCTGTTGTTGCTAACACAGACAGGTTCCTTGTAACTAACAATACAATGTACACTGCTACTCCTTACAATGTAAGGTTAACTTACTACTACTTCGGTAACCCAGCTAACTCTGTTGTTCTTGATAACATCACAGTTACTGCCAGAAGTGAGGTAAAAGACGGTTTGGTACTTCCTAATACAAATGCTAAGCCTGCCGGTTGGTTATTACCTGCTAATCTTCAAGTAACAAATGGTGACCTTGTAACTCAAGTTCCACTGTCATTCTATGTTAAAGCTCAAGATTACCTGGCATTCAACCTTAAAGCTTTCGGTCGTGACGCAGCTAACGCTATTGTTGGTGCTGTTGACACAAGAATCGATATAGCTAACGTATCTGCTCCTGGTATAGCAAGTGTGAAAGTTCTTAACACTTCTGCAAATGCTCACCTGGTTTCTGTAACTGTTGGTCACGCCGGTGCTGCTGCAGGTGTTATTGCAACTGCTGCAATTCCTGCTAACCCACTTGACTTCACAATTTCAGCAACTAATGCAGTTGCGGTTATCACTAACGACGTTATTGTTCCTTTGACAATTGAAATTACTGACATCTTCGGTAAGAAACTTGTTGGAACAATTGATGTAACTGTTAAGAAGCCGTAATTATTACGTTCTAAATATTAAAGAGGCGCAGCAATGCGCCTCTTTTTTTGTTCCCAATATTGGTCACGCCAAATTGAAATATTCAAGAATGTTTTCTATATTTAGTTATTAATTAAAAAATCAACTTATGGAAAGGGAAATAACTCACAATACAAAGACAAATAGATTTGAGACAATAGAAGAGGGCATAACCGGATATGTAGAGTACGAGAGGTACGATAGTGGGCTGGATTTAACCCACACCATAGTACCTAAAGCTATTGGCGGCAGAGGGGTGGCAGCTGACCTGGTTAAATATGCGCTTGATTATGCTGCTCAAAACAGTCTCAAAGTTAAACCAACCTGCTCATATGTAAAGATCTATATTGACAGGCACAAAGCGCAGTATGGTCACCTGGAAGATATCATAGAGACAAAATTTCCAACTATTGAGGGTGGCATTGGCAATGCTTGTGGTATAAAAAAGTAAATTACTATTATGGATTTCAATGATACCAAGACGGCATTCTCTATGAAGAGTATGACCGATTTACGCAATGCACAGATGCTCTTTACAGCCATTCAAAATCCGGTATTGGTAAAAAGTCTTAAATATATGACCAATCTTGCACTTAAGGTAAACTTGCCTGTGGCCTGGGTTGTAAAGCCTACCCTTTACAGGCAGTTTGTAGGAGGAGAGAGCCTGCAGGAGTGCGAAAAGATTGTAGATCTGCTAAGAACTTATAACATTAAGTCTGTTCTAGACTACTCTGCAGAGGGTGGCTCTGCAATTGAAGATGTTAGCAGAGCGTTTGAAGAAACAATGAGGTCAATTGAGTTTGCAAAGGGTAAGAGTAATATAGCTTACACGGTATTCAAACCGACTGCAATGATTATAGGCTCCGTGCTGTCGAAGGCCGCCGTAGATATTAACACACTTAATGAGGTTGAACAGGCGGAACTGGATAACTTTAAGACAAGAGTGACTCAGTTGTGCCAGAGAGCTTATGATAATGATGTAAGGATACTTATAGATGCAGAGCACTATGCAACACAGGGAATTATAGATAGTGTTGCAGAGACTGTTATGCGAAAATTCAACAATAAAAGGGCAATCGTCTTTCAGACCCTTCAGATGTATCGTACAGACAGGCTGGAGTACCTGAAATACCTCTTTAATGACTCTAAAGAGTACAACTATATACCGGGAATAAAATTTGTAAGAGGGGCCTATATGGACGAAGAGCGTGCATTGGCATCCCGGCTTGGCTACCCGGATCCTATCCACCCCGATAAATACTCTACAGACAAATGTTATGATAGCGGTCTTAAGTTTGTTATGGAGAATATAGAGAGTTTTGAACTATTTAGCGGAACCCACAACTACCAGAGCAATATGCTTTTGGCAGATCTTATAGATGCAAAGGGGTTGAGAAGAGACGACCAAAGAGTATTCTTTTCACAGCTTTACGGTATGAGCGATAATATCTCTTTTAATCTGGCTGCAGAGGGTTATAATGTATGTAAATATATCCCATATGCCCCTGTAAGAGATGTTCTTCCTTACCTGCTCAGAAGAGCAGAGGAGAACACATCTATGGCAGGACAGACCGGCAGGGAGTTACAACTTATTAGAGAGGAGATCGCAAGAAGAAAGGGTTAAGTCAATTATTGAGGATTGTAGATATTTCTTCCTTTCCATATCTGTGTTTTATGCTGTCGGTTTTTTATTGCCCGAAGGGTTATTTTTAGAAATATAATCTGCTGATGGAGAATATACTTAAGGTTGTCTCTCCAGCTCTGTTCACTGGCAAGAGATACGAACAGCCGTATAAGAACAACTGCAGCCAGAGATAGAATTGCCCAGTTAACTCCGTTCATAAGGAGAACAAGAAGTGGTGTGAATGTTGTTAGCAAAGCAAAGAGCAGGGTAGTAAAAACAGAGTTACCAAAAAAGTGAAATATGTTTTTTGAGAAACCGTTTATGGCATCCTCCAGATTGTCGTACATCATACACCTTACGGAGTCGTCTCCGGTTAATGTGGCTACTCTCTCTTTCTGCTTTTTGTAGTACCGGCTTATCTCAATGTCTTCTGCCCGACTCATCCTGAACTCTTTATGCGGTTGCAGATCTTTGTATACACTCGCTTTAAAGAGCATAAACTGTCCGTTAGCTGCCGAAAAAGAGCTCCAGCTGCAGTATCTCACAAGAGGCAGTGGCAGTAGTGAGATCAGAATCCAATTCATAACAGGGGTCACTATCTTGCTTTGATAGTTGGTTAATATCTGCTTTGGAAAAACCGACAGCAGAGCCAGCCCCTCTTTTATTGCATAAGGGAGGTAACTCTCTGCAATTCCGTTGCTTATTCTAACATCTGCATCCAAAAAGAGAAGGTAATCACCGCTTGCATACTGAGCAAGTGTATGGCAGGCATTACTCTTTCCGAGCCAACCATCCGGAAGCTGCTCCAGAGAGTTATCTATCAACCTTAATCCGGGAATTCTGGATGCGAAGCTCTCTACAACTTTGGCTGTGTTATCGGAGGAGTTGTCGTTAAAGACTATCACCTCCATAGGTTTGAATTTAAGATCTTCAATATCTTCCAGCAACTTCCCGATGTTAATCTCCTCATCTCTTGCCGGAATCAGAATTGACCAGCTCTCTTTTCTCTTTTGTTCGTTTGCTAGCTGTTCCGAACCCCAACCGGAAACCCTTCCTTTGAGAAACAGATAGTCTATCCATCTCTTCCAGGATAGATTAACGATTGAGACAATAAGACGAAGAGAGAGGATATACAACAATATATATCCAATAATCTTTAATAAAAGCGTTGTAAAATTATCCATAACGATTCCGGTTGCATTTCTCTACCTTTTGGGCTCTCCTCTTTCGTTCTCCATACAGTGCTGTGAAAAGAGGTTATACGCCTGTTCGATTTCTTCAATTTTAAAATTATTTGATATATAGTGTTTGTAGTACATTGTAAGGGTTGGTTTTTTATCGGAGAAAAAGTCCAAAAGGTTAATATTAAAATAGATATCCACATCTTTAGAGTGTGATATTATGTGCTCTACACCTTTTTCAAACCGAAAAGGGAAGGTGTAAATAGATTGAATCTTACCTTGTGGAAAGATAAGCAGCATATTATTGAAATCTTTAAGGATCTCACAGCTGTATTTGAGTGACTCAACCACCCCTTTTCTCCCCTTATCTATTGAGAAAGTTCCTCCGTATCTTAAGAATTTATGTTTTATCAGCTGCTCATAAAGCATCATTATGTGAATTTTGCGCCTGAAGAGAGCTCTGTTCATAATAATGTGGATAAACCCGTCCCAAAAGGAGAAGTGGTTGGAGATTAATATAACAGATTTTCCTGCAGAGAGAGCATCCCCTTGTTTGAGGTTAGAAGCAGGTTCGACACTCATATCTCTAAAGAGGATCTCTTTAAAAAGAGAACGAAGATGGAATTTTGCATAGAGTACAAAAAACAACTCCCAGATTTTCTTATGATGTGCTTTTATCAACTGCTTTTATTATTTCAATTAATTTAATATGAGGGCAATTTGCCAATAGAGATAAATTGCTAAAAAGAAGACTATCTGGCAAATAAATAGAGCGATAGCAGGTTTGCCAATAGGTTTAATCTTAAATCCTGCAAAAATAATATGATAAACCAGAGCCATTATAAACCACATAACAAAATTCTCAACAGGTGGGTAATCGCTTACGAATTGCCACATACCCATTTGTGGAGAAACGAGCTCAACGGTAACATCGTACATTACCATAATAAGGGCACCGCCAACAATCTTAATTGCAACATCAATTGTCCCCGAACTTCTTCGTCGTGCATACTCCATAATTGACGCACTGCAATATGTGAGCATCAACCAGTTAGCCCCAATAATGAGAGGTGTCTCAAACACCTTTGGCCCTAATGCATTCAGATACTCATACTGACCGAAAATGGCTCCTGTCTCTACACCGATAGCCTCAATAATGAACGAAGATGTTATGACAATTGCAATAAAGAGCAGAAATGAGCGGTCCCATCTTTTATGATGCCATAGTAATGATGCAATTACAAATATTAGAGAGAGTGGTGTAACTGCAATAAAGAGCTCTCTTGTAAAAGGAATGAAATAGAGCAAAACTCCAACAGAATAAAAGATTACAAAGGTTTTAGGAAGCTCCTTGTAACTCAATACCGAGAGTACTCTGTAAAATATCTTCTTGATTCTCTCTGCAGGGTCGTCACTTTGCATATTTGCTAAATTTTATGCTCTTGTTAAAAAAAATCTGTTTTCTGAATAAAGTTATCTCTATCAAGTATCGCTCTTCAAAGTCCTTCTCTTTACACTTTTCCTCTCCTCAATCTCCTGCTCAACAATCTTTGCTCCGGCAAGACAGAGTGGAATTCCGCCTCCCGGGTGCACGCTGCCCCCCACAAAATAGAGATTTTTGAATTTTTTAAGGAAGTTGGGGTGGCGCAAAAAAGCAGCCATAATTGAGTTGGAGGAGCTTCCGTAGAGAGCACCCCGACTACTCAAAGTATTTTTCTCAATGGTTACCGGTGAGGCAATATGTTCAAATTCAATCTCTTTTTCAATATCAAAGGCGGCGCCCTCACCCAGAGTATGGTTTATCTTTTTTATAATCTCAGATCTTGTCTTTGTAATAATTGAGTGCCAATCTTGCCCGATATTGGCAGGTGCGTTTACCATTACAAACCAGTTTTCACACCCGGCAGGTGCATCTGTCGCTACGGCTTTTTTGCTGATAAAGATATAGATTGTAGGATCTTTATACATATTCATCTTATAAAAAAGAGAGTCAAACTCCTTTTTGTAGTTTTCGCTAAATAGTATATTATGTACATCCAGCTGTGGATGCTCTGCCTTAACACCCCAGTAGAAGATAAGTGCAGATGAAGAGGGCTCAAGCTGTTTTAATCTGTTGCCCAGAGGGTGTCTTGTTTTAGCAGGCATCATATTCTCCGAGAGATATTTAACATCACAGTCGGAGACAACAATATCATAAAAGAGCTCCTGAGATTTTACAACTAACCCTTTCGCACAATTGGTTTTTTTATCAATTATAATGCTGCTTACAGGAGTGTTGAACTCATATTTTACCCCAAGTTCCAACCCTCTCTTATACAGAGAGTCAACAATTGAGTAGATTCCATTCTCCGGGAAGAAAGCCCCGATATTGTGCTCCAGATGCGATATCATATTAAGAGTCGCAGGTGCGCGATATGGCGAAGATCCGTTGTATGTTGCATATCTGTCAAAGAGTTGTACTATTCGGCTATCTTTAAATAGAGCCCTGTTTGCCGAGTGCATACTTCTGTGAAACCCCATTTTGTGGAGTTTAAGAGGAATCTTTCGATTTGCCGGCTTTAAAAAATTGCTGATTTTACTGAAAGAGTTAAAGATAAAGAGGTCACTGGTAAGATTGTATATCTGGGAAGACTCTTTTAACCTCTTCTCAATGTTTGCATAATCTTCGCTGCTGTTTTTAAGTGTCTCCTCTCTAAGTTTCTCGGGATCCTGATAGAAGTTGAATTTTGTCCCATCCGGGTAGAAGTAGCGACAGCTGTTCTCCAGCTTGAAGTATTTGATATCTGCAATCTCATCTACCAGATTGGGCAGGGTAAAGAGAGAGGGTCCTGTGTCAAAGCGGTATCCTCTCTCTCTTATTTGAGAGACCTTTCCTCCCGGAGTAGCGTTTTTCTCGTAAAGGGTAACATCGTACCCCTTTTTTGCAAGCCTTGCAGCTATTGCAAGACCTCCTATTCCTGAGCCAATTACTGCTATTTTCATACTCCTGAGTTAATAAATGTAAAACCTGGATATGACTATCTCATAAATCTCTTTCCAAGAAGAGATCTAATATTTGCAGAGCAAAAAAGAAGAAATTTTTGTGTATCCCCAACCCTTATTCGCCTTTTCATAAGCTGCTCTGTAGGTGTTTTTTCAATTTTTGCAGTGAGCTTCATATAGTAGAGGTATGCCAGGTAGATGCCCGTTCTGGCATTTTTTGGCAGCTCTCTAATCCCTTTTAGGGCATCCCGAAAATCTAAGTATATATCTTCCAGTATTATTTTTTTAGTCTCCGTATCAAACGGTCTGTTGTTTAGCACCGGAAAGTAGTTTCGGGAGAGATTCTCGGTATCGTTTTTAATGTCCCTCAGAAAGTTAATCTTTTGGAAAGCAGATGAGAGGCTCATTGCGTTTCCCTTTAGCCTGTTGTAATCTGCCGGGTTGTTATGGGTCATCACCTTAAGACACATAAGCCCTACAACATCTGCAGATCCGTAGATATACTCCTTGATCCCTTTTTCGCTGAACTCCCAGTTTGCCAGATCGCTCTTCATACTGCTCAGGAAAGCTTCAATCAGATCATCCGGGATGGAGTACTTATTTACCGTAAGTACAAATGAGTTAATAATAAGATTCAGACTTATTCCCCTTTCCCTGCACTTGCGATATTCCTGCTCAAATTCGAGCATCAGTGCCTCTTTATCGTATTCGTGAAATGTATCTACAATCTCATCTGCCTGCCTTAAAAACCCGTAGATGGAGTAGATTGCCTCCCTGCTCTGCTTTTCAATACACAAAAGCCCGGCAGAGAACGATGTACTGTAGAGTTTGGTGGTGAGTTTGCTTGTCTTCAAAGAGAGCTCCCGGTAAAGCTTATCCATTTTTCAACTTTTTAATGGTTAAGCCCCTGGCAATTTTTCCGGATATTATTGCGGGAGGTACCCCCGGGCCGGGAACAGTGAGCTGCCCAACATACAGAAGGTTATCTAAATGTCTGTTCTCCATTTTTGGTTTGAGGAAAGCCGTCTGCATCAGTATGTTGGAGAGGCCGTATGCATTTCCTTTGTATGCGTGGTAATCTTCTGTAAAGTTTTTGAGGGAATAGCTCTCTTTGAAGATAATATGGTTGGAAATCTCTTGATTTGTAAGTCTCTCCATCCTGGAGATTATCTGAAGGAAGTAGTTCTCTCTAAGTTCCGGAGTGTCCTTAATTCCAGAAGCAATTGGAATGAGGAAGATTCCGCACTCCTTCCCTTCGGGTGCAAGGGTATGGTCAGTTATACTGGGAAAGCTTCCGTAGAAGAGAGGTTTGTCGGGCCAGCGCGGGCTATCGTAAATTGTCTCTGCGTGCTCTGTAAAGCTTGAGTCAAAGAATAGGGTGTGATGAGATATGTTGTCGAGTTTTTTATTGAATGCAACATAGTAGAGTAGGGCAGAGGGGGCAAAAACTCTTCCCTGCCAATACTTCTCACTGTAGTTTCGTTCACTTTCATCCAGAAGGGTCTCACTAAAGTGGTAATCTGCAGATGTTATTACAAAGTCGGCATCAGCACTTGATGTTACTCCATCTTTTCTATTTGTGAAATTAACTCCGGTAACCTTAGAGTTTTTGGTTACTATTTTATCAATATGGCAATCGGTTATGATTTTGGCTCCGTAACTCTTTGCGATACTCTCCATAGCCTCTACCAGCTTGAACATTCCACCCTCTATGTGCCAGGTTCCCAGCACCATATCTGCATAGTTCATAAAACAGTAGAAAAGAGGAGTTCTGGAGGGCTTTGCCCCGAGGAACAGTACCGGAAATTCAAGCACCTGACGCAGCTTTTCACTTTTAATATTTGCTCTTACAGATGCACTTATTGAGGTGATAAACTGTGAGAGACTCATAATAGTTTCGGGCATTATCAGCTCCAATGGAGATTTACCCGGCCTCTCCATAACTTTGTCAATTGCAACTCTATAGTTGTACTCTGCCCTTTTAAGATAGCTCTTAAGGAATCTGCTGCTACCGGGCTCTATCTGTTCAAAAACCGCGTATATCTCTTCAAGCTTAGACGATATCTTAACAGAGTCCAGTGAATCAAAATAGATCTCATATCCCGGGTTTAACCTTATGAGTCTATAATAATCTGATGCGCTTTTTCCAAAATCTGCAAAGAATTTTTCAAAAATATCCGGCATCCAGTAGAACGTCGGGCCCATATCAAAAGTAAAGCCATCCCTCTCAATAACTCTTGCTCTACCTCCCAATGTGCTGTTCTTTTCGTACAGAGTTACATCATAACCATCTCTTGCAAGATAACAAGCAGCGGACAGACCTGAGAAGCCCCCGCCGATTATTGCAATCCTCTTCATATAATTCAAATTTGAGTAAATATACTCATTTTTTCTCAATGAAGGTCTCTCAAAAACGAGTTACTCTGTTGTAATAGGTGGTTCCGGACGGGTCTGTTTCGCTCCAAACCAAAAAGCCTTTTCCCAGTAGAATGTCCAGAATGGGGGTTGGAAGGAAAGGTGTGGTAAACTCATAGATATCTCCCTGTAAAAGCTCTTGCGTAGCTTTGAGTATCTGTGACATAGGTACATCTCCCGAATTTAGAATAGCAACAGCGTCAAAACTCTGTTTAACTCTCTGCGGGGAGTACCAATCAGGTTGCTCACCACAATATTTCTCCCTATCCTCTGCGGTTAAATCACCTTTGTCTCTCTCAGTAGATTCACCCCCCTCCACTCCATCTACCCCTGCTGCTTTTCGGAGCAAGATTACAACATTACCGGCCTCTACTCCTGCAATTGCTGCAGCCTGTTTAACAGAGGTAACCCTTGCAATTGTTTTGCGCAGAAAGGGATTTTTGAGCTTCGCAAATGCTGGGGAGAGCTCCAGAAGAGTCTCCTCAAGTTGAGGATACTCTTCCAGAAGCTCCGAGATTTTTGTCTGAAGAGTTATTGGCTTTGGCATATCTACGAACCGGTGTATGAGAGCAACCGCTGGTCGCCCTCCAGTTTACGGAGTTCGGTTATATCCTGAGTAATCTCTATAACTCCAAGGTATTCATTATCTTTTCCTCTAAGGGCGGTGTACCCAATATGGACAAATCTGCCCATAAAGTTAGATAACCAAAAGTTGGCCTGGTTCTCTTTACCGCTTTTAAAGTCCTCCAGAATCTGTTCAACAATTTTCACACTTCCCGGAGGGTGACATAGCCTCACATCACGGCCTATTATTGAGCGATTTCTTTCAAAAACCCTGTTTGGACTGTGAGAGAAAAATTTAACCTTATCGTTGGCATCTACATAGGTTATATCTATGGGAATCGAGACAAAAAGTGCCTCCAGCTCCTTAATGTCAAAACTGCCCGAAGAGAGACGGATAGGGGCCCCTTTTACATATTCAGATCTATCCACTGTTATATTCTCTAAAACAGATTCAGATGGTCTCCACTCATCACGAGTGTCATAGAGGCAGTAGCCGTAAACCGGTGTCTCCAGATATACCTGATACCAGTTCTCCTCTGTAAACTTCTCCATACACATAGGGAGAAGTATCTCCTCCTCCTTCATTATCATACTGTCAATAGCGTCAATTGTGGGACCGAGCAGAAAAACAATTACCGACATAAGCTCCTCTTTGCCTGTAATACTCCCGGGGGTAAGTGCCTCAATTGAGGCCTTTAGCTGTTCCCTAATCTCATCGTGCTTACCCCACATCACTTTTGGAGGGCCTGTAATATTTGCCTTTTCTAAAAACGGAAATAGAAGATACTCTTTTCTCTTGTAGTGTTTATCTATGTCCCAGAGGCTGTTGAATAGACCTTTGAGCTTAAGAACTATCTTCGCTATCTCCACGCTCTCGTTTTCGGCTTCCAATTTTGGAATCGATTCAAAGATCTCCTTTACTTTACCGGTCACTTTCTCAATCTCAATATTCTCTTTTTTAATGGTATCAACCGGGTGTGCAGCAGGTACCTCGATTTGTTGTGATACTATGGTGCCCTCTAGAACTGAACTGTGAATATCACAAAATTTAAGAACCTCTGCCTCCGGGAGCCCTTCAGAAATCAACTCCTGTTCTACCTCTACTACCTCGTTATAAGGTATAGATTTTAGCAGCTCTTTAAGACGGATCTTCACCTCTGACGGGGCTTCGCCCTGATGCAGCTCAAGGATCATATGCTTTAGAAGCTCCCTCCTTTTTGACGAGTTATTGATAAATTCGCTCATAGTAAATTTGTAATTATATGTTATAAAATATTTCCCTAATTTCTTCCAAGTCTCAAACTGTTAAGAACAACCGAAACAGAGCTGAATGCCATAGCGGCTGCAGCTATCATTGGGTTTAGAAGTGTTCCTGTAAATGGATATAAAACTCCTGCAGCAATAGGTATCCCGATAAGATTGTATATAAATGCCCAAAACAGATTCTGCCGGATTAACCTTACGGTTCTCCTGGAGAGGTCAAATGCTTTTGGCAGAAGGGCAATATCGGAGGTGATTAGGGTCATCATAGCCACATCCATTGCGATATCTGTTCCCTTACCCATCGCTATACTAACATCTGCTCTGCTTAGCGCCTGGGAGTCATTGATTCCATCCCCCACCATTGCCACAACCATCCCTTTTGACTGCAGATCTTTTATGTAGTCCTCCTTATCCTGGGGTAGTGCAGATGCCTTAAAATGTTTTATACCAAGTGCTTGAGATACCGCAGATGCGTTTTTAAAATTATCTCCCGTGAGCATATGCACCTCTATTCCAAGCCTCTTAAGCCCGGATACAGACTCCTGTGAGCTATCCTTAATTTTGTCCCACAATGCAATTACTGCTTTAAGTTGGTTATCCCGGTAAAATTGGACAATACTCTTTCCCTGTTGAGTAAGATTATCAACAATCTCAACTCCTATATCGCCTTTTAAAAGCTCTTTGTTGCCGATGAAATAGCTCTCTCCGTTATAAACAGCCTTAACACCGGAGCCGGTAATGCTTTCAAAATTTTCTATCTGTAATCTTTGTGTACTCTGCCCATAGTTATCTGCACTCTCTTTTACATAGTGTACTATTGCAGATGCGAGCGGGTGCTCAGATCTCTCCTCAATAGAGTAGATAAGACCGGTATATAACTCTCTATTCTCATCTGTAAGCCATACCCAATCGGTAACAATAGCTCTCCCCTCTGTGAGAGTTCCAGTTTTATCTAAAACCACTGCATTAACCCTTCTCATCTGCTCCAGAGCAGTAGCATCCTTGATAAGAATATGCTCCTGCGCTCCTCTGCCGATTCCTACCATCAGTGCTGTTGGGGTTGCCAGACCGAGTGCACAGGGGCAGGCAATTACAAGAACCGAAACTGCAGAGAGTATAGCTTTGGCAAACACGCCGCTTCCACCTATGAGCAGCCATAAGACAAGAGTTAATAAAGATATCCCGATTACGATCGGAACAAACACAGCTGCAATTTTATCTGCAATTCTCTGCACAGGAGCTTTGCTTCCTTGTGCCTCTTTGACCATCTTAATAATCTGTGCAAGAAGGGTATCGCCACCAACTTTTGTGGCAGAAAAGAGAAAAGTCCCCCTTTGGTTAATTGTTCCGGCTAAAACTTTATCGCCCTCTCTCTTCTCTACCGCAATTGGCTCTCCGGATATCATACTCTCATCAACAAATGAGTTCCCCTCTTTAACAACACCATCTACCGGAATTTTCTCTCCCGGCTTTACGCTAATTATATCTCCCTCGACCAGAGCCGATATTGAGACCACATATGGCTCTGAGTTTCGTATCACAGTTGCCTCTTTTGGTTGCAGACCCATCAGCTTTTTTATTGAAGATGTTGTACTGCCTTTTGCCCTCTCTTCCAGAAGTTTACCTAAAAGTACAAAGGCAATTATCATAGTTGCGGCCTCAAAATAGACCATCGGCTCAACCCCTCTTTCCAGCCAGAACTGAGGGAAAAATGTATTGAACAGGCTAAAAGTAAAGGCTATTGAGGTACTCATTGCAACCAGAGTATCCATATTTGCACTCCCTTTAACGACTGATCTCCATCCGTTAACAAAGAAGTCTCTGCCAAAGATGAATAGGACAGGTAAGGTAAGCAACATCATTGGTATGTTGAGATAGTGATGGTGCATAAAAAACATTGAGATCACCATTACCGGGATAGAGAAGAGCCAGGCCAGAATTGTGTTCCGTTTTAGCTTTTGGTACTGTTTCACACCCTCCTGTTGCTGTTTATCTATGGCAGCATCTCCCTCTTCAATAATCATATCGAATCCAATCTCCTGCAGAGATTGTTTAAGTTTCAGAGGGGTTACGATCTCTCCCTCAAACTCTACCATAACACTTTTATCTGCAAAATTCACTGCAGCACTTTTGACACCGGATAGAGTACCAAGCCTCTTCTCAACCCCCATTGCACAAGAAGCGCAGCTCATACCCGAAACCGGGAAGCTGCGTTTAGTTTGCAGATCTCTTTTTTCACCCATATCTATAATAGTATTGTACCTAAACAATCTTATATATGTACGGGTTCAATCTGCGTTGTTATATTTTTTGCCGGGAGAGTGTTGTTATACTTGCCATCCAAAAGGGTGGGGAGCGAGTTTCTTTGAAGCAAAGGGGTGGTAATCTCCCTTAAGACCAACAGGAATAGCGTTACGAATGTCATAGACAATCTGGATAGATTTGCGGGCCTCCTTAATTCCGAAACCCTCTCCTTGTAGAATGTTTTTGTAGGACTCTGTGTGAAGATCTGCAAAACCGTCGGTGAACTCAATCTCTCTTCCCTCCAGATTAAAGGAGCGATATATCCTCTGACCCTTTGCCAGAATTTCGGCCGGAAGTGTATCTGCATTTATGCTTAGGAAATAGCGTACTCTGGCCCGTTCAAACTCTATATATCCGGCCACTCTGTCGTGACTCTTTACATTCACGACACTCTTTTTAACCTCTCCAAAGATCCAGTAGAGCATATCATAAAAGTGAATTCCTATGTTTGTGGCAATTCCTCCGCTTCTGTTCACATCTCCTTTCCAGCTGGTAAAGAACCAGTTTCCTCTGGAGGTTATGTAGGTTAAATCCATCTCATAGATCTTATCTTTTGGGCCACTCTCCACAAGATTTTTAAGATCTATTATAGATTGATGATATCTCATCTGAAGAATTGTGAAGACCTTTTTGCCGCTTTCACTCTCTGCTTTTTCCAGTGCATCAAGGTTCCAGGGGTTTAAAACGAGAGGCTTTTCGGAAATAACATTGGCACCAAGTTTAAGGCCATATCTTATATGTGCATCGTGCATATAATCCGGAGAGCAAACCGATAGAAAATCAACCCCGCAACCATCACTTTTTAGCCTTGACAAATGTCTGTCAAAGAGTTCAAACTCTTTAAAAAAAGAGCATTCGGGGAAGAAGCTGTCCATAAGCCCAACACTGTCAAAAGGATCAACAGCGGCTACCAGATTATTTCCTGTCTCTTTAATTGCCTTTAGGTGGCGCGGAGCAATATATCCAGCTGCTCCCATCAGGGCAAATTGTTTCACTTTTTCCAATTTATTTTAATTTTTCTATTAACCTTTTCTTTCACATTCACTCTGCCACTTAACTGCAAATTACCAGCCAAAAGGGTGTGGTCTCTGCTCAAGCACCGCATATGGGTGATAATCACCTTTAAGCCCGACAGGAGTAGCGTGTCTTATGTTGTGAACAATCTCTATTGAATTTCTCGCCTCTTCCAGACCAAATCCCTTGCCATCAAGAATTTTTTTGTAAGACTCTGTGTGGAGCTCTGTAAAACCGTCGGAGAACTCAACCTCGTTGCCCTCCATCAGAAGGGAGCGATAGGTTCTCTTGCCGGCCTCTTTTGCTTGTTGTGGAAGGGTGTCGTAATTTATGCTAAGGAAGTATCTTACCCGTGCACGCTCAAACTCCAGATAGCCGGAGACTCTGTCGTGTGATGCAATATGTACAATATTCTTCTTAACGGCTCCGAAAACCCAGGAGAGCATATCATAAAAGTGCACCCCAATATTTGTGGCTACACCACCGCTCTTGTGCACATCGCCTTTCCAACTGGTGTAGTACCAGTTCCCTCTGGATGTTATATAGGTAAGATCTACATCGTAAATTTTATCTGCAGGACCACCTTCCACACTCTTCTTAAGTGCGATTATAGCGTCGTGAAGTCTTAGTTGAAGTATATTATAGACTCTTTTGCCCGTCTCCTTCTCAACTTTTATAAGCGCGTCAATGTTTCCGGGGTTAAGAACCAATGGCTTTTCACAAATAACATCTGCCCCGGCCCTTAGTCCGAAACGAATATGAGCATCGTGCAGATAGTTTGGAGTTGATATTGAGACATAATCTACCTTCCCGCAACAACCGTTATCTCTGTTTTTAATGGCAAGGTTTGCCATTTTTGTAATATGACGCTCAAATAACTCGTACTGGGTAAAGAATGAGCAATCCGGAAAGAATGAGTCAATTATACCCACTGAATCAAAAACATCGTATGCAGCGCAAAGGTCGTTTCCGGTATCTTTTATCGCCTTCATATGTCTTGGTGCTATGTATCCGGCAGCGCCTATCAGAGCAAAGTTTTTCACTGGTTGTCTTTTTAAAATATCCTGCAAATATACACAAAATGTGCCATCGTGGTATAGGGAACTATTTATTTTGAATTGTTAGTATGTCATCCTCCGAAAGTGGGGTGTATGGCCCCTCTTTAGCTTCAAAAATCACTGTATTTTTGTCAAGTACCTCCAGGGTGTGAAACACTCCTACAGGTATCTCCAACCCGTAAAATCCTTCGCAGGGATCAAGCAAATGGGATGAAACAATAGTGCCGGAGTCATCATAGAAATAGACCCTGATAGCACCCCGTAGAACAATGTAGGTCTCAGCTGTATGGTGGTGCCTGTGAATCGGGAAAATGCTCCCGGGCTGGAGTGCATTGAGCATTTTCTGGGCCCCTGCATCAAGAGATTTATGCAGATTAAAATTCATTCTAAGCCGCGCAGAGCCCTTTGCCTGAGCAGAGACCTCGTCCAGTAATTTATCGTCAATAATTATGGGTTCCATCTCCACAGAAATTACCTGTTGTACATCTGTTCGTAGTATGCCTGATAATCTCCCGATGTAACCCTCTCCATCCACTCTTTGTTATCCAGATACCATCTGACTGTCTTCTCCAGCCCCTCTTCGAACTGCAGAGAGGGACTCCACCCAAGCTCTTTGTTTAGTTTTGTCGAGTCTATGGCGTAGCGAAGATCGTGGCCGGCACGGTCTGTTACATAAGTTATTAACGAGTCGCTGCTTCCCTGTGGTCGCCCTAAAAGCCTGTCCACAGTCTTGATCATAACCTTTATGAGGTCTATGTTTCTCCATTCGTTAAACCCTCCGATATTGTAAGTATCTCCGGTTTTTCCCTTATGAAATATGAGATCTATTGCCACAGCGTGGTCCTCTACATAGAGCCAGTCTCTCACATTCTCACCTTTTCCGTATACGGGAAGAGCTCTGTTATTGCAGATGTTGTTGATAAAAAGTGGTATCAGTTTTTCCGGAAACTGAAAGCTTCCGTAGTTGTTTGAGCAATTTGAAATAACAACCGGTAGTCCATATGTATCGTGAAAAGCCCTTACAAAGTGGTCACTTGCAGCTTTAGATGCCGAGTAGGGAGAGTGTGGGTCATACTTGGTATCCTCTGTGAAAAAGGTACCCTCCTGCTCAAGTGAACCATAAACCTCATCGGTGGAGACGTGGTAGAATAATTTCCCCTCAAAACCCTCTTTGCCGGCCTCCCCCCAATAGTTTTTTGCCGACTGTAAAAGATTAAGAGTACCTATTACATTTGTATTTGCAAATGCAAAAGGGTCTTTGATTGACCTGTCTACGTGAGATTCGGCAGCCAAATGAATGATTCCGTCAATCTTGTTATCTCTTAGAAGCTTAGGAATTAGGGCAGTATCGCAAATATCCCCTTTGATAAATTTGTAGTTAGGGCTATCCTCAATATCCTTAAGGTTCTCAAGGTTTCCGGCGTAAGTTAACTTATCCAGGTTAATGATATTGTAGTGTGGATATTTGTTTACCATAAGTCTCACCAGATGTGAACCTATAAACCCGGCCCCTCCGGTTATGAGGATGTTTTTCATATTTCCTTTTTTTTACAATTTATTTCTATAATCTACCCTCTTGATGCGATACTCTCTTTTCTGTAAAAATCTGCAAGGGAGTCACGCCAATGTGGGATATCAATATTTAGGAGCTCTTTTATCTTCCCTTTGTCTAAAACCGAATATGGCGGACGAACAGCCTTAGTGGGAAATTTATCGCTTGTTACAGGCATAACTTTACAGCGTCTGCCCGTTAATTTTACAATCTCCAGAGCAAAATCGTACCAGGAGCAAACACCCTCGTTTGAGAAGTGGTATATGCCTTTCATCTGTGGGGTGTATCTTTGCTTGAATAGGAGAATAACTTTAGCAAGATCTTTTGCATATGTAGGAGTTCCAATCTGATCAAATACTACATTCAGAGAGTCCCGCTCACCGCTCAAACGCAGGATTGTCTTTGCAAAGTTATTACCATAAACAGAGTATAGCCACGATGTCCGGATTATAATATAATTTGCCCCGCTACGCATTACCTCAAGCTCCCCCTCAACCTTTGTTTTGCCGTATACACCTACCGGATTTGTGCTCATACTCTCTTTGTAAGGTGTTGGCCCAATCCCATCAAAGACATAATCTGTAGAGATGTGAATCAGAAGTGCTCCGCAGGCATTTGCCTCATCGGCAAGAATACCCGGAGCTGTTCTGTTAACTCTATCACAAATTTCGGACTCCTCTTCTGCCTTATCTACTGCAGTATAGGCCGCACAGTTAATAATAACCTCTATGTTTTTGTCATTAAGGAAATGGTATACGCTCTCTCTGTTTGTGATATCCAGTTCGGCCACATCCGTAAAGAAGAGAGTATCTCCTTCAACTCCAAAGAAGAGCTCCTTAAGCTCACTCCCCAGCTGTCCCTTTGCCCCAGTTATCAAAATATTTGCCATAAAAAATCAATAGAGATTTATGTTATAATCAAAAAGCTTTGCATTTTGCAGAGATGGCTGATTCTTATCCTTATCACTCAGGGAGATATCATTCAGGGGAACCCTCCAATCTATGGCTACTGTAGGATCGTTCCAGCTTAGAGCACCTTCACTCTCTACAGAGTAGTAGTTGTCACACTTATATTGAAAGATACACTCTTCGCTCAGGACAATAAATCCGTGAGCAAATCCTCTGGGAATAAACATAATAAGCTTATTATCGGCAGAGATTTCTGCAGCTACGTATTGGCCGAAAGTGGGAGAGCCTTTACGAATATCTACAGCTACATCCAGAACTTTTCCGCTGACAACTTTAACCAGTTTGCTCTGTGCAAACGGTGGAAGCTGGTAGTGAAGCCCTCTCAATACACCATATTGTGATTTTGATTCATTATCCTGAACGAAACGGGTTTTAAAAACGCTCTCTTCAAATTTCAGTTGTGAGAAGGATTCAAAAAAGTAGCCTCTTTTATCGTAAAATACTTTCGGTTCAATTATAAGTACCTCGGGGATTGAGGTTTTAGTAACATTCATTTGCAGTTAGTTATTTATCTTTTTGTTAAATCTATCAGGTACTGACCATATTGATTTTTCTGCATAGGTTTTGCCAGTTCCAGAAGTTGCTCTCTATCTATCCAACCTTTGTTGAACGCAATCTCCTCCAGACAGGCAATCTTGAGCCCCTGTCTTTTTTCAATCACCTCTACAAAACCGGACGCCTCCGAAAGAGAGTCGTGGGTGCCGGTATCCAACCAGGCGAACCCTCTTCCAAGCAGTTGTACTTTTAGCTCTCCATCTTTTAAAAACTCCTGATTTACAGTTGTTATCTCTAATTCTCCCCGTGCAGATGGTTTAATCCTTTTTGCTACATCAACTACCTTGTTGGGGTAGAAGTAGAGCCCTACAACTGCGTAGTTACTCTTTGGATTGAGCGGCTTCTCTTCAATACTGAGAACCTTGCCGTCCGGGTTGAACTCTGCAACTCCGTACCTTTGAGGGTCAGTTACATAGTAACCAAATACTGTGGCTATAGACCTCAATTCTGCATCCTCCACAGCCTCGCTCAGCATATGACTGAAAGACTGTCCGTAGAAAATGTTGTCCCCAAGTACAAGGCAGGCGCAATCATCTCCAATAAATTGCTCTCCAATAATAAAAGCCTGGGCAAGTCCATCCGGAGAGGGCTGAGGGGCGTATTCAAACTTTACTCCGTAATCGCTCCCGTCTCCCAGCAGTCTAATAAAGCCCGGAAGGTCAGATGGGGTAGATATAATTAAAATCTCCCTGATTCCGGCTAACATTAACACCGAAATGGGATAATATACCATCGGTTTGTCATATATTGGCAGGAGTTGCTTTGAAACCCCTTTGGTAATAGGGTAGAGTCTGGTTCCGGAACCACCGGCTAGAACTATTCCTTTCATATAAATACTGTTTCTTTAAACAAATATAGTAAAAAGATCCTACCTAATTTAGAGGTAACTTCAATAAAGTGAATAGAACAAAGCCGTTGAAGATCTATTTACGGAAAATACCTCTTTTTGCAGGTTTGACCTCCTGAGTCGCATTTTGGAAAATATCAGGGTCAAAGCACTTCCCCGGGCTGTTTTTGAGAGAGTTATATATGAAGCCCCAATCCGGAAGACCTCCGAAATTCCTATCATCTATGAACATATCCGCCATTATCTTTCTTGGACCTGTGTTGGGCAGATCCGGGTAGTTTGCATTCACGGCATAGAAGTGAAGTCCTCTCTGTTTACAAAAGTCCAGGGCAGCCTGAAGGTGCTCGCCCTCGCGAACAGTCCATAAAATAAGGTTATGTTTAAGTTCGCTCTGGATTAGTTTTAATGTCTCAATCGCAAAAGGGATCTCCTCTCCAATCTCGGGAAAACGATGCTTAACAATTGTGCCGTCAAAGTCAATAGCAATATCCATTAATCTGGTATTTTTATGAAAAGAACGCTGCAAATTTAGTCAATTTTAAATTATTTTCTAAATATCTGAAAGCGATTTGCAAAGAGAGTCATATAGAGGCGAGTTGTGATCAATAAAATTTTGGGCTGCAGACTCCAGTTTGTGGATATTTTTTATTGAGGCATTGTCAATCCTAATATCTGCAGTGAGCATCGGAGGTTCAATCCTAATGTAATTTTGAGGAACCCCGGAGATGGAGAAGATTTGCTGCATTTGGTAATCAACTGTTTCCGAAACAGATGACATTAAAATATCTAAAATAGGGTGTAGCCAGTGTATATACCCGAAATTTTTTGTGTTTTTGAAGTGATATGGCCTAATAGCCTTACCTGTTCCAACCGAGAGCATCCAGAAATTGCTTACAGGCTCCCCGGGCCATATTTTAATAGCCTCTACCAGAGAACACATTGCGGGATTTCCGGCATAGACTCCGCCATCTACGAGGTGTCTGGAGGAGTTGTCTTTTGCAAATATCCGGGCAGGAATAAAGTAGCTGGGAGCAGCAGTAGTGGCCCGAACGACATCACAAAGTTTATAGTTGGCCATATCGCCATATTTTGTGGTGGCGTATCGACTAAAGAGTACTGCTTTACGGCTGCTTAGGTCATATGCGGTAATCAGACAATCTTTCATTACCTCTGAAATGTATGAATCTCCAATGAGTTTTTTTGCAAATGCATAGAGTGCATCCTCGCTGTATCTGCTTCTTAACAACCCCGCTCCAGACCGGATAAAGTAACTTAGAGGACGACGAAAGAGAACCGGTCCCAACTCGCAGTATAGATCGAATATCTGGGTTGCACTGTATTTAGGTCGTGTGGTTCCGTCGCCTTTGGGTTGAGGAACAAGGTAGAGGCAGGTGAGAATTCCTCCTGCAGATGTGCCGGAGAGTAGATCAAAACAATCTGCGATTCTCAGTTGCTCATCTCCCTTCTCTATCTGCAGACGCTTTTCAAGATGAGCAAGAATTGCGGCCGGTAATATCCCCCGGATACCCCCGCCATCTATTGATAGAATCTTTTTCAAAATATTTAATTCCAATAAGTTCAACTGATGCGAATTTAATAAAATTTACTAAATTTGTCTCTATGAATATCTCAATGTTAGTAGGATTATTGCAAAATATTGCCATTTTGCTGGCATTCACTCTTGTATACGACATCATTTGGACAAAAGAGACCAATTTCAGGAGATTATTAAACAGAGTTTTCGCCGGGATTACATTAGGGGGAGTTGCCGTACTTTTAATGCTATCTCCGTTCACTCTAATGCCGGGCCTTGTTTTTGATACCAGATCAGTTTTGTTGCTCAATTCCGGCCTTTTTTTCGGCCCTGTTGCAACTTTAATTGCTGCTATAATCTCTGCATTTTATAGAATCTATATGGGTGGCCCCGGTGTAATGATGGGGGTGGCTACAATCGTTTTTGCCTCGCTCACAGGTATTCTTTGGAAGAGATTCAGACCCAATTGGCGTAAAGGGAACAATATTCTTGAACTGGTTATTGTAAGTTATATAGCTCATCTGCTTATGCTGGCTTCTGTTACCCTCATTAAAGAAGATGCTTTGAGGCAGGAGTTGTTAAAAACTATGACTGTGCCGATATTAACCATATATCCTCTTTTTAGCATTTTGGTGGGGAGGCTTCTCATTAACAGAATGAATAATCACAAACTTAAAAGAGAGCTTGAGCAGAGTGAGGCAAGGTATGAGTCGTTTATAAACCGCAACAGCGATATGATGTTTATGAAGGATGAAAACAGACGATTTGTTGTGGCTAATGATATGTTCTGCAAAATAATGAAGAAGAGCAGAGAGGAGCTCATCGGTATGAATGACGACGAGATTTTTGGGAAAGAGGTTGCAGACAGATACCGTGACTCGGACAAAAAGGTGATGGATACAGGCGAGATTGTTTACTATGAGGAGGTCTACAAAGATAAGGTTACAGAGACAGCGAAGTTTCCGATAAGTCTTGGCACAACTAAAATTGGAGTCGGTGCAATAATAAGAGATGTAACAATAAAGTACAAAAAGAGAGAGATGCAGGAGGTGCTGCTATATCTCTCCAGGCTCTCACTTCTGGACCACGACCTGAATACATTTATGGAGAAGGTTCACTTCCATATGAAGAGGGTAATCAAGGCAGATAATTTTTTTATTGCCCTTTACCATAAGGAAGATAATATGTATAGCTTCCCTTACTATGTAGACGAATATGACAAATCTGATTATAGCGAGAAGGCCCCACTTGAGAACTCATTCACAGATTACATTCGTGTTATTGGTAAGGGGATGCTAATTAACAAAGAGGCAGAGATGAGAATATCTGAAACATTTCCGCTTAATCAATTCGGAGACGACTGTCTAATTTGGATGGGAGCACCTTTAATGGACTCCTCCCTCAAAGAGGTTATTGGTGTGGCAGCAGTACAGGATTACCACGATGAAAATGCCTATAAAGAGGAAGATCTGGTTCTGTTTGAGATATTTGCAAACACAATCGGTATCTTTATAGAGAGGATGACGAACATCAAGAAGTTAAAGGAGGCAAAGGATATGGCAGAGCAGAGTGATAGGCTAAAAACCTCTTTTCTGGCAAATATGAGTCACGAAATTCGGACCCCGCTCAATGGAATTATCGGTTTCGCAGATATTCTTTTAGGTGAAATTGAAGATCCCAATCTTAAGGAGTATACAATGATAATAAACTCCAGCGCTCATAGGCTCTTATCTACCATAAACGATGTGATGGATATAGCTAAAATTGAGTCCGGCCAGATAAATATTGTGAGAGAGAATTTTGACATAGTCCCAATGTTAACAGATGTATACAAATTCTTCAAAAGGCAATCGCTAAAAATTGACCTTCACCTCACAATCCCGGAAGAAAGCGGGCGATTTATATATTCAGACAAGATCAAAATTCAACAGATACTAATAAACCTGGTTAATAATGCCATAAAGTTTACCAACGAAGGGTATGTAGAGCTTGGATACATCAACGAAGAGGAGTCGGTTTTAATGTATGTTAAGGACACTGGAATAGGTATCTCTATTGAAGATCAGAAGAGGATTTTTGAAAGGTTTACACAGGTTGACGGTGCAAACAAGAGAGTTTATGAAGGTACGGGTCTTGGTCTCTCAATTGTGAGGGAGTTTGCACATCTACTTGATGGTGAGGTTTGGGTGGAGAGTGAACCGGGCAAAGGATCGATGTTTTGTGTGAGATTTAAGTCAAATTAATGCCGGTCAATCTGCAACATTTTGGCAGGTTTTTTGTTATAATACTAAATCAAAATCTAAATAAACTATTAAATATTATAATTATGAGATTCAATAAAAATGTACAGGAGGTTTTAAATAAACAGGTTAATGCAGAGTTCTGGAGCGCATACTTATATCTGTCAATGTCTTCATACCTGGCTCAAAAGGGGCTGACAGGTTTTGCAAACTGGATGAGAGTTCAATTCCAGGAGGAGACTTCACACGCGCTAAAACTGTTCGATTATATAATTGCCCGCGGAGGTGAGGTAAAACTTGAGCCTATTGCTGAGGTGGAGACAGATTGGAGCAGTATTAAGGATATATTCGAGAGCACATATAAACACGAGTGCAAAGTTACCGATATGATTCATAACTGCTATGAAGTTGCTCTAAAAGAGAGAGATCACGCAGCAGCCAATATGCTTCAATGGTTTATTGACGAACAGGCAGAGGAGGAGGAGAATGCACTGGCAATTATTGACCAGCTTAAGTTTGTAGGAGACAACGGTCCTGCGCTTTATATGCTGGATAAAGAGCTTGCAACAAGAGTATTTGTAGATGCAACTCAGGCTGCCAAATAGTCTGCTTGAAATTATTATAAAAGAACAGGCTGCCTAATTACTAGGCAGCCTTTTTTTAATTGGCGGTCAATAACTTACTGAGGCTCACGGTGTCAGCCCGGAAAATCCTCCTCACCTTGCGGTGGGTCCCCTCCATCTTCTGGAGCCAAAGTTTTCCTTAGCTGACACCGATATCGCCGTTTGTCGTTATTAACTTAGTTGTGGGGCTGCGAAAACCTCCGCAATTGGGGCATAATCAGACATAAACCATTATTATAAGAAATCTTATTTACCAAGCAGGTTGGGAATTTGAGATGGCTCTTTGGCAACAGGTACTCCGGCTGCCTCAAATGCCTCAATCTTCTCTTTTGCAGTTCCCGATCCGCTAGAGATAATCGCACCGGCGTGTCCCATTCTTTTATCTGCAGGCGCTGTTGCACCGGCAATGAAGACGGCAACAGGTTTGGTTATATGCTCTTTTATATACTTGGCAGCCTGCTCCTCTGCATCTCCGCCAATCTCACCGATAAGTGCTATTGAATCTGTATTAGGGTCATCCTGAAACATTTTGAGTAGCTCAATATAGTATAGCCCCACAACGGGATCTCCCCCAACGCCAATGGCGGTTGACTGTCCCTTACCTTTGAGGGTAAGATTATAAACCACCTCGTAAGTAAGTGTGCCGCTTCTGGAGATTACTCCGGTGGACCCCTCTTTAAAAATATTACCGGGCATAATACCAACAAGACTCTTTCCCGGTGATATAAGCCCCGGGCAGTTAGGTCCAATAAGCTGAGCTCCTTTGCCCAGAGCATAATTGCGGGCAGCAATTACATCAACTGTGGGAACACCCTCGGTAATGCAAACGATAAGTGAGATTCCCGCATCTGCAGCCTCCATTATTGCATCCTTAACAAATGGTGCAGGAACAAAAATTATTGAGGTATTTGCCCCCTCATTCTGGACTGCCTCAGTCACTGTATTGAAAATTGGGACAAAACCCTCGGTCTTTTGACCACCTTTGCCGGGAGTTGTTCCGGCAACGACTTTTGTTCCATAACTGCTCATTTTGCCGGCGTGAAAGCCACCATCTCGTCCGGTAATACCCTGTACTACCAGCTTGGTATTTTTATCTATTAAGATACTCATTTTTTGTCTGTTTTACTTAACTCTACTGCCTTGATTATAGCCTCGCTCATTGTTTGTGCACTATGGAAAGAGGTACCTTTGAGCATCTCCCTTCCCTCTTTTTCGTTGGTTCCCGTAAGCCGTATAACTATAGGGATTTCAGTTTTAAACTGTTTAAATGCCTCTATCAGCCCCCGGGCAACATCATCACAACGGGTAATACCTCCAAAAATATTGATTAGAACAACTCTTACCTCCTTATCACTAAGAAGCAGCTTCATCGCTTCAATTACCTTGTTCGGGTTTGAGCTCCCCCCAATGTCCAAAAAGTTGGCCGGCTCTCCGCCGTAGAGCTTTATCATATCCATTGTGGCCATTGCAAGACCGGCACCATTTACCATACAACCTATCTCTCCTCCCAGATGTACAAAGCTGAATCCTTTGGATTTGGCATCGTGCTCCTTTTTCTCCTCCTCTGTAGGTTCAAACATCGCCTCTAAATCCGGATGGCGGTAGATGGCGTTGTCGTCAAAATTCATCTTTCCGTCTATAGCAAGTACTTTTAAGTCGTTTGTAACAACCAGAGGGTTTATCTCAACCAGTGAGGCATCCTTCTCTACAAAGAGTTTATACATATTTTGGATTAGCGGCGCAGCCTGCCTCACAAGAGCAATGTCGTCAAAGAGCATAAAGGCAGCTTTTCTTGCCAGGAAATCGGGTATACCTACAAACGGGTCAATTGATATACGGTGAATTTTGTCCGGGGTTTCGGCTGCAACCTGTTCAATATCCATTCCTCCCTCTCTGCTCATTATTAGAACAACCGACTTGGTATTACGGTCTACGACAAAACTAATGTAGTATTCCGAGGCAATATCTACCCCTTCTGCTACCATAACCCTGTCTACTGTAAAGCCCTTTATATCCATTCCCAAAATCTCATCTGCCCTCTCCTTTACCTCAATTGAAGATTTGGCAATTTTAACTCCGCCGGCCTTCCCTCTTCCGCCGGTGTGAACCTGTGCTTTAATAACAACAACGGGAGACTTCATATGCATATATGCGGCCACACAGGAGTCTGAATCTGTGCAAACAACCCCCTTGGCTGTCGGTATACCGTATGCTGTAAAGAAATCTTTAGCCTGATATTCGTGAATCTTCATAAAAAATTTGTTTTAATAAAGATAATAAAATTTTTAAGGTTTGAACCCGATATGCCCGTCCAAATTATTTATATTTGTACAAAGTGTAATTATTATGACCGGAAAGGAGCTTATTGCAAAGGCTATGAAACTGGAGCCTCTCTCCAGTGTGCCGTGGGTACCCTTTGTTGGTGTTCACGGAGCATCTCTGGCAGGAGTAGATTCGGAGAGTTATCTAAACTCTAAAGAATTAATAGTAAGAGGCGTTTCTTCTGCTATAGAGATATATAAACCCGACGGTATCCCGGTACTCTTTGACCTTCAGCTTGAAGCTGAGGCACTTGGATGCAGAGTCGTTTGGGCAAAGAGCAACCCTCCCTCAGTAATAGGCCACCCGCTTACAGAGGGGGTAGATATTACAGATTTGAAAATTCCATCAAAGGAGAGTGGAAGGATTGCAGTTGCTCTTGAAGCCGTAAAAGAGATATCGGAGTTGTACCCGGAAGTTGCCATCTATGGGTTGGTTACAGGCCCATTTACACTTGGTCTTCATCTGCTTGGAACAGATATTTTTATGCAGATGTTTATGGATGAGTTCTATGTTTATGATCTTATGGAGTTCTGCAGCGTTGTGGCGAAAAAGATGAGCGACTACTATATCGAGGCAGGGTGTGATGTAATTGCAATAGTGGACCCTATGGTAAGTCAAATTGGCACAGAGCAGTTTGATAAATTTGTCTGTGGCTATGCAACCGGGATTTTTGACCATATTCGGGAGAGAGGTGTGCTCTCATCATTTTTTGTTTGCGGAGATGCACAACACAACATAGAATCTATGTGCAGATGCAGACCGGACAATATTTCGGTAGATGAAAATATCTCTCTCGGGTATGTAAGGGATATCGCTCTTGAACAGGGAGTTAGTTTTGGGGGAAATCTAAAGCTCACCTCAACCCTTCTCTTTGGAGATGAGACAGATTGTGAGAAGGATGCTGTTGAGTGTATGGAGATAGGGGGGAGCAGAGGGTTTATTCTATCGCCCGGGTGTGATTTGCCCTACTCTACAGTTGTGAACAACCTCAAGGCTGTCTCAGAGATTGTAAAAAATGGGTATAGACGAGAAGTTGTAAAGGCAATTATGAGTGAGGGCAACTCGGAACTATCTTTTGAAGATGGTCAGGATTACATATTGAAAGATGACCCGGATGGCCCTCTCAAAATAGATGTTATAACCCTTGACTCAGCCTCCTGCGCACCCTGCCAGTATATGATGAGTGCGGTTTTAAGAGCTGCAGAGCCATTTGGAGAGAGGGTGGTTGTGACTGAGCATAAGATAAAGGAGCGGAGCGGGCTAAATATGATGAAAAGGCTTGGAGTTAAGAAGATACCAACAATTTGTATAGCACAAGATGTAGTATTCTCCTCAAATATTCCTCCTGTAGATCAAATTTATAACTCAATCTACGAAAGACTAAAACACTGATGTCAAGGGTTGTTCTCATAACAGGGTTTCTTGGAAGCGGTAAAACCACCCTTCTGAGCAGGGTGCTTGAGAACTACTCGCAGAGAATGAGAATTGCGGTAATTCAGAATGAATATGCAGATGCCTCGTGTGACTCTGTTCAGCTGAAGATGTCCAAATGGAACTTTGAGTTGGTTGAGCTAAACAAAGGCTCAATATTCTGTATATGCCTCTACTCAGATTTTCGGGAAGAGCTTGTTAGGTTGGTAGTAGAGAAGAGCCCGGATCTAATTTTGATTGAGGCATCCGGCCTTAGTGACCCGATATCCGTGGGTTCGCTGCTTAACGATAGCAGCCACTTTTACCTCTCTCATATTTTGACCATTGTGGAGCCGTCGCTTTTTCTAAAAATGTCCGGATATGTCAAGAGTATAAACAACCAGGTGCGAGTGGCAGACAGCGTGGTAATAAATAAATGTGACAGGGAAGATTCGGTACAGATTGAGATTGTTAAAGAGAGGATTAAGTCGCTTAGCCCGAATGCGGCAGTTGCCTGTGCGAGTTTTGCAGAGCTGCTGGAGAGTTCACCCTTTAGTTTTGACAATATTTTTCTTAACCGGAACGAACTTCAAACCCTATCCCGGGTTGTGAATGAGAGATCCCCGGCAAATGCCGCCTCTCCCGGAACACGGCCGGTTAATATCCACTCTCACATTTTTCGAACGACCAAGAGGGTAGATAAAGAGAGGTTACACATATTTTGCAGGACAATTCCGGAATCTGTAATAAGGGTGAAAGGTTTTATTATGTGTGCAGATGGATGCGACTATATGATTCAATATGTTGACGGAGACAAGATTGCTACCCTAACTCCAGTCGATAAAATTACAAAAACAGAGGTTATTTTTATAGGTACAGATATTACCGCTTTTATTAATCTGGTTATTGATAGATAATCTTTTTTAAGATTTTCCATTCGTTGGAAAGGTTATTAAAAAGCCTGATATTGCTTTCGGGCTCTTTTGCCATTGAATTTTCCAGCTCTTTAATAATCTGGGAGAGTTTTGTAAAGCTCATATTTAGTGCAATCCCCTTAATTTTATGAGTAACTCTTTTTGATATTTCGCTATCGTTAGTCTTAATGGAGTGTTCTAATGAGGTTAAAGCCTCCTCCATCTCCACTTCAAGGGAATTCAATAAATCTGCAAGAATCTCCCGGTTGTTGTCCACTCTTCTCATCATCTCATCCAAATTGAAGTGTGGAGTTGTATCTGCCGGGATCTCGCTCTGAGGTAAATCCAACAAATGATTTAATCTGTTTTTGAGATATCTGTCCAGCACTTTATGAAGTTGTGGCTGTTCGATAGGCTTTGTGAGATAATCATCCATTCCTGCCTCCAAACACTTCTCTCTATCTTCTTGTGATGCACCTGCAGTGAGAGCAATAATGGGGATATGACTCTTTTTACCTGACTCCTGAGTGCGAATCTCTACAGTGGCCTCCAATCCATCTGCCTCGGGCATCTGAACATCCATCAAAATGATATCCGGATTCTCATCTGCAGCCAATTTAATTGCATCAAGACCATTTCTTGCCTCAATAATAATAGCTCCGGGAATATAGCTGCTAACCAACGTCTTAATCAAAATCATATTCATCTGCACATCCTCTGCTATAAGTATTACGGGATTTGATTTGATAAGTCCCTTACTGCTTGCAATGTGCGATTTTTTTGCAGATATTAATTCACTTCCGGAGACTTTTGAAGAGTTGATCACCCCTGTATTGGAGAGGTTAAGCAGATAGTCAAATAGCTCAGTAATCCGGATGGGCTTAACCAGTTTATAAATCACTCCGGATTTTCTGCTCTCTTCATTAATGAGAGAGTCGTCATCGGAGCTGCACATTATTATTACCGGCATTTTATCTTTAGCCACTCCGGAATCGTTTCTTAGCATTCTGATTGTCTCAATACCATTTATCAGAGGCATTTTGAAATCGATTACTATTAAATCGAAAGGATCTGAGACTTTTACCAGGCGAATGGCCTCGAATCCATCGCCACAGGTAATAGACTCAATATTCCAACTTCTGAAGGTCTGTTCAAGAATTGTTCTGTTGTTTGCATTATCATCAACTATGAGTACTCTTTTAATATTAGTCAGAGTTGTGTCGCCAATTTTGTCGAGTGAATCTATAAGAGTGTCAATTGAAAAGAAGAATTCAGAACCTTTACCGAAAGTGCTCTTCATATGAATTTTGTCTCCCATCTTCTCTGCTAGGTGGTTTGAAATAACCAGACCAAGACCGGTTCCTCCGAATTTTCTTGTTGTTGATGAGTCTGCCTGGGTGAAAGCTTTAAATAGCCTCTTTTGTTCATCCTGAGATATCCCTATGCCTGTATCCCGTATGTAGAAGGTAAAACGACCCTGTTGCTCTCCTAAATCTTCAAACTTAACCCTCAACTCCACCTCTCCTCTCTCGGTGAATTTTATTGCGTTACTTATAAGGTTTACCAATATCTGTTTTAATCTTATCGGGTCTACAAACCCATAACGCGGGATATTCGGCTGAATATTAAGCAGAAGTTCAAGCTCTTTTTGGATTGCCTGATACTTAACCATTTCACACACTTGCTCCACAATCTCAACTATATCTGTCTTTATTGGAGCCAGCTCCAGTTTACCCGCCTCAATTTTTGAAAAATCCAGAATATCGTTGATTATCTCCAGAAGTGATTGGGCAGAGATGTTTGCATTTTCTACAAATCTCTTTTGAGAGATGTTCAGAGGTGTTCTGTTGAGAAGCTCCGTAAATCCTATAACTGAATTAAGAGGAGTACGAATTTCGTGGCTCATATTTGCCAGAAATTCAGATTTAGCTCTGCTTGCTGCCTCTGCCTGCTCTTTTGCCAGAGTAAGCATCTTATCTGATTCGGCCCTTTTCCTCACATTTACCAGTAACTGAGCAAAGAGGTTGAGCAGCGATTTCTCCTTCTTTGTGTATGTGTGGTGCTTGGCAACGGAGTCAAATCCCACAAAACCGACAAGCTCCTCTCCGTCCAGCATTGGAACAGTAATAATGCTCTTTATACCTTGAGGCTCCAAAATATCCTTTAGACATCCTGGTCCGGTATATGGAAGTGATGAAATATCTGTAACATTAAAATCCTCTCCTTTAGAGTGCTTCTCAATCCAGTCGGGAATAAAATCTATGGGAACATCCTGAAGATTCTCTATCTCTGCAGATACCCCCTCTGCACACCATTCGTGTGTGTTAGATGTGGTATTAGCTTTAAAATCGTAGCGAAAAATATAGGATCTGTCTGCTTCAACATACTCTGCCATCTCTTTAAGAGACTTCATAATTTCGTTATCCACCAGGTTTAAAGGGATATTTATGTATGTTTGAGCAATATTCATTATTATTTGCTGCATCCTGGAGAGGTGAATAAGATCACTCTCTGCTGAAATTTTTTGCCTGGCCTCGGCTATTGTGTTGGCCAGTATCTGAATGAGATTTATGTCATCTAAATCCCATTGAAATTTTTTGTTTGCGGAGTCAAGACCTATAAACCCTTCCACAGAATTATCTTTGTAAATAGGGACACACATAAGAGATATAATCTCCATCTCTTTCAAAATTGCCTTCTCCGCTGATGCATCTTCCGGTAAATCATCGACATTGTAGATATGGATATAATCGCCTTCAAAAAGACTCCTTTTCCACCAGGGAACAGATTCAAGGTCGACAACATCAATAAGATGTTTTATTGATTTTACTCCGGGTATGCAATACTCGTGAGTATTTACCATAAATTTCAAATCTTCTGTTATTGAGACCAAGTGTGCTCTGTCAAGTTCAAAAATATCGGTGATACGCTTTAGCATATCATCTATCTTCTCGTCAATATTCAAGGTGTTGGCGCTTATAAATCCCGAAGAGATATCTGCAACAACTTTGTGAAATTTATTATGATAATTACTGCTTGTGCTCATATACAGGTGTGGATTTACTCCATAAATAACCTCTAACAAATAATCTGCTCTTTAGTTTAATTGACTACTCTTTAGCTTATCAACCCATCTGTGTGGAGATATCATTAATAATCGCTTTGAGATCGCTATTTTCTAAACGGGGAGCCGTATGTGAGTTCAACTCTTTTAACGGGTTTGTTTGTCGTGGTTTAACCGAATGGAGCATCGAAACTCTTAAGTAATTATTATTGAGCTCTTCAGACCTTAACATCTCCTGTTCGGTTGCCATTATCTCGTATAACTTCTCGCCCGCTCTTGCTCCGGTTATTGTATACTTAGCGCTGCTGCTTCCGGGGGTATTTTCAATGACTGCAGTTGCAATATCTCCGATAGATACAGAGGATGCCCTTTCGATTATAAGATCTCCGTTAAGCCCTTTCTCAAGAGCAAAAAGAGCATAATTTACAGAGTGTTCAAGGGTCATCATAAACCTGGTCATATCCGGATTGGTAACAGTCAAAGGTTTCCCGTCACGAATCTGCTTAATAAACAGAGGAATAACTGTTCCTGTAGAGCCCAGAAGGTTACCAAATCTTAAAACACTCAAAGCAGTTACGGGCTTTTGTGAAGAGGAGTTCACATCTATTTGATTCGCTTTAGCCCAGACAACCTTTTCCATCATTGCTTTTGAAATTCCCATTGCACTTGAAGGTAATACTGCTTTGTCTGTGCTAATAATAAGAACTTTTTTGAGTCCTTTGGTAATGGAGCTCTCAATCACATTGTTTGTCCCGGTAATATTATTCAAAGCAGCCTCCATAGGATTCTCTTCACAGTAGGGAACCTCTTTAAGTGCGGCTGCGTGAATCAGATAATCTGCTCCATCAATTGCATTTTCAAGATCTAACCGATTTAGGATATCTCCAACAATGTATCTGAAAGAGGGGAACCTCTCTCTCATTCGCTCCTGTTTATCTCTGTTTCTGGAAAATATAACAACATCGCAATTCCCGGAAGCTGCTAATCTTTGTGCCAAAGCTGTTCCAAATGAACCTGTACCTCCGGTGATAACCACTCTTTTATTATTAAGAAAAAATAACATATCTCAATTTTTTCTCTAATGTAAGAATATTTGCGATATTTTTGCTTGCTTCCAATTTTTTACCTATTTTCGTTCGCCTTTTCAAAAAAAACCTTTAAGTACACATATAGATGCAATTATCGGCTTATCATTATTATCTTTTATCGCTTTTAAAGGATTATATTCAAAATGAAAAATCTGTATCTAAAGCAGAATCCAATGAGATAAAAATGGATAGAGAGGGGTGGCAAAACCTTTATTCCCTGTCCTCTAAGCACGGTGTGACCTCAATGGCACTGCAGATGTTACAGGTGTCAGAAAATGCGAGTCAGCTGGAGCTTCTTTTTATACCGGAGAGTAATTTGGAAGCAAATGAAGATGCCCTGAATGAGAGTTCCCTGTTAATGAAGTATGGATTAATTGACATTAAGACAAATACACCTCCTGCAGATCTGTTTGCAAAATGGAAAATTGACACACAAGAGTCAGAGAAAATATATTTCAAAGAGGTTGAGGTGTTGAAAGAGCTTCTGGATTTTTTAAAAGAGAATGATATAGAGGTGTTGGTCATAAATGGGATTGTATCGGGACAGATGTATAACCATCCATCGCACCGCCATTACGGAGATATAGATATTTTAATAGGAGATGATTATAATAAAACTATTAAGTTAATCGGTAAAATGGGAATTAATGTAGATGTAATTAATCAAAATTACTCGACATTTAAATACAGAGGCGTTACTGTAAGAAACCATAAACACCTCCTTTTTTATCAGTTTCGTCACAGACTTTTCACCAAACAGGACAGAAAAATTGAGAAACAGCTCGACAAGTTACTGGTATTGGGAAGTGACACAGTTATAATGAGCGATTTGGAGGTAAAAACTCCGAATCCGGAATTTATGATGCTGTACTATGTTCGCCATCTTGTGCTCCATTTTCTTGAATACGGCATATTTCTCAGACATCTATGCGATTTCACACTTTTTATTGAAACAAATAGAGATTACATCAATTTTGTTAAGATGGAGAAGATCTTTAAAAAGAGTCATATGTTTAAACTATTCTCCTCGTTTGTGTCAATATGCAAAACTCACCTTGGGCTAAACTTAGATATGGATATTAAGGAAGATAAAAAGCTAACAGAGAGAATTCTCAATGATATCTTTTTTAATAAATACAGAATTACTGAGCGGCAAAAACTTAAAAGAATGGGATCTTTTGGCAGATACACTCTCAGGCTAAGTTACCTGTTCTCCTCCAAGTGGAAGTACGACCATATTCAAAGAGGGCTTTACCTTAGGATGCTTCCATATAAGCTGCTATTTTAATTTTTGTTAAATTTGCAATATAATTGAGGGATACACCTCAACTGTTTATTGCTTTCTAAATGGGTATCAAAGAGATTTTCAAATCTAGAATTCAAATTACACTCAAGGTTGTAACCGCTTTTGCTGTCTTGCTCTCTCTCCTGTTTAGCCTTCTCTTAATTTCACCTGATCTCCTCTACTCACAGGACACCTCCCGGGCAGACAGAAACATAAATAAGATAGATCTGATCAAGAGTGACCCCAGGGGTAAATCTACGCTTCCTCAAAGGATTGTGCCCGTAGCCGGGACAAAAGTGGAGAATTATGAAGATAGCATTGCCAGGGCTCAATTCTCTATTTCTAAAACTATAACAAACCTTCGGGTTGGAAATATTGCAATGGCACTTTTCTATATTCACGATGCTATTTTGTATTGCCCTGTTAAAGAGATTAGAACCGCTACCATTGCCCAATCTTACTACGCAATAATACAGATAAAGCTGGGAAATTACAGCACCTCTGTTAATGCTCTTAATATGTGCGACTCTACCTATCAGAAGATGGGAGACCTAAATTTAATGGCGTTTCACAGTAATAATATGGGTCTCTTTTACAGGAGATTCAAGACCAAAGAGCTTGCAGACGAGTTCTTTAACCGTGCCTATAATATTGCGAAAGCTGTAGATGATAAGGAGATTGCAGCGTTAAGCCTCAACAATCTTTCACAGGGGACAGCATCTATAGAAAAGAGAGAGAGCTACCTTAAAGAGGCAATAGATATCAACAAACAGAGCGGTAACAGTTATAATCTTGCAGAGAACTATCTCAATATTTCAAGAATATATCTCACTTCGGGCAGATATCGGGATGCAATGCAATTTATAGATTTGACCACCTCCATCTCCCGGGAGAGTGGCTATAATGAGCTTCTGTATAACTCTTACGAAATTAGGTCGGAGATATTTGCTGCGATGGGCAACTTTAGGCAGGCGTACGAGTCTAACCGAAAGATGAGTGAAATAAAAGAGAGGATTGAAGGTGTTCAAAGCATTGGTGATGTAGAGAGTATCATACAGGGAAGGATTCTTTCCAAAAAGAATTTTGAGTTGAGTCTCCAAAAAAAGGAGCTCGATATAAAAAAATTGAACCTAACTTTGATAGTAACAATTTCACTTCTTGTTATTTCTCTATTACTTCTGCTATACATCTACTATTTTATCAATAACAGACGCAAGCTTCAGTGCCTTGAGTCTAAACATATGCTTATGGAGCAGCAGAAGCAGTATGTAGAGAGTGAACTGGTAAACATAGCAACATATTTAAGTAGCCGTAATGAGCTGTTGGACAATATTCAAGCCTCACTAACTAAAACTTACAAACTTCCGGAAAAGGAGATACTTACAGAGATCAGAAAAATTAATCTTCACATAAGAAATCTCCAATCTAAAAATAGTGATGTGGAGTCTGTCCTTATGAAAATTGAAAAGATTAATGAAGGTTTTATTGCCAGACTCTCTCAAAACCACCCCGATTTAACGAAGAATGATAAAAATATTGCCCTCTTTCTAAGGGCAAATCTCTCTACAAAGCAGATTGCAACCCTTATGGATTGCTCTCCAAAGAGCGTAAATATGGCCAGATACAGGATGAGAACACATCTGAGCCTCAATAGCGATACAAATTTGGTGGAATATCTCAAGTCATTGTAAAAAAAACTAGAATGTAGATATGAAAATATTTTTATATTGCAGATATATAGCGATATAAAAATTTTTGTGTAGATTTTTTTAATTAAATTATATCATTTTGTAGATATTTTTTCGCTCAATTCATAGTTGAGGTATCACTCTTTTATATCAAATTTGATTCAAATTAAACTTCAACATTAATTATTTATCCACTATGAAAAGATCAAGAAATCCCATCAGACTAACCCTTGGCATAATAGCGACCTGGGTGTTGATTTTCACGGGGAGTTCCTGCAGTAAAAACGAGATTTTCTATGAAGATGCTTCGGGAATTCTCACCTTCAGGTATCAGATTCCCGACGGCAGAGTGTTCGACTGCGTCGTAGACCAGCAGAACCTTACAATTTCCAACAGTATGGATAGTTTGCTTTTTGGAACTGCAAATACAGTTTTGCAAAAGATCAAACCTGTCTTTACCACCACAATTGGAGCAAAGGTTTATGTTAACGGACAAGAGGTTAAAAGCGGTGAGACAGAGATTGATCTTACAAAACCTCTTAAAATTGAGACCAAGTATAATAGTGCAGCCAGAGACTACAATGTCACTGCATTTGTTGAGAGAAAAGACCACAGTGCAACATCGGGAGCTAAGATAAACACCGATATGAGGCTGACCGGTCTTCCGTCGTTTAACTCATACAGCGCAGCATATTTTAAAGATAAGCTCTATATTCTTGGAGCTTACTATCCAAACGGAACTGCAACCACTGGAACCGCATACTATGAACTATACTCATCCGAAGATGGAGGAAAATGGACAAAAGTTTCAACTAATCCAAATGTTTTAGGAGGGTTCGGAGCAGAACTACTGGTGTATAACGATAAAATGTATGCCATAGGCGGAGCGAGATTGTGGGGAAATGATGTGAATGGTGCTATAAGAGAGTCATCAGTTGCGTGGAGAATTATGTCCACTACAAATGGTACAGACTGGACAGATCTTACACCCGGTCAGGTAAATGCTCCAACCGGAAGGATGTTTCCTCAGGTTACCGTTCATAATGGAAAAATAGTATTAAGAAGAGGAAAAATGTTTGGTTTTGGAATGCTTCAAAATGTTAACCATACAGATACATACCAAACAACAGACGGAACCAACTGGACAAGAATTGCAGCAGCGCCTATTACAGGTACAAGCAGAAACGAAGATGCGATGTTCTCGTTTAACAATAAGCTTTATGTGGCCGGCGGATATGTAAACTGGATTAGTGAAGCTAACCTCAGAGGAGATATTTGGTCGTCTTCCGATAACGGACTAACCTGGCAGCAGGAGAGTGCCGCATCCGGAACCGACTTGGTAAGATTTGGTCACAGAGTAGTTTCTTACGGAGGTAAACTATATATGATAGGCGGCGAAAAATTGGTAGGAACTGCCAGAATTGGTCTTACTGATGTTCTCTCCTCCACAAACGGAGTTAACTGGACATCTCTTCCTGCAAATCTTCAACTTCCGGTTGCATTTACAGCCAGAATCTATCCAAATGTTGTTATGGGTAAAGATGATCTCATATGGATAATCGGTGGTTTTAGTAACTCAATGGGTAACTACACTATCAACGGTTTGGGTATGACAGCCAGATACGATGTTTGGACCAAAAGACTTAAATAAATGAGCACTTTAAATAAAGAGGGAATTATGAAAAACATAATAATAATAATCTTTTTGCTGGCGATAAATACTTTATCGTTTGCGCAGGAGAGAATAACTGTATCAGGCACTGTTAAGGACACCGATGGGAAGGCCCTTCCGGGAACTTATGTGATTGTTAAGGGTACTAATAAGGTTACCGATACCGATCTTTCGGGTAATTTCTCTGTTGATATCAATAAAGGGGGAACTCTACAGTTCGTTCTTATTGGATATGTAAGTCAGGAGCGTGTTATTACCAACAACAGAAAGCTGGAGATTATATTAGCCGGCGATATGATGAAACTTAGCGAATCAATTGTTGTAGGATACTCAAAACAGGAGCGAAGAGACATTACTGGCTCTGTGGCTACAATAAGGCCTCCGGATTTTAAATCTGCACTCTCTCTGGATAAACTGCTTGCAGGCCAGGCAGCCGGGGTTTTTATGTCTACATCATCCGGAGCACTTGGTGCTGCTAACATATTGACCATTCGTGGTATAAGCTCTATAATGGGTGACAATAACCCTCTATATGTTGTGGACGGAGTTCCAATTTATGGAACAAACAGAGGTGAAAACTCAACCTCAACATCCGGAGGCTCTATACCTGCATACTCATTCGGTGGAACAAATGTATCAAGCAGCTTAACATCTAATCCGGACTTAAACTATACATTTGAAAAAAATCCGCTTACCTCAATAAATCCGGACGATATCGAGTCTATCGAGATTTTAAAAGATGCATTTGCTACTGCGATTTACGGCTCCAGGGGATCTGCAGGGGTTATTCTTATCACTACTAAAAAGGGATCCAGAGACAGAACTAAAGTTGATGTAACATACAGTATGTCTTTAGAGAATCCGGTAGGCAAACTCAACTTGCTTAACGGAGAGCAGTACAATCTTATCTACTCAATGTACTATCCGAACAGCCCTTTTACCTCAAATTATAATACAGATTGGATTGATGCAGTAACCCGCCAGGCGGTTAGTAACAATATGTCTGCATCGGTATCCGGAGGAACAGAGAAGACAAACTATTTTGTAAGTGCCTCTCTCAGCTCAAATCAGTCCTATATAGTTAATAACGATCTTAAGAGATATGCGGCAAGAGTAAACCTGGATTCAAAACTAAGTTCAATAGCCACTATAGGTACAAACATCTCGTTATCACAGGTATATAATAATGCACTATCTGCACCGACAATTTACTCTCTGGCAGCTAGAAAAGCACCAAATCTCCCGATCTATGACGAAAACGGTAAATATTTTTACGGACAGGGAAGTAACCCTTACGGATACACAGAGGCATACAACCCTGTAGCTACAGCTTTTATGAATAAAGAGGGGACAGTTGACAGCCGTGTGACCGGAAACATATTTCTGGAGGTGCGTCCCACCAATTGGCTCTCATTGAGAACAGATGTTGGTACAGATATGTATAATGTCAAGTCTTCTGTCAGGAAAGCAGATGTTCCTCTGAGCGATGTTGTATCTAAAAACCAGGCATCCGAGAGTGTAAGGATGAATACAAAGTTTGTTATAAACAACACAATTAATATAACAAAAGAGATAGGCAAACACTTTATACAAGGTATTATCGGACAGAGTTACGAAACCTCTACAATGTATGCCAACACTATAAATGGGTACAATTTTTTCAGCCCATATCTTATTGGAGTCGGTGCGGCACAGACGAAATCTGTATCTGCTGGAGGAGAGCAAAAATGGGCCCTTTTTTCGGCTTTTTCCAGATTCAACTATCAGTATATGAGAAAATATATGGCAGGTATCACCTATCGTATAGATGGCTCATCAAGGTTTAACAAAGATAACAGATACCTTGGCACGCCTTCTGTCTCTCTGGGATGGAGGTTAGGTGACGAAAGTTTCATAAAAGATAACTTAAGCTGGATTGGAGAGCTCAAGCTTAGAGGATCTCTCGGGTGGTCAAGTAAAGATGGTAACTCCGGCTATTACGGAGCACAGGCAACTTACGGTCTGGTTACCGGTACAAACTACGGTGGAAGCTCATTTTTGACGATGTCACAACCGGGCAATACAAATCTTGGATGGGAGAAGACAGTAACTTACGATATAGGTCTGGATGCAACTCTTTTCAAGAGAAGGATTGACCTTACTCTGGACTACTACTTCAGGAAAACTACAGATATGTTATTCCCTTCCGATGTTCCTGCTTATACAGGATACACAAAACAGGATCAGAATATTGGGGATATGTCAAACCAGGGGGTAGAACTTAGAGTTAACTCTTTCAATATTCAGAAAAAGGATTTCCAATGGATGACTACCCTCACTCTCTCAAGAAACACAAACAAGATTCTTAAGTTGAATTTTGAAGGAAATCAGTTAGATCAGCTCAATAGCTCGTATAAGTATTACGCTGTCGGTTATCCGGCGGGTCAGTTCTATCTACACAAATGGGCAGGAGTAGATCCAAATAGCGGTAATCCTTTATGGATATACAAAGATGGTACTGTGAGCCAGGTTGCCCCTGCAGCTAATGTCTCTACTTCAAATGAGAACAAGTTTATAATGGGAGTTGCAACCCCGGATTTCTATGGTGGATTAAATAACTCTATAATATTTAAGGGTTTTGAACTAAACTTCCTCTTCACATTCTCATCCGGTGGTAAGATGATTAACAACACCAAAGCTCAGTTGATGACCTATTCAACCAGAGATGCCAATAACCTGGATGTGGACATTCTTAAATTCTGGCAGATTTACGGCCATAATACAGATGTTCCGAAGCTTTTTAACGGCTCAATAACAGGTAACTATGACTATACAACATCCAGTACAATTACTCGTTTTATTGAGGACAACTCATTTATCAGGATGAAGAACCTGGAGCTTGCATACTCTATACCTTCTGAGATTCTCTCCAGAACTAAAACTTTCAAACAGGTGAGAATATTTTTAGTTACAACTAACCTGTTCACTCTGACCAAATATTCGGGTTTAGATCCGGAGGTAAGCGCATTTGGATCCTCTGCAACATCTGCAGGGTATGATAACCTCACAATGCCGCAGACCAGAAGCTATCAATTTGGTATAAGATTAGGATTCTGATTTTTAAAAAAGTATGAAAATGAAAAAGTTATTTAAAACAACCATATTAGTTCTTACTGCGGTACTCGTATTCGCGTGTGAACTGGATCTTGCACCGGAAAATGTGATGGTGGACGAAACCACATACAAAGATGCAAGGACCTCTGAGGCTGCTCTTTTAGGAGCCTATACAAGATTGAATGCAAGCTTCTCGGGAGCACCTACAGGTATAAACAACTATGCCAATACCGGTTATATGCTGATGTTTGGAGAGGTTGGCACACCTACCCTCAAGGTAAGGGAGAATTCGTCGTTGATCAATATGGAGAGTGCAAACTACAACTCTTCGGACCACGAATCATACATCCTTTCAATGTGGAGAACTACATATAATGCAATAGATTATACTAATAACATAATAACAAACATTATAAAGTTTGGTGACTATGACCAGAATTTAATGAACACCCATATTGCAGAGGCCAAATTCCTGCGAGCATATGAATATCTTATGTTGCTGCAAACATTTGGAGATGGAGCCCTTACAGGCGATATGAACGGACTGGGAGCTGTTTTGCGTCTTACCCCTTATGATGGATATAGGCCGGAAGAGGTTGCTTCAAGAGCAACTGTTGGAGAGACCTATGAGCAAATTCTAAAAGATCTAAATGAGGCGTTACCGCACCTGCCAAACCCTACCGCAAACAGCTTAGTTATAAGAACCAGAGCCTCTAAAACATCTGCCTTTGCACTGCTATCCAGAGTTTATCTCTACAGGGGTACCTCAAAAAATGATCTTGCAGATATTAAACTGGCTGCAGACTATGCAGACTCTGTTCTGAAGAACACTAAGAACTACACTTTCTCCACATCCAATACCCACCACACCAGCTGGCTGTTCCCTCTCAACCCGACAAGTGCAGAGACTAACAGTGCAAACTACAGCGATGAGGTATTGTTATTATCTCCAAGCTACTCAAGTGTTTCAAAATACTCAAACGGAGTTGGCTCATCTTTTTATAACAAAACGAGCTTCTATATAGACCCGGAATTTACTGCACTATATCCTGCCGGCGACAGAAGAGGTTATATAGACCCTGCAACAGCTGTGGTTTCTTTAATATGGCAAGGTAGTGCTACCAGCTTTCCGGCAGATATGACTACATACAAATACAATAACGGCAGTGGCTATAACAATGTTCTATATATAAGATTATCTGAGATTAAACTCACAAGGGCAGAGGCACTGGCAAGGTTAAACGGAATTAATACAGAGTCTTTGCAGCATCTCAACGACATAAATAAAAAGGCATTTGCCACAAAACCTGCAGATTTTACTGCTGCCAGTTTTGCAAATGCGCAGGAGCTGATAGATAGGATTCTGATTGAGAGAATGAAAGAGCTTGCATTTGAAGGACACACCCGTTTCGACCTTATTCGTACAAACAAACCTTTAAGAGTTTCATCTGTGCCTGCAGAGAAAAAGATGTTGCCAGTTCCGGAGTATGATATAAAGATCTCCTATGGAAAGATTCTTCAAAACAAAGGTTTTCGGTAACAGAATTTAAAGCTATGAACAAACTTCAGAAATCATAATTTTAAATTTTACAAAAAAAAATAATAGATGAAAAGAATCTTATTGACAATTATCTCTGTGCTGCCACTCTGTGCGGCAGCACAGAGTTTTACCACACTTACCCTTGATAAGGCTCAAGAGAAAGCAGCGGCAGAGAAAAAGATAATTCTGGTGGATGTTAACAATGCCAGGACAATGACAGAAGAGAAGCTCAAACAGGAGAAGAGTGTTTTGTCAATGGAGGGTGTGGCTGAGTTTATGAATGAACATATCGTGAGTATAAGAGTTGATATGGGAACACCTGCGGGGAAAGAGTTTGCACCACTATTGCAGATGAATATGTACCCTACCTATGCTTTTTTGATGCCAAACGGAGATATGTTAGGTGTTTTAAGTCCATATCTTATTGCTAAGGATAACTCTCTATTCCTGAAAAAGGCAAAAGAGTTTTACGATGCAGCAAAGGTGAAATGGGAAAACACAAGAAAGATAAACTTTGCTCAAATTACATTTGATCAGGCCCTCGAGAGAGCAAAAAAGGAGAATAAACTTATTTTTATAGATGCAGTTACAGAGAATTGCCAGCCCTGTATGATGATGGAGAAGAACATCTTTACCCTGGATAAGGTTGCAGATTTCTATAACTCAAACTTCATCAACCTCTCAATGAACCTGGGAACCGTACACACAGATCTTGCAAAGAGATACAACACATTTGCATATCCTACATTCCTCTTTATTGACGGGAACGGCAATTTAGTTCTATCGGAGAGTGGTTTTTCCAATGAAGAGAAGTTTCTGGGATATGGAAAAGATGCCATTTCAAAGATGGGTATTCAGTTTACCTCCGGTAGCTGGAGCGAAATATTGGAGATTGCAAAAAAAGAGAACAAGCCCATTTTTATGGATTGTTACACCGTTTGGTGTGGACCGTGCAAACAAATGGCTGCCAATGTTTTCACAAATCCAAAAGTTGCAGAGTACTTCAATTCAACTTTTATCAATGTGAAGTTTGATATGGAGAAGGGTGAAGGGATTGAGCTCAAGAACAGATATGCAGTTAGCGCATATCCAACCTTCCTCTACATTGATAAAAATGGTACAGTTTTGAACAGACTTGTGGGCAGTATGCCTGCAGAGGTATTTATTCAAAAGAGCAAAGAGGGGATGAGCGAGCAGGGTTTGGCTTCTATGCAAAAACGATACAACGCAGGCGAGAGAGGGGAGAAGTTCATTAAAGATTACATCAAGGTTCTGGAGCAGTCCTATATGCAAAAGGATGCCAGACTTGTTGTTAATGAATACCTTAAAACAATAGATTTTTCACTTCTTAAAACACCTGAGTACTGGAGGTTATTTGAGCTATATACCGATAGCCCCGATTCTGATATCTTTAAATATGTATTTACAAACAGGGATGAATTTTATGCTCTATACAAAAAAGATGCAGTGGAGAGAAAATTCACAACTGTCTGGAGTAATGGAGCACGTGCTTTTATAAAAAAAGATGGGGAGAGTGTCACTCTGGACTCAAAAGGATTTAGCAATTACCTTAAAAGGATGAAGAAAGAGGGAGTTGCCAATCACGAGGATATTGCCATAAACGAAAAGATGAACAACGCCGAGTTGCTCAAAAACTGGAAAGAGTATTTTTCACTGGCAGAATCTAAAATAAAAAGAGCCGGCGGAGTAGAGTCAATTTCTGCACACGAACTCTTTAACTGGGGAGTTCGCATTGATGCCAACTGCAGCGATATAAAGTTGAGAGCCAAAGCATCGCAGTGGTTTAAAACTATGCACCCCATAATTATTGCAAAAGAGAAGGCCAGAAAAGAGGAGGCAGCAAAGGGAGGATTCGTAATGGCAATGAGTATGATCAATTACGAGAAAGAGTTTGGCCGCCTTGCCGAATCTCTTACCAAAGAGATGGTAAAAAAATAATTAGGTCCGGTGAAACTGCCCAGTAATTAGGTTAAGTAGTGTTTGCAGTAAGCAGATTGGGCAGCACCGGCTTATAATTAGGTTATAATTCAGTAAATAAACAGTAAAAAAATTAAACATAATGCAAAAAGCAGTAGCTAAACTTGGGTTAATAGCCCTTATGATTACCATTTTTGCCGGTACCATCGGTGCTCAGGGCAAAACCATAACAGTTAAAGGTCACGTCAAGTTTGATGAACCTAGGTTTAAGATGCAGATAATAAGACAAGACGGTTCGGAGAAAACAGTTGTGGGAGAGTTTGATATAGATGCAAATAATAATTTCAACTATAAGATGAAGGTAGATGAGCCTGGAGTTTACTCTTTGGATTGCAAAAAATGGGAGAGTGTTCAATTCTGGGCAGAGGACGAAGATATTGAGATAAATTTCAGGGGAAAAGACACTGCAAAAATGGTGATAAAGAACCCTAAGTACTATAAAATCAATGCAGGTCCAAAGAACGAAGTGATGAACCACCTTAACTATCTTTCGTATCAGAACACGCAGTGGATGATTGCGATATCCCAGATAACTTACAGATCTAAGTTTTTGAACGACAGTGTTAAAAATGAAACCACAGGCAAGTTTTACGATTTCTTAAACGAAGATTTTAAATCCAGAATCAGGAACATTGCAGATCTCTATCCAAACCGTACCAGTGTTGTCGCCATTTTGAGATACCTCAATCCCGATAAGGATGCAGCCTATATTCAAAAGATATACGATACTATAGACTCTCTATACCCGGGTTATGGCCCTTTGGCTAAATTCAGAAAAGAGCAGAAAGAGAAAAGAGAGTTTGAGGCCAGAGTTAAAATTGGTTCTGTAGCCCCCGATTTTGAGTACCCTCAGGTGAATGGGAAAAATCTGGGTCCAAAAAATTTCAGAGGAAAGGTTTTGCTCATAGATTTCTGGGCCTCTTGGTGCGGTCCGTGCCGTCAGGAGATACCACATCTCAAGGAGGCTTACGAAATGTTTAAAGATAAGGGTGTGGAGTTTTTGAGCGTCTCAATTGATAAAGGATCACCTGAGTGGACAAAAGCTCTTGACCAGGAGAAGATGCCTTGGCCTCAGATTCTTGCACCAAACTCCGGAAAAGAGATTACTCAACTTTATCAGTTCTCCGGAATTCCTTTTATCATACTTCTGGATAAAGAGGGTAGGATAATTGCCAAGAACCTTCGCGGAGAGGGTCTGATAAAGGCAATTAAAGAGCAGATAAACAAATAGTTATATAGGTTAGGTTAAGTGATTGGTTGTTTATCGAAAGAGGCTGTCGGAATTCTCCGGCAGCCTCTTTAATCTATTAATAAACAGAGCGTTCTACAAAAGAGTGCCGGTTAAAAATTCCCGCTCAACCGGTGGCATACAGATTTGGTCATCACAGCACTGGTAGGCAAAATTAAACTTGAATTGGCCGGGGCCTTTGCCTAAGAATTTTTGATAAAAGATAAAATCTCCTTCGTAAATAAAGGTGCCGTTTTCGCCATATTTAATACTTGCAGGGGTGTTTCTCTCCCCGTAAGGTTTGTACCCCTCGGGGGCTACAAAATCTGCCACGGTTTCGATGTATGGTTCTCTTTCGGAAACTTTGGCGTAAATATGAAATCCCTTCTCTATTTTAACCCGGGCTACAACTGCAATCTCGCCATTATCCAATCTTACCAGTGTGACAGCTGCGTTAACAGGGTTGAGATTATCTGTTTCACCCACCTTTACACCTCTGGCAGCCCTCTCAATGAGCATCAGCGAGTAGTCATTGCCATATATTGGGTTAGACTCGCCGGCTGTAGTGTTTGACTTGCCGGCTGTAGTGTTTGGTTTAGATTTCGGGTTTACAAGAAAGTAGAACCCTCCGGACTCAGTGAAGAATAGATCTTGTTTATATTTCTCATACCAATCTCTGTAACCTTTTGGCGAACAAAATGTAACAAGAGTATATCTGTCCAGAATCCTTTGGGAAACATCTGTACTCTCACCTTTTTCAAGCATTGTTATTGCTCTATCCAGTATTAGATGGTTGTTTGTTGCAACACCAACCAATTTTGCATCCTCGTCAATCTTCAAGCCGCTTCTGCTTCCCTTATCCATATAGAGATAGGGGAGATTTGTGCTCATTACGGCAGAGTCCTTTGGAGATCTTGAGTAGACAAAGAACATCTCGTTACGAGTGCTCTTTCTGTCGTCATATTTACGGGCAATAACCTTTTCACCTTTAAGTTTGGATGTGTAGTGAACAGCATTGGCAAAGACCACCTTAGCCTCCTCTGTCATATAATCGGGTGAAGCTGCAAAGCCCCAGTGGAAGAAATTGCCGTGTCTTCCAATGGCAATGGCATCCGGAGATTTAAGACTAACACCTCCTGAGATTACCTCTGTATCGGGAGAGTCGGTAAAACCCCAGGGACGGCATACCATCCCCACACGAAAATCGGGAGTGGTCATATAACCCTGAGTCTGTACCCGCCACATCTGTTGTGTTGCAGGTATAATGTCCTTGTAATATTTTTGAAAACTTAGGGCATCCTTTGGAGTAGGCAACTCCTCCATTGTAAGAGAGACTTTAAACGGTCCTTTGAAAATTGAGTGAGATTTGTCAATATTGTATGCGTGAGCATCAAGACAGAGGCAGTACCAATCCAGCTTCAACCCGATTCTGCGACCAATCCTGTCGGGAATATCTGCAATCATAAGGGTCGGATTATCAAATTCTTCACTCAAAAAACCGGCATTTTTATAGACAGTATAATTACCCTTCTCATCCTTCTCTGTATAAAGAGGAACCCTCTCAGGCGGCATCCCGTCAATTATTGTAACATCAAAATTATCCGAAAGCTCCTCCCTGAACTCCTTAGCCCTTATAACAGTAACTTCGGTAAAATAGGTTTTCAGAAGAGTTTCGAAAGCCTTCATCCGCTTTTGTACAGATGCCTCAATAACCTCAGGAGCAGGTTTGCTTTGGGCATATGCAGATATCTCAGATGTTCCACCTACAAAAAGTACCTTCAGATTCTCTTTTTTAACAGCAGATTGAGTCTGAGAAAATGATACGTTGATAAATAACACTGTTAATACCAATGTTATAACTGACTTGATTGAATAATTGCGCATAAAACCAGACTTTATTAATTAACATATATATAACACCCTGCTTGTGATTAACCCTAGGAACCTTGACAAGGTTATTTTCGCAGAAAGACGTAAACATTACCGGAGATATCACTGTTTTTACCATTCTCATCAATCACAAATGTATTTCCAACAAGCAGATCCATTTTTTTGTCGTTGTTCCAGTCTGCCACTGCCAGGCGTACTCTGTAACCGGGATATGGCCTGTTTTCCCCAAGCTCATCCATACTCTTTTTAACTTGAAGATATTTTGGTTTCACCCCGGGATCATATACCTTATTCGTCCATATTGAAACTCCCGGTTCAAACTCCGCATTCCCTTTTTTTATCCCTTTAAAGAAGATAATATCTGCAGCCTCAGTTCCAACAAGTAAATCAACTATTCCGTCATTATCCCAGTCTACAGGAAGTGGGTCAGATTTTCCGTCTGTATAAAGGGGCAGCCCTTTGATAGTAACCGGAACTGAGTTGACAAACTCATATTTCTTACCATTTCCTTTATTTTGAGAGTAATAAACCTCTCCATTTACATTACCCCAAACCATATCATAATCGCCATCCTTATCAAAGTCGACAAAGTTGGCAGTACGCATTAACTTGCTCATCCCTCTTTTAGAGAGGAGAATTGTATCCGGCTGGGCAATATCTACAGGAGCCTCAAATTCAAAAGGTTTACCTTTTATCCCTTTGTAAAAATGGATAAAGCCACCAAAATACTCTCCCGAGGTTACATCTCTGATGCCATCACCGTCAAAGTCCATAAAAAACGGGTCAAAACCAATGCAGCAGGAGGGAAGTACACCGGCATCCGTGCCGCCTGCCTGCAGATATGTATAATCACCAAAAACCGGAGATTTATCACTGCCGGTGTTGATGTAGATTCTTGCTTTTCCACCGAATGGTTTTACAAATGCCTTTTTTTGCTCTTCATTCATTGCATCGTATCTGGCCTGCAACTTCTTTGACATTGGAGCACTAAATTCACCAATAATGATATCTTTTTTTCCATCTCCGTTAAAGTCAAAAACGAACGGAGCAGCGTGACCTGAACCCGGAAGATCAATCACCTTACCGGCAGCTTCAACTCTAAATGGTTTTTCAAGTTGGGGAAGCTGAGAATAGCAGACATTAGCGGTGAACGAAGATATCGCAATTACCACTGCTGCAAAAAAGAACAATTTTTTCATAACTATTTTTTATTTAAAGATATAAATCAAAAGAGGGTGACCTTTATTTTGATCACCCCCTTTTCAAAACTATTTCAGCCTGATTCCGTCCAGGCAGAAGTAAGGAGGAGTTCTCATCTTTCCTGTTCCATCTTTATCTGATGAATCCATATTGAATACAACTTTATTAACCAGACCCAGCGAGCTGAGGTCCCACTTTGCCCAGGCACCTTGGATAGTGTTCCAAAGATCGAACGGAGCAGGGGCAATACCCGGGAATAGAGCAATATAGTACTCAGAGGTTCCGGTAAGGGTTGCATTGAGATAACCTTTAGCAATTAACTTAACATAACCTTTAACCGCCGCTGTATATGCAGCTGTAGAGTCGGCAGTAGCTTGCGCCTTGGTTTTACCGGCCAATCTGGCTGCTATACCGGCTGCTCTTCCTGCTTCAATCTTGTGAAGAATCTGCTGACCTGCAAGTCTTATATAATCCTGACCACCGCCAAAGTTATAGATATCCGGAAGGTACCATACTGCAAATTTTGCAGGTGCAGCATCGGGGATATTTGGATTTCTCACAGTGGCAAAAGTGGTTCCGCTGCTGTACTCATCATACATCTGAGTAGTTGCGTTCAGTTTAGAGGAGTACCTTGAGCCGTAATTCAAAAGCTGGAAGTTGTAGTTGGTATTTGCTACAATTACGTGCTCTACAACTCTCGGCTGGTCGATTGAAAAGAATGCATCATCTCCATCTACCCTTACAACTGTAAAAGTACCCAGCTGGTTTGGATATGTTCCTGAGTAGACAGAGTAGATAGAGCTGTCTACCGCCTCTTTAATTTGAGAGGCAGAAGGGGTAATGGTGATAGGCTTTCTTGTTAGCCAAGGGTAAGAGCGATAATTCTTACTTGAGAGTGCAAATCCTGTGTGAGTACCGTTGGCATTCTTCTTGACATTCATAGTTACCTCTCCATAGTGATATGCTGTGGCCTTATATGGAGCATCCGGAACTACGAAAGTAAGCCAAGGAACATTTATGCTGATACCTTGTCCTTCATTGAAGGTAATATCATTAGGGAAATCTATCTCTCTCTCCTTAACCTCATCGGTACAGGAGTAGATGAAAAGAGCCCCTGCAGCTAATAGCGTTATTGTAAAATATTTTCTTATCTTTTTCATAATCTTACTTTTGACCAGGGTTTTGTTCAATTAAAGGATTGTTTACCATCTCAGTGTTAGGGATTGGCCACTGAAGTTTAGTTTTATCAAATACAAAGCTTCCCGCTTTCATAACCTCCATATAGGTTTTTCCCTCTTTCTCAAACCTGAAAGATGCATAAAATTCTGTTCCGTTCTCCAGAATAAGTTCATTGATATACTCTTTAAAGATAATATCCATAAGCTCCTCTTTTGTAGCCGGTACAGCAAGCTGTGCCAATGCAGGAACAGTTCTCTTTGATCTCATAAGGTTGATAGGGGCGATTGCCTGTGCATTGGAGCCTCCTGTGCGTGCAGTAAGTTCTGCCTGCATAATATAGAGTTCAGGAAGACGCATATGATAAACAGCATACTTCTCATCCTTTGGTGTGGCGTTTGCTCCGCCATAAGAGCCCAATCGGTAGATTTTCTTCCAAACCCATCTCTCAGATGTATCCCAGGTCTCTGCAGCTCTGGATTTACCGGTATGAACAAACCAGCGAGGATCGGTTCTTATCCAGTCCAACCCGTATCTTACTCCGCAAACAGCATCACTCTGAAGAGTAGGCTGTCCCGAGGCATTCAGATAAGCGGTAAAGGCTGTGTAAGAAAATCCGTATGTAGACCAGTATCCGGAAAGAGAAGTTCTGTTTGATACATCCTCTACATATCTTACAAAGATGTGCTCCTGAGAATCCCAAGCCTTAAGGAAGGTTTGGTTCATATCACTCTCCATCTTAATGGCAGCAGGAAGAGTTGCTATTGCATCATCTATCAATGTTTTGGCATCGGTAAGATCCTTAGCTGTGTTTCTCATTGTGCCTCTAATCAAAAGAAGTTTTGCCTTCCACGCCTTTGCAAATGTTTTTGAAACCTTCTTGGCATTGACAAATGTGTTTGGCATATTGGCTATCGCAAAATCGATATCCTCCATAACCTTTGTCCAGCTCTCACCTACAGTGATTCTTGGCATATTAACGTTACTAACATCAGATGTAACATCTCTGTATACAATACCAAATTTGCTATCATCGGTATCCCACCAACAGCTGTAGTTTAAAAGAAGCAGGGAGTTGAAATAGCCTCTCAGGAAACGGGCTTCGCCCAGCAGTTCGTTCTTTGCTGTCGTTGTTGGAAATGCGCTATCCGGAACGCCCGGTATACCATTTATTGCAAGATTGGCAGCATTGATTGCATAGTAAGCTGTAGTCCATAAACTTATTGGACTGTTTGCCTGAGTTTCGCTAAAATCCATCAGTCCGGTAACCTGAATTAGCCCCGACCTTGTGGTGAGTCTAACGTAGTAATCCTGATTTGCATTATCTCCGGTCATAAAACGACCATAGATTCCGTTAACGGATTGCTTTGCCTTATCAAATGTTTTCATTGCCTCCTCAACCGGCCATTGATTCCTTGGAACATTGTTCAGGAAATCCTCACAAGAGACCAAAAATAGAGGCGTTAAAACAGAAAGTATTATAATTTTTATATTTTTCATATCTCAGATCTATTTAAAGGTGAACTTAAATCCCAAATTAAAAGTTTTTGCATCAGGATAGTAGCTATTGTCGACTCCTGTATTTGAAGTCATACCAGTTGAAGATGAGAAGTTACCCTGTGGGTCAAATCCCGGGTATTTGGTCAAAGTAAACAGGTTACTTGCCTGGAAAGTAATTTCTACATTGTCTATCAAGGTATTTCTAAAGTAGTGTTTATCCAGACGATAGCTCATATTAAGTGCATTGAGCCTTATGAATGAGGCGTCATAGAGCCAGTAATCACTGAAAGTACCGTTTCCACCATCTCCGTATGGAGTTGCATTTGGAAGAGTTGTATTCTCAAAAGGTGATTTGAGAATTGCACTCATACCTGCAATCTTATTAGATTGATTGTAGTTTCCGGTATATCCCACATCGCTCATTGCCATAGCCCAAAGCCTCTTTAGCCCGTAGGCATAGGTGAAGGTTGCACCCACATTGAATGAGTTCCCGATATAGAGTTGTAACCCGAATCCACCAAATAGTTTAGGTATATAAGAACCTAAAACTATTCTGTCGTCATTATTGATTGTTCCGTTGCCATCTGTATCCCTGAAATAGATATCTCCTGCACGCTCCAGGTTATTCCGGAACATTGTTATCCCTCCTGTAGCGGTTCTGGTTTTAAGGGCAGCAACCTCTTCTGATGTTCCGAAGAGTCTCTTGTATGTAGGTAGACCAAACCAGTCACCGATTGCACCTCCTGCAACTATTTTTGAGTAAGAAGGGAATAGCTCTTTAGTTGTGTTATTGAAAGACAATACCTTTGATTTGTTTTGAGAACCGTTTGCATTCAAAGTCAATTGCCAATTTGCACTCTTTAGTACATCTACATCTACCGAAAATTCAAAACCATTTGCAGCAGTACTTGCAATGTTTGCACTCATTGAAGAGAATGCAGAACTTGGTGCAAGGGTCTGACTATAAATAAGGTTTTCAGATTTCTTGTTGTAATAACCAAGGGTGGTTCTAATTCTGGACTCCCAGAACTCCAGCTCCAGAGCTATATCTGTCATAAGAGTCTCCTCCCACTGAAGCGCCAGGTTACCTATGTTACTAGGGTAGATACCGGGCTGTTCGCCATAGTTAACTGAACCTACCATTGTCATCCATTGGTAGTTAGATAAGTTTTGAGAGCCGGATTTACCGTAACTGGCACGGATCTTCATATGTGAAAGATTATCTGCCAGCCATCCAACCTTCATAAACTCTTCGTTGCTTACAATCCATCCGATACCTCCCGAAGGAAACCAACCCCATCTTTTATCTGGACCGAATTTTGATGATCCGTCGTGTCTTATTGTAAATGTAGCCAGATATTTATCGTTGTATTTGTATTGTGCACGGCCAATTTGCGAAACCATTGAACTCATCTGATATGACTCAGAGAGGTTACCCTTAGTTGCGGCATTTGCGAAACTGTTGAGAACATCATCGTCCGGGAAGTTGCTGGCAGCCATTCCATAAACCAATGACTGGAACCTCTCGACTGATGCAGTTAAACTTGCGCTTATGTCGTGTTTCCCGTGGGTATTGGCATAAACCAGAGTGTTGTCAAAAATCTTGGTGTCAGATTTTGATCGGCTCCAGCTTCTGCTTCCATCATAGTTGAATGTAGAACCTCTTCTCTTATAGGTCAAACTCTCGGTATTGGAGTAGTTAACACTACCTCTGGTTGTAAAGATCAAACCTTTAAGGATTGTCCACTCCAACTCTGCAGATGCAGTGATGTTTTCACCTGTACCGTAGCCTGTATTCTTAAGTGTTGTATAGGGGTTCTCTGTATAGGCATCTCTTGTAAAGAGAGAGCCGTCTGCGTTGTAAATTGGAATATCGGGACGAACCTTCTTTAAAACATCCAGCATATAGTCCTTATCGGATGCATTACGGGTAGATCCGTTTGCATTCATCCGTAATTTAAGATCTTTATTGATTCTTGCCTCAAGTCTTATTTTACCTCCGTAGTTCTTACTGAAACCGGTTTTAACAACACCCTGCATTCCGGAGTAGTTTAGGGCCGCTAAGTAGCTAACCTCTTTTGTTCCCCCCTTTAATGTTAGGTCATACTGCTGTTGGAGCGGGTTTTGGGTCATCTCGCCCATCCAGTATGTATTGCTGTCGTAATATGCGCCCGGAAGCTCAACAATTTTACGAACATCAACCTCACTTGTATTCAGTTTCCAGAATTCAGTTTCACTTAAGTATAGTCTGGTGAAGTAGTCAAAGGTACCTCTGTTGTAAAGCTCGTGCCTGGTAGCCTTCTTGGTGAAATTGAGATACTCATCACCTTTAAAATAATCATATCCATTGAAGTTCATAAGTTGATAACCCCATCTTGTAGCAAGCTCAAGTGTTGGCTTCATACCCTCTTTACCGCTCTTGGTTGTTACAACAATAACACCGTTTGCGGCTCTAGAACCATAAATAGCAGTCGAAGAGGCATCTTTAAGAATGTCAATACTCTCTACATCATTAAGATTAAGTGAGTAGAGTACATTTGAGATACTTCCCGAAACACCTGAATTGTATTCAGGAATACCATCAATAACCCACAATGGCTGATTATTACCGCTCAATGAAGATTGACCGCGGATGATAACCGACACCGGTGATGTAGGAGAGGCTGACTGGATTTGAACATTAACCCCGGCAGCTCTACCCTGAAGCATAGATTGAACGGTAGAACCCATTGGAGCTGTCTCAAGCTCTTTCTTACCCATATGGGCAATAGAGCCGGTAACATCCTTAATTTTTTGGGTGTTACCGTAACCGATAACCGCTACGCTCTCGAGGGCAATTGCATCCTCATCAAGGGCAACATTAAGAACATTGTTTCTTGAGCTAAACATATTGCCGATTACCTGCTCTCTCTTCTTAAAACCGATATATGAGAACAGAATCCTGTCACCGGGTTTTACATTAAGTGTATAGTTGCCTTCGTAATCTGAATAGGCACCTGTCTTATCACTCAGATTTTGGATAGATACTCCCGGAAGCGGAAGTCCTGTCTGCTCGGTTATCTTTCCTTTAATCTGAAATTTTTCGTTTTGGGTGCCTGTACCCGCCACTGTCGATGCCGCCTCTTTTGAGGCTACCTCTTTTGGGCTTAACACCACCTGTTTGCCCTGAACTTTATAAGTTATGTTTATCGTTGGAAAGAACCTTGAGAAGAATTGCTCAGGGGTCTCGCTTTTTGACGAAACGCTAACTTTGCTGTCTATAGCTTTAAGTGCGTCCGAATAGACAAAATCATAACCTGTCTGCTCAGTTACCTTTTTAAGGACAACCTTTAGCTGGGTATCCTTAAAATCAAAATTAAGCTGTTGCGCATAAAGAGTCGCAATCATTGACATAAACACCACAGCAAAGGATGCGAGGTATTTAAGTCGCTTTAGAGTTTGTTTTACATTCATAATTTAAGCTTTGGTTTATAGGAATTAATTCTTTATTTAGAAAGCCTCTCTATATTAGCATTGAGCGCATCTGCCTGTTTTTTCAGATACTCCTGCTTAGCTTTAAGATACTCAAGCTGTCTCTCTTTAGGCATACCCTTCACACCCATTATGAGCCTCTCAAGAGTAACTCTGTCACCCTCGGTCATTCTCATAATCTCATTAACTTTGAGCATATCTGCAATTGCAGCTATATTATTCTCTCCATATAGCTTCGCGGCCTTTATAAAATATGATACCGTCTCATCTCTGTTTGAAAGCAGGTTGAGGTACTCTAATTTTGCCATTACATCTGCAGGGTTGGCATTTGTTAATCTTCCTGTTACGTAAGAGTTGGCATAGTTTTTCAAACCGCCGCATATAACAGCATCAACCCTCTCTTTAGAGACTAATCTGTCTGCAAGAGGTTTCTCTTCAAGTATTAGACTGAATATTTTTGAATTTGGATTTTGCAGCGATTGTGAAACAAAAGGCCACATTTTATCTGAGTATCTATCTCTTGGGTTAAGAGTTGTAAAGATCTCCTCAATAAATTCACCGGCCTCTTTATTCATATAAGAAGATTGTAGTATCTCCAGATATGCAATTGCATTTTGAGAAGTTTTGTTTTCATCATAAACCGCTCTTTTCGCTTTCGGGCTATTGGCAGGGTCCATAGCTTTTTTTACCCTCTCTATAAATGGGTCTGCCTCTCCGCTTCCTACGACACGGTTAATTTCGTTTCCGTCTGCATCCAAAATCAAAAATGTAGGGTAGGCTCTTATCCCGTATCTTTTTGCAAGATCAATCCCTTCGCCCTTCTCCATATCAATTTTTATATTGATAAAATTGGCGTTGAAGAACTTACCCACGTGTTCCTGAGGGAAGATTTTTTCGGACATCACTTTGCACGGACCACACCACACAGTGTAACAATCCATAAAGATAATTTTTGGCCCCTTTTTGTTATTTTTTGCTTTAGCCAAAGCTTGTGCAAAAGTTCCCTCTTCGAAGAGAACACCGGGGCTTTGCACCTTATTCTGAGCCAGGATGGGCATAGCCATAACAAGACACAGGAAGATGATTCCAAGTTTTTTCATTGTATATTATTGTTTTTAGGTTAACAAGTAATACACAATTTAGAAAGAGAATACCCTAATTTTTTATGATTTTTTATTGAGTGTAACTATGTTTTCCTTTATGGTATACTCAATCGGGGTACAAAATTTAATCATCTCCATTATCTGAACAATGGATTCCGAACGGAAATTGGCAGTAAGCCTGGTTTTGAGAATATCGTAATCTTCAATTATAAACTGTGTGCCGTGCCACCTCTCCAGCTTCTTAATAACCTCATCCATAGGTGTAGATTCAAATATGAGCAGCCCTTGTTTCCAGGCCATCTGTTTGGTGGTATCTATCTGTTTGATTAGCACCGGAGCATTTTTATCCCTTATAACAAATGACTCGGTAGGCTTGAGTTGAGCAATAATAACCCTCTCCCCTTTTTTAATCTCTCTAATTAGATTGATAGAGCCCGATATTAATGTTGTCTGGGCCTCGTAGTCGTTTTCGTAGGTCCTCACATTGAATTTTGTACCGAGAACCTCTATCTTGAAATCCCGGTTGGTATTTACTACCATCGGTTTTAGCGAATCCTTTACAACGTCAAAAAGTGCCTCTCCTGCTATCATCACTTCACGGGTTGCCCCTTGAAATCTATCGGGGTATGTTAGTGTGGTTGCAGAGTTCAGCCAGACTTTAGAGCCGTCCGGCAGCTCTACAAACCCTTTTACACCATTGTTGGTATAGAGTGTGTGTTTGTGTTCAAAAGGGATATCACTCAAAGCGATAACGGGCACCTGAGTTTCTATCGTGAGAGATCTGTTTTTAATAAACTGCAATATGTTTACTGTTAATAGAATTGCTACAGATGCAGCAGCCAGAATAATATATCTTTTAAAAGGAGATTTCTTGACTTTGATTCCACCGGTTGAGTCGCTAAGATATTTTTTGTCACGGGAATAACTGCTGTTATGAGAATATTTATCAGTTATCTGTGTTGCCGCCTTCATCTCTTCAAGAGTAGCAAGACTTTGAGGCATATTGTTGTACACCCAAAGATTCTTGAGCCCGGTAAAGTAGCGAAGATTGTCCGGATTTTTGCCAATCCACTCCAAAACAGCCCTCTTCTCGCTCTCCTGAGCAGCTCCGGTAATAAATTTTAATAGAAGATTCTTTGTCATTTCAATATATTCTCATTATAAGCACAATAATACAATTAAATACCCTAAATAAAAAGGTAAATAATCTTTGAACTTTATTCTTAATACTCTAAGTGCGACAGATATTCTGTACTCAACTGTCTTTACGGTTACCCCTTCTAGCTTTGCAATTTCCTCATAACTAAGGTTTCCAAATCTGTTAAGGCAAAATGTATTCTTTATTTTATCATTCATCAATTGGAGTGACTCCCCAAAAATTCTTTTAATCTCTTTGGAGTATAAGATGGTGGAAGATGGGTTTTCCAAAGAGAGGTAGTTGAGTTCATTTTCGGTAATTTGGTTTCCTGAGTATTTGAGGAACTCTCTTTCGGTTTTCTCTTTCTTTAAAACATTAAGGCATTTGTTACGGGTAACAACCAAGAGATAGGGTAGCATATCCCTGTTGAAATCAATTTTAGAACGATTATTCCAGATAGAGGTGAATACCTCGTTTGAAATCGACTTAGCATTATCCCAGTCTCGAATGTAATTATAGGCAAAGAATTGCACTTTATGCAGATGCAAGGCATAAATCTCTTCAAAAACAAGCTTATACTGTATGTCTGATGGTTCTTCAATCATAAGGTATGGTAAGACCTATAGCAGCTTTTTAATGTTTTGAGCCTCTTTTTTGCTGCAGATCATTATGTTGTTTGGAGTGTCTACTATTACCATATCCTCGACTCCAAGTAGTGATATTTTTTTTCCGGTTGTGCTTATAATAATATTTCGAGCAGAATTAACCTCTTTTGCTTCTGTTCCATTAGTAATAGTTGCATTTTTATTTGGTTCAAAAACATCTTCAAGAGCCGGGTAGCTACCAATATCACTCCATCCAAACTCCACAGGAATAACAAAGATTTTTTCAAACTTCTCCATAATTCCAAAATCAATGGAGATTTTTTCAAATGTGTTGAAAAGTTCTTTAAGTGTGGCGTTGTGTATATCTCTCATCTCATCTCCTAGTGAAGAGATCTTCATTAAAATTGAGTAGTGGTCTGGTAAAAGACGGCGAAAGGCATCCAACATAATAGGAATCTTGAAAATAAACATTCCGCTGTTCCATAAGTGTTTTCCATCTGAAACATATTTGTATGCCAGTAGATGGGTTGGCTTTTCCCGGAATGCCTCTACTTTTGCAGGCTCCCCAATCCTTATTCCGGAGCCGATCCTAAGCTCTGTAACATCATTGTCATCATCTTCAAATGCTCTCACCTGAAGATAACCATAACCGGTCTCTGGGGAGGTGGGTTTGATTCCCAGAGTTATAATTGCATTGTCACTCTCTGCAACCTCAATCGCAGTAGATAGTGCACTCCTGAAGCCCTGTTCATCTTTAATAAGATGGTCAGATGCAAGAACAACCATTACAGAATTGGGATAGATATCGTTTATAATGATTGAAGAGTATCCTATAGCAGCCGCAGTATCTTTAAAGGCAGGCTCCAGAATAATGTTTGAAAGTGGTATCTCCGGGAGCTCCTCCTTTACAGCCGGCGCCTGAATCGCATTTGTAGCAATGAAAATTCTCTCTGCAGGAATCAAAGGTGACACTCTGTCTACTGTCATCCTTATTAGACTTCTGTTAGAATCTATTAGTTTGAGTAGCTGCTTGGGTCTCTCTTTAGTTGATAGTGGCCAAAACCTCTCTCCCGAACCTCCGGCCATAATCAGGACAGTACAGTTTGAAGCGTTATTCATAAATTTAAATCTAAGGAGCAGTTTCCGATATCGGTGACGAAGATAATAAAAAAACTGCCTGCTGAATTATATTTACACTATAAAAACGAGCAGACAGTTTTAATATTTGTAATGAAAACAGTGCTATCCTTTGTTAAATTATTGAACATTACACTGTAAAAAGTGGATATCCCGGTTAAACAGATTTTTTTATCTCCGACATAACTTTTTCGGCAGATAGCTTTTTGGTGCAGAAGAACCAATCGTAGCACTTCATCTCCTCTTTGCTCTCCATACGCTCTTTTGCAACCCCGCAAGAGCCTGCAGTTGGAACAATTACATCATCTCCGGGACGCCAATCTGCAGGAGTGGCAATTGAGAATTTATCTGCTGCCTGCAATGCAATAACAACTCGCAAAAGTTCGTCAAAATTACGACCTAGGCTCAATGGGTAGTAGATAATTGTGCGGATAATACCCTTAGGATCTATAACAAACACAGCGCGAACGGCTTTTGTATTGCTCTCACCCGGTTGCATCATTCCGTATTTGTTAGCCACCTCCATAGTAATATCCTCTATAAGCGGGAACTTTACCTCTACATCTTTCATCCCCTTGTACTCTATCTTCTCTTTGATTGTGCGAAGCCAGGCTATATGACTATAAAGACCATCTACCGAGAGTCCTACCAGCTTACAATTAACCTCTTCAAATTGAGACTCCATACTTGCAAATGTCATAAACTCCGATGTACAAACAGGAGTAAAATCTGCAGGGTGACTGAACAGAATGACCCAACTACCCTTGAAATCTCCAGGAAAGTTTATATTTCCCTGTGTTGTTACCGCTTTAAATTCCGGTGCTGCTTCGCCTATTCTAGGCATTGAATAAACATTTTGATCCATAATAATTTATTTTTTTAAATTAGTAAATTTTCCCACTATTTGTAGCTTAACATCCTCAACCTTAAAATTCTCTATCTCTTTATCTCTGAAATAGTTTTCGAGGATTAAGTTGAGCTCATTATCATAATAATCGGAGATTGTCTCCGATTGCGAACAGTACAAGTGATGATGTTTATCGGATACTGCATCATACTTCATAACATCACGATCTGTTTTAACTCTGAAGATAATCCTCTTGCTTACCAGAGTATCCAGTATATTGTATATCGTTCCGGTTGCAATATCTGCACTCTTTGAGCGTACCTGGGCAATAATCTCATCTGCAGTAGGATGCTTATGTAAAACATCAAATGATTCTAAAACTGCTATCCGTTGCGGCGTTATCTTAAGCCCGGAGTTTGATAAGATCTCTCTATAATTTTTTTTGTCCATAATTTAAAAGATATCATCTAAATTTAAAATAGAAACAATCCTAAATAGGAATAGTTCAAAATAAGCTATATTTTTTAAATATACAAAATAAAATTGGATATTGACAAATGTTCATTACTTTTGTAGTGAACAAATGCTCATAATATGCCAAGACCAAAAAGAAGAAGAAGGATGAATAATCCACCCCATTTTAAGGGGTACAGGCCTATAGGTTTAACCGATGAACATCAGCCGATATTGCTTAATTATGAAGAGTATGAAGCTATCAGGTTGAGTGACTACGAGTTGTTGGGGCACGTGCAGGCCTCTTCATTTATGAATGTCTCAAGACCAACTTATACCAGAATCTACGAAAGTGCCCGGCGCAAAATTGCACAAGCATTTGTCCTGGGCAAAACTATTGTATTTGAAGGAGGTAAGGTATATTTTGACAGTGAGTGGTATATGTGCAACTGTTGTAACTGTTTTTTTAACCACCCTCAAAAAGAGCAGGAGCTGGATGAATGTCCTCTTTGTGGTTCCGAAAGGGTAGAGCAGATAAAAGATAAATAATTAACAATAATATGAAAGTAGCAATAACATCTACAGGAAACAGTCCGGATTCTAAATTGGACAGCCGTTTTGGCCGTTGTTCCCATTTTGTAATTTACGACACAGAGACAAAATCTATAGAGTTTGTCCCAAATTCTAACAGAGATAATATAGAGGGTGCTGGACCGGCATCAGTTCAAACCGTCGCCTCAAAAGGGGTAGAGAAGGTGGTTTCAGGTGAGTTTGGAGCTAAAGTGAAGTCTATCTTTGACAGCCTCCAGATCCAGCTTATCGTATTAAAAGATACAGATAAGACTATTTCTCAAATCATAAGTATGTTAAATCACTAAATAATAAAAAAATGAATTTTAAATTTGCCATTCCGCTGGAAAACGGAGTTTTATGTTCCCATTTTGGCCATTGTCAGCAATTTGCAATTATTGATGTAGTTGACAATGTTATAACCTCAGAAAAACTAATAACCCCTCCGCCACACGAACCGGGACTTCTACCTGCGTGGTTAGCAGAGCAGGGTGTAACTGAGATTATTGCCGGCGGTATCGGACAAAGAGCAATAACACTTTTCCAGGCCAGTAATATAAAAGTAAATATGGGAGCACAGCCAAAAAGCCCTAAGGATCTAGTATCAGATTGGATCAGTAACTCCCTTATAACCGGAGCTAATGCCTGCGATCATTAACCAAAAGATCAAAATTGCAGTCGCAAGCGGCAAAGGCGGTACCGGGAAAACACTAATATCGACAAATCTTTTTCATACTCTCACTCAGCTTGACGAAACGGTGCTTTTAGTTGACTGTGATGCGGAGGAGCCGGATGATCTGCTTTTTTTTAAAGAGGCACTTGGGGTACCCTTTGACCGGCATTATGGGGGTAAAGAGCAGTACGAAGTTAAGCAGCGTGTTCCGGTAATTGACCAGAGTAACTGTATCTATTGCGGCAAATGCAGGGACTACTGCTCCTACAATGCAATCTTCTTGCTGGAAGGGATTAAAACAATTCGGGTTATAGAAGATCTCTGCCACGGTTGCGGGGCCTGCTCCTATGCTTGCCAATCGGATGCTATAACAACAAAAGAGAGATCTTTGGGGGTTATAAGCAGATTTATCACAGGTGACAACTCTTCAATTATAGAAGCCAGGGGCAAGGTAGGGGTTTACTCTCCCGTTCCGGTGATTAAAACAGCAATTAAAGCCGCAGGAGAAGATGGTATTGTAATTTTAGATTCACCTCCGGGCACATCGTGCCCTTTTATTCAGACAGTTGCCACGGCAGATTTCGTAATCTTAGTCACCGAACCCACACCATTTGGGTTGAGTGATCTCAAACAATCTGTCGAGACCCTAAAAACACTGAATAAGAGTTATGGTGTAATCATAAACAGAGCAGGTATGGGAGACGATAAGGTCTACTCATATTTAATTCAAGAGCAGATTCCACTTCTTATGGAGATTCCTTTTGACAGAGAGATTGCATCACTCTACTCAAAAGGGGAACTCTTGGTAAAACATAAGCCTCAATGGAGAGCCCTTTTTATGGAGATGTACAAAACAATTTACTCAAAGCACAAATATGGAAATAGCAGTAATCAGCGGTAAAGGGGGTACGGGGAAGAGCAGCATAAGTGCTGCCTTTGCCACCCTTCAAAAGAGGGTAGTGCTGGCAGATTGCGATGTTGATGCTGCAAATCTCTATCTCATATTTGATCCTGTAAATGATTATGAGCAGGTTTATATCGCAGGGCAAAAAGCCTCAATAGATTATGAACTCTGCACAAACTGCGGGCTTTGTGTAGACTTTTGCTCCTTTGATGCAATCCTGCTCAAAGCTACAGAGGGGGGTTCAGATTTTAAAAGAGTGACAATAGACGAGATTTCGTGTGATGGATGTAAGCTATGCTCCAGAGTATGTCCCGTTAATGCCATTACAATGACCGACAACGATAAAAGCCGGATGTACTCCGGTACATTTCGAAACGGTCATATGGTTTATGGACGGCTGGCTCCGGGAGAGGAGAACTCCGGAAAACTTGTTAATATTGTGAGAGATAAGGCAAAAGAGATATCAGAAAAGCATAAAATAGAGATAACTGTTATTGATGGTCCTCCCGGAATCGGGTGCTCTGTTATATCTTCAGTTACAGGGACTGATACAATTGTAATAGTTACAGAACCTACAATCTCCGGACTTCACGATCTCAAAAGAACAGTAGAACTTACCTCCAGATTCAACTCAACATCCTGGGTTTTAATTAACAAATATGATCTCAACAGAGAGATCTCAGAGCAAATTGAGGAGTACTGCTCACAAAATAAGATACTGTTTGCAGGGAAACTAAGCTTTGATAGAGTAGTAGTAGAGGCGATGGTCAGCTGTAAAAGCGTTATTGAGTATGCTCCGGACTCCGGAGTAAGTAAAGAGATCTCTCATATATGGGAAAAGATAACTCACTATAAATAAATATTATAAATATCAATAAAATGGATAACAATACAATTCAAAAAACTGAGCTCCCTAATGTGAAGAACATAATTCTGGTTGCATCCGGGAAAGGGGGAGTCGGTAAATCTACTGTTGCGGCAGGACTTGCTCTATCACTGGCACTTGAGGGATACTCTACAGGACTTCTCGATGCAGATATCTATGGACCATCTGCACCCGGGCTATTTAACTTAATTAGCACCTATCCCGATGTAGAGACGATAGATGGTAAAAACTATGTCATACCGTTTGTGAGTTTTGGAGTTAAAGTGATGTCTATAGGGTTCTTTATAGACCCCAAAGAGGCTGTAATATGGCGCGGCCCACGGGCATCCAGCGGACTCACTCAGCTGCTCAAAGATACAAGCTGGGGTGAACTTGACTACCTAATTATTGACACCCCTCCGGGAACAGGAGATGTACATATAACACTTCTTCAAAGCTTCCTCCCTACCGGAGTGATAATCGTAACTACCCCTCAGGAGATGGCCCTTTCGGATGTAAAAAAGGCTATCAATATGTACAGAGATAACCAGATTGGGATTCCGGTTATGGGAATTGTAGAGAATATGTCCTGGTTTACCCCTGTTAACCATCCGGATGAGAGATATTACATCTTTGGTAAAGGCGGTGGAGATAGGTTGTCGAAAGAGTATAAAATTCCACTTATAGCTCAGATCCCTATTAATGAAGAGGTTTGTAACAGTTGTGACTCAGGGAAAATGAACGACCTCTTTATGGATGCAGCCATCAAAGATGCTTATGTAAAATTAACGGACAGTATAATTAACTCTTGTGCCCGGAAGTGAGCTTAATCTAAAAGCAAAACAGAGGAAATCTGAACTGGCAGTGTTTTGTGTAATATCTTTATTATGAGATGAATATAAAATTCAATTTGGTGTTTTAATGAAAATTAAATTTTTAAGATGTAGAAATACTGATGTTTACACAAAACACTAGCAGATGTCGCGAATCTCTTCGATTACTTTCTGTAACTTGTTATTATTTAGGTTAAGGGAGTCCAACAGAGATGGCTCTCTCAGAATTTGAGTGCAGGCTACGACACCCTGCTCCATCAACTTTAGCTTGTCTAATTTGGAGAGATTTGTTAATGATGTAACAGGGTAAATGCGCTCTCTGTCAATTATCTCCCGAAGCCCGGCCCCCTTAGGGTAGTCCCAGCTGAGCAGATGCAGGCCGCTGCACTCTCCGTATCTCTCTGCATCAACAGTAAAGCGTGTATTGGTTACAACACCTCCGGAGAATGTGAACCCGTCGTACTCTGCCCGGGTACTGCGAATTTTGATAATATCATCTACCCGTGAGCGGATGTATAGAGGTACCTGTACATTTGCATTTTTCCCTGTACTCTGGTAGTATTTACACTCGATAAACCTCTGGTGGCGATCTTTGGTCGCAATAACATCAACTTCGTGAGTAACGCAATATCCGTCAAGAGTTTTAGCCACCTCAACATCATAACCTAATGCCCTGTATATCTCCCCGGCAAAATACTCAAACGGATGTCCGGTAGGCCCCATCTCCATCATTGCGCTCTTGAGTTTGTATCTGGCAGCATTTCCTTTGGTCCTTTTTCTGAGAAGAGAAAAAGCCATCGCATATATTTTTCTGCTGGGTATTGCAAAAACTGTGTCCAAACCATCCTGACCCCATCTTACACTATCGGAGTTGCCGGATAACCTTTTGGTCTCCTCTTCCATCCAGACCAGAATCTCACTCACAATAGCTTCAATAACACTACTCTCCGCACCGGAGCGAGTTAATGACTGTTTAAGCTTCTCCTGAGAGAAGATCTCAGTCTCACCGGTAGATTTTTGCACATAAAACTTTGCCAAGGGTTGTGGGATGTTGTTCATTTTATTGTGATTAGTTATTTTACGATATCTCTTTCGGCATTTATACAAAAATACTCATTATAAACAACATCCCAAAACCCTTGGCAAGGTTACCCATTTTTCTAATAGCCGGTATTAGCGGCGAGAGCAGCCCTATTACTATAAGCATTGCGCCCGAGATTATGAATGCATTCGTAATCCCTATATTATCTGCAATATAACCGGTGGCCATTAAGCTGAACATTGCCGGAATCATTATAAGACTATTGTGTATAGAGAATACACGACCAAGAACCGATGAGTCCAGGCTTGTCTGAAGCAAGACCGTAAAGGCTCCCCAGAAAATTGCCCCGGCTACTCCGCCAATCAGGGTAAATGCCACAAAGAAGTTGAATCCCTGAGCAGGAAGAATGCCCGAAAAAGCAAAAGTGAGCCCAAGGATCACATACATAGCGTTTATGAGCATCACATTGTTGAATTTGAATTTTGGAAGGCTCATCAGTCCACCTCCGGAGAGCATCCCCACCCCCCAGGCAATCTCAACAATACTCATTTTAATTGTATCTCCCGCAAAATGGTCCAGAGTCATAAGTGGAAACAGGGTAGAGATTGGAACCATTGCAAGACTTGCAAAGACTGTAAAGATAAACATCCACATAAGCCCCGGTCTTTTAATTACCTCTTGAAGCCCCACATTGAGTTCGTGAAAAAACCGTTTGAACTCTGTTTGAGCAGCACTCTTTGCCCTCTCTTTACCATCCCACGGGTTTGGGATCTTCACAAACAACAGAGATGCGCAAGCAATTAGTGCCCCGGCAACATCAAACATCAGAACCCAGGTCATATCCAGAGCGCTGATAAAGATTGCGGCAATTGCAGGTGCGCCTATTGTACTCACAGAGAAGATCATATTATTTATCCCGGCTACTCTCATCAACTCACTTGAAGGTGCCAGCAGAGGAACAGAGGCCTCCATTGCCGGCATATGAAAAGCGCTTCCCATCGAGCGCAGCGCAAGAAGCAGATATATAAGGCCAACCTGAACATCTCCCTGATAAAAAAGAATAGCCATAACCATAGTAATGGCAGCGATATAGAGATCTGCAACAATCATTGTGAGTTTGCGGTTCCACCTGTCTATGAGCACACCTGTAAAGAGGCCAAAAACTAGTTGAGGCATAAGCGAAGATATTGTCGCAAGAGCAAGAACCTCTGCAGATCCTGTCTGGACACTCAACCAGAAGATTACGGCAAAACTAACCACAGAGCTGCTCAAAGTTGAGAAGAGCTGCCCTGTCCAGATAAAGGCAAATGTTCGTTTCCAGTTTTGGTTAGATTCCATTTTTAAACAACAACAAAATCATATAGTTGTTTACGGAGTAATTATTTATTTTGGATTTAATAAAAAAATAATATTACATTTGTTCGGGTTTTTACGAAATGATTTCAAATGAAGAAAACTAAGTACTACACACAAGAACAGGAGAAAATTGCAAGATACGGTAAAGCATTTTCACACCCTGTAAGAGTTTTTATTCTCGATTTCCTTGCCAATAACCTGGATAAGTGCTGTTACAGCGGAGATATGGCAGAGGAGCTCCCGATTGCCCGTTCAACTCTATCGGAACATCTTAAAGAGCTAAAAAAAGCAGGACTCATTCAGGGCGAAATTACAGCACCCTACATAAAATATTGCATAAACAGAGAGAACTGGGAGGAGGCAAAAAGCCTTATCGCAAAATTTTTAGCACGGTAGATAACCTTGCCAAGCCTTTTGGGGCTTTGCTCATTATGTGTAATTTAGTACTAATGCTTGACTAACAACTAATTAAATATAGAAAACAGCAAATACACAACAGTTAATAATAAAAAAAATGGAGATAAAGATTCTGGGTACAGGTTGCCCAAAGTGCAAGACACTTGAAAAGATGACCCGTGATGTTGTAGAGCAGAACAACATAGATGCTACAATCACCAAAGTAGAAGATATAATGGATATTATGAAGTACAATGTTTTGAGTACTCCGGCTCTGGTTGTGAATGAAAAGGTTGAGATTAAGGGCAGGGTTCCATCTGCAGATGAGATTAAACAGGTTCTTGGTAAATACCAGCAATAGATAACAGTAATAACAAATAACAATTTTTAGAATGAAACATTTTTTAACAATCGCAACTGCACTGGTAATGATTTTCGGGAGTTTATCCCTTAATGCACAAACTGTTGCAAGTTCAAAATCATCTGTTGAGGTGAAATCAGCCCCAACAAAAGTGGAAGTTCTCTACTTTCACTACACTCGCAGATGTGTCACTTGCAAAACTGTAGAAGAGAATTCTAAAATAGCTGTAGATCAGTTAAACAGCGAGAAAAAACTGGAATACAGTTTTAAAGCTCTAAATATGGACGATGCAGATACAAAGCCGGTTGCACAGAAGAATAAAGTAGATGGCCAGGCTCTTGTTGTGGTTGTAGATGGTAAAGTTACCGATATAACAGGAGCATCTTTTATGAATGCCAAAGATCTCTCAAAAATAAAAGATGAGATAAAAAAAGCGGCAGATAAAGCACTGGTTAAAAAATAGTTATTCCATTTTAACAGATAAGATATGGAGTTTCTGCAAGGTATTCTGGAAAGTTCCCAATACTCTTTTATAACTGCGATAATTTTAGGGCTGATGACAGCAATCAGCCCCTGCCCACTGGCAACAAATATTTCTGCAATAGGATTCATCAGCCGTGATATTGAAAACCGCAAACTGGTTTTCATTAAAGGTTTGGTCTACACAGCCGGTCGCGCCATCAGCTACACCGCTCTGGCTGTACTTCTCTTTTTTGGAGTTAATCAGATGGATATAACCTCAATTTTTCAAGGTTGGGGAGAGAAGGTTCTGGGTCCCATACTTATAGTGATAGGTCTTTTGATGCTGGATGTGATAAAGATTAAGTTTGCCGGTCTAAGCTCCATAACCGAAAAACTTGGCGAAAGCAGCAAGAAGAGCTACTGGGGAACTCTCCTTTTGGGGATGATTTTTGCCCTTGCTTTTTGCCCCTACAGCGGTGTTTTATACTTCGCAATGCTCATCCCAATAACCATCTCCAGTGCCGGAGGTCTATATCTGCCTATATTATATGCAATTGCCACAGGAATCCCGGTTATAATATTTGCCTGGTTACTGGCTTATGCAGTAGGTAATGTCGGGAAAATGTACAGCCGTATAAAAACTTTTGAGGTTTGGTTCAGAAGAGTTGTTGCTGTTCTGTTCATTCTGGTGGGGATATACTTTATAATAGAGCTCTTCTTTTAGTTTTTTTTGAATTCATATTTCGTGTTTAAACGAAATATTGAGTTGTAAAATGAAAGCAGCAGCAATTGGAAAAGAAATTAAAAATAGAATCGAAGAAATAACTTAAAAATGGAAAAAAGAAAAGAGTTTAAAATCCTGCTATGGATAGCTATCGCTTTCGGAGTGGCCTTCTTCCTTCCCATAGAGAGCGCAAGGTTCAACACTGCAATAGCAGCTACACTGGATTTAGTTAAATGGTACGCAAGAGAGCACGTAGTTCTTTGCCTGCTGCCGGCATTTTTTATTGCCGGTGTAATATCGGTCTTTGTGAGTCAGGGATCTGTACTCAAATATTTTGGGGCTAACGCAAAGAAATGGCTTGCCTACTCTGTTGCTGCAGTCTCCGGTACAGTGCTGGCAGTATGCAGCTGCACAATTCTTCCCCTCTTCTCAAGTATTCATAAAAGGGGAGCAGGTTTAGGCCCTGCAATTGCCTTTTTATACTCCGGACCGGCAATAAACATTCTTGCCATTATTTTAACGGCACGAATCCTGGGTTTTGAGATGGGTCTTGCGAGAACTATAGGAGCAGTGGTTTTTAGTATAGTAATAGGATCTGCAATGTCAATTATTTACCGCAAAGAGGAGAAGCTAAAGAGAGAGGAGCAGATGAATTTTGTTCCCCCTCAGGAGAAACGCCCAATGTGGCAAACCTCTTTCCACTTTTTTACTTTGGTTCTTATTTTGGTTTTTGCAAACTGGGGAAGCCCTTCATCTGACGACACCACAAGTGCCTGGTACTATATCTGGTCTTATAAATGGTACATCACAGGGCTATTCTCACTTCTTCTCGGGTACTCACTAATAAAGATTCTTAAGATTAAATGGCAGTGGGTGCTCTATTCGGCTATTGCTGTTGTTGCATCTGCACTACTTGCAGATAATTTCATAGAAAACGCAAAACTTAGCCCTTTGGTTCCAATGATTGTAGGTATTGCAGCCTTATCTACCATCACTCTGTTGGATAAAAGAGATGAAGACAACAAGGAGTGGACAATCTCTTCCTGGGGTTTTGCAAAACAAATTCTTCCACTATTGGCAATTGGCGTTGTAACTGCCGGGTTCCTTTTAGGCTCTACCCACGACGGACAGACAATTGCAGGGGTGATACCTAACGAATGGATTAATGCTCTTGTAGGAGGTAACTCGTTCTTTTCAAATTTATTTGCATCTATTGTAGGGGCCTTTATGTACTTCGCCACCCTCACAGAGGTTCCAATTCTTCAAGGCCTTATTGCAGCAGGAATGGGCAAAGGCCCGGCACTTGCACTACTACTTGCGGGGCCATCACTCTCATTGCCTAATATGCTGGTAATAAGAGGTATTATGGGGAATCAAAAAACTATAGTCTATGTGCTTCTTGTAATTATTATGGCAACAATTTCTGGTTTGATATACGGAGCTATGTAGTATGAAAATATTAATACTTTGTACGGGAAATAGTTGCCGCAGCCAGATGGCTCACGGCTTCCTACAATCTTTTGATAAAGACATTATTGTATGCTCTGCGGGGACAGAAGCATCCGGTAAGCTAAACCCGAAAGCGGTTGCTGTAATGAAAGAGATAGGGATTGATATCAGCCACCACACCTCAGACTCTGTAGATCTCTATCTTGCAGATGAGTGGGACTATGTTATAACTGTTTGCGGCGGTGCAAACGAGGCTTGCCCTGCATTTATGGGCAAAGTTAAGACCCGTCTGCATATCGGCTTTGACGACCCCTCTCACGCAACCGGTAGCGACGACTATATATGGAGTGAGTTTCGCAGGGTAAGGGACCAAATTGGAGAGGCGTTTAAAAAATTCTATCTAGAGCAAGTTAAGCAGTAGCAAATTATTTTAAGATATACAGATCAATTTAAAGTTGGAGCATAACTAAATTTAAAAGTATATGACTAACCCGGAAAAACATATAGGCCTGTTTGAGAAATACCTTACCCTTTGGGTTGCATTATGTATTGGGGGTGGAATACTAATTGGAACATTAGCAGGAGATTCTGTGCAGATATTAAGTGAGATGGAGATTTACAAGGTAAATATCCCGGTTGCAATTCTCATCTGGCTGATGATTTACCCGATGATGCTTCAGATAGACTTTTCGAGCATAAAAAATGTTAAAAGAAATCCAAAAGGATTAATTCTGACGGTGGTTATAAACTGGCTGGTTAAACCATTCACTATGGCATTTTTTGCCTGGATATTCTTTTCGAAAATTTATGCCGCATTCATCTCCCCGGAGCTTGCCGGAGAGTATATTGCAGGAGCAATACTTCTGGGGGCAGCCCCCTGTACTGCAATGGTCTTTGTGTGGTCCTACCTCTCAGATGGTGACCCTACATATACACTTGTACAGGTCTCTGTAAATGACCTTATTATCCTGGTGGCATTTATCCCTATAGTGGGGCTGCTGCTGGGAATAACAGATGTCACAATCCCTTACGATACTCTGGTTTCCAGTGTAATAATTTATGTTGTTATTCCATTGGTTGCAGGATATTTAACCAGCAGAGTTCTCATAAAATCTCACGGAGAGGAGTGGTTCAAAACCGTCTTCCTACCCAAACTGAAGCCACTCAGCATCTTTGCACTTCTTCTTACCCTGCTTCTGCTCTTTGCATTTCAGGGACCAAATATTCTGGGAAACCCGCTCATCATACTCCTGGCCGCAATCCCACTTGTAATCCAGACCTATTTTATCTTCTTTATAACCTGGTTTGCAGGTAGAAAGATGAAACTACCCTATGCCATCTGCTCTCCTGCAGCAATGATTGGAGCTAGTAACTTCTTCGAACTCGCAGTAGCAGTTGCCATCGCCCTTTTTGGCCTGCAGAGCCCCGCCGCATTGGTTACTGTAGTAGGTGTACTTGTAGAGGTGCCGGTGATGCTCTCTCTGGTTGCCCTGGCAAAGAGGTGGAAGTATTAAACTCAAAATTTGCATTTAGCCTATTTTTTTAATTATTTTAATACAAAATTCTACAATAATGGAATCTGTAAAAGGCACAGGGGCTATGAACCCACAAAACATTAAACAGGTAGTCAAAGAGACATACACCCGAGTGGTTATCCCCTCTAAAGATAGCGCAGGATCTTGTTGCTGCGGCACGGGAGGAGGTTGCTGTACCCCCGAACTTACAACATTCAGTGAAAGTTACGACCAAATGGAGGGCTATGTGCCCGAGGCAGATTTTGGCCTTGGTTGCGGTATACCAACTCTGTTTGCAGATATTAAAAAAGGCGATTATGTTTTGGATCTGGGCTCCGGAGCAGGAAATGATTGCTTTATTGCAGCCGGAATTGTGGGTGAGAACGGCCTGGTTACCGGCCTGGATTTCACAGATGCTATGATAGATAAGGCTCGCAGTAATGCCACCAAACGGGGATTCATAAATGTAGAGTTTATAAAAGGAGATATAGAGGAGATGCCGCTCCCGGGCAGCTACTACGATGTGGTCATCTCCAACTGCGTACTCAACCTGGTTCCCGACAAAAACAGAGCATTTGCTCAGATAAAACGAGTATTAAAACCCACCGGACACTTCTGCGTATCAGATGTGGTAACTAAAGGAGATCTTCCTTCCAATCTGCGGGAAGATGCACAAATGTATGCCGGATGTGTATCAGGAGCGGTAGAGATGGATGATTATCTGGAGATTATTCGTAAACAGGGGTTTAAGAACATAACCGTATGCAAAGAGAACGAAATAGTACTGCCACAGGAGGTTCTGGACAAGTATTACACCCCGGCCGAGCAAAAGGAGAAGAGCTCTCTTAAAGGTATTTTCAGCATCACAGTAACTGCATCTGCACAATAATGGAAAATTTAGGATACAAAGAGATAGACCCGAAGGAGATTCCGGGGAATCTTATCAAACTTATAGCTATGGATTGGATGCTTGTAACTGCAGGCACCAAAGAGAAGTTCAACACTATGACCGCCAACTGGGGTGGGGCAGGCTTCCTTTGGAACAGACCTGTTGCCTTTGTTTTTGTACGCCCCGAAAGGTATACCTACCAATTTACAGAGAAGAACGAAATGTTCACCCTATCTTTTTATGACGAAAAATACAGGGAAGCACTTAATATCTGCGGAGTTAAAAGCGGAAGAGATTGTGATAAAATAAAAGAGGCAGCTCTAACACCAATCTTTACAAATAAAGGCCTCCCCGCATTTAGGGAGGCCAAAATTGTTTTAGAGGTTAGAAAAATCTATGCCGATATGCTCTCACAAGATGCTTTTTTAGATAAAGAACCAATTAGAAATCATTATCTTACAAAAGGCAATCTGCATAAATTGTATATTGTGCAAATTGAATCGGTGTGGGTTAGAGACTAATTAACTACAAAATCCCACATAAATTCAACAGAAGGGGGGCAGATTATTGTTATATCATCTGTCCCGCAGTCCCATCTTCTGTTCTTGTTTAAGTCAAGAAGAGCGTTAGTACACGGTTCTGTTACACCCGCTCCTAACCTCCAGCTGAGAGTAACTGTTTTACCCGATTCAATAGTGAACCCACGAAGCTTCTCTCCAGGACTAACCACCTTAAATACTCCGCCCACTATCTTATGGTTACCTTGCTCTGTAAAGTAGTTTGGATCAACCCAACTCTCATCATTATCATTGCAGGGATCGTCAAAACTACCCATAGTCTCGAGCAGTTCATATTTAACTGTAGGGTTCGAGTTTAGTGTAACAACACGATAGAACCTGTTTTTAAAAGTTATCTTAATACTCTTATATGTACCTGCCGGTATCTCAACCGGAGGGAAAGTATAATCTTCAAAATTCTTTAACTCTTGATTGGTCGTAGTTGTAAGCCTTACCCAGGTTAGATTATCTGTACCACCCGCCTTTACCTCTCCGGTAGAGACCCAAACATCACCAACACAGAATTTAAGAGTAACCATTGTTGTCTGGGTAACATCACCGGTCAGGTCCGGATTTACATATGGTGCCTGGAGAGAGTTTATCTGGGGGTTGCTCAAAGCTTTTTGCAGATTGCTTTGAGACTTGGTGGCAACAGGATTAACCATCCTAAACTGAATAGTTCCAACACCGCCCTCGTCTTTGCTGCAGGTGCAGAAAATTGCTAATATTAAGGATATTAAAAAAAATTGCAAAAAAGTTTTCATACGATATCTGTTTTTATTAAATGCCTGATTATTAATCAAGACCCACGATGCTTGGCAAGGTTATAACAAAATATCTTTTGTCATATTTATTTGGGCGGTTGAGTGGTCTTTGTCATAATCGAATACCATATCGCCACTCTTTTTGACCAGCTCTACGTGATTAAGTTTGAACCACACCACCATTTTGCCCACCAGAACACCTGTGAGTACCTGAACTGTAAGGTTGCCGTTGGATTGCTGAACAATGTTTATGTTGGCATTGTTTTTCACTCTAATCTGATCGAAGTAGATATCCTTTCCGTTTTGAGTCTGGATTGAGATAACACCGTTGCTATTTTTTACAAAGTTTATCATCCCCAGATTCCTGTATAGATTTGGGCAGTTTTTGCTGAATATTGGGTTGTATTTGTCAAGGGTTCCTCTGGCATCGTTTCCGGAGAGGGTTGCCCCCATATTTTTAACCAACAAAATTGCCGCAAACAGCCCCGCAATACCTTTATCTGTATTGTCCATAACCATTGCATCGGTCTCTTTTTTAAGCATCTCCGGAGTTGCTGAAACTGCAGCACTGGCATACTCCGCCTTTGCAACTTCCGGAGTTGAGGAGAAGATTCTATTCACAATTCCGTTGTAGACAATATTTCCATCACCCTCCGCAAAAAGCCCGTAACCTTTGAAGTCTACCGGAGCGATAACACGGGTAAGTCCAAGTTTAGCTCCGCCTGTATTGTAAGTAGCACTAAAAGCAATAGGGGCATTTCCCGGGATTGTGTCCAGATTTAACTTGGACAACCATTTCACGGTGCCGCTCTTGCTGATGCAGGCAACAAAAGCATCTCCGGAACCGGGGTTTGAGCTCAACCTTGAGCCACCCAGAGAGAGATTGCCGCGAAACGAGCCTGCCACATAGATATCATCCCCTTTACCTGCTGCAACCGAGATTCCGACACTATTCCCAGTAGACTCCATCGGCAATACCCAAACAGCATTATCTCCACTCATCCGTCCTACAAAACCTCTGTTAAGTTCCCCTGCATTAGGCAGTATTTTCCCTGCAAATGAGGCGATTCCGGTATAAAATCCGGTCAGAACTGTTGACCCGTCGGATAGATATGATATATTCCTGAGATTACTTCCGGGGTAGCAACCACTCTCCTGTACAGCAGACCAAACCTGGTTCTCTCTCTCTGAGGCACCCCTTATGTTGTTCATTGGAATCACAATAGGCGAAGATTCACGATATTGAGGCATTGCGCTCCCAACGGGAGCACCAAAATAGGTGGGATCTGCAATTACATATCGTGTTTTATTTAAGTTGATATGATCTCCCTCAACCAATGAGGAGAACCTCACTGCAGTTGCCATATGATCCGGAAACTCCACACCGACCATATCAAGTCCAACCAGATCTCTAACCAGATATGAGAAGAGTACCGAACGATCTTCGCAGTCGCTGTAAGGATAGAATAGGAGCTCCTCTGCAAAGAAGAATTTTTCGTATCCAAACTGCTCTAAATCTGTTTTATACTTAAATGAGTTCTGGGTAAAGCTAAGTAGAAACTCTACAGCCTGCTGCTCGTTCATCTCTGCAATAATTGGCTTAAGGGAGGCTGCAATAGACTCTTTTGCCTGAACAGAGACGGCAGCATTAAAATAGACAGGCATCTCAAGTTGAGGGTAATCTTTATAAAGATCTACCAGACCTTGATCGTAATTGACTAATATGCTGTATTTTGTATCATTGTGAGTGAAGTCAAGGTTTTTGGAGGAGAGTTTTCCTCCCAGGTTCATAGGAGAGTAGATATTGAAATCTATAACTTTTCCTGCTGTCAGAAAGTCACGGTCATAAGTTCTGATACTGCTTCCGGTGGTGTTTGTCACTATATAGAGGTACTTGTCACCCTCTTTGAGAAACTTCATTCCGTAAACACTATTGTAGGATGGCATTAAAAGAAGCAGATTCCCGTTTGACTCAAATCCTATTCTTACACCATACCCGCTGCGAACCATCATAAACCAGGTGGAGAGAATCTCTCCCTCTCTGTTTCCCGGGTAGAGGTTTTGTGCAACTTTGTTAACCAGAAGATAGTAGCAGTAGTCGTTAAGATTCATACTTGCTTTATATGCAGATAGTTGCTCAATAAGAGATGAGTAACCCGAAGCGCTTGCCCTCTCCCAGTATGCAGATATTGCCTTCTCGCCCGAAACTCCAAAGATATTTACATCAAAGGCAGGGTCGTAGCTGAGATAAACAGGAACTCCATAAAAATTAACTCGTGCATTTGCAAGATCGAGAGAGCTGTTAACCGATTTCGTTACCGGAGGGCTCACAAATGGAGCCTTTGACGGTATTTTTGATACAACTGTTTTTACGGGGGTGAGATTGGCTACTTTTTTTTGGGTTGCCCCCTTCTCCTCTCTTTTGAAATCCGGAATTACGACAGGTTTAGGTTTGGATGCTCGCTTCTCTGCCGCAAAGGCGTTGTAGGCTTTCCACTCTTTGTTCAGATAATCTTTATACTCCTTATCCTGTTTATTAAGGTAGTCGTTAATCTCTTTAGCCATTCTGGCTATATAAATCTGCTCCTGCTGTACGAATTTCTTAAAATCTTCAATCTCTTTTTTCCTGTACTCTTCGTAGGTCTGCGCTTTGAGAGGCATATATCCGCAGATACACAGAGTAATTAAAACAGAGAGTGTTTTTAATATTGTTTTCATTTATCACTCGTGTTTATTTGTTCTATTTGGATAATTGGATAAAGCCTGTCCGAAACCAGGACCAGCTTTTTTAGTTTAGATCTTACAGTATTGCTCTCTGCAGTACGGCTAAGATGCTTTATATGTTTGCTGTAGCTGTCGGTAACCTGACTAACGGAAGGGTTGCCATAGTCCAGTACACCTGCAATCTGCCAAAGAAGGGCAGTCATAAATGCCGGCCAGAGCCCCTCCACAGTGGTCACGCCAACAGCACCATCCAGATTGTGTTGTTCAAATTGTGAGCCCCTCTCCATAGAGTAGAAGAATTTCAGATTTGGCCTTGAACTCTTCTCTCCGTTGAAGGATCCTGTAATTGTATACCAAAGATTATTAAATGAGTAGACCTCATACTTCTCCTCGCCGGGTCTCTCCCCGGGGTAGTTGTGCGGATATGAGTGATAGTTTGTTCTATAGATATGTTGACCCCTTTCAAGAATGTTCTCAATATGATAGAGAGAGCACTCAAATTTAAGTCTCCCCGGTTTGGGTAAACTCTCCTGTTTTTCGGGCAGAATTTCGGCAAAAAGAATGGTCTCCCCACTGGAGAGAATATAGGATGAGATGAGCTTCAAGCTGATGGTTTGCGGAATTCCGGCCTCAATATTATACATCTCTTCGTATCTGGAGACCTTTGTCACACTAGTCTCCCTTTGAGAGCTGAAAAATTCCGCTACCATATTAACTTTTACCTGCTCCTGCAGTGCAGCCACCATATGTGCTCTAAGCCACGCCTGATTAAAACCTGTTAAAGAGTCGTTTTTTGGATCTGAAATACCAATAACTATCCTCTTATCCTCGTCAAAAGGGGTGCAAAACTCCTTTGGAAGGAAAGATTTTACGGTAACCGGTATATCATCTGCATTTTTGCCGGTGAGAGAGTTGGTGTTCTGGGCAGATATTGTAGGGCACAATGAGATAGTGCACAGGATGAGTGTTAAAAGAGAGACAAGCGGTGCAGATATTGTCAGATAATATGTGCGTAAACTTTTCATCTTAAACTAATTAACGAATTATTAGTGAGATGCGCTTCAAAATAATAAACCACACCGGCACTTAATGCCGGTGCAGTTTGTTTAGGCAATCCGGAAACTATTTTCCCAGTTTGCTCATCTCCTCTTCGAAGGTTTTTTTGAATTTCTCATAGTCATAGTCTACTTTAAGAAACTCATCCCTTGAAAATCTGTTATTAATTGATGTGAGGATCTCCGGGCCGCCAAGTTCTACACAAATGTAAGTTTTGTAGTTGCCATCTTTTGTTTTGGTCATCTGCTCACAAACAGTTCTTGTTCCAATTAGAGTCTGGCTCACAACCTCTCTGCTTAGCCCCTCATATCTGTTGCTGAGGTCCTCTTTGTTGTTGTGGGTAGAAGATTTAACATAGTTGTCAATCACACTTTTAACTGTGGTTTCGATTTGAGCTGCCAATCCTGCTCTTGCATCACTCATAGCTTTTTTCTTGGATGTCATCTGATCCATACTGGTTCCAATTGCTGTGAAACGAAGAGCTGTAGCATCACTCAGATACTGAGGCCCGCTGCAATACATCTCAACAAGTTTCTCATCCGGAACTGCTGCTTTAGGTGCTCCGCACGATGTAACTGCAATAACAACAACTGCAATTACCATTGTAGCCATTAAAAATTGAGCAATTTTTTTCATAATGATAAAGTTTTTAGGTTATTGGGACAAATTGTTTACCAATCGGTATTATAAGTTTGGTTGTAAATTCTGTAAGTGCCGCTCTCTCCGCTGGTATTATTTATATACTGGATAAAACCGTTCATCTGAACAACTGTTTTTCCAAGAGAGCTGCTCTGAGCAATATTTACAGGGGTCTCTACTACCAGGCTAAGGTTGTGTATACCTTTTCCGGAGAAGCTTTGATTAATATTTTCTACGATAATTTGAGGTAATCCTTTGAATTCGAGAATAACTTTTGTCACAGTAAAAGGGGCGTCGGTTTTAGAGGATATTGCAATATCTACTTTAGCACGTGCAACAGAATCCTCTGCAAGTTTCTCCTTTCTGAAACCTATTGCCTGGCTCACGAAAATGTCAACTTTTGTCTGATTGATATCGAAGTAAAATATCTTCTCTACATTGTTGCTTCCAAAACGGTAACGAACCACAACATTGTTTTTAAGATCTCCGTAGCAATCTGAGTGGTCATATTTAATGCTCCAAACACCCTGATACTGGTCTGTTCCGGTGAACTTAGCACACTCGCTCCTTATAATAGGTTTTTTAACGGTGGTTATCACTCTTGAGCCAAGTTTCAGAACATACCTGACTGTTCCCAAAGTGCTTCCGGCATCGGAGAGCTCAATTGAAGAGAGCATAGAGTTGTATCTGCGAATCGCCAGGTTTGCAACATCTCTGCGACCATCCATAAAGTAATCTGCAAGAATTCTAAGTTCACCGATAATTGACTCAATCTCCTCTACGCTAGATGGGTAAAAGGTCTCTGCAGATAATCTCTCAAGTTTTGCGGTAAGCTCCTCATCTCGCAACTTAAATTCAAATGCGAGTCGGTTCATATCCACAACAGGAAACGGATATCTTATATGGTATGCATATTGGATGCCCAACTCTCTGGATTGCAGCTTCTCCCAATAAAACCCCTCTGCCTGGGCAAGTGATATACCCTGCAGAAACGGTACTTTTTGAGATTCCGAAGTTGTGTTGGAAGAGAATGTCTCAAGAAACATAAAGACATTCTTTCTGTTTGATACCTCCTCGGTGCGAATGTTGGTGTTTGTTTTAACATTTACGGCTATCGCCTCAACAATGCTCTCCTTGATCATCATCAGAGCCTGTTGCCGGGCAAGATCCAGGGTTGCTCCGGTCCCCACCACAATTACATAATCCTTTTCGAGCCCGTTCACCCATTTTGGCTTCGGGCCACTCTTCTCTATCACCTTCTCCTGCGAGCCGGCCATCACAGGAATGAGTAACAGTAGAAATAAAGATAATATCTTGGTTTTCATATTAGTAACGATTTCGGTACAACCAACCCCAGTTATAGTTGTAGTTATTCCAGTAGGTGGCTACTGCCCAGGCTACTGCAACATCTCTTTTAGCTTTGATAATGAGGCGTTCTGTCTCAACGGCATCATCGTAACGCTTCATCTTGAAGTTCCATACATTGGCACCATCTGCAATCATCTTTTTAGTTATAACATCTACAAGTTTGGTTGCATCGTTATAGCAGGACATATCCGGAGTTATCATAGCCAGGTTCTGTGAAGCAAGATCTGCATCCATATTGGCCCAGGCTGCTCTTGCTGCAGATAGATACTGGGTGCATTTGTAGTCTGCATAGTTTTTATAGACATCTACAGAGACATCCATACATTTGTCATAACACTCACGGCAAACATCCGGAACGCTAAGCAGGTAGAAGAGAGCCTCTTCGTACTGTTTCATCCCTGCCAGCGATTGAGCCTTCTTAATAATTGCATCGCACTGTGAGTTGTAGTACTCGATAATCTTATTCTTGCCGTTCTCAATAAACCCTTTGAACTGGCCGGCTCTTGCGTTCACATTGCGAATGCCGGAGATGTAGGCTTTGTCCTCTGTCTGCCCGACACCCTTTGCAGCCATTGTGGTCTGAACAAAGATTATCTGATTAACGGCATCTACTATATAGAAGGTGATCTCCATATTGAGGGCAATCATTGGCGGAGCGGTAGGGGTTACATCCTTTGTTAGGATATTTACCATCGGAACTATACAAAATCTCGGATCCAGACCACCTGCCCCAAGACCATTAATGGTCGCTATCTGCATCATCTTGTTCTCCAGCAGCTGTTTGGCAGACTGAGGAATATTCTCAGCCATATCCGGAACCATTACTGCCAGGGCAACTCTGCCCAGGTCGTCACTTTTTCCTAAAGTGTTCTGGGCAATACCGCTCTTAACGGTAATGAAGATAAGAAGTAGTATAATTATTTTTTTCATTCCAAATTGAATTAAAAATAGGTTAATTGTGTTGGTTCAAGTGAGCTTTTACTTCTCTCCAAGAATCAGCCAGGCCTCGCCCAAACCGCGTAGGTAGAGTTTAGACTGAATCTGATATTTGTCTGTGAGATGTTTACGCAGGTCGCTTACAAAGCTTCTTGTGTCAACTGCTCTCTCTCTCCCGCTCTGGAGTTTCATAACAGGGATTCTTACCTGCTCAAACCTCATCTGATTCTCGGTCGCATCACTTAGGTTGAACCTTCCTTTAACGCAATTATCTGCAAACCAATCTTCTATAATAAAGGAGAGCTCTTTGGTCTCGCCGGCCGATTCAAATTCGCTTTCAAGATTTTCGCCCCAGTTATTAAACACCTTTACAAGAACCTTAACCTCACGTCCATTTTCAAAGAGGTCGTCGAAATGTCTCATAAGGCCGGCGTTGAAGCTGTCCATATGGCTAAGAACCGCCTCCTCCATTAGAATCTCCGGAGTTGCAGATGTAGATGGCCTTCCTGCTCCGGCAACACCCGAAACCTGTTTGGCAGTATAAGCATCCAACCCTCTCAGGTTGAAAACCATATATTTGGACGGCCCCTGAGCTTTAAGGTCAAAGTCCAGATCCAGAATAATATCTGCCTTGGCAACCCTTTTTAGTACATCTATCGGGCTCTCTGCCATCTCCGAGCCGGAGGAAGAGCTGGTGAGCATTGAGCTCTCTGCGCTCTCCTGCATCATATTACGCATCTCTGCCTCAAGATCCTTCAGAGGGAAACCTCTATCTGCCATCATCTGTCCCATCTTGGTAATAACCAGACGCAAATTGGGGTCACTCTGCATTGCAGCTCTGTAATCCGGAAGAGTCTGAGTCATACCCTGATTTGTGAATGTAAGCTTAAACCCTCTGCTCAGGCAATATTGATCACTCGGCATAACCATAATGGTGGGCTTTTTTGCCTGTCCGAAAAAGATTACCGATGTAAAAATCAATAGTGTGGTGATAAATATTTTTTTCATAATTTAAATGGTCAGATATTTTAGTAATTATTTTTTTGAATGGTCTGTTAAAATCTTGAGTCAAGTTTTCTTGCAATTCCGTTGGCTTCCAGCTCTCTGCGAAGTGCATCGTACATAACCTGAGCGTATATGGCAACTTTGTACCCTTTTTTAATCTTAAGTCTGTCCGGTCCTGCAGGGTCCGCATCATTGGTAAGAGCTATGTACTGCAGATACTTGCCGCCAACCTCAAAAAACTTCTCAAAATAGTCGGCATATTTGTTCTCTGCTCCGGATTCGCTGCACAGAGCAGGAGTAGGGGCAGCCCCTGCACCTCCGGGAAGACCCTTGAAGATACAAGCAGCAACAGCATTCGCTTTTGCATCCATAACAGCCTCTCCTACATTCTTTCCGTATCCCCAAACCTTGAAAACCTTTGTCCCGTCCATTCCAACGCCAACAGGAGATATCTCATAGTTATACATACTGTTAAAGAGTATCTTGCGCTCCCTGCGCGATTGTGCAGATGCAAAATTGGTAATGAGAATCATCAGTATGAGGAGTGACAATATTTTTGTTATCTTTTTCATTTTATGCAGATTTTTATTTGTTTGTTCAGTTAAGAATTTATAAGCTTATTTATGGTTTAATTTTAAACAGGTTAGAACCCTATTCTGATACCGGCAAGGATAGACATCCCGCTTCTTCCGTCATAAACAGTATCCCAATCTCCGTAACTAACATCGTTTTCATCTTTGGTGTCTCCTGTCATATAATAACCCACGCCCCCAATAAGCTGAACATTGTGCTTAATATTAATACCAAGATTTGCCCCACCCTTAAAATATAGGGTTGACTGTTTAATCTGACTCGCATTTTTTGTCTCCTCCAGACCTAACCCTACATATGGGCGCAGCTCGCTGTTTCTGGTAAGTTGCAGCCCTTTAGCCAGGCCGCCTCCGTAACGAGTGAATTTAAATGTGACTGTGTTGTAAGCCTTAGATTCATAACCACCCTCAATATAGAGGAAAAGAGCTTTTACGCCAACATAACGGCCCATCCTTAAATCCAGACGACCATAGATACCACCGATCTCGCCTATCTCATAACCTGCAGATAGCTCTCCTCCAAAATCATTTCTCTGCTGAAGCAGGTACCCGTTTTGTAGTCTTCTTCCACAAGTTTGATAAAACTCTGTAGTTGGCGATTTGCCGGTTGCAACCTGTACATTATCTGCAATTTTAGGAGTTGAACGAATAACCCCGCGAAGTTTCTGGGTAGTTAAGTTACTCTTTTCGTCATATACATACTCGTATGCAAAAAAGCGGTAATCTGTTTTAATCCCCTCTTTTTTACCGATTTTTGCCCTTATGGGGTTTACACCGTTAATTGAGGTAATAACCTTAAAATCTTCAACCTTCATCTCCAGGTTATAAAGAATCTCGTTATAGGCGTCTTGTATCATTTTGGCCATCAACTCGTCGTCAGTTTTTGGCTTTTTGCTGCCAACAAGCGGAATAGATGTGGTTTTTGTAGATACAGACTCCGATGCTGTATTCATTGAGGTGGTAACGAATACCAAAGGAATCTCAATTTTTGCAAGAGCAGCCCGTTTGGAATCCTTCACTTCGGGAGTATCTTCGTCAAAAATCCAGTTATCGTAGATTTTGTTGCGAATCTCTTCGTTAAAATCAATTTTGTAAAGATAGGTCTGTACATTTGCCTGCCACCCCCTTGAATCCTTCACTTTGGCCTCCTCCATACTCTTAATATCATAGAAATCTGCAACAACAACATAACTCATATCAATGAGTCTGTTACCAAAATCTTCAAGCTGGGCATTACCCCTCTTTGTAGTTTTAGCCTCCAGAAATGCCTCATCGGTGGCGTTGAACATACCCCGTGAGTGGACAAGATCCAGGGACATCTTTCCCTGACTATCCATAGAGTACCATTTTGCCACAATATCATTGGCAACTCTCTTCTCTTTGAGACTTTTCAAAATAAGATCTGCCTTATTAGTGCCAATATAACTTCTCTCGTATGGAGAGTTTAAGGTGATGTAATTCAGATTATTATTATAGTACTTATCTGAAAAAACCAAAGTCTTTAGATTATTCCTGACGAAATTATAGTGATAATCTCCGGGAAAATCAAGAACTAAAAGCGTAACGGAACTTCTGTTATAAGTATCCGGTACCTTAAGCATTTTGGCGACATCTTTGCTTTGAGCTGTCGCAAACCCGATTGCGCAAACCAGGAAGAGCAGCGTGAATGAAATTTTTTTCATAGTATGTTTTAATCAAATTAAGTTTTGGCAGAGCAGCAATTTTAGGTAAGATCCGGAAAAATAGGCGTCTAGTAATTATGGGCAGAGCGGTAACATTGAGCGTGCAGTAATTATGTGCAGAGCAACAACTGCAGTCAGGGAGAAACATCCAAATCCAGAATAAATTTAGGCAATAATTCTAAAATTATCTGCAAAAAAATGAAGTCACACTGTGTTTTCTATTGGTAAATAGTAAAATTTACGATTTGATGATTTATTCTCTATTTACTGTTACCTACTACACTCTATCTGTTCTCGTTGTCAGACGATAAAGGTAGAATTTTAAATTTGTATTTAAGCACTATATTTTGACTCACTAAAAGATTGATTCACAAATTTTAACTCATAACCTATACCTTTACAAACGGGTGTAAAAAAATACTCAGACAACTTTACGGCTATTCATAAATCTACTAACAGATTAATTTTGTGTAATAATTATGAACGAAATACCCAAGTGTAAAAATTGTCAACTTCAAAGCTTGATCTCTTTTTTATATCTATATTTATGATGATAAAATCAAACCAACTTCAATCTTAAATGTCAACCAATTTTAATCTTAAATGTTAACCAATTATTAATCTTTAAAAAACATACAAAATGATCCGAAAACTTCTTATCAGCCTTACACTGCTGTTTGTTATATCATCTGCAACTATAGCACAAGAATCACTAACTCTCACATTGGCAACATTTAACAAATGGAGCAAAGTTGTTAGTAATACCGGCTTCCCTCTAACTGAATCGTTTAATGACGGGAAAGTAGAGTACAGGGCAAAATTTATGCTCTCAATGGAGAAAGCATTTATTGTACGTGTTACCCCTTTAAGCAGCTTTGAGTCATTAATCTCAACCCTTCATAACTTCGAAAGATATCTTTGGAACGGATATAATGTTGTTTACGGAAACGTGAATAACACCACCTTTCTTATTATTGAGGTTCCCGAAAACAAACTGATATTCTCAATCAAAGTAGAGGAGAAGATGAAAAAGCTAGATCTGGAAGAGCTGGCCGAAAATGTAAAATTCAGGCAACTCAAACCTGTGGCCGCTCCCGTAAAAAAGTAATCAACTTATAGCTAATAGATAACCAATTTACAACTAATAGTTAAACTACTTACAGCTAATAGATAGTAAACTTGTAATTTTTAAAATATTGCTAAATGTCTAGAAATCAATTAAGCCCCACTACTATTGGCAAGGTTATTCTTCTTTTACTTTGCTTTAATGTTTTTTTTGCACAGGGCCAAACTGCACTTACAGACCCTGGTAACTTAACTTCATTCAGGTCCAATATTGGTATGAGCTACTCCTTTAGCGTTACCGGAACAGACCAGGGAAGTGTTTGGGGAGGTGCAGATGGGATCTATACGGACGATTCTCGTTTGGGTAAAGCTGCCGTACACGCCGGATTGTTAAAGGTGGGAGAGCAGGGAGTTGTTGTAGTGACAATTCTCAGGGGAGCTCCAAGATATTTCGGCAGCCTGAAAAATGGGATATCCTCTTTAGATTACGGCTCATTCTCCGGCAGTTTCAAATTTGAGCCGCGAACACCTGCAGGGGTAAAAAGGGCAGAGCCAATAGTTACCGGAGATGTCATAACAGACCCCGGTAATATGGTAAAACTTCGAAATAACAACGGAACCACCTACTCCGTTTTTGTAACCGGAAGCGACCAGGGAAGCGTTTGGGGAGGTGCAGATGGTATCTATACAGATGACTCCGCTATCGGAAAAGCTGCTGTCCACGCCGGATTGCTAAGGGTAGGAGAGCAGGGAGTTGTAAAGATCACAATACTTCCCGGGGCTCAACGCTATCTGGGCAGCACCAGAAACGGAATCACCACAAACCACTATGGCTCTTTCTCCGGCAGTTTCAGATTTGAATCTGCCGCCGCTTCGGGCAGTAGGGGCATTGTCTCCCACAACCCCGTTGTGGTTGGAAATAACCGGCCTGCAGGCGGCACCACCCAAACTGTAGGCGGCACAACTCAAACTGCAACCGGCAGTGATTACCTCTCCGACCCGGGCAACCTCATTAAATTGCGCAAAAACACTGGAGTAACATACTCATTCTTAATTACAGGAACCACTCAGGGCGGAGTTTGGGGAGGAGAAGACGGGGTCTATACAGACGACTCTGCAATTGCCAAGGCTGCTGTTCACGCAGGGCTGGTGGTAGTGGGTGAGCAAAAAGTGGTGAGAGTTACAATTTTACCAGGAAGGCAGTGGTATAACGGCTGTTCACGAAATGGAATCACTACACCTAACTACGGCTCATTTGCAGGAAGTTACCGTTTTGAAATTGACACTCCTCAAATTATATCCCCACAAGAGGATAGTGGAAGAGAGGTGTTGAGTGACCCGGGTAACCTTACAAAATTCCGTAGCAGCATAGGCGAAACCTATAAGTTTTTGGTGACAGGCACTAACCAGGGCGGAGTCTGGGGCGGGGCAGACGGAATCTATACAGATGACTCTGCGTTGGCCAAAGCCGCAGTGCACGCAGGCCTGGTTAAGCTTGGTGAGCAGGCAGTTGTAAGGGTCAAGATACTTCCCGGAATGCAGCGTTACACCGGCAGCCCCGCCAACGGCATAACCACCACCAACTACGGTAACTTTGCAGGAAGTTTTGAATTTTTATAAAAAACAAATAGTTTCATCAAACACTGGCAATGTTACATCCCCTGCCAATCTGGTAGACCTTGAAGCCGATATCGGTCAGTTTTTTGCAGTCGGTAATGTTTCGCCCGTCAAATATAAAGGCGGGCTTTTTCATATTGTCGAAAATTCTCTGCCAGTCATAACTCCGGAACTCATCCCACTCAGTAAGGATGGCAATGGCGTGAGAATCCCTGCACGCCTCGTAGGGGTCGCTTACCGCTTTAAGGTGTGCCTCATTCTCTTCATTACTTCTGGTGCCCAGATGCTCCAGATTGCTATACATTTTGGACTGTGACACTTTCGGGTCATATACGCAGATATCTGCAGTCTCCTCAAGCAGCAGGTCTGCTACATACATCGCAGCAGTTTCGCGGGTATCGTTGGTATCCTTCTTGAATGCCCAACCCAGGAAGGCAATCTTCTTACCGGCAACCGTATTAAAGAGACTTGTCACAATATTTTCGGCAAAACGTCTCCGCTGGTAGCTGTTGATAAGCAAAACCTGCTCCCAGTAATCTGCAACTTCATTAAGACCGAGACTTGCAGATATATAAACCAGATTCAGTATATCCTTCTGGAAACAGGATCCCCCGAAGCCAACAGAAGATTTTATAAACTTAGAACCAATCCTGCTATCTGCACCAATTGCGCGCGCAACCTCATCCACATCTGCACCGGTCTTCTCGCATATTGCGCTCATTGCATTAATTGAAGAGACCCTCTGGGCCAGAAAAGCGTTTGCGGTAAGTTTAGAGAGTTCACTTGACCAAAGATTTGTCTTGATGATTCTCTCTGCAGGGAGCCACCTCTCATAGATGGCCGCAAGCGAATCAATCGCTTTACGACCCTCCTCGGTAGAGTGGTCGCCGCCAATGAGCATCCTGTCTGCATTTTGCAGATCGTTAATAGCAGTTCCCTCTGCCAGAAACTCCGGGTTAGAGAGAATCTGGAACTTGATTTTATTGCCTGTATTTTCCAGAATAGTCTTGATAGTCTGTGCAGTACGCACCGGGATTGTACTCTTCTCCACAATAATCTTCTCCTCATCGGCTACAGATGCTATCTGCCTTGCACATAGCTCTATATATTTTAGGTCTGCCGCCATTCCCTTGCCCTTGCCGTAGGTTTTTGTAGGTGTGTTAACCGATATGAAAATCATTTGCGCCTGTTTGATGCCCTCCTCAATATCAGTTGAAAAGAAGAGGTTTTTGCCTCTTACCGCAGAGACAATCTCCTTGAGCCCGGGCTCGTAAATGGGAAGATTCTCCAGGTCTGCACCATTCCAATCTGCAATTCTCTGAGTATTAACATCAACAACTGTAACCTTTATCTCCGGACAGTTGGAAGCGATTACCGCCATTGTTGGGCCACCTACGTAGCCGGCACCAATGCAGCAAATGTTTGTGATCTTTTTCATAGGTAAAGTTTTTTCAAATTTAGTGAAAAAAATAGGCCCGGCAAGTCTAACCACTTGCCGAGCCAAGCTACATAACCATTATATAGCTAAGTCACAGATTATCAACAATGCCCCACGACCCTTGGCAAGGTTATTCCCCTATCCCTTTGTCTATGGAGAGCATCAGGTAACCGATTCTATCTTTTGAGCTTTGGGATTTTGCTTTTTTAAGGCAGATTTTAAGTTTAGCTCTCAACTCTAATAGATGTTTGTAGTAAACATCGGAGTAGTCCCGGTTTATAAGGAATTTAAGGGAGACGAGTTGCTCAAAACCTGCTCCTGTGGAACCTATGTTTGCCAAATCAAAATTATCTGTTCCGTTAACCGGTTCCCAGGTGTTTTCATTACCCGGTTCCCAGATATTTTCGTCAGGAAAGCATTTTGCTCTTAAGTTATTGTAGGAGATAAAGTTATTATCCTCTACAAACTGGAAGGCTGCCTTGTTCTTCTCTTTGGCTTTTATTACGATAGGCAGGTTCGAATTTGCGAGAAGAAATTGAGCAGTGTTAAAGAGAGTTGCTATTTGCGCCTCAGTAGGGTCCAACCCTTTGTTCATATTTTTAAGAGAGAACGCTGTGAGGTCTGTAAACATCTCATCTAATGTATACGGCCCGGCAGGATTTTGGCCTATAGTATTTTGCCCGGCAGGATTCTGACCTGTAGCATTTTGCCCGGGAGCATTTTGCCCGGCATTCACATTTTGCGCAAATGCAACCATCGCCACACGCTGGAAAGCGAGTTTGACAAGGTTGTTTGCCAGATAGCTGGAGAAGTTTGGATTCATTCCACTCATTAAAAGCAGATCTTTATTGTCTACCCAGGCAAGATCTTCACTCTGGTTAAGCATATAAAGAAGACTCTCCTTTTGAATCTTGCGGTCCAGCACCTTATAGGAGGGCATAGGGTCACCCTCATATTTCCGGTTTATCTCAATACCACCGATGTTAACCATTACACTCCTGTAGTAGTCGTAAAGTTTAAGGAAGATAAAGTCTATGAAGAGCTCTCTGTAGGACTCATCTGCCTCATCTTTATTTACCCACTTTGCGGCATTCTCAGCCACATATTTAAGAGTGTTGATCCCATATTTGGCAGCCTTAATCTTATCGTTACCCAAATCTTCAATAACCGAGCGAGGGTCAAAATATGCACTCCAGCTTTGCTCTTTTCCATAGAAGTAACGAGGGTCATTAATCTTTTCGGATATCATCTCCTTTAGAACCGCAACCTCGGCAGCAGGCGTCTTGGCTTTAAATATAGGTTTATAGAGCCACTTGATTGCATAGTAGTCGTAAACACCCAAATTATCTGCAGCCAACTTGACACCCTTCTCAATATCACCCGGTTGGGCAATATAGTTATACCTGATTTGATCCATTACAGAGGAGGTAATCCCCTCCCTTTGTGTAAATGTTGCAGATCTCAAAGAGTCTACATCCATCCAGGAAGATCCGGCCAGATTTGCAGTCAAACCCAGACAAAAGCCCATCTCCCTCATCATTGCCATCTCTATGGAAGAGCACATAAGATCTTGAGGAAGCTCATATCCCCTAACACCCGGCTCAACAGCAGCGGTCTGATAGATACGCTCCCTTTGCAGGGTTACCGGAGAGTCACGAAAGAAGAGAATTGAAGCACTTAAAATCTCACCACTTCTTGGGTCAATGTTAATTTGTCTTGCAATGTTCCGTGATGGTGTCTGCGCATAGCGCACACAATTGTAAGCGATATTTCCCGCACTGAACTTAGGGTCCTGTGATTTTGACGGAAAGTCGTATACCAGGATAACATCTTTAAAACCAATTTTTTCAAAAGCATCATTCCATTTAAGCAATCCCCTCTTTATGGCCTCTCTCCACTCAGGAACAAACAGAGTATCTATATAAAACACAATCTGTTTTTTCGGCTCTGTCAGCCCTCCAAGTTGAAATATGTTTGCATCCTTAGGCTCAAGCCTCCATCTGTTGGCAAGGTAATTTAACTCTGAACCCTGAATTTTGCTGTCGAACTTCTCAAACTCAGTTACTGAAGTACCAATCCTGTAGTCACCGTAACGGTGACGGAATCTCTCCTGGGGTAAAAGGGTAAGAGTGGTTCTAAGCTCAACTGTGGCATACTCTGCTCCACCCGACTCCATTCCCAGGAAGAAGGTTTTGAAGGTATATGTCATATCGCTTATCACAGCAACATTGTTTTCATAGGACTCCACATCTTTTAGCGCGCTCAGCTCTTTACTGAATGTAGATACCTTTTGGATAAATCCACCAAATGAGGAGGCATTCAAGGTGCCGATGTACTTGCTGTCTGAGACAAAAAACGATGTTGCGTCAAAAACGACTGCACTGCTATCTGCGTTAAAGGCCAGTATCGGTTTGGATACCAATACAGAAGGCAACGAACTTCTGTTCACAGCCTCCTGAATTCCGCTATCCTGAGAATCTACAATCTTAGTAATCGGTACCAGGCGTATCTGCACCAGCGAATCTGTCTTTGTAAAACAGATGTGCTGAGATCTTGCTGCCCTTTGCCCCGCATAGCTTAGACTCATATTACTCACATTATCTACCAGAGAGCTCATTAAAAAGCTCTTATCTACTAACTTAACAGGAAGTTCAAAATATAATTTACCATCTACAATATGAAGCGTAATTATACCTGTAGATGTTTTCACACTCTTCTTCTTGTTGAAAAGCTTCTGGTAAGGGGTAAGCTTAGCGGTACTGTCTGCTTTTTTGACCGTGCTATTTGCTTGGGTGGTACTTGTACTTTTTACTTTTGTGCTTTGGGCGTTTGAGCTTATGGTACTAAATACAATAACGCAACAAGAGATAAGCGCCGGAACTAATATTTTCTTTATCATTTTCATTCTTGTGTTGGCTATTGTACTTTAAAAGAAGAATTTACTTTTTTCAACAGTAGTTCGTAATGGATTTTATCCTCTTTACTTACTCTTGATTTTTTCATTGACTCCAGCAGCTCTTTAGTTTTAACAACATACCTGTAGTGGTTGCTCTCTGTGTTAAAAACTATGCTAAACTTGGTAGAAGGGACTCCATAACCTGCAACAGGCGAGAAACCCTCTTCTGTTTGTGTCGTGAACTCCATTGCTTCCCTCATATTAATCATCTTCGAGAATCTGGATTGAGTGTCAACTTTACGCAGGATATCAAACATATCTCCGGCAGCTCCAACTCCACCCATCAGTTTAGCAGGGTTGCCCGAACTCAAAACCATATTCAAATACTCTGTCTGAATAAATTTATCGATAGGAGTCAGCTCTTTTTTATCCATTGCAGCTCTCCACACAAAACTGAAAACATCATCTGAACACTCAAAGAAATCGTAAGGATTTTTTGAGTTCATTGCAGATAACATAACTTTTGACGGGGCAGAGATTACTGCTTTGGCAAGAACGGTTTGGAGCAGATTAGTAGCCGAGCCCATAATAGTGAGATTGTTCCTGAGAGTCTCATTTTCAAACCAGCTAAGCTCACTAATCTGCTTCATAATGAATTCCAGAGAGGCCTTCTGTTTCTCCCTCTCGACACTCTCGAAAGGAACCATTTTATCGCCCACTTTTACTTCGTTAAGATAGATTCCGCCAACGTTTGCAAACACGTGATTAATGTACCTAATATACTGGAAAACAATACCGTCATAAATTTCACTTCTGTAAGAAAAATCTTCGTCACTCTTCTCTACCCACGAGTTGTAGTTTGAGATGAGATATTTAAGATTTTTGATACCATATTCAGATGCTTTAATAGCATCATCTCCAAGGTCTTCTGTCTGAGATCTTGGGTCAAGAGGGTAGGAGAGCTGCTTACCGTACCTGTAAACAGGTGTCTTAATAGCCTCACTAACCATATTGGATAGATATTCACTCTCTTTTGCCGGATCTTCAAAACTTGGATAGTACTTGTAGTTCCACTTAATCATAAACCTGTCATACTCGCCAAATCTTGGAGGTGTAAGCTTAACGCCCCTCTCCATATCTCCCGGCTGCGCAACATAGTTGAAGCGGGCATAGTCCATAATGGAGGTTGTGGTACCTGTTGTGTTGGTGAAATGTGCAGATCTTAAAGAGTCTACCGGAATTACGCTCGATGCACTCATATTGTGCATAAAACCAAGACAGTGACCAACTTCGTGAGCTACAACATAACGAATACCATCACTCAAAATATCCTCCGGGAGGCCCTTCTGCTGCAACCTCTTATTGGCCGGAGATATCTGAACAAACATCCAGTTATTTAACAACTTGATAATATCGTGATAGAGATATACAGATGCATTGATTATCTCGCCCGATCTTGGGTCTACCCAAGATGGACCCATTGCATTCTGAATCCCTATTGGAGCATATCTTACACAAGAGTATTTAATGTTATCCGGGTCAAATTCGGGATCGTTAAGAGGGAAATCCAGAGCCTGAATAGCATTTTTGAAACCTATCTGCTCGAAAAGTTCATTCCATTGCTCAACACCCTCTTTGATGAATGGTCTCCACTTTTCGGGAAAGTTGTTGTCCACATAAAAAATGATAGGATTAACGGGCTCAACAAGCTTACCTGCTTTATAGGCTTCAATATCTTTCGGCTCCAGATTCCATCTGTTTGCATAGTAGATCACTTTGGAAGATTGCTCTCTCTCCCCAAAGAGATACTTTCCGGTGTTGAATATCGCTACTCTGTAGTCTGCAAACCTTGGTTTTACAGGAGTCTCTTTCAACAAAACAATTGACCTGGAAGCAATACAGGTGAACGGCTCATCCTTTACAATGTTTTTGTTGGTAGCAACATCCGTTAGAGTATAATTATAGCTCAGAGTACTGGTAACCACAATATTGTCGCTAAAAGATTTGATATTTCCAAGATAGGATTTATCCTGCTGGAAAGTCTCGGTTCTCTTAAATCCGTTAAACATTGTGTACTGGCTATATTTGTCAAATGGTGTAAGATCTTTGTTATCACCTACAAAAAAGCCGGTCATATCTACAATAACAGCAGAGCTGTCCTTAGAGTAGGCCTCAATCTTCATATTTTTCATAATAGAGCCGATATTGCTTTTTTTGATTGCCTTTGCAATATTGGAACTCATATTATCTGTGATAACGTCGCTGTTTACTCTTCTCAACTGCACACTCTCTCCCGATTTTGTGAATAGAATATGAATCGGGTCTGTCTTGCCCCCGACAATACCGTTGGCATTATCGCTGGTCTCAGTTACAGAAGAGGCAATCAGCATCTCTTTACCCATCATCTTTATCGGTATTTCGAAATAGAGCTTCTCTTTAATCTTATGAAGAGTGAACATTCCCCTGGCGGTTTCGTGTTTCTCTTTGAATAACTTGTCGAAGGCGTCCAGAGAGTCTTTTTTTGCTGTCTCAATCTCTTTCTCTGTCTTTTTCTTCTCTTGTTTTACCGGATTTATGTTGGCAGATGCATAAAGCCCGCAGGTAAACATAATCAGGGTACTTAGTACGAAAATCTTTCTCATTTAGAATTTTTATTTATTGTCCTTGGATTGTAAAATCGAGTATTTTACCGAATCCTGTATATTTTTTAGCTTGTGATGCATTAAGATCGCCTGTTCCCGAAGCTCCAAAAGGAATCACATAAACATCTCCCTGGAAAGCCGCTTTTGAGGTTGCAACCACAACAGCTTTTGTGTTTAAAGCGAGTGCAGGCTCATAGATTGGGCCGCTTGTCTCATTGTAATCCTTTCTGTTAAGACGATATCTACCCTGAACAAACAGTTTTGCCTTTGTAATGGTCTCACCTGCAGGTGCAGAGTACTTCTCGCTGTACGATACAACTCCACCACCAAAGTTCACTGCATAAATTTTGGAAGGTGTTGCGACATACATAATAGGGTCAAACATATTAAAGAAGACAGATACTGCAGAGTTTAAAATTGAGGTAAGTGCTACCGGAAGCTCAACTTTCAACTTAGGAGTTGATGGAGTCATATTCCAGTTTACATCGTAAAACGAGAAAGATATTGAGTATAGCTCATAGTTCCCGGTTACGCTATTTTTAAGCAGCATTGTAGGGCTAACACCGTCTATTGAGACATCACCCGCAACCATTCTTCTGTCCGGAACATTGGTCGGGTTAAACACACCTTGAGTTGTATATTCACCGCCGCTGGCAGGAGTTGTAAAGGTCATTGAGATGTTGTAGAACCTGCCGGTGTTGTTGTTGTACCAAAATGCGTAAGGACCTGCGCCGGCGCTGTTATCTGCAACCATTACGGCGTTATCTACATAGTTAAGTCCCGATGCCGGTAGCAGAAACGAAGTGATACCCTGGTTATTCGCAAAGAGATAGGCCATATTATTGGCTACAAGAATCCAGGTAGCGTTGTTGATTGTATAAAAAGCCTGAGGGTCGAAACTTGCACCTTTAGCAGGGAAAATCTGAGACGCGTCCTTATACAAAGAGTAGTTTTCACAATCGAACATAGATATATCCTTGTTCTCAAAAATAGCTGTAATTACATTTTTTGTAAGAACAGAACTAGGTTTGTGAAGTGTGTAAGTAAGATTTTTCACAAGTGCCGGATGGGAGCTCCCTGTTGCACTCTTCCATATATTATATTTAATCTTAACACCTGCACTGTAGGTAGATGTTATATCATTATCCATAATAAGAGAAAGGTCAGATGTGCTTCCATCTTTTGTATCTGCAACCACAATCCCTTCGCGGAATGAGCTGCTCACATAGAGAGGCCAGCTTTTTTGATAATCAATACCGTGTTTGGCATCTGTAGCAGTAAAGACTAAAGTGTAAGCTGCAGATAGTATCTTATTCTTAATTGTCGTCTTTAATACTTTAGCGGTTCCAATCTCTACCAGATCTGTAGATCCCGGGGTCTGATTTATCTCCCATTTATAGGTAACATCGGCCGGATTGGTATTGGTTCCCATCTTAACAGTGGGGTCAAATGTTACCTCCTCTAAATATTCAACCCTTAGGATTGAGCTCATACCGGGAGCTTCAATAGTTATTTCGTCTATTTTGGAGGTGTCCAAACCCGATTTGTCTACATAGCAGTGGCTCAAAAGCACAACTGCAAGGAGCAATACGATAGAATTATATATTTTTCTTTTCATTGTAATCTTAGTTTAAAAATTAGGGAATGTACACAGCACCTGTTACTCTAGGCTGGATATCTTTTCCGATATCTGTGCCGGCATTATGTTTTAATCTCTCGCCTCCGTTGGCAAGTGCATATGCATCAAGATAGGTTTTAAGCTTTTGAGCATAGAGGTCGGTGTAGTAAACTCCAAAGACAGCGCTGGTTCCTGTACCCGGGTCTGCAAAGCCGCTGGTATATGTAGGCCAGTAGTTTAACGGCCATCCCAGTGCCTCCAGAATTGCCTTATGGGCATTTGGACTGTAGTATGTAATTACCGTACTGGTTTTGGTAAGTGGAGATAGTATTATACAGTTGTATGTTCTTGTATAAGAAGACGACGAAGGAAACTTTGCCAACATATTACTCCAGGTAAGAACACCTTTGCAATATTCGTTAGAGCCAACCTTAAGGTCGTCGGAATCTTTGAGCTTAATGCCCACCTTAACGGAGGCGTTGTCCAGTGCCACATCTCTGGTAAGTTCAAAACGGATCCTTCCGTAATATTCACCTGCAGGGATTATTGCATCTACAATCTTATATTGTGTATTGAGTGCATCGGTCATCTGGGCTACAACTTCGTATCCAATTACCCTGTCTCTGCTTACCGTGTCTCCCGATACTCTTACCGGAAAATCCACTATGTACTTCACCTGTGAAAGAGGAACATTTAAAAATGACTCATTCACATAATAGATTTGATCTGCAGAGTTGTACCCTTTGTAGGTCTTAGCATCACCTGCTCCGGGAAACATTACTCCACTGTCGTTTACATCAAATACTATGATCTCATCCTTTTGGCATCCTGCTGCAGAAAGGAGTATCATAATTAAAAGCAAAATATTTATTTTGAATTTCATAAATCTCAATTTTTAAAAAATTACTGTTTTCTTCCCATTTGCAACTCTGTAGAAGGGTAGGGCAATACATAAATTGCATCTGTGGCTGTTCCGTTGTACCCCGGTATACTCTCAATACCTAATCGTTTGTACAAAAAGAACATTACACCCTCGCAATAGAACTCCTTTGCATACTCCTTTACTATTTCGTTCATCACAACATTGGCATCTGAAGTTGCAATATCTGCAGTGATACCTCTTTTTTGCCTTACTATATTCAATAAATTGAGTGCACCCGGTATATCCGGAGTGCTCTTTTTAACCATACACTCACTTGCTATATAATACGCCTCAGGCATTCTCATAAGCGGAATGTAGTTGTTAGAGATCTTATTGCTGGCTGTGCCAAAGAATTTAAGCGGTGTGAATGCGTTTTTTCCATCCAGTGTTACTGAATTGGGAATAAAAAGCTTAGAGAAACGGAAGTCTGTACCGCCAATTGTCTCTGCCTCATATACGCTCATAACTCTGTTATTAGAAACATATTGAGCTTTAATATCACTGGCTGCAATAATCTCCAGTTTGAAATAATCTGCAGTTCTGGCGGTGAGATTTTGGGTATTTAACGACATAAGGTGTTCAGATTTCATAACAATGTCATCTGTTACGCTTGTGCTGGTTGCCCAAGAAGTAAGCCCTTTCGACTCACTTTCGTTAATGACCTTATTTGCAAGAACAAGAGCTTTGTTAATACTCTCGCTGCTCCCTTCCCACATATAAACTTTCGCAAGCAGCAGACTGGTTGCATAGTAGTTAAACCTGTTTTGGCGGTAATTGAAGAAACCGTCTATGTTAACCTCTGTATAGTAAGATGCAGGGTGCAGTTTTGTAACAGGGTCTATCTCCAGAAGTACCAGGGCATCATTCAGGTCTTTGGCCATAAGGTCAATTGTCTGTTTATAGGTAAGCTGTGGAGTCATCTCCTTAGCCAGATTTGTTACATAAGGTATGGCAAACTTTGATGTGAGATCTGCTCTGGATTTAAGATTTCCCAATCCGTAAAGTCTCATAAGATCGAAATGAATAAAGGCCCTTATTGCAAGGAGCTCGCCTTTGATCACAGAGTAGTTTACGTGGTCCAGAATATTTTTGTTAATCTCAATATATTTAAGAGCGTTGTTCACATTGGAGATAACATTGTATGCCTTACCCCACACTCCGTCTATGTATTTGATAGCGTTAGATGATGTGTAGTTGTACTGAGAAATGTTGTAGTCATTATTTGAAGATGCCTGCAGGGTCACAAACTGACCTGCCATCAACTCTATTGTAGACCAGGTAAGGACTCTTCCGTAGAGAGAATCGCTGGTCATCGCTATATAGCAACCCACTAAGGCCTGCTGAAATCCGTCTATGGAGCTGAACTGAGCCTCCTCTCTGATTTGAGAAGGTGGTGTCACATCCAGCCATTCGCTGCAAGAGCCAAGCAGAAGGCTGAGTGATAAAATTGCGGTTTTTATTATATTTTTCATAACACTCTAATTAAAAAGTAATAGATAATGAGCAAGATACTGTTCTTGCAAAGGGATAATTTAATCCTCTCTCTGTCACAATTGACGAGATTTTAAGGATGTCGTCCATATAAAGAGATAGTCTCATTCTCTGAACTCTCCAATTGTCAATTATAGACTTAGGAAAATCGTAGTACAAAGAGGCCGTTCCCCAGGTGAGTTCATTCACATCCTGAACGAACCTGCTGGTTGGTCTTGTCATCTCCTGACGCGCCAGAGGATCACCCTCGTACTGGAACATCCCAAGCCTTTTAAAGTTTGCAATCTGCCCCGGAGTTTGCCATCTGCCCGAGAGCACCCTTTTATCTACATTATCGATAATATTAATATTCTCTACTCTGTCCACCAATGTTTGGTTATATGCCTGACCTCCTACAGAATAGCGGAAAGTTGTGCTAAAACCGAACCCTTTGTACTCAGCTGTAAAGCCGAAATGACCTCTTGCCTTTGCTCTGTCGTCACCAACCACAACCAGGTCCAGGGGATCGTAAACATAGGTTCTTGAACCATCTTGTTTAAGGTAGATCTCCTGACCGTTCATAGGGTCAATTCCTAAAGACCTTACAGCCCAGATAGAGTTCATAGACATTCCGTCGTTATACTTAAGCACCGGTTTGTTGTTCCCTTTATCTGCAGCCTCTTTCTCCTGAATAGCATTGTAGGTTCTCATACTCTCAGATAGTCTTACAATCCTGTTAGTATTAGAGGCAACCGAACCGTAGATATTCATAAAACCACTCTCTTTTTGCCATAGGTTTATATTTGCGTTAATCTCGATACCTCTGTTTCTAACCAAACCGAGATTATCTTTAACCATATTGAAACCGGTTGTTGTAGAAACAGATACATCTGTAACCATATTCTCTGTGTAGCTATCGTAGTAGTCTGCTTTCAGTCTGAATTCACCTATTGTGGCATCTACACCCACATTGTAGTCTTTCTTCTGCTCCCACTTTAACTGAGGGTTTGGCAGGTTAAACAGGTATGAACCTGTAAGGCCGTTGTAGTTGTATTGGGTGAAATATTGATATGTACCGACTGCATAACTTGTATTGAAGTTCTGGTTACCGGTCACCCCGACAGATCCTCTAAATTTGAGCTGTTTAATGAGGTTTGAGTTCATAAAGAAACGCTCGTTATGGACATTCCAGCCGATACCTAAACTCCAGCCCGGTGCCCATCTGTTATCCTTACCGTAGAGTGAAGATGCGCTTAACCTGTAAGTGGCATCTACAAGATACCTGTTGTCGTATGAGTAGTTAACTGTAGAGAGAAAACTTAGCTCTCTGTTTAGAGAGGAGAGACCCACCGGTCTTGTTCCCTGGGCATATTGACGGGCAAAAGTGATATCTGCCGCCTGGTTGTTGGGGAAGCCCTCTGCTCTGTTTACATAGGCAGCGTATGAACTCTCCGAAACAAAAGCACCTACATAGGCAGATATAAAATGTTTGTCTATATCCCTTGTATATGTTGCGTTTACATCGCCGGAGAAGCTGCTGCTTTTACCATTATCCAATCTGTAGGAGCCTCTTCTCATCTTAAGCTCTTCGTTTTGCATATAGCTGCTGTTTGAGTATTTGGAGTGGTTGGATGGCAAGAACTCATCTGCCCCGCTTCTTTTTGCAGATACACCAACTCGGCCTGCCACTTTAATAAATTGTGTAGGCCTGTACTCAACATAGAAGTTATTTTGGAAATCCAGGTAGCTGGATGTGATGCTTGTTCCGATAGTTGCGTCGTACATTGGGTTTGGGGTAAATGTTCCCGGCTCTGCCCATCTGATTAACAGACCGGTTGCTGGGTCATTACTTCTCCAGTATGGATTCATTCTGGCATAATTACCAAAATTGCCATATGGACTCTCCTGACCAAAGTTGCTCACAGCGGTCATAATGTTTCTGAATATTACATTCTTATACCTGTATGAGAGGTTAACGCTCCCCGAGATATTTCTTCTGAAGGACTCCTTCATTACACCACTCACGGTGTTGTATGTAAAATCTGCAACTCCCTTGAGACTTCTGCTGTCTCCCAGCTCTATGTTTACATTATGTTTTGATCCAACTCCCACTCTGAGCGGCTTGGCCAACCAGTAGGTATCCAGCCCCTCTTCAATTAATTTCTTGCGGGTGTTGTAAAGCTTATTTGCCTCCAGTTGAATTTCAATATTATTAGGGAAGGTGTAAACGCCTTCAATTCTCTCAACTTCAAGTTTTTCGGCAGAGTTTGTAAGGTTATAACTGGTGAGATCCGGCATAGAGATATCCATACTTCCGGTATAGGTTACCCTCTGCTGGTTGCCTTTTAGCTTCTTGGTCTCAATAACCACAACTCCGTTTGCAGCTTTTGAGCCATAAAGGGCCTTTGCAGATGCATCCTTAAGAATGGTTACACTCTCTATTCTGTTCATATCCATATCCATAATTCTCTCTACAGTGGTTTCGAAACCATCAAGTATAAACAGAGGTGTGTTGGGGATATTGCCGTAGTTTCCTTTAATATTCACTCCCAGATTATTATCTACAGGGAAACTAGATGTTCCTCTGAGCTCCATTCCTGGTAGTGCATTAGGGTTTGATCCGTTTTGAAGATTATCCATAATATACAGAGAGGGGTCTATGTTTTTGAGTGACTCAAACACATTCTTGTTTCCTGCTCTTAAAATATCTTTAGCGGAGATCGAAGATACCGAACCGGTAAAACTCTCTGCCCTCTTATCTACAATACCTGTAACAACAACATCAGAAAGCAGGTTTGTACTCTCCTGCATCGTAATCTGGTAAAAAGCTCTGCCATCCAGAGCGACAGTGATATCGTTCATCCCAATCATCCTAAAGTTGATGCTTGATGTGCTGCTCTCAACCGGAACATCAAGGGTAAATTCACCCTTATCATCTGTATAGACACCTTTTTTGGTCCCCAGCAGAATTACTCCAACCCCCGGAAGTGCCTCTTTTTTTACATCCGTGACTAAACCGGATATCTTAATGATCTTTTTATCTGCACTAACTCTCTCTTTAATCACGATTTGATTTCCGGTGATCTCATAAGAGAGGCTGGTCTTTTCAAAGACACTTTTAAGCACATCTTCAAGGGGTAAATTTTTTGCCTCTACTGTTATAGATGGCGCACTCTCGACCTGCGAGTCTTTATAAAAGAATTTATAAGTAGTCTGATTTTCAATCCCTTTAAAGAACTGAGTAATCGTTGCCTCTTTAAGGCTTAGTGTTATTGTCTCTTGCTGAGGTGCTCCGTAGAGCTTCCCGGACAAGAGCAGGATGCACAACAACGGCAAAAACAGAGGATGCCGCAAAGCGAAAATTTTGTTCATAGTATTAGTTAAGTTAAATTGGGTTTACTTTATTGGATCTATATTATTGGGTTATATGTTTTCCAGAATCAATTTGCCGTCTTCTATCCGGTATTTAATTGCAGCACTTATACATACGGCCTTAATGGCGGCTTCAATATCTTCGCGGTCAAACCTTCCGTTGAACTTCTCATACTCCGAGACATTAGTCCTGTTAACGATCTTAACTCCATACCACGACGACAGGCTCTCAACCACCTCCGGAAATGACTGTCCGTGAACTATTAATACACCATCTTTCCACATTGTGAGCAGTCTTGAATCTACATTTTTCACTGTAATCTCTTTGGTCTGCCTGTGCAGGCTAATCTGCTCATCCGGGAAGATAACCTTGCTACGCCCCTCTGCAAAGACCTTAACCGACCCCTCCACCAGAATTACCGATGCGCTGGAGCCGCTGTTTCTGGATTCTACATCGAAAGAGGTACCCAGAACCTCAATATTCATATCCGATGTGTTTACAATAAATGGAATTTTAGATTTCTTTACCTCAAAATATGCACGACCCACCAGGGTCACTTCGCGTTTATCCTTTTCAAAAGTTGACGGGTATTTAAGATATGAGTTGGAGGTCAAATAGACAACAGTTCCATCTGAAAGAACCATTGCCACCCTCTCTCCCGAAGGTGTTGAGACTGTATTATAGGTTTTTGCTTGAACTGCAATGGGTTCGTTACCCTTGGCTGCAATTTTATCTTCCAGATTAGTGATTGAGCTCCCCTCACTCTTAACCCTTCTCACCAGTTGGCCGTTATTGAGCTCTACCTTTACAGAGTCTGCAGAGTAGCTCAACATTTTAAAATCTGCACTGTTTATTGAGTCATTATACTGTTTAGTGATAAAGTGAGTTGCAGTAAAGATAAGTACAAGAGAAGCTGCTGCTGCCATTGACCAAGTGGTGACTCTTCTTAATCTCTCTCTCTGGCGGGACCTTTTTATATAATCTATGAGCCTGCCGGGATTTTGCAACCCTGTGTTGACTCTTATGTACTCTTTATCTACAGAGACGTGCCACATCTCCTTGAATCTGTCGAAGTAAAGCTCGTTCTTATAGTCCTTTATCCATTCATTGAATTGAATGATCTGTTCGTTAGTTGGATCTCCGTTAAGAATTGCAGCCAATAGGCTGTCAATAGCGGAGCGTTCTGTTTTCTGCATCATTTTTAGTTGTTCTAAAAGTTATGACGCAAAATATTCAAAACACCCTTAAAGCAAAAGAAAATAAATTAAGGTAAAATTAAGATCAGCAACCAGTCCAATTTTCTTCTAAGCCTGCTGAGTGCAATTGACATCTGCGTCTCTACGGTTTTTACTGATATTTTAAGCTCTTCTGCCACCTTAGGATAGGTGTGACCATTGATTTTACATTGAATAAATATCTCCCTGCACCTGGCAGGCAGCTCATCAATTGCAGATAGAATGATTTTCCGGCTTTCGGAGTCGATAAGTTTAAGTTCTGCGTGCGGATTTTGGACAATCCTGTTAAAATAGAGATCTACAAGCCCGTTATCTACATATTTTGCGTGCTGCCTCTTTTTCCTGAGAAGGGAGATGCTATTATTGTAGACAGATTTATAAAGATATGCACTAAGAGATTCGTTTATCTCAATAGTTTTTCTGCTATCCCATATCTTACAAAAGGTAATGTGAACAATCTCCTTCGCTTCGTTATTGTCGTTGAGAATTCTGTAGGCATATGAGCAGAGGCTCAGGTTGAATTGGTTAAATAGTTGGGTATATGCAGCTTCGCTGCCACTCTTTAGAGCGGTAATAAACTCCTTACTACTTGTGTCAAGTGACATTTTACTATGAATATACCGGATTACTGCGTACAAGTGTAGTGATAATTTTTTTCTTAGACAAACTCTGCTTGAGTTGTAGCATTTTGAATGTGGTGTGCGTATAGTATGTAGATTTATTCGAATAATTCTTCAAGTTCTTTACCGGTTTTGTTTTAAATTTATTTATCAAGTTATTAATTCTATTAAATTTCCATTTTTGTTATGAAGAGTTTTTCAAGTTCCGTTTCAAGGAGAGTTTTAAGTTCGGCTTTATTTGTTTTTAGTTTTGTAGTGGGCGGGCTGGTGGCAGTTTCGTGTTCTGGGTTGGAGAGTGACTACGCAAAACAGCAGAAGATAGACGATGAGATTATTGGCAAGTATTTGTCAGACAATAATATTCAGGCACAAAGGCATAGTGCCGGTTTCTATTATTTACCTTTATCCGGCATAACCCTCAACAGTAGCGCACAGGCAGGTTCTGCACATACAGGTACAGGTGCAATTCAAAGCAATACTTATCCGGCACCCGGATTAATGCAAAACGATATAGTCAGCTTTTACTACACAATATCTCTGCTCAACGGAACCGTAATTGAGAGTAACGAAGGGGTGGGTAGTGGTGCTGCACCAAAAGCGGATCCCGCAAAATTCCGTCTGCTGAGCCAGACGATTATCCCCGAAGGGCTCGACTACGGTATTAAACTTATGAGTGTCGGCCAGAGGTATCGCTTTTATATGCCATCCTACCTGGCTTACGGGAATTACAGTACATCGTATCTGCCTGTAAACAGCAATCTAATAATTGAAATAGAGGTGGTTGGCGTTCAGACGCAAACTCAGATAGACGATATTGAGAGAGATTCAATTTTCAGCTTCGCATCTGCAAGATATGAATCGTTTATGCAATACCCGTCGGGACTTTGCTTTGTAGACAGCATCCCCGGCGCAGGTGAGAAACCATTTAGCGGAGATAGGGTTAAGGTAGATTTTACAAGATCTTACCTTAATGATACAATAATCAAGAGCGTGGAGGATGTGATGTTTTATATTGGCAATGGCCAGGCAGTAGAGGGTCTTGAGGAGTCGCTCAGGTTGATGAAGGCGGGAGGTACTGCAGTGCTTATAATGCCTTCAAGCATAGCGTTTAAGCAAAGCCTTTGCATAATTCCGCAAAAAGCAAGGGCAGATTTGCTAAGAGATAAAGTGATTACTTCGGAGGTTTTACCATACTCCATAGTAAAATATGTTGTTAAACTTAAAACTGTAAACTAAATTTACGTTCCAAATATATTTGTGTGGCATACAGTAACTACGACAATTTAGAATCAGTAGTTCGGGGTTGCATCCGGATGGATGATAAGGCTCAGGAGCTGTTATATAAAAAGTATTTTGGTTATGCTTTGACTGTAGCTCTTTTGTACAGCACCGACCGAAATGATGCTATTGAAGTAGTTGACGACAGCTTTTTAAAGGTGTTCTCGGAGATTAAAAAATTTGATATTTCACAGCCCTTTAAAGGATGGTTAAGAAAGATTGTTATTAACACTGCGATTGACAAGTTTAGGAAGAAAAACCGCAGGATTGATTTCAAAGAGACCGACTCCGTCGCCATCCAGGACACCGCGCCCGGGCCAATCAGCTGCCTGACTGCCCAAGACATTATGAAGCTGTTAAACTGTCTGCCACACACTTATAAAACCGTTTTTTGTCTTTATGATATTGAGGGTTACAGTCACGACGAGATAGCTGCAAAACTAAAGATTCCCGCAAGCTCCTCCAGAGTTTACCTCACAAGAGCCAGAAAGCAGATGCGGGAATTGTATAACAAACATATTAACGACTAATATAAAAAAGCTTTTAAGCAATATGAGTAAGGAAAAAGAGATAGGGGAAGTGATTAAAGAGGCTCTAAACGGCCACGAGGAGAGTTACATTGAGGGGGCTTGGGAGACTTTTACATCTAAGAGAAAGCGAAAAGCTCTCATATACAGGCTCTCTGCTTCCGGAGTTGCCGCTGCAATCCTGTTGGGGCTGATTATTATCGGAACCCTTAACCAACCATTACCGGAAGGGCTTACAGCTCAAAAAGAGCCGGTTAAAGTGATTGAAACTCCACAGCAAATTGTGAACGAAGTGCCCGGGCAGGTAACTGTTGTGGCGGAATCACAACCAAGTTCGATTTCAGTAATGGGGCAAGCTAAGGTTTCCCCCGCCTCTGCCGGCAGTTCAACCAAAACAGCAGTAAGTTCAACCAACATTATTGCTCAGAATACAGAGAAAAAAGAGGCAGTAGAGGTCAAGGCAGCAGCCGTGACTGAATCTCAACCCCAAACTCAGAAACAACCAACTAACCAATACAATAACCAACCATTAACTCAGCTCAATTCACTATCAACAACCGAATCTTCCCCCAAAACCTCACGAAAAGACTCAAAACTAGGGTCGGAGCGAAGGGTGAGAATCGGGGTAAATGTGGCTCCGGGGTTTAACACCACCGCAGACGCATCTGCCTTTAACTACTCCGGTGGAGTAAATGTAGAGATCCCACTTTCTAAAAAACTACAGATTTCCACCGGAGTTTCTCTCGAACACTCAAATGTAGACGAACGAAGCTCTCCAAGGAATGCTGCCGTGCCGTCCTATCAAACTATAGCCTCCCTAACCAACCTGGATATCCCCATAAACATAACCTGGAAGATAACCTCTTATAAAAAAACAAGTTACTATGTGGGAGCCGGTCTAAGTGCACTGGCATACCTGAGCGAAAATTACACAACCACAACCAGAACTCAACTACTTCGTGAGAACACCTCATTTGACGGAGATGAGTATATTAGTACCTATAGGTTGGAGACTGTAGAGAGGGTAACAACCAGCTCAGGATCACCATCCAGTGCTTTTGACATTGGAGGCCGGGTTAATCTTGTATTTGGAGTTGAACAGAGGCTCACGCCAAAGTTAAACCTTAGCATTGAGCCGTTTATGAAAATTCCTGTCTCCGGATTAGCAACCAAGAATATGATTTACACCACCGGTGGAGTTACATTTAAGGTAACTTTTTAATCTATTTAAGGTAACTTTTTAATCCTTAACACATCTAACAGCAGTTGCGTAACTCTTTGAAAATTCGCCACTTCTTGACCAAGGGCTAATATTGTAGTATGTGGCAACACTCGGTGAAGATGAGTTGGAGCTCCACCAGTAGGCCCTATCTAACATAAAGAAATAACCCTCCGGAGCTCTGAGTCCATTTGGTATGGCAGTAAATCCACTGCTGTTGTTTCCGGCATTGTTTAAAATCCAGATATTATTACTTGACTCGCTCAGTTTATAGTATGCATTTAGGCCAAGATGTGTGAATAACTGCTCCCAATCTGCAATTGAAGGGAGGTGCCAACCTGTCGGGCAGATACCTCGGGCATCCGAAGCAGCGTCCCAGGTGTAAACTCTGCCGTATATACCGGCATACAAAGAGCTGTTAAAGTATGTCCACTGATATTTATTGACATCTGTATAGACCAGAGGTTGGGTAAGAGTGGTGGTAGTACCAATAAGATCTCCATTACTATACTTTGTAGTTTGCAGATTCTCTGCCATCCATATTTGACTACCGATAGGAATAGTTTTGTACTCGTTATTATCAATATCTTTAACAGTACCGTATGTAAGGCTTGGGTTAAATTGTTTCTGCCCGTTGTGTGCGGTAAAAGTGACATTATTGCCGTATGTAGTTCCACCTGATGTTTTTACAAAAGCTCTTACATAGTATTTACTGCCCGGAGTTACCATCTCATTTGGGTTGGAGTAGTCATTTCTTAGTGCAGCAGTAAAACTACCGTCAAAAGAACGATATGCCATTCCTCTTAACGAACTGAGAACATTATTTGCAATGGTAGGATTAATGGTTTTACCCCAACACACTCCAAACTCCGTAACATCATTAAAAGATTGGCTATACTCTCCTCCACTCTCGAAGTAGGATGGAGTTATATTCCCCACCTCCCTTGTAGTCAAGCCTGTTAGATTGAGTGGCTCCCCTTTAATACATCTAACTGAAAAGCCATAACCATCAGCCGGATAACTGCCGATCGAACCGGTGATAGTTGCCTTCAAAGTGCCATTGTTAAGTGAAAGAAGCCACAATTCAAAATAATAACCCAGTGCTTCAAAGTAGGTAGAGTATCTGTACCCGGCCGGGAGTACTGTAAAGCCGGTCTCATTGGTAACTTGGGAGGTAGTTGTTCTCCAGTGAGTTGTGCCAACCTCCTTCAGGCAGTTCCATAGATCTCCGCCTGTAAAATTTTCTCCCAAATAGTTATAGATACACTCTATCCATTCACCGGTGGTTGGAACTCTCCACCCCTTTGGACAGAGACCCCTGCTATCAGTCACCGCTGCCGGTGTATATAGCCGCCCGTAATCCGGAGCGTAGCTCTCATCTCCGTTATAGGCCCACTGGAATTTAGGTGATATTAATGTACTGATATCCAGATTAGGGGGAGTTGTGGTGCCTATATAATCGCCATTGCTATATTTTTTAGTCCTTAAATTTTGAGCCATAAACTCCCGTGAGTTTATCATAATTGTTTTGTACTCATTCCCCTCGATATCTGTAACCAATCCATAACTCTTGTTTGGGTTGAAAACTATAGTATTGCTATTCACGATTGGAACATAACCGGGATGGTATAGGTAGTCCGGGTTTACATTTTCCGGAGATGCCCTAAACCACCAACCGTTGGTGGTACCGCCGGACATAGCCCAGGCAGAAAAATTTGTGTATGCACTTGTAATTTTGCTTCTTTCGGATGGGTAGTTAAAAATTTCCCAAAATAATATTCCCCACATCATCCCGTCGCTGTTTTTAAAACAGTCATTAGGGTCTAAATTATATCCATTTGCCAAAGAAGCGTCAAATTTGGAGGTTCCTTTGTATGTAGGCAGATGTATTTCACATCCTCTTTTGAAGTTGGGAACGATAAAGAAGTTAAAATCGTAAAAAGAGATATAGGACGGAGAAATAGGAGTATTTAATCTAACATCTACACTTAATCTTGGCGGAGTAACAAAGGTTCCGTTCATTGTGTTAAAAAAGTGGCTGTAGGTGACTATGTCTCTTTGATTATTAAACAGAGGAATCACGGCAAGGTTAACTCCGGATTCAGTTCCATTGGCGTTAACCGAGAATGGAGATGTTCCGGAGATGTTTTGTCCTGAAACAGATTGTACATCTGAGGCATTTAATCTATCCATCTGAAATGCAGCCGCCAAATCGTAAGTGCATCCTGCTGCTTTTAAAACATAATCCAACTTAAACTTTGTAACCAAATTTGAACTGTTCATATATCCTATAAGCCTAAAATCCAGAACCAAATCATTCACATCGTAATCTCCCGTAACCGGCCACATATCTTCAAAAGCTAAGGAGCCCATTCTCTCTAACGAAGGAAATGCCCAGTAAAAAGCTACAGTTGGGTCATTATCGTCTACATCAACACCTGACATAACTCCATCTCCGTCATTATCAATAGGATCTGCATTAAGCGCAATCGAATTAGATTTTATGATAACAGATAATTGGCTGTTCGAGGCAGATTTTGTGTTTGCTGCGCCGGATGTGCCGGAAACAGTTGTGAGGGTTATATTTAATGAAGACCCGGTTATATCTACTTTATGCAGATTAATTACACCGTTAGGTAATAACTCCTCAATGAAAAGAGACGGTATTGAAATACCTAAAGATAATTTTATGATAAAGGGAGATCCCGGTTTTGCACCTCCAGTGCAGATAAGCGAAGGGTTGCCAAGAGCAGAGTTGTTGTAAATACGGATAACCCTAAGTGCATTATCCGAAATTCCATTTACAGAACTCACAGAGATATTGCAATCCAGCTCTTTTACAGTTTTCCAGTTAAACCCGCTTGGGATCTTTCCAACCGGAGAAACAGGATCTTCAATTGCGGGTTCATTTTTTATGCACCCGGTAACAATAACAAATAGCAAAACAACAAGAGTTGCCAAGCAACCCCGTTTAATGAAAAGCTTTTTCATATATATAAATTTTATATAAAGCCTCTCTAAAACCGGTACTGGTTGTGGTGTGGTGAAAAGTAACTCCTGCTACAGTTTACTGACACTTAAACTCTTCAAGACAGAACGAGCGAAATTTAGATAAAATATTTTTTATTTGCAAATATTTCAATCGAATGTATTGTGTTTCTTCTTTCTATATTTGTATAGTTGTGTAAATCTATATTTATAATTGAATCAGAAATATGGTTATTCGAAATCTTGTAATATTTGCATTTGTGCTGTTTTATTTTAATTCATTAAAATCTCAAACTTCAATTCCCGATACACTTAAGGCCGCAAGAGTGGCTGAACCAATTCACATAGACGGAGATTTGAAAAAGAGAGTGTGGCAAAGTGCTTTTCCAATAACCAATTTTACTCAACGTGAGCCATCGGAGGGGGGGCAACCTACAGAGCAGACAAAAGTGGCTGTCCTTTATGATACACACAACATCTATTTTGGAGTGTGGTGTTTTGACTCTGAGCCAGGCAGGATATCTGCAAAGGAGATGTCCAGAGATTTTAACTGGTCGGGCGACGACGATATCGAGATTATGATATCCCCCTTTAACGATAATCGAAACGGATATCTCTTTATAACTAATCCAAACGGGGCGATGGCAGATGTGTGGCTTGGAGGAGATGGCGGCAGATTCAATAAAGACTGGAACGGAGTGTGGGATGTTAGGGTTACTCGTGACCAAAATGGTTGGTATGCAGAGTTTGCAATTCCATTCTCTACCCTAAAGTTTAAGAGGGATAGCATTCAAAAGTGGTCGGTTAACTTTGAGAGAAATATTCGCAGAAAGAATGAGCAGGTTCGCTGGCAGGGATGGTCTCGCAGTTACAGCATTGACAATATTTCTCAAAGTGGCAAACTGGAGGGTATTAGAGATATTAAGCAGAAGGATAGAGTTGAGATCACCCCATACATAACCACCGGAATAGAGAGACAATATGGATTTACAAATTCTGCCTTCAAAATAGGAGGGGAGGTCAACTACGATATCAGCCCCACGATGAAGCTCAACTTTACCCTCAACACCGACTTTGCTCAGGTTGAATCTGACCGCAGAGAGGTTAACCTCTCCAGGTTCTCTATCTACTACCCGGAGAAGAGACAGTTCTTTCTGGAGGGGAGCAGCTACTTTGATATGAGTGTTTCATCTGCACGGCTTTTTTATAGCCGAAGAATCGGTATCGAGGAGGAGTCTGTAATTCCGATAATTGGGGGAGGGAGGCTTTTTGGCAAGATTGGAAAGACCAGTATTGGGATAATGAATCTACAGACGGCTGCTCTTAAGGGTATAAGTAGTTCTAACTCATCCATTATCAGGATTAAACAGGACATATTCGAAGAGTCCGGGATTGGATTTATATCGACTCAAAAATTCAGTAACGGCAAATACAGCGCCACATATGGAACAGACTTCACATACAAAACATCAAAGTTTCTGGGGGACAAAAACTTAATGGCCGGCTTTTCCGGAGCAATCACTTTAGATAATCCGGGGCAGGAATCTGCAAAGAACAAGGATAACGCAACTTATCATTTTTTCCTGTTTTACCCCAACGATATCTGGAGTTTTAATGCCGGAATTAATTCCATTCAAGAGAATTTTAATCCGACTCTGGGGTTTGTTAACCGTTCCAATTTTAAGCGAATCTACTCAGAGCTTGAATTTGAACCAAGGTTTAAGAAGATGCCAAGCTATATACGCTCATTTTCATTTCAATTATATGATCTTGAGTATTTTATTAATGATAAAACAGGTCTTGCCGAGACTTTCTCACTGGATGTAAGACCATTCGGGATCAATTTCAGCAGCGGAGACTATTTTGGACTTAATTATGAGTTTACTCAGGATAACCCTCACGAAGATTTCCCTCTTATAGATGGCGTAGTTATTCCAAAAGGCCAATACAACGACAACAATTTCAGTGCAGAGTTTCACTCGTTTGACGGCAGAAACCTCAATGCAGGGGTAGAATTTGAAGCAGGAAGCTTCTATACCGGAAAAAGATCTAACATTGAGATGTACCTTAACCTGAGCCTGAACAGACACCTAAGCTTAGGTTTAGACTGGAGTCACAACACTCTGGATTTGCCGCAGGGAGATTTCAAGGTAAATGAATTTGGAGGAAGAGTAAATTACGCATTGAACCCAAAACTAAACTCATCGCTCTTTGCTCAGTGGAACAATGAAGACGATGAGGTAATTCTAAACTATCGGATAAACTGGATTCCAAAAATAGGCAGTTTCTTCTACTTTGTCGTGAATCAAAATATTGACACAGCAAACAACACCCTAAAACTCACACGCACAACCATCCTTGCAAAACTAATCTGGCGTTTTGCCCTGTAACCTTGCCAAGGGTTGTGGGACTTTGCTGATTATCAGCAAAGTCCCACAACCCTTGGCAGACTATTCCGTGTAACTGCGCAAAGCATCTACATAAGCTTCGATCACTCCGTGTAACTGCGCAAAGCATCTACATAAACCTCAAATGCGGCGCGGCCGGCGGGAGTTATGCGGCAGGTTGTGCGCGGGCGTTTGCCGGAGTAGCCCTTGTCTACCTCAATGTATTGTGCCTGTGCAAGCTTTTCAAGCTGAACACTCAGGTTGCCGGCCGTCGCACCACTCTTCTCCCGCAGATATACAAAATCTGCCTCCTCAAGCGAAATGAGCAAAGACATTACTGCCAACCGCAATTGCGAATGCAGCAGCGGGTCCAACTCTTTAAACATTGCTCACCTTATTACTCTTTGAACTACTCTCTGTAGCATCCAGGCCGGCCGCAATGGCTTTTCGGCTGGCCGCATTGAGAATATGACCCGGAATGATGAGCATAATAACAGAAAAGGCAGCAAACACCAAAATCTGATTAATCCCCGGAATAAGCAGCAGAGAGAAACTCAAAAGAATCCCCACAAACCCGGCTATAATAGTTGGCTTAAATTTAATAACCAAACCGCTCATAGCCACTCCGGCGTTAATTAGAAGCGCCATAATAAACATAATAGGGAAAGCGTTGTGGTTCACAAACATAAAGAGCGATAGCAGCAGGGCACAAACTCCAATCACAATCCAAATCTTGGAAATCACAGCCTCTACAAAAGTTGTGGCTCTTCTTTTTCTGTTCTTTAACATAAAATACATTACAGGATAACCAACAAGCGGCATCGCAAACCACAACCAAGTAGCCCTATAATCGCCTGTATAAAGCAAAAGCCCATAAATAGTCAAAGCCACAACCAGCCACAAATACCCCCAAAGCAGATAAATGTTGCCGCCACCCCGCTCCATACTGTTGCGAGTCTCCTTAATCATCCGGGCAATCAGCTCCAGACTTTCGTTTTTTGATAAATTTTTCTCTTCCATAATCTTGATTTTTTTGTTTAATTTTTATTCAGGTTTTGTTCAGGATTTTTTCATTTTTTTTTCAGGTTTTGTACAGGATTTTTTCATTTTTTTTTCAGGTTTTGTACAGGTTTTATTCAGGATTTATTCAGGATTTATTCAGGATTTATTCAGGTTTTGTTCAGGATTTTTTCATTTTTTTTTCAGGTTTTGTTCATTATTTTCTGTTCAATTTTGATTAGTATTGATTTGTAAATAAGTTTATAAAATAAACCAAAATGCCCTAAAAAAGTGCAACTGAACTATTTGCAGATGCTCACTGCTTTTAATATCTGTTGCACGATGCAAATATAAATAAGTTTATTTTATAAACCAAATAAACTTTGCCAGAGTTTGATGAAATATAATGGAGGTCAATAGATTGTAAATCCCAGTTTTCCATATTTGGAAAACTGCCTTTTGCAATTACAAGATTAACAATGCCTTACATCAAACACTGGCAAAGTTTTTTTTTCTGCTGCGCTTTTTTTACATAACCACGAAGTGGACAACACAGGCCGTGAAACGGACCACATAACCACGAAGTGGACAACACAGCGGAAAATTCAACTGGCAGTGTTATGTGAAACAGACTGGTTTACAGGTGTTTAAAAATTGGGATTCTGGCAATTGAGAAAAACACAAAAATTAATCTATTAATCTACAGTAACTTACACAAAACACTGGCAGATGAAAATGCGGTCCGCTGCGCGGTTGTGTTTACTGCTGCGCAGGTTTGCGGTCCGCTGCGCGGTTGTGTTTACTGCTGCGCAGTTTTGCGGTCCGCTGCGCGGTTGTGTTTTCTGCTGCGCAGGTTTGCGGTCTGCTGCGCAGTTTCATCTCAGAGCTTTGAGATATTATCTCTGGGTGGTAACACCTTTTGGCATTTGCTGGATATTAATAGGTGAAATCATTAATTAAATAATAAAAATGAAAAGATTCTTTTTGATGCTATTCGTCGTGTTCATATCGGTGGGGGCAGGGGCTCAAGGTATTAATTTCCAGGAGTTAACTTTAAATGAGGCAATTGCAAAAGCAAAAGCCGAAAACAAATTTGTGTTTATAGACAGCTACACAGATTGGTGCGGCCCGTGCAAAATGATGGATAAAGAGATCTATCCGATGAAAGAGATGGGAGATTATTTTAATCCAAAATTCATTAGCTTGAAATTAAATGCAGAAAAGGGAGTTGAAGGACCGGCTGTAAAAGAAAAATTTGGAATAAAAGCCTATCCGACATTCGTAATTCTTGATGGAGACGGGAAATTGCTCCATATGTTTGCAGGTGGAGTATTAGGGTTGGCCTTTATCGACAAGATTGAGGAGTCATTTAATCCCGAGAAAGCATTCGGAACATTACAAAAGCGTTACAACTCGGGTGAGAGGGATAAGAAATTGGTTGCCAGCTATATAATGGCTTTGCAAGCTACCTATACTGCAGATGTAACTGAGTTGATAAACCAATTTGAGAGCTCGCTAACAGAAGATGAGAGGATTTGCGAAGAGTGTATGTTTCTTTACGATGACTATGCCAGATTAGAATCTGCAAGAGGAAAATTCCTGACAGATAATCTCGAAAAATTTCGCACTAAAGTTGGTCGCGACAAGATAGATCTGGTAATGAAAAAGAAATATGAGGCCTACTATGCCGGCATCATCGGAAAACAGAGAGTACCAAATTTTGCAGATTTTGAAGAGAAGAACAGACAACTAGCTTTGCTGAATCTTAAAAATGATAAAATCTTACCTGTTTATCAAGCTGCCGTTAAAACCTACATCTCTAAAGAGGGTGCCAACTCCCTGTTTAGTTTAATTAAAGAGGTTGCCCCGAAGATTGAGAGTAATGAGATGGATAGATTTTTATACTTTGCAATACCTTCATTATTAGATTTGTGGACTAAGCAGCAAACAGAAGAAATTATTGCACTTGTGAAAAACGATAAAGTTATTGAGAGTGCAACGAAAGCGCTTGAAAAACATTTAAAAGTAACGCAACCGGTATTGCAAAAGTAACGCAACCGGTATTGCAAAAGTAACGCAACCGGTGTTGCTAAAGTAGCACTATAAGTAGCAATAGTAGGTAGAAAACTTAGTTAGAGGCAAAGCAGGAGCATAAAGCTGCTGATATCTTTAAGCTCTTGACGAAGGGAGCTGTAAGCTTTAGTTTTTTGACTTTTGACTGTATTAATCGAAATATTGAGAGCGTCGGCAATCTGTTCTGAACTCATTCCGGAGATGGAGAGAAGAATAATTTGCCGGCGTTTTTGCGGAAGTTGTGAGACGGCACGCATAATCTCGCGGTTGAGCTCTATTTCGGTAATTCTTGCGAAAAGATCTTCACTCTCTTTGTTACCAATTTCATCAAGATTGAGCGGGTGTTTGCTACGCACAATGCGTTTTACACTGTTGTTTCTCAGAGATTTATAAAAATATGCCTTGAAATGCGATTCGCTGTTGAAGCTCTCTCGTTTGTTCCACATCTGGATAAACACCTCCTGAAGAATATCCTCTGCCGCATCATCATCAATAAGGAAGCCCTTAACAAAACGACGCCCGGCAGGGAAGAAAGCCCAGAACAATTTTTCAAAAGAGCGTTCATCTCCCTCTCTAAACCTCAGTACTAACTCCTCCATAGCGAGAGAGTGTATAAAATTGTAGATTTCACATTAATAATTTCACTCACAAAATTAGACTTTTTATTATAACATCATATTTTTGCGCAAAAATTTGGGTTTTTCACAAAAGATATCTTCAACCAAAAGATCAATTAATCATCTTCAACCAATAAATCAATTGATCAATTAATCATCTCCAACCAATAAATCAATTGATCAATTAATCATCTCCAATAAAAATATTTTTTTGACAAAGTAATACCTTTTGCCGATTTGTGGATTAATATATAGATTGAAGGCTTTTCAACAGATATTGCTGATCTCAATCAAGTTTTAGAAATTAAGATTTAGAAATTGTATACTATAAACGAAAATATAAAGCTATGAGAAGATATTACGACTCCACGAGAGTTGCCCGGCTGATAGCAAAACTGGCACTGAAAACCATCTCGGATGAGGAGAGGCGAGAGCTCGCTTCACTGGCAAAGGAGAACGGTTTGAATGTAGATGAAATTCTCAAAAAGGTCACCACCGAAGTAGCAAAAAGTTTTGAAGTTGCAGATGCTTCTACGGTTGCAGATGCGACGGAAATTGAGGCTGGGAAAAAGGTTTGGGCGGTTGTAGAGAGAAATATCTCCCAAAGGGAGTTAAGAGTGGGAGATTCGGAAGTAAGTTTAGGGCAATCGGAAGTGAGTTTAGGGCGTTCGGAGGTAAGTTTTGGGCGTTCAAGGCGTGCCGGGTTTGGTTTTGGGAGGGGGTTGATGAGGTATGCGGCAATTTTTGCGGTGGTTGCATCGCTTTCGGTGGGGGGTTATTGGTTGCGTTCGGGGTATGTTAATTCGAAGGAGACTATTACGCTGCTTGCAAATGAGACGGTGCTGGAGTTTCCGACGGGGGAGAGTGTAGTGCTCAAGGAGAAGACAGATATAAAGAGCATTCTTGGCAATCAGGCTTTAGTTGCAGATAAGGGAGAGGTGGAAAAGGCTGTTGCGGAGATTTATAAAATAAAGGTTTCCAGCGGGTCTACACACACTATCACTCTGGAAGATGGTACGAAAGTTATTCTTTATCCGGAGTCTGAGCTTCAGTTTCCTTCGTTTTTCGGCTCTACGGAGCGCTCAGTGACACTGGTAGGGGAGGGTTATTTTGATGTGCAAAAAGATAGCGGGCGACCATTTAATATTAATGCCGGCGGGGCATCTGTGGTTGTGCTTGGTACAAGCTTTAACATAAGGGCATATAGTAATGAGCCCACAATAGAGACTGTTCTGGTTTCCGGTAAGGTGCTGATGAACAGCACAGAGCTGGTTCCGAACCAGATGGCCATCTTTAATCGTGCAAATTCGCAGATTTCAGTAGAGAATCTGGAGGCCTCCATATATAGCGAGAGGGCCAACGGAATGTTTATATTCGATAACAGAAGCCTGGATGAGATAATGAGGGAGTTTAGCCTTTGGTTCGGGTTTGAATATAGCTATGAAGATAGTGCCCTAAAAGATAAAAAATTCAGGTTTAAACTACCTCGTACAGATAGCTTCAATCGTCTGATGAATCTTATGGAGAAGACAGGCGAGCTTCGGTTTGATGTTTCAGATAAAAAAGTAACAATCTTACCGGGGAGATAGCAACTCTCCATAAAAAAACCACCCACTTAACCGATTTTCGGCCAGGAACTTCGGTTAAATGAGCGGTTAGAGGATATAACGGGTTCTTTTCCTCAAACCGGCTCCAGCAAAGAAAACAGTTTTAGAACCCATCTAACCCAAACATTAAATGTATGAATAAAAAGTGGATTAAGCGTACTTTAGTGGGTAAATATTCCCACTTAACTGCCAGAAATTTATTTTGTACTGTTGCAATGCTCTTTTTAACCGGACTAACTTCGCTTCAACTAAACGCGCAGAACACCCGGCAAATCAGCATCAACAAGCAAAATATTTCGTTTGAAGAGATTGTTCGCGATGTTGAATCGCAAACAGACTACACCTTTATGTACAGCACAGAGACCGCACGAGCTATCGGCAAGGTGAGCGTAAATGTGGCAAATGCCACAATCAAACGCCTGATGGATCTTGTACTTGAGGGCAAAGCCTTTACATACTCTCTTGAGGAGAATGTTGTGGTCATAGGCCCGAAGAAGGTGGCACAACAAAACATTGCAGATCAAAAACCGGTAAAAATTACCGGAGTTGTTACCGAAGCAGATGGTCTACCACTGCCCGGAGCAGCCGTTATGGTTAAGGGAACTCAAGTTGGCGTTGTTACAAATGAAGATGGCAGCTTTGAGTTAAATGTACCTTTCGGCAGGACAACTCTCACGGTATCCTTTATGGGAAAGAAGAGTCGTGATGTGAGTATCGCAGGGAAGAGCTCGGTAACAGTGAGTCTGGAAGATGATGAGATGTCTATTAACCAGGTTGTGGTTACGGGTATCTTCAACAAATCCAGAGAGAGCTACACAGGAGCGCTCACAACAATCTCCGACAAAGAGTTAAAAGCATCCGGCAATCGCAATATTCTAATCTCAATCAGAAACATAGACCCAAGTTTCAACTTAATAGATAATCTGGAGTTTGGATCTGACCCAAATAAAATGCCCGATATCACAATTCGCGGACGCACCAGTATGGATGTAAATGTTCGTAACCTTCAGGAGCAGACAAGTGTGCAGAGCAATGCCAATATGCCTCTCTTTATAATGGACGGTTTCGAAGTGTCGGTACAGAGGGTAATGGATATGGACGAAGAGCTTGTAGAGAGCATCACCCTTCTAAAGGATGCCAGCGCAACTGCAATGTACGGCTCACGAGGAGCAAACGGAATTGTGGTTATAACACTCAAAAGACCTGCAGCAGGCAGATTAAGAGTGAGCTACAGGGGCGGTATCAGTATTGAGGCCCCCGATTTTGCCTCTTACAATCTTATGAATGCAAGCGAGAAGCTTCAGTATGAGAAGGCTGCAGGCCTGTTTAACTCAATTTACAATCCTACCAACCAAAATCTGCAGGAGCTATACAACCAGCGCTTAATTGAACTTGAGAGAGGAGTAGACACCTACTGGCTAAAATACCCTGTAAGAACAGGAGTGGGTAACAGACACAGTGTAAGGGTAGATGGTGGTGCAGATAACTTTAACTACGCAGGTAGCATATCTTACAACAACATTTTAGGTGTAATGAAGGAGTCTTCCCGCAACAACTTTTCGGGTAACCTCTTCTTCCAATACACATTGAAAAACCTTAAATTCCAGAACGACCTCACTATTCTGCACAACAGAAACAGAAACTCCCCATATGGCGATTTCTCTGAGTACACTACGGCAAATCCGCTCTACACACCATACGATAGTGAAGGTCACCTTAAGAAGATGATCTCAGATCCTCCGGCATCTTCAAACACTCCGCAAAGAGTGGGAAACCCACTATACAATGCCACCCTGCCAACTCGCGACGACGGAAGCTACACCAGCATCCAGAACAATTTTGCAGTCGAGTGGCAAATCAACAAAGACTTTATGTTCAGAGGTAATTTTGGAGTTTCAAACCAACAGAGCCGTACAGACAAATATCTTTCACGCGACCACACAAGTTTTGACACAGGTGACTATACCGGAGAGAACTTCAATATGCGCGGAAGCTACACATACACAACAGGTTATCAGTTCTCTTACGAAGGATCTGCAACCCTAAACTACAAGAAGACATTCAATGAGGTTCACCAGTTGTACTCAGGATTGAGCGCAAACATTGCAGAAGATCTCAACGAGAGCTACTCAGTTCAGGGCAGAGGATTCTCGGCATCAAATATGAAAAACCTGGGAATGGCCGGAGCCTATTCACTGGGCAAACCTTTTAGCAGTGAACAACATTCAAGAAGAATCGGAACTATTCTCAATGTTAACTACACTTATGACAGACGCTACTTTGCCGATTTCTCGGGCAAGATAGAGGGGTCATCAAAATTCGGAAGCAATGACCGTACAGCACCGTTCTGGTCGGCGGGGTTTGGATGGAATGTTCACAACGAAAAATTCATCAGCAAACTGAGTGCAATCAACTCACTGCGTCTGCGCCTGTCTTACGGAACGACAGGTTCTCAAAACTTTAGCTCATACCAGGCACTCACAACTTACAAATATTTTGGCCAGGAGAGTTATAAATTCTGGAACGGAGCCTATATGATTGGACTCGGTAACCCCGACCTCTCGTGGCAGAAGACCAAACACACCAACATTGGAGTAGAGACCTCACTCTTTGACGGTCGCATCCGCTTGAATGTAGACTACTACAACAAATTAACCGAAGATCTGCTTACAGATATAAATCTGCCTACAGCGGGAGGTTTCCAAAGCTATAAAGCAAACATAGGAGAGGTGAGAAACAGAGGAGTAGAGGTTGATGCAAACGTATTTCTGATTCGTGATATGAACAAGCGAATCACCTGGTCTATAGGAGGAAATATGGCTCACAATGTGAACAAGATTCTTAAAATCTCCAATGCACTCGAGTTTTTGAACTCAGAGCTTATGAAAGATGCAGGTCCAAACCCAAGTTTCCTTTATCAGGAGGGGCAATCTATGAACACCATATTTGTTGTTCGCTCACTTGGCATAGACCCGGCAACAGGGCAAGAGCTCTTCCTAAACAGATTGGGTGAGAGAGTTTACACCTGGAATGCACAGGACAAAGTTCCGAGCGGTGTGAATGAGCCGAAGATCTGGGGTAACCTAAGAACCACATTCAGATGGAAAAACATTACACTAAACGCTACAATGTCTTACCGTGTAGGTGGTTACATCTACAACCAAAGTCTTGTGGACAAAGTAGAAAACATCAGTCTCTCAAGGCAGGTAAACAATCCGTGGGGAAATCTGGATAAAAGAGCGCTTTATGAGCGTTGGCAAAATCCGGGTGATGTTGCAAGTTTCAAAAACATAAGAGACTTCAATGCCACTTACGCTTCGTCACGTTTTGTTATGAAAGAGAATGCCATAAACCTCAATTCATTGAATATCAACTATGAATTCAGTACAGAGTGGCTTAAAAAGAGTCTGAAAATGGATTACCTGTCGCTTGGTTTATATGCAGAAGATCTGTTTTACATCTCAACCATAAAGCAGGAGAGGGGCCTTTACTATCCGTTTGCCCGGAAGTTTTCTCTCTCGTTAACTGCAAGATTTTAACGGTAATTACTAATTAATCAATGAGAATGAAGATGAAAAGGATATATTTAATAATATTTATCGCAGTTTTATCCCTTACCTCGTGTAATAAGTGGCTCGATATTCAGCCCGAGCTGGAGATTCGCAAAAATGCCATTTTCGAGAATGAGCAGGGGTTTAAAGATGTACTCATAGGATCCTACATAAGAATGGCAACCCCGTCACTTTATGGGTTGAATACCACAATGGTGCTGCCGGAACTTATCTCCCAACACTGGACACCTGTAACAGGAACAATATCTGCATACTTGAGCAGCTTTGACTACACCCAAACCACAAGTAAAAACATGTTTGAGGCTGTGTGGCTTCAATATTATCAAACAATATTGAATATCAATTCAATACTGGAAGATATCGACTCGAAAAAAGATATGTTTGCCAATGGTAACTACGAGGTTATCAAAGGAGAAGCGCTTGGTTTACGTGCCTTTTTGCACCTGGAGGTTCTCCGTTTTTGGGGAAGTGTTCCGGGCAGTATAGTGCTTACCAATAAAGCTATTCCTTATGTAAAAACTGTTACAAAAGACCCGAACAAACTAATAGCCAACAGCTATCAGGAGGTTTTGGACAATATTTTGGCAGATCTAAACCAGGCCGAAGAGCTTTTAAGTGCAGATCCAATTCTTACCTACTCTAATGCAGTTTTAAACTCTCCGTCTACACTAGCCGGAATAGATAAAACAAAGCCTTATCCTGCAGATGAGTACCACTTTTTCCGTCAGGTAAGGTTCAATTACTATGCAGTGAAGGCCACAAAGGCTCGTTACTACCTATGGAGAGGAGATAATGTACAGGCACTGGAAAATGCTTTGGCTGTAATAAATGCAAAAAACAGCGATGGAACAGCGAAATTTACACTGGGCAGTGAAACGGCAGCCAACAACGGGCAGCTTACATTCCCAACTGAGCACATCTTCGCAGTGAGCAACACGCTCTCTACCCAGACACTCACCTCTGTATTTTTCAACAACAACACCGCCTACACCCAAACTACAACCTATCTCAACACCGCTTTCGAATCTACACTGCACACTTCGGATATCCGTTACAGAAGCAACCGTCTATGGGAGTTAAGAGTTATTCCTTTGGCAGGTAACTTCAACTTTTTCAAGAAGTACAACGACACCGACAGTAAGACCGCAGTTAAAGACATCCCGCTCATAAGATTGGCAGAGATGTACTTTATAGCTACAGAGTGTGGCAGCGAACTGCTTTTCCGCGACTATCGCATAGCCAGAGTTTTAGATCCATCCATTGACGGAACCCTGACATCTGCAACAGCTATTAAGGAGAGACTGGAGAAGGAGTACCGCAAAGAGTTTTACGGAGAGGGGCAGATGTTCTTCTTCTATAAAAGGCACAATTACAATAAGTTCACTTGGCCTGTAGCCAAAGTGGTAACCGAATCTGCCTATAAACTGCCAATTCCGGAATCACAATCAATGTTCGAATAAACATTATAATTATGAAGATAAAAGCAATAAAATATAGTTTTTTAATCCTGGCTTTGGCGATGGGAGTTTCATCGTGCCAGGAGAAGGTGGTGAACAGGTTTGAGGGTGAGAGTTCTCTATTCTTTTACAGAGGCTCCGGCAACAGCAAAGGGGCACCTCAAACAGACAGTGTTTCATACTCTTTCTTCCTTGCTGCGAGCAGTGTAACTGTAGATACAGTATGGGTAGATGTTCAATTGACAGGTGTTCCTTCCGCTAAAGATAGAGTCCTTCCGATTGTTCAGTCCAATACTGCTGAGGCGGGATCTGCAGTTGCAGGTACTCACTATGTGGCATTTAACGATCCTGCATTTGCAAAATATCTGATTCTGCCTGCAAACAAAGTTTCTGTATCCGTTCCTGTGATTGTAAAACGCACTGCGGAGATGGCCACATCTGAGTTTAGGCTGGATCTGGAGATTACAACCAACGAGTTCTTTGTGGCAGGTATTAAAGATCGCACAAACTACACTGTAAAAATCACCGCAATGGCTGTGAAACCGGCTCTTTGGGATGTGGCAAACAGCTACCTATCGATATTTGGCCCCTGGGGTCAGGCTAAGATGAAGTTCATAATTGACTATGTAGAGTACAGCGATTTTGATATAGTTCTCACTACGGATTACAGAGTATATCTGGCTCTAAAGGCAAAAGCAAAACTTGCCGAGTATGAACTGGCTAACGGACCTCTTTATGAGGCAGATGGAGTTACCAGAGTTATTTTCCCTTAATACATAACTACGATGAAACAAATATTAAAATACATATTAGCAGTTATACTAACAGTATATCTATTTGGGTGTATCAAGGACACCGGCAACTATGAATACCTTGATGCAGATAAAGTTGCGCCAACTCTGGTCTCCGGAATCAATGACTCATACTCTGCTATCTCTATGGAGAAGCTGGTTATTGATCCTACGATGGGTGCAGATGAAAACCTTTACGACTATGTTTGGTATGCATATCCGGCACTTGTTGTGGGTACTGCTTGTGACACACTTGGCCGTACAAAGAAGCTGGACTATCCGGTGACACTGTTGTCGGGTACCTACACGCTCATCTTCAAAGCCACAGACAAGATCAACAAAACATCTGTTTACAAAAAGAGCCTGCTCACAGTTTCGAGCATCTTTGGAATAGGGTATTACATAAACAAATATGAAAACGGCCGTACAGATATAGATTTTGTAGACAGGAACGGATTGATAAACAAAAACATCCTCAAGCAGATAAATGGCGATGACCTTCCCGGTAAGCCAATCCGCTCAACCTTTGAAGTAAACAGATTTTCGTACTATGTAGTCAATGCAGACGGAACAAAAACCAAAATGACATTTAAACCGGCAGTGTTGGTTTGCAGTGACGAGGATATGAGAATCTACCACGGCGAAAGTATGAAATTACTGAAATCCTGGGATGAAGCATTTCTTGAGAAACCGGCAGTGAAAAAACCTCAGGGTGTTTGGGCAAACACTATGGGATATATGCTGATGAACAATAACTCGGTACAGTTTATAAACAACAACGGCTCCAATGTTGGCGAGTTTGGTTATCCATACCCTGTGAACAATATGAAACTCAACTCAAACGCTACCGTAATGTCAAGTTCTGTAATGGTTTATGACGATAACGCAGGCGAACTGGCCGGCTATCACGCACAAACATACTCAGCGGTAAAAAATGCGGTTGTTAAAGCATCTCCACTCACACTTGCCCCTGTAGGCGAAGCATACTTTACAAACAGTGACCTCATTTATATGGGAACACAGGTTTACTATGCAACATCTGCAGGCCGCAGTTATGTAATAGTGAAAAACAGAACAACCAATGTGTTCACTCTATGGCAGATAGGCGTTAGCAATATTCAATACGGCTACATCTACGACTACGGTGCCGGCGGGCTTGTTATACCTGCAAGTGCAGGCGTAACCTCCGGTAAAGTTTTCGCTCTTAAGGGTGGCACAAGCACAGCATTCAACACTGTCATATACTACTCTTCCGGAGACAACAAAGTGCACTACTTCAACCCGGCCAACCAGACAGAGAAGAGAGATCTAATCACTCTGCCCGCCGGCGAAGAGATCACATACATCGAGCACTCCTACGACTTCTACTATAAGATTAATACGTTCGTAGTTCTCTCCAACAAAGGCGGTAACTGGGTTTTACGCACTTATGACCTCGAAGGAGCAACTCCCGATGTTATACTTCCCGAAAAAACAATTTATAACGGAACAGGTCTGGCCAAAAACCTAATTTACAGACACGCCAGCACTTCGTTGACATATTAGTCGCGGGTTTTCATCTCAGGTTTTCATCTCAGGGCTCTTTGCCCGCATCTCTGGGTTCTTTGCCCGTATCCATCTCAGGGCTCTTGTGCCAAAACATTGTGTTTAAGTGTTTTACACGCAAATTAAAATTTGGTTAAGTAATTGATTATGTGCGTCTTGGCACAAGAGCCCTGAGATATTTTGCGCAGCTGTTTTACGGCTGCGCTTTTTTTACATAACCACGAAGTGGAAAACACATCCGTGAAACGGACCACATAACCACGAAGTGGACAACACATCCGTGAAACGGACCACACAACCACGAAGTGGACAACACAAGCCGTGAAACGGACCACATAACCGCATAGTAGAAAATTCAACTGGCAGTGTTATGTGAAACAAGCTAGTATTCAGGTGTTTAAAAATTGGGATTTTGGCAATTGAGAAAAACACAAAAATTAATCTATTAATCTACAGCAACTTACACAAAACACTGGCAGATGAAAATTCTCCGAGGATAAAAAGTTATGTGGGGAACTATAACAGACGGATTTGCGGTCCGCTGCGCGGTTGTGTTTACTGCTGCGCAGTTTTAAGAAAGCCCCACGATGCTTGGCAAGGTTCTCTTCACAACTTGCACGGGTGGGTTGCTTAGGACGATGATTTCGTCGCCGAGTAGCTGGGCTTCGTCTACATTGTGGGTTACGAAGATTACGGTGCGCCTGTCCTCTTTCCAGATTTGGGAAAACCACTCTATCATATTCTGTTTTAGGGAGGCATCCAGTCCGTTGAGCGGCTCGTCCATCAGGATGATATCGGAGTGGCAGGCGAAGGCGCGCGCAATTGAGACACGCTGGCGCATACCGCCGCTCAACTGTGAGGGGTAGTAGTTGGCAAAACCTTCTAACTGAACTTTATGAATGAGCCTATCTGCCTCACTCCTTCTTTGAGAGGGCGACATATTCCCGCCAAGCACAAATTCGATATTACCTCGAACCGTTTTCCAGGGCAGCAGCCGCGGCTCCTGAAAAATATATGAGAAGATCTTATCATCGAAACCAATGAGGGAGCCGCTGTCGGGCAAAATTACTTTGCCGATAATGTTGAGCAGTGTGCTCTTCCCGCAACCCGAAGGGCCCAGAATGCAGGTGATGGTGCTCTCTGCCAAACTGAGATTGAAATCCTTGAAGAGGGTGATCCCGTTAAAACTCTTATTGAGATCTTTTATCTGCAAACCCATATGCGAGCGATCTATCTTAGAACTCTCCATCTGCGAGCTATCCATCTGCAAGTTCCCTGCTTTTGATTTTGTCATTATTGAGCCCTCCATTTTAAAACTCGTTTTTCGTAGAGTCGGATAATTTTTTCAAAAGCAAAGCTGATAATTATGGCGATAAGGGTCCAGGCGATTACGGCCTCCACATTGAGGTAGGTTTGAGCTGACTGCATCTTCGTGCCGATGCCATATTTTGGCTGGCTCAGCACCTCGCCGATAATTATTGCTCTCCAGCCGATGCCCATTGCACTTGAAGCGCCGCTGATAATAAAGGGCATAATGGCAGGAATATATACACAACGCAAAATCTTCCTTTTATCAACCCGGTAAAAATTAGCCATTTGGATAAGGTTGGGATCTACACTCTTTATTCCATCTGCAACATTGGTGCAGATAAAAGGGAACATTGTGAGCATTGCGATAAAGATTGGTACCACATTGGGGTTGAACCAGATAAGTGCCAACAAGATGAGGGAGATTACGGGAACGGAGCGGATGGTGACCAAGAATGGGGAGATAAAGGTGTTGAAATTTGGTCGTAACCCGGAGAGAACTCCTACAAACAGGCCCAGCACTGCAGATATGAAAAACCCAAAGAGCCCGCGCAGCACTGTTGCCCCCACAACCTGAATAAAATCTAAATCTCCAATTAGCTTAAAAACAGTCAGAAAAGTATCTTTGGGCTGAGGGACTATGAGCGCCGAGCCAAAGTAGAAGGCTGCGCTCTGCCAAATGGCGAGCATCACAACTACAGAAGCAATGGATATGTAGTGCTTTTTAGTTAATGAAATTTTCATCCGGCATTTTTCCTCCAATTATATCTGGATTAATATCATAAAAAATTCTCAGGTATCTATCTACCCCATCGCGTATGCCGGCCGCCGGCACGAAGAGGATGTTGGACCTTGGAATTGAGCGCAAAGCGAGCCCGTGTTCCGGCAAAATATCGTACTTCACAATAAGTTTGGCGGCGCTATCTAAGTTTTGGTTCACCCACAGGGAAGATCTTTGATAGGCAGATAATATTTGCTTAACCTTTTGAGGGTGCCGGCGCAAAAAGCTCTCCCTGACCACAAAAGCGGTTTGAGCCATTGCTACTCCCTGCAGTTTGTCCCATTCGAGATTTAGGTCAAAAAGTGTGCGAACATCCCGGTTCTTATCCAGAACCAAAGTGGCAAACGGTTCGGATACCACCCCCATATCTGCAATACCGGCTGCAACAGCGTTGGCCAGATCTATATGGGTCGGAAAGCTGTAGTCCAGAACCACATCGGTTTCGGGATCTATACCATTCTTTTCCAGCAAGTAACGAAAAAGAACATCGGGAGTCATCCCCCTGCCCATAACATTTATCCTCTTGTTTCTAAGATTCGCCCAGCCGGTAATGGTGCTGTCCTTGCCAACCAGGTAGAGCGAACCCCAAACCGGAATGGCCATCAGCCTGTAATCTACACCTTTGTTATACATAAGCGCGGCCATTGTGGTGGGCAAAATAGCAAAATCTGCAGATCCATCCAGCATCATCTTCCGAACCTGCATCGGTTCGTTAAGGATATCAATTTTAATTAGAGAGTGTGCAGATTTAATTTGAGAGTGTGCAGATTTAATTTGAGAGAGTGCAGATGTGCTTATGCTGTCAATAAATTGTATCATCCCCATTGAAGATGGCCCCTTGAGGGTGGCTATTACAATTTGGGAATCCTCCCCCGCATTTTGTGACGCGTTTCTGCATCCGCCAAACAGCAACACCGCAACACAAGCCAAGAGGAAAATTTTACGCATAAAATAAATTTTTACAAAAAGGGATGAGGTTTACACATATTTATGAGCATTACACAAAAGTATATGTTTTAAACAAAAATTAGGTTTATACATATTAATGAGCATTACACAAAAGTATAACTTTTACACAAAACTATCAGATTTATATAACTTGTCAAAAAAAACAATAACTTTGTGGCGAAATAAATACCGTATTTGTACTGCGATTTTGGGTTTAAATCCTATCAAGGTCTAACGGGGAATCAAATAACAATCTAATCCGGAGGCATCCTGATGGAAAAGAGAATAGGAACAGCAATAATTCAAATTGAGAGTCGCGAGAGCGTTCAGCTGCTTAACGACATCCTCTCAAATCATTTCAACATCATAATCGGGCGGCAAGGCTTGCCCCATAAAAATGATCTTGGCATCATCTCCCTTATTCTTGAAGGTACTACAGACGAGATTGGTTCCCTTACAGGCCAGCTTGGGCGTTTAAAAGGAATTCAGGTAAAATCGGTGCTTTTAAAAAAGTAGATAAGATGAATAGAGCAAAGATCTCCATTTTGACGGCCATCTGTATGGTCGCACTTCTGCCTGTTGTGTCAGGACAAAATTCCGGCCAAGCAGGGCAAGAGACCAATCAAAGCAGGCCGGACAGCACGCTAAGCGGGCAATTTATTGACCAGAATCACAAGACGGCCCGGCCGGACACCGTTGCGCTGGGCGAAGTTGTAGTCTCAGTAATAAAAGTAGAGAGAAAGATCAAAGAGCTGCCGGCCAGCATCAACATTGTGACAAGCGCAGTTTATCAGAAACGATCTTCACAAACAATCTCCAATGTACTTAATAACCAGCCTGGTATCTCAATGGGAGGCGACGGAATCTGGGCAACAAGCATCAACATTCGCGGGATGGGGGAGAGCCGCCTTGTTACACTCATAGACGGCAACCGGGTTGAGACCGCGACCGACCTCACCGCATCGCTCAGTATGGTGGATGTGAATGATGTAGAGCGAGTTGAGGTGATCAAGGGGGCACAATCTTCACTCTATGGAACCGGAGCAATGGGCGGAATCGTGAACATCATAACCAAAGGGGGGTACTTTGCAGATAAACTCTACATCGGCGGCAGTGTAATCTCCGGCTATGCATCTGCAAACAGCCTCTTCTCGGGCTACACCTCCGTGAACACAGGGTCGCAAAAGTGGTACCTCAGTCTAAGCGGGACCTACACCAACGCCGGCGATATGCGCACGCCACGCGGTGTTTTGCCAAACAGCCAGTTTACCACCAACAATTTTAGGACAAGCATTGGCGTGAAACCATTTGCTAACCATCTACTTAAGATACAATATCAACGTAATAGATCTACAAATGTGGGAATTCCGGGCGGCGACGCATTTCCGCTAACTTCCGAAGCGACCTACTCAAACATCTCAAGAGACCTTTTTGCGGCAAGTTACGAGATTACCAAGATATCGCAGGTGTTCACCTCGCTCAAATTGAGCTACTTTAACCAGTTCATAGACAGAGATGTAACACTTATTCCAAACACAGTTGTGCGCGCCACACTTCCAAACGGAAATACCCAGCTTACCGAACCCACATTGATGACCCCAACCGGAGAGCACCTCACAAACGGAGTTCAGCTACAGGGGACCCTAAAAATGTCCGAAAATGACGTTCTTATTTTGGGCGCAGATTTGTGGGGACGCAAACTTACCACCTCTCGCCAGAGGTTTATAACCGTAAAGGTCAACAACCCTGCCGGCACAACTCTTGTGACCAACAATATCGAGCGCGGCGAGACACCAATCCCCGAATCAAGATCCAACAACGCAGGCTTCTTTATCCAAAACGAAAACTATCTGCTCGATAAACGCCTCACAATTATCACGGGAGCCCGTATAGATGGAGTGCAGATAACAAATAAAAAGGGCTATGATGTTGATTATATTATCCTTAACGGAGTACGAAACGACGCACCATCTACCCAGCGCCTAACCTTTGAGGCCGGCAATGAGGGTAGCATCTCCTGGAGCGCCAACGGCGGAATCCTCTATAAAATAGACAGCAACACAGATCTTTCCCTAAATGTAGCCCGCTCATTCCGGGCGCCGTCGCTGGAAGAGCGATTCAAATATATAGACCTGGGAAGCTATGTACGCCTGGGCAACCCGGCTCTGATGCCGGAGAAGGGGTACTCTGCAGATATGGGTGTGCGAGTTTGGAAAAAGAATTTCACCCTGCAGGCCGGAGTCTACATTAACAGCATCACAAATATGATTGCCGAAATACCCGGCGAGTTCACATACACACTCACATCCGGCTCCCAGCCCCAAACCCTCCCGGCATTTATTAACTCCAACATCAGCAAAGCACTCCTGTACGGTTTCGACTTCCAGCTGGATTACAATCTCTACCGCAACTGGACAGTGATGCTCTCCGGAGCATATGTACGCGGAAAAGATATGGGAGAAGATAGTGGCGCCGGCGGCGTAGCGGGCAGCACCGGCAATCTGCCTATGATACCGCCACTAAAAGGCGGGGTAGGGGCCCGCTACTCCAACTACAGGTTCGGTTCACTGGAGATGCATCTAACCGCAGTAGCCAAGCAGGACAAAATTGCCGCCGGCGAGAGCGAAACACCCGGATACTTACGCCTCGATATGTTCTACAACACCCGCGAGTTTACAATAGGCGCCACCCGCCTACAACTCTTTGCCGGGATAGACAACATCACCGACACAAGCTACACAAACCACCTCTCCACCAACCGCGGCGAAATCAGTATAGAACCCGGCCGAAACCTCTTTTTGAGGATACGATTTAATTGGTAGGTTTATTGACTCTTTACGGGGGGTTAGCAATCTTCTAAGGATAAACCTAGGTAAGATATTTGATAATCTTTCATCTCGCCGGTGGCACGAATCATTTGAGCCCCTTTATTTTTAAGGGCATCTAAGTCAATATTGTCATTATTTCGCTTAATCTCTATAATTTGAGCTTCTTTATTCAACTCGTTAACCACCACTAAATCAATCTCGTTTTCACCCTTTCTGTTCCAATAACCACCTATTTTTGTAATGTTTTGGGATTGAATTATCTTGGTGTGGAAATATTTTTCAAGGATTTTCCCGCTATAAGTTTTGTAATCACGATCTATGATGCTCCTCAAACCATCATAGTTTCCAACTTCAAGTATATATCCATATTTATATATAAATCTAAACCAAAAGATTAAAAAATTATCTTCAATTGAGTAACGAACATTCTTTGTCTCCACTTTCGAAAAAATAGGTAGTTTCTTTGTTATCAACCCATAATCCTGCTCTAACTTTGTAAGGTAACCACCAATTTCCCGCTTTACCAACGCCTCAATTTTAGCACGCGTGTTCTCACCTCGAGCTATAGCAGAAAGAATGGTAAAATAGGTGGAATATTCACCTCCGAACTCATCTATGAGCATATTTTTACCTTCGTTTAAAAAGGTTGAGTCTTCTTGTATTATGAAATTGAGCATACGTTTGCAAGTAGTTGCATCTGAGTCCATCAATTGTTGTACATATTTAGCCACACCTCCGGTGAACGTAAATAGAGCTAATAAATCTTCGGGAGTATAATTTGCATTATGATCGGCCAGAATCTCTTTTAAAACATCGATCTCAAAGGGCCGAACGCTCAATTTTGCAGTTGCTCTGCCGAACAAAGGCTCTTTCTCGTTTTCGAAAATTTTGTACATCAACGAGTAGACAGAGCCACAGACGATAATATTTATTTTACTATGCTGGCTGTAAATATCCCAATAGTGCTGTATTTCGCTATACACTCCCGGGGCAACCTTAATAAACTCTTGGAACTCATCTACTATCAGTGTAAAAGCACGTTCCTGTGAGAGTTGCATCAGATATTCGAACAACTTACCAAAGCTGTTAATCTCTCCCAGAATAGGCACGCCAAGCTTATTGGTAATCTCTTGTTGAAAATCCTGACAAAGAAAACTCTCTGCCTTTCGAGCGACAAAGAAATAAAGGATTGGGGTATCATTATTTACCCTTAACACCAACTGGGTCTTGCCAATGCGACGTCTACCTGTTACCACAGTAAACTGTGCATTGCGTAACGAACGCTCCCTGATCTCATTCAGGCGGGCAATCTCTTTTTCTCTATTATAAAATCTCATATCAAATCAATTATTTTCGAAACACAGGTTTCCGAAACGATCGTTTCCGAAATGTGGGTGTCGCAACTGCAAAAATATAAGATAATTTTCAAATAAACAAATATCCTTGAGATTTGAGTACTGGCAAAAGGAGATCGATTATAAAATTTGTGGCTATAAGTGTAGATGATGCCCGTTCAACTTTATATTTCTTGTAAATAGGCACCTGTAGCTTCGAGAATTTTTTTCTTGAAAGTTGACATAATTAATAACACGCTGGCTATCAACTAAGCCCCACGACCCTTGGCAAGGTCATATAAAAATTTGTCCCCTTTTTTGGCTCGGACTCAACCCAAAGTTTGCCACCAAGAAGTTCGACCAGCCCCTTTGCGATTGGCAGCCCAAGCCCGTTCCCTTCGTGTGCACGAGTTATTGAGGTATCTTCTTGAATAAAAGGCTTGAAGATGAAATCAAGTTTATCTGCAGATATCCCTTTTCCGGTATCTTTTACAAAAAACGTTACCAATTCATCGGATACTTCAAAACCAAAAGTGATGGAGCCCTCTTCGGTAAACTTTTGTGCATTGCTCAGTAGTTGTGTAAAGATTTTGGTAAAGAGCTTTTGATCTGTCAATATGCGAAGCTCCTCGTAGCCGACAGGAATCTTTGTTATTATCTTAACATTGCCGGTTAAACAGTTAGAAATAAGATTTTCGGAGAGATCATTCAATACCATTCCAATATGTACACTCTCTTTCACAGGTATAATTGACCCTGCAGTTATCTCGGAAATGTCCATTATGTTGTTGATCGTTTGCAAGAGACGATCGCTGTTTTGCTGCATTAATTTGAAATATTGCTTTCTTTCGCTTTGAGGAATGGTTTCATCTACAATCAATTGGCTGAAACCAAGAATTCCATTCAATGGCGTTCGAATTTCGTGTGAAATATTTTGAATAAATGCAGTCTTAAGTCTGTTGCTCTCTTCTGCCTTTTTTATTGCCACCACAAGATTATCGATCATCTCTTTTCGAATCTTTACATTTGCCAGCACTTGACCAAAAATCTTAAGAATCTGCTGGTCGTTATCTGAGTAATATCTATAATCTCTCACAGAATCAAATCCAACAAAACCTATACACCTCTCTCCTGCGAGCATCGGAACTGTAATAAAACTTTTAATGCCCTGTGATACAAGAACATCTTTTCCAATCCCATCCGGCAAATCAAGAACATTGTGAATATACATAGATTCCCCCTTTTTATGGGCTACCACCCACTCCTTGAGCACATAGAGAGGAAGATTTTGCAGATTACCAATTTCGGGAGTAATCCCTTGTGCGCACCACTCATAAGTATTGTTGCAAACATCATTCTCCCAATCGTAATCGAAGGTGTATGAACGATCTGCATTGACAAACTGCGCCATTTTTTTAAGAGCCAAATTGACTTTCTTATCAACCTGTTCAAGAGGGATATTTATAAAATCTGCAGTAATCTCAATCAATAAATCTCTAAGACAGGCCTCGTGTCTTAAATCTTCTTTAGGCTCTTTTCGCTCAGAAGCGCCGTCACTTTTCATAATCTTGAATATCTGTAGATTAAGAGGGCAGATTGATATTTCGGAAAAGTTAACTTAAAGATAATAATAATTTTCGAAAATCAATAGACCCTTGGCAAGGTTATATCCCCAGAAGAATATGTGGGTCAATTGCGAGCTTTTTACCCATTTCCCGAGCCACCTTTAGTGTTGGTTCACAAGTGCCATTGAGATATTCGCTCACTCTGGATGGACTCACATTAAGTAACCCTGCTAAACCCCTCTGATTCAAGCCCATTTCTGCCATCCTCAAACGAAGCACCTCCGGAAGAGTTGGCGATGTGACGGTTAGATAAACATCTTCATACTCCGAAACCAGACCCGATAAAAGCTCCAGCTCAATATAATTCTTGTCACTTTCCGGTGTTTCATTGTCTACCACCGCTAAAAGCTCCTCAACCCGCTCACAGGTTTTCTCGTATTGCTCTATGTTTTTGATTGTTGCCATCTCTAAAAAATTAAATATTTGCTGCATCAATCTTATCGTAATCACTATGTGTGCAGATAGACCTGATATAGACCGTTTTCATTTTAAATAAAACAATCGCTATAAGACGATAACTATTGCCCTTGATATTAAACACAAAACGACTATTTCCAACGGCATCTGCACTGTTAAAACTCTTTTTAATATCTGCATAGCAACTCCAATTGGCCTTTTGTGTTTTTTTATACCATTCACGCAGAGCAATATCGGCATCTGCATAAACTAAAGAAAACTCCATAATCCTCCGGAAAGTTATTATCCTCATTCAAATTAATTTCACACAAAAATAGAGATAAATTCCAATTATCAAAAGTAAATACCAAAAAACAAAACAAACTTTGCCAGTGTGCGGTCTGCTTCGCAGGTGTGTTGTCCGCTGCGCGGGTGGCTGTGGTCTGCTGCGCGAATTTCAACTGCCAGTGTTCTGTGTAAGTGCCAGGTTATCAATGATATAAAATTTGGATTCTATTAGAATATTAAAATCGGAATTTCTAAGTATCAGATTATTAGCACTTTTCTCAAAACACTGGCAGTTCTTTTCCAAAAAAGGGAGGTGGGGGAGTGTTGTTTAAAGTGGGCAATGGCCAGGATGTCCCTTATGGTTGCCATCTCGATTGTGTTGAGTGCGTCTCCTTTGAGATATACGGGGGAGTCTGCCCCGGGAATTTTTGATTCACTATTAGGTATCTCAATAACTCTGTGCAATAGATACCCTTTTTTGTATCTGAATAGTACCACATCGCCAACAGAGAGAGACTCTTTCTCGGTAAATGGGTGAAGAGTGACTTGATCTTTACCTCCGGCAAGAGTTGGAAACATACTATCCCCTCTTACGGTCATCTTCACCGGCACACCCTCATTAAGACTCTCCTCAACAATTTTGAATGCAACGGAGTTCTCTATCTCCTTGCAACCTTTGGGCAACCTCTTGCCAACAAGTACTCTCACAAGTTTTCTTCCAAATTTTCTCACAAGCTTTCTCATAAACCCTCTCATATTTTCTCACTTAAAACTCTCACTTAAAACTCTCGCTTAAAACTCTCACTTAAAACTCTCACTTAAAACTCTCCTTTAATCTCTCATATACTCTCACTTAAAACTCTCAAATAATATATCTTAAACCAGGCTGCTATTAAGAATTGTGGAGTGGGTTAAGATTGCGGAATCTGCAAATGGGCGGCAGCTTAGTTTGTAGACAGGTACGGCGCTTATAAATGAAGATATCAGATTGCAGGCAATCTCCTCAAAATGGTCAAACCCGGTTAACTGGGGAGGAAAAGAGGGGAACAGAGCCACAAAGGCCTCCAGTTTGTTCAACCTTTGGATGTGATTTTTGCTGCTCTGTTCTAGACGGACAAATGCTGCCACAGGGTAACTCTCGTTAAGATAGACCCGCCCTTTACCGCTCCAGGGAGAGCCGTGAGCATAGACTTTTCCATCTGCATCAATGCAAACAATGGGGCTATCGTCGTTGAGCGCTTTGGTTTGTGCAATGTGCCTTAACCAGAGAGAAACCTGGGTACTTTTACCGGTGCCGGACTCTCCGAGAAAGAGGATTGCAGATTTATTGCAAACCACTGCAGATGAGTGTACAGGAACCTTCATTTTTCCCAGTCCGTAAAATGCATATATTAACCAAAGTGCAAAAGCCAGAGTGCCTGGAGAGATATCTCCCACCAAGTCGCAAATAACTTTGTTCTCTTTAGCGGATAATTTGGCTCTAATTTCACCCTCTGCCAAGCCGTTGTTCTTCAACCGCATAAAGTAAGTGCCGTCCTCCATACAGGTTAGGGGAGAGTCGTCGGGCGCAGTGCCCGGCCCGCCGGCGGGCCCGCCGCCGGGTAGCTGGTCGGTTGTGCGAAATTCTATATTGATGTCCGGGATTGAATTTGGGATGGAATTCGGGGTGGAATTTGGAATGGAATTCGGGGTGGAGTTTGGGGTGGAGTTTTGGGTGGAATTAGGGGCTGGATTGTGCTTGAATATGGAGAAACCGGCCAGCCTGGAGCCGGCTGGAAGGGAGTGGGGGTAATCTAAAGCTATATGAATGCCACCTATGTGGTAATGGGCACTACCTCTGTTATCGTGTTGCATATCTCAAGCATCTTCTCTCTGTGAGAGACTATTATTATTGTCTTTTTTAGTCCTGTTAAGGTCTCGATTATCTTTAGCTCGGTTTCGTTGTCGAGTGCAGATGTTGCCTCATCCAGCAGCAACAGATCGGCTTTTTTGTAGAGAGCCCGTGCGATTGCCAGACGCTGTTTTTCACCACCGGAGAGCATCAGCCCCCCTTCACCCGGCCTCCAGCTATCTGCCCAATCAACCCTAGAGACAAAATCTCCAAGCGATACCATCTTTATAACCTCTAGCACCCGGGGTGTCATAAGATCTGTCTCAAAGGTGATATTGCGGGCGAGCGTGGCATCCAGAAGATAGGTCTCCTGAGAGACATACCCGGTGAGCTTGTGCCAACTTTTGAGACTGTACAACTCCAGCCCAACCCCGTTTAGAAGAATCTCTCCACCCTGAGGTTTGTAGATTCCAAGGATAAGAAGCATAAGGGTACTCTTGCCCGACCCCGAGAGTCCTCGGATGCCCACACGCTCGCCCTTGCCCACCTTCATCGAAAACCCCTTTAACACCTCCCTGCCATCTCCAAAAGAGAAATCTACACCCTTAAACTCCAGAGATTCAAATGCCAAACACTCAAGCTTACCCTCTATTAAAGCAGGCTCCTCAATGCCGGTACGAACCACATCCAGAGCGAATGAGGTGTTTTTTAGTGTATTAATGTTAGATAGAACCGAGCGAAAAGCAGGTAATAACTTAAGAGTTGCGGCAGTAAAAATTGCTGCAACCGGAATCAGAAAGTCGGAGAGAGGCTTTCCCGGGTAGGCAACTGCAGATACAACAATAAGCCCGGCAATTACTGCCACAATACCCATCTCTACAGAGCGGCCGGAGATGCTCTTCAACCTCTCTGCATACAATCTGTTTCCGGAGATCTGCTCAATGCCACTCTTAAAAGTTCTGCAAAACTCGCTATAAGCACCGCCGACTAATATATCCGGGTACCCACGAAAGGTCTCTGCAGTTATCTTCCACTGCTTTCTCTTGGCAATATTATCCTCCTTTCCGGATCTGCGCAACCTCTCTGAGGTAAACCCGGCAAAGAAAATGACAATAGGTACAAAAATCACAATCTCTGCAATAGCAGCAATCGGATTTACCCAAACCAACACACCAAAAATGAGCAGGATAAGCAGATAATCTCCAAGAAGAGAGACAATTGCATTTACATACCCAAAAACAAAGGTGTAGCAAACAGAGTTTACATTGTGCGAGAGCGCAGAGGCTCCCTGCTCTTTAATAAAAGCGAACCCCTTACAAAAATAGTGTTCGTAGAGCCTTACAGAGTGTGCGCCGTATAGCTCCTGAAGCTTGCGGCTCCTAAAAAGCTGTATTTTATGAAGGGCCAGGTTCTTGAGTGCAAAGAAAAGTAGAGAGCCCGCAGCTACAAGTATAGCATAACTACCCGATTCTATAACATAGAGCAGCAGCCTAAACATAACGGCAACTCCGGCCAACTCCAGCAGGGAGCCCACAACAGCAAGCAGGGCTACGGCCCATTTTGCTTTGCCCGGCCAAAAAGAGTTGGCCTCTCTAAAGAGAGACTTTAGGGTTGTATAGTTTAAATGCATATCCAATGCGCTTTAGAAACTCACGGGCAAAATAGCCCCTCTCAATAAGATCGTATTTCCACTTTAACTCCATCATATTTTTAGCCCCCACAACCTTCCTCTGCAAAACATTCATCTGCAACAAATCGGAGATATCTCTCCTATTAGCGATCTTAACAAATGTATCCCCGTAAATCTTGCGGGCAACATCTTCACCCACAGGCTCTATTGAACACTCTTTGTAAAAGCTTTGCAGATGTTTTTCTACCCCTGTCTCGTCAAAACACTCATTAATCAAATGTACAAAAGCGGTGAAAAGCCTTAACTGACCCTGCTTAGAAAGAATCTCAAAAATCCCTGGCAGCCTGCCCGCACACTCTTGGTTGCTGCAGTAGTGTTTAAGGAGCAGATAAAGATCTGTAAAGTGTCTTAAAACAACTCCGGAACTTAAAAAATGGACAATGGTGTGGCGGATGTTAAAAAGCAGATGAAAATCTTCAATCTTACCATCTTCCAACATCCTGCGCAGATGTCTCTCTATCTCTCTGTCGTATCTATTATTAGCCACATTGAGGAGCGACTTGTGATTCTCTATATCTATCCCTTTAAAGAAAAATTTGGAGTGTTTAAACCCTTTTTTGTCAACCGTAATTCCCATTCTATCAACAACCAGATTACCCTTCTCATAATTCTCATACAGGAAGATATCTATATCGCCACACTCCCTGTGTTCACTAATAGGGTATAGGGCAGCGAGTGTGGCACCCTTTAGCACCAAAACCTCAATCTGTGATTTGGCAAAAAGAGCTCTCAACTCCCCAAGAACCTCCATCTGCCTTTGGTAACGCTTCTCAATGGTATCTACACTCAAAAACCATCGCACGGCAATATCCTTTGGCAATAACTCCCGAACCCCCTTGCACATACCATCTGCAGCAACGGCTGTAACCCCCTGCTTCGCAGCGGCTTCCAGCAGCCTGCGCCACTCACTGTGCGACATTGAAGAGAAAAGATCGCCCTCACCCCCCTCGACAACACCATTCAGTGCCCCGCGAACCAGATAGAGTAATCTCCTCTCTGTAATTGTAAACTCCATATATTATCCCTTAATCGGTAATCCGCCCGGCCATAATCGCTAATCTGCCAGGCCATAATCAGTTATCACTCAGTAATCAGCCCGGCCTTGGTCATAGACTCAAGCCAATTTGAGGAGTCCCGCACTGCATCTGCAGCATCTATACCGTAGCTGTTCACAAGCAACGCAGCAGCATCTGCAGATGTAAAACTCTTATCTTTAAGCTCATTGTAAAGAAGCTGGGCACTGCTGTTCATTAAAACCACCTTTGTGAAATCCAGCTTGCCATTGCTCTTTACAATGAGCATCTTCTCACCCGCAATATCACGCAGCTTGCAATTCTGTAAAATCCTCATTGTAAACCCTCATTGTTATTTAATGCATCTTATAGAGTGGCCACTACTGCGTTGGCTACCATTCATAAATGACACAGTGCTGGCACTAGGACTTCCACTTACATTTGTTACAAGATTTCTTCCACCGTAACCTACACTCCCAGCATTATAGAAAGAGTATGCAGACCAGACTGTTGCTTGCCAAGTGACGCTGTAGAGATTCCCAGTTAAATAATCTCTAGCACCATAAGCCGGATATTTTGCACCGGCTGTAATATAGTTCCACATATGAAATGAGGTTCCCATATTGTCAATCCAAAGTTTGACATTATCAAAATCATTCCAAAGTAAATTGGTTTGTGCCACTCTCCAACCGGCAGGACAAGGGTCCAGAATTGGTTTTATAGAAGCTGATGCTTCGAAACCCTGCCAAAGAGTATTATCTATTCTGGCATCATTCCACCAGTTGGAAGGTCCATATATAAACTGAGTTGGGTTCTGGTTAGCTACATTTTTTGTAACTGGACCGGGGAGGAAAGATATTGGTGAGGGTATTAAACTATTGGAGCCATCATATAAACTTACAATAGCCGGAAAAGGATCCTTTCTGCCGAATTGATAGTGGAGTACTCCATAGTAACCTCTGTCAACTTCATAAGATGGAACATCTGCACTCTCAGCACCAAGATATCTGTCCATAATAAAACTGTTTGTAAAATCAGTCTCCCAAACATTATAGGCGTTGTCTCTGTATCTGTGAACATTACCTCCGGTTACAGGATAGGCGTAAACGCCGGCTTGCTTGGTAACAGCGTCATTAGGATTGTAGTTGGTTATCCAAAGATGCCAGCTCCATAGATATGAGGCACCTTCGTCCGGTGTCCCGTTACCATCTGTATCGCGTTTTATTCCAACAAGCACGTTACCAAACTTACCGGGATCTACCAAAACCTTTACCTGACCTCCGGAACCGGTACCCATGCCTCCGTCTACCAGAGTCACAAGTTTGCTCTTCTCCTGCCAAATAACAGAAGCAACCCATTTATCATCTGCATCAATCACATTAGCTGGCAAATTTCCATATTGTGCAACCGACCAGTAGTTATTACTCTGAGTTATTGGGAAAGTAAAAGTTGTTTTAAGATCTCTTGGGTTGATTATGTAGCAGTTTGCCACTCCGTCCAGACCCACAGGAGAGGCACCCAGCTCATCGTTGAACTTTACAAGATAGCGGGTTCCCCGTTTAAACTCTGTACCCGCCCTGGTTTGAGTGTAAACTACATCGTCATTGGTCTTTATGTTGATTGTAAAAGTTTGCCCGGTATAGTTGCCGGGATTAACCATCATAAAGACACCCGGGGTTGTATTGTAGTCGTCTGTTGGGTCCAGACCTCCTGTAATTGTTACTTTTACACTATTGCCCCCGGTAGGATCTGCAATATTATACGAGACTCCGGAAGCGGGAGTCGCCTGGGTAATATCTACAGTGCCGGAGATATAAATATTGGTTCCTCCTGGAGCTACCAGTTCTACCTCTTTGATTGTTTTATCAGATATAGAGGCAATTCTAAAATCCAGCAGTGCAAAAAGGTGGTTGAATCTCAAGTTGACGACAGCCGGATTATCTTCTGTTCCTGGGTCCAAGTTTGTAACAGGTGTGGCTACCATCATATCGTAGGCAGATAGATGAGTACTGCTTGTGCCAACCTGAGTCTGATTGGCAGGTACCGAAACCGGGACAACCCCGGCCGTAAACGCACCTGCTGCGTGAGGATAGTAGGCATAAAAACTGTGAGCACCTGTGCCCCAGTAAATTTCACCGGTAAAATCAGATACGGTTGCACTAGATTGCGCAGTGTAAACACGATTGGCTACCCCAACAGAACCGCCGGCACTTTGACGTGCATTTGGAGAGAATATGCCCGCCTGATCTCCTGCAACCCAGGAGGTAACAAAGCCATCAAGCGTGGTTTTAGTCTCGCTACCGGCAGATGCATCTGCACCAATAATTTTAATTGTATTTTTCAAAGGATCTTCGGGGCTGTTTTGCGTCTCTTTTGCGCAAGCAAACGGAGTGACAATGATAATTATCAATTGCAGACTCCTTTTTGAAATTTTAAACATTTTCTTTAAATTTAAAAATCTGCAAAGCAACTATTCATCGGGCCATTCACCACCATCATTCCAATTATCGGAAGATGCTGCAAATCCCTTCTCAAGCTTAATATTTATCACCTCAATTACCGGAGGTGAATACACTTTTGGGGTGCGTTCGTTCTCAAAGTTGAGTTCCATAATAATAAGTTTTTTATTAGGTAATGGAAAAACAGGGCAATTTTATGCCCTATTTACAAAATTGCTTTGAATTTAAGAAAAAAAAACAGATCATCAATGGCCTTTGCCAGATTTTGAAACTGAACTTTGCCAGTGTTTGATGTATGTGTTTGTTGTTCTTGTGGTTACAAAACCCAGTTTTCCAATATTGGAAAACTGGGTTTTGTAGATATTTGTATGTCAGATAGTTTCATCAAACACTGGCAAAGTTAATCCTTAACGCAGCGAACAGAAAAGCCATTCGCACGGAGGTGAAATTGCATTTCGGCATTGAAGTAGTTATTCTGGAAGAACAGGTAGCGTGAGTTGGAGCCGCTTACGGTACTACTCCAGTACATGCCTTAGTAACTAACATAGTCGAGCGAACCAGAGGAGTAGTTGCGCATGCCTGCTACGGGGAGTTTAAGTGGCGAGTCAAAAGCCCCTGCTGGATTATTGGTGCTTCACTTTAGTCGCTCATCATTTAGTTCAGTTTCTGTAGGAACTCTAAAACCGCTTGGGCACGGGTTGTTGGTACCGCTCACACCTTGCCATAAGTTGTCGTTTTGCGGGTCGCGCCAATCGATAGGTAGAGAAGAGGATCTTATAAAATTATTATGTCCCGGAGTATCGGAGTCTGCTAATGTTGTTGTGGTTCCGGATGTTCTTATCTGATGCCCATCGGAGAGTCTTCCCCATTGGTATAGATCTCCGTAAGCTTCTGCATCGGTGCTGCTTGTAGCAACCCGCGTGGCTCCTAAGTTTCTGTCCATCCATATCTTACCGGCACCCCCGACTACTACATTCTCAAGAGTTGCCGTAGCAGCGTCTATTGTAACCACATATTTGACACCCCGCTTAAAGCCGCCCACAGGGACTGCTTTTTCGAGATATTTCCAGGTGGTGCCATCTGTTGATACCCCTACAAGGCAGCTACCGGTGGGTGTACCCGGGTTGATAACCATATATACCTTAGTGTCGGCGTTGGTGGCGGTAAGTGTGGCCGCAGATGTAAGAGTTACTACCGCCTCTTTTGTTGTTCCTGTGAGGCCGGCAAGGGTGTAGGCGACGCCACTGACCGGAGTTGCCTGGGTGACAGCATTCATCTCAGAGCTGTAGTGCCAAACATCAGATTTTAAAATACTTACATCAAATACGGTATTTATATTAATTCCGTGATATTAAGCAAATTGGCACTACAGCTCTGAGATAAAACTCTCAAAAAAAGAGATGTCTATAATATTGTTCGAGTATAAAAGAATATTATTATATTTGTGTGAAATAATTCGAGTATGGAAGATAAATTCGCAGCTTTAGAAAAGTATAATTTCTGGAATGGCAATGTTCCTGAACTTGGGTTTCCTCGTAAGGATTATACAGATAAGATATTTGATTCGACCGGCAATAGGTTGATTAAAGTACTTGTCGGGCAACGCCGTGTAGGTAAAAGTTATATTTTACGTCAAATTGCACATCGGCTCATTGAAGAGGGAGTGAATCTGCATAATATCCTCTATATTAATAAAGAGTTTACAGATTTCGACTTTATAAGTGACTATAAAGAGCTGGACACTTTGGTGAAACTATATAAAGAGAGACTCAAACCCACCGGGAAAATTTGGTTGTTCATTGATGAAATACAAAACATCCGGGAGTGGGAACAATTCGTAAACTCCTATTCACAAGATTATGTAGATAGTTATGAGATATTTATAAGCGGGTCCAATTCAAAAATGTTATCCGGAGAGCTTGCTACACTGCTTTCCGGTCGATATGTAAATTTTGAGATACTCCCGTTCAGCTTTTCTGAATATACAGGCATAACTAAAAAGGATCCCGGGAAACAAAGTTATCTGGAATATATGGAGAGCGGAGCATTGCCGGAACTTTTTAAGCTTGGGAACGACGAGACAAAACGCAACTATATATCTGCCATAAAGGATACAGTTCTGCTTAGAGATATAATTCAGCGACACAGCATCAAGGACCCAAAGTTATTGGAAGAGATATTCATATATCAGGTCAACAATGCCTCAACTTTAATGTCAATAAACAATATTGCTAACTATTTCAAAAGTAACGGGCGCAAAACAACCTACGACACAGTTGCCAATTACATCGGATATATAGAGGATGCGTTTCTTGTTCATCGGGTCGAGCGTTATGACATCCGAGGCAAAGAGACAATCTCCGGCATCTGCAAATATTACATCAACGACCTTTCGTTTAAGAATTATCTCTATCCCGGGTTTGGTTATGGCCTCGGATACAAATTAGAGAATATCGTCTATTTGGAGCTTCACCGAACCGGATACGAGGTTTATGTGGGTGCTATGCGGGATAAAGAGGTCGATTTTGTAGCAAAAAAAGGCGACAGAGTTATATATTTGCAAGTAGCCTATATTCTTGCAGATGAGCAAACCGCGCGACGTGAATACGCCTCTTTGGAGGCTATTCAAGACAATTACGAAAAATTTGTCGTATCACTTGACGATGTAAATATGCCATCTAATCAAGGAATACGCCACGTTCAAGCGTGGGAACTTACAAAGTTGTTAAAAAGCTAACGCGCTGTTTATTAATAAAGCCCCACGATGCTTGGCAAGGTTAATACAGCAGCCCGAACATCCAGAGAGGTATTTGATTTAAATATCCTGTCTCTATATTATCTTTAACAATATACGCCTCTTTGAGACCGGAAATCTGTTTTTGGTTTTTCTCTTTGCCTCCTATTTCAAAATGATATTTACCATCGACTGTAAAATCAGTTTTATCTGAGTAAGCGACTTTATTTGTCGCACTTAACATTGAATAGATGAAAGTCTCTCTCAGATTACCAATGTTAACATTATCTCCGGAGAAGGCATAAGCATAATTGGTATTGCCCAGATATATCTTTTCTGGCTTAACCAATCTTTTAAGACCCGTAGCTTCTTTATCCAGCAAGAGTATTGCCTGAGCCTTTTCAAGTGCATCAAGATAATGGAGGAGACTTGGTCTTGTTGTCCCAGTCTGTTCTGCCAGTTTACTTATGTTTGGTTTAAATGGAACACTCGCAGCGATGATGGAAAATAGCTTCTTGATTTTGATAATGGTATGATATTCAATATCTATATTTGCCGGTATGTCCACTTCAATCACTGTGTTGATGGTTTCGGCAACCCGGTTAAAATAACCCTCTTTGTCCTCTTTATAGTATGGAAAATATCCGTATTTAAGATACTCTTTCAATATAGCAACCGGCCGGAAAGATTTTGCCAGTTCAATTGATAACGGAATGTGATCTGCTAGTAAGTCACTGAGTGTTACCGGTGCTATTTTGATTTTATGCTCATAATCAAGATACTCTCTTAGTGACATACCGTTTAGAGTATATTTGATTGCCCTTCGGCTAAGATCTGCACCGGAACTATATATATCCAGCATAGAAGAGCCCGTGAAAACGACTTTCATCTCCGAATAAGAGTCGTAGATGTTTTTTATCTCCCTTGACCATCCGGGATATTTATGCACCTCATCCAAAAAAAGAGCTTTTCCGCCGTTTTTGTGAAACTCATCTGCAAGCTCCAACAGTGAGTGGCTTGAAAACCATAAATTATCCAAAGAGACATAGAGTACAGAAGGCGAATTAATGTCATAATTCATACTGATATGCTGAAGCATCATTGTTGTCTTTCCAACGCCACGCGTTCCGACAATAAGGCTAACAGTCATATCAGACTCGAGGCCATTTTTATCTCGATAGTGGTAAACATCACCATCGTTGGCCTGAAGATATATCCGCATATCGCGTGTACAAAGTGATTCGAACAGAAATCTCTTGCTCCCCGTCAAAGAGCGCCTTTAACGACACCTCTCCATTTGACTCTTTTGATTCATACAAACTCATAGGACGCATCAGCATACGAGAAATTCTACCAGTGCCTGTATGCGCCGTAGCATTGTCTTTAGGCACAGCCGAACCTGTTAAAATAAATTGTCCCACTGCTTGACGGCGATCTACCTCAAATCGTACAGCATCCCATAATACCGGAGCCATCTGCCACTCATCAATAAGTCTGGGATTGTCACCTTTAAGCAGAATTGACGGCTTAGTATCCGCAGTAGCCATTAATGCAGAAGATTTATCAGGATCCTGCATTGATAGTGTACTTTTTGCCATCTGTTGGAACTTTTAGAAATGGCAAAGTATTACTTTAATAAATGGCGGAAATTTGATTTCAAAATTGGCTAGCTAAGAGTATTCGCAAAAATTCTTATAAGTAGATTTTGCATAAATAATAAATCAGTGATTATCAGCGATGCCCCACGATGCTTGGCAAGGTTCTCTCCCAAGACTCATTAGAGGATATGTAAAAATGGTGCACCTGCGGTGCCGGTCTACGCCTGCGGCGGAGAATTGCCAACATTCCTCAATAAGTCATGCCAAATATCCAAAGTGGGATTTGATTACTGTATCCAATAGAGCCGGGATTGATTTGAATATTTGCATTTTAGCTTTGGTGAGTTTACTTTTTTTGATTTTCCAAAAATGTTAAACATAAGAAAAACAGCACAGAGTAAAAAACTCCTAGGGATCATATGGTCCGTTTCACGGTTGTGTTTACCGCGTTGTGGGATTGGGTCCACAACCCTTGCCAAGGTCTCCCTCTAATTTTTTACCACCAAATCCTCTTTAATTATTTTAGTGAGGTTTATTGTGGGTAGTAAGTATTTATTGTATTCTGTGTTTTCTGTTTTGCTGTGGAGTATTCCACGAGCTGTCCCAACAGCTATGACTGCTAGATGTGTAATAAAGTCTTTCGGTATTACATATGAGTCATCGGAATCATTTTTGAATGACTTGAAGTGATTGTCATCCACAATAAAACTACATTCACTGTTCAGGATGATAAACGGACAATTGTCATAAATGAATGTGAATTTGGTATCTACAAAAATTACGCATTTTTCAATACTCATTCTTACACCTACTCCCGTTTTAATTGAAATTTTATCTTCGCCGGCATTAACATCTTCAACTGTTGCGAATTCATTGGTGCGGATGCTTGCCAACCTAAAGCCAATAATTTTATTTTTTGTCATATTTTGATGTCCAATTAAACAGCGTCTTTATAATCACTAACATATTCAGTGAGCTCAAAATCGTAACTAGGGTATTTGAACGGAATAATAGTGGATGTATGTTTGAACTCCTGCCTTTTTGTTTGGTAGCCTTCAACAATAAATTCTCTAGTAAAAGGGATGTTTACTTCTACAATTTTAACATTAAGTGCTTTTTCTAATTTACAAATAGTCTCAAGAGTAAGGTTTTCTTTTCCCTTTACAATTTTGTTGACTTGTTGAGGTTTAACGCCCATTAATACAGCAAGATCCTTTTGATTGATAGATTGATCTTTTAATGCACGTAAGACAATCAGCGCTATCTTCGCAGATTTTTGAAGCCATTCACTGTTCTCTTGCCTAAAGGCAGAATCTTTACTCCATATTGTATCAGGAGTAGAAATTTTGTTGAGCTTATCAAGATCTAACATTTTATTGTAATTCTATTGTTTCTATTATGCCTTTATTGTTATAAATACCATTCTCTTTGAGAAAGTCAATAAATTTTTCAATTTTCTTAAGCTCTTTTTTTGTATGTGGTCTTTCCTTGAGTTTTCGAGTTAACTTTATTGCTCCACCAGTTATAACATAACACTCTTCTGAAAGCTCAATTGCATATAGTCTAAGCCAAGATTTTTTACGTTTACCATATCCTTTCTTTGGAACCAACTCTTTAATTTGTGGCCAGTCATACAAGTCATGTTTAAAAAAGATATCCAAAGCCGTCTTGCCTCCATTTTTGCCGCAAAATATCAATAGGTCTTCCAAGTATTTAGCTTCTTCAATTGTGATCATAACTGCTTCTTCTACACTTATTTTACCGAAAAAACCAGAATTTAGATCACTCTTATTATCTTCAAAAAAATCAAAAAGCACCTCAGGATCGCTCCACTCGTTAAAAACCTTCGCAAACTCGTGAATTCCATTTTTATTGAACTTCACGGTGTATAAAATGTCTGCAAAGATAGTGATTAATTCCATAAAATAAACCTATAAGTTGATTAATTTAATGAAATAATATTAAAATAATTGTAATACATAGATATACAGAGCTTAAATTTATTAAAATATTAAGGTTAGTTTAATTATATTAATACTAGAGCGAATTTAAGAAGCTTTTAGTAATTGAAATGATTGTAAATCAACAAATCAAATATAATAAAAAAATAAAAAGAAATAATATTTATCAATTTTTTGATCAAATTTTTTGTTAAGCCAAGGAAAGTTATTCCGGTGCTTAGGTTATTCTAGCGCGGCTGCCGGCCAAACATAGAGCCAGGCAGCCATGAGCTGGAAATAACCGTAAAAAGCACCGGCAAATAACTTTCCTATTCCTATTTGCATTGATTTGAATATTTGCATTTTAGCTTTGGTGAGTTTACTTTTTTTGATTTTCCAAAAATGTTAAACATAAGAAAAACAGCACAGAGTAAAAAACTCCCAGGGATCATATGGTCCGTTTCACAGTTGTGTTTACCGCGTTGCGGGATTGGGTCCGCAACCCTTGCCAAGGTTCCATTTCTAACCGGAAAGTTATTCCGGTGCTTAGGTTATTCTAGCACGGCTGCCGGCCCAATACAGAGACGGCAGCTATGAGCTGGAAATAACCGTAAAAGCACCGGCAAATAACTTTACTCCAATGGAGTTTGTGTATGGTCCGCTACGCGGGTGTGTTACGCTTCGCGGTTATGTGGCCGGCTTGCACACCAACGGAGTTTTTGTTAAGTATTTACAAAACAACACATTGCTTAAAGGCACAAAAAAGCTGACCTCTTACAAATACTTAACTAACTGCATCTTAACAAAAACTCCATTGGTGTGTGTGCGCTCCTCTTCTTACAAGTAAAAGTTATGTTAAATAACGCGCTCAAAAAATAGATCGCTGATAATCAGCGATGCCCCACGATGCTTGGCAAGGTTAGTTCCACCACGCGTTGAAGGTCGTTTTGGGTGAGTGTGGGGTGGGAGGGTAGGCAGAGGCCGTGGTTGAAGAGTTCTTCGCTGGTGCCGTTGCCGTAGAATGGGTATTCGTGGAAGATTGGTTGGAGGTGCATCGGTTTCCAGAGGGGGCGGGTTTCAATGTTGTGCTCATCCATTTTTTTGCGGAGATCTTCACGGGTGTAGCCGGCCTTTTTTGGGTCGATTATGATGCAGGTGAGCCATTTGTTAGATTCGAAATCTGTTGTTGGGTTATCTTGGAATGAGATACCCGGAGCGTTTTTTAGCATCTGCATATATTTTTGGTTGTTCTCCCGGCGGGCGGCGATGTGTTGGTTAAGAACCAACATCTGCCCACGCCCAATACCGGCACAAATATTACTCAGCCTGTAGTTATAGCCAACAGACGAGTGCTGGTAGTGAGGAGCATTATCACGAGCCTGAGTAGCCAGAAACTTAGTAACGCCAGCCTCATCTGCACTCCTGCAAACCAACGCACCCCCGCCCGACGTCGTAATAATCTTATTCCCATTAAACGACAAACAGGCAAACTCCCCAAAAGTACCGCAAAACTGCCCCTTATACCTCGAACCCAAAGCCTCTGCAGCATCCTCCAGCACCGGAATACCATATCTGCCCGCAACCTCCAAAATCTCATCCATTTTGGCAGGCATCCCATAGAGATGCACCGGAATTATCGCCCGCGGCTTTTTACCCGTAACCTTAACTTGATCTTAATTTGGATATATGCTTGATTTATATTTAAATATATAAAAATAAAAAAAATATCTATCTTTATGTAATAATAAGTAGTGTTTTATATTATATTATTTCTCAATAATGGTAGTATATTAAAAATAATAATTACAAAATGAAACAGGTTTTCTCTAATTTACACATAGGTTCTCAAGAAGATTATGAGAATATTGTCAAACACCAAGAAGGGTGGTACGTAATTCACGCCTGTAAAGAACCATATCATCGAGATGCTTTAGGTTATAAAGGCAGGGCAGCCTCTATGAATCATCCAGAATATCTAATGGCTTTTCGCGATAATACTCTAATATTAAATTTGGTAGATGCTCCCGATCCAGCTTATATTTCAAAGTCAATAATTGATGAAGCAATCAAAGCTATCCATGATAATATTAATAGTATGAAAGTTTTTGTACACTGTAATCAGGGATTTTCTCGTTCTGCTGTTATAGGATTACTTTATTTGCACAAAGTTGGTTTAATTAGTACTGATAATTTTTCTGAAGCAGAGCAGCAGTTTATAGTTCTTTATCCATGGTATAATCCAGGAGAAGGCATGAGACAGTTTGCTTTATCAAATTGGAATAACTACAAATCAACAAGATAATGGCTTGGAAAAAAATACCTACTGTCGCACTAATCTATGATTTTGATGGGACTTTATCGCCCGGTAATATGCAAGAATATGGATTTATTCAAGCAACAGGACTAGACCCAGCTGAATTTTGGAGAAAAAACACTATCATGAAAGAGTCTCAAGATGCAAGTGAGATTTTATGTTATATGAAGTTAATGGTAGAAGAAGCTAATCATAAGAATTTTGAATTACCAAAAAAATCATTAAAGAAATATGGAAACAAAGTAGAATTTTTTAAAGGCGTACCAGAATGGTTTAATTTAATCAATATTTATGGAAAGAGTAAAGGAGTAAAAATTGAGCATTACATAAATTCTTCTGGATTAAAGGAAATCATAGAAGGAACTTCTATTGCAAAAGAATTTAAACGAATATATGAGTGCTCTTTTTATTATTCACCAGAAGGAGCGGCTAACTGGCCAGCTGTTGCAGTGGATTTTACGACCAAAACTCAGTTCTTATTTATGATTAACAAAGGAATTGATTTTGTAAAAGATAATAAAAAGGTTAATGAATTTATACCTGATATCGAACGTCCGATACCCTTTAAGCATATGATATACTTTGGGGATGGAGAAACGGATATACCTTGTATGAAATTAATTAAACAACAAGGAGGTAGATCAATAGCAGTTTATAATCCTACTAAAAGAAAAAAAAGGCAGCTGCAGAGAAGCTAATCGCCGAAGAAAGAGTTAATTTTGTTTGTCCAGCTGATTATTCTCAAGATAGTGAATTGTTTAAGGTTGTTACAACTATTATAGATAAAATAGCTATTGATTATAACTTTAAAAAATTAATTGAGTTACACAAAAAGAAATGAAAAATCAATAAGGTGTATTTAGATTGAATGATTTTACAGAAGTAACAAAAAAATAGAAAATTTTTGTAAATATCTAAAAAAATATTTTTACCTTTGGACTGTTTGTTAAACTCTATAATTCATTTATATATGTGTTATGTTTTAAGCACAGAAAAAGTAATTCTCAATTATTTTGCTAAATCAAAAAAAGAGAGAATTAAACTGTCTGATTTAAATGAATATTCTTCAAAAATTGTAAAAAGTTGTAATAATGGTATCATTATTCAATTAAGTAGGGATACAATTGATGATGCAATTAATCAAAGATCTGGTATTTTTGAATTCCAAAATGAAGAAATTGTTCTCCTTGATAAGGAAAATGTTATTATTAATAATATCGACTTAGTTAATAGAACCATTCCAGCTTATATCTGTACTGAGATAGAATCAATTTCTATTCAATAATGGAGCAAATCAATTACATGCGTTTTCTAGACGCTGTACATGGTTTTATTTTAATTCCTAAAGCTTATTGCGAAAAAGTAATAGACACTCCTCTTTTTCAACGACTTAAAAGAATTGAACAAACTTCAACCCGTTCGATCTTTCCTTGTGCACATCACGATAGATTTATTCACTCGATTGGGACATTTCATATTGGCAGTAAAATTTTTTACAACTTAAGAGCAAATACCATTGCTGATCACTCTGAAGATCAACTAAATTACATTGATTATTCAGATCATTTTGTTACAAGAACCTATTTACAAGAAGCGAAATTTTGGGACAATATAAAGATTGTATATGAATTAGCTTGCTTGCTCCATGATTGTGGGCACGCACCGTTTTCTCATACTTTCGAAACATATTATGAAGATAAATCGAAAAGTCCCTGTCCTATTAAAAATGATATAATTAACTTATCAGAGGAGTACATTAACAGCCTACCATTGCTCATTTCAATCAAAAAAAAGATTAAAGAAGAGTTTAAACTTGATTTTCTTTCCACTTCACCTGCTTCTCATGAATTAGTAAGTGCTTGGTTAGTATTACATAGTGATGGGTTCAGAAATGCCATCCTCTCAATAGATAAGGTAGCGGATCCATTGCTAATTGCAAGGATGATTTTGGGATGCAAGTTTAAAACCTCAAGCGAAGAATATAGAAGACAAATATTAAATTGCTTTATTAGCTTATTAAATGGACATGAAATAGATGCTGATAGAATTGACTATTCAATAAGAGATAAATGGGCGACAGGATTGAATACAACAACTATAAATATAGAACGCTTATTATCAACTATTAAATTAACGAAAAATTACAATGATCATAATTATTACACAATTTGTTTTGGTAAAAAATCATTACCAGAAATAGAAAGTCTAATCGAAGTAAAAAACTATTTATACTTCTGGATTTTCAATCACCATAAAGTATTATATCAGCAAAAATTATTGCAAAAAGCAGTAGAGAAACTTGCATTGCTTTTTATTGATCAAGAAAAGTTGAGAAATTATTTAAATAATGACAACCCTGATAAAAAAATTATCTTAGATTCAATTGAGAACGAAGCTTTATATAAATTCTTTGATTACCATAATTTGGTATCACCTGTAACATTGAAAACAATAATAAACGATACTCCTGTTTTAGAAAATATTTATTTATTATGCGATGACGACATTGTTTTTTTGTTAAAAAAATATTTTATAAGTGATTATTATAATGCAGATAAAAATATCATTGAACTTACAAAAGAAAGAAATTATGCAAATGAATGGTTTAGTAGAGATCAGAAATTGATTCCAATTTGGAAAAGCTATGTTGAATATAACATTAATTTCTATTCTCTGCATAAAGAAGCCATTATTATTGAAAAGGCAATAGACATTTTAAAAAACAAGACATTAATAAATAAAGATGATATTGTATCAAAATTAAAGGAAAATATAGAATTACAAAAGGATATTACCGAGATTGAGTCAAAATCTCAGATAAAGTGTACATTAACAAATATTATTGAGAAAATTGATGAATTCAATAATTCTGATTTATTTTGTAAGTATTTAATTAAAGTTCAGGCATATTATGAAATGGGTTTAATGAATGATTTTGATTCATGCATTAAAAACACGATTAATGAAATATTGGATGATGGCCTGATTTTACATGAGTATAATTATAAAATAATTGAACCTGAGTCATTTAGAATGAAAGAAGTTACCTCAAATTCTATATTTATCAGTATTGATAATAATATTGTATGTTACAAAAAACTTAACTTGCCAAAAAAAAACGAGGAAAGAGCTTATAAGATGTTCTATGCATTTTTACCAAAATTGTTACTTGATAACAAAGAAATGAGCAAAAAAGAATGTCTTAACTTGTATAAAGAAAAAATAAGTAAATTTTTATTAGAGATAAGATTTCCGATTGATAAATATAGTTTTAATGAAGTTTAAAGTTTTAACATTAAAGCAATCTATTTTTCTAAACAATATAAATATTATAATCTTTCATCTTTATTTTAACTTAGTGTAACCTAGTAATGAGAAATGAATTTCCCACGATGCTTATCAAGGTTCTCTCCGTTTCTCCTTACAAGTAAAAATTATGTTAAATACCTCGCTCAAAAAACAAATCGCTGATAATCAGCGATACCCCACGAAGCTTGGCAAGGTTAGCCTGCGTGCAGATGGTAGTTGCGGGAGATGAAGATTATGTAGATGGTGCCGGTGAGGATGGATGTGGCGAGGAAGTAGGTGAGGGGTTGGATTGGGAGGAGGAGGTAGCCGGCGGTGATGAGTGTTTGGGCGGTCATATAGATGAGGGAGACTGTTGTGTGGGGGATGTGGAGTTCGTTGGACATTATTTGGTACATATGTTTGCGGTGTGCCCGGAAGATGTTTTCGCGGAGCATTAAACGGTGAACTATTGTGAGGACAGTATCTACACCGTAAATTAGGAGAACGATAAGGTATGAGAAGTCGCCGGTCTCTACAATTAGCTTACCCAAGATAAAGAGACTGATAAAGGCGATACTTACAGAGCCGACATCACCCGCAAAACAGCGAGCCCGGGGTCGGAAGTTAAAAATGTTGAATACAAGAAGAGAGAGCGCGACAACATAGAGCAAATTATTGTCTATAAAGGAGAATCTGCAGTTATTAATAAACCACAACGAGCCAACTACAACCAGGCTATACCCACCGGTAATGCCGTTTATACCATCCATAAAGTTGTAGGCATTGATAATACCGGTAGAGATTACAAGAGCAATAAGGGTGTAGAACCAAGGCAGGCCATAAAACCCACAATCGTAGAACATAAGCAACATAGCGGCAAAATGGATCAAAATCCTGTACCGCGACTTTAACTTAACAATATCGTCAAGGAAACTTATGAAAGCAATTAATGCCAGCCCTGTAAAGAATAGCGGATAGTGAACCCCATAGAAGAGCATATAGAGAACCACACCAAAAAAGAAGATCACACCACCGCCACGCAGAGTAATCTTTTTATGAGAGCTCCTCTCATTTGGCCTGTCAATTATGTTATAACGATTGGCAACCCGAAAGTAAACTAAAATTGCCGCCAGAAGCAGCAACAAAATAGCACCAAGAATCAAATAATCATTAACCATTCCGGAAAGATTTAAGAGTCTCAACCATCCCATCCTCAGACGAAACAGGTAAACTATCTACACCCAATGCAGCCTTGATTTTTGCATTACTCACAACATAATTTTCGCTTAGCTTTTGCAAACGAAGAGAGTTTAGAGGCAAATGCAGATAATCGCCAATTTTAGCCACACCTTTGACAAAACCGGTGCTGAGGTTCCATACAGATGCCCTCTTGCCCAAAGAGTCACCAATAAGCTCAATAAGTCTGTTTGTAGAGAGAGGCACATCGTCACACACATTATAGACCCCCGACTCAACATCGCCCTCCACCAACTTCTCAATAATAAACTCCAGATTCCTGATGGAGGTAAATGAGCGCAGATTCTCAAACTGCCCCAAAAGCCACGGAACCCCTTTGCTAACCACCTTGTAAAGCAGATTCAGGTTCCCCTTATTGCCCGGCCCGTGAATCATACACGGCCGTAAGATATAAACCCTCTTACCCGACATAACCTGTGGGTTAAGCCTCATCTGCTCCTGAATGTAATTCTCTGCCATAAGTTTTGACTGACCATACGGCCCGGATGGGGTAGGAGTGACATCCTCAGTAAGAGACTCTCCGTTAACACTATCGGTAGCAGCCTTTACCGAACTAAAGTATATAAAATTGGCAGCATCACTATCCAGAAACTTATCAAACACTATTTTAGTGAGCCCAACATTTACATTGATATACTCCTCCAGTTGCGCCCTGTTTCCGGTATCGTGAGCTTTTCCCGCCAAATGTATAACAGCATCAAATTCACTAAAATAGACCGCATCAATATCATCCCAGTGATATGCAGCCCTCACAAAACTCGGTGCAGGTTGCCCGAGATCAATTACATCCAACACAATACCCCTCTTGTTGAAGCTCTTCAACAAGTTAGAACCAACAAAACCAGATGCACCGGTAATCAATAAATTCATATTTTGAAGGGTTAATATTATAGTTTAATCTTTTTAAATAATATCTTTTAATTTAGACTTAAAACCCCTATTTCAATTATTGATAGAATTACTATCAATAAGTATATAATATATTTAATAATATATTGTATACCAATCAAATAGAATTCTAATTCCATCTTGAATGTTGATTTTATGATTCCATCCTAAGGAGTTTATTTTAGATGGGTTTGTAAGTTTACGCATAGTACCATCAGGCTTTGTTGGGTCAAAACAAAGCTCACCTTGAAAACCGACTATGCTCTTGATAAGGTGTGCTAAATCTTTAATTGTTATCTCTTCGCCTGTACCGATGTTTATATGAGTATTGCGAATCTCGGAACCAATTGCGACATCACAGAAATTCACATTTTCCATTACAAATACGCAAGCATCAGCCATCTCTTCGCTCCATAAAAATTCTCTTAGAGGAGCGCCAGTACCCCAGATTTCTACACTCACATAACTATTAGGTTTGCTAATACCATATTTTGCAAGAATATTCATAATAGTCTCTTTAGCAGAAGAACCATTAACTCCATTGATTGGACGCTTATTCAAATCCAGAATGACGGATTCCCAATCATTATTTTCCAGACATTTACCCAAATAAATCTTTCTTATGAGGGCAGGTAAAACGTGAGAGGTCTCTAAGTTAAAATTATCGTTTGGTCCGTATAAATTTGTTGGCATAACACTAAGAAAGTTAGTCCCATATTGAAGATTATAACTTTCACACATCTTAATACCGGCAATTTTGGCAATTGCATAAGGTTCGTTTGTGTACTCAAGAGGAGAGGTGAGTAGTTCATCCTCAGACATAGGTTGAGGTGCATTTTTGGGATATATACAAGTACTCCCTAAGAACAGTAATTTTTTAACACCATATTTCCACGAACTATGAATCACATTATTTTGAATTGTAATGTTCTCATAGATAAACTGTGCTCTGTAGGTATTGTTTGCCATAATACCCCCAACTTTAGCAGCTGCAAGAAAAATATATTCAGGTTGTTCCGTTTTAAAAAAGAGATCAACATCGGTTTGGTTTGTTAAATCTAACTGGTCCAATGATCTCAAAACAAAGTTATGATAATCCTTTGATTTTAAATTCGCAAGGATAGCTGAACCTACTAGTCCAAGGTGTCCGGCAACATATATTTTGCTATTTTTATTCATCATTCAAAATAATTCAAAGTTTTAAACCCACCTTTTTGAATCCAAGCCTCTTTTTTCATAAACTTAATATCGCCACTCATCATATCGCCAATAAGAGCATCTAAATCATATTTAGGAATCCAACCAAGCTTCGTTCTTGCTTTTGTCGCATCACCAATTAGAAGATCTACCTCTGTAGGGCGGAAATATTGCTGATCAACACCAACTACTATTGACTTTTCTTTGATTTTTTTATGAATGTCGTGAAGATACGCTTTACCTACTTTTTCGGAGAAAACAACTTCATCTACATTAGTAATAATACCAGTTTCATCTGCATCGATACCCTTGAAACAAACCTCTAATCCAATTTCTTTACCTGATTTCTTTATAAAATCACGAATTGTAGTAGTGATACCTGTTGCTATAACATAATCATCCGGTTTATCTTGCTGTAGGATAAGATACATTGCCTTTACATAATCTTTGGCATGACCCCAATCTCGAGAACTGGAGAGATTACCCATAAACATACACTCCTGCATACCTAAAGCGATACGACTTAATGCTCGAGTAACCTTTCTCGTAACAAATGTTTCACCCCGTATAGGAGATTCGTGGTTAAACAGAATACCATTGCTTGCGTGAATTCCGTATGCCTCCCTGTAGTTAACAGTAATCCAATAAGCATAAAGCTTAGCAACTGCGTATGGTGATCGAGGATAAAAGGGGGTCTTTTCAGTTTGAGGCACCTCTTGAACCAAACCATATAATTCGGAAGAAGATGCCTGATATATCTTTGTTTTATCTATTAGACCTAATAGGCGAATTGCTTCTAAAATTCTCAGTGTCCCAATACCATCGGCATTTGCTGTATATTCAGGCGTGTCAAAACTAACCTTCACGTGACTCATTGCTGCGAGGTTGTAAATCTCTTCTGGTTGAACCTCTTGAATTATTCGTGTTAAGTTCATCGAATCTGTAAGGTCTCCGTAATGAAGTGTGAAATTTCGATTCTCTGTGTGAGGTTCTTGGTATAGATGATCTATCCTATCTGTATTAAAAAGAGACGAACGCCTCTTTATTCCGTGAACAATATAATCCTTCTTAAGCAGGTATTCTGCTAAATAAGCACCATCCTGACCGGTAACTCCGGTTATTAATGCAATTTTTTTTGACATATCATTTAGATATTTTTTAAAATTTATACGAAATGACTAATATTTAGCAAATAATAAAATAATCGGCAAGGTTACCTTATGTTCCATGATGGGGGTGAAAATATTTATAGGATAATTAATATTTAGTAGGTATTGGTTAGGCAGATCTTATTTGAAAGTTGGTAGAGGTGTGTAAGTTGTAATTACAAACTCCAGTAAATCATATCTTTAATACTATTTCGATATATTCCTTTTATGTCTGCAAGAATAGCATTCTGAGTTGCTAATGATTTGAAATAATCTTCGTTTAATGAGTAATACTCCCTATGCGAAACAGCTACTACTATTGTATCATACTTTATTTGATTTGGCTTTTCAATAAGTTCCAGTCCATATTCATTAAATACTTCATCAGAATTTGCATTTGGATCAATAATATCAATTGAAACGCCATAATCCAATAATTCTTTAATAATATCAACAACTTTTGAATTCCTAATGTCAGAAACATCTTCTTTGAATGTAATTCCCATTACTAACACTTTTGCACCCATTATATTTTTACCAAGTTTAATCATCTCCTTAACTAGTTTTTTGGCTATATAACCGCCCATTGAATCGTTAACAAATCTTCCTGAGTTGATGATTTGCGGATGATATTTGAGTTGATGTGACTTATGTACTAAATAATATGGGTCTACTCCAATACAATGTCCACCAACTAAACCCGGATAAAATTTTAAAAAATTCCACTTTGTCCCAGCTGCATCCAAAACATCAAAAGTATTTATTCCAATACGGCTACAAATAATTGATAACTCATTCATTAATCCAATATTAACATCTCTTTGAGTATTCTCAATAATCTTTGCCGCTTCAGCTACTTTTATGTTTGCAGCTCTGTGAACTCCTGCCTTTACAACTATTTCATATACTTTCGAGATGATTTCAAGGGCTTCTTCGTCACAGCCAGAAACAATTTTTACTGTGTTTGTTAAAGTATGTATTTTGTCTCCCGGATTTATTCTTTCGGGAGAGTATCCAACTTTAAAGTCATTACAATACTTAAGACCTGAAATTTTTTCCAATAATGGAACACAATCTTCTTCTGTACAACCAGGATATACAGTAGATTCATAAACTACATAATCTCCTTTTTTCAACACAGATGCTACTGTTTTTGTAGCACTAAGGAGCGGCTTTAAATCTGGCATATTAGCATCATCAATTGGTGTTGGAACAGCAATTACATAAAACGACGCATTTGAAAGCTCTTCTAAAGAAGATGTGAAAAGAATATCTGTATCAATGAAAGATTTGTTGTCTAATTCTCCACAGGGATCTAATCCCTGTTTCATTTTCTCTACTCTATCATTATTTATATCAAAACCAATTACAGATATTTTTTTTGCAAGTTCTAAAGCAATAGGTAAACCTACATAACCCAAGCCGACAACTGCCAGACTTGTATGCTTATTTAAAAGTTGATTATACATTGTAGAGATTATAATAATATTTAAAATTTTAATGTTTGAATAAAAATATTCAGGAAATAAAACTATTTGTTAATCTTACATACATATTGCAAACAGTTTCTTTTGAATATGTACTTGTAATTATTCTTAGTCCATTTTCCCCCATTTTTGATAAGTCATTTTTATTAACGGATTTAAGAAAAAGGGTAATTTTCGAATAGTGCGAATCCTTATTGTTGTCATAAATAAAGGCACAACCTTCATCGCCTATAAAGTTTACTAATGGAGTATTTTTCCCGGAGCTAATTAACAGTGGTTTAGCGCAAGCCATTATAGTGTATACCTTTGATGGAAAGCCATGCATTTCTGTGCTTTTATTCATAAAAATAAAATGTAAATCAGCATAGGATAAAATTGCTGGCATTGTTTCCCTTTTTTGGTAAGGAAGTATTTGGATATTTTTAATTTTCTTCTTGTTTACAACTTGTTGCAAATATTCTCTCATAACTCCATCTCCAATTACATAGAACATTATTTTTTCATCTTCTAGGCTAACAGCAACATCTAATAATAAATCCCAATCTTGTGCAATGCCAATATTTCCTGCATACATTATTTTAAAATAATCATTTTTGGGAAATTTATCGTCGTCTAACTTTAAAAGATGATAATTTACGGGTTTATAAAGTTCTGTGTCAACGAAATTTGGTATTATTTGAAGTTTGTTTTTATCCTTTACCCTTGGTGAGATAATATTATAGAAAATTGCATCAATAGTAATAAGAATATCTGTTTTATTATAGACAAACCTTTCAATTTTTCTTAAAATTTTAATAATTATTTTATTCTTGATTTTACCAGATTCAATGAGTAAATCAGGATATATTTCCTGTATGTTATATATTGTTCTTGCTTTTTTAATTTTACCGATTATAATATTAAAAAAACCAATTGTTAATGGAGGAGAAGGAGATATGATTACATCAATTTGCTTAATTGAAAGTGCAATAATAAAAGATACAAAATGCCAATATATGAAACCCAAAATTCTAAATATTGAGCTGTTGTATTTTTGTTGAGTTACATGGTATACATTAATACCATTAAATAAGCTTTTATAGTATAACCCAAACAATCTTTTTTTCAGGGGCTGAGTTATATTATTTTGTTCAACTATATTGTAATGAGGCGTTGTTGTTAGAACAATAACATTAAACCCTGATTCTTTAAATTTCAAAGCTATATCATTATATAAATATGCTGTTGAGACCCCGTCGGGACTAAATACTAATGAATGAATTAAAATTGTTTTCACTAAATTTTTATTATTCACTCCAAACAGTTCTATTTACATAATCTATGTAGCTGATTATTATTCTAACTACTTTCTCGCTTACGTTTGGTATGCTGTAGTCGGCGACAGGCCTAAAGTTTCTTTGAGAATCTGTTTTTTGATATTGAAGTTGAACAAGTGCTTGAAGGATTCTTTCGGAGTTCATTCCAACCATCATTACCGAGGCCTCTTCCATCGCTTCGGGGCGTTCGTGTGCTTCGCGGATGTTTAGTGCACGAAAATTTAATATTGAAGACTCCTCGCTAATTGTTCCACTATCTGAGAGCGCTGCATACGAGTTCTTTTGGAGAGCGTTATACTCAATAAAGCCAAGGGGTTTCAGGAATTGAACCAAAGGGTTTACCTTAACTTGCTTAGATTCAATCATCTTTCTAGTCCTTGGGTGTGTGCTTACAATTATTGGATAGCCGTACTTCTCTGCAATCAGGTTAAGAGAGTTAATAAGACCATTAAAGTTCTTTTCGCTATTAATATTCTCTTCCCTGTGAGAGGATACGATAAAGTACTTCTCCTTTTGTAAGTTAAGGCGAGACAATACATCGGAGCTGTTAATTGCATCAATATGTTGGTTGAGAACTTCAAACATAGGGCTGCCTGTTTTAATGATTCGGTCGGCAGGTAACCCCTCTCTTAATAGATATTCACGGGCGATATCGCTGTATGTTAAGTTAATATCAGCAATATGATCTACAATTTTACGATTACTCTCCTCCGGTACCCGTTGGTCAAAACATCTGTTGCCGGCCTCCATATGGAAGATAGGTATATGTCTCTTCTTGGCAGCTATAGCACATAAACAAGAGTTTGTATCACCTAACACCAAAAATGCATCCGGTGCAACTGCCTCTAAAATTGGGTCAATCTTAATTAGAATTTGCCCCGCTGTTTCGGTAGCATTTTTCCCGGCAGCTTCAAGAAAATAGTCCGGTTTACGAAGCCCTAAGTCTTCGAAGAAGATTTCGTTGAGTTCATAATCATAGTTTTGTCCGGTATGAACTAAAATATGATCAATTGCTTGTGAATCATCTAGTTTTTTAAGAACGCACGAAAGCCGGATAATCTCCGGACGGGTTCCTACAACAGTTATAACTTTTAATTTTTCCATTTAAACCTCCTCAAAATATGTATCTCCGTCATCCGGATTGTACCATTCATTAATCCAAAACTGAGTATATAATTCCTCTTCTCCTATGTTTGTAATATTGTGAGTATACCAAACAGGCATATCTACATAGGAGGGCTCATTCCCATCCAAATAAAGATTAATCACCTCACTGCAACCAATCTTTCTCAGTTGAATCTTGGCTTTGCCACGAATAACGGTGAACCTCTCTATTTTCCTGGTGTGAAAGTGGTTGCCGCGAGTAACACCGGGAACTGTTGTAGAGAATGAAACCTGTCCACCAATCCCAAGTTTAATAGTCTCAACAAACACACCTCGAGGGTCACTGTTTTTAACCAACTTAACAGGGAAATGGGTTGAGTAATTTAGATAGCTCCTAAAGGTGTTAAATAGATTTACCTCGTCAATATCTTTAAGATTTGGGATGATACCTTTATCGGCATACAAATCTTTAAAATTTACAAAAAGAGATAGAATATCTGAGACCTTTTTCTCAAAGTCATAAGGGACATCTATACGATTAACTGTTCCTTTGGTAGCTGTAATAATCTGAGATATTATGAAGTTACATAAGGAACCCACATAAATCAATTTGATATATCCATCAACCTGTATAACAGGCTTTTCTTTATTTACTAATTGGTGTGCAAATGTGGCAATAAATGTATTGTAGTTAGGCCTCGAGAATGGCCCGTAGACATTAGGAACTACTAGCCCGGAGAAAGTAGCTCCGGTTCTCTTTGCCCAATTCTCCAACAATTCTCGACCCTCTTTCTTGGATTTCCCGTATAGGTTATCTCTCTCCTCCTGAGTAGAGGATGAGAAAAGAACGTGTGGAGTAACCCCCTCACTCTCCATTGCAGATATTAGCTGCTTAACCAGATTCAGATTTGTGTTATAAATGACTATTGGGTTAGGATCTCTGTTTACTGCAGCCAGATGCACTATTACATCGCATTGCTTTACAAATGAACGAAGCTTACTCTCATCTTCAAAATAGGAGTCCTCAAAGGGAACTCTCTCAAATCGTTTTTCTAACCCAAGAGTATTATACAGATGTGTCCCTACAAATCCCGCTTGACCGGTGATTCCTATTCTCATAAATCAATTATCTTAAGCTCTTTTTGAATAAGTTCTAACTTTAGCAGAAGTTTCTTCATCCCCTCCACATCTAGTCTATTGGTATTGTGAGAGTGATAATCTTCAATTGTAGACAACTCCTCTTGTCCCTCGATAAAGAACTTGTCGTAGTTTAAATCTCGGTTGTCTGCCGGGATTCTAAAATAATCACCCATATCTATACTCTTGACCATCTCCTCCCGGGTAACAAGAGTTTCGTAAAGTTTCTCACCGTGCCTTGTCCCAATAATCTTAATTTCAGTAGATTTATTGTATAGCTCTTTTAGAGCAATAGCAAGAGTGCTAAGAGTTGCTGCAGGGGCTTTTTGTACAAACAAATCACCATTTTTACCGTGTTCAAAAGCATAAAGGACAAGATCAACGGCATCGTCCAGGGTCATCATAAAACGGGTCATATTGGGGTCTGTAATGGTTATAAAACCATTTGACTTTATCTGCTCAATCCAAAGTGGAATAACAGAGCCACGACTAGCCATAACATTCCCATATCTTGTACAGCATATAGTTGTTTTTGAATCACATCCAAGCTGCCTCCCTTTGGCAATAGCAACCTTCTCCATCATCGCCTTACTAATTCCCATAGCATTGATAGGGTAGGCCGCTTTATCTGTACTAAGAACAACAACATTCTTAACGCCGTGCTCAATAGCACTATCCAACACATTCTCTGTGCCAATTATATTAGTTTTTACCGCCTGCATAGGGAAAAACTCACAAGATGGAACCTGTTTAAGAGCAGCTGCGTGAAAGACATAGTCAACGCCTACCATTGCCCCATCTACAGATCTTTTGTCTCGCACATCTCCAATGTAAAATTTTAACTTGGGATTTTGCAGTTCGTGACGCATATCATCTTGCTTCTTCTCGTCACGAGAGAAGATTCGAATCTCCTTGAATTTGGGATCATTAATAAACCTACGAAGAACTGCATTGCCGAAAGAACCGGTCCCACCGGTGATTAATAGGACGTTGGCTGAAGGGGTACTCATTATAAAGTAATTTTTAATTATTTATTTATTAAAAAAAAGGTTTTTAATAATTCTGACTTTTCTCGAGTTGTAGGATAGTTAATAAGGACTGCACGAAATTTTCCTTTAAACACAAACAGGCTACCTGCAGCTACACCAATTATCCCGTGTTGTTTAATAACATTACCTATATCATCAAGGGTTCCGGCGCCTCCCATAACTGTTAGTGGAATGTTTACTGCATCTCTAATGCTGCTTATAAAATCCATATCATATCCTTTCATAACTCCATCATAATCAATAGAATTAACGACGATCTCTCCAGCTCCCAAACTTTGTACTTTCTGGGCAAAAGCAATGGGGTCTAAACCAGTTGATTTTGTGCCATTTTGTAAAAACAACTCATATTTACCACCAAATAATTTTCTCTTTATGTCCAATACAACCACAACACTTTGATTTCCCACTTGTTCTGATAATTGTTTGATTATTAAAGGATTTTCTACCGCTGCTGAGCTGAGTGCAATTTTTTCAACCCCAAGATTGAATATTTTCTGAGCCTGTTCTACAGTCTTTATTCCACCACCATAGCATAAAGGCATTCGACATTCAATCGCAAGATTTTCTATCATTTTGTAATCTGGTTCTCGACCTTCTCTTGATGCATCAATATCCAGCACAATAAGTTCGTCAACCTCTTTTTCATTAAATATCTTTACTGCATTAATGGGATCCCCAACATATTTTGGATCTTTAAACTTTGTCGTTTTAACAAGTCCTTTTTTATGAACTAATAAACAGGGTATAATACGAGGATAGAGCATCTCTATATTTTTGCAAAATTATTTAATAGTTGGATTCCGTTCGAATGACTTTTTTCTGGGTGAAACTGTATACCGTAGATATTATTGGAGTTTATTGCACTTGCATAGCTGATCCCATATTCCGTTGTTGAGATAATATCATCCTTATTATTACAAACAAAGTAGTAAGAGTGAAGAAAATAGAATCTAGATTCATTGTTAAATCCACTTAATAATGGGTTCGTTTTAACTGGCGATATACTATTCCATCCCATATGAGGTAAACGGGTTTTATAGGGAATTTTGCTGGTGTCAAATAACTGAACTTTTGCATCAATCCACCCCAGACCCGGCAACTTCCCTTCATCACTAGATTTTGCAAGGATTTGCATTCCAACACATATGCCAACGACAGGGATATTATTTTCAAGAACTTGTTTTTCAAGTTCGTGGCGCATTCCGGATGCATTCAATTGCGACATTGCATAATCAAATGCTCCAACACCGGGTAAAATTATCTTTGTTGCTCCTTTAATGTCGTTGCCAATACGAGCAATTTTTGTTTTAATATTCAAACGCTCATAAACATTTACAAAGGCTCTGATATTGCCAAGACCATAATCAATTATTGTTATCATTTCTGACGTTTCTTAACTTTTTCTATACCTAATAAGTTTAAAACTTTTGCTCCAATTCTAAAGATGTTTTGTTGGTTTTTATAATCCCAGTAGTATTTTTTTTGCATATTAAAATAATGGCGAAGTTCCTGTGAAGATATACCAAGTTTTGTCGCAATATAGTTAAACTCATCTTCAATTGTTGCGGGGTTATAGGCAGGTTTTTTCAATTGTTCCAAAGCCTCATCCCTTGTCATTTGACCTGTTAATATTAAGCTTGAAAACTGAACCTTTCTTGTATCAAACCCAAATCTTTCCGGGAGCCAATATCCTTCATAAAATTTAGTAAATCTTGACTCAAAATGCTTCTGAGGATAGGGTTTCCAGCTATACTCCTTCTCTAAAAATGAAATGGCATCTTCTTTAATGTAGGGAATGTAATTTAGAGGTTTTATGACAGTTACCCCCTTAATGTATTTTAGGAAAATCTTATGGCGGAAAACTGAACTAAATGGATAGGTATCCATTTTAATAGTTCCGAATTTCTTTCTGATATCATTTATATGAACCATATCAGTACCATAGTACAACCATTGCATAGGGTATTGGACGCATTCAGTAGAAAAATTACCGCCATTTAAAATGTACTTAATCTTGTGTTTTTCTGCAAATTGATAAAGTGTTGCTATAAATGCATGATCTTGAGGGATATCTAAATGAGGTACTCCCGATTTGAAAAAGGCTAACTGAAAATCTTTCATTTCTTCCCAATTTATAACCTCTGTATAAAGATCAAGGCTAAGCTTGTCAATCATTACATTGATGTTATGGACAGCCAATTCTGAGTTCCAACCACCGTCGACATGAAAAACTAATGGGCGAAGACCAAATTCCTTTACTGCTAAGTGCAACATATAAGAGCTGTCCACTCCACCGCTGATTCCTAGAATACAGTCAAATTCTTTCCCATTTCCGGTAGTTTTAATTTTATCAATTATATGATTCAAGTCATCCCTCTCCCGGCCATTAGATTTCCAATGAGGCAGCACATTAGTCTGAAAATCTCTGCAGTGATCACAAACATCAAAGGCATCGAAATAGATGTTTGGATCAGAAGTATCCATTACACAATTTGAACAAATCACACAACAATTCTTTTCATTTTCTTTCATTACCCTAAATTTATTTTTTTATTAAAATTATAAAAAGAGTCTCTAATACAACTTAGACACGGAAACAAACTATAAGAAAAATCATTTTATGGTTGATTTCCATATTGATTCCATTTTCTTGCAAACAATGTCTATGGAGTACATCTCATTAACTCTTTTTCTAGCATTAAAGCCATAATTTTCAGATAATGCCCTATTATCCAAGAATCTTAAGATTCCTTTTCTCAATGCTTCAATGTCTTTTGTCCTAACACAGATTCCTGCTGGATTTTCCTCGTTTACACCTAACATTTCAGGAATGGCTCCTACGGATGTTGCAATAATTGAACACCCACATGCCATACTCTCTATGATTACATTTGGAAACCCTTCAAAATAAGAAGGTAAAACAAATATTCGGGCAGATAACATTTCCTTTATGATATATTCTTGTTCCTGTTCTCCAACAATTTCTATCTTATTCTTTGAATTATTTTCATATTCTAAGTATAAGTCCCTTTTGACACTATAATCAACGGCTCCAATTAATTTTAAATTTATATTCGGTATTTCTCTACAGGCCTTGACCAACTCATATACTCCTTTGGTGGGTACCACGTGTCCGACATATACAATTTTGTTCTCATTTTTTTGGATATCTATATTTTCACCTATGATTTTAGAAACAACCGGAGCTAATGGATTTGGAAGATAATTAACATTGGTATAACCAGCCTGAATCAAGGTATCATACGATTCTTTATCGATTACTGCTACTTTATCAGCCATAGAGATGACCCAATGCAATAATTTTTGCTCCCAGTTTCTTTTCACATATAACTCAGGTATTCGGCCAAAATGAAAATGGATGACCGTTTTGGTCTTTTTCCTACTCGCCATCCAAAGCATGATTAAATCTTTAAGTAAGCTTATGGAAGCACTTGAGACCAAGTGTAGGACATCATATTTTTTTTTTGTTAGAACTCTTTTTAATTTTAATAAAAACATAGCATATTCATAAATACCTGCTAATAATCTGACTATCTGATTCTGTCCATCATAACACTTGATTTTTCTTGTCAAAGGGAAAAGCTCTAGCTCAATATTATCTTTATTAGTTTTATAATAATCTGTTATATAAATCGTCCATCTGGAGATTCCACACCAGATAATACCTTTTGTTGGTGAGCAGAGCAATACTTGAAGTTTATTGTTAATCACTTTCTTTTTTATTTATAAATGGATATGATAATGTAATTATAAACCCGTTTATCGAGAAGAACATTAGAACTCATAGAAAAAATGATATGTATCTACTAAATTCAATCGGAACTTCTAAATGAAATGCTGTATGCCCTATACAAACTTGTAAAGCAGCAAATAACCTCAAAAGGTCAAAATTATTATCTCGTGAAACAAATGATAGTTCTTGGCTTTCAATCATAATGTATCAAGAACTATCAGTTAGTCATTTTGATGAAGCGCATTTTGCAAAAAGTTTAATGAACTTTGTTTCAATAATTGTAATTTTGGGCCAATGATTTCATAATCAATCCTATTTTTCCAAGATAAATTATCAGACATTGCCTTAACGCTTGTAAAAAGCCTGTCATTTAAATCTAATTTATTCAACACATTCTCTAGTCTTGAATTTTTACCATCTTCATTTAAAATTACAACAAATTGTTTTTGATAGATTAAACTAAATGCAAGTCCATGAAATGAGTCTGTGACTACAAAAGAAGCTCCTGCAATTCGCTTTATCCATACTTTTGTGGAAGGAGGAAAATTATACTTAAACCCTCTTATAGGGCGCCAACTATTTAATAATCTAATAGGTAGTTTCAATTCTCTTGAAACAACAGAAATGTTTTCAAAAAAATCTTTTGTTTTATTTAGTTTATAACAAACAATTTCTTGATTAGAATTAATTTCCCCAGTAATTTCATTATAATCACTATGTAGTAAAGTTGGATCAAGTACCACTGTAGGCTCTATACCAAAGTTTTTATTACATATAAACCTTCCTTCTTCTTCTCTAACAGAGACAGCAAAGAATGAATTTAGCAACTTTGAAAGATGCAAATTAATATTGATATCTGTTATAGGCCATTCTTTTACACCAAAACTTGAAGCGTATGAAACTCGCCTAATTTCTGAATTACCAAAGTCTAAGAAAAATGCTAACAAAGAATTATTACATATATTTGGGTTCCAAACTTGATCACTCCCTACAAGATAGCAATCAGATTTTGGAGGATCATTTTGAAGTTCTTTCAATGAGTAATATTTTTTTGTTAGGGGTGGCAAGAAATATTTCTGGAATTTTCTCATATATATTTCACGAATAATTCGTTCAAAAAACTTAAACATGATAGACTTGTTTTGAAGATCCTTATGATGTAAGTTGATTATTTCCACATTATGACCTAAATTCTTTAGAATCCTACAAGTTGCGTATGCTTGCATAACAACTCCATTATTTGTTGAAAAATGATATGTGATTAATGAAATCTTCATACACTAGTCTTTTATGATTGTTTTTACCATCAATCTTAATAATGAATATAGCCTAATCTTTTCCATATAATATTTGAAAAGCTGAGCATAGTAGACTTTAGCTTCATAAAAGAATGATTTATTCATTTTTTCATTCCAACCACTATCAAATACAGGGAGAGTATGACCAGTTTTTTTGAGAAAATTATTTCGGCTTAAATAACGTTCTTTTTTTGAAGTTAAATTCTCTTTTTGAGAAAAGACTAATTCTTCTATCCCTATTTTTTCTAATTTTATAATAGAATCAGATTCCATACGTGATAAATACTCCTGTATCTCAGGATTTCTTACTATAACGACAGACCAGTTTCCCCCGTTATTTAGAAATCTCGGAAGCCATGCGTCACCACAGGATATGTCGGCTAATTCAGCTGTTGCATCAATACAAACTCTACATCGATAATGCTTCATATATCCAGTCAAACCTCCATATCTAGTATAGCTACGTTCCCATTTTTTCCCACTTTTTGATTGAAATAACATCTTGCCTGGCTGCCCGTCTCCTCGATACTGAAAATGAATAATATTTTCTTTTCTCATCTTTGCAATTGTTCTCAGCCGATTTAATTCTCTTAAATCTTTGAACCCACCGCAGAAATTACCAATTGTTAAAATAATTTTTTCTTTTAACAATGGGTTATTATCTTGAATAAGTCTTAACCCAGCTATTTGGCAAGGAGTACCAATGAAGGCAACTTTTCCTTCAAAATTTATGATTTCATCTAAAACCATCAAAGCTGGCACAGGCATATATTTTGATCCTTGGGTTCTTAATAAATCTGATGAAGACGTAAAAATTCGTGTAGTAGGAATTACTTTATCATAATTATAAGTAAATATTGTGGCTGCAATTCCTTGAACTATTTTATTATCTAATAAATACATTGACAAGGCAGTCATAATAGAACCCGAAGAAGCTTTTTCTAAAAGTTTATTTGAACAACTTTTTACAGCCACTATATTTAAATATCTACCAATTCTATAGTCATATTCGCTTTTTTTGTCAAAAAGTTTTTTTGAAATTGAATTTATTTTATAGCCATTTGCTGGGCAAATATTTTTAATTGTAATTAACTCTTGGTTTGATAGTTTTTGGATAATATTTGGTAAATACATTCCAACTGATTTGTTCTCTTCTAGTTGAATTTTTCCACTTGATGCAAATACACATGCACCACAAGATATGCACATATTTTTAGGTGTAATAATTTGTCTCATTTTTTTTCAGCTAAAAGAGTATTAAAAAATGCAATATAATTGTTTGCAATTTTTTCAGTTGAAAAATAATCAATTTTCAATTGCTCAATATTTCTGCATAAATATGGATAGATAAGAGTGTGATTTAGAATAACATAACAAATAATGCTGGATAATTCATCAACATCAGCAGGTTGGAATAAAAACCCAGTTTCATCACTTTTTACATAATCACGAAATGATTCTAGATTAGAAGCTATAATTGGTTTGCCGTAATTTATACTAACAATCATAGAACCACTTTGTGCAATATCTTGATATGGCATAACAAAGTAATGACTTGAGTAAAACAAATTGGGTATTTCCTTATTTTCGATTTCTCGGATTGTAAGATCAAACAGAAAAGGATATTCAATTAATCTTTGATATTTTTCCCAGTCTTTACAACTACCAGCAATTTTAACTTTAAACGGAATATTTATTGCTTTGAAAGCTTTTTGTGCTGCGCAGATTAAAACATCAATACGCTTATAGTCTCTGATTCTTCCAAAACTTAAAAAAGTAATTGATTCGGACAAACTTGCTGTTGGTATTCCATAATTCTTTAAAGCGAAAGAAGAGCAAAAAATATTTTTATTTGGCTTTTTGTTTAATAAAGCTTTATATTGAGAAGTTGAAAATGTTTGAAAATTTTGGAATCTGGATAATACATAATAAGTATATATTTTTGTTAAGAAATAACTAGAAGCACCCTTGGGGGTTATTACATTGTGAACAACAACTATTGTTTTTTTTACATCACAATGTAACCGTAACAATGGCATAAAATAGGGGAAGCAACACAAGCTAACATACAGTAAATTATTTTTATCAAGTATACTATTCAAATAGCTGTTAATTCTAAATAAAGTCTTAATACTATACATTGCATCCTTAAATACGAGCAAAGATATTCTTATGTTTATAAATGAATATTTAATTTCGTTTAATTCTTTTTGATAATTATTAGACTCGTTATGCGAACAGATAATATGCCAATCTATAATATGATGTTTGGAAATTTCAGGAACGATATAAATATCTGTTTCTAAAAACGAAAGAGGTGTTATCCAAGTAATTGTAATATTTGAAATTGCCATTTTGGATGAGTTTTAAAAAAAAGGAGTGAATATATTTGAGGAAGCATTCGACTGGTTATATAAAACTCTTTAAAATGCCATGAATTTTAATTATGTCGTAGACAAGTGAATGTAAATACTTAAAGAAAAAGACATATGCCTTGAAATATTTTTTCTTTCTTAAATAAAAATGGCTCATCTCTTTTTTTCTGAGAGAAACATTTGAAGATATACCAGTCGCATCGTAAACTGCTATTATATCATTTATTAATAAGAAATTTTTGCCAGCCATATATAAATCGTAACAAAAAATAAAATCTGAGATTATTCTGTATCTAGTCTCATAATTTGCTTCCTTCAAACATGAAAGTCTGGTAAACATAGCTTGATGGCATGAAGGCATATATTTGTTTTCTTTCACACGCTCACTTGATTTAATTAGGACGCTTTTACGATTAGGATACTTATAAATAACATCGCCGCAAATCAAAGATTCTCCCTCATCTATGTAAGTGCTAAAAACCTTTTGAATAACATTTTCGTCATAAAAAATATCTCCACAATTCATAAAGAGAATCCACTCTCCTTTTGCTAAATTCAAACTTTTATTCATGGCATCATAAATACCATTATCTTTTTCACTAAGATAAAATAAGCGATCAGAGTACTTCTTAAGCACTTTGGTGGTTCCATCAGTACTAGCACCATCCATTACCAAATATTGGATATTAGAGTAAGTTTGGTTCAATACCGAAAGTATGGTTCTTTCTATGTTTTTATAATCGTTTAAAACGACAGTTACAATTGTTATGAGAGGGCTGGACATTCTAAATTTGAGTATTAACAATCAAGTAATTCGTTATTAATTCCTTATTTTAAGATATGCCATTATAAATTAAGTATTTATAATGGAAAAGTAATACATAACAAACATCAAAATTTAAATAAATTCTTGAAGTTCAATAATAATTATATGATTTACGATAATTTTATGTATAAGTTAAGATTTTTGCTGGATAACTATGTTATTATCATATATTATGAGTTAATAGAATTTTGTGTTTTCGATGAAAAAAAATCATTTGTTAAGATGAGAATATGATAGAATATAATTGATTACATTTGGGGTGACCTACATACTTATCGTAAGAATTTGCTTAAATTAAGGTCTATGAATTTATTTTAGTCCCTAAGCTAATAAATCTTTATATATCTTATAAATTTTATTGGCGTTTAATTCTGAAGAATAGTTATTTACTGCACATTCGTATGCTTTTGTACAGATTTGATGGCTTTTGTACGGATCTTTTATCACTAAAACTATTTTTTTTGCCAAATCCATTTCGTCATTTAACTTGAAAACATATCCATTAATTTCATCTTGAATAATTTCTGTATTGGCGCCAGAGTTACTAACAATGGGTACAAGACCTGTTAACATATACTCAACTGTCACACGGCCAAATGCTTCGAATTCAGAAGCCAATATTCCAATATCCATAGTCTTCAGTATGTTTATAATATTATTCTTATAACCATGAAAGGTTACATATTCTTCAATACCTTCTTTTTTAATGATTTCATTTAAAAGATTTGTATATTCAGTTATTTTTACTTCACCAAAAACATTAAGGTGAATATTAGAGATTTTGTACTTATGTATAATAATGGAAATGGCCTTTAATATTACATCCTGATGTTTGCTTGGATGCAATAGACCGACAGTTGCTATATGAATTATGTCCACTTTTTTTTTAGGGATGCCGTCTATACTACTTATTTCAATACCATTATACACAAGCCTGATCTTTGATGGTTCTACAAAACTAGAGTAATAATGCTGCAAAGCCTTAGAAATAACAATTATTCTATCAGCTCCAAATGAGTACATTTTATTAGCAAAATAGTTTCCAAGATTGTATGAAAACTTGTAGTGTTGTCGAGCAAATTCCCTTATATGCCAAATATGTGGCTTATGCATTAGTGCTGCTAAATATACGCCTACATCAATCACACTTGAATTGGAATGTACCAAATCAATTTTCTCTTTCTTTAGATGTGACAAGAGTTTTAGAATAGTAATAAAGTTGAAAATTTCTCGTAAAAATCCTTTCCCTGAATGATACCATTTCTCTTTTCTGTAAGTATTTACAGTGTAATTTGAAAAGATATACGAAACTCCGATTTCCTCAAGTTTTTCAGAGAACTCTCCTTTGGCTGGAATCAAAACAATAGGTCTGATTAAATTATTTTTGCATAGCTCTACAATTAGTTGAAAAAGAGAGCGATTTGCTCCAAGATACCCAGAGTAATGAGCTATATAAAGAACATTAAAACATCTCATTAATGAAAAATTCCCATTAGATATTATATTATCAAGTACTTGATTGGATTGTTGTGGATTTTTTGCGTGAACTTTAGTTATTAATGTCTAATAATAAGTGATTTTGAAATAATGTTCATTGAATTCGTCAGACATAAATATTTAATTTTAGATTTTTCTTCTCAATTTTAAAATAGAATGATTTTTCAAAAGCTTCAATTATTTTTTTGTACAAAGCTTTTATAGATTTAGAAACTCTCTTATTGAATAGATAGTTTGTACATTTAAGTGATAGATAGATAATATTTCATTCAAATATATAGGTAATTAAAGAAAGATTTTTAAGCCTGTTGTTCAATTCTCAGATGTATTTTTTAGGACATCTTGTGCAGGTCTTATTGTTAACGCCATTATTATTAAAATATAAGATGAAACTGAGAAAAAAGAACGCATTGTTCCTCCTAAATTATACGTCATTAGTCCTATTATGTAACATATTGCTGGAATAGATGTTTTGGCAGTTTGAAATAAAACTAGTCGTCTAGTTATTATTCTAAACCACCAAATTATTCCGAGGAAAAAAGGTAAGGATCCTAATATTCCGATCCATAGTAACATATCAAGATACCAGTTATGAACATGGGGTGCTCCATAGCCCCAATTAGTTTTTTTTCCCCCACCTATTAATGGGTTTTCAAAAAATTGTTCTAGTGCAATTTCCCAAATATCCAATCTACCGCCAGAAGTTCTATTCCAATCCTCAATTTGAAATTGATTAAAACTAGAAACCTCGTCTATACGAAGAAAGTTTTTGTATACTATTTGCGATATGTAATTAACCAGTTCACCTGATTTATAAAAATTTATGGACAAAAATAATGAGGTTGAAATTACTATCAATATTATGATTCGTTTGTAAACTAAGGTTTTTCGTGAAGATGTACGTAATGTAAACCAAAAAATAAAAATTGTAGAGAAAAATGCTGCAAATAAGATAGGTTTTTGAAAAGTTATCCATACTGCTGCTGAACAACTTGCAAGCCCAAAAACTATGTTGGCTATTTTTTTTGATTCTGTTAGCCAAAGAAACAAATACCAACAATAGCCAAATAAAACTAATAAGCGTGTATGCCAAGACGGAAATATTAAGCTACTTTGTGAAATTCCAGAAAATGTACCAATAGTATCTAAAAATCCCATTATTACACATAATCCCGCGATTTGTTTCAATAACCAATATGATTCTCTCTTATCGCGTGTAATCCAATATGCCATATATCCGAAAAATATTGCTTGAATAATACTTAATTCAGACTTGGGAATATTATTATAACCCATTATACCTACTCCTTGTAATAAAAGAACAAATAAAACTGTAATTACACCAATACTATACCAGTTTGTTGTATGCTTATTAACCTTTTTTTGATTATATGATTTTACGATAAAAGACAAAATCAAAAGGCAAATTGTTGGAAATACCTGAGAAATTGCTTTTAAAAAAAATGGTATAGCACCAAGTGTCCATTCAGAACCAAATATACTTAATAATATACAGAAAAAAATAACTAGAGTAATCCAATGATTATCACCAAATTTCTTAGTTTTTGTCATAATTGTCTACCAAAATTATAATTATTTTTTTGTTTGTAGAAATACACATAAATACAAAAATTTACGATTTTTTGCAGTTACTTTTTATTTTTCATATAAAAAGATATATTTTTAAAAGATCTGTGCTATAAATATAACTTCAACACTGCCGATGAACAGTATAAATTAAGCTGAACATTTTTTAAGCTTTTCGCTTATACCTTCGTCACTATTATTGGACACAAATACATTTTTATTGATATTTATGCATCCATTTGTTGTCAGCATTACTTACACAAGAATATTATGTAATCTAATCTCCTTTAAATTTCGTTTTAATAGAAATTTCAAATGGACTTCTATCAAATACTACAGGACAATTAACTCATTTCCCTTTTGAAGTTACATAATTAACTATTGAATTCAATTCCTCAATATAATTTGCTTTTTCAAAAAATGAAACACAACATTTACTAATTGTATTGTAATTAGATTCAATTTTTTTTAGACCAATTTTAATTGATTCAGGATTATTAATATCAACTATTGAGCCTATATTAGACAATTCGAAATCAAGTCGGAGAGATGGGCAATCGTTAGTAATGATTGGTATGCCAAAACCAGTGTACTCAAAAAGCTTATTGGGAGCACAAAATAATGCATTAAGTGGTGTACGCCAACTTGCATTCACTGGTTCATAAATCATTATTCCTATCTCAGCCCAGCTAGTAATTTCAAGATGGTGTGGGGGTATTTGCCATGGTAAAATATATACATCTTTATTTTTTTCAATTTTTGAAAGGATATCCTGATCAACTAATCCCATAATACAAATAGAATATAAAGAATTCTTTGAAGTGATTTCTTCAATGATTGGACTAATATTCCTTTGTTTATTGATAATACCTTGGTAAAGAATTATTTTCTTTCCAGAATTTACAATAGAATTGACTATTTGCCTAGCTTGCTTATCTTGTATTGGCAAATTCTTTTTAATTGGGTGATAGACAGGAATATTGTGAAGAATAAATGGCAGAATACTAAGACCCCACCATGCTTTTTGAATATGAGCCCTATTATATTCGGGGACTACAACTGCTTTTGCTTTTTTTGCAATTGTGGCAATCCGAACTTTCTTCTTTAATGGTACTCTACTTTTAATATATATATCTTCATAAAGCTCCATCAATTGCATGACATGATTATAGTTTGAAATTCTCATGCCAAGATAGGCAACAGATCCTTCAGTAGTTGTCCATATTATATGTGGAGTATTTCTATAAATGTTAAAAATTTTATAAATTCTTCGTAAGTTATACAAACGTTCAAAAAAGGATGGTAGAATCCCATATCTTAATTTTATTTTATCAATAATTTCTTTGTATTCAATTTTATTTTCTTCAAAAAAATGCAAATAGGACGAGTTATTTGATTTGCTGATAAATATAACATTATCATATTTCTTCCTGAAGCTTAATAATAAAGATATCGTTGGTGGTAGGGACGTTAATGGTTCATGTTGAAATACAATAATTGTCATATCAATGTAGTTTATTGAGGAATAATCTTAATCGTCTAGAATTAATAGAGTTTTGATGCTTATATTGATTTCCTTATTATAGAAAAATATTCCATAACTTTTTTGGAAAGCATTATTAATTTAACCTTAACACTAATTATTGATTTTAATATTTTTCTAGTCGTAGAGTACATTATTAATTTACCAATAATTAAATTTTTAATTGATGAGTATTTAAAATTAACTTTAGATTTAAATGTTGGGTCTATAATGCATAAATGATTAAACACATTTTTATTGAATTCTTGTTCAAATTTTATTTTTAAATACTTATTAAGTCTGTACTTATTGGAAAGGTAGACTCTCAATTCCCCAACTGATGTATTAAATTTTATTTTATTTATGACGTTTTTTGATCTACTTGTAGAACCATTGCTAACTCGATATACTGCTGTGATATCACCTAGAAAATGGATATTACCTAAATCACATAATCCTACCATCAATTGAGTATCGCACATTTGAAAATAACCTGATGTGTACAAAAAGGAGTCAGACAAACACAACTTATCATATAATACTTTTGGGAAAACGACTGTATTAGTTTGTATCCTATATCTATTATGGTCAATAATGTTTTTTTTAACTTCACTTAAAGAATACTTCTGTATTTTATTAATTGTATCAGTTTCTTTAATAGATTCTTCAAATGATTTTGATTCTTCATAAAAGTAATTAAAGGCAGTATGCGAAATTGAGTACTCCGTGTTATCTTCCAAAAATGCAACCTGTTTTTGTAGTTTGTATGGGTCGGTCCAATAGTCATCCCCTTCACAGATGGCTATGTACTTGCCGGAACATTCCTCAATTGTTTTTAAAAAGTTGGGTATTAATCCAAGGTTGATTTCGTTAAATCTAGCTTTAATTAAATCTGGATATTGTATTTCATAATCTTTAATGATACTTGCAGTATTATCAGTTGAATGATCTTCTCCAATTACTAATTCAATTGTGAATTTACACTTTTGTTGTAAAACTCCTTCTATCGCTTCACGAATGTAATTTTCGTGATTATATGTAATCATACATACGCTAATTACAATCATAATATACCATTAATTTGTGTTTTTTTTGAATATGGAATAAACAAATTCAACAAATAGATAGTGTCGAAATCCCCATTTTGTCAAAATCTCCATTATAGGTCAGTGTCTTTTTAAACATATTGATTAAATAGCTCCTTTAATTTCGGTCTGTGTTTTCATTTCTTCTGAGTATGTTTTTAAAGATATATCTTATATAGACTCGTGTGGCCTTGATTCGTTGTAATCATTCATCCAATTTTCTGTTAGTTCTCTTACTTGGGTTAAATTTTCAAAAAAATAAGCATGCATTATTCCTCTTCTATAATGCGCCTAAAAGAGAGTTCTTGAAAGAGCGGGATCTGATTATTATAACAATGCTCTTGACTATTATTTTATTAAATTACGTATTAATTTTTTGTGAACACTTATTGAATTTATAATTTGATATTATTTAATATGTAAATAGGAAGTTAATAAATTTGTTCTTGATTTTTTTTTCTAATTATTATAAAAAAGCAATAGTAGTAGAAAAAGAATTAGTCAGAAAGCTATTCATTCACCATAATCAATTTCAAGTTTTAAGAATATCCTTTTTCCAGATATAGGATCTTCAAACCAAGCATTTTTATATTTCCCATGAGAAAGCGCTCTTAGCTTGTTGTAAAAGTCGAGAAATGTGCCTCTTTCTTCCAAATCAATTTTACAGAGTTCATAGAAATCTTTTTTTAAAAAAATATTCCCTTCATTTTCTGGATTAATAATTTTGTAATTAGAATCTATAATTAGGTCAAAAAATTCTTCAAATAACTCAATTTCAGCATTGAGGACTCGATTATAAATACTAAATGATGTATCCCATATATATTTATTAACAAATTTTCTTGCGATAATTGAACCATGGTCTAGTTTCTCATCAATTTCATGAATAGTTGCTCCTATTGGTAAATTATGAACAATTGAAAAAACCTGTGGGTACCAACCTCTGTTTATTGGGTTATAACCGGGATGAATATTAATGCACCTAATTTTTTTTACTAACTCACTTGGAAAGAGTTGAAAGCAATGCACTGAAATTATAAGATTAAAATTTTGGATAATATAATCATATTCTTTCTTGACATCTATTTGACTAAAAATTAAATCTTTAAAATCGGGATGATTCCATATATCGCTTTTAATTGGACTATGCTTAAAAATGAATTTGACATCTTTTCTACCCTTTTGCTTGATTACATTCTTAAACCTATCGTATTGAATAATATTATCAATAATTATTAATACCTTTTTCATTTCAATGGAGTATATTCTGTGTTTAGTTAAATATTAAAATTTATATTAGTGTTATTAACCAATAATTCAATGGTCATTAAATGCATTTGCTATTCTATTGATTTGATTATTAGATATGTTCCAAAATAAGGGTAAACAAAGAATTCTTTTTGAAATATTTTCTGAAACTGGACATTTCTGATAATCAACAATATTAGTATATGTGTTAATTGATGGATAAAAATATCGTCTTGGGAATATTTTCTCTTTGTTAAGCTTATTTTCAATTTTTAGGAGTCTTTCTTCACTATCAAAAATAACAGGGAAATAAGAATAATTAGGTTCACCGATTTCAAATTTCTGAAAATAAAGAAAATTTAATGGGGATAAAGCATTATGATAATAGTTGTATTTCTTTTTTCTATCCGACAAAACGTCATCGTAATACTTCATGTTTGCAACTCCTAATGCTGCATGAACTTCGGTCATTTTCCCATTAAATCCGTCTTCAACAATATCTTTAGACTGGTTATGACCAAAAAATCGAATCCTTTGTATTTTTTCATATAGTTCGTTATTGGTTGTTATACATGCACCTCCTTCAGCTGTATTAAACAATTTGGTAGCGTGAAAACTTGTTGCTGAAATATCTCCATATTCTAGAATGCTTTTCCCATTATATGTTGAGCCAACTGCATGAGCAGCATCGTATATGACTTTTAAATTGTGTTTTTTTGCAATAGATTCAATCGTATTTACATCGCAAGGATTCCCAAATACATGCACTGGCATAATAGCGACTGTTTTGTCTGTAATTAGTTCTTCAATTTTTTTTGGATCTAAATTCAATGTATGTGGATCTATATCACAAAAAATTGGAGAACAACCTTCCCATTTTATAGCACTAACAGTTGCTATCCAGGTAAAAGGTGTGGTAATAATCTCTCCTTTCAAATCAAGTGCTTTTATTGCCATTTGTAAAGCAATTGTACCATTACTTACTGCAATCAAGTAATTAATATTCAACTTTTCGGCTAACTGCTTTTCTAAGTTTTGGACGACAGGGCCGTTATGTGTTAATATTCCTCTTTCCCAAACTCCTTTTAAAACATCAAAATACTCTTCTAAAGGAGCTAAAGTAGGCTTTGTTACATATATCGATTTATTATTCATTAGAAATATTTTTTGTTTTTATTATAAAATCATCAACTAATTTAGCTTGAGTTAAGATTTCTGCATAACTTTCTTTTCGAATACTTTCGTTTTCAATACATTTCTTAAACCATTGGATTGATTTTTTAAATGCATCATCTGCAGGAAGCTTTCTGGTTTCTGTATTATTTCCAACTTTAATTAAGATTTCAGGAACAAATCCCTCAGGTGCCGTGAACACTCTTCCGCTTGAAAGATAGCCCATATTACCCCAAACTTCTAAATCGCACTTATAAAAATTGTCCATACCAAATGCAAGCTGCACTGTATTACCAAACTTATTCACCAATGTGGCTGTACCACTTATGTCTATGTCAAAATTATCAATATAATTGGAATTGGCACAAACAATTTTTGCCGTTTTACCTAATAACATAGATGCATATTTGATTGTGTATCCACCGCAATCCAATAATGCCCCACCACCCAGTACTTTATTGTATCTAAAATCGTTGGCTGATCTTAGTGGAAATCCAAATGAAATGCGAAATAGGCGATTGTCGCCTATTTCACCGTTTTGGAGTATCTCTTCTATCGCCTTTAATTGATCATGAAAGATGAACATATAATTTTCATGTATTGCCAAACTGTTTTGTTTGGCTAATGCAATGAGCTCAATTGTGTCTTTTAGCGAAGTAGAGGCAGGCTTTTCTACTAAGATGTGTTTCCCGGTCTGCAATGCATATTTAGCCCATTTGAAGTGAATTGAGGGTGGGAGTGGTAGATAAACAGCATCTATTTTATCCGATTCAATCATTTTTGAATAACTATTAAATAATTCTCCTCCATATTGATTAATAAAGATTTCAGCTTTTTCTTTCTCTTTATTAATAATATCATCAGTAGAACCGTCCCATTCGTCCTTCTGAGCAAAAGCCACTCCAGAGAATTTATACTCTGATAATTGCTTTAGAGCTGGTAGAAACCTTCGTAAAGCGATTTCGGAAGGACAAATTATTCCTATTCTAATCATATTGTTTATTCTATCAAAAATGATTCTAAATAAAAGAAATAGCTGATATCAAACTTCGCGCCTGAATATTTAAGTAATTATTATATTTTAAGAATGAATGCAATTGATTAAGAGTCATCCAGCAATAATTTATTGGGATTAGTTCATTAAAATCATCACTTACTTTAATCAACAAATTTCTATTTTGTTCATGGTAGAATCTGCCCCCTTCTTCCGATTGTAAAGTGTCAAAAATAATATTATCTTTTTTAGCATTCAAAACCGTTTTAAGGAAGGGTAATTCCCCGTCTGCAGTTTGACGATAATTTCCGGTTAAACATTGCACTGTTGGAGCCATTTCTAATACATCAAAATTTCCACATTCCAATTTTGCTTGTATCAAAAAATGAAATACACCATTTATTTTTTTTACAATAAATGCAATTAATCCTTCTTGTGCAGGTTGAATTAATGGCTGCATCCATTTGGCAACTTCTCTATTGCAAATTTCTACATCTGTTGCAATTACTTTAAAAAACTTATTATTCTTATGTCTAATTTCAAAATCATCTATTATCCAATCATCAATGTCAGACAATGATATTTTAGTTAATTTTAAGTCAAATTTGCATTTAAGGTCCGTAAACCATGCAATTATTTCGTCAATAGACATTAATGCTTTATCATTTTTTAAAGCAGATTCAAGCATTGCTTCACCTATCGGTGATACTCTGTTTTTATCAATAGCTCGAAAAAAATCAATTGTTCTTGAAGTAAAACTTCCAAATGGAATACCCGAAATGACCGTTCGAGTGTCCATATTAACCAAATTATCGTACTGAATCAGTTTTTTTATTTGCCCTAAAGTTAGCCAAATAAAATCATCATGAATTTTAATATATTCTTCTGTTTTTAAAATAATATTTCTATTTCTCTTATGTAAAAACCTCGCTCCTTGTTCTGATTGCAATTGATCCAATAATATGGTACATCTATTCCTGTCACGAAAATATTCCAAATAACGAGGAGCTTTACCTTTATGTACTTGTGAATAATTGCTACGAGTAGCCTGTAATGTTGGAGAAAGTTGAACATTATTCAAATTTCCTGGCTCTATTTTAGCTTGAACAAGAAAATGTAATATTCCATCAAATTCTTTAGTGATAAAACCTAAATATCCTATTTCTGGTTGATTAATAATTGGTTGCTTCCATTCAGATAAATTACCATAATTTGTTTCTACTTTAATACCATCAATTGAAAAAAAATTTCCACTATTATGCTTAAGATTGTAATTCCCCTCTGAAAAACTCCAACCTATTAGATCTTTGAATTTAATTTTTGATATTTTTACATTAACTGCTTTATTTCTTTTCACTAACCAATTAATTACTTCTGTCGTAGAAATAAATGAACCCTCATCGGCAAGTGCGGATTTTAGAAAGGTTAAATTCTTTATGATATTGTTATTCATTATTTCTGTTTTATAAATGATGGAAGAGTTTTTATTTCTCCGATATTAAAAAGCCAAGCAATACTTATGTAGAATATTGCTCCTTCAAGTATACCCACTATTAATTTAGATTCACTAGTGTTAATAAGAGGCATAGTAATATAGATAATATATCCCATAGCAAAACTTAACAAGAGTACTTTAATTATGTCACTTAATTGCTGGAACAATCCGTAAGCAATAATCTGTTTTGTATAATATGTATTAATTATTAAAGCGACATATGATGTGAAAATTTGCCCAATAATCATTGCTTCAATCCCAAATGGGATACTAATTACAAGAACAAGAGTGATTATAGTTTTCTTAATTATTTCTAAACGTAGAAACAGATCTGAACGTCCTTTTACATATAATATATTTAGATTTAATGCATGAATTGGATACCACATTCCAGCAAAACATAACAATTGTAACATCCAGATTGTGTTTACCCACTTTTCAGTTAAGATTACTCTTATTAACGGGTCGGCTAAAGCAGCTAATCCAATCATTAATGGGAAGATAATAAGAGCCGTCATTTTAATCATTTTTCGATATGTCTCCTTTAGTCTATCATTATTGTCTTGTAATTCGCTAAGTAGAGGATATGTAACTCTTTGTATTATTCCCGTTAAATTTGAAGATGGAAAATCATTTAATTGTTTTGCACGCGTATAGAATCCCAAACTACTGGTAGAATATATTTTTCCAATAATTATAAGATATATATTGTCATAAATTGTATTAATTAGACCGGAAATCAAAAGTTTAGAACCAAAAGAGAACAAGAGCTTGAACCTATCAAAGTGAAATCCTTCTATAGGTAGCCATTTTGAATAGTACCATAATATTATAATGTTTAATGTGGATCGTATTAACTCTTGTATAACTAATGCCCAGACTCCATATCCATCGTAAGCCAGATAGATTCCAATAATTCCAGAAATGATAATTGAAAAAATTGATGCTTTTGTTTGGGTTTTGAAGTCAATGTTTATTGCGAATTTCGCTCGTTGAACAACCGCAAATGAGTTAATTATTAACGTTAAACCAATAACACGGGTAAGTGAAATAAGTAAAGGTTGTCTATAAAAATCAGCTATTAGCGGTGCTATTAAAAAAAGGAGAAGATAGAAAACAAAAGCAACAACAATGTTAAAATAAAAAACTGTTGAGAAATCTTTTTCATCCCTGTTTTTTTTTTGTATTAAAGCAGTTGAGAAACCACTATCAATTATTGTTACAGAAATAGCAAAAAATATGGCAAGCATACCAACTAGCCCATAATCTTCTGGTAATAATAATCTTGCCAGTATTATTCCCAAAAAAAACTGTATTCCCTGAGCAGAAAAACGTTCTATGGAACTCCAAATTAAGCCGTCAAAGGCCTTTTTTTTAAGACTTGACATTAGTATTCAACTGATCAATTACAGATTATCGAAACCTTAATTCATCAAATTTCTGATTCTTTTACTGGCTTTCCCATCTCCGAATGGATTATTTGCTTTAGCCATATTATTATAGTATTCTATGTTATTGATTAATTCGGATACTTCATTAATTATCAATGATTTATCAGTGCCAACCAACCTAACAGTTCCAGCATCAAGAGCCTCTTGCCGTTCTGAAGTATCACGCATAACCAATACCGGTTTACCAAGACCTGGAGCTTCTTCTTGAATACCACCAGAGTCTGTTAGGACAAGATAGGAGTTTTTCATTAAAGCAACGAAGGGTAGATAATCTAACGGTTCAATAAAATATAGATTTTCTGGATATTGTTTTTTTTGGATATTATTGATTAAGTGTTTGATTGTCCTTGAATTATACGAATCAAGATTAATGTCACGAAGTGGACCAAATACTTGCTTTATTGCATTGCGTACATTGGGATTCAGGTGCATTGGGTAAACAAAATCAACATCAGAAAAAGTATTTGCAAGTTCTTTAATTGCTTCGCAGATATTGAGGAAGCCATTACCATAGTTTTCACGACGGTGACCTGTAATTAAAACGAGTTTACGGCTCTTAATGGATGTTTGCGGAATAATAGATGAGTACTGCACGGATGAATGCCAAGCATCAATTTTGTTTTGTGGTAAACCGAATTCGATAAGTTGATTAGTAATTTTTTCGTTTAAGCTTGGGTCATTTTCTAATCTTTCAATTACCCAGTATAAAGCATCTATAACTGTATTGCCTGTTATGTGAATTTTCCCTTCAGAAACATTTTCAAGTAAAAGATTTTGTTTACTTAAAGAGGTAGGGGCAAAATGATAAGTCGCAATTCGTGTGGTTATCTGACGGTTCATTTCTTCGGGCCAAGGACTGTATATGTTATATGTACGTAAACCTGCTTCAATGTGTCCAACGGGTATTTTTTGGTAGAAGGCAGCAAGTGCGGCAGCAGTAGATGTAGATGTGTCACCGTGAACCAATACGACATCGGGTCTAGATGCTTTTAGAACATCCCGCATACCAAGCAAAACACGGGAAGTTACATCGTAAAGATCTTGTCCGTCTTTCATAATATTTAAATCGTAGTCAGGGCTTATTTCAAATAATTGCAAAACCTGATCAAGCATTTCGCGGTGCTGTGCTGTTACACAAACAATAGTCTGAAATTGTTCTGGATGTTTTTCGAATTCTTTAACAAGTGGTGCCATTTTAATTGCTTCTGGGCGGGTACCAAATACCAACATTATTTTTTTCATAATTTTAAAATTCTGCTATTTATTCCCATACCCCTGAGCATACCCATATCTGTATCTGTATGAATATTTATAACCATACTTATACCTGCCGTGGCTCTTCTGGAATGAAGCGTGATTAAGGACAACCCCTATGTTCTTAAGCCTCTTATCAACTGCGATGTTATTTATAAATTGGACTGTATCTTTTTCACTGAACCCCTCTCTAACAACAAACAGTGTAGCGTGAACATATTTTGCTAATAGAAAAGTATCAGATACCACTCCAACCGGGGCGCTATCTACAACAATATAATCAAACTCTTTCCTTATGCTGTTAAAGAACTCCCCTGTCTTCACTTTTGATAGTAACTCATTTGGGTTTGGCGGAATCGGGCCCGATTGTACCACAAAGAAGTTCGGCTCTACCTTCTCTATCAGTTCATTATAGTCCTGGATATGCCCTGCTAAATATGAGGAGAACCCAATCTCTCTCTTTGGTATCCCTAGTGCTCTGGAAAGTTGTGGGTTTCTAAGGTCTGCTCCTACCAGAAGCACCTTTTTATCCATTAATGAGAGGCTCCTTGCAAGGTTAATAGAGATAAATGTCTTACCCTCCTTTGGAACGGTTGATGTTACAAGAATAACATTAAAATCTCTCTCACTTGTCATAAAGAGAATATTGTTCCGCATAGTTCTAAACATCTCGCTTATTACAGAGTCGTCGTTAGGTTTGACAACTATAGATGTCCCTCCCTCTAGCCCATCTGCCTTTACAATATCTCCAACAACGCTACTGTTGGTTAGGCTCTCCAAATCTTTCATCCCCTCTATCTTGGTCTGGAAGTAGTCAATAAAAAAGAGTATCGTTGCGGGGATAGCCATTCCAATTAAAAAAAAGACGGCTAATACTACAACCCTTCTTGGTGCAACAGGAGTTGCACCACTGTGTGGCTTTGCAATAAGTTTGGCCTTTGGCGCAACCGCTGCCTGGGTAAGGTTGGTCTCCTCCCGCTTTTGCAGCAGATATACAAATAGGTTAGATTTTACCTCCTGTTGCCTTAGAATATCGGTATAACGGCGGTCCACCGTTGGGATATTCCTCATTCTAGCGCTGGTTATAGTGTTCTCCCGCTCCAGGTCGTTTAGAGCTATCTGAGACGCTCGTATTTCGTTTGTCAGCGAGGTCACAATATTCTGGTGCATATTATTAACCTGTTGGTTAACCTGTTTAAGGGCAGGGTTATCTACAGAGCTTGCCCCCTCTATCCTTTCTCGGTTAATTAATAGGGTATTATACTCCCCAATTAGAGAAACTAAACTTGGGTCTTTTAGCCCCAGGTTGGGAACGAGTTTGTTTTTGTTTATCGGATTCTTTATAAAGTCATCTATATATTTTACAAGGTTTAGCTGGGTCTCTATCTCCATCCTGCGGGTGTCGTAGGTCTCATTTCTACGAATATATGAGCCCACCTGTGTCTGGATATCGGCCACCTGAAACTCTTTGCGAAACTCCTCTACCTGCCCCTCTACCTCACCCAGCTCACGGGCAATATCTTTAAGACGCTCCTCTATAAATACAGATGTATTATATGCCACAGTGTTTTTATCCTTAACGGCATCGGAATTATACTCTGTTATTAGCGACTGTACAAAATCCTCCCCCTTTTGTCTGTTCTCTGTTCTAAGGGTAATCTCAAGCAGTGAGCTCTGTTTTGCATATGTGGTTACATCCAAATTTGCAATATAACCCCTTGCAACGCTTGTAGGGTTTGAAATCACCACCTCAAGGGAGCCGTTTCCATAAGCAACTCCATCTTGTGCTGCTACATAGAACTTCCCTATTGGCAACTCTATAAAGCCGGGTAGTTTATCCAACATTACCTCTTTACTCCGCTCATCTCCGTTCTGGGTAAATGTGGCATCTACACTATACCCCTCTCTTTTGGGGCTAAAGATAAATTTAATTGTCCCCGGTATCTTATCCGGCTCAACATCCTCCATCCTTACATAGAGAGGAGATCTTTTATATAGCTCCGGGGAGTGAAACCCAAATCTGCTGGAGTAGCGATATGTGGTGTAGAGTTCAAGAGATGTTATGATTCTGGCAATAAGGTCAGGAGATTTAAATACCCCAATCTCGTTATCTATATTGTTTTTTCCCATAGAGAACCCCATATCCTGCAGCAAGAACATCTCCTCCGGTGCATTCTGCTCCACCTTTACCAAAACAGATGCCTTGCTCTCATATATGGGTGTTTGGGTTTTTAGGTAAAGATAGCCTGCAAACATAAGTATAATAACACTTATTGTAAACAGATACCATTTGGAGATAAATATAAATATCAGCTGCCTTATGTCAATCTCTCCGCCGTTATCTTCTAATGCGGCTCTGTTGGTAATCTCTTGCTCTTTCATATTTTATTAGCGGAAAATTGTTACTAAAAGGGTGGTTATTGATAGCAGGGTAGATATTATTGATATTGCATAGGTCTCTCCGGTTCCTATGAAGGCTGCCTTAGATTTGGTTTTGTTTGGCTCTACATAGAGCACATCGTTCTGCTGCAGATAGTAAACATCGGGCTCCAGCATCAATCTTGGGTTCTGCAGGTTTATTCTGGTAATGCTTTTACGGCCGTTATTATCTTCCCTAATGAGCATTACATTCTCTCTTTTGCCGTAGATGGTCATATCTCCTGCCATTGCAAGTGCATCTAAAATTGTGCACTGTTCGTTCTCAACCACAAACTGCCCCGGGCGGTTAACCTCGCCTAATACAGATACTTTGTAGTTCTTGAATCTGACATTAACTACCGGAACTTCGGTTATATATGCCGGATGAATACTGCTCTTGATTAAATCCTGAGCCTCCACCCTAGTTAATCCCATAACTTTTAATTTACCAACAATTGGATAATTAATAAAGCCATCTTTATCCACAATGTATGTTTGAAGAGCAGATCCGGCAACATTAGCATAACCAGCTTCTAAAACCATACTCCCTGCGTTTGACCCAAGGTTGAATGGGGCTCCGGCTTCGGGGACAGTTGTGTTTACAGATATGGTTAAGATATCTTTGGCCATAATCTTCGCTTCATAGATCTTGGCATACTGCTCCAGTTCATAGAGCTGGAGCCTCTCTGCCTTTACCAGGTAGGGGATCTTTTCGGTGGAGCCGCAGGAGGAAAGGAGCAGGGTTAGGAGGGCGGCGGCGGTAAATATTTTTATTCTCATATTTCTGATTTTAAATTGTTTTTAGCTTACTATATGGTTAGTCTTATTTGTCATATACATATTTCGTGTAGATATTCTCGTGTGCGCCGCCGGCCTCAAGCTTTTTGTCTATCTCTTCGTACTCGCTGTTGTGGCTCTTGAATTCGGGGATAAGCATCTTTAACCTCCAAACTACATCTGTAGGCTGGGTATATTTTAGTGCAATATCTATCACCTCATTTATCTCGGGTTCAATAAAGTTGAACGGGTACCTTCTAACTTTTGCAATGAGTACCTTTTTGTGATAGGTTGGGATGGTGTTCTCTTTTGTGGCAAGCAGCTCTTCAAAGAGCTTCTCCCCGGGACGCAGCCCTGTCTCTACAATTGAGATATCTTTTCCCGGAATCTTTCCGCTTAGCCGTATCATCTTCTCTGCAAGTTCGTATATCCTTACCGCCTCTCCCATATCAAAGATATATATCTCTCCCCCTTTTCCGGTACACCCAGCCTCAAGAACCAGAGAGCAAGCCTCCGGTATTGTCATAAAGTAGCGGGTAATCTCTTTGTGGGTTATGGTTATCGGGCCGCCGCTCTCTATTTGCCTTTTGAAAAGTGGCACAACAGATCCGTTGGAACCCAGCACATTGCCAAACCTTGTGGTCACAAACTGGGTAGGGTTGGGGTTGTTCTCCTCTAGCTGTTTGTAGTAGAGAGATTGTACATAAATCTCTGCTGCTCTTTTTGAGGCCCCCATTACATTTGTAGGGTTCACAGCCTTGTCTGTAGATATCATCACAAACCTCTTCACTCCGTTCTCCATTGAGAGGTCTGCGCAGATTTTTGTGCCCAATACATTTGTCACTACTGCTGTAGATGGGTGAAACTCCATCATTGGCACGTGTTTATATGCTGCAGCGTGAAACACCAGTGATGGTTTTGCACACTCAAAGATCTGTCTCATTCTGGTTATGTTGCTCACATTTGCCACAATAGGCTTAATCTCTACCCCGGTTCTTAGGGCGGTGAGCTCCAGCCACAGGTCGTTTAGAGGGGTCTCTGCCTGATCTACAAGTACCACCTTTTTGCATCTGAACTGGATTACCTGCCTGGCAATCTCGGCTCCGATAGAGCCCCCGGCTCCTGTTATGAGTATAACCTGGTCTATAAACTGATCCTGTATGGCATCTTTGTCCATCTCTATGGCGTTGCGCCCCAGCAGGTCCTCAATCTTTATCTTGTTAATTTGCGGAGGGATATCGTGGTGGTTATACTTGCTGATAGTATTTACAAGCAGCAGCTCCAGCCCCTCTACAATACATTTGTCGTAAAATTCTTTAGAAACTGTGTCCAAGTGAGATTTGGTCACCAGCATAGACTTAACCTTATATTTTGCCATAAGGGTTATCATATTGCCGTTTACCTCAATTATTGGTAACCCGCACACACTCTTGTTTGAGAGCCCGTTAGAGAAAGTTATAAATGCAACCGGCTTATATGGGTTGCTCTTCTCTCCCTGGATTTGGGTGGTAAGTTTTATAGATTCGTTGTCTGCCCCAAGTACAAACACCTTTGTCTTCTTCTCTACTACATTGCCACTCTCCAGCATCTCGAATATGCTTCTTACGGTAAATCGCATAAGCAGTTGCCCGGCAATTACCATAAAGCCGAGTATTATAGGGAAAAAGAGGTTGAACTTTGTGAAGGAGGAGATCTCTGAGTAGAGATTGTTAAAGAAGTAGCTTGCCACTAAAAAGAGCAGCGAGGCCAGAATTGAGCTTTGGGCCAGTTTACGCAGGTCGTGTACGGTAGAGAACCTCACAACCCCGCGGTATGTACGGAATATTAGCGATGAGAATGCGTATATAGATGTTGCCAGCAAAAGCTTCAGCGAGAAGAGGTCACCTCTGTGTGAGGCTACTGTATCCCGAAAAAGCCACAATGAGGAGAATGCAAGCACAACGATTATCAGGTCAATCCCGAAAATGATCCACCGTGGCATATAGCTTCTTAAGAAAAGCCGGAATATAGGTCTAAGCTTATCGGTCAGTTTTGTCATAGAGGCAGTTTACGAAAAAATGACGGTGAGTCACATATGTCAAGCTTTTTGGGGCAAGGAAGTGATTCTCCGGGGGAAGTTTTTCTATCCAACAAATATAATCAATAAAAGTTCCCCTTCCAAGAATAATTTACAAAAATGTAACAATATATTGTACTTTTTAATGGCTGATATTGACTATAATATAAGTATAACTCCTGTTTAGTGCAAATTTAAATACTCTCAATTAATATAAGACTTTTTTTTGACTATTTTTGCCCATCTTATATTAGATACCAATTATTAATGTAAATTAAAAATGATGAAAAGATATTTTATACTCATAGGATTGCTTCTTTGCTTTATAAGTGGCTATTCTGTAGGCTCGCCAAGGCAGGATATTGGTGAACCAAAAGACCATAAAAAAGTACTGGTTCGCTTTGCCTACCTTGCAGATTTGCATATATCCGATGTGGCAACCAATGTAGAGGATCTGGAGATATCTGTTAAAGATATTAACAGTTTGAAAGGTATAGATTTTGTAATACTGGCGGGCGATATCACTGAGTTTGGCAGTGACGAGGAGATACTTTTAGCAAAATCTATTATAGATAAACTTACCGTTCCTTACTATATTGTAGCGGGGAACCACGATTCTAAGTGGAGTGAGAGCGGATGTAACACATTCTCAAAGGTTTTCGGCTACGAACACTTTAACTTCAATTTTAACGGAATTCAGTTTATAGGCACAAATTCAGGCCCGAATATGCGTATGGCTCCCGCTCTCGTTCCCCGCGAAAGCATAGTGTGGCTGGACTCAGTGACCCGCGCCCTGCCACGCCACATTCCGGTAGTCTTTATCAACCACTACCCCCTTGACGAGGGTATGCTCAACTACAAAACCGTTATCGAAATGCTAAAACGGATAAACACCCAGGTAGCTATGTGCGGCCACGGCCACTCCAACCGTGTTTTTAACTACGATGGCATCCCCGGCATAATGGGCCGCTCCAACCTCCGCGCCAAATCCACCCACCCCGCATACAACATAGTCACCATCACCACCGACACCATCACCTACGCCGTGCGCTCCAACTCCCACACCCACAAACCGTGGCACAAACAACCTGTCCAACCTTGGCAAGGATCGTGGGGCAATGCTGGTAATCAGCAAGATAACAAATCTGCAACCAACTGGCAGGGACCTCCGGCAAAGGCTGTGTGGACATATCAGGATGATTCGGATATAGGGTCGGCGGCGGCTTTTGGGTTCAATATGGTGTTCATCTCAAACACAGCCGGTGTGGTAAAGGCTCTTGATGCCGCCGACGGCAGTGTTAAGTGGAGTTTCAAGACCGATGGCAAGATCTTCTCTTCGCCCGAGGTGTGCGAAAAAACAGGCCTGCTGGTTGTGGGCTCGAGTGACAACTACATCTACTGCCTAAATGCCAAAACCGGCAAGTTAAAATGGAAGGTGGAAGCTGCCAAGAGTGTACTCGGTTCGCCAACAATATATAAAGGTATAGTATACATAGGTGCGTCGGACAATACATTCCGCGCAATAGATCTCGCAAGTGGGCAGATGTTGTGGGTCTATCCAAGGATAAAGGGCTTCATAGAGGCCAAGCCGTGGGCAGATGACCAGGGCGTATATATTGGTGACTGGGCAAACCAGCTCTATGCATTCGAGCCCAAGAACGGCACTCTGCAGTGGGTATGGACCAACCGCAAGGGTAGGGGACTATCTGCCGCCGCAGTGTGGCCGGTAAAAGCCAACGGTAAAATATTTGTAGTAACCCCCGAGCGCCGCTCCCACGCAATTGATGCCAAAACCGGCAAAGAGCTCTGGAGCGCCCGCGGCGGCCGCGAATCCATCGGCCTCTCCCCCGACGGCAGCACAGTATATATAAAGACAATGCAGGACACCGTTCTTGCCTTTAGCACCAAGGAGTACACCCCTGCCGCTGCCCAAACAGCCAACCCAACCGCAACAGCCAGCTCGGCCCCTGCTCCAAACCAGACCACTGCCAAAACTGCAAGCAGCCTTGCCCAAACTGCCAGCCCAACCGCTGCCCTAACCCCGGCCGGCAAGCCTGTTCTGCTGTGGGCAAGCCACACCGGCTACGGCTACGAAATAGGGCCATCACCAATTACCACTGCAGATGATCTGGTTTTTGTGCCAACCGACAAGGGCAACATATTTGTCCTAAACGCCGCCGACGGCACCGTAGCCTGGACATACCGATTCTCCATCGCCCTCATCAACTACATCCGCCCAATCGGCAACCGCACCATTCTGGTCACCTCTATGGATGGAAAAGTAGGGGTGATAAAATATTGAACTGGCAGTGTTATGTGAAACAATCTGATTTATAAGTATTTGAAAATAGCGATTTTGGCAATTGAGGAAATCGTAAAAATTAATATGTTGTATTACAAATACTTACACAAAACACTAGCAGTTGAAATCCGCGCAGCGGTAAACACACCTGCGGAGCAGACCATTATAATGATTTTTTAAATTAAGCCTCTAACGAAGGGAGTTTACCGGAAAAACAAGAATTCAAATTTGATAAAAAGTTGAACACCGGTATGATATAGAACGCAATTTAGTTATTGTAATTTGTATAATAAACATCACCGGTGAAACAAAAAAAACGGTATACGGCTCCTGTTGTTGATCCAAAGTGAGCACCTTGCAAAGGGTCGTGGGGCTTAAATATTTTGTGGTTATAATCCTATTAATTTGAAATAATTTATTATATTTGTGGATATAACCCAAAAATATGATTCCAAGACCTAATTATACAGAACAGCTAAGAAGTTTTATTGATAAGCCTCTTATAAAGATTGTTACCGGAATAAGGCGATCCGGGAAATCGACGGTTTTGCGTTTACTAAAGGTAGATTTACAGAGTTCCGGCATAAAGGATGAGCAGATTATTTCGATTAATTTTGAAAGCTTTGCCTATTCGGAGTATACCTCGGCGTCTCAATTGTATGATTATATCTGCAAAAAAATAGTAAATCCTCAAAAGTATTACCTTCTACTTGACGAAATTCAGGAGGTGGCAGGTTGGGAAAAGGCGATAAACTCTTTTATGGTAGATTTTAATGTAGATATTTATCTGACTGGTTCCAATTCTCATCTGCTCTCCTCTGAACTGGCCACTTTTCTTGCCGGGCGTTATGTAGAAATTCCTATTTACACTCTCTCTTACAGTGAGTTTCTTGATTTTAGGCAAAACTCATCTGCAAAAGAGAATAGGGATGCCGGTTCTTTTGCAGATTATCTGCGCTTAGGAGGGTTTCCTATAATTCACACCGCTGATTACGACCGAGATTCTGCCTATAAAGTAGTCAGAGATATCTATTCGTCTGTGATTTTACGGGATACCGTGCAGAGGTACAATATCAGGGATGTAGAGTTACTGGAGAGGGTTATCAGATATACTTTTGATAACATTGGTAACACCTTTTCGGGTAAGAGTATCGCCGATTTTATTAAGAGCCAGCAAAGGAAGGTAGACATAAACACTATATACAACTATCTACACGCTTTGGAAGGTGCATTTGTCCTCTGGCGGGTTCCTCGCTATGATATTAAAGGCAGGGAGATTCTTAAGACTCAGGAGAAATTCTTTGTAAGCGATGTTTCGCTTGTCTATTCGACTATGGGCTACAGAGATCGTATGATTTCGGGGATATTGGAAAATATAGTATTTCTAGAGCTTAAAAGGAGAGGGTTTCAGGTTTATATTGGAAAACTAGGTAATAGGGAGATAGATTTTGTTGCAGAAAAACGCGGAGAAAAAATATATGTGCAGGTTGCATACAAACTGGATAACCCGCAAACTGTAGATAGAGAGTTCTCTCCTCTGCTTGCTATAAAAGACCAGTATCCCAAGTATGTGGTTACGATGGATGAGTTCTGGAAAGAGTCTGTAGATGGGGTGCAGCACTTATATATAACAGATTTTTTAACCAGTACGTGAATAACTTAATTCTTAATATCGGTTCTGCTTTGCCGGGCTAAGATAGTTTGCCACAAAATCTATCTATCTAAAACAGCTCTTTGGGATTTATTTTTAGAAATTCGTCGTATGGGACTCCTCCTGTTCCAATTAGGAGTAGTTTGTCGGGATGAAATTTATCTGCAAAAACACTCATACCGGCATTTTTTGCTTTAAGGCCGCTTTTGACCTCGAGGGCAATTATCTTGTTGCCATTTTCCAGAATGAAATCTGCTTCGTAATTACCTTCGCGCCAGTAGTATAGGTTGTACCTTTGGGAGATGGAGTGGTTAATGAGATGTGCTCCAACAGAGGATTCGGTGAGGCGTCCCCACAGTTGCGTGTTGGCTGTTGCTTCCTGGTATGTGGTGTTGCTTTGAGATGTTATCAGTGAGTTGTTATATACTTGAAATTTAGGGCTTGAGCCGCGTTTGCGGATTATATCTCCGGCAAATTTTTCTAAACCTCCAAGGAGCCCGCAATCTGAGAGGAGCTTTAGGTAATTTGCTAAGGTGGTGGTGTTGCCGGCATCTTGAAGTTGGCCTATTATCTTTGTGTAGGAGAGTATCTGCCCGGAGTATTGACATCCTACTTCAAATAGTCGTTTTAGCAATGCGGGCTTATCTACTCTTGTAAGCATTAAAATGTCTTTGGAGATGCTTGTCTCTATGAGGGAGTCTTTGATGTAGTTTTTCCATCGCTCTTCATCATTAATAAGAGTTGCAGATCCCGGGTATCCTCCAAAGTAGATATATTGTTGTGCACTCCATCCGAATGCCTGCTGCATTTCGGGGAGGGACCAATGCCCGAGGTGTAAAGTTTCAAAGCGTCCGGCAAGCGATTCAGATAACCCTTTTTGAATAAGTAAGCGGGAATAGCCGAGTAAAATTACTTTAATGTTGATATTCTCCAGTGTGTCTTTATCCCATTGTTGCTTAACAACTTCGCTCCAGTTCTCTATTTTTTGAATTTCGTCAATAATTAGCAGGAGTTCTTTGGCTCCGGTTGTTTTTAAGCGTATTCTAGCGCTCTCCCATACCTGCGTCAGCCAGACAGAGTTTGTAGCCGTAACTGCATCTGCAGATTGATACAGATTGAGTGTAGATAGTTGTGATATGAGTTGGTTTACCATTGTAGTTTTTCCTACCTGGCGGGGTCCAAGAATTACTTGAATAAACTTTCTTGGCTCTTCAATTCTTGATTTAATAGACTTTAAATAAGGTCGTTCAAACATAAATACATATTTTACTCAATATACTGAGCAAATTTACTCAATATTATTTAAAATGCAAAACGAAGGGCACCAATCTTGCCAAGGTTATTTTTTTGTATATTTAGTGCAGATTTCCAAAACCATAAACTTTAAGCTATGTCTGCAAAAATTAATAAGCCTTTGTTAGTTGTGCTGTTGCTGTTTGTATTGGCGGCGGGTTGCACAAAAACTAAGCCGGAAGGAGAGCCTGTAAAGAGTGCTCCATCTGTGACAACAACCTCTGTGAGCGATGTTACACCAACATCTTCAAAGAGCGGGGGTAATGTAACTGGCGACGGGGGGGCTGCTGTCTCCTCTAGGGGTGTCTGCTGGGGGACAGATCAAAATCCTACCACTTCGGGGTCTAAGAGTGTAGATGGTTCGGGTACGGGGAGTTTTGTGAGCCAGATTACGGGACTATCTCCAGGGGTTACCTATTATGTTCGTGCTTACGCTGTTAACTCTGTGGGCACTGCCTACGGATCGCAGGTGAGTTTCAGCACAAGCGCATCTGCACCAACTGTCACTACTTTGGCGGTTGCAGATGTTACAACGGGAACAGCTTCGGGGGGCGGGTCAGTTACGAGTGACGGAGGCGGGGCGGTATCTGCACGGGGTGTGTGCTGGAGCACATCGCCAACTCCCACTGTGAGCGACAGTAAAACTTCGGATGGGACGGGCGCCGGCGCTTTTACCAGTGTGATTACCGGGCTTGCTCCCAATACCTCTTATTATGTGCGGGCTTATGCTACAAACTCGGCGGGAACATCTTACGGGACAGCGAGTTCGTTCACTACAAAGACCACAGATATTTTGATTGGAGCAGAGCAGATGTTTCCAGCTTCGGCCGGGAATACATCTGCAGTTACCCTTGATGGAGAGAGTGTTACTTGCGAACTTATCAACGGGTTCTATATATATCAGGGAGATATTATTCTGGCCGCGCCTCAGGCGCAGGGTGCCGGATGGCAGGGTCAGGGAGTTGGGCAGCAGGGTCAGGGAGTTGCTACAAAGGGGGCGGCTCTCAATCTGCAGACCAGGCACTGGCCAAATAACCGCATCTACTACAATATTAATCAGAGTCTTCCGAATCCGTCGCGGGTGACTCAGGCGATTAATGCCATCAAGGAGGTTTCGAATCTGGAGTTTGTGGTGAGAACAGGTGAGGCAAATTACATTGATTTTGTGTATGATGCAAGCGGGTGCTCCTCGTTTCTGGGGATGGTTGGCGGGCGGCAGGATATTCGCCTTGCAAACTGGGGCACAATGGGGAATGTGATTCACGAGATTTGCCACGCGCTGGGGATGATGCACGAGCATAGCAAGAAGGGGCGTAACAACTTCATAAACATTGTATCTGCAAACATTATAGAGAAGTATGCGCACAATTTTTCGGAGTTCACAAAGTCTGTGAACACTCCTGCCGCCCCGGAGGCTTTTGATTATCAGTCAATAATGCTGTATAGCTCCACTTCTTTCTCCAAGAATAACAACCCTACAATCACCAAGAAAGATGGTTCTACCTGGGCTGTGCAGAGGCAGTTTTTATCTGCAGATGATATTGCTATGATCAATACTCTCTACCCGCCAATTGCGGTTATTATGAGGGATGCAGATAATAATGAATATGAGACTGTTACAATTGGCACGCAGATATGGATTAAAGAGAATCTCAAGGTTACTCACTATAACGACAGGAGCACAATTACTCTCAATTCGAGCGATGCGGGCTGGAGTAACTCTACTACCGGTTCGTTCTGCTGGTATGCCAATAACGAGGCGAACAAAAATATTTATGGTGCTCTCTACAACTGGAACGCGGTAAATTCGGGCAAGCTTTGTCCTGAGGGTTGGCGTGTTCCTTCTGATGCAGATTGGACAATCCTTACAGATTACCTGGGCGGGCTCACCGGAAATTCGGGCAAGCTCAAGACCACGGGAACCACGCAGTGGGCCTCTCCAAATGCCGGAGCCACAAACTCTACCGGCTTTTCGGCCCGCCCGGGCGGATACCGTTTCTACACAGGTACTTTCGCCGGTATGACCTACGGTGCAGATTGGTGGAGCTCCACCGAGTTTAGTGCAGATAAAGCCTGGGTAAGAGGGGTGAACAGCAGCGGCACCAACATCGCCAGATACAACGACTTCAAACGCAACGGCTTCGCCGTTAGGTGTGTGAAAAATTAATCTATGGGAGTTATTTCCCGCTCATAGCTGCCTGCCTTTTATGGGTCGGCAGCTGCGAGAATAACCGAAGCCCGAGAATAACTTTTTTTTTGGAGAGCAGTGCCAAGGGTTGTGGGGGTTTGCAGCGAGATTTTGATTGTGCTTTGTCGACTTAAAATATTTAAATGTTTGGAAACCAGCAAAGCCCCACGACCCTTGGCAAGGTTATTGCTAGGAAACCAGCAAAGCCCCACGACCCTTGGCAAGGTTATCGACTAAATAATTGATATATGAAAGATGTTTACAGATTATTGATTTTAACAGCTGTTTTGGCTGTGGCCGGTTGTAAATCAGAACTCAAAACTGAGAATGGGGGAGTTGCTGTTATTGATCTTGCTTCGGAGGTGGGCAAGGGAAAAATTGTAAACCTGAGTGAGATTGCAAGTGATATCCGATATGTAAAACTAGAGACATCAGATAGTTCCCTCATTGGAGAATTTCCATATGTTTTTTATGAAAACGAAAGGATATATTTTTTTTCCAAATGGGTGCTTAAAGTGTTTGACAAGGATGGTAAGTTTCTCTTTAAGTTTCACAAAATAGGGAGAGGTCCCCAGGAGTACAAGATGATTAGAAATATAAGAATAATGTCGGGAACCGGGGAGATAATGGTTCAGACAAAAGCTATGGAAGGTACCGGGAATCTGATTTTTTATGACAGGAATGGCAATTTTCTGAAAAAAAAATCAATTCCTTACAATAATAATGCTTATCAAAATAAATTTTATGAAGTTAATGACAATCTGTTTATTACTGCGGCATCTCCCATTCTTAAAAAATCAACATACTGGTCTGCTATAGTTTATGATTCATTACTCAATGTGATTAAAACGATTCCTACATCTTCAATACCGGAATATGAGATGCAGAAGTATGATGAGATTACAATATCTAAAAAGAGGAGTGCAAAATCTTCGATAACACTTTTTAGAATTCCTTATCCTGAATTATACAGATTTAAAGATAACATTCGGTTTTTGTTTTCATTAAACGACACAATATTTTCAATTGATTCGAAGTTAAACTATTCGCCGGCTTTTTGTATTAATTACGGTAAGTACAAAAATGTATCTAAAAATAGAGATCATATTACATATCTTGGTGGGGATCACATTAATATCAACCCGGAATTTTTCATAGAATCGGAGGAGAATATTATTCTTCAGTTCAATATGAGAGATTTTTGTCTGGAGCCATACGATGAGATATTAAAATCACGCAAGGGACAGAGAGTTTTCAAACATAGCTATTGTTATGCTCTTTACAATAAAAAGACAGGCAAGTTTACTTTCCTTAATCAGCCCGTAAAAGGGGTGTTAGGTTTTAAAGATGATTTAAAAGGAGGCCCGGTTTTTCTGCCCACAAGCATCTCTTCCGATTTCCAGGCATCTGCACTCTTTACCGCATCTCAAATCATTGACTTTGCTTCAACTAACGATGTAAAGGGAGAGTTCAGGGAGATAGTTAAAGGTCTGAAAGATACCGACAACCCAATTGTGGCCATTGTAAAAATGAAATAGGTAACCTTGGCAAGGTTATCGTTGGTATACGAAGAATTTACAGGTAAATTGGCGTATATATACGAGGAATTCACATTAAAATTTCGTATACAGTTAGGGTTAGAGACTTTTTATCTCAGAGTTGTAGTGCCAATGTGCTTAATATCAGGGAATTATTACAAATAGCGTATTTGGTGTAAGTAAGTTAAAATCTGATGTTTGGCACTATAGCTCTGAGATGAATGCGGTCATCACACCACTCACATTGCAGGATGAACTGGCAGAGTTTTGTGTAAGTGGTTGTTTAACAATTATATATAATTTAGATTTTTGAAATTTGGGAAAGTTGAATTTCTATATGTCAGTTAATGACTAAATTACACAAAACTCTGCCAGTTGAATTTTTTTGTACATTTGCGGTTAATAAACTTCATTTATCAACTACAAACTTAGCGAAGGTATGATTTACAGTATTATTACAGGGACAGGGAGCTATATTCCAACGAAAAGTGTTAAGAATGAAGATTTTCTTGCGCACGAATTCTATGATACTTATGACAAGCCTCTGGAGAAGCCGAATAAGGAGGTTATTGATAAATTTCTGGAGATTACCACAATAGCAGAGAGGCGTCACGTGACGGACGATTTGGTTACTTCGGACATCGCCCATTTTGCGGCTGAGGAGGCAATCAAAAGTGCGGGCATAGATAAGGAAGATCTTGATTATATAATATTTGCACATAATTTCGGGGATGTCAAAAGTGACAACAGGCGCACAGATATTGTACCGGCGCTTGCTTCGCGTGTGAAGTATAAACTCGGCATCGCCAGCCCGGATGCTGTTGCATACGATTTGCCTTTTGGTTGCCCGGGTTGGTTGCAGGCTGTTATTCAGGCAGATTATTTCATCCGCTCGGGTGATGCAAAAAAGATTCTGGTGATTGGTGCAGATGTGCTTTCGAGAATTTCGGACCCTCACGATCGTGATAGTATGTTGTATGCAGATGGTGCCGGGGCGGTTATAATGGAGGCTACCGAGAGCGACACGCCTGTTGGGTTTATTGCTCACAAAACCCGCTCAGATACTCAGGTATACCTAAATATGCTTCATATGGGCAAATCGTTTAAGGTTGATGAGGTTACGGGAGATAATCTCTATCTCAAGATGAATGGGAGGCGCCTTTACCAGTATGCTCTGGATACTGTGCCTCTGGCAATTAAAGCTGCTCTGGACAAGAGTGGTGTTCATATAGAAGATGTTAGCAAGGTTTTAATACATCAGGCTAACGGCAAGATGGATGACGCAATTCTCAAGCGCCTCTATGCCCTTTATGGTATTCCCGAGGCCCCTGCAGATGTTATGCCTATGTCTATCTCCTGGCTGGGCAACTCCTCTGTGGCAACCCTTCCAACTCTTTTTGACCTGATTATGAAAGAGAATCTGCATAATCACGAAATCAACCCCGGTGATACAATTGTCTTCGCATCTGTTGGTGCCGGAATGAACATAAATGCAGCTGTGTACACCTTACAACTCTAATACAATTTATCCACCAAATTTTGGGAGTGGAACTTCTATCCCGGCCAGGTTTATGATTCGGCGGGCAAATGTCTCTGTGAGTTCCTCCATATCTTTGGGATGGGTGTAGAATGATGGGGAGGCTGGTGCGATAAGGGCGCCGGCTTCGGCCAGGGTGGTGAGGTTGCGCAGATGAATGAGGTTGAATGGTGTTTCGCGCGGGCATATAATCAAGGGGCGGCGCTCTTTGAGCATCACATCGGCGGCGCGGGTGATTAGGTCGGCGGTAGCGCCACAGGCGATTCGGCCGATGGTGCCCATAGTGGCGGGCAAGATTATCATCACATCTGCAGCGTTTGAGCCGGAGGCGAATGGGTGGTAGTAGCTGTTGTTGTTAAGAGCGCCGCCCGGAACCGGTTGCCCAAGCTCATCTTCCCACACAATTTTCCCCGTATCTGTGAAGACAATATCTATGTGAAAATCTGCCTGCGAGCTGTCTGTGTGAGCATCTGCCTGCAACCTCTCTGTATGAGCATTTGCCTGCAACCTCTCTGTGTAAGCATCTGCCTGCAGCCTCTCTGTGTAAGCATCTCCCGGCTGAGTCGCTTGGTGTGTATCAGCTCCGGAGAGCTTCTCTTTAAGTTGCTGAATTATCTGCAAAACCTTTAGGGCATATATCTGCCCGCTTGCTCCTGTTACCCCCAGAAGTATTTTCTTTGTCTTTTTATTTTCCATTTGATTATCTCCCAAACCCGAAATTTCACTTCCTGTTCCCAATATTTATCTGCCTTCTCCCAAAAGAGAACAAGTGTTTTATTTTAAAGTTCAAAATAGACGGTGCGGAGCCAGGTTTTGAATAGTGGGTCGAGGAATTCCCATTTGCCGCGCTCTTCGGTGAGAATCTCTTTCTTTTGAACGGCGTCCTTTAGTCTTTTGACGTTTGCAGATGAGTTAAAGCCGTATTGGGTCATTGTGTCGAGCGCGCTCAGTTGAGTTACATCGTCCATAATGGCTTTGAGAAAGTTGATTTGAAAGCGGCTCAAACGGCTGGTTATGAGTTGGAAACGATATGAGTGGAGCTCCATTAGTGAGCTGCAGGATTGGCGATAGATCTGTTCGGTAAGGTATCCGCGGGTGAGTGCAAATGAGATATCGCCAAGTTGTTGCGAATACCACGGATGTCCCTCGGTAAAGTTGTACATCTGCACAGCCAGCTCCTTAGATACCACCCTGCCTGCTTTGAGGTAGTTGCGGATCATAAAATCTGTGAGTTGCTTCTCGTCCAGTGGCAGCAGCTTAATTCTCTCGGCGAAGTTGTAGAAGAACTTCTTCTCCTCAAATATCTCCTTCATCGAGTTCACAAATGAACCGGTAATAATATAGGTGGTGCGCTGCTGCTGTTTCCAGATCTTTTCCAGAATCTTGAGGGTCTCGTATGAGTCGTCGTGCAGAAGCACCTCCTGAAACTCCTCAATGTATATGACCGGGTTGGTCGAATATCTCTCTGCAAGCAACTCCGGCAGGTTAAGAAACTTCTCGGTAATGTTGTCCGGAACCGGGGCTGTATCAATCTCGGGAGATGAGTGGTCGTGCTGTTTTTCTTTCTCCTGCCCAAAAATAGTTTTAAGCTCCGGGCAGATTTCATCTCTTAACTGCTCTCTCTCTTCGGGTGAGGTTGCGAATGCATCCAGCAGAAGGTTGCAAAGTTTCTGAAGCAGATGTCTTTTTGTGCGTACATTAAACAGGTTGATGTTGCACACAGTGTAGTTATATGCCTCTTTGCGCAGGGTGATAAGCCCTTGCTGAACAAGCGACTTCTTCCCGCTTTTAGGAGTCTCGTAAATAACCACGTGTTGCCTCTGCCTCACCAGGTTAACCAGCAAGTTAAGCTCCGACTGTCTCCCCACGAAGTCAGAACCTGTAACAAATTTGTTGTACGTAAACGGTGAATCCATATCCGTAACAAATATATGTAAAAAAATTAACCTTGCCAAGCATCGTGGGGCTTTATTGATTTCTAATGTTTTTGCTGTTTTTTTGAATAAAGTTTTGCGGGTTTAAATATTTTGCATATATTTGCCTTCCAAATTTATTGAACAGAAGATTGACAAGCTATTGAATAAGAGAAGTTTAAGTACTTCCGCTTGCAGTCAGTAATTTTTAAACAAATTATTTTATGTACGCAATTGTAGATATTGCAGGACAGCAATTTAAGGTAGAGAAGGACAGAAAGATCTTCGTACACCGTCTTAAAGCAGAGGAGGGAGCCTCAATCAGTTTTGAAAAGGTACTTCTGATGGACAACGAGGGAACCGTTAAAATCGGGACTCCGTATATTGATGGTGCTTCTGTTAAGGCGACTGTTTTAAGTCACCTAAAGGGAGATAAGGTTATCGTTTTCAAAAAGAAACGCCGTAAAGGTTATACCAAGAAAAACGGTCACCGTCAATATCTTACGCAGATTCAAATTGAAGAGATTGCTTAATTTTTAATCCGGAAAAATTTTTAGATTATGGCTCACAAAAAAGGTGTCGGTAGTTCGAGGAACGGACGCGAATCACACAGTAAAAGATTAGGCGTTAAATTGTTTGGCGGTCAGCACGCCAAAGCAGGTAACATTCTCATTCGTCAGAGAGGAACAGTTCACAATGCAGGATTGAATGTTGGAATGGGTAAAGATCATACTTTGTATGCGCTCATCGACGGAGTGGTTACATTCCGCAAAAAGACAGATAACAAATCTTACGTTTCGGTATTGCCAAAAGTAGTTGCTCAGGCTCAGGCGTAATTGTTTTGTAAACATATCCATTTAAAGAGACCCCTTTTTGGGGTCTTTTTTTTTGCAGATTTTTATTGCATTTTAAATTTAATAATTATCTTTATAGCAGTTCTTTGGACGGTTTGCAGCGGGGGCATTATTAACAATTAATACTATTAATATGGTGCGTCGGTTTACGAATTTTTTCTCAGTTCTTGTTCTTCTCCCGTTTGTGACCGGGATCTTTTTTTTACAAGGATGCGCCTCCTTATCGCGGGGGCAGATGAAGGCGGTGGAGAGTTTCACTGCATCCAGCGATAGTTTGAGCAGATATCCGGGTGGTTTTTTTGAAGAGATGGCCAGGCTGCGGGCGGCACGGGGGCTATACTTTTCTGCTTCATTGAGTGACGCCACACTAAGGGTTGGTGAAATCAATGCAATTTATGCTGGGCTGGTAAAAGATGTGCAGCTTGCAAACAAGGCAAACTTGTCCTGGGAGATTCTGGGCAAATACCGGAGCGCACTCAAAGTTCTCGCCGGTGCCGCCCGATGGCAGGATGCCGGCCGGGAATTTCGCTCCCTTGGCCGCTCGGTAGACTCTCTTGTTAAGCGCTTTAACTCGCTCGAGATTGCAGATGCCATCTTGCCGATGGGTATCGGGAAGGCTGCCGGCCGGCTGGTGGGTTACTCATCTGAACTCCTTATCAAAAGGGCTCAAACCCGTGCGATTAAAAATTTTGTGAAAGAGGGAGATACATTAGTAAGCGTAGTTGTGGCCTCTTTGGTCGACATTCTAAAATCGCCCGCAGTTACCGCGCTCATAGAGAACGAAAAACGAGCCCTTGAGCAGAACTACATCTCCTATTTAAAGAGCTTTGGCAGTGCAGATTCAAACCTCCCTAAATCACCATCTGCCTACAATGACGATAAAGATTACCTCGCACTTAAAGAGAGAGTAGAGAAGCTAACATATCTCCGGGGCGGAATAATATCTGCAGCGAACAGACTTGCAAAGGCACACAAAAAAATTGCCGAAGAGTTTACAAAAAGAAAAAAGGTAGATGAGCTCTACCAAGAGCTGCAAGATTTTGAAAAAGAGGTGAAAGCCCTCCAAAGCGGAATCACCACAATTACAAAAGATTGGCCATACTAAATTCAAAAAAAACACCATAAGCAACTGCAAAACCAATTCAAAATTAGTCAACGATGAAAAGTGATACAGATTACAAAAAGGAGCTTAAAGAGATAAGAGAGGCGCTTGAGGTGGCAGAGGGGTTGCGTTTCAAAAAGGGCCTCTCCGAAACAGACAAAGTTGATCTTGAAAAAGCATCCATAGCACTACGAAAAAAGGAGAGAGCCCTGGTAGAGAAGATAGGCAGCGAAGTGGCTGCTCAAATTAAAGCTTCATCCGAAAATCTGCAGGAACTCGCAAAAAAAGTTCGTGCACGAACCACAAAACTCTCCAAAACCGCCAAATGGGCCGAAACCCTAAACAAACTGGTTTGAACATTAGAATCAGATAAATAATTTTTAGAATCGGATAAATCGTCACTTTGGGCTTGGTGAGTTTTCGTCGGTGAAGTATTTTTGCTCAGACATTAGTGGTAAAATTTTTTAAAAATTGTGAGATGGGAAAGTGGGGGAGATTTGCAGGTAGAATTCAGGATGGAAATATCCACTCCTATATGCGGGGCAATAATAAGAAGATAGTATTCTATGATGATATTGACAGAATTGAATTCCTGAAGCGTTGCGACAGGTTCGCAAAACAGTACGACAGTAAGGTGCTTGAGTTTGTGTTAATGGACAATCACGTGCATCTGCAAGTGGAAACAAAGGAGCTCTCTCCTATGATGACTTCATTGATAATGAGTTATGTCGAGTGGTACAACTTTAGACACGAGATTTCAGATAAATTGTTCAAGTCCCCATTCAATAGCTCCTGTAAATTTTCGGATGAGTGGGCGATAGATAGTATGATCTACATCCTTAAAAATCCCGTTAAGGCAAAGATCTGCCCAAATGCTGCAGATTATAAATGGAGTTCGTATGGGTTTCATTTTAATGGCAATTCACCATTGAAGAGGTTTATAGAAGTAGATACCAGTCTGGTAGATAATTACTTTGGTTCTAAGGATCTCTTTGATGAAGCGATTAGGGTATATGACAGAAGTAATCCGGCACTAATGATCTACCCAAATGAGGTTAAAATAGATTCCGTGAAAAAGAAGACGCCTGCCCATCTGCGAATGGAAAATGGAATTTTTTTTGAGGCACTGCCCACCAGCGAACTTTGCCAGGAGTTGAACAGAGAGTTAAATGGTCGTAACCTTTTTACTATCAGCAAAGAAGAACAGGAAGAGATTGTTTTGAAGCTTTTCCGGAATACTAGAGCATCATTCAGGCAATTGTCCCGTTTGACGAATCTGAATTACGATTATGTTAGGCGGATATGCGGTTGTAAAGGGCATTTGGCCAAAAAGTGATGTACAATAAGAGATGCACATATCCGTTTAAAATAGCTAAAACGCTGATGGTGAATAAAGACCCACGATGCTTGGCAAGGTTAAGTTTACAACGACCAGTATTGCAGATGTTTGATTTTGGTGCGGAAGAGGCCGCGGATGTCAACCACGAGGCCGTTGGGTACAAGCATTTTTTCCAAATCGGGTTCGGTGAGGGTGAGGTATTCGCGGTGGGGAACTGCGATTATGACGGCGTGGTATTTTGGAGTTGGTGCCGGTGTGAGTGTGATGTTGTACTCCTCCTCTACGGCGAGTGGGTCTGCGTTGGGGTCTACTACATCTACAAGAACGCGGTAGCTGAGCAGTTCGGCTACAATGTCGGCCACTTTTGAGTTACGGATGTCTGACACATTCTCTTTGTAGGTGATTCCCATTATTAGGACTCTCGCTTTTTCCATTGGCATATCGTTGGCAAGAAGGCGTTTAACTGTCTGCTTGGCAATGTAGCCGCCCATAGAGTCGTTGACAAACCTTCCGGAGGCGATCATCTGAGGGTGGTATTTTAACTCGGCAGCTTTGTGTACCATATAGTAGGGGTCTACGCCAATGCAGTGCCCGCCAACCAGGCCGGGGGTGTACTGCACGAAGTTCCATTTGGTGCCGGCGGCTTTTATTACATCGTAGGTGTTTATTCCCAGGCGGTTGAAGATTATTGAGAGCTCATTCATCAGGGCGATGTTAACATCTCTCTGGGTGTTTTCGATAATCTTGGCTGCCTCGGCCACCCGAATGTCGGGCGCTCTGTGAACCCCGGCAGCTACGACTGTCTCATAGATTCTTGCAACCTCATCCAGGGAGGCATCGTCGCACGCAGATACAATCTTCACAGTATTTTGAAGAGAATGCTCGGCATCGCCGGGGTTGATTCTCTCCGGAGAGTAACCAACTTTGAAATCTTCAATATATTTTAGACCCGATAGCTTCTCCAGAATTGGAACGCACTCCTCTGTGGTACATCCCGGGTAGACTGTAGATTCGTATATTACATAGTCGCCCTTGTGAAGAACCTTTGCAACGGCCGTGGTGGCCGATAGTAGCGGGTGAAGATCCGGTTTGTTGTATTTGTCAATCGGAGTGGGCACTGCCACAATAAAGAAATTTGCTGTTTCTAGATCTGACAATTTTGATGTATAAAGGATATCTCTGTTTTTAAAAGAATCTGCTTTTAGCTCTCCGCTTGGGTCTACAGCATTACGAAGCATTGTAAGATTCTTCTCTTTTATGTCGTAGCCTATTACAGAAAAGTGCCTTGCAAATTCGAGCGCCAGCGGGAGGCCGACATAGCCAAGCCCAACAACGGCCAATTTTATATCTTTGGAGACTAATTGATTATACATATCATTTATTGTGTTTCAGATTCATAAAGTGCACATACAAAGATAACAGAATTCGGTTTATTTTCTCTATATTTGCGTGATGTTGCATATGTAATTTAACACTGTTTCGGGTTTAGAATTATGCAGATGTGTTTAGATTTATGCAGATGTGTTTAGATTTGTGCAGATGTGTTTAGAATTGTGCAGATGTGTTTAGAATTTCAAAAATGGCTTGGTTTGTTTTATATACTGCCGCAAGGGCAGAGAAGAGGGTAGAGGAGAGGTTGGTGCAGATGGGCATTGAGACTTATCTGCCTATTCACAGGGTTAAAAGAAGGTGGAGCGACAGGATGAAGATGGTGGAGCTTCCGCTATTCTCCTCCTATATTTTTGTTAATACTACAGATCATAAATTGAGGGAGCTGCTTCTCATTTACGGGGTCTCCAGGATTGTTTATTATTTGGGAAGGCCCGCCGTGGTTAGGGATGCAGAGATTGATGCAATCAAGGAGTTCCTTGTTTTGGCAGAGAACCGGGAGATAATCTCCAATGGAGATGAGGTTGAGATACTATGCGGGCCTTTCGAGAGCCGTTCCGGCAAGGTAATAGAAGTTGGTGAAAGATTTGCAAAACTCTATCTGGAAGAGTTGGGTGCTAAAATTTGTGTATCTTTGCTGGAGTTAAATAAGAAAAAACAGGCCTGATGCGCCCTTTGAGATTCTCTCAAAAAAACATAATATAATGGATTACAATACTCAGAGAACAAAGCTGATAATGCCCGAATATGGAAGGCACGTTCAGAAAATGATTGATTACGTTGTCAAAATTGAGGACAAAGAGAAGAGGAACGAGCAGATTCGTGCGGTTGTGACCGTAATGGGGATTCTGAACCCGCAGCTTAGAGATCTTAGCGATTTCAAACATAAGCTCTGGGATCACGTGCAGATAATTTCTGATTTCGAAATAGATATTGACTCGCCATATCCAACCCCCACTAAAGAGACCTTCTCTACAAGGCCTAATCCTATTCCGCTTGATAAGAGCCCTTTAAAGGCTGCTCACTACGGCAGAAATATTCAGAATATGATTGATATGATCTCTGCCAGGGAGGATGACGAACTTCGTGAAAATATGGTTAAGGTTCTTGCCGGCTATATGAGACAGCAGTATCTAATCTGGAATAAGGAGAGCGTTACGGAAGATCTCATATTCAGGGATATTAAAGTTCTTTCAGAAGGTAAGCTCACTGTACCAGAAGACTTTCATCTGCCTGTCTATACAGCTGCACAGGGTCCGGTAAATATCGGACACGGCGGACACAGGACAGATGGTGGCGGTTACAGAGCGGAGTCAGCTCACAGAGAGAATGGCTACAGGCAGGATGCACACAGGCCGGGTGGTTTTAGGAATAACAAGAAGAAAATTAACAAAAGAAAATAATGGCTGTATTCAAGGTTGAGGGAGGTCATCGTCTTAAGGGTGAGCTGACTCCGCAGGGAGCCAAAAATGAGGCTCTTCAGATTCTCTCTGCTGTACTGCTTACAAAAGAGAGGGTTGTAATTCACAATGTTCCCGATATTCTTGATGTTATAAAATTAATTGAGCTGCTTGAGCGACTTGGCGTTAAGGTGGAGCACCTGGGCGTAACCGGCGTGGCCGCGCAAGCCGCGCAAGCCGCGCAAGCCGCAACGGCCGGCGCATCTGCGCAGGCCACATCTGACGGCTTACCCGCCGGCGCAACCGCGCAAGCCACACCTGCCGGCGCATCTGCGCAAGCCGTGGCGGCCTGCACATCTGCCTGCATCTCGCACTCTTATGCGTTTTGTGCGGCCAATATAGATCTTGACTTTGTCCGTTCACCGGAATTTGGCAAGAGCTCGGCTGCCCTCAGGGGGTCGGTGATGTTGGTCGGGCCGCTGCTCACTCGCTTTGGATTTGCATTTATGCCTAAACCGGGGGGCGATAAGATTGGCCGCAGGCGGCTGGATACCCACCTGATTGGGTTTGAGAAGCTTGGCGCCAAACTGGATTTTCAACACGAGGGTTCTCAGTTTGAGCTCTCGGCAAAAAGACTTAAGGGTTGCTATATGCTTCTGGATGAGGCATCTGTTACAGGAACCGCAAACATTGTAATGGCAGCTGTGCTTGCACAGGGCACTACAACAATATATAACGCCGCCTGCGAGCCATATCTGCAGCAGTTGTGCAAGATGCTCAACAGGATGGGGGCGAAGATCTCCGGAATCGGCTCAAATCTTCTTACAATAGAGGGTGTAGATTCGCTGGGCTCAACTGAGCATACCATTTTGCCGGATATGATTGAGGTGGGCAGTTTTATCGGGCTTGCTGCTATGACAGCCAGCGAGATAACTATCAAGAATGTGGCCTACGACCAACTTGGAATAATTCCGGATCAGTTTCGCAGGCTCGGAATCAAAATTGAGAGACGTGGAGACGATATCTACATTCCCGCTCACGAACGCTATGAGATTGAGAGTTTTATGGATGGTTCAATAATGACCATTGCAGATGCTCCGTGGCCGGGGCTCACTCCGGATTTACTATCTGTATTTCTGGTTGTTGCGACACAGGCAAAGGGCTCAGTACTCATTCACCAAAAGATGTTCGAAAGTCGCCTCTTCTTTGTAGATAAACTTATTGATATGGGTGCGCAGATTATTCTTTGTGACCCTCACCGCGCCACCATCATCGGCCACAACAGAGAGTTTTGCCTGAGGGGTACCCGTATGGCTTCGCCCGATATTCGTGCCGGTATTGCGCTTCTCATTGCTGCGATGAGTGCAAAAGGGACAAGTGTTATAGAGAATATTGAGCAGATAGATCGCGGGTATCAGAATATTGACGGCCGCCTCAATGCTCTCGGCGCCAAAATCGAGCGGATTTAGTTTTAAAATAAAACCTTTTTAAGATGGCAAAAAAGAGTTCCAATGCCGAAACCGCACCTCCTCCTAAGGGGGGCGAAGCCGTAAAACTAGTCACAGGCCTGTTCTTTGCCGCCCTAAGTGTATATACACTGGTGGCGCTGCTCTCATACCTTTTTACCTGGGCAGAAGATCAGTCGCTTCTTACCCGGCCCGATGCCTGGAACGCGATTGTACCTGTAGAGAACGGAGCTGGAAAGTTGGGCTTTTTCTGGTCTAACCTTTTGCTCTCCAAACTCTTTGGCTTGGGTGCTTTTATCATTCCATTCTTCTTTGCAGCTGTTGCTATCTACTCTCTTAAAATAAAGAGAATAAGGCTTTTGCGTATATTTTTTCTCACCCTTTACGGTGCCATTATTCTCTCTCTGCTGTTCTCTTTTATATTCAGTTTCACAAAGTTTGACGACTGGTTTGGGAATGGTGTGGGAGGTTCTTACGGATACTATGTTAATGAGTGGTTGGTGGGGATGACGGGTCCGGTTGGGGCCGGCGCCCTCATAAGTGTGGTGTTCATAACCTGGCTTATTTTGCTAAACTATAATGTTGTTCTTTGGATTGAGCGCGCAATCTCCTCAATATTCCACAGAAAACCAAGAAAAATAAAGATTGTTGCAGATGATTCGGGAGATGCCGTAGACCGCTTTGTATCTGTTGACGGCGTAGAGAGTGAGCCGGATTCTGCAAACGGATCTGCCGGTATTGGTGCCGGGCCGGCCGCATCTGCACCTGCGGCTATGTATGTGAAGGATGTTCCATTTGAAGTTGAGCAGAGCGATAGTGTTGCAGCTAAGGAGCCTTTTGTGGATGACGATGATGTTCTCGAGCTGATAGGTGAAGATGACGATGTGGATAGTGGTGTTGAGGAGGAGGATTTTCTTAAAGATATTCCAAAATCTACACTGGAGACTCTCTTCGACCCAAGACTGGATCTGCCTAACTACAAGGTGCCTGTGCTGAGCCTGTTGGATGATTACAAAGATAAGATCTACAAAGTTCCGCAGGATGAGCTGGAGAAGAATAACCGCAAGATTGTTAAGACTTTAAGTGATTACAAGATATCCATTGAGCGTATATTTGCGCGTACCGGCCCTACTGTTACTCTTTATGAGATTGTTCCGAGTGCGGGGGTAAGAATTTCGCAAATTAAGCGTCTGGAGGATGATATTGCTCTTTCACTGGCTGCGCGAGGTGTTCGTATTATTGCCCCGATTCCGGGAACAAATGCGGTGGGTATTGAGGTGGCGAATGACAAGCCGAGCATTGTGCCAATGAAATCGCTTCTGGAAGATACTAAGTTCAGGAACTCTAAGTTTGAACTGCCTATTGTGATTGGGAGGACAATCTCCAACGAGGCTATGTGCTTTGACCTTGCCAAGATGCCTCACCTGCTGGTGGCAGGGGCAACAGGGCAGGGTAAATCGGTTGGTCTTAATGCCATTATCACATCGCTGCTCTACACAAAACACCCTTCGGAGCTAAAGTTGGTACTGATAGACCCAAAGAAGGTAGAGTTATCTCTCTACTCAAAAATTGAAAGACACTTTTTGGCCAAGCTGCCGGATAGTGACGACGCTATTATCACGGATACTCAAAAGGTTGTGTATACTCTTAAATCTCTTACAATTGAGATGGATGCCCGTTACGATCTGCTTAAACTGGCCCACGTGCGCACAATCAAGGAGTATAATGAGAAGTTTCTCTCGCGCAGGTTAAACCCGCTCAAGGGACACAGGTATATGCACTTTATTGTTGTGGTTATAGATGAGTTTGCAGATTTGTTAATGACAGCAGGTCGTGAGATTGAGGAGCCGATAGTTCGCCTTGCACAGCTTGCCCGGGCAATTGGTATTCACCTGGTTATTGCGACACAGCGGCCGACCACCAACATTATCACCGGCCTTATTAAGGCAAACTTCCCGGCCCGTATTGCTTTTAGAGTTATCTCCAACATAGATTCACGCACAATTCTGGAGTCGACCGGAGCCAACCAGCTGGTCGGCCGCGGCGATATGCTCATCTCTGTAAGTGGTGAGCTCACCCGTGTTCAGTGTGCATTCATAGATACAGTAGAGGTGGAGAGAATCACTGAGTTTATTGGTTCTCAGCAGGGGTACGCTTCGGCACACTATTTGCCTGAGTATACCGGTGAGGAGGGAGATGTCTCGGCGGCAGGTGAAGTTGATCTCGGTAAACGGGATAAGCTCTTTGATGAGGCTGCAAAACTGGTGGTTCAGTATCAGCAGGGCTCTACATCTTTAATACAAAGGCGTATGAATCTTGGATACAACCGTGCCGGAAGGATAATGGATCAGCTGGAAGCAGCGGGTATCGTTGGCCCTTCGGAGGGTAGCAAAGCCCGCCAGGTGCACATCACCGACTTTAGATCGCTGGACAAAATACTCGCTTCGCTGGATTAATATGAGGTATTTCCTAAGTTTATTTGTAATGCTTTTCACCTTGGCCGCTTTTGGGCAGGGTGCAGATTTTTCAATCTATAATGTTTCTTCTGTAGCCAAGGGTGCTCCTACAACAACAGATCTGCTCTCAAAGATGAGAGCGGCAATCAAGCAGCACTCTGCAATAGAGGTTACTTTTAATATGAGTGCCAAATCTGCACAAGGGGAGATTCTTGGAGAGTTTTCGGGTATTGTTCAGGCTCAGGGGAACGCTTTTAAGATGGTTAATCCGCAACTGGAGCTATTTTGTGACGGTAGGTCTAAATGGATTCTCAGCACCGAAATTGATGAGCTTACAATCTTTCCCAACGACACGTCAGATACAGATCTTGTAGAAAATCCGATAGGTTTTCTAACATCACTTGGCACGCAAACAAGTAGTTACAGTTACTCTGCACGACTTAAGGAGAGCAATGGTAACTGGGTTGTGGAGTTGATTCCTTCAAACAAAAAGATGCCCTACAAGAGTGTGTTGGTGGGTATAGACAAGAGTAGTAACCTGCCCGTGAAGATTGAGTACACTTCAAAGGATGGTAGTAGTTATGTTGTTGTGATTAAGTCTTTTAAGCCATCATCGGGATGGCCTGAGAGCAATTTTATCTTCCCCTCTTCTCGAATGAAGGGGCTGGTGGTTACAGATTTAAGGTAACTCCGGATTTTTCAAATACCTCTATAATTGAAGGGTAGGTGTTGTTCAGATAGTTTTTCAACTCCCCTTTATCTACCCAAATAGCGTGTTCGATATCTTCATCTGCCTGCGGAGTGGTCTCTATGCCGTTGCCGGTGTAGTCCATCTTGAACCAGCTGGTGCATTTAATCCAGAATTTATCGTATCGGCGGTATGTGTGGTAGGTGTCACAAAGATGCTCTTTTATCTGCAGATGGTTAACCCCGCACTCCTCCTGAACCTCTCGTATTGCACTGCTGCGGATATCCTCCCAGGGCTCCTGTTTCCCTTTTGGAAGGTCCCATCTGCCGTGGCGGAAAATAATAAGATATTGCCCTTTTGTGTTTGTTACAAGGCCGCCGCCCGCACTGATGTGTGTAAGGTTTGAGCAGAGTTGTGTAAAGGTTTCGTTCTCTTGTTTGGTTGGGATGTATAGCTTGCAAATGTGCGGGCTTCTATCGAACATCTCGGGCAAATTGACTATCTCTGTGATGCTTGCCGGGCTGTAGAGTACTGCATTTGGGTCGTTTAGAGGTTGCTCCGCAAGTGAGCATACCGCCAGACTGCGATTTTCGAAGTAGATGCTATACATTAAAAAGAGGATTGTTTTTACTATCTTTGTGCAAAGATACTTATTTTTTTATGGAGTCTACAGAAAAAATTGTTGCAAAGCAGCTGTTGGAAATTAAAGCAGTTATGTTAAATGTGGAGAAGCCCTTTACCTGGGCTTCCGGATGGAAATCACCCATATATTGTGATAACAGAAAGATTTTATCGTATCCGAAAGCCCGGAAAATTATATATAAAGGTCTGGTTAGATTGATAGAGCAGAACTACGAGAATGTTGATGTTATTGCCGGTGTTGCTACCGGGGCAATTGCCTGGGGAATGTTGGTTGCAGAGGCTTTAGGTAAGCCTTTTATATATGTACGCCCTAAACCTAAGGAGCACGGTACCGGCTCTCAAATTGAGGGTGAACTTCCTCTCAAGGCGAATGTGGTTGTGGTTGAAGATCTTATCTCTACCGGCGGGAGCTCACTATCTGCAGTGGAGGCTCTAAACAAAGCGGGTGCAAATGTTCTTGGAATGGTTGCAATATTCTCATACAACTTCAACAAATCCAGACGTGCTTTTGAATACGGGAATGTCGAACTGAGAACTCTTACAAATTACGATACTCTCATTAACGAGGCCGTATCTTGTAAATATATCGCTAACAGCGATCTTGAGACTTTGCAGGACTGGAGATACCAGCCCGAAGTTTGGGGAAATAGTTAGAAACTTATTTTTAAAACAGATGGCAAACACACATATAGAGGGACGGGTCGTTAGAGTTGCTCGTCCTGCCGATCTCCTCTATTCGCTCTTTACAGATCTTACCAACTTTACCCGTAAGATGCCTGCAGATATCTCTAACATCAATGCAGATATCCCTAATATGCCTGATATCCCTGCAGATATGCGCAATATGCTTGCAGATATGCAGGACAAGGCAGATGTCAGAGCAACTCCGGATACCCTGCTTGCCAAAGTTCAGGGGTTTGAGATTGGTATAAAGATTTGCGAAAGAACCCCTTTCACCCGCATCCGTTATGAGCAGTACGGCTCAACGCCCATTCCGTTTACCTTTACCGTGCTTCTAAACGATCTTGGCACCGGAACATCGGATTTTCAGCTGATTATGGACTCAGAGCTCTCCGGAATGTTCAAGATGATGCTTGGCGGCAAACTGCAGGAGATTGTGGACAAAGTTACAGACGGAATTGAGCGCGCGCTGGGAGTTTAACTGGCAGAGTTTTGTGAAACTCTCAGGTTATCAGATATATACAAATATGGTTTTGAAAAATTAACAAGATTGTATTTTTTAATATAGTGATTTTAAATTACTTACACAAAAGTCTGGCAGTTATGAAAAATTTTTTACCAATAATACTCACACTGGCAATGAGCAGCACAACTTTATCTGTATCAGGTAGCACACCAGAATCTGCAAACACATCTGCATCTGCAAGCGCACCTGCATCTGCAAGCGCACCTGCATCTGCAAGCGCACCTGCACTTGGCGGCAAGCATCTGAAGCACTCAATAATTCCTGAGCCGCAAGTGGTTGTTCCGCTTGATGGCGAGAAGTTTAAAATTGATTCGAAGAGCGTGATAGTGGCAATTGGTTGCGAGGAGATGAACTCTGCAACTTTTTTAAAGAGCTATCTGCAAAGATATTACGGAGTTGATGTGGTTGTAGTGGATAAGCTTCCGGCCAGGGAGAGCGACCGCAAGGCTATCAGCTCTGTCATTCAGCTAAATTTAAGGCAATTGGCAGGCATAGATCCTATGCCAAATTTCGGTTATGACCTTTCCGACCTAAAAAGGGAGGGGGCCTACCATCTGCAGGTTGGTGCTGCACAGGCGACACTCACGGGAGCCAACCCCTCCGGCCTATTCTACGCAATCCAGACCCTGATTCAGTTGCTGCCCGTTCCCGCCGACCAAAACATCACCGCAATTACCCCAAATTCTGCGACAGCTTCATCTGCAAAAACCTCTATTTCAGGCAATTCTTTGTATCTGCCTCAAATTCTTGTGGTGGACTTCCCGCGGTTTGAGTACCGGGGTATGCATCTGGATGTGGTAAGGCACATATATTCAGTAGATTATGTGAAACAATATATAGATTATCTGGCTCTGCACAAGATGAACTATTTTCACTGGCACCTTACAGACGACCAGGGTTGGAGAATGGAGAGTAAAAGTCACCCGCTGCTCAATGAGATTGGCTCCTGGAGGGCCGGCACGATTATCGGAATTTTTCCCGGAACCGGCGTAGACAGCACTCGTTACGGTGGGTTCTACACAATTGCGCAGATGAAGGAGATTGTGGAGTACGCTGCGCAGCGCTATATCACTGTGGTTCCGGAAATTGACGTGCCGGGCCACTCGATGGCAATCATTGCAACATATCCGCACTTTAGCACAACCCCGGAAATTCCGAAACAACCTGCAATAACCTGGGGCATCTATAACCGCCAGAACAATGTGCTTGCTCCGTCGGAGGAGGTTTTCAAGTTTCTGGAGGATGTTTTCAACGAGTTGATGGATGTCTTTCCCGGCAAGTATATCCATATCGGTGCAGATGAGTGTGCTAAAAAGTGGTGGGAGGAGTCTGCTAAAACTCAGGAGTTTATGCTTAAGTATGGCTTGAAGGACGAGAATGAACTGCAAAAGTATTTTGCAAAGCGTATTGCAGATATTGTTCACGCTCGCGGTCGTGAGTTTATTGGCTGGGACGAGATGCTGGACGATGGTTTAGTTAAAGGTGCAGTGGTGATGAGCTGGCGAAATGTTGAGAATGGCATCAAGGCTGCAGAGCTTGGCCATAAGGCGATTATGACACCTATAAAATATAGCTACTTTAATGTGGCTCAAAAGCGTGACGAGGATACCCTTTGCCACAGAGCCTGGTTTGCACCGGTAGACTCAGTCTATCTCTTTGAACCGGTTCCTGCAGATGTTCCTGCATCGGTAGCTGCCAATATCATTGGAGGTCAGGGATGTATGTGGACAGAGTACTTTCCTCACAAGCAGCGTCTGGAGTACGGAATCTTCCCTCGCTTTTCTGCACTGGCAGAGGTCTACTGGACCCTTCCGGCCAACAAAAACTGGCCAAAATTCCAGCTCAAGCTTGTAGATCAATTTGACCGATACGACCTGTGGGGAGCCAACTACTCCACCGAGATTTTCCGCTCCGCCGGCTTCGACCGAAACCGTTATTAACACCCCAGAAATTGACAATAGTAGCTTACTAACAATTTATTAATAGCCCAATAATTTGGAGAAGCGAGTACTTCCAAACAAATTTCAAGACTATCTGCTGGAGGCGGCAGGTAGCGACAGGACACCAATAATCATGGACGCTCTTGAGAGTACGACCCCATCTGTATCCATCCGCTTAAACCCATTGAAGCCTCTCTCCGTAAAGGTAGATTCTATTGCTAATGAGGCAATTGCCTTAGGCGACAAAGTCCCTTGGTGCCCGGATGGCTACTATCTGCCTTCACGACCAAACTTCACTCTGGACCCCGCATTTCACGCCGGCGCCTACTATGTTCAGGAGCCATCGTCAATGTTTTTGGCTCTGCTTAAACCTCTCTTTGCAGATATTTCTCAGCCCAGGGTGCTTGACCTGTGTGCTGCCCCCGGAGGTAAAACCACACATCTTGTCTCAATGCTTCCGTTGGACTCATATATAGTTGCCAATGAGATTGTTAAAAATAGGGTGGCCCCTTTGAAAGAGAATCTTTTAAAGTGGGGGAACCATCGTGTTGAGGTTACCAGCAAGGATGCCTCAGAGGTGGCCTCATATTGCAAAGCTGTGGGCCTGCAGTTCGACTTTATACTTGCAGATGCCCCCTGCTCGGGAGAGGGGATGTTTCGCAAAGACCCTGTCGCAATTAGCGAGTGGAGTGAAGATAATGTGAAAACCTGCGCAGCCAGGCAAAAAAGAATTTTGTCCGACATCTGGCCGGCCCTTGCCCCGGGCGGATATCTGGCCTACTCAACTTGCACCTTCAACATCTACGAAAACGACCAAAACGTGACCTGGATTCAAAAAGAGCTTGGCGCCCGCCTCGTCTCTCTGGAGGAGCTCTATGATCTGGATCACGATTCAACTGCTCATAATGCTCACCTCTCAGTCGGGCATCTGGAAACACTTCTCAAAAAGTCCGGTGTAGTAAAAGGAGATGCCGGCGGATATCGCCTTTTTCCCGGTTTGGTACGAGGCGAAGGACTTTTTTTCGCACTCTTCAGAAAAGAGATTAATTCAGATCTGCCAGTCGAAAACGAGTCAGTTAAAAACCCTCTTAAAAATTCAAACTATATCGCATCAGGTAAAGACAATATCGCGTCTGGTAATTTGAAGAAACTGCACGATAGAGGCGGCAACTCCCTTGTTAATAAGCATTTGTCGCCAAAACACTCTTCGTCTAAGGGCCTATCTGCCAAGAATTTATCTCCCAAAGAGTTGTCGCCAAAACACTCTTCATCCCAATTCCTGCCTAATCCGGAAGATGCGCTCTCAATTACCGGTATAAATGATATCCCGAGATTTGAACTTACAAAAGAGACAGCTCTTAAATATCTCGCCCGGCAGTCTATAAAGCTTGAAGGTGCTCCATTGGGCTATCTAATAGTTACTTATGGCGGCCTTCCGTTAGGTTATGTCAAGAATCTGGGCACCCGAGCTAACAATCTTTACCCTATCAATTGGAGGATAAGGAAGAGCTTTGGCAGTGTTTGATGTAAATAAATAGAATACAGTTATTTGCAAAACCCAGTTTTCCATATTTGGAAAACTGGGTTTTGTAATATATTGGTTGTCAATAGCTTTCATCAAACACTGGCAAAGCCCGATTCTGTTTTCCCGCGCAGCGGGTAACACACCTGCGCAGCAGACCACATATCCGCGCAGCGGGGACCGCATTCATCTCAGAGCTATAGTGCCAAACATCAGATTTTAACCTACTTACACCAAATACGCTATTTGTAATAATCCCCTGATATTAAGCAAATTGGAACTACATCTCTGAGATAAAACTCTCAGCAAATCCCAGCTCTCTTTTCCCGCGCAGCAGGTAACACACCTGCGTAGCAGACCACATATCCGCGCAGCTTGTCCTAACAGTATTCTGTGTAAGTAGCAGAAATACAGGCAGATAAAATTTTAATATGCTTAAATCACGAAAATCATTTTTTCAATCACCTCATATTAAGAATGTTTCACAGAATACTGTTAGGACAATTTCCGGGCAATTTTTGGAACGTTTTTTGAGAGTCTGTTTATGAGCAATTTATAAACGATCGAAGAAGCAGAAGATTGCATCAAAATCCATTTCGTTGTTAATTCAATAAAAATATGTCAAGAAGATTAATCTTTTTTGTTTCTGTATTAATTGCATCATTAATACAATCTTGCGATTCCAATCCTAGTGTAATTACTTCAAAAATACCTGTGATTGATTTAGAATCTGCAATAGGTTCCGGAAAGGTTTTCAATTTGAGTGATGTGGCTACAGAGATAAAATATATACCTCTGGAGACCAATGATAAGTCGATGATGTCCGATTTTGTTTCTGTGATTTATGAGAAGGGAAGATTCTATGTTATATCACATAGTAATTTCATCATTTTTGACTCTTGTGGTAGACATCAAAAAACTTTTAACAGAACCGGCAGGGGCCCGGATGAGTATTTGGGGTTTAAATCTTACGATGTAGATCCCGAAACCGGAAACATTTTACTCACTGCATATTGCCAGAATCAAGCATTCTCATTGTTAAGTTACTCTGTGGATGGAGATTTAGTGGATAGACATTCACTTAATATTACACAGGGGAGTATGAGTGATATCTCTTTTAGATGCCTGGAAGATAAAATATTAACTACATTTAGTGTCTCAATTGAAGATACAACAGAAGTTTTTGCTCAGGTTCACGACTTAAACGGAAATCTTCTTAAATCTCTGAATAAACCCAGTTTAAAAGATTATAAAGATGCTTATGCAAATCTTCCTTCTACCGTTGTCCAAGTCGGAGCAAATGTGAGAACAATAGACAGTAGGAGATCTACTTTGAGAATGTCACCCAAAGTATATAGATACGAAGATAAAATGAGACTTTTTTTCCCTTTAAGTGATACGATCTTTACTTTAGACAAAGCGCTTAATTTCACTCCTTCATATGCAATTAAATTTGGTAAGTATAAGAAACCCTCCGAATTAGGTTCCAGTAGTGTAAAAGGAGAGAATGTAACAATAAGTTCGCACAACTTCTTTGAAACCGACAGTTTTATTCTTACTCAATTCAACCTTAGAAATTTTGCCCACGAACCATTCGAGATAGTGACTCAAAATGGAAAGGGGGCTTCAAAAAACACTAAAAGTTTTGCGTTGTACGATAAAAGCAGTGGGAAGCTTACCCTGATGAATGCACCAATACCAGCTAAACCCGGGTTTAAGGAGGATTTTGAATATGGACCACCATTTTTTCCAAGCTATTTATCTTCACAGATGTAAAAAGAGTTTGATAATCCGGTAGTAGTGCTGGTTAAAATGAAGTAGTTGCAAATAATAGATATATGAAAAACATTTTTAGAATCCTCATTTTGACAGCCGTTATGGCTATGAACGGATGCAAATCACAAACCGACACACTGCCCACAGAGCTTCCGGTTATTGATCTGGAATCTGCAATCGGCTCGGGTAAGATTTTCAATTTGAGTGATGTGGCTACAGAGATAAAATATATACCTCTGGAGACCAATAAGGAATCTTTGATATCAAATGTGAATAGAATCTATTATGAAAAGGATAGGATATATCTGTTTACTACTAATAATATTGTTATTTTTGATTCAAACGGGAAGCACTTATTAACTTTCGATAGGAGAGGCAATGGACCACAGGAGTATAATTACATTTCATCCAATGATGTTGATCCACACAGTGGTAATATTTTATTACACGCTTTTTGTTCCGATCAAACAGCCTCTATTCTAACTTACTCTCCTGAAGGCACACTATTGAGCAGGTACTTATCTGACTCAATTCAAAATGTTTTAAATACCAAATTTTTTAAATTGGATGATAATAAGTTTATTATAAAATATCCAATCTCAATCATTGATACAGTAGAGGCTTATGCGAAGGTTTTTGACAGTAGTGGGACTATTGTACAGAGGCTTTACAAGCCAAAATTAGATTACTATAAAAGAAAGTACGATAGAATTATTGAGATATCCGGGAAAAATGGAGTAAAATTTAATTTTGAAAAAAACTATAGAATATACCCTTTAGGATATAGGTATAGAGAGTTCCTGAGATTTTTCTTTTATGAAAATGATACAATTTTTTCAATAGACCGTTCTCTAAACTACTCTCCTGTCTATGTAATAAATTTCGGGAAATACAAAAATCCCGAAGAGTTTGACGGACATCACTCTAAAGGAGACCATATTAGTTTAGAACGAGGCACCTGTTATGAAACGGATAATTTTATTTTAGCAGAATTCAACCTTAGAAATTTTGCCCACGAATCATTAGAGACAATGTTCCCAAATGGAAAGGGCACATCAAAAAACACCAAAAGTTTTGCGTTGTACGATAAAAGCAGTGGGAAGCTTACCCTGATGAATGCACCAATACCGGCTAAACCCGGGTTTAAGGAGGATTTTGAATATGGACCACCATTTTTTCCAAGCTATTTATCTTCACAGATGTATGCCATCTCAATTATCTACCCCGATAAAAGAGTTTGATAATCCGGTAGTAGTGCTGGTTAAAATGAAGTAGTTGCAAATAATAGATATATGAAAAACATTTTTAGAATCCTCATTTTGACAGCCATTGTTGCTGTGAACGGATGCAAATCTCAACCAGGTACCGAGAGCGGTGGGGTAGCGGTAATAGATCTCGCGTCTGAGGTGGGCAAGGGTAAAATTGTGAACCTGAGCAAGGTTGCAAGTGATATCCGGTATGTAAAACTGGAGACAACAGAGGGCTCCCTCATTGGTACATATCCAAAAGTATTTTATGAAAACGAGAGAATTTATGTTTTTTCGACAAGACAGGTGGTGAAGGTGTTCGACAACGATGGAAAATTCTTGTTTACATTCGATAAGAGTGGCAGAGGCCCGGAAGAGGCCCAAGGTATATCCAATATAAGGATAATGCCATATACCGGGGGTATGGTGATACAGACATTCTCTATCGATGCTAAGGATAGACTTCTTTTTTATGATCGTGACGGGAACTTTGAAAAGAGCAAGCTGGTTCCACGGAATAAGACTACTAGTCAAGAGAAGACAATTAGTTTAAACGACTCTGTTTTTATAGGCTCGGCTGCCCCACGTCATAAAGATTCGCTCCAGATCTTTGCGATTGTTTATGACTCTGCCTTTAATGTAATAAAGAATATCTTAATGCCATCTATACCGGATTATGAGAAAATATATCAGGAGAGTATGGCTATGAGAGCTTCGGATGGCAGCGTATCTATTTTAAAAGGCCGTACTTTCTATAGAGTATTTCCTCCTGAATTATATCCATTTAAAAATAGTATGAGGTTAATAACGCCAGGAAATGATACAATTTTTACATTGGATTCTCAATTGAACTACTCACCGGCTTTTTGCATCAATTACGGAAAATACAAAAATTTATCTAAGAAAAGAGATCATATTACCAAACTTGATGGTAATCATATAGATATGATAGTCAGATATTTTATAGAATCGGAAGAGAATATTATTCTCCAGTTCGGTATGAGAGACTTCTGTCACCAACCTTACGAGATGATGATTCCGACTACCCGGGGAATGCAACCAAGAAGGCATACAGATTGTTATGCTCTCTATAACAAAAAATCAGGTAAATTTACCTTTCTTAACCAACCAGTAAAGGGGATTGTAGGTTTTAAAGAGGACCTGGAGGATGGACCGCCTTTTATACCAACAAGCATCTCATCGGATTTTCAAGCATCTGCACTCTATACCGCTGCTGAAATCTTAGATTTTGCTTCAAAAAACAGTACAAAAGGAGAGCTAAAGGAGATAGTTAAGAAGCTGAAAGATACCGATAACCCGATTGTGGCAATTGCAAAAATGAAATAAATGACACATAAAATAGATTACTATATGAAAATAAAATTACTTGTGATCACATTTGTGCTTTGCGCAGGTTTAACCTCTTGTTCTTCAGGTTCAAAGGATGGCGATTCAGCCCGGAAGGTTATTGATATTGAGAGCAGTATCAATACTATTCAAATCAAAAAGTTGAGTGAAGTTGCAAAGGGTATCGAATATATACCGCTTGAGACAAATGATAGTGCATTGCTTAATAATATCTCAAAAATAGCTGTAGAAAACAGTAAGATTTATGTATCTGACAATAGCAATAAACTTTTTGTTTTTAATAGGAGTGGGAAGCATTTAAGAACTTTGAACAGAAAGGGGAGGGGGCCGGGAGAGTATGTGGTTCTAAGAAATTTTGTAGTTGATAGAGCTACAGATAATATTTTAATTTTAGATTTTTCCGGAAAAGTAAACATTTATGACTCGCTTCACAATTTTGTCAGATCTATTGATTCTCCAAAAATGGGTGTAAACTTCACAAGTTTTGAAAATTTTGGAGATACCCTTTTTGCGGCTTCGCACTTTGTATTGGCAGATAATGCTTCAACAGAAATTGTTATGCTTGATAGCTCTTCAAAAATTCGAGATTCCATAGTTTTTAGACCAATAGATTTTATCTCCGATAATGCAGATGTCCCGCTTAGGATAAATCACCCGGTAATAGTAAAGTTTAATGATGATATTCGTTACTTTTCGGTGAAGGGAGATACAATTTTTTCACTCAACTGTAAGCTGGATAAGAGTATTGCGTATATCTTCAAGCAGGGTAAGTACCGGGAACCGTATAGACTTACTTATGAAGATTTTATTTCACAAAAAGCACCATTTATATCTATCAGCCCATATCTTATTGAGACGGAGAGTAACCTGTTCCTGACTATGATCCTAAGAGGGCAAACCAAAGAGCCCATTGTTCGCACCTATAATCTGCCCGACGGTACTGTAAATGAATCTGTACGGACAGATGCGTACGGAATATTCCGGAAATCGGACGGGAAGTTTTTTGTCCTGGCTCAACCTTTAAAAGGTGTGCCCGGGCTTAGTGAAGATATAAAACAGGGGCCTCCTTTCTGGCCAAAATACTCCAACTCAAACCAGGAACTCATCTCATATAAAGGCTCTGCCGATATCATTAACTATGCCGTTACAAACAGTGAATCCGGAAGTTACATCAATGAGTTGGCGTCAAAATTAAACGAAAACAGCAATCCTGTTGTAATAATTGCGCAAACAAAGTAGCCATCCCACGATGCCTGGCAAGGATTACTTTCTGCTGTAAATCAGCAATATCCCACGATGCTTGGCAAGGTTATCCACCAAAATCGTCAAAGGCGATGTTTTCGATTGGTACGCCCAGGTTGTCGAGCATTGTGTTTACGGCGCTGTTCATCATTGGAGGGCCGCATAGGTAGTATTCGATCTCTTCCGGCTCTTCGTGCTTGCTCAGATAGTTGTCAAAGAGGACTTTGTGGATAAATCCGGTGTAGCCGGTCCAGTTGTCTTCGGGTTTCGGCTCGCTCAGGGCAAGGTTGAAGGTGAAGTTTGGAAACTCTTTCTCGATGGCGCGGAACTCATCTTCGTAGAAGACTTCGCGCAGCGAGCGAGCCCCATACCAGAAACTCACCTTACGGGTGGTTCTCTCGGTGTGGAAGAGGTGGAAGATGTGTGAACGCATTGGTGCCATACCTGCACCGCCACCTATGAATACTATTTCGTTTTGTGTCTCTTTAATGAAGAACTCACCGTAAGGGCCGGAGATGGTCACCTTATCGCCCGGTTTGCGGGAGAAGATGTAGGATGAGCATACACCCGGGTTAACCGGCATAAATGTCCCTTTTGCCCTGTCCCAAGGAGGGGTGGCAATTCGGATATTGAGCATTATGATGTTCCCCTCTGCAGGGTGGTTGGCCATAGAGTAGGCACGGAAGGTCTCTTCGCTGTTCTTCATCTTGAGACCCCATATTTTGAGACTGTCCCACTCGTCCCGGAATCTCTCCTCAACCTCTATATCTGTCGAGAAATCTACATCACACTTAGGAATATCTATCTGAATATATCCGCCGGATTTAAAGTGAAGCAGCTCTCCCTCCGGAAGTTTTACAACAAACTCCTTGATAAAGGTGGCCACATTGCGGTTGCTAACAACCTCGCACTCCCACTTCTTGATGCCCAGAACCTCTTCCGGAACCTCAATCTGGAGATCTTCCTTAACCTTTACCTGGCATCCAAGCCTCCACTGGTTGTTTTGCTCTTTACGGGTAAAGAATCCAACCTCTGTGGGCAGAATCTCACCTCCGCCTTTAGTGACACGGCATTTGCACATTCCGCAGGTACCCCCGCCTCCGCAGGCGCTTGGAAGGAATATCTTGTTGTTTGATAGTGTAGATAGTATACTCTCTCCCGGAGATACCTCTATCTCCCTTTCGCCGTTGATTGTAAGCTGTACCTTACCCGAGGGGGTTAGTTTGGCCTTTGCATATAGAAGTACCGCAACCAGCAGTAGTGTAACTGCCAGGAAAGCTATTATAGATAGTATTGTAATTAGTGTCAGTTCCATAAATGTCTATAGTTTTATACCCATAAAGCTCATAAAGGCAATACCCATAAGCCCTACAACAATAAATGTAATGCCCAGCCCGCGAAGTGGGGCAGGAACGTTCGAGTAGGATAGCTTTTCACGAATTGCCGCCAGAGCGACAATTGCAAGGAACCACCCAAAACCGGAACCAAGGCCAAAGACTGTTGCCTGTGCAAGTGTCTCGTATGCCCTCTCCTGCATAAAGAGCGACCCGCCAAGGATTGCGCAGTTTACGGCTATCAAAGGAAGGAAGATTCCAAGTGAAGAGTATAGCCCGGGAGAGAACTTCTCCACGACCATCTCTACCAGCTGTACCATAGATGCGATAACCGCAATAAAGATGATAAAGCTTAGAAAGTTAAGGTCTATATTGGCATAGGAGGGATCCAGCCACACAAGTGCGCCCGGTGAGAGTACATATTTGAAAAGCAGATAGTTTACAGGAAGAGTAACTCCTAAAACGAAGACTACTGCTAAACCAAGACCTACTGCTGTCTTTACATTCTTTGATACTGCCAGGTATGAACACATTCCAAGGAAGTATGCAAATACCATATTGTCTATAAAAATAGACTTTACGAAAATATTAATTAACTCTTGCATAGCGGATATGTGTTATTTTTTTTCAATTAACTCTTTGGTAATACTTCTCTGAACCCATATAAAGAGCCCCACCAGAATCAGAGCCATCGGGGGCAGTATCATCAGACCGTTGTTTTCGTAGAAGCCTCCGTTTTTAATGTAGATTGCATTTGGTATCACCTGAATGCCCATTACGGTTCCCGACCCCAGAAGTTCGCGGAAGAATGCAACCACAACCAGTATTATACCGTAGCCAAGCCCGTTTGCCAACCCGTCAATAAGAGATGGAATCGGTTTGTTTGCAAGTGCAAATGCCTCTATACGGCCCATAATGATACAGTTGGTAATTATCAGCCCTACAAATACAGAGAGCTGTTTGCTCACTTCGTATGCATAGGCTTTAAGTAACTGGTCTACAAGAATAACCAGCATCGCTACCACTACAAGTTGTACAATTATACGGATACGATTTGGAATGGTGTTGCGGATTAGTGAAACAATCATACTTGAGAAGCCTGTTACAACTGTAACGGAGAGTGCCATCACAAGTGCCGGTTCAAGCTTTACTGTTACAGCCAGTGCAGAGCAGATACCCAGCACCAGTACGGTTACGGGGTTGTTCCTGAACAGCGGCTCTATAAATATCTTTTTATTGCTCATCTTACTAAGTTTTCTCTGTTATTAATTATTTCCTGCTCCTGCTCAAGTGCACGGGCCTTCTCGAGTGCTCTCTCTTGAGCCGCTTTAAGGTTCTCGGAGAAGAAGTTCATATACTCACGGATGTTTTTGAAGAGCATATCTTCTACTGCCTTGGAGGTGATGGTTCCGCCGGAGATTGCATCTACCTGATGGTAGTTGCCCTCTTTTGCCCCACCTTTCACAACCTTTACTGAGACATACTCTCCCTTTTCGTCAAAGATCCTCTTGTTCTCAAATTGATTTGAGAATTCGTTTGTGGAGATCTCTGCACCAAGACCCGGTGTCTCGCTTTTGTGGTCGAATGTTGCCCCGTAAACGGAGTTAAAGTCGCCCTTTAGTGAGATATAGCCCCATACCGGGCCCCACAGACCCACTCCGTGAAGAGGAATCACATAAAACCTCTCTCCGCTCTCAATTTTGCAGATATAGAGGGTGAGTTGTTTCTCTCCTTCGGTTATTGAGGAGTCGGTGATGAATTTTGCGTACTCCTGCTCTATATAACTGTCTTTATCCTCTACCGTATTGGCATCTGCAGCTAAATGAACTGAGCGGAGAATCATCTGCTTTCTCTCAATCTCTACATTTCTTTGCTGCCTCTCCTTGAGCAGTGACGAGGCGAAAGCGAGGACTACGGCTACAATCACAACCATTCCGGTTGCGTATAGTATTGTGTATAAATTTTTATTTGTATCCATCGTTATATCCCTCTTATTTAATGACAGCTCTTCTAAGTCTCTTTTTAATGCTGGCTTGCACAACAATATGGTCAATAAGTGGTGCAAATGTGTTTAGCAGCAATATTGCCAACATCATACCCTCCGGATATCCGGGGTTGAACACTCGAATAATCACGGCAAAGAAGCCTATCAAAAATCCGTAAAACCATTTTCCTTTCTCTGTTTGTGAGCCTGTTACAGGGTCTGTTGCCATAAATACCGCTCCAAAAGCAAAGCCGCCCATTACCAGATGGTTCCAGGCAGGAACTGCAAGATAGGATTCGGGAGATGGGGCAACCAGGTTTAGAAACAGGCCGGTTAGAAGCCCTCCCGCGAAAACCGAAAGCATTATTCTCCAGCTCGCTATTCCTGTGAAGAGCAGCAGTGCAGCTCCTAAAAGTATTGCCAGTGTAGATGTCTCTCCTACAGAGCCGGGAATAATACCCAGAAACATATCCTGGAAAGATGGTAAATCCAGCCCTGCCTGTGCGTTTGCAAGCGGGGTTGCGCCGGAGAAGCCGTCTACGATACCTTCGCCTTTTGTGAGCCCTGCGACCCAAACTTTATCTCCTGACATATGTGAGGGGTATGCAAAGAATGCGAATGCTCTTGCGATAAGTGCGGGGTTCCAGATGTTCATTCCTGTTCCTCCAAACACCTCTTTACCAACTATAACTGCAAATACTACCGAAAGGGCAAGCATCCACAGAGGTAAATCTACAGGCATAATAAGCGGAACAAGCATCCCTGTTACCAGGTACCCTTCGTTTACTTCGTGGCCTCTAATCTGTGCAGATATAAATTCGATTCCCAACCCTACAACATAGGAGACTATAACCATTGGGATTACCTTAATGAATCCGTAAAGAACTATCTGCCAGAAATCCATATTGGCTCCTGTGGCAAGGCTGTGCTGGTATCCTACATTCCACATTCCGAAAAGCAGAGCCGGAAGGAGGGCGATGATAACCATAGTCATTGTTCTTTTGAGCTCTATGCTGTCCCGGATATGACTACCTTTTTTTGTTACTGTGTTGGGAACAAATAGAAAGGTTTCAAATGCGTCAAAAGTGGAGTGCAAAAAGCTCAGCTTGCCACCCTTACTGAATGTGGGTTTTATATTGTCTACTAATTTTCGTATTGCTTTCATCTCTATCTCTTAATTAAGACATTTCTTTTATCATAAGCTCTATCCCCCGGGAGATAATCTCCTGAACCTCGGTTTTTGAAGGGCAGACAAAATCGCAAAGTGCCAGATCCTCTTCTATAACCTCGTAAATTCCAAGCTGCTCCATCTTGTCAATATCTTCTGCCATAATGGCTTTCATCAGATACATAGGGTAGATATCCATCGGTACAACTTTTTCGTATAACCCTGTTACCACGAGTGCTCTCTCTCCTCCGTTGAGGTTGGTATCCAGAGAGTATCTCTTCTTAGGAAACAGCCACGAAAAATATGAGTGTGAGATGCTGAATTTTTTTGCTCTGAAAGGTTTAACCCAGCCGAGCATTTCGTAATAGCTCCCTTCGCTGAGCAGAGTTATCTGATTGTGGAAGAATCCCAGATATCCATCTTTGCCTACATTCTCTCCTGTCAGGGCGTTTCCGCTGATATATCTTATAGGAAGCGGTGTCTCTTTTGATTTTTCGTCTCCTTTAAAATCTGCATACTCTTTTATTTCACTCAGACACATACCGGGAAGAGTCTCTATGTAGCTTGTGTGTTTGGCTCTTGGGCCTGTAATTGCAATAATCTTGCGCAGGTCGTAGATCCCTTTTTTGAAGAGGCGCCCGATGGCTGCTACATTGTACAGGTCTATAGTCCAGGCTATTTCTCCTTTGTTCATTGGGCTTATGTGATGGATTTGTACTCCAACGTTTCCGGCCGGATGTACTCCGTCAAATGTGTGAATAACAACTTTTTCCATCCTGTGGAAAGGGCTGCTGGCGTAGTTGGAAGCGTGCAGGCCAAGGTGAACTCCTCCGGTGCTGAGTTTTGAGAGGAGATCAATTCCTGTCTGAATGTTTTCAATCTCTGTTTTTAATGCAAAATCGAGATCGGGCGCCAGTGGAGATGAGTCAAAGCCGGATATGAAGATGGCTTTTGGCTCAATTTCGGGGTCAGGAATGGTTCCGTATGGTCGTTGTTTGAAAGTTGCCCACAGGCCGCTATCCAGGAGAGCATTTATAATCTCTCCCTTTGTTGCAGATTTTGGATTTGGAGTGGTAAAACTCTCATACTCATTTTTATGGTCTGATTCAATCACTATCTCCAGCAATTTTCTTTTCTCTCCGCGCACTATCTGGGATACCTTACCGCTGATAGGAGAGCAAATTTTTATGAATGCTCTTTTTTTGTCTACCAGAACCGGTGTCCCTGCCTTTACCTCATCACCCTCTTTGACCAATAATTTGGCGTTGAGTGCTTTATAGTCGGTTGGCTTTACCGCTGCAATATCTACGGATACTGTTTTGGTTATTTGGTTTTTTGCGTCCCCTTTAAGTGGAATGTTTAAACCTTTTCGTAATCTAATGTGGTCTGACATTATTTATAAATAATTATCGCAAATTGTTATATAAATGTATCGTTTTGATAAAATTTTTGCCGCAAAGATACACATTATTTATAAATTTGTACCCAATGAACAGAGAATTTTCTAGTATAATTGAGGGGCTTAATCCTGCTCAAAAACAAGCAGTTGAAGAGTTTACAGGTCCTTCACTCATAATTGCGGGGGCGGGTTCGGGGAAGACAAGGGTTCTTACTTGCAGAATAGCCAATGTTTTAAGTAATGGCCACAAAGCGGGCTCCATACTTGCTTTAACCTTTACCAACAAAGCATCCAAAGAGATGAAGGAGAGGATCTCCTCTCTTGTTGGTTATGATAGGGCGAGGCATTTGTGGATGGGTACATTTCACTCGGTTTTTGTCCGTTTTCTGCGTGAAGATGCGGGGTTAATTGGTTTCCCTACTTCATTCACCATTTACGACACATCGGATTCCAGGAGTGCAATAAGGAATTGTGTAAAGGAGCTCTCTCTTGACGAAAAGATCTACAAACCAAACGAGGTTCTCTCCAGAATCTCTATGGCAAAAAATAATCTGATAACATCTGCCTCATACCTTTCAAACGCTACTTTGCAACAGAATGATGCAGCTGTAAGAAAACCGCGAATCGGTGATATTTATGCTCTTTATGATAAGAGATGCAAGCAGAGCGGGGCGATGGATTTTGATGATATTTTGCTCTATACCAACATTCTGATTCGTGACTTTCCGGAGGTTTTAGATAAGTTGCGAAACAGGTTCTCGTTCATTCTTGTTGATGAGTATCAGGATACTAATTTTGCTCAGTGGCTTATTGTGAAGAAGTTATCTGAGATGCACCGGAATTTGTGCGTGGTGGGAGATGACTCTCAGAGTATCTATGCTTTTCGCGGCGCGCGGATAGAGAATATTCTTAATTTCAAGAAAGATTACCCGGAGGCGAAGGAGTTTCGTCTGGAGCAGAACTACCGCTCTACTCAGACTATTGTGAATGCGGCAAATTCGCTCATTGCCCGAAACTCTCTTCAGTTAAAGAAGGAGTGTTTCTCTGCTGCTTCGGTGGGTGAGAATATTGAGGTTGTTAAGGCCTATACAGACCAGGAGGAGTCTTTCCTGTTGGCTTCTTCAATTGTTTCCAAAATTTATCAGGACAAAAGTGCATATAGCGAATTTGCCGTCCTCTACAGAACCAATGCCCAGTCGCGCGCCGTTGAGGAGGCTCTGCGCAAAAGATCTTTGCCATACAAAATATATGGTGGCCACTCATTCTACGATCGGGCAGAGGTAAAGGATATGATGGCCTACCTGCGCCTTCTGGTCAACCCAAAAGATGACGAAGCGTTTCGCCGTGCAGTAAAGGTCTCCGGAAAAGGAATCGGCGACACAACTATGGGCTACCTCTCGGCTGCCGCTGCCGCCGGCGGAGTCTCAATGTGGGAGGCTATCCATACAGGTGATGTGCAGAGTTTCGGAATCAAGAGCGCCACTTACAACCGTTTTATGGAGTTCTGCGGCATCATCTCCGACATCCGCACCAGAGTTGCCGCCATTAACGCTTACGACATCGCAATGGAGATCTTCATCCGAAGCGGCTACGCCACCCTCCTTAAAAGCGATACCACTCTCGAGGGGCAGTCTCGTGCAGAAAACGTAGAAGAGCTCTTCAACTCCATCAAAGCCTTCGTAGAAGAGCAAGAGGCCGAATCCGAACTCGAATCTGCCGAGGGGTTGGGATCTTCACCCGGTCTGGAACCTACCGCCGGGTTGGAATCTTCACCCGGTCTGGAATTTGCCGCAGAGTTGGGATCTTCACCCGGTCTGAAACCTGCCGCCGGGTTGGAATCTTCACCCGATCTAGAATCTGCCGCGGGGTTGGAACCCGGCCCCCAATCTGCAACCGTTGTCCCGGCCGCTTTTCTTGGCGACTACCTGGAGACCATCTCCTTAATGAGTGTAATGGACGACAACAAAGACGAAGATTCAAATAAAATAAGCCTTATGACCGTGCACTCTGCTAAAGGACTGGAGTTTACACACGTTTATATAATTGGACTGGAGGAGAATCTTTTCCCTTCGGTTAACTCATCAAGTAGCGAAAGTGAAATTGAAGAGGAGCGCAGGCTGATGTATGTGGCCATAACCCGTGCAAAAAAGAGTGTAACCATCTCATATGCCCAATCCCGGTTCCGATGGGGAAGTCACGTAAGCTACCCACCAAGCCGCTTCCTGAGAGAGATAAACCCAAAATTCCTCAACTGGCCCGATCTCGAAAACGAAAAAAATGGCCGTTTTGGCGCAGATACACGTTTTGGCTCAAACTCACGCTACGATGCAGATTCAGATTACGGTTCTGGTTCCGGTTCGTCAAGCCACTCCGGCTCTGCCAACCGTTCAGGATCAGGGGGTTGGTCGGGTTCAGGTTCGTCAAACCACTCCGGCTCTGCCAACCGTTCAGGATCAGGGGGTTGGTCGGGTAATCGCCACTCGGGCAACAATAGTGGCACAAAACCGTTTGCAGGTGGGCAATCTCCTTCCGGCAACCAATCGTCTTCCCAAAACGGCAAATATCCATCATCAGGCGAATCATCTTCACCAACCAGAAGAGCATCTGCAGGCTTTACCCCCCCAAAACCGGCAGATCCAAACTTTATTGCCGATCCAATCTCAAAACTTGCGGCCGGACAAAAAATCGAGCACGACCGCTTTGGATTTGGTCAAATTCTGTCAATAGAGGGTGATCCGCTTAATTTAAAGGCAGTTGTAGATTTTGATGAGGGTGGAAGGAAAATATTATTACTTAAATTTGCAAAACTTCGCATCGTAGAATAATTTGTGGCACGAGATTTGTTAATTATTAAGATGAAGTTTTTCATAGTTTAAGTTTAGGTTAAGTAATGGGGTTTTATCTCTCGGAGATAGGGCCCCATGAAATTTATATACCCCCCCGAATCCCTGGGAGTATTTTGCATAATGTTCTTATTTAAGCATATAACTATTATTTAAACCCTGCAAACGGAAACTCTTTGGGATTATTATCTTGAATTGTAATGATTTGCAAAAAACTCCCGGGGAACAAACTTTGGCAGTGTTTGATGAAACAATTTATTATACAAGTATTTACAAAACCCAGTTTTCCATATTTGGAAAACTGGGTTTTGTATGTGATTGACAAATAGAAAGATACATCAAACACTGCCAGAGTTGGTCCGCTTCGCGGTTGTGTTTTCCGCTTCGCGGTTGTGTTTTTCGCAGGAAATCAGCAACATCCCACGATGCTTGGCAAGGTTCTCTCCCATCTGTAAATCAGCAACATCCCACGATGCTTGGCAAGGTTCTCTCTGTTTATTTAAATGCTTGCTCGCTGAGGCCGGTGCCGTGGAGTTTGAGTTGGTGGAAGTAGTCGGGTACGGGGCGTCCCTGGAGTGTGTCTACATATAGCTTGGCGAGGTATTGGCTGAGCATAAAGCCGTGGCCGCGCATTCCTACGAATAGTCCCAGCTCTGGATCTACAATGTAGCGTGGTTCTACATAGTAGCCGGACCAAACTGCCTGGAAGCCTACTCCGCTCAGGCGCGGAATCCAGTTGCTGAATATCTCTGTTACCACTTCAAGAAACTCCTGAGAGGTCACTTTCAGGTTTTTGTCGGTCTCAAGAGCGTCGTTTAGAGGGGATGCACAACCAATGATTTGGCCTGTCTCGGCAAGTTGTTGTCCGTAAACGGCAGAGAAGCCTTTGTATTTGCGTCTGTCTATGAGCATATCCAGGTTTGCACCGTTTTTGCCAAGAAGTGGGAGTCTTTTTGTAATGAAGGCCTGGTGTTTCACAGGGTAGAGACCGGTCTCTATGCCAAGTTTTTTGGCGAATGTCTCGGCCTCTGCTCCTAAAGCGTTAATGAAGATCTCTGTGCGGTACTCAATAAACTCTTTGTTTGAATTTTGTACTATTACATTGTATTCGCCTCCCACTTTGCTCACCTCTACAATGCGGTTGTTCTCCAGGATTGTTCCCCCCTCGCGGCGGCCTATCATCCGGATTACATCTATTGTCTGTCCGGGGTTTGCCTGCCAGCAATCGTTTGTGATGAGGGCGTGACTGTAAAGATTCAGTGACGGATTGAAGTGCTCAGATACCTCTTTGCGGAAATCCTTTTTATCTACCATATAGGCATCAGACCAACCTCTTGAGGCGTCCAGAGATTTGTATGTAGCCTCGTCGTGGGCAAAACTCACATATCTTATGAGGCGGAAGTCAATATCGTGTACCTTTTGAAGGTCGCGGAAAATCTCAAGGTTGTGTTTTGCAATATCTGCAAGCGCAGGTAAAGAGAATGCCGGACGGCCGCCTGCGATATTCCTCCAGGAGCTTCCAAGCCCGTCGTTTATGAGCAGTGGTTTGTATCCTGCCTCGGCAAGGAATCTGAATAGTGAAGAGCCCGCAACTCCGCCACCTGCAATGATTGCAGGTACTTTATTGACAACTCTTTTCTTTCCGGGCAGAACAATCTCTTCAACTCGGTCTACATTGACCATATCTCCGAGGGTAACCAGGTTGGACATAGGTCCGCGAGGAGTGGGGTCTCCGTAAACTTCAATGCCATATGGCCTTAGAAGCAGGCGGGCTCTTGGTATGCAACGACTTCCGCGGCAGGCGCCCATCCCGATTCTGGAGATGTGTTTAAGTTCGTCAGATGAGATTGCCGTACGATCGCCGATAACAGATATCAGCTTATCTACGGTTATATCTTCACAGTGACATACATAGGTTTTTGAGTCGTGCTTCTCCGTTAGTGGTATGAGCTCCAGCTTTTGCGGGAATCTATCTTTAACTATGAATCCCCTTACCGTTAGAAGTTTCTCTCCCTCAACTGTAGTTGCTTTAACACGCGCTATGTTGGTCTTGTTCTCTTTCTTTGAAATCTTCTCAATGACACCCTCCCCAAGTATCTCTCCGTTATTGTTAACCAGGAACACCTCTGCACCCTCATCTGCCTTATATTCAATAGGAAGGAATAGCCAGTTTTTATTTAGCTGGTATCCGAAGATTGCCAGCCCCGGGCACTGATAGACGCAGTTCATACAGCCGGTGCACTTTTCAAAATCTATCACAGGAACTGTAGATGTGGAGGTTTTAACAATCGCACCATATTTACAGGCGAATGCGCACGGGTTGCAGGCAAAACCATACAGACAGTCAATCTGCACAAACCCTTTTGACCACATACGCTCCTTTGAAGGGAGGGTAGGAGTCTCTAAAACTCTTACCGGATGTTGTTGAGAGTCAATATACTCTTTGGATACTGCCAGGTATTGGTCGTAGTCATATCTCTTGCCAAGATCTTGCATTATCTCGAATGCACACTGTTTTCCGCGAAGCACTGCAGATGTTCCCTCTCCGATTTTTACCGAGTCTCCCACGCCGTGGCAGTTGCGGCCATATACCTCAACCCCTTTGCGGAATAGCTGATTGTCCGGGATAAGTCCGGTGCAGATGTTTATACAATCTATCCCCTCTATTCTCTTCTCTGTTCCCGGAATTGGTTTGAAGTTTTTGCACTCAGCAATAATTGCCCCTGTCACTCCTGTATGTGTCTCATTTGGAATTGCTTCAAGAAGAATATGTGATGTAAGAACAGGTATGCCAAGGCGGCGAACCCTGTTGGCCTGAACAGGGAATCCACCCTCATTAGGCATTGCCTCAATAATGGCTTTCACATTCGCTCCGGCCTGCATTGCCTGGTAGGATGTGAGGTATCCGATATTTCCCGCTCCCACTGTAAGAATATTTTTCCCGAGCAGTGTGAGCTCGTTGTTCATCATCCTCTGTACCACAGCAGCTGTGTATACACCCGGAAGGTCGTCATTCTTGAATGCAGGCATAAATGGCACAGCTCCTGTTGCAATTACAAGGTGCTGAGCATCTACATAAAGAATCTCTTGCTTAGCTATGTTTTTTATTACAAGTCGTTTACCTTCAAGAACTTCCCATACAACAGAGTCCAGCAAAATTCCCGAGTGATCCTCTCCGGCAAGGGTGTTAGCAATGTCAAACCCGCGCATTCCGCCAAAGCGCTTCTCTTTTTCAAAGAAGAAGAACTGGTGAGTCTGCATTAGGAACTGACCCCCGATTTTACTGTTGTTGTCTATAACTATGTTATCTACACCTGCTTTATTGAGCTCCTCTCTCACTGCCAGTCCTGCAGGGCCGGCTCCAATTATCGCCACGGTTGTTTTGTAAACCTTAACGCTGCCGTTATCTCCTTTATCCTCCTGTGGAAGATAGGACTCATCAATTCTCTCTACACTCTTCACATCGTCAACTTTGGTTATGCAGATGCGGCGTACTTTGCCGTCTACCAACATTTCGCAGGCTCCGCATTTGCCAATACCACACTCCATTGTACGCTCACGATTCTCCAGACTGTGTTTGTGAACTACCAAACCCCGCTGATGTAATGCAGCTGCAATTGTAAAACCCTTTTGACCTGTAACCCTATTTCCCTCAAAAAGAAACTCTACGCTATCTTCCGCCGGGATAGGAAGAATTGGATGTTCGGTGATTCTGTACATAGCTAGTTTTTATAGTTCATTTTAAATTTCAGCAAAATTAATTAAAATTAGATATCGCAATTTTAAAATTAGATTTTTTTTGAAAAATATCTGATTTGGTAACATATTAGAAGCAGTTTGTAATAAATTTGACTTTGAAAACCAATTAAATATTTAGGATATGAGGCGGGAGATTATTTTATTATGCGCTGTGCTCTCATCCTGCAGCGGATTTTCGTTTGTTGAGGATGACACAGAAAAGGAGGGCGAACTGCGGTTTGCTTTTAACAAAGCGGGATGGAGCATTAATGCCATTGCGGCAGAGGGTTTGGGCACAAATTCAGGGTTATTTCAGATACAAAACTCTGCTCAAAGGGCTTACCCGGACAGCAACTCATTTATTCTCACTGTTAAGAGGGTGGGAGGTGATGTAGTTTACAGTGGTAAATATGGAGAGAGGCCCAAAACTTTTAAGTTGAGTGTGGGAAATTACGATGTTGAGGTTGTCTCGGGGAGTTTTTCGGTTCCCGAGTTTGATGCTCCACTCTACTCAGATTCCGGGACAGTTGTTGTTGAAGAGAACAAGGTGACGAACCTCTCATTTTTATGCAGGCAGTCTAACGGTGCTTTGCGGCTGGGTTTCTCGTCGGATTTTCTGAGTCGTTTTGCAGGTTATATCCCCGAGATTGAAGATATTAAAGGGGTAAAAGAGTATCCATACAATGAGAGTCGTTATCTCTATGTGAATCCCGGTGATGTGACCATTAAGCTCAGAGATGGAGCATCCTCGGGAACAGATAGGTTTCTGATTACCAGAAAGAGTATTTCTGCAAGAGAGATGGTCTCGGTGAATTTGCACTCATCTTCAAACGGTGGTGGTGGCGGTAGCGGATCGGGGGGAGAGTCTTCGGTCATTACAGGTATTCTTATCGACACCACCTCTATTTGGATTACAGATGATATTGTGGTTGGGGATAAAAGGGATGGAAGCAGCAGAGAGCTTGCCATTCGGGTCGAAGAGATTGCCGGTTTTGTGGGGGCCAAGGGTGTTTGGGTTAGTGGTTATGTAGCGGGTTACCTCACAACGGCATCTCTTTTTTCCTCTCCTCCGTTTGATGTAGAGACCAATATCGCTGTTGCAGATAAAAAAGGAGAGCTGGTTCGTTCACTTTGCGCCGGGGTTGCCCTGGCTTCAGGTTCTGTTCGTGAGGCACTCAACCTTAAGTCAAACCCCTCCAATTTAGGTAAAAAGGTGTGGCTTAAGGGAACCATTACTGATAGCTATTTCGGATTGAAAGGTATAAATAGTGTTACAGATTATGTAATTGAGTAGAATTTTGTGTTCATACATTTAGCTTTTATCTATATTTGTAACCAGATAACCGGCTAAAACAAATGAACTACTTTGCTCACGAAACCTCTGTCATTGATAAAGATTGTGTTATCGGGGACGGAACCAAAATATGGCACTTTACTCATATTATGAGCGGATGTGTTATCGGTAATGGTTGCAACATCGGTCAGAATGTTGTCATATCGCCGAAAGTGATTCTGGGAAACAATGTTAAGGTACAGAACAATGTATCTGTATATACAGGTGTTGTTTGTGAAGATGATGTATTTTTAGGGCCATCCTGTGTCTTTACAAATGTTGTTAACCCCAGGAGTGCAATCGTGAGAAAAGGGTTTTATGTAAACACCTTTGTACGACAGGGGGCAACTATTGGAGCAAATGCAACAATTGTGTGTGGAAACGAGATCGGCAAGTACGCATTGGTGGGTGCCGGGGCTGTAATTACAAAATCTGTAGCGCCTTATGCCCTGGTGGTTGGAAACCCTGCTAAGCAGATAGGGTGGGTGAGTGAATATGGTCATAGGCTGGATTTTGATACTGAGGGTCTGGGTATATGCCCCGAAAGTGGTCAGCACTATAATCTCACCGAACAGGGAGTTGAGCGGATAGAAAAATTATAGCTGTCTCACCCGGTATGGAAATCAAAAGCGACTCTTTAAACAAAATACTTTACTCCACAGATGCATCTGCATATATGGAGGAGCCTATGGGGGTGTTCTTTCCCAAGAGTAAAGAGGATCTTATATCTATAGTGAAGAGGGCTTCCCGGGAAGGTTTTTCAATCATTCCCCGTGCCGGAGGCACCTCTCTTGCCGGGCAGGTTGTGGGGAGCGGTCTTGTGGTTGATATTTCACGCCACCTGAATAAAATTCTGGAGATTAATGAGCAGCAGCGGTGGGCCAGGGTAGAGCCCGGGGTGGTTCTGGATGAGCTGAATATGGAGACATCTCGTTTTGGACTCTTCTTCGGGCCCGAGACATCAACTTCAAATCGTTGTTGTATGGGTGGAATGGTTGGAAACAACTCTTGCGGCTCACACTCACTTGTTTATGGAAGCACTCGTGACCATCTGCTTGAGGCAGAGGTGATTTTATCGGACGGGTCGGTAACGGTTTTCAAGGACCTCACGCGTGAGGAGTTTGAGCAGAAGAGGCTTCTGGATGGTGTCGAGGGTGATGTTTACCGGTATCTGGGTAAAATATTGGAAGATAGTGCTACTCTGGATGAGATTCGGGAGCAGTTCCCCGACCCGGCCGTTCGCAGAAGAAATACAGGGTACGCACTGGATGAGTTTGTGGCGTCTTCATATAATTTATGCCGCCTTTTGGCAGGGTCCGAGGGGACGCTGGCTATTATTACTGAGCTAAAACTGAATCTGGTTCCGCTACCTCCTGCTCATAAGGCGCTACTATGTGCTCACTGCACAACGCTGGAGGATGCATTCAGGGCAAATCTGGTGGCGCTTGGGCATAAGCCGGCGGCGGTTGAGATGATGGATTCAAACATTCTGGAGCTTAGTAAATCCAATATCAGTCAAAACAGGAACCGCTTCTTTATTTCGGGTGAGCCTGCTGCGATTCTAATAATTGAGTTTGCCGCCGGCACCCCGGGGGAGTTGGAGACGATGGTAGAAACTGCGCGAGCGGATATGATCTCATCCGGACACTCTTACTACTGTTCAACGGTTTACGGGAAGGATATTTCAAGGGTTTGGGAGTTAAGAAAGGCGGGCCTCGGGCTTCTCACCTCGATGGTTGGAGATTCAAAACCGGTATCTGTTATTGAAGATACAGCAGTTGCTCCGCATCGCCTTCCGGCATATATGGAGGATTTTGGCGCACTTATGGAGAAGTACGCTTTAAAGTGTGTATATCACGCCCACATCGGCACCGGTGAGCTGCATCTGAGACCCATTTTAAATCTAAAAAAATCTGCAGATGTTGCCCTTTTCCGCCGGGTTGCCGGGGAGATGGCTTCAATTGTCAAAAAACACAAGGGCTCACTAAGTGGAGAGCACGGCGATGGGCGACTAAGGGGTGAGTTTATTCCACTTATGTTTGGAGATCGCATCTTCGGGGTAATGAAGGAGATAAAACGACTATTTGACCCTAATTTGATTTTTAATGCCAATAAGATAGTAGACACACCTGCAATGAATACTTTTTTGAGGTATCAGGCAGATGTTGAGGTTAAAGAGTACGATACCTTTTTTGACTACTCAGATAGTGGCGGGTGGATAAGGGCTATTGAGCAGTGCAACGGCTCGGGTGACTGCCGCAAATCTATACTGTTCAGCGGAACAATGTGTCCCAGCTTTAGGGTTACCGGTTTGGAGGAGGACTCTACCAGAGGTCGTTCTAATATTTTGCGGGAGCTGTTAACCAGACCTCGTACCAAAAAGGTCTTTGACCAGGCCGAGATAGTGGCTGCACTGGATTTGTGTATCTCCTGCAAAGCGTGTAAAAGCGAATGCCCCTCCAATGTAGATATGGCAAGGTATAAAGCAGAGTTTCTGCAGCACCACTACGATGTGCGTAGTTTTTTTAATTTAAAAGAGCTCCCTTTTCGCTCTTTTATGATCTCCAGAATGGCTCAGGTTCAAAGTTTTGGCTCTCTTTTTCCGGGCATATATAACTTTTTTGCCTCAAACAGACTCTCCTCTTCTATAATTAAGAAGATACTGCGTTTCTCCTCCAACCGTAACATCCCTTTACTATCAAAAGTTACACTTCGCCGCTACTCTGCACTGAAACTGCGAGATTCTGCACGGCAAAAAAGGGTTTATCTCTTTGCAGATGAGTTTACAAACTACAACGAGGCCGAGGTTGGAATTGCTTTTATTGATCTGCTCAACACTCTGGGTTATGAAGTAGTAATCCCAAAACATTACGAAAGTGGAAGGGCTGCAATCTCAAAGGGGATGCTCAGGCGGGCAAAGATGTTTGCAAACAGAAATGTAGAAGCGCTCAAAGATATAATCACTCCAGAGACTCCGTTGGTTGGTATAGAGCCATCTGCAATACTTTCATTTAGGGATGAATATCCACACCTGGTATCTGCAAATCTAAAGGAAGATGCCAAAGCGTTGTCTAAGAGTTGTCTGCTCTATGACGAGTTCATAATGAGAGAGTTTGAGGCGGGGAATATAGATAGATCGCTCTTCACACACTCGCCGCTGGAGATAATCCTGCACGGCCACTGTCACCAGAAATCTCTGGCCAGCGTGGAGGCATCTGCAAAGATGCTATCTATACCGGCTAATTACAAGGTGGAGACACTTCCAACCGGATGTTGCGGTATGGCCGGTTCCTTCGGTTATGAGAGAGAGCATTACAAAATATCGATTGAGATAGGGGAGCAGCGGCTCTTCCCGATGGTCAGAAGTGCCGCTATCCAAACTGCCGTTTGTGCTCCCGGCACATCTTGCCGCCAGCAAATCCTGGACGGAACCGGCCGAATAGCAAAACACCCCATACAGATTCTGTATGAGGCGTTAAAAATAACCTTGCCAAGGGTCGTGGGGCTTTCTTGATTATAAGGAGTTTAGCATTTTAGCTCCGGGTTCAGTGCTTCTTTTTATAAAAAAAAGCTGCCAGATTACTCAAGCAGCTCATTATCAGCAAAGCCCCACGACCCTTGGCAAGGTTACCTCCTGTGTCTGTGGCTATCTCTCAAACCATTTCCATTTCTATCTCCTTTCTTCATCCCCTGACCATCTCTCAAACCTTCTCTGCGACCGCTACCATCTCTTAAACCTTCTCTTCGACCACTGCCATCCATCAGCCCCTTGCCGTTGCCTAAAGTGCAGGTTCCTTTCTCAAAACTGTCGCATACGCCGTTTTTATCTGCATCTACAAAGCAACTTTTGTTGTTGTGAATAGCTGTTGTTTTAACACTGTTATTTTGTGCTGCCGCAAATGTTGTTGATGCTGCCAGTGCAAGTCCTATTAATACAATTCTTGTTTTCATTTTTTCTAATTTTAAACTGTTATTATAAATTGTTTCCGATTATAAGACATCTCTCTTTATATATTCCTACGCTTTTGTGTATATAAAAAGCTGCTAAATTACTCAAGCAGCTCATTATCAACAAAACCCCACGACTCTTGGCAAGGTTATCTTCGTCGCCCGTGACCCTGGCCGGCTCCTCTCATTTGAGGATTGTCACGGAACAGGGGGGCAAATATCTTTTCAAGTTTTACGGTCTGGTCATCGGTGCAGCATTTGCGTATCTTCAGATAGAAATCTACTGTCATCTCTTTGAGTTGAGAGTGGGCGTGCCCGATAGAGTCCGAATACTCTTTGGTTTTTAACCTGTCGGGGTTCTCCCGGTGTATCTCTTCAAACAGCAGAGACTTATATCTGTTGAGCTTTTCAATGACTCTATTTGCACTTTGACGAAACTCTCTGCTCTCCTGTCGGAAAATCTCTATCTGGTCGTGATTGAAATTAAGCTCTTCTCTTAGATATCTACCGTTAAGAGGGGAGCTCTCCGGGTCGATAATTATGGACTCCTCTGCAGATGAATTTGCTCTGTTATTAACTAGAATTGCTGCGATAGTGCTAATATTGAGAAGTGCCAGTAAAATGACACTCCATACCAAAATCCTGCTTCTTAGTTCTGTTTTCATTGCTTTTATCTTAAATTTCCAATCTTCTCTAAATAATTACTCATCTGCGGTGTAAATATGCAGATTTTCCATCTGGTTATCATTAATATTGACAGACATCTCGTAGTTAACGGAACCTTTAAAGGATGACCCAAGCGAAACTCCCAAAAAAAGTATCAGTGCTATACTTGCTGCAATTGCAACTCTGTAAAGTGCACTCATAAATATCTGATTATTTCTGCTTTTCGTAATCTCATTGGCACCTGTTATCCCAATCTCATTGACACCGGCTCTGGAATGCTCAATAGCCTCTATCGTGGAGATCAATTTTGAGACAAGAGACGGATCGGGCTCTATACCCCTTTCGCTTTTGACATAGTTATCCACTAAATCCAGCTCATTTAAATTATCCCATTTCTCTTTTTTCATATCGTTGAGAATTAATTTGTTCTTTGATTATTTAGTTTGCTTTAATATGCTTTAATCTCTTTTTCAGATTCTCTTTCCCTCTCATAAGGAGTTGTTCAACAGAACCTTCGGAAATTTGCATAATTGCAGATATCTCTTTTTGCGACAAATCCTGGTACTTTTGAAGTATGAATGCCGTCTTCTGTTTATCGGGGAGTGAATCTATCGCCTTACGAACCGCAATTTTTACCTCATCTGCAATCATACTCTCCTGAGGATCCCTCTCTGCGCCACCTCTGTTTGCAATTTTTGCCATAACATCTTCTACTCGGTCAAATATACCTCGTCTGTGTTTTCTGTCAATCTCATTCAGGCAGGCATTAACCATTATCCTGTAAAGCCAGGTTGAGAGTTTGGAGTCTCCCTTAAAAGTTCCCAGTGAGCTATGCACCTTGACTAAAACATCCTGAACCATATCCTGGGAGTCCTCTTTAGAGTGCAGATATCCCATCGCAACCCGGAAGAGAGTATCACTATACCTCTCTGCCAGAACTCTGAAGCTCTCTCTGTCGCCATTGAGAAAATCCGTTACAATCTGTTCATCACCTCTTTTATCTATCATACCTAAAGGCACTCTCTATTTTGTAACTCTTGTAATGTCCCAAGAATCTATGTACAAGTTAAATCTTTTATCTCTAATTACAATATATAGACAAATCTCTTAAAAAATTCCTACGAAAATAACCTTGCCAAGGGTTGTGGGGCTTTTATTTATAAAAAAAAAGCTGCCAGAATACTCAAGCAGCTCATTATCAGCAAAGCCCCACGACCCTTGGCAAGGTTACTTCCCTAGCAGCACTTTTTCTATAGCCTCTTTAAAGGAGGCTTTTGGAAGTGCTCCCATTGCCATTTGAGGTGATCCCTCCATTGGCACAAACAGCAGCGATGGAATGCTGCGGATACCGAATGCTCCGGCAAGCTCTTGCTCCTGCTCTGTATTTACTTTATAAACATAGATGCTGTCTGTGTACTCTTTGGCCAGATCTTCCAGAATTGGAGCAATCGTTTTGCACGGGCCGCACCAATCTGCATAAAAGTCAATAATTGCCGGTTTGTCTCCAAGATATTTCCACTCTTGTGGATTTGCTTCGTAGTTTGCAACTTTTGTTAGAAACTCCTCTTTTGTAAGATGTATTGTCTTCATAATGTTTTAATATTCTTTTAATTGCTTGATTTATTATATTTGTTTTTTTTTTTTATTTTCACGATTTTATGTCGTTTTGTGCTTTTTTAGAAATAAGAATAAACTGTTCATAATCAGTTCCATTCTTACTTAAGTTATTGTAGGTATATGTTTTTACCACCTCCAGGTCGCTGTTCTCGAGTTGTTGTGCCAGTTGTTGGACATTAAATCCATTATGAGGCACATACTCACCTCCGTGAAACGAACCATCCTCCTCTTTTAGGTCGCCTATTACAAACAGACCTCCCGGTTTAAGAATTGATGATATATGCTCAAAAGTCTTTTGGGTATTCTCTATATGGTGTATTGCCATAAGTGAGAAGATTACATCGATGTCAGGAGTTGTGTATTTATCAATTGTTCCATTTATTATAGTCGAACTATCCTTTATTGCTGATGATCTCTCCTTTAAAGTTAACCCCTCAATCTTCTCTTTAAGTACCTCAATCATCTGGGTTGAGCTGTCCAAAAATACAATAGATTTAACAAGGGGAGCTATCTGAAGACCGGCCAGGCCTGTACCGCAACCCAATTCAAGAACCTTTAGATTGTTTGTAAAGTTTATGCTTTTAAACATCTCCGAAACAAACTTATCTGCCATATCAATCTTCATTGGGCTGTCCCACTCTTTTGCCTTATCCTTGAAGTAATCAACCATTTTTACTCTTCTCGCTCTTTTTAAACATATTAAAAATTAGACCTCCCAGCAGGATGCCATACAGTGTGCTGTTAGTAGGCGAGGATGTAATTGGACAGGTTCCGCTGTTACAACCTATGAAGTACCAGTATAAATATCCTCCTAGGGCCCCTGCAGCACCTCCGGCAAACCAGAGCCACTCCTTTTTAACAAATGCTATAATCTTATTCTTCATATTGTTTTGTAGTAGAGTTTTGTTATAATCTTTTTTATATGTCTATAAGAAATAATTTCCATAAGAAATAATAATGCAAAGATAAATATGTTTTACTTAAAAACAAATTCCATTTGATAAAGTTTAGAAGGCTTCTCTTGTTTGAACAATATCAATTCAGATATGTTTTAAAGAGTGTAAAAAAGAAAACTATGTCTTATAATCTACTAAAAGGAAAGCGAGGTCTTATTTTTGGAGCCCTCAACGAAAGTTCTATTGCCTGGAAAACAGCAGAGAGAGTGTATGAAGAGGGGGGAGTGTTTGTGCTCTCCAATACAATGGCCTCAATGAAGCTTGGAAATGTAAGTGACCTTGCCAATAAATGCAATACAATTGTTATACCTGCAGATGCAACTGATGTTCAGGATCTGGAAAACTTAATAACCAAGGGTATGGAGTACCTGGGTGGTAAGTTTGACTTTGTGCTTCACTCAATTGGTATGTCTCCAAATGTTCGCAAAGGGCGCACATACGACGACCTTAACTACCAATATCTGCACCAAACCCTTGATATATCTGCAATATCTTTTCACAAGATTCTGCAGAGCTGCCGCAAACTGGACGCAATTAATGACTGGGGCTCTGTTGTAGCTCTCTCGTATGTTGCTGCTCAGAGGACTCTTTATGGGTATAACGATATGGCAGATGCCAAAGCTTTGCTGGAGTCTATTACCAGAAGTTTCGGCTATATCTATGGAAGGGAGAAGAATATAAGAATCAACACAATATCTCAATCTCCCACAATCACGACAGCCGGTGGAGGAATTATGGGTTTTGACAAGCTCTATGACTTCTCCGAGAGGATGTCGCCGCTCGGAAATGCAACAGGGGAGGAGTGTGCAGATTATATTATAACTCTATTCTCCGACCTCACGAAAAAGGTAACAATGCAGAACCTCTTTCACGACGGAGGCTACTCAAGTATGGGTATGAGTCTTGCCGCTATGAGTGTATATCGTGAAGGTCTCGACTATAACGATGTTAAAGACGATAAAAGCAAAAAGAGATAATTCAGTAAATATTTTATTATTGTATATTTGTCTAAAACCAGAGTTATCTCTGGTTTTTTTTCTAATATTAATTAGGGTATTTTTGGTTTCGTTCGGTAATAATGTAAAGAGTGAAAAAATTGACCAAAGAAGATTTTAAATATCTGTTTGACCAAAAATTCGATTCAATCAGGAGCTTTATATTTTTTAAATGCTCCGACGAGGAGATGGCCTCAGATATTGCACAGGATGTTTTTACAAGAATTTGGGAGAAGGGTATCTACCTTCATCCGGATAAAGATAAGAATCTGCTTTATAAAATGGCTTCAGACACCTATATATCAAAAATTAGACGCAAGAAAACAGAGCTTAATTTTGTAAACTCGATCACTATTGAGAACAGTGAGTTGACAGGAGAGGATAATTTAAAGTATCAGGATATTAAGCGGTTGTATTCAAAAGCACTATCTGAAATGACCACACAGGAGAGAGAGACATTTCTAATGAGTAGATCGCAAGGACTTAAATACGAAGAGATTGCACGAAGTCTGAATATAAGTGTAAAGACGGTTGAGAAGCGAATAAGCAACTCGCTTGCTCTGTTGAAGAGAAGACTTGGGCAATATAATAAGAGTATAGTTACTAAATAGATTAAAATAATCTCCAAATTTTTAAGAGATGAAAAATATAAAGGTAGAACCTAAGTGGAGCAGAACCAAAGATCAGATATGGGCCGACAATTTTGCAGAGATTGTCTCTTTGGAACCATTGGTTGTAAAAACACCATTTCTCTTCAGGTATAAAAGAAGATTTCTATTTGCAACGGCAGTTGCAGCAATATTTGCAGCTGTTTTACTCATCCCCTCACTTTATGTAAAGAGCTTTGAAGCCTCAACTGGCGAGAGGTTAACAGTGACTCTTCCGGATGGTAGTGGAGTGACACTAAATTCACTAAGCAGCATAAGCTACAAACCAATACTTTGGTTTAAGGAAAGAGCTGTAAAAATGAGTGGTGAGGTCTTTTTTACGGTAAAGAGAGGGTCTGACTTTAAGGTTAGCTCTTCTAACGGAGTTGTCTCGGTTTTGGGTACAAAATTTAATGTTTTCTCAAGAGGAGATAATTTTAGTGTAACCTGCTATAGCGGAAAAGTTGGTGTTGAAGCTCCAGGAGTAGAACAGGGAACAACACTTGAAAATAATACAAGATTATACAGGACTTCAGAAGGGAGCTTTATTGTGGAGAGATCTAAACAGTATGATCTAAAAAACAGCTGGATTGAGAATAATTTTTTATTCAAAGCAGAACCTCTAAAGAATGTAATTGATGAGATTGGAAGACAATATAACGTTTCAATTTCATATGACGAAAATCTCAATTTTAATTATACCGGCAACTTTTCAAAACTTGATAATCCTCTTCTTGTTTTAGAGATTGTTACTCTCCCTTTTGGATTAAAGATAGAGGAGAGGGATGGCGTTTATAACATTGTAAATTAATTAATTATTATATTATGAAAAGAAAATTTTTGAGCACTCTGTTGATAGCCACATTAGTTACTACTGTTGGTTTGGCTTGTGAAATAAAGTTAAGCATAACAGGAGATAAAAAAGAGTTTTATAAAGAGGGAGATGAGGTAATAGTTGAAGCCATTGTTATCTATACTCATAGAGTTTGTGAGTTAACACTGTCAGATACTAAGTTTACTGCAGATGGATTGAAGATCTTGGGAGGTACTCCCTGGAAAGAGAGTTCGCCAGGAACTTTTACCAGACAGTTGAAGATACAGGTATTAAAAGATTCTAAAAAAGAGGGTATTATTAAAGTAGAAAGGAGTTGTAAGAAAGAGGGGGGATTTGGAACTTTAACTCTTAAGAAAGAGTAGTTTATGCTACAAGATGTATTTACGGAAAATGTAGATTTTACTGCATTGGAAGAGACAACTACTCAGTTTTTAACAAAATCTGATCTTAGATTTCTTATAGAGCTAGGGTCACTTTTTTTACTCCTGATATTCATCTCTCTATTTATTAAAAATGATTTCATCAGGAAACTAAGACCTCTTTTCCTTCTGTCAACTCTTGCGTATTTCGGATTTTATAAGGGTGGATGCCCTTGTATGATAATGAGTATGGAGAATACACTACTTCTTTTCTTGGGTAAAAGCATTGCGTGGATTACGATTATCTGGTTTTTATCACTCATTCCTCTTACATATTTTTTTGGTAAAATTTGGTGCGGTTGGCTTTGCCATTTAGGGGCACTTCAAGAGTTTCTTTTTGCCGGTTCAAGGTTCAGGATTTTAACATCTCTTAAAGCTCAAACTATATTAAGGCGAATAAGATTGGCAGTTCTAATTCTTTTTTTTGTGCAGACTGCAATTACAATGAGTTATCTTTGGGGACATTATGATCCTTTTAAGTCCATATATAACCTAAGAACTCACAATATTGCCGGATTCTCTCTGGTAATTATTTTATTAATATCGTCTCTTCTTATTTACAGACCGTTTTGCAGAGCAATTTGTCCAGTAGGACTTGTCCTGGGGTGGGTCACTCTCATACCCGGGGCAAGAAAATTAACTAAGAGTGAAACTTGTGTCAATTGCAAGATATGCAGTAATTTATGCAAAACAAATGCAATAGTTTACGAAGAATCGGAAGTGTCACTAAATATCCAGGATTGTATAATGTGCGGTGAATGTTTTGGAAGTTGTAAAAAACAATCATTATGCATAGATAATAGGCGTTGATATGAAAAGAGTACTATTTATATTATTTCTGTTTGTTATAGCATCTCCTATGTATGCACAATGGGAGTGTAGGAGTCAGTTAAGCTCAAACCTTAAGCCATTTGGTCAAAGCAAACTCTATTGGGCATCAGAAGTAACCCTAGGTGCCGGTTATCTTACAAATAATGCAATCTTTAACTCTATGGGTTTTTTAGGATTGGACTACTCTTTTAAAAATTCTGTTTTATTTTCAGAAATTGGATATAAGTATTGGGATAGAGTAGATTTAGATTCAAAGAACAATTTTAATAATGGCCATTTTGGGATTAGAGAGCTCTTCTATCAATACAAAGGGAGTAACAGCAGAGTTACTGCCGGAATTCAATCTGCAACATTAGATGACTATTTTTTGTTGAATGAGAGGATGTTGGGGGTGAATTATAAGTATAATAAAAATGCCTGGGCTCTAAATTTTAATGGTGGTACTGTTATAAAAGGGTTCTCCAGAAATGGTCTGTTTTGTTCGGTAGGTTATTTATACGATGTAGTTCAAGGCAGGAGCTTAGCGTTAATAGGAGGTACTCCCGGAGAGACAAATTTTGCCGGTGTCTCTATAAAATATTCACCCTCAAAAGCAAAAACTAATGAGTTTGAGTCTGAGTTTTCGGAAAACGGAGAGAAAAGGGGATTTAAAATTGAGGATATTGGATTGGTGCTCTATTCTGAATTTGGCAGTTTAATTAACAATATCGTTTATATACCCGGTTTGTTTTTAAAAGTTGAGATGCCGGCAAATCTTACCTTTAAACCGGAGGTGCTGTATCAAATATCCGATCAAAATAATGCAATTATTTATAGTTTAGCCTTAGAGTCAAATTTAGTGACCAGTAAAAATAAATTTTCTGTTAATGCCAGATATATTGGTTCTTATAAGATTGATGAATCGGCAAAAATACTTAATTCATATAGTAATTTATTTATGGGTGACGTATTAAGGCTAGATTCAAGAGATGCTTTACCGTTGTTGCAGATAGGTGCCAGAGTATCATTTCCTTCTATAAAAACTCATTTTAAATTGCAATACTCGGCGGCAATGGGTAGTATTCCTTTATCGGAATTGAACTTTGAATATGGAAAAAGATTTGCAAAGTTTCTCCAAATTGTAGCAGTTACAGGATTGGTAAATAATAGTCAACAAGGCCAGAAGCTTTTTTTTGGAAGAGTTGAATGTAGAATCTCACTTTAATGTATTTGCAAAATGAGTGAAAAAATATTTGAGCGCAGGGAGTTTATTAAAAAGTGGATGCAGGGTAGTCTGTTGCTTTTATCTGTTCCAATCTTAAAAGCCTGCCAGGAGGAGTGGTTATATCCGCCATATTTTATCAAAAGAGATAGATGTATTGGTTGTGGAGAGTGTCTGAAAGTTTGCTACTACAGCGCAATTGTTTTACCGCAATTGAGCAGCTATAGCATAAAAAAAGAGGAGTGCACAAATTGCGGAATTTGTGAGGGAGTTTGCAAGTTTAATGCTATCGATATCTCGGCAATAGACTATTTTATAAATAAAGAGAGATGCAATCTGTGCGGGAAATGCCTCCCTTTTTGTTCAGACAATGCGATATCTCTGCCTACCAATAATTTAAAATACACAATTGCCAAAGCGTGTGTTGGTTGCGGTGATTGTGTAACTGTATGTGATAGGGAGGGGAAAGCCATTACCTATAATGTAAGATACTACTCTGTAATAAACTCCAAATGTGCCGGTTGTATAGAAAGATGTTCTAGTGTATGCCCGGTATCGGGAGCAATAACTAAAAGTAATAAGAAGGCAGTTATTAATACTTCTCTTTGTATCAAGTGTGGAAAGTGTTTAGCAAAGTGTGACAGAGGTGCAATTATCCCATCTTCTGTTGTCCTGGATCAATCTAAGTGTACTAAATGCGGGAAATGTTATACTATTTGTACTTATAACGGGGTTACCAAAACTGGAGAGCTTGGCCAGTCTCCTCCTGTAATAGATCAGGGAAAATGTACCAGATGTGGAAAATGTATACCTGAATGTCCTGAGAATGCAATATACACTGTCGCTCCATTATCGATTCACGATCCTATACTTGATATGAGTAAATGTACAAGTTGTGGAGAGTGTATTGTTGAATGCCCTGAGGGAGCAATTAAAAGAGAGCTTAAAAATGCCGAGATTAACCAGACTATGTGCTACAAATGTGGAAAGTGTATGGAGGTCTGCCCGGAGAGTGCAATAACTCGATAACGGATATTTGTAAAAGGAGTGGTTTATTAGATTTTTAGAAAACCATTTAATATATTTACGCACGGTTTAGATGTAAATTTATTAATACTCTAATAATTCAATAAATATCTTGAGGAAATTCATTTTTTTACTCTGTTTTCTATTTATCTACGAGTTTGTCAGTGCAGAAGATATTATCTTAAAATATAATTCTGTATCTATTAATAGAATTTTAAGCGATTTAAGCATCAGATACAGTACCTCTTTATCCTTTAATGAGTCCAATCTGTCTGAATACAAAATATCAATTGATGGAAAGTATTCTACTGTAGAGCAGGCTATTGCTGCGCTTCTTGTAAACCTTCCTTTTAGGATAAAGAAGATTGAAAATGTTATAGTAATTACTCCGTTTAATTCCAACTCAATTGTCTCAAATCGAGACTCTAACAATGAAATAAAATCGGAATCGAAAATTGTCGTTAAAAAATATATTAAGGGGATAATAATGAGTGCAGTAAACGGAGAGAAGCTCCCTTACGCATACATCTCTTTGCGTGGAAAAGGTTATTACTCAGACATAGATGGTGGTTTTACAATTGTTTTGCAAGATGATATTCCTGTTTCACAAGAAAACAGGGTAGAGGCCACTATTAGCTATCTGGGTTTCACAACTGTCAACGCAAATTTAGAGTTGTCAGAAAATAACAGAATCTACCTAAATCCGGCAATTTCTTTTCTTGATACTGTTACTGTAAAAGCATATTTAAATAGTAAAGCAATGCAATCCGGGAGTATTGCAGGTCTAATTCGAGTTAACTATAATATTGCAAAATTTTTACCAGGGAACGGAGATAATTCTGTCTTTAACCTTTTACGGATGATGCCCGGAGTGAGGTCATCCGGTGAGCCATCTTTTCTCTCTGTATGGGGCTCTACGAATGGAGAGAGTGTTATTAGAATAGATGGGTTCAGACTCTTCTCGTTAAATAACTTCAACGAGCAGATTAGTTCAATTAACCCTTTCATTATTAAGGAGATTGCCCTTAATAAGGGGGGCTATAACGCAACAAAGGGAGATGCCACCGGTGCTATTGTGGATATAATAGGAATTGACGGTAATGCCTACAGACCGGTTTTTAAAGCAAACATCAACAACTTAACAATGAATTTGTTTGCATCTGCTCCCTTGGTGAACAGATCGGTAATTATGGCCTCTTACAGACAAACATACTATAATCTATATGATATAGATAAGTTGAACCCATATGGAAGGGGTTCCGAAAACTCCTCTTTAAGCACTCAAAATGATGTTTACATTAAGCCGGGTTATAGTTTCAGAGATTTGAATTTAAGATTTAGCTCTTTGTTGACTCCAAAGAGTAACCTTGCTGCAAGCTTCTACTATGCGCAGGATAATTTTAATTATACTTTGGATTACGGTGACAACTCATACGATGCCAGGGAGAGCAACAATCAGTATGCATTTTCTCTTAAGCTGGACAAAGATTGGAGCGATGTTGGAGGCAAAACATCAATTACAGGCCATTACTCTTCAAATACGTTAGATGCAGAAAACATTAAAAAATACAGGTCACAGAATTTACTCTCTTTCTTAACGGAAAATCTTATTGGAGAATGCGGAGCAGAGATTACTCATAAGATTAATACGGGGAACAACGGCAACTTAGATGCAGGATTCTCATACAAATGGTTATTTGGTAATCATAATGGAATCAATGATGCATCAGGTAAAATTGGTGCCTTTGTAAACGAAAATCTTGTAATAAGAAATTTCTACATCAATTTAGGGTTAAGATTGGACAGGTTTTTAGGAAATAGTTATTTTCAACCAAGATTACAAGGGACTTACAAAATTTCTGATCAATTTAAAATTACTGCCGGAGTCGGGTTGTACAATCAGTTCATTAATAAAGTTCCATTTATTGATAATTCCAATAACTACTCTTATATCTGGAAAATTGCCGATAATGACAATGTTCCTGTTATATCTGCTCTCCATACTGTTCTGGGTGCCTCCTTTTCTAAAAAAGGATGGCTGTTAACCACTGAGGGATTTTTTAAGAAGAGTTCAGATGTTTTAAGATTTGGCAGATACAGAGGCAGTGCAGATGTTGTAAAAACAAATATTGAGGTTATGGGTGTTGATATATTAATTGACAAAGAGATAAAAGGCTCAAATGTTTTTATTTCAACTTCATTATCTCGAGTAAATGAACATTATCAATCACTTAATCTGCCTAAAAAAGAGTACACCCCTTTTGAGATCAAAACAGGTGCAGTTATAGCCTTATCTCCATTTTATATATCATCTACATTTGTTTTTGGATCTGGATATATAAACCCTTATAAAAATGCATTAGGTGACGATCCGGTTAGTAATGACTATAAAAGATTTGATATATCTCTGAATTATAGACTTACACGCGCAAAATTTTCAATTGAAGCAGGGTTGTCAGTTCTGAATTTATTTAACAATTCTAACTATAAATATATTGATGCATTGCCATTTGCATCCGGAGGTCAGTCGGGTGTACTAAATATTTATTCCCAAGCCGTTCCCTTCACCCCGATAGTATCGGTGCAAATTGTTTTCTAAATAGGGTAGGGTAAATTCATTTTCGTTCGGTTAATGGTTAAAAGCAGTTAAACATTAATACTAATAAAAATGAAAACAAAATCTTTAATCTATCTATTTTCAGGACTTCTAACAATAGGTTTAGTCTCCTGTGAAAAAAGTGATATCCCTCAGGAAGAGATTCTCAATATTGAGGTTGAAATCCTATCGGTTGCTGTGGATGGTACTACATCGTTTATCACCACTAATCTTTGTCCGGCATTTGATACCACTGCAGATCTTACCGCAAATGAAATTGAGTTTCTTTATGCAGTGAGAGAAGACGAAAAATTGGCGAGAGATGTATACACTTACTTCTTTGATAAATTTGAACTTACACCTTTCTCCAGGATTGCCAAAGCAGAGGCAAATCATATTGCAGCCGTAGAGAAGTTGTTCTATTTCTACTCAATAACTTATCCTGCTGTTGGTCCTGCAGGGGAGTTTAAAGACGGAGATCGTAAGGCATATTATGATAATCTTATAGCGAAGGGAGTTACAGCCTTGGAGGCATACAAAGCAACAGCATATCTTGAGGAGAAGGATGTTGCAGATTACACAAAGGTTCTTGAGACCATTCAAAACGCAAACATAAAAATGGTAATAGAGAATCTGTTAAAGGGATCTGTAAACCACTTGAAAGCGTCTGTTCGCCAGATTTATGCACTTAATGGAACCTACGCTCCTGCTTTTCTCACACAAGAGAAGTATGATGAGATTATTAGCAATAATAGTTTTATGAATGGGAAGCAATATAAAAGAAAAGGAAATCAGAACAGCACAAACGCGGGTAATGGATCTTCTGGAAGTAGGGGCGCCGTAAATCAGAGTGGTGACTGTACCGGAACAGCTAACGGACAAGCACCGGGTACCTGCTCTCAAAGTGGCAGTGTTGGAAAAGGTTACAGAGGAGGAAGGTAACTTGCCTAAAGAGGCCTGGCAACCATAATTCCATTGTTTGTTTTAGATTTTTGAGCATACTCTTGAAGGGTATGCTTTTCTATTACCACCTTTTTCTCTGTACTTGAGGCGTGAATAAAGGTGAGTCTCTCGCCCTCCCAATAGATAATTGCAACGTGAGAGAGGTCCATACCTTTGAAGGTGGTTACAAACCCTACCATATCTCCGTTTTTATAATTTGCAGAGTTTTTCTCTATTTCTGTATTTGGGATATGCCAGTTTTTACGACTGTTAGCTGCCTGCTCTATGCCTCTTATTTTAGCTGTGAGCGCTTCGTCTCCTTTTAGCTGCTTATACTTTTCGTGATTTGTGGACATTGCATAGAGGTCAACTTTAAGCTCTTTTCCACCCGCATCTTTGGTTATGTTTTTTACCAGCCCCTTTTTTTGATTTTCATAAATCCAATCTGTAGTGTAGTGAAGCCTGTCTGCATAATCTCCTACCTGCAAACCTCTGTAACGGATATCTTTAAGGTTTTTTGTAAATTGCTCAAAAGTAGCAGCTTTGCCTTTATAACTGTCGCGGATTGTTCTTGAAAGTGCAAACACACTCTCTACAAAAGTGGTGCAATCCAGCTCTCTCAGGTTAACTACCAACCCTTCGGGTACTATCTCAAGAGTGTGTCCTACATATGGGGTGCCTAAAAAGAATTTTGCTGTCTCAATTATGATAGCGTCAAAAGAGAGATTGCTCTTCTCCTGCATATGTGTTACATATTTGTTAAATATCTCAACATCTTTTTCTGTGGAGTATGTTGTCTCTTTACTGCTCTGTGCCTGAATGAGGGTTGTGCAGATAATTGCAAATAATATAGTTGTAATCTTTTTCATCGTGATTTAATTCAATAATTCTAAAATTAGTCGTACCAAATATGACTCTTTTTTTGGGTCAATCCAAATTATATCGGTTTAACAAACGTTTTATTGTTTTAAGGAACTATTTTTGCATATATTTTTATTCACTTACAACGTAACTACACAATATCTCAAAAATTAATCAATATCTCAAAATATGAAGAATCAGAAGGAGTCACTGGGGTTTTTTGAGAATTCAAAACAGAATTCAAAAGAGTATATTCATCAGTACATAAAATTGAGACTGGAGGCGCTTGGGCTTATAGACGATAACTATCAGGAGAATGATTCAGATGGTTTCCTGCATCTTGCCAAATCACTAATAATAAACTATCGCGAGAGGGAGAGGCAGTTTAAACAGTACCTCTGCCCTGCAGATCAGCGTATTCAAAACTTTATCCGGAACTATTTTAAAGGGGTTGATGCACCCGAGATTAGTATTCCATCGTTTACATTTACACTCGATTTTTACGGTATTGCAAGAGAGCTCTCTATCCCTGAGAAACGAGACGACTACACATCTGAATACCTCACCTCGTATAGAATTAAACAGGGTATCCTGCATAATCCGAGAAACGACAGAAGGACCACCAAGGGAGTTTTTCATATTGCAGAGGGTGGTTTACCCATTCCCGATGACAAAAAGGCAGTTCCGGTAAAAACTGCTGCGCTTCTGTTAAAAAAAGCTACAACTATTGAGGGTGATCTCTTTACCCTGCCGTTCACTCAAGATTACGACAAAAAGGGGAGCATATTTGTCTCTCTGCTAATGAGACCTTTAGTGAGCCCTTCAGTTGATGGTCTATACCCGAAAAAGAGTATGGAGGTGAGATTTTTTGCACCGGGATCACTGGTTTCAAATCTGGATTTTGTTGAATCTATCTTTGGAAACGGAGGTTCGCCTTACCATATCTCAAACGATGCCGGCCTTGATTTTGAGACCTGGAGCGGGCATACAGGCTGTATAATATTGGCTCCGCAGCTTTGCAAACTGACCAAAAAAGAGGTTGGATTGCCGAATATTTCTGAAGCTACCGAGAGACAAAAGAGAGACGGTATGTGTTGGGAGAAGGAGAGCGAGCTCTATAACGACGGCTCAGCTTTTAAACTTACGATGAGAACCGATGAGGGTGTTATTGTGACAGTTATTGCAGATAACTATTTCGGATACTCAAAGAAAGAGGTTAAGACCTTTATATCATACGCTGCAAACCTGCTGGGTAATGCAGAGGAGGAGCACGCAGGCGGTGCTCTGATATTCCCTTCATATAACCAGGGAGAGGGGCAGATTACTAAACCGGAGAGTTTTACAACCTCCCTTGATGCGGTATCCAAACTATTTCCGGAGATCATTGATATTAAACCGGAAGGATACGGTATTGACAGAAACTATCCCGATATTTTATATGTTCCGGAGTTGTGCCGTTTTGACATAAACAAGCAGACAATCTCCTGGACAAAGAAAAAACAGGAGTACAGCATTAAACTCCTGCCAAAACATACATACATTCTTCCAAACGGCCAGAAATATTCAATGGAGAAGGCTGTTGGGACGCTTAATTACCGCCTTGTAGAGACCAATTCGGAGGGTGTCTTTATCCACAAACCCTGCACTGTGTCGGGCGGAGGTAAGTCGGAGATTTCAAAATCTATATCTGACTCCATAATATCAGGGTCATTCTTTATAAAAGATTTTGAAAGTGATTTCAAGATGGTTGAGGAGATTATTAATTATAACTACTCAAACCGTTTTAAAGACTCAAGCCCGCTTAAACCTGCCAAAAACACCAGCAGGACCTTTCTGAGCAATAAACGCTCTATGGGCTCATCAATTAAAATGCTCACCCCTTCTAGTGAATTTGTTGATGAGTACAATGCCTGGCTAGACTCCATTCCTCAGTACATTAAGGGTATAGCCTTTATTGTTAAACGATTCTACAGAGAGGAGTGGGGCAGTGACTGGAAAAAGTACTTTACCGTAGATATTCTTAACGGACAACCTGGCAATGAGCTAAAGTACAAGAATAAGAAATTGGCTGCAAGATATTTGAGAGTTGGATATGACGATAAAGGTGCCTGGAGAACATTCAAACTCAGGCAAGATTATGTTCACTCGGTGAAGATTCAGATGGAGGACGATATTACGGTCTCTACTGTTATTCCCACAAGTGAGCTCTCTAACCTCAATCCTATTGTAGATAATAAGAGCGTTAAGATATTGGAGAACTGTGAGTTTAGGTTCTTTCAGCGCCCCGATGAGGCCATTCACAGAGGTGCAGACAACAAGGCAGAGAGCGACATAGCCTCTCCAAACACCTTCATCTCCAATTTTGAACCGCTCACAACTGCAGATGCAAAAAATATGGTTGAAGATGTTATCAATTTTGATGAATTCACTCAACCTATGAGAGACCTTATCCAGGATGTTGCAGATAAAAATGTTCCGCAATACTTTGTCTCATCTGCAAACCCTCGTATTGTAGACGGAAAACCGTCTATGAATGTGAGGTATCTGCAAACCAGGGACGATATTGTGAATCCGCGAAATAAATATATAGCCGAGATGGGTATGAGAATATCTCGTAACCTTCCATTCAGTAAGCCGCTCTATGTTCCTGTGAACACTGTTTTGCCGGGGCGCAGAAATAACCCGGCTGAGAAGGGAATACGCCCTCTGGCAGTTTATAACCCACTTCATTATCAGGAGCTTCCGGAACTCTTTATGGACTTTATCTGCTCTCTGACCGGGAAATCTCCTTCCACCACCGGAGCGGGTTCGGAGGGGGCTCTCACAAAAGCACCGTTTAATGCACTGTGGCCAATAATTGACCTAAATAACGCCCTTGTGTCGTTTATTCTTACGGGATATCACGGTTTTACAACCCCTGCAGGGTATATTGGTCACAAATACAGGATTGATCACGACCTGAGTCTGTTGATTCCGGAGTTGTGGGCTAGGCTAAGCAACAGTGAGAGAGATCCAAAACTAATGATAGCAAGCGGAGATCTTGAGAAGATAGAGGATTTTGAGTTCAATGGTAAGAGAATCCCTGCATCAATTCTTGGTTACAGGATTACAGATAAGTTTGTTAACGGATATTTCGGAAGGGTGTTTGAAAACCCAAATGTGATATTCCCGGATGATATGTTAAAACCTGAGTTACAATCTATGGATCAGTTTGCAGATGGTATTCTCAATATAGTGGAGGCTCAGCAGAAGGTTGCTCAGGCATATTTCCGTGACGGAAGTATAAACTCTGCAATTCCGCCTTTAAAGGCTTTGCTTAACATTATGGTTAACGGAAGTTATGAGGGCAAAGATCTTAACTCACCTGAATTCAGAGAGATGTTTACTTATAACAACCTCATAGAGTCCGACTGGTACAAAGCCAGAATCCTCTCCAAACAGCAGTCCGATATCGCACTTTTTGCAAGCCATATAAGATATATCGAGAAGATCATTCGTGACGACCAGAACCTTTCGCAGGAGATGTATCATAACCTCATTGAGCGCCTCACTAAACTCAAGAGCCACTATGAGTATGTCTGCTCATACGACTACGCCAAAAAGTTAATCGGCACAATTGGTAGGAGTAACCTTGCCAAGGGTAGTGGGGCTTTGTTGAGTGACAGTCACTTATAATAAAAGCCTCTCTTTTAGTAATTTGTAACCGGTGGCACTTGCTTTTAAGCAGGTGCCATTTTTTAGGTGGATATTGTAGCTCTCTTTTCCAAAGAGCTCTGCCCTTGCTATCTTTTCGGAATTGACAATGCAAGAGCGGTGGATACGGACAAAAGTTTCAGGCAGATGAGTCTCAAAATATCTCATTGTCTGCTCCTTGATATGTTTGCTGTTTTCTGTAAAAAGCATAACATAATCTCCGTAAGCCTGGATGTAAAGAAGTTCACTCAGATGTATTATATAAATATGTGATCCCTCCTTTACCGAAATCTTATCAAGTACATCTGTGTTAGATCGCTCTTCGTCGGTTTTTTCTGCAGATTCTTCAGATGCTATGTTCTCCGACTCTTTAATATCGGAAATTGTATTTGCTCTATACCACTGAGCCAGGATAATCCAGCTTAAAAGCCCCACTGTCGCGAAAATAGGGATGTTCTTTGTGAAGTGCCCGGGTTGTTCCATCCCTGAGATTGTTGCAACTGCATAGGTGATGGATATTATAAGTACTTGATTTATAATTGCTATAACAATTTGTGCCTGAATTGGTCGGATATACTCAGTCATAAACCAGTAGAGGTAACCGGATGCTGCTAGCAGAATGGTATATGTAAGGCTCCCGACCAGAGCGTGAACTATTGAGATGTTGCCATATAGAGCTAAAAGTGACCAGATAACAGCGGTAACTATAACTGTTACCGCTGTCCAGGTCACCTTTCTGTTGTATGATTCAATTAATGGATTTCTCTTCATTAATTTAAATTATGCCCAAATTTAGCAATTAAGATTATTTAAATGGCAATTAACTCTTAATTTCTATTCCGCTGAATGATGCGTTTCCTCTTATAATTAATTTGAATGTTGTGTCAGGAAGGTCGGTGTGTCTGTAGCGTTTGTCCTCTGTTCCGCTGAAAACTGAGTTTACTGCAGTTTTTACTGTCCAGTTGTATGGTACAAAGATCTCGATGCCTCCAAATGCACAATCTACATCTATATAGGTTTCACCCGGTTCAATAGTGGTGTGTCTAAGGTCAAGAACTGTGCCTCCAAATCTGTTGGACAACATAGCGCCTTTAAATACCGGGTCAAGAACTATCTGCTTAACTGAGCTGAAAGAGTTGTTTGATGTAACAAATCCATTTTCGTTGTTTACAGTTCCTTGCTGGGCAGGTTTGTTCCAGTGACCTCCATCGCAGCAGTTCCAGGCTCTTCTCGGGCGAACTAAAAGAATAACCCCAATAAGTACAAAGACCAATGGCCAAAATGTCCTTACAGAGTAATATTCGGGAGTAAAGAGGTGTGGCAAGAGGAAAAATCCGCCTACACCTATAAGAATAAGCCCTGTGGTTGTCTGTCTTTTAATAAGAGAGAAGATACCAATTACTATCAGAAGCATCTGCCAGGAGATGACAATTCTGTAGAGTGAGTGTTCAATCCATCCCAGGTTGCGTCCAAGGATAAAAATACCGGCTAAAATAAAAATTGCAGCAATGCCTATTCCGTGTATTGTTTCGCGGCGGGGGCTGCTCCCCTCATCAATAATTTTCATATCAAAAGTTGTTTTAAAAATTTATGATGCAAAAGTATGCAGATGCTGATCCCCAGGGAATAGAAAAACGGCTAATTAAGGCTAAAAATCGGTGAAACCGGAAATTTTCACGATGAATTCCTATCAAAATTGGATCGAGTCGACCAATTTTAAAATCGTTATGCATAATAAAATTATACATAATAATATTAGGTATCGTAAAATTTATTACATTTGCAAAAGAACATTCATCATTACTAAAGATATTAAATTATGTTTTCACAAGAGATTTTAAAAGGCACAATTAAACCTCTCATTATTAAATTGATTAAAGATGAGAGGAGAATGTATGGGTATCAGATAACTCAAAAGGTAAAAGAGCTGTCAACTCAAAAAATAGTCATTACAGAAGGTGCGCTTTACCCGGCACTGCATAAACTGGTTGATGAGGGCATTCTTATCACAGAGAGCGAATGGATAGGAAACAGAGAGAGGAAATATTACTCACTTTCTGAATCTGGGATAAAGACAGCACCTGCAAAACTTGAAGAGATAAGAGAGTCAATTTTAATGCTGGTGCAATTATTTGATTTAAAACCATTAGTTTATGATGCTAAATGAATTGCAAATTAATGAGATTAAAGAGTATCTTAAGAATTGTAATATTGAGAACAGGTTGATTTTAGGTGATTTTCTGGACCATCTGTGCTGTATGATAGAACAAAATATGACAGAGGGGGCAACGTTTGATGATTCTCTGAAAAAAGCATTATATCACCTACCGGGGAGTGAGATAAAGACAATTGAATTATATACTTTAAAACTATTGAATATGGAAACAAGATTCTCTTCACGAATATCTTTACCGGCAACAATCCCATTTGTATTATTTGGTCTGTTTTGGATGTTTTCTAATTCGGGTTTTAGTGTCCCCGGGGTTATCCAAAATATTATGCTATTATCTTCTGTCATCTCTATGTTTGCGCTATTAACAATTGGTTGGATAAAGGATTTTCCGCGATGGTCTTTCCCTGCTATCGGTTTTTGCTTACTATTCTCACTTTTTTCTATGAATGTAGCTATTCCTAGCATTTCAGATGATATTTTGGGGTTTTGGGCCTGGATTCCATTAATAATTACACTTATAATAGCTCAAATTTTCAAACCGGGTGTTGAGCCGATTAAGAATGTAATAAAGAAAACACGGGAAGAGCTATTCCTTATAGTATATGCGCTATATGGATTTGCACCTTTTATTCTCTTAATGCTAAGTGACGAGATTCATTCTAACTGGATGATGCCAGTTGCGATACTCTCTACATTAATACTTTCTGCTGGAAATTATCTATTTTTAAGTTGTGAAAGAAGAGTCTCAAGAGTACTCGCTGTCATTATTTCAGGGGTTTTAGCTGGAGTGATATCATTAACAGTCAGTTATTTATATTGGAAATAAGTCCAACTAAAGTTCTCCACATAACTTTTTGATTGAATTACAGTCTATTACAAGATTCTCCATAAACTGCGGTCTGCTGCGCAGGTGTTATTATTTCTGCACAGGTGTGTTTACCGCTACTCGGAAGACTCCACATATGATCAGAATGCCCTAAATAATCAGAATATTTTGATTATTCCGAACATAATTAAAATTTTGCAATAAAAGAAGTTCAATCATATGCAGCTTTCTGTATCTGATAAAATTTAAAAACAAAAACTCCGGAATCTTTCGATCTCCGGAGTTTTGCGGTCTGGACGGGACTCGAACCCGCGACCCCATGCGTGACAGGCATGTATTCTAACCAACTGAACTACCAAACCTTGTTCCTTTTGGGACTGCAAATATAGTCACTATTTTCAAGAATGCAAAAAAATAAGAGAATTTTATCTGAAAAGTGAGAAATGGACATTTCCATATTTTTTCTCCTTCAAAAAATTGGGGTGTTTATCAAAGTGAAAGGACGATGGGTGCTCAAATATAAACAATCCATCCTCTTTGAGAAGCGCCCGGGAGAGAACCTTATCGGGAATTGTTGCAAGTCCCTCAATATCATAGGGAGGGTCGGCAAATATTATGTCATATTTTAGGTGGCAGATGTTCAGAAAATCAAAGACATTATGCCTTATTATATGCAATCCCTCTATTCCCAGTTTTGCAGATGTATTTTTAATGAAGCTATAGTGGAGTGAGTTCATCTCTACGGCTGTAATGCTTTTGCACCCGCGGGATGCAAACTCAAAACTGATACTGCCTGTTCCGGAGAAGAGGTCCAACAGAGAGAGCTCGTCAAAATTGTACATATTAGTCAATATGTTAAAAAGCCCCTCTTTGGCAAAATCTGTTGTAGGCCTTGCCGTAAAACCTTTTGGGGGAAGAATCTGCCTTCCTTTGTACTCACCTCCTATAATTCTCATCAATTTAACTGTTTACTGAAACCATTTACTATATATTGCGTTATAGGTCCCGTCCTGTTTTGCAGATTCAAGAGCTGTCTGCCATTTGCTTACAACAGATTCCGGAGTGTTCTTGGAAAAAGCAATGAAGTAGTCCGATGACATTAGTGAGAAGGCCGGAACCACAGAGCTATACTGATAGCCAATCTCCTTAAGTATATCTCCAAAAGTAACGCCGGAGCATACAAATGCTTTGATCTCTCCATCCATAAGTTTTTTTGCCATAACTTTTGGATCTGAGTCGGAAACCAGATTGTTGAAACCAAGACTTCTCAGATGCTGGTCCGAAAACCAGGAGGTCACAGTACCTATTGAAGTTAATGTTTTTGCATTATCTATGGAGGTTATGGTTATCCCGGAACCGGCTTTGGTGTAAAACCAGGTTGTATTTGTACCGATAGGGCCAACCCACTGAAATAGGTTCTGCCTTAATGGGGTGCGGTCCATAGTAAACAGACACACATTAGGGTTATTGAGTGCCAGTTCGTAACCGTTACTCCAGTTGGAGAGTTTAATGTGCTCAAGCGAACCGGTTCTTTTCATTATCTCCAATGCTACATCTGTACCGAAACCTGTAATCTCTCCGTTAATATTGCGGAAGGTGAGGGGAGGATACTGCTCTGTGTAAACCTGAAGTACGCCAGGGGAGTCAAGTGAATTTAGGTACTCCTGAGTGAGAGCTCTTAATTTGCCCTCTCTCTTTAGTATATCTATTGTCTGTTGAAAATCTGCGACAACCTCATCCGGAACCTGCTTGTTAAATGCATAGTATAAAAGATCTGTGCGAATGGTATACTTGGCGGTAACCGAGTAGATAGATTTATTTAGCGATTTAAGAGCCGCCTGGGCTGTTATTTTATCACAAGGGTAAAGGTCAATCTCCCCTTTGATAAGTTTATCAAATGCATTTACATTATCTGTGCAGTAAATAAAATTTGTGAACCCCTCCTGTTTTAGATATTGCTCTATTGAGTAGTCTTTGACTACACCAATCTTGATTCCGCTCTTTTTTGCGTCATCCAGGGAGTTAATTGTGTTTATAAACGAAGGCAAACTGTAAAAAACCCAATCTAAAGAGGCGATTGGCCCTGCCCATTTGAAAAGATCTTTCCTGGAACTGTTCAGAACTGTTGAGAATAGGACTGCATTTGGAGTGTTTTGAGTAAGAGCGTAACCTTCGTTCCACGGTAGGAGCTCCACTATGAATGGAATATTCATTCTTTTGCATATCTCCTTAAGCAAATCGGGAGCAAGTCCCTCTACAACAGAGTTTTCTATATAGTTTAGAGGTTTGTAGTTTTCTGTTATAAACTTAAAAGTGTAGGGGTACGCATCTGTAGTAGATTTTTCACATCCCCATATAAGCAGAGTTAGTGCCATTAGCACTATGCCCATAAAAAAAGAGCTCTTTTTCATAATTTTAAAATTTATCTTGAATAATCCCAACAGGGGCTATAATTCAAACAGAAGCGATGAGTATTTGAGTTCTGTAAACTGGTCCGGGAGTGGTATCTCGGGGTTTCGGAAATATTTAATCTTCGAGAAATATTTAGCTATATCGAAAATCTCCAAATCACGAATGTTGCCACTTATATAAACAGTCGTAGTCTCAGGATTAAACTGAACCTCTTTGAGGGTTAAAAGAAGAAAATAGAGTGCAGAGTTAAAGTGAAAAGCAGGGAATGAGTTGCAGTAGATAATCTTATCGCCCTCTGCGGCTGTTAATGAGACTACCCCTTTGATAAAGCTAAAGGAGATTTTGTTGTACTCTTCAAAAAGAGGCAGATATGTAAGGTGGCAGAATACAGAAGGGTATAGATTAAATTCCGGTTGGTACTCCTTTACCATATTCAGAAAAGTACTGTTTACCGCGAAAACTACAACCATATTCTCTTTTATAACCCGAACGGTATTTATCTCGTCCAGATCGTCCAGTTTATGAAGTTTGTTAAGGACTTTAATCTCCTCTCCTTTTTTGTGTAATTTGGCAGGAATTGCAGAGTACTTCTCTGTGTTATAGATGACATTAACTCTGCTGAACTTACTTCTCAACAGTGGCAGAGTGGCAAAGAGATCTGAGCACTTCTTCACAAAAGAGTCCATATCCTCTACATCCATTAAGAAATCCGATGAGTAGAGGAAGAGAAGGCTCTTCTGCTTTTCGTCTGTAACCGAAAAAGAAAATCCATTCAAGTCAGCTTGAATGGATAGTCTGTAATCAGTTGTCTTTCCCAGCTGAGGCTGACTATTGACAATTATAGGCATAATATTTATTCCCAGTTACCTGCATTGTTGTTTGGTGCATCAATGCTACCAACTTTAAGACCCGGATAACGACCCTGAAGGTCTCTGTCTGCATTAAGGTTTACAATAAGTTGTCTCTCCAGACCCTGAAGTAAGAAGTCAAATGGGGCTCCTGCTTCAAAAAGAGGAACGTCTACTCCGGATACTTTAGCTATGATAGATTTCATAACCATCTTTTTGCCTCCGCTGAATGGGATGTAGGCAATAGAGTCAACTATAAAACCCGGTCTTTTGAGCAATGTATCTCTAACAGAAATTTTGATACTGTCGCGGAACACCCTCTTTTGTGCAACAGCAACAGAGTCATCCATAGAACCGATTTGTCTAACTATTGTAATCTCTCCGTTTTTGTAGAAATCTATTAGAGTGTCCAAGTCTCCGGTAAATTTGTTGAACCTGGATTTGTATGCAACCTGAAGGGTCCGGATATCCTTAAGCCTTTCTACACATACACTCTCTCTTATCTTTCTCTGTTTTTCAAAAATTACCGGTTGCTGAACGCTGCGGTAGATTAGATAGCCTAAAACAATTATGATTATAGGCATTACAACAATTATTAAGATCTTTTTCATTGTTTATTATAGAATTTATATTAGTCTCTCTTTATCTATGGTAAATGCGCTTTGCGCAATAAGTTCCACAAAAGTAAAATAAATATTTAGACCCCGCAATATATTTTCCTATTTTTGTCCTAATTATTTTAATATGAACGGATACATAAATGCAAAGGAAGCAGAAGGGTTTAAAGCGTTAGTAAACTCTTGCGGCAACATTCTTATTATCAGTCATACAAACCCGGATGGAGATGCCGTAGGGTCGGTTGTCGCTATGAGAAATTACCTGCATTCCAAGGGTATCTCCTCAACCATTGTATTGCCAAATGACTATCCCGATTATCTGGAGTTTCTGGATGACAGAGAGAAGATTCTGATATACAAAAAGGATCCCCAAAAGATTATCGCTCTTGCAGATAGCAGCGATCTTATAATAGCTCTGGATTTTAATCAGTTGCAAAGAGTGGACGAACTTGAGGCCCACATTCTGGATTCCGGAGCGAAGAGGGTATTGATAGATCACCACCCCTCTCCGGATTGTAATAATTTTAATCTGGTTATATCAAATACAGAGGTCTCCTCTACCTGCGAACTCCTATACTGGCTTATTTTGACTTTGGAGGGTGAGGTTTCTAAAATTGAAATATCTGTTGCCACTCCGCTATATGTGGGGATGATGACAGATACCAACAACTTCTCAAATTCTGTTAACAGTGCCACTTTTAAGATGGCATCCGATATTCTCTCGGTGGGAGTAGATAAAGAATCTCTTCAACATAAGGTCTTTGGCGGTTTTTCTCAAAAAAGGATGAGGTTAATGGGACATATTCTGCTCAATAAAATGGTTATAATTGAGAAGTATAGTGCTGGGTATATTACCATTTCTAAGGAGGAGCAACAGCTCTATGACTTTAGTGAGGGGGATGCCGAGGGTTTTGTAAACCTGCCGCTAAACATAAAAGAGGTAAATATATCTGCACTATTTACCGAGCGTGACGGGCAGATACGGGTTTCACTCAGGTCTGTGAATGATTTTTCTGTCAATAGATTTTCCAGACTACATTTCAATGGTGGTGGCCACGAGAGGGCTGCCGGAGGGAAGTTATTCATAAACTTCGAAGAGGTTGGCGCATTTTTTGAAAGAGCTCTTGAGCAGAGTTTTTATAAATGCAAAGGGGATAACGGAGCTGGCGAAGAGAACGGCACAATCGCAACCGGTAAATCAATAAATAATAGAAATAATTATAAATAAATGAGGCTGAGTTTTTTAATACTTTCATTACTCTTTTTAATTCCCCTCTCTTGCGCAAAAGAGGAGCAACTTAACCTTATGAGTCAGCAGGAGTCTGCAATAGACAAATTTGTAGAGACACTTGCAGATTCCAGAGTTGTGGTTGAAGATGGAGTATGGAGAGTGGTTATGGAGGAGGGGAGTGGCTCTGGAGAGGCAGTTGCGGGAGACTCATTAAAAATCAATTACGCAGCCTATATTTTCAACTCCGGCAAAGGAGCTCTCTATGACACAAATATTAAGAGCGTGGCAAACGAGGCGGGTTTGGAGATGGATTTTGACTTTATGCAGCCGAAATGGGTAGTTGTGGGGAAAGGCAAACTTCTTTCAGGAATGGATAGGGGGCTTATCTCTGTCAAAAAGGGAGAGAGATGTTATGTAATATTCTCTGCAAGGCACGGTTTTGGTAATACCCAAATTGGTCTCGTTCCCAAAATGTCTCCTCTGCTCATTGAGGTTTGGGTACTAGATGTGAAAAAGAATTAAATTTTTATAACTTTGTATGTTTTTGCGCAGGCTCACATTGAATATTAACAGATATCAAGAAATAATTTTACGAATGAATACCAGACACAGACTCAATTTCGCACTTATTATCACAACCATTGCACTATTTTTATCCTCTTGTGCGAAAGAGGTCGTTGAGAGTTCCGACTCCATTGAGAAACGAATACTTGAATCATATATTTCAGTTGTACATAAAGACAGCATCCAGCCTCTCCCAAGCGGTGTCTATATTATCAATACAAAAAAGGGAACAGGCACTTCATTTAAGGAGAACAGTACCGTTTTTGTTAGGTATTCCACTTTGGACCTAAAGGGTAACTACCTCTCTACTACAAATGAGGCTCTGGCAAAACAGTTGGGTAGCTTCTCCTATGCAAATTATTATGGACCAATTCTTCTTGAACTTGGTAATTTTACACTTATAAAAGGTCTGGAAGAGGCGCTTCTCACTCTCAAAGAGGGGGCTCGTGCAAAGATTATAATTCCCTCCTGGGCCTCTGAATTTAACTATCTTAACAGCGACAGATACCACGCCACTACAACAATTTATGATGTAGAGGTTGTTAAGGTTATTGACGACTATCCTCAGTATGAGCTGGATACTCTTCAGCGTTTCAGTAATATCTACTACGATGGCTTGGACTCTCTGGTAAAGGGATACTACTATAAGTCACTTGTTGAGGGTACCGGTGATTCTTTAAAGGCAGGACTTACCGCGAGATATAATTATGTGGGAAGACTTACAAACGGCTTTGTGTTTGATACAAACATTGAGGATACTGCAAGAAAGTACAAGATATACAACTCAACTAAAACATACGGTCCGCTTACACAAGAGATTCACGAGGTTGGAGAGTCATCAACATCCGGAAGCAGTGTAGTTGATGGTTTTGCAAAGACTCTTCTAAAAATGAGATACGGAGGCAAGGCTGTAACTTTCTTCGGAAGTGAGTGGGGATACGCCACCGAGACACAATCATTCGGAAAAAGGCAGCAACTCCATTTTTACATAGAGGTACTGCCCGAGTAGATAAACATCTTTTTTCTTAGCCAATAAAGTGGTAGTGAGGGCCGAATCTTTCGAATGCGGCTCTGTCTAACTCTTCACGATGGTCTGGATGTGCCACACTGATTACCATTCGTGCACGCTCCTGAAGTGATTTCCCGTAAAGATTTACTGCACCAAACTCTGTAACAAACCAGTGAATGTGGTTTCTTGTGGTAACAACTCCTGCACCGGGTGTAAGAATCGGAGAGATTTTACTCACCCCTTTGTTTGTAAGTGAGGGCATTGCAATTATTGCTTTACCACCCTGTGACATTGAGGCTCCGTAAATAAAATCTACCTGTCCTCCAACTCCGGAATAGTGCTTAGTACCTATGGAATCTGCACACACCTGACCTGTGAGGTCTACCTGCAACGCAGAGTTTATTGCGGTAACTTTAGGATTCTTTGCAATAATACACGGGTCATTTGTATAAGCCACATCTTGCATTAAGACCATAGGGTTATCATCGATAAAGTCATACACCTGCTGAGAACCCATAAGGAATGTTGCAACCAACTTACCTCTGTCCAGAACTTTATTGGCTCCGTTAATCACCCCGCTATTTACAAGAGGCAATACACCATCTGCAAACATCTCCGTATGGATTCCAAGATTCTTATGTCCTCCCAGTTGTGCCAGAACGGCATTGGGTATTGCTCCGATACCCATCTGCAGCGTTGCTCCGTCTTCAATAAGAGCTGCACAGTTTTTTCCTATTGCTATCTCAATGGGGTCCGGCTCTGCAAAGTGAGCGGGCTCCAGTTGTGTATTATCCTCTACAAAGAGATCTATCATATTGAGTGGTATCATTGCATCACCCCAAGCTCTCGGAACCCTCTTGTTTACAACGGCAATTACATACTCTGCAGTCTCTATTGCAGCTAGTGTGGCATCAACTGAGGTTCCCAGTGAAACAAAGCCGTGTCTGTCCGGGTATGAGACCTGTATCATTGCTACATTACACGGGAGGATTCCACTTCTGTAAAGTTTCTGGGTTTCGCTCAGAAATACCGGAATATAATCGGAATAACCGGCCTGAACGCTTTTTCTGACATTGCTCCCGACAAAAAATGCCTGGTGAAAGAAGATGCCTTCAAATTTTGGGTCTGCATATGGGGCATCACCCTCGGTGTGGAGGTGGTGGATTCTTACATCCTTTAACTCACCTCTCTCTCCTGCGCGTATAAGAGCATCAATCAGAATTTTGGGGGCACTTGCAACACTGCTCAGGTGAATATGATCACCCGATTTTACCACCCTAACAGCTTCGTCGGCACTGATGAACTTTAGATTTTTGTGCATGATAAATAATTGATATTTAGTTGAATTGATATAATTTTACCGAAATAAATTCAAGCGGCAAATGTATTAAAATTTCCTATCTTTGCATAATATTAGTTCTAAAGGATGACATTAGTAACAATTACAAGCGACTGGAAAAATGGTGATTATTATCTTGCTGCACTCAAGGGATCGCTTTTATCTTTGTCATCCGATATTAGTGTGGTCGATATAACAAATTCCATTCCGAGTTTTGATGTTTTGCAGGAAATTTTCATAATTAAATCTACTTATCGCCATTTTCCGCAAAATACAATCCATTTGATGGGTGTGATGAGTGAACCGTCTCCGGGGGCAAATATCGTTATTGTATTTGGAGAGGGGCACTATTTTGTCGGGGTGAATGACGGGAGGTTTTCTCTGTTGTTTGATAATCCTCCTGCAGTATGTTTTGAGATTCTAAAGGGAAGAAGTATCGCCTTCTCTAGCTTCAACTCTCTGGAGTTGTTTAAAGAGGCAGTAGATATCATCTGCACAAACAGCTTTGAGACAAGAACCAAAATCTGCGATGTCAAGAGAGAGTCTTCGCCCGGGGTTGTCCATAACGAAAACAACATTACCGGAAGGGTGCTTTACATTGACTCTTTCGGTAATGCAATAACAAATATTGAGAGAAGAGTTTTTGACTCAATTCATAACGGGAGAGATTTCACAATTTTTGTACAAGGACCATATACAAAGATTAACAGGATATCAAGAGGCTATAACGACAGCTCTCCGGGAGAGATTATAGCTCTGTTTAACTCGGCAGGATTATTAGAGATTGCCGTCAACCAGGGTAATATTGCATTGTTAGAGAGTATTAATCCAACTTCGGAGATAAGAATAAGGTTTGCACAAACCGAGTATATTGAGAAAAAAGAAAAATCATTATAAATGGAAAGAGAGAAGGCAGTAAAAAGTTTTGAGAGACTTTTAGATATTATGGATGAATTAAGGGCTAAGTGCCCTTGGGACAAAGAGCAGACAATGGAGTCTCTAAGACCTCTCACGATTGAGGAGACCTATGAGTTGAGCGATGCAATCCTGGAAAAGGAGAGCACCAACATTGGTAAAGAGCTTGGAGATATTCTTTTGCACATTGTTTTTTATGCAAAGATTGGCCGGGAACAGGGAGTTTTTGATATCTCAACTATTATTGATGGTCTGTGCAATAAATTGGTTTACAGGCATCCGCACGTTTTTTCTCAAACTGAGGTGAACGGCACTCGTGAGGTTATAGAGAATTGGGAGCAGCTCAAAGGAAAAGAGGTAAACGGGAACAGAAGCCTGTTGAGTGGTGTCCCGGGATCGCTTCCATCACTTGTAAAAGCATATCGTATTCAAGACAAGGCAAGAGCTGTGGGATTTGACTGGGATATTCGTGAACAGGTGTGGGATAAGGTGAGAGAGGAGATAGCCGAGTTTGAAAGAGAGATAGTTGAAGAGGAGAGAGAATTTCTGAGCACAAATGCAGAGGGAGGAGACGGAAGGCGTGCCGAACAGGAGTTTGGAGATCTGCTTTTTTCACTTGTAAATGCGGCAAGGTTGTACAATATAAATCCGGATACAGCACTGGAGATGACAAATAAAAAATTCATTAAAAGATTTAACTATCTGGAAGAGAAAACCATTAAAGCTGGAAGATCTCTTAAAGATATGTCTCTACAGGCGATGGATCTTATTTGGGAGGAGGCAAAAAAGTTGTAATATGAAGGAGTACGAGTGGCAATCCAGAAGTGAATTACTTCTTGGAAGAGAGTCTTTGGAAAAATTAAACGAGAGAACTTTTGCAATAATAGGGCTTGGTGGTGTGGGAGCCTATGCCGCGGAGATGGTAGTTCGTGCAGGTGCCGGAAGGGTGGTTATCCTGGATAGTGATGTAGTCAATCTTTCTAATAAAAATAGACAACTTCTGGCTATGGACAGCACTTTGGGGCACTCTAAGGTAAAGCTTATGGAGAGCAGGTTAAAGGATATCAACAGAGATCTTGAGGTTGTATCCATAGGGGAGTATCTTACAGAGGAGAATGTCTCTGCCCTTTTGGATGGGCTTAAAATTGATTGTGTAATTGATGCCATCGACACACTCTCTCCCAAAATTGCTCTTATTCAGTATTGTGTGAAGAACTCCATCCCTTTGGTGAGCTCTATGGGTGCCGGTGCAAAGAGAGATGCCACAAAAATAAAGGTGAAAGATATATCCAAATCGTTTAACTGCCCGCTTGCATATATGTTAAGGAAGCGTCTGAGAAAGGTTGGAATAAGCAAAGGATTTAAGGTGGTTTTTTCTGAAGAGCTCCCGGATACAGATGCAATTATTCCGGTTGAAGAGCAGAATAAAAAATCTCAGGTTGGTACAATATCTTATATGCCTGCAGTTTTCGGATGTATTGCCGCTCAGGCAGCGTTACTCCATATACTTGATGATGATATTGCAGATTAAGCATTCTACCTTTTTTTTAGTACATTTGTAAGATATATGAAAACCTAAACCCAGCACTTATGGAATTTAAAATTAAAGAGGTTACAACACCCTCTCAGATTAAAAAATTCATAAAGTTTCCTCATAAACTGTATAAAGGCAATAATCAATATGTGCCTGTACTTAACGGAGATGAATTTGAAACTCTAACCAAAAGTCCTGCACTTGAGTACTGTAAAATCAAGATGTGGGTTGCCACAGATAACAAAAATAGAATAGTAGGAAGAGTTGCCGCTATCTGGAACCCTCACTCAAACGAATACCATTTTGAGAAGAGAGTCCGTTTCGGATGGTTTGACTTTATAGATAACCGGGAAGTTGCTGCCGCATTACTGGAGATGGTTGCCCTGTGGGGAAGAGAGCTTGGAATGGAGCAGATGCACGGGCCTCTCGGGTACAATACGCTAAATCGTCAGGGGATGATGATTGAGGGGTTTGAGAACACTCCTCCCATAAATTGTCTCTATAACTACCCCTACTACCCGCAAATTATGGACGAGTTGGGTTTTGAGAAGCAGGTAGATTGGGTGCAGATTAAACTTCGTGCAGATGTGGGGGTTCCCGATAAAATAAAGCGAATTAACCAGATGTTGCTTGAGAAACATAATCTTAGAATTATGGATATCAAAGAACTTAAGGGTTCAAGTAAATTGATAAAAAGTTTCCAGAAGAGCTACAATGAGGGCTTTAAGGATATAGATAATTTTGTGCCCCTAACAGACACAGAGGTAGAAAAAGTTGCGAAAGATTACTTCTCAAAACTCAGGAAAGAGCTTACCTGTATTATTCTGGACGGAGAGGACAATATTGCTGCCTTTGGTATATGTGTTCCCAACCTCTCGAATTCATTTAAAAAGGCGGGAGGAAAACTCTTTCCATTCGGGCTTCTGCGTATCCTGTGGGAGTTTCGTAACTATACAACAATAGATCTTCTGCTTCTGGGAGCATCTTCGGAGTGGCAGAACAAAGGAATTTCCTCGATTTATCATACTCATATTGCTACCAACCTCGAGAGGGGGACTATCAAATACGCCATAACCAACCCTCAGGCAGAGAATAACTCTGCTTATAAAGTGTGGGAAAGGTATGGCTACGAGCCATATATGAAAAGAAGATGTTATATAAAAAATTTATAACCGAATGAAATTAAGGGATATTTGCTCTCTTACAGAGGGTATTGTAGTCAGCGGAGAGAGCAGGCTCGACGATAGTGTCGATTTTGCTTTTGCTTCTGATCTTATGAGTGATGTTCTCACCATAAAAAAAGATCATTTTCTGCTTATTACCGGACTAGCCAACATTCAATCCATACGAACAGCAGAGATGTCGGATGCCCCCTACCTGCTTCTATGCAGAAACAAGGAGGTTACCGACGAGATGCTGGAGCTGGCCCGGGAAGATAATATTCTCATTATCAAAAGTAAATTCTCTATGTTTAGATGTGCCGGCATTCTATTTAATGCCGGATTAAAACCTGTATACTAATATGCGTTTTGAGTACAAAGTAGAGGGGGGAGATTTTACACAGGCGGGTTATGCGGCCTCACAGGTAAAGAAGAGCCTTAAACAGCTTGGTGTAGACTCATCGGTAATCAAAAGAGTGGTTGTCGCTCTTTACGAGGCAGAGGTTAATATTGTGGCACACGCATACAGAGGTGTTATATATGCAGATATAGAGAGCTCCGGTATAAAACTTAAGCTTGTGGATGAAGGCCCCGGAATTCCGGATATTACCAGAGCGATGACTAAAGGCTTCTCTACAGCCTCTCCTGCCGTGAGAGAGATGGGATTCGGAGCCGGAATGGGACTTCCCAATATCAGCGAAAATGCAGATTCTCTTTTGATAGAGACAGAGGTCGGAAAGGGGACAACACTTAATATTGAGATAAGATTTTAAAGATATTTTTTTGCATTTATAATCGTGAGCAGGCGTCAAACTACATATAACAGAGCACTTGAGATAGTTGAGGATATCTGTATAGGTTGTTCTCACTGCATTAAGGTCTGCCCAACTGAAGCTCTCAGAGTATCGGGCGGTAAGGCAGGAATTCACGCAGACTGGTGTATAGATTGCGGGGAGTGTTACAGAGTTTGCCCAACCAGAGCCATAAGGGTGATGGATGATGATTTTAAGCAGATTTTCGAATTCAAACACAGAGTTCTGCTGGTTCCGTCTGTCTTCTTTGCACAGTTCAAAGACTCCATTCAACGCAATACAATCTGCCAAATAATCGGTGAACTTGGCTTCACAGAGGTTTGTGCAGTTGAGCAGAGTGTAGATACTCTCCTTAATGAGATTAATGACTATCTAGAGACGGCACAGAAACCGGTTATCTCATCATTTTGCCCGGCAGTTATAAGACTTATTCAGGTAAGATTTCCATCGTTGGTAGATAACATAATGAAACTTCTGCCTCCTATTGAGATTACCGCACAATATTACAAAAAGAGATTTGAGAAGGAGGGTATTGCTGAGAGTGAATATGGAATCTTCTATCTTACTCCCTGTATTGCCAAAATAGCTGCAGTAAAGTCTCCGGTTGGAGGTTATACCTCTCCGATAACGGGAGTAATCAATATGGACTTCTTCTTTAATAAAGTTTATTTAGCTTATAAACAGAGACTTCCTATTACTAAAAGCATTATTATTAACGGAGAACTCTCTTCAAAGGGGGTGCTTTTCCCAACCACAGGTCAGGAGAGTGCTCACGTAAAAGGGCGTACACTGGCCATAGATGGAATGAAGAATGTTATAGACTTTCTGGAGATGCTGGAGAATGAGGAGATAGATAATGTAGACTTTCTGGAGATAAGAGCCTGCGACGAATCTTGTGCCGGGGGGATACTCTCTCACCGAAACAGATTCCTCACAGCCGAGAGTATGAAAAACTTTGCCAAAACAGTACCAGACACACATAACCTTATTGAGGATTACAAGAGATCTTGCAGTGCAGTGGTTCATATGGATAAGATAGAGCCTCGCTCTATGGTAAAATATGACCGGGATATTGAGGTTGCAATAAAAAAGATGGAGAGTGCAAGACGGCTTAAGAAGATTCTTCCGGGAATTGATTGTGGTGCCTGCGGAGCTCCCAGTTGCGAGGCTCTTGCGGAGGATATTGTACGGGACCAGGCTCAGATTAACTCCTGTATATTCCTGAGAACTATCTTTGAAAAGAGGGGAGAGATATCTCTTGAAGATACAATTAAGATTATGGAGAGTATTTGGGGAGAGGAGAGATTTGATAAAAATGAGAAAGAGTAGATAGTTGATATTTAATAAACTTAATATAAAATGAAAGTTAAGGACATAGCCCAAAAGATGAATCTAAAAGTTTACTCTTGCGAAGATGCACTGGATAATATTGTTACCGGAGGATACTCATCGGATCTTCTTTCCGATGTTATGGGACACTCAAAAGAGGGGCAACTCTGGATTACTCTGCAGACTCACAAGAATATAATTGGTGTTGCATCTCTCAGAGATCTATCTGCAATTATTCTTGTAAAAGGTTTTACTCCGGATTTAGAGACTATTAAACTATCTGAGAGCGAGAATATCCCAATTTTGGGAAGCGATCTGGATGCTTTTGAACTTTGCGGGGAGCTTTACCAGCTTTTGAAATAGCAAGGTTTAATATAACTTGAAGGCAGATCTTCATATTCACACAACACTATCTCCGTGCGGCGACATTGAGATGACTCCTGTTGCCATAATTGCAAAGGCAAAAGAGATGGGGCTTGATATTATTGGAATTACAGATCATAACTCAACCCTCCAGGCACGGGAGATTCGAAGGGTAGGAGCTCTGGCAGGAGTTGCGGTGCTTTGTGGCGCGGAGATAACCACCCGGGAAGAGGTTCATATTCTTGCTTTTGTCGATACAGATGATTCTCTGGACAGACTTCAGGAGTGGCTAACGTCAAACCTTATTGTAGTTCCCAATAATCCCGATATTTTCGGTTATCAGCTTGTCGTTAATCACAATGAGGATGTGATTTATCAGGAGGATAATCTGCTTATTGGAGCAATAGACAAAAGTATAGAGGAGGTAGAGGAGTTTGTTCACTCTTTGGGCGGAATATTTATCCCCGCCCATATAGATAAGCAGCAAAACTCTGTAATCAGCCAGCTGGGATTTCTTCCCACCCACTTAAATGTTGATGCTCTGGAGCTCTCTTCCCGCACAAATATTGAGGATTTCAAAAAGCGAAACAGCTATTTAGCAAAAAATACTTTTATACAATCTTCGGATGCTCATTATGTAGATGAAATTGGAAAGGTGTATACAGAACTAAATACAAACGGAACCACATTTGAACATATTAAATCTGCAATTAACCGCAATGAATGACCTCTCTCTCCATATTATAGATATCATACAAAACTCTCTCTCTGCCGGAGCAAGATTAATAAAACTCACGGTGAATGAGAATATTAAAGAAGATTTGCTTACAATAGAGATTGAAGATAACGGAAAGGGTATGACTGCTCAACAGGTGATGAGTCTTGAAGATCCTTTTTTTACATCCAGAACCACACGAAGGGTAGGGATGGGGATTCCTCTTTTTAAACAATCTGCACTCCAGAGCGGTGGAGACCTTATTGTTCTCTCGGAGCCGGGTGTCGGAACTAAAGTAACAGCTACATTCAAACATAGTCATATAGACCGTCCGCCTCTGGGAGATTTGGCAAACAGCTTTATCTTAATGGTGAGTGCAAACCCGGAGAGAGATTTTTATTTCAGTTATATCTACAACGGAACCGAGTACCATTTTGACAGTGTCGAGGTAAAAGAGGTTTTGGAGGGACTTCCCGTAAACGAACCGTCGGTTATCCGAATGCTCACCGGTATGGTGGATGAGAATATAAAAGAGATCAAAGAAGAAAATTAAATTTTAATATCAAAATTACTTCTTATATTTGCGAAATTATTAGGCAAGCACTACTATATAGTAATTAAAATATAACAAATTGTAACTTGAACCCCAATTATTTTTTGCAATCTGTAATAATATACCTACTTTTGAGCTTCGATTCAAACCTCGGCGGACACAACTATAACCAAATATAAAATAAGTATGAATAAAATCAAATCCCTTGACGATTTGCGGAAGATGAAGCAAAGTCTCGAGCACGGAATGAATATCCGTGAGAAGAGCAATTCGCCAGAGTCTCTTGTTCAAATTCGTGTGGCAATGGCTACCTGCGGTATCGCAGCCGGCGCCAGGACGGTTATGAACACTCTAATAGAGAAGATTGAGATTGAAAAGATTCCTGCTGTGGTCACACAGGGCGGGTGTATGGGTTATTGCTATGCAGAGCCGACAATTGAGGTAAAGATACCCGGCAAAGATCCGGTTGTCTTCGGCAATGTCGACTCAAAGGTAGCAATAGAGATCGTGGAGAAGTATATCAAAAACGGAGAGCTTCTTGACGGTATTATACCTACCAACTATCAAACTATTAATGAATAAAGGAGTAGTTTATGGCACAGTATAAAATGCATTTGCTGGTTTGTGCTGGTACCGGATGCCGGGCCTCACAAAGCGAAGAGATTATCGTGAATCTAAACGCAGAATTGAAAAAACAAGGTCTGCAATATGATGCACAGGTAGTAGCAACAGGCTGTTTTGGCTTCTGCGAAAAAGGACCGATCGTAAAGATTTTACCTGACAACACTTTCTATACTCAGGTAAAGCCGGAGGATTGCGCCGAGATTATTAGCGAACACATTCTTAAAGGGCGCAGGGTTAACAGGCTTCTTTACGAAGACCCGGAAACCAGGAAGCATATAGAGGACTCTAAACATATGGGTTTCTATCAAAAACAGCTGAGGATTGCTCTAAGAAATTGCGGTTTTATTGATCCGGAAAACATTGACGAATATATTGCTCGTGACGGTTACGCTGCTTTAGGTAAAATCCTTGCAGAGATGACTCAAAGTCAGGCAATAGACGAGATTAAAAAATCCGGACTGAGAGGTCGCGGTGGTGGCGGTTTCCCTACCGGAATCAAATGGGAAATTGCATCCAAGAATAAAGCAGACCAAAAATATGTGGTTTGTAATGCAGATGAGGGAGACCCGGGTGCATTTATGGACAGATCAATACTTGAGGGAGATCCTCACTCAATTATTGAAGCGATGGCAATTTGTGGGTACTGTATTGGTGCATCTAAAGGGTTAGTGTACATCCGTGCAGAGTACCCGCTTGCCATAAAGCGTCTTCAGGTTGCTATAGCTCAGGCTCGCGAATATGGTCTGTTGGGAGGTGATATTATGGGATCTGGTTTCTCATTTGACATTGAACTTAAATATGGTGCAGGTGCTTTTGTTTGCGGAGAGGAGACAGCTCTTATCCACTCAATGGAGGGGCATAGGGGTGAACCTACTGTTAAACCACCATTTCCAGCAGAGAAAGGTTATCTCGGAAAACCTACCAATGTAAACAATGTTGAGACTTTTGCCAATGTACCGGTTATTTTCCTTAAAGGTGCAAGCTGGTTTGCAAGCATCGGAACTGAGAAATCTAAAGGGACAAAAGTTTTTGCTCTGGCAGGTAAGATTAACAATGTTGGTCTTATAGAGGTTCCTATGGGTATAACCCTGAGAGAGGTAATTTTTGAGATCGGAGGCGGAATCAAAGATGGCAAAAAATTCAAGGCTGTTCAGACAGGAGGCCCTTCCGGCGGATGTCTTACAGAGAAACACCTGGACACACCAATCGATTTTGACAACCTTATCGCTGCAGGCTCAATGATGGGTTCCGGTGGTATGATTGTTATGGACGAAGATGACTGTATGGTCTCTGTTGCCAAGTTCTATCTTGAGTTTACAGTTGAAGAGTCTTGTGGAAAATGTGCTCCTTGCCGTGTGGGTAACAAGAGATTACACGAGATTCTTGAGAAGATTTGTGCAGGTAAAGGTACTGAGGACGATTTGAGCTACCTGGAAAACTTAAGCAGGGTAATTAAAGATACCTCTCTGTGCGGTCTGGGACAAACATCTCCAAACCCTGTACTCTCTACATTGGAGCATTTCCACGACGAGTATCTTGCTCACGTTAAGGAGAGGATATGTACTGCAGGAAGATGTAAAGCTCTTAAGCTCTATACAATTATTGCAGATAAGTGTACCGGATGTACAGCTTGTATCAGGGCTTGTCCTGTTGCTGCCATTACCGGAGAAAAGCGTCAGCCTCACGTGATTGACGTAGATAAATGTATCAGATGCGGTGCTTGTTATGACAAGTGTAAGTTTACAGCTATTCACGTTCAATAATCCAATCCTATGGAATTAATAAAAGTTACTATAGATAAAAACGAGATAGAGGTCAAAAAAGGGACTACTATCTACCAGGCGGCAAAGCAGATAGGCATAGATATTCCTGTGCTTTGCTATATGAACCTAGAGCACCTGAAAATTGAAAACCGCCCCGGCGGGTGCCGAATTTGTGTTGTTGAGGTTGAGGGACGGAAGAACCTTGCTCCATCTTGCTCTACTGAGTGCGCAGATGGAATGGTGGTTAAAACACATAGTGTGAGGGTACTAAACGCCAGAAAAACTGTTTTGGAGTTGATACTCTCCGATCACCCTGCTCAGTGTCTTATCTGTTCATCATCAGGGAAATGTGACCTTCAGTCACTCTCTCAAAAGTTGGGTATCAGAGAGATTCACGCAGTTGAGAACGCAGAGGTATCTTCATACAGAAAAGACTGCTCTCCTGCTCTTAACAGAGATATGGACAAATGTATTATGTGTCGCAGATGCGAAACTATCTGTAACGATGTTCAGACTGTGGGTGCTTTGAGTGCAGTTAACCGTGGGTTTATGTCGGTTGTGGCTCCAGCATTTGAGCAGGACCTTATCGATTCACCTTGTACATTCTGTGGCCAGTGTGTTGCGGTTTGTCCTACCGGTGCGCTTACACCTTATGATGATACTGCTAAGATCATTCGTGCCCTTGCAGATCCTAAAAAGACAGTTATTGTACAGACAGCACCTGCTGTTCGTGCAGCTTTAGGTGAGGAGTTTGGCCTGCCTGCAGGAACACTTGTAACCGGCAAAATGGTTGCAGCTCTGCGTACTCTTGGCTTTGACAAGGTATTTGATACGGACTTTGCTGCCGACCTAACCATTATGGAGGAGGGAACGGAGTTACTTAACAGAATTACCAGACATCTTAAAGGAGATAAAGATGTTAAGCTTCCAATACTAACATCTTGCTGTCCTGCGTGGGTTAACTTCTTTGAGGTTTACTTCCCTGATATGCTTGATGTACCTTCTACAGCGCGCTCGCCTCAACAGATGTTTGGCTCAATAGCAAAAACATATTATGCAGATCTTATCGGCGTTAAGAGAGAAGATCTTGTAGTTGTTTCTATTATGCCTTGTCTTGCAAAAAAATTCGAGTGCCAGCGTGAAGAGTTTTCGGTTGATGGAAATCCGGATGTTGACTTCTCAATCTCTACAAGAGAGCTTGCGGGCTTGATAAAATCTGCAAACATCACCTTTGATCTATTACCGGAAGAGGAGTTTGACCTCCCTATGGGCGAATCAACAGGAGCCGGAGTAATTTTCGGTGTAACCGGAGGAGTTATTGAGGCAGCAGTACGTACAGCATATGAGATACATACCGGAAGCAAGCTAAACAGAATTAACTTCGAAGAGCTTCGCGGTATGTCGGGAATCCGTACTGCCACAATCTACTTTGGAGATACTCCTATTCACATTGGTATCGCTCACCAGCTTGGTAACGCAAGAAAGCTTCTTAATGGTATTAGAGAGGGTAGGTATAATTTCCACGCAATTGAAATTATGGCTTGTCCGGGTGGTTGCATCGGTGGTGCAGGTCAACCTCTTCACCACGGAGATTCAAGCGTTATACGGGCACGCTATGATGCAATATATAGAGAAGATGCCGGAAAGAGCATTCGTAAATCTCACGAGAATCCATACATCGTTAAGTTATACAAGGAGTTCCTTGGTCACCCGATGAGCGAGAAAGCTCACCATCTTCTTCATACCCACTACTTTGACAAAAATAAAATTTAAATCGCAATGAGTACATTCAAAATACAAGATTGTCACAAGGAGACAATTAAAGGGATCTGCAACTCTTTTGAAAACAATCCCGGAGAGTTGATAAGTATTCTGCATAAAATACAGAGTGAGTTCGGATACCTTCCCGAAGATATTCAACGCGAGGTTGCGAAGAATCTGAAAATCTCTGTTGCCAAAGTTTATGGGGTTGTTACCTTCTACTCGTTCTTCACAATGACTCCAAAAGGGAAGTATCCAATATCTGTTTGTATGGGTACTGCCTGCTATGTTCGTGGTGCAGAGAAAATTGTAGACGAACTTAAAGATCAGCTGAAGATTAAAGTTGGCGGAGTAACTCCGGATGGAAAATTCTCGCTTGATTGCCTAAGGTGCGTAGGTGCCTGTGGTCTTGCACCGGTCGTTCTAATCGGTGAGAAGGTTTATGGCAGGCTAGAGGCTTCCCAGGTTAGGGAGATTCTGGAGAGTTACGTTGATTAATCAACAGTGGTTGTTTTAACTGAATTGAGGCTGTCTAATTAGGCAGCCTCTTCTTTTTTCAAAAATTTTCTTGGTATTACCCCCTCCCATTTATAATCTGTTTTTATGCCGGCAACAACTTTGTCTTGCGGTATCAACCCGGAAAATCCTCCCTATTTGCCGCTTTGTTACGTTGCGGGCCTGCGCAAAGCTGTACACATCGGGCAAGTCCATCCTCATCCGCTAGCAAGCTCGCTTCTTCCGGCTGAGTTTGCCCTCACTGTTGCACAGGTTTGCGTTATTTCGGCCTCGCCGGGGAGCATAGCAAATAGGGTTTCCTCTTCGCGGTTGTTGGTCTGCGGGAAACATCCCTGGGAGTTTTTTATAATTAATTGTAATTCAAAGACATAATCCAGATGACTTTGCGTTTGGGATGGAGTTGATAAGAACTATATATCACAAAATGTGCATAATACAAAAAACTCCCAGGGATCACCCCAGTAAGTTTTGGAGGGCTTGTCGGTTTAAGATTGTGATCTTATTTCTATCGGCCAAAATGACTTCCTCCTGTTGAAGTTCTCCCAGAATACGGGCCAGGGCTGGCCTGGTAACGCCGAAATATTTAGAGAGCTCAGTTTGGTTTTTGTCCATATAAAATGTGTTGATTGCAGGACTGATAGAGTGGCATTTTGCGAGCTGCTCCAAAAGATAGTTTGCCAACTTTCCCCGTATGGTTTTTATGGTGACCATCTGAAGTTTGTTAGAAAGAAACTGGGTTTTATCGGAGTTGTATCTGATGTAACTCTCAAGAAATTTTGCATCTTTTTGAAATAGAATTATAACCTCCTCTTTTGCTATTGTTATTACCGTTGACTCCTCTGTGGCTGTTACATCTACGGGGAAACGGTTATTCTCTGCAAACAGAAATGCAGAGGCAAGCGGGCGTACAGCCTTGATATTCTCTATAGAGAGCACTCCGCCGGACTCTGTTATCATCTCTGTTGCTACAGCCCCTTTTACCAACAGATATAGGTGTTTACATATATCTCCCTGCCTGGCAATGATATCTCCCTTATTGTATTTGGATACCCTAAACTTCATATTGTGGAAAAGGTAGTCCATATTCTCCTTCGAAATTGCTTTACAAACGGGGCACTGTGAGAGCTCCTCTTTGTTTATCATTGAGTCGGTTATCATATATATATTGTTCTATCCTTTTTTTAAAATTAGGAATTTTTAGTGAGTGTAACAAATATTACACTCTTTAGATGACAATCTCTCTACTTTTGTACCTGAAAGAATCAAATATTAACCATCAATCATTTAAAATAATGAGCAATATGTTTTGTTACCAGTGCCAAGAGACAGCCAAAAACAATGGTTGTACAATTAAAGGAGTTTGCGGAAAAACCGCAGATGTTGCAAACCTTCAGGATCTGTTGGTTTTTCTATGTAAAGGTATTTCACACTTCTCTGTTCGCCTTAGAGATATGGGAGTTGAGAGTGCAGAGGTAAATAAATTTATTACCGATTCTCTCTTTATGACTATTACCAATGCAAACTTTGACAGAGACAGGTTTGTTACCAGAGTTAATCAGGCTATTGATATGAGAGATTCTGTAAGGAATCTGTTCATTTCAAAAGGTGGAAAAATTGAGGAGATAACATTTGAAGGGGCCTATTGGAGCTCACGAGATATCTCAGTTATGGAGCAGAAAGCCACAGAGGTTGGAGTTCTCTCTACCGAGAACGAAGATGTTCGTTCACTACGTGAACTTTCAATTTATGGACTAAAAGGTATGGCTGCATATGCAGAACACGCTTTTAATCTGGGATTTGAGCAGGCAGATATCTACGCTTTTATGCAAAAGGCGCTTGTTGATACAACAGACGACACACTATCTGCAGATCAACTTACAGCACTTGTACTCCAGACCGGTGCCCACGGAGTTAAGGTAATGGCACTTCTGGATAAAGCGAATACATCTGCATACGGAAATCCCGAAATTACAAAAGTGAACTTAGGTGTTCGTAATAACCCGGCAATTTTGATCTCCGGTCACGATCTAAAAGATATGGAGGAGTTGCTTAAGCAGACAGAGGGAACGGGTGTAGATGTTTATACTCACTCAGAGATGCTTCCTGCAAATTACTATCCTGCTTTTAAAAAGTATAGTCAGTTTGTAGGTAACTACGGAAGCTCCTGGTGGAGGCAGACTCAGGATTTTGAGACATTTAACGGTCCTGTTCTATTTACTACCAACTGTATTGTTCCGCCAAAAAGCAGTGCTACATATTCGGACAGAATCTACACTACCGGTGCATCCGGATTTCCTGGGTTTATTCATATTCAGGATCGTAAAGATGGTAAGACCAAAGACTTCTCTGCTATCATAGAGCACGCCAGGAGATGTGCTTCTCCAACTGAAATTGAGACAGGTGAGATAATAGGTGGATTTGCTCACGCTCAGGTTTTTGCCCTTGCAGATAAAATTGTTGATGCAGTTAAGAGCGGTGCTATTCGTAAGTTTTTTGTAATGGCAGGTTGTGACGGAAGAATGAAGGACAGAAATTACTACACAGAGTTTGCTGAGGCACTTCCTAAAGATACTGTGATACTTACAGCAGGTTGCGCAAAATATCGTTATAACAAACTTCCACTGGGAGACATTGGAGGCATTCCGCGTGTTTTGGACGCCGGACAGTGTAACGACTCATACTCACTGGCAGTCATAGCACTTAAGTTAAAGGAGATTTTCAATGCAAACGATATTAACGAACTGCCAATAGCTTACAACATAGCCTGGTACGAGCAGAAGGCTGTTATTGTACTTCTTGCACTTCTCTCTCTTGGAGTTAAGAATATACACCTCGGCCCAACACTGCCTGCATTCCTCTCTCCAAATGTTGCAGAGGTTTTGGTAAAGAACTTTGGAATTGCCGGGATCAAGAGTGTAGATGAAGATATGAAGTTGTTCCTGGGTTAATATTTGATTTTGTAGATTCAAGACAACTTTAATGGGGGCAACCCCGGCCGTCAGGACTTTCGGGTATTCAAAAACCGAGAGTCCTGTTCTGTTTTGTGTGATTTATCTGTAACTGTTTGTTGCACATATAGAGTATATGCCCTATCTTTACAGTGCAAATTCACTGTTAACCCAAATAGTATTTAATAAATTATTCAAAATCTAATGAAAAATGATCTTAGTAAATTAATTTACAGCTTTTTAGTTTTAAGTTTAACTTTATTGTTAACCAGCAGTTGTGAAGAGAAACTAACCGATATTGACGGCAATATCTACAAAACGGTAAAAATCGGCGATCAGGTTTGGATGGCAGAGAATTTAAGAGTTACAAGGTACAATAATGGTGACCCTATTGAGACAACAAATCCTGCAAACATTGACATCTCTGACCTTGTTGAACCTAAATTTCAATGGGTATTCGGTGGTAAAGAGGAGCTGGCTGCAACCTACGGGAGGCTCTACACCTGGTATGCCGCTACCGATTCAAGAAAAATCTGCCCTGAGGGTTGGCACGTTATTACAGATGCAGAGTGGGCAAAGCTCTACAACTATTTTGGAGGAAAAAGTGTTGCCGGAGGTAAACTGAAGGAGGCCGGAACAGTAGACTGGGCTCATCCTAACACAGACGCCAGCAACAGCAGTGGCTTTACTGCACTTCCCGGTGGTGGAAGGGGTTCCAATGGGGCCTTTGGCGGAATCAATTACTATGCTGCCTGGTGGGGAACAGTTGAGAAGGACTCTCTGGTTGCAGGTTACTGGCATCTCTATTACAACACCTCGGCATTAAAGAGAACGGATTTTCATAAAAACTCCGGTTTTTCCATTCGTTGTGTAAGGGATTTGTAAAAACTGCACAGATATTGGGTTGTTTTGACTATTTTTGCACTCAATTTATTTTTTTATGAGTGATAATAGTTTATTGTCTAAACTTTCCGGGATGAAGGAGAAGTTTGAGTCGCTTTCACAGCAGATCTCAGACCCTTCCGTTATGTCGGATATGAAGAGATATATAGCTCTGAATAAGGAGTACAGAGAGATAGAGCCGGTGGTAGAAGCGGGTGAGAAGTATAAACTGCTTATGGGCAACCTGGATTCTGCAAAGGAGATTCTTATGGTGGAGAAAGATGAGGAGATGAGGGAGATGGCAAAAGAGGAGATAGCTATGTTGGAGTCACAGATACCGGTTCTGGAAGAGGAGATTAAACTTCTTCTAATCCCTGCAGATCCTCAGGATTCAAAAAATGCCATTCTAGAGATAAGAGCAGGAGCGGGTGGTGATGAGGCCTCAATTTTTGCAGGCGATCTTTTTCGGATGTACTCAAAATTTGCAGAGCGTAAAGGTTGGAAATTTGAGGTAAACAGCCAGAGCGAAGGTACATCAGGAGGGTTTAAGGAGGTGATCTGTAAGGTCTCGGGTAATGGCGTTTATGGTGTTCTTAAGTATGAGAGCGGTGTCCATAGGGTCCAAAGGGTTCCTCAGACTGAGACACAGGGAAGGGTGCACACATCTGCAGCCTCAATTGCGGTTTTACCAGAGGCGGATGAGTTCGATATTGAATTGAATATTAGCGATGTGAGAAAAGATACTTTCTGCTCTTCGGGTCCCGGAGGGCAGTCTGTAAATACAACCTACTCTGCAATCCGCCTCACACACGCACCTACAGGAATTGTGGTACAGTGTCAGGACGAAAAATCTCAGATTAAGAACTACGAAAAGGCACTTGCAGAGCTACGGACAAGAATTTACAATCTTGAGTACGACAAATACCTTAGCGAAATATCTGCAAAAAGAAAGACGATGGTCTCTACAGGCGACAGATCTGCAAAGATTAGGACCTATAACTATCCACAGTCAAGGGTTACCGACCACAGGATTAACTACACTATGTACAATCTTCCTGTATTTATGGATGGGGCGCTTCAAGAGGTTTTAGATCAGCTGCAGGTTGCGGAGAACGCAGAGAGGCTCAAAGATAGCGGTCAGTAATTATAACTATGGATTATAATCAGCTGTATAATAATATTCTACGCAAAGGTAGTTTCCTTTGTACAGGCCTTGATTCCGATCCTGCGCTCTTTCCCGCATTTATAAGAGAGAAGGAGCTTCCCATTTTTGAATTCAACAGAGCAATAATTGATGCCACTATAGAGTATTCGGTCGCTTATAAGCCAAATCTGGCATTTTATGAGGCAGAGGGGGCAATAGGGTGGGAGCAGCTAAAGATGACTGTTGAGTACATTCGTAAAAAGGATTCGTCTGTTTTTATAATTGCAGATGCTAAACGGGGTGACATTGGCAATACTGCCAAAAAGTATGCCTCTGCTTTTTTCGACAAGCTGGATTTTGATGCTGTAACTCTTGCACCCTATATGGGCAGGGACTCTATTGATCCGTTTTTAAAACAGAGAGGGAAGTGGGCAATTGTTCTGGCCCTTACCTCAAATCCATCTGCAGATGATTTTGAGACACTTAATGTGGGAGAAACTCCCCTTTACCGCAGGGTAATAGAGAGTGTAATGGATTGGGGATCACAAGATAATACTATGTTTGTAGTTGGGGCTACAAGGCCGGAGAAACTTGCTCAGATAAGAGAGTTTTGTCCAAATCACTTTCTGTTGGTTCCCGGTGTGGGTACCCAGGGAGGGACAGTTGCTGAGGTTGCAAAATATGGAATGAATAGCAGTTGCGGCCTACTAGTGAATGTCTCCAGAGCAATTTCATTTGCCTGGATGGATGATGAGACAGGAAAGTACTCCGGGGGAGTCAATTTCGATAAAGCTGCAGGTGAGGCTGCAGCCTTGATTGTTAAAGAGATGAGATGCTTTTTGGCTAGCTAAATCTCTTTTTGATCCGGAAGTTTTGCAATTATTGTGTTACAACCTTTAACTTTTTGCCCTCTTGTTACCTGAACCCTTGAGTCGAGCGGGAGAAAAAGATCTACCCTGGAGCCAAATTTGATAAATCCTACCTGGTCTCCCTGAGCAACTTCTGAGTCTTCAACTGCATAACAGACAATGCGCCTGGCAAGTAACCCTGCAATCTGACGCATAAGTATTTTTGTTCCGTTCTTATTAATAACAACAGAAGTTCTTTCGTTCTTCTCGGAAGATTTTGGGTGCATAGCAACCAAATAGTCTCCCGGGTGATATTTAAAATATTCTACAACTCCTTTTATTGGAAACCAGTTTATATGGACATTGAAGACAGACATAAAAATTGAGACCTGTATTGTTTCACATTTTAAGTACTCATTTTCATAGACCTCTTTAACCTCCACTATTGTACCATCTGCAGGTGCAAAAACTGAACTCTCATCATCTTTTGGTAATCTAACGGGGAACCGAAAGAATCTTAACAGAAAAATGAATAGAACAGACCCTGCTGCAGCCGCAATATAGCTTGATATTGACAGCCCCGCAAAGATAAAGAACAGTGCAACTACAGCTGACAATATTATGAAGCTGTTGAAGATAATTTTATAGCCCTCTTTGTGTATACGCATATTGTGAAGTCTCGTTTTTTTAAATCGGCTGCTAAATTAATCCAAATAATTTAATATACGCAATAGCAACCGGAAAAGCTATTAAAGCACCGTCAAAACGGTCCAGAAGACCACCGTGCCCGGGCATTATTGTGCCAGAATCTTTGACACCGAAATTGCGTTTGAAAAGCGACTCCGCCAAGTCTCCAAAAACCCCGAAAATGAAAATTATCAGTGATATAGCTATTGTATGTGCTATCGGAAAAGATATCAACCCACTGAGTTGTAATATTACGGCTGTTACCAGAGTTGAGAGCATACCGCCAAAAAATCCCTCCCACGACTTTTTTGGAGATATTGCGGGGTAGAGTTTATGACCACTCTTTTGGCCGAATGCCATCCCAAATACATATGCACCAACATCTGCGCTCCACAATAAAATAAACATAGATAGCAGCAGATTTGGCGTGTACTCTCCGGCTGAGTCGAAAAGAATTGTATTTGTAAGTGAAAAAGGGAGGGCAATATAGAGAAGTGCCACTATGAGAAAACTGCTATTGATATACCCCTCTTTTCGCACTTCACCCTTTTCATTTTTCTCGTACAGTGCAGATAAAAAAATTGATGAAACCGGGAATACCATAATCCAAAAGAGGCGAGAATCTGCACCAAAGCCGTATACTAAATAAAAAAGGGTATACAAAATCAACCCGGAGATTATAGCATAGAGTTTTCCGGTCCTGTATAGCTTTCCAAGAGCAATATCCGTGTACTCTTTGAGCATTACAAAAACGGAGAGCATCATAACTAAGGCAAAAATGACAGGACTCAAAAGCAGAGAGCCTGTCATTATTACCAGAAAAAGTGCCCCACTTAGGGACCTTATAACTGTGTTATTCATTATCTTTTGTTACTTCGTTCTCTTTTACCTCGTGCTCCAACTCTTCCTGCTGCTCATTTTCTATTATCTGTTCACTTGCTGTAGGAGGTTGGCTACCCTCTCTTTTACCAAAGATCTTCTCCAGATCTTCCGAGAAGATCACCTCTTTCTCTAAAAGAAGCTCAGCCAGTTTTGTGAATCCATCCATATGCTCCGTAAGAATTCTTTTCGCAGTCACATAGGACTCATCTACAAGTCTTTTAGCTTCGTTGTCAATAAGTTCTGCGGTTTTTTCACTATATGGTTTACCTATATTAAAACCGGAAGACTCTGTTGAGTCATAAAAGGAGATATTACCGACCGATGGGCTCATTCCGAGGTACGATACCATAGCGTATGCCTGTTTGGTTATCTTCTCAAGATCGCTGAGCGCTCCTGTTGATATTTTACCGTTAATAAGCTCCTCTGCTGCTCTTCCACCGAGTGTGGCAGCCATCTCGTCCATCAGCTGCTCTGTAGTTGTTATCTGACGCTCTTCCGGCAGATACCAGGCTGCACCAAGGGCGCGTCCTCGCGGAATAATTGTAACTTTCAAGAGTGGGTTTGCGTGTGGTAGTATCCAGCTTACAGTAGCGTGACCCGCTTCGTGGTAAGCAATAGTCTTTTTTTCACCCGGTGAGATTATCTTGCTTCTCTTCTCAAGTCCTCCGATAATACGGTCGACTGCATCCAAAAAGTCTTGCTTCTCAATAACCTCTTTATTGTTTCTGGCTGCTATAAGGGCCGCTTCGTTGCATACATTTGCAATATCTGCACCGGAAAACCCGGGAGTCTGTTTTGCAAGAAATTCAATATCAAATCCCTCTATTAACTTAAGAGGTCTCAGGTGAACTTTAAATATATCTATCCTCTCCCTAAGTTCCGGAAGGTCAACGTGAATCTGCCTGTCAAAGCGACCTGCTCTCATAAGCGCTTTGTCCAGAATATCTGCCCTGTTTGTGGCGGCCAATATAATTACACCTGAGTTTGAACCAAACCCGTCCATCTCGGTAAGGAGTTGGTTAAGAGTATTTTCTCTCTCGTCATTGGATGAGAAGCCGGCATTCTTGCTTCTGGCACGACCAACGGCATCTATCTCATCAATAAAAACAATACAAGGAGCCTTCTCTTTTGCCTGGCGGAAGAGGTCTCTAACTCTGGATGCACCTACTCCCACAAACATCTCTACGAAGTCAGATCCAGAGATTGAGAAGAACGGTACATTTGCCTCTCCGGCTACAGCCTTTGCAAGGAGTGTCTTTCCTGTCCCCGGAGGGCCTACCAGTAGCGCACCTTTTGGTATTTTACCACCTAAGCTGGTATATTTCTTTGGATTTTTTAAAAAGTCTACAATCTCCATCACCTCTACCTTAGCCTCCTCTAATCCGGCTACATCTTTGAATGTAATCTTGGTGTTGTTCTCTTTGTCAAAAAGTTTGGCCTGAGACTTTCCTACAGAGAATATTCCGCCTCCGCCTTGTCCTCCGCCTCCCATTGTTTTGTTCATTCTCCTGAACATAAAGACCCAAAGAGCAATCAGTAGTATAGGGAATAGCAGCCACTCAAGGGCTCTGCTCAGATAGTTTGTCCTCTCCTCTGTCTCTATGGAGAACCTATTCTCCGGTGAAAGTTGCTCACGCACTATCTCAAACTGTTCTTCCGGGTTAAAATTGGTTGAGACCAAAAAGAAGAAATGGGGGCCGAACTTTGGTTCTTTCCCACCAAACATCTCTTTATACTTAGATAGTGAGTCTTTTTTGATAAAAACCTCTGCTCTGTTCTGGTTAGATACATAGATGATCTTCTCTACATCACCTGTAGCAACCATCTGCTCTTTAACCTTAAGCCACTCAGATTTAATGGGGTCCTGCTTGTCGTAAGAGGTCCACATATAGGCTATGGCACCCAGTAATATTATATAGATCCATATAATATTAAACTTTGGGGGCCACATTTTATTTATCGGTTTATCCTGTTTCTTATTTTCGTTAGGGTTTTCCATCTAATAAATTATTCTTGATAAATTGTTTTTTCGGCATCTGCCCACAAATCTTCGATTCTGTAAAATTGTCTGTACTCTGTCTGAAAAACGTGTACAACAATATTTGCATAATCCAAAATTATCCAGAATGCGTTCTCTTTCCCCTGCATTCTAAGAACTTTTCTCTTGCACTTCTTAATCATCATCTCCTCGATGTTGTCGGCAATTGCCATAACCTGAGGTCTGGAATCTGCATTGCAAATTACAAAGTAGTCACAAATTGCTGTTCCAATAGAACTTAAGTTCAAAGAGCAAACATAACTCCCCTTCTTGTCAAGAATTGCATCTGCAATACACTTGAGTTCAATTTGGTCTATCTCTTTTACAACAGCTTGTTTTACAACAGCTTGTTTAGTAGTAGCTTGTTCCTTAACAGCTTGTTTCGTGTCTGGGGTTTTTATTGCAGCTTTTTTAACAGCGACTTTTTTAGCTGCGACTTTTTTTACGACTGGTTTTTTAGCTGCGACTTTTTTTACGACTGTCTCTGCAGACTTCTCTTTCTTAGCTGCAGGCTTCTTAGCTGCAGGTTTCTTGGCTGCAGGTTTTTTGACAGTTTTTGTAGTTTTATCGATAGAGATTTCACTAGAAACCACTTTTTTCGTTTTTGCCTCTTTTGAGGTACTCTCTTTTTTTAACGGCACAATAGTTGTCTTTTTTAGTATATTATCGACAAATTTACTGCAATTTTGCGACCAATAACAAAATAATTAGTATGGCAAATATGATTAATTGGTTTGATACTATTGATTCTACTAACAGTGAAGCTCTTAGACAGTTTAGCCAATGTGACGATTTTACAGTTTTTGCGGCAAAATTTCAAACCGGTGGCAGAGGCCAAAAGGGGACTAAATGGGAGAGTGCTCCGGGTGAAAATCTAACATTTTCAATAATTCTAAAACCAAAAAATATAAAAGCACATTCTCAATTTATTATAGCACAAGTTGTTACTGTGGGATTAAAGCGATATTTAAAGGAGAGGGGGGTAGATAGTACAATAAAGTGGCCAAATGATATTTACGCCGGAGATAAGAAAATATGCGGGATTCTTATTGAAAATTTCGTTACAGGCGACACTTTGTCAGGTTCTATAGTAGGTATCGGACTGAATGTAAACCAGAATCTATTTGAATCGGACGCTCCAAACCCTGTTTCGATCTCTATTTTAACAAAAGAGGTTTATGACACCAAAAAGGAGCTGGAGCTGTTGAGCAAAATTATTAAAGAGTTATATGACTCTGCAGATTCGTCAACACCTGCTCCCTTCTTGAAAAATCTTGAGATGGAGTATAAGGATTCACTCTACCGCAAGGAGGGTTATCACCTATATCAACAGATGCCGGATGGAGAGGTGTTCAAGGCCAGAATTTCGGGAATAGACTCCAGTGCCTGTCTTATTCTTGAGAGAGAGGATGGGAGGGTGAAGAGGTACTCTTTTAAGGAGATAAAGTACATTCTTTGATTTAAGGCTCTGACACCGAATTTCAATGTAGGAGAGATTTCAATGGAGGAGAGCTCAAACTCTTTTTAGCTCGCTGATAGCTTTGAGGGTATCTGCAGCAGAGAAAACAGAGTTGCCGGCAACTAGTATATCTGTACCCTTTTGGGCAAGAAGAGCTGCATTTGAGATATTCACCCCGCCGTCAACCTCAATTAGAGTCTCAAGAGATCTCTCCTGAATCATTCTCTTTAGTTTCTCAACTTTAACAAGTGTATTTTCGATAAAATTTTGCCCCCCATAACCTGGGTTAACAGACATTATCAGTACAAAATCGGCATCAGGAAGGATGTCTACTAAATTCTCAACCGGAGTGTGTGGATTGAGTGCAACTCCCGCTTTCATACCAAGAGCTTTAATCTTTTGAAGAGATCTGTGAAGATGTGTACAAGCCTCATAATGAACACTCAAATACTCAACACCCAACTCTGCAAATTTTTCCAGGTATCTGTCCGGATCTACAATCATAAGGTGAGCATCCATTGGCTTTTTCGCATTTTTTGCAATCGCATCAATTACCGGAAAGCCATATGAGATATTTGGGACAAATAGTCCGTCCATAATATCCAGGTGAAACCAATCTGCTTCACTTCTGTTTATCATATCTACCTGTTGATCCAATCTGCCGAAATCTGCCGACAGCATTGATGGTGCAATTATCATAGACATTGTAATGTAATCTATTTTAATCTCTCGAGTATCTCTAAAAGTAGTCTTCTGAATTTCTCTACCGATGCTATCTCAAGCCGCTCACCCGGGGCGTGTGCACCTCGTATTGTAGGACCAAATGATATCATATCCAGCTTTGGATAGGTTTTAAGAAACATTCCGCACTCCAGACCTGCGTGAATTGCTCTCACGATTGGCTCCCGGGTGAAAATATCTCTGTATGCTTGACGAGATACCTCCAGAAGAGGTGAGTCCATTCTTGGTTTCCAACCGGGATATTCACTTTCGTGAGTGACTTTGGCACCGGAGAGTACAAAGAGAGATTCAATGCGTCTGGCAGCGTTGAAGCGTGCTGAATTTAGTGAACTCCTCTGACTTGTTCCAACTCGTATGATTCCAGGCTCATCCATCTTTACCGATGCAAAATTTGTGGATGTTTCGACAAGTCCGGGGATATCCTGGCTCATTGCAAGAACTCCGTGAGGAAGGCCGTTAAGCAGATTAATAATATTTGAAGCGCTTTTTTTATCAATAAAATAGCTCTCTTTTGAAGTGAGCTCCATTTTTCCGTAAAGATCCGGATCTGAATGCAAATGCTCCTCTTTTACCTCTCTCTCCGTTAGATTAAATAGCTCCCCTGCAATATTTGTCTGGCACGGTAGTAGGGCAATCACTGCATAGGCTTCTCTAGCAATAGCATTTCGTTTGTTGCCTCCCTGAATTGAGCAAACGGAGAATTCACAGCTCTGCGATAAAAGATAGAGATAGCGAAACAGAAGCTGGTTTGCATTTGCTCTGTTTTTATGAATATCATCTCCGCTGTGACCGCCTGTTGCTCCATAGAATCCTACCTTTAAGAACTCTAAATTCTGGTCTGCATTCTCTACACTGTATGAGAAGCGGGCTGTAGTATCCACCCCACCTGCACATCCGATAAAGAGTTCACCCTCATCTTCTGAATCTAAGTTTATTAAAATATTACCGGTTATAAATCCTGGTTTTAGTGCTTTTGCTCCTGTAAGACCTGTCTCCTCCTCTGTTGTGAAGAGTGCCTGCAGAGGGCCGTGAGAAATATCATCAGAGTCCAGAATTGCAAGCTGAGCAGCCATTCCGATTCCGCAATCTGCACCCAATGTTGTCTCCTTTGCAATGAGCCATCCATCCTCTGATACATATTGAATAGGGTCGGTGTCAAAATTGAAGCTGCTGTCGGAATTTTTCTCACATACCATATCTGAGTGGCTCTGCAATACAACTGTTGGAGCGCTCTCCATACCTCTGGTTGCAGGCTTTAGAATAACCACATTGCCGGCATCATCTCTCTTATAATCAAGGGAACGCTCTTTTGCAAAATTGATTAAAAACTCAATTATTTTTTGCTCTTTTGAGCTCTCTCTGGGAATTTTTGTGATTTGATCAAATATTGAAAATATTTTTGAACTCTCCATTGCATTGTATATTAGTTGGAGTGAAGCTGTTTCTCTATCTCTGACAGGTATTTACGGAAAGATCTGTCGGTATCCAGCAGGTCACATACAGTGTTGTAAGCGTGAAGAACCGTGGCGTGATCTCTACCGCCGGTCAAAGTACCAATTGATGCAAGAGAGCTTTTGGTATGGTTCCTGCTCAGGTACATAGATATCTGACGAGCCTGAACCAGCTCTCTTTTACGAGAAGAGCTAAGGAACTGCTCGGAGTCGATTTTGAAATATTCACAGACAACTTTTTGAATCTTGTCTATGGTAATCTCGTGCAGATTTTTTGTAACAAGTTTCTCTATAAGTTTCTCTGCCAGATCCAGCCCGATTTTTTTGTTGGTAAGTGTTGCCTGGGCAAGAAGAGATATGAGTGTACCCTCTATTTCACGGATGTTTGTTGAAACTCTGGAGGCAATAAATGAGATTACCTCTTCCGGAAGTGTAATTCCGTCGTTATAGCTCTTTGCTTTAAGAATTGCTACTCTTGTAGGATAGTCCGGAGGTAGCAGCTCTGCCAAAAGCCCCCACTTAAATCTTGAGAGGAGTCTCATTTCAAGGTCTTGAAGATCTACCGGTGCTTTATCGGATGTGAGGATAAGTTGTTTACCAACAGAGTGAAGATGGCTGAAAATATGAAAAAAGGCATTCTGAGTACCGGTTTTGCCTGCAAATTCGTGTACGTCGTCAATAATGAGAACGTCTATCATCTGATAAAAATGGAGGAAGTCGGTAAGTTTATTTTTTACCGTGGTTGCATCCATATATTGGGTCATAAAACGATTTGCACTCACATAGAGTACAATCTTCTCGGGAAACTGCTTTTTAATTGCAATACCAATTGCCTGTGCAAGGTGAGTCTTTCCAAGTCCGGAACCTCCATATAAGAAGAGTGGGTTAAAGGTTCCTTTGCCGGGGTTGGCAGAGATGTTTAGGCCCGCAGATCTTGCAAGCTTGTTGCACTCTCCCTCTATAAAATTCTCAAATGAGTAGTTGGGGTTAAGTTGTGGATCTATCTCCAGTTGCTGAAGCCCCGGTATCACAAATGGATTTGTGATATTTGAGGGTTGATTTGGAAAGGGTACAGATTTATTTTTTATCTCCTGAACAGATTGCTGAGGATAAGTCACTACATCTTCGCCGGAAACTACGCGTACATTGTACTCCAGCTTCGCCTCTTTACCCAACTCTCTTTTTAGTGCTTTACTGATAAGATCGATATAGTGCTCTTCCAGGTATTCCCGAAAAAAATTTGACGGAACCTCTATGGTAAGAACAGAGCCTGTAAGCCTAACCGCGTTTATCGGTTCGAACCAAGTTCTGAAGCTCTGTGGGCGGATAATATCACGAACGATTCGCAGACAATTATTCCACACAAGAGTATGTTTTGGTTCGATCATAAGTTTAGGATAGGTTAAGATTGGTAGACAAATTTGGGGATAAATTTTTTAAAAAAAAAAGAAAAAAGTATAGGAAATTTCATATTTTTTTCAATAGCCTGTATCTCAGACTAAAAAATTTTTAAATTTTATTTGCGTTTTTAAAATCTTTAAAAACAGCTTAATATAAATAAAAAAATATTAAAAAACACTAACTTTTATATATTTTTTTGGATTCTCTGTGATATTTTTAATGAGATTATCCAGATCCCTTATCAGTTGGTCAATTGAGGTGTGTACAGAGTCTGTGTAAAGCAGCTTTCCAACGCTCCCCTCGGGATTTTTAATCTGCACCAGCAGCTCTTTAAGAGATAAAATTGTTCCTGCTATATCTGCCTTTTTTAGAGAGTCTGTAATCTCGTTTATATTATCCAGTCCGCTGTTGAGTTTGGATGTTGTGCCACCGAGATCTGAAGTTATTTTGTTTAGATTTTTTATTAAAGAGGTAATTTCAGGGCCGCTCTTTTCAAGGTTCTGAACCACATTTTTTGCTCCGGATAGAGTTTTGTTGAGGTTCTCAAGAGACAAGGCGATATCTTTTTTAGCCTGAGGATTGAGAACATCATTAACATTGGCGAATGTGGTATTTAGTGTGATTATAAGATCTGAGAGTTTATCTTTAAGAGGCAATATTTCATTTACAAGATTGTCTAACATACCGGGGTCTGTAGATGAAAGCATTGTATCTCGGTTATTAAGAAGAGTTGTGCCGTCACCGATATTTATTCTAAGAGCCTTTGTCCCGAGCATACCTACATTGTAAATTTCGGCAATCGAATTTTTTGGGAACTGATAGCCCGCATCGATTTTAAGCTTGACTATAAAGTTGTTTCTCTTTTGAATGTAGTCTATGCTCTCAATAGTTCCAACCTTGAGCCCGCGTATAAAAATGGGTCCTGTTGAGGTCAATCCGTCTATGTCATAGAAAACCGAGTAGTATGTGTTTCTGTTACTAAACAGGTCCTTCCCTTTAAGATAGTTTATAACCACATAAATGGAGAAGAGTATAAGTATTGCAAAAAGCCCTATTTTTTGTTCTCTGTTTAATCTTATTTTCATTTTCTTAGTAGATTATTCTTTGTCTGCTATTTATTTAATGGAACAATAGTTCCGTCTCTAACAAGTATTATAAATGCTTGAGGGAAATCTTTACGGATAGAGCCCAGAGCCTCCTTTGCCAAATCAATTGTAGGATAGACTCCAATTGTATATTTATAGAGGTTGCCCATCTTTATAAAATTTGCATCCCTTCCTTTTAGATCCGGTGAGTTTGTTCTCAGTATTTTATTTACTGCCAGAATCTGTACTCTATAATGAGTCTCACTCTGTTGGATTACCTCTTTTTTCGCTCTATTTTGAGGAAGATTTGCATCTCTCCGTGGAATACTATCTATCAATTCCGGACCTTTTCCGTTACTGTAATTTTTGTCATAAATCTGTTTGTACTCTTTAAAGGCATTGAATATCAAAGAGGCAAACTTATCGTGATTAGTTCGATTGTTGAGTATTTTTAGATCGAATGGATTTGAGATAAAGCCAAGTTCAATTAGAACAGATGGCATACTTGTTTTCCAAAGCACTAAAAGCGGCCCCTGTTTAATTCCTCTGCTTACTTTAATCGGCCCGTTATTGAAATGCTTTTGAACAAGAGAGGCCATCTCCAAACTCTGCTCAAGGTGTGCGTTTTGCAGCAGAGTAAAAATAATGTAGGACTCAGGATTGTTGGGGTCAAATCCTTCATATTTAGTGGCGTAATCATCTCCCTCCATCATAATAACACTATTCTCCAGCATAGTCACCTCAAAATTTGAACTGGATTTATCTGCTCCCATTACAAATGTTTCGGAACCTGTCGCCGCCCGGGCTAATGCTGCATTTACGTGAATGGAGATAAAGAGATCTGCCTTGTTTTTATTAGCAATTTCCGTTCTTTTGTCCAAAGCAACGAATACATCTGTTTTTCTGGTATATATAACCTCTATTTCCGGGTAACTCTTTTTGATGAGCTCTCCAAGCTTTAGTGAAACAGAGAGTGTAATATTCTTCTCCAGAACTTTTCTGTCTGCACTTACGGCACCAGGATCTGCCCCGCCGTGACCAGGGTCTATCACAACCTTTTTAAGCATAACCATTGAATTTTCCTGACCACGTGATGTTGAAATCCAGAGGAGAGAAAATATCACCAAAAGTACTCTTAACGGCATAATTGTTGCTAAATATGTTTAACTTTGCAAGCCACAAATATAGCATATTTTATTAAACCTTTCACGATTTTGCTTTTGAGAAAAGAGTCCCTTTTGCTTGTGTGTGTTGTCCTGTTCTCTTTCAATTGCGGAGGGACGGGTTCACTTCATTCAAATCATTCTCACGATCTATCTAGAGATTCTGTAATTTCTCAAAAGAACATATCTGCAATAAATGAAGTCGTTGGAGCAACTTCCGTAAAAACTCTATTGATAAAAGATTCTCTGCCAAGGGTAGACTCCCTGTTATTAAGGGACTCGTTGTTATTAAGTGACTCGCTGCCAATAAGAGATTCACTGCCGGTTAGAGACACACTCCCTTTGACCGACTCATCTAAACTCAGAGGTTCTTTGCTCTTTCCGGCATTTTCCGGAGCAAGAGACTCAATTGTAGAGGACTTCTCAGATGGGAAAAGAGTGGTTTACTATTACGGAGATGTTACTGTCAGGTACGGCAGCCTGGAGCTTAAATCGGAATATATGGCCTATGATATGGACACAAAAACCGTTTTTGCATCCGGCGTTAAGGATTCTCTTGGGGTTTTGCAGGGAAAGCCTCAGATGACAGAGGGTAAAGAGAAGTACACAATGGAGACTGTAAAGTACAACTTTGAATCCAGAAAATCTTTGATAACTAATATGGTCACTCAAGAGTCAGAGGGTTTATTATATGGAGATCTGCTTAAGAAAATGCCTGATAACTCAATCAATATATCAGGAGGAAGATACACAACCTGCGACAACGAACACCCACACTTCTATCTTCAGCTTACCAATGCAAAAGTAACATCTAATAAGGTTACAGTCTTTGGACCTGCATATATGGTAGTGGAGGATGTTCCTGTTCCGTTTGCTCTCCCTTTCGGGTTTGTTCCAAAACAGGTAAAACGAGCCAGCGGTCTTCTTATTCCTTCCTTTAACGAAGAGGCAACCAGAGGTTTTGCCCTCAAGGGGCTGGGTTACTATTTTGTATTTGGAGATCATTTTGACCTTACTCTCACGACAGACCTATACTCTTTGGGCTCGTGGAATGTTCTAATGACCTCCCGTTATAAAAAGAGGTATAAATATGACGGAAATTTTAATCTGAACTACTCCGTTAATCAGGTAGGTGAGAAGGGTTCTCCGGATTTCAATCAATCAAAGGACTTTTCTGTAAGGTGGAGCCACTCTCAGGATATGAAGGCACGACCGGGAACATCTTTCAGGGCATCGGTTAACTTTGCAACTCCAATGAATGACAGATATAACTCTTACGATATACAACAGAGTCTTCAGAATCAGATATCTTCTTCAATATCATACGGAAAGACACTTTCAAATTTTAGTATAACGGCAAATATGCTGCACAGTCAGAACTCTCTGGACAGTTCGTATGCTTTTACCGTTCCTAATGTGACCCTTACTATGAACAGGATATTTCCTTTCAAAAGAAAAGATGCTGCAGGAAAGGAGAGATTTTATGAGAGCATCTCTTTCAGTTACAATACTACATTAGATAACAAGATAAATTTTAAGGCAAAAGAGTTTGGAGAGGATGGCTTTCTATCTAAGTTCAGAAGCGGGATGCAGCATAGTTTCCAAATAGGACTTCCTACTTTTGACATCTTTAACTATATCCAGTTCTCACCATCTGTGAGCTATGGTATGAACTGGTTTTTTCAGAAAAACGATAAATTTTACGATAGCGAAACTAACAGGGTAGAGAACAATATTGGAGATATCTTTAGCCATTTTGGTGTAACTCAGGAGTTTTCTACTTCAATGTCCGCTAGCACAACTCTTTATGGGATGTTTAATTTTGGACCCAGAAGCAAAATTAAAACTATCCGTCATATGGTTAAGCCCTCTTTTAGTATTAGTTACAGACCGGAACAGGGTACTGCCGCAAATGGTTACAGAACTATAAACTATACAGATCCCAGTGGCGTTTTGCAACAGCAAGAGTTCAATATCTATGAGGGGCTAATCTTTGGATATCCCTCAAAAGGGAGTTCTGCTTCGATGAGTTTCTCTGTTGGAAACAATCTTGAGGCAAAAATAGTAAGTGATAAAGATACAACTGATGGTGGTATCAAGAAAATAAAGCTTATAGATAATCTCTCTCTTGGAGGCTCATACAACTTCCTTGCAGACTCTTTAAAGCTCTCGAACATATCTGTAAGTATGAGTACAACAATATTTGGCTCTCTTGCTTTTAACGCCAACGCAAATCTGGATCCTTACGCTATAGACAATGAGGGAAAAAAGTATAATCAATTTAATTTTGTAAAAGAGGGTTGGTACAAACTGGCTAGGCTGACTAACGCAAGTATGTCTCTATCTTATCAGTTTTCAGGAACAGGTGAGCGTAAAGGTGCGGGAATGGGTCTTCCGGAGAAGGGTAGCGGAAGAGGCTCCGGTGGAGGTTCGGGTGGCGGTTCGGGTGAAAGTAAAGAGTCTGAGTATATAAGAATCTACAACCACCCTGTTACCGGCGAGTACATACCTGGTGGGTGGGTATACTATTTGGATCCAAATAACCCGTGGTCTGTAAACTTTAATTATAACTACTCCTATAGCCAATCTTACCAGAATGTTGGCGGAAGACTCAATAAGATTAACAACCATATGCAAACACTTGGCATATCTGCACAGATACGCCTGGGTAAAGACCTTAATGTGAACCTAAACACAGGTGTAGACCTTATGAAGTTGGCGCTTACCACTACACAATTGAGCGCAACATATGACCTGCACTGTTTCCTGATCTCTGTATCCTGGGTTCCTAGTGGAATGTGGGAGAGCTGGAGTTTCCGTATAAATGCCAAGGCTTCTGCGTTGGCAGATCTGCTTAAATTCAAGAAGAGTGCAAGTTACTGGGATAGGGGTGGTGGATTCTAATATTATGATTATTAACACAATTTTTTAGAAGATATATTTATTATGAGTAAAAGGGTAATATCTACACAGAGAGCTCCAAAGGCTGTAGGACCATACAGTCAGGCAATTGAATCCAATGGTTTTTTATATGTTTCCGGTCAGCTTCCGGTTGATGCAACTACCGGTGAGTTTGTTCCCGGAGGAGTTAAGGAGCAGGCACAACAGGTCCTTAAAAATATTGGCTATATTCTTTCTGAAGCCGGTTACAGTTTTGATAATGTCGTTAAATCTACAGTTTATCTGACCGATATGAAAGATTTCACTACAATGAATGAGGTCTATGCAACTTTTTACAATGAGCCATATCCTGCCAGGGTTGCGTTTGCGGTAGTTGCTCTTCCTAAAGGGGCGCTAATAGAGATAGATGTTGTTGCAGCAAAATAATATCAATTTTGTTTTTCAAATTATTAATTGTACTTTTGTCAGAGATTTTGATATCTATTCGGATAAATCACGTCCACACAAAATAAATCAATGCACGATATACTAGGATTAAGCAGCAAGAGTCAGGAAGATCTTATTGCTATTGCTAATGAGCTAAAAATCAGCAAGGCAAAAGGAATGACAAGAGAGGATTTAATATATGAGATCCTTGACGAACAAGCAAAAGTTGGCAGTAATTCAACAGACCCTTTACCAAAAAGGCCTGTTGTGAGAAGAGAGCCGAAAAACAGAAAAAGCGTTATAAATAAAGATAATCAACGGGGAAAAGAGTCTGAGCAGTTAAAATCTGCAGAAAAAGATGTTAAAGTACAAGCTCCTCAACCGACACAACAGCCTCAACAGAATCAACCTGTAAAGAGAGAGCAAACCAACAACAACCAACCAAGAAGAGTACACGATAAGAACAGACCGTTCAATCAACAGCCAAAAGCTGTTACATCGGAGCCGAAAGCTGTTTCTTCGGAGCCGAAAGCTGTTTCTTCGGAACAGAAGCCGGTACAGGTGCAACAACCTGTCCAAACTCAAAAGGATGAACCAATAACTCCTACGGTTGCAAACTCTGTTGTTGTTAATACAGTTAATGAGGTTCAACCACAAAATAGTGAAAAACTTCGCTCACGCAGAGGTCGCAAAAGCAATGCATATAAAGCATCCATATTAACTTCAGAATTGACGGCTAAAGAGCCAATCAAAGATATATTTACCGAAACTACTCAAGAGGCAATTACAAATGAGCAGAGGGTAGCAGCAGTAACAGCTGTTGTTGAGGAGCTCAGAAACCAGGATCAAAAGACAGCTATACGCGAACCAAGAGATCATCAAAAGAGAGAGGAATCTAAAGGTGCTCCTGTTAAAGAGCCTTTTAATCGTAATAATCAGGAGTCAGCTGCAATCAACCATAACACTAAAGAGCCTGTTCAAAAACAAAAATTTGAATTTGAGGGTGTTGTAGACGCTACCGGTTGTCTGGAGATAATGCCGGATGGGTATGGTTTTTTAAGGTCTTCGGACTATAACTACCTTAACTCTCCCGATGATATTTATGTATCTCAGTCTCAGATCAAATTATATGGTCTAAAAACCGGAGATACTCTCATAGGTGAGATAAAACCTCCTAAAGAGGGAGATAAGTACTTTCCTTTGGTAAAGGTAAAACAGATAAATGGAAGAAGTCCGGAGTTTATAAGAGACAGAGTACCATTTGATTTCTTAACACCTCTATTCCCAACAGAGAAGTTCAATATAACTTCTAATGGTCATAATAATTTGTCTACACGGGTCGTAGACCTTTTTGCGCCGATTGGGAAGGGTCAGAGGGGTCTTATTGTTGCTCAGCCAAAAACCGGTAAAACTGTTTTGCTCAAAGATATTGCAAATGCAATAGCAGATAACCATCCTGAGGTATATATGATTGTTCTTCTTATAGATGAGCGTCCCGAAGAGGTTACCGATATGGCTAGAAGTGTTAAGGGAGAGGTAATTGCCTCCACCTTTGACGAGCCTGCGGAGAGACACGTAAAAGTTGCAAATATTGTTCTTGAAAAGGCCAAAAGGTTGGTAGAGTGCGGCCACGATGTTGTAATCCTTTTGGATTCAATAACTCGTCTTGCCAGAGCATTCAATACAGTTCAGCCAGCTTCAGGTAAGGTTTTGAGTGGTGGTGTGGATGCAAACGCACTTCATAAACCAAAACGTTTTTTCGGAGCTGCCAGAAATATTGAAAACGGAGGTTCTTTAACTATCTTAGCTACTGCTCTTACAGATACCGGTTCAAAAATGGATGAGGTTATCTTTGAGGAGTTCAAGGGCACGGGTAATATGGAGCTTCAGCTGGACAGAAAACTATCCAATAAGAGGGTATTCCCATCAGTAGATGTAACATTAAGCAGCACCAGAAGAGAAGATCTGCTCTTCGATAAAGAGACTCTTAACAGGATCTGGATTTTAAGAAACTATCTTGCAGATATGAACTCCGTAGAGGCTATGGAGTTTATGAAGAGTCGCCTTATAAGAACAGATAACAATCTGGAGTTCCTGCTCTCAATGAACGGGGAGTAAAAAATATAATTACAGAGAGTTTGCTACAACCCGAAAAGGTGTAGCAAAACTCCAACTGTTAACCCAACCACCACATTTATAGCCTTCGATTTTACAAAACTACTCTTGCTCTCTGCAAGTAGCGGAAGTGCAGTATGACCGTCCTGAACGATTGAGCTGGCCAGCAGAACACTAAATGGAATAAAACCACCGGCAAACAGTGTAATGAAAACCATATGAGGTCCCGATTCGGGAATAATACCTATAAGAACTGCCAGTAGAATCATAATGAAGATATTCTGTGCAATCCACTCATCTATATGTAAAAACTGCATTCCGAAGTGAATTACCATAAGAACGCCTAATGTCCATAAGAAGATTGACTTAAGGTGTTTTTTAACGACGTGATTCCAAATGTGCTCCTTAATAAAATGTTCATTGGCCTTTGCAGTTAACAGAAGGGTAAGAAGACTCACTCCCGCAAAAATAAGGTTCAGCCACCTCTCACTTAAGATGTCAAAGCTTCCGTGATTGTGACTGTCGATTGCTTCGTTATGATTGTGATCTGTACAGTTTTCGTCGTGTTTATGCTCACTGTCGGTTTGTGACACAGAGGTATTCTCTGCTAACTCATCCTGAATACAGCTCTTTTTTTCTGCTTCTGTACTTTGTAATTCCGAAAGATGAGCATCTTCGTTTGTGTGACTATGAGTAACTATTTGACTATCCGTTGTAGTATGGCTATCTGCAACCCCGTGATTGTGGTCGTGTTCCAGAATCCCTGCAACCACCGCTAAGATAAAAATGGCTATACCGCCCATTATCAGAAGTCTCTCCCGTGATATTTTTTTGAAATTGTCTCTAATTTTCGCTCCAAATATTGGTGTGTTTGCAACCTGTTTTTCTGAACAACAGTTATCGTGCAGTGCATAATGCTCAGGTTCAAATGGTGCAACATCTTTTTTATAGAATTTGTCAACAACAATACCTACCGTTACCCCTATAACAAAAAGAATTATAAATAGTATGATTGCGGTTTTTGGTATGAGAGCCATTAGTATAAAAGCTTCGTCTCCGGATGAGGCTATCATCATTGCTACAAGTGCTCCGAAACTTAGGAGCTTGTGTGTAAAAAGTGAAACAACGGCAAACCCTCCAATGCATCCCGGAACCAATCCAAGCAAAGCTGCAAGTAAAACCTGCTTTTTGGGAGATTTTTTAAGCTTTTCAAAACTCTTTCCGTGAGAGTGAATGTTGATATACTCAATGAGCAGCATCATTATCATCACAAGACCTGTGATTAATACGCTGTTTTTTAGTGCTTCCAGTAGTGGTGTCATCAATTATTGTGTAGTTTAATTAATTCAGATGCTGCTGCAAAAGAGCTTATCTCGCCTTTTAGTACTTTATCTTCGTACTCCTTAAGGTGTTTTTTAATAACAGCGTTTTCAAAGAACCTGTTTTTTAACTCCTCTTGAATCGCTTCGTACATCCAGAACCTGGACTGCTCTCTGCGATTGTGAAGATAGTAGCCATTATCTTTTGTAAAAGCAAAATAGTCAAGTATTATTTTAAGGACATCTTCAAGACCCTCTTTTGTTACTGCAGAGGTTGTTACTGCAGTAGGTATCCAACCCGACTGTGCAGGAGGAAACAGATGGAGTGCATTGGAATAGAGAGCTTTTGCCAGGGTTGCTTTATTTACATTACTGCCGTCGGACTTCGTTATGGCAATTAGGTCACTCATCTCCATAATACCTCGTTTTATCCCCTGAAGTTCGTCTCCGGCTCCCGCAAGCATAAGCAGAAGAAAGAAATCGCTCATAGAGTGAACTGCAGTCTCCGACTGCCCGACACCTACAGTCTCAATGAATATTACATCGAAACCTGCAGCTTCGCAAAGAATAATGCTCTCTCTGGTTTTTCTTGCCACACCGCCCAGAGATCCGCTGCTTGGAGAGGGTCTGATGAATGCGTTTTTGTCATTACAAAGGGTCTCCATTCTGGTCTTGTCTCCTAAAATACTCCCTTTTGTCTTTTCACTGCTGGGGTCTATTGCCAGTACTGCAAGTTTGTGGCCTCTGCCAGTGAGTAATCCTCCAAAAGCCTCTATAAATGTGCTTTTACCGGCACCCGGAACTCCCGTAATGCCAATTCTCATAGACTCTACAACGTGCGGCAGAGACCTTGCAACAACTCTTTGAGCTATTGCTCTGTGATCTGGCCTGGAGCTCTCTACAAGTGTTATAGCCTGGCTGAGAATAGTTATGTCCCCTTCAAGGATGCCTTTAAGATAATCATCCTCTGAGAGTGTAAGGTTTTTGTTTTTTTTATAAAAATTTCCAATATAGGGATTCACAACCGGAGGTTGTTCAACTCCCTTATTAACTACAAGTGCGCTCTCAAATTTATTATCTTGCATTATTTACACTATTTAAGAACATTGCCTGTTATTATCAGATTTACAACAGGCCTGGAGGGCGAGTTGGTAATAACGGATAAGATGTGACCCTTTTCGCCTGCCTCCTGGGATGTGTCAATCTTAACTTCTATGACACCTGTCTCTCCGGGGGCAATCTTTGAAGGGTTTTTTACGGAGATTTTCTTATCTCCTGTATCTATTTTGTGAATAAGCAGATCTCTTCTGCCAAGATTTCTTATTTTAAAAGTGGCAGTGATTTGTGTCCCGGCCTTAACTTTGCCATAATCAAACGAACTGGAGTTTGCCATAGGTAGCGGAGCGTTGTCTATCTGCTCTTTAGTAAGTGAGGAGAAGTTATCTCTTATGCTGGCAAAAACCCGCACTCTTTTAGAAGGTACCTCCTTACCATTTATGATTATTGCGCTGCCATACTCTGTATCTCCCCAATTGACTGCATCATTTGTGTTTATAGTCACTTTTAATTGAGCTTTTGATCCCGGTGCTATTTTAGATGGAGAGAGTTCAAACGACAACCCTTTTGATGCATTTGTAAAATCTACCTGGATCTCTCTGGAAGAGGTATTTGCAACTTCAATAAGCTCGTATTTAACATCTCCCTGAGCAATATTGTCCATATCTATTACTGAACTTCGAAGGGATAATCCGCCGAAGTTTTCGGGGAAGAGCTCTTTTAATGATTTTGGTTTATCGTGAACAACTCCTTTGATTCTTAGGACTCTGGGCCTTGCTTCTCCCGTAATATAGACTGTTAAAGATTTGTCGAAAGGGTAGGGACCCTGGTCGTTTAGAAAGGTTACCTTTATTGTTCCAGTTTTACCCGGAAGAACAGGACTCTTTGTCCATTCCGGTGTGGTGCATCCGCAAGAAGAAATTACAGTCTGAATCAAGACAGGCTGAGTGCTTATATTCTTAAATGTAAATGTGTGGGTGTGTTTGCCGGACTTAAGCATTATATCTCCAAAGTCGTGAACCATCTTGTCAAACTCTAATGTTTGCGCCCTGCTTTCGGTTGCTGTAAAGCAGGTCATTATCAGGGAAAAAACCAGAGTTAACGGGAATAAAGAGCTTCTCATATCTAGAGTTATATTTTTAATGTTGTCATTACAAAGATACAATTTGTATTTGTTCTATTAAACCAAATTCATATCTTTGCAACAATCAAACCAATTTAAATTAAACAAAAAATGGCTTACAAAATTTCTGAAGACTGCACTTCTTGCGGAACTTGCATTGACGAATGTCCGGTTGAGGCTATCTCTCCCGGTGATATCTATGTAATCGATCCTAACATTTGTACCGATTGTGGTACTTGTGCAGATGTATGCCCGGTAAGTGCTATCAGTCCGGTGTAATTTATTACCAATAAAATAAGGGTGTGCAAAATTTTGTACACCCTTTTTTTTGGTACGATGTGTTCAAATATTTTGGTTATCTGTTATTTATTGATCTCTGAATCCAGAATCTCCTGAATGTCATCTACACATCCGCCACATATTGTACCTGCACCAGTTACATCACCAATCTGTTCGACAGTTTTGCATCCCTGCTCTTTAATGGCTTTAACTATTTCACTCTTATAAACTTCGTTGCAGTTGCAAATTATAACATCTCCGCTCATATTTTTATTCTTTATTCTTGTTATTAATTCTAAGTTTTACTTTTTATAAACTAATAACAAACATATCTAATTTTTGTTGTGAGTGGCAATAAACTCTTTTCTACTCTAATGTAAAGAAAAAAGTAGCCCCTTTACCGGGCTCAGATTCAGCCCAGATTTCACCGCCGTGTTTTTCTATTATTCTCTTTACGGTAGATAGACCAACTCCGGTTCCGCTGTACTCAACACCAGAATGGAGTCGGACAAATGGTTGGAATAGTTTGTCTGCCTTAGACATCTCGAAACCGGCACCGTTATCTTGTATAAAGAAGAGATCTTTTCCGAAGTACTCTTTTTTTCCGAAAAATATCTCCGGACTTTCGGTTTTTGAGCTGTATTTCACTGCATTTCCGATAAGATTATCCAGAACAACTCTCATAAGTTTATTATCTGCGCGTGCCTTAAGGTTAGACTCAATTTTCACTACAGGTTTAGAGTCCGGATACCTGAGTAAAATACCTCCCAGGATATCATTGGCTATATCACTCAGATCCAGCTCCTCTTCTTTAAGATCCAATCTGCCAGATTGGGAGAATGCCAGAAGGTCTTTTATCAGCTGGGTCATTTCAAGGGCAGACTCCAGGATGTATTTAACATAACCTCTCTCCTCTTCACTTACTGTACTCTCCGGATTGTCAATTATGGCACTTGTAAACCCTATTATCACAGCAAGCGGAGACTTAAGGTCGTGTGAAACTGTACGGGAAAATGCATCCAGATCTTCGTTTGCCTGAAGTAGACTTCTGTTTGTCTCTTCCAACTTCATCTTAATGGAGGTCAACTCTTCATTTCTTTGAATAGCAGTATCATATACCGATACTAAAAGGTCCAATATCTGCCTTCTTCCGGATGTTATTTTAAACTCCTCTCCCCGGTATCTGAGGTTAATTGGATCTGCTTTTAAACTTATTACACCCTCTTCAATTTGGCTCTTGTTGTTTATGAGATGCTCAATTCTGGAGAGCAGATACTTCTCGTCGTATGGCTTTGTAATAAAATTATCTGCACCCGCCTGAAGCCCTCTTATTATGTCGTTGGGATCCTGCAAAGATGTGAGCAAAATAACCGGGATTGTACTGGTAGAAGGGTTCTCCTTTACTTGCCTGCAAAACTGATAACCATCTATTCCGGGCATTATAATATCGCTTATTATAAGAGATGGTACTCTTTTCCCTATGTAGACCAAAGCCTCCTCTGCCGTGGAGAAGATGCGATAATCGAATTGGTGTTTCTTGAAGAAGTATTCCAGCCTTTTTGCCTGTACCAGAGAGTCCTCAACGGCCAGAATGTACCCACTTACTAATTCATTCATTATATTGTGATCTGTTTTTTGTTTAGTATACTATTAATCTCTTTTGCAATGTCTTCCGGAGAGAGCACCCTGCAGGCTGCCCCAAGTTTTACGGCCTCCTTAGGCATTCCGTAAACCAGTGATGACTCTTGGTTCTGAGCGAAGGTGTAACTTCCGGAGTCACTTAAGTTTTTCAGACCATCTGCTCCGTCTCTTCCCATACCCGAGAGAAGAATTGCAATACTCTCCTTTGCGCATACCTTATTTATACTGTCAAAGAGCACATCAACCGATGGAACGTGACCATTTGATTTTTTATAGTCTGAAAAGGAGATTGCCATACTCTTTTCAATTCGCATATGTCTCTCTCCGGGAGCAATATAGACGGTTTTCTCCTGAAGTAACTCGTCATTTGTGGCTACTTTTACCCTGCGATTTGAATAGTTGTTTAACCAAGAGGCAAACCCTTCAATAAAATGAGGGTCTATATGTTGAACAACAACAATTGGGGTCACGACATCTTCACTCAGGTTACTTAGTAATATTTTAATACTCTCGGGGCCGCCTGCAGATGCTCCGATTGCAATTATCTTAACAATCTTTGGAGGCATACATTTGATTTTAGGCCGTAAAGTTGACACACCCTCTGAATTATTGATTAAGATTGAGTTTGTGTAACTGCTTCCATTAGAACGGTTAATCCTTTTTACGACTTTTATCTCAGACATAATTCTGAGTGTGTTCCTGTATTTTACAGCCTCCTTTGAATAGTTGGAATCTGAAGGCCCTACAGGCTTTGGAAGAATATATACGGCTCCGGCATCAAGCTCTTTGATTGCAAGATCTGTATCACTAGTCTGGTAAACATTGCTCACAATTACAATTGGAACAGGGTTAGACTGCATAATCATTTTGGTAGCCTCTATACCGTCCATCACCGGCATAAAAATATCCATACTGATTATATCGGGCTTATAGAGATTGGAGTACTTGATTGCCTCAAGTCCGTTACTTGCAACGGCGACTACTTCAAATTCATCATTCTCACTCAGAATGCCTCTTAGGATTTTCTGATATAAGGGAGAGTCTTCAACTAGAAGAACCCTAATTGGTCTGCTGATTTTAAGATCATTTCGGAACATAAACTATCTCTTATATAAACCTTTTTATTGTTTGAACCAGATTGCTTTTTTCAAAATTGCTCTTGATTATGTAAGCATCTGCTCCCGCCTCCATCCCCATCTTCATATCATTTTGTGTCTCGAGGGCAGTTACCAGAATAATTGGTATCTGTGAATAAGTTTTTGACTCTCTAACTCGTTTTGTTAACTCAAACCCATTCATTCTTGGCATCTCTATATCGGAGACGAGCAGATCAAACTCTTCGTTTTCAAGTTTGTTATATCCGTCAAGACCATCAACGGCTGTGGTAACCGAGTAACCGGCATTCTCTACGAAATTCTTTAACATTGCTCGCACTGTGATAGAGTCTTCCACTATAAGAATCCGCTTCTCCCTCTCCTGTGCAGTTGAGTTAGTTTGCAAAGATTGTTCGTGCTCAAAGAGTTCCGGATTTTCTGATGCACTATCTATTACCTCACTTACATTGACAACAGGAATGACCTTTCCGTTTTCAATAATGGTTACTCCAGCAATGTTTCTAACATATTGTAGTTGAGGCCCCATATCTTTAACAATTCCCTCGTACTCCCCGGCAATTTTATCTACAATGAAAGCTATGCGTTTATTATTGCTTATAAGAATTACCAACCTTACTACATCGCTTTTCCTGTTTATTGTATCTGCCCTTTCAATACCCAATACTTTAGATAGCCTTACAACTCCTATGGTTTCACCGTTAATACACTTAATGACGCTTTTATCTCCAATGTTTCCAATTAAATCGGGAGAAACTCTAACGGCTTTATCTAAAAACAGTGATGGAATCATCAAAGGCATTCCCTCTGACTCTATTAAAATGCCTCTGAATGTAGAGATTGTTTGGGGCAGGGTTATTGTAAATTTTGTTCCTTTTCCTTTCTCAGTTGTAACCTCGATCGAACCGCCAAGTAGAGAAATCTTCTCGGCAACAATTGACATTCCAAGCCCTCTGCCGGAGATATCTGTGACAAATTTTCTGGAAGATACCCCGGATTTGAAGATCAGTGAGATTATCTCTTCCCCGGAAAGTGACTCTGTGTTTGTGCCTAGAAGAAGTCCGTTCTTAACGGCTGAGCTCAGTACACTATCAAGATTGATACCTGCACCGTCGTCGGAGATTGTAATCCTTACCTTTCTGTCAATGAGCTTTTCAATCCGGATGTCAATTTTGCCCTTAATCTCCTTACCTACCTCAACTCTCTCCTGAGGGGTTTCAATACCGTGGTCTATACAGTTACGGATGATATGAATGAGTGGATCCTTAAGCTCTTCAAGAATTCTTCTGTCAATCTCTGTCTCTTCTCCTCTGATATTTAGTGCAATCTCTTTGGAGTACTCTTTAGAGAGATCCCGTATCATCTTGGGAATTACCTTGAATAGGGTTGAGAAATTGGCAAGTAGGGTCTCTCTAATGTTAATAATAAGATCATCAATCATTCTGGAGGAGACAGACTGAAATGCAATAAGATCTTTTATTATCTTATACAATTCGTCGTCTTTGTGTCTGACATAGATGTTCTCAAGACTCTTTCTGTAATATTCAAGGGTGGTTTTTACGGCTATAAAATCTTCACTCTCAGATAGTATTTGGTGCAGATGGCCTGTAGGAATCCTTACTGAATAAAGGTCGTGCCGCTCTGCCTCTTTTTCGTGTACTTCACTCTCTGTAGTATCTTCTACAACTATGTTCGCAATCTCTGTAGTATCAGCTGAGATAGTCTCTTTTTGATCTCTGAACTGCTGCAGGGATAGTTTAAGCAGATACTCCAGATTTCTTATTGTTGCATTTGCACTTACAGAACCATTTTTTTCGCCGTCATTAAGATTGTCTATGAGTACTTTAAGTACATCTATAGATTTATGCATTGAGTCCAAAAGCTGCGATGTGACTGCTAGCTCTCCTTTTTTGAGATGGCCGAAAATTGTCTCAAGACAGGAGCAGAGTCTCTCAATTTCGTTCAGGTTCACAGCCCTTGCGGCACCCTTTAAACTATGAGTGTTGCGGTAGATTCTCTCAATTATCTCCTGCTTTTTTTCGGTTCCTGAAACCAGTTCAAGATCTGTAAGTCCCTTTACTATAGACTCATAATGCTCTATGGCTTCAACTTTGAAGTCATTCAGAAGCTCCTTCAGGAAGTTATCGTTTTCAAAGTTGTCGAGCATAAAGAGCTATAGGTTGTATTTTATAAGAATTCTTTTTAGTGTCTGTCCAAGGGTGTGAATTTCGTGAGTTGCACTTTGAGCTTTTTGCATCCCTGCAACATTCTGTTCGCTGGCTTTCTTAATATTTTCCATTGCAGGAACAATCTGATCCATTCCGGCCATCTGCTGGTGGTTAGATGAAGAGATCTGCAGAGATACCTCTCCTGCCTCTTCTATGTTTTCTGCCAGCATCTCAATTACTTCACCACTTTGCATTACAAGAGATTTACCTGCTTCAACCCTCTTTGCGGCATCGTCTGTTGCCTCTACAGCATTGTTTACAGATTTGTTGACCTCATTAAGGATCTCTTTAACCTGCAGTGTTGCCCTCTTTGACTGGTCTGCAAGGTTACGAATCTCCTGTGCAACAACCGTGAAACCTCTACCGTGTTCTCCCGCTTTTGCAGCCTCAATTGCAGCATTAACGGCAAGCAGGTTGGATTGGTCTGCAATATCGGATACAGTGGATGTTATCTCTCCAATTCTTCTGTTTTGCTCAGATAATTTCACAACGGTACCGGAGATTCTGTTCATATGAATATCAATCTGCTCCATACCTTTGATTACCTCTGCAAGTGATTTTTTCCCCTTTTCTGCCGAGTCACTTACTTTATGAGAGCTCTCTATGAGAGATTTAGCCTTTTGGTTTGATAATGTGGCAGTCTGTCTAACCTCCTCTATGGTTGCCGTGGTTTCAGATACGGCTGCAGCGGTTTCGCTCGCTCCGGTGGAGATATCTGTAATTGTATTTAGGATATTTGAAGAAGAGTTATACAAGACCTCAATGCCTGAGCGAATCTCTGATGTAATTTTTCTAATCATCCTCAATATAAAGATTGCCATAAAAAGATTGAGCAGAATCAAAAATGTTCCAAAAAGTATTGCCTGGAAAGTAGTCCAGTATTCAAATTTGGCGTTTGCTTTGAGATAATCTCTTCTAATCTTCATTATATTGCTCTCAATATTAAGAGCATTGTTGGTTATTTTATTATAAATATCGTTTTGTTTCTCTTTGACATATGTGAGTGCATCAGCTTTTTTGCCATCCTTTATTAGAGATAAAAAGAGCTCTCTGTTTTGTACATATCTCTTGACATCACTTGTTAACACCCGGAAATCTGCTCTTATATCCTTTTCGTGTACAAGCATACTATCTATGTTCAAGCAAATCTGAACCAACTCTTGATCTGCGCCGGAAATCTTTAGTGCTTTTTCAAATATTTGCGTACTCTCATTATCTACGATAAGTTCCAGAGCCATAGCTCTAATAGTGTTAATTTTAGCTCTCAAACCTGTCACCTCGTAAGCAATACTATCCATCTCCTGAATAGATCTGTTTATGGACTCTATCTTGCGGATATTGTTGTAAGTAAGGGATATTATGGCTACAGTAGATATAACCATTATTGCAAAACCTATAATCAGTTTGCCTCTTGTTTTGATTTTTAAAGAGTTTTCCATTATCTATTTTATTATTATTTCTGGACTGGTAATCAATTTTTTTGCATCTAAAAGAACTACGCCATCAGGGAAAATTCCACTTATAAATGTAGAAACTTTCAGGTCAACAGTGGATGGAGGAGGGGTTATAGCGGAGGTGCTCTTTTGGGTTATGCCGATAATTGAATCTGCAATAATGCCAAAATATATCTCTTTATATGAAAGTATTATGAACTTATTCAAGTCTGTAAGACCCCTTTCCCGCATTTTAAAAAGTGACCTCAGGTTAATTACAGAGACAATTTTACCTCTGTGAAAAACAACTCCGGAGACGAAATGGGGTGCGCCCGGAATAGGAGTGATCTCTTTGAGAAAGTGGACCTCGGTTGCAAAGCTGCTATCTATGGCAAATTTTTGGGAGAGTAGGGTGAATTCAAGAAAAGAGAGTGAATCTTCTTGAACAGTTATTTTGCTGTCAATTTTTAGTGCATTTTTAACTGCTCTCTCTCTCAAGATTTGGTTATCGCTTTTCATCTTCTTTTCTCTTTTATTAGTGCCTCTACCATCTCTTTCATTCTCGCTTTAGTAAGTCCGCCGGAGTCTGGAATAGTGGCTTTGTCATCCATATTGGACAGAATATCAAGCACATTATTGTAGTATCTGACCGAAGCCTCTGTTTTTCCCTCCTGGTTCATAATGTTACCCAGCATAAGGTGAGAGAAGAGGTGACCGGGATTAAGATATATCCCCTTTTTAAGTGCAATCTCTGCCTTTGCAGGTTCATTATTCTCTTTTAAAACAGTTCCATAAAGATAGTAAATATCCTCACTGCTCACTCCAGATTCAATAACTTTATCTATACAGTCTATAGCCATATTATAATCTCCTCTGTTTGCGTAGCATTTTGCCATCAAGTGCAGAAATGAGTGATCGGTCGGTTTTTTTTCTGAACATTTTTTGCAACCTTCTATACAAGCCTCATATTCACCGTTTAAATACATTTTTTCCAGTGTTGCAAAACTTAGCTCTTCTTTGACAATTTTTTTATGCGGGAGCTCTTTTTTGTCATAGTTCGGAGTATCTCTCTTCTCACGAAGAGTGATTTTGGGTTTGACTATTTTTAGACTATGTTTATCGGAGTTTTTTTTGTAGAATATCCCGTTTTCGTAAGAGTATTTTTCAAAATTTGACAGATATAGATCGTTAAGTTCTACCTGACTGACTATCAACCATCCATTGTCGATTAGTGAATTGTTGAATTTATCTGCAACTCTCTTAATTGTTGCATATGAGAAGTACATAAGAACATTTCTGCAAAGGATAATATCCAGGTTATCGGTTCCGTTTATAGGATCAGGAAAGGGATCTTTAACCAGGTTTAAAAATGAAAATTTTACCATTTTTCTGATATCTTCATTTAACCTCCAGCCACCCTTTGTTTTTGTAAAATATCTGCCTTTAATAATATCCGGTGTCTCTCTAAAGGACCATTCGGAATAGAGCCCTTCTAAAGCTTTGTGTATTGACTTGCTGTTTACATCAGTAGCAATAATTGATACTCGTGAGATTATTTCCTCGGGCAGATGCTCTTTGAGCAAAATGGCAATAGTATATGGCTCCTCACCGGAACTGCATCCTGCACTCCAAATCTTTATTTTCCCTTTTTTTTCGTAGAGTTTGGGAATAAGAACCTCCTTAATAAACGTAATTGCAGGTCTCTCCCGGAAAAAATAGGTTTCACTTATTGTAAGGGTAGCCGAAAGAGTGTCCAGGATTTTCTTTGGAATGGTTGTATTTGTTATTATCTCTTCAATAATTCTTTGCGGATCGGTATCGTCGTATAGAGTTTTAGAGGAGTTTACAAGGCCCCTCATAAGATCTTCGTGCCTGTTATCCGGAAAAAAAAGGCCGAGCTCTTTTTCAATTTGAACGGCAACCTTTTCCAGGGACTCTTTTTCTGTCATACAGCTCTGCTTTGTGAAATTTTTGCTAAAACTGAGGTTATCTCTATGCTCTCATCTTTAGATAGGAATGTATCGGGGTCGTAGATATAGATTATTCCTGCCTTTCCGTTTACAAGTTTGACAGATGAGAGTCCGTTGAATATAGTTTTAATCTCTTTAATCTCTTCATTTTGAAATGTCAAAATATCGCAACTCTCTTCGGCTATAAGAGCAATTTTTGCATTATTAAAGTTAATAATCACCAGTTTATCATCAATGGATATATCCTTATCTGCAAGTTTAAATCTTGCTCTCAATGATAGAACCGGAATAATCTCTCCCTGAATATCAATTACTCCCTTGATGTAATAGGATGTGTTGTCTACAGGAGTAATTTCTTGAGCAGCAATTACCTTTTCTATAAATTTTAGAGGGATGGCAAACTGTACTCCATTGGATTTGAAAACCAGGACCTCTTTGATTATTATCTCTTTTTTTGTCATAGTCTGTTGATTGTCAAAATACCCTCTCCAAAATCTCCCTTGCAACGGCTGGCGTGACAGATCTATTCTCACCCAGTTTGTAATTTCGTTCAGTAAACCTTCTCTCAATCTCATCAATGGTCTTTATGGTTACGCCATTTTCGGAGAGTTTAATTTTGAAGCCCAGCATTAGGAAGAAGTCTTCGGTTCTCCTTATAATCTCTACTATTGCCTCATCCCTGTCCTGGATATCAACTCCGAAAACTCTTTTACCGTATTGAATCATTTTATCGCCCTTCTCACTTCTCATAACCCACATCGTTCCGGGGAGTATAATTGCAAGCGTATGAGCGTGAGTTAATCCGTGCAGAGCAGTAAGCTCGTGACCAATCATATGCGTGGCCCAATCCTGAGTTACTCCCATTGAGATAAATCCATTAAGAGCCATAGTTGCAGAGAGCATAAATGTGGCCATATCGTCATAATTGGTACGGTCATCTATTATTCTGGGAGCAATCTCGACTATTGTCTTTAAAATTCCCTCTGCCCATCTGTCCATTAGAGGAGATTGTCCGGGGGTAGTAAGATACTGTTCAATCACGTGTACAAAGGTATCTGCCAAACCGCAGGATATCTGAAAATCCGGTAGGGTATAGGTTGTTTGGGGGTCAAGTATTGAAAACAGAGGGGTATTTGAATAGAATGCAAATTTTTCATTTGTCTCTTTTTTGGAGATAACTGCTCCCCGGTTCATCTCGGAGCCTGTTGCAGGAAGTGTAAGAACACAAGCCAAAGGAAGACTCTTCTCTGCTGAGTACTCTCGTTTAATAACTATATCCCAAGGCTCTCCATCATACAAAATCCCGGATGCTATCAGTTTAGAGCCATCTGCAACAGAACCTCCTCCAACTGCCAGGACAAAGTCGCAACTCTTCTCTTTTCCGAGTTTTATCGCTTTGCGAAGTGTCTCTATGGTTGGATTGGGCTCTATTCCCCAGAACTCGAAATATGTGTGCTCCTTTAGTGCCTCTTTTACTTGATCGTAAACGCCGTTATTTTTAACGCTTCCTCCACCGAATGTAACAAGTACTCTTCTCTCTTTTGGAATCTCGGTAGTGAGGGTTGCTATTGTACCTTTCCCAAAAATCAATTTGGTAGGGTTATGAAATATAAAATTATTCATCTCTTTAGTGCTTTATTTAGTGTGACAATTATTACAAATTTACAATAAAATGGCAACCAAAACTAGAATGTAGTGAAATATAAGTAAACAGTATCTTATTTTATATATAGTCGCCATTTATACCTGGAAAGCTCACCGGTTGCAACGCTGTTTTTTCAAACGCTTTTTTCTTTGTGTTTTTCGGGGCTTCGGGAACGCCTCCCTACGGTCGTTGAACGGTCCTCAGCCTTTTTCCGAAAAACCCTTCAGAAAATAAGCTAAAAAACAGATGTTGTTGCCGGTGAGCTTTCCACTGCTTAAACTGTTACGACTGTATTGTGAGCAGCTGTTATTGAATACATAAAAAAAGAGGGCGACTCTACTTTTTAGTCACCCTCCTGAATAAAGAGTGGTCCCGGTGGGGATCGAACCCACGACCCCAACATTAAGAGTGTCGTGCTCTACCAACTGAGCTACAGAACCGAATCCCTTTTGTGTAAAAGGGGTTACAAAGGTAGATAAAAACTCTGCAGCTGTTCTTTTTTTTTGAAAAACTACTTCTGATCCTTTTTTAATAGATCTCTTATTTCGGTAAGTAACTGTATATCTGCAGGTTTAGGTGGTGGTGAGGGAGGAGTTTGATCCTCTACTTTCTTACGGTTAAGGTTGTTCATTATTTTAATCATAGAAAATATTGCAAATGCAATTATGACAAAATCGAAAACGACCTGAATAAAGTTACCATAGTTGATAGTTACAGCGGGAGTTATAACGGAAGTTGCAGTATCAATAACCTGTTGCTTTAGAGTTATACTAAGATCTGTAAACCTTACCCCTCCAATTAAAAGGCCTAAAGGAGGCATAATTACATCGGAGACAAATGATGAGACAATTTTCCCGAATGCACCTCCGATAATGATACCGACGGCCATATCCACGACATTGCCTCTCATTGCAAACTGTTTAAATTCATCAAGTAATTTCATAGTATAAATTTTGAAGTTTAAATTGTTTTATCAAATTTAGTAATTAATGGCTAATTTTGAGCAAAATTTCAAACTATGGAGTGGATTAAAGCCCTTTTTCTAAATGAGAGTGTTGCTCAATCTGTTGTAATTCTTGCAGCAGTAATATCTGTTGGAATTCTCCTTTCAAAAATTAAGATTGCAAATATCTCTTTTGGTATCACCTGGATACTCTTTGCGGGTATTGCATTCAGCCACTTTGGTCTAAAAATCAATTCCGAAATGCTCCATTTTGTAAAGGAGTTCGGTTTAATTCTTTTTGTCTACTCAATAGGTCTCCAGGTTGGTCCGGGATTTTTCTCCTCGTTCAAAAAAGGTGGAATTACACTCAACCTGCTTGCATCATCAATTGTACTTCTAGGAGTGATTACCACTGTTGTTCTCTACTTTGTAACGGGACTTCCAATATCTACTATGGTGGGTATTCTTTCCGGAGCCATTACCAATACACCCGGGCTGGGAGCTGCTCAACAGACCTATATTGAGGTAAACGGGGCAAATGACCCCTCTATTGCAATGGGATATGCTGTGGCTTACCCGCTTGGAGTCCTGGGTATAATTATGTCGATTCTGCTTGTAAAGGTTATTTTTAAGATAAGCCTCAAGAGTGAACTGGACAAAATTGAGGAGCAAAACAGAGATAATCCAAACGAAACCTTAAAATTGTCATTAGTAATCAATAATCCCTCTATTTACGGGAAAAAAATAGAGGTTGTGAAAAAGCTTCTTGAGAGGAGTTTTGTGATATCAAGGGTTAAGAAGACAAATGGAGAGATAACAATAGCGGGTGCAGGAACACTTCTGGATAAGGGATATGAGGTGCTGGTTATAATGCAGAAGAGAGATCACGACTCAATTGTCGCATTTTTAGGAGTTGAGGTACACAGAAGTGACGAGGATTGGAGCATTAATGACCTAAAAGTGGTGCCTAAAAGGGTTATGGTTACAAAAGATGGAGTGAATGGCAAGAGCCTTTCAGACCTTAAATTGGGTCGTGCTTTTGGGATAACAGTTACTCGAATAAACAGAGCAGGGGTAGATCTGGTCGCCAAACCGGATTTGAAACTGCAGATAGGGGACAGACTTACCATTGTTGGAACCGAAGATAGCATTGAGGCTGCTGCCAAGCTTCTGGGTAACTCAATGCACAGGCTGCGTGAGCCAAATCTTGCAGCTATTTTTTTAGGGATAGTGCTTGGAATCGTGGTTGGTTCAATCCCGTTTTTTATACCGGGAATACCTCAGCCGGTAAAGCTGGGGCTGGCCGGAGGGCCGCTTATTATTGCAATACTTATGAGTCGCTTTGGGCCGAAATTAAAATTGGTGACATACACTACTATGAGTGCCAATCTTATGCTTCGTGAGGTTGGAATTTCACTCTTTCTGGCCTGTGTGGGGCTAGATGCTGGCGGTTCATTTGTTGACACAATCGTGAATAAAGGGGGAGCTATATGGATAGCGTATGGTGCTATAATCACTGTTGTTCCTCTGCTTTTAGTGGGTGTTGCAGCCAGATGGTTCTTCAAGCTCAACTACTTTACAGTTATGGGTCTAATGGCCGGAAGCACCACAGACCCACCTGCCTTGGCATACTCTAATGCAGCAGCCGGTAACGATCTGCCTGCTGTGAGCTATGCAACGGTGTATCCGCTTACTATGTTTTTGAGAGTACTAACAGCCCAGCTGCTTATCCTATTTTTCTGAGAAATATTCCAATAAAGAAGTTTATAGCTATTCACGAAGTTTTGTAATCCCAAAAAATTATTACATTTGCAATCCCAAACTGAGAATTTAAGCCCGGATGGCGGAATTGGTAGACGCGCTGGTTTCAGGGACCAGTGTCCGTAGGATGTGCAGGTTCGAGCCCTGTTCCGGGTACGAAAAAAGCAGGTAGTGATGCCTGCTTTTTTTTGTGCCGTCGAGTGCCGGTTTCCGTCAAGCTCCTTTTATAGTTTTCAATGGGTTGCTTTGTTTGTCATTACGAATTTTAGCTCTCCTCCGTTAACTATATCTGAATGTGTAATTTTATTCTCCTTCAACTCTTTGCCGTTGAGGATAATTTTCTTGACATAGAGACTCTTTTCGGACTGGTTTTCTGTTCTTATTTTGAAGATCTTCCCGTTTTCCAGATGAATATCTGCACTAACAATGTTGGGACTGCCGGTATAATATATGTCGGAACCGGGAGCAACCGGATAAAATCCCAGTGATGTAAAGATGTACCAGGCACTCATCTGCCCGAGATCGTCGTTACCTCCTAGTCCATCGGGCAGAGGGCGGTACACCTTTTTAGATATCTCTCTTAACTGTTTTTGGCCTTTCCAGGGTGAGCCGGTAAAGTTATAGAGATAGGGTATATGGTGCGAAGGTTCATTCCCGTGTACATAGTTGCCCATTATGCCATCCCTTGTAATGTCTTCGGTTGCTTCAAAGTATTTATCGGGCAGATGCATATTGAAGATTGAGTCTAGATATGCTTCCAGGGCTTTTGATCCTCCCAGTAACACTGCGAGCCCCTGTGGATCGTGAGGAACATAGAGTGAGTAGTTCCAGGAGTTCCCCTCTATAAATCCCTTACCGTGTGTATCTAGTTCGTCAAATCCATCTAAAAAATTTCCATCGGAGTTTTTCGGTCGCATAAAACCCTTTGCCTTATCGAATAGGTTTTTGTAGAATTTGCTTCGCTTGGTGAACTCTGCATAAATGTTTTCTCTGCCCGCGACTTTGGCTAACTGTGCTATTGCCCAGTCGTCATAAGCATACTCAAGGGTTTTGGATACAGAACTTGAGGATTTATTTTCTGGAACAAATCCAAGTTTTTTGTAATATCCCAACCCTTCATACCAATCGTTGTTTGCTGTTTGTACAGCTGCTTCGAGTGCCTTATCTGTGTCAAACCCTTTAATCCCTTTGACTGCAGCATCGGCCAAAAGTGAGACGGAATGGTAGCCTATCATACACCAGTTCTCATTTGCATAGTGAGACCACACCGGCAGCATTTTGTGAACGCTTTGGTCATAATGTGCCAGCATAGATTTTATCATATTTACGTTACGGGTTGGTTGAATAATATTGAAAAGCGGGTGTAATGCCCTGTATGTATCCCAAAGTGAAAATGTTGTGTAGTTATCAAATTCATTTGCTTTGTGAATATTTTGATCAATACCTTTATATGATTTGTCGCAGTCCATATAGATTGTAGGACCGAGGAGTGTGTGATACAGCGATGTGTAAAAGCTTGTTCTTTCATCTTCTGTGATGAACTGAGCATCAATCTTAGAGAGCTCCCGGTTCCACTGCATCTGCCCGGCCTCTTTTATTATATTAAAATTCCAGTGAGGAGCTTCAGTTTGCAGATTGTTTTTTGCACCACTTATGCTCACCGGAGATATTGCCACCTTGACCATAACCTCCTCACCCTCTGTTGTGTTAAAATCAAAGTGGCAACGCAATTCTCTCCCTGCACTCTCCGGAAAGTTACTATTTTGATTAAACTTGCGCCAGAATCCTTTGTAAATAAGGTCTTCATTATTTACGAGACCATAATTTACAAATGGTTTTGAGAAGGCAATAGTAAAATAAACAGTCCGGGTTCGTCCCCATCCGTGTGTCTGCCTGAAACCGGTTATTGTAGAGTCATTTTCTACCCTTATAAACGACCAGATGTTTTTGCCGGGGTAGTTATAAATGCCGTGAGTAAGATCCAATATTATGTGCGCCGAATCTGATTGTGGAAAAGTGTATTTATGAACTCCTACTCTTGTGGTTGTTGTAAGCTCTGCTTTTATGTTGTAATCCAGTAAGTTAACTTTGTAGTAATTTGGAGAGGCATCCTCGGTTTTGTGTGAAAATCTGGATCTGTAACCCGAATCGGGATTATCTGATGTTCCGGGATTTAGTCTTAGCACTCCGGTGGTGGGCATTATAAGAAGATCCCCAAGGTCGGAGTGACCTGTTCCGCTAAAATGGGTATGGCTGAAACCCACAATTGTTTTATCGCCGTATTGATACCCTGCACAATATTTGTAAACATCCGGGTTATACTTTCCATTCACAGAGTAGGGGATAGTGTCGGTATCCGGGCTCAACTGTACAGAACCGAAAGGAACTGTTGCTCCGGGATATGTGTGCCCCATCTTCATTGTTCCGATGAATGGGTTTACATATTGAATGTAATTTTTCTCTACTTTATCCTGGGAGCTTATCAAATTTGCAGATAAAAAAAGAGTCGAGGCAAGAAAAAATTTGCGAAACTTATTTAAAGACATAAATAAATATTATTTGTTCAATAGATAAATTTCGAAATAATAATTTGAATTGACTAATTAAATTTCTTTAGTCATTTTCGGTTTTCGATTGCTATTGTATTTAGTAAACCTCTTTTATTATTATTTAAACTAAAAACAACAATGACAGAACCAATCGTAAGAGTTGAAAACCTATCCCATAGGTACAGCGTTCAGTGGGCAGTCAAGAATGTAGATTTTGAGATTGCAGATTGCGGAATCTATGGATTACTGGGGTCAAACGGAGCAGGAAAATCTACCATTATGAACATTATTTGCGGAGTTTTAAAACAGACTAACGGCAATGTATTCATAAACGGGATAGATATGCGCAGTAACTCCATTGAGGCTAAAAAGCATATCGGATTTTTACCGCAAAAACCACCATTACATCCAGATCTGACAGTTGAAGAGTACCTTACTCACTGCGCTAACTTAAGGATGATACCTGAGAAAGAGATAAAGAGTGCTCTCGATTCGGTACTTGGAAAGTGTGCAATTACCCATTTTAGAAAGAGGTTAATTAAAAATCTATCCGGAGGTTACCAACAGCGGGTTGGGATTGCTCAGGCTATTATTCATAACCCGAATCTGGTTGTACTGGATGAGCCTACAAACGGTCTTGATCCCAATCAAACAGTTGAAATTCGTAATTTAATAAAGGAGATTGCCCGTGAGAGAACAGTTCTGCTCTCTACTCACATACTTTCGGAAGTTCAGGCAACCTGTGACTACATCCGTATGGTGGAAGAGGGAAAAGTTGTCTTTGCCGGCACTGTAGATGAGTTCGATAACTATATTGAACCCAATACAGTGTTTGTGTCACTGCTGGAGAGTCCTCCTGCAGAAGATCTTAAGGCTCTACCCGGAGTTCTGGATGTTGAGGAGCTGGGAGATACCCGTTATAGAGTTAAATTTTCTGACACCGTTGACATTATCGAAAGAATAGTTGAAGCCAGTGTATCAAAGGGGTGGAGGCTAAATGAGATAAGGCTGGAGAGAAGCTCTCTGGATACAATTTTTGCAGAGTTATCTAAAACCGTAAAATAAAGAGGAGAATCGATATGAAAATGATTTATAAAATTGCCCGTACAGAGTTACAGACTCTATTCTACTCTCCAATTGCCTGGCTCATTCTGATTATCTTCACAATTCAATCCAGCATTGCTTTTACATCTGCAATAGAGCTGGTTGTGAACCAGCAATCTTTAGGGTTTACCGTTTCAGATCTCTCGATGAGAATATTTGCACACCCTCACAGAGGAACTTTTACCCTCATTCAGCAGTATCTCTATCTCTATATACCTCTGCTTACTATGGGGTTAATGAGTAGGGAGCTCAGCAGTGGCTCAATTAAGCTGTTGTACTCATCGCCGGTTACAAACACTCAGATTATTCTTGGAAAGTATCTCTCGATGGTCTTTTATGCGCTTATAATATCTGCAATGCTGATGATATTTGTGCTATACACAGGATTTACTGTAGAGAATTTTGATTTAGCCGGGGTAAGCTCAGGAATTCTTGGACTCTTTCTGCTCATATGCGGATATGCCGCCATCGGGTTGTTTATGTCCAGTTTAACATCTTACCAGGTTGTCGCTGCTGTAGGTACACTGGCTGTGCTGGCTGTTCTTAATACTGTAGGAGGTATGTGGCAAGATATCTCTTTTGTACGCGACATCACATACTGGCTCTCCATCAGGGGAAGGTCGAATGAATTTATCGGCGGACTGATATGCAGCGAAGATGTTCTCTACTTTATTATTGTGATAGGACTCTTCCTTGCACTCTCTATATTGCGGATGAAGGCGATTCGCCAAAAGCACACCCTGAGTACATCTCTTTTGAGGTATCTGGGAGCTGTCTCGGTTGCGGTCGTTTTGGGTTATTTCAGCTCCAGGCCTGCACTTATGTTCTACTACGATGCCACCAGAAATGATGTAAACACACTTACAAAAAACAGTCAGGAGATTGTTGGGAAGCTTGATGGCAAGCTTACTATAAACACATATGTCAATATTTTGGATCAATACTACTATTTTGGACTTCCAAAGAGAGAGCTATCCGATATAAACAGATTCAAACAATATCTTAGGTTTAAACCGGATATTAAGATGAATTACATCAGATATTACGCCAGAGCAAACAACCCTAGTATGGATAAAAGATATCCGGAGTTAAATGATAGGGAGCGGATGTTGGAGTATTCAAAAATACACAGGCTGGACAGTAATATGTTTAAGACTCCACAGGAGATATCACAAATTGAAAATTTGGTGCCTGAGGGAAACCGCTTTGTTCGTACCCTTACAACAGCTACGGGCGATAAAACATTCCTGAGAATATTTGACGATATGGAGGTGCACCCATCTGAGGCAGAGATATCTGCAGCATTTAAAAGATTGGTTATGAAGCTTCCTATGGTTGGATTTGTTACAGGACACGGGGAGAGAGATTGCATCAGGGAGGGAGACAGAGACTATAATAAGTTTGCCCAGGATAAACCTTTCCGCTACTCTCTTATAAACCAAGGTTTTGACTTTAGAGAGGTTAAGATGGACAGTGAGATATCCGACGAGATTGATATTTTGGTGATAGGTGATATGAGGGTTCCAATGAGCCCACAACACCACTCCAATCTGGAGAAGTTCATTGCAAGAGGAGGCAATCTGTTGATAGCAGGTGAGCCTGGTCGTCAGGATGTGATGAATCAATTGATCTCTCAATTTGGGGTTGAGGTTTTACCCGGCAGGCTGGTTAAGCCTTCGGAGAATTTCTCACCGGATTTCATTCAGTCTATCCCTACTAAAGAGGGTGCAGCGATGATGTATCAGCTCAATATGATGCTTAACCGTGAGTATGTATTAACAATGCCGGGAGCGACTGGTCTTAAATATAATCAGGATAAAGGTTATAAGGTCACAGAGCTGTTTGTAAGCGATACCAGCGGAGGTGTGTGGAGTGAGGTAGAGACTACAAATTTTGTCGACGATACAGTTAAGGTTAACCCGGCTTTGGGAGAGGTGGTTTCGGCCTCAATTCCTACTGTGGTTGCTCTTCATAGAGTGGTAGGAGATAAGGAGCAGAAGATTGTAATATTATCTGATGCAGATTGTATCAGTAACGGTGAGATAAGTATCGGCAGGAAAGGGGTGCGCGCTGCAAATTATAACTTCATTATGGGTGCCTTCTTCTGGATGTCCGATGATGAAGTTCCGATTGATGTCAGAAGGCCTAGCCCTACAGACAACAAGATCTCAGTGGTATTCTCCGGGATGAGGTTAACTAAGTGGCTTCTGATGGGACTTCTACCTTTTATAATGGCTATGTTCTATATCCTGCTTTGGATTAGAAGAAGAGGCAGGTAATTTATAACTTTAATTAATAGCATTAACCGGTTTTAAATCGGTTAATGCTTTATATTTAAATAGATATGGCTTTTAAAGCAGACAAGCAGACTATTGATGACCTGGGGATTTTCACAAAAAATCGTGAGAATTCGGTATATACTATTTTTAACAAAACTTTAACAAACGGAGGTGCCAGAATATTGGAAGAGATGTTCCTGTACCCATTGTCGGAAGAGAGTAAAATTAACGAAAGGGGGATGGTTATCAGATATTTTCAGGAAAATTCGGCAACATTCCCATTCAAAAGTGACCTTTTTGATACTATCGAATATTACCTGAGCAACACCGATAACCGAAGCCGGATATCTGCACACGAAGATAATCTGGAGAGAAAATTTAGGAGTGCCGTTGGTACAGATACAGATTACCAGCTTCTTCATAAAGGGGTTATCTCTGTAATAGAGATGGTTAAAATAGCCAATGATTTTTTTAAGAATTTGCAATCCAAAGGATTATCGGAATATTATAAACCACAGGCCGATGCTATTTTTGACATTATAAACAGTGAAGGAATCTCTTGCTGCCTTAATGAAAAAAACACAAAAAGGCTCTCATATTCTCAAACGGCAGGTTATGACCAGGAGTTCCGGTACAATTCCAGGGAGCAATTACTAAGATTGCTCACGCTCATCTATCATCTGGATGTTTATATTGCAGTAGCCTGTGTCTCTCGTGAAAGGGGTTATAGCTTTGCAAAGGCTCTGCCTGCTGGAGAAAATATTTTTAATATAGAGAATCTTTACCACCCATTAATTAAAAATCCAATTTCTAACTCAATAAACATTAACAACAAAAACAATATGATATTCCTGACGGGAGCAAATATGGCAGGAAAATCTACATTTATGAAGGCATTTGGGATATCTGCATATCTGGCCCATATGGGGTTTCCGGTTCCGGCAGCGAGTATGGAGTTCTCTGTGCAGAATGGCCTCTTTACCACTATCAACCTCCCGGACAACATCAATATGGGATACAGCCACTTCTACGCAGAGGTTATCCGAGTTAAAAAGGTAGCAGAGAGTATTAACCGCTCCAAAAATCTGATTGTGATATTTGATGAACTCTTCCGGGGAACCAATGTGAAGGATGCATACGACGCAACAGTTGCAGTAACTGAGGCATTTGCGGCAAACAAAAATTGTATCTTCATAATATCTACACACATAATTGAGGCAGGAGAGACCCTTAGAGAGAGGTGTGATAATATCTATTTTATAAATCTTCCAACAGTTATGGAGGGGAGTCAACCGCTCTATACCTTTAAAATTGCTGAGGGAATCACATCTGACAGGCACGGTATGATAATCATAAATAATGAGGGGATACTGGAGATCCTTAAGAATGTTAAAAAAGCTTAATAGAATTGAAATATATGAAATTTGCAATTGACAGGCAGACACTGGACGATTTGAACCTGCTGGGAAAGTACAAAACCAACTCGATTTTTAATCTGTATAACCAAACTATAACCAAAGGGGGAGAGTCCATCCTGGAACAGATGTTTCAAAATCCTTTGACAGATGCCGATGCTATTAACACTAGAAAAGAGATAATTAACTTTTTTACCAGGGAGAATTTGTCACTCCCATTTACCAGAGAGGAGTTTAAACTTACTGAGAGTTATCTGGAAAATTCAGATTATAGAAACAGTGCACTATCAATAATTGGAAATTCAAAAAGATATTTTAAGAAGTTGATTGCAAATGACAAAGAGTATGATACTCTTGTAGAAGGAGTTCTATGTGCTGTTACTGTAATAAAAAAACTTAAGGGTTATGTAAAAGAGATATCTAAGCTCTCCGGTTCAAATCCCTACCACACTTATGTTGAAAATGCTCTTAAGATATTAGAAGATAAAAAATTAAGCTGGATATTCACCTTTGACCCATCAAACGAGATAAGTTTTACCAGGTTTGCCCGGAGCGATCACCGGATGAGATACTCAATCTCTTCACAGTTAAAAGAGCTGATGCTTTATATGAACTATCTGGATCTATATGTATCTGTATCGGGTGTGGGTAAAAAGAGGGGATATGTTTTTGCTGTTGCTAATGATAGCCGTGAGCTTAACATTGATATCAAAGGACTTTACCACCCCTGTGTACCGGCAGCAGTTGCAAACGATCTAAACCTTAGTTACGAGAACAATGTGTTGTTCTTAACCGGGGCAAATATGGCAGGTAAATCAACTCTGATGAAATCTTTCGGAATCTGTATCTATCTTGCTCATATGGGCTTCCCGGTTGCGGCAAAATGGATGGAATTCAATGTTTGCAATGGAATATACACATCCATAAATGTACCCGACAATCTCAATATGGGTTACAGCCACTTTTATGCAGAGGTTGTGAGGGTTAAAAAGATTGCAACAGAGGTTGCCTCGGGGAAGAATTTGATAGTGATTTTTGACGAACTCTTTAAGGGAACCAATGTCAAGGATGCATATGATGCAACTGTTGCTATAACAGAGTCTTTTTCAAAGATTCACGAGTGTGCATTTATTGTTTCGACCCATATAATGGAGGCGGGGATAAAGCTCAAAGAGAGTTGTAATAACATTGTGTTCAAATATCTGCCCTCTGTTCTTAAGGGTAAAGTTCCAACATATCCCTATATTCTGGAGGATGGAATTTCAAATGACAGACACGGGATGATGATTATTAATAACGAGAGAATAATTGAGACGATAAACGGCGGTTGAAAAAAGTGCGGACTAACTCTATTCCTCTTCTTTTTTGTGCCCTTACAGTACTTGGTGCCAGCTTGTAACGGATGGCAATCTCCAGTGAGTTAAGCCCCTCTATAAAGGAGTTCATTATCTTTTTACACTCTGCCGGGAGTTGTCCTAATGATGTGTCAAAGAGAGCCTTTATCTCGTAGTTCAGGTCAAAGAAATTGGAAGGTCTATCATCTGCAGCTTCAAACTCCAGAAATGCGATATTATTGACAACTCTTCTCCTTCTTTTAAGATAGTTGAGAGATCTGTTCTTTGTTGCCGTAAAAAGGAATGATCTTATGGACTTAATATCGGTGAAGGTGTATTTACTTTGCCAGAACTGGATAAAGACATCGTGAACGACATCTTCTGCATCCGGGGTGCAGTTTAGATATTTATTTGAGAATCTTATCAGTGGTTTGTCCAGCGAAGAGTACAATTTCCTGAATGAGTCCGGAGTTCTTTGATTTACTCCGGAAACAAACTCTTTGTCATCCAAACTGACTTTTTGTTGTTGTGATGCAGGACTCTCCATTTCGGTGTCAAATGTAATCTTTTAGTTTGGAATTAAAACTAAAAATATTGGATTTATTAGTACAGGATTGATAGTTTTTTGACTGATTAATGCGACATATTAATTAAATTTGCCAGCCTGAATTTGCATAATTCATTTATTGACAAATTTTAGCGCTAAAATCCCACTCTATTAACAAAGATGAATAAGAAAATAGTCCTGGCGATTTCCGAACATAATTTATGGGGGTATGTTTTTCAGCCGGTAATAGTAGAAGAAGACTCTTCCGGAGTTTTAGCCATCATAGAAATTGCTACAGAAATATCATCTGAAGATATTAAATTGAATGATCTTTCACATAAGATACTGACACTTTCGTTCAGCTATTCCGACCGTTTGTTGATGAAGAGTTTCTCAAAAGAAAAAACTCTCAAAGCCTTTCTCACTAAAGTGCCTCCTGATACTATCAACAGATATATAAGGCCTTGCATAGATGGTTATCACAGGAAAATTATTCGGATGTTATACTCATCGAAAATGGAGCTTTACCACAGATCTGATTTGAAAAGCCGTAATCTGTGGCCAGAAAATCGAATCCGGGTTACAGAAAAACCATCACAAGCTGTTTTTACATTCAAAAAAGATCAAGAGTCGGGTTTGCATTACTCTATTTGCATAGAGGGAGAGAGTGGTGTTACAGATCTCTATTCCAAAAATTGTATTACCCTTAGCCAGGAGCCGGCTGCAATTGTTACAGACAAAATTTTACTGTTTTTTGATGATATAGACATTAAAAAATTAACCCCTTTCTTTACGAAAAAGGTTATAAAAGTACCTTCATCATCAGAAAACCAATATCTGAAAACATTTGTACGGAATTGTTTGCTAAAATTTAAGGTCAATGCAGTAGGAGTTGATATCAGAGAGATAGAACCGGAAAAAGAGGCACATATTTCGTTTGAAGCAGATTGGCACGGCAGGCCGACACTGTTGATGAGCCTCTATTACGAAAAGAAAAAGTACCCTTTAGATTATCCAAATAAGAAAATTGTTATGGTTGATGAGAAGGGAGAAGAGACTGCCTTACGTTGGTTCTATCCGGACAAGAGATGGGAAAATGAGTTGATAAAACTTTTGTTGGACAATGGATTATATCAAACAGGGCCTAGCCATTTTTCGTGTAAAGAAGCTAAAGATATCGATTTTTCCGGAGATTTTTCCGGTATGGTGGAGTGGATCAGGATGCATAAAGCTGTTTTAGGAGCTTTCATTTTTTCACAAAATCTGTTTGACCATAGCTACTATCTTGGAGAGATCTCTATGGAGACAAATTTAGATAGTGGACGAGACTGGTTTGACCTTCATTGCATCGTTGTTTTTGGTAACCACAGAATCCCTTTCAGCAGATTTCGTAACCATATTCTGCATAATAGAAGGGAGTATGTTCTTCCTGACGGCACTATTGCAATTCTGCCAGCTGAGTGGTTTGATCGTTATTACGAACTGATGCTTTTTAGTAAAAACAGTAAAGATGCTTTCCGATTGAACAAGAGCCAGTATAAATTATCTGAACCTTTTAATGAGATCTCTTTCAAAATCTCATCACTAATAGATAATCAAGATCTTCCGGATGTTCCTACTACTCTCAATGCAGAGTTGAGACCTTATCAGGTAACCGGCTATCAATGGCTTGTTTGGCTTTATAAAAATGGATTTGGGGGTTGTCTTGCAGATGATATGGGATTGGGAAAAACGGTTCAGACTATCGCTTTTCTTGAGTATATCTATTCGCAGGATTGTTTTGAACACCTCCCTTCGCTTGTTGTAATGCCAACCTCTCTGCTGTACAACTGGCAGAATGAGATTCAAAAATTCGCTCCAGGATTGAAGTTTTATGCCTATTCCGGGAGTAAAAGAGTTAAAAGTGAAGATTTTGGTACACTCTTAAGCCATTACCAGCTTATTCTTACTACATACGGTACTTTAAGGAACGATATCGATCTGCTTAAAAATTATCTTTTTCACCATCTAGTAATGGATGAGAGCCAATATGTCAAGAACCCGGATTCTCTTACTTACAAAGCTGTTAAGCAAATAGATGCTAAATACAAAATCGCACTTACAGGAACACCTTTAGAAAACTCTCTAATCGATCTATGGTCACAGTTTAATTTGCTTAATGAAAATATGTTAGGGAGTTACAATGGTTTCAGGAATGCATACATAAACCCAATAGCTCAGGAGAAAAAAGAGAGAGAGGAGGCACTGCTTCGGCTTATTCAACCATTTCTTCTGAGAAGGACCAAGCAGGAGGTAACTCCCGAACTTCCCCAACTTCTGGAAGAGACAGTATACTGTGATATGACTCAACAACAAAAGGAGTTTTATCACAAAGAGAAGAATAAACTTCGTAACAGACTGCTTGATGAAAAGGTTCTTGCACAGCCACATCAACTCTCAATATTAACCCTGCAGGGTCTTACCCGCCTTCGTTTATTGGCTAACCACCCCATTCTTGCAGAGCCGGACTATGATGGCGATTCAGGGAAATTTGAGCAGATAATTATGCGTTTTGAAACTTTACGCTCTGAGGGTCACAAGGTCTTGATCTTCTCCTCTTTTGTCAAACATCTACGCATTTTGGCCAATCACTTCGATAATGAGATGTGGCCATATGCGTGGCTCACCGGATCAATGACTTCTGCAGAACGAGACAGAGAGATAGAGCGTTTTACAAATGATCCTGAGATCGCCTGTTTTTTTATCTCTTTGAAAGCAGGAGGGGTGGGTCTGAATCTCACTGCTGCAGATTATGTTTTTATAATAGATCCCTGGTGGAATCCGGCTTCGGAGATGCAGGCACTAAGTCGCTCTCACCGGATAGGTCAAGATAAAAACGTTATAGTTTACCGTTTCATCTCATCAAAAACCATTGAAGATAAAATCAGGTTGTTGCAGGAGGAGAAATCAAGATTGGCTGCCACATTTGTGACCTCTGGTAACCCATTGTCAAATCTTGGCAGAGATGAGATAAGTAGATTGCTTTAATTGAAAATTTCTATAATATTTCAAAAGGTCATAAATCTATTGATCTATTATTGTATTCTTTAAAACTCTTATGTTTTGGTTTATAATCACTATCGAAGAGTGGTGATGATATTAGAAAATCTGCAGTTGAACGATTTGTAGCAGTCGGGATATTATAAAGGCTGGAGATTCTTAAAAGTGCCTTAACATCCACATCGTGTGGCTGTGGTTGCATCGGATCCCAAAGAAAGAAGAGTAAATCTATTTTCCCCTCACATATAAGTGCCCCAAGTTGTTGGTCACCGCCTAATGGGCCTGATTTCAAAAGCGTTATATCAATATTTAACTCCTCGTTGCTCTTACTCTTACTTAAGGCCTCTTTTACCAACTTTCCGGTCGTACCGGTGCATACCAGGTGGTGATTTGCCAATATAATTTTATTAAAATCAACCCATTCAATCAGATCCCTCTTTCGGTTATCGTGCGCAACCAACCCGATAGTCAATTTACTCATTTTTTATTGCAAATATCGATATTTTGAATCGATTTGATCTAAATATCTTTTTGGCATATAAGTTGAATTGAGTGTTATTATTTGAACATCAATGAAAAAACAAACTTATTATAGAAAAATATGAAAAAAACATTATTGTTTATTGTTCTGATAATGAACTATTCTTGGTTGATTTCTCAAAATTTGGAGTTAAAAATTGTTAACTCTCAAAATGAGCCTTTACCTTATTCTTATATATTTATCAATAGCAAATATTTTGGAGATGCAGACTCGAGCGGAACTATTTTAATTCCTAAATCTTTACTGAAAACAGATGATACAATATCTATTAAATATGTAGGTGCGATTGATAATTATTTTATTTACTCACGGATAATATCCACACTAGATCAATATAAAACGTCTCTTAAACAGTCTGTAAGTCTTAATGAAGTTTTTGTTACTTCTTCAAAAATGAGTTCCAAGGAGTTGTTTAATAAATTTGTCAAAACTCCATTTATTGGAAGTTGGTTTGATAAGTTTTCAGGTGATTTTGAGTTTGTTATTAAGATAAATCAAAGAGAAGCTAAAATAGTTACCGGCAATTTTCAATATCAATTATTATCTCCTGATTATAAGAAAAAAAACAAGGTTGAAGAGTTTTATTTTACATCGCTTTCGGACACAGTCGGGTATTCAAGATTGGTTAGAAATTGTTTAGAGATTTTTAAACTAGCTCAATACGAAGTGGTATTATGGAAGGGTGCATCAATGAATAAAAAAATGGTAATTAATTACATCGGAGAAAGTGATTCAAGTTATATGTTTACTATCAATAGACCTACAACTAATAATAAATTTTTGGATTTGGAGACTTCTCAATTTTTGTTAAACGCAGATAAAAAAAGTGGAAATCCCACATCTGCCGAAATCATCAAAATCTTTATCGGAGGTAATTTCCCTGAGTACAACTTTAAAGCTCATTATTTAACTGTAGACAGAAAGTTTAGAATTATTTATCCTTCAAAAATAGATGGATTCTTCTCCTCTTTTATTGGAGACGATAAAATTGTTTGTGATATTTCATTTAATAATATAAATTATTTGAACCCTAAAAAGCGATAGAATAAAGATCTATGTCATAATGTTCATTTATATTGGTTTGATTATTGCGATATATTCATAAGCTTTGTAAACGTTAATATAATCGCATTAAGATACGAAAAACGAACTAAATGATAATATGTTATCATTTATCAGCACAACTCACGATTCTTTAATCTTGGGAATTGCCCGGCGTGTTAAGGAGAGACGATTAGAAAAGGATTGGACTTAAAGAGCACTCACAGTAAAAGCAGGAATCTCTTTTGGGTCCTTTCTCCGATTCGAATCTTCAGGGGTAATTTCGGTGCGTTCATTAATAATGATTGCTTTTGCATTGGGTGGGAAGGTCTTTTGCTTGACAGATTCTTGCAGGAGAAAGGGATAGATCCATACAAATTAACTGTATTGCAAAGGCTGTCACTTATCGGCTCAACAGGGAGAGGCGCATTGGAATATCGCCCGGATATGAGTATCGCTACAGATAGGGAAGACTCATACCGTTAGTGCGGCAGGAGTTTTTAATGCTAATTATCGTATTCCTGGCTATCTCCTGCTTATGATTTGCTGCCAAGCAGTGGTTTCAACCGTTACCACACCACGACCATAAATGGCAAAGGCGAACCTGCACTTTCTGATATCATAGCTGTTGCTCTGGAAGCAGGAATAACCAAACAGCGTACAAGTCAAATCTTAGAAGAGGCGCCGGAAAAATATATTCAGGCGAGAATGTCTAAAGTAATTATAAAAGTAACATAGAATAAGAAGTCCTATTGATTAAAATGGGATATTTCTAAGCCAAATTGCCATAAAGTGGTCGTAAACAATGTAGCCGTCCGGTGTTTTATAAACAAGCTCTTTATCAATTAAATTTTTTAGTGCACTGTTCACACTGCTTGCTGCTTTAAGTTTATTCCCGGTAATAAATTCACCGGAATTAATCTCCTTAACAAGTTTAGATTTAGCTATTGCCTTTATTAATCTTACATTGCTAATAGGGTAGGCGGCCAAAAGATTTTCGTAGGTGAATGTCAATTCGGATACTACCTCCTCAATTGCATAATTCACCATTTGAATATCAATATGTTCGTTGTATCCATAGAGTCTGTTTAATATCACCTGAATGTACCAGGTTTGCCCGTTAAACTCATTGTAGAGATAATCAAATGTCTGTTTATCAAGTTTTTGATTCTGTTTTTTAAAAAAGTTTGATGCAAATAGAAAGTACTCTGTATTATCAATTTTATCAATGGATAACACTTGTGTGCTTAGGTAGAAGGGACGTTTTGCAGAGAGAAACATCTCCTGCATTACGTGTTGTTTACTGCCGGCAAAAATGAAATTGATATTTGGTGTAAATTGAATATATGATCTTAGAAGCGCCTCAATGCCCTTTTCCGGATAACCGGAGATTTGCTGAAATTCATCAATTGCAATATAACATCTTTTGTCTGAAGAGTTCAGATATTCAAATATCTCCTTTAAAGTTTTCTCTTCGGACGATGGTGCAATATCTATAGTAAATTTTGGAGAACCTGTTTGCTCATCAATCGTAAATACGGGACGGCAACTTTTTATAAACTTGCTGACTCTGAAGAGAGTTTTTTGTGGAGTTGAGTCCAGTGACCCCAGTGCTGAATTTGCAAAAAGTCGGATAAATTCCCCCAAATTTTGTGTTGGATATATATCTAAATAAATTGTAACAATATTGGATTGTTGTTCCTGGAGTTTAAAAAACACATTTTTTATTAGCCCTGTTTTACCCATCCGACGAGGAGCTATCAAAGTGATATTTCTTCCATTATGGAGAGCATTTAATATTGATTCAGTTTCATTTAAACGGTCACAGAAGTATTCCGGATTGAAATATCCTGAGATAAGGAATGGATTATTTGGTCTCATTTCTAATGCATTTTATTCGTTACGAATATTTCGTTACGTAAATTTCGCAATATAAAATTTAAAATCCAAATTTAAAGTTAAAAAAACTGGTTTGATATTACCGTGATCCAGCTGTCGTGACTCGCAGCTGTTTGCTGCTTCGTCGGACCCGGTATTTTTTTACTTACCCACACAAAAACAGTTTTTTCGCTACGCTCAAAAATGCCTTTGTTTTTGTGATCCAGCTGGATTCTGAACCAGCCACTATAACAAACACAATATAAATGAGTTAGATCTTCGATATTTCAATAGGTCATGAATTGGTCACAGAAATTGTTGTCGTTTTTTCCGTGGGTTCAATACCTAAAAGAACGTGTTTTTCTAGGTTCAAAATTACTCTACTTTTTAGAATTTCCAAAACTTTTTATTTCAGTACATTATGATTGGTGCAAGGTGCAAGCTATATATAGATATATACTTGCACCTTGCACTAAATCCTTAAAGATGAAATCTATTATTCAATTCCGTAATGCGACTGATTAATTGTGAAGAATTTTATCCGGTAGAAAAAAGATTGTAGTATTTATCAGTTCTAATTTTGCTCTTATAAAGTTCCATGAGTACTTGAATTTTTCGCAAATTGGATAGTTATTTTGTTCAATCGTAGAATACATAGAAATACAAGGACTGCTTTAGATAATGAGTAATCACACGGTTTACATAAACCATGTGCCACATCATTTCTTATATTTAACCAGACTTTTGTAAAGGTGTGCCTAAAAAAGAATAGATCGTCCTCATTAAATATTTCTTTTATGGAAATTATATTTAATAGTTCTTCTAATGGCCTAAGTTCAGTATCTCCATTTTCTTTAACCCTTGTGATTTCTCCACCAGAAAGTTGTACTATTTCCCGTAAAATTGCTTCAAATTTTGGAGTGAGAAAATCAATAGTAAATCTCCAATCCGTAGGCTTTAATTTTATTGCATTTGAGAATTGTGTGAAAAACTCTTTAAGACCAATATCTATCAGTGAGAACCAATTATATTCTATTTTGTCAACGCCTCTTGAGATCTCATAAGGTATACCAAATGCAGTTTTAAGTAAAGTTCTTTTTAATTTGGGATAGCTTAATTTTCGTTTCTCAATAGTACGTTTTAGTAATTCTACCACAAATGGTAATGTGTGATTTTGAAGGAAAATATGGAAAAACTGATGTTCTCCAAACTGTTCATGGGATATTGTTATTGTGTTTTTATTTATATCTGTCAATTTTGGGACAAAGAACTGATGAGATATACTTTTCCCCATTTGCTGGCGCGTAGTAGTTTTAATATGTTCGTATGGCGGAAATGATAAACTCCCATTATCAAAACATAATTTTAATATTATAACTTCTGAAGAATTTGTTAAAAAGCTTTCCAAACATTCATTTACTAAATCATTTACCTTTTGAGCATCTTTTACAGCGACTTTAGATTCTATTTTTATGTATTTGTGATGTTTCTTGTTTTCTTCTAAATCCCTTGTTGCCTGTGATTGTTTATCTTTATTTCCGGCTATCTTGTAATAATTGATTATATTTTCATAATGACCTTCGTTCATGTGAGAAATGGCAATATTATTATCATCCAGTGGATGTAATTTTTTATGTTCTAAATCTCCTAATAATTCATTAGCTTTCTTAAATAATTCAGTATTAGTTGTTTTTCGGGAGAAAGTAACAGCAAGATTTAGTAGTCTTTCCTTAATATTAGAATCATTGTCATTATTGGACAGCTCAATACACAATTCAGGATAATGAGCCAATTCTCCACTTTCAAACATTTTGCAATCTCGTATATTCTCAAAAATAAAGGTCTTGATTTTAGAGGATAATGTGGTATTATAAAGATAATTGTTAATTTGCTTTTTAAGACTTTCTTTTTGAATTTTATACCGCATACTAATCGAAATAATTATCCCTAATGTTTTGGAAAAATGAAGGGTTTGAAAATCTTGATTATGAATTGACAGATAGTAAGAAAGAACCTGTTGATAATACTCTATTGCTTTGGAAGCAAAAGAATTGTTTTTAGAAATATTTAATAAAAAATGATAGTACTTTGACAAAAGGTGAATATTTTTTGTGGTTTCTACCCTTTGCCGGAAATAAGTAATCATTTGCTCATTTTCAGCAGATATTTTCCTTAAAGTGTTTGAATTAAATGTATTAAGAGCATAATTTTCATATCTTATCAACAACCTATCTTGCTCTGGTATATTATCTAAATCCGTAAATAAGTTCCAAGAGTAACTCTCTATTTTGTATTCTGTCTCAATTTTGCTGTAAAAATGAATTAGTGCTGCATTCATGATATATAGCTTTTAATTATTATTGCTTGTAGTAGATTCTGAGAAAATCTTATTCTTATATGATTCGTATGTGTCAGCAAAATTTTTAGGATGGACATTCTGCATATATTCAGAGAAAGAAACACTGAGATTAGCGCAGGCTAGAAAAGGATCTATTTCTTTTTGATTTTTAGCTTTCTCAATACTCTTGTAATATTGCTCAAAGTAGTATTCAAAGCCATTCTTTTCAAATTCTTTGGCATACAATAGAAGTGTTGAGATTGAAAGCAGAATTAATGGGCGAGTATTACTCATATTGACACTTTCCGACTGACACCTATCCACATACCATTTCTGCATAAGATAAGGCATTCCATCGGGTAGCAATTTGGAGTCAGCTACAACAAGTACTGGATAAATTATACTTTCTGTTGATACATCTTTATCCCAAAAAACACTATTATTCTGTATCTTTTTTATTTGCTCTACTAATTGACCTATTCCTTCCGGCTTAGGTGTCTTTACTGCCCCTCTGTCGTTGTATGTTTTAAGCAACAGCTTATTTTTATATTCAGCAATTATTTTATTAAAATCTCTTGATTCTTTAATTTTTCCATGAATCAATATATCTTTGTTTTCAAATAAAATGATGTTCCCAGTCCTTTTGGATTTCATATAGTAATCAGGTTCTCCGTCATCGCCTTTCTTTTTTATTCCCAAACAGACTTGACTATTCATAGCAGTATATATTTCTTTTTGATTTACATCTTCCAGATACTTACAAAGAAGCGTCTTTTCCATAAACGCCTGTTTGTATTGATCTTCAAAGCCATTCATATTAAGCTCTTTTGCAATCAGCTTAAAATCAAAGTATAGACTGGAGAACAATCGCTCTAATAGAAATCCAATATTCACAATCTCATAGGAACCATTCGAAAGCTTTGTTAAAGGTTTATCACGAAAAACTCTGTAATCTTCGTTTTCCTCCAATGAAATATTACTGGTTACCGGTAACGAAATGTAATCTAACACATTAGTTTTTATCAAATTATCTAAGTCTTTTTGTTGATCATAAGTAAATGTGCCTGCCCCTTGGTCTTTAATGACTATAAAAAGTCCCAAAATTGAATTTATGTATTCTTTATGATTTTTTATTCCAACTTTATTCAGAAAACCATCATAGATTGGTTTGAAATATTTGTCAGTTGATACATAATCAAATATGTCTATGCTTTTTGTAAATATTTCTCGGAAAACATCGTTAAGATTAAAATTATTTATGTCCTTTTGAGAAAATGAATTTACCACCATCAATTCTGCCACTTTCTCAACAGCATCATTGGTAACCGCTTGATATGTAAATTCCGTTAACTTATCATTAATGCAGAGTACTGCTTTTAATAATTTTTCTTCAAACCCGTCTTCATTCAATTCTCTTTGTGAGTAAGGGATGGAGAAAGCTTGTTTAAGTAGTTCAACTGGAGTTTGCAGTGAACAAAAGTTATATACTGTAGCAGTGTCTTTAAATCTCAGAAATCGTTCATTAAAATCTTCTTTAAGAGCTTGATTATTTGCAGAGAAGAATTTCTGCATATCTTCTACTTTTGCATTCTTATATAGATTTATTAGCACCTGAGCTACTCTTATTATTTTCTCTCTTGGTATTTGATCCAAAAGAGAAGCGATTGAAGGTTGTGTGGCTTGCTCAGGATAAATATCTTTAAATCCGACAACTCTCTGCATTTCAAAATTAGAATAAGCCATATTTCCCTTTGGAGAATAATTATATTTCATAGACACTGTTTGACTCCCTTTTTTCTGGTGCTTTAGATTAGCTTTATTATTATCTTTTTTTCTTTCCTTTTTAGGAGATGGCCTTCCATGGAGTTTTTTCAGTGTTTTTTGACGCTTTGCAAACTTCATAGCTGTTTTTCTGAGATTTTGCGTAATTCCCCTCATATTAAGTGCTTTTTTACAAAAATACTTAATAAAAAAGACCCAGAAAATATTTCAGAATCTTTTTTAATATTTTAGTTATTAGTGCCTTAATTCGAGTTATTAATAGATATCTTCATTCTGAGAACTGAATGTTTTATGAGCCAACTGCCAAATACTGTTCTGAATATTTATGTCTCTTGTTTGCTGATAAGTGCAACGTGATGTGTAGCAAAGCCGAAACTAAAGAATAAAGGTTTTTGGTAAGCAAATAGCTTACCATTGTTTTAGAAGTTTTTTTCTGGGGTACTTATGACATATAAATGATCCAGCTATAATGACTTGCACTAAATCCTTAAAGATGAAATCTATTATTTAATTCCCTAATGCGACTGATTAATAAATCAAAAGATAAGGATTCACCATAAATCATACTCGACTGCATATCTTCATAATCTGATTTTAAGGCATCAATTATGTGATCAGGAGGTATAAAGTTTATTGTTTGAGGGTTGTGTGTAGAATAATCTATCCCGCTTATCTTGGTCAATTTACGCCTATGCTCTACAATTGATTCATATAAAATTTTATCTGCAAGTGCTGCCTTGGCAAAATCTGTATCCATTAGTTTTTCCAAGTCATAGAAATGTCGGCTCAGCCTAATAACTCCACTTGAGTCAACCGGTTTTTGAAATTTCTCATGGAGTAAAAAAGCTTTTTCTAAAAAAGTTCTGGTAGGCAGAACAGTTGGTATGTCAAAATCCTTGTCCGCAAAATTCGAATTAGGATATTGCTCACTAATTAAGGATTTAATTACCTTATTTTTAGATGGTTCTATTAATGATCTGGCACCAATCTCTATTAATACCTTTTCCTTAATATACTCACCCTCTCCAAATAGAGAATCAAAGCTAAGTTCAACTACCTGAGGATCTGCTGTTATATCTTTTAATTCTTTGAGTGAGAGTTTGTACCCTGTTACACCTATTGATTTAAGGTTCTGATCAAGTTGATAAAGCAAAATTGTATTAATAAAAGAACAAGATGCTCTTCTTAATTCTGTAATTTTTTTTTTCTTCAACTCTCCGGAAAATCCCAGATAAGATCTATCTATCGCTATATCAATATCTTCAGAAAACCTTTCAATTAACTTCCATGCTTTACTTAATGATGTTCCACCTTTAAATACCATTGCGTTGGCAAAATCACATTGGAATATTGCTCTTAAAGCAGTAGTTACCCACCAATCCTTTTCAATTGCTTCTACTGAAAGATTTAATTTGGCTGCGGTCTGTAATATTACTGTTTTTCTGTCATCCTGTGATAGCATTAACCACTCACTCATACTATTGATATTATTATTTGTTTAATCCATGCGGGGGCTAATTTAAGGTCATCTTTCCAGTCTGATATTTGTCTAGAAGAGAGCAGGATTCGCAACTTTTCAATATCTTCATTTTTGATATTTTCTTTCCCAATAGCTTTAAGAGCAGAAACGATTAATAATATAAGATCATTTTTATAGGCTAAATTTTTGGGAGCTGTATGTTTGAAAAGAATTCCCTTGCCATTTCCAATTTTTATTCTTCTTGGAGTTCCATCTGTCAGGTATACAATATTCATC
>PHDC01000001.1 GCA_002842515.1 Bacteroidetes bacterium HGW-Bacteroidetes-5 | reverse complement strand
TGCCCCTCGACTTGCATGTGTTAAGCCTGCCGCTAGCGTTCATCCTGAGCCAGGATCAAACTCTTCATTGTAAAAATTTTAAAATGTTTGTCTCTCCTGACCTGAATTAACTTTTTTATTAAGTATTGACGAAGTTTTATTTTTTACAAAAACCTCTACCTTGTTACTCTTATTTCTATGCTATCAAAGAACTTTCTATTCAGCGTTTCTTTTTCGAAACGGGCTGCAAAGATATGTGACTTTTTTTAATGAAACAAAATAATTCAACAATAATTTTTAAAAATTTTTGTCTCAATAGCTATTTATTTGATTACCAAAGTTATAACTTTTTATGGTAATTAGTTGTGACAATCCTCTATTTTAACTTAATTTTGTGCTATGAACATTTATCTTGAGATATTTACCTCATTCGCCAAAATCGGTGCTTTTACCATCGGAGGGGGGTATGCTATGATTCCTCTCATTCAAAAGGAGGTTGTGGAAAGAAAGGGGTGGCTCACAAAGGATGAGTTCATAGATTACCTTGCAATATCTCAAAGTGCACCCGGAATTCTGGCAATTAATATCTCCATTTTTGTTGGGGAGAAGCTTAAAGGGATTAAAGGTAGTGTGATTGCCTCGCTTGGAAGTGCTCTGCCCTCTTTTGTGATGATACTTGTGATAGCCATATTCTTTCAAAACTACAAGGATAACGAGACGGTAATTAAAATCTTCACAGGTATTCGTCCTGCTGTTGTAGCTCTTATAGCTGTACCATTTCTTACCCTCTCAAAATCGGCCTCTCTTAACAGATATACTGCAATTATCCCTGTCATCGCAATAGTGCTCATCGCTTTTATGGGGGTATCTCCAATCTGGCTAATACTCTCGGGCGCCATACTGGGTTTGTTTTACCACTTTCTATCTGCAAAACGATGATTTACCTGCAACTGTTCATAACATTCTTTAAAATCGGGCTCTTCACCTTCGGAGGGGGATATGCTATGATTTCGCTAATTCAGAATGAGGTTGTTGTAAATCACAAATGGATAGAGCCGGCCACCTTTACCGATATCATTGCCCTTTCACAGATGACACCCGGCCCGATAGGAATAAACAGTGCCACCTATGTCGGCTATACTGTAAGCGGGAGTATCTGGGGATCTGCACTGGCCACCTTTGCGGTTTGCCTCCCCTCTTTTATCATAATTTTGCTCATAGCTCTCCTCTATAAACAGTTCAAAAGTAACCGCTGGTTTGAGGCAGCGCTCAAGGGAGTTAAACCGATCATTCTGGGACTCATTGCATCTGCTGCAATTCTGCTGGTAACCCCGGACAACTTTATAGACTGGAAGAGTTGGGCGATCTTTGCGGGTGCCTTTGTATTTTCGTTTTGGGGTAAACAGAATCCGATCAAAATTATACTGGCTTCGGGACTTCTCGGATATTTACTGTATTAAAAATATTAGTATGAAAAAATTAACCGTCTTCCTGATTTTTATTTTATTATCACCTATTAATAACAACCTTAATGCTCAGGGTAAATACTCAACGCTATACTACCAGCGGGCAACACTTTTCGAGGAGCTGCCGGTAGATAAAAACGATATTATATTCCTGGGAAACAGCATAACCCACTTTGGTGAGTGGCACGAGATATTTAACAACCCAAATATTAAGAATCGCGGCATAAGCGGAGATATTGCCGAGGGGGTTTTTGACAGGCTAGAACCTATATTGAAGGGGGAACCAAGCAAGATTTTCCTCCTTATCGGGATAAATGACGTAGCCCAGAACAAGGATGCCGACTCTATTCTAAGGGCAATTACCAGGATTGTAGTCAAAGTCGCTATGGATTCTCCCCGCACTAAACTCTATATTCAAAGTTTACTCCCTGTTAATGATACCTTCGGTAAATTTCCCGGAGCAACTACCAGGGGCAATGTTGTTATTGAAATCAACAAAAAGCTTCAAAAGCTTTGTGCAGATAGGTATCTTACCTATATTGATGTCTACTCGGCTCTTAAATGTGGAGAGGAGCCCGGGGCTACCAACAGTGAAGCCCTAAAACCGGAGTATACAAATGATGGGCTTCACCTGCTGGGAAAGGGCTATCTCAAATGGGCAGAGGTGATAAAGCCATATTTGGAAGAGAGATAATTAGAAAAATCAGGAGTTCATAATGCGGTTCTGATGGTTAATGGATTCCTGGTGTACTGCTTTAAACATCTGGCTTATAAACTCTTCGCTCAACCCCTTTGACTCCCCTTTTCTTACCGCTTTGGTAATTATCTCCTCCCACCTGGAGCTCTGGAGGATGGTTATGTTATTCTCCTTCTTATATTTTCCTATTGTCTCTGCAACATACATCCTCTGTTCCAAAAGCTCGAGAAGCTGGTCGTCAAACAGGTCTATCTGTGATCTTAGCTCTCCAAGCACATCCAGAAATGCCGTGTTATTTGACTCCTGTTCGCGAAGCACCAATTTATCCAGCAGTTCCAGCAGTTGTGCCGGAGTAACCTGCTGCTCTTTATCGCTCAGGGCTACCTCCGGGTTGTTATGCGACTCAATCATAAGCCCGTCATAATTTAAGTCCATAGCCTTCTGGGAGATCTCAAGCAGATATTTTCTTGCACCTGCAATGTGGCTTGGGTCACATATGAGTGGTATATCCGGAATTGCCCGTCTCAGCTCTATGGGCAGCAGCCACTTGGGTTGGTTCCTATAGGCAGTATGTTCGTATGTAGATATCCCTCTGTGTATTGCCCCAATTTGAGTTATCCCTGCCCTGGCAATCCTCTCAATGGCTCCTATCCACAAATTTAGCTCCGGATTAACCGGATTCTTAACCAGAACAGTAACCTCAACGCCGCTCAATGCATCTGCAATCTCCTGCATCGCAAAAGGGTTTGCAGATGTTCTTGCCCCTATCCACAGCACATCTACACCAAATTTGAGGGCATCATTTACGTGGCCCGAATTGGCAACCTCGGTAGCTGTGGGGAGCCCTGTCTCCCGTTTTACATCTCTAAGCCATTTTAACCCCTCTCTACCCACACCCTCAAATGCATTTGGACGGGTTCTCGGTTTCCAGATACCTGCACGGAAGATATCCACTCTGTTTAAATTGGCAAGCTGCCGCGCTGTCTCCATTACCTGCTCTTCGCTCTCTGCACTGCAGGGGCCGCAGATGGTGAGCGGACGCCCCTTGTAGAGCGGCCACTGATGAATCTGCTTAATCTTTAGTCTCTCTTTCATTTAGTTTAGTTTTTCTATCTGTTTAATATTTTTTTAATCTCATTAGCCTCGTCTATCAACCCTTTGAGTGCATCTGCATTCCCCTCATTGATATACTTTTTAAAGAGTTTCATCTTCTCCAGATATGAGTCCAGCACCTCTGTTATATATTCGGAATTTTGCAGGAATATTGATGCCCAAGTATTAGAGTTACTTTTAGCCAGCCTTACCGTGGACTCAAATCCGCTGGCTGCCAGGGTGAGGATACTCTCTTCGCTCTTCTCCTTCTCTAGTACGCTCAATGCCAGAGAGAAAGATGTTATGTGTGAGATGTGTGACACATAGGCAACGTGCAAATCGTGACTTGACGAGTCCATATAGGAGATGTTCATCCCCGTAGAGCTCAGTATAGATGTGATTCTCTCCAAAGCATCTCTGTCCGAAAGCTCTCTGTCACAAATTATCACATTCTTATTCCTGAACAACCCGCACAAAGCAGCATCTGGACCGGAGAACTCTGTACCGGCAATTGGGTGAAGTGCCACATAGCGCCCTCTGGCAGGGTGATTCACAACCCCTTTTGCAATAGCTAGTTTGGTTGAGCCCATATCTGCAACTATCTTATTGCTCCCCTCAATCATCGTGAGAATCATTGGAAGAAGTGTTCTGATTATATCTACCGGAACAGCGAGAATTATGAGCTCCGAACGCTCAACTGCATCTTCCAGCGAAGCCCCCTCATCTGCAAGCCCCAGCTCTATTGCTCTTGAGAGGTGCTCCGGATTGGTATCCACAGCTATTACTCTGTCTGCCAAACCACCCTCTTTAAGATCAAGTGCAAACGAACCCCCTATTAAACCGGGGCCAATAATTGAAACATTCATAGTTGTGATCTCCTTATTCTTTCGAGAGCGCTCTCGAGAAGCTCTTCCGGAGCACAGAGTGAGATTCTTATATATCTCTGGCCATTAGTTCCGAAGATGAACCCGGGAGTGATAAAAAGAGAGGCGTTATGAAGCAGGTACTCTGTGAGCTCCTGTGCGTTATGGTAATAGTGCGGAATCTCACCCCAGAGAAAGAGCCCACACTGCCCTTTGTCGTAACGGCAGCCGAGCTGCTCCAAAATCCTGCCTGCAATAATCGCCCTCTTAGCATAAACTCTGTTCAAAGATTCGTACCACTCATCTCCACTGCTAAGAGCATCTGCTGCAGCCAGTTGAAGTGGCTTGAACATTCCGGAGTCCATATTGCTTTTGATCTTTATAATATCCTTAATGTATGCACTATGCCCGGCAATCATACCAACTCTCCAGCCCGGCATATTGTGTGACTTGCTAAGGGAGTTTAGCTCCAGTGCCACCTCTTTTGCGCCATCTATTGAGAGCAGGCTCAGGTGATCTTTATTAAGAATGAAGCTGTAGGGGTTGTCGTTACAGAGCAGAATTGAGTGTCTGCGGGCAAATGTCACAAGCTCTTCAAATAGTTTTACTGTAGCTTTTTGCCCTGTAGGCATATGGGGATAATTTATCCACATTATTTTAACCCTGCTCAGGTCGCTCTCTTCCAGCTCCTTAATATTAGGATACCACTCTCCCCCTTTTGTGAGTGAATAGTTTCTAACCACCCCGCCGGAGAGTTTCGTTGCAGATGAGTAGGTTGGATAACCCGGGTCGGGTACAAGAACCTCATCACCTGGGTTGATAAATGCCATACTTATATGCATAATACCCTCCTTGGAGCCCATCAAGGGCAAGATCTCTGTGCAGGGGTCTAGCTCTACATTGAAATATCTTTTATACCACCCTGCAAATGCCTCTCTAAGTTCGCCAATCCCCTGATAGCTTTGGTAACCGTGATTTTTGGGATTAGAAGCACCCTTTGTAAGAGTGAAAACAGTATCTGCAGATGGGGGGAGGTCCGGACTCCCGATTCCCAGGTTGATAATATCTGCACCTGCTCTTCGCATCTGCTCAATCTCCCGTAATTTGTGGGAGAAGTAATACTCCTGAACCGCATCGGTTCTTGACGATGCACAAATCAGTGGTAAAGTCTCATTTAATATCTCCATTTGGCCTGTATTTAAAAAAAAGAGGCCCCGAAATTCGGGGCCTCCACATTATTAATCTATGTTTTACATATTATACAATAACGCATCCGCCCCCTTTGCTATAAAAGAAGTAATAATAAAAGAAAGTTGCGTTGTGCGAAGTCATTGTGTTCAATGTCATTTGTCTTATAGGCTGCAAATGTAAAAAAAATAAATAATAAAACAAGTGAACTGCCAGAGTTTTGTGAAAGTGCTTGTTTATTAATATGTTGCAAAATTGAATTTTGAGGAATTCCTTAAACTCATTTTTTTATATTCCAGATAATTAGCTAATTACGCAAAACACTGGCAGTTCCCTTGGGCGGCGCCCTTGCCCGCAGGGGAATGTTGCCTCGCTGCGCTCGGCGAGCCCTGCGGGGGGGCCTACAAAGAAAAAAGCCAACAGGCCAGGCCCACTCCCGCAGGGGAATGTTGCCTCACTGCGTTCGGCGAGCCCTGCGGGGGGGCCTACAAAGAAAAAACAAGAAGGGCGGTGCCCTTTTTATTACTCGCCTGTTGCAGGCAAATAAATTTGCCGCATCTTCCCGCAGGGGAATGTTGCCTCGCTCCGCTCGGCGAGCCCTGCGAGGGGGCCTACAAAGAAAAAAGCCAACTTTTCAAGTTGGTTTTATTATTGCTCGTTAACGCTCAAGCGAGCTTGGCGGTAACAGCAAAAAATAAACCCGGCATTTTATGCCGGGCTTTTTTCTTTGGGTGGAAGATGGGGTTCGAACCCACGACCTCTAGTGCCACAAACTAGCGCTCTAACCGACTGAGCTACGACCACCGTGTTCCCGAATTATCGGGCTGCAAAAGTACTAATAAATTTTTAAAAAAAATAATAAAAAATCTGACCAGGAGATAAATATTTAAAATTGAGTGTAAGCAACCCCATATTGATAGCAATTATTCCAATCTAAATATATATTTTTGCCGCTTGTTAGCAACCTTGATTTAGTTAATAAAACAAATAGAATTATGGCTCGCGAAATTAAATTCTCTCTGGTTTACAGAGATATGTGGCAATCATCGGGAAAGTATGTTCCAATGGTTCATCAGCTCAAAGAGATTGCTCCAGTTATTATTGAGATGGGGTGTTTCGACCGTGTTGAGACAAACGGAGGTGCATTCGAACAGGTCAACCTGCTTTTTGGAGAGAATCCAAACAAGGCGGTTCGTGAGTGGACTGCCCCTTTCAATAAAGCGGGCATACAGACCCATATGCTTGAAAGAGGGCTCAATGGATTGAGAATGAACCCTGTTCCTGCAGATGTGCGCGAGCTGATGTACAAGGTAAAGGCAAAACAGGGAACAAATATATCCAGATCTTTTTGCGGACTCAATGACTCCAGAAACCTCGAAGGTTCTGTAAAGTATGCCAAGGCAGGTGGAATGATTTCTCAGGTGGCTCTCAGTATTACTTACTCTCCTGTTCACACGGTTGAGTATTATATGGGTTTGGTAGATAAAGTTGTAGAGTTCGGTTGTGATGAGATCTGCCTAAAAGATATGGCAGGAGTGGGACGCCCTGCATTTCTGGGACGGCTTACAAAATCAATAAAAGATAAATACCCACACATAGTTGTTCAATATCACGGACATAGCGGACCAGGATTTTCAGTCGCCTCTATGCTTGAGGTTGCCCGTGCAGGTGCAGATTATCTTGATGTAGCGATGGAACCACTCTCCTGGGGAATGGTTCACCCGGATGTTATCACAATCCAGGCGATGATGAAGGATGCCGGTTTCCTGGTTAAGGAGATCAATATGGAGGCATATATGGAGGCGAGAAGACTAACCCAGAGCTTTATGGATGACTACCTGGGATATTTTATTGACCCGGGTAATAAGCAGATGACCTCACTTTTAGTTGGCTGTGGTCTTCCGGGTGGAATGATGGGCTCTATGATGGCAGATCTCAAAGGATTCCACGGAGCTATAAATTCATCTCTTAAAAATCAGGGAAAGAGGCAACTTCAGCTTAACGAACTGGTAGTTATGCTCTTCCACGAGGTAGAGTATGTATGGCCAAAGATGGGATATCCTCCTTTGGTAACGCCTTTCAGCCAGTATGTGAAGAACATCGCCCTGATGAACCTGATGCATACCCTCAAGGGTGAGCCTAGATGGTCTACAATTGACAAGGACACCTGGAATATGATTCTTGGTAAGACTGGTAAACTGCCCGGAGAACTTGACCCGGAATTGATTCAGATTGCAAAGGATAAAGGTTTAGAGTTCTATACAGGTACACCTCAGGATGCATTTCCAAATGAACTGGAAAAATTCAGAGCAGAGATGGTTGAAAACAACTGGGAACAGGGAGAGGACGATGAGGAGCTGTTTGAGTTTGCAATGCACGAGAGACAATACCGCGATTATAAGAGCGGAGTTGCAAAACAGCGTTTCGAGCAGGAGTTGGAGGCGGCAAAAGAGAAGGCCGGAGCACCAATAATAATCAAGCGTCCGGTACTTGAGGTTCCTAAATTCGATGTAGAGAAAATTCTTGAAAAATACCCTCAAGCCAAACCGGTTCAAGCAACTGTTAAAGGTCAGCTTCTATGGCAGTATGATTTAACAGACAAATCATCTGCGCCAATTATTGGAGACTCTGTACAAGAAGATAAAGCGATATGTTTTGTTCAGACATTTTACGGCCTCGAGCTCTTAAAATCTCCAAAAACAGGTAAAATTGTTCAGATCTTTGCAAAACAGGGAGATACAGTCGAAAAAGGTGAGATTATTGCTTTTATAGACTAACTTTCAGATCCAAAAATACTTTTGCTGATTTGTTGCGACATCTCTATTTATGCAACATTTGGAATCTTTTTTGCATCTCATATCTAGAAGTAACTTTAATCTGATAGAATATGAAAAGAACATTTATTAGACTTGCCGCGGCTATTCTATTGGTTTTACCATTCGCCGCCGGATGTGAAAAAGATGACCATAACAGAGGAAATTTCCTTATTAGCTATGGCGAAATTGCAGATGGCTCACCCGGATACTCTATCCGCCTGGACAACGGAGCAATTCTTGAGATAGTTGAGAATAGAATACCTTACGCATCGGTAAAAGTGGGACAAAGGGTTATTGCAGATTACAAAATCACAGGAGGCAGGATCCAACTCAATGACTCAACATCTAAGTACCCTATTGTACTTAATGATCTGTTCAGCGTACTCTCCAAACCCGCACTCTATTCCACAGATGTTAATACCCCTGCTCAACAAGACAGTATCGGCAACGACAGATCGGAAGTAGTTGATGCCTGGATTAGCTCCAAGTACTTCAATATCAATTTTAACATCTTCCGTAACCTTCCAAACATCACTCATATGGTTAACCTTGTGGTAGATGAGCAAAATAGCACTTCCGACAAAATTTACCTAAAGTTCCGACATAATGCAAAAGGTGACGCCCAAATCTATCGCACCTTCGGACGAGTATCATTTGACATCTCCCCAATCCTCTCAACACTGGAGAGAGGTAAACAGGTAAAATTCATCCTCTCCTGGGATGGTCTGCACAACAACACACCAACCCGAGAAATTCGCTTCACCCGAAAATAAACCCTTCCGGGTCACAAGGCAAAAAGAGGAAAAGGAACTCTCTGATTTAGAAAACATTGGCTCCCAAAGAGGGAGGGGACCCGCCGTAAGGTGGGGAGGATTTTCAAAATCAGAGAGTGCCTTTTGTTAGCAAGAACTAAAATTAGTGACCCCGAAGGGATTCAAACCCCCGACCTTCAGAACCGGAATCTGACGTTCTATTCAGCTGAACTACGGGGCCGTCACTGGGCGGCAAATATAGCTATTTTAATTTTCACTAAAAAATGTAACTTTGCCCGGTAATCAATAATTTAAAATATGAAAGCATTTGTATTCCCCGGACAGGGAGCACAGTTTAGCGGGATGGGCAAAGATCTCTACAATAGCCATCCGCTTGCAAAAGAGATGTTTGAGAAAGCAAATGAGATTCTTGGTTTCCGTATTACAGACATAATGTTTGAAGGAGGCGACGAAGAGCTTAAACAGACAAATGTTACACAACCTGCCATATTTATTCACTCTGTAATACTCTCAAAGTGTATTGAGAACTTTAATCCCGATATGGTGGCGGGTCACTCTTTGGGTGAGTTCAGTGCACTGGTAGCAGCAGGAGCAATGAACTTTGAAGATGGATTGAGACTTGTTTCGGCAAGGGCTCAGGCAATGCAAAAGGCTTGCAAACTGGAGCCATCCACTATGGCCGCAATTCTTGGATCGGACGACAAAATCGTAGAGGAAATCTGCGCAAAAATTGAGGGAGTAGTGGTACCGGCTAACTTTAACAGTAATGGGCAAATCGTGATCTCCGGGAGCGTGGAGGCTGTTAATCTGGCGTGTGAGCAACTAAAAGCCGCAGGGGCAAAGAGAGCTCTGGTTCTGGCAGTAGGAGGCGCATTTCACTCACCGCTTATGGAACCTGCAAGAAAGGAGCTGGCCTCTGCCATTGAGGCAACAGATATCAAAGCACCTGTATGCCCTGTTTACCAAAATGTAGATGCTCTGCCAAACAGCGACCCAAAGAAAATTAAAGAGAATCTCATTACCCAACTCACGGCACCCGTAAGGTGGAGGCAAATTGTGGAGAATATGTGGAGTGACGGAGCGAGAGAGTTTGTGGAACTGGGTCCCGGAAATGTTCTTCAGGGCTTAATCAAGAAGATTGCCCCCGAAAGCGTGGTATCTGGTCATCAGTAGCACTCTGCAATTGCAGAAACTCTTTATAAATAGAATTACTTACTGTTTGCCAGATAGTTGAACAGTTGTATTACACTCTCATTATGATTGAATTTTATATTGTTCTCGACAATATAACTTTCAATCATCTTCTTTTGATCTGAGAATAGTTTCTCAAAATTCTTTTTAGTTGCAGGAAGTATCTTGCCACCCTTAATCAGGTGTATATTTTCGTAATAGTCATAGCGGATATTGCTGCTGCCCACAATTTTCTCCAGTCTGTTCTCCACCTCCACGGAGGAGTACTTGGCAATAGAGGAGACCTCATTGGTTCCGCCGTATGCCCCCTCAATCTTCTCCTGACCAAGCTTAAGAACCCTTGATATTCCCAAATAGGTGTCACCATATGTATTTAGTACCTGTACATAGGTGTTATTAAGTTTCAGAAAAAGAGTGTTCCCTGCACTTACTGCCTCTACCAGCTTCTCTGTTTTAATAGCAATAGTGTCTCCGGTGTCTGTAATGACCCTTACTGTCTGGCCCAGAGTATTGATGTTAAGATCTCCCACGTAAACCGTTCCGTCTGATAATCTTATTCTTCCGTTTATATATTTATCAAAGACATAAAGCTTCTCTTTGAAAAAATCACCCTCAACTACCTTCCCGTTTAACACTTTGATCGTACCGCTTTGTGCCTGAGATGTTAATGAAACTATCAGTGCAATTGCTATTAAAAAACATCTTTTCATAGTATATTTATTTAGGTTTACTGGTGCATAAAAATAGTGAAAATCCTTTTAAGTTTTAAAAAAATATCGTATTTTTGACGGGTAGTATATAATATGCCAAATTACTATCAAATAGCAAAAGAGTTCGATACAGAGACAGAGCTCGTCGGGCTCCTCAAGAGCCCCGGCGAGAATGTTTGGTTGAACAAAAAAGCAGGTAAGATATCAGATGACATCTCCGCAATTATCAAAAGAGCGCGGGGTGTTATTTTTTTATTGCACATCTAAAAGTCATATATCACTCTCCAAATATAGAGATAAATAATTAAATATAAGATTAATAAATATAAAAAGTACTAATTTCTAACAAAAAAGCTATGGCAAAAGAAAAAAAATTTATTACCTGTGATGGTAATTACGCCGCAGCGCATGTTGCATACATGTTTAGCGAGATGGCAGCCATATATCCTATCACTCCCTCATCTACGATGGCAGAGTATGTGGATGAATGGTCTGCTTATGGGAAAAAGAATCTCTTCGGAGAGGCCGTTAAGGTTGTGGAGATGCAGAGCGAGGGGGGTGCTGCAGGTACGCTTCACGGGGCACTTCAGGCTGGTGTCCTGACTACTACTTTTACTGCTTCTCAGGGACTTCTCCTGATGATTCCTAATATGTACAAGATTGCCGGCGAATTACTTCCTACAGTTTTTCACGTTTCTGCCAGAACTCTTGCTGCTCAGGCACTTTCAATCTTCGGAGACCATTCCGATGTTATGTCTGCAAGACAAACAGGTTTTGCACTGCTCGCTTCAAGCGGAGTTCAGGAGGCTTTAGATATGGGAGCTGTTGCACATCTCTCCACATTAAAGTCCAGAGTTCCTTTCCTTCATTTCTTTGACGGATTCAGGACATCACACGAGATTCAGAAAATTGAAGATCTTGACCAGGATGAATTGAAAAAAATGATCAGTGAGAAATCACTAACCGCGTTCCGCACAAGAGCTCTCAACCCAAATAAACCTGTTACAAGAGGTACTGCCCAGAATCCGGATGTATTCTTTCAGGCCAGAGAGGCTTGTAACCCATACTATGACGCTGTTCCGGATATCGTAGCGCGTTATATGGGCGAGATAAGTGAAGCTACAGGGCGTCACTATCTTCCTTTTGACTATCACGGAGACCCTGAAGCTGAGAATATTGTTATTGCAATGGGTTCTGTTTGCGAAACTATCAGAGAGGTTGTAGATGTATTGGTTGCAAAAGGTGAAAAAGTCGGTGTTCTTACCGTTCGTCTATACAGACCATTCTCGGCAAAATACTTCTTCCGCGTACTTCCTAAGAGCGTCAAGAGAATCGCAGTCCTGGACAGAACTAAAGAGCCGGGTGCAGTTGGTGAACCTCTTTATTTAGATGTTAAATCTGCAATTGCAGACAGAAGCGGGAAACTCCCTCTAATCGTTGGCGGCCGTTACGGTCTCTCATCTAAAGACACAACCCCTGCCCAGATCTTCTCGGTTTACGAAAACCTAAATATGAAAGAGCCAAAGAACGGCTTCACCATTGGTATCGTTGATGATGTTACATTTAAGTCACTCCCTATTAAAGAGGAGATCAATGTATCTAAGAAGGGTGTAGTTGAGTGTAAATTCTACGGACTCGGTTCAGATGGTACTGTTGGTGCAAATAAAAATACAATCAAAATTCTCGGTGAGACAACACCTAAGTATGTTCAGGCTTACTTCGACTACGACTCCAAGAAGTCCGGCGGATACACCTGCTCACACCTAAGATTCGGAGATACCCCTATCACCTCTCCATATCTTGTCTCTAACCCGGATTTCGTTGCTTGTCACGTAACAACTTATCTTACTAAATACAATGTTCTTAAAGGAATTAAGAAGGGTGGAACACTTCTTCTTAACACCCTTTGGAACAAAGAGGAGACTATTGAGAAACTTCCGGATTTTGTTAAGGCTACAATTGCCAAGAAACAACTTAACCTCTATATCATTAACGCTACAATGATTGCAGAGGAGATTGGGCTTGGAAACAGAACCAACACAATTCTCCAGAGTGCCTTCTTTAAGATTGCAGATATTATTCCTTATGAGCAGGCAGTTAAAGAGATGAAAGATGCTGCTAAAAAATCATACGGAAAACAGGGCGACAAAGTTCTAAAGATGAACTATGACGCTATAGACAGAGGGGCAGAGTGCGAAAAGGTAGAGATCCCTTGCGAATGGAAAAACCTAACCGGCAAGTTCCGTCCGGACACTTTTGACAGACTTGCACCGGACTGGGTAAGAAATGTTGCCGATGTTGTGAACTCCCAAAGTGGCAATGACCTTCCTGTAAGTGCATTCCTTCACCTGGAAGACGGCACAATTCCTTCAGGAACATCTGCTTACGAAAAACGCGGTATTGCTGTACATATCCCTGAGTGGCAGTCAGAAAACTGTATTCAGTGTAACCAGTGCGCCTATGTTTGCCCTCACGCAGCCATCAGACCTTTCCTTATGAACGAAGATGAGCAGCAGAAAGCTCCCGAGGGAGTTAAGAAGATAAAGGGTAACGGACCATTCAAAGAGTACAGCTTTACAATTCAGGTAACACCTATGGATTGTACAGGTTGCGGTAACTGTGCAGATGTATGTCCTGCCAAAACCAAGGCTCTTGTTATGAAACCATTCGAAACTCAGGTTCACGAGCAGGCCAACTTCGACCATCTGCACTCTGTTGTTGGGTACAAAGACACCATCCAGCCAAAGAGTCAAAATGTGAAGAATCTTCAGTTTGCCCAGCCACTGTTTGAGTTCTCGGGAGCTTGCGCAGGTTGCGGTGAAACTCCTTACATTAAAGCTGTAACTCAGCTCTACGGAGACAGAATGATGATTGCAAACGCTACAGGTTGCTCTTCCATTTTCGGAGGTTCATTCCCATCATCTCCATACACAACCAACAAAGACGGAAAAGGTCCATCTTGGGCTAACTCACTGTTCGAAGATAACGCCGAATATGGTCTGGGTATGCACCTGGGATCTGAGAGGGTTCGCGACAGGGTTGCCAAATTGATGGCAGATGGCCTTGAGTGCAACACCTGCACTGCCGAGATGAAGGTTCTCTTTGGAGAGTGGCTCTCTAAACGCGAAGATACTATCGCAACAAAAGAGATTGCAGATAAATTGATTCCGCTTATCTCTGCTTGCAAATGTGAGATATGCAAAGAGCTTACAGTTCTTAAAGATTACTTCGTTAAGCGTTCACAGTGGATAATTGGAGGAGACGGATGGGCTTATGATATTGGATACGGAGGTCTTGACCACGTACTGGCATCGGGAAGCAATGTTAATGTTCTTGTACTTGACACAGAGGTATACTCTAACACAGGAGGTCAATCATCTAAATCTACCCCGGTTGGTGCCGTTGCGAAATTTGCAACATCCGGTAAGAAGATCCGCAAGAAAGATCTTGGTATGATGGCAATGAGCTATGGTTATGTTTATGTTGCACAGGTGGCAATGGGAGCAAACCAGAACCAACTCTTCAAAGTGCTCAAAGAGGCCGAGGAGTATGACGGACCATCTTTGATTATCGCTTATGCACCTTGTATCAGCCACGGGCTAAAGAACGGAATGGGAGCAACCCAGAGAGAGGAGAAACTGGCAGTTGAATGCGGTTACTGGCAACTCTACCGTTACAACCCCGTACTTGAGGCAGAGGGTAAGAATCCATTCACTCTGGATAGCAAAGAGCCGGACTGGACTAAGTTCCAGGAGTTCCTAAAGGGAGAGGTGAGGTACACTTCACTTGTTAAAACATTCCCTAACGAGGCCGAAGAGCTCTTCAAACTAACAGAGGAGTTCGCAAAATGGAGATATAACTCATACAAGAGGTTAACCTCTGCGGCTGAGTAATCTCTCTGTAACACTAAAAAAGAGGATGACTTTTTGGTCATCCTCTTTTTTTATGCAGTGGAGAAAACTCACCGGCAGCAACATCTGTTTTTTAGCTTGTTTTCTGAAGGGTTTTTCGGAAAAAGGCTGAGGACCGTTCAACGACCGTAGGGAGGCATTCCGGAAGCCCCGAAAAACACAAAGAAAAAAGCGTTTGAAAAAACTGCGTTGCTGCCGGTGAGCTTCCCACTGCATAAGTAGCGACAGTATATAAAAGCAATCTGCAACTATTCAAGGGTTTTTAAAACTGCATCGGTAATCTGCTTTTCGCGCAACATAGCTTTGTCAAAAATTAGTTGTGCCTCCTCTACCATTGCATCTGCAACAACTCTATCTTTAAGATCTTTTGAGTTAATCCTTACATTCATATATGCTCCAAAAATGGCCGACCTCAGCGCGAGTGCTCCCACCCCTGCATCTGAAACAGAGTTTGGGTTTCCCTCTTTAACCATAGCCTCAACCAGGTCAAATGCTCTGTATGCAACCTCCATTGTTTTAAAAGGAATTGCTGTAGCGTAAAGAGTGGCCTCCTGAATAGCTCTGCTTCTGGCCTCCTTTTCGGTATCGCTTCCCTTGGGAAGCCCAAACGCCTCCATAATTTTTTTGAATGCATTGGTATCTTCATCAACTAGAATAAGCATCTCCGAGATAATCTGCTGCCCCTTTTCTGCCCACTCTGAGAAGTATTCCCATCTCTCATCCCAGCCCGCTTTGTGAGAAGAGAGGTTGGCAACCATTGTACCAAGCGCGGCACCCAGGGAACCCATCAGGGCAGATACCGAACCACCTCCCGGAGCAGGTGATTCACGCGCAGTCTCCATCGCAAATCCTCTGCAGGTTAAATCTATCAGTCTCTTCTCTGCTCTGTTTTCTATCAGGTATTCAATAACCTTCTCCTGCGGATCAAATGGTTTAAGATCGTCTAGTCCCATAGATTTAACGGCAATCTTAATTATCTCCTCCTCTGACACCCCTGCAGATCTGCTCTGCTTTGCCAGATAGAATTTACCCGCATCTATAAGAACCCTTTTAGGTATAAGCCCCACAATCTCGCTTCCGGTAACCCTTATTCCTCTGGCAGATGCTTTGGCAACCACCTCGTCAAAAGCAATGTGCACAGGAGTAGCAGAGAGATCTGTCACATTCATTGAAACCTGTGCAATACCATACTCCTCAATAAACCATCCTATTGCTTTACACCCTTTTAAAGTACCCGGCAACCAAACTTCATCTCCCTTCTCATCCTTTACAACTTTTCCCGTAAACGGATTTCCCTCTCTTTTCTTGCGCCCCTTCTCCCTAACATCGTATGCAATGGCATTGGCTCTGCGGGTAGATGTAGTATTGAGGTTGAAGTTAATTGCTATTAAAAAATCACGCGCCCCTATTGCTGTGGCACCTGTGTGGCCCACGCTCTCTGTAAAGCTTGCCGGGCCAAAATCCGGCCTCCACCCTGGGTCGGTAAACTTCTTTGGCAACCCTTCGTATTCACCGGAGCGACAATTTGCCAGGTTCTTTCTTTTAGGCTCAAAAGCAGCATTCTCATAACAGTAAACCGGAATAGATAACTCCTCCCCCACTCTTTTTGCCAGTGCTCTTGCATAATCTGCACACTCCTCCATTGTAACACCCGATATTGGGATCAACGGACAAACATCTGTTGCCCCCATTCGTGGGTGCTCTCCAGTATGGTGCTTCATATCTATAACCTCTGCTGCCCTCTTTATCGCCAGAAAAGCTGCCTCAACAACCTGCTTTGGCTCTCCCACAAATGTCACCACTGTCCTGTTGGTTGCAGCACCGGGATCTACATTCAAAAGGTTAACCCCCTCCACTTTCTCAATCTGATCGGTTATCTCTTTTATAACCTGCATATTGCGTCCTTCGCTAAAATTGGGAACGCACTCAATAATTTTTTTGATCATAACTTAACTACGGTTACTTCTGTTATTTTAAAATATTAGTTGACTACCCTAACTATTTCGCAGCACAACTCCCTGTGGCATCTTGCTCTTTAAATATTCAAGTTCAAGGTTAAAGAAGTGATATGCAAAGAGATTCTTTGGTTTTAATGCCCAGGCTGCCTCAATGAACATCTGGTCACTCATTGTGTAGGGGAGGTTCTTTGGAAGAAAGGCAATATCAATATTTTTAATCTCTCTCATCTCGGGAGTTATCTCCGAGTCGCCTGCAATATAGACTCTGTACTCTCCAAAGTTGAGGATATATCCGTTACCCTCTCCTCTGGGATGATACGGAGAGCCATCCTCTCTCATATTTATAATATTATAGGCATATACTGCCTCTATCTTTAACTCATTATAAGTGAAGCTCTCTCCCGGGGTAAGTACATTTGCCTGAGGTAAGCTCTCCTTACACCCCTGGCTGGTTACAAAGAGACTCTTGTCTGTAACGATCTCTTTTAGAGCATCCTCGTCCAGATGGTCATAGTGATGGTGAGTCAGGAGGATAAGATCTGCCTTAGGTTGTTTTGAATAGTCGGCTACATTACTGTATGGGTCGACAAATATATATTTTTCATTCCACTGAATAATCAGCGAGGCGTGTCCCAGCAATGTAATTGCTATATCTCCCAATGGTGTAGTGAATCTGAACATAGCTTTAAATTATTTTACCTTATTTAACGAACATCTATCTCTTTCCCTTTTAGGAACATCCTCTCTACCAGAGGAGTGGATATTGCATAAGGGATATATTCAATTGACGGAATGGGGTTTGTAACCATTAGGTTGGCCACTTTTCCTACTGCAATAGTACCGTGTGTATTGCTTATGCCCATTGCATAAGCTCCGTTTATTGTTGAGGCGTTAATTACCTCATAAGGTGTCATCTTCATCTTTAATGCGGCAAGTGCCATCATAAACTTCATATCTCCGGAGGGTGATGAGCCCGGATTGTAGTTTGTCGCGATTGCTACCGGAAGTCCAAAGTTAATCATATCTCTAACCGGTGCATACTCCATCTCCAGAAAGAATGTAGATCCGGGCAGAACTGTTGCAATTGTGCCGGTATCTTTAAGAGCTTCAAACTCGTGCTCGCCTGTGAACTCAAGATGATCTACAGAGATTGCGTTATACTTCACTCCAACCTGCACACCTCCCGAAAAGCTCATCTGATTTGCGTGCACTTTTGGTCTTAAACCATATTTTACTCCGGCTTCAAATATCCTTTCGGTATCTGCAACAGAGAAGAAGCCATCCTCTGTAAAGACATCTATAAAATCTGCAAGATTTTCTGAGGCTACGGCAGGAATCATCTCTGTAATAATCTCATCTACATATGCTTCTCTCCTGTCTCTATACCTGAGAGGGACTGCGTGAGCTCCCAAAAATGTTGTTTTAACCGTGAGCGGGGTGCATAATCCAATCTCTCGTGCAACTCGCAGCATCTTCACCTCATCCTCAACCGTGAGGCCATATCCGCTCTTTATCTCCACTGCTCCTGTTCCGAAACGAATAATCTCCCGGGCTCTCGCCATTGTTTGATTTAAAAGATCCTTTTCACTTGTTGCGTGAAGCAGTTGTGCGGAGTTGAGAATCCCTCCCCCTCTGGCTGCAATCTCCTGATAGGACAATCCGCGAATCTTATCTATATACTCCATCTCGCGGCTGCCGGCGTAAACCAGATGTGTATGAGAGTCACAAAATGCCGGAAGGACCATTCTGCCGGCAGCGTCTATAATGTTTGCCCCGGTAGTCTGCTCCTCTGTAAGGTGCAACATCTCCCCGAACTCCTCTATAAGCTCTCCGTTTATTATTATATAACCATCACGAATATTATTCATAGAGGACATTGAGGCACCGGAACGGACCGAAACTCTCTCTACCTGCTCTGTTTGAACAATCTCTTTGATATTTATTATAATGATCTTCATGAATCCGCTAAATCTCTACATCTCTTAAAAAAGCAATGGAGTTGTTAATGTGAATATACATAACTTCATCCTCCTTTACAAACGGGACAACTCCTCTATATTTTGAGACAAACTCTTCAATAACTGGAGAGCTCTTTAAAGGCCTGCGAAATTCAAGTGCCTGTGCTGCATTCATAAGCTCTATTGCAAGAATCTTCTCCAGGTTCTCAACCACCTGATAGCATTTGGTTGCGGCATTTGCTCCCATACTTACGTGGTCTTCCTGACCCTGAGATGAGTCAATAGTATCTACGCAGGCAGGTGTTGCCAGCTGTTTATTTTGGCTCACTACAGATGCCTGTGCATACTGAGGAATCATAAATCCGGAATTGAGGCCCGGATGTGCAACCAAAAATGAGGGTAACCCTCTCTTACCGGATATCAGTTGATAGGTGCGTCTCTCCGATATACTGCCAAGCTCTGCCAATGCAATTGACAGAAAGTCAAGAGGAAGAGCAAGAGGCTGTCCGTGAAAATTACCTGCAGATATAATTTTATCTTCTTCCGGCAGAATAGTCGGATTGTCTGTTGCGCTGTTTAGTTCCGTCACAAAGGCATTTAGGGCGTAATTTATTGCATCCTTTGAAGCTCCGTGAACCTGAGGAACGCAACGGAATGAGTATGGATCCTGAACGTGCAATTTATCTCTGGAAATAAGCTCACTACCCTTAAGGAGTTCTCTCATCTTTGCAGCTGTTTCAAGTTGTCCCTTGTGCGGGCGAACCAGATGGACCGCCTCTGTGAATGGTTCAACCCTTCCGTCATACGCATCCAAAGAGAGAGCGGCAATTATGTCCGAAAGTTGAGATAGTTTTCTTGCTTTAATTATACACCAAATACTGTATGCAAGCATAAACTGGGTGCCATTTAAAAGAGCCAGACCCTCTTTTGACTCCAGCTTTAGCGGCTCCCATTTGAACACACTGTTAATCTCTGCAGATGGATATCTTCTCCCCTGATAATTTACCTCTCCAAGACCAATTAAAGGTAGTGACATATTTGCAAGAGGAGCCAAATCGCCTGATGCACCAAGAGATCCTTGTTTGTAAACCACAGGATAGACCCTGTTGTTAAACATATCTGCCAACCTCTCTACGGTCTCAGTTCTCACTCCGGAATAGCCGTATGAGAGGGATTTTATCTTGAGTGCCATCATAAGCTTCACAATATCCTCGGGAACCTCCTCCCCTAACCCGCAAGCGTGAGACATCACAAGGTTTATCTGTAGTTGAGAAAGCTGGTCACTATCTACCTTAACATTGCAAAGCGAGCCAAACCCTGTATTTATCCCATAAATAGGCTCCTTAGCTTTAAGCATCTGATTATCCAGATACTCCCTGCTTTCAAAAATTCTCTCCCTGGCCTGCTGAGACAAAACAATTTTACAATTTGGATCAAGCAGTAACCTTACCTCATCTATGGTATTGTTGTGTGAACTTATATGAAAATACTCCATTATGGCTACAATTAATTATTGATTTTTCGAAATTTGCTACAAATATAAAACAAAAAGGTGCTATCTGAAATATTAACCAAGATTTCACACTTTGATTAACTTTGTCAACTTATAGACAGAAGATGGAAACAACCCTTATTTATGGGATATTTATGTCGCTGATGCTATCTGCTCTTTTACTCACTAAGAAGGGTAGAAACGATGCAGATAATCTGCTTTCTGTCTATCTTCTGATATCTGCTCTGAGTCTTGCACTTGCCTATCTAGAGATTATTAACCGTGAATCCGGCTATAATTACCCCTTTTTAATAAATAGCTCTGTACCGTTTATTCTTCTTCTTGGCCCCACATTGTGGCTCTATGTTAAAAGGCTCATAACCCCGAATTTCAGATACAAAAGAGTTCATCTTCTGCTTCTGACCCCTTTTTTCATTGCTTTCATTTTACTCTTCTTAAATAGCTACTCTGCAGATGACACTGTTAAAATTGCGTCAGACAGATCTGAATCATTTCACGAAAAGCCGCTCTTTCTCATTATCGCTTCGATGATAGCACTCTCTAACATTGGTTACATCGGATGGGGGTTATCACTTATTTCCGCTCACAGAAAAAGAATAAAAAGCTATTTTTCCCAAACAGAGAAAATTGATCTCAGATGGCTTAAGTTTTTACTGATATGGGCACTGATTTGCTACTCCGTAATTAGTTTACTCTATCTATTTGACTCATTTGTCGATATCTTTTCATACAACTCATTACAAACTATAGGATACGCAATTGCATCTGTTTTTGTGATTATTTTGGGATTTTTCGGGCTAAGACAGGGAGATCTTTTCTCCGGTACAAACAGGGATTATATCATCAATAAACCTCAAGAGGTTACCGAAAACAGGGAGCCGATTGCTAAGCAGGAGGAGGAGTTTATAAACCAGCTGCTCTCTTATATGAAGGAGAGCAAACCATATCTTAACCCTGAGATTACTCTTGGTGTTCTGAGCTCTCAAATGAAGGTCTCTTCTGAATACCTCTCCCGGGTAATAAACACACGACTTAATATGAACTTCTTTGACTTTATTGCCCATTACAGAGTTGAAGAGTTCAAGCATATGTGCAAAGATCTATCTAACAGAAACTACACAATCATATCTTTGGCCTACGACTGCGGGTTCAACTCTAAGGCCGCCTTTAACCGCGTATTCAAAAAAACTACCGGTGTAACACCCAGTGAGTACTATCTTAAGGTGAAGTGATACCCGTTAAAGGTAAAGTGATACCTGTTAAAGGCAAACTGAGACCCTTTAAAGGCAAAGTGAGACCTCTCTCTGAGAGCCTCTATGTTTCTTTGCAAAAACATTTAATATCAAAAGATGAGAACAACAATTATCTATGCAACATCGCACGGAACTTCGGAGAAGGTGGCAAATCTTATTAAAGAGAAACACAAAAACTGTGAGACCACTCTATTTAATTTAAAAGAGGGCAAAACTATAGACCTGAGCCTTTATGATAACATCATAATTGGCGGATCTATCCACGCCGGGAGTATCCAGAACAGCGTCAAAGAGTTTTGTAATAAAAATCTTGTAGATCTGCTTCAAAAAAGGGTAGCCCTTTATGTGTGCGCTATGAATGAACCGGAATTTGAGAGCGAGCTTAAAAATGCCTTCCCGGAACTTCTTTATAACCACGCATATGTAAAAGAGGTTGTTGGTGGTGAATTCCTTTTCGACAAAATGAATTTCATAGAGAAGATGCTGGTCAGAAATATATCCGGTATAAAGGAGACAACCAGCAAAATCAATCATTCAAAAATTGATCTATTTTCGTAGTATTTTCATAGTTAAAGCTGAGGACCGTTCAACGACCGTAGGGAGGCGTTCCGGAAGCCCCGAAAAACTCAAAGAAAAAAGCGTTTGAAAAAACTGCGTTGCTGCCGGTGAGCTTTCCACGCATATGTGGCGACTTAATATAAAAAAAGGCTACCAAAAATGGCAGCCTCTTCATTAACTAGTCACATAACTGTTAGTTTACATAACCCGGATTTTGCTGTTCTGCAATTTTTGGATTTGCATCAATCTCATTTTGAGGAATTGGCAGAATTGTCTTGTAGAAAGTTCTGTTTATAATTTTCTCTCTGTGAGATATGATAACTGCAGGATAGATAAAGTCATCGTTAAACTCAATGTTCTTATTCCAGCGAATCATATCAAAATATCTGTGACCTTCTGCGAAAAGCTCCTTACTTCTCTCGTCTTCAATCATAGACATAGTAACATTTACAGGAGTTGAAGGTGCCAGAGCCGGAGCCCTTTTGCGAATTGCATTAAGGTAATTAGAAGCTTTTGTCTTATCCGGTGTAGGAAGATTAAGAGCAGCCTCTGCGGCAAGCAGATAAATCTCAGACAGACGGATAACCTTAATATTGGTTGAGGAGGCTACGCCTTTATCTCCCAACATTGCAGGACCTCCAACATATTTAAGACAAGAGCCTAATCTTGTTGTCGATGACTCATCTCTCTCCATCATACCGAAGCGAACATCGGTAGGGTCTTGATTAAGCCTTGCAAGATAGTAGTCGCTAGCCATAAACCATCCGCTTGCTCCAGTAACTTTTGCCAGACGAAGCAGATAATAACCAAGAGATGCTGTTCCAAGATTTGCCTCACTGGCGTAAACTCCAAGTTCGAAAATTGACTCTGAGCCAAAAGGAAGTGCCCAAGAGCCGTTCCAGTTTGCATTAGAGTATAACGAGTAAAGAGTAGTTCCCATAACCACTTCTGCAGCAGCCAGGGCCTCGGTATATTTTCCCATATAGAGATTTACCCGTGCCTGAAGTGCCATATTTCCGTAGTAGTTAAGGAAGCCGTTTACTTTTGTCTTTGCAAGAAGCGGAGCGCCATCTGTAAGATCCTTCATTATTTGAGTATAAACCGCCTCAACTGAGGCTCTCAATGGCTGTGCAGATGCATCCAGAGGCTCAAGAACCAATGGAACTCCATAGGAAGCCTTGTCCATATTGTATGGCTTTCCATAAAGGCGAACAAGGTCAAAATAGATTAGTGCTCTTGCTGTAAGTGCCTGGCCTTTATATTCATTTAAAGCTGCACTTCCATTACCTGCTGCCTCTATCTTTGCGATATTAAGCAGAAGATTGTTTGCCTGAAGAATACAGTGGTACATCTGAGCCCAGTAACCTCCGTAGTTATTTGAAGATATCGAGTGATTAAAAGTATAGAGGGCATCATTTCCTCTACCCTGAGAGCGAATGGCAAAATCGCCACCTTTGGCATCACCATAAAGGACAAAATTTCTGCCGTAATAGTCTGCAGATGTCAACTTCCTCATTAAACCGCTCATCACAACCTTAGCATCATTTGCATTTGTGATTGACGTTTCTGCTGCTGCAGAGTCACTTGGCTTAACATCCAAAAAACCCTCGCAAGAAGAAAGTAGTGCAATGCCCAGAACCGTAAATAGTAAATTTATTTTTTTCATTGTAGCATCATTTAATAATTAGAAACTAAATTCAACACCGAAAGTATATGTCTTACCAATTGGAGTTTCCCAACCTCTTGAACCATACTCATTAACCTCAGGATCATACACTTTGTATGCCGCCAATGTCCATAAGTTCATTCCGTTGAAATAGATCCTTGTGTTAGAAATCTTAACCTTGTTAAGAATACTCTTTGGCAGGTTATAGGATAAAGTTAAACTCTTTAATCTTAAATAGTCTGCATCGTGCATATGCCTGCTACTCTTTTGGTTTACATCTTCAAAGTCAACAGCGACGCGTTGCGGATATTTGGCATCCTTGTTCTCAGGAGTCCATCTGTTGTCATACTGATCTTTAGACATAATCCTCTCCCAGTAGTAACCGTCATCGGTTACATCACGACCGGCAGCGTCATAAGTATATCCTCCAAGTTTATAGGTAAAGTTAAGAGCAAGAGAGAACCCTTTCCATTTAACATCTGTATTGAAACCTCCAAATAGCTTAGGATGGACATTTCCAATAATCTTCTCGCTTGCATCCTGATATCTGAATGTAGCCGGGCGTCCGTTAACTGTGGTAGGTTGTGTGGTTGTGTTTTCATTATTCATATACCAAACATTTTTACCTGTCTCTCTATCTACACCTGCCCACTCACGACCATAAATAGCAAGAGTAGATTGTCCCTCCTGGTAGATAAACTTAGTTCTGGCGTCACCACCTGTAGGTTCATTCCAAATTATGTTCTGACCACCATACAGTTTTGTAACAGTAGATTTTACACTTGATGCTGTTATTCCTGCACTCCATGTGATAGTCTCATTCTTAATGATATCTCCGCTTAGCTCAATCTCAATCCCTTTATTATTAATCTCTCCGATATTCTTGAGTGTGGACCCAAAACCTGTAACACGGGAAGTTGGAACATCTTGCAGCAGGTCTTTTGAATCTCTGTTAAAGAACTCTACTGTTCCGCTGATTCTTTGGTCAAGTAACCCAAACTCCAAAGCTATATTAGAGGTGTAACTTGTCTCCCAGGATAGGCTAGCATCTGCAATTGTACTTACTCCGCCACCGGATTGCTCCATATATTTATTTCCATATGTAGCAAGTGAGCGCCATCCGTAGTTAGCCGAAGGAAGTGTTCCGTTTACCCCGTATGAGCCTCTTAATCTCAAACTGCTTATGACATCTACATTTTTCATAAACTCCTCCTTGTCTATTCTCCACGAACCGGCTAATGACCAGAAGTTACCCCAGCGGGCATCAGGGCCCAATCTTGAAGATCCGTCACGACGGAATGAGCCTGAGAAGTAGTATCTGTTATCGTAGTTATACTCTGCGCGTGAGAGCATAGAGAGCATAGTGTTTCCCCAGTAGTATGCATTAGATGTTAAAACCCCTGCAGTTGCAACTGTTTGAAGTGCTCCCGTTGGCAGGTCTGAACCCTCTGCTCTGATAAACTCTGTTTTGTTCTCCTCTGCTTCCCAACCAACTAGCAGACCAATTGTGTGTTTCTGTGCAAATGTCTTGTTATAGTTAAGAGTGGTAGATGATACCAGCTTATTTACATTTGTGCTCATCTCTCTCACCGAACCCTTTGAAGCAGATCCCAGGAAGTGAACCGGACTGTAATAAAGATGGTCTAGTGTACCTGCATTGTCATATGAGAAGATTGTCTTTAATGTAAGTTCCGGTAGAATTTTTACCGTCACTGTTTCGTTTGCAGATATCCTTAGTGTGCTTGAGTTATTGTCCCACTCATTATTATAGAATAGCGGATTATATGCATAACTTCCGTATCTAAGTGTCCAAGGAGCTCCGGTAATATAATCTGTTGGCCAGTAAAGACCCCACATTAGGTTACGGCTCTGAAGGAAATAGTTGTTTCCTAAAGCACGGGTATCGTTAAAGCCCACTTTACCGCTTCTGGCTATATTAATATTGGTATTGAACTCAACACTTTTCCCAACCTTTTGAGTTAAATTAACCCGTCCTGTAATCCTGTCAAAACTGTTAACAGGAATTCGTCCCTGCTCTTTTGTGTATGAAAGTGATGTGTAGTAGTTTGAACTCTCTGTTGCACCGCTAACAGATAGATCATATGTCTGATATACAGATGTTCTGAAAAGCACATCCTCCCAGTCAAAATATTGTCCAGCCCTGTCACCTCCAATTGTAAGAGTTTTTACAGTGTGGTCAGGTGCTGTAAATGTATAGCCGTGTTTGGCAAAACGGTTATTAAGCTGTTGTAGTGCTCTCACACTTGCATCCTGCTGAGTTCTGTTTTGATAGTAAACGCCTGCATTCCAAAAGTTCTCATAGTACATCTCAACCTGTTGCTCGGTTGTTGCAACTTCGTAGTTATCTGTAGCCCAAGATGGGGTAATACCTACCGATGCTTTGAAATTAACAATTGTCCTTCCCTGTTTTCCCCTTTTTGTTGTAATGAGAATTACACCGTTTGCTGCACGAGAGCCGTAAAGTGAAGAAGCAGCAGCATCTTTCAATACTGTAATAGACTCGATATCTGCAGTGTTAAGTGAACTCATTACATTACTTGTTGAGTAGATGTAACCACTCATCTGGCCTGCATTGCCGGATACCACTGGAACTCCGTCTATAACATAAAGAGGCTCATTTGATGCATTCATAGAACCAATACCACGCACCCTGATAGCAGAGGTAGAGCCTGCCTGGCCGGAGAGTGTGGTGATTTGCAACCCGGCTACCTTTCCGTTTAGAGCATTTTCAAAAGTGATGCTGGGTACATCTTTGATAGCGTCATTTTTAACGACACTGGCTGCTCCGGTAAAGGTCCCTTTTGTGGCGGTTCCATATGCAACCACCATTACCTCATCCAGACGGGTTGCATCCGGTACAAGGACAACATTAATTACCGATCTGCCGTTGATAGGTACCTGTTGCGTAGTAAATCCGATGTAGGAGAAGATAAGTACTGCATCTTTTGAGACATTGTCAAAAGAGTACTTACCATCCAGGTCTGTTGATGCTCCTACGTTTCTTGCGCCCTGAACCAAGACGGTTGCAAAAGGAATTGGTGAGCCGTCCTCGGAGGAGGTCACCGTACCCGTAACCTTCATCTGTGCCATAGCCATATTGACAAGCAAGAGGGCTAAGACAATCAAGATTGATTTCTTCATAGACTAGTTAGATTAAGTTAAAAAATTAGTTAGTGACTGTTTCGGCTACGAATTTATAACAAAAAAAAACGAAAACAAAAAAATCTATAAATCATTTTGTAAGGTACGTTTCAGAAGATAAAGAGTGGTCATTATTAAAGTATAAATTTAAAATTATCTTGAATTACATAATAATATGTAAGCATTTTTATGACAAGAGTTTTACTTTTTAATGAATTGTCAATGAAAACTTAACATTTCATAAATTTTCAACAAAAAAAGGCATCCTTATCAGATGCCTTAATAAAGCCTACAGTTTGTCGTAAACTGTTTAATGCCTGTTTCTTACATATGTAATTTAACTATTCCAACTCTACTCCGTATATCCTGGATTTTGCTGTAGCTGTGGATATAGCTTCCTCTCAGTATGCGAAATTGGGAGAACAATCTTAAAATAATTCCAGGTGATAGTCTCGGGACAACCTGCAGATACTGCAAAATTATGGCCATCACCATCTGCTCTGGTAATTGAATTACCCAAACGCATCTGGTCAAAAAACCTGTGCCCTTCACCAATAAACTCTTTCCTTCTCTCAATCTGGATAAGAGCATCCGTAGCGGTAATATCAGATAAAGAAGGATTTGCTCTTTTTCGTATTGCGTTAAGATATGTACTTGCAGCTGTTACACCTGCAGATCCTTTGATTGCTCCTTCGGCTGCAATAAGATATGCCTCTGAGATTCTTAAAATTCTTGGGTTGTTAAGACGGAAGTTTACCCCTCCGTTCCCCGGAAATTTTGATAACCAAGCCTTTGATATCTCATATTGAGAATCGTATCTTACAAATTGTGCTCTCACATCGCCCGGTTCAGATTTTATAAGGTTGATCCAGCTCACAGTAGGGATTAAGGTAGCTCCGGAAGATGGTGCGCCGTGCCACAAGTTATGACACATAGACGCATATCCTCCGTCAAGGTCAATTCTTGCCTGATTTGAGACAAACAGCTCAAGAACGGTCTCGGATGCACCCTCCTCTTTCCAGTAGTTTACATATCCTGCATTTGAAACAAGCGAATAAGGAGATGAATCTATAACCTCCTTGGCAGCTGTGTATGCATTATTCCAATCCCCCTTATAAAGGTAGACTCTCGCCTGAAGCAGTTTTGCTGCCCAGTAATTGAAGTGATAGGTGTTTTTTGTCTTTGAGAGCAAAGGCAAAGCAATTGTCAGGTCTCCCAGAACTTGTGTGTAGGTCTCGGCAACAGTACTTCTCGGTTTTTTTGAATTCAGAGGAGAGGTGATCTCAGTAATAAGAACTGCCCCAAGCGATGCTCCGTTATCCTTTGCATACGGGTAGCCATAAAGTCTTGCCAGGTCAAAATATACCAGAGCTCTTATTGCATATGCCTGACCAAGATAGTCGTCTCTTTTTGCGATATCGGCAGTAGAGGTTACCTGGAGATTACCAATATTACCTATGAGTGTGTTGCACCTCATTATTGTCTCATAACATCTGGACCAGGTAGAAAAATAGGTATTTGCTTCTGACTCATACCCAAGAGTATAAATTTGTGGCCACCCCACAGACATTGCACGAGGTTGTATGTTATCTCCTCTTTCGTCTCCAAAGAGCTGCATTTGAGTACCGTAGTAATCAAACCACTTCATATTTTCATAAAGGCCATTAACAACAATTCCCGCATCATAGAGAGTGAGCATAGCTGTTTCGGCAACAATGACATTTGTAGGTCTTGTCTCGAGAAACCCTTCACAAGAGGATATGGATATCATCAACCCCGAGAAAACCAGAATATTTAGAATAAATCTTTTCATATCTATAGTTGTTTATTAAATTATAGTGATACTTCTATCCCAAGGGTTATGGTTCTTAGCGCAGGGAAAGTGAAGTTATAATACCCGTTTGACTGAACCTCAGGGTCGAAATTTAAACCGGTAAATGTCAAGAGATTGGTTCCTGAAACATAAACCCTTGCATTTGACAATCTAAGATAATTCTTAATATTGTCCGGAATCGTATAGGAGATTGTCATATTTTTCAACCTTAAATAATCTCCCTCTTTAAGGGCACGACTTGAATCGTAATAACCACCTCCTGTATTCCCGGCAACACGACGCGGAACCTGAGTAACATCACCTGGTTTCTGCCATCGGTCATTCTGAGATTGTGCACTGTTTTTATAGGAGTTGTAACCATCATCCTCAATATCATCTACCGCATTATCAAACACATAGTGCCCATATTTATATGACCAAGCCATAGATGCTGTAAGGGATTTCCAGGTAAAGGTAGAGTTGAACCCTCCAAATCCTTTTGGAATTGCAGTCATCCCATCAAGAATTACAGATGAAGCCTGAGCTCTGCTTACTAAAGACCTGTCTTTTGAACCATCGGGCAGTGTAGCATTAGAGTAGTACATTGCTGCTCCCGTCTGGGGGTCTGCACCATAATACTCTCTGGTATAATATTGCACATACGAATAGCCCGCTTTCCATATATGAGGTCTTGTAACAATTTGCTCACCTTCATTGGCAAGTGAGATAATCTCATTATATAGATTTGCCCAGTTAAGACCAACCGTAAGGGTCATATCCTTTTTCTTTATTATATCTGCACTCACTGAGAGTTCAAGACCTCTGTTAAGCATAGAGCCGATATTTGATAGTGCAGACGAGAATCCTGTTGTTGAGGGTACTGATGCATTTAGCAAAAGATCTTCTGTGGTTTTATTGTAGAATTCGGCTACAATGTCCACCCTGTCAAATATTCTTGCATCTAAAGCAACGTTCCAGTTTTTGTTTTTCTCCCAGGTAAGGTCTGCATTAGCAAGATTGGATGGATACCCTGCACCTTCTGTACCATATACCCCATAACTGAAAACAGCCATATAACCGTAGTAGTTAGAAGGAAGTGTTCCACTAGTTCCGTATGAACCTCTTATTTTAAGTTCATCCAGCCAGCTTACATCTCTTAAAAACATCTCTTTGCTAAGCCTCCACGAACCTGCAACAGACCAGAAGTTACCCCATCTGCTGTCCGGACCAAGCCTTGAGGAGCCATCCAGACGATATGATCCAGAGAGATAATATTTATTGTCGTAGTCATAACTAATGTTACTTAGCGCAGATAATAGGTTTGAGTTACTCCTGTAAGTAAACCCAGATCTGAATGTATTTGCAAGAGCAGACTCTGTTGCTCCAAAGTTTGCAAAATCAATTTTTTCCAGCCTTGAATAGAGGAAGTCCTCTTTTTCGGCTTCCCACCCTACTAAAGCAGAAACATTGTGTTTGCCGAAGGATTTTGTGAAGTTGGCGGTAGTTGAACTTACAATCCTGTCCACATTGCGGAACCTGTCAGATGCATATCCGTTCCCATAGGCTGTAAAGTTAATATGCCCATATAGCCATCCGAACCGGTCGTGACTTTTTAAATAGTCTCCTCCAACAACACTTTTAATTTTAATGTCGTCTGTTAATCTTGCTTCTATCCAACCCTTTAGCAATATTCTCTGCTGGGTGGCGTCATTTAGCTGAAGGTGCCACTGAGGAACAGGGTTTACGCGCGTCCCTCCGTCATAGTACTTCATCCAGTAGGATCCGTCTGATGCATATTGAAAAGGCCAGCGTTCTGTAAGGTGAACTTTCCACAGGTAGAAGAGGTTGTCTTTGGCCTGTCCGTCTTGGTGTCCGCTCTGCTTCTGATTTGAGAACTGAAAAGAGCCACCTATTGTTATTCTGTTCGAGACTTTGCTCTCTGCATTTACACTTGCTGTTAATCTGTTTAAGTACTGAATTCGGTTAACACCATTTTCATCGGTATATGCAACAGATGCAAAGACCTTGGATTTATCTGTACCTCCTGAGATGCTATACTCATAGTTTTGAGAAACCCCTGTACGGAAGAGTGCGCTCTCCCAATCTTTATAGATAAGATCTGTTTTTCTTGAAGGAAAGTACTTCTCTGCCATAAAATTTACATAGCTATCAAGCGACCCGTAACTTTGCCACTGAGAAGGATTGTCTGAACCATAATTTCTCCAAGCCTCTCTTGTAAGAATCTCTTTCTCCTCTTCTGAAACCATAGGATAGTTATTGAAGGCGAAGTAAGAGACCCCAACATTAGCTTTGAATGTAGAGATTGCTTTACCTGCACTTCCTTTCTTTGTGGTTATTAGAATTACACCATTAGAGGCTCTGGAGCCGTAAAGCGAAGATGCAGCAGCATCTTTTAATATTGTTATTGACTGAATATCTCCGGGGTTCAGATAGTTCATAGAGCTGGTGTAGATGTTTTGAGAACCATAGTCCCCGCTGGTGGCAGGAACACCATCGATAACATACAAAGGCTCGTTTCCGGCATTGAATGAGCCAAAACCTCGAATCCGAATTTCGGGCAAAGATCCCGGCTGACCCGATTTTTGAGAAATCTGGACTCCGGGTACCGCCCCAACTATTGCCTGTTCAAAAGTAACAACAGGAACATCTTTAAAACTCTGTTGGTTGATTTGTGTTGCAGAGCCGGAGTATGATCCTTTTTTTACAGATCCGTAGGCAACAACCATAATCTCTTCCAGACCTACAGCAACGGTAGATAAAGAGGCATTTATTACTGTTCTTGAGTCAACCGGAATCTCCATAGTCTGATACCCGATTGAGGAGAAGATAAGTGTAGCATTTGCCGGCACATTAACAAAAACATAAACACCATTGGCGTTGGCAGCCACACCGGTAGTTGTGCCTTTAATCATAACATTTGCATACGGAATTGGAGAGCCATCAGAGAGATCGGTTACCACGCCGGTAACTCTGGTTTGTGCAAATGCTGCGCTTAAAGAAAGCAAGATAGTGCACAAGAGTAAACAAGTTCGTTTAGCCATATTTAAATTAGTTAAGTAAGTAAATAAATAAAAAACCTTAAAGGAGCTGGAAAATTGGAAATATATATCAGCTATTATTTGACATTGCTGCCAGATAAGAAACTTTTGTATTCGCTCTATAAAATCTCTGATTTTTTATCCTACCTACCTCATTCACTAATTCGGCTACCAATTTATGACAAAATAATAACAAAACAAAATCTCTGTAAATCATTTTGCATTAAGGGTGTTGACATATTATATCAGGGAAGCATCTATCTTTTAAAATGGATAAAGCCCATAATATATGATATATTGTAAGTCATATCATCATTCTAGTTTCATTCCGTTATATCTAAAAGATCTGCATATTACAATTTGCTGTTTTTAAGACAAAAAAAAAGCACCCTCATCGGATGCTCTGTTTTTTTTTACCAAGAAGCTCAAAAATCTCCCTGCCAATTAATTACCTTCTGCGAGGTCCCCTGTCCCTGTCTCTGTCACCGCCTCTGTCGCCGCCCCGGCTGTCCGATCTTCCGCCTCTTCCGCGATCGTTACTGCCTCCTTCGGGTCTAGGTCTTCTTACCGGTTCTACATATCCTTCCGGTTTTTCGATTAGGGCTCTTCTGGAGAGTCTCATTTTACCGCTTTTTGCATCTACTTCAAGAAGCTTAACATCTACCTCATCTCCAACTTTGAGAACATCCTCTACCTGGTCTACCTTTCTCCAATCAAGCTCTGAGATGTGAAGCAGACCCTCTTTACCGGGAAGAATCTGGACAAATGCGCCGAATTCAAGAATAGACACCACTTTACCGTGGTAAATCGTACCCTCTTCCGGAACTGTGGTTATACCCTTTATCCAGGCAAGAGCAGCATCCATATTATCTTTATTCTCTCCAAAGATCTCTACTATACCGGAACTGTCTTTCTCTGTAATAGTGATAGTAGTATCTGTTGTTTTCTGAATCTCCTGAATAACTTTTCCGCCTGTTCCTATTACAGCGCCAATGAACTCCTGCGGAATTATCAGAGAGACGATTCTTGGTGTATGAGGCTTAAGCTCAGCACGAGGTGCATCCAAGGTCTTGTTCATCTCTCCAAGAATATGAAGGCGTCCCTCTTTGGCCTGCTCCAGAGCTTTCTCCAGAACTTCATAAGAGAGGCCGTCTACCTTGATATCCATTTGAGTGGCTGTAATACCATCTTTTGTGCCTGTAACCTTGAAGTCCATATCACCCAGGTGATCTTCGTCACCTAAAATGTCCGAAAGAATGGCGTAACGGCCATCTTTACCCTCAGATATCAAACCCATTGCAATACCGGATACAGGCTTTTTAATTTGAATACCTGCATCCATAAGGGCAAGTGTTCCTGCACAAACCGTAGCCATAGATGAAGATCCGTTTGACTCCAAAATGTCAGAAACAATTCTTACTGCATAAGGATTATCTTCTCCAACCGGAACAACATATTTAAGAGCTCTCATAGCGAGGTTTCCGTGCCCGATCTCTCTGCGGCCTGTTCCTCTGTATGGTTTTGCATCTCCTGTAGAGAACGGCGGGAAGTTGTAATGAAGCACAAACTGCTCAGAACCCTCAACCAGAACCTCATCTACCGATTTCATATCCAGACGGGTTCCCAGTGTCACAGTTGTCAGTGACTGAGTCTCTCCGCGGGTAAATACTGCAGATCCGTGTGTGGCAGGAAGATAGTCAACCTCACACCAGATAGGTCTTATCTGGTTAGTCTTCCTTCCGTCAAGACGCACAGCTTCGTTAAGGATAAGGTTTCTCATTGCCTCTTTCTCAACCGAGTGGTAGTATCTCTCAACCATCTCTTTTTTCTCGTCGCGCTCCTCTTCCGGCAATGTTGCTATAAACTCCTCTTTTAAAGCTTTGAAAGCATTGGTTCTGTCGTGTTTGGCACTAGGCTCTTTTGCTATTGCATAGCATTTGTCATAACAAAAATTGTGTACAGCTGCTTTAAGATCGGCATCATTAACTTCGTGACAGTACTCTGCTTTAACAGTCTTTCCTGTCTCCTCCATAAGCTCTACCTGAGCCTGGCACTGAATAATAATCTCTTCGTGAGCATATTTGATTGCCTCAAGCATTGCTGCTTCGCTAACCTCTTTGAATTCACCCTCAACCATCATTATGTTGTCCAGTGTACCGGCAACCATAATGTCAATATCGGAGAGCTTAAGTTCATCAAAAGATGGATTAACTACAAGCTTACCGTCAATTCGTGCTACCCTAACCTCAGATATTGGTCCGTTGAACGGAATATCACTTACTGCAAGAGCTGCCGAAGCGGCAAGGCCTGCAAGAGCATCGGGCATTATATCTTTTTCTGCAGAGATTAGGTTTACCGTTACAAACACCTCTGCGTGGAAATCATCCGGGAAAAGTGGGCGAAGTGCCCTGTCTATCAGTCTGGAAACAAGAATCTCAGAATCGTTGGGGCGTCCCTCTCTTTTGAGAAAACCACCGGGGTATCTTCCGGCCGATGCATACTTCTCTTTGTACTCTACCGAGAGTGGCATAAAATCTACACCCTCTTTGGCCTCTTTGGCAGCAACAACTGTTGCAAGCAACATAGTTTTGCCCATCTTAACAACCACAGAACCGTCTGCCTGTTTTGCAAGTTTTCCGGTCTCAATCTCGATTGTTCTACCATCTCTTAAATGGATGGTTTTTGTAATAACATTCATATTTTACTTTACGCTATCCGGCTCTCCCAGCGAGAGTTGATTAATAATTCTGGTTCAGCTACAAACTCCTGTCCCGGATTGCTTTATTTAACAGAAGATGTAATTTAAAAAAAGGTGCCTTGTGGCACCTTTAAGCTTTATTTACGAAGGTTAAGTGCCTTCACTATATTTCTGTATCTCTCAATGTCTGTCTCTTTCAGGTAGTCCAGAAGACGACGTCTTTTACCAACCAGCTTAAGTAGTGACCTCTGTGTTGAGAAGTCTTTTTTGTTTGTCTTAAGGTGACCGGTTAGGTGAGCGATACGGTATGAAAATAAAGCTACCTGACTCTCTGGGGAGCCGGTATCTGCATTAGACTTTCCGTATTGTCCGAAAATCTCTTGCTTTTTTTCTTTTTCAAGATAAGTTGCCATTTCTAAGCAATTGATATTTATAATAATCCCCCAAAATTGGGACTGCAAAGTTATATATTATTTTTGACTGCGCAAGTTATTTATCTAATTTTGTTTCCTAAATAGTTTTATATGATAACATTTCGGCAGGCAATAGATCTGGTTTTAGGTAGCTCTTTAAAACTCCCCTGTGAGGATGTGCCTCTGTGGGAGTCTACAGGAAGGGTACTCGCCGTAGATATCTCCGCAGACAGAGATATGCCGCCCTTTAATAAATCTGCCGTAGACGGATTTGCCTGCAGAAGAGGTGACCTTTTCCCGCAAGGTAATGAGCAACTTGAAAAGAGGTTCACAATTCTTGAGACCATACCTGCCGGATACCGGCCAACTATGGAGATAAAAGAGGGTGAATGCAGCAGGATTATGACCGGTGCAGTGGTACCAAATGGTGCAGATTATATCCTTATGGTTGAAGATAGTGAGGTTGAAGATGGTTTTATGAAGATCCGGGCGAGTAACATAAGTGAGAAGGGAGCTCTATCGGCAGCAAGGGGTTCAAACATATGCTATAAAGGGGAGGATATAAAGCAGGGAGAGACTATCATAAAGTCCGGCACAACAATAGGAGCTGCTCAAGTAGCTGTTCTTGCCGGTGCCGGGGTGTGCAGTGTTCGGGTATCTACCCGCCCAAAAGTTGGAGTTCTCTCAACCGGTGACGAAATTGTAGAGCCACATATAAAGCCTCTGGATTATCAGATCCGAGATTCAAACGGAGCGCAGTTAACAGCTCAGGCGAAAAGCTGTGCAGATGCTAAATTTTACGGTATTGTGAAAGATGGCCGCGATGAGCTTTTTACAGCAATTCAAAAAGTTTCATCTGAGTGCGATATTCTCATACTTACCGGAGGAGTCTCAATGGGAGAGTTCGATTATGTGCCGCAAGTTCTTACCGAGTGTGGCTTTAAAATACTTTTTGACAGGATAGCCGTTCAACCGGGCAAACCAAGCACGTTCGGGATTAAAGAGAGAGCGGAGCCGGGAAAAGAGATAGTGGAACCATTAAAAGTTGTTTTTGCACTTCCCGGAAATCCTGTCTCATCATATATTCAGTTTGAGATGCTTGTACGGCCATTTATTATTAAATCTATGGGTGGGAGCTACTTCCCAAAGAGCATAATTCTCTCTTCTGCAACAGAGTATAAAAGACGAAACAGCGAAAGGACAGCTCTTATACCCGTTACTATTGAAAAAAACGGCACCTTTGCGCCGGTTAAATACAACGGATCTGCACATATTATGGCAATGACCATTTCAGACGCTGTTGCAATGATACCGGTGGGCGTTACCCGAATTGAGAAAGGCGAAACTGCAGAAATCTTTATATTAAGTTAAAGTGGAAAAGATTCTCAAGCATCCATTAATCGGAGATATTAAAATTGTTAAGGGAGGCGGAGGAAGTTCCATACGGCTCTCTGTTCATATTCGAAGAGGTGTGAGAGTTTCAATTCCGCGATTTGCCTCATTCAGCGAAGCAGAGAGGTTCATCGAATCAAGAGTAGAGTGGATAACTGCAGCCCTTGTAAAACAGAAAAAGCGGGCAGATAGATTTACTATCGCTATGGGTGAGGGGGAGGAGATTTTAATTCTCTCCGGGGTAATTAAGTTTTCTAGGGTAGATTCAATGACGGGTAAAAAGATAAAAATCTCCGTGAAGGGGGTTGACAGGATTATAACTTACCTCCCGGAGGTAACCAATGAGGAGCTTAAAGAGGCTGTCATTAAGATACTGCGTAAAGATGCACGGGAGTACCTTCCGGCCAGGCTGGAGAGCCTCGCCCGCCAACACGGCTTTATTTACAACAAACTATTTCTTAAAAATAATACCAGCAACTGGGGCAGCTGCTCTTCAAAAGGCAATATAAATCTTAACATTCACCTGATGAGACTGCCGTATGAGTTGTGCGACTATATTATAATTCACGAGCTCTGCCACCTGAAATATCGGAATCACGGTGATAAGTTCCACAAACTTGTGAACGAATTGTGCGGCGGAAACGAGAAGGAGATCACTAAAGAGCTCCTGAGATTCCGTCCCGAGCTCTAAATTTCTTTAGCTGTCAACAACATCAGCTCACCTCTCACAGCAGAAAAGCATATTTTAAACGTTGCGGGCTTATACCCCCCTCTACACAACGGGCACGTCCATCCTCATCCGCTCACAAGTTCGCTCCTTCCGGCTGAGTGTGCCCTTTTGCTGCAGAGGGGGTTATTTAACAGCCCGCGGGAGATTGGCTTTCCTGCTGTGAGAATTCCAACTACTAAAGTTCCCCACATAACTTTTTGATCCTCGGGAGTTTTTTGCATTATACACATATTGTGATATATAGTTCTTGTCAACTCCATACCATACTCAAAGTCATCGGGACTGTATCTTTTAAATACAATTAATTACAAAATACTCCCAAGGATGCGGTCTACTGCGCAGGTGTGTTTACCGCTGCGCGGGAGAGTTTTATCTCAGAGTTATAGTGCCAATTTGCTTAATATCAAGGAATTATTACAAATAGCGTGTTTGGTGTAAGTAGGTTAAAATCTGATGTTTGGCACTATAGCTCTGAGATGAATGCGGTCTGTGAAAATTTTGCATTTGATTATCTGCGCTATCCAAAAAAACCGAGAGGTTGCACAGATATTTGCTGAAAATGTGGCGTTTAAGCAGGTGGGGAGGATTTTCCGTGCTGACACCGTGAGCTGATATTGTTGACAGCATACTGTTGTAAAAGAAAAGAGGTTTTTTTAGAATATGTCGCTATAGTTCTATGCTTTGGAAAGCTCAACTATAAGCAACATCTGTTTTTTAGCTTATTTTCTGTAGGGTTTTTCGGATTAGGCTGAGGACCGTTCAACGACCGAAGGGAGGCGTTCCGGAAGCCCCGAAAAACACAAAGAAAAAAGCGTTAAGAAAAACTGCGTTGCGATTGTTGAGCTTTCTATAGCAGAACTGGCGACTATATATAAAAACAGAGGCTGCCTACATTTAGACAGCCTCTATTTTGAGCAAATGCTCTCTTATATAACGCCTATTTTGTCAACTGGCTTATCCTTTGAAACAGCGCGTCTACGCCTGTCAGAAGATCTTGATTTATAGCTTTATAGTGAGCTTTCATACTCTTTTTGTCCGGATTATTGACTCTTGCAAAAAGTTCATTCCTGAGCTTGATTGAATCATTTATAATCTCAACCACATCTTCAGCTTTTTTATCGGGGTTGATGTAAAGGAATGTCCAGCAATCTGAAACCACCTCAGAAATAAGATAATCAATATCTTTTTTAATAATTTTTAAACTTGCCATACTAGAATTTAATTTGGGCCAAAGGTAATAAATAATTTTAATCTTAAAGTTTTATCGCTCCAATGCCGGCTAGCTCATTGAGTGTGATTTTACCCTCTACAATCTTCATTCCGTCAAACATATCGTTTGAAATAAGCAGATTTCCGTCCAGATCTGCCCACTCTGTCTCGGGCGCTATTTGAGCAGCGGCAGAGATTGCGCAAGATGTTTCTGTCATACATCCAATCATTATTCTCATATGCAAAGCCTTTGCAAGAGATACCATCTCCCTCGCCTCGCGCATTCCGGTACACTTCATCAGCTTTATATTAACCCCGTGGTAGGCACCTTTGAGTTTAGGAATATCGGTAAGGCGCTGGCAAGCTTCATCTGCAATCACCGGAAGCGGACTCTTTTCGCTAAGCCAGGCGGTTTCGTCAAGAAGCAGTTTTGGCATAGGCTGCTCTATCATATTCACATTTCTCTCATTGAGCCAGTGAATCATATCCAGAGCATAGTGCTTATCTTTCCATCCCTGGTTGGCATCAACGCAAATTATTGTGTTGGTTACAGAGCGGATTGTATCTACCATCATTTTGTCTGTCTTCTCGTTTACTCCAAGCTTAACCTTAATAACTTTGTATGGAGATGCCTCGAGAGTTTTAATCTTCACAACCTCCTCTGTATCGAGACCAATAGTGAATGATGTGTTGGGTGTGGTTGCAGGGTTGAACCCCCATATTTTCCACCAGGGCTGTCCCATAATTTTGCCCACTAAATCGTGAAGTGCAATATCCACCGCAGCTTTTGCCGCTGTGTTGTTAAGGGCAACAGAGTCTACATAATTCATTATGTCCTGAATCTGGAATGGTGAACTAAATTTTGAAAGATCCAGTTTTTTGAGAAACTCCATCACAGACGCCTGTGTTTCACCTAAATATGGAGGCATTGCAGCCTCTCCATAACCGGTGAAGCCATCCCAGGTAATCTCTGTAAGCACAATTGGTGTAGTAGTTCTGGTAAAGCCTGATATCGTAAAGGGGTGCCTGAGCTTTGCGTCAAACGGAACCCACGACAGGGTAAGCTTTTTCTCTGCAGTTTTTTTTGCGGCAGAGGATCTGCTCTGTGCGAAAATTTCGAATGGGTTCAAAATTGCAGCCGCAGCTGTAAGAAGGCCTGCAGATTTAATAAAGTTTCTTCTTGTTGTAATGTTGTTCATCTCTTTTAAGATTCATTTAATTTACAAAATACCAAGGGTGCTTTTTAATTGAGATAATATCACTCTCCTGATCTACTCTGGTAAGCAGCCTTTTTGCCCTGACAAGACGGTTTGAGCCTTCATAGTAGTTTGCAGAGTCAGGAATGAGCGAGTTAATTCTTACAGATGTGGCAGAGTGGATAAACTCTCCTGATGCAATATGAATTCCAACGTGTGTAATCCGCTCCTTCTTCTGCTCGGTAGCCTTTGAACCAAAGAAGAGAAGATCTCCCGGAAGAAGATTTTCAAATCCGTTGCTAATATCTACATCTTCACCTGTTAAAGCCTGTTGAGATGCATCTCTTTCGAGTATGACTCCGTTAAAAAAGAAGACACTCTTTGTAAATCCCGAACAGTCAACAGCTTTAATGGATGTTCCACCCCACATATAAGGGAAGCCTAAAAACTGTTTGGCGGTAGCTAATATATTCTGGGCAGTGGGGTTTCTGCTCTCAGTCCACTTAGTGAAGTCTTGAGCGTGAGACTTTTGTAAAAACGCGCTCTTCCCGTTTGGCAGTATAACTTTGTAGTAGTTACCGGAGGTTCCGTCCATACGAACAATATTGCCCCAAACTCCATCGGAAATCACGGCAGACTCCTCTGACGGTGACTCACGAAACAGAGTGTAATGTGTTGTGATTATTAGTCTTGCTGCAGATGTCCAGTCATTGAATTCACTCTGGTTCATCGGTTGTATACTTCCCGATGTGACCCAGGCGATGTATCCTTCGGGTGTAATAGCCCTTATCCATCCACCCCTCTTCTCTAGTATTCGTAAAGGTGCTCCCATTAGTGTCTGTGTGGCAGATTCGTTGGAGTAGCCCGAACCATACCTAAAGTTAATTACAGACTGCGCAGTTATTCCAAAGGTTTTATCCCCGAGAGATGGATCCGGTAAGATAACCATACTGTCCAGCACCTGGAAGTTTTTTTCCAAAAGAGCTTTTAGAAGGGCCTCCTTGGCAGCAGCTTCGGTGGTAGATCCTTTAAGTATGAGAGACCTGTCGTCATTTTCCGACATCTCAACTGAGGGCTCAAATGTTTTCACCCTTCTGTCGGGGGCAAACTCCTGTTTGACCTGCTGAGCTATCTCGTCAAACTCTTTTTGGATCTTCTCACTCTTTTTACCTGAAGTACAGGAGATGGCTAAAAGAGCCACCAATAATAACAAAGTAAATTTTTTCATATAACTGAATATGTTTTATGTTATCTGCCAGTCACTTTTACAGGTTTGCTTTCGCAAAACAGCCTGTCCAGAGCAGATAGGTAATATTGATAATCTTTCCCGTTAGACTCCTTTATTAAATATGAATCTTCACCTGTTAGCGCAACGATTGCGGTTCCCTTTGTGAAGTCCGGTTTCTCACCCTTTTCAAAACGATAAATCAGGTGGTATTTTGCAGCGTGAACATCCGATTTGTCCTTTTTCCCGGTATCCCAGGTTATCTTAAGAACATCCCCCGTTTGAATTAAATTCGGATTTTTGGGTGCAGCAGGTGCTTTTAGCGGAATCCCCTTTAGAGCCGGAACCAATGCCGGGTGTGGATAGAGCTCTTCCATTACCGAATTTATCCCAAGGCGATTCTCTTTGAAATTCTTCGCATTAAAATAACAAACGCCTTGGTAAGATGGCATTGTCCTGAGCATATCTGCCTGTAGCTTTATCTCCTTTGCAGAGCGCCACTCCGGTATCTTAGCATCTGCTGCCAGCCTGTAGGTACCGAGACCTCCATAAACCGGAGTGCCTGCGTTATAATCTTCCCACCATTTTGCCAGAACTTTAAAATCTGCAGCATCATACCCAATGTTAAAATAGAGCTGTGGAAGAATATAGTCCAGCCAGCCCTTCTCCATCCAAAGAAGAATGTCTGCGTGAAGATGGTCGTAGTTAGTGTAACTATAGCTCTTTGTATCTGAACCTCTCGGATCCTCTTTCTTGTTTCTCCACACTGCATAGGGGCTGATTCCGAATTTTACATACGGCTTAACAGATTTTATAGTGTCCCGAAGCATCTTGATTACCATATCTACATTCTCTCTCCTCCAGGCCATCTTCTCTTCGGGCTTAAAACCTCTGGAGTGGGATGCAAAAGATTTTGAATCTTCAAAATCATTATTAGGGTAGAAGTAGTCGTCAAAGTGAATTCCATCCAGATCGTAACGGATAACAAGATCCTTAATAACTTTTACCAGAAACTCCCTCGTCTGAGGAAAAGCCGGGTCAAAATAGAGTTTTTTACCGTGTCGTACAAAGAGCTCCGGCCTCTCTCTGTAAAGATGGTTGGGACTCATCTCCTTTAGGTTTGAAGTATCCTGAGAGACCCTGTATGGGTTTAGCCACGCGTGAAGTTCCATCCCTCTTTTATGACACTCCTTTATCGCAAATTCGAGGGGATCGTATACAGGAGATGGTGCAACTTTCTGGTCACCTGTAAGGTATATGGACCAGGGTTCATATGGTGATACAAAAAAGGCATCTGCAGTTGGCCGTACCTGAAGTACAACGGCATTAAAATTCATCTTTTTGAAAAGATCCAGATACTCAATAAGCTCCTTTTGCTGATCCTGAGAGCTGAGTCCCGGGCGAGAGGGCCAGTCAATGTTATTAACCGTGGCTATCCAAACAGCCCTCCACTCGTGTTTACCGTCATAAACCTGTGAAACGGCACTATTGAAATGGAGGTTAAAGATAAGAGCCGTAAACAGAATGATAAAATTTTTCTTCATAGGGTTATTGGCTTTTGAGGTTAGTATATCCTTACAAAGATACTATATTTGCATAAATATCCTGAATTATGATAGTAGATTCTTTAAAAGGTTTTGAGAGATATACCCATCTCCACTCCAGATTTCAGAAAGCCTTTGAATATATGACAAAAACCCGGTTGGATGAACTTGAACCCGGTGAGTATCAAATTATGGGCAAAGATATATATTGCAAAATATGGGAGGGCGAGGGAAAAGGTCTGGTGATTCCAAAACTAGAAGTTCACGACTCTTACATAGACATTCATATTCTTTTGCAGGGAGAGGAGACAATCGGAGTTAGAGATCGCAGCCGGTGCAACGGAGACGATATTCCTTATGACCAGGTAAAAGATATTGCCTTCCTGGAAGAGGAGCCGGAGTATTTTCTCAATATGGGTCCGGGAACACTGGTGGTTCTCTTCCCACACGATGCACACGCTCCACTTATCGGGGTCGGAAAAATCAAGAAGGCTATTTTTAAAATTCTTCTCTGATGCGCTTTAACGGCAACAGAAGATTCAACTCCTATGTAGGATACTTTCGCGAAAAATATGGGAGCCGGCTTCAGAAGATTGTTGTGGATGCAGGCTTCTCCTGCCCCAACAGAGATGGCTCTATAACGACAGGAGGTTGTACATATTGCAACAACGATGCCTTCCACCCCTCCTACAGCACGCCAGATAAGGATATCCTATTGCAGATAGAGGAGGGTATTGAGTTTCACAAAAAAAGATATCGCACTGCGGAGGGCTATCTTGCATATTTTCAGCCATATTCCAACACTTATGCCGGCACCGAGACTCTGCGTAAACGCTATATGGAGGCACTCTCCCACCCGCTGGTTAAGGGTATTGTTATTGGAACCCGCCCGGACTGCATAGATGAGAGTAAGCTTGAACTCCTTTCGCAAATCTCAAATGATCACATAGTGGTAATAGAGTACGGCATAGAGAGTATTCACGACAAAACTCTGGAGAGGATAAACAGAGGCCACACCTTCAAAGACGCTATAGATGCAATAGAGAAGACAGCCCTCAAAGGGCTTCATCAGGGGGCACACTTCATATTCGGGCTTCCGGGAGAGAGTCGCGAAGATATGATGGCATATGCAGGTGAGATTAACCGCCTTCCGGTTAACTCCGTAAAATTTCATCAACTTCAGATTGTTACCGGGACAAAGATGGAGCTGGAGTTTGAACAGAGGCCGCAGGATTTTGTGCAGATGTCTCTTGAAGAGTATATAGATTTCTTTGTAGATTTCCTGGAGCTGCTTCGTCCAAACCTATTTATAGAGAGGTTTGCGGGCGAACTCCCCCCAAGATTTGTTAAATCTAACCCCTGGGGGTTTATCCGGAATGTGGAACTTTTAAGATTATTGGAGAAAAGGCTACAAGAGAGAGAAACATTTCAATCCAGGCTCTATAACCTGTAACCATTTTTCACTATCTTTGCAGATTATAAAAAAAAGAGTTATGCAATCATTGGCAAATATCATTATTCCAGAAGGTCTTACCTTTGACGATGTCCTTCTTGTTCCTGCAAGAAGTGAGGTTCTTCCAAGAGATGTAGATGTGAGTTCATATTTCTCAAAAAATATAAAAATCAGCTCTCCTGTAGTATCTGCAGCAATGGATACTGTGACCGAGGCAGAGCTGGCAATTGAGATTGCACGCGAAGGGGGTATCGGTGTAATTCACAAAAATATGCCTATAGAGATGCAGATGGACCACGTGAGACGGGTTAAAAGGGCAGAAAACGGAATGATTTATGACCCCATTACCATACACAAAGACGGGATTGTCGGGGATGCGCTCTTTCTGATGAAAGAGAACAAAATCGGAGGAATTCCCGTTGTTGACGAGAATAAAAAGCTAATCGGTATTGTGACAAACCGCGACCTTCGCTTTATAGACAATATGAAGACGCCTATCTCCGAGGTGATGACAAAGGAGAACCTCATAACTGCGGTTAGAGGAACAGATCTGCAACAAGCCTCTCTCATTCTTAAAAATTACAAGATTGAAAAACTTCCTGTTGTAGATGAGAGCGGTGTTCTGATAGGTCTTCTCACTTATAAGGATATTACAAAGATTAAAGATAATCCTCACGCGAGCAAGGACGAAAAGGGACGCCTTAGAGTAGCGGCTGCAGTAGGTGTTGGTGCAGATACAATTCTTAAGGTTGAAAAACTGGTCTCTGTGGGGATAGATGCAATTGTTGTCGATACGGCACACGGCCACTCTGTATATGTTTTACAGACTGTAAAAAAGGTAAAGCAAGCTTTCCCGAATCTTCAGGTGATTGCAGGGAACATTGCCACTGCAGATGCAGCCAGAGCTTTGGCAGAGTGCAATGTAGATGGTGTTAAGGTTGGAATTGGGCCGGGTTCTATCTGCACAACAAGAGTGGTTGCAGGAGTGGGAGTCCCTCAGCTTACGGCAATAATGCTTGCCGCTCAGGCTCTCAAGGGAACAGGAATTCCTATAATTGCAGACGGAGGCATCAGGTACTCCGGAGACATAGTAAAAGCACTTGCTGCGGGTGCCAGTACAATTATGGCAGGGTCTTTGTTTGCCGGAGTAGAGGAGTCTCCCGGAGACACAATCATACTCAACGGTAGAAAATTTAAATCTTATCGTGGTATGGGGTCTCTTGAAGCGATGGCTCAAGGCTCCAAAGACAGATATTTCCAGGATATGGAAGATGATGTAAAAAAACTTGTACCGGAGGGCATCGTTGCACAGGTTCCTTATAAGGGAACTTTAAGCGAGGTTGTTTACCAGCTGGTTGGCGGTTTGAAAGCAGGTATGGGTTACTGCGGTGCCAAAAACCTTGAGGAGTTACGGGCAGCACAATTTATTCGAATAACATCTGCAGGAGTAATAGAGAACCACCCTCACGATGTTACAATTACCAGAGAGTCTCCAAACTACACCAGGTAGAGGCTTAAATATAAGTAAAGCAAATAGTTAATAGAAATATGAGAGCAATAACAACAATATTACTTCTCCTTCTGGTCTCCTCCTGCAGGTTTCTGGAGTTCCGTTCCGGGGATGATGTTGTTGCTCAGGTAGGAGACAGATATCTCTACAAGGAGGATATCCGTAACCTAATCCCTGCCGGAACACCTTATGGCGACAGCATTACTATGCTCCGTCAATATGTAAACTCCTGGGCACTCAAATACCTGATTGTTGAGAAAGCGGAGAGTCAGCTTCTCAAAGAGGATAAGGATGTAACAGTAGAGCTTGAAGACTACCGAAACTCACTGCTTGCCTACCGTTACGAAAAACTCTACATTGACCAAAGGCTTGACACCCTGGTTACCAATGAGGAGGCAAGAAGTTACTATCTGGCAAACTCTTCAAATATCTCTCTCAATAACTCCGTAGTAAAGGCCAGAGTCATTAAGATCTCTGCCAAATCTCCTAATCTGGAGAGGATAAGAAGCCTATACAAAGCTGTCAGCCTTGAAGATATAGACGAACTTGAGAAACTGTGCTTCAACTCTGCAGATCGTTACAACAATTTTAACAATCAATGGGCAGATCTCTCACAAGTTGCAAGAGAGATGCCTTTAGACCTGTACAGTTGCGAAAGAGAGCTGGAGAACAAACAGTATATCGAGACCAAAGATTCACTCTACAACTACTTTGCCTTCTTTCCGGAGAGGATAAAGCCGGACGGCACTCCACCTTTTGAGTACTATCTGCCCAGAATAAAAGAGATAATTATAAGCAAACGCAAACAGAACCTTATCTCTCAACTGGAGAAGGACCTTGTTCGTGAGGCTCATCAAAAGAATAAAATTAAAACAAACATTAACGATACCCCAAAAAATGAACAGTAAGACTCAAAGATTTCTGATTACTCTTCTTGTAATTATCGCTTCGGGAGTGACCCTCTCCGCGCAGAAATATCAAAAAGGGCTCATAGACAAAACAATAGCACTCATTGGAAATGATATGATCCAACTATCGGCTCTTGAGGCAGAGGTTCAGATGATGATGCTGCAGGGGGTAACTTCAGACAGGAACCTTAGATGCGATGTGCTTGAAAATATGCTTATCCAGAAGTTGTTCCTTACACAGGCAAGGCTGGATAGTCTGCAGGTGAGTCCGGACAATGTTGAGGGAGAACTCAACAGAAGAATACAGGAGGTACTCACTCAGCTGGGTGGTGAGAAAGCTGCAGAGCAGTATTTCAAAAAACCGCTATTCAGAGTAAAAGATGAATGGAGAGAGGCTTTAACCGAGCAATTCCTTACACAGGAGATGAGAAACAAAGTTGCTCAGACTGCTCCGGAACTGACCCCTTTTGATGTTGAGCGTTATTATAAAGCTACTCCTGCAGATAGTCTTCCAATTATATCAACTCAGTACAAATTTCGCCAAATAGCACAATATCCGGATAAAGAGAACTCTATTATGGCCGTTAAAGAGAGGCTTCTGGAGTTTCGTGAAAGGGTAATCAAAGGAGATAAATTCAGCACACTGGCTACTCTATACTCTAAAGATCCCGGCAGTGCAGGAAGAGGCGGAGAGCTTGGTATGGCTTCAAAAACGCTTTACTGGCCGGCATTCTCGGATGCTGCTGTCTCTCTTAAAGAGGGGCAAGTTTCTCAGATAGTTGAGACTCCCGATGGTTTTCACCTTATTCAGATGATTAAAAAAGAGGGAGATATGTTTAATGCCCGCCACATTCTGCTTAGACCTGAATATACAAATGCAGATCGTGCAAAGGCATTCAATAAACTGGACAGCATAAGGAACCTTATCCTCATTGACTCTATCAATTTTGAAGCTGCAGCGCAAAGATACTCACACGACCCCAAATCTTATGTAAACGGTGGTCTTGTAGCCGATGAGCAGAGTGGCTCTGCATATTTTGAGAAAGATCAGCTGAAACCTGTAGATTATAACATAATCAAAGACCTTAAAGAGGGTGAGATATCGGAGCCTTTTGAGACTACAGATAACGAAGGAAGAAGCGGGAACACTGTTTATAAGATTATTAAACTTGAAAAGATAATACCATCTCACGTGGCAACTTTTAGGGATGACTTCTCCGTTCTTCAAAACGAGGCTAGAAATAAGCTTGCAATGGAGGCTATTGAAGCCTTTACTAAAAAGAAGAAGGAGAGTACATTTATCAGAATTGATCCTGTATTTCAACATTGCCCATTCCTTAAGAATGGTTGGATTAAATGAGACATAGTCTGTCATTTTTAATATTAACTATACTCTTTTCCATCTCTGCGAATGCACAACAGACACAGGGCGAAGATCGCCTTGTTAGACTGCTAAGTGCCAAAACAGCAGAGATTTACCAAAACGAATTCAGAAATATAAGAAAAGTTACAGGCCCTGCACAATTTCTTCATAACAACACATTAATAATTTGTGATACCGCAATATGGGATCTTACCTACAATATTGTTGATGCTATCGGGAATGTTAAGATAGTTCAGGATCGCACCATTCTTTCGGGTGATAGAGTTAACTATCTTGCAGACAGCTCTATTGCTCGTGTAAGAGGTAACCTGGTTGAGCTTATAGACAAGGATAGCAATCGTCTCAGGACATTACATCTGGACTATAATACAAAAGATAGCATCGCATACTTCTTCAACGGCGGAAGTATGATGGATAAAAAGGGGAAGGTTATAGAGAGCATACGGGGGTACTACCACTCGAAAATTGAACGGTTTAAGTTTATAGAACGGGTAGAACTTAACTCAGACTCACTTGTCCTTAAGAGTGATTCACTCGCATACTGGAGTAAAGATAAGCGTGTAGATTTTCTTGGCTCTGTAAAGGTGTGGCAGAATAACAGCTTTCTTAGCTCCAACAGTGGCTGGTACAACCGTGAGAAGGAGATATACAATTTTGATGACAACGCCTATATGCTCAACGGACAAAACGAACTTTGGGCAAAAAGAATATACTACGAGAGAGCTGAGCCAAAAGCAGAGCTTTACGATGATGTTCAGATTCTGGATACGGCACAATCTATGTTGCTCTTTTCGGATTTTGTAAGATACCGCGAGAATCCCGTTTTTGCCGAACTCTATAAAAACCCTTCACTTGCGTACTACTCAGTGGAGAACGATCTTCCGGATACCCTCTTTTTTGCTGCTGATACAATACACTACCGAATGCTGCCTAAGTTTGAGATGGACTCCGCAACAGTTGCTCTCTCTCAAAAGAGGTACTCCCTTAGCCGGAAAGACCCCATTAAAGAGATGTACAACAGACCTACTCCGCTACCCAAAGATTCAACCGCAAAAAAACCGGTGGTCGCTGTTAAACCCCCTGCTACAGATTTGCTTAAAACTGCCGCAGTAGATTCCCTTCTAAAGATTACCGCAAAGGATTCACTCAAAATTTCGGTCAAAGATTCACTCTCAAATCATCTCAAAGATTCACTCAGAATTCCGGTCAAAGATTCACTCTCAAATCATCTCAAAGATTCACTCAAGATTCCGGTCAAGGACTCGCTTTTGTTAACTCCAAAAGATACAACCTTAATAAGAGTAATATCTGCAAATAAAAACATCCGTTTCTACAGAAGCAATATTCAGGGCAGATGCGACTCTTTAATGTTCAACTCTATAGACTCAATTATCCGGCTATATAAAGACCCTGTGCTCTGGAATGAGAACAATCAGTTTACCGCAGACAGTATACAACTTATTACCTCTAATGAACAGCTCAGCAAAACAGAGCTTATCTCCGGTGCTTTCGTTGCTACAAAAGAGGACTCTCTGCACTACAATCAAATTAAAGCTACAGATATTGTTGCCCATTTTACTGAGGGTGACCTCACCAGGTTTGATGCTTACGGTGGGGTAACAGTAATCTTCTTTTTCGCGGAGGACAGTATCCTCACAACTATGAATCAGAAGGAGTGTAAGACTATGACCGCCATAATTAAAGAGAAGAGCGTTCAAAGAGTCAGATACTTTGAAACTGTTCAGAGCGATCTCTATCCTATTATAGATGTTGAACCGGAAAAGAAGAGGCTAAAAGGTTTTCGGTTAAGGTATAACGAGAGACCGGCCAGTCGCTTTGAGGTTACAACAAGGTCAGTCATTCCGTCATCGAGAGAGTATGTCTCTACCCTTGAACTTCCCGGCTTCTTCTATACAAATCAGCTTTTTGGGAAAACTCCTGTTTTACCAGCCTTTGAGATATTCACAAAAAAAGAGACGGAGCCGGTAATAACCGCTCCGCCTTCTCAAGTTGAATCTACTTTAGTCGATTCCGCATTGTAACTCCGGCATAGTCTCTGAACCTCTACCAGATATTCTCGTAACTACCAGATATTAAGAGGTAACCCGTGCATCTTCTTTCTCACTTGCTCTCTCACCTCTGCAATAATGGCCTCATCATCTATATTTGAGAGAACTCTATCTACCAGCTCAACAATGAAAGGCATATCCTTTTCAAGAAGACCGCGAGAGGTAATTGCAGGTGTACCCACTCGTATACCGGATGTCTGGAAAGGAGATCTGCTGTCAAATGGTACCATATTTTTATTAACTGTTATATCTGCCGTTACCAGCACCTTCTCTGCAATCTTTCCTGTAAGTTCCGGAAATTTGCTTCTGAGATCTATAAGCATCAGATGGTTGTCTGTTCCGCCCGATATTACTTTATATCCTCTCTCCATAAATGCAGCTGCCATAGCTGTTGCATTCTTCTGAACCTGAGTCTGATAAAGTTTAAACTCCGGTTGCAGGGCTTCAAAGAAAGAGACAGCTTTTGCTGCAATACAGTGCTCCAGTGGGCCACCCTGAATTCCGGGGAATACACTTGAGTTAAGAACTGCAGACATCATTTTTGTCTCCCCTTTTGGAGTCAGAATTCCGAATGGGTTTTCAAAATCCTTCCCTATCAGAATAATACCTCCGCGAGGACCCCTTAATGTTTTATGTGTTGTAGAGGTTACAATATGTGCATATTTAACCGGATTCTTTAGCAGACCTGCAGCAATAAGTCCTGCCGGATGAGCCATATCAACCATAAAAAGTGCACCTATTTTATCTGCAATTGCTCTCATCCTCTCCCAATCCCACTCTCTTGAGTAGGCAGAAGCTCCGCCGATTATCATCTTTGGTTTGAATTCAAGAGCCTTGCGCTCCATATCATCGTAATCAATAAGGCCGGTCTCTTCTCTAACCTGATATGCTATCGCATTATACCAGATACCGGACATATTAACGGGAGAGCCGTGTGTCAGGTGTCCGCCGTGTGCAAGATCCAACCCCATAAATGTATCTCCGGGTTTGAGACAAGCCATAAAAACAGCCATATTGGCCTGGGCTCCTGAGTGGGGCTGTACATTTGCGTACTCAGCTTCGAAAAGTTGACAAAGACGATCTATAGCTAATTGCTCCACCTGGTCTACCACCTCGCAACCACCATAATATCTTGCTCCCGGATACCCTTCGGCATATTTATTTGTTAAAACGGAGCCAAGGGCAGATAGTACCTGAGGAGTAACAAAGTTCTCCGATGCAATCAACTCGATCCCGTGTAACTGGCGGTTCTCTTCTTTTTTAATTAGTTCGGATATTTGAAGATCTTGTTTCATTATGTTATATTTTGTCTTTAAAATGCTTAATAAAAAGTCATCAAAGGTACAAAATATTTTCAGTTAATTGCCCTGTTTTACTTTTTTAAAGTGATCTCAATGACTCCATCCTTACCCTTTTCGCCATATTTATCAATAGCACTTTTATCTTTGAGAATTGTCATAGAGGCTATCCTCTCAGGTGTAATATTAGCAATATCAAAGCCCTTTTTCATAATCTCTCCATCCACCACATAGATTGGATTAATTATCCCCCTAGATTTTGCCACTCCTGCAGATCTCTCTTGTGCCTTATGGTTGTCGGATGCGACTGGTTTAACACCCTTCTTAAGGGTGATCTCAATAACTCCGTTCTTAGCTCGTTCTCCATATTTTTCAATAGCCGTCTTGTCTTTCAATATATTGATTGACTCAATGTTTTCCGCTTTGATTGCATTAATGTCACCCCCCTCCTTTATAACTTTTCCATCAATAACATAAAGAGGATTTTGAACATTTCCTGAGCTTTTAATCCTGATTTCACTCTTTACCGAATCGGGACTGTTTTTATCAATTTTGTTGATCCCTATTACCCTAATCTCATTTTTCACTTCAGTCTTACCATCGATTTTTTGTGCACCATCCTTTAATGTGATTTCAATTACACCATTTATACCTGCATCTCCGTATTTCGATATTGCTGCTTCGTCTTTAAGAATATTAATTGAGTAAATTGATTCAGGTGAGTAGTTGGTTATATCAAAAGCCGGCTTTTTAATCTCTCCGTTCACAACAATCAATGGTTTTTTTTCATCTGCAGATGTAACCCATAAAACACTCTTCTCTCCTTTCTCTCCCTTAACTACTTTTACCTCTTTGATTTTCTTGTTTTCAATGTTGATGTTCTTATTGTTATCAATAACGATAACTGAAGAGTTGAGGCTATCTTTCAAAGCAATGCTGTAAACCATTGTTGATGTATCTTTGCCGTTCAAGATCATTCTGACCTTGACTTTTTTTGTAGAATCTGCTATATCCCCTTTTGCAGATACAACTATATCCCCATTTGCAGATGCTGCTTTATCTCCGTTTAGGATAATCTTAACGCTTTTTGAGACCTCTTTTGTTGTGTCTTTTTGAATTAAATCTGTAATTTTGGCATTTGAAACCGGTTCAAGTGCAGATGTTACCTTTTCATCTGCAAACAAGATAACTGCAAAAAGAGTTAAAGGCAACACAAACATTGCTTTAAGTGATGCCGAACGAGTTGATTTTTTCTTTGTGATCATAGTAATTCTGTTTTTAAGTTTGCTGTGATTAAAGCTGTTGGCCATAGTGTAGAGTCTGTCGCCAACAGCTTTTTTAATTAATAATAGCTGGTATTGTTTTGCATCGATGCCGCTGTTTATGACTGCTTCATCTGCCTGAAATTCGTGAATATTCCTAATCTCCTGCTTCAATAACCATACTGCAGGATTAAACCAGTGGAGTATCCTCATTAACTCTGAAATAATTATATCTGCAGAGTGAAGCCCTTTTATATGAGCCATCTCGTGAGAGAGTATCTCTCTTGCATTTTCGTTGTAATCTTTCTCGCTTATTGCAATATACCTCATCCAGGAGAAAGGTGAGGCAGACTCCTTGTGGATAATAAGTGTAACTCCTCCCCCGATAGATTTTCTTTGAGAGTCTTTATTTGTAAGGAGCGCAGACATTCTTACAAATGACAGGATAGAGAACCCGGATGTAAATACTACTCCTGTTATATATACAATAAGAGCAATAAAGGGCAAGTAAATTACTCTCTCTGAACCACCCAACGCAGCCTCATCTGCAGGAACGTCACCGGCCATTGCAATAATTGCATCAAGATTAAGAGAGAGTTCCGATATCCGGCTCTCTTTAATAAGAGCAAGTTCTATAAACGGTATTAACCCAGAAAGGAGAAAAATCGCTATAAGTACCACTCTGTTAAAGCTGTGAAAAGTCTCTTTGCTAAGCAGCAGTTTGTAAAAAAGATAGAACACAGACAAACATAGTGAAGACTTCAATATATATACAAAAAACTCTCCCATAGCTATCACTTTTTAGAGGATTTCTCAACCGAGTCTATGAGTTTGCGAAGCTCCTCCAAAGATATCTGCTCCTCTTTAATTAGAGAGGATACTACGCCAAGGTATGAGTTCTTGAAATATTTTTTCACAACATTGTCGAGAGCGCCACTCTTATACTCATCCTGAGTTATCACAACAAAGTACTGGTAAGTATTACCGAAAGACCTGTGATCTAAGAACCCCTTCTCCTCCAACCCTCTTACAATTGTAGAGAGAGTGTTGAAATGTGGCTTTGGTTCATCGTAAAAATCCAGCAACTCCCTCACAAAGAGAGCTCCCTTAGCCCAGAAAAAATTCATAAGCTCCTCCTCTTTGGAGGTTAATCTTGAAGAGCCGTTAGATTGAATTTTCATAAAAATAGTTATTTGATACAAATGTAACTATATTTTTTAGTTATGCAACTACTTTTAATAGTTATTCAACTATATTTTCTAGTTCGCCAAATCTTTGGAAAGGTTTCACATTATAAATTTGTCGCTAAGTTTATATTCCACGCATAAGTGGCGACAGTATATAAAAATAGAGGCTGTCTAAAATTAGACAGCCTCTTAGATTAACTATTATTTATGTGCTTATTCGAGTATAACTACGCGATTAAGAACTGGTTTGCCGAATGGCTCGTTCTCGTCACCTTTAGCAATAACTTCAAGTTGAGAAGGATTCACTCCAAATTTGTTTACAAGAGCATTGTAAACCGCATCCGCACGACTTTGGCTAATCTTCATATTTAGCTTTTTATTGCCGGTTGCTTTGTCTGCTGAACCCATAATTTTGTATTTCTTGCCGGATTTTTTAACACCCTCTGCAAAGTTGCCAAGGTTGATAAGGTCCATATCTGTAAGCCTTGATTGGCTTATAGGGAAGAAAATTGCAAGCGGAGAGGTAATGTACTCAACCGATTTTACGATTTCCGGCTTTTTATTCTTCTCAGCGGCAAGATCCGAAGACAATTTCTTAGTTTTAACATCTGCATCTGCAATCTGTTTTTCAAGATCTGAGATTTTTGATGTATAAGGAGTGTAGTCCGGAATGATAGGCTCTTTGTATTTGTCGAAACCTCTTCTTGCGAAGTTGTAGGTAAACCCAACGGTTGCAGATACGATCTCTTCAATTCCCTGACCAATTTCAAATCCGTCAAACCTGTCATTTACAAGAAGTGCTCTTAGCTCAAGATTGAGGTTGAAAGCGTCTGAAAGTCTGATTTTATTGATAATTCCTGTAGATGCCGCAGCCTCTTTGTAAACAGGATTTACATTCTCTTTCCAAGACCTGGCATAACCTACACCAAGGAAAGGGATAAATTCCCAGGTACGATCTGTTCTGTAACCACCTATACTATTTGAGATGTTCCATAAAAGATCTCCGTGCAGATTAAAGAAACTGAATTTCTCATCCCAATAGCCGGCGTGATCGCTTGATGCTCCCTCAATAAATTTTGCTGTAGAGCTGGCAACTAAACCTTTAGCTGAGAATCCTGCAATTTGACCTCTAACACCAATTGTAGGAGTAATCCACTTACCTACAGAGAAATCGAGAGCCGGTGTAAATCTCTTACCAAAAGAAGCTACATTATCGTGTTCTCCGTAAAGAACCTGTACACCGCCTCCTGCAGAGATAAACCAGTTGTCAAAAAATTTATTGGTAAGGAAAGGGCCATACTTATTGCCCTCGTTCTGCTCCTGTGCAAAACCTGCAACAGAGAACAGTAAAATTGTAACAGTCAATAATTTCTTTATCATAACAAGTTAGTTTTGGTAGTAATGTTCAAATGTACAAAAAAATAATTAATTATTCAAAAAAAGGCCTCATTTTGAGGCCTTTTAATATTTTTGTTAAGGTCCGGTTACTCCTCCCCTACAATCTCAATCTTGATATTGGCCTTGATATCACGGTGAAACTTAACGACAACATCGTAAATTCCAACCTCTTTCAGTGATTCTTCACCCTGAATGGTAATGTTTCTTCTGTCAATTTCAAATCCTTTTGCGGCTAGTGCCTCCGCAACCTGAATATTATTTACAGAGCCGAAAATTTTACCCGTTGAGCTAACTTTGGTTGCAATAGTAACCTGGAATCCCTCCAGTTTAGCTGCCAAAGCCGAAGCCACTTCTCTTATCTTAGTCTCTTTATGAGCTCTTTGTCTGAGGTTTTCTGCGTGCATCTTCTTTGCAGAAGGTGTAGCCATTGTAGCAAAGCCTTGAGGTATGAGATAATTTGTGGCGTAACCGTTTTTCACGTTAACCAGATCATCTTTATGGCCCAAATTAGGCACATCCTGTTTTAGTATAATTTCCATTGTATCTCTCCTTTGCTTATTTCAATAAATCTGTTACATATGGCAGTAAAGCAAGGTGTCTTGCGCGTTTAACGGCCTGTGAAACTTTTTTCTGGAACTTCAAAGAGGTACCTGTTAAACGGCGGGGAAGAATCTTACCCTGCTCATTCAGGAATTTCTTTAAAAACTCAGCGTCTTTGTAATCTACATACTTAATACCGGATTTTTTAAAACGGCAGTATTTCTTCTTTTTCACCTCAACTGTAGGAGGATTCAGATAGCGGATTTCGTTGTTTGCCTGATTTGCCATAATTAAACCTCCTTAGCTTTATTCTCTGATTTGTTGTTGCGTCTTCTCTCTGCATATGCCACTGAGTGTTTGTCCAGGGCAAATGTCAAAAAGCGAATAATGCGCTCATCGCGGCGATACTGAATCTCAAGTTTTGAGACATTGGCAGGATCTGCTTTGAATTCAATCAGGTGGTAAAAACCTGTTGTTTTTTTCTGAATTGGATAAGCCAGTTTCTTTAGGCCCCAATCCTCTTCGTGAACTATCTCACCACCATTGTCGGTGATGAAGTCACGGAATTTTTTTACCGCTTCCTTTATCTGGATGTCAGATAAAACGGGAGTTGCAATGAAAACGGTTTCGTACTGTTTTAACATACTTTTATATTAAAATAAATAATTAAAAAAGGGCTGCAAATATAACTTAATATTTTCAGCCCTCCAAATAATTCTTAAAAGTGGCTATTTTTTAACCGGAGCATTTTTGAGAACCTCTACAACATAGTTCCACCACTTCTCTACAGTTGCAATCTCTACTCTCTCATCCGGTGAGTGAGGAGAGCGGATTGTTGGACCACAAGAGATCATATCCCAATTAGGATAGTTCCCGCCCAGGATTCCGCACTCAAGACCTGCGTGTATTGCCTTAACTTCCGGCTCATTTCCGTAAAGGTTTTTGTAAACAACCTTCATAGTCTTGAGTATGTCTGAGTTAACATCCGGTTTCCAACCGGGATACCCTCCGGCTAGTTTCACCTCTGCACCTGCCAGTTCAAAAACAGATGTAATTGCTGCTCCCAGCACATCCTTGGCAGAATCAACCGAGCTTCTCAAAAGACAGTTGATCTCTATTTTACCGTTTGCAGATTTTACAATTGCAAGATTGTTTGATGTCTCAACGAGCCCCGGCATTGCATCGCTCATTCTCTCAACTCCGTTAGGACAAGCATAAACAGACTTAACAAGATTTAGGGCTGTGGTTTGATCTATTAGTACAGACGGAGTGTCACACTTCTCAAGAACAATGTTCAGGTTAGGTTCGTGAGCAGCAAGCTCATTAACCATTTCGGCAAAATGTCTCTCTACAATTGCCTGTGCATCCTTAACCTTTGCAGATGGAATTGCCAGTGTTGCAAAACCCTCTCTCGGGATTGCGTTACGAAGACTTCCACCCTCTATTGAAGATAATCTCACTCCAAGATCTTTCATAATAGGAAGCAGTATTCTAACAAGGGCCTTATTTGCATTGCCTCTGCCAAGAATGATATCCATTCCCGAGTGACCACCTTTAAGACCTGTTATATTCAACTTGTAACCCTCCATTCCGGTAGGTGTCTTCTCCTCTTTATAGTTGAAAATCGCTGTAGCGTCCAAGCCACCTGCGCAACCAACATAAAGCTCGCCCTCATCCTCTGAATCCAGATTTATGAGAATATCTCCTTTAAGAAGACCGCCCTTAAGACCTCTGGCACCATTCATTCCGGCCTCTTCGTCAATAGTAAAGAGAGCCTCAACAGGCCCGTGTACCATATTTTTATCTTCAAGAACAGCCATTGCCACAGCAATTCCAAGTCCGTTATCTGCTCCAAGAGTAGTTCCTGTTGCGTACATCCATCCGTCTACAATTCTCGGAATAATAGGATCTTTTTCAAAATCGTGAACCTTATCACTATTCTTTTGAGGGACCATATCTATGTGTGCCTGGAAGATTATCCCTTTTCTGTTCTCCATCCCTTTGGATGCAGGTTTCCTGATGATAATGTTGCCCAGCTCATCCTTGATTGTCTCCAAACCAAGCTCTTTGCCGAATTTTTCCAGAAAAAGAACAGCCTTCTCCTCTTTTTTGGATGGGCGCGGAATCTGTGTAAGGGAGTAAAAGTGGTTCCACACTCTTTCTGGCTTAAGATCTTTAATATTCATAACTCTATGTTTTAATTGTTAATTAATAATCATTATAATTTCCCGGTTGCTATATCTAACGGGAACGATAGCAGGGTTCCAAGTTGGTAAACAGGTACTCTGGATTGCATAATTACATTTTGTCCATCCATCAGCCGAAGGTTCATCATTGCAGGTTTGCGATACACCACACGACCTCTGCCTGAGGTTACATCCATTGTTACCCCCGGTTGTTCTGTCTCTTTAAGAAGCTCCAGCACTACAGGACGACCTGCAAGGTTATTTGAGGGGAGCAATCCCTGACTGTCCGAAAGGCGAAAGGCAATGTAAATCTGCTTTTCGTTATCTGCCTTTGGCATAACATCAAATGACATCTTTTGAGAACCGCTCCTGATCTTTCCAAAGAAAAGACTCAGATACTCATCTTCCAGCCTGTTTATCTCGTCAATAGCAGCTCTGAGAGCATCTCCGCTGAATGTTGCATCGGTCTCTCCGGTAATAATTTCGAGTCGTTTGGTTCTTAATTTGAATATCATATTGGCACTCTCCTCTGCCCTCTTCTCAATGCTCTTCTCCACAACCTGGCTCTGCTGAACTGCAGATCTCTCAGATCCGGTTGGAGTGGAGGCGGTTCTGTATAAGGTACTCTTCTCACTTGTCAGGTTAGATGTAGAGATAGCCTTCACAAAAAGAGCGTTGCTTCGCATATCCGGGAATCTCATCTTCTCCTGTTTACCTGCATATGAATCTGACCACATTATAAGACCTTGATTTATCATCTCCAGAAAGTTTGCCGAAGCGTTTTTACTATTTCCAAGGTTAAGGGCAATATTTGCAGATGGGTCTGCCTCAATATAGGGTATAACCTCCACATTGCTAATCTGATATGAATCTCCGCTCTCCTCTCTTGCCTGAACCCCCAGATACTTTTGGGAAAATCTTGCGTAAGGCCCTGAAGTAAAAGATTCGTATGTAACCTCAACAATAAAATGGAGAGAGGTTACAGGGAGGGAATAGACTATTGCACCGGCGGGTATTTTATCGCCCGGATTGATAAATTGCGACCTTGATTCAGTTGCCCCGGCAATCATAACAATTAGCAGGAGTGCTTTTAAAATATTCTTCATCATTTTCTTTTTAATTCCTCTCGGCATACATTTAATTCCTCTTGGCATATATATTATTATCTAAACACTCTAACTCTTCAAAATGTTCTCCTGAGCAGTTCTTTTCCACCTCTTATGAGACCAGAGCCAATTGTGGGGGTTGGCGTTTACAGAACTCTCCAGTAGAGAAGCAAACCTTTCGGTGACAAACCCCTCATCCTCTTTGGATGCGTCATTAGTTACAAGGGTTAATTTTACCGTGTAGTCTCCCCTCTTTACCCTCTCCATATTGAGAAAAACAACCGGTAAGCCTGCACTTTTTGAGATAACTTCCGGTCCGTTAATCATCAGGGTCTGCTGGTTAAAAATTTTTGTCACAAATTTTGAGCCAGGCAGAGGGGCTTGATCTGCAAAAAGGAAATAGCAGGCCGTTTTATCTCTGTTTTTTAGTATATGCCTTGCAGCACTGTTGGATTCAATAAGCTCTATCCCGGAGTTGCTCTCGCGTATCCATCTCACAAACCTGTCCGCAAATTTCGAGTGCTGCTTTTTATATATGAATTTTAGCTGATCTCCGTTATAACCTAAAGGTAAACCCGCGTCAAATTTGTCCATCTTTGTAAGAAGCTCCCAGTTTCCTATATGGCCGCCTACGACAATTACCGATCTTTTTGCCGAAAAAAAAGCTCTCAACACCTCGGAATTTTCAATTTTCACCAATTTAGACAACTTTTTTTTTGAGGCAGAGATCATCCACATACTCTCTGCAATTATCTCTGCAAGGTGACTATAGAAGCCTTTTACGGTGCTCTCCACCATATCGTACTTAAATTCTGGAAAAGAGCGTGATATATTAACCGTTACAACCGATTTTCTGTAACCAAAAACTTTGCCGATTATAAAAAGTAAACTGTCCGATATGAAATAGTGTAACCGCAGCGGTAGTAGTGAAATAAGATAAAAGGGGCCTGCGAGTAATAAAAAGATAATTTTTGACATCGGTTACTTAAGCTTTTCAACAAAGTTATCCAATTTTTACTATTTTTGCGAAGTTGTGAGCTAATTTTTAACTAATACAATAATTTACTATGTTTAAAAATCATCCAAAAGGACTACTTGCAGCCGCCCTGGCAAATATGGGAGAGCGCTTCGGGTTTTACACGATGATGGCGATTCTTGTACTCTTTCTTCAGGCAAAATTTGGTCTTGACGGAACCAGTGCAGGTATAATCTACTCCATCTTCTACGCATCCATCTACATCCTTGCGCTTGTAGGCGGTTTAATTGCAGACAAAACCAGGAATTACAAAGGTACTATTCTTACCGGCCTTATCATTATGGCAGTAGGATACCTTCTTTTGTCAATACCTACCCCTACTCCGGTTCCTAACAAAACACTTTTCCTTATTCTGGTTTGTATCGGACTTTTTGTAATCGCTTTTGGTAACGGTCTGTTTAAAGGAAACCTTCAGGCTCTTGTCGGAAAAATGTACGATAACAATCAGTATAGCAAAATGAGAGACTCAGGTTTCTCTCTGTTCTATATGTTTATTAACGTAGGTGCTATTTTCGCTCCATTCTTTGCAGTAGGTATCCGTAACTGGTGGGTTAACCATAATGGTTTCCAATACAGTGCAGACCTTCCTGCTCTTTGTCACGCACAACTGGGAAACACCCTCTCTCCTGAGGCTGCAACCCGTTTTGCCGAACTTGCAAACACATCTGCAGGAGCTCCTGTGGCTGACCTTACAGCTTTTGCAAATCAGTATCTGAGTGTATTTACAACAGGTTATCACTACGCATTTGGCGTTGCAATTATTGCAATGTTAATCTCTCTTGCAATCTACGTTTCAAACAAGAAAACCTTCCCTGGTCTTGAGGCTAAAGGTGGTATTAAAGTTTTAGATCCTAATGAGATAAAGATGTCTGTACAGGAGGTTCGTCAACGTATCTATGCACTTTTCGCAGTATTCGGAGTTGTAATCTTCTTCTGGTTCTCTTTCCACCAAAACGGACTTACTCTTACAATGTTTGCAAAAGAGTTTACAGACCTGAGCGGAATTGAGATCAATCTGGGATTTGTAAAAATAGTTGGTGCAGAGATATTCCAGTCTATTAATCCTCTGTTTGTTGTTCTTCTTACCCCTGTAATAATGGGTCTGTTCGGATGGTTAAGGGCAAGAGGTATAGAGCCGTCTACCCCTAAGAAGATAGCAATAGGTATGCTTATTGCCGCTTTCGGGTTCGTTGTTATGGCTATCGGTTCATATGGTCTTCCACTTCAGAAAGATGTTCTGGCTATGGGTGGTCTGGCAGATGCTCAAAAAGTTACCCCATTCCTTCTGATTGGAACATACTTTATACTTACAGTTGCAGAGCTCTTCATTAGCCCTCTGGGAATCTCATTTGTTTCGAAAGTAGCTCCTCCTCAGTATCAGGGTGTGATGCAGGGTGGATGGCTGGGTGCCACAGCAGTTGGTAATCAGCTACTTTTCATCGGAGCAATATTCTATGAAAGTATTCCTGTATGGATGACTTGGGGAGTATTTGTTGTGGCTTGTCTCATCTCAATGGGAACAATGCTTGCAATGCTCAAGTGGCTCGAGAGGGTTGCCAAATAAAGGAGATTGTATTTCACATTCCATAAAAAATCTACAAAGGGTGTCAAGTTTGGCACCCTTTTTTCATCCGTTTTGCAGATAGTCAAATAATTATCCAAACACCTTAACTATATGAGTATGAAAGCCGGAAAAAAGGGAGCTGCCATTGCTGCTTTGCTCCTGATAAATTTTTGTTGCATCAACGCCTTTTCGCAGGATTTAAAAGACTCGTTAACAAACCGGTACTTAAATTACTCACGCTTTTCATCTCCGGAAAAACTATATCTGCATACAGATAAATCTCTCTATATAGCAGGAGAGTACATATGGTTCCGGGGCTATCTGGAGAATAGCTCTGCTTTGAGCGAAATGGCTCACAGCAACTTTATTTATGTAGAGCTCTATAGCGACACACTCATCTGCAGGGTAAAGATTAAAAAAAGCGAAGATGGTTTTGCCGGTCAACTGCCTCTGGCCCACAATCTAAAATCGGGCGAGTACACCCTGAGAGGCTATACAACCTGGATGATAAACTCCAATCCTGAGTTTATGTTTCATAAGCAGATCTCTCTTATCAACCCCACAGAGAGGAGCAGCAGATTGGTAACCACTCCGGGAGTTACCCGCACAACTATAAGCAGCTCGCTCTTAAACATTAAAGCTACAGAGGTCAAGCAAACAGGAGAGGCAGGCGAACAGAGTGCAGATACTCTCGGTTCAGTTCAGTTTTTTCCGGAGAGCGGCAGATACTTGGCAGATCGTTTTGCCGTTATAGCCTTTAAGGCCACAGATACAAAAGGGAGGGGGTTTAATACAGAGGGTGCACTCTATAATGGAAAGGACTCATTAATAGCTCCTTTGGTTACAGAGCACAACGGAATGGGTGTTTTAAGATTCCTTCCAATTTCCGGGGAGAGCTACTACATCCTGGCATCCAACGGAAAAGGAGATAGAGTAAGGTTTAACCTGCCTCAGCCAGAGAGCGAAGGGGCGGTGATTAACCTGCGTAACAGAGATGGTAAGATCTTTATAAATACCAATATTTCAGATCTCTTTGCAACAACAGGAGTGACAATTCTTATCCACAACGGAGATAGTCTATTCCTTTGTGAAGATATTAACCGGCAGGAGAAGACCTTTATCTTAAAGCAGGAGAGCCTTGCACCGGGTATAAATCACATTCTGATAGTTGACAGAAACAGTAAAATTCTTAGTGAGAGGCTGTTTTTTGTCTATCCTAAGAGCGAAGTCATTGTAAGCCTGGTCTCAAAAATTGGAGATGAGACTACAGGTACCAGAGAGAGTGCCGGGTACACCCTGCAGCTGAAAGACTCCTTGGGCAATCCGTTAAAGGGAGAGTTCTCGGTTTCTGTAACAGACAGTTTTTTATCTCCATACGATAACCTGTGTGACAACTTTAAATCTTATATGCTCCTCTCTTCGGAGATCAGGGGGGCCATTGAGAATCCCGGATACTACTTTATGGATGACTCTCTGCAAAGAGCGAGAGCTATGGATCTGTTGATGATGGTACAGGGGTGGAGATATTATGACTTGCCTGCAATACTATCTGCACAGAGCTCTTCTGCAAAGAGGTGGTACGAAAAGGAGTTTACTCAACAAATAACCGGCAGGGCAACCAGCACCTTTCGTAACACAAAAAGATCTACACTCTCTGTTCTGGCACCAGAGATTGGGCTCGCAGTGAGCGAACCACTAAACAAAACGGGAAAATTTACCGTAACAGATCTTAATTTCCCGGACAGCACAAATTTTATTCTCTCTTGTACCGGTAAAGAGGGTCAAAAGGGGTACTATCTGGATATTGAGGAGCAGAAGTTTCCCCCGGTCGGTCAATATAGCTTCATTAAAAAGAGAGAGAGCGTTTTAGACCCAGGTTCAATGATGATCTATACAAAGATGTTTTACGACACCGGCGGCTCTGAGGCTGTAACTCTCAATGCTGCAGTTGTCTCCTCCAGCCCTAAGGTCGCACCTAAATATAACCCATCTCCCTTTAACCAGTATTTCGACAGACGGCAGTTAAGGGAGAGGAGCGAGCTGGACCTCTACTCCGGAATGTCTCTGCTGGATTATATTGTCGGGAACTTCCCTGGTCTAATGTACGGCCCTACCGGAGACGATGGTCAAAGGACAGTTATATCTACCAGAAGTTTTAACATTACAGGAGACCCCGGGGTTCCGTTACTTTTTATTAACAGAGCCCAGGTGCAGAGTACAGGTGACCTGGATATGTACACTGTGGACGATGTAGAGAATGTCGCATTCCTAAAAGGCAACGACGGGTTTATGTTCCGTACCCTCTCCGGAGTGATTCTGGTGACTCTCAGATATGCCGCCCAAAACAGAGATGTGAGCTGGTATTTCAACACAAAGCTCCTCTCCCCCCTGGGGTGGCAGAAACCCTCTAAGTTCTACTCTCCCGATTACTCTCTGGCCAAAGATAATGAAGCCATAAAATATGACACCAGGACTACCCTTTTCTGGGACCCGGCAGTCAGAACCGATGATAACGGTATTGCTAAAATTCTCTTTTACACCTCAGATAGAAAAACTCGCTTAAATATTGTAATTGAGGGGACTACATCTACAGGAGAGTATATTTCCATTGTCAGATAGTTCTTTATATCTTTGGAGCCAATTACGATCTACTATGCAAAACAGTAAACGATTTAACAGCAACATAAAGCTTATAGCATTTGACGCAGATGATACCTTGTGGGTTAATGAGTACCACTACCGCAATGCCGAGCAGCGCTTTGCAGCTGTTATGGCACCCTGGTGCGATTATGAGACTGCAAACAGCGTTCTGCTTAGAGTTGAGAAAGATAATCTTCCACTGCTGGGTTACGGCTCAAAAGCCTTTATAATATCGCTTATTGAGTGTGGAGTTGAACTAAGCAAAGGGGCTCTCACCAATGACCAGATTCTAAAACTCATAAGCATAGGCAAGGATACCATAGGCAGGGAGATTGAGCTCTACCCAAATGTGGAGGATGTTCTCGGCAAGCTTAACAGGCACTATCCGCTGCTTCTGGCCACAAAAGGAGATCTTAAAGAGCAGGAGTCAAAGATTGAAAGGTCCGGTCTTAAGAGTTACTTCTCTCATATAGAGATATTGAGCGAGAAGAACAGGGAGTCATATCTCACAATAATTAAAAGACACGGTTTAGAGCCCCACAATTTCCTGATGGTGGGTAACTCATTTAAGTCAGATATTCTGCCGGTTCTTGAGATTGGCGCCAATGCAATCTATATCCCTTCGGATATAATATGGGCTCACGAGATTGTTAATGAGATAGATCATCCGAACTTAGTAAGAGGCAGCTCAATTGAGGAGATTCCAAATTTTTTTGACACTACCGATAACTACTAAAAACAGCAAAACTATGATACCCTTTTCAAAGAACAGAAGTTACAGAAGATTCTATCAGAGTGAAGATATCTCAACTGAAAATCTAAGATCTATGGTAGATGCCGCAAGGTTGTCGCCATCATCCAGAAATATTCAACCTATTAAGTTCTATATCTGCAACGACAGGGAGATGAACGATAAGATATTCCCGAATCTGGGCTGGGCCGGTTATCTTAAAGATTGGGACGGCCCCGGTGAGGGGGAGCAGCCAAGTGCATATATAGTACTACTGCACGATAAAAACATCTCCCAGGGTTACTCCTGCGACCACGGTATTTTTGCCCAGAGTATCCTTTTAAGAGCTGTTGAGCTTGGTTTCGGGGGGTGTATGATTGCCACCTTTAAAAAAGATGTTCTTACGCCGCTGCTAAATCTGCCACAGCATCTGGAGATAATTATGGTAATTGCGCTAGGCAAACCTAAAGAGGTTGTGGTTGTAGATGAGGTTAAGGATGGAGATATCAAATACTGGAGAGACTCCTTTCAGGTGCACCACGTACCCAAAAGAGATTTAGATGAGTTAATCTGGAGGGCAGATTAAGAAGGGTTACGGGTTTTGACCCATCTCTCTCAATATTTTTCTTCCACCGTTTTGGTCAAGAAGAAACTCAATAAATGCCTCGGCAGCAGCTCTGTTTGGGGCTTTTTTCATAATTGTAACCCCATAAACCATAGCTTCACCCTTAACCTGAATTTTTTCACCCGGTTTTGCGCCTCTCACAGATACCGTTGCCTGTGAATATGTAGAGTTATAATTTGGATCTCCCAAATTAACCCTTTTTGGCAATTCCAGATATTTAAGATTATGCTGGACAGCAACACTTTTGTAAAGGAAGATATAGTCTACCGCTCCGGCATCCAGAAGTGCAAGCAGGTCTACCTCTTTTGGCCTTATAAAGCGTCTGTCTTTTGCGATTATGGTCTCAATCTGTTCAATAACCTCCCGGTTATACCCTGATTGCAGTTTTGTAAGCTCCAGCGTGAGTAGTGTTCTGTACCCGCAGGGGTCGGAGTCGGGGTCGGACCTGCCAATTGCAACATCTTTTCGGGAGAGGTATGAGAGCCAGTTTAGGGAGTCTATCTCGTTAGAGTATTTTGACTTTTCGGTATATACCAGTGCCATCTCATTGGTTGCAAATTTGATGTTCTCCTCGCCATATTCCGGTATTAACAGATTATCAATCACTATATAATCTGCAGATGCCATAATATCGCAATCCCTCTTTAACTCCGTTATCTTCCTTGCAGCATCCAGGCTCCCGGAGGCTTCGGCAAGAATTTTTACCCCCGGATTCATTATCATAAACGAAACTGCAATGGCTTTAAAGGGCATCGAGAGTGAGCCTGCGTGAAATATTATAAGATTACCGGTAAGCTCCTGCTTTGATTTGGTAAGTGTTATCTTGTTAATACTCTTGATTGCCCTGTCTGCAAACATATCTCCCGGGCAAAACAGAGAGAAGCCGTCACGACCTTTTTCATCTCCTCCATACATAACAAGCGGCTCTTTGAAGTCTGCCCTGTTCATAAGCTCCGAGAGAGAGAATGATGCCCTATAACCGTCTGTTGCCTCAATGCAAACAATTCCTCCCCTGAGGCTACTCTTATTCAATGGAAGAGACTCCCCGATGAGTTGCTCAATAGAGACCCCTCTGTATCTTTTCTCACCTTTATACCCCATACTCTGCCCGTAAAACAGAGTACGCTTCTCTACCACCGGCAAATGAGCAGGAAGGTTTGGAAAGGTTAACACCGGTTGAGTTCCGTCGTTCACCTCTAAAGCTGTTGAGGTAAAGATTTCCGGCTCTCTGTCCACCTTAAAATTACCTCTTAGCGATTTTATCACAATCTTCACCGGGTCTGATATGTTTCTTACCGAATATCTATCGCCGCCCGACACAATTTTGGCACTTTTTGGCAGCTTCCACAGCTCTTTTGTCTTTCCGGGTATTACCCTGGTGACATTTTTGGCTATGATTACATTATAGGGGTCTGCCGAGTAGAAGAGCTCTCCCCAACTGAAAACTGCAAACTCCCCTTTGTCATTCCACACCTCAACATATAGATCAACAGGGGGGTAAAACTCCTCCTTTTTCCATTTATCTACCTTTACAATGCTTAAGATGTCACTTAATGCGTAGCCATCATATCTAAAAGCACCTTCGAAAACTAGTGAATCTCCCTCCATCCTGCTCTCTTTTACAGCTACAGACCTCCACGGGAGCTTCTCCAGATTAACTCTTACATCCTTTTCGACCTCCCCGGTAACAAGAATATCCTCTCCAAACTCGAGTGGATGGGGGCTCTCTCTGTTAAAATAGTTGTTTGCACCGGACTCCCAAATAAGGGTAGAGCCGGAAAAGGCATCTGTGTTGAAATAGCGGCAACCTGCAGAGGCGAATGTGAATACAAGAAGCACCAAAAGGGTACGAAACTTAATCATTTTAAGATTGTTTAATTATGGAGGTGTCAAAAATAGACAAAAACTGTTAAATTTGGGAACATTTTACAATGAAAAACAACACCTCTGTGCAGATATGAGCAACCCCGCAATAACCATAAAAGAGCTGGTAAAGGATAAACCGCTGGTACTGGCAGGCCCCTGCAGTGCCGAGAGCCGAGACCAGCTTTTGTCAACAGCAAAGGAGCTTGCCTCATTTGGGGTGAAGATCTTTCGTGCAGGAATATGGAAACCTAGAACAAAACCGGGAGGGTTTGAAGGGGTTGGCAAAGAGGGGCTTAAATGGCTTGCAGAGGTAAAAGAGGTAACCGGAATGTACACGGCTACCGAGGTTGCAAATTCAAAGCACGTAAAGGAGGCCCTAAAGGGTGGTGTAGATATTTTGTGGATAGGTGCAAGAACAACCGGGAATCCATTTGCTGTTCAGGATATTGCAGATTCATTAAAGGGTAAAAATATTCCCGTCTTTGTGAAGAATCCTTTGAATGCAGATCCCGATCTTTGGATTGGAGCAATAGAGAGATTGCAAAACTGCGGTATAACCGAGATTGCAGCTATTCACCGTGGATTCAGCGCATACGAAAAGGGTCTTTTCCGAAACCAGCCCCAGTGGCACATACCTATTGAGATCAAAAGAAGGGTACCATCTCTGGTAATGATTTGTGACCCCAGCCATATCGGAGGCAGACCCGATCTTATTTATCCACTATCGCAGCAGGCCCTTGATATGGGTTTTGACGGTTTGATGATTGAGAGCCATTATCTGCCCTCATCTGCACTAAGCGACAAGGAGCAGCAGATAACTCCCTCTATGCTCAGAGATATCCTTAAAGTCTTGGTTGTTAGGGAGAGACAGGAGTGCTCCGAAAGCCTCAGCGAGCTCAGGAGAGAGATAGACCAGATGGATGAACGACTGCTGGATATCCTCTCTAAACGGATGGCAATTTCAAGGGAGATAGGTCGTTACAAAAAAGAGAACAACATTCCGGTCCTGCAACCCCTGAGGTACGACAGACTGGTTACCCAAAGAGTTTCCCAGGCATCAGAGCTAATGGTAGATGAAGATTTCATTAAATTAATTCTGGAAGCCATACACGAAGAGTCTGTCAGGCAGCAAATTGAGATATTCAATAAGGGTGATAATTAAAGAGTAGTTTTCTACACATTCAGAAATCAATCCCAGAATATTTTTTTTGTTTCTAAAATGCACTATATTTGCAGCATAATAGAAACATAGTTGAGAAATGACCTTTCTGGAATTTAAGACTAAAATGTTCGATTTGGGATGCTTCAATATCTATCAGGTATATGCCTGGAAGCCGGATTTTGACCGGAATAATCTTACCCGTTGGACGAAGAGAGGTTATCTTATCCGTTTACGACAGGGCTATTTTGCTTTTTCAGAGTATAAGAGCAAGCCCCATTATTCCCTTTATATTGCCAATCGGATTTACCGTCCTTCCTATATTAGCCTGCACACAGCATTATCTTTTTACGGGATGATACCGGAGGCGGTAGTGCAGATCACCTGTGTGACATCACTAAAAACGGCCTCATTTAATAACGACTTTGGAGAATATTCATATAAGAGTGTAAAAGAAAACCTGATGTTCGGGTATGAATTGAAGCCAATGGCAGAGAACCGCACCATACAGTTTGCCTCGCCCGAAAAGGCATTGCTAGATTTGCTGTATCTCTATCCATTCTATGATAACGAGCAGGAATTTGAAGAGCTGCGTTTAGATAATAATTACCTGCACAATGATCTAAACAAGGATTTACTGATGGACTATTGCGCCAGGGTCCAAGGCAAGGCTCTTGAGCACCGGGTTAAGCTGCTTTTTAAGACTTACGATTTATGATACAGATTGAACAGATAAGAAACTATTTTCCGGCTCAGATGAGCGGTAACTCAAGTTTTGATAAGCATCTGCTTAAAGAGTATCTGCAACTAATGATTCTGGATTATATCTCATCTATCCCAATAATAAAAAAAATAACATTCATTGGCGGGACAAACCTACGGTTGGTAAAAGGAATCGACAGATTTTCGGAGGATATTGATTTTGACTGCAAAGAGTTGTCTGAGGAGGAGTTTGTAGAGATGACAAACGGAGTGATCCGGTTTTTAGAGCGTTCCGGGCTGCGGGTGGAAGCCAGGGACAAAGAAAATCCGAAGCTGACAGCTTACCGACGCAATATTCATTTCCCTGAACTGCTATTCGATTTAGGATTAAGCGGACACAAAGAAGAGCGGTTTCTGATAAAGATTGAAAATCAGGATCAGGGTATCATTTACTCTCCTGTTATCACAAATATAAAGGGTTGCGGATTCTTTTTCCCGTTTCCCGTTCCTCCCGATAGCGTATTGTGCAGTATGAAGATTGCAGCTATGTTATCCCGTGCTAAAGGGCGTGATTTTTATGACCTGATGTTTTTATTGTCACAAACAAATCCCGATTACGATTTCCTTTCAAAGCGTTGCGGAGTGCATAACTTGGAGGAATTCAAGCAGGCAACTGCCGAATTACAGAAAACAGTAGATTTGAAGAAGAAGCAAAAGGATTTTGAACACTTGCTTTTCAATAAAGCCAATAGTGAGAAGATTTTAAGGTTTTGGGAATTTGTAGATTCACTTACAGAATAATATAAAAAAGAATTGATTGTAATAATCAACCTATCCCCCACTCACCAGATGAATTATTTTAAGGTCATCGCCATTCTTTACTTGGGTAGATGAGTACTCTTCTCTCTTTATTAGGGTGTCATTCAGCCTTACAACCAACATTTTAAAATGGAAAGATTTTATCTCCATTATTTGAGATATCGTAAGCGTCTCTGAGTTAAACTCCTCTTGTCTGTTATTTAGTGTTATTTTCATTCTCATTTTGGCTTAAAAGGATCTGTAGCGCAACATCTGCCTGCATATTTGAAACAATTCCAACTTTTGGAGCCATTGGCGGGTTATCATATGAGACCTCCGAAGATCCATCTCCGCAGATAATGAGATTTCCGGATTGTATAAGTGATATCTGCTCCAGATTACCACACCCGGCCATTCCGGAGGCGGCTATGAGCGGGATATTGGGATGGTTGGTGAGCATATACTCTATGAGCATCTGCTTTTGCTCTGCATCGTCAAATGCCTCAATAACAACATCGCAAACAGAAAACAGTAGGGAGATATTCTCCTCTGTGACCCGGGTATTATGGATTTGCAAAAGGCACATTGGATTTATTCTCAAAAGATTATCCCGTAGGGCATCTGTTTTGTTCATCCCAATCTGATCGTGAAAGTAGAACTGTCTGTTTAGGTTTGGCTGGGAGACAACATCAAAATCTGCAATGATTAACTTCCCGAGACCGCTTCTTACCAATGAAGCTGCACAGTTGGAGCCCAGCCCTCCGGCGCCGGCTATTCCAACCACCTTTTTTGATAAAATTGTTTTAATTTGGTTAAAATTTAGCATAAATCGGGTTGTTTAGGTTTCATTTATTTGTAAATTTACCAATTCTATTGCAAACTATAAAATAAACTATTCAATGAATTTTCAGGAGATTAAAAACAGAAGAAAAATTATTGCCTCGTTCCCATATACCTGGAGACCGACTATTAAAGGCTATAGTGATGTCTCTCTTTATGTTAACGTAGGAACCGGTAAAATGGAGGTGAGAGATATTGCACCACAAACAAAGGATAAATTCATAGGAGGTAAAGGTTATGGGCTAAGAATGCTCTGGGATGCCGTTAAACCGACCACCAAGTGGAGTGATCCGGAGAATGAGATAGTAATTTCCGGTGGTCCCTGCTGCGGAATAACTCAATATTCGGGCTCCGGAAAATCTATTGTTGTGGCTATTTCACCCCAGACAGAGAAGATAATTGACAGCAATGTGGGTGGGCACTTTGGCCCTCATCTTAAGATTGCCGGTTTTGATGCACTGGAGCTTCAGGGAATCTCCCCAAAAGATGTAATTGTTTTCATCAATGGAGTAGATCATACGGTAGAGATCTTTGAATCTCCACAGGGGTTGAGTTACGACTCTCACCTTTTGGGAGAGGAGCTTTTAGAGATGTTTGCAGATAGTGAAAAGGATAAGATAAATGTATCGGTTGTGGCCTCAGGAAAAGCTGCAGAGCACTCGCTCATCGGGATGCTAAACTTCACCTTCTACGATATGAAAAGAGGTAAGGTGCGTCTCAAACAGGCCGGGAGAGGCGGCATCGGAACACTAATGAGGCAGAAGGGGGTTCGTGCCATTGTTGCCAAAATTCCAAAGGTTACCGGGAACTTCAACAATGTAGCCGAGATGGAGCCAATAATGGAGAGGGGAAAGAGGTTCAACAAAGAGATGCGTGACCTGGACGATGTTCAGTGTCAGATGAAACAACTTGGAACGGCTCACCTGATGGGAGTTCTGGAGAAATATGACATTCTTCCTGTAATGAACTTCAAATTTGGCGACCATAAAGATTGTCCGAAGATAGATATGGATGTATGGCGTAAATATTTTACCCAGGGAGTTCCCGATGGTTGCTGGATTGGGTGTAATATGTCCTGCGCAAAGGGTGTAGATAATTTTGAGCTGACAACAGGCCCCTATAAAGGGTCTAAAGTAATAGTTGATGGTCCTGAGTATGAGAATGCTGCCGGTCTCGGTTCTAACCTTGCAATTTTTGACCCAATCGCTATTATAGAGCAGAACTTCTACTGCGATACATACGGTGTTTGTACAATTACCTGGGGAAACATTGTAGGATTCCTAATGGAGTGCTGGGATAACGGAATTCTCAATTCCGAAAGAACCGGCGGGGTAGATCTCACCTGGGGTAATGCAGATGCATCGCTCGAGTTGCTGCACCAGATGGCCCGGGGAGAGGGGTTTGGGGTTACCGCAGGGCTTGGAGTAAAAAAACTAAAAGAGATGTTTATTGAGAAGGGATGGGGTGATGCCCGGTTTATCACCGACATCGCAATGGAGAATAAGGGTCTCGAGTACTCTATGTATCTCTCAAAAGAGTCTCTTGCCCAGCAGGGGGGGTATGCAATGACCAACAAAGGGCCGCAGCACGACGAGGCGTGGCTTATCTTTATGGATATGGTAAATAATATGATTCCTACCTTTGAGGACAAAGCAGAGGCGCTTCACTACTTCCCATATTTCCGCACCTGGTTTGGGCTTGCAGGCTTCTGCAAACTATGCTGGAACGATGTGGAGCCTGCCGATAACGCAACCCACGCGGAGCCGAACAAAGTTCCCGAGCACGTAGACAACTATGTGACAATTTTCAAAGCCGTTACCGGCCGTGAGTTTGACAAGGAGGAGATGATTCGTATGTCTGAGAGGGTTTACAACTTCCAGAAAATATTCAACATCCGCCTGGGATTTGGCACCAGAGAGTATGACAAGCAGCCATACAGGGCAGCCGGGCCGGTAACAGAGGAGGAGTATCTTAGCCGTCAGGAGAGGTATGACAAACAACTTACCGAACTTATGGGACTCGACCCTGCCAAGATGACTCTTGAGCAGAAGATGGCAAAGCACAGAGAGTATCGCGAAGATCAATACGAGAAGCTTCTGGATGCCGTTTACCATAGAAGAGGATGGAACAAAAACGGGATTCCTAAAGTAGAGCACCTTAAATCTATCGGGATGGACCTTCCGGAGTTGATTGAGGTTGTTGCTCCGCTTCAATAAAAAAGATAACTTAGTCCGGTAAACAGTTACCGAAAAATATTATCAACAATATGAAAATCAAAAAAGTAACAAATTTTTTGACCATATCTCTGCTCACTGCCGTTACGGTGGTGAGTTTGAGTGTTATGGGATGTAAGGAGCAGGTTAAGACAGATCCAAAAAACCCTTACGGGCTGGATATTATAAACTCCCTGGAGGCCTACTCAAAAACTGTTGAGGCAGACAGCAGCAACCTGCTTGTAGATCTTGAGAAACACATTCCCGGAGTTGTTCTGGACATTCGTTATGCTACCGAAAACAACTTTACCGGCAAAAAAATCTACACCGCTCCAAAGGCTTGGCTAAGGAGAGATGCTGCAGATTCTCTGCTTAAAATTCAGCAAATTCTCGCTCAGGAGGGTTTGGGAATCAAGGTTTTTGATGCCTACAGGCCCTATGCCGGCACTCTTTACTTCTATGAGGTTTACGGAGATACCACATTTGTGGCAGCTCCCTGGAAGGGCTCAATACACAACAGAGGGGGTGCAGTTGACCTTACCCTCATTAACCTTGCAACAGGGGAAGAGCTTGCAATGCCAACTCCGTTTGATGAGTTTTCCGAAAAGGCATCCTATCACTATAAAGAGCTTCCTGCCGAGGTGCTGGCAAACCGGGATAAACTTCTCAAAGTAATGACAGAGAATGGATTCACATTTTACGAGTATGAGTGGTGGCATTTTAACATCAAAGGAAGAGATAAGTACTCCCTTATGGATATCTCTTTCGAAGATCTGGAAAAGTTGTAACCTAGCCATTCAATAATAACCCGAACGAAAAATCAACAGTAACAATTATGAGGTCAAAATATCTATCGGCAATAGTTCTATCCCTGATGCTTTGCGCAACAGTAGTTAATGGACAGAACCTCACCCCAAACAAGGTTACCTACCCGGAGTATAGTGCCCAATATCGCAGCAACTTCATATTCCCGGATGTAAAAGAGTATAAGGTGGTTGTATGCGATTTCCACTCACACACCATCTTTTCCGACGGACTGGTGTGGCCTACGCTAAGAGTTTCAGAGGCGTGGACAGGTGGTGTAGATGCACTCTCTATTACAGATCATATCGAGTATCGCCCCTACAGAAAATACACAAATAATGACCACAACACCTCGTACGAAATAGCCCTCCCTGCTGCCCAAAGTGCGGGGTTGATTCTTATCCGGGGGACAGAGATTACCCGAACACAGAAAACCCTGGGTCACTTCAATGCCATTTTTGTGAAGGATGTGAACCCGATCGCAGTTGATGACCCTAAAGCATCTATCGTGGAGGCAAAAAAACAGGGGGCTTTTCTAATTTGGAATCACCCCGGCTGGGCTGTGGACACCACCATCATCACGGAGTTTCAGGCAGATCTTTTTAAGGATAAGCTCATTGATGGTATTGAGGTCTTTAATAACAGCGAATTTTACCCAAGAGTTGTCTCCTGGGCTGTTGATATGGGGCTTACAATGATCGCTGCAAGTGATGTTCACGGAAATGTGGAGAGCGGGACACTTCGCGAAAAGGGGTTTGAGAGACCGGTTACCCTTGTCCTTGCCAGGGAGAAGAGTGAAGCGGGTATCCGGGAAGCTTTAGATAGCAGAAGAACTGTAGCCTGGTTCCAGAATATGCTGGCAGCACACGAAAATACGGCAAACCTATTTGTCTCTGCAAATATTTCGGTAACTAAAATAAAAAGTGACGAAAAGAGTAACTGGATTAATATTACAAACAGAAGCTCTGTTCTGTTTAAAATACGGATTAACAAAAAGCTCTATACACTCCCGGCTCTTTCGTCAATTATTGTATCTCAGCCTATAACTAATGGAGATGTTATAAAAGCAAATTTTGAGAACTTTTTTATCTATGAACACAAAACTTTGGCACACGATTTGTATTTTAATTAGTCGAGAAGTTTTTTCATAGTTTAAGTTTTAGGTTAAGTAACAGGAAAGGCATCGTCATAAACAGGCGATGCCTCTCTTTTTTAATTTTGCATTTAATAAAAAAGATCGTATATTTGCGGGCCTTTTCTCGAGAAGATAAGGAAGTTAAAATAATAAAAACTTTAAAATCACAGTATTATGGCTGTTAAAATTCGTCTTGCAAGACACGGTAAAAAGAATTTCGCATTCTACCATATCGTAGTGGCAGACAGTCGTGCACCACGCGATGGTCGCTTTATTGAGCGTATTGGCTCATATAACCCAAACACAAACCCGGCAACAATTGAACTGGACAACGAAAAAGCCCTTACTTGGCTTTATAACGGAGCCCAGCCTTCTGATACCTGCCGCAGAATTCTCTCTTACAAAGGTGTTCTTTTAAAGAAACATCTGCTGGAGGGGGTTAAGAAAGGAGCAATAACTCAAGAGGTGGCAGACTCTAAATGGAGTGCCTGGATGACAGAGAAAGAGAGTAAAGTTGTTGCCAAAAAATCTGAACTGGCTCAAACCAGCCGCTCTGCAAAAAAATCTGCTTTAGAGGTTGAAGCTAAGATAAAAGAGACAAGAGCAGAAGAGATTGCCAAGAAGAAGAGAGATGAGGCAGCTAAAGCTGCAAAAGCCGCTGCTGCCGAATCAAATGCAGAGGTTGAGGCCGAAGTTGCAGAGGTTGAAGCTCCTGCTGTTGAGGAAACTCCGGTTCAAGAGTAATTGTAATGTCAGCGCCGGCAAATAGTTTACTGCCTGTCGCAAAGGTCATAAAATCTTTCGGGGTAAAGGGAGAGATGTTAATAAGATACTCCCCGCATTTCCAAGAAGATATTGATGAGAAGAGACCGGTATTCATCGCATACGATGGACTACCGGTCCCCTTTTTTATTGAAAGTATCACAAACAGAGGTACAGACCAGGCGCTGGTAAAGTTGAGTGGTATTAACTCAGATGAACTGGTTAATGAGATCTCAGGTGAGATTATCTTTATTGAGCATAAGGGTAAGAAGGGTAAAGAGAGCAGCTTCTCTGCAACAGATATCAACGGATATACTGTACTGAATGATAACGGAGATGTAATTGGTACTGTTGCGCAATACTACGACTATCCGGGTAATCCCTGCTTTGGAATCACACGCCCCGACAAAGAGAGAGCAGAGCTTCTCCTGCCTGTTCACGAAGATATAATCAAAAAAATTGACCCCCGGAAAAAGGTGCTGGTTGCACAAATTCCCGAGGGTCTTCTGGATATATAATAACGGATTTAGTCCGTTGTAATCTGAATACCTATGCTCAGCCTTGGCACCTCTAATGAGACCTCATTCGGGTTGAAAAAGTTTGTAAGCCTGTAGCGGGCGAAGAGTGAGTATTTCCCTTTTGAAACAGCTCCGTAAACTCCTGCCTGAATTGGGTTGAATTTTGATCCGTCCCTATATTTATATTTATTCTGTTTACCGTTCTCAATGGTTTTAACATTGTATCTTTTATTGTAGGAGTAATCTATATAACCGCCCAAATCCAGAGCAAAAGGCTTGTTACTCTTAGGAAAGAAGTAGAATCTGTTAATAAGACCGGTACCAAGATTACTGCTGCGGAAGTACTCCTGCTTAACCTCTCCGGGAACATTTGAGACAAATGTTTCGTTAGCTGCTGCCTCTTTCATCTGGTAGGTGTAGCAGGTGTACTGAAATGTAGTCCCAATTGCGTACCTGCTGCCCGGACGATAGAAATATTTAAATCCCGCCTCAAGATTGTATGAACTTCCGTAGTGGATTGGTAGAAACTCTTCGTTGTTTGTAGGGACTGCCATAGATATTCCGATGTGAAAATCTTCGAAACTTCTTGGGTATTTTGTTTTTTTAACTGTAACTCCACTCTCCTGATGGTTGTAATTGGAGACGCGTTCTATAGAGTCCTTCTTTCTGAAGCTTATGGGTGACTGAACGGCAATCTCTGCCTGCCCGATTTTTACCACTGTCTGTGAAACAGCTTTTGAGGGGGTTAGTATTATTGAAGCCGGCAGCAGAAGAGATACGGCTGTAAGTTTTATAATAGTTTTCATATAATTCGCAGATTTATAATAGTTATTTTACTTTTATTGCGCCGGACATAGCTGCGTTTACAACTGTTTTGTCTATGTTTCCAAAGATGGATATCACAGAGAACTCACCGGGGTTGGTTGTTAAGAAGAGCAGTACGCCCTGCGTTGTGTTTGTAATGTACATCTCGAGTATCTCATCTCCATCCTTTACCATTACAATCCGTTTGAACATATCTGTACCTATAAGCCCGTCCAGCTCTTTCCTTATTGAGAGTCTAATTGGAATGCCACTCTCAACTGCACCGGACTTGATGTTTAAAATTCTCATCTCTGTAATCTTTGAGAGCAGATCTTTTGTAGATGCATCTACATCTGTAGTTGAAGCAATCTGTAACAATGAGGGAGAGATTATTATTGACTCTACACCCTTTCTCTTCTCGTACTTGTCCAGAATCTCATTGATCTGTTTTGTCTGCCCCAACGCTGTGAGCGGCATAATGACCGCGACAAACATTAGTATTAGTAGTTTTTTCATCACTGTGAATTTTTAATTATGCTGGTCAGTTTAAGTTTAAGTCTTTCATTCTTTAAGACGAGCAACTCAGTCATTTTGTGTCATCGCCTTACCCATTGAGCGTAGTGGAGATAGTGCGTCTCCCACTTTACCCATACTTTCCAATTGTGCTGTGCTGTTTTTAAATTTTCCCATCATAGAGTTGATATTACTCATCTGGCCATCGGCTTTACTCATTGCCAACTCTTTGTTGTAAACATTAACACCGTCAATAATCAACTTTAGAGAATCACCCCTCTCCGGCATAATCAGATATGTAAACAGAGCCAGAGCTGCAGCTGCTGCAACCGAAATCCAGCGGAAGTGAAAACTTCTTTTCAAAGAGGTACTCTGTATAGATGTGTCTATATGCTCCAGTTCCTTTATTTTATCTGCCTCGTCACTGAAGCAATTAAATAGTGGTTTGTAGGCAAGCAACTCCTCATCCTTTACATCTGTCCTAAAGTAGTCTCTAAGGATCTGTTCCTCTTTTAGGGTTGTCTCTGCGTTAAAGTATCTTTCTAAAAGAGCTTTAACTTCGTCTATCTTTTCCATTTGCCAATAATTTTTCTCTTAATCTCTGTCTTGCTCTTGAGAGCAGTGTTCTAACATTTCCCTCGGATGTCCCGAGAATCTTTGCGATCTCATCCATCTCATATCCCATAATATCTCTCAATCTTACCGCAATCATCTGGTCGTGAGGAAGGATACTCAAATAGCTGTTTATGGAACATAATTCATCTTTGTGCTCAACGGCCACCAAAGGATCGTTATCTGTATAGATATGAAAATTTGGATTGAGTGAATCCATATTGTTCTTTTTGAGCTTAAGGTAGTCCAGACATACATTTTTGAGTATGTGCATTGTGAGTGCCTCCGGATTCCTTATCTCCTGCAGTTCACTTGATTTCCAAAGTTTTATAATAGCCTCCTGGACCATATCGTCGGCTGTGGAGGCACCATCCTTTACAAATCCGCTTGCAAAGTTTATAAGCCGTGGCCTTAGCTTACTTACTACTATGTTAAACTCCTGAGGTGTCATTCCAAATCTAAGACGAACAGAGAGAGTTTTTGTTACAACATTAGAAGATAAAGTTGAGACCTATGTTAAGGCCGCTGTCACCATCTCTTTTGTCGAAGGGTTTCCCCCACTCTGCCGAAATTATGAAATTCCTGTTCATTACCGCTTTAATTCCCAACCCGGCACTTACGTGAAACGAATCTGAGTCAAAAGGAGAGAGCTCCCCGGCAGCAATTAAATCTCCCACACCACTGTTAGAAGATAGCATCAAAAAATCTCTCTTATAGTATTGGACTACCCTTCCGGCGTCCAGGAATGGATTGAGAGCCAGGTACCAATTCTGATTGAAGAGGTTAAATGGGGCAAAACGGTATCTGAGCTCCAGATTTCCCAGAACCACTCCCGCACCTGCAACACGGTTGCGAAGCACCCCTCTTATAGTATTGAGCCCTCCAAGTCCTTCGCTGGTAATCTGCCGGAAATATAGGGTTGAGATATTCTGAACCATATAAAATGGCTGGTTACCGGAGATGGTTCCCTGGTATGTCGCTTTTGCCGCTAATGTGAGCTTCTCCTTATACATTGGGATAAAGCCCGACGCCGAGAGATAGAGTTTTGTGTAGCTGCCGCTATTTTTCCCGGGTGAAAGCAGCGTGATGATCTCCCCTTTGAACCCGTGGTAAGGATCTGCCTCATTATCTCTGGTATCATACACCCCTCCCAGTTTAAACTCGACTCTGGTACCCCCGTCCCGTTCCAGAGGGGTTATAATTCCTGCCTCTACATAACTCTTATACAGGCTCGGTTCACCAGCATACTCCTCACTCTTTACCGCACCTGTTTTATAGCTGTACAGACCCAAACCGGCAACCCACTCCAGGTTCTTAACAATCTTTCCCTGAAAATCTGCAGTTGCCCTAAATAGATTACGGTCAAATTTGTAGTATGATGCCCCTTTATCTCTTTTATAGGCAGATATATATCCGTCAAAGCCATAAAAATCCATCATCCTGTCTGTGAGATAGCTGATATCTACAGTTGTGCGGAGGTTCTTAAGCAGATATCTTGAGTCGTAAAAGAGGTGGTAAATACCAGATCCCTTTGTGTATCTGGATACCTCTACATTGAACTTATGAATATAGTTGGGGTATTGAGATCCATCCCCGAACCAGTAGATATCACACAGAGCCCCATACTGAAACCCCTGGTCACTGTTGTAACTTACTGCCGGCAGCGGACCAAAATTCCACCCCTTTTTTGCCTGTTGAGCCTTAAGAGCAATTGTAGATGCTGCAAAAAGCAGGATCAGAGAAATTTTCCAAACTACTTTCATCTCTTTTTTTATTTTAAATTATTGTATTGCAAATATATAGCTATAGTATGGCTGCAATTATAAACCCCAGGTAGTTTCCTACTGCATAACCCACAAGACCCACGGTAAGGCCGGTAATGATTACATCTCTGTTCTTCATAGCGGTGGCAATCAATGGAACAAAGGGGGGAGAGTTAATAAGTGATACAGATGATATAAGAACAGTATCTGCATCAAGTTTAAAGATTTTTGCCAGTATCAGCTGCAGCCCAAGCGATATAAATATCACAAAAGCAATATAGAGCAGCACATATATCCCTCCAGAGAGGTTAAGTTTGGTGAGATCTGCCATTGAGGCTACAACAATACTGAATATATAGACCAGATACATCCCTGTATCGTAACTGCTCTTTATCTCCCGGACCCTTTTTACAAACGATGCAGCTATACCGAGCGATGTAATTGTTAGGATAACCACTGCCATCTGCATATTTTTTGGAAGAACAAACGAGAGCCCCCCGGCAACCGCAAAGATGAGAAGCGATAGCCCAACGGCTATAAAGACCTGTTTTAGATTACTCTTTGTGAAGAATCCTTTGTAGGGATTATCGGAAAATTCATTGGAAACCGGCTCAGAGTTTGGGCTGATAGCTGTGTGTGTTGCGCTTTTCGTTTTATAACTCTCTTTTTTGCCTTTAGGGCTGTGATTCAGGAATCTTCTGAAGAGCCCGATCCCGACAGAGAGCACAAATGTTAAATAGATAAGGCTTATAGCCATATCGTATGAGTGAACCATGATATAGGTCTCATTCGGGACATCCAGCATAATCTTAATGGCTGCAAGATTTGGAGTACCGCCTGTATAGACCCCTGCGAGCAGACCTGCAATCTTATCCATCTGCGCCCCTATCACCGGGTCTCGCCCTATTAGCGGCTCAAAAATAAAATATCCTGCAACAATTGAACAGATTACGGCAAAGACTCCTGTTGCCAGAGTTATGAGCGCACTCTTTATATTCCATTTAAGAAAATTGGATGAGAACAGCATTAGGGGTATTGCCAGAGGAATGATTATTGTCACTAACAAATCCTGAAGCTTGAATGTATCTTCGGATATGAGGCCGCTATTGCCAAGAATTAACCCGCAAAGGTAGAGCAGCAAAACAGGACCAATTTTATTTAGAAGCGGTATTTTTCTGCACAACCATAAAACGGCGGCAGGTGTAAGTACATATATGGCAATCAATAACAGATTCATATACAGTTATTTTTGAGTCGTCGTCTTCTGCTTATTTTCCTCTTTCTCCTCATCCTCCTCATCAATTTCATCCAGTTTATCCTCTTCTCGCCCTTTTCTCACTTCAACATTCGGGTTATCCATTGTCCCTGTTATGGTGAGTGGAATTCCAATTAACCCGAAAGGTGGCAGCCCCAGCCGGAAGTTAATATTGAGCTTGCCGTCCAGTGAGGCTTCACCCTCGAACCTTGGCCGGAAACCAAGGATTCTCATCTTGGTTCTCTCAATTTTTATAATGTTATCTGCAATTTTTGTCTTTATAAGTACAGATTTGAGGTTTGGATTACTGAGGCTGTCTTTGCCGGTTGCTTTACTTATGGCTCCCAGCACCTTGAGCCCCCGAACATTGACATCTTCCAGCTTAATAAAGCCCTCCCCTTTAACCGAAGGGTAAACCGGCATCATTGATGCATCAAGCTTTGTAGATAGTTTATAGTCCATCGAGATGAGTCCCTCCATATTTTTGGCAGATGAGAAGAGCTCTCTAATCATTGGAATCTCTTTATAGGCTCTGCCTATATCAAAGGAGTCTGCTCTGGCGTGCATCTGTACCTGGGCCAATCTCTCGTTAATCGGTTTATAAACAGCATCCAGTAAAAATTGGGCACCTGCAATGTTGACTCCGGTCCCGTTGATGTACATACTCTTCTCACTTATTGCAACCTCTCCCTTGAAATCTCTTGCTATGATAGACTCAAAATCTACTCTTTTAACATCCGATTTAAGATAAATATTCAATTTGTCCGGTATAAGAATTACCCCTGTAGATGGTTGAGCTTTGGGAGCCGGTTGAATTTTTGTTGTGTCACTCTGTGGAATAAGCGCAATAAAGTCGTCCAAAATAATTCGGTCCGATCTCATTGATAAGGTGCCGCTCAATATACCCTTGCTCATATAGTAATCTACATAGTTTGAGGCAAACCCGTCCAGAGTTATTTTGTTTGATCCGTAAACGATGGTTGTATTTGAAAGTATCGCCCTCTCCCGCTCAAACTGGAATGTGGCTGAAGGAATCTTGAAAGGGTGGATATAACCGGCACTCTTATACTCAAATTTATCCAGCTCCAGCGTTCCTCTACCCTCAATCTTGTCATAATCCCCTTTGGTTATGGAGAGCTGGTCTCCCTTTATTACAAAATCTGTATTGAGAACTCCGTTAACAGAGGCGCTATCAATAGCGAACATTGCGTAAATACGATTTAAATTGAGTACCCCGTTTGAGGTGATGGAGTATTTGAGGTTTTCAAAATTCTCCAGACGACAATCCAGTGTGAACGGCCCCTCTACAAACTTAAATTTGAGGGGATCAATATCCAGAATGAGATCTCTCATACCTCCTTTAACCGACCTTAGTGAGATCTTGGCGTTAATCTCTTCCAGCGACTCAGATATATATGGTGTGGTTATTGATCCGTTTGCAACTGTCACGGTGGCATCGGTTACAGGAATCACTCCTCTCTTTTGATCAAATATTCCATTTGCCTTTATACTGTAGGAGAGCTCTCCCCCAAAGGAGTATCCCTTTAATCCCAAAGCTTTTGTAAAGAGAGACATATCTGCTCCGCCGGAGATATCTGCAGAGACGTGAACGTCGGAAGATGTTTTAATTGTGAAGGAGGCTCTGTTTGTTGTAGTATCCAGTTTGAATGTAAGGTTGTTCATCACAAAAGAGGCACCCGCAAACTCAAGCCCCGGTAACTCTATTGAAGCACTCATATTGATGCTCTCAACAGGAACTGGTGCACTCTCCTCTTTTATATAACCATCAGAGACATTCATCCCCACCCATAGATCGGGATAAGAGCCCTCCTGTTGGCCTGAGCCACCGGTGAGCTTAACTTCAAAGGAGGCGTCACCAAGGAGTTTAATATTTTTTCCCTCCAGAGAGTAATCGGGCGGTAAAAGGGAGGCAATATCGTTTAGTTTTGCGGCATTGGAGCTAAGTTTAAAATTGGCAATCAACCCTTTTTGCGGAGCCTCTATCTCACCTGCGAAAGATGCAGATACACCCTCTATCTTAATAAGACCATCTGCCAGAGCGTATTTGGTAAAGGTGCTGTCTATGGTGGTTGTAACTTGTATCTCGCTCTTTCTCTTCTCAATATATCTTATACCGTCAAATGAAAAAGAGAATTTTTGGGCATCCAGCAGAGAGAAGAGCTTAAGCTCCCCTGCCTTTATTTGCCCGTTACCCCTGTAATTAAGGGAGTCAAACACAACCCTCATATTTGTGGACTCCTGAAAAAAGTTAAGCCGGCTGTCGGTTATAACTATTTTTTTTAAGTAGAGGTCAGAGGTTGTGCCATCACTCTCAGTTGTATCTGCCGCTTCTTCTTTGGGAAAAATATCAAAATTTGTTTTGCCGTCTGCTCCCATTATAATACTCACCTTTAAACCTTTCCCATAGATACTCTCCACAGAGAGGCTGTCTCTCAAGAGAGAGAGAATATCTACCCCCAATGAGAGCCTCTCTCCCGCAAAAAGGGTATCCTTTTCATAACCGGGTACTCCGGATACAGAGAAGTCACCAATAGTGACTGTTAAAACCGGGAAATGAGCAAAGAAAGTTAGTCTGGGATCTTTATATGTTACCGTTGCATTCACCGAAGAGTTGATAAGAGTCTCTATCTGTTTTTTTATTTTACCGGAAAAAAGAGTGGGTAAAATTAACATCAGAGCGATAATTACGGTTATTGTTATAGCCGCATACTTAGTAATTTTCAATAATAATTTTTTCATTTGATTGTAACTCTTAAAGCTCCCTGAAATCCGTAAACTGCAAATGGCGCATCTTCAAATATATAATTGGTAAATCTACTCTTTAATATCGAGATAAGCTCCTCACGGAGAACCCCCTTACCCATTCCGTGGACAAAATCTATCTTTAAACCCTTTTGTGCTTTATATTTGTTTAGGGTGGCGACAAAGTGATCTTTCTGATATTCAATAGTATCCTTTGGGGTAAACACCTTATAACCCCGTGCTATCTTCTCAATATGCAAGTCTACCACCATTGCGCAAATTTACTCTTAAAGATTGAGACATCAATAGAGAGAGAGGCTAACTTTCTTGTATTTCCAAAGAGAAAAGGTTAAATTGCAAAAATGAAGCTAATAATCATATCAAATCGTCTGCCCGTTAAAGCTGCCAGGTACAAAAAAACCTTCCGTTTTACCAGAAGCGAGGGTGGGCTCACTACCGGTCTTAACTCCCTTAATCTTGATATAGAGAGGCACTGGATCGGATGGCCCGGGGTAGAGGCAGAGACTCCCCAGGAGCAGGTTCAGATAGAGACCCTTCTAAAAAAGAGGAATCTACACCCGGTATTCCTTTCAAACAGAGATATTGAAGATTATTATCAAGGGTATAGTAACAGCAAAATATGGCCTTTATGCCACTATTTCTTTACCCTTATTCAGCACGAAAACAGCCATTGGGAGAGTTACAAGAGGGTAAACGAACTCTTTGCCAGGGCTGCCGAAGCCATTATAGAGCCGGGAGATATTGTTTGGGTTCACGACTATCAGCTGATGCTGCTTCCAAAAATGATTCGTGAAAACCACCCCGACACAAGCATAGGATACTTTCATCATATCCCCTTCCCGTCATATGAGATGTTCCGGGTTCTTCCGGAGAGGGCAGATCTGTTGCAGGGTTTACTAGGTGCAGATCTTATCGCTTTCCACACTTACGAATATATGAGGCACTTTATAAGTGCAGCCGAAAGAGTGCTGGATCTTAATTTTGAACTGGACGAAGTGAGGCTCCGGGAGAGGGTCGTGAGAGTAGATGCTCTCCCAATGGGAATTAACTACGATTTGTATTATAACTCATCTCTGGACCCAAAGGTGGCCCGAATTGCAGATAAACTTAAGAGTGACTATAAAGATCATAAAATTATCCTCTCTGTAGACAGGTTAGACTACAGCAAAGGAATACTCCACAGACTCAAGGGATTTTCTCAGTTCCTTGAGAACAATCCCCAATACAGGAACAGAGTATCTCTCTTTATGATAATAGTCCCCTCCAGAGATAATGTAGATAGCTATGCCGGGCTTAAGACCAAGATAGATGAGACGATTGGCTCCATAAACGGAATATACTCAAATATGAGCTGGACTCCGGTACACTACTTCTATCACGGATTCTCTTTCGAAGAGTTGTGCGCTATGTATCACGTAGCAGATGTTGCACTTGTGACACCTCTAAGGGATGGAATGAACCTGGTGGCCAAAGAGTACATCGCTGCAAAAAGAGATAACCCGGGAGTTCTTATCCTGAGCGAGATGGCCGGCGCCTCCATAGAGTTGATAGATTCCATAATAATAAACCCTAATGACTCGACTCAAATTGAGGAGGCAATTTTAAAAGCACTAGAGATGCCCGAAGATGAAAAAAGGGAGAGAATGATGTGGATGCAACGCAGGGTCTCTAAACAAACGGTTAACAAATGGGCCGGAGATTTTATTCGGGAGTTACAGAGCGTTGGAGAGAAAAACCTTACACTATTTTCAAGAGTTTTAAGTAACGAAATTGAGAGAGGTATTATTTCACAATACAACCACTCCCAAAACAGGCTGATCCTGCTGGATTATGACGGAACACTATCTGAATTCAAGCCTAGGCCGGAAGATGCGTTTCCAACAAAAGAGATTATTAAAACCCTTGAACTTCTTGCCGATGACAGTAGAAACACTGTTGTCATAAGCAGCGGAAGAGATCATATAACACTGGATAACTGGCTCGGCTCTTTAAATATCGGGCTCGCCGCAGAACACGGAGCATTCTTTAAAGAGGGTGAAGAGTGGCATAAAAACAGCATCCCTGCCATATGGAATGAAGAGATTCTCAATATACTTCAGCAATATGTAGAGAAGACTCCCCGCTCCTCTCTTGAGGTGAAGGAGACCGCCCTTGTATGGCACTACAGAAAGGTAGATGCGTGGCTTGCATCTATGAGGGTACAGCAGCTCATTGGAGCTCTGGTAACACCCTGTACAAGAGAGCACCTACAGATTATGAGAGGCAATAAAATAGTTGAAGTTAAACACCCCAATTTCACAAAGGGTTCAGAAGCAAACAGGCTGTTAAAGAAAAAGAGTTACGATTTTATCCTTGCAATGGGGGATGATATTACCGACGAAGATATGTTCTTCTCCCTGCCGGAGAGTGCCATAACCGTGAAAATTGGTACCTTCTCTGAGTACGCCCGTTATAACCTGCTTAACCAGACAGAGACTATCCCGTTTCTTAACAGATTGGCGGGTTCGGGAAAGAGGCCACAAGAAGAAGACTCACTCAAGGACGGATAAACCTGGACATCTCCCTCTCTTTTGCAAATAGTTCAACAGTATTTATGAGGGCAAGATGAGAATATGCCTGAGGGAAATTCCCCAATTGTCTCTTTGTCTCAAAGTCCAAATCTTCACTAAAGAGTCCCAGATGGTTTGAGTATTGTAATATTTGTTCAAAGAGAGTTTTTGCCTCCTCCTCCTCTCCTGTAACAAAGAGTGCCCTTATGAGCCAGAAGGTGCATATTGTAAATGCAGAGGCAGGATTGCCAAAGTCGTCTCTGTTTTTATATCTGTACATCAGACCATTATGCATAAGTCCTCTCTTTATCGCTCTTACAGTACTAAAGTATCTGGGGTGCAGTGACTCAATAAAACCATACTCCTCCATCAATAGCAGAGATGAGTCCAGTTCGGAGTTCTCATAGGTCTGGGTAAAGCTGCCAATATCTTCGTTCCAACCCTTCTGGTGAACATCATACTTTATCAGCTCCGCCTCTTCGCTCCATTTTAGGGAGTAATTGGTCTTGCCCAATAGATCTGCAATTTTTACTGCCCTGTCAAGAGCAACCCAGGACATTACTTTTGAGAAGACAAAGTGGCTGGAGCCGTTTCTTATCTCCCAAATTCCCTGGTCAGGTGACCTCCATTCGGAATAGACTGTTCTTACAACGTTCTTTACAACCTCCCACATATCCTCAATCTCATCCAGTGTACCGGGAAAATAGAGATAATATTTATAAATCACATCCATCAAATAGCCCAGTGAGTCATTTTGTTTCTGGTGGTAAGCCGCATTTCCAACTCTTACCGGCACAGTGTTCTCGTAACCCGAAAGATGGGAGAGAATCTCCTCAGAAAGTGTTCTCTCTCCTCGTATACTATACATTATCTGGAAGGTGTCATCCTTATACCGGATAATCTTCTTGACAAAGCCTATAAAGAGTTTTGCAGCTCCCTGATGCCCCATTCTAAGAAGTGTCTCGATTGACATAGAGGCATCCCTAAGCCAGCAAAAACGGTAATCCCAGTTTCTTGACTCCCCTATTGTTTCAGGAATACTTGTTGTGAGTGCAGCAAGAACTGCCCCGGTGGGCTGGAATGTCATCAGTTTAAGAATTAATGCGCTCCTCTCCACCACGTTTTCGTAGTCGTGATATTTCTTTGAGCGGTTAACCCAGTTAAGCCAATAGACCTTGGTACGCGAGTACTCAAGATAGACTCGTTTTATGTCAATCTCTATAAGCTTCTGATTATACGATAGAAGAAGATACTCCTCCCCGGTAAGCAAAATCTCGTTTGACTCCAGAATATCCTCTAGCTTAATACTGGAATAGAGATATATAGGGCTTTGCAGATGCGACTTTAAGCTGGTTCTTATATATCTGTCAAATACTTTGTGCTCTGTCTCTCCTCTCGCATAATCGGGGGCAGGTGAGTAGTCAATCCTAAATTTTGGCTTACCCCTCAGATGTCGTATGTATCTGTATAACTCGGCAGGCAGGTAGTAGTCGTTTGCATTATCCCCGGTTTTATAACGAGGCATAAAATCAAGTACCTCAAAGGCATCCGTATCTGACTCAAAAGTGGTACATAGAATATTAGTGCTTGCAATATATTTCTGAGAATAGCTGTAACTCTCATCCAGAATGAATGAAAAACTCCCCCCCTTTTGTTGGTCAAGAATCTTCCCAAACACCGAGGGTGAGTCAAACTCCGGCAGGCATAGCCATTCTATGCTGCCACATTTAGAGACAAGCGCAGCAGTTCTGCAATTTCCAATTACGCCATAGTCCAGATTTTCCATAACCATCTATTTTATTTTTGAGATTGAAGCACCTTATGCTCTCCAGAAAATTCTCTTCTCACTCATTTTAGCCACTATTGCCATTGTAAAGATTACGGCAACAGCTGCCCTTAACACCCCTATCCACGGATACCCCTCAGGGTAGGCTGCCTGATAAATATAGACAAATCCTGTCAATTTAAAAAGTGGCATCACAAAACTTCCGAATGCAATGTAGCTCATAAGGGGGTTACTCCCGGCACCCGCAAAGATTCTAACAACATATGAATCCCTGGTTTTATTGATAACCCAATCTGAGATAATAAGCAAGTAAATCGCTATAGAAGAGGTGATAAAGCAGTAGGAGATGGTGCAGGGAGATTTTGTTATCGACCCCTCTAAAAGGATAGCCACACTTCCGGTAAATGAGAGCAAAGCAGCGGTTATAGTCTCTTTTGAATAAACAGAAACTCTCTCCTTTGCGAGATAGTAGATTACAGCTGTAGCGAATAGAGTAACAAAGATATTGGCAAAATATAACCCTTTATAGAGGGCAAACATTAACCATAGTATATAAATAAAGATTGTTCTGTATAGGATACCGGTTCGCTTGGGAGTTGATGAACTCTCTACCGGGTCGCTCACTTTCTCTTGTGACAATCTTATCTGAATAAGATCTCCTACATAGGTGGCGGGAATGAGTATCAGTAAAAAGTAGATATACTCCATATTGAAGAACCACCGTATCTCCTCCACTGCATAGAGTTTGGGTTGAAGTCCCATCGGTATGGTGACCGCCGTAAATAGGAGAATTCCCAGAAAAAGGATTAACCTCCATTTTAGATTATCTCTTGTAAAATACCATATTAGCGCTCCGAAAAGATAGAGGAAAGCTAAAAGAAATATTATTATACCACTTCTGTTAAGTGATATTACCTCTTCAAATCTAAAGTGTCCGTATGCTATGAGTGCTGTAATTAACAGGGCACCACCAACTCTTGAAAAGAGTTTAATTTTGCTGCCTGCACTTTTTGAAAACTGCAGGTAGAGCGGAAAAAGAGATAAGAATCCGGCCACTGTGACAAGCTGTGCCCACGACCCGGGAGTAGTTGAGAAGTTGAGTAAAACATAGAGGTATGAGAAGAGCCACAACATAAAAAATCTTACCAGAACATCTCCGGTGTAGCTCAAGCTTATATCTCTCCCTGCAGCAGCTTCCATCCTTCTTCTTCCGGAGAGGGGAATAGCCACCCCCATACAAAAAATGAATACCGGGAATACCAGGTCTACCCAGCTGATTCCCGATACACTCATATCAAATTTATGGTGAGGAGGCGGGTTTTGAATATGATACATCCAGGCGGGAAGCACTCCATACGGGATAATTGCGGAGAAGACCATTCCAAAAATGGATACTCCGCGCAAAAAATCTAGTGAAAGATATCTTTTCATTGCTCCTTCGAGTTAAGTATATATTTTGAATAACATCTCGTACCCCAAAAGCTGTAACCTCTGCTCTCTAACCTACTTCCAAAGAGAACCATATGAATTAGGCCGTTTCTCTCTACAAGCACAGTGTGATATATTTTTCCGGTGGGGTTCTCCTTAATTTTAATCTCAACCCCGCCCCCTTTGTAGCCGGTAAAAGTTGTATCTCTTTTGAAATCCATCTCTACTCCCCTCTCTCTAAGATCATTTGCCATAAGATGACTTCTGTATCCGGTACCCCCGGTTGCACTCACAACTCTTTTACCATCCAGAATCACCGTGGTATCTACATATGAGATGACCCCAAGAGATCTCTCAAACCGAACCCATTTAGCCAGCTTATCTACGTGCAGCTCAGTTTCATAGCCGTAGTTACTATCCATAAATGCAAATTTCTCAACATAAGATGGAATGGAGTCCATCCCCTTTATTAGATTGAAAACATATCGTCCTCCACCGCTATGGCTTGCCACTACTATCCTCTGACGCGTGAGTGGTGCAATTTTGGGAAGTTCATTAGCAATATAGCTGCGTATTGAGTCCAACAGGAATTTATATAGAGCGGGTGAGTTACTGTGTGCAGATGCGTGGCTGGTCCAGGCTTTTGTAGTACTCTCCAGGTAGACAACAATATAGTTGTACCTGTGGTCCCTCTCTCTGAGAAACCGAACCTGAGCTGCAATATGCTGTATATCATAACGCCACTCGCGGGCACGCTTCTCACCGTTTTCAAAAAGCACACCCTCTGTCTGTTCAATGGTATTGCCGTTTGGCAGTGCGTAGAGAATAATTCTGGTCTCTCTGTTGCTTTTGAGTCTCTCCCGTGACGGAATGTTTACAACCACTCTGCTTTGGGGAATGATCGAGGATATCTCAACTCTTCGCTCTTTGAATTGAGCTATATAACTCTCATTTATCTGCGCATAAATAGTTGAAGATAAAATCAGAAAACAGAGAGCAATTCCTGCAAATAGGGAAACCTTTGATGATGGTTTGGAGAACATTATTCAAAGAATCCGCCCGATTGCAGAAGCTCTTTTACCTTCGAAACCTTACTCTCCAGAAGTTGCACAGATGTAGCCTCTGCTATAAACCTAAGATATGGCTCTGTATTGGAGGGCCTTATGTTGAACCACCAATCCGGGAATTCAACTCTGTAGCCATCAAAATCGTAACTGGCATCTGCCCTCTCCTGAGAGAGAAAGTACTCCCGAATCAAATCCATCGCCTCTTTTTTTCTCGCAATACGAAAGTTAATCTCGCCTGAATTTTGGTAGCGCTCTATTGATGAGATTAGTTGAGACAGGCTCACTCCTCTGCTCTTCATCTTCGCGATTACCCCCAGAATAATAAGAGAGGCCATAATACCCGAGTCACTGTAATAGAAATCTCGGAAGTAGTAGTGTCCCGCAAGCTCTCCTCCGTAAATGCCATCTATCTCTCGTAATTTATGGGCCGCAAATGCTCTTCCCACCCTCCAGGTGTGCATCTGTGCACCCATTGGGGTGAGATACTCCCCTACAGCCTTCGAACTTCTTATATCCTGAAGAACGGCCCCCTTTTCACCCCTCTCCTCAAGAAAGTAGTGGCCCATTAGGGCAATCATAAGGTCGGGTGAGATAAACCTGCCGTTTTCGTCTGTAAACATCACCCTGTCGCCGTCGCCGTCAAAGATTACCCCCACATCACACCTCTTCTCTTTTACCAGCTTTTGCAGATCCCGAATGTTTTCCGGCACCAAAGGGTTGGCTTCGTGGTTCGGGAAGGTTCCGTCCAACTCGTCAAATATGTAGTGCAAATTGTGCGACCCCTCTCCCAGCACCCTCTTAATAAGCAGTGCAGCCATCCCGTTTGAGAGATCTACCCCTACATTGAGGCCGGTTATATCTTTTTTGTAGTTTGAGAGAAAATCCAGATACTCCTGAGTGATATCCAGGCTCTTGACAACACCTTTTTTTGCCGAAGGGATTACCTCCCTGCTCTCTGTCCACTCTTTTATGGTAGAGAGGCCTGTATCAAACCCCACGGGAAGAGCATTCTCCCGTGAAACTTTCAATCCGTTATACTCCTTAGGGTTATGAGATGCTGTTATCTGCACCGAGGCTGTAAAGCCATATTTACCGGTTGCAAAATATACCATCGGAGTAGTAGATAGGCCAAGGTCGTATACATCTGCACCGGCATCTGTAATACCTGCAATGAGGTACTCTCTTATCTCCGGGGAGGAGTCTCTTACATCTCTGCCAATCAGAACCTTATCTGTTTTTAGAAGTTCCGGAAGAAAAAAACCAACCTTATAGACTACATCCTTGTCAAAATCTATGTTGTAGATACCTCTGATATCATAGGCGTGAAATGCTCCCATATCTATTTTACAATTTTGTAATCCGGACGGGCCTTGCCGGCCTTAATTCCATTTAGTTTTGACTGCAGCATCTTTTTACGGATTGGAGCTGCCCTGTCCGTAAAGAGAATACCTTCAAGATGATCTATCTCGTGCTGCACCATTCTGCAGGCAAAATCGTCCAGTCTCTCCTCCTTTTGGTTGAAGTTCTCGTCTATATAAGAGATCTTGATTACTTTAGGCCTCTCCACAACAGCATTCACATCCGGAATACTCAGGCAGCCCTCGTTGAAATCTATAACCTCGGTACTCTCCTCCAGAATTACAGGGTTAATCATTGCTCTTTTAAATCCCTCCAACTCCGGCATATCGTGAGATAGCATTGAGCCGTCTACAATAATGACTCTTAAGGATTTTCCCACCTGAGGAGCGGCAAGACCCACTCCATCTGCATTGTGCATTGTATCCCACATATTTTTGAGAAGAGTGGTTATCTCCTCTTTTACGCCCGGTCTATCCAGTTCAACAATTTTTGCCTTCTCTCTTAAAACTTCTGCACCATAGACATATATCGGCAAAATCATAGATAAAAAAATTTAAATTTTACAAAAAGTTATTCTATTCTCTACTCCTCTCGTTGGCCACCCTGTCCAGATATGACTGAAGTATGATTGCAGCACTTATTTTGTCAACCATAGACTTGTCTCGCCGCTCCATCTTCTTTACCCCCCCGTCAATCATCGCCTGAAAAGCCATTTTTGATGTGAATCTCTCATCCTCTAATGTAACAGGAATAAGCGGAAAATGTTTTCTGAGAAGGTTCAAAAACTGATCTACAAACCTGGCCCCTTCCGACGGTTCGTTATTGAGATTCATTGGATAGCCCACAACAAACCTTATGATACTCTCTTTTTGGGTATAATTTTTGAGGTAGTCAACAACATTTGCAGAGGGGACAGTGTCAAGTGCAGAGGCAAATATACCCAGAGGATCGCTTACCGCAACCCCTGTTCTCTTTTTGCCATAGTCAATTCCGACAATTCTATCCATTATGCAAAGTTAGTTTTTTTTCATACATTTGGAGGTTTATTTATCACTATGCCAAGACTATTTTCATTCGATGACTTTGCAAGCGGCAGCGAAAAAGTTCGCAGCTATGCAGACAAACACAGCCCCGTAATCATATGTGAATCTGAGGCTGAAAGAAATAAACCTTTTCGGGTTAAGGTCAAAATCGGGAAGAGCATAAAGCATCCTAACGCAAAAGATCACCACTATGAATATATCCAGCTCTGGAACCTTGAGACTCTAATTGGAGAGGTAAAGCTTCAAAGAGCAAGTTTCGGAGACGACCCGGTTCACATTGAGGCAGATTTCACCTTTATTCCAAAGGTAAGTCTTCGCTTGACAGCTCTTGCATACTGCAATAAACACGGTTTATGGAGAAGCGAAGAGGTGTTTGTAAAAGTTGAGGGAGAGGAGATAGACTGAGCAGAGAGGCCGGGGAGATTAAAAAGAAGATAATAATGGCAAGAGTTAAAAAAGAGAAGAGAAACAGACTGAGAAGCAAATTCCGCTTCTCTATTTTCAACGATACATCTCACGAAGAGATCTTTGTTTTCCGGGCAAACGGGCTTATGACACTCGTAAGCATAGCAATGTCCGTAATTTTGATTGTAGGTTTGGTCACTATGCTAATATCCTTCACTCCACTAAGGGAGTTTATTCCGGGATACCCAAATGCACAAACCAGAAGAGCGATTGTCCAGAATGCCCTAAAGGCAGACTCTCTGGAGCAGGCTATAAAGATGTGGGACTTTCACCTGAGCAACATTCAGAGAATTGTTACAGGTCAGGAACCTCTTAAACCCGAAAATATTGCGAAAGGGTCTCTAACCGCTGACTCCGTTTTAACTGCAAACCTCTCGGCTCCAATTTCTAAAGAGGACTCTCTTCTCAGAGAGGAGGTTATGAGACAAGAGCAGTTCAATCTCGGCGCAGGAAAAAGAAAAATAGAACAGATTGAGGGGCTTCACTTTTTTCCGCCGGTTAAAGGGGTTGTCTCAAACGGTTTTAATATGGCCACCAACCACCCATTCATAGATATTGCCGCACAGGCTAACTCTGTGGTTTCTGCAATTCTGGACGGAACGGTTGTAATGTCTGCTTGGACGGAGGAGACCGGGTACACTATTCAGATACAGCACGAAAACGATTTAATATCAATCTATAAACACAACTCAAAACTCCTTAAGAAATCCGGAGAGAAAGTGAAAGCCGGCACGGCAATATCATTGGTTGGAAGCACCGGAGCCCTTAGCAGCGGATATCACCTTCACTTTGAGCTCTGGTATAAAGGGGCACCAATAGACCCGACTAAATATATTAAATTTTAACTGAGCCCCGAATATGAAGCGACGAATAGCAATCCTCGGCTCTACCGGGTCTATCGGCAAACAGGCGCTGGATGTTATATCCCGCCATCCGGAGCTATTCTGCGCAGAGGTGCTCACCGCCAACTCTAACTCTACCCTGCTCATAAAACAGGCAATTGAGCACAATGTTAACTCTGTTGTAATTGCAGATGAAAGTAAATATCAGGAGGTTTTTAAAGCTTTAGACCCTTACGGAATCAAGGTCTTTACCGGGAATGCATCTGTAAGTGCGCTTGCCTGTGGCAGTAATATAGATATGGTTCTAACCGCAATGGTGGGTTTCAGCGGGCTTGAGCCCACAATATCTGCAATTAAGGCAGGCAAAGCAGTGGCTCTTGCAAACAAAGAGACTCTGGTTGCAGCGGGATCTATAGTTATGAAACTTGCAAAAGAGAGAGGGACACCAATCATACCGGTAGACTCGGAGCACTCTGCAATATTCCAGTGCCTTCAAGGTGAGAGAGCATCCATTGAGAAGATAATTCTAACCGCATCCGGAGGTCCGTTTCTCTCCAAAACCAAGGAGGAGATAGAGACGGCAACTGTAAAGGAGGCTCTTAACCATCCCAAATGGCTTATGGGGCCAAAAGTCACTATAGATTCGGCAAGTATGATGAACAAGGGGCTGGAGATGATAGAGGCACACTGGCTTTTTGGAATTGAGCCGTCTAAAATTGAGATAGTGGTGCATCCTCAGTCAATAATTCACTCTATGGTTCAGTTCTCCGATGGATCTGTGACTGCACAACTAAGTATCCCGGATATGAGACTTCCAATCCAATATGCACTCTCCTATCCATACAGAGTGGACCTTAACACAAAACGAATTGATTTTCCGGTGTTGGAGAGTCTAAATTTTTACAAGCCGGATTTCGAAAAATTTCCTTGTCTTTCAATCGCCTACAGTGCTATAGAGAGGGGTGGAAACATTCCTTGCGCAATGAATGCGGCAAATGAAATTGCCGTAGAGAGTTTTCTCGCCGGGGAGATACCCTTTACAAATATCCCGGATATAATTTTAGAGGTAATTAACAGCACAACCTATGTTAAAGAGCCCTCTATTGAAGATATTTTTGAAACAGATAAAAAAGCACGCCTAGCAGCAACCTTAATATTAACACAATATAAAGCACCAACCTACTAATGGAGACAATTTTAAAAATAATCCAGGTTATCCTGGCACTTTCGATACTGATACTTGTTCACGAATTTGGACACTATTTCTTTGCACGACTTTTCAAGATTAGAGTTGAGAAATTTTACCTCTTTTTTGACCCCTGGTTCTCACTTGTAAAATTCAAACCCCGCAACAGCGATACCGAGTACGGTATCGGATGGCTTCCACTGGGAGGCTATTGTAAAATATCCGGAATGATAGATGAGTCTATGGATAAGGATGCTATGAATGAGGAGCCGAAACCCTGGGAGTTTCGCAGTAAACCTGCGTGGCAGCGTTTCTTTGTGATGTTCGGAGGGGTCTTCTTCAACTTTATTCTGGCAATACTTATCTACTCTGCAACACTTCTTACCTGGGGAGAGGAGTATCTTAAAAACAGCGATGCTGTTTACGGTGTTCAGTGTAATGACCTCGCCCTCAAGATTGGATTTCAAAACGGAGATAAAATTATCTCATTCGACGATAATGAGGTTGTAAAATTTCACGAGCTTCAGGTTATTCTGGCCCGGAATCAGGCAACAAGTGCCAGGGTTATACGCAATGGAGAGAGTGTAACGGTTAATATTGACCCGGTGTATCTGCCTGCAATTTTATCGACACCCGGTATGTTCTCCCTAAGGGTTCCGTTTGTGATTTCGGCAGTTCCGGACACATCTGTCAATGCATCTGCAGGGTTGCTCAGCGGAGACAGAGTAGTTGCGATAGATTCCGTAGATGCCTTTATTATTCAGGATGTACAGGAGATCTTATCTCAAAAGAGTGGAACCACCGTTCCGGTAAGGATTCTCCGTGGAGATGAGACATTTGAAAAGCTCATTACCATCGATAATGAGGGTAAGCTCGGCATAGTTCTTGAGGGTGATATAACCAAGTTCTTTAATGTTACGACTCAGAAATACACTCTGGCCGGGTCTATTCCAGCAGGTTTTAAAAAGAGTACCGCTACAATCGGAAACTACTTTAAGGAGCTGGGGCTCATCTTCTCTCCAAAAACCGAGGCCTATAAGTCTGTCGGAAGTTTTATCTCTATCGGTAAAATCTTCCCATCCAGCTGGCAGTGGGATATCTTCTGGAATATTACGGCGTGGTTGTCAATAATGCTTGCCGTACTTAACCTGCTCCCTATTCCGGCTCTCGACGGAGGACATATCCTTTTTGTCTTGTATGAGATGGCCACGGGAAGAAAGCCAAGTGATAAGTTCCTTGAATATGCTCAAATAGCAGGAATGTTCTTTTTGTTTGGTATTATGTTCCTGGCTTTTGGAAATGATATATACAGACTTTTTAAATAAATTTGATATGAAGTCATTTAAACTATTGCTCGCAATCTGTATGGTAACTCTGTTGCACTCCTGCACCGGAGGACCTCAGCTGATGCCAAATATCAGCGGTAAAGCCGGCGAAGTTGTTGTCGTAATCAACAAAGGGGACTGGGAGAGTGAGGCAGGTGTAGCCCTTAGAGGTGTGCTGGCGGTAGATCAGCAGTTTCTTCCTCAAAGAGAGCCTCTGTTTACACTGGTAAATATCCCGGAAAATGCATTTACAAGCATATTTCAGACACACAGAAACATTATCATTGTAAAGGTTATCGAATCACAACAGGAGCCCAAAATAGCTCTGCAGGAGAATGTCTGGGCAGCACCGCAGATAGTTGTGACAATCTCCGGTTCAAACGAGCTGCAGATATCAGAGATTATTGCCCGTGATCAGGAGCGCCTCAGGGGAGCTATGCTGATGGCCGAGAGGAACCGAAACATCCAAAACGCAAAAAGATATGAGGAGAAGAGCCTCAGAGCTGTTGTAACCGATGAGTTCGGAGGATCACCCTACTTTCCCAAAGGTTATAGTCTAAAGAAGAGGATAGAAGATTTTATCTGGATCTCATATGAGACAACGTATACCAATCAGGGTATATTTATCTACTCTTTCCCATACAGGGATAGTACAGATTTCCTGAAAGAGAACCTGATTGCCAAAAGAAATGAGATTCTCGGAAGAAATGTTCCGGGGCAGGTGGAAAAGTCTTATATGACCACAAATATGCTGGAAGAGAGCGGATTAAAGTGGATAAGGTACAATAAAAGAGACTTTGCCGAACTAAGAGGGTTATGGGAGGTTCAGAACGATTTTATGGGGGGCCCTTTCGTGAGTCATTTCTTTATTGATAAGGAGAATATGAATATTATAGCTCTTGAGTCTTTTGTATATGCTCCACGATATGATAAGAGGAACTACCTTCGTCAGGTGGAGTCACTAATTTACTCTTTTGAATTTTTTTAATATTTTTTTGCAGCAATAAAAAAAATATATACCTTTGCCCTCCCAAGATCGGAAAGGGATCTGCTCTGTAACGGAAAGATCTACTAGATTTTGAACGGTCCGTTCGTCTAACGGTTAGGACTCAAGATTTTCATTCTTGCAATAGGGGTTCGATTCCCCTACGGACTACGAAAAAAAATTGACAAAATGGCAAATCACGCATCAGCAGAAAAACGCGCGCGCCAAAGCGCAAAGCGCAGAGTTCATAACAAGTACTATGCACGCACCACTCGTAACGCAATAAAAGCATTGCGTAACACAACGGATAAGAGCGCTGCATTAGCTTTGTTACCAAAAGTATCCTCTATGTTGGATAAATTGGCTAAAATTAATGTAATTCACAAAAACAAAGCGGCAAATCTAAAAAGCGGTATTGCTGCCTTTGTTAACAAATTAAATTAGTTTTTACTATTTGTCTCGGACAATTTAAAGATGCTTCCCAACTTTAGGGAAGCATTTTTTTTATTATGGAGAAGAGACTTACAATTAAAGAGTGGCGCGAAGATGAGAGGCCAAGAGAGAAGCTTATAGATAAGGGGGCATCGTCACTGAGTGACGCAGAACTTATTGCTATTTTAATCTCCAGTGGGACCAAGGAGGATAGTGCAATAGATCTCTCCAGGAAGATTCTTCAGCTGGGAGATAATAATCTTAGAGAGTTATCCAAACTCTCGTATGAAAAGCTTCGGGCGTTAAAGGGTGTAGGGCCGACAAAAGCAGTAACAATTCTTGCGGTCTTCGAGGTGTTTAAAAGATTTCTTGTCTCACAGGAGACAGATAAACCCAAAATACAATCCTCTGCATACGCCGCAAAGATTATCAGCCCGATATTACGGGATCTCAGTCACGAGGAGTGTTGGGTGATGTACCTTAACAGGGCAAATAAACTGATTACAAAAGAGAGGCTCAGCATCGGCGGGGTCTCTGCAACAGTCGTAGATGTTAAAATTGTAATCAAAAATGCATTGGAGAAGCTGGCTAGTTCTATAATTCTGGTTCATAACCACCCGTCAGGAAACCCATATCCCGGAGATAATGATAAGGCACAAACAAAAATTCTTAAAGAGGCTGCATCCCTGTTCGACATATCGCTTCTGGATCACCTGATTATAGCGGGTGACGGTTACTTTAGCTTTGCAGACGATGGAATCATCTGATTAATTTGTATATTTGAGGCAAATTTTTCTTAAAATTTCACATATGAAAATCATCAATCTGGGACAGAACAACTCTGCTTTAAACAACTTTATAGCAGAGATCCGGGACTCCTCAACTCAAAAAGACAGTATGAGATTCCGTAAGAATCTGGAGAGAATCGGAGAGGTATTTGCATATGAAATAAGCAAAGTGCTAAATTACAGCACAAAAGAGGTTCATACTCCGTTGGGAATAGCCAAATGCAATACTACAGACGACAACATAGTAATTGCAAGTATTATGAGAGCCGGCCTTCCGGTACACCACGGTATGCTCAATATCTTTGACAAGGCACAAAATGCATTTATTGCAGCCTACAGAAAGTACGGGAAAGATAATAAGTTTGTAATCCATCTTGAGTACGCCAGCAGCCCATCCGTAGGAGGAAAGGTGCTGATGCTTACAGACACAATGCTTGCCACCGGCTCCTCTTTGGTTCTTACATATAACAGGCTATGTGAAAATGAAAGCCCAGAACACACACATATAATATGCCCCATTGCAAGCGTAGATGGAATTGAGTATCTCTCAAAACATCTGCCTCATAAGAAGACCACCCTGTGGGTAGGTGCTATTGATGAGGAGCTTACCATTAAAGCGTATATTGTTCCCGGCCTTGGAGATGCCGGAGATCTTGCCTACGGTAGCAAATTGTAATTATAAACCAGCTCTCCTGCAACAAAGGTCATCAACACCTTGGTGGTGGGAATCATCTTCTCTTCTGTTGTCATAATATCTCTGTCCAGAACCACAAAGTCTGCGTATTTGCCGGGTTCTATACTACCTTTAGCCCCATCTTCGAATGAGGCTTTTGCTGCCCACAAGGTCATAGATTTGAGCGCCTCCTCTCTGGATAGTGCACTCTCCATCTGGAACCCGCCCTCAGGTACAAACTCTAGGTTTTTACGGAATACCGCAGCAAAGAAGGTATAGAGAGGATTTACCTGTTCAATTGGAAAGTCTGTCCCGCTTGGAATCCATCCCAGCTCATCAAGGAGTCTCTTATAGGCATAGGCGTTTTTCAATCTTGAACCTAGTCTCTCATCTGCCCATAGCATATCCGATGTACAGTGGGTGGGTTGTACGGAAGGCACAATCGAATACTTCCCGAATAGTGCAAAATCATCTTCGTCTATCACCTGCGAGTGCTCTATCCTCCAGCGAAGATTATTGCCCGGTGTTAGGAATTTGGAGTATACAGTGAGTGCCTCTCTGTTGGCAGCATCGCCTATACAGTGTGTAGCAACCTGAAACCCGTGTTCGTAAGCCCATTTACACAACCGTTCAAACTCTTCTCTGGTAATTACCTTAATACCCTTCTGAGATGGAGCGTCGCTGTATGGTTCAATCATCAGAGCACCCCTGGAACCCAGAGCACCATCTACATAGAGCTTTATTGCAGATATTCTCATCCTCTCATCTCTGTAGGGTTTGGTAAATCTTTCGAGATTTTCGTTGTTTGGTGTTAGCCAGATATCTGTCCGTATTTTAAGCAGTTGCTCTTTATAGAGACTCTCCATAATGTTTATCACTCCTAGTGACTCACCTGCGTGTGAGAGCGAGGTAAGACCATATCTGAAACACTCCTGCTGTGCCGCCAGTAAAATCCCGCGCGATTCAGATACATCGGGCTCTGGTAATACATTTTTGAATCTATCTGCAGTGTTCTCCAGGAATACCCCTTTGAATTTACCTCCGCTTAGAAGCGCCTCTGCGGGTGGAATTGACGGCTCTCCCGGAGTTATTCCAAGAGCCTTTATAGCCGCATCATTCACAATAACTGCGTGAAAATCTATACGGGACAAAACAACCGGAATATCCGGGAAGAGTTCGTTTAGCTTCTTGTTGTCCGGAAACTCTTTATTCTCCCAAAGGTTCTGATCCCAACCGTCTCCGGCAAGATATTTCGGCTGAATAGAGTCGTACCTCTTTTTTAACCTTAAAAGTATCTCATCAAAGGAGTCAGCTCCTCTTAAATCTACACGGTTTAAAGAGAGTCCCAGTCCAAAAAGATGGCAATGTGCATCATTAAAACCCGGGTAGAGGGGAGCACCCTTAAGATCTTTAATATTTGTAGAACGGTATTTGTTAAGTATCTGGTCATCCTCTCCGGTAGAGAGAATAATTCCGTTTCTTACTGCAATTGCAGAGCAATTTGAAAATGTACTGTCTACAGTGTAGACCATTGCGTTGATAATAATAAGATCTGCCTGCTCTTTCATTGTACAGCCATTTAATAGGGTGAAAAGAATCATCCCCTGAATTAATCTTTTCATATTGTTTTGTTTAAAGCTCTTTTCTAAGCCTTGCTATTGGAATATTGAGCTGCTCCCGATATTTTGCAACTGTTCTTCTGGCAACATTATATCCCTTACTGTGCAGAACAAAGACCAGCTCTTCGTCTGTGAGCGGTTTCTTTTTATCCTCCACATCTATACTCTCTGCAAGAATGTTTTTAATCTCCCGGGTAGATACCTCCTCTCCGGAATCTGTCATCAACCCCTCCGAGAAGAAGTACTTGAGAGGGTATATTCCAAAATGAGTCTGAATATATTTACAATTTACCACTCTGGAAATTGTGGAGATGTCCAGATGTGTCTTCTCGGCAATATTTTTGAGGACCATTGGCCTAAGCTTGGTTTCGTCCCCCTCAATAAAGAACTCTCTCTGGAAATCTATTATGGCATTCATCGTGTTTGAGAGAGTATTGTGCCTCTGCCTTATTGCCTCAATAAACCACTTTGCAGAGTCCAGCTTCTGTTTTACAAAAGTTGCTGCCTCCTTGCCTGCTCTGTCTGAGTTGGCAGAACTTAGAAGCATATCTGCATACCTTTTATTGACTTTAAGCTCCGGAACAGAGAATCTTGGCATCGACATAATTAGTTCGCCATCTTTAAACTCCAAAATAAAATCGGGAACCACCTGCTGAGCCTGCTCTGCAAACGAGTCGTCTATCTGCCCTCCCGGCCTGGGGTTAAGCCTTACAATCTCTTCAATTGCACCTTTAAGCTGCTCCTCGGAGATTGATAGGCGGGACATAATTTTTTGATAGTGTTTTTTAGTAAACTCCTGAAAATGCTCTTCGAGTATCTTCTCTGCAAGTTTTTGACTCTCTGATTCTTCGTTAGATCTTATTTGAAGCAGAAGGCACTCTCTCAGGTCTCTTGCACCTATGCCTACCGGTTCAAACTCCTGAATCTTCTTTAAAATAAGCTCTAGCTCATTTTCGTTTGTCTCTATCCCCTGCCGGAAAACTATATCGTCCGAGAGCGAATCCAGGTCACGCCTGAGGTAGCCATCGTCGTCCAGACTGCCAATTATAAATGCAGCTATTGTCTTCTCTCTAGTTGCTAGTTGACTGTATCCCAATTGGGTAAGAAGGCTTTGATGGAAACTCTCTTTTACTGAGAAGGTGTTGTATTGGGGCTGAAGATCTTTACCTTGATTATTTGTATATAGTTTGTATGAGGGAATCTGGTCGTCTACTGAGTAGTCACTCAACGAGATTGTTCCACCCTGGGCATCTTCAATATCATCGCTGTCAGGTACTTCATCTAAAACCGGATTCTCCTCCAGCTCTTTTTTAATTCTCTGTTCAAGTTCAAGTGTTGGAAGTTCCAAAAGCTTGATGGTCTGAATTTGAAGCGGAGAAAGCTTCTGTAATAGTTTTTGTTGTAGTCCCTGTTTTAACATATTAATAGGAGCGTTTATGCAAAGATATGATTTTTATTTAACTTCGCAGTTGGCTAATGGCTCTATTTAGGGGGCCTAACAAAGGTAAAATGAGGATAGATATTGAGAGAGTAATAGCGGGTAAAAACCCCAGGCTGCTTAAGGTTATACCCAAGTTTTTTATAAACTGGCTTAAGAGGCTTATCCGCCAGGATTTTATTAATGAGATATTAACGGAAAACGGCCATCTGAGTGGTGCCGAGTTTGCTCACGCCACTCTCAAAAAGCTGAATATTAAATATATCGTTCACGGTGTGGAGAAACTCAATAAAGAGGGAAACTACATAATTGCATCCAACCATCCACTGGGCGGGCTGGACGGAGTTGTCTTAATAGATCTTTTCGGAAAATTTTTTGACAATATAAAATTTGTTGTTAATGACCTGCTTTACAATATTGAGCCCCTCAAACCGGTATTCATACCAGTTAATAAATTCGGGAAACAGAGCGTAGAGATTGCTAAGATGATTACTCAAAGCTACAGTTACGGTAATCAGGTTTTATTTTTCCCTGCAGGGCTCTGTTCAAGACTTACAAACGGGGTTATAGAAGATCTTGAATGGAAAAAAAGCTATATTTCACAAGCAATAAAACATCAAAGAGATATACTTCCGGTCTTTTTTGAAGGGCGAAACTCCGGTCTCTTCTATAAGATTGCAAATATAAGAAAGAGACTAGGTATCAAATTCAATTACGAATTTATCCTGCTGCCAAGGGAGATGTTTAGACAACAAAACTCCGAATTTAATGTTTACATTGGGGACCCTTTCACATATCAGGAGCTCTCTTGCGGGAGATCTGCCGGGGAGTGGAATAAAATTATAAGAGAGAGGGTATATACTTTAAAAAATCAATTATGGAAGCAGTAATATTACCGGTAGATCGTAAACTTATCATAGATGAGCTCACTAGTGATAAATTTATACGAAATACCCGCAAGGGAGACAACAAACTATACGAGATAACCGCACACGACTCCCCTCACACTATGAGGGAGATAGCCAGGCTGAGGGAGATCTCTTTCCGTCTGGCAGGCGGGGGCACAGGCAAGTCTGTAGATATGGATGAGTTTGACACAGATTCAAAAAATCCATATAAACAGCTTATCGTATGGGATCCTAAGGATCACGAGATATTAGGAGGATACAGATATATAAAGTGCTCCGGACTCGAGTATCACCATATGGCAACCAGCGAACTATTCGAATTTTCAGAGAAATTCCGTGAAGAGTATCTGCCATTCACCATTGAGTTGGGACGCTCTTTTATTCAGCCAAACTACCAGAGCACCAATATCAGAAGGAAAGGGCTCTACGCTCTGGATAACCTGTGGGATGGCTTGGGCGCATTGGTTCTTAGATATCCTCATATAAAATATTTCTTCGGAAAGGTAACAATGTACTCCTCATATAATACGAGGGCGAGAAATACCCTGCTAACCTTTTTGAATCAATATTTTTCGGACAAGGAGGATTTGGTTAAGCCAATAATGCCTCTGGATTACGATAAAGAGAACCCCTACTTTAAGGAGCTCTTTACTGACGGAGATTATAAAGAGTCCTACAAACAGCTCTCGAAGGAGATTCGTGGTTTGGGCGAGAACATCCCGCCGCTTATCAACTCCTATATGAATCTCTCCCCATCTATGAGGGTGTTCGGAACAGCTATTAACGAGGGATTCGGAGGGGTTGAGGAGACCGGAATAATGATAAACATTTCGGATATATATCCCGAGAAAATTGAGCGTTACATAACTCCCCTCAGGAGACTTGCAAGCAGATTCCAGCCGAAGTGGTGGAGAAGGTAGTTATAGCGGCGGAAAATTAATATGCTCTCTCACAATAAAGGCACTTGGAAAGCTTCCCTGCAATCTTTTAAGCATCTTCATTGCATCTGACTTAGAGCGTAAATCTCCGACAGTAACTTTAAAATATGGGGCATCATATGTCCGGTATACTCCAACCGAGGGAAAGCTTTCGGCGAATGCCTGGCTGATACTTTCGGATTTTACCCTGGCATCCTGTTTATTGTCGAAGAAAATTCTTATACGATATCCGTTGATTCTTTTTTGTGATGCGTTGGCAATATGGTTTTGCATCGATGTAACAATGTCCTGACTCTGCTTTATCTTAACCACACTGCCGTTTATTGCCTGCCTGGTAATAAGTTCAAATATATCCCTGTTCAAATATGAAGAGTCAATAACCGGAGCCCTCCGAAATGTTGAGTCAGTTGTAACTGTGGAGCTTCCTGCAGATGATATCTGAGCAAATGCTGCATTACAGATAACAGTCATCAGAAAAAAGAGCGCCGCTTTTATCACAAATCTTTTAAGCATAATATTCCTTTTTTATTATAGCCTATTTATCAAATCTTTAAGCATTACATCTTTGAACTTGATTGTTCTTTTTCCTCCGCCGGATAACTTTACAACCGCTTTGGCATCTATCCGGAAATCTGAATAGCTCCATTTTGAGATGTTTAACCCCATTGCCAGCAGTGCAAGCGGATCTTTGATATCTATTTGAAAAACAGCCCTATATAAACTCTGAGAACGGGGAGGAATAGTATCTGACTTCACAAGCGTAGCTGTTGCAAAATCAATTCCACCTTTTTTAAGAAGTCCATCTGCATCTACAAGAATAAGATCTTTGTTGGATGGATTTTGCACTAAACACTCCAGCTCTAAGTTGGCTTTGGATGTGCTCAAAAGCTGAAAACTCCTAACCTCTACATTCATTACATTCACTTCACTCAGCCTGGAGCAGCTTGTTGCAACCACAATGAAAATGAGCGCCAGAGATAATAATCTATTCATAATTTAGTATTTGAATTACTGCAAAGGTATAAAAAAGCATATATTTGCCGAATAATTACTTAGTAGATGACAAACAAATTCTATTCCGTAAAACCAATTCAGGAGACAAATCTTAAACAAGTATATATAGAAACTTACGGGTGCCAGATGAATGTGAGTGACAGCGAGGTTGTTCTCTCTGTACTCCAGCAGGCAGGTTACTCACTGTGCAGTAAAATCACCGAAGCTTCTCTCATTTTAGTCAATACCTGCTCCATAAGAGATAACGCAGAGCAAAAGATATGGAGCCGTCTGGACTATTTTAAATCTCTTAAAAAGAGGCGAAAAGGTCTCACTGTCGGCATCCTCGGATGTATGGCAGAGAGGTTGAAGGAGAGGCTGCTGGAGCATAGTATTGTGGACATTGTTGCCGGCCCCGACTCATACCGGGATCTGCCGCATCTGCTCCTTGAACTATCGGGTGGGCAAAAACAGATAAACACAATTCTTTCACTGGAGGAGACCTATGCAGATATATCTCCGGTAAGGATGGACAAAAATGGTGTATCTGCATTTATCTCCATTATGAGAGGGTGCAATAACTTCTGCTCATACTGTGTGGTCCCATATGTTAGAGGCCGGGAGAGAAGCCGAAACCCGCAGAGCATCTTAAACGAGGCCAGGGAGCTGTTTAACAATGGCTACAAAGAGGTTACTCTGCTGGGGCAGAATGTGAACTCATTCAACTGGAGGGTTACAGAGCAACAGAGCTCGTTCACGGAGGATATCTCCTTTTCTAAGTTGCTGGAGATGGTTGCTCAGATAAGTCCGCTGCTCAGGGTTCGTTTCTCGACCTCTCACCCTAAAGATATGGACGACTCCGTTCTTACAACTATGGTACAGTACCCCAATATCTGCCGACATATCCATCTTCCTATACAATCCGGGAGCAATGCCGTATTGAAACGGATGAACAGAAAGTATACCCGTGAAGAGTACCTGCTACGGCTGGAGAAGATTAAAAAGATGCTGCCGGAGTGTACTATAAGCACAGATATTATTGCAGGCTTCTGTGGAGAGAGCGAGCAGGACCATCTGGATACACTCTCTGTGATGAGAGAGGCGGGTTACTACACATCGTTTATGTTTCAGTACTCCGAGAGACCGGATACTACGGCTGCACAAAAATTGACCGACGATGTTCCTCCATTGGTTAAGAACAGTCGTCTAAATGAGATAATTGCACTCCAAAATGAGCTATCACACATATCCAATAAGGCAGACCTGGGCAAAGTGGTGGAGGTTTTGGTGGAGGGAGTATCCAAGAGGTCTAAGTCAGAGCTCTCGGGAAGAACCTCCCAGAATAAGGTGTGTATATTCCCTGCAGGTGAACATAAAGTTGGAGACTATGTTAAAGTGAGAGTGACATCCTGCTCATCGGCAACTCTAAAGGGCGAAGTTGTTGTGTAAAACAGTAAGTTATTTAATATCAAATATAACCAGATAAAGTTATGACAAAGATCAGAACAATCTATATCGGAGATCTTAAAACAGAGGCAGAACACCTGAAATCGGGCAGCAAACTGATAACCGAAGCACCCGAAGACAATAATGGAAAAGGGGAGATGTTCTCTCCAACAGACCTTTTTGCCACCTCTCTGGGTTCGTGTATGATGACAATTATGGGCATTGCAGCTCAGGTTCACGGCTTCTCTGTTGATGGTATGCGTATTGAGACCGAAAAGATTATGGCCTCCAATCCGAGAAGAGTTGCAGAGCTAAAGCTGGACATCTACCTGCCCCGCAAAGACTACTCTCCAAAGGAGATGAGACTCATTGAGGCAAGTGTTAAAACCTGTCCTGTGGCAAACAGCATCCATCCGGATATTATCAAGACCATCACTTACCATCTGCCGGAGTAGTTACTCTTTAATCTAGAAAAAGAGGTATCGGGCTGTTCCCACCCCTGTGGTGGCAGTGCCCTTGAGGGAGCCGTCCGGGCCTACAACTTTCATTACAGAGTTGGATGTAAAGCTCACCTCTGCAGTAAAGATATTACCTGTAGAGGGGCTCACCCCCACTCCGTAAAAATATGTTCCGGAGAAGAGCTTTGAAACTGATCCTGAGGTAACATCTACAGTATAGATCGAAGCCTCTTCCGGCATATAACTGGAGTTGAACTTTGTGTAGTAGGTTAAGATCTTCTCACCTGCTTTATCTGTAGTGATGTAGCCATCCATATAATCTACAGGAACCTCAACAGTATTAGTTACGGTAAGGGTTACGGGATCTATCTGAATAACTCCTTTGTCGGGGAAAGATGCCCACACTCTTGCATATTTATCAAAAGTGAGATACTTGGCTGCTCCGGTAACACTGCTCGAGCGGATTGTAGCGACTGTAGCCATCTGGTCTCCGGTGATATCCAGTACTCTCACACCCTCCTTGGTTGCAACAAACAATCTGCTTCCGTAAATAACAATCCCCTCAGCATCTGTTCCCACCAAAACTTTTTTAATCAAAGCCTTTGTAGAGAGATCATATACAGCGATATATGATTTATTGAACTCCCAGTATCCGCTGGGCAGAACATTGTACTCATAGCCCCAGTTGCTCACATAGATTCTGTTGTCCAGCACAATTGCCGCTCTTGGAGATTCAAGCCCCTCCGTCATAGGTGTGGTGGCTACCTTCGCACTTTTTGAGTCTATAATCTCTATTTTGTCGGGGTTGTTGCAGATTAGGTAGGCTTGCTTGTTAGGGGATATTGTACCGGAGATTACAGTGGCTCCGATTGATACTCCGTTTGCCGTTTCAAAAACTCTGTTCTCTACCTGCCCGGTCACCTCGTCATAAAGAGAGATACTTGCCGAGTGCTCGGTGTAGTTTCCCTGGTTGATGACAATAACCTTCTTGTCCATTGGGACAGTGATTACCGTGTTCTCTTTTGTACAAGAGAAGATAGAGATTGCCGCTGCGGCAATAAGAGCTGTTTTGAAAAAAAATGACCTGATCATAAGTTTATAAATATGTTTAATTTAAAATTCCCACCTTAATGTTATCTGATAGTTTATTGGGGCCATAGCATAGAACTTTACATTCTGGTAACTGACATTGAGAAGGTTCTTGATTATAGTGCTAACAGTTACACTCTTCCCTAAAATCTTCCCCCGATAGCTCGCTCCTAAATCTATAAGAGTGTACCCCGCTAATGTATCATAGATATCAAGAGTAGTTCTCTCCCCTGTATATGAGACATTTACAAAAGAGTCCCAGTTGCCTCTCTCTGCATTTAATGAACCTCGCCAACTGTGGCGGGGCTGGTATGCAAGCTGCTGCCCAACAGAGGGGTCCTCTCTCCAAAGGGCCTCAACCATCTTAACATCTGTGTAGCTGTAGCAGAGAGTTGCCTTGAAACTCCACTCATACAAGATTTGGGTAACGGTAAGGCCACTCTCAGCGCCCCGGGAGAGCACCTGCGGAATATTCTGCGGCCTCCATACCTGGCCGGCAGGGAGCCATCTTATCCAGTCATTTACCCTGCTTTTATACAGGGTTACAAAAAATGCGGCAGATGTTGTTCCCGAGAACCAGGTGTAGTCTGCCCCGCCCTCTTGTGTAAATGAGATTTCGCTCCTGAGATAGCTATGCACTCCACCCCAGTAACGGTCGTTAAGGCTGGGCACCTTGCTGTTTTTTGAGAGAGAGCCCCGAAGGCTGAGTGTATGGCCGGAGTGCCTGACAGGCGTGTATCTCACATCCAGTGAGGGCATAAACGGCACTTTACTGTTGGTTACTCCGCCTGCTCTTGCCCCTGCAGATATTACAAGATTTTGATATGGGTTGTATTTTGCAAGTAAAAAGAGATAGCCTCTGCTCTCACTAGTAGATTGTGCGTAGGAGTCTACATCCGGGTCAATATACTCTGCAGATGCACCTGCCTTAAAGACAACATCTTTGTGAAAGTACTGAATATCTGCATAGGCCATATACCTGGAGGCTGCTATTATATCCTCTTTATATCTCTCGTAATCGTGAGAGAATGATAATCTGCCAGAATAGGAGATCTTAGAGCGTGAGCCGCTGTATGAGAGAGAGCTCCTTAGGTTTCTGTCCATAATGGAGGCAAAACTCTCCGGTCGGTCATTCAGGGAGACAGAGGGTTGAATCTCCCGGTCAAAATCGAGTAGCCAGATGTTGAATGACAGTAAAGAGGAGTCCTTCAGTTTACGGTGTAACTCCTGAAGAAAACCTCTGTTTTTATATGCAGAGTTGTTGAGCCTCTCGGTTGGCCTGCCCACCTTTGTGTTGTTTTCGAAAGTGTAGTTGTTCTTTGCAGATGATTGAAATATACTGGTGCGCGACTCGTTTCTTCCGTTTGAGTATCTGATGGTTGCTCCGGTGAAAAGGGTAGAGAAGCTCCCGGCAGAGAGAAGAAGATCTCCTGTGAGCCCCCTCTCCCATTTTGCAGATGTGTTCATCTGAATAGTCCCCCCAATACTTCCGTCTCCGTAAAGTACCGAACTCCCCCCAACGTGAAGCTCCATCTTGTCAAAAAAGTAGACCGGAATATGGGAGAGATCTGCCTGACCCAGTGTTGGTACAGCCATACTCATTCCGTTCCAGGCAATTGTGGTGTGAGAAGAGGATGTGCCCCTTACAGAGATGAATGCACTCATTCCGCGCCCATACTCTTTTAGATAGACAGAGCTCTGCTCCCGGATGTAATCTGCCAGAGAGTTTGACCTCATTCTTGAGAGAGACTCAACCGATGCCAGGATTACATTTGTCCCAACGGCAAAGCCTCTGTTTGGCATTGTGCCCCTATGCAGGCCGGAGCTCACAAGAACCGAATCCAACTTGAATTTTTTTAAGGTATCGCTCTCTGAATAAATGTTTGGGAATAGAAGAGAGTCCTGAGCCGCTGCTTTATTTAAAACAGCTCCGGATAAAAATAATGCTAATGCATAAATATAATGTAACCTCTTGTACATCGCGCCCTATCTCCCGAAAGTTCGATTAAAAAATATAAGCGTTCTCCAGCAGGTCTTCTGACTTAGCTTTTACATCCTGCACCTTCCCGCCTTTTACGGCAGTGGTTCGAAAGAGGATAACCCAAGCGGGTAAGCATCACAGCAGCGGGTACTGTCTCCGGTTCTCACGGAGTTCCCTTAACTATTGAACGGAGCAAAGGTAAAGTAAATTACTTATCAAATACAACTTTTTTTAACTTTGTTAATAATCCTTAATACTAACACCCATAATTAAACTTTATGAAAAATCTTCTGAAATTAACACTGCTGCTTGCGACTGTGCTTGTGGTTTTTTCCTGTACAAAAGATAGCTCCGTAAAGCTGAATTTTGAAAAATATCAGCTTGAAAACGGGCTTGAAGTTGTTCTTCATCAGGATCTTTCAGATCCTATTGTAGCTGTTGCCATTCAATATCACGTCGGCTCCGGCAGAGAGAAGCCCGGTAAAACAGGGTTTGCACACTTTTTTGAGCATATGCTGTTCCAGCGATCTGAGAATCTGCCCCGAAATGCATTCTTCCAAAAGATAGCACGCCTGGGAGGGAGTTTTAACGGATCTACAAATACAGACGGCACAAACTATTATGAAACAGTTCCCCGCAATGCTCTGGAGAAGGTTTTGTGGATGGAGTCAGACAGGATGGGCTATTTCATAAACACAGTTACACAGGGTGGGCTGGAGCGCGAGATAGACATCGTCTCAAATGAGAAGAGACAGAACTACGATAGCCAGCCTTACGGACAGAGCAGTATAATTATTTCAAAAGAGCTCTTCCCGCAAGGGCACCCATACAGCTGGACAACCATAGGGGAGATTGCAGATTTACGCGGCGCAACCCTGGAAGATGTTAAGGAGTTCTATAAAAAATTCTATGTTCCAAATAACGCAACTCTGGTAATCGCAGGAGATTTTGATGCTACAGTTGTAAAGGAGCTTGTAGCTAAATATTTTGAAGAGATTCCAAAAGGGGCAGATGTTGAGAAGCCTGTTGTGAGTAACCCATCTCTCTCCGAAAATAAGTTTGTTATGTGGGAAGATGCATACGCAAAACTACCCCAGTTAACTATTACTTACCCCACTGTAGAGCAGTATAGCAATGACTCATATGCACTACAGGCTTTCACCTCTCTCTTTGCAGGCGGGAAAAAATCTCCACTTTACAAAGTTGTTGTGGAGGAGAAGAAGCTGGCTCCTAATGTAAATGCGATGAGTATGTCCAGAGAGGTTGCGGGAAGTGCGGCAATATCTGTGAGGGCTTTTGAAGATGTGAATTTGCATACTGTTTATGATGCAATAAATATGGCATTTACCAAGTTTGAAGAGATTGGTGTAGATGCTGCAGAGTTGGAAAAATTTAAGATAATGCAGGAGGTTAATCTATATAACCGCCTGAGCAGCATCAATGGAAAAGCAATAATGATGGCAAGGGATAATGAGTTTGCCGGTTCACCGGACAACTCCCTTAAAGAGCTTGAGAGATATAGAAAAATTACAGCCGAAGAGGTTATGGCTGTATACAAAAAGTATTTCAAAGAGAGAACTCATCTTGCACTAAGTGTTGTCCCTGCCGGTAGAGCAGATCTGGCAGTGAGTGAATCCAGGATGGCAGATATAGTGATGGAAAAAGTAGAAGAGCAGCAGATGAAATCTGCCGGAGGCAAGATTGTTGACGACCCTTACGAAAAGAGTGCATCTAAGATTGACCGCTCTGTTGAACCGGATTATCTGCCTAATACACCTGAATTCAATCTGCCTGAGGTTTGGAAAACCTCCCTCTCCAACGGAATGGAGATCTTTGGCATCACCCAAAAGGAGTTGCCTGTGGTTCAGTTTACCATAAACATTAAAGGTGGTATCTTGATGGATCCTCCGGGAAAGGGTGGCCTATCCTATCTTAATGCCAGGCTGATGAATGAGGGAACTGCGCTAAAAAGTGCAGAGGAGCTTGAGAGTGCAATGGGATTATTGGGTGCCAGAATATCAGTTTCGGCAGATATTGAGGGGGTTAATGTAAATGTTACTGCTCTGACCCGCAATTTTACTAAAGTTGTTGAACTCACAAAAGAGATACTCCTTAAACCAAGATTTGACGAAGGTGCTCTCTCCAGAGTAAAACAGGAGACAAAATCTCTTATAAGACAATCATCTGCAGACCCATCTGCAATTGCACGCAGAACCAGAGACATCCTTCTTTACGGCGCCGAGGGCACTCTATCCAAATCTATTTATGGAACTTCGCAAAGCATAGATTCAATCACAATTGATGATATAAAGATGTTTTACGAGAGAGCATTCTCGCCGTCGGTAGCTACAATGAGTATTGCAGGAGATATAGATAAATTTACCTGTGAAACAGCTCTTGCCACACTTGCAAAAGATTGGAGAATAACCGAAGTTACTATACCTGAACCTACTATGGGAATTCCTGCAAAGACGGCTCAAATCTATTTTGTAGATAACCCGCTCTCGCCTCAATCTATGATTATTGTTGGAAAAGCTGGTTTGAGTTTTGATAATCCGGATTTCTATCCCGCAACAGTTGTCAATTACAGACTTGGCACAGGTTCACAGGGGATGCTGTTTGATGTTTTGCGTTTACAACGAGGGTTCACCTATGGTGCATCTTCTTCTTTTGAGAGCGGCAAATATTATAACAACTTCTCGGCATCTTCCAGCGTGCAGGCAAGCACAACACCCGAGGCGGTTAAGATATTCCGGGAACTGATTGGCGGTTACGGCCAGGCCTTTAACGAAGAGTTATTGAATGAGACTAAGAGCTCTATGACCAAAGCAATGGCATCTTCGTTTGAGACACTTGGTTCGCTTGTAAAGATGCTCTCAAACATCTCCTACTACAATCTACCGGTAGATTATGTTAAGCAACAGGAGAAGATCCTCAACGAGATGACACTTGAGCAGGCAAAAGAGACAATTGCCCGTAACCTTAATGTTAACGAGATGGTTTTTGTAGTTGTCGGAGATGCCAAAACTCAGTTAAAACCACTTGAATTGGCAGGTTTGGGCAAACCCATTCTTGTAAGCAGATAGTTGCCCATTAAAAAATTATTTCTACCTTTGACGCCCAGCATTTACCGAAACAATTCAATGCCCGGATGGCGGAATCGGTAGACGCGCTGGTCTCAAACACCAGTGGCCGCAAGGCTGTGCCGGTTCGATCCCGGCTCCGGGTACAAAAAAAGCAGGTCAGATTGGCCTGCTTTTTTTTACGAAATCAACTGTGCCATTTGGCCTTATGCTCTTCAGTGTTGATTTCAGGAATTAGCTTCTTTATCTGAGCGGCAAATTCATCACCCCTGGCTGGCTCAGCGGTAAAGAAGAGGTTAGATGAATTACGAAGGTTTATCTTTTTGATTTTCCCATTTTTCTTGCGATGAATTTCCATCTTGGAGATATCACCAAGATTTACTCTTCGCCACACTTTTTTGCCCAGATTGACAGAGAGTGTCATCTTGTCTGTGTCAATTAAATATATTGTGCTGAATTTCTGGATTATTATAAATGCCGGACCAAGAAAAGCAATAAGGTTAAATAGTCTCAATTCAAATAATACAGCAATAAAACCCAAACTTATAGCTATGATCATAGAAATAAATATAATCCTCTTTATTTCCCGAACTTCTAATACTCGATATTGACACTGCATAATTTAAGTCTATAATTTTTACCATAAATATAATAAATAATCTTTTGTAAAACAGGCTTTCATGATTACTTCCCTGCTGGCATTTGTACTATATGCAAATAGATATAAATTAAAAATTAATGGTGTAAATATATTCATTTGCATATAATTTTATATATTTGCATATAATTATATTCAAAAGCATATAATGAAACGAGTTTCGGAATTTGTCAAAGAGCGAAGAAAAGAGGTTAACCTTACTCAGGAGGAGTTTGCAGAGCGATCTGGTGTAGCTCTGACAGTGGTTCGCAAAATTGAGCAGGGTAAAACAAATCTGAATATGGATAAGGTGAACCATGTTCTAAAGATGTTTGGTCACGAACTAGGTCCGGTTAAATGTAAAGACTTAAGCGAATGAGAGAAGGAAAAGTATATTACAAAGAGCTGTTTGCCGGCATCCTGACTGAGACAGATGATGGCGAATATGTATTCTGCTATGATGAGAAATATGTCGCAAATCACCCGGAAAAATTCATCACCTTCACAATGCCCGTGACATTCATCCCATATACAGATAAGCGCCTCTTCCCATTTTTTGAAGGGCTCATTCCGGAGGGCTGGCTGTTGAACATAGCCTCTGAAAGCTGGAAAATCAACAAGGCAGACAGGATGGGATTGTTGCTGGCATGTTGCCGGAACTGCATAGGAGCAGTAAGTGTTGAACCAATATCAGCAAAAGATGGAGAATAGATGTTTGTATTGTTATAAGCTACTTGAGGCAGGCCTTGATTTCCATGAAAAATGCTCACTGGAATTCTTTGGGACATCAACTCCCCCTGTGATAAAGTATTCTCTTAACCAGATGGACGAGCTCGCTAAAAACATTGTGGAGCGCAGTATTGCTGTTCCCGGTGTTCAGGCGAAACTGTCAATGTCAATAGTTCGCGGAGCGATGGAGAGATCACCCGCCAGGCTTACTGTTGTGGGGGAGTTAGGCGGACAGTACATTTTTAAACCACCTGCCGGACGCTTTCCTGAGATGCCGCAGAACGAACATGTAACTATGCGGATTGCCCAGGCATTCGGCATAAAAGTGGCTCCATCCTCTCTGATAAAGCTAGCATCCGGCGAACTTTCCTACATTACCAAACGGGTTGACAGAACTGAATCGGGTGAGAAGATTCACATGATTGATATGTTTCAGATTACCGAAGCATTTGACAAATATAAAAGCTCAATGGAAAAGGTGGGAAAAGCTATTGGCACCTACTCCTCCAACACATTGCTTGATAAAATTTTATATCTGGAACTGGCTCTCTTTTCTTTCCTCACCGGCAATAATGACATGCATCTAAAGAATTTTTCAATGATAGAGAGCAAATCAGGATGGGTATTATCGCCTGCATATGATTTAGTCAATGTTTCAATACTGATTCCTAAAGACGAAGAAGAGCTTGCGCTTACTTTATCCGGGAAGAAAAAGAGGCTTAAATGGGAGCACTTTGTACAGCTGGGCAAGGGAATGGGATTATCTGAAAAACAGATAGCCGGAATATTAACCAGATTCAAACGAGAGGCACATAAAGCATCTGACTTGCTTGATAAATCGTTTTTATCTGCCGAGATGATTACCAAGTATAAAGAACTCATAGAAAAGAGATTTCAGCAGATGGATTAACTTTGATTCAACAAAAGCCGGAATTTTTATCAACTATCAAGTTTCCAATTTCAAAATCAACTCCAAATCACTCATAAAAGTTCGGAAAATTGTCCTCTCAGGGGTACGGGAACAAAAAAAACAGGTATCTCTACCTGCTTTATATAATTTGTAAATCAAATGTTGATTAACGTATCTGAAAAATTACATGTATTACAAAATTGTAATTGGCATTTTTCCATTCAGAATCTTCATATTGAGAAAGAAGTGCGGTAGCTCGGAGCAACTCATTTTTAATTAATGCCAGACCTTTGGCAGTTTCGGCTTCATTTGATTTTTCGGTTGTTATCTCTGTTGATCTTCCATAGCCAATAATGATGACAGATCCGCAACGAGGAGTGTCAAAATCATCTTTAATATCTATTACTTCTGCTAGTTTTATCACTCCCTTTTCTGACTTAATCTTAACATAGAACTCACCCTTTGCACCTGATTTTTTTGCATCTTCTGGGTAGATGATTTGGCCAGCAAGAAATTTTGGAATATTTGTTAGAAGTGATTTTGGAAATTCTTCATTTGCTTGTAACTTTTTTTCATACCGATAATTAACGTTTGTTATATTCTCTTTTTGAAGGATATCTTTTAGCATATTCAATGACTCAATTGGAGTCTTATCTGATGTTTGTACCTCAGCTATAATTGGTTCATTTGAAGCAGATTTAAGTTTTTCTATATGCTTTTTTAGTAAATACTCCACCTCATTATTGTTTGTAACAAACTCATTATTAACCATAAAAAGCCCGACATCATTAATTTTAACAGATAATACTCCCTTTTTTATCTCCATATATTCATTAGTTTTTCGTTCAGATGAGATACTTTTTATTCCATTGTTCTTTAAGGCATCCAGAAGTGATTTTAGATGATCTGAATTTACTGTACGCGAATCACCCTCCTCAAATTTGATCAAAAAATGAATAGAATCTTTGGGATACTTCATTTTTGAGACAATATCTTTTATCACTTGATCAATGTTATCCGTGGTTGCATCATTAATGTTTTTATTACTTGAATAAGAGGACCATTGACCCAAACTATATGTGCCGTTCTTCATAATTGTTACAGGCACAACCTGGTCTCTGTTTACTTTTGTGTCTCTTTGCGGTTCTTTTATTGATTCAGATGTTGATGACACATTCGGAGTTGAAGTCACGATTTCATTTGATAATGACACATCAGGGGGAGATATCACGTTTTCGTTTGACAATGATACATCCGGAGGAGATATCACGTACTCTGTTTTGGCAAATACTGCTACAGCAATTGCAAGCAATGGGATTAAAAATAAAACCTTAATTGCTTTATTAGGATTTGATTGATCTTTAAGCATCATCTTAATTCTTTTTTTAAAGTTCCCGCTACATAAGTGATTCACCACCGGTATGGAAAAACTCTGTACGGTACCTTTAGAGATTAGTAAATATTGATATTTTCTTGCATCGATGCCATTTTTGAGTACACGATTATCGGCCTGATATTCGTGAATTGTAATAAGCTCTTTTCGTAAAAACCAGAATATGGGATTAAACCATTGAAAAACGGCTATAGTATTGATAAACGACAAGTCATAGCTGTGCTTTAACCTAATATGAGCTTTTTCATGTTCAATTATTATCTCTTTGACTGAAATGTAGTCTTCTTCAGAAATTATTATGTTTCTGAACCAACTAAATGGAATTACGGATTTCTGGAAAATGTATAGTTTGATATTGGAAAAGATCTCTTTTCTAGAATTTTTTATTATCCTAATAATCTGCAGTATTCCATATAGGTATTTAAAAAGTAAAATCAAGGCTCCCGCAAAATATATAGAAAGAATTACGATTGGAATTGTCTCTTTCCATCCGTAACTGACTTTATCTGAACTTAATATTTGTTGTGAGGATAATTCTCCCACAAAAGCCTCTTGCCTTATTTCCGGCGAGGTAATATTCTCTTTGGTAATTGTTAATGTCCATACAGGTAAGATTATCGACAAAATGATAGCCAAAAGAAGAACAAAACGATTAAGCCTGAAAAATGTCTCCCTTGAAAGTGTTACTGTATATACAAGATAGAAAGCTGCAATACACACACTAACCTTTAGTAGATATAAAAGTAATAGTGTCATTTCATATTCTTTTTTGCATTCTCAATCTCTTCTATTAACTTTTTTAACTCCTCAAGTTGAATCTTATCTCTCTTTACAAAAGTCGATACAACATCCAGGTATGAGTTCTCAAAATACTTGTTTATTGCTCCGCTAATCTTGCCTTCACCAAATTCTCCGGGAGTGATAACAGGATAATACTGATACGTGTAGCCGAATTTATTATGCGCCAGTAAACCTTTAGCTTCAAGCGCTCTGACCATAGTTGAAATTGTGTTGAAATGAGGTTTAGGATCCGGATATAGTTCAATAAGATCCTTTACATGCATAGCTCCTTTTTCCCAAAAAAAAGCCATTATTTCATCCTCTTTGGCAGTGAGTTTTATCATTGTGGATTGTGTTTGGATTTAACCTGAGACAAATTTAAACTAATTTTTTTAGTTTGCAAACTATTTTTATTAGTTTAAATAAATTTTTTAATCCAAATTTTAAATATACTCCTAATCCTTTACAAAAAGTTCAGAAAATTGTCCTCTTACGTGTATTGAAACAAAATAACCCTAATTGAAAATAAGTCAGTTAGGGTTCATCTATTTAGGCTGTATGGCATAGAAAATGCATTTCACTATCGATATCAGTTTCAAGTTTTTATCAAACTCCCGAGGAGCCATCACCAGACGTGTTTTAATGACTTTTAATCAAACAATAGAATACAAGCAAAGTGAATAAATCTGATAATTTTATAAGGATGAAAAAAACAACAACACTTTTAGTTCTCCTAATCTCTGCCATATCAATTATGGCTCAGAGCAAGTTACAAAATTACGATTCATATATCCGCAAGGCTGACTCACTCTATCGTGCAAACGATTTCAAGAATTCATCTTTCGCATTTTCGGAAGCGTTTAAAGTCCCTGATGCGAAAATCACGATGAACCAACATTATAATTCTGCTTGTTCGTATGCCTTGGCAAACAAACCCGACAGCGCATTTATAAATTTAATTCATATTGCATCTTATATGAATTATACCAATTATGGGCATATCACAACTGACCCCGATTTAAAATCCTTACATTTAGACAGTAGATGGACAGAACTTATCAAAGTAGTGAAAGCAAATAAAGACAAGGCTTATGCCAGTTTGGATTTTGTTACTTTAGATAAGCATAAGATTGAAGTTTTTTTAGCCGGTATGCAAAATAATCAATCTGGCAAACCCGTAATTGTTTTTGAAAACGGAATGGCCGATAACTATACAAGATGGGCATTGATAATTGATGAATTTTCTAAAACACATACTGTTTTTGCCTATAACCGTCCCCGAATTGGCGAATCGGAAGACGACAGCTTGCCTCCAACCACGAAACATATAATTGAAAATCTAAGAGAAATGTTAATCAAAAAAGGACTTAAGCCGCCTTATTTGTTAGTATCGCATTCGTTTGGTGGAGCCTATATCCGAAGTTTTGCTTCATATTATCCCAACGAAATAGCCGGACTTGTTTTTGTTGATCCTGTTGATTTTACGAAAAAAAAAGGAATGGGCGATTTGCCCTACCTAGAAATTGGCTTGACCCAGCATCAAATCGACTCGATATTTGGGCAGCCTTATAAAAATTTCACCGAAAAACTATATGCAGAAATGCCTAAATACTACGTGGAAGAGGTAAAGATATTACGCCAATTAACAAAAACCGATTTTGCTGAGTGCGATAAAAACCCGTTACCAAACGTACCTGTTCATTTTATAAAGGCAGGCGGTTTTGCCAACTCCGAACCACCCACTATCTATGACAGAGAAAAAATGTGGAGAATTAATAGCAATATACAAATTAAACGATGGATGGAGCTTTTGTATCCACTAAAATATGGACGATTTTTTTATAGTTCAAGTTCAGGGCATATGATGCAAACTGATGATCCTGAAATTGTTATTTCTAGTATAAAACTAGCTTTAAGCGACTATGATAAAATTTTAAAGGAGTCAGAAAGCCGTTAACAAGTTGTGTAGATAATGTAGGTTGACATTTGAAACTCGGAACGGTTTAGCTATGTCGTTAAGATTTAGTCGGGGACGTAACAATTAGCGAATGTAAGGACAATCTGGTAGAATAAGAGATTCTTCGTCTGCAAGCAGAATAAGTTTTTTGTATTGCTCATTTTGTAGAAATAATATCTTATTTCCACTTTTAACAATCTGTTTATTTGCGAATTATAAGCACAATGCAAAATAAGAGTATTTTTTATACTTATTTTGACACCTCATTAGGCTTGAGTAGTCGAGTCCTTTTTGTTCTTATATAGAAAATCTGAAACCCAATAGGCGTAAATTGCTGCAGCAGCCGAACCTGAAGCTTTGAATTATAGATGTTATGTTGAGTCAGGAGATTAAAAAACTACAGAATAGGCTTGAAAGTAAGTAATTCGGAAATTTTTGTAACTGTTCTTCTATCCACTTTATATGAAAATGGTTTGTCAATCTCAACCGGAAGCTTGGTGAATAGTGAGGCTATCTCATTCTTTGCATCTTGCATAAAGACAAATGATCCCTCTCCAAAGCCAAAGAAGTTGCCAAAACTTGAGACAGTCTTTACAAATCTGCCATCACTCTCATATAGCCTTAACGGGAAGAGGAATCGTTTTCCTGTGGAGTAGAGATCATCTTCCAGGGCAGAGTAGTTTCTGTTACCTTCAAACTCTGCATCAAACTGAAGATAGCGATCTCCATTGGGACCCCAGTCAATAGGACACCTGTTTGTAATTTCACTTGCAATAAACATATTCCAGAAACTCCATCTTTGGTTTGGTTTCGGGAAATCCATCTTCCCGGCGTCATAGACACCTTTTTGATAAAACTTTGCCTGTAAGAAGGGAGACTCCTGCTTCATCTTTTCGAGTACTGCAGTTTTTGCGGCGTCAAAAACAGGTTTGGGAGGAAAGGTGCAGGATAGTTGTAAGGGAATATTGTCCGGCAAATCTACCTTCAAATCTCTGAAAGCTCGTTTTAAATCTGCCTCATCCACCAGATTTGACAGGCGGGTCTCTGTGGGGTTATATACCTGGTATGTTAAAGACCCTCCTTTCTCTACAACAACACTAGATAAAAATGTGGGATAGATACCTTGCTGGACATAAACCACACCTTGGTAACCCGACCCAAGCAGATAGCCCCACTTCGATATTGTTTTAACAAATCTGCCGTCATACTCATATAGCTCCAGGGTAAATGTGAGGGAATGGTTGGTGCCTGCCATATCATCCGTTACGCGGTTTGGTCGGTTGTTGAGATCCGGAACCACATTCACGACCACAAACCTATCTCCGTTTACTCCCCAATCTATCGGCTTTTTGGTTGAAACATCCATTGCCGCCTGAAAATTTGAGAGTGTCCAGGTTTCGTATCCCTTTGGAATTGGCATACTCTGTTTTGCAGACCAGGCCTTAACCTTGTAATATTTTGTATAGAGAGCCGGTAGCGATCCCCCTCTTTTAACCAGGGTAAGTATTAACCCGGCTTTCTCTTCACTGGATTGTCCAAGTAGTGAAAGAGAGAAGATACTTACTACCAATAAAATCAGAACTCTTTTCATATATCTATTTTGAGAGACAAATTTAGTAAAAAATGCCAAAACACAGGTTGTTAAAATTAACCAAAATCTTTACCTTTAAAGTTAAATCTCAATTATATAAAAATGAAAAAAGGGGTATTGCTCAAATCCACAATAACCGGAAGAGAGTTTCCGGCTGAAATGTTAGAGGAGTTCACATTGGACGGAGAGTCTCTTGAGGTTATTCAGAAAGACTCTGCAACACCAAAGTTAAGGCCTGGGAGAACTCTCTATGAGAGATTCACAGATTTTATCCCTTTTGAGACAGATTTGTCTATCCTTACATTAGGCGAGGGGAACACTCCTCTTATTGAAGCAGGCAGCAAACTTAAAGAGTACACCGGCATCTGTAGCTTGTTTTTAAAGAACGAGACCCAGAATCCTACCTGGAGTTTCAAAGACAGAGGCTCTCTTGCCTGCATCGCTATGGCTGTTGAGATGGGAGAGAAGATTACGGCAACAATCTCTACCGGTAATATGGGTAACTCTATTGCCGCATACGGTGCGAAATCGGGTATTAAAGTTATTGTCTTTGTCCCCCATTATACTCCGCACGAGAAGATTAAAGCAATGGGAATTCACGGCGCAAGAGTTATTAAAATTCACTCTCCGGACTACTCTCAAATGAAAAAAAAGGTATTATCCCTATCTTCACGACTTAACCTTAGAATTGTCTCCGGGAATGGTCCCATTAGAACGGAGGGGTATAAACTTACAGCATTTGAACTTTTCGAGCAGATGGGAGCAGAGTTCGGCTCCGTTCCGGATTATATAGCAGTTCCAACATCTGCCTGTGGCCATATCCGGGGTATTTTTAAAGGTTACAAAGAGCTGTTCGAAGCCGGAGTTACAGGTAAATTGCCCAAAATGATTATTGTTCAGGCCCAAAACAACAGCCCTATTGTATCTGCAATAAAAAAGGGGTTGAAAAATGTTATTCCGTTTACAGATTTTCATACAGTTGCAGAGGCTATAACATCCGGTAACCCTCAGGGTGGAGATGAGATAATAGATAAAGCATACCGGTATGGTTGGCTGGCAGAGAGTGTTTCGGAGGAGGAGATAATAGAGTCTCAAAGGAGATTTGCAGAGTCGGGCTATTTTGTAGAACCGGCATCGGCAACATCTCTTTGTGCTGTTAAAAAACTTAAAGAGCGTGGATTAATTGAACCAGGGGCAAAGGTTATTCTTGTTCTTACCGGTTCCGGACTAAAGGATACAGATGTTTTCCGCTATCATCAAACAGACGAAACTGAGGTAAACATAGATGAGCTTGAGAATCTTTTCGTTGAAGAGCCTCCACTCTATTGTGATCTTGAAAAACTTAAAAGAGTAACAGGCGGTAATAGAGAGCTAATGATAGAGATGCTGAAATCTTTTGTGGAGATCTTTCCCGGCTACTTAAATGATGCATCCGACGCTTTTGATGCCGGCGATCTTCAATCTTTAAAAGCTTGTGCTCATAAACTTAAATCGGGTATTACACTTGTTGCCGTATCTAAATGCACAGAAGAGATTATTGATATTGAAAAGATATCAAAAGATGGGAAGGCTACATCAGAATTGAATATGAAGTTTATCTCCTTTAAAAAGTGGTTTCCGATATTGGTTAAAGAGCTGAAAGTTGAGTTAGAAAAATTTTAAAAAGAGTTTAAGACTGTATCATTTTGAGACAGTTTCTGTATTATTTTGAGATAAAAATGTTTGCGTCAAATATGTATGTTGTTTATAAATAGCCAGTTAGGATTTGTGGCACATTATTGGGTTTATAGTAGTCAAACAAAATTTAATAATCACTATAAACGAACAAAAATGAAAACAAATAAAATACTATCGGCAATTCTAATTGGTGCTCTTTCGATCACAGCAATTTCGTGTAACAAAGATTCTGCTTTTGCAGATCTTTCTGTTTCAAATCAAAATGAAGTTTTAGTAACCGCTGCAGAGGCAGTAACTATTACCGGTATGCAGGAGAATTCGGTTATCCTCTATGCAGGACAAACCATAAATGTTGGTACCATATCTTTTAATGAGATAGACACAGACAATAACAACATTAAAGACGCACTTAAAGCTACATACACCCTAACCAACGGTTGGGAGATTTCTGATGTTGCTTTATGGATAGGTAGTTCTCTATCTACATTACCAGCTAATAAGGCGGGCAACCCGGTTATTGGTCAGTTCCCTTTCAAGACAGGAAGTTTTAACGGATCCAATGAATACTCAATCGTTATTCCATTCTCGTATCTGAATTATGTTACCGGAGATGTTCCCGTAAACTACTATGTAGCAGCACACGCAACAGTAAAGAAACTTAACGGCACAACTTACCAAAGTGAAACAGCCTGGGGCAGTGGTCTGAGAATTGTTTCCAAAGGTAATTGGGCAACCTACTTTAGCATTACACTTTCAAAAGATGTAGTAAAAGAGCCGGAGGTTTCAAATACAGAGACAGCTTTTGCCTACTCCCCAACATACTCATCTACATTTGAATCTATCACAGGCAATAATGAGAGATGGGGATGGAGCAACGGACCTCTCTATGCAGGAACTTACAACTTCACAATTTATGCAGGAGCAGGAAATAACGACATCTCAAAGGGTAAAGCAGTAGGTGTACTTACAGTAGTATACAACGGAAGCAGCGCTCTTGTATCATATAATCTTAACTTCCCGTATAAATTAAAAGAGGCTCATCTATATGCAGGGAACAGTGTTCTTCCGGTAAACAAACAGGAGAAATATGTGACAGCTCCGGGTCAGTATCCAAATGTAGATTCAACCCTGGACTCTTCATCTCATTCATACAATGTTACCGGATTGAGTGGCCAGATTTATATAGTTGCTCACGCCACAGTATCGGGATTCTAAACTTTTAAACACAAATATTTTTAGAAGCTGTCAAAACAAAATTTGACAGCTTCTCTTATTATTATAAAACTCTATTTGCTGCTCTTCTCAATCTCTTTTATATACCTGTAGATTGTAGCCCGGCTTATTCCCAATTTCTTTGAGACGATAGTTGGGTTATTGTTGTTTTGAATAAGTGACCTTTTAACAACTTCAAGAATGTAGTCGTCAAGGCTTTTTATATCGTCTATGTCCATAGATGCAGATACTCCTGCAGGATTAAATCTGATATCTGTTCTCTCTATTTGGTCATTACTACAGAGTATAATTGCCAATTCAACTATTGCCTTTAGCTCCCTTATATTTCCGGGATAGGGGTAGCCTAAAAGCTTATCTGCAGCTTCGGCAGATAGCATCGGTACTTTTCTTCTGTTCTCTCTAGAATATTGATCAATAAAGTGTTTCGTCAAGATTAAGACATCACCCCCTCTCTCTCTTAATGGGGGCAGATGAATTGGCAGCCCCATCAAGCGGTAATAGAGGTCTGCCCGAAAATTACCACTCTTCACCTCTTCTGAAAGATTTTTGTGGGTGGCGGTTATGAGCCTGACATCAATTTTAATAACCTGATTACCCCCGATTCGTCTGATCTCTTTTTCCTGAATTACCCTTAGAAATTTGCTCTGGATATTAAGATCCATCTCTGCAATTTCATCCAAAAAGAGAGTGCCGTTATGAGCATCTTCAAAAATACCGGATTTTCTTATGTGAGCTCCGGTAAACGCACCCTTTTCATACCCAAACAGCTCGCTTTCAATAAGGTCTTTTGGTATAGCTCCAAGATTTACAGCTATAAAAGGGTAACCGCTTCTTTCCGAATTATAATGTATTGCCTTTGCAACCATCTCTTTACCTGTGCCGGTCTCTCCGGTAACCGAAACTGTAATGGAAGATTCCGACGCCTTCTCCATCAAAGAGAATATCTCCTTAAGCGAAGCACTCTCTCCAATTATAACTTTTTTAAAGTCATATTTTACTCCGACAGCCTTTTTTAAATTTTCATTCTGTTTCCGCAGGTTGAGATTTTCTCTTAAGAGTCGAATTGAATTCCATAACCTCTCTGCAGTCTCTTCGTTCTTAACGATATAATCAAAAACCCCCTCTTTGAGCAGCTCTACAACGGTGTTAATATCCTCCTGCCCGGAGATTATAATTGCCGAAATATCATCGTTTGTCTCTCTTATTTTCTTGTACAACTCTTTACCGTTCATATCCGGCAGCGAGAAATCAATTGTAATGAGATCTGGTTTTTTATAGATATTGCTTAAACACTCTTTTCCGTTACTGAACTTCTCTATTTCAAAATCGGGATTAAGCGAGAGATGTTTATAAAGCAGGTTTGAATACCATATATCATCTTCTACAATAAATATTTTAAATGTATCCATCTATTATTCTCTTTTGAACAAAGTTAGCAAATTGTACAAATAGTTATATTTCCCTGAAAACAAAATGGGAAATTTAAAATAGAATGTGAGAATAATATATGATTGCAGCGGAATTATGTAAGTTTTTCCTTTAATAAATTGTGAACTTTATGTGATAAGTATCATCAATAATATTCATTATAAAGCAAACAAAATGGTTGTAGTAAAGAAAGAGGGAATAGTTCTGGAGAAGAGCTCCAATGAGTTTGAGAACGAAGGTGTACTTAACCCTGCAGTGATACGCGTCGGGGATAGTGTTCATATGTTCTACCGGGCTGTCAGGAATGGAAATTACTCCTCTATTGGCTACTGCAGGTTTGATGGCCCGCTGACATTAGTCGAGAGGTGGGAGAGGCCTATAATGGCATCGGAGTTTGATTATGAAGCACACGGGGTTGAAGATGCACGCATAGTGTCAATTGAAAACACCTACTATATGACATACACTGCATACGATGGCATCAATGCCCGTGGGGCACTGGCAACATCTGCAGATCTTTTAAATTTTACAAAAAAGGGCATAATAGTCCCTCCCATAACATACTCAGAGTTTGTTGATATTGCAGAAAATGTAGGTAACATAAATATAAAATACTATCGCAACCATAAATTCTATTACCAGGAGGCAGACCCCGAAAGGAAGATGATGTTATGGGATAAAAATGTTATCTTTTTCCCGAGAAAAATAGCCGGTAAATTTGTCTTTCTTCACAGAATTAGGCCCGGAATCCAGTTTGTAAGTGTAAACAGCCTGGATGAGTTGACAGTGGACTTCTGGAGGGATTATTTTCAAAATTTCCATAACTATATCGTTCTCGATCCGGTCTACTCTCACGAATACTCCTACATTGGAGGAGGGTGCCCTCCTATTGAAACAGATGCAGGTTGGCTTCTCATTTATCACGGGGTGGAGAAAACCCAAAGAGGGTTGGTTTACTCTGCTTGTGCAGCGCTTCTGGATATAGATGATCCTACAAAAGTGATATCACGCCTGCCAAATGCACTGTTTTCGCCGGAATATGACTGGGAGTTAAGAGGAGAGGTCAATAATGTTGTCTTCCCTACCGGTACTGCTCTGTTTGGCGACACATTATTTATCTATTACGGTGCTGCAGATGAGCAGATTGCTTGTGCATCTTTAAATCTGCCATCTCTATTGAAAGAGTTGAGCAACAAAAAAGATGAGGCAGAAAAATTAAAAGGAGTGGTACCTGAGATTCTTGTTTTGACATCATACCCGCCGAGAGTTTGCGGAATTGCAACCTACTCTCAAGATCTGATAACTGCAATAACTAATAAATTTGGCAGCTCTTTCACAATAAAGATCTGTGCCCTTGAAACTCCAACTGAAAAGCACAGTTATCCCGACGAAGTAGATTACATTCTTAACACCTCCGAATCCAAAGATTATTTAAAACTTGCAGATTTTATTAACAACAATGAACTTATTAAAGGGATTCTGATTCAACACGAGTTTGGTCTGTTCGAAAATGAGAACGATCTCTTTCAGAGATTTCTTTTGACTCTTTTAAAACCGATTATTCTGGTTTTCCACACAGTTATTCCTAACCCGGACAGCTTCCTGAGAATTAAAGTCAGGACCATAATCGAATCTGTGAGCGCTGTTATAGTTATGACAAACAACTCTGCAAGAATTCTCACTAACGAGTACGATACTAATAAGAGTAAAATCTCTGTGATACCCCACGGCACACACCTGGTACTTCACTCAGACAGAGATTTTCTTAAAAGTAAGTATAAATTGAAAGGAAAGAGGGTTCTTACAACCTTTGGTCTGCTCAGCTCCGGCAAGAGCATTGAGACAACCCTGGATGCTCTTCCTGCTATTGTAAAGAGATACCCACAGGTCATCTTTATTATTATTGGTAAAACACATCCCACAATTATAAAATCTGAGGGGGAGAGATACCGGGAGATGCTCGAAACAAAGGTGTCAAAATTAAAGATGGGAAAACACGTTCGGTTTATTAACAGCTTTATGGCTCTTCCTGAGCTGCTTGATTATTTACAACTTACAGACATATACCTCTTTACAACCAACAACCCTTTCCAGGCTGTGAGTGGTACATTTGCCTACGCAATGAGTTGTGCGTGCCCTATTATATCAACCCCTATACCTCACGCAACTGAGGTGATGAACAAGGATACCGGAATTATTATTGATTTTGGAAGTTCTATCCAGCTTGCAGATGGCGTTATAAAGCTATTAAGTGATGAACCACTAAGATTGAGTATGAGTTCAAACGCCCTTGAGAAGATTGTATCAACAGCGTGGGAAAATTCTGCAATTGCTCACGCAGAGCTATTTAAAAAAGTTATTCAAGAGGATATTCCTCTTAAATACAACTTACCCTCAATAAATTTGAGCCATATCAATGAGATGACAACAGATACCGGAATCATCCAATTTTCCAAAACAAACCAACCGGATCTTGGCTCGGGATATACTCTTGACGATAATGCAAGAGCTCTCATAGCGATTTGTATGCACTACAAACTCACTTCAGACCCTCAGGATGTAGATCTTATTAAAACATATCTGAATTTCATTGACTTCTGCCAACAGCCATCCGGAACCTTTCTCAACTATGTAGATCAAGAGAGCCACTTTACAGAGCAGAATAGTGTAAATCTGGATGATGCCAATGGAAGAGCCGTCTGGGCATTGGGATACTTTATCTCGGTAAGCTCCACTCTTCCGGCAAATTTAGTGGCAAAAGCTGTTAAAATAATGAAACGGGTTATTCCCAATATCAAAGATATCTACTCCAGCAGAGCGATGGCTTTTGCAATCAAGGGGCTCTATTTTTACAACACCCACTCACCTTCCAAGAGTAATATTAAAACAATAAAAACTCTTGCAAACAGGCTTTCTGAGATGTTTAAACACGAATCCTCCAAAGATTGGACCTGGTTTGAGAGTTATCTTACATATGCCAACAGCTCCCTTCCGGAAGGTATGTTATATGCCTGGCTTGCTACAGATGAGCAAGAGTATAAGACAACATCGATAAAGTCATTTAAATTTCTACTTTCCAAGACTTTTAAGAAAAGCGGTATTGTGGTTATATCAAATAAAAATTGGCTTAAAAAAGGTGAATCTGTCGTGGGGTTCGGAGAGCAGCCTATTGATGTTGCATATACAATAATGGCTTTAAGCACATTCTACGACCAGTTTAAAGAGGAGGAGTATTTAAAAAAGCTCTCTATTGCAATTAACTGGTTTCTTGGCGAGAATCGCTTAAATCAGATTGTTTATAACCCTTGCACAGGAGGGTGTTACGACGGTCTTGAAGAGAGTCACGTAAATTTGAATCAGGGGGCAGAGTCAACAATCAGTTACCTGATTGCAAGACTTACCGTAGGAAAGTATCTGACCCGTTTCCCATATATTCAAACACGGGAAGATTAATCATCAACTCTCATCACCTCTTTTATAGCTGATCTACAAAACCATCAGAGACTCCATAAAGTTTCTCATATCAAATGTGACCTCGAGAAAACTCTTACCTCCGGTGATCTCCCTTATCTCCCTGTCTGCAGAGAGGGGGTCTTTGCGACCGCTGCCCATCTGATCCATAACATTGTTAACCTTGTCCCAGTAATCTTTGTGCTTCTGCCAAGCTTCGTGTGAAGGTGTTCCGGGTTTTGGTCTCTTTTTTTCAAAAAGCGGGTTCATCTTAGTTTTATAGTCCTTAGAAGTGCCTCTGGCAATCTCGACATACTTCTCCACCCTCTGAAACTCAGGTGATCCCTTCATATGCTCTGCTTTGTAATAGGTGACATCCGATGTTTGGCCGGCCCAGGCTTTATTTGCGTGAAGTATACCATTCTTCTGCAGAACATTGAGGTCGGCATATGCATCTCCAACTTTGCTGTGAGTAATATTCTCCCAGGAGTGCTTCGGGCTTTGGCCTGTCTCTGCAAAATATGCTCTCTCCCACGCATCCTGAGCGTCGGAGTGCCAGGCCTCTACTGAGACATTCTCCCCATTTTTCTTTGGAGGTATAGGTTTCCCGTCGGGGCCAATCTTTGCCTTTCTTCCGGCATCGTAATCCATATTCACTGTCTTGCTGCCAAGTAACTCCTCCGGTTGAACTGTCTCTCCTCTTGCCTGTTTTTCCCTTGCTCTCTGTAAATCTGCAGGATCCGGTCTGTTGCGGATAGGCTCAAGCTCCTCCTTACTCCAGCCTCGTCCATCCATATCCTGCTGGAAGCGCTTCTCTACCCTTGTGTGTACCCTGTCCATCGAGTTGCTGTATCGCTTTATAAGATCCAGATTTTTGGGGTTCTTTTGCATAGTCTTCATCATCATCTTAGCCTGAGGGGAGCCGTGAATCTTTGCAGAACGGTCGTCCAGCTCCACCAGAATCTTCTTGATCTCTGTTGGAGGTGCTCCGGCTTTTCTAGCCTGTTCAAGCTTTTCGTATGTTTTCTTATATGAGTTAACCCTGTTTCTTCCATCTGCAACCTGCTCTCGGTAAACTGCCATCTCCTGTTGAGAGAGTGGGCGGTTAAAATCATCCAGATCCTTTGCCGGCTTGGCTTTAGGGCGAACAGGCTCCGGTGACTGGAGCTGGGTGGCTCTTTTTGAATTTGGCCCGTCAATCTCCGGGAACTCCCCATTTGGTCTGGAGAAGGCAGATGAGAGCTTTCCCATACCAAAATTGAGCGCTTTGTCGGTGATATAACCTTTTGCAGCCTCCCAACCTGCACCCTTTATTCCATCTATAAAATCACCCCCTTCGTTAACAGCCTGTTCAAATCCACGGAACCCATCTACAGCAAGGCCGGCAGCAGTGTTATAAGATCCTGCCACCCTCAGGAAGGCCTCTTTCGGCCCCCCCTCTATGTAACCGGTTACCCCCTGATACATATTATTCACATACTGTCCGCCAAAAAGCGATAGCCCCATCATTGTGTAGTCTGCTGTCGTCTTTACTACCTGTGCAGTTTGCAGGCAGCTCTCGGCCCATTCGGCCTCGTCAACTGCCTCCTTATTATCTGCTTTTGCTTTAGCAATAATCTCTTCATAATGTTTTTTACCCACTGCATTTGCCTGTTCAATAACAGCTCTAGCTCCCGCTTCGTCCAGGTTGCCCACCATCTCCCCTTTGAATTTGCTGTTTATTATCTCCCTTGCCTCTCTGGCCTTATCGTCCGGGAGACGATCTGCCGCCTCGTATGCCTTCCTTATGCTGCGGCTAATGTTCTCCATCTTCTGCTGATTCTGTGCAATATTCTGGATAAAGCTGCTCTTTGCATAGTCATCCCAGGCAGAGCGGCTATGTACCGTTTTACCTGTTTGAATTGTGGCAATACGGTCTTTCTCTGCCTGCTGGTCTGCCTGAGCACCAAGAATTCTTAAGCGGAGAGACTCTCTCCTGATGGGATCTCTCTCCTTTGCCAGTTCTGCTCTGTCTCGGACCATATTCTTGTCAATAATGGCGAGGTTGTTTATGTGGAACTGAATTGCCTCTTCGTCCAGCTTTTTACGCTCCACTGCACTCTTATCATCAACTAGGTGCAAACCACTTGCTGCCGGCTTTGCAGATGTTTGAGCAGGGCTCTTCTTGACTGTACCGGCAGATGCAACTCCACCCGACATCTCCGCTGCAAAGCTCTTCTTAAGTTCATCAGGAATAAATATGTTGTCGGGGTCGTGGGCATAATCATCCCATCTCCCCTCTTCGCTCCACTTGATAGCTGTTTTGAAAAAGGCATCTGCCATTCGATTCTGAGTAATTGCCTTTGTAAAAGAACCCTCCCAAATAGAGAAATTTTTATTCTGCATTTTATCAAGGTCTGTCAGTTGCTTCATCCTTGAGTCTGAAGTCTCGGGAAATGACGGAATTTGAGGGTAATTGAACTTTAAAAAGTAGTTGAAAATCTTGCCGTCGTTTGCCCCTCCAACCCCTCTTCCCACATACTCAGGAGCCAGCAGCTCCCTGCGAATGAACTTATCTCCCATTCCTCCGGTAACGGTGGTCTTTCCGGGGAGATTGCTATAGTTGCACTCTGCACAAAGTTCAATGTTATAGTACTTCTCACCATCTGGCGTATCAATCTTATAAACATAGAAATACTTGGGAAAATAGACCTCTCCAAGCTTATATGATGGGTCGAAGAACTGGTTCTGAGTTCCTGCCCAGCACCCCTCCGGTGTGAAAGTTGAGAGCAGAGATTTGAGGAACTCTTTTTCTTTTTTGTACTGCCCCTGCCTCTGTGCCATAAGTGCGTTTCCATCTGGCGGGTTTCCAAGATCTGTTAGTGCTTTAATAATCTGCTCCAGCCTTTTCTCTCTGGAAATAAGAAGGTTTCTGTATTTTGATGCCAGGTCCATATATGCTCTTACACCCTCCGGGTCATCAAACTCAGCTGCGAATCCCGCACTTTGAACCGCTTCTTCCAAAAGTTGGCTACTCTGCACAACAGCAGCCCTGTACACAAGGAACTCACCCAAAAGAGGATTGAATTTATTCATATAATCTACCGCCTCTTTGAACGGGGTCTGTCGCAGAGGAGACCAGGCCTCCACGAACTTTGCCTCCTGGGACTCATTCATAGGGCCATAGACAAGCCTCATTCCCTCCATTGCCGCAGCAACAGATCCATCCCACTGGCTGGCAGTAATCTTGTTTATATCAAGAAACGGAATTGGCTTTGCAGCAGGAGTTGACTCACCCTGAACCTCCAGGCTCCTGTATGCTCCCTTGCTATCAACAGGAGTTTTGGTATCTTCCTTTTTGGCCCCGGCAATTGTAATTCCTGCAATGAAATCTGCAGCCTCCTTCCTGAGCTCCTTTTTTTTATCTACCTTGTCAAAGACAAATACCTGATACATTACCCCATCAACTACAGGGGTAAATATAAAACCCCTGTGGTTAAAAGCAGGGGCTATGTATGACATCATATAACACTTATCTTTACCAAGAGTCTTGTACCTGCTCTCATACTCTATGTGATCTATAAAGTCTTTGCGATCTTGATGGCTCTTTTTAATAGAACCAATATGAGTCTCTAAATCTCTAATGTGTCTGGTTATGGTTCCTTTGTGTCTTAACCTCACGATATACCTTAACTCTCCGTTTACGATGTTTCTGAATGTTAAGAACTCTTCATTGGAAAACTCCTTATCCAGGGTCCAGTTTGGTAGAAGTTTATACTCAAATATACCTGTCTGCCCACTTTTTGACTGGGAGTAAAGATATCCGTCTGTATGCAGATATCCCGTTATAATGGCCACAATAACAATGGCCACCACATTTTGCATAATACCCTTCATTATATTATGGTTTTGATTTATCCTAAATTTAAAGTTATTTATGGTAATAATTACACTGAATCGTCAAAACGCAAACATTTTTTACGAAATGATGTTAGATAAAAAACCATACCTTTATGATATTAAACTCAATTATATGAAAATCGATCTATCGGATATAGAGATAAAGCAGATCGGGGCAAATGAGGTAGAGCTGCTTACCAAATACAGGATGGCCTATCTAACCGAGCTCCAGGGAGAGCAAACACCTGAATATCAGTCGAACCTAAGCAAAGAGCTGAACGCTTTTTTTGAGCAGGCTTTGGCAGAGCAGCGCTTTTTCGCCTTTATGGCGGTATATAAGGAGGAGATTATCAGTTTTGGGGCTATGGTGGTAAAGAAGATTCCCGGAGATTTCAATAAACCTTTTTATTTAGAAGGGGACATCCTAAATATGTACACTATCCCTTCGGCAAGAAGAAATGGTGTTTCTGCACTAATTCTGGAGAGGTTGATTGATGAAGCCCACAATCGGGGTATAAGCAAAATATCGTTGCATACCACTAAAGAGGGCGAAAAACTATACCGGAAATTTGGGTTCTGTGAACCGATATATCCCGTTTTGGAGTTGATTCCTTCTGTTGGGAATTGACTTCAAGTATTTTAACCTCAATATCTACTGAGGCTTGGTGATTATATTTGTACTTGTCAGTACAACTGCACCATTTCTTGCAAGCACTCTACCCTCTACAGTTGCTCCGGTATTCAGTGTTATTGAAGTAAGGGCAAGGATGTTACCTTTGAAAGAGGTGTTATCACCGATAGTTGCAGAAATTCCAACCTGCCAGAATATATTCTCTGCTTTTGCTCCATTGGTAAGTAAAATATTACCTCCTGCCCCACCAACTGTGGTCAATTCATCTGCAACCTGGAAAACCCAGAAGGCGTTGGTATTTCCCTGGGCGTCAAGAGTAAGATTGCCGGATTGAACCAATAGAGTTGATAAGGATTTATAAATCCCGGGTGTAAGGGTAGCTCCACCAATATCTCCGGAAACTATTGCAGGAACAGGACTAATTGCAGCCTCTGCAGCCAGATATGCACTCGTGAGATCTGCTTTTGCCTGTGTTAGCATCGCTGCTGTTCCCGGGGCAATATCGTCCGGAGCATAGATTGCACCATTCACGACAGTTGCCGGAGGAAATCCTGTAATAGCGGCAAGTAATCCGGGGCTTATTCCAACATCCATATCATTAATGATACTCGCCCCCGAGCTGCTTATCCCAACTCCTGAAAGAATTCCGAACCTTTTGGCGGTTTTAAGATCGATAAATGGGATAATGATTGTGAGGTTATATTTATTATTCCTTTTTATATTAATTCCGTCCCGGATTACGGTAGTTACCCCAAGGTCGGTATAGGCATTAACAGTGAAAGTGCCTCCTGTATGATCTCCGGGGATAACCATAAGCATTGCTCCGGCAGATGTTGCCGGGTCATTGGTTATGATGCAATCTCCTGTAATATTGAGCGTTGAGCTAGCCAAACCCGAGACTCCGGTTATTGTATATATGGCATCCCCCTCCGGTTTGGATTGAGTTAAATCTATGATTCCGGAAGATAATGATAGGTTGGCAGCAGAAGAGGCGGTAATCTCAATTTTATTGAACTTGGTTGTCCCCTGTGGAATTAATACTTTGAACTCAATCATTGAGAAAACGTGATTATAAACAAGATTGACCGGAGTTGCCGCCCCTTCGGTTAGTGGATTAAAACTCTTTGGTGTTGATACCAGAAAATCTATATCTCCAATATGAGAGTATGTACCACCTGCCTGAGATTGAGTGGCAGGAAGAGTTATTGGTATCTCTGTGGCCTCCTTTAAGGAGTTTGCTGCACTGTACGGGTAGTAGGAATAGAACTGGTGAACTCCTGCCCCCCAGAATATTGTCCCGTCAAAAAAGGAGCTAGTCGTTTGTGTTAATGCCGTAAACTCTGCATTTTTTACCCCTACAACTCCTCCGGGATTCTTCGCCTGTGCACAATAGATACCTGTTTTGTCCAAATTTTCCCAACTGGTTACCAGTCCGTTAAGGGATGTCTTGGTTTGAGGGGCGGTGTATGCACCGCTTATTCTGATGATTTCTCCGCTTTGATCCCCTTCTTTAACCGGTATTTCTTCCCGTAAACAGGAGGTAAAGAAGAGGGCTGCAAAGTAAAGTATATATAAGTATCTATTCATATTTATCTTTTTATTGGGAATCTATTTTAAAATAATCTCCCCTGAGTAGTTAACATCCCAATCCGTAATGATTATGCCCACAATTGTAAGAGCTGTGGCCGTCAATCTTAACTTGTATATATACTGATATCCCTTTATCCACTCCAGTTCACCCTCTCCGGTATGGGATATTGTATAAACTTTATTATCAATTGTAAGTGAAAACTGAACATTGCCTCTGTCAGAAAAAACAGAAGGTACAACATACATATATCCATTTACCATAGTTTTTAGCTGTACTTCATCCACTCCCGGGTCAATAGTTTCGGTTATGGAGTTTTCAACTGAGTTTACAGAGATATTAGAAGATGCACTTCCGTTTATTATTGTCCCATCTGCCAATCTCATAGATAGTTTATCTCCCGCTAATGCATTTATTGTAAGCCCGGAAAGATTTGAATTATCTGTAATCTCAATATTTGAAAGCTCCCCGGGTCCGCTAAAATCCTCTTTAAAGATCACAAATGATATTAATGAGAGGGCGTGGTTCAGCTGAAGAGTTACATTTGGGTTAGCATAAAAAATTGGTCCTCCTCCGGAAGGGAGATAGGTGCTTTGGGATGCATACATATAATCTCTCTGTGAAGCCATAACCTGCTCTTTTGGGATATTTAGCCGGACAATAGCTGTTTCGCCTAGTCCTGTTAGGTTTTCTTCAATTTCGGTAAAGGGATAGTATGCGTAAATTTTTGCATTTATAATAGAAAGGCATACAGGTTTAGAGAGTACCCACTTATCACTATTACTTAATAATAGATTCTTTGTGTAAGGAAAATACAACTCCGTTCCATTGGAATTTGTAACCTGTATGCCAATTTTAAAGAGATCAATATAGCTTTGTTGATGAGCAATGGTTGCTTCATCTTTGTTAACAACGGGTGTAATATTGAGTAATGCATATCTGTCGTCAGATACAAATTCATTTTTCCTACAACCTGCAACAATAACTAAGATGTAAGCAATCACTAAAAATCTGCTCATTTTATTATTACTTAATGTCTATTAGATCTCCTGGTTGTGTATCCCAATCTGTGATGATTGCACTTAGAATAACAAGGCCTGTTCCATCCAAACGGGCTGTATAGATATACTGTTTCCCCTTAAGCCACGATATAGCGGTCGTGTTTGTTGCAGTATAAGTTTCACCGTCAATTGTAAAGGTGAATTTTATATCTCCAATTGCCATCGAAGCTGTAGGTACAAGTATAGTTGTTGCATTCACCTGTGTTTTCAGCACAAGTATATCTGCATCCGGAGCTACACTTGTTAAGGTAACTGGTGCTGCAAGTGTCCGGGTAATTATACCTGTAGATCCTCCCAGAAGATTACCGTTCTCAATATTCATTGTCATAGCAGTACTGCTAGTTTTAACAAAAGTTGTTGCTACGGCATCTTCAATCTTAAATTGTGTTAAAGTACCTGTTCCGGAGTAGTTGTTCTTATAGATATAGAACGAAATCTGGGTAAATGCGTGGTTCATTACAAGGTTCGCATTCTGTTTACCAACGCCGTTGCTTACACTGCTTAGGCCTGTTAAAGGGGTCGCATACATATAGTCCGTCTCTGTGCCTGTAGTTGCAGTTGCGTCTATTGTTACCGGTATTGTTGTAAAAGCAGTGAGGTTATCTCCTACTGAAACATAAGGGTAATATGCATATACCTCTCCAAGAGTATTTGTCAGATAAAAAGGAGTTGCTGTTGCCCAGGTTGCTCCGGCAGCAGTATATGTGTACATAATGTTTGTCATTGTACCGGCTTGATAATTAAACTGACCTGCTTTGCGTACCTGTACTCCGATACTAGATCCGTCGGGGAAGATTGTTCCTGAAATAATTGCTTTGGTTGCTATTATGCCCACCTTAACGGAGAGTGCACTCTTTGCATTTTCTGTAATTACTTCCTCTTGTTTTGTACACGATAGTAACATAATTGCTAATACCGATGTGATAATTAATGTTTTTTTCATTATATGATATTATTGATTTTCTGTTTTTGCAAGGTGATGAACATATTTCAAAATCTTGTTACACTTTTTTAGATAACTGTTGCATTATTCACACTTGCAAGCATATACTCACCATAAATGTGGGAAAAATGTAACTTTTAAAAGAAGTTTTGTAAGTAGTTTTGAGTGAAGGATGGTCAACTTTGTTTTAGTAAGAATCCAGGATTTAAAAACTTATATTATGCCATTACTCACTATTTTAATTGTTCTTATTGTTGCAGGTATTATTTTATGGCTTGTCAATACCTATATCCCAATGGACAGGCAAATCAAGAAGATCTTGAATATCGTAGTCGTTATTGTTGTTATAATATGGCTGCTAAGGATATTCGGCGTATTGGATTTCCTAAAGGACATATCCGTTTAAATCAAGAGGATAGGTAAAAGCTTAAGATTTTAAGCTTTTACCCCCTTTTTAGACAAAAAGAGCAAAACTCCTCCAACCCCCATTACAGCTACTCCAATAAAAGGAGAGATGTTGAAGTTGTGGGGTTTGTCTCTTGTTATCTCTACTTTCCCGATATCGATAACTTTCTCTCTTGTGAACACAGTCACAACAGAGAAAATTGTCAATACCAACCCTGCCAGAATGATTATAAATCCCAGATTTTTCATTTGCTACCCAATTTTACAGATTTGAAATTATTTTATGCAACTCCTCTTTAGATTTGCCCAGTTTTTTCTGAAGCCTTCCATAGAGTTCATCTTCTTTTCCCTCTGCCAACATCAGGTCGTCGTCGGTTAAGATTGCAAATTTCTGTTTTAACTTACCCAGAATCTCATTCCAGTTTCCTTTTGCCTCTGTTGTGTTCATAATATAATAATTAGCGTGATAACATTATCACATTGCAAATTTTCATTTTTTGACTCTTAAATGCATTACACAATAATGGATATAAGTTACAAAATTCATATTATGCCGGGATGCTCTTTTATTTGTATATTTGTTTGAGGTCCGTTTTATACACTTAAATTTAAAACTTCAACCACTATGAAAACAACTGCCAAAACAATCTTAATGATAATCTTTGCAGCACTGGTTTTAACCGGATGTGCAAAAAAAGAGTTGCCGGAAATTATCCCCGGAGCAGAGAGAACAGAGGCATACCTCAGTTTGCTTGAGGGGAAGAGTGTTGCTCTGGCTATAAACAACAGCTCCGTTATTTGTGGGATGCCTATTCTTGATACACTTATCTCTATGGGAGTTAATGTGGTTAAGATATTCAGTCCGGAACACGGATTCCGTGGAGGTAACCAATACGACTCTTTAGATGTAAAAACCGGGATTCCTGTAGTTGATCTATACCGTTCAAAGTCCTATAAACCTCAACCGGAAGATCTTGAAGGTGTAGACATTATGATCTTTGATATGCAGGATGTGGGTGTGAGATTCTATACATACCTCTCAACTATGCATTATGTTATGGAGGCGTGTGCAGAAAACGGGAAACAACTTATTGTTCTGGATCGCCCCAATCCAAATGATTTTTATGTAGACGGCCCTGTCCTCAAAGACACTGCTTTTCACTCTTTTGTCGGTATGCACCCGATACCGATTGTACACGGGCTCACCTTTGGAGAGTTTGCAAATATGATAAACGCAGAGGGTTGGCTTAAAGATGGTGTAAAATGTAATCTCAAGGTTGTCGAGGTTGCAAATTATGAACACGGCAAATCGTTCAAAATGGCTGTAGACCCATCTCCCAACCTAAATACAATGCAGTCGATATTTCTCTACCCTTCGTTATGTCTGTTCGAAGGAACTGTAATCAGCCAGGGGCGCGGCACGATGTTCCCGTTCCAGGTGCTTGGCAACCCGGAGCTTAAAGATAAATACACCTTCTCTTTTACACCCGTCTCTATTGAGGGTATGAGCAAAAAACCGCCTCATATGGACACAGAGTGTTTTGGAGTCGATCTTCGCGAATATGATGTCAATATTTTCCGCGAAAGTGGGCGAATTAACCTGAGTTGGTTAATTGAGTTCTACAATAACTATCCCGGGAAGGATAAGTTCTTCCGCCCCTATTTCGACCTTCTTGCCGGTGGAGATCATCTGAAAAAGCAGATAATTGAAGGCAAAACAGAAGATGAGATTCGGCAAAGTTGGGAGCCGGAGCTCACCCAATACAAAGAGATGAGAAAGAAGTATCTGCTCTATAAGGATTTTTAATTGTAACCCGAATTTGAAAAAAAAGTTCCTTACCCTCTCGGACGCTATAAAGATACAGGGGCCAAAAGCGTTTACCGCAATGACAAAGCCTGTAGGCTCCAACTGTAATCTCTATTGTAAATATTGTTATTATCTGGATAAAGAGCGTTTCTACGGAGCGGGGCGAAAGCTTTTCCCGGATGATCTGCTTGAGAGGTACATCCGGCAATATATAGAGAGCAACCAGGTACCGGTTGTAAGTTTCGTATGGCACGGAGGGGAACCTTTGATGGCCGGATTGGATTTCTATAAGAGAGTTGTAGAGCTGCAGTTTAAACACAATCCTCAGAAAAAACGAATAGAGAACTCAATCCAGACAAATGCAACGCTTCTTAATGAGGAGTGGTGCCGATTTTTTAAAAAATATGATTTTTTGGTGGGGGTATCCATAGACGGACCCAAATCTATACACGATGAAAATCGGATAAACAGAAAAGGGTTCTCATCCTTTGATAAAACAATCAAAGGTATAGATCTGCTTAAACGCTTTAAAGTTGAGTTTAATACCCTATCTGTTGTAAGTAGCTTAAGTGAGGGAAAGGGTAAATCTATCTATATCTTTTTAAAGTCTATAGGTTCACACTATATGCAGTTTCTTCCTGCCGTAGATTACATCATACAGGAGAGTAGCTCCATCCCTCAGTTGAGTTCCAGACCAATTATTGTCTCCCCGTTTTTAGAGAGCAGTGCTTCACCGGCACCCTGGTCTGTGTCACCGGAAGGGTATGGTAAATTTTTAACCGACATCTTTGACGAGTGGGTTGTTAATGATGTTGGGAAAATCTTTGTGCAGCTCTTTGACCTCACACTGGCCTCCCGGGTTGGGATTGAGCCCTCTGTATGCGTATACCGGGAGACCTGTGGTGACAATATTGCTGTTGAGCACAATGGAGATGTATACTCCTGCGACCATTTTGTATATCCGGAGCATATCGTAGGAAACCTATACAGAGATGAACTACAGGATATTATATCATCTCCCGGGCAGATAAACTTCGGAATAAACAAAAGAAACACACTTTCACGAGAGTGTCTTCGTTGTGAATACTATTTTGCCTGTGGTGGAGAGTGCCCAAAACACAGACATCTCATTACCGGTGAGGGAGATAGAAAGTTTGCCCTCTGCGAAGGAATTAAGGCCTATTATAAACATACAGAGCCATATATGAAGTATATGACAGAGCTTCTTGCTAAAGAGAGAGCACCGAGAGAGATTATTCCCTGGGCCCGAAGCCTGCAATCTAAGCCGGGCTAACTTAAATATTATGTGGTACGTTAATTGTGCTTACATTTACAAAAATCAAAAAATAAATTTTTTATGAAAAAAATATTGTCAATCTTGTGCCTGTCGGTATTAATGCTTAGTACAGGCGTAGTTTTTTCGCAAAACACAATTGAAACACACGAAATTACAGCCAGTGTGCCGGAGTTAGTTGCGTTCCATTCAATAATTGCCCCTATGTGGCACAAAGCATATCCATCTAAAGATATGAATGCGCTAAAAGCTCTTGTACCTCAAATTAAGGAGAATATGGCAAAAATGAATAGTGCAAAGCTTCCCGGAATTTTGAGAGAGAAAGCTGCTGCCTGGAAAATCGAATTAGATAAATTCAATTTGGTTGCAGATAACTACTACGCTGCCGCTTCCGGTAATGACGATGCTGCCCTCTTACTTGCCGCAGAGAAGCTCCACTCTGCCTACGAAGCTATGAACAGAGTTGTACGACCGTTTAATAAAGAGATGGACGAGTACCATAAAACTCTTTATGTTATTTACCACAAACATCTTCCCGAGAAGAACTTTGATGCAATTTCAACAATGATGGAGAACTTAATCCTTCAGGCAGATGCTGTTACTAAACATCCGGAAGATAAGCTCATTAAACGCCTTAAAGAGAAAACTCCTAAATATTACACTCTCTCTAAGGATCTATACACAGCTACCGTTTCTGTTAAAGAGGCCCTTTCGGGTAAAGATGCCTCAAAGAAAGAGGCTGCAATTGAAAAGATGCACACAACTTATCAAAAGTTGGAGTCCGTTTTCGAGTAACTTTCTCTTTAAAGTCTACTTGGCAGAAGCAATAGCAAAACCTATCTCAAAGTAGACCTTAACATCCTCTACCATACCGTGAAAATCCCATCTGGCAGGATCATAACTGTCAGATGGTTTATGGTAGTTCTCTTTTGTCCAACTCTCATTCTGGGCCAGACCCCACTCTTTACCGTGCTCTAAATTATCAATACCTTTTGACAAATAGAGCGTTGGAACCCCAACCTTTGCAAAACTGAAGTGATCTGAGCGGAAATAGCCACCTTTCTCGGGTGTAGGGTCGGGACAGACATATCTTCCCTGTTTTTCGAGAACAGAAATTGCATAACCGTCCAGAGTAGATTTTCCCATTCCGGTAATTGTCATATCTTTTGTCCGGCCTAATATATTGAGCCCATCCATATTTATCACACCAACTGTCTTTTCGAGCGGGAAAAGTGGATTCAGGGTGTAGAACTCACTCCCGAGAAGACCCTGCTCCTCGCAGGTGACTGCAAGAAAGAGAATAGATCTATCCTGAGTTTTTGCAAGGGTGGCAAATGCCTGGGCAATCTCCAGAAGAGCAGCAGTTCCTGTTGCATTATCAACAGCTCCATTGAGGATTGTATCCTCCCCAAACATTGGATTTATTCCCAGATGATCCCAGTGTGCAGTGTAGATAAGGTACTCATCTTGTTTGCTTTTTCCCGGCCATAGTGCAGCAACATTGTTAGACTTTGTGTACTCAACCCGGTTATTTATGTGTGCAGATGCCGTCATATTCATCTTTACTGGTTTAAAGCCGCGCAAAGAGGCCGAAGCAATTGTTTTGTCATAATCAAGCCCTGAGCTCACAAAGAGGCTCTTTGCGCACTCAGTGGTTACCCAGCTCTGTAAATAGAGATCCGACTTTGAGAGCATATTATTGGCAAGATAGAACTTAGATTCGTTCCAGCTCCCCTGTACCACTCCCCAGGGATATGCGGCAGCACCGGTTTCGTGAATTATAATTGCAGCTTTTGCCCCCTGCCTTGCCGCCTCTTCAAACTTATATGTCCATCTACCATAAAATGTCATAGTACGCCCCTCAAAAAGAGTAGAGTCCGATGTTGCATATCCGGGGTCGTTAACCAACATCAATACTGTTTTGCCTTTTACATCAAGGTCCTGGTAATCATTCCAGTTATGCTCCGGTGCATTAATTCCGTATCCCACAAAAATAATTTCAGAATTATCAAAGTTTACCTGCTCACTCAGCTGTGGCGTTCCACCGACAAACTCTTCTGAAAAAACGAGATTGAACTCTCTCCTTTTTGACTTTATATTAAACTTCATCTGCTTATCTGCAGATATCTTAACCAGCGAAACCTCCTGAAAGAAACTATCTCCGTTACCCGGTTTTAATCCAATTTTCGCAAACTGATCTTCAAGGTATTGGATTGTCCTCTCCTCACCTAAGGTAGAGGGGGCGCGTCCCTGAAAATCGTCAGAAGCGAGAATAGAGATATGATTACTAAGATCTGCTTGAGAAATACTGTCAATAGCAGATTTAAAATTCTTCTCTTTTGAATTGCAACTCAGAATAATAGATGCCATTGAAAGGCATAGTATCAAGTTTTTTCCGGACATAATTAATCCTCCATTTTAAATTTATTCCGAAAGTTATAATTTTTTTTGATACAACTCCTTAAGAGAGTATCCCTTAATTACACTATCTCTCAAAGCACTCATCTGTTTTCTCTAATGAGTAAACTTTTATGTCCCGAAATGTGTTTTATGTGACGAATACAAAATCAATTAAGTCAAAAAACAAATTATAATAAACCTTAAGAAAGACTTAATATAATAAATGACCAAGATGAAGAGCTTAATTACACCATATAATTTTCTTTTGTTTACCCTCACCCTTTTTTCTTTTACGGTAAACGGCCAGCAAAGCAACTCCACAACTGTTAACCCGGGTTCTATAGCAGACCCTGTTATTAAAGTTGTAGATTACGGGGGGCTGATACCTGTTTACACTAAACAGAATGATACACTATATGTGGTTAACTTCTGGGCAACCTGGTGCAGACCTTGCGTAGAGGAGCTGCCGCATTTTATGGCTGTAGACGGGAAGTACAGGGGAAACAAAAAATATAAGATGATTCTTGTCTCTCTCGATGATGCAGAGAAGGCCAACGGCACAGTCAAAAATTTCGCAAAACGACTAAAGCTGGACGTAGATCACTATCTGCTTGACGATATTAAAAAGATGAACGAATGGATCCCAAGTGTAGACAAATCCTGGAGTGGATCTATTCCTGCTACACTGTTTATTAAAAATGGGAAATCCCTGCAATTCGTGGAGAACTCTCTCAGTATGGATGAGCTGGAGAGTATTATTAAGCTCCATCTTTAAAACCGGAAATTATAATCTTTAAAAATTAACAACTAAATTATTTGAAAATATGAAAACAATACAAAAAATAGCCGGACTCCTTCTAATATCCCTCTTTACAATCGGAACCCTATCTGCACAGGGTTATAAGGTAGGCGATGCTGCCACAGACTTCAAACTTAAGGGAGTGGACAATAAAATGGTCTCCCTTGAAAACCATAAAGATGCAAAAGGGTTTATCGTAATATTTACCTGCAACCATTGCCCATACTCTATTGCATATGAAGATAGAATCATTGCACTGGACAAGAAGTATTCTCCGCTGGGATACCCTGTAGTTGCAATCAACCCTAATGACCCCGCACTTGAGCCTAAGGATAGCTTTGAGCTAATGATTAAGAGGGCTAAAGAGAAAGGGTTTACCTTCCCTTACCTTTTTGATGATGGTCAGAAGATCTTCCCTCAGTACGGAGCAACCAAGACCCCACACGTTTTTATCCTAAAAAAAGAGGGAGCCAAAAACATCGTTAAATATATTGGAGCAATTGATGACAACTACAAAAATGCCGCAGATGTATCCAAAAAATATGTAGAAGATGCAGTGGATGCACTTCTTGCAAACAGAGAGGTTGAGGTTAAAACTACAGTTGCAATAGGGTGCTCTATTAAAGTGAAAAAGTGACTCTGGCAGTGTTTGATGTAACTGACTAACAGTGTTTTTATTGAAAAAGGCAGTTTTCCCGTTTTGGAAAACTGCCTTTTATAATACGCTCACCTTTTGATGTATACATCAAACAATGGCAAAGTCTATTTTAAAATCTCTGCAAGCTTATCTAAAAGAGCTTTACCTCTTAAATTCTTTGCAAGAATTTTTCCGTTAGGGTCAAGCAGTAGGTTTTGAGGGATAGATCTAATCCCATACATTTTTGAAACTTCGTTGTCCCAGTATTTAAGATCGGAAACCTGAGTCCAGGTAAGACCATCTTTTTCTATAGCATTTAGCCAATTTTGTCTCCCCTGCTCATTATCCAGCGATACGCCAAGAACTGTGAATCCCTTATCTTTAAAATCGTTGAATGCCTTCACAACATTTGGGTTCTCTGCACGGCAAGGGCCACACCAAGATGCCCAAAAGTCTATCAGAACATACTTTCCTCTGAAATCCGATAGCTTAACAGGGTTTCCGTTCGGGTCATTCTGAGTAAACTCGGGAGCAATTGCTCCTACCATTGTTAACTTCATTTTATCCAGGCTTGCAGCATATGCTTTCCCTGCTGTGCTGTTTTTTACATCAGAAGTTAGTGCCTCATATAGTGGGGCAACTTTTTGATAATCCGGAATTGATCCTCCCAAAGCTATTATAGCATCCAGACTAATTGCGCTTGAAGGGTTTGACTTAATAAAAGTCAATGTAGCGGCCTCCTGCTCTGCAATTATAGCTGCATATCTTACCCCAAACGGAGCCCTTACAGCCTCATCCTTTTGCTTATCTGCAGGTAGTGCACTAAACTCTGCATTGAATGCTGCCATCTTATCTGCAGATGGTTTAAGAGCTTTTATGTAGTTTTGATTATCTGTATTGAGCTTTGATCCCGTGAATCTGGCATCTTTAAGTGAATCCTTTGTAGTTATGCCTATTACTGCAGACTCAAGGTAAACCTGAAGGTTTGGAAGAGTTCTTGATCTCGCGCCTGTACCTTTATGGTTAAGCACTAAAGATGCCTTCACCGGTGCTCCAACGCTCCCTTTAAATTCAAATTTTCCATCTACAACTGCAGATGAGTCAATAAAATTTGCTGTTGCCGTACGGTATGTAAGATACACTTTGGCCGGGGCGTTAAGCTTAGCCACCTCACCTTTAATGGTGTACGCTCCATCCTGTGCCATCATTGCCATAGGAGAGATCAGCAATATAGCTGCTAAAATTGTTTTTTTCATAAGATTATTAATTAGTGATTTACGATTCTTTATTATTATTTGCCGAAAAGCTCGGCAAGCTTTTTCTGTAGTATTCCGTTTTGAGAGAAGCCAACCTCTTTTAAAATTATCTTACCGGCGGGGTCTATTAAAAACGAAGTGGGGAATGCAGTAACTGCAAACTCACTCATAATGTTTTTACTATCCCATACTTGTGGCCAGGGATTATTTATTTGTGGCAGAATTTTAAGCCAGGGTTCAATTTTTGAGTCTGTAGAGATACCCAGAATTTCAAAGTTTTTATCCTTATATTTTGTATAGATCTCTCTCATATGTGGGAAGGCCTCCTTGCAGGGTCCGCACCAGCTTGCCCAGAAATCCATCCATACATATTTGCCTCTAAATGAGTCAAATGATATTGGATTTCCGTTTTGATCATTAAGTACAAAGTTCTTTACAAGTGACCCGCTATTTGCTCCTTTAACGCCACGAATATATGCGGCCACCTTCTCTCCTTCCGAAGTTTTTTGAATTTGAGGTGAAAGCAATCCGTAAAGCTCCTCTAAATCTGTTATTGTTAATTGCCTCCCGGCTGAGTTTAAAATATAGGCTCCAAGAAAAGTCTCCTTGTTCTCGCTTATACACGAAGATAAAAGATCTCTCATATATACCTTACTGAGCGAGTCTCTTAGGAGATTAATTTTGGGGTAAAGCGGGTCGTTTTGTGGAACCCACACCCTACCTAAAGATCTCTCAATTTCGTTGCTTACTTTTGCTGTTATCTCATTTTGTTGTTTTAAAAAACTATGAAAGCCTACTGTTGTGTTTGGGCCTGTTATTACAGATTTTATAAATCCTTGAGAGATCTCCAAATTTATTAATATATCTCCGGTTCCGTCAATGAGCAGAGGGAATGGACGAAAACCAAGATTTATCTTCATCTCGTACTCTGCATAAAATAGTTGAGTAAAGGTATCGGTAAAAGGGAGGGTAATATTGAAGGTTCCGTCTACAATTATTGCTTCAGCCACCGCAGATGAAGGGCTGTAATAGAATATTTTTTGATACCCCTTTGTATCTCCCGTTACTTTACCTATAATATTTACCGATTTAATCTCCTGAGCAGAAGCAGAAAACACAGCGAATATGATTATTATTGTTGCGAAGAAAACTCTAAAATTCATTATCAATGATTTAAATTTACTCTATAAATACACATAAAGGATCAATCTCCCTAAAGTGGATTAGAGTTTAGACAATAATAAAAGAGTTTAGTTTAATTGGCCACTAATAAAAAGTGGCCAATAACATCAGCACACGGAGTCAGCACGGAAAGCCAACCTATTTGCTGCTCTGTTACGTTGCGGGCCTGCGCAAACCTGTGCACATCGGGCAAGTCCATCCTCATCCGCTCACAAGCTCGCTCCTTCCGGCTGAGTTTGCCCTCACTGTTGCACAGGTTTGCACTATTTCGGCCTCGCCGGGGAGCATTGCAAATAGAGTTTCCTTAGCTGACTCCGATGTCGCCGATATTAGTGAATTCGTACACCCTCTTGTGTATAATACTCTACGGGGGCAAATTTTTCCAGTGTGCCTTTGATGTCGGCAACTTTCCCTTCGATGATAACAATAGACTCGTAAGGCTTGATATATTTTTGAGCAGCCGCTCTTATATCTTCGGCAGTTACAGCGGCAATCTTGAGAGGGTAGGTTGTGAGGTAATTATCCGGAAGATTGAACTTCTCTTTAACCATTCCAAAACCTATGATTGCCGGAGAGTTTAGCTGTGACATAGACCTGGCATAATCTCCGGTAAGTCCGTTCTTTGCCATATCTAATTTTTGCTGCGTAACCGTCTCGTTTCTCATCTTTAGCATCTCAAGAAAAATATTCTCCAAAGCATACGCTGTCTCGGAATTTCTAACCAGAGTGTTGCTGGAGCACTGCCCGCCGGTAATGTTAATAACCAGAATATTATTGGCTCCGTAGCTTAGCCCTTTATCCACTCTTATGTTTTGATTAAGGTTAGACATATAACCTGCCCCGTATATTTGATTCATAACCATAAGTAGCGCCTCATTCTCTCCGTAAGGGAATGCATCTCCCAAAGGCCACCTCACCGATATCCTTGATTGGACTGCATTCGGATTATCTATTACATAGATCTTGGTTGATGTCGGGAAATTTTTGGAGTAACTGCTGGTAAAATCCGTAATATTACGGGCTCCGCCTCTCCATCCTTTGAAATGTTTTACTATAATTGCATTCGCCTCTTCAATTGTAAAGTCTCCGGATAGAATACAAAAACTGTTGTCCGGGTTGATGTATTTGTTAAAGTAGCCCTGTACAGACTCAGTTGTGATTCCGGTAAAGCCCTCAAGAGTCTCCTCCACTTTTGGGGGAGTTGTATTTATGTAGAAATTTAACGAGTCCTGTAGCCTGGCCAGGAAAGTACTCTTAGTCAATTTTGAAGCACTGCCATTATCGGATAGTTTTTTCAAACCCTCTTCAACAGCACTTTTTACAGATTCTTCATTAATTCCGGGTGATGTGACATATGAGGTCATCATTGGAAAGAGAGTATCTATCTGGCTCTTCATTCCGGAGCAGGTTACACTGTTTATAAATCCTGTAACCGATGCTGCATAGAGATCTGCTTTATCCTTTATCTGAACGGCAGAGAATCTGCTGCTTCCTTTTGAAAAAATATCTGCAAGTACCCTTCTCACCTCCGGCTCTTTCTCAAGAGGAATCAACGGAACCCCAAACTCCACGGTTATTCTGAACTTTGGATATCCGGACTTCCTTATAAGAAATACTCTCATATTGTTGTCTGCAACAAAGGAGTGAAACTCTCCTATTCTAATAGGTTTTGCCTCTGTGGGAGCCGGTTTCACATTGGGGTTAATCTGAGCATCTGCACCAGAGAAGGTGAATGATAACAGTAGTGCTAAATATAGTATCTTTTTCATCTCTCTATTTTTTTGGATAAATAACCATTATTTTGCGATTCTCCGCAGTGAAATACTCCCTCATAACGCGTTTAATATCTTCGTTGGTGATTGAGACATAATCCCGGATTAATCTATTTACCCGTTGTGTGTCTCCCCATTCCAAATAGCTTATTGCCAGCACATCTGCAAGGAAAGGCATATCAAAAAACATATCTGTAAAGCCACTCTCGTAGGATTGTTTTAATTGAGACAATCTTCTTTCATCAAGTCCGTTATTAGCAAGCTCATTTATAACTATATCAATAATATCAACCACCTTTTGGTAGTTAAGAGAGTCTTTAAAGCTGCTCCTAAACCAAAAACTCCCCGCTTTTTCGTACATCTCTGTGGTTGAGGAGATCTTCTTCACTCCCGGGTTTGTTTTATCAATTGAACTGAAGGGTGCTTTTGCATCAAATGTTAGGTGGCTGTTTATAAAACCGAGAGTTATTGCATCTTTGTGTGTCTCCGGAACTGTTTTGTATGAGACAACCATATGCATATCTTTTAGCCCGACAATCGAATCGATCTTAACCTCTCCACTTATAAATTTCTCATTGAAAACAGGTTGTATAACCGGCTTCCCTTTTGGAATCCTGTTAAAATATGCATTTATATACTTTTTAGCCTCAACAACATCTACATCTCCGGTAATTACAAGAGCGGCATTATTGGGAACATAAAATTTATTGAAGAACTCCTGAAAATCCCCTGTGCTTGCGGCATCCAGATGCTCCATTGAGCCAACTACAGGCCATCTGTATGAGTACTCCTTATACTCAAATGCCTGCATCTTCTCCGGAACCCGCCCCAGCGGATTTGTATCATATCTCTGGCGACTCTCCTCCTTGACAACCTCCTTCTCTCTTGCAATTACCTTTTCGGAGATAATTGGGTGCAGCATCCTCTCGGACTCTATCCAAAGCCCCAGTCTGAGTTGATTTGATGGGAGAATGGTGTAGTAGTAGGTTCTGTCTGCAGATGTGTTCGCATTGCTGTAACCCCCGGCCTCTCTCATATAGTTCTCCATCTCCCCTTCAGGAATGTTTTTTGTACCATTAAACAGCAGGTGTTCAAAAAGATGTGCAAATCCGGTTCGGTCTGCTCTCTCATTCTTACTCCCTACGTGATACATCACCCCCACATTTACTATGGGAGAGGTAGTATCCCTACAAATTATTACGTGTAAACCGTTCTTAAGGTCAAACTCTATGGTTTTGGCAAAAGGGGCAGATGAATTTTGCGCACCTATAGCCGTTAAGTTTAGAATTGCTATTGCAATTGCTATTAATCTCTTCATTTGTATTTTACAGTGGGTTTGCAATATATGTAACGGTCATATCGTCCTGAACAATTATGTTAAAGTTTGCCCGGTTATCCCTCTCTTCAAAACTCATAACATTGGACTTCTTAATAATTGATGCAGTTTTTACCCTCACATTTGGATTGTAGTATTTGAGATAATACTCAATTGAGGAGTGGTTTGCAGAGTGGAACTCTCCGTTAAAATGGTAGAAGAACTTTCCCGGAGACCAATTTTTGAGAATAAAATAGGCCATAGTAGCATCTTTAATTGCTTGAGCTTTAACCAGATTAGAGGGTTTGCTACCGTGCATTGCCCCCTTGGAAGGGCCGCTCTCCATCTGTTTTTTTTCAAACTCTTCGTCCGAAGGGAATACAGATGCCATCTTTGCATATACAGGCTGAGTAAGGTCAAAGTGAATAGGGAGTGGGGGCATATAACTTTTTGCCTGGTCCGAAAGTGAATCCAGGTACTCTATACCCTTTTGAAAAACAATTCTTGCATATCTTCTTGGAACATTTGTGCAGATAAATGGCAGTCCGTTCTGCTGGGCATAGACAAGGATTGGTTTATAGTCGGTGGTAAAGTTTGACCAAAGTTTACTGCTCTCTGTGTAAGATTTACCATCTACCAGTTTAAGAACCATCATCTCGTCCATTATAAGCTGGTTATCTGTTTCCCACATCTCTGCACCCACAACCAGTTTCTCTCCCTTCATTTGATGGAATGCCTTAAGCAGGCTTAACTCCAGCCAATGTGAAATGGGGTCGTTGTGGAGCTCTCCAAAAAGAAAGATATCTGCATCAAGCAACTCATTAACCATTTGTGAGTAGGTGACCTTTTCGCCTTTGTCGTTGTAAATCACATATGCAGGAAAGTCGTTTGTATATGTGTTTAACACTGTCTGCTGTTTAACTGCAGGAGCCTCTTTTTTATTTTTGTTGCTCTGAGCAGATAGTGAGAGAGTTAACAAAAGAGCTACAATGAGTGATATTTGTTTCATATTATGATTTTTATTGTCTGTTATTAGAAATTGAACACCAGATTAACCGATATGTTCATATAATTATCTTCAAGTGTGAATGAGGCAGAACTTTCGTAATTTGATATTGATACCGGTTTAATAAAATCTCCCTTCAAGTTTACCTCCACTCTTTGTGACTCTCTTAAATTAAACTCCGTTCCAAGGACCAACCCCACCCGGTAAAAATTTGATGTGTGGTATGCAAATGCCGGCATAGCAATCTGAGTGTTGTAAAAATTCCCTGAAGCCGCCATAGGGTTATGTTTTCCGGAGATATTCATCTTATAAGAACCATACCCCCCAATTATAAAGTTCAATCTCTCGATACTACCCAAAGAGAGATCTGCAGAGAGTGTCCCCTCCAGATTATTGTAATCTATAGTGTGGCCATAATTAAAATCGTTCTGGCCTGTATTGTCAAAGTTTATGTTGGCAGAGACCCTTCTAAGAAGAGATCTCTCCCTTAGATAGGCCAGGTAAAGATTTGCCTTTATTTTAAAGAGCTCATAGTTATCCTGAAAAAGCCCTACTGTCTCTTTGTAAACAGCTCCTGTTCCTAGGATGTTCTTAATATCGAGATTTGATATCCAGCTTCCGCTCTCTCTGTTCTCCCTATATCTCACTGCAAAGTCCTGACAAAAATATGAGTACCTCGCAATATTCTCTTTCCTCTCCTGCAGTGTAGAGACAGATTTAAGTAACCAATCTTCATCTGCAATATAGATAGAGTAGATGAAATCCATAATTTTACTCCCCTTTAAGTACCTAAACGAAGCCACTGCCCCGTATCTGGCATCAATAGTTCGCATCTGGGACGGTGAGTTATCCCAGGTTCCGAGCCCCTGGTTAAGAAAGAGGTGATACCTTTCCGGTTCGGTTCCGTGTTGATATTTATTTCGAATAGCCGACTCGTTTTTCACTCTGTTGAAAAATAGCCCCATAGTTGCAAAACTCTTCTCTCCAAAACTCATCGTAATGGAGGGAAGAATTTGCATATCTAGTGTATAACTTTCGTTTCTGGTGTCAAAAGTGCGGAAATTGAGATCTCCAAGATATTTGAAGGCAACTCCCGCACTTAACCTGTTTGACAGACTCTTTTGTATAGCAACATTAAAATCATATGACTGAGTTTTCCAGGTTCCCTCCTGCTCTACCATATAGTAGAATGGAGAGCCGTTTGAAGGGAGGTAGTAGGATAGATTCCACTCCCCTGTGGAGGCATTACCATTAGTATAAGCAACGCTTCCAAAAAATCTCAATCCCTTTTTTGAGAGAGTTTTCACAGATTCAGTTTTAATCTCAAGCAGATTTCTTGAAAAGAGCAATTGAGGATGAGTATAATCTCCCTTTGAGCTTGAGTATCCGGAGGATATCAATGCAAAATCTCCCTTATCCCAAAACCTTAACATAGAAGGTAGCTTGGCATAAGTGTTATAATACTCCTCTCTTTGTAAAGATCTCTCAATAATGTCTGTTACATTGAGTGAGTCACTGACACCTGCAAAAGATCTCTGAGTGCACAAGAGTGAGATTACAATAATCAATAATTGCCTCTTTTTCATAAACTGAATCTGTTTTTCTCTATTTTTTATCGTACGAGTACGGTGTTGGCGGTGTTACCACCTCCAGGTCTACTGTTGAGTTATTTGTGTCCATCACAACAACTCTGCCTGTAGGAAGAGTCTTGGAGATTTTTCTGCGAAGGCTTTTTCCTGTATAGTTTGCACTTCCGTTTGCCTGAGCATAAGAGAAGCCTGAGTCTATATTTGCGGGAAGGCGTTTAAATGCAGCCGAACTGCTCTTTGCAAGAATATCTACACCATCAATTATTGCGGTTACAGGTATCTTTGTATAGAAAATCTGCGAAGTGGTCACTGTTGGGTCCTGAATTGTCTCTGTAGGGTTTGCGCTCAACCTTACCAGTGCTATCGATGCATAGTCATCCATATTGAAGAAGCCATTGTTTTGAATATTCAGGAAAATGCAATTCATAGTTGGGACATCCGGGTTATCTACATCAAAAAATGTACTTCCTGTTCTGCCTAAAGATTGCAGCCAGGTAATGGCGTATGTGTCAAACTTAGCTTTAGTATTATCTACAGTTACAGCAAGCGGTTTCAACTCCTTATAGTTAATTGCATTTATTGCAACTACTGCACCCATACCCGGTTGAATTGGGTATTGTGTACCTGTTCCCGGAAACTGAAGTATCTTGGATGCATAAACCACACTTGTAAGAGGAAGACCAAGAACAACATCATTGGCATTTTGTCCCGCTTTAGTAGGGCCTAAGAATGCCACATAGAGTTTATCTAAATATTGAACCTCATCTGAGTTGTTGTAAATTTCAAAGAACTGATCTTTGAACATAATTGCGTAACCGTCGTTGGCCGCACCAAGTGAATAGACCTCTTTGATTACCAGGTCGCCACCGGCCTTGCCATCCAGAGTGAGTGTCTGTACACTAGTCTGAAGCGGCAGAACTGTAATGCTTGATAGAGTTGCGTTAATGGTAACAGCTTTATTAAAACCGGTGTAGTTAAATGCAATCTCCGGAGAGAGTTCTAAAGAGGAGGATATGTTATAGGTAGAGGGGGCAATATCTTCAAATTTGGCAACACCCGCCGGATTGGTTAAAACTACCTTTTTTGTATTATCTACAGTGTTTGTAATCTCAACCGGAATGTTACTTAAAGTCACTCCGTTAAATGCTGCAGATGCCTTTAATGTAACCTGAATGATCGAAAGCTCCGGTGCCTGCTTCTCACAAGCAGAGAAGGCCAGTAAAGAGCCTAATGCAATAAGTGCAAATGTAAAGTTAAATTTTCTCATAATTAATTATAATTTAGTTTGTTATATTTTGAATGTTATTCCAAATCCGAATGATATCTTGCTGTTTAATGAGGCTCTGAAGTTGTTTAGCACATCTGTATAATATGGATTATACCAGAAGCAGTTATTGGCATAAAAGGTAAAACTATGGCCCTGTTTTGTCTCTTTTCTAATGTTCAGGTGAAAGTTCGGGTAAAAAGGAGTTCTGGATGGATAGGCCTGTATCGGATTTAATTGCAAGTCTTTATACTCTTCGCTGCCTCTGAGCTCCTGTGGTATCTCTATATATTTGGCCTTATCATCGTAGTATGCCACCGGACGAAGGTCCGGATTAACATTAACAGACCTGTTGTAGATATTAAGCTCAGTTGTAAGAGTTATAATAATTCTCAGGTCGGGAATCTGCTGAATAACCGTAAGATTTGCACTCGCCATCTGAACACTGCGCACCCAGCTTTGGTATACCCCATATCTGCTTTGCGATACCGAGTTGTTTGATACCCTTACAGATGGAACATCGTCAAATGTTTCACTGGTAATATATTGCCCGGTAAGGTTTATCCCTGTATTGGTAGATTTAATTCTTGGTGGAGAGAAAGTCAACTCAACCCCTTTTGTTTCGGATCTTTGATTATTAACATAGACCGAATATGTTCTGGGAAGATAGGTAACATTGGCCGGGTCCTCCTCTACAATGGGCGGCCTTCCAACCGGTTCCGATACTATTTTATATCCCTGATTCTTAAATACTGCAAGCTGTGTTGCAGATGTTATTCCTCTTGAGAGCAGCTTTTGGTACCCTGTTAATCTAATGTTATATCCGCTTTTGTCATACTCCAGAGCAATCTCTCTTGTCTCTCCCCTTCCCGGCTTCAGGGATGTATTATCCGGACGAATCACATATGATGTCACAATTGCCAGCCTCTCCTCAGGTTTTGGGTCGTAGTAACTTAGGTTTACCAGGTCAAAATATACAGGTCCCGGGTATAGAGTGATCATTGCCGGGGCTTTATATGATATTCCCCAGGCTCCTCTAATCTTCAAACTCTTTTTAACCCCAAGAGTGGCCGATACTCTGGGAGAGAAGAGGTTATACCTCTCAATAATTCTGTCATACCTGAGTCCGACTCTTAAATTGTACATTATGTTAGTAAACTCCCTGGTAATGGTTGTTTGGTGATATAGAGAGAAATTCTTTGATGCCGGAAGCTCGTTAAAGAGGACCCCTCTGCTCCCGGGTGTTCCTGCAGGACCAACTCCACCCTCTCCTTCGACTCTCCCTTTTCCAAAATTCTTGTCGTAGGTATACTCCATCCCTGTTGTAAAGGATAGGTTATTCTTTGCGATTACACTGTTCTGCTCTGCCTCCAGCCTTGCATAACCGTTTATCGGAAGCCCCTCCATTACAGTTGTCTGCATATAGCTCAAAGGAGAATAGGTTGTAAAATATGTCCCCGTCTCTGTTGGTTCAACCATTGGTCTTGGGCCATCTGTCACCTCCTGCTCCAGCTTTGTATATTGTGTCGTTAAATTCAGGCTTAATGTGTAGTTAAGTTTTCCCAAAACATCCATCCTCCCGTTAATTCCAAACATAAACCTATTGTTCTTGATATCTCTGTTAGATAATAGAACCTCCTGTGGCTCAATTCTGCGCCCGTCTCCGCTAAATCCGTATGAGGCAGATAGTGTGTTGTTCCAGTTTAGCTTCTCGTTTAGTGTTGCTGTCCATCTGGCTCCAACATTTATTCTTTGGAAATAATCTCTTATCTCTGTGGGTTGCCCTACAGAGTAGGCGTAATCTGTGTCCAGATTAAGATATCCCAGCTTTTTTAGTTTTAGTCCTCTTGAGACACTTGCCTGATATGTAGAGGGTGTTGAGTTGAAGGAGATGTTCAAAGGGGAGTAGCCCGCCTTCCTCGTTACAATTACAGCTCCCGATGTAATATTCCCGTATCTGGCACTAGCAACCCCTGTAACAACCTCTACCGATTCAATGTTTGACGCAGGTATCTCTCTTAAATCAAGACCTTTATTTGCGACATTGGTTCCGCCTGCAAGACTGGAGGCCGGATTTTGCACCTGCAGGTTTGCATCATTACTAAGAGGGGTACCATCTACAACTATTGCAGTTCCAAATGAGTTTACTGCAGATGATTCTGCTGTCCTTAAATCCAGCTGAGCTGTGAGGGTTAGTTTTTGGGGTTGTAGTTTCCCTCCCGGCAAAAGTGACATAACATCACCAAGGCTGATGGCCTGAACCTGCTTAATTGCCTCACTCCCTATTGAGTATGTGCTGGAGCCCTCTTTACTCTGAGAGGTTGTAGCTGTCACTACAACTTCATTAAGGCTCAAAGACATCTCTTTAAGAGAAAAATTTACAGCAGAGAGATCTCCGGTAAGTTTGAGTAACCTCTCCTGAGGCTCAAAACCAAGAATTGAGACCTTTATTTTATGCTCTCCGGAAGGGATCTGCAGTTTATACTCCCCCTTTTCGTTAGAATAGGTAAAGTACTGGGTTCCCTGTACAAATACAGATGCAAAATAGATTGGTTCACCTGTGGTTTGTGAGGTGATTTTCCCTGAAACACTCTGTTTTTGAGCCTCGGCCGTAAACGGGAGGGAGATAAGTATCAGCCCCAGAAAAAATATTTTTCTCATCTGTTGATCTCCGGTTGGTGTGTAGTTTGAGTCTCTTCATCAACCTCTTCCTTGATAGATTGTGGTTCAAAAGTTATTGCCGTTTTTGAGATAACATCATCAAATTTCTTTCTCTGCCCCTGAGTGCAAATTCCTCTGATGTTCTCATAGAATTTCATAGTCAGGTCTCTGTTTAGAGATTGGGCCATAATAAAATCCTCATATATCTTATTCAGAACTACAGTGTCGTTCTCTACTCCAGCGGAATTAAACCTCTCCTTAACACTTCTTAGCCTCATCCCCACCTCTTTGAGACTTAAACTATAATCGTTCACTATTGAGTCAAAAACTTCGATCTGATTCCCGGAGAGACTGAGATACTTAACAAAAAACGTATTTACTCCCTCAATGCTTCTCTTCGCTTGGGCCTCTCTCTGTTTGGCGAGATACATATTTACACCTATAGTACTGACAATAGTAATGTTAAAAATTGCCAGTATTATTACCCAGAGCTTTAATCTTCTCACTGATTTTAAATAATTGTTACTCATATCTCTCAATTAAAATGGTAAAAAAAAGGAGCCGAATCCTACACTCATAATATCTACACCTACAGAATCCGAGATAGAACCGGCCACATTTGATATCTCATACAGGTTTCCTATAATACAACCAATACTTACGGAAGCAGCTATAGATACGCCATAGATTAATGCAGTCTTAAAGGTGAGTCGCTGAGTTTCAAAGGTGGCTTGCAGGCTTAGCTCTGTCACTCTATCCATAATTATATCAACTCTGTCACTCTGTAAAACCTTCTCCTTCTCTTTTTCGATAGCGGTATAGAGTTGTTTTTCAAAATCTGAATTATTGTAAGTCGTTTTCATTTATAACTGATATTAATTTTTCTTTCAACTGTTTTTTTGCTCTTTGAATAAGCGATTCAACTGCGTGAACCGATAGTGACATAATTTGTGCAATCTCCTTTTGAGGCATTTCATCCAGCCGGCTGAATATAAATGCTACTCTCTGCCTCTGGGGTAAACGGTCTATCTCTCTATAGATAAGCTCTTGCACCTCTTTGCTGGATAATATTCTATGAGGGTTATCATTTTTATTTGTTTGTAAAAGATTGGCAATTGCTCCAACTTTAGATTCATAAAAAGAGAGGATGCTCTTTTTTTCTCTCTTCCTTAGAAAAGTGTATGCGCTGTTTATCCCTATTCTATATAACCAGGTTGAGAACTCCGAACTGCCCCGAAAACTACCCAATGAGATAAATGCCCGCAGGAATGTCTCTTGTGTTATGTCCTCGGCATCTTGTAACTGATGAACAAATCCCCTTGAAAGAATAAATATCCTTTCGTGGTATCTCTCCACCAACAGACGAAACATATCTGTCTCGCCATCAAGAACTCTCTCAATTATTTTATCCTCTGATATCATTGTATACACCTCTTAGACGCAACTAATGTTAGAATCCGTCGCAGAGGCGGCAAATAAACATCAAAAAAAACTGAACTACAAATCTTATATCTTTGTTACTTTACCCTAAAGAGTTATAAAACGACTAATCAAAACTAAAATGAATAATCAAAACTGGACAATAGAGAGTATTGGGAACCTTTCAGGAGAGAGGGTAATTATTACAGGCGGAGCAAGCGGAATTGGGCTTGAGGCAGCCAAGGTGCTGGGGGCAAAGGGTGCAGAGGTGGTTCTTGCAGTGAGAAATATGGATAAAGGGGAGAGAGCAGTTGCACGGATTAAAACAGATAATCCAACAGCGAACATATCCCTTATGCACCTGGATCTTGGCGATCTGCAGAGTGTGAGAAAATTTGCCCTGGAGTTCTCAGAAAAACACAAAACTCTGAATCTGCTCATAAACAACGCCGGAGTTATGATTCCTCCTTACAAAAAAACCAAAGATGGCTTTGAACTGCAGTTTGGCACCAACCACCTTGCCCACTTTGCACTTACAGGTTTGCTCCTGCCCCTGTTAACATCCACACCGGGTTCCAGAGTTGTAACTGTAAGCAGCATTGCAAGCAGAGGTGCAGAAATCTATTTCGATAATCTGGACGGATTAAAAGGATTCTCTACAATGAACTTTTACCGTCAAAGTAAATTTGCCAACCTGCTATTCGGTAAAGAGCTTAACTTAAGGCTTAAAGAGTCAGGGGCAGAAACAATCAGCATCGTTTGTCACCCCGGAGTATCTGCAACCAATCTCTTTATGAGAGGCTCCGGCAAAGAGGGTGGCAAGGTGATGAACTTCCTTTTAGGGCTCTTTGCTCAACCGGCACACAAAGGCGCACTCCCAACCCTTTTTGCTGCAAAAAATATGCAGCTTCAAGGCGGAGAGTACATCGGGCCGGACGGTATTGCAAACTTTAGAGGCAACCCAGTTGTCACATCGGAGGGAGATAAACTCTTCAAGGCAGACATCTCCAAAAAGCTATGGCAGGTATCTGAACAACTCACCGGAGTAAGTTATCTCTCCGGCAAGAGAGTTGAGTAAGCTATTAGAGAAAAAACTAATTGCCTCTTTATGAGGCAAGCCCCACGATGCTTGGCAAGGTTTCTAGGGTATTTAATTGTTAGTTGATCTTATATGTAGAACAACATTAATTTCTACAGATATGAAAACAAGAGTTAAACAAAGTATCCTGCTGATTCTGGCAATGGTAATATTCTCGGGAGCATCCCCGGTTTGGGCTCAGCAGACAAAGGACTTCTTTACTGTAAAAGGGGTAGTTAAGGACAATCGCTCCGGAAAGACTCTGGAGTATGTAAACATCTCGGTTGCCGGGACAAATGTGGGAACAATAACAAATACCAACGGAGAGTTCTCGATTAAGATTAAGGACTCCCTCAATGCAAAAAATGTAATTGTATCTCATATCGGTTACATTACAAGCAAGTTCTCCGTAAACGGGAAGAGTGAAGAGGGAATAATTGTTCAACTTACCCCTCAGCCAAACCTGCTGGACGAGATAACAATCCGCGCAATTGATGCAAAATTACTGGTCGAGAGAGCAATCGCAAAGATCGAACAGAATTACAGCGCAAACCCAAGTTTACTTTCGGGTTTCTATCGCGAGACAATAAGAAAACGAAAAAACTACATCAATGTATCTGAGGCTATCGTAGAGATCTATAAAACTCCTTACTCAGATGGGCTCAACAGAGATCTAATCCAAATTTATAAAGGGAGAAAACTGATCAGTCCAAAAGCCGACGACACCCTTATGGTAAAACTGCTGGGGGGGCCAAACCTCTCAATCTATCTTGATGTGGTTAAGAATCCGGACCTTATGCTCAATGCCAAAACCCTCTCATATTATAAATTCTCTATGGAGGAGTCTGTTATGATAGAAGATCGCCCACACTATGTGGTTACCTTTATACCGCAGGTAATTCTACCCTACTCCCTGCACTACGGAAAACTATACATAGACAGAGAGAGCCTCACATTCTCAAGAGCAGAGTTTAGCGTAAGTATGGACGATAAAAACAAGGCAACTCAGGCAATACTTAAGAAGAAGCCGATGGGTATGGTTTTCAAACCGGAAGATGTCTCATTCCTGGTTACCTATAAAACTCGTGACGGGAAGAGCTATCTAAACTACATCCGCAGCGAGCTTCGCTTTAAGTGTGACTGGAAGAAGAGACTCTTCTCCACAAACTACGCAATTGTTTCAGAAACAGTAATTACCGGAGGCAAAGGAGAGGTATCTGCAAAAATTCCACATAAACTGGCCTTCCGGGAGAGTCAGTCACTCTCAGATAAAGTTAACAGTTTCTACGACCCTAACTTCTGGGAAGATTACAACATCATAGAGCCGGATGAGTCTCTTGAGTATGCCGTTAACAGATTAAAAAAGGAGAATCTCAAATAACCGAGTAATATCTTTCGTATATTTGAAAGTATGATAAACGATCTGTTGCTCATTAAAAAAGTTAAAGAGGGGGATATTAAAGCTTTCGAAATCCTGTTCCGGAAATACTATCCCCCTCTATCTTATTATTCGGTTACCATTACCGGATCAAGTGATGCAGCAGAAGATATTATCCAGGATCTGTTCTATGTTCTGTGGAGAGAGCGGGAACGGATTCAAATATTGAGTTCTTTGAAGAGTTACCTCTACAACGCTGTAAGAAACAGGTCCCTCCAGTATTGCGATAAAAGAAAACTGGACCAGAGATACAGAATTAGCAGTCTCAACCCCTCTTCTCAGGATACGGAGCAGGATTCTCTTAACGGGATTGAGTATAGGGAGTTGGAGGAGATTATTAAAAAAAGTCTTGAGAGGATGCCCTCCAGAAGAGTAGAGATTTTTCGAATGCACAGGTTTGGTAACCAAAAATATAGGGAGATTGCAGAGGCACTCTCCGTCTCGGTTAAGACTGTTGAGGCCGAGATGACAAAAGCACTTAAAGAGATAAGAAAAGAGATAGAACTACACACTTCAATATTATGATTTCTAAAAATATAAACAATAAAACAGATGCTGCCTGGAGCAAACTCCATAACAGGTTGGAAAGTGAGGGGTTACTGGAGGTAAAGAGCGAGAGAAATATAATACGGGCATTTGCAAACTCTACCGCACTTCGTGTGGCAGCCGCACTGGTCATACTTATTGGCGCAACTCTCTATCTTTCAGTTTTTAATAAAGGTTCCCAAACACTTCTGTCACTACATAACTCCGAAGAGAGCTCTATTGTAGCAACAACTCTGGAAGATGGCTCAACCGTTTTCCTGGCAAAGAACACTACTCTCTCATACCCAAGGCATTTCGACAAATCGCGCAGAGAGGTTCGTCTTGAGGGTAATGCCTATTTTGAGATCTCCAAAAACCCTGAAAAACCCTTTATTGTAGAGACAGAACTTATTACTATAGAGGTGCTGGGCACATCTTTCAATGTAACGGTATCGGATACTCCGATGCCATCTATTGCGGTAAACACAGGTAAGGTGAGCGTCACATTAAAGAGTAACGGGCAGAGAGTAACACTTCTGGCAGGCGAGAGTGGAGTGGTTAGCTCAGGGTCGTTAAAATCTATCCCCACAGAAGATCTTGAACAGTTTAGGCTCTATATGAACCGTATCCATTTTAAAGATGAAAAGCTCTCAGATGTAGTGAGAATAATAAATAAAAACTCTCCGGAACTCTACATTGAACTTGCCCCGGAAATTGAAGAGCGTCTAATCACCGCTACATTTACGGGTAACTCTCCCGATACAATGGCCCAGCTTATTTGCGTTGCGCTTAATCTCAACTACACAGTGCAAACGGGAAAGATTCTAATCCACGAATAACTGCAATATGTGAACAGAATGGGAAATCTCATAAAATCTCTATTGATATTACTCCTGGCGGGAGTCCCGTTTATCTGCCAGAGAGCCATTGGAGCAGAGGTTATTGATCTCCCGGATAGATCCTTTCAACAGAACGGCAATCTTTATCAAGACGATTTAAAACGAGTTGTAACCATAACCAGGGGACGGGCTACAGTTTACCGCCTGTTAAGCAAGATTTCGGAACAGACCGGACTACTCTTTATCTACGACAGTAAAATTGTGGAGAATGATAAAAGGGTAGTTGTTGAGCCGGGGGAGTACCCACTTGAAGATGCAGTTAGAATAATCACAGGCAACAGAGATCTTAGAATAAAAATTGAGGAGAACTACATACTTCTCTATTTGCCCAATGCAGATAAAGCAGAGCCGGAGATTAAAAAGAGAGATGAGATACCATCTGCAAACAACCAAACTCAAGAGGGTGGCCATTTTGCTATAAGCGGTGCAATAAAAGATCGTTTAACCGATGAGCCGATTGAGTTCGCAACTATTAGCGTTAACGACAAGCCATATGGTACAGTCTCAAATCTAAACGGGGAGTTCATATTTACACTTCCGGACTCTCTTCTGGATTCTCACATAAAGATCTCCCATCTGGGGTACCAGAGCCGTCTGTTCAAGGCTTCGCTTCTTGCCGGACAAAGAGCGACATTCTATCTGGATCAGAGGATAATACCCCTTCAGGAGATAGTAGTAAGGGCAATAGACCCTACCAAAACCATACGGGAGATGATGGCAGCCAGAGTGCGTAACTATAATAGTGACCCATTATACATCACAGCCTTTTACAGAGAGGGTATAGAGTACAAAAACAATATTTCATTAAGCGAAGCTGTATTGAAAATATACAAGACCGGAGTGATTTACGGAGCTAATAGCGAACAGGTTAAGGTGCTTAAAATGCGTCGTTTGGCAAGCTCGCCGGAGAAGGACACTCTGGTAACGAAGATAAAATCTAGTATAAACTCCTCTCTGCTTCTGGATCTTGTCAAAAACCTTCCCGATTTTCTCCAGCCGCAGGCATATCTGCAGTATGACTTCTCCCACACAGATATTACCGTCATTGACGACAGAAGGGTTTATGTTATCTCTTTTGAACAAAAGGAGGAGATTACCGCTCCGCTTTATAAAGGAAAACTATATATAGATGCAGGGAATTGGGCTTTGACTCAGGCAAGGTTTGAGGTAAATCCCAAATATGTGGCAAAGGCCACAGACGACATTATTGTTAAACAGAGCCGCAAGGTCGAGATTATACCCGAGAGGGTTGAATATCTGGTCTCTTATAAATCTAATAACGGGGTATATACACTTAATCACGTAAGGGGTGATCTCAATTTTCGGGTAAGGCCAAAGCGAAAACTCTTCAGCTCCAACCTGCACATATGGTTTGAGATGGTTAACTGTAAAACTGAGAGTTCCAATGTAACACCAATCCCACGGGAGGAGAGAATCTCCACCAGAGATATCTTCTCCGAGACAAGCTACTCATACGATAAAGACTTCTGGGGTAACTTCAATGTAATTCTGCCGGAGGAGAATTTAAAGGATTTTATTAAAAAATATGTTTTTTAGAGATATATTTACTAACCAATTGTTAACCCAAATCATAAGATATTATGAAAAAAATAGTGCCATTTATTGCTGCAGTGATATTTGCGGCAGGCTGTAAAACAACAGATATGAAAATAGCTAACCAATCTGACTTTCCACCTCCTCCGGTAGCCGAGATAACACCTACAACCTTCAATGAATTTGGTAACACCCGCATAGATAACTTCTACTGGTTACGCGATAAGGAGAACCCGAAGGTAATTGACTATCTCAATGCAGAGAACGCATATACAGATAGTGTTATGGAATCTACAAAAGAGCTGCAAGAGAGAATATTCGGGGAGATAATGGGGAGGATAAAGGATACCGATGAGAGCTATCCGGTGCTGGAGAACGGCTATTACTACTATACCCGGACAGAGAGCGGCAAACAGTATAGGATATATTGCAGAAGAGAGGGATCTGTGGATGCTCCTGAGGAGATTGTTTTTGATGCAAATATTATGGCAGAGGGTAAACGCGCTTTTCGTTTCTCCGGTTACGAAGTGAGCACCAATAACCAGATGGCTGCCTATGCATTCAACGAAACCGGCTCTTTTATGGAATCAACCATTAAATTTAGAAACCTTAAGACAGGAGAAGATCTTCCGGTAACTCTTGAGAAGGCCTCTTCATTCACCTGGGCAAATGATAATAAAACCCTCTTCTACACCGTCATCGACAACACCCTCAGACCATATAGAGTATACCGTCACACCATTGGTTCCAGGAGCCCGGACGAACTTCTGTACGAGGAGAGTGATGCAAGGTTTGATACTTATGTCTATAAAAGTAAGACCAATGACTTTATATTCATTGTGAGCACCAGCAAATCTACATCTGAATTCCGTTACCTTAGTGCAAATAGTCCGAATGATAAATTTAATATTTTCCTGCCAAGGGTTCAGGGTGTGGACTACTCGGTTTCTCACCATAAAGAGCAATTCTTTATCAAATATAAAGATAGTACAAACATAAACGGAATGCTCTATACAGCTCCACTTACAGGTTTCGAAGATAGGTCAAACTGGAAAATTTTCCTTGACCACGACCCTAAAGTGAGAATTGAACAGTTTGTTGTTTTAAAGAGCTATGTTGCAGTTGAGATTAGGGTAAACGGGCTAAATGAGATTAAACTGTTTGACCTCTCACAAGAATCTAAATCCAGCATCTCATTTCCGGAGCCGGTCTACACCGTTGCTTTGGGAGGAAACCCAGAGTATGATGCCAAAACCATAAGATATACATATACCTCTCTAAACAGACCATCAACACTTTACGAATACAATTTAGAGAACGGCCAGAGCACAAAGCTTAAAGAGCAGGAGATTCCATCCGGCTTCAATCCGGACGACTATGTTGTGGAGCGTCTTTGGGCGAAGGCAGATGATGGAGTTGAAGTCCCAATGGCAATTGTCTATAAAAAAGGGCTTAAAAAGAACAGTAAGAACCCTGCTATGCTCTACTCATATGGAAGTTACGGCTCAAGCTCCGATGTTTACTTTAGCGCATCTGCATATAGCCTCATTGACAGAGGCTTTATCTATGCAATTGCTCAAATTAGGGGAGGCAGTGATTTGGGAGAGCAGTGGTATGAAGATGGTAAACTGCTTAAGAAGAAAAATACCTTTACAGATTTTATCGCCTGCGCACAGACGCTCATCCAAAACAGATACACCTCTCCATCGCTGCTGGCGGCATCCGGAGGGAGTGCAGGTGGGCTTCTGATGGGTGCTGTTGTTAATATGAGGCCGGATCTGTTTAATACAATTGTTGCACAGGTACCTTTTGTGGATGTTATCAATACAATGCTTGACACATCTCTTCCTCTCACAACACAGGAGTACGAAGAGTGGGGCAATCCCAATGTTGAGGAGTACTACAGATTTATTCTCTCATACTCTCCTTACGATAATGTTTCGGCAAAAAACTATCCAAACATCCTCGCAACAGGAGGTCTAAACGACTCTCAGGTAGGGTTTCACGAACCTGCAAAATGGGTGGCAAAGCTTAGAGCTAACAAAACCGACGACAATATTGTTCTGCTCTACACCAATATGGACTCCGGACACGGCGGAGCCACCGGTCGTTATGACAGAATTAAAGAGACAGCATTTGAATGGGCATTTATTCTGGATAGGATTGGTATTAAAGAGTAGACAGTGAATGGATATTAAGCTCCCTCCCACTCTTCCCGGCAAAGAGGCGCATTTGAAGATGGCCCCGTCGCCAAGAGTTATTACACTTGTTCAAGAGCTTGCTCCCCCGGCACAGGCCAGGGAATCTGCTGTTTTGGTATTGCTTACCCCGCCAAAACTCGCAGGCAGGGAGCAACTCCTGGATTGGGAGTTGCTGCTCATCCGTCGCAACACTTATGACGGAGTTCATTCGGGGCAAATTGCCTTCCCGGGAGGTAAACGGGACAGTGAAGATCCCGACCTTATTGCAACAGCGTGCAGGGAGGCATTCGAAGAGCTTGGTATCACACGGGATAGTTTCACTATTATTGGAGAGCTCTCAAAACTTTATGTACCTCCCAGCAACTTTACCATCTATCCTGTACTTGCTATCTCCACAGAACCAATCTGTTACAAGCCAGACCCAAGAGAGGTTGCAGAGTATCTCACTGTTCCCCTCAATAGATTCAACCCAGCCTACTCAAAGAAATGCAGAGTTCAGGCAGGCTCTTATGAGTGGGTAGAAGCACCCGGTTTTGTGATTGGGGAGCATACCGTATGGGGAGCAACAGCTATGATTATCTCCGAGCTGTGGCAGAGCTTTGCCAGTGTTTGATGTATCTCACACTGGCAGAGACTACAGAGATGTTGAGGCTAAGTTTATTAGCTCTTTTAGCAAAGCGTAGGTTTCGTCATCAAATCCTGTTTTGTAAGATCTGGAGTTACACAGAACCACACAATTTATATTTGGCCCCATAACCCACATTGTAGCAGTTCCTGCAAGGTTTCCGCCGTGATACCAGGAGTTTGGGTAGTATGAGTGGTTCATTCTCCAGCCAAGCGCATATCTGTCATAAACAACAGATTGGGTTAGCATCAATGCACGGGTAGCGGGAGAGATTATATCCGGGATACCTGTCTTGCCATCTACGTGAAAGAGCAACTTTAACATCTCCTCTGTAGATGCAATTACCCCTCCGGCTGCAGCAATGACCTGCATCTCGTTTCCATACCCGTTTGTTCCATCCTGTGAGTAGTAGACAACCTCATCGGGCCTGCGCTGAGACTGATCACCCCCAACGTGCACATTTGTCACTCCTGCCTGCAGTAACACCTCTTTAAGATACTGCTCATAACTCTTGCCGGAGAGCTTTTCAATTATCTTTCCCAGAACGCCAAATCCCATATTGTAATAGGAATATGCAGATCCCGGTTCACTCTGGGCAGAGGTTAACATATAGTTGATTCTCTCATCCAGTGTCTGTCCTTTGAAACTTGTCGTGAACATTGGATCCGGGTTACTTGTCCAGCCGCTGTTGTGTTCAAGAAGATTCCGTACCGTAACCTTTGCTGCCTTTACCGAAATATTATTGGGAAACTCCTGAGCAAGAATCCCCCCGGGGCCGAATACCTTACTCTCTACCGAGAGTTTACCCTGCTCCATCAGTTTCATAATACACAGTGTAGTAAACTGCTTTGAGACACTTGCAAGGCGAAAAAGGTGATTTGGTTTTGTGCGCAGATCTCCCTCTTTGATTGCAAATCCTAACCCCGATTTATAGACAATCTGCTCATTTTTAGATAGTGCAAAGGATATCCCCGGAATTGAATATTTATCCATAAATGCATAAACCAATTTGTCCAACCGGTAATTACCCTCCTGAGTTACTACCCGATACTCCTGATTTATACCCGACTCAGAGGTAACCACAACTCTTACTATACCGATGAAGTCCAATGTAGGTGGTGCTCCGGTGACTGCCGTACCATTTATCTTGATTGTGGCACCCGGAGATATTGTATAGGATGGCTTTAACGAACTAAGATTTGTCCCTGCAGGAACTGTCATATATACTGTTGCTGCAGAGAAATATGGGGTACAATCCTCTGTAAGCGAAGGGTTATCTGCCTTTTTAAAGATAAAGGTGGTGAGGTTGTTGTAGTCAGATTTCCCGGGAACAATTATTATATCCTCTTTTGAGCAGGATGCCACAAACAGAGAGAGCAAGACAAAAGCTGCGAACCTGGCAGCAATGCCCGAGAGAGAGCGGTTTTTCATTTAATTTATAGTTTCTAAAGAGTTTATTTATAGATAGTAGCGAGTCATTAATTCCCCGACATCTCCAGCTCTACATCCTCTACTGTAATTGGCAGACGTTTAGAACCCAAAAGGCGGCACCCTTTTTCTGTGACAAGGGCATCATCTTCAAGGCGTATTCCGCCAAAGTTGTAGTAACCTTCCAATTTATCGAAGTTTATAAAGTTGCTGTTGGTACCTTCGCTCTTCCACTTCTCTATTAATGCAGGTATAAAGTAGCAACCCGGCTCTACAGTGATTACGTGACCCGGTTTAAGCTCTTTACCCATTCTTAGAGACCTGAGGCCAAATTGAGTAGCCCTTATAAAATTATCGCTGTAACCCACAAAATTCTCACCCAAGTCCTCCATATCGTGAACATCCAGACCCATCTGATGCCCCAAACCGTGTGGCATAAAGAGAGCGTGTGCCCCGGCTGCAACAGCCTCGTCCACATCTCCTTTCATAAGGCCGATATTGATAAGCCCCTGTGCCAGCACTCGTACCGCAGCCAGGTGAACCTCTCTGTAAGTTATGCCCGGCCTAATCATATCAATCGCCAGGTTATTAGCTGTAGAGACAATTGTGTATATGTCCCTCTGGCGGGGTGTGAATTTTCCTCCGCTTGGAAGGGTTCGCGTAAAGTCCGAAGCGTAGTGAGAGTTGGTCTCTGCACCTGCGTCAATAACCAGAAGTCTGCCGTCTGTAAGAATCTGATGATGGGAGTGATTATGCAGTGTCTCTCCATTTTGAGAGAGAATAATTGGAAAAGATGGCATAGTTCCGTTTGAGATAGAGATTCCCTCCATAATTCCTACTAGCTCCTGTTCAACAATTCCGGGTCTAACCATCTTCATTGCGGTATAGTGCATCATATAGCCAATGTTGGCAGCGTTGTCCATCTCCTCAATCTCACACCTCTCTTTAATCTCCCTTAAAGAGACTACCGCGCGTATCAAATCTTGGGAAGCGCCCTCGTTAATAGCGGGAAAATCTATCCCCAACATCTTATTAATCGCTATTTTGATGTTATCCCTATATGGAGGCAGATAGTGCACCTTTTTTGAAGATGATTTTATCTTTGCAATATACTCCTCAAGAGATGAATAGGGCAGTACCTTTTTTACACCAACCTGAGCTGCCTTCTCTGTCATAGCCGGTTGAGGCCCCATCCAGATTATATCGTCTATACTTACATCGTTCCCGAAAAGGATCTCTTCGCCACTATCTGCATCTATAACTGCTGCCAAATCCGGTTCATCAAGCCCAAAGAAATAGAGGAAGGAGGAGTCCTGCCTAAACCTGTAAGTATTGCCCGGGTAGTTCATACCAATATCTGAATTGCCCATAAAGAGCATTACACCGCTTTTAACCTTTTTAGCCAAATTAGCCCTTCTGTTTACATATACCTCTTTTGAAAACATACTCCTATTTATTAAATAATTATTCTAACAAAGATAATATTATATAAGATAAAAAGAAAGAGGGCCACCCTTGCGGGTAACCCTCTTAGCAAACCAAATAATATACTTAAATCAGATTACTGCATGTCCCACCATACAGGAACTGACCAAATATCCACATCAAATGCTTTCGGGTTTGAAGCCCTTAGCATTGCAGAGTTGTAGTTCATCTCGTGAGTGATACCCATCATCCTTCTCATCCAGTAGTTATCCTGAGATTTTGAAGTTCCCGGAAGCTTTGTAGCTCCGGTTGTTCCAAACTCAAACGGCCTGTCAAAGTCCGGATACACAACTCCAAAGTTTCCGATATTACCTGCAGAGTAGTTGAATCTTCTCATATCGTTCCAGTTTTGCTGGGTAAGAGACATTGCAATATACTTCTGCTGCATAATCTTGGCCATTGTAAGTTGAGATGTTGTTTGAGCAACAGCTGCACTTGCAAGGAAGTTATCTATATCTGTTGTGCTCATTGGACTCTTGGCAGGGTTCTCACTTCCTGTATACTGTGCCAATTTGCTGTTCATAAGCTCCATATGTGCTCTGATACCTGCTTTGTAAGCTATCAGTGCATTAGGAAGGTCTCCCTGACGGAACAACACCTCTGCTTTAATGAACATCATCTCGTGATATGTCATTATAAAGGTTGGAGATTCCGGTCTTGTATAGAAGGTTCCTGTACTTAAAATAGTACCATCGGTAGCTTTCCATAAGCTTTCGGTTGTGGTTGCACCTGTCATTGCGCAAAGTGATCTCAATCCTACATAAGCTGTATCTCCCAAACGGAGTGGGTTTGTAGAGTTAATGAAATACTTCTTGGTGGTTGTATTAAATGCCATCAGAAGAGGTCCTCCGCTCAGGCGGATGTTGCTCTTATGGACATCAACTCCCTTAGTCCTTATGAAACCCTTCTTGAAACTTGAAGTTGCAGGGTCCCATACATAGTGACTCTGGCGGTAAGGGAGAATCTTGGCTGCTCTTGGGTCTTCAATGCCGCTTCCTCCCGTAAATGTGTTCTCAAGAAGATCTGTGTAGAATTTGGTGAAACGGTTACCGTCACTCCAGGCTGTTGTATTGAACAGATAAGATGTCTTAAGAGGGTCACCGATAATAACGTCTCCTGTCATATCAGACAAATCGTTCACGTGGTGAATTACAGAGCTTTGTGCATTATTTGAAGGACCATTGGCAACTGCTGCAAGAATTTCGGTAGGGCTGTAAATAGATTTCTTTGATAGGTTATTTAGCCAGCGGGCTTTCAAACCATAGATCATCTTTATCCACTTTTGTACATCACCACCATTCCAGCTGTCTCCCTTTGAAAGTGGAGTGGCTGTAGTTGGCTGTGTCTTCTGGAAATATGTCAATGCCAGGTCAAGCTCTGCCATACAACCCTCGAAGATGGTTTTACCATCGTCATATTTAGGTGTTAAGGTAGAGCCGAGAGCCTCGGTATATGGCATCTCTCCATACCAGTCGAGCATAAGCATAAAGCCCATTGCCCTTAGGGTATAGGCAGCACCTATATAGTGCCACGCCTCCTGTTTTTCTGCAGTAGCAATCATATCTCCGATGTTACTGCCGGCTCCTACAAACCATCCCTGATAAGGGGTTGTAGAGGATGCCTGCGCCGGATTCCAGGCTGCCAGAAGTCCGTTTGCAACAGTAGTAGAATTTAGAGTAAGTGCTCCGGTAATTATTCCGGCACGCATACTTGCAGATCCGTAAGCATACTGATAGTGGTGCTGAATCCAGGGTAGTCTTGCATCTACAGATGCAACCAGGTTGGTAGGTGAATTCGGGTTGACATTAATGTCAAGCCATTTTTCACAAGAACTTAAGCTTAATACCAACAATGAGATTAAACCAAGTTTAAATATATTCTTCATAATCATAATCGTATTAATATTTAACCCTTAGAATGTCAAATTAAGTCCCACAGACATTCCTGCTGTTGCCGGAACACCTGCATAGTCTATACCTGCAGAGCTTGATCCAATAACTCCCGAACCAGCAACACTGGTTTCCGGATCCATACCTTTATAGTTTGTAAGCAACCAGAGGTTTGTCCCCTGAAGAGTTACGGTAAGACCTTTAATTATATTCTGCTTTTTGATAATGTCTTGAGGAAGAGAGTATGAGAGATAAACCGAGCGAAGGCGCAACCAGTTTGTCTTTGTGATGTAGTTAGCTGTTTCAAGAGGATGGTACTGAGCCCAGTATTTTCTGATAATGTCCGAACCGTAGTTTTGAACCCCTGCAATTGTATAAGTTTCATTTGCCTTGTAGGTTACTGTCTTAGGCTCAAGAGCCAGTGTAGTTGGATTTTTAGAAACTCCGGAAATTGTTAGAGTCTCTCTGTCCATAGACCTTTTGCTCATACCGGCCATTGTCATATAGTAATCTGTTCCGTTAAAGATATCTCCGCCTACTCTTATGTCCAAAAGGAATGATAGGTTGAAATTCTTGTACTGGAAGCTGTTATTGAAACCACCTGTGAATGTAGCCTCCCTGTCTCCAACCATTTTTGTAGTAAGGTTGTCACTTAATGGCATTCCTGTATTCCAATCCATAATAACTTTGCCTGACTCATCTCTGCTCCAGGTTGAACCGGAGATTCCGAAGAATACTCCATTGTTAAACGAAGCTGCCTTGGCATTACCATACTGAACATCTGTAACATAAAGAACATCCTGACCTGTTAGTAATCCCGAAACAGTTCCACGGTTTCCTGCAAGGTTAAGAGTCATATCCCAGGTGAAATTCTTGTTTTGAACAGGAATAGCGTTTAGAGATAGCTCCATACCTTTATTTACAATTCTTCCCACATTTACAGACAAAAGAATATATCCTGTTGACTGACCAAGGCGAGGAGTTGTAATTTGGTTCTTACTCTCATTCTGGTAGTATGTGAAGTCAAACCCGAGACGACCGTTAAAGAAACGAGCCTCAAGACCTGCCTCAAGAGATTCTGTAATCTCCGGCATCAAGTATGGGTTACCGCGAGTCCAGTTGTTTCCTACACCTGTCCCTGCAAGGAAAGTTCTTGGAGCCCAAAGTACTGTACTTGTCGCATAAGGAGATGTGTCTTTACCTACTCTTGCCCAAGATCCTCTGATCTTTGCAAAAGAGAGAACATCATTTTTAGGAAGCAACTCCGAGAATACAAGGCTACCGCCAACAGATGGATAGAAATATGACCAGTCCTCTTTTGGAAGAGTAGATGTCCAGTCATTTCTGCCGGTTACAGTAAGATAAGCTATGCTTTTATAAGATGCTCTAAACTCACCGTAAACACCCATTAGCCTTCTTTGAGAAAGGGTTGTCTGAGAAAACTTATCTACATTATTGATGTTACCAAAACTATAGAAACCCGGTGTGATAAAGTTGTACCCGTGCATCCCGTCGTTCTTAACTTTTGTATCTTCAATTGATTGTCCAACAAGCAGGTTAAGATCAAAATCTGCAATCTTCTTCTTGAAGTTCATCATCAGGTTAGATGATATATACTCATAGTTAGTAGTTGCGTGGCTAAGACGACCTCCCTGGTAAGTCTCCCGAACAGCTCCGCCCGGAGCGATAAATGTGTACTCAAATTTATTATAGGTATCAATACCTGCTCTGTAGCTGATATCAAACCAATCTGTAACATTGAATGAAGCATTAATCGAACCTGTAAGACGCTTGTTTTCGTCGTACATTTTATTTTTATTGATAATCCAGTAAGGATTTTCTACATCTGAAGATAGTGGCTGCAGACCCTCAAACATACGGTATTTAGTACCATCCTCTTTAAGATATTTTGTGATGTCCTCACTTCTGGCCCATCCGTAAAGAGCAGTCATTGCACCGTTTCCGCCGCCGCCCCAAAGACCGTCTGTGGTTAGGGTTTTATCTGTAAATGCAGATGAGTAGGCAACATTTGCTCCAACTGTAAACTTGCCAAATTTTTGGTCTCCGTTAAAACGGAAAGTGTTTTTACTAAAGCCGGTCTCCTGAATAATACCCTCCTGATCAAAACGAGAGGCAGATAGAAAGAAAGTTCCGTTTTTAGTACCACCTGATACATTTACGCTGTTATCGTATACCATTCCGCTTTGGAAGAAATCCTCAATATTGTTGTACATCTTATTGCTGCCTGAGAATTTATCTCCCCAGGACTGAGTTGTGTAGTCACTAAAGATACCAACCTGGTTGTACATACCTCTTTTATACATATCCTGCTGCTCAGGAAACCTATTTACCCAGCTGGTAGATAGTTTTGAGCTGAAGGTTACCCTTGTTGCCCCCTCGGCACCTTTCTTTGTTGTAATCAAGATAACACCGGGAGCAGCTTTTGAACCATAAAGGGCAGTTGCTGCAGGACCTTTAAGAACAGACATATTCTCAATATCCTCCGGATTTATATCCATAATACGGTTACTATTTGTTGTAGCACCTCTGGTAGCTCCGTCAAAACCGCTGTTTCCCCCAATTGGAGTAGAGTTATCATAGATGATTCCGTCTACAACAAACAGAGGCTGGTTATCTCTCTCAAGAGAGGTTCCCCCGCGAATTATGATTTGTGCACCCGCACCTGCAGATCCGCTGGATTGAGTTACATTAACCCCTGCAATCTTACCCGAAAGAGAGTTAAGAACGTTTGAGGTTTTGTTTTTTAGAATTTCGTCACTTTTAATATCCTGAACAGCATATCCAAGGGCCTTTCTCTCCCTCTTAATACCAAGAGCGGTAACTACCAGCTCATCTAAAAGAAGGGCATCCTCCTCCATTGTCAGGTTAATAGTAGTTCTGCTGTTTATTGGCACTCTCTCTGTTTTCATACCAATGGCAGAGAACACAAGAACTGCGTTAGCCGGAGCATTTATTGAAAAACTTCCATCCAGTTCGGTTGCTGCACCTGTTCTGGTACCCTCCACCATAACGGAAACACCCATTAAAGGAAGATTTGTTTTGTCAATAACCTTTCCGGTAACCTTTATGTTCTGTGCAAACAGAGTTCCGGTTAACAGAACTAAGGCGAATACCGACAGCATAAAGCGCATACACCGTACGGTTAGTTTGTGTGAAACATACATAAATAAGAATTTTTAGGTTAACGATTAGTTGTTTAAATGGTCATTAATAGTTAGTATTTGAAATAGAATTTTTAAATTATATAATATATCGGAAGTTTCTGTATACTGTTTCAACAAAACTTTTACAATTTGTCAAGCCAGTGCTACAATAGGTGAGGTGTAAAATTAGTATTATTATTTAATTATCCATAGATAAATTGCCAATTTTTTAGTGATAATATGTGAAAATTCAAGCAAATAATGAGATAACCTTTCAAATCAGTAGTGCAGACAAACTGGGCGAAATAAGAAAGTGTAATTATATTCTTAGTGTCTAAAAGGAATCTTTAGACTCGCACAATATATAGTGTAATATTCCTGTCCGGGAAACCCATTTTGACATTATAACAGCAGGAAAGCCAATCTCTCCGCGCTCTGTATAATAAAAACCATATGATAAAAACATAAGAGCGTTTGCCGAAAAAATTCTAGTTGCCCTATTTTGTTTTTTAGGTCAATAACAATATCGGCTATATCGGTGTCAGCTAAGGAAAACATTGGCTCCCGAAGAGGGAAGGGACCCGCCGTAGGTGGGGAGGATTTTCCGTGCTGACACCGTGAGCCATTGTTATTGACCATCTTACACTAAAAAAGGGTGACCAAAAATATTGGTCACCCTTTTATTTAAAAACTACCAGACTAAACTACATTCGGTCTTTTTATATACCTAGCCTCTGCTTTAGGAACAACCTCGCCCGAGAATCTGCGGGTGGTACCTTTGGTCGGAATTACAATGACCTCGGCATATCCACCCCCTTTTCTTAACTGAATCTCGATTCTGGCTGTTATTGCACTCCCTTTAACCTGCATCTCAATAAAAAGATTCCCTTTTTTGTCCTCTTTTATATTGAAACTGGTTGCCTCCGTCTTGTTGGTAAAGCTGTTACTGCAGATAATCATACCTTGCAGAAAAACGCTTCCATCTTCAAAGGAGAGGAAGTTTGCATCGTCTGTGTTGGGTTCGGGTGTGCCATCGCTCTTCTCATAACTGTCCGGAACAATGACAAACTCTTTAGCCTCAATTGCAGCTTTCGCCTTTTCGAACTGTGCCAACCCTGCAGCCTCCTTCTCTGCCTTTTTGTTTTGAGCTGTGGCAACAGAGAGTGATAAAGCCAGGATTAATATGGTAAACAGTACTCTTTTCATTTTACAGTTTAATTAACGGCAATTGTACTAATACGAATAGCCTGTGTTGCATTGTTGGTCCCCTCTTTTCCATTTACGTGGAAAATATAGTTAACCCCCTTAGCCATTGAGTATCCGGTAACAGTATGTGCTGTTTTTGTAGTTGCAGATGTAGTTGCAAAGTGAGTTAACTGCTGGCCGTTGGCATCAAAAAGAGCAAAGACCATAGATGACTCAGTACCTGACCAAACGGCAATACCTTTTCTGTCCAGCTTATAAGGCATATAGTCTGTAGCCTGTTTATAGTCGGCTGTAGCTATATCTATATAAGTTGTAACACCGCCAACAACTCTTACCCCTTTAAGAGTAAGCCTGCCAAATGGTGTAACACCGTCTGCCTTATGGAAAAGGTTAACGAAACGAATATAGGTAAGAGTGTCGTTCCAGGGGTGTCCTGTTGCATACTCCTCAGGGTCCTGTACCAATAGTGGCGGTTGTGTCTCCTGATAGATAAAAGCACTCCATTTACCTTTCGCAATTGTAAAGGTATTAGTATATGCCACAACATCCATTGTTGCACTTTTGAAGGCATCTACCTTAACAGAACCTACAGGAACCCTGTGGTATTTTGCAGTACTGTTTGGCAGAATACTTCCAAGAGCTGTACCAATTTGTGAGTAGAGCATATCGTTGTACTTAAGACGAGTTATGTTATGAGTTGACGATGCAACCAGCGGCAGGTCATAAACCAGCCTTATCTGTGCATATGCGTTCTCGTCCAGATCTGTAGTTGGGTATGTGATTACATTTTTCTCGCAAGAGTAAAGTAAAAACAACGAGAGTACAGATATTATTGATAATATTTTTTTCATCTTCAATTGTTTTAATAGTTCATTACTAATTACCAGGTTGTGCAAACCATACTATAGAGGTGTGGTAGTTATCGGCATCACCGGCAATAGGCGTCAGCTTCTTGAGAGAGCCAAGGTTCCACATATACTCCGAGTTATAACGAGGACGCAGGCGGTAGCAAGGTGCTCCGTAGTTCCAGGCTGCAAACTTCTGCCTTCTGTTGATTACATCTGAAGGTGGAAGATAGAACCCTTTGTAGATTCTGGTTGCGTCGGTGTTAAGTTTATGATAAACCACATCTGTGGTGTATGAGGTTCCTGTTACAGGAACTCCGCCGGCACCAAGAACAAGGTCGTAGTGATATCTTCTGAGGTCATTCCAGGTGTCTAAGCTCCAAGGATACATAGATACATATTTTTGCATCATAATATGTGAAAGCGAGAAGTCATTCAGCGGAAGTGCATTTACAAACTTGCTATTCATATACTCTGCCGCCAGCACATTGAATCTTGCCACACTAATCTTGTCACCTATAACAGATGTCTGTTTATTGGCTGTGTTTTTAACAGGTGTACCGGGAACGATAAGGCTCTTAACCCAATCCATATGACCGCTTACCCCTAGTTTAAATGCCTCAAATGCAGGTGCTTTTTGTCCCTTACGGAATAGTGCCTCAGCTTTAATAAACTGAATCTCTGCATAGGTTGTCAAAGGGAACCTGGCGTCATCTCTAAAGAGCCATCTTCCTTTTCCTGCACTTGCCTCAGTTGGTGAACCAGTACCTCCCCAAAACGAAGTGTGAACACCATATCCCTGTCTTACTCCGACAAAGTTGAAGGTACCCTTTTTGATATCATTCTGATTGGCAGGCATTGTGTCCCTTGAACCAAACATCAAAATTGTGCGTGGGTCCAGAGTTGCAGTATCTGTTATGATCTGATTCTCCAATAGACCCTCAATTGCTCCAGAAGCATTATAGTTAGGAACTGTACCGGTCATAACCTGAACCATATAGTCCGATTGTGAGTAGGTAAACGCCATATTAGCCCTGAGTACGCCAATGAAGTTTGTGTTGTTTGAGATACCTGTTGCATCAAAGCGGAATGTGGCATCATCTGCTGCGCTTGAGAAAGAGAGATCTGCACAAGCTATTGCAGAGTCAAGATACTTAGCATCCTTTGTAGACATTGCAATGTAGTTTCTTGCAAGAGTTGCATAGGCAAACTTTTTCCATTTAGCTACATTACCAGCATAGATAAGGTCATTAGTTGCCAAAGATGGATAAACATTCTTATCCTGTTTGTCAAACTCGGCAATTGCCTCTCTAGCCCATTTTCTAACCTGAGCAAAAGCATATTCCTGAGTATCGTAGTTGTGTGCAAGAAGCCCCGGAACAAAAGCATCCTTAACAGGCAAATCTCCGTGAAGAGATGCAAGCAGGTGCCAGGAGTAGGCTTTGATTGCAAGGCCCATTCCGGCCAGAGTAAACTCCTCCCGAGCGCGTCCATCATCTATGATGTGCTCGATATTTTTGCCCTGGAGCCAGTAAACAAACCTCCAGGCCTCTCCGCCGGCATCGCTACCTCCATAATAACTATGAATTCCAAAGACGCTTGCATAGCCGGTACCGCCAAAATATTGCATCATCGGTGCCATTGCCCTAAGGTCATACCCAATTCCTTCGTACGCTGCAATTGTTGGTGCAAGTCTTAAAATTGGTGCAACCCAGTCCGGTGCGTCTACATTCTTATTAACATCCAGCCACTTGGTACAAGAGGTACCTATGACGAGAAATAGTGTTAATGATATTAATATTTTTCTCATTTCTAAATCAATTAAAAGGTTATGTTTACACCAAATGACAGACCCCGTGGAGCGGCAATTGCCATCATGTCAAAACCAACACCACCTGTTCCGCCTAATGACGCAGAGTTTGAGTTACCAACAACATCAATACCCGAATAGTTTGTCCACACAAGAAGGTCGGTACCTGTTGCAAAAACAGAGGCTGCAGATATAACACCTTTAGTAGCTTTGGCAAGCCATTTTCTGTCTACATTGTAGTTAAGACGAACCTCACCAAGTCTAAGGTAGTTAACACCTGTCTCAATCCAGTTAGGGTCTGCGCCTGCATAGCCGTACTGAATGTCTCCAAGTTTTACTGCAATATTGTTGATTGTAGGAGTCTCTGTATTCTGGTTACCATCATTCAAAACACCGTCAAAAACAACAGGACCCGCTTTTCTCATCTCAACCGACTCGAGACTGTAACCATTGGTCATCATAATACGCTTAGTTCCGTTAACCATAGTTGCACCCAAGCGTCCGTCCAACAGAGCAGAGATTGAGAATGCCTTATATTTAAGAGTTGTCATAAAACCGAATTTAAGATCCGGCTCACGATCTCCCAATACAGTCCAGGCACCCGAAGTTAATGGAAGACCGGAAGATGGGTCAATCAAAACCTGACCGTTTGCATTCTTCTGGAAGTCGTTACCTGTAATTGAAGTGATAGGGAAACCTACTTTAATACCGTTTCTTATGTTACCCGAAACCCAAGTATATGGGTTATAATACTCGGTTACATTCTCCGGAAGCGAGACTACATTACTCCAGTTTTTGCTCCAGTTTACTGAAACGTTCCAGATAAGATCACGGTTCTTAATGATATCGCCGCCGATTCTCATCTCAACCCCGCTGGTCTTAAACGAACCAACGTTCATATTGTTAAGAACGAAACCGGTCGCATAACTCATACGGAAACTTGTGATAATCTGATCTTCCGATAGTGTGTTGTAGTAAGCAACATCAAAATCCAGACGATTACGGAAGAGTCGTCCCTCCAGACCTACCTCCCAAGCGGTGTTCATCTCCGGCCTTAGGCTAAGGTTTGGTCCTGTAAAGCCGTAACGATAACCGCCGGCAGTTGTAGATGTTGTCTCAAGTGCAGGGTAGATGGAGAGCGGTGGAGCATCTTTACCTACCTGAGCAACTGAACCCCTTAATTTAAGATAACTGAAGGTCTCAGACCTTGTCTTGAAGAAAGGAAGGTCAGAGACAATAAAGCTGGCCTCAACTCCAGGATAGAAGTATCTGTTATTATCCATAGGAAGAGTGGAAGACCAGTCATTTCTTGCACGGAATGTAAGGAATGCCATATTGTTGTATGACATCTCAAAAGCACCTGAAACAGCCTGAAGCCTTCTTTTATAATCATTAGTTCTTGAAACCAGAGTGGTTATGTCGCAGTTTGCAATAGATTGAAACTCTCTTACAAGGAACTTCTCACCCTTTACCGAAAGAGTCTTGTTTGCACTCTCCTGCTGGTGATAACCGAACTGAATGTTTGCAGAGAACTTGCCAAAATCCTTTTTATAGGATGCAAGTATGTTGATGGATGGATTGCTGGCTGCCACCCTTGCCTCGTCATAAGATCCTGTACCACCCCTGTTGTATGACCAATCCGGGTGACGAACAATCTTAATTGTAGTGTTGCTTATATCCATACCTACCTGACCGCGGATTAAGAAATCTTTAAACGGAGTGAAGTTTAGAGCAAGATTCGTAATAAAACGCTCATTTTCATCGTAGTTTACATTCTTATAAAGGTCAAAATATGGGTTAAGAATATCTCCGTCCGAGTAGTTATTCGGGTAGCGGATCTGGCCGGCTTCATTCAGATAAACCCTCATATCGTCTGTGAGAGGCCAAATCATTGTTCTCTCAAGAGGACCGCCGGAACCTTTACTAACTTTATTGTTGGTAGTACCTGCATACTGTAGAGAAGTCTCAACATTGAGCCAGTTATTCAGTTTTGCGGTACCGGAAACAGTAACGTTTGTACGGGTATAGTCAGATGTTGGAACGATACCTGTTTGATTTGTGGTACTTGCTGCAGAACGGAAAGTCATAAACTCGTTTCCTGCCTCGAAAGAGACATTGTGTCTTTGAGTTACACCGGTCTGGAAGAAGTTCTTAAGGTTGTCATACAGTTTTGTCCCCGGAAGATATGGTGCACCATATTTTCTGGTTGTGTAATAGTTAGTTACACCGTACATACCGTTATCAAACTCTGTTTGGAGTTCCGGATATCTGTATGCTTTATCAAAACGGAACAGGTTGCTGTAGCTTACAACTCCTTTACCTTTTTTACCTTTTTTTGTTGTTATGATGATTGCACCGTTAGATGCATCACTTCCGTAAAGGGCGGCAGCTGCTGCACCTTTAAGGATTGTCATACTCTCTATATCCTCCGGATTGATGTCCGAACCACGGTTTGAGAAGTCCAGGTTACGGTCTGCAACAGTCTCACTTCCGCCTGTTCTAACCGCAAGGTTTCCAACAGGGTTAAAAGTTGAGTTGTTCATAGGAATACCATCTATAACATAAAGCGGGTTGTTATTACCTGAGATAGATGTGGCTCCGCGGATAAGAACTGAGCTGGATGCTCCCGGAGTACCTGTAGAGTTGGTGATCTGAACCCCTGATACACGACCCTGAAGGGCGGTTACAAAGTTTTCACGACCAGATTCTGCAATCTCGGCGCCTCTGACGCTTTCAACTGCTCCTCCAACTGCACGGGCAGCTCTCTTAACACCGAACTCACCGACAACAACAGCCTCCTCCAGTAAAAGAGCATCTTCACGAAGCTCAATCCTGATAGATGTCCTGTTTCTAACCTGAATTGTCTGTTTTTCGTAGCCAATTGCAGAAATTTCCAGAACTGCGTTGCCAGGAATGTTGAGAACAAATTTTCCATCAAGGTCGGCAGCAGCACCCGTACGGGTACCCTGAACCAGAACGTTTGCACCAATGACAGGTTGCCCTTTATCATCGGTAACAAGTCCGGAAACCTTGATGTTCTGTGCCCAGATAGTGCCTGCGAAAAGCAAAAGGGCGAAAACCAACAGGACTTTACGCCCTATACGGTCTCTCTTTCTTGAAACATGCATGAGTTAAAAATTTTAGGTTAATAATTGAATTTTTGTGTGGTTATTTTTTCATAGTAATTCAAACTATAATACGCAAAAATAGTAAAAAAAAGCATAGAAGCTTAAATTTAACATACAAAATCACTCTGTAAGTTATAATTTACATCTATTTTTTAATAAGTTGGTATCTAAATGTGGTAGCAGAAGAAAATATGGCAAGATAATAAAGAGTATTTATACAGATTGAAATAGTAAGAAATTGTTATCCAATAATAGATTCCTTTAACAATTTTGACAAAACCTCACCATTACCATTAAGAATCGCAACTTCAATTGGAAGTGAGAAGATTCTTTTTTTGGTTTCACTACTGAGCCTTGTCAACCCTTTCAATCTTTGAGAATCTTTTTCTGTGGTGAATATTACTGCTTTAGGATATTTTTTTACCAAAGAATTTATTTTCGATGCATCATACTTCGTAAAGTAGTGATGATCTCTATAGTGAACCTTTTTAATGATTTTATACCGATTAAGAAGGTGATACTCCAGAGGCTTGGGATTTGCTATTGCAGTGAGCAGTATTGCAAAGTTTGAGTATGTATATCTCTTGTCTCCCTCTTCAAAAATAGCCACAGGCTCTCCGTACTGTATTGCTGAGAAGAGAAGTTTTTGGTGAGGCATTACCATCAACTGGTTTCTCCACATAAAGATCTCCTGATCTGAAAGCTCCGGCGGACATTTTGTTACAATTACTGCATCTGCCCTCTTCATCTGCTCCGGCAAATCTCTAAGTCTGCCAACAGGCAGCAGGTTATCCTCCTGAGGGGGATACCTGTAATCTATCAGTAGAAGACTCAGCCCCGGGATTACTCGCCGGTGTTGAAATGCATCGTCCATCACAATAACTTCGGGTCTTATGGGAGGCTCCATCTGCATAAGTGTATTTATTCCCCTTACTCTGTCTCCATCCACAGCCACTGTAACTCCGGGAAATTTCATCTTTATCTGCAACGGCTCGTCTCCGGCCTCTAATGCACTGTTTGTGGTCTCTACAAATCTAAACCCCTTGCTCCTCCTTCCATACCCTCTGGATAAAACCGCTACTCTGTAATCTTGGAGCAACTCCCTTACAATAAATTCGGTATGAGGAGTTTTGCCTGTTCCTCCGGCCGATATATTGCCTATTGAAATAACCGGGAGATCAAATTTATAGGATTTGAATATTCCGTTATCGTAGAGATAGTGCCTAATCTTAAGGGTGAGGTAGTAAGGAAACAGAACTATTTTGTTAATGAAAAAAGATTTCATTTTTTATTTGTAGTGTAATTTTGGTTAAGTTAATATTGGTTACCCGAAGTTTTCAGATGCAAACTTACTTAATTTGCTCTCATCTGCCCCATATCTCTCCCTAATTATCTCAATTAATTTTATAACCTCCCTATAATCACCCTCTGTAACAAGTTTCATTCTTAACTCCTTGAAGTTCGGAAGAGATTTAAAATAGCTGGAGAGGTGTCGTCTCATCTCCAGAACCCCCACTCTCTCCCCTTTAACTTCAACAGATTTAAGCAGATGCCTTATTGCAATATCTGCCCTCTCGTTAACACTCTGGTCCGGGAGATGCTCCCCTGTTTGCAGATAGTGTTTAATCTCCCGGAAGAGCCAGGGTTTCCCATAGGTTGCCCTACCTATCATTATACCATCCACTCCATATGTTTCGAAAGCTTTTTTTGCACCATCTGCAGAGGTTATATCGCCGTTACCTATAATAGGTATATGCATCCTTGGATTTTTCTTGATATCTCCTATCAGAGACCAGTCTGCCTCTCCTTTGTACATCTGAGACCTTGTGCGCCCGTGAACGGTAAGTGCCGCAATGCCTGTATCCTGCAGTTGTTCTGCAAGTTCTACTATAATCTTACTCTTCTCATCCCAGCCTAATCTTGTCTTAACTGTAACCGGAATCTTAACTGCATCCACCACTCTTCTGGTAATCTCCAGCATCTTCTCCGGATATCGCATCATCCCCGACCCTGCTCCCCTGTTCGCAATCTTATTTACCGGACATCCGAAATTTATGTCAATGAAGGAGGGGTTGACACTTGCAGCCATAACTGCAGCCTCCACCATAGGTTCGGTGAGGTGTCCGTAAATCTGTATTCCTATAGGGAATTCGTATGGGTAGATGAGTAGCTTTTCGTGAGCTTTTTTTGCATCCCTTATGAGCGCGTCCGAGGAGACAAACTCTGTGTACATAACATCGGCTCCAAACTCTTTGCAGATATAACGGAAAGATGGATCGGTCACATCCTCCATAGGTGCCAGAAAAAGGGGATACTCTCCCAACTCAATATCTGCAATTTTCATCTTTATTGGAACTTTGGGAGACAAAAGTAGATAATTGAATTATAATAAAAAAATGCAACAGTTATCAAGGATTTTGTCACTTCCAAAAATAGTTTTATCTTTGCAGCCCCCTATTTTATAGGGTCATCGCAGCAAAATTAACGTATTAATCTAAAGATCAAGAAAGTGGACACATTGAGTTACAAGACTGTTTCGGCCAACAAGGCTACCGTCACTAAGGAGTGGGTAGTTATTGATGCAACCGATCAGGTAGTAGGAAGGCTTGCATCCAGAATAGCACTTATTCTGCGTGGCAAAAACAAGCCAAGCTTTACCCCTCACGTGGACTGCGGAGATAACGTTATCGTTATCAATGCCGAGAAAGTCCGTCTGACGGGTAAGAAGATGACAGACAAAGTGTATGTTCGTCACACCGGTTATCCCGGCGGTCAAAGGTTTGCCTCCCCTAAGGAGTTGCTAACCCGTAAGCCGTTGGCAGTAGTAGAGCACGCCGTGAAGGGTATGCTTCCGAAAAATCGTCTTGGTGCAGAGTTGTTTCGCAACCTGTTCGTTTACGTAGGATCGGAACATCCTCATCAGGCTCAGCAACCAAAAGAAATTCATTTAAACGAAATTTAAACAAAGAGCATGGAATTAATTAACGCCCTTGGAAGACGAAAATCAGCAGTTGCTCGCGTTTATGTAAACTCAGGAAAAGGCAACATTACGATTAACGAGCGTCCTCTCGAAGTTTACTTCAAAGAGGAGACTCTTCACTACATCGTAAGACAAGCACTGGAGCTCACCAACACCCTAGGAATGTTCGACATCAGAGTAAATCTTGATGGCGGCGGACAAAAAGGTCAGGCAGAGGCTTTAAGGCTTGCAATTGCCCGCGCTCTCTGCAAAATTGATGCAGAGCAGTATCGCCCTGTCCTCAAGTCCAACGGACTTCTGACCCGCGACCCTAGAGAGGTTGAGAGAAAGAAACCGGGACAACCAGGTGCACGTAAGCGCTTCCAATTCAGCAAACGTTAGAGTTTGTTTGCAGATTAAAAATGCACAGCACGGAAACAAAACGAAGGATCTGCATAGTTCAGCTACCCCAGTTTGTCCTGCTGCGGAAAATCCGGAAGACCATCTAATAGATGCTACTGCGGATTGAAGAAAAGAGAAAAACAAATTATTTTAAAAAAAGAATTTTAAAAATGCCTAGAACAAATTTCCAAGATCTACTTGATGCAGGTGTACACTTTGGCCACCTTAAGAGGAAATGGAATCCAAAGATGGCTCCCTACATTTTTATGGAAAAAAATGGGATCCACATCATTGACCTGCACAAGACCGTTATCAAAATAGATGAGGCTGCAAATGTGATGAAGCAACTTGCTCGCGCAGGCCGCAAAATCCTTTTCGTAGCTACAAAAAAACAGGCGAAAGATATCGTATCTGAAAAAGCGCTTGCAGTAAATATGCCATATGTTACAGAGCGTTGGCCTGGTGGAATGCTAACTAACTTCCCTACAATTCGTAAGGCGGTTAAGAAGATGAACACCATCGACAAAATGATGACAGACGGTACTTTCGAAACACTGGCAAAACGTGAAAAACTTCAGGTTACACGCCAGAGAGCAAAACTAGAAAAGAACCTTGGTTCTATTGCAGATCTTAACAGACTGCCATCTGCCCTATTTATCATTGACATCCAAAAAGAGATGAACGCCGTAAAAGAGGCAAATCGTCTGAATATACCAGTAATCGCTATGGTTGATACCTGCTGCGATCCGGGTCCGATTGATTATGTGATTCCTGCAAACGACGACGCCGCAAAATCGATCTCTCTTGTAATGGATGTAATCTGCCAGGCAATTTCCGAAGGTCTTTCGGAGAGAAAACTGGAAAAAGAGAAAGAGGGTTCTGCTCCGGAGAGCAAAGAGAGCTACTCAGACAACAACTCTAAAAAAATCCGCCCTCGCAAACCCTCTAAATTTGACGACATAACCGAAGAGGAAGAGGTGAAAGCAGAGGCTCCGGCAGTGAAAGCAGATACGAAAGCAGCAGCTCACCCAGCGAAAGCAGAGGTGAAAGCAGAAGTGAAAGCAGAAGCACCGGCAGTTGTTGCCGCTGTGGCAGCAGCAGCTCCCGTTGTAGCCGAAGAGGTGAAAGAGGTTGCCGTTGAGGTTACTCCAGAGGTACCTGTTGAGGTCACTCCTGAGGTTGCCGTTGAACCTGCTCCTGAGGTACCGGTTGAGGCCGTTCCTGAGGTTGCCGTTGAACCTGCTCCTGAGGTACCTGTTGAGGCCAATCCTGAGGTTGCCGTTGAGCCTGCTCCGGAAAAAGAGTAAGAGCCTAAGGCAGAACAAACTAAGTATTAACGTTTTTATTATATATTGAATATGGAAATAAAAGCAACAGACGTTGCCAAACTGCGTCAGATGACCGGTGCCGGTATGATGGACTGCAAAGGAGCCCTTGTTGAGGCAAACGGCGACTTTGATAAAGCAAAAGATATCATCCGTGAAAAAGGTAAATTAATTGCTGCAAAGAGAGCAGACAGAGATACAACTGAGGGCTCCGTTATTGCAAAAGCTAATGAGAGTAACGATAAAGCTATCCTCGTTTGCCTGGGCTGCGAAACAGATTTCGTTGCTAAGAATACCGAATTCCAGCAACTTGCCAACACAATTGCAGATATCGCTCTTAAATCTTTCCCTGCAGATCTTGCACAACTTAATGCAACCAAGATGGGAGATGTTACAATCGAAGAGGCTGTAACCAGCCAAACCGGTAAAAGTGGCGAAAAACACGCAATTCCATTCTACAACAAACTTGAGGCACCATATATTGCAACATACATCCACACAAACGGAAAACTTGCAACAATCGTTGGTTTCTCAAAAGCTGTAAGCCTGGAAGTTGGACGCGATGTGGCTATGCAGATTACTGCAATGAGCCCTGTATCTGTAAGCAAAGACACCTGCCCTCAATCTGTGATTGAGAAAGAGCTGGAGATCTACCGCATTCAGATTCGTGAAGAGGGTAAGCCGGAGAATATGGTTGAGCAAATTGCACAAGGCAAGCTTAACAAATTCTTCAAAGAGAGCACTCTCGAAGAGCAAATCTTCGTTAAAGACGGTAAAATCACAGTTGCACAATACCTCAAAACAATTGACCCTGAGGTTAAAATAACCGGTTTCTACCGCTACTCACTCAACGACTAATCTATCCCTTGATAGTCGGTAATGCAAAGTTTGACAGCCGGTAATCAATCTCAAGCTAGATAGTCGGTAATATAAAAAAGCACCCTTTTTGAGGGTGCTTTTTTTTACTGGTGGATTTCATCTCAGGGCTGTAGTGCCAAAGTGTTGGTAGATAATCACTTATCACAGTGAATGCTTCGCCATTAATTTGTTGAAATTAAAGTTTTTAGCTATATATCTCTGAGATGATTTTTCCTTGCACTCTTGTATAAGACAAACTTTAAACTCACATTTAAGAGCGATGCTATCTGAGAATAAGTTGCAGATGACTCTAATAGTAATTTGTTCTTAATTTCGAACAACTCTTTTTTAGACAGAAGGCTTATCTTTCTACCTGCCAGAATTTTGTGCAACAATTCTGCTAAATCAAAAAAAGTCGTTTTACACCACACATCCTCTTTTTCAACTATATCCAACTCTTTTATCTCCAGCGAGCTTTTTACCTGATCTCTAAGGTTCTCCTTTGAATCAAAATAGAAATTGATAAAGGTATTGTCTACTTCTACATCTTTGAAACCATTTTCAAATGAAATCCACCTATACTCCGAAATATCTGCACATAATCCTGCTTTTAAAGGATTGGCCAGGATATAAAGAATACACTTCTTTATACTTAAGGTACTTTCTTTTACTGAGCTTCCAAATCTAGACCCAAACAGACTATCCGTTAGGAAGTATTTTTTATAATAAGGCCTTATAAAAGAGATTTTTAAGCTAGAAACAAACTTGCTCAAAAAATTTGTTTTTACAAGCAGATGGATATGATTATCCATTAAAGCGTATGCTAAAATTTTTGTTTTAAATTTTTTTGCCGCTTTGTTAATGCAATTACAGAACAACTTACGGTCTTCATCGTCATAGAATATTACTCTTCGAGATGATCCTCTGAAATAAACGTGATAAATACCTTCCGACGAAAGTTTTCTAATCTTCCCCACAATCACCCTCCTCTTTTATTATTATAGATGGTTACAAATTTAAAAAAATTATTAACCTGTGCAAAATCTCAGAGATGTAGTGCTAAAAAACTATAATTCAGATCGTTGAATCAATACACCTAACATCATAACTATAACAAATCCAGCGTTTTGGCACTACAGCTCTGAGATGAAAATTTGTTTTGCAGAAATATTTACATACTTTTGCACCCGCTAATAAAATTTTTAGCACAAACAAAGAACATAAACAACAATTTAAAAACAATCTTCGGGGCAGGGTGTAATTCCCGATCGGCGGTATAGTCCGCGAGCCGTTATGGCAGAACCGTTGTAACTACGGTACCGACAGTTAGAGTCTGGAAGGAAGGAGATTTTTATGAAAAAAAGAGAAAAAACCCTATTAAGCAGGGGATTAACGCTTTGCGTATACCTGCTGGTTTGCACCCTAAGTGCTACAACAACACAGGCCGGCAACATCTTGCATTACGGCAGTAATTCACAAACAACAAGGGACTCCACAAAAGTTGATAACCCAACCGAAAGTATGGGCTCAACGAGAATTGGGAACAACTCAAAAGTTAACTCAAAAGTTGATCCGAAGATTGGGTCAAAGGCTAAACCAAAGGTTGATTCAACAGTTAACTCAAAAGTTGATTATGGGACAGCCGACATTGACGGGGCAACCGGCATTGACACGACGAGAAGGGTGGTGACTAACTTTGTAAATCTCAATGAGGTTATTCTGTCTGCTTCGTTTGTTAAGGAGCGGCAGAGTCCGCTTAGATTGACAACAATTGAGAGAGGGGAGATAGAGCGAAAAGCGATTGGGTTGACCTATCCGGAGCTTCTCAAGGAGGTTCCGGGGGTTTATGCAACCAGTGAGACCGGGAGTTATGGAGATGCCAAGATTAATATCCGGGGCTTTAAGCAGGAGAATATATCGGTAATGCTAAACGGTATTCCGATATCGGGGCTGGTGACGGGAAATATGTTCTGGAACAACTGGCTGGGGCTGATTGATGCCACTCACTCAATTCAGGTTCAAAAGGGGATTGGCGGTTCAATGTTATCGGACAACTCTGTCGGCGGTACCATAAATATTATCACCAGAACAGCCGACAAAGATCCATCTGCATCTGCAGGACTCTTCTTTACCAACTACGGTCAGGCAAAAAGTTTTATAAGTGTAAACTCCGGACAGAGTTCCAAAGGGTGGGCAATGTCTGCAATGGCTTCCTATGCGTGGGGTAAGGGGTACCCAGATGCCACCGATGTGAGTTCGTGGGCTTATCTGGTGAATATCAGCAAAGTGATAAACAGCAAGCACTCACTTCTCTTTACTGCTTTAGGCTCTCCGGAGAGGCACCAGCAGAGGTCGGCCAGGCTATCTGCAACCGAAATTGAGACCTATGGGCTGCACTATAATAAAAACTGGGGTTACCTAAACGACAGGGCTAGGAATATAAGCGAGAATTTTTACCATAAACCATATTTAACACTTCACCATCTCTTCAAACCGAACACCAAAACAGAGGTGTCAAGCGCGGTTTATCTCTCTGCAGGGCACGGTGGGGGCAGATGGTCTGAGTCAAAAGGGAAAAGAATTATTGACTATAGAAAAGATGGGCTTATAGACTGGGATGCAGTAGTTGCAGATAATGTGCAAATTACAGGGAGTTCGCAGGGAGCACAAGCTCTCTCGCTCCAGGGAGCGCAGGGGTCTGCTTTGAATATTTTGAGCGACTATATTGCCGGTCATACACAGGCCGGGTTTAAGAGCAACATAAACTACAACCCGGATTCTAGATGGAGTTTAGGAGCGGGTGTTCATTACCAGTACTACTATACCTGGGAGAAGGAGATTATAACAGACCTTCTGGGAGGTAACTACTGGTATGAAGATTATGCAACAAAATCTATGGCAGGAGTTGCCGGAAGGAACCCTGTTAAGGTGGTGGGAGATTATATCCGCACCAACAACGGTAAGACCATAAACCACCTTACTCTCTACTCTACCGCAAACTTCAGGAATGAGATGTGGGACATCCGCCTGGGAGCATCTGCAATGGGAAGCTCAAACAGAAGATGGGATAAGTACAACTACATAGATAATATCTATAGCGAGAGTGCAGATGCCGCCGGGTACAGTTTTAAGGCCGGAGTGACCAGAAAAATGAGTATGACCACATCTGTATACTTAAACGCGGGATTGTACAGCAGAGTTCCCTATAACGATGTATTCTTCTCATCCGGCAACAACAACATAACCGATGATGTGAAAAACGAAAAGAACCTGCTATCCGAAGTTGGATTCCGCTATCTTTTCCAAAGAGGCTCTATTGAGATAACCGGTTATTACGCGCTCTGGAAAAACAAGAGCATAATCTCCAACCCCTATGCTCAACCGGACAACTCAACCCTTCGTTATATGATAAGGGGGCTGGATGCACTTCATTACGGAACAGAGATTAATGCAGAGTGGAGAGCTTCACGCAAACTAAAGCTCAATGCGAGTATTTCATTGGCCCGGTGGAACTGGAAAAACGATGTTTCGGCAAATATCTATGACGACTACTCCGGCAATTTGCAAGGAGTTGTGAATGTTTACAGCAACAACCTTCCGGTTGGAGATGCACCTCAGACACAACTTAATCTTATTGCTGAGTTTACCCTTGCCAAAGGATTGACTATAAATGCAGATTGGAGGTACAACGCAAGAATGTATGCAGATTTTGATCCTAAAGAGAGACAAAATCCCAATGACAGAGTTGACCCGTTTAAGGTTCCGGATTATAGCGTTACCAATGCTGGCTTAAACTGGAATATTGGCAGGGGAAAACTCAACACCACCCTTTACGCAAATGTCAATAACATCTTTAACAGCAAGTATATTGAGAGGGGAAAGGATGGATCTGACCACACATTGAACTCATTTAGGGGGTTCTGGGGAATCGGGCGAAATGCGGGAGCGGGAGTCAGATTTCAGTTCTAAATAGGAGAGATTCAGGGTCAATTAGCCGGAGAGATTCAGGGTCAGTTAGCCGGAGAGATTCCGATTTATTTTGCGGGAGCAATTGAGTTGACAATAAACTCGGTTGCTCCTATGTTTTTGGCCACATAACCGGCACAAACCTGTGAGCATTCATCCCTGAAGGCGGAATCTGCGAGAAGTTTGTCAAAAATTTCGACCAGTTCATCTTCACTCTTCACCGGGAAGGCCCCGCCAAGCTCCGTGAGGTCACGCGCCTCTTTGAATTTCCCAAACTTTGGACCAAAAACCACCGGCATTCCGTATGTGGCAGCCTCCAGAATATTGTGGATGCCTGCCCCGAAACCACCGCCGATATATGCAAAAGTGCCATATCTGTATATTCTGGAGAGAATCCCGACCGAGTCAATTATCAAGACAGATGCCTCAGAAAGCTTTTCGCCCCTGTGGCTTCCCTCAAGCTCACTATATCTCACATACGGAATATCCCTGAGAAGGTTAATGAGTTTTTTGATCTGATGCTCATCCACCTCGTGAGGCACAATAATCAGCTTAAATTTTGATTCCGAAGAGCTTACAGAGATCACATCGTCCAATTCGGGGAATTCGGCAAATCTAACAGAGTCAATGTTTTGATCAAATTTGCCCCTCTTTAACTCAGAATACCTCTTTGCAATCTTCTCCCTATGAAAATAGCGACGATAGTGAGCCACAATCACCTCCTCGTCTGCAGGCCAGGTACTGCCTGCCACACAACAGAGAGAGCTCCCGCAAAAGATCTCAACAGAACTTATCTTAACTGCTTTCTGAGCAAGAGCGTGCACTCTGTCAAAACGAGTATCTCCACAAACCGTAACTCTCTCCACCCCTATACCCCGTAACAGCGAAGCCGAGTTTTCGTCCTGCACAAAAAGATGAGTGAATAAGTTGAGTATATTTCTGAAACTGCCCCCCCACCAACGGAAGAATGGCTGTCCCTGACGGAAGATTCCCGATACCAGATATACCGGAATGCCACATTTGTTAAGAGTTGTAAGGTAGTTTCTCCAGAATTCATATTTTATAAAAATTACCAGAGTAGGATTAATGAGCTCTATAAACTTTGCTGCGTTCTTTCTGGTATCCATTGGCAGATAAAAGATATGATCTGCAAGCGGATAATCTTTGCGAAGCTCATAGCCGCTCGGGGAGAAGAAGGTAATGACAATTCTGTAGAGCGGAAACCTCTCACGAAGCAATTCAATGATTGGCCTTGCTTGTTCAAATTCGCCCACAGATGCACAATGAAACCATACTGTCTCCCTGTCTGAATCTTGTGAGTAACCCATCTCATCCTCTATATGAGAGAGAAGAGAGTTGCGACCTGCATAAAAAAGTGCCGCCTTTCTGGAGAAGATGCCCATTATGCCTGAGGCAAAAAGATAGAGGGAGATTGAAATATGATAGAGAATCGTCAAATCATTTGTAAATTTGTACAAAATTAGTCAAATAAATGAAAAAATCTCTTGAGCAACTTGGCCAGTACTTTCTTTTAATGAAGATCGTATTCACTCGGCCGGATAAGGGCAGAATTTTCAGGAAACAGTTCTTTATAGATACCGAAAAGCTGGTTCTTAACTCGATCCCTATTATTGCCGTAATCTCTGTATTCATAGGTGCAGTAATAGTAATCCAGACCGCATATAACATTGAGAGCCCCCTCATTCCCAAGATGTATGTCGGATATATGGCAAGGGAGAGTCTGGTACTTGAATTCTGCTCCACAATGGTGGCCCTAATTCTGGCCGGGAAAGTGGGGTCCAACATCTCCTCTGAGATAGGCAGTATGAGAATAAGTGAGCAGATAGATGCAATGGAGATGATGGGAATAAACTCTGCCAACTACCTAATTCTTCCTAAAATAGCATCAGCTACCATCTTCAACCCTTTGCTGATGCTGATGAGTTTTATCCTTGGGCTGCTGGGGGGGGCGATGATTATCTCGCTTACCGGAGTAATAACCCTGAGCCAGTATTCAGAGGGGCTGCAGTATGCATTCCGAATGTACTATATATTTTACAGTATGATTAAGATGGCCGTATTCAGTTTTATAATAACAAGCATCTCTTCGTATTACGGTTATTATGCCGACGGGGGTTCACTGGGTGTAGGGCGATCCAGCACCAAAGCGATTGTTGCAAGCAGTGTAGCCATTCTTCTTGCCAACCTTGTGATTACTCAACTGATGTTAAACTAACCAACCTTAGAAGATCTATTATGATACAGGTAAAGAATCTTGAAAAACACTTCGGTGATAATCACGTGCTAAAAAATATTTCCATAAAATATAGGCCCGGAGAGTGCTCACTCATAATTGGAGCAAGCGGATCGGGCAAGACAGTTTTGCTCAAATCTCTGGTGGGGCTTCACGAACCCGATTCCGGAGAGATCTGGTACGATAAGGTGAAGTTCAGTTCGCTCTCCTTTAATGAGAAGAAGAATATCCGCAAAGAGATCGGAATGTTGTTTCAGGGCAGTGCCCTCTTTGACTTTGCAACAGTAGAGGAGAATGTAAGATTTCCGATGGATTTCTTCACCGAGTGGAGTGAAAGTGAAAAACTGGAGAGGGTAAATTTTTGCCTCAACAGGGTAAACCTAAAGAATGTAAACAAACTTATGCCAAATGAGTTAAGTGGTGGGATGCAAAAGAGGGTGGGAATTGCCAGGGCAATAGCTCTCAACCCCAAATACCTCTTCTGTGATGAGCCAAACTCAGGACTGGACCCACAGACCTCAATTCTGATAGATCAGCTCATCTCCGAAATAACAAAAGAGTACAACATAACCACAGTTATAAATACTCACGATATGAACTCTGTGATGGAGATTGGAGATCGGGTTGGATTCATCCACAAAGGAGAGCTGCTTTGGGAAGGAGATAAGGAGAATGTGCTCACCTCAGATTGCGAAGAGCTCAACAGCTTTGTATTTGCCTCAAGAATGGCCAAGAAAGTAAAAGAGATGATGGGTTAATCCATCATCTCTTATCACAATGTTTGGGTAAAACAACTACAGTACAGGTTTAACAGATTTAATAATAACCTCCGAAGTTGGTCTGTCCGAGAAATTTGTCGGAACAGCTGCTATCTTATCAACAACATCCAGACCATCAATTGTCTCTCCAAAAACTGTATATGCTCCGTCCAGCTGTGCGCAAGTTGCAGCATCTTCTACAATATAGAACTGAGAACCCGAAGACTCCTTCATAGGGTTACCGGCATCACCTCTTCTTGCAGCAGCAAGTGCTCCCTTCTTGTGGTTGAATTGAGGAAGAATCTCTGCAGGAATTGTATATCCCGGGCCACCTGTTCCAAAGCTTGCCTCATTGGCCATATCCTTTGAAAGAGGATCTCCTGTCTGAATCATAAATCCTTTTATAATCCTGTGAAAACGTATTCCGTCGAAAAACCCTTCCGAAGCAAGTTTAACAAAGTTGTCCCTGTGTTTGGGAGTCTCTTTATAGAGTTTAATTCTGATTGTTCCTAAATTGGTAACAATGTCAAAAACCGGCTCCTCGGGGAGATCGGCAGGGTTGAAAATTAGATTTGTCTGCATAGTAAGTGAATCGTCTGTTTTAGTGGCTTCCCCCGGTTGAACACCGCCCTGCTTTCCTTTACACGAAAAGACTACTAAGGGAATGATTAGCAATAGTTTAAAAAATTTGGCTTTCATCTGTATAATTATTTTTTTTATGTACCTTTGTAAAGCTTCACAAAATTACCTCAATTGCCATAATTATGCAAATTAAAAAGATCTTAGCAGCAATTCTGTTATTACTTGTTACGAGTTGGGCAGATGCACAGAGTGTGGGGCTGGTTCTAAGTGGTGGTGGTGCAAAAGGTATTTCCCATATTGGTGTAATTAAAGCTCTTGAAGACAATGATATCCCCATAGATTATGTTGCCGGGACTTCGATGGGGGCAATAGTTGCCGCACTCTACTCTATTGGAGTTACTCCCAACGAGATGCTTGCGATGTTTCGCTCACCTGAGTTTAACTCCTGGTACAAAGGGGAGTTTGAAAAGGGCTATGCAACCTATATATATAGGCGTGAGCCCACTGCAGAGATGGTGGGAGTATCACTGTCACAGCACAAAAAAAGCCGGCTGGCCATTAAGTTACCAACCAGTTTAGTTGCCCCCTACCCTATGGATCTTGCGGTAAAACAACTTTTTGCATCATCTGCCGCAACTTGCGGATATGATTTCAACAACCTTATGGTACCCTTCCGTTGCGTTGCTGCAGATATTGTCAACAAAAAACCCCTGGTATTGAGAGGTGGAGATCTTGGTTCGGCAGTAAGGGCATCAATGACATACCCGTTTCTATTTAAACCCATTGTGGTAGACTCTATACTCCTGTTTGACGGAGGGCTCTACAACAACTTCCCTTGGGATGTGATGGTGAGTGATTTTAACCCGGACTTTATGATTGGTTCAAAGTGCTCCGGAAATGCAATTATGCCGGATAGTGAAGATATCTTAAGTCAGCTGGAGAATATGCTTCGGGTTGAGACAGACTATACAATTCCGGAGGGAAAGGGGGTATTGATAGATATCCAGCTTCCCGGAGTCTCTATCATTGACTTTCAAAAAGCAGATGATATCTTTAAAATAGGTTACGAAAATACATTAAAATATATACCCGGGCTAAAGAGTGCTATTCAAAGGAGAGTCACTCAGGAGGAGATTCTACAAAAGAGGATGGATTTCCGGATTAAAACACTCCCGCTAAGGTTTAAGGATGTTTTTATCGACAACAGCGCCCTTAGCAACAGCGAGAAGGAGTTTATAATAAGAACAATTAAAAACAACTCGAACGAACCATTCAACTTTGACCAACTCAAAAGAGGCTTTTACAGAGTTGTTGCAACAGATAATATAAACACCCTCTATCCGGTAGTTAAGATGACAAGCGACTCTCTCTTTGACCTCCATCTGCAGGTAACCAAAAAACCCCCGATGAAGATCTCAATTGGCGGCAACATCTCATCCTCCTCACTTAACCAGGGTTATCTGGGTTTTCAATACAACAAGTTCTCCAAAAACCCCTGGAGAGCATCCGCAGATTTTAACCTGGGCAGATACTACTCCGGGCTCAATCTTATGATGCGCCAGGATATCGGGATAAAACCTCTCTGGTTTTACGAGGCGCAGTTTACCCTTCACCTGTTTGACTATTTTGCCGGGGGACAAACGGCATTCTTTGCAAACAGAGTCCCGGGAAATGTTCAGGAGAGCGAAATGTTCTTTACCCTAAGTGCCGGAACTCCTGTTAACATTGAGAGAAATATACTTGCAAAATTCAGTCTCTATCTGGGAAGGAATCTCTATGAGTACTATCAGACAGATAACTACACAACTTACGATGTGCCGGACCGTACTCACTTCACATACTTCTCACCCACAATTACTCTTGAGAGGAATACCACAAACTATAAAATATACCCTACAGACGGAAAAAAACAGAAGCTATCCGTGAGGTACGCCTATGTTAATGAAGAGCACACACCGGGCAGCACATCCCTCACCAGACCAGAGATCAAGAGAGGCAACCACGCCTCTTTCTCGGCAAGGTTAACAACAGAGTATTACTACACCCTCAGCAAAAATGTCTCATTGGGAGTGCTCGCAGATATTAGCCTCTCCAACAGAACCTATATGGGTGACCACATCTCTACACTCCTCTATCTGCCTGCATTTCAGCCCAGCCCTCACAACAAAACTCTTCTACTTAATGCATACAGAGCACCCTCATTTGTTGGAGTTGCAATAACACCTATAATAAAGGTCTCTCCCGCTGTTTCTGTTCACATTCAGGGGGCATATTTCCAGCCAAACAGACTTCTGATTGAAAATAGTGAAGGGATTGCAAAATTCACCGACCTCTTCCCGATGGGCTCATTTATGGCAAATTTTGCTGCCGTATGGCAATCACCGGTCGGCCCGGTCTCTCTCTCGGCAACCTACTATCAGAGGTCAGAGGTCAAGTGGTACCCACAGCTTAATATTGGATTTCTCATTTTCAAATCTAAAGCCCTGGCAAACTAAAATACTTTAAAAAGCAGAGAGTAATGAGCAGTAACCCCTTAAAAAAACTGGCAGGCGAAACAGCTATTTATGGTTTCAGCACCATCCTTGCAAGGGTCATCAACTTTGTATTTGTCCCTATCTACACATACTCCCTAACCAGAGAGAATTATGGAATCGCAACTGAGTTTCTGGCCTATATAGCCATCTTACAGGTTGTGCTCACCCTTGGTTTGGAGACAGGTTGTTTTCGTTTTGCCAACAAAACCAAAGATGCGGGTAAGGTCTTCTCAAATGCCCTGATTACAACCGGAGTGCTATCTCTGGGATTTCTTCTGTTGATGGTAATCTACTCCGGCACTATCTCCCAATGGCTTGGGTATGATAGCTATAAATTTGTAATTGTATATGTTGCAGCAATTCTGGCAATGGACTCCGTCACCTCCATTCTCTTCGCAAAACTGCGCTTTGAGAACAGGCCGGTAAAGTTTGCTGTTTTTAAAAGCATAAAGATCTTCTCCGAAACAACATTTAACCTTCTGCTTTTCTTTGCGGTTCCTGCATATCTGGCCAAAAATCCGGGCTCCTTTCTCACATCTTTTATATCGTCAACCCCGGACTTCACCTATATACTCTTTGCAATATTCCTGAGTGCCGTTGTTTCATTGATCATATTCATCCCCGATCTATTTAAAATTAAACTCTCTTTCTCCCCAAAATTATGGAGAGAGATGATGCTCTACTCACTGCCAATAATGGTGGCCGGCCTGCCGGGAATCCTAAACGACTTTATAGATCGCCCCCTTTTCCGTTTTTTTAGTCCAGAAGGTAATGTCTGGGAGGCAGATCTTGGGGTCTTTCAGGCGGGGATAAAGATTGCAACCCTTATGATGCTCTTTATTCAGATGTTTAGATTTGCTGCAGAGCCCTTCTTCTTCTCCAGGGAGGGAGATAAGGGGTCAAAAGAGCTCTATGCCAAAGTTATGGAGCACTTTACAGCATTCGGGATGCTCATCTTTTTGGGGATTCTTTTCTATCTTGATATTATTCAGATTGTTCTGGGAAAAAACTTTAGGGAGGGATTATCTATCGTTCCCATAATGCTCCTCTCCTATCTGATACTGGGAATAAATTTTAATGTATCTATGTGGTACAAACTATCGGGTAAGACTAACTACGCAATATTGATAACAACTGCCGGCTTGCCCGTAACCATTGCGATAAACATAATCTTTATGCCGTTGTACTCCTACCACGCTGCAGCCTGGGGGCATCTGCTAAGCTATCTGGTGATGCTTATGGTGAGCATACGGCTTGGAAACAAGCACTATCCAATTCCATACCGCTGGGGTAGAATTGCCGGGTATATCGTAACCGGGCTGGCTCTCTACGCTGTTGTTGCCCTTATGCCGGATTTAGGAGTCGTCTTAAATTATTCTATCCGAACTGTTTTAATCTTCATATATATATTAACCTATCTAAAAATTGAGAAGATCTCCCTATGGAAGTTAAAATTCTAAATCACTCAAAATTTCCTCTTCCCGAGTATGCCACCCAACACTCAGCCGGTATGGACCTGAGGGCAAATATAGATAAGACCATTGTGGTTGCTCCGCTGGAGAGGGTATTGGTGCCCACGGGCCTTCACATTCAGCTGCCAACCGGCTATGAGGCTCAGATAAGGCCAAGAAGCGGGCTGGCAATTAAGCACGGAATAGGGATTGTGAATAGTCCGGGAACCATCGATGCAGATTATAGGGGAGAGATTAGAATCATTCTCGTAAACCTCTCTAATGAACCCTTCTCGCTTAACCCCGGAGAGAGAATAGCGCAGATGGTAATTTCAAAATATGAAAAGGCAACCTGGCTGGAGTGTGACTCTCTGGATGAGAGTGAAAGGGGCGATGGTGGCTTCGGCTCTACAGGACGAAAGTAGAAAAATCTTAAAACGCTTTAGAATGAAAAACAGATACGAACTGTCAAAAATATATGAGCTCTATTTAGACTCCGCCGGAGTCTCTACAGACAGCAGAAACATAACCCGGGGCTCTATCTTCTTTGCCCTCAAAGGAGAGAACTTCAATGGAAACGATTTTGCACTAAAATCTATTGAAGATGGCGCTGCCTACGCGATTGTGGATGAAGAGATTGACTCTGATGACCCAAGAGTTATCTACACCCAAAATGTCCTGGAGACTCTCCAGAGCCTGGCTGCACACCATCGCCGAGAACTTGCTGTTCCGGTTGTAGCGCTTACCGGTTCAAACGGAAAGACCACAACTAAAGAGTTAATCACCTCCGTTCTCTCAACAAAGTATAAGGTTAACTCTACCACAGGTAACCTGAATAACCACATAGGTGTTCCCCTCTCTATTTTAAAGATGGATAGAAGTACTCAGGTTGGTGTTATTGAGATGGGGGCCAGTGCCCCGGGAGATATTGAGCTGCTCGCATCAATTGCTCAGCCAAACATCGGCCTGATAACCAATGTGGGCAAAGCGCATCTGCTTGGCTTTGGCTCCTTCGAAGGGGTTAAAAAAACAAAGGGAGAGCTCTACGACTATCTTGAGAAGCACTCCGGGACTGTACTCTACAACAGAGACAACCCTCATCTTTGCGAAATGGTTGCCGCCAGAGAGCTGCTTAAGACTATCCCATACGGAGTGACACAGCAGAGGGCCACTGTTTGCGAACCAACTGCAGAGAACCCATACCTTAAACTGGTTCTCAACTCCTCAAGGGAGTTAGTCACAAAACTAATAGGTGGATACAATGCAGATAATGTTCTTGCAGCACTTGCCGTGGGAGAATTTTTCGAAACCGATCCTGAATTGTCTGCCCTGGCAATAGAGAGCTATACCCCATCCAACAACCGCTCTCAACTGGTCAAAGGAAAGTATAACACTCTAATTGTAGATGCATACAACGCAAATCCTACCAGTATGAGAGCATCCCTCGAAAATTTCAGGGCGATGAGATGCGAAAATATCGGTCTCATAATTGGTGATATGCTGGAACTTGGAGAGGATTCACAAAAAGAGCACAAAGGTATACTGGAATACATAAAAGAGATCAATCCCGGGCTGCTCTTTTTTGTGGGCAACGAATTTGCCCAAGCTGCCGCCGGTGACAACTACTTCACCAGCAAAGCCCTATTCTTCAAAGACTCCTATGACCTCCGCGCCTACCTTGAGAGAGAGACCCCGCTCAACACAACAATCCTTATAAAAGGCTCGCGCGGCACCCGTCTTGAGCGTGTACTGGAGATATTGTAGATTATAGCTCCTTTTAAAATACTGAATTATTATTGAATCTTATATAATCTAAGCAGAGATTAATTGATACAATGCACCGCGTACAGTGGAACTGATTTAATGTTGTTTTCAAAACCAAAGTTTTTTACTGATATGCGAATTGCATAAAGAGGATGGTATTTATCTATATAAACGCCCAAGCTTTTTGAACCAACGTTGCGACCCGACTTAATTTCTACCGGAATAATCCCGTCATTTAAATTTGCTACAATATCAATTTCGGCTTTATTCCCGGAATTCCAGTAATACAGAGGAATTTTGTTTGCTGTAAATGTCTGCGCCACAAAATTCTCCGTCAAATATCCCAGGAAAGATCTGTTGTCGGGTTGCATAATTTCGCCATATTTTAACCGGGATAATGTTGTAAGTAGACCAACGTCCGATAAATAAAGTTTGAAGAAATTTTCCACCAAAAAGGCTGAAAGCGGTGATTGAATATTGTTTATAAGATCACAACGTAACAGCATATTTGATTCTAAAAGCCATTCAATGGCTGTTTGATATTTTTCGGCATTACTACCCTGCTCTACGATTTTATACATAAATTTTGTTTGCGGTTTTGCCAGCTGAGCAGGTATTGTACGGTAAATCTGGTGAATTTTTACAGCATCAACATTTGCTGCATATTTGGTCATATCTGCAAGGTATCCTGTTAATATGTTATCTTTTATGAAACTGTCGGCAATCAGCAGATCTTTTCCCTTATCTGCAAAATCTTTAACTGAAGCTGGCATCCCCCCAATGCAAAGGTATTGCCGGTAAAGCATTATTGCCTTTGAATGAATAATTTCAGGATATGATTCATTAGTTTGATAGTGTTCATTAATACTTTTGGCAAGCAATGTTTCGTCCATCGCCCATAGAAACTCCTCAAAGTCCATCGGGTAAAGTGTTTCAATTTGCACTTTTCCCACCGGAAACGGAGATTTCATTCTATTCAGTTTAACTCCTAGTAAACTTCCTGCCGTAACAATCCTGAATGGTAGTGGTGATTCTGCAAAAAATTTCAGCGAGAAGATTGCCTGTTCGCACTCCTGAATCTCATCAAAGAATAGAACTGTATTCTCTATATTGATCTTCTTGCCGTAATAAAGTTCAATATTTGTTAAAATCGTATTTGCATTGAGTGAATTAGCAAAAAACGAAGCAAAATCATTGTTTTCAAAGAAATTCAGATAGATATAATTCTCAAAATTTCGTTTACAGAAATCATCAAGGATATAGGTCTTGCCTGTCTGTCTTGCGCCCAAAAGCATCAAAGGTAATGGCTTTTGCTGCATATTCCACTTTGTTAAAACATCTTCAAACTTTCTTCTCATATCATATTTATCGTTTTTTTGATATTTTTGATATTAATTATATCGCTACAAAGATGCAATGTTTTTCTGAAATAGCAAAACTTAGTAAAAACTTTATTGTTATTAATTAATTAATTAATTATTTAACAACCCTTATCGCTGGGCCTGCTACTTTATTCCCATTTAAAAACCACTCTTCGCTGATATCCGGATCGCCGTTTATTTTCCATCTGAACTTTCTGTTGAATTTTACCTTGTCCGAAGACCCATCTCCCCAAAATATGGTTATCTCTTCATTGGAGTAGCTTTTCGCACCATCCAGCTCACCGAATGTCAGTATAAATATTCCGTTTGTAACATACGGATTTTTAGCAACTTTTAGTCCGTAAAATTGGGGCATATAGGCTTTGGTGATTAGGGTAGATTGATCTTTGTTGCACTCATACTCTTTCCCGTTATATTGAACTTTAATCCCGCTTGCGGCAATTGAATTCGGGTTGTCCGGATTAAGCAGATCTACCCCATTCGAATTTACAACCTGAACAATATACACAACCGGGCTTATATCCCAGATTTTACGATCGCCTAAGATACCATCACAGGAAAAAAGAACTAATGAAACTATTCCCAAGAAAAAATACTTTGTTTTCATAGAATTTGACTATTTATTTTGAGATTTCGGTTACTTGATATTCGCACCGATATTGATGAATTTGAGCTTCATTAGTGAAAGGAAAAAAGCAATAACTATGCTCCCGTTATATACAGATGAGATTTTTGTGCTATTCAGTTGCTCATCTCTTACAATTTCGCTTCTCATCTCAAGGAATTTGTCGTGAGCTCTCATTACAGATTTAAACAGCTCTCTTTTCCCCTGAAGCAAATAGAGTATTGCAGATGCCCCGTCCATAAGCATTCTTATAAAGAGGGTCAGATGCAATCTGTTGCCCGGCAGGTTCTTGTAGAGCATTAAAAGATTGTTTCTATAGTTATAGTAGAGTTTAACCGGAGAGTCATTCGGGAGGGTTCCTCCACCTACGTGATATACCACAGAGTCCGGATATACCCATACCTGCCATCCGTTAAGCTTTGCCCTCCAGCAGAGATCAATCTCCTCCATATGTGCAAAAAAAGTATCGTCAAACCCTTTGAGAGAGTGAAAGAGAGATGATCTTATCATAAATGCGGCACCCGATGCCCAGAATATCTCCCTGTCCATATTGTATTGCGCACTATCCTTCTCGATATTGGAGAGAATCCTCCCCCTGCAAAAAGGGAATCCGAGAACATCTATATACCCTCCGCAAGCTCCTGCATACTCAAACATATCTCTGTCAAATGCAGATTTTATCTTTGGCATAGATATGCCCACCTTAGGATTTTTATCCATAGCCGTGATAAGGGGTTGTAACCACCCGTCTGTGACCTCAACATCGGAGTTAAGCAGCAGGTAGTACTGGGAATCTATCTGTTCAAGTGCCCTGTTGTAGCCACCTGTGAAACCATAGTTCCTGTTAAATTCTATGAGTGTGAGTGTAGGATGATTTGTTTTAATCCACTCCACAGAGCCGTCATTAGAGCAGTTATCTGCAATGACAATCTCTACATTGGCAATCTTTGTACGCTCTATCAACAGATGAAGAAATCTCTCAAGATAGTGCTTCCCGTTCCAGTTTAATATTACTACGGCAACTTTAGACAACTCTTTTTTTTGTAAATATAGTTATAAAAAGAGTATTAGAGCCTGAACCTGAACCCAAGTTCAAATTTGAATTGAAGCGGCTGTGAGCTTCTTATGCTAAGAGGCTGGTTATTATCAAAATAGTAGGCTACAGACGGATCAAAATAGAGACCGGCAGAGTTGTTTACCTGAAACTCTACCCCAAACCCTCCGTTAACTGACCATTGAAGCCCCTCAATAGATTGCCCGTAAGTTCTTCTTACTCCGCTCTCAAACACTTTGTAATCTGCATAGAGACCCTTCTCTGCCGCTACACCTGTAGATACATAAACCCTTAGGCTCTCCTTGTTGAAGAGATTGTAGTAGAGGTTAAGCGGGACCCCAATGTAGTGAAGTGTCTGCTGAGTCTCCCTTGTCTCATCTCTGGATATTGCATCATAGTGAGAGAAGAGAAGTGTGTAGTTAAGCCCGGTTGCAACCGACAACTTTCCGGTAAGTGGAAACTGAGCCTGTACTCCCAGAGATATTGGCATCAGGAACTTTGTATTTGAGATAACCTCCTGAGGTACATAGGCTTTTTGAATTGTAGAGACCACATTGCTAACAATGTAACCACTCTGGGCCTGGCTTAGTCCCATAAGAGAGACAGAGTTGCTGGCCGTAGATGGAGAGATGTTGGTAGATACTGCCAACAGTGTAGAGCCCTTTCTGTGAGATCTTCTATTGTAATTGTTTTCAAAAAGATAACTCCTGTCGTCTGATTTTTTTGCAGGTGAGCTCTTAGGGGCAACCTCTTTAGCCGGCTCTTTGACAGTCTCCTTTACACTTTCCTGAACTGGCATCCTGGCCGGCTCCTGAGTTGATACCTTGATCGGCTCTTTTACCGGCTCTTGAGCTGATACCTTGATTGCCTCTTTTACCGGCTCTTGAGCTGACACCTTGACCGGCTCTTTAACAGACTCCTTAACACCCTCCTGAATAACAACGCCCGTTTTCTCATATTTGTGCTCCGGTAAAAGCTGTGCAGTTACCTCTGATTTGCTCTCTGTTTTAATGGGATTAACCTCCTGAGCGAGTTTCTCGATTATTGCTTTTTGAGAAGGGGCCGTACTCTCACCAGAATCCAGGAAGAAGATGAGTGCCAACGATGCAGCGACTGCTGCTGTGCCAATTAATGCTCTTCTCATATAGAGCACTCTTGCACGCTTTCTCTGCGCCAGAGAGGTGGCTATAGAGTCCCACAAGCTGCTGTCGGGCATCTCCAGATGTCCATCCATCAGTTCACGAACTCTTTTATCAAACTCTCTGTTATCCATTCTTATATAATTTCTCTTTATCTATCTTATATCTTCCAGCCTCTCCTGTAACCACACTCTTGCTCTGCTTAGCTGCGACCGTGAGCTCCCCTCGCTTATCTTAAACTCTTTTGCAATCTCCTGGTGGCTGTAGCCCTCAATTGCATACATATTAAATACAGCGCGAAACCCGGCCGGCATCTGTGAGATAAGTCTCAGTAACTCCTGTGATGAAATCTTTCCCAAAACCGTACTCTCAACCGAGAGCTCTCTCCCCACATCACTTAGCTCATCTGAAAACTTGAGCACATCTCCTTTTCTCAGTGACATTAAGGCAGTATTTACGAAAATCCGCCTAAGCCACCCCTCAAATGAACCGGTGCCGTTGTAACTGTCAATTTTTTCAAACACTGTGATGAAACCATCGTGCAGGATATCTCTGGCACGCTCCTTATCACCTACGTATCTAATACAAACCGTAAGCATTTTTGGAGAGTACAACTCATAAAGAGTGCGTTGTGCCCTAGGATCCTGTTTTACACAGGCACGTAACAACTCCTTCTCGTCGAGAAATTCCCTTTTTGAAGTTATCATTCACAGTATTTATAAGATGCAAAATAGCAATATTTCGTTGCACCGACAATAAAAAGATTTCAACATTCCGATGAACATTGGATTGATATTTGCAAAGGTAGGATTTTAATTAACTTTGTAACACAATAATAACAGATACAATGCCTCTCTTTTCCAAGATACGAATACCCGGTATTTTTACAATCCTCACTCTTTTTGCCGCTATTTTAGTCAATTCCAACTATCTATCTGCTCAAACGAAGATCACTCCCGTGAATCTCTCCTACCTTGAGGCTCTCAAAAACTACAATCTTGGAAACACCCCTCTGGCAGAAAAACAGTTTCGTCAAATTGCCGTTATGGACCCGGCAAACGATGCCGCTCATTTCTATCTGGCCAACATCCACCTCTCCCGAAATGAGTATGAAAAGGCTCTGGAGCAGATGTTAATGGCTTCACAAAAAGATCCGTCAAACAACTGGTATTTGCAACAACTTGCAACCATATACGACTTTTTAGGCAAGCCGGATAAAGCCATTGAGATCTATAATAAGCTTAGGGAAGAGAATCCTCTGGACAGCGATCTGTATGAAGGTTTAATAGAGCTCTATATCCGGCAGAAGGAGTTTGGCAATGCAGAGGAGGTCCTCTCAGATATTGAGAGATCTATAGGAGTTAATGAGGCTACCGGCCTCACCCGTTATAATCTTATGATATATCAGGGTAAACAGGAGGAGGCGATGAAGTATCTGGTGGAGTTTGATAAGATTTACGGCTCTGTAAGAACCGCTTCTGTTATTGGCGACAACTTTGCTGCCGAACAAAAAGACTCCGTTGCTCAAATCTACTACCTTAAAGCACTGGCTCTTGCCCCGGATTATATGCCCGCAAGCTTTGGTCTTGCAGAGATCTATCGTATTAAAGGGCAATACGATCTCTACTTCGAACGGATGAACCCCTTCCTCTCAAACAGAGAGGTTGACCCCTTTATGAAGGTCTCATATATGAAGCAGATTCTTACAAACACCCGCTTTATCCAGACATTCCTCCCTCAGATAGATACTATGATGCAAAACCTCTACAGTGCACACCCCGAGGATAGCAGTGTTGCATATACCTACTCCCTGTTTCTGGTTCAGAGCGATAAGAGCGGAGAGGCGCTGGGAGTTCTGTTTGATAACCTCCAGAGGTATTACAACTCAAAAGAGGCGCATAGACAGTACCTCTCTCTGATATACTATCTGCAGATGTGGGAGCCGATGGAGAAGAAGAGCGATGAGGCTCTTGCTCTGTTTGTCAACGACACGGATTTCCTTCAATTCAAGGGGATAGCTCAGGTGCAGAGCGGTAAGACCGTGAACTCAATTCTAACTTTTAAGGAGATACTCCGCTACACAAAGGATAGTGCAACAGTTGTAAATACCCTAACTACCATTGCAGATATGAACTATCGTGCGGGGAATAAAAAAGAGGCCTACAAATATTACCAAAAGACATTAAAGCTGGAGCCGCGTCAACTGCCTGCCCTCAATAATTATGCATACTTTCTTGCCCTTGACGGAAAAGAGCTCAAAAAGGCCTACAAGATGAGTAAGATTACCATAGAGGCGGAGCCAAACAATCCAACCTACCTGGATACATTTGCCTGGATTCTTCACCTGATGGGAAATCACATAGAGGCGAAATCGGTTTTCAAACACGCTATGATATACGGAGGCAAAGAGAGTGCAGAGATGTTGGACCACTATGCAGAGGTTCTGTTTGCACTTAAAGAGTACGATTTGGCATCCATTTACTGGAGTCAGGCACACAAACTTAATCCCGATCTTGGAATTGAGGAGAAAGCTCGCAAAAGAGAAAAAGAGAAAAAACAGTAGATTAATATGTTAAAAAGAGCTCTTATATTACTTGTTTTTATAACCACGCTATTCGGCGGGGTTGAGGCACAGAGTATATCGGAGCAGACCAAAAGAAGAGAGGAGATAGAGAGAGAGATTGCATTTCTGGACAGACAACTTGCCGCCAATAAATCAAAACAGCTTGCCAGCACCAAGGAGCTCAATTTTATTCAAAGAAAGATTACCAACAGAAAAAGGCTCCTCTCACAAATTGAGTCGGAGATTCAAACCATAGATCTCCTCTCTGTTCGTAAGGCAAAAGAGATAGATCTGCTAAACAGCGACCTTTCAAATCTTAAAAAGAGATACTCCCATCTGGTTTACAACGCATATAAACACAGAGACCGGACCGTCTGGATTCTCTATGTACTCGCTAGTGACAACCTGGAACAGGGGTACAGAAGGTGGAGTTATCTCAAGAGCTACTCTCAGGCGTTAAAGACAAACGCAAAGGCGATAAAAGAGAGGAGTATCCGGCTGAGAGACGAGGTTAAGAGGTTGGGAGATATGCGAATGGAGTCTTTGAAAATGCAAAAAAAGAGGGAGCAGGAGTACAAGTCGCTTGCCCAGGAGGAGAAGAGAGCCAGGGATATTATCTCTCAGCTCTCAAAAAAGGAGCGGGAGTTTAGGGGGCAACTCACAGAGAAGAGAAGGGAGATGGAGAGGCTCAACAGAGAGATAGAGAGGATTCTTGCCGAAGCAGCCAAGGAGAAAAAGAGTGTAGACTATAAGGAGGCGGCGGCAGACAGAGCTCTCTCAGATAAATTCGAGAATAATAAAGGGAGGCTGCCCTGGCCGGTTAAAGAGGGTGTTATCATTGAGCAGTTCGGGCAGCACATACACCCTGTATTCAAAAATATAAAATTACCATTCAACAACGGGGTCAATATCTCTACTACCCTTAATGCCCAAGCAATATGCGTTTTTGATGGTGTCGTAAAGCAGATTCTGGTGATGCCCGGTTATAACCAGTGTGTTCTGGTGCAGCACGGTAACTACTACACCTTCTATACAAAATTAGAGAGGGTTATCGTAAAGAGTGGAGATGCCGTAAAGACAGGTCAGCCGCTTGGAACTCTTGCCGAGGCCGAAGGTAACTCAGTACTCCATTTCCAGCTCTGGAGCGGAACTACAAAACAGAATCCGGAACACTGGATCTCCAGGTAGAGACCCCCTAATATCTAAAACTGCTCCCCCCTATAAACTCCCTCATTACAGAGGTGGGCGGGATAAGTGCAATCTCGGCAGGTTGAAGCTCCTGAATATATGAGAGGAACTTGAGCAGACGTATACTCTCTGTATAGGCGGGTGAGTTTGCGGGAATGCGACGAAGAAGAGGTTCTGCATAATATTTAAGCATAGGCAGCTCATAGATGAGCGCAGAGTTGAACATAATATCTGCATTCTCCTGAAAAGGAAAGATGTTGTTTATCTCACCCCTGCGGACGCTTGGCCAACGCATTATCGTGCTCTCCGGTGACATTCCGCGATAGTTACCGTCCCTCACAATCCTTCTTACCAGACGACAGTCTGAGGTAGATATGTTATTGTTCTCGTCAAGCGAGAGCGAGGTGAGTGCAGATGCATATATCTTGTATATCTTCTCCGGTTCTACCTGAGAGGTTAGCTTGGGATTTAGGCCGTGAATACCCTCCATTATAAGGATATCCTTCTCTCCCAAAGAGAGTTTCTCTCCTGAGTGAACCCTGATTCCCAGAGTAAAGTCGAACCTTGGAATCTCAATTGTCTTCCCCGCAAACAGATCGTTTAGCTGCAGGTTAAGATACTCAACATCCATCGCCTCAAGCACCTCAAAATCCAGATTACCATCCTTATCCAGAGGTGTCTTCTCCCTGTCCACAAAATAGTTGTCCATCTCAATAATCACAGGATTCATCCCCAACACCTTAAGCTGCAACGCCACCCTTTTTGAGGTAGAGGTCTTTCCGCTGCTGGATGGGCCTGCAATAAGTACAAGCTTTACCTGATCTCTCCTTTTGAAGATCTCGTCTGCAATGTCTGCATACTTTCTCTCGTGTAGAGCTTCGGAAATTTGAATAAGCGCTCTTGCGTTGCCTTCATATATAGAGTGGTTAAGCGAACCTACTCCCTTTACTCCCAGAATACTGCACCACTGCGAATACTCCTTAAAGACATCAAAAAGCTTATACTGATAGGGCGAGTGGGTTATCTTGTATGGATTTGTAATTGAGGGAGACCTCAGTAGCAACCCTCTGCTGAAAGACTCAAAATCCCAGGAGGTGATCATACCTGTAGACTCAACCAGCGGACCGTAAAAGTGGTCCGGATATCCATCCAAAAAGTAGACTGTAGTAAAGAACTTCCCCCGGAGTTGATGCAGAAAAGCCTTCTCGGGGCGGTTATTTGCCCGAAACATTCTAAGGGCCTCATCGGTTCGTATCTTTTGCCGGGTAATGGGGTGGTCTGCCTTAATTATCTCCTCCATCCTTCTTTTGATTAGAGAGACCTCCTCCTCACTTAAAGCCACCACTCTCGGTGAACCATCGTCGTTGGGCTCCAGTTCCCGAATCTCTGCATACATCCCGTTTTGCAGGTTATAGTCAATTATTAGAGAGTATTGTGGATAGAGCTCCGCTACCGCTTTTTGAAGAACAAAGTTTAGTGAGCGTACATATGTCCTTGCCCCATCCGGGTGCGAATAGTCTATAAACTGAATATTGTGGAGATTATATATTTGGAAACCAAGCTCTTTCAACTGATTGTCTACAATTGCGGCAAGTATCGGCCACTGCAGCTCTATCCCGTTATCCCGTGCCAGAGTTGCAAGTGTCGTACCGGGCTCGCAATGAACTATTTTGTTGAGATTCTCGCAGTATACTTTAATCATATTTAAAATATTTTTGTGACTGGTTATAATGAATCAGATATATCTTCCGGTAACGGAGAGAGGGTTGTTTCTAATCTCCTCCGGAGTTCCGCACGCAATTATCTCTCCTCCGGCTGCTCCTCCCTGTGGTCCCATATCTATTATATAATCTACACTACGCAAAACATCCAGGTTATGTTCAATAATTAGAACGGTATTTCCCTGGTTGGTTATGGTTTGCAAAACATCCAGCAAAACCCTCACATCTTCGAAGTGGAGGCCGGTTGTAGGTTCGTCCAGAATATAGAGGGAGTTGCCGGTCCCTCTTTTTGAGAGCTCTGCAGCCAGCTTTACCCTTTGACTCTCCCCTCCGCTGAGGGTGGTTGAGCTCTGTCCCAGTTTTACATATCCCAGCCCAACCTCCTCCAGTGCTTTAACTCTTTGAACGATGGAGGGCATATGTTCAAAAAAAATCAGGGCCTGAGAGATGGTCATCTCCAAAACATCGTAAATAGATTTACCCCTGTATTTTACCGCCAGAGTATCGGTTGTATATCTCTTCCCGTTACACTCTTTGCAGTGTACGTGAACAGATGGCAGAAAGTTCATCTCTATGATTTGAACCCCCGCTCCTTTGCACCCTTCACAACGCCCCCCCTTTACATTAAATGAGAATCTGCCCGGCTTAAAACCCCTTATCTTGGCATCCGGAGTCTCTCCGAATAGCTTTCTTATATCTGCAAATACATTTGTATATGTTGCGGGGTTGCTCCTTGGAGTTCTCCCGATTGGAGATTGGTCTATCTCAATTAGTTTATCTATGTTGTTTATCCCCTTAATCTCTGTATAGGGCAGCGGTTTGTAGAGTGAGCGGTAGAAGTAGTTACTGAGTATTGGCATCAGGGTCTCGTTGATGAGAGAAGATTTTCCGCTCCCGCTCACACCGCTCACCCCTATAAGGCAACCCAAAGGTATCTTTAGATTTACCCCCTTAAGGTTATTCCCGCTAGCTCCAAACAGCTCCAGAAATTTTCCGTTCCCTTTGCGCCTGACCTGTGGAATCTCTATACTCTTCTCCCCGCTCATATAGTCCAGTGTAAGAGAGTTGTATGCTGCTATCTCACTTTTTGTCATCTTGGATATATCGCCCGGTGCTCCGCAATAGAGAACCTTTCCGCCCTTCTCACCTGCTCCCGGCCCCATATCTACCAGCCAATCTGCAGAGCTTATCATCTCCTGGTCGTGCTCCACAACCATTATTGAGTTACCCTCATCTCTTAATCTCCTGAGTGAGTCAATTAGCTTTATGTTGTCCCTCTGGTGCAGTCCGATACTAGGTTCATCGAGTATGTAGAGTACATTTACAAGTTTTGACCCTATCTGTGTTGCAAGGCGAATTCGCTGGCTCTCTCCGCCGCTGAGCGACCTGGTACTTCGGTCCAGAGAGAGGTAGTTTAACCCCACATCTAAAAGGAAACCGACTCTATCTGTCAGCTCTTTAATAACATCTCTGGCAATTGTTTTTTGACGGGAGTCCAGCTTTGTATCTAATGTGCGTACCCACTCAAAGAGAACATCCATATCCATTGCAGATATCTGCGAGATATTCATATTATCTATTCTAAAGCTCAGTGACTCCTCCTTTAGCCGCGTCCCTTTGCAAACAGGGCAGAGTATCTCCTCAACAAAACGCTCTTTCTTCTGAATAAGATCGTCGCTGTCTTTCTCACTCTGTTCAATCATTAAGATAACACCTCCAAAGCTCATCATCTGAGAAGAGGAGTCCCCGCTCACTCTAAAGAGCTCATCTGAGCCATAAATTATTAAATCCAAAGCATCTTCGGGAATATCTTTTATGGCATCGTGAAGAGAAAACTCATACTTCTTTGCAATCCCCTCCAACTGACGAAAGAGCAGGGTATCTCTCATCACCCCTAACGGAGTTATCCCTCCGTTTGCAATTGATATCTTATCGTTGGGTATAATCTTGGTGAGGTCTGCCTTATTTATCATTCCCAGCCCTTTGCAGTGAGGGCAGGCCCCCTGCGGAGAGTTAAAGGAGAAGGTGTGTGGGGCAGGCTCGGGATAGGAGATTCCGCTTTGGGGACACATCAGATGTTTGCTAAAGTGTCTTATCTGGCCACTCAGTTCGTCCAGCAGGGCAAGTGAACCTTTTCCGTGATATAGTGCAGATAGTACCGACTCCCTCACCCTTTTCTCCCCCTGAGGTGTTGGAATAAGTTTGTCTACAACCAGCTCTATGAAGTGAGACTTGTATCTGTCCAGAGGTTTTACCGATGTTAGATCGTACACCTGTCCATCTACCCGAACCTGGAGAAATCCTTTTCGGATGAGCCCCTCAAAGAGCTCTTTATAGTGACCCTTTCTCCCTTTTATAAGCGGAGAGAGCAGAAGCGAACGCCTGTCTCTGTACTCATCTATAATGAGAGAGACAATCTGCTCATCGCTGTATCTTATCATCTCAAGACCTGTCACCGGTGAGTATGCCTTTGATGCGCGGGCAAAGAGCAGCCGAATGAAATCATATATCTCAGTTATGGTCCCGACTGTAGATCTGGGATTACGCCCGGTAGTCTTCTGTTCGATTGCAATTATGGGACTAAGGCCTGTAATCGAGTCTACTTCCGGTCTCTCAAGTGCCCCCATAAACTGTCTTGCGTAGGCAGAGAGGGTCTCCATATATCTTCTTTGACCCTCTGCATAGATGGTATCAAAAGCAAGTGAAGATTTACCGCTGCCGCTAAGGCCGGTAATAACAACCAACTTATCTCTGGGTATTGAGACGTCGATGTTTTTCAGGTTATTAACCCTTGCTCCTGTTACCTCAATGCTCATATTATTATCGCTCCCTGAATCCTTTTTTTGGCAACTTCACAGTATAGACCCTGTTCTGTTTATTGGTCAGGTTGTTGGCCCGTATCCACTGGTTATACATCTTGAGAAGCTTGAAGTTTGTATCGTGCTTTGCGGCAAAGTCAGACCAGTTCTCTACAGCCCCCTTTACCTCAACTTCGTAATACTCCAGAGGAGGGTAGAGATCCTCCTTGTTTAGGTTAAACCCGTACCTGGCACGATCGTTCAGAATAATTTTAAATGCCAGTGCCCGGAAGACATATCTGCCGGTCTCCTCAACAAATTGTGTGTCGAAATAGCTGTTGTTGCTCTGTTTGGATATCCTGTACCTTACGTTGGTGAAGCCTGTGTTGTAAGATGCTGCTGCCATTGTCCAGGTACCGAACTCTGCGTATGCCTTCTTAAAGTAGGCTGCTGCTGCCCGGGTAGATTTCTCTATGTGATATCTTTCGTCCACCTCATTATCTACAATAAGGCCGTACTCCCTTGCTGTTCCTGCAAGAAATTGCCAGTAACCTGCGGCATTGGCGGGCGAGACCAGCGGCTGAAGCATACTCTCGGCAATACACAGGTAGTAAAAATCTTCCGGGATACCCTCCTGCTTTAAAATATCTTTAATAATACTGCCATATCTGTTATCCAGCTGCATTATGTAAATCATTGTACCGTGGAAATAGCTCAGGCTGGTAATCTCTCTTGAGAGTGACTCTCGTATATCAAAATAGTGAAGCGGAACCTGCTCATCTGCAAAAGAAACCGCCTTTGGCACAGGGGGAATCTTTATATCCTGTGTAAAAGTAGAGTCATTGGCAAAAACGGTTAAGTTACTGGAATCTACATTGGTACAGTAGGATAGCAGCGGAATAAATACAACGAGGAATCTGATTTTAAAAATATTTGTCATAGCTGTTATTATTCGTAGCGAAGAAATGGATTTGAGCTTATCTCTTTTTCTATTGTGGTTACAGGGCCGTGACCCGGATAAACAGTGTAGTCATCACCAAGCTTTATAATCTTTCCTAAAAGACTCTCCATAAGCTGGTCATAGTCACCACCGGGAAGATCTGTCCTCCCTATACTGCCGGCAAATAGAGCATCGCCTGTTATAACAAACTTATCCTCTTCACTATAAAATGATACGCCGCCCCTTGTATGTCCCGGTGTATGAATCACCTTAAGGTGAGACTCTCCAAAGCTGAGAATATCTCCCTCGTTGAGATCTATTGTATCCAGCGGTGGTTGCTCAATTTTGTATCCGAACATATCGCTGTAATGCAGAGCTCTCTCAAGATGAAGCTTATCTTCCGGGTGAATATAGGTTTTGATATTCCATTTTGAAGCCACATATGCATTTCCCATAATGTGGTCGAAATGACCGTGGGTATTGAGGAGCATAACAGGTTTCAAACCCTGTTCGATGATAAATTTTTCCAGTCTCTCCTTCTCGTTTGCACTGTAACATCCGGGATCTACAATTACACACTCCCCTGTTTGGTCCCACAAGATATAGGTGCACTCTCTCAAATCGTTAAAATAAAATGTTTTAATCTGTATCATCAATAAAATGTTTTAATCATATTAATCTTCCGTTCCGCTTAACATCGGAACAAACTTATAGTCTCCGTGTTCACTTCTGGTAAAATCTTTTTCTGAAACCCTGTCAATTACAACCATTCTCTGGGTTCCGGTACCAATCGGTATCACCATCCTCCCACCTATTGCAAGCTGCCTTAAAAGCTCGTTGGGAATCTCAGGAGCTCCGCAGGTTATTAGAATTCCTTTGAAGGGGGCAAATTGGGGTAACCCGGCAAATCCATCCCCAAAGAAGAGAAGCGGAGTGTGGTACTCAAGCCGGGTAAGGTTTTTTTGTCCCAGCATATATAGTGAGCGCTGCCTCTCTATACTGTAAACCCTCATTCCCATCTGAGCAAGAACTGCTGTCTGGTATGCACATCCTGTACCAATCTCCAGTACTTTTTCGAACTTGCTCACCTTTTCGTTAAGCAGATGGGTCTGCATCGCCACAGTGTAGGGTTGTGATATCGTCTGCTTTGCCCCGATAGGCAGCGGTTTATCCAGATATGCAAGGTGGTCCAGCCCATACTCGACAAAAATATGCCGGGGAACCTTGTACATTGCATCAATAACCTTGGGGTCGAAATCGAATTTGGCCGAAAGTTGTGCTAAAAGCTGTTTACGCCGTCCTTTGTGTTGTAAAGTGTCTAACATGTGGCAAAATTAAGAAAATCTTTTAGTAATTTTGCAGAGAGCAGATGCTTGTATCGAGACAAAAATTTATTATTATGCATATCGCAATAGCAGGAAATATAGGTAGTGGAAAGACCACTCTAACAAAATTACTTTCAAAACATTATAACTGGGAAGCCAAATACGAAGAGGTGGAGAATAACCCATACCTTTCAGATTTCTATAACGATATGCAGAGGTGGAGTTTTAATCTGCAGATCTATTTTCTCAAGGAGCGCTTTAAAGGTATTGTTGACATCCAGAGAGAGAGTACCAGCGTCATTCAGGACAGGACTATATACGAAGATGCCAGAATATTTGCACCAAATCTGCACAGTATGGGGCTTATGAGTACTCGTGATTTTGAGAATTACAACTCCCTCTTTAACCTTATGCTCTCACTTGTCAAAGGGCCGGATCTTCTTATCTACCTCAGGTCCTCTATTCCAAACCTGGTCTCTCAGATTCACAAAAGAGGGCGTGATTACGAAAGCGGAATCCGTATTGACTACCTCTCGGGTTTAAACGAAAGATATGAGAAGTGGATATCGGAGTATAAAGACGGCAAAATTCTTATCGTGGATGTAGACGACGTAAAGTATGAAGACCGTCAGGAGGATCTGAGCCTTGTTATTGACCGTATTGATGCTCAACTCTACGGGTTGTTCTAGTTAACAACCTACTTTAGAAGCCCTGTGTGCTCGCGAATCTCCTGCTTTGCCAGTTTCCAGCGGGGAATATCAATTTTTGGGCCTATAACCTCAACAACCTTTGCTGCCACTATTGAACCTACATCTCCACACTCCTTTAGTGAGAGACCGTGTGCGTGGGCAAAGAGGAAACCTGCTGCATAGGTATCGCCCGCCCCTGTTGCATCTATTGTATCTGCAGGCCACGCCTCTATGTAGTGATACTCATCTCCGCTTTTAATCATAGAGCCATCTTTTCCTATCTTTACCACTGCAATTTTGCAAATCTTCGCAATCTCGTCAAGAGCCTCACGCGGAGGTTTCTTTGCAAAAACCTGAGCCTCAGTTTCATTCGCAAATACTATATCTACATATTTCGCTATGATATCGTGCAGAAAGGCATCGTTGCTCTCAACCACATTGTAGCTTGCCATATCAATTGAGATAATCATCCCGGCCTCCCTGGCCAGCTCCACTGCTCGGCGAACCAAGTCTTGATTCTGAACAAGATATCCCTCAATGTGAAAATAGTCATACCCCTTAAAATGCTCAGGAGTAAGATCTTCGGGGCCCAGCTCTATAGCCGCACCCAGATACACTGCAAAAGTTCTCTCTGCATTTGGTGCGGTGATAAATACCATTGCTCTTCCGGAGGCTGCCGTACCTTTAAGAAGTGTAGATTTAATTCCGTTTCGTGCCAGATCTGACTTAAAGAGTGAGCCAAGTTCGTCGTCACCCACTTTGCCGATAAATGTTGAGGGCATACCCAGCACAGCGGTAGCCGTTATTGTGTTTGCGGCAGAGCCGCCTGCTACATACTGCACACCCATCGGCTTAAGTGTTTGCCAAATCTTCTCTCCGGTCTCACGGTCTACGTGCTGCATACTACCCTTTGGCAGATGATAAAAATCCAGAAGCGTATCATCCTCAAGGACTGCAAGTATATCTGTCAGGGCGTTCCCTATTCCTAAAATTGATTTCACGGATTATATAATTTAATTATTTTGCTCTTTTAACGGCCTCTTTTGCCAGCACCTCCATAGAGTTGACCAGCACTGCCTCTATATCTGACCCCCGAAGTACTATAGGAATCTCTGTACAACCTGCAATAATAACATCTGCCCCCCTCTCAATAAGCAGTTTTGCGGCTTTTATAATCAGCTGTTTAGGTGCCCTTTTAAACCCTGCCTTGATCCCCTTTTTACCGTAAACAGCCTCCATCACCAACTCCTGCTGCTCCCGGGGTGTGGGTATAACAGGTTCAATGTCATACTCAAGAAGGCTTCTCTGGTAGAGGGATGTGTTTATCGTTCCGGTTGTGGCCAATATTCCGACCTTGATTCTCCCGGTAATACCTGCATCTCTTTTGCCGGATATAAATAGCGAGGTAAGGGCGATCATATCCAGAATAGGTATTGAAATATGCGGTTCAATCTCTTTAATATAGTAGTGAGCTGTATTGCAGGCTATCAGAATCATATCTGCCCCGACCCTCTCTAACTTTTGCGCACCCTCTATTAGTAACGGCAGAGGAGACTCCTCATTATAAACTATGTGCATAGTTCTGTCCGGGATAAGAGGATTGTTGTATATAATTACCGGAATATGGTCCTGATCTTTTGAGGCGGGAGTGTTTTTTATGATAAGGTTAAAGAGGTGTAGAGTGGCTTCAGGCCCCATTCCTCCTAATATTCCAATACTCTTGATCTTTTTCATAGGCACAAAGTTCTTATTTTTTTGTAGGTTTGCAAAAATTTTAAAATAGATGACAATCTGTTACTCATTGGCCGATTTTCAACAAGCACTCTCTTTAATTCCAAATAATTACAAGATCGGCTTTGTACCCACAATGGGGGCTTTACACAAAGGACATATATCTCTGGTAGAGAAGGCCCTTACCATATCGGACACAGTAATAGTGAGCATCTTTGTAAACCCTACCCAATTCAACAATCCCGGCGACCTGGCCGTTTATCCCCGCACTGTAGAAGAGGATTGCAAAAAGCTTAGGGAGGCAGGTGCCTCACTAGTATTTATCCCCTCTGTTAAAGATATATATCCCGGAGATGATACCAGAAGCATCTCTCTTGGAGGGCTGGATTTAACCGGAGAGGGACCTCGCAGGCCCGGGCACTTTAAGGGGGTAGCCCAGGTGGTGACTCTCCTTTTTGATATTGTAAAACCGACATACGCTCTCTTTGGGGAGAAAGATTTCCAGCAACTCTCCATAATTCGATTTTTTACCGGGGAGCTAAACTACCCGATCGAGATAATATCCTGCCCGACAGTAAGAGAGAGTGACGGCCTTGCAATGAGTTCAAGGAATATGCTCCTTAACGCAAAGCAGAGAGAGGCTGCTCCACACATCTACAAAACCCTTAAAAAGGCTCAGGAGATAGCATCGGCACAAATTTTGCCCGGCAGTAAAGAGGTTATCACCCCCGTAATGCTCTCTCGTTGGGTAGAGGAGGAGATAAATTCGCACCCATTATTGAAAACAGAGTATGCAGAAGTTGTAAATTCCCTAACTTTGCAGCTTGTTCAAAATTGGGAAGATGCAAGGGATATACAGTTATGTGTTGCTGTAAATGTAGATCCGGTGAGACTTATAGACAATATTAAATTGAAGCAGACATTATAAAACTGAAGTGAGATGCAATTGGAGATAATGAAGTCCAAAATTCACAGAGCCCGTGTAACTGAAGCTAATCTTAATTACATTGGCAGTGTAACAATTGACCAGGATCTTATAGAGGCGGCAGGGCTTTTCCCAAATGAGAAGGTCTCTATTGTAAACATAAATAACGGAGAGAGAATTGAGACTTATGTTATAAACGGAGTGAGAGGAAGTGGTAAAATAGGAATCAACGGTGCCGCAGCTCATAAATTTTCTCCCGGAGATCTTGTTATAATAATGGCATATGCATTGATGAGCCCCGAAGAGGCAGCCGGGTTTAAACCCTCGGTCATCTTCCCGGATTCAAATACCAATAAACTTGTTTAATGCAAAACAGATCCATCTTAAAAAGAGTTTACTCTGCCCTGAAGTATTTTATTCTTTTAGCAGTAGCAGGCATTTTACTCTGGGTATCCTTCAAGGGGGTACACTGGAGCGATTTTAAAGCCGGGTTGCTGAGTACAGATTTCAGATGGATTGCTGTCTCTATGTTGGTGAGCATATTTGTATTCTGGCTTCGTGCTTTAAGATGGAGACTCATTATGCTTCCCCTTGGTTTTAGAATAAAGAGGAGAGACGCCTGGGACGGAGTCAATATCGGGTACATAACAAATTTTGCCGTGCCTCGTGCCGGGGAGTTTGCCAGGTGCGGCGTTATTACAAAAAAGACGGGGCTGCCATTTGAAACTGTAGCCGGAACCGTTGTGCTGGAGAGGAGCGTAGATCTTCTATCTCTGGGCACAATAACACTTGCCGTAATAGTGCTTGAATGGAAAAAATTCGGCAATTTTATTAATAAAGAGATTGTTGGAACACTAGATAACAAGCTCTCCGCAAATCTGACCTGGGTAGCAGCTGCAATCATTGTCTCTTTTGTTGTTTTTCTCTATATCATCTACCGTTTTCGTGAGAGGCACCCGATATTTCGCAAAATCACAGATATTGCCAAAGGGGTTATCTCAGGGGTTATGTCCGGATTCCGAATGCCTCAAAAGTGGTTATTTTTACTTTATACCGCAACTATATGGTTCTGCTACTGGCTTATGAGCTATACAACCATTCTTGCATTCCCTGCAGTTGAGGGGCTCACTGCTGTAGATGCGCTCTTTCTCACAGTAATCGGTGGTTTTGGCTGGGTCATTCCGGTTCAGGGTGGTATAGGTGCCTATCACTTTATTATCTCTCTGGCACTGGCTTCTATTTATGGAATTGCCCAAACTACCGGAGTTATATTTGCCACAATTTCTCACGAATCACAGGCGCTTACAATGATCATATGCGGTGCAATCTCTCTCATAAGCTTTTCATTGTCAAAGCGTCGTTGAGAGGCGGAATAAGATAAAAGAATTTTACTTATCTTTACCGATATGAGTCAGCTTCTTTCCAGGAAAATACCATTCTCATCAAACTCTTTGCCAACCATTTTATTTAGGTGGTCGGCTCTGCTTTTATTGTTTATCTTCTTGCCTTACAAGTTTTTACCGGCTCAACAAGACAGCGTTAATCACTGCTTAAAATACACCTCAGATACAGACATCGAGAACTCATCATCTGCACATGTTTTTTTAATGATATCCTCATTTAATCCGGACACAAAAAGGACAATGGACTTTATTTCGGACTTTGAGACAGAGATGAAAAAATCTTACAAGGAGAATTTTATGATTCTTGTGGAGGATCTTGGAGCTAAGAATTTTAACGATGAGGCACATCTTTGGAAAGATAAGATTTCAAAATTGCTTCTTTTGTACCAAAAAAAGAGTGTAAAGGCAATAATTGTAATCGGACAGGAGGCCTGGAGCGCAATCTCTTCTCAGGAGAATCTGCCCCAAAATGTTCCGATAATGGGAGCTTTTGTAAGTACCAACGGAATAGACCTTCCGGAGGAAAAAATTGGCCCGGACTGGGATCCGGAATGGGTCAATATGTGCAGAAAACTCCGGAGTAAAGCATACGCCGGAGGGGTAGTGAATGTTTATGTCCCGTATAAAACGGTGGAACTTATATTATCTCTCTACCCTGATACAAAAAACATTGTACTGCTCACAGACAATACCTATGGGGGCGTTTCTCTCAAGGCGCTTTTCAAAAAGAATATCCCTTCTATGCCCAGCATAAATTACTCATTTTTAGATAGCCGGGAGCACTATTTGCCTCATATGAAAGAGATTGTAAGGGATCTCCCCGAGAACAGTGCGATGATAATTGCAACCTGGAGGGTGAATAAAGATGGTCAATACTACCTTGGCAACTCTCTGGAAGAGCTGCTTTCGGAAAATCCTAATCTGCCTGTTTTTTCTATCTCCGGAGCCGGCATTGGAAGTGTGGCAATCGGAGGCTTTATTCCTGTTTACAGAACAGATGCTCACACAATTGTGACCCAGATAAAAGCGTTTTACAGAGGGGATAAAGACTCTGTACGGTTTGTAGCCACCGGAGGGCTCTATCAGTTTGACAGAAAGAAACTTGACAACCTTGCAATCAAAGATTACAGGCTACCTCCCCAGAGTAATATTATAAATGCGACTGACCCCCGAATTGAGAAGTACAAGAGATATATCTATGGAATCTCGGGTGTCACTTTTATTCTTATAATTCTAATAATAACATTCTATATTCTTTATGGCCGCAATAAGAGACTTAGAAAAAGGCTTGAGGAGAACAGCTCATTGCTGAAGGAGGCAAAAGAGAGAGCAGAGGAGAGCGATCGGTTAAAATCTGCCTTTCTGGCAAATATGAGTCACGAGATAAGGACCCCTCTCAATGCTATTGTCGGTTTTTCCAATTTGCTCACAGAGGAGGAGTTTTCCGGCCAGGAGAGAAAAGATATGAGTAGTGTTATTACTCAGAACTCAAAACTGTTGCTCACACTAATTACCGATATTCTCGACTTCTCCGGGCTTGAGACAGGAAAGCTTAACTTTGTCTTTAAAGAGACAGACCTAAATGCAATTTGCGAACAGGTGCTTGCGACAATTTCCCATCTCCGTAAAGATGATGTAGAGTACAGGTTCGAACCGGGAATGAAAGATATTATTATTCGTACAGACTCGCACAGACTCTCTCAGGTTCTTCTAAATTTGCTCACAAATGCAAACAAATTCACAGACAGAGGTTCCATAATATTAAAATACGAGGTTGTAACAAAAGATAAGAGCCATCTTCTGTTTTCGGTAACTGATACCGGTTCCGGAATCCCAAAAGAGCAGCATAAGCTTCTGTTTGAAAGATTCGGCAAATTAAACAACTTCAAACAGGGTGCCGGCCTGGGGCTGGCAATCTCCAAACAGATTATTGCCCGTCTTGGAGGGAAAATTTGGATTGATTCTGACTATACAAACGGGGCAAGATTCTTCTTTACACACCCGCTTTGATTATTTGACAGTGCATAAGAGAGACAATTACAATTTTGAGGAGCTCATATCCAGTTTTCCTGAGTTGAGCAGGTATGTAATTACCAATGAATATAGCAATCGCACTATAGATTTCTTTGACCCTATTGCCGTACGCACCCTTAACAAAGCGCTGCTTAAACACCACTATGGAATTGATTACTGGGAGATCCCCTCAAACTATCTTTGCCCCCCTATCCCATCCCGGGCAGATTATATAGCCACTGTTGCAGATTTACTCTCTCAGGAGAATAATGGGAGTGTGCCCGCCGGGCCGGGTGTAAAAATTCTGGACATCGGTGTGGGTGCAAACTGTATATACCCGATAATAGGGTGTGTAAATTGGGGATGGTCTTTTGTCGGAACAGATATAGATCCTGTGGCAGTAGTGTCTGCAAAAGAGATTGTCAAAAATAACGCTGTTCTTGCAGGGAAAATAGATATCCGTCTACAGATAGATAGTGAGAGTTACTTTAACGGAATACTCAAAAGGGGAGAGAGAATTGAGGCAACAATATGTAACCCACCTTTTCACTCATCTGCAGAACAGGCTGCTCAAATGGCACAGAAGAAGCTGAGTAATCTAAATAAATCGGCAGCAAAACCTGCAGTGCTCAACTTTGGGGGTAGCAGCAACGAGTTATGGTGCCCGGGAGGTGAGGAGCATTTCGTTAAGGGGATGGTTGCTCAAAGCGCAGATTTTGCCGTGCAGTGCCACTGGTTCACCTCTCTAATCTCAAAAAAGGAGAGTCTCGCAGGTATCTACTCCTCATTGAAAAGAGTAGAGGCCAAAGATGTTAGGACAATACCCATTGCCAGGGGGAATAAAATCTCCAGAGTAGTTGCGTGGAGGTTTTGAAAGAACTTCTTATCTTTACATAGCAACCCATACAATAGGACTGAATCTTCTATATTATGAACAGAATATTAAGAAAGCTTTTCACACTATCTGTTACGGCACTTCTATTGATGCCGGTTACCTCCTGTTTCCCTGTGAAGGGGGGTAAAGAGGCAGAGAAAATCAGTCACGAATACTATTTAGTAACCAAAGTTGTAGACGGGGATACATTTGTGATAGATGACGGCTCTAAGAAGGGGGCCCGTGTCAGGCTTATAGGTGTAGATACTCCGGAGTCCAGAAAGACCGGTCGAAAAGAGATTGGCTACTACGGGAAGGAGGCAAAGGATTTTATGACCAATCTTATACTTAATAAAAGGGTGAGACTGGAGTACGATGTAAACAAATACGACCAGTATATGAGAATTCTGGCCTATGCCTATCTGGAGGATGGAACTTTCATTAACGAATATCTTGTAGAGAGCGGCTATGCAATGGTTATGACCTTTCCACCCAATGTGAAATACTCCGAACTCTTCTTAAAAAAGCAGCAGGAGGCACGAATCAAAAACAGAGGGCTCTGGGGCAAAACCGTTGAGACTAAAATTGAGTTTAAATAATTCCAGTCGATGAAAAAAATAAATTTTTTGTTACTTATAATCGCTTTACAAAGTTTAAGCTTTGAGTTAACAGCACAGGATCAACCACAAAGAGATCCCGGGAATTCGGAATGGAAGCTTATCTGGAAAGATGAATTTAACGGTAAAACTCTGGATAAATCCAAATGGAACATTTTGACACGTGAGACAAGCAAGCACGATGAACTTCAGTATTATGTGCCGGATGAAGTATATCTGGAAAACAGCTCACTAAGAATTCGAAGCCAAATTAGGGAGTTTGGCAACAAACACTATACAAGCGGCAGGCTGGACACTAAAGATAAGTTAGCATTTACATACGGAAGGGTTGAAATTCGCGGCAAGCTTCCAACAGGCAAGGGGTTATGGCCTGCATACTGGCTATACCCGCAAAATCGTGACTGGGCTATGGAGGTGTTAATGAAAGATGCAGTAGATAAGGGTCAGGAGAGATATATTCCCGAACTGAGGCCTTGGTATACAGAAATTGATATTATGGAGTTTTTGGGGCATGAACCTAATGTCATCTACGCAACATTTCACTACCAATCCTTTAAAGGAGAACGAAAAGTTTCATCCGGAACACATAACGGGCAAGTTAACTACGGCGATGATTTCCATCTATATGTACTTGAATGGGAGGCAGATGCTATCCGATGGTATCTTGACGGTGTGTTGATTCATACTGCAAAGGAGGGTGTTCCCCACAACGAACACTTTATTATAATTAATACTGCAATTGGAGGCTCCTGGCCTGGAAATCCCGACTCCATCACAGTTTTCCCTCAATTTCACGATGTAGATTATGTAAGAGTTTATAAAAGAAAGTAGTAATCTCACAATTTACACAAGAATTAGAAATGATTTGGCGGGTAAAACATACCTTATGGCTCCTTTTGTCTGTAATTGCTCTTATTACAGGCTGCAAACCCGAACCTACTCTTTCGGTCTCGGTTAACTCAATCAACTTCACGGATAGAGAGGGAGATTTTATCATCAACATAACCTCCAACACAACCTGGAGGGTGATGGGCGGTGACGGCTGGTGCATTGGAATTCCAGCCTCCGGGAGCGGAAACGGCACGGTGAGGGTGACAGCAGTAGCAAACACAACATACTCCGGCAGGAGTACCGAGCTAATAGTAACTGCAGCGACTCTCTCATCTACAGTTTCAATCAATCAGGCACAAAAAGATGCTCTCATATTAACTCAAAAAATCTTTAATCTGCCAAGTACAGCGGGGAGTGTGGCGGCAGAGCTTAAGAGCAATATAAGTTACGATATCACTATCCCTGCAGATGCCCCCTGGGTGACCAAAGTTAAATCAAAAGCTCTGGTCACATCACAACACGAGTTTGCTGTAGCTGCAAATGATGGTTACGACGGCAGGAGTACCAGGATTATTTTTAAAGATAAAAACTCCTCCCTGAGTGATACCCTTACCATAAATCAGGCTCAGAAAGACGCACTTATCCTCACTCAGAAGATCTTCAATGTGCCAAGCTCTGCATCTACAGTTTCTGTGGAGTTGCGCTCAAACATAAGTTACACCGTACTTTTACCTCCGGCAGTAAGTTGGGTAACTAAGGTCAATACCAAAGCCCTAACCACCTATAATCACCAATTCGCAATATCTGCAAACGAAACCTACGACAGCAGAAGTGTGAAGATAATTTTTAAAGATAACAACTCTACACTCAGCGACACCCTAACAATTGTTCAGGCACAGAGAGATGCCATCATCTTCTCACCTCTAAAGAGCTTTGTGGTCCAAAAGGGAGGGGGAACAATCAACTATACACTTCAGTCCAACATCCAGTACAATGTCACACTCTCTGCCGGGGTAAACTGGATATCCGAAATAAAGACAAAGGGGCTGGTCAATAACAGCCACTCATTTGCTGTGGCGGCAAACTCCACAAACATTATAAGAGAGGGCAGCGTCATATTTACCTCTGCAGATAATGTTTTTAGGGATACTCTCCGTATCCGGCAATCGGGGTTTGAGGGGTATTATGTTTATAACCCCAATGGTAAAGCACTTGCAGATATTATACCCGCTGCAGATAGGGGCGCTGTTATCCGGCTGAAGGTTGAGGGAGGGATATATGCCGCAGATTTTGCATTTTTAAGAGATAATCTGTCAAACCTGGAGTATCTCAATTTAGAGCAAGCCACCATTGAGAGCAATAGAATTCCGGACAATGCATTCAAGAGCACATCTGCACCAGGCAAAAAAATTAAAGAGGTTAAATTCCCATCAACCCTTGTATCCATAGGAGCAGAGGCTTTTCTTAACTGCACGTCGCTTACGGCGGTGGAGTTTCCTGCCTCTTTGAGCACCATCGGAAACTCTGCTTTCGCAGGGTGTTCACAGCTGGCAATGGTTATCACAAGAGTTGTGACCCCGTTTGCCCTTAACGGAGTCTTCTCCGGAATTGATGCCGCAGCACACCTTGTAGTACCCGTAGGATCTCTTAATGCCTACAAAACAACCCAGGGGTGGGGATACACCTTCTTTGACAAGATCTATGAAGAGGGGACAGATCCATCTCTTGGGGGTGAGGAGGAGCCGGAAGATCCTGGTGAAGATCCCGAAGATCCACCCGATCCGGGATATACAATAAATGACGGAGATTACGCTCTTTTGCAGATTGCCACTATGGGCAGCGGTGTAAACCTGGTCTTTCTGGGGGATGGTTTTAACAGGGCAGATATTGAGAGCGGCAAATATATAAACACAATTAATGCCGCAGTAGAGCACTTCTTTGCCATTGAGCCCTATAAGACATACCGTAACCACTTTACTGTCTATGTTGTGTATGGGGTATCTGCACAGAGCGGAATTAGCGACCTAACTACCACCGTAGATACCAAATTCCAGACAAAATACACCGGAACCTACCCGGTTACCTCTATGACTGTAAACAATACAACCTGTTTTACATATGCTCAAAAAGCACCTGTGGGGAGCCTTAGTAATACCCTTATAACTGTAATCGCCAACAGCAGTCGTTACGGAGGAACCTGCCGTCTCTACTCCGATGGTGCTGCAATTGCGATTGCTCCGGTATCTGAATTGAACTACCCGTACGATTTTCGCGGTCTTGTGCAGCACGAGGCCGCAGGGCACGGTTTCGGGAAACTTGCAGATGAGTATGTGAACAATGTGGGGTACATAACTGAATCCGAAAAGAGCACACTCCGCCTATGGCAATCTTTTAACCACTTCAAAAATGTAGACCTGACAAACAACCTCTCCGAGATTATATGGAAACACTTTGTGGGGGTTACGGGTTACTCCTATGTAGGTGCCTGGGAGGGTGCATACTACTACGGACAGGGTGTCTTTAGGCCGGAGCAGAGATCTCTTATGATCAACAATATCAAATACATAAATGCACCCGGCAGGGAACTCATTGTCAAAAGAATCAAACAGCTTGCCGGGCTCCCCTACTCCTTTGACGATTTTCGCTCAAGAGATGTTATGGAGCTTAATATAGCAACAAAAGCCGGCGAACCGGCCTTTGATGCTAAGATGGCACTTCCGCCACCTATATTGATTGTGAGGTGACCTTAGGGGCTCTTTTCGTTATTTTGAAATAAACTCCTCAATCTTTGTGTAGAAATCCTCTTTCTCCCCGGAATCTCTGAAGAGTATCTTACCCTGAGGGTCAATCAGAATTTTGGTCGGAAATCCCTGAACATTGAATTTAGAGACAAAATCCTCTTCACCTTTACCGCACAGAATGTTCGGGTAGTTCATCTCATTTCTTGTAATGAATGTCTTCCAAACATCAAAACTCCTGTCGTTTGATATTCCCAGGAGCTCTATTTTGTCTTTGTGCTTCTCCCTGAATGCCTTCATATGAGGAATACCTGCAACACAAGGGCCGCACCAGGTTCCCCAGAAGTCGATAATAAGATACTTGCCTCTAAGGCTCTCTATATTAAACTCAGAGCCGTCAAGGGTGTTCTTTGTTATAATTCCCGGGCACTGCTTCCCTACCGCAGATGCAAATGACCCGTCAATCCGGTCTTTTACAGCTTTGTAGAAGTAGTGCTCTCCATATTTTTTCACATTGACTTTTTGCATATACGGGATAAGATCCTGCGGGGCAATCTCGCTCCTGATGAGCATATCTTCCATAAGCCAAAGCGCTGCAAGTGAATTTGCGCTCTTATCCAGAAACTCCCTTTTAAGAGAGGCAATCTCACCCTCTATGGCTTTAATCTTACTCTCAATCTCTGTTTTTTGATCTGCTGTCAAAGTGTTATCCAGCCTTATTTTAAGAGTAAGGTTGCCAATATTGTTTGTCGCCGGCATCATTTTGTTGTTGAGAGATGCGAAGATGTCGTTTTCACCCCCATCAAGCGGGTAGATATCGAGAAAATCTTTTCCCTCAAGTGATCCGTTTACTGTAAAAGAGGCTCCCGGATAGACTATCAACCAAAGACTTGAACTTTTGTACGGAATATAACCATTACCCACACGCTTAAGAAACCTGTCCTCTCCCGACAGACTAAGCCTTGCCACCATTGGTGAAGGCGTATAACCTTTAAAAACAAACTCTCCGTTGTTGGCCTCAATCTTTTCGCTGGTTGCAACATCTTTGTCTCCAAAGAATGTTATAAAAACCCCTTTGGGATTTACGCCGGAGACTTTAAATTTAACCTCAAAATTGTTCTCCTTTTGTTCTCCTCTCTCTATTGTCTCACTAATCATCAGCTCCAGAACCCTTTCGTTATTGCCGTCGGTTCTGAAGTTTTTGAAGATTATTCTTCCGTTACCATCTATGAGATAGTTTGTCGGGGCTCCGGGAGCAACCAGGTTTCCTCTTTTATCCTCCTCATCTTTGAGCGGAATAAAGCTGTAACCGCTGGATTTCATAAACGGAATTACATAATCGTCCTGCTCCGCTACAATATTAATCCCGATGTAAACGACCTCATCTTTGCTAAATTTCTTGATAACATTCTCAAAATATGGAAATTCTCCCCTGCAAGGGCCACATCCCGGGAACCAGTATGTGAGCAAAATAACCTTCCCTTTGAAATCTCCCAAGGAGGCTCTACCCGGCTTAAAATACTGCTCCAGCGAGAATGGAGTGGCAGCAACAGCAGCGGCGTCTCTTATCTGCCAGATATCTGAAATTATCTCTTTTTTTCCTTTGTCCATTTTTTTGCCGTACTCCATCAGAGCCTTCATAATACTCTCTTCGGGGTTTTGTGCATAGTATGTAACTAGGCTTTTATATGCAACGGGGGTTTCACCCGATTTATCTGCAAGTTCTGCCTTTAAAAGTGTTATCATCACCGCAGCAGCCGATCTTCTCTCCTGGATAATCGCATCGGCTACAAGCTTAGCATCTGCAAATCTCTTCTCAGCCACAAGCGCATTGATCTTAATAAGGTCTTGTGCCAGTTTTGCCCTCACACCCCAACCTTTCTTATCACTCTCTCTTGCAGCAACTGCCTCCAGCTCATTTGCAAGCGTAAGTGCTTTTGGAGGGTCCAGTTCCAGTAGCAGATAGAAGTAGTCGTACATCCCGCTGGAGCTCCAGTTTGATTTTGCAGGAGGAAAATTCTCTTTTAAATAACTGTATATAGACAACTTCTCGCTGTTATCCTTGACAAAAAGACCCAGCCAGTAGAGAGATTGTGCTCCCCTTTCGTGTCCCGGGAAGAGCTTTGGCATCTCATACATACCCTTTTTATATTGCTTTGGATCTATGTTTTTAAAGCTGCTTCTGTAGTAGAAGGCGTAATCGGGGCTTGAGGGGTCACTCTCCATTGCAAGTCGCAGAAACTCTCTGGAGGCGTTAAAATCTCCCCATCTCTCTCCGTCAATCCAAAGGTAGTAGTATGCCCTGGAGTATTTAGGATCTATCTCTACTGCTTTAAGCAGCCAGGGCTTCGCTTTTGGACTCTCTACATTTGCATAGGCCTCTCCAAGTGCGAACGGAACTGTTGCACACTTAGGGAAATTTTTTGACCACTTCTCATACTGTTTAACCAGCTCTTCGCTGTCAATTCCCACATATTTAATGTACTTTGTATGTGCCTCTGCATTAGCCGGATTGGCAACCACAAGCGCCTCAAGCTTTGCAAGAGTATCTCTGTTTACCGGCCCTTTTGCCGCCCGGCCGCTTATTTGGCCGTAAGAGAGAGAACTAATGAATAAAAAGAGAATAATAAATATCTGTTTCATAAAATCTTTAATTAAAAAAAAGGGGCGAAGTAAACGCCCCTTTTAAAATTTACTTAGTATTTATTCTGAACTATCACCCCGTTGCTGCTCTGTATCTCTGTGTTAGGGATAGGTGCGGCATATCTTCTGGAGTTCTTTGGAAGAGTGTAGGTATTCAACCCCAATGAAGGTGATATGGCTGCACTGGTAAACCCATAGAAGCTGCGTGTTAAAGCCCCTACATCGTCACCTGCATCTTCGTTACTGTTTAGCCTGCGAATGTCATTCCACCTTTGGGTGAATGGCAGTTCTCTGCGTCGCTCTTGAAGAATTTTAACAATTGCATCATCCTTAGAGGTTGCAGATAGGTTAATAACTGCAGATGGAGCATTTTTATCCATCCTTTTAGCTCTTAGCATATTTACGGCGCTCATTGCCTCAGGAACTTTATTCTGGCGCGCAAGACACTCCGCTTTTATGAGAAGCATCTCTGCTACTGTAGGACCCGAAGGTATTCTATCTTTGAAGAAGAATATGTAGCCGGGATATTCATAAGCCGGACTTGTAAGACCTCTGTCAAAAGAATAATTTTTAACCATATGATATTTATATCTTAGGTCATATGTCTGGTCATAAAGAGCAAGCAGCTGTGTGCTTGGAATATACCACCAGCTTTCGTGGTAAAGCATCCTGAAATAGTAGTGCTCTTTCCACTCCAGCATATCGGTAAAATCACTTTGATTATCGTGAGTATAAGGGTACCAGATTCTGGTAGGAACACCACCGACTGTTACATTTGATATTATACTACTATAACGCATATCTACATTGTAGTCCATCATTACATTGTGCTCGGTAAGGGCAACATCTGCGTGAGTAAGTGCTTTAGTATAGTCATTCCTATTGAGATAGTAACGGGCTGCAAAAGCATTCACTGATGCTTTACTTGCTCTCCACGACTTATATTTATTGTTTACCATCTCCAGTTTGGTGGTATTTTTAAGTGCCTCTGTAAGGTCTGCCTCAATAAGGGCATAGGTCTCTTCCAAAGTAGCTCGCTTTACAGGCTCTTCAAAACTAGTGGATTGCTTTAATACCAGACCGAGTTCATCTTTATTGGCCGGGGTATATGGAAGACAATATGTTTGTGCCAATGTCCAGTAGCTATATGCTCTAATGAAGTACGCTTCCGAAGTGAGTCTCTTTTTTTGATCTTCGGTTCCGCTTACATTAGGCAGAGTATTTAAAACCATATTGGCAGTAAATATCTTGCGATACTCGCCGGACCAAAAATTCTCTCTGCCATCAAACGGTAGAAACTCTGTATCCCACGTACCGAACTGTGCAGCAACCACACCGTATGCCGCAGCTCTGGCATCGTACATCTCCTTTTGTAATCCATAGTCATCTGTGCTATATACTGAAGTTCTGTTACCCTCTTGGTAGAAGTTAGCGTAGTTGTTAAGTAGGTACTCCAGCTGGTCTGCAGTTGTTGGAACCAGGGATGTATTCTTACTTGGCTTTTGATTCAGAAAGTCATCACACGAACTTAAGAAGAGTGTGGTGCTTACAATTATTACTATATATTTTAATATTTTCATAACCTATAATTTTTAGAATCCTAAATTTAATCCAAAGGTAAAGGCGGCTTGAGGCCTGAGAGATCCCAGAGGAAATTCCGGATCTTCATTATACTTGTTGTTTGAGAGGGTAAACAGGTTGTTTGCCTGAGCATATAGTTTAGCCGAAGCTATCCCTAATCTGCTTGTAAGATGTTTTGGCATATTATAGGTAATATTCAACTCCTGCATTCTTATGTGGTTGGCATTCTGAACCAAATAGTCAAGGTATGGATAGAATCTGTCCCAGAAGTAGTATCTTGGTTCTGCCTTACCAAATGGGATAGGAACTCTCTCCATTGGGTCTGAGTTTAAAATCTCACCATAGAGCTTGTTTGGGAGAGCACTTCCACCGGACATACTTGGATAGTTGAACGAAAATCCGTTAAATACGTGTCCAAATTTACCGGTGACAATAAATGAAAGGTCAAAATTGTATACTTTAAATGTACTTGTAAATCCTATAGCAAACGGAGCAATTTTTGTTCCCATATTTAGCATATAATCACGCCCGTCTCCAGGAGTCCATCCTGTAAAGTCGTAAAGATCTTCTCCTTTACCTTGGACAACCGGCTGCCAGTTTGGACTTCCTGCCACACCTTTATCTACAACCCCAGCATATTTAAATGACCATAATGTATTTGCATCATAACCTTGTACATATGCTGCAGTTCCTCCACCATAAAGGTCATAGGCTGCATAGGTTGCTTTAAACAAATTGTCAATCTTATTCTTGTTGTATGAGAAGTTGAAGTTTCCTGCCCAAACTATATCGTTATCTTTGAGTTTCATTGTAGTCCCAAGTTCAAGCTCTAAACCTCTATTGGTCATCTCTGCCATATTGAGCTTTTGGCTTGCTGTACCGTTTACTGCCGGAATACTCATAGCTACTATAAGGTCCTTACCCTTTTTGTTGTAAAGGTCTAATTTCCCGTATAGCTTCCCGTTAAACATATCAAAGTCAAATCCAAGATTGATGGTTCCTGTCTTCTCCCAACGAAGAGTCGGGTTCCCATAGCTGCCTATTGATGCGGTATAATCTTGAATATATATGTTCTGTGTTCCTGTTACAGAGATTAGTGGCATAAAAGAAGTAGATTTATCTACGTTACCGTTGTATCCGTAAGTTGCTCTAATGAGTAACCTGTCCAGCCAGGAGATACTCTTCATAAACTCCTCTTTGGTAATAGCCCAGCTAGCTCCGATAGACCAGAAAGGAGCATATCTGTACTTAGGATCATCAGTAATAAGGTTGGAAGCATCTGTCCTGGCAGATCCCGAAAGGGTGTATTTTCCGTCAAAAGTATATGATGCATTTCCATACATTGAGAAGTATCTGTCTGTACTATATGAATAGCTGTTGGTATATGCAAATGTTTGTGCACCACCTGTCCAGTTTTTAAGGGCATAAACACCGCTTCCTCCAACTCCGTTAGGGAATGTTCCTACTGTAAGTTTTTCATCGTCATAACCATATGTTCTTGGATTACCAAAAGTTTGGTAAACCCTGTCTGAAACCTCGGCACCGGCAATAAAACTTATCTGATGCTTCTCAGCAAACAATTTATTATAGTTAATCTGATTTCTCCAGTTATAGGCAGTTAAGCTGTTTCTACTCTGATCCAGAAAACCGCCTTTTGGAAGGTTAGTTGTAACTTTTCCTGTGGGCTTGTCCCAAGTAGAGGCAAAGTTAATTGTAGACCTTACATTGTATGTATCTTCTGTGTAGATATTCTTAGTTTCGTTATTTATTATTTCGTACTGAATCTTAGAGTCAATGGTAAGTCCTTCAATGATTTTAAAGGTTAAACCTGCCTGTGCTCTTGCGCTTATCTGTTTTGTTCTTAAGTCACGGCCATTTACCTCTCTAATTGGATTGTATGTCCAATCTGTATATGGGAAACTGCTCATAGGGACGTGTCTTATCATATTTGGCATATATACCCCTTGTGGAACGGGCGCATAACTACCATCTTCGTTAAAAAGTGCGTGGTAAGGGCTGCTTGTGTAAACCATTCCGTTATTTCTCTCATCTTTCATTCCAAAGCTACCAGAGAAGAAAAAGTCCAGCCATTTAAATACCTTAACATTAGAGCGGTAGTTAGCAATGTATTTCTTGGTATCGTCACCTTTATAACTCTGATTTGAACCTTCGTACATCAGAGAGAGAACATTTGTCATCCTTTCGTTTGAACCTGATACATTGAGGTTATATTGCTGTGTAAAAGGGTTTTGAAGCATATGATCTTTAACATCCTGCCTATTATCTATTGAGCGTAACTTGTCCAGAGTGGCATTTAGTTGAGCGGTGGTAATATATCCCATTCTGGCCTCATTCATTGCCTCAACTGCTGCAGAATAGGTTGCCGACAGGCTTGTGTTACTATTTGGAAGAGGAACCCAAGGGCCGCCAAAGAAACCGGTAGAAAATCCTTTTTGCTCATAATCAATTATCTCTGTAGATGTTGCAAAAGGGTTTTGATAATTGATATCTGTCTTAGGTGCATATTTGAGAAAACTGCTAAAATCAACTTTTACACCGCTTCTTTTACTGCCTAATCCCGATTTTGAAGTAATAACAATTACACCGTTGGCAGAGCGTGCGCCCCAGATAGATGTTGCAGCTGCATCTTTTAGAATTGTAATACTCTCAACATCGTTTGGGTTGATTGACCGGAGGTCACTCTGGATTGCAAAACCGTCAACCACGATAAGCGGCTGTGCAGCTGCCAGGAGACTTGTTTGACCCCTTATTTCAAATGTTACATTTCCGTTTACATCTGTCTTTGTCTGAACACCGGCAGATGTTCCAATGATTCTCTGTCCAAGGTTGGTTGCCGGTTTTTCAAGTTGTTCGGCCTTTATAATATTGAAAGATCCAGTTGCCCTCTCTTTTGATAGGGTTTGGTAACCGGTTACGACCACATCCTGAAGTAGAATGTTGTCGGGTGCCATATCAATATTGTAAATTGTTACGCTACCGGAAATCACAATCTCTTTAGTTGTCATCCCTATTGATGAAAAACGGATTCTGTCTCCGTTTTTTACCTCCAGACTATAGTCTCCGTTGTTGTCGGAGAAAGAGCCTTTCTTTGATGTGAGATTTTGGATTGAGACTCCCGGAAGAGGTAATTTAGTGTCATCCAAAATTTTACCCTTAATAGAAAAAGACTCTTGTGCTGCTGTTCCGGCAGAGGAGACTCTATTAAGTCTGCTTCCGGGAACAATTTCTTTTGGTGCAAGAGTAACCTGTTTGTTATTAATTTTATAGGATATACCTCTCTCTGTAAAAAGTGCGTCAAACAACTTTTCTACAGGTTCGCCATTGGCACTATAGCTGATGGTCACTTTGTCATTAATTGCAGTTAGTGCATTTGAATAAACAAAGTCATAGCCGGTCTGGCGATTAACCTCCGTTAGAATGTTTTTTAGCGGGGTATCCTTAAAGTTAATGTTAATCTTTTGCGCTGAAACCTCATTGCAAAAGAGGATGAAGATAGCTACAAAAGGCAAAAGCCTTAATAAAGCCTTTGGTACTGTTTTACTATTCATAATTTAATTGTTTTGGGTTTGATTGTAAAACAACATCAAAGTAGATTACCCTAACAAAAAAATCAGAATTATCTGCGATAGAGCACTACTTTATTGCTGTCGATAGTGTAATCCACTAGAGAACAATATTTTATCATCTCCATAATTTGCACTATAGATTCAGAACGAAACTTAGCCGTAATATCAAATCTGTATATAGACTGGTCTTTTACCACAAATTCTGTCCCGTGCCATCTCTCTAGCATTTTAATAACTTCCGAGAGTGGTGTTGAGTCAAATATAATTTTACCCTCTTTCCAAGCATACTGCTTATTGGCATCGGCCGGTTTTAAATGAATAGGCCTCTGCTTATCTCTTATAATACAAGATTCAGAAGGTTTAAGGGTTGTGATAATATCTTTTTCTCCGTTACGGCCATTGTTAACTGCTTTAGATACAACATTTAGAGAGCCCGAGTAGAGTGTTGTTTGCGCTTCATTATCGTTATCATAACTCCTAACATTGAATTGAGTTCCCAAAACCTCTATTTTAAAATCTTTATTAGTTTTAATAACCAATGGCCGTAAAGAGTCTTTCACCACATCAAAATAGGCCTCCCCGGAAAATTCAACCTCTCTGATATCTGTCTCAAACCTGTCCGGGTAAATTATTCTGGAATCGGAGTTTAGCCACACCATTGAGCCGTCCGGCAGAGTTATTCTTGCCTTAACCCCTTTTTCGGTATATACTTCGTGTTTATATTCTGTAGGCAGATATGCCATCCTTATAGGCTCCTCTTTCTTGTTTTTATCTGATATTGTTTTATTTACAAACAACAGATTTAGCCCTACAGAGAGAATGATAACTGCAGCCGCAGCATATGAAATATATCTCCTCAATCTTTTGCGGGAGTCGTTTCTCTTTGTTGTAAGCTCTCTTATCTCCTCAATCTCACGCTCATTTGCTTTGTCCTGAGAAATGTTTTGAGATATCCACAAATTATTGAGCATCACAAAATATCTCTCGTTTTGGGGGTCTTTCCCAATCCACTCGAGTATTTCGATCTCCTCCTGCTTTGCAGCATCTCCTTTAATGTACTTTAATAGTAGTTCTTTTGTCATATAAATCTCTCTGTATGTTAAAACAATCTCAGGGACAAATACCCTAACAAGATTGGTAAATAGTCTTTTAATATTTTTCTCAAAACCCGGAGCGCATACATTATTCTGTATTCGACAGTTTTTACCGATATCTTCTGGTTTATTGCTATCTCTTCGTATTTAAGGTGATTAAACCTGCTCATACAAAATGTACTCCTAACGCTATCCGGCATTTTTAACAGTGCATCATTCAACAACTTCTCAACCTCATTCCCATAAAGCATTCCAATGGATGAGTCTCGCAGGGATGTGTAGTTTAGCGAATCCCGGTTTTGGCTTTTACCATACTCAGAATAGTTCTGTTTTACCTTCTCCCTTTTTAGAATATTTAGACACATATTTTTTGCAAGCACAAAAAGATATGGCAAAAGTTCATCTGAAAAATCCAGATTCTCTCTGTTGTTCCATACAGAGACAAAGACATCCTGAGCTACATTTTTGGAGAGATTATCGTCCCTTAAATAGTGGTTACAAAAAGATTTTATTTTGTGGTAATTAGAGATATACATCTGCTCAAAAGCAGATGCGGAAGAGGATACCAGCTTATCTCTTTTTGTATGCATACGAAGTTTTCCGGTACTCTTTGCTCTTAAAAATGGGTGAGAGTGCCTGTTTAAGGAGGGCAATTTACAAATATTTTTCAATTATAATTTGTCTGGTTCAAATTTTTAATAACTTCGCAACCTATATGCAAAGACAAATATCAATTATTCAATCACTGCTGCTGCTGGGTTTATATAAATCGGGCGGAGCATCTGTTGTGCATTAATTAATAAGAGAATTTTAAATCAAAATAGACAGGCCGCCCCAAAAGGGTGGCTTTTTAATTTTATGTAGTTATGGAAAAACTTTATCTATTTGACACCACACTTCGGGACGGAGAGCAGGTCCCCGGTTGCCAGCTTAACACAATTGAGAAGATTGAACTGGCAAAAGCACTCGAGCTCCTAAAGGTGGATGTAATTGAGTGTGGCTTCCCCATCTCCAGCCCGGGAGATTTTAACTCTATCGTTGAGATCTCCAAAGTAATAACCGAGTCGACTATTTGCGCTCTAACCAGAGCCGTGGAGAGAGACATAGATGTTGCTGCAGATGCCTTGCACTTTGCAAAAAGAAAGCGAATCCACACAGGGATAGGAACTTCGGATATGCATATATTGCACAAATTCCGCTCAAACCGGGAGGATATTCTTGAACGGGCAGTGAAGTGCGTCAAGTATGCCCGCCGATTTACCGACGATGTGGAGTTCTATGCCGAAGATGCCGGCCGCACAGAGAATGAGTATCTGGCCAGGGTGATAGAGGCGGTGATTGCTGCAGGGGCAACTGTTGTAAACATCCCCGATACAACAGGGTACTGTATGCCATACGAATATGGAGAGAAGATCAAATATCTGCGCGAAAATGTCTCCAATATTCACAAAGCGATAATCTCAACTCACTGCCATAACGATCTTGGAATGGCTACCGCAAACACTCTTGCAGGGGTGATGAACGGAGCCAGGCAGGTTGAGGTCACTGTGAACGGTATTGGCGAAAGGGCCGGGAACACAGCTATGGAGGAGGTGGTTATGGCAATAAAGTGCCGTAAAGACATTCCTGTCTACACAGAGATTGAGACCCGGCTTATTGCCCGGACATCCCGGCTGGTCTCCACCCTTATGAGGATGCCGGTACAGCCCAACAAAGCGATTGTGGGCAGGAATGCATTTGCACACTCATCGGGGATACACCAGGACGGTGTTCTCAAAAACCGTGAAAGCTACGAGATCATAGACCCTGCAGATGTGGGTGTCAACGAATCTACCATAGCACTCACTGCCCGCAGCGGAAGGGCAGCCCTAAACCACCACTATAAAAGGCTGGGTGTAGAGCTTACAAACGAAGAGCTGGACCAGGCCTACGATAAATTCCTTAAGCTTGCAGATTGCAAAAAGGATATCAACGACCAAGATCTGCTCGTAATTGTGGGGGTAACCCGCGCCAAACAGAATCAAAAGATTCGCCTTAAATATCTGCAGGTAGTGTGCGGCAAAAACTCCGTTCCTATGGCCACTGTTAAGCTCGTGATTGACGGCGAGGTGTGCTGTGCAACCAGCTCCGGCAACGGACCCATCGATGCCGCATTCTGTGCGGTCAAATCCCTTGTCCACCGCAAGATAAACCTGGAAGAGTTTCTTGTACAAGCCATTACCCGCGGAAGCGACGATGTCGGGAAGGTACACGTGCAGATAGAGAACAAAGGCAGTATCTACTACGGCTTCTCTGCCAACACCGATATTGTCACCGCATCGGTGGAGGCGCTGGTGAATGCCGTTTCAAAGATAATGATCTGATTTTAAACTTTGCCATTGTTTGATGAAACGTCTTGTTATTCAGATAATTCCAAAAGCGAGTTTTCCAGATTTGGAAAACTGGGATTTACATAGTTTTGATATACATTGTATTATATCAAACACTGGCAAAGTTTTTCGCGGAGAACACAACCGTGAAACGGACCACATATCCGCGCAGCTGGCCACATAACAGCGCAGCAGAAAATTCAACTGCCAGTGTTCTGTGAAACACGCTGGTTTTTAAATAGTTAAAAAATAGCATTTTGGCAATTGAGAAAAATACAAATATTAAACAATTAATATACAGATATATACACAAAACACTAACAGATGAAAACACTATTTGACAAAATATGGGAGTCGCACATTGTAAAAGAGATTCCGGGCGGGCAGTCAACCCTTCCGGGTGGGCAGTCAATCCTTCCGGGTGGGCAGTCAATCCTTCCGGGAGTGCCGTCAATCCTCTACATTGACCGCCATTTTATACACGAGGTGACCAGCCCTCAGGCTTTTACCGGACTGCGCAACAGAGGGCGCAAAGTCTTTAGGCCCTCACAGACATTTGCCACCTGCGATCACAATGTCCCGACCAGAGAGCAGGATAGGCCTATTGAAGATCCTTTGTCCCGCATCCCCATTGAGCAGCTTGCTGCCAACACAAAGGAGCACGGAATCACCTACTTCCCGCTGGGAGACCCATCGAATGGGGTTGTACACATTATCGGGCCGGAACTTGGAATAACCCAACCCGGAATGACAATTGTTTGCGGAGACAGCCACACATCTACACACGGAGCCTTTGGCAGTATCGCCTTTGGCATTGGGACAAGCGAGGTGGAGATGGTTCTGGCCACACAGACCCTGCTCCAAAGCAAACCTAAGCAGATGCTCATAAAGGTAGATGGAGAGCTCTCAAATGGGGTGTGTGCAAAGGATATAATCCTCCATATAATTTCGCGGCTGGGAACATCCGCAGGAACAGGCCACTTCATTGAATTCGCGGGGAGCACAATAAAAGGTTTGAGTATGGAGGGGCGGATGACCATCTGCAATATGAGTATTGAGATGGGTGCCCGCGGCGGATTGATTGCGCCCGACCAAAAGACGCTTGACTATGTTAAGGGGCGGGAATACTCTCCCAAAGGTGAGTTGTGGGAGAGTTCGGTAAAGCGGTGGCTGGAGTTAAGAAGCGATGCCGGGGCTCTCTTTAATACTGTAGTTGAAATAGATGCTGCAGCGATTGAGCCGATGATTACCTGGGGCACGAACCCGGGAATGGGGATGGTTGTACACGGAAAAATTCCGCCGGCCGGAAGCCAAGTGGCGGAGAAGAGTGCAGTTGATATGGTAGGTGCGGAGAAGAGTGCAGTTGATATGGTAATGGCCGGGAAGGCTCTTGATTATATGGGATTTAAATGGGGTGAGCAGCTGCTGGGACACCCTGTAGATTATATATTTTTGGGCAGTTGCACAAACGGGCGGATAGAGGATTTTCGTGATTTTGCGGGTTTGGTTAAAGGGAGGCAAAAGGCCCCCGGGGTAACAGCCTGGCTGGTTCCGGGTTCTAAGAGGGTTGAGCGGCAGATAGAGGAAGAGGGTCTTGGAAAAATACTTCGTGAAGCGGGCTTCGTGGTGCGCCAACCGGGATGTTCGGCCTGTCTGGGGATGAATGAAGATAAGGTTCCGGAAGGGAAGTACTGTATATCAACAACAAACAGGAATTTCGAGGGGCGACAGGGCCCGGGTGCAAGGACAATACTTGCCGGGCCGCTCGTAGCAGCAGCATCTGCAATCACAGGCGTAATAACAGACCCAAGAGAGTTGGTTCATGCAACCGACAGTGATAATGCAACCGGTAGTGATAATACAACCGGCAGTGAAAACACATATAACAGCAAATCTGCAAATACAAAATAATGATGAAGAGAAATAAGTTTACAATAGTTGAGTCCCGGGCGGTGGTAATACCTAAGGATAATATTGATACCGACCAGATTATCCCTGCTCGTTTTCTCAAAACCATCTCGAGAGAGGGGTTCGGTGAAAATCTATTTTATGACTGGAGGTACGACAGTTCGGGAGCGAGAATTGAGGATTTCATTTTAAACACCCCCAATGGTGAGGGGACAATCCTGGTTGCCGGGAAAAATTTTGGTTGTGGCTCCAGTCGCGAACACGCTGCCTGGGCAATTGCCGATTACGGATTCAGAGCAGTGGTTTCGAGTTCTTTTGCAGATATTTTTCGCTCCAATGCTCTCAATAATGGGTTGCTGCCGGTTCAGGTAAGTGAGGGATTTCACTCTGCAATTATAAATCATTCCAAATCAAATAATAAAACAACATTAAAAATTGACCTTATGAAAAAAGAGATTACAGTTGAAGAGAGCGGCGATTCCGAAAAATTCGAAATCAACAACTACAAACAGGAGTGCCTGATAAACGGCTATGACGATATTGACTACCTGCTTTCAAATATTAAGGAGATAGAGGAGTATGAGATTTACAGAGCATCTTCTCTTTAATCTGCCTATATCTTAAACATCCCGATTTGCTATTTTAAAACTACATAAAGACATAATATCCTATGAATAAAATAATTACAGTATTGCCCGGAGATGGCATCGGGCCGGAGATAACAGCACAGGCAGTAAAGGTTCTTAAGGCTGTTGCCACGAAATTCTCACACAACTTTACCTTCAATTATGGATTGATTGGTGCAATTGCTATTGAGAGTTGTGGTGACCCCTACCCTCCCGAAACTCACCGACTGTGCACCGCCTGCGATGCCATCTTATTCGGAGCAATCGGCGATCCGAAATATGACAATGACCCTACGGCCAAAGTGCGTCCGGAGCAGGGTCTTTTAAAGATGCGCAAGGAGCTTGGCCTTTTTGCCAATATCCGCCCAGTAGAGTTAATCCCCTCTCTATCTCACCGCTCTCCATTGAAGGAGGATAGAATTGCCGGGGCCAATTTAGTTGTTGTGCGGGAGCTTACCGGTGGAATCTATTTTGGGGAGCCAAGGGGGAGAAGTATAGACAGGTTAACAGCTTTCGACACCTGTATCTATTCGGCCGAAGAGGTGGAGCGGGTTGCGCGACTCGCTTTCCGGTTGGCTTCGGGAAGAAGGGGAAAGGTTACATTGGTAGATAAGGCCAATGTTCTGGAGACATCAAGGCTCTGGAGAGAGGTGGTTACAGCCCTTCACAAGAGTGAATTTCCGGAGACTGAGCTAGATTTTATGTTTGTAGATAATGCTGCAATGCAACTGGTTACATTCCCGGCAAAATTCGATGTGATACTTACAGAAAATATGTTCGGTGACATTCTCAGTGACGAAGCAAGTGTGCTTACCGGCTCAATCGGACTATTGCCATCTGCCTCCTTCGGATTGGGCTCCCCGCTCTTTGAACCTATCCACGGGTCATACCCACAGGCAGCCGGCAAAAACATCGCAAACCCAATAGCCACAATCCTCTCGGCCGCAATGATGCTCCGTGACGCATTTGGTCTTGTACGTGAAGCAGATGCCGTTAAGAGCGCCTGCTATGGCGCCATTGAAGATGGATGGTTAACCCCTGATTTGTGCGAAGAGGGCACCGCCAAAACAACCACCGAGGTTGGTGACAAACTTTGCCAGTGTTTGATGAAAAGTACTGTTGGTTAAGGGATTCCAAAAGTGAGTTTTCCAAATTTGGAAAACTGAGATTTATACTAATTTGATATATAGCGCATTGCATCAAACACTGCCAAAGTTCTAAAGTTCCCCACATGATCCTTGGGAGTTTTTTACTATACATATATTTTGATATATAGCTCTTGTCAACTCAATTATAAATATAATGTCTTCGCGATTATGCCATTAAATGATCCCTGGGAGTTTTTTGTATTATACATATAATGTGATATATAGTAATCATCTAATCCAACCCAAACGCAAAATCATTAACATTATATTTCTTAATTTCAATTAATTACAAAAAACTCCTAGGGATGGCGTTTAGGCACGTGGGAAACTTTAGCAAAGTTTTTGGGTTCAAGCTGTTCAAAATTAGCATCAGATTTAAAATTCTCCGATAAAAGCATCATTACTATGTTTTTGGTGCTTAGTTTATGCTTTTCTTAATTTTTTGTTAATTAACTTATGTTCTGTACTTCTCAAATATTGCTCAGGTTCTTTAATGTCGAAGTAAAACATCGCAATCATAACGTTGAGATTGAATAGATAATCTCCCTGAATGACCATATTCTCCCTCCATACCATCCGGATATAGTCTCTTTTATAGAGTTCAAAAAGTTTAGATATATCTTTCATATCAAGATATATAAGTGTTTTTTCAATCAGCTCCTCATCCGAAATATTATCTGCAGATACATTTGCATAGGACCAGAAAGCATTGACTTTGTTTAGCTCTTTTACCAAATCCGTTTTCAGATTGTATTTGTACCTGGATATGCTATTCTCAACCTGCATTTTGATGAGTTTCCCTTCCGGTAAATTAAAAAACGATTCTAACTTCAGGGCCATTTGCATTGATAACTCTCTCTTTCCCATAATAACAGAACTGAGCAGTTGGCGATGTGCACCAATTGCCTTTGCAATATCAGATTGCTTATATCCCCCTTTTTTAATTAAAGAGTCAATATGTTGCGATAAGTTACTCATAGGGCAAAGATAGTAATTTGTCAACAAATATGTTTACAAATACATAATATTTTTTTCAATTATTATACTTATAATAATTCGTTTTGAATAGTGCTACTTAGCTACTGTATTCAAAGGAGTTTGTGACTCTTTGAAAAAGCTCTTTTGGAGTTCGGATGCGCTTTTATCTGCTTTGACCTGCTTTATGACCTCTATTAGCTGGTCAATTTTTTGCTCCTGGGCAATCTCTCCCAGTTTTGGGTTTGCTCCGCGGGCATCTCCTGCATAGTGGTTGGGGTATTTCCCATACCACCAGATTGACGAGTAGCCGTTGGCAATTTTAAAACGGTCCATATCTGCACCCGACTCACTGCCTGCCCTCTCAATTTTAACCAGAGCGGGGTGGATATACATCATAATGGAGGATTCAACCTCATCTGCGTGCCCTCCGGTGGTGCTTTTGCGCAGGGCTGCAATACTCTTTTGTGTTTGGGAATCTACCTCCGGGCGGTAGAGATAAACCACATAATCTCTCTCCGACTCAAGCTGGGTCTGGCAAAAATAGAGCAGGAAGTTATTGTTACCGCCGTGGCTGTTTACCAGAATAATCTTCTTGATTCCGTTTCTTGAGATCTCCCTGCAGGTTTCGTCCAGAAGTTTGTAAATGAGCTCCGTACTGTAGGCAACTGTTCCCGGCTGCTGTTTTGCCTCAAATATCTGCCCTGTAAAATAGGGAGGGAATACTATTGCATACTCTTTTTGCGCAGCTCTTAATGAGAGATCCCTTGCCGTGTAGAGGTCGGTTCCCAAAGGCAGATGCTGCCCGTGCTTCTCCATCACTCCCATCGGAATAATACACACCCCTTGAGATATAGTTACAGCTTTCGTAAAATCACCCGAGGTGAGCTCCTCCCAGGCTACAGGAAGTTTCTGTGCAGATGCACCAATTACAGTGCAAAAAAGCAAAATTATTAATCCAACCCTTTTCATCTGATTTTAAATTTAGATAATATTGGCTGCAATTTACAAATTATTTCAGAGCAACTTGCTGAGGCTACATCTCAAACTCTCCCTCAAAAATTTTGAACACCTCTGCCGTTATTGAATACGAGTTGAGATCTACTTTACAAATTCCGCCTGGGGTGTGTACAGATACAGATGTCCCAAGCCTCCCCTTCATTGCAAAGCAGGATGCCATCACACTGGTTCCCGAGGCAAGAGTGTAACCCACACCTCTCTCAAATGTCTCTATCTGAATATGGTTCCGGGATATTATGTTTACCAGCTGAATATTAACACCATCGGGAAACTCCCCGCTCGCGTGGATCTCCTCCCCCCTCTCTGTTATCATCTCCTTTGTCGGATTCTGCTCCTCTCTCACCAGATTCTCATTCCCTAAATAAACATTTATATACTCCAGGCCGCCTATCTTTCTGACGCCTTTAATGACCGGCTCTTTTATTGTCACTTTTATACGGGTAGCCTCTCTGTTCAGGAACTCTACACTCATTTTTTGCTCTGCAATCTTTACCGGGATTGAATCTGACTTAACAACCTCTTTATCTTTAAGATATTTGGCAAAAATCATACTGGCAAAGAGTGCACTTTTCACCTCGCTGCCATCTTTATTGTAAGCTTTATACTCATAAACCTGTCCGGGGTTTAAATGGCCGGTGGATACCAAATGACCTGCCTGTTCTAAATGGTCGGTCGGTTCCAACGGTCCGTAAATGAGACCATCGGCGCCTGCTCCGTACTCTTTGTGGCAGATCCTTTTAACAAATTCGATGCTAAGCGGTGTGGAATTGTCAACTGCGTCTACAATTATGTAGGTGTTGCCAAGCACGTGGTATTTGTAAAATCTGTTCTCCTTTATAAAGTTAGCGTAGGTCTCAAGCCTGTCACATACCACAATAACCGCCTTTTTCAAAGTATTGTCCAAGAGATCTCTATCAGTCATCTCTTCTGAAAATTCTATGGTGTTGGCAGATGCCTGATGCTTTTCCTCCTCTCTTTTCAGATAACTTACGGCCGCAGCAAAAGCGGCACCCGATGAGACTCCTGCAAGAATGCCCATCTGCCTGCAAAGCTTTTTCATATAACACTTTGCTGTATTGGCAGATACCTCTTCAATTGAGTCATACTCCTCTCTGTTAAAAAACCCGCAGGAGCCAAGCTCTGTCACGCTTCTTATCCCGGGGATGTAGCTCTCGGCAGATGTGACCACTCCCACGGTTTTTAACTGATTGTTATCTGCACTTAGCCGTTGAGCAATCCCCCTGCCCGACCCTGAAGTCCCCAGAACGTGAATAAAATAGTCAACCTTTCCAATATCTTCAAGGATCTCATCTCCTGTAACTTTATGAGCCTCTATGTTTTTCCTGTTTGAGTATTGGGTCGTATGGAAATAGGCCGATGGGTCACGCAGTGTCATCTCCTCAATCATAGCCACAGTATCTACATCTTTTGAAACCTCCATAACATCTGTGCCTATAAACCTGAGGATGTTTCTGGACTCCGATACCCGAATCCTGTTGGTTACTGTGGTAAACTCTATCCCATTTACATTGCAGATACATTGAAGTGCCTTTGCGGTGTTTCCGCTTGAGGTCTCTATAACCCTCCTCCCCTGAGAGGAGATCTCCTGCAGATTATCCCGGAGCATACCCAGTGCTGTTCTGTCTTTTAGTGACCCGAACGGGTTGAGATACTCAAGTTTTGCATAAAGCTCAACATTATTGAGGCCGTGAAGTTTTTTATCAATTTTTATTATAGGTGTATTTCCTATAAGATCGGTGATTTTAGTTATTAATCTCCGGGGTCTTTTACCACTCATTTATTCAATTATTAACCTATTAAATAACCACACTTAATTGTTTTTAATATCAATGCCTGGTAAAAGATCCCGGTGATTTTTACTCTACTGTTACCGATTTTGCCAGGTTGCGTGGCTGGTCTACATCCAGCCCTTTGTTTACAGCTATGTGATATGCAAGAAGTTGTAGCGGTATAACAGATAGTAGTGGATTTAGATACTCTATGGTTGAAGGAACTTCAATCACACTGTCGGCAAGATTCACTACCTGAGTATCTCCTCTTGTAACGACTGCTATCACCCTCCCCCTTCGGGCCTTGATCTCCTGAATATTGCTTATAACCTTATCATATACAGAGCTATCTGTTGCAATTACAATAACCGGAACACCCTCCTCTACCAGTGCAATAGGGCCGTGTTTCATCTCGGCAGCAGGATAACCTTCTGCGTGTGTATAGGTTATCTCCTTGAGTTTTAGAGCTCCTTCAAGAGCAACAGGGTAGTTTAAACCCCTCCCCAGATAGATAAACCCTTTAGCATCTGCTAGTGAATTTGATAACTCGCATATAGAGTCATTTGTTCTGAGTATCTCCTCAATCTTGCCCGGGATTTTATTTAGCTCCCGTACAATATCGCTCCGAATAGGCTCGGCAAGAGCAAGAGCCATCATTATGAGCACAGTTATCTGCCCGGTAAATGCTTTTGTAGATGCCACCCCTATCTCGGGGCCCACGTGGATATAGGAGCCGGAGTGTGCAGCACGCGAAATTGAAGAGCCAACTGCGTTGCAGATGCCGTAAACAAAGGCCCCTCTCTCCTTTGCAAGCTCCACTGCGGCAAGGGTATCTGCAGTCTCACCCGATTGAGATATGGCTATTACAATATCATCCGGGTAGATAACCGGGTTCCTGTACCTGAACTCAGACGCATACTCTACCTCCACCGGAATCCTGCATAAAGACTCAAGGATATGCTCCCCAATGAGTGCAGAGTGCCAGGATGTCCCGCAAGCCACAATTATTATTCTCCGGGCATTCCGGAACCTCTCCCTGTTGTCAATTATTCCTGAGAGGGCAACATTTGTCCCCTCCAGATTTATCCTGCCTCGAATAGAGTCGAATATGGTTTGTGGCTGCTCAAAGATCTCCTTTAACATAAAGTGTTCGTAACCGCACTTCTCAAGCTGCGAAAGGGTTAGGTCAAGTTTCACCACAACCGGCAGGAGCTCCTCGTTACTGAGATTTACAACTTTGAGCCCCTCTTTTAGGTCAACTACCGCAATCTCTTCGTCGTTGATATAGGTCACAGATGAGGTGTGCTCTATGATTGCAGATACATCCGATGCAATAAAGTACTCATTGTCTCCAATACCCACAACCAGCGGGCTGCTCTTTCTTGCGGCAATTATACGACCGGGGTTGCTCCTCTCAATTATTGCAATCGCATAACTGCCCACCACCCTGCTCAGAGCTATCTGCACAGCAGGAAGCAACCCAACCCCCTCGCTCACCCTCACATACTCTATAAGCTGCACAAGAACCTCGGTATCGGTTGTACTCTTGAACTCATATCCGTTTTGAATAAGCATCTGCCGCAATGGAGAGTAGTTCTCAATAATCCCGTTGTGGATGAGTGCTATCTTCTCGGAAGATGAGTAGTGGGGATGGGCATTAACCCTGTTTGGTTCTCCGTGGGTTGCCCAGCGGGTGTGAGCTATGCCTGTATGGCCATCTGTTGGTTTATTGTGCATAAAGCACTCCAGATCTGCCACTTTGCCCTTTGTTTTATAGATGTTTATCTCCCCCGAAGAGTTGATTAGTGCAACCCCGGCGCTGTCGTAGCCCCGGTACTCAAGACGCTTTAAACCATTGATTAGGATTGGACACGCGTTGCGTTGTCCGATATATCCGACTATTCCACACATATGAATGTTGTATTAAAGTGTGGATAGTCTTGAAAGCAGCTCCCGGGCCAGAGCAGATTTCACCTCAATGTGTTTATGAACTGCAGATATAAAGGGGTTACTTTCGAACTCACCCCTTACCGACTCAAAATCTTCGAGTTTCTCCATCTCCGAACCATCTACACCAAAGCCAATCATTGAGGTGATTGAGAACTCCTTCATAGCGTCTTTGTATATCATCTCGTCCAGAGTGACTACAGACTCGCGCCAGCTCTCCACCAGCGACCGGATCTCATCTGCAGTTATCTTCGAGAGATCTATGTTGTAATATCTCTGCATTGCTCCATATGCCCAGCTCCACTCCATATCGTAGTAATCCCGGTGTAGCTCCCGGAACCGCTCCTCTATCTTACAAAGAGTTATCTGCCCGCTCTCTACCTGCTCAATAATTCTATCAACCTCAGATTTTGGGGCAATAAGACCCGAGAGGTCTACCCACTCTCCCTCACCTAATTTATGAGTTGGTTTAAGCTGCTCTCTTACCTGGTCTATGTTTTCGAAATTAGTCTTTTCCAGCCTCTTTATAAGTGAGTTGCCAAAGAATTTATTGATCGCTTTCTCGTAAAGAGTGATTCCGTTTCTCAGAGATGAGTTTTTGATTTTTGAGCTTCTGTAGGTGTATGTTTCGGAGGTCTCACCTGAGACAACTCTCAACTCTGTAAGAATACTCCTGCCCCGTATCATCTTCTGGATTGTGTAGGGGCTAAGCAGATTATAGTTGATCATATCCAGCAGCTGCGGGTCTGTTCTTGTATCCCTTAGTGGCCACTTTTGCGCATCCCTTATTGTGCCCACACTCCTAAGGTTCACTCCGGGAATGAGATATGTATCATCCGATTTCTCAATCAGATATGAGAATGGCATATCGGAGGTGTCCGAATGGCGGTAGTGCCTTCCCATCACCAGCGAAAACGCACCCACCTTGGCAGGCCACAATATGTAGGAGTCACTGGTGGTCTTTGAGCCTCTCTCAATAATTCCCTGATGGATTGGCCCCAGCTTATACATATGGTTACTCTGGTTGGATCCGCTCCCTGCATTTAGAAACGAGAGCATTCCGGCAATGAGCAGGCTGGATTTATGTATAGATACGGTAAATGGCCCGGCAAAAACTGCACAGGCCTCTCCGTTTTCAAATTTACAGTTTGCAAACAGAAGCGAGTCGTGAGCCGAAAAGCTATGCGAGATATGGCACGATTGTCCGGCAAAGCACTTGCTTACCGTTGCGGCATCGGCCACATAGGAGCCCGAGGAGAAGATAAAATCTTTGGCTATAACGCTGTCGCCAATATATACCGAGGCCAGTTTGTTGCTGTTGACAGTTCCGTTCTCCAGCCTGGATGTGTTCACAATTTTGGCATAATCGCCTATACGAACGTGCTTTATTGTACCGGTATTGAGAATCTTCACCCCCTTACCTATAGAGCCCATATCTGACCCACTCTCCCGGGCATATTTCTCAATAAGTTTTTCAAAATTCTCTATCGCCCTTTTCTTATGGCGGTAAAGGGCAATAATATAGGCGAGTGAAGATGAGAGTTTGTCATAAATAGGCACCTCTCTGCCCCCCATTTCATTGAGCACACTCACGCGTACATTGTTCCCGAATGTAGAGAACTCCTCCACGGCAATTACATTTACATTCTGGATATAGCAATCCTCTCCAATAGTATAATTGGAGATGTGGTTGAGTACGTTCTCTATGAGAACATTGTCGCCAATTTCACAATTGTGAATAGTTGCATTTCTGATGCCTGAGTGGCGGACCAAACCGCCGGCAATGGTAAAAGATTTCTCAAAATGGCCAAGTACAACCCTCCCCGAGAAGCGGGTGCTGTGTACATAGTCTGCTGAGAACCTCTCCGACACAAAGACTTTAGTCCAGTCTTCCGCCACACAATGATTAGCTATCAGTGAGCCAATCTCGTGTTGAGATAAATTCCTCATTATTTCAAATTTTTGTTAGATAAATTGCCGGCCGCTCTCAACTGTAGTGATTGCTACCGGCTTTCGGGATGCGAAGGTAATAAAAATTCTTATTCTCTTCAATAATCAAACTTTTCGGTGAAGATAAAATTTCAATAACCCTACATAGGTGGAGAGGAGTTCTTTTATATGAACCTTAGAGAGCAAAATAGTTATCTGCCAACAAGAAAAAACCGGAGATTTTGACCCCGGCTTTTTCACTGTTAAACAAAACACAATTAACTAACCAAATTAATTTTCTCTCTATTTATAACGATAGCATAATATATATCGTTAAAGTTTATAATAACCCAGATACTCTTCAATCTCCATTTTCTCTGATGGTCGCGGAGCGAATGCTGTTATTATCCTAAAATTTTTATCAATAAGGATAAATCTAGGGATGGTTCTGAGCTCCCAGATTTCTTTTATTGACGATTGGTCTGCTATAAACTCCTTAATAGTTTCTCTATTCTCGGAGATAATCTTCTTTTTCCACTTATCTTCATCTTCATCAATAGAAATTGCGACAAAAGTGATACTTCTGTATTTTTTACTTAACTCGGTATACATCGGACCCTGAGCAAGGCAAGGCAGGCACCAGGTAGCCCATAAATCTATATAGAGTACTTTGCCTTTAAGATCGCTAAGATTGAACACCTTACCGTTTCTATCTTTCATCTCGAAATCAAAAGCAGCCTTCCCCTCCATTAATGCCTCCCTTTTAAGGAACTTAAGGCGGAATGAGTTTTTCAACTCCGGACTCGATATTTTGTCAATATACGATTTTAAACCTGCATAATCCTTAATATTAAGACCTCTATCCATCAGTCTGCTATTGTCGATTACTGAACACAGCTCTGTAAAACCGGCACTATTACTTCTAACGAAGAAATCATAATTCTTACACTCCAGAAGCACTTTTCTAACAGATTCTATGTCAAGATAATCATCTCTATTTATAATTATTTCAAGAAGTTTATTTATTTCATCGGCAAAAGAGCCATAAAATTTGTAAAGTTTCACATTTTTAAGGCTATCACTATCTTTCCAATCATAAATGCGTCCATAGTTAGCATAAGTAAGACGGGCAGATATTCTGTCGGCAGTAATTCTTGCTATCTCTTTTTCTATCAAGCTCTTATCGTTTAGTTTCAGCTCGTTAAGATCCTGAATTCTTAATACGGCAAAACTGTCTATTACAACCTTAATCCTCTCATAAGATACACCCAGATTATTCAAAAAGATCTTTTTCTTCTCAACCCAGCTAACTCCTTTCAAATAGTTATTATACTCTGCGCCATCGCCCGTAATTTCAGTCGTTTGTGAACTCCTAAAAAGTTTTAAACTAACTGAGTCACCCGGTTTCAGATATACAGTATTTGCACCAACTTTATAATAGGATGGGTTGTCTGAGATAATTTCGGTTTTAAAAAATCCGCTACTCTCAGACAAGACTTTGACATCTTTGTCATTATTTATTTCAGATGATGCTCCGGAATAAATAATCTCCGGATTTTTATTGTTGTAATCGTTTACCCAACCGGTTATCACAACTTTCCCCTGCCCGGCTGTTATCTGGTAAAATAACACCGATAATAGCACTGAGATTAAGATTTTCCTTTTAAAACACATTACTTATCCCTCTTATATTCATATTTGAAAATTACTTCACTGCTCTCCAGCTCATATTCCTGATTTTAACAAGGCCTGTCCAATCGGATTGAGGATGCAAATTTAGAGTTATGTTGTCCGGACTGGTGCCAAGAAAATATTTACGCAGAGTACCAATACCGGCACTATTATAAGTTGCTATGTACAACGGATTTGTAGATGGTTCTATTTGGGTGTCAAACTTTATCATTGAGATATTATCGGTCTCAAAGCCGGTAATTTTAAAGAATTTTTCATTGCCCGGATTGTAGTCATATGCATAGAGATCTTTTCCCTTAGAGTAGAATACAACCGTTCTTTTTGATGAGAAGGCATAAAAATCGGCATTAAGGAAGTTGGCAGCAATGGACTTAACTGTATAGAAGGCCCTCTTCTCTATATTGGTTCCTACAAACAATTTATATATGAATGCATTACCCGATGCATCCTTCATTATTGCAAATGAGTTACCGCCTGTTGAACCTCCATCTGTGTTTGTTGTATTCTCCCCGTAAACCAGAGTTCTTCCCAAAGTTTTATTGTTCCAGGGAAAGATATCACCGGGAAGATCGGCAATGGCATTAGAGACAGCTGCTGATGCACCTACCTGCATAAATCTCTCACCCTCTTTATCATACCATAGAAATCCCTTATAACTTAAATTTGCATAAAACATCTCCGGACGAGCCATAATAAGTTTTGAAAAATTTGAGGCCTCCCTGTTAACAGGTTCTGTGTAGTAATCACCCCCGTTCAAAGCGAACATAGTATTGAATACATATCCGTTTTTGCAGATTACACCTCTGTAAAGCGAGGTAGACATTGCACCGGCTTTATCCTTTATTCTCGGACACATATTTACAGGTATCAGCTCCTCTGTAATTGGATCAGCAGTAAATATTGAGTTTTTAAACACATTAGGTGCCGAACATTTCTGAGTGAGCCTGTCAATTGCATAGGCTCCCGATCCGGTCAATACCCAAAGTTTGATATAACTCTCCGATCCGCCTGTATGAAAAACATCTACAGGATTTTTAAGATCGGGGAAACCACTGTTTTTGAGCATATCGGGGAAAAACAGAGTATCTGACACCATTGAGAGCATCTGCACCTGCGAATTACCTTGACTGTTTTCACCAATAAGAAGAATTCCTTTTGTGTAAGGAGTTCCAACCACAAGTTTTGAAATTGTAGACCAGGTTACACCTGTTTGTTTATCAACAATTTTCAAATAGAATTCGTAGGTGTCCGGTGCAAGCTTAATGTTGTATTTTAGAGTCCGTGTTTTGGCCAGCGTATCCTTAGTTGAGTAGGCCTTAACGGCAAGCCACATATACCGGAATCTGATTGTATCACTGAGATCTCCGTCCGTCATAGTAACGACCGGGTCAATAACGAGTGTATCAAGATCCCTCATAACATTGTAAGCGGAAGCAACACCCGTAACCTTGATTTCGTTGATGTCTTGGTATGTATAGTTTCCCTCATCTTTAAGACAGGAGGTGAGAGAGGATAGTAAAACTGTAAAAAGTATTATTTTAGTTTTCATCATAAATCAATTAAAAGGTTTAGATTAACGAACCCACGGTACTCCCGGAGATGATTCCCAAGTACATCCCGAAAACCACATAAGTCTTCCATCATCTTCGAGAACAGGCGTTCCATTCTGATACATCTCAATCAGATACCTTGACATAGTTTGGTAGATAAGATACTGCAAAACAGATGGCATAGTTGTAGTACTCATAAAATCGTTATAGGTGAGATTGAACCTTTCACAAATGAGGTTGAGTTTCTTCTCCGAAAATGCCCCCCATAGCCCTGCCTCCATATTCTGAGCATTTACGGAACCGGTCCAAATCGTTGGTTTAACAATAAAATCGCTGATATTGATAGTGTGCATTGTAGCGTCAAAAGTGGGGACAATGGTTCCTGATGTAAATCCTGCAACTGCATCAAAGGCCGGGAATGAAAGTGCCAGATCTTTGGTTGCAACAAGTTTAATTCCAATTTTTTTAACCGAAGTTTTTAGATCAGCCGACCTTTTTACAACAACAGGTATATAGGTAAACCACTCGTTTGCCTTAATTGTACACTCGGCAGGCAGATCATTAAAATGAACACCCTTCTGTGCAGTGGTACTGTCCGGATTGATTGCCACACCAAATCTCCTGTCATAATCCATAACAGGACCTGTGACCATCACTTTAAGTTGAACCGTTGTTTCGCTCCCCACAACCTTAACAAATTCGAGGTTAGAAAAAGGCATATATGGCCAGGTTTTTTCATTTCCGTAAGAGGTGCCCCACTGAACTGCAAAATAGACCCCTTCGCTGCCTTCGTAAGACATCAGCTCCTTTTCGCAAGAGGTGAACAGGAGTTGAGCCACCAGTGCCGAAATAAGGATATTAATAATATTTTTCTTCATAACTATTTTGTAATTATCCTGTTAGTTAATTCTCTGACTAATTTCGCTATCCGGAAGCGGCACAACATAACTTGTTAAAGCAACATTTACATTGCCTGCCGCAAGAGCTCCGTTTGGCACATTTTGTAATGCCCTCCTTTTGTAATAAAAGAATAGTTGTCCCTCTCCAAGCATCTCCTTTCTATACTCCTGAGTAACATAATTCATAAGAATATCGTACGAAGCAGGGGTTACACTAAAACAACTTTTACTGTTTCTAACCTTATTCAGATATAGCACAGACGTAGCCAGTTCACTACTACTCTCGGCTGCAATAAGGAAAACCTCACTAAGTCTTATAAGTGGAACCATATATCTCCAGGCGTTGCTTGCACCCTGAGTGTCTGACATATCTTCAAATTTTCTGTGATATAAAACATTGGTACCATTGTTATTATAGTTGCTCCAGATTTTGTATCTGTAGTCATTTTTATCGTCGTAAAGCTCATTCACCCTTCCATCTGTAAGAGTCCCGGCAAATGAGAGTCTTCTGTTAACCTCAAGAGTGGGCAAAAACAGAGCATTGTGCATCTGCACCCTGTTTGAGCTGTAAAGAGAGAAAAGCACCTCTGTGGAGAAAACCCGGTCCGGAATTGTAGAACTTGTTGCCGACGCACTGGTTACAAACGGGAAAATCTGCGAACCCGGAATCTGTACACTGTTTATAATCTCTTCCGAAACCCTAAAGGCGTTCTCTTTATCTCCTTTCCAAAGATAAGTTCTTGCAAGAAGAGCTTTTACAGCATAAAAATTAAGACGATACTGCCTGTAATTCAAACTATTATCTCCGGAACTGTTTGCATTATTTTTCACACCCGCAGTAATAACCGGGTCTGCAGATGAGAGCAGATTCATTGCCTCAGTAAGATCTTTGATAATATTTTCACATATCATTTCTGATGAGAGAAGAGGTTGAATCTCGTGATCCTGAGTTTTCATATACGGAATAGCAGGAGTTGTACTTCCCTGTGAGTAAATAGGGCCAAATATCCTTAACAGATCCATATGAAGCATTGCTCTTAATGCCAAAGCCTCTCCCTTAATAATACCGAAGTACTGTTCCGAAAGTAGTTCGTTGGAATCTCCACACTTTTCAATTATTGTGTTGCAGTTAGCTATCAGCTGGTAGGACTTTTGCCAGATATTATCAAAAGTGCCTTTAACTGAGGCATTTGTATAGGTATACTTCTGGTAGTAGTAGTAAGCATATGTAGATGAAGATGCGGCATTGTAGTATTGTGCCATAACATCCAGTATCCCTGCGCTCAAATTTTGACCATAGAGGCTAGTTGAGGTGAGCTCTACATAGACTCCGTTGAGTGCCTTTAAATAACCCTCCCTGTCGGAGAAGACCATCTCTTCCGACAACCTGTCCGATGGCTTTATATCCAGCCATTTTTCACAGGAGCAAAGGGAGATCACTAAAATTAACAATGAATATTTTAAAACTTTTTTCATACTTCTTATAATTACATTTCTTTATAATTAGAATCTTATTCCCAATGACATAGATACCGATCTTGCAAAAGGATAGTCAAGTCCCCTTTCATTTTTAACCGTAGATACACGGAAAATATCGTTCATATAGGCTCTTACAGTCATAGATGTGGCACCGATTTTCTGCAGCCAGGCAGCATTTGATTCATACCCTACAGATACAGATTCGCAGGACAAAATATTATTATCCTCTACAAATCTTGAGGAGATTGGGGTTACATCTGTAGATGAGATCGCCCTAAACTTTGCAATGTCTCCCGATTTTTTCCAGCGGGCATAAAGCGCTCGTTTATCCTGATTATAGTGCAGATTTCCAGAAGAGATATTCTCTACCTTATTGTAAAGAGTTTGCATAAAAACCTGTCCCCCTACCCTGTAACTAAAATTGAATGTAGCATAAAACCCTTTGTAGCGGAGAGTGGAACCGACCACACCCTCAACAGTAGAAGAGCTGTTCCCGACTACCACCTCATCGTCATAACTGTGGGTAAAAGTTTGATTCCCGTTTTTATCTATAAATACCTCCCTTCCCGTAACAGGATCTATCCCTGCAGATCGCACTGCCCACAGGTCTGTAGGACTTGCCCCGTTATAATATCTTATAAGATTTCTGCTTCTGTTTGTTTTATTGAAGATATCCATCGACTGATCGATATTTGCATATTTTGAGTTCAAATGGCGTAAATTGAGGTTTGCAAGCCAGCTGAAGTTCTTGTTTTTAATAACATTGTAGCTAATAGAGAGGGTGAGCCCCTTAGTTAACTGCTCACCAAGATTCTTTGGAATACTTACTGTACCAAGAGATGATGGAACACCTATGAACACAAGCAGAGGGTCGGTCTTTTTGTAAAAGTAGTCGAAATTTACCCTAAGTTTATTGTTATTTGTAACAAGGTCAAAACCAATATTAGAGTCCAGTGTCTTTTGCCACTCAAGATCTTTATTCCCAAGATTACTGATTATTGTGCTTACCCCGAATGGATTACTGTTATGATTGTTATAACTGTATATTCTCATTGAGATATAATCATCAAAATTCTGATTTCCGGGGTTACCTATAGAGGCTCTCAGTTTAAAAATATTTACATTAAATATCTCTTTGAAAAATTTCTCATTGTGAAGATTCCATCCAAGTCCCACAGACCAGGTCTTAGAGAACTTTCTCTCTGTTCCAAAAACCGATGAGCCGTCAATGCGAAAGTTTGCATCCAGCAGATATCTGCTCTCATACGAGTATCCTGCATTCATATAGTAACTTAATGCTCTCCTTTTAGACTCCGAATACTCCGATTTCTTCCCCTCCGGATAACCTATTGCAAATGCAGGATTACAGAATTCGTCATCTATAAACCCCTGAACATCATATTTGCTATATACCGCTGAGTTCTCGCTGAATCTCAATCCTGCAACGGCATTTACCATATGAGACTGATTGATAAGAGTTCCATAAGTAATGCTAACATCTCCGTCATAATTCAGTTTGCTTGTTCCCGACTCCGAATATGTACCCTTCTTTAGTTGCTCACTTCCAACAAACGAAGAGTTAAAAGGAGATAGAAATATCTCCGATTTGGACTCTGTTTTACCAAGTCCTATTCGGCTTCTTACCCGAAGATCTTCTTTAATACTCCACTCAAGTTCAAAATTGTTAGTAAACCCGAAAGTCGAAGTTTTATCGAAGTTGTTGTTTTCAAAGTCGTAAAGTGGATTATAGAAATTGGAAGTAATTATGCTTAGTGTATTGATATCCATATACTGAAACTTGTCTAACTGCATAATCGGGACTCCATCTTCGTTGTACTTTCTGAAATAGGGATTTGCCCTTGAAAATTTTGAAAAAGGTATACTTTCCCGGTTTGCCAGTGAGTAGTCAATATTTAGGGTATTTGTAAAAGAGAGTTTACCTTTTCTGTAAATAAGTCTAATGTTTTCATTAATAACCTCTCTGTCTGACTCTTTCATTACACCCTCTGTTTTTCCGTAGCTGGTACCAATACCGTAACGCATATGTTGGTCGCCACCCTCTACAAACAGAGTGTGTTTATGAGTCGTGGCGAAACGGAGTGGCTCGTTCATCCAGTAGGTATCTACCCCTCTGCTCACCTCTTTCATTCTGTTAAAGTAGTTGATCTCGTTTACCTCGTTCACAATATTGCCCTGAGCATCTATAGTTCCATAGTAGCCCGAAAGCCTTTCATATACAAGCTTTTCGTATGAGTTCATAAGATTATAATCTGTAAGATCTGCAAAGTTGAATGAGAGGTTTCCGTTATAGTTGATTTTCAACCTGCCGGACTCCGGTCTCTTTGTCTCTACAACAACCACTCCGTTTGCTGCCTTAGATCCGTAGATAGCAGTTGCTGCAGCATCTTTAAGAATTGTGATACTTTGAACACGGTCCATACTAAGATCGCTGATTACGGATAGGGTAGATTCGAAACCATCGAGAATAAAGAGTGGCTGGTTAGGATCTGTACCGTATAACTCTGTGAGTCCAATAACACTGCTTTTACCGCGAATCTCGATATCGGGCAACCTGTTAGGGTCTGAGCCAAATTCATTGTTTTCGATAATTGCAAATGATGGGTCAAGAGTCTTTAAACTCATCAGAATATTCTGGTTACCTATCATCTTCAAATCTTCTACATTGAAGGTTGTGGATGACCCGGTAAAGCTCTCTTTTTTTCTGGTAACAATACCATTCACAACCAGCTCGTTGAGGGCAAGAGCATCATCTTCAAGTACTACAAGAAGAGTTGTCTCTCCTTTATAGATCACCTCTCTCTTCTTCATCCCTATGAATGAAAAAAGCAATATGCTGTTTTCCGGTTGGTCTGAATTTAGCTCAAATTTTCCATCGGTATCTGTTGCAACTCCCCTGGTTGTTCCCTTTAACACTACAGATACACCGGGGAGCGGCAGTTTTTTTGAATCTACCACAACCCCTTTGATCTTAATGCTTTTTTTCTCCTGTTTTTTATCAGGATCCATCTTAACCCTCTTAATGTAGATGATATTGTCATCTCCAATCTGGAAAGTTAGCCCGCTTCCTTTAAGTACAAGATTGAGTACATCTTTGATGTCTGCATTTTTAATGCTCACACTCTCTACATTTATCGGATTCACGTCATCGTTTGAGTAAAGAAATTTCAAAGCCCCCTGGATCTGGATCTTAGTGAGGACACTCTTAAGACTCTCTTTACGAACATCAACACTGTATTTTCCCTGTGCAAAAAGAAGGCTTTGCAATGGCAACAACAGCAGCAGTACTAGTAAACAGTAATGTTTATTGTTTTTCATAAATAAAATTGGTTAAATATTATAGCGAATTAGACCGGTAATGCGTGACATTTACGACCCTGCCATCTATCTTGAAGCTAACCTTTTCAAGCTCTTCAAGTTTTTTGAGGAAATCGTTTATGCTTGAATATTTCATAAGCTCTCCTGTAAATCTGTAGTTTTTAAACTCATCCTCATCAAAGCTTACACGCATATCGTACCATCTGGAGAGCGTGTTAAGAATCTCTCCAAGAGACTGCTCCTGAAATATATATTTTTTGTTTCGCCAGGCGGTGTAGATTTGAGTATCTACACTCTCTACTTTTATTAGACTCCCCTCTACACTTGATTGTTCTCCGGGAATAAGCTGCACGCTCTCCATCCCGGAATTTACAGAGACTCTCCCCTTTTCCAGAGTCGTTAGTATTCTGCTCTCATCTTTATAGGCTCTCACACAAAACTCCGTCCCCAGTACCGTTATCCGGTGGTCTCCCGACGTAACTGTAAAAGGGTGTGATTCATTTCTCTCCACCTGAAAATAGGCCTCTCCCGTGAGATAGACTCCTCTCTCCCCATCACCAAACGAAACAGGATACCTGAGTTCACTCTCGGCATTAAGCCAGACCTTTGTTCCATCCGAAAGTTGTATAACATACTCTCCTCCCCTGGGAACAATAATGGTGTTATACTCTCTCTCTCTTTTTGCAGATTTTGTATATTTTATTGTATCATTTTCGATAACAATGTTTTCCGGCTTTCTGGCAAGCCCCTTCACCTCTTTACCCAGCATCACCTGCTCCCCATCTGCAAGCACCAAAACTGCAGATGAGCTTCCCGGCAAAATGGTATCTTTTGAAGATAGAAGCTCATTTTTACCCCCATTGATTATAAAGATTGCAGATACCAGCAGTGGGATCAACAGTACAGCTGCAATTTTGAGTAGCGCAGGCAGAATACCTCTAGCCACTCTATCTCTCCGACTCCTATTATCTGAATCAATTAATTCACAACACTCCCTGTAGTATGGCATAAACTCGAGATCGGCGAAATAACTCTCAATAAATTGAGGGTTCGCTGAGTTTTCTACACAATTCTTGAATAGCTCCTTGTTTTTTTCTGACCCCTCTATCCACTTATTGAGCAGGCTCTCCTCCTCTTTGCTAATCTCTCCCTTTATGAATTTAAGAATAAGCTCCGAAATCCGGAATGGAGATCCCAAAGAGTTGGTATCTGTATCGTTTCCTATTTTATTAATGTTTGAAGATTTGTTAGACATCCCCTTTTTCTTTTAAGACACCTGTCGCAGAAAAAGTGGGTACTCTATAAAAATGGGAGGAAAGATCTGTAGATAGGAGAGTATCGCTCTCTGATGAGCCTCTTTGCCTTTTTTCGTTGGGTCTTAACAGTTTCAACCGAGAGATCTAAATCTGCAGCAATTTTTTCTGATGTATCGCCATTGAGAACCCGCGTAAAAATATTTTTGCATTGTGGCGGCATCTCACACAATAACCGTCTGACCTCGTTGTAAAGCTCATTCTCAACAATTTTATCAAACAGTACAGACTCGTCGAGCAGGATGGAGAAGGCCCCTTCGTGGTTTCGTCTTCTTCTCTCATCCCTTATAAAATTTAATGCCCGATTCCTGACTGCATTATATATATATGATTTAAAAGCAGTTATATTAGTGGGTAGCTTAGACTTATAAAGATTGCAAAAGAGCTCCTGAACAATATCCTTTGACTCATCGTCAGATAGTCCATAGCTCCGTATAAATGAACAGAGTGAAACAAAGAAACTCTCATATAAACACAGGAATGCCTTCTTGTCTCCTTTAGCAAGAAGAGGAATGTCTGCTTCAGAAAAAATCATCGTCCAAAAGTAACAATTATTTTCATTGTTATAGATTAGACACCGAACTGCGGGAAAATGGGTATTTACCGTTAAAATAAAAACGAAAGTGTCTTCCTAATTACATCGGCCGGGATTGCCAGGGTGGTGGTGCGGCTAAAACGGGCTATGTTTATTCCGTAGAAATTGCCCTCTGCATCAAACACCGGGCCGCCGCACTCATCCGATTTTATATTGGCATCGTGAGCAAAGAGCTTTTTGAATCCATCCACTCTTACGCTTTTTCCCCCGTCAAATCTCTCGGCAGCGTGGGTTCCAACCGGCCTTAAGGTTAGCAAGAGCTTTGCAGTGAAGATACTATCTGCACGAACACACTCAACGCTGATGCTGTCTCCCGGGTTGTATTTGGAGAGCTCTCCCCCGAACTCCTCGGGGCGGCTTATTGGCCTGCCGTTGATGCCTGTAATTTGGTCTCCAATTTTTAATCTTACCGAATCTGCAGGGCTTTTGGGTGCAACTCTGTTTAGGATTATCTTCTCGTTGCGGAATTGGGCAGATGCACCAAAATAGCCGGCACTTAGTCGTCTGGGGAGAGTAAGATGACTTATACTCACTATGCTCACCTTTTTACCTTGGGGTAAAGGAGATATCATTAATTTTCCTAAGGAGTTTATCTCCATACTGTCCGGCACAGCCGTTAAATGATTCGGGGTCAATCCGCCGGGTAACTCACCTTTTAGTTGCAGAATAACTAAATCATTTGCAGCGTCTTTATGCACAATGTCGGTTAGGATCATATTATCACCCGATATTATTTTTGCATCTGCACCAACCAGTGAGTTTTTACTTACAACATAGTTTTTTGAATTTATATGGAAAAGAGTACCCAGAGTGTTTACCTGCTTCTCTTTTACAAGACTTGTCACTTTGACACTCGAGCCGGCCTGCTCTTGGCTTGGTTGTGGAACCGATTGATTTAGATTTTCCAGATACGAGAGTGAAATTATACCCTCGGAAAATGGATCTACCCCTATTTCATCAACCTGTTCAGGAATCGATTTGTAATCCTCGGGAGTGTTTAACACGCTCCAATACTTTCGAAATGAGTCTATCGGAACCTCAAAATTTTCATCTTCGTGCCTCCCGCAGCTGCTGTGTAGCGCAATTACTCTTCCCATATAGTCAAAGAGCGGCCCGCCGGAGTCGCCCGGCTCCATTTTACAGGTAGAGTGCACAAAACCCTCTCTGTTGGAGACTCTTAATATCCTCCCGAATCTCACTGTAGGGAGAGTGCGGTTCAACAGCGCGGGGTATGAGATACTGATGCAGGGCATATTAACTTTTAACGATGAGGACCATCCCATCTGAGCAACCGGCCACTCTCCGGGCTCATCTATTTTGAGCATAGCCAAATCGTGCCTCTCCCTGCTATTTGAGTCTTTCAAAGCCATCCTGCCAAGAGTTACTGTTTGCACCTCTTTACCGTCGGGGAAAATCGCTACATATTTTTTACCGGCCTGTACTCCGTGGGCAACTGTGAGAATATGCCCCTCCTTGCTCACCACAACTCCGCTGAAATAGGATGGGATATTCATTTTCCTTACGGTATCATAAACGCAGATTCTTACACTTGCCGCATAACCTTTTTGAATTGCATCATCTACAAATCCCTTCAATAAATGAGGCTCCGGATTCTGGCCACTCGCCCAGTTAAAACTAAAAAAGAGCCCAGCCAGGAGCATCAACAAAACTATCTTTCTACTCATATAACAAATTCCTTTTGTGACATACCACCCTTTGACAGGAATATTTAACATTGGTTTAATCCCACATAAAAAAGGCGACTGAAATCAGCCGCCCTTCCCACATTCAAACCAATAAATGTTATTTGGCTGCGTTAGCCGCTTTCTCTGCCTGTTTTTTTAGAATCTCTTTATACGCCTCTGCACTTTTGAGGAATTTTGTGCGGTTGGCTTCATCCTTTGTATAAGATGCCAGCTTTTCGAAGAACTCTATTGCAGGTTTATAATCTTTATTATAGAAAACCAGAATTGAGATTGCTCCCGGAATTGTGTTTTCGTCAAATTTATCGCCCTTCTCTATAAAATCATATGCTATAGCACACAACTCCGGAGCATTTTGAGCAATCATCTGCTTCTGTGCAGTATAAAGAAATTTCACACTACCCTTATTAAGAATAGGGAATTTTGAAACCATCTCAGATAACCTCTTCATCTGCTCACTCTCACTATTTAAGTTGCCCGTCATTATTGAGCCGGCAAGTGAAGTGAATGTAGATGACCATTTAGCGTTTACAAAACCGGTATACCTCTCCTCTCCAAGTACCTTTACGGCATTATCCCCATCTGAAAGAATCTCAAAATAGAGCGGGTTGAAGATATCGTGAATAGCCTTTTCGTATAGTGCAAAAGACTCTGCGCTATAATTCTCCTGAGGAGTTCTTAATTTAAATGTCTCCTGCATAAGGTCTGAGACGCTTTTGTACTCGCCTCTTGAGAGAAGGAATGAAAAGTATTGGTTGGCCCTAGATTTATCGTTCTCATACAACTGTTTTTGAAAAACAGGGCTATTCTCCCTCTTTGCAGCCTCTTCTACCCTTGCAATAAACTCCTTAGGGTTATTGGTTGCGCCTGTGAGCCTGTTATGCTCTGTTCCATCGGGATTTATAAGCAAAAGAGTTGGATAAGAGGTAACTTTGTACTTTTTCTGCAGATCAATTCCCTCTCCCTTCTCCATATCAATCTTAAAATTGATAAACATCTTATTGAAATACTCCCCCCCTTCTACGCTCTTGAAAACAAAATGATCCAAAATTTTGCACGGCATACACCAGTCTGTGTAACAGTCCATAAATATCATCTTCCCTTCTGCAGATGCTTTTTTAAGGGCATCGTTAAAACTCCCTGTCTCAAAATTGATCTGAGCCTGTGCAGTGAAACCAAACAGTGCTATTGAGAACACTAAAACTATTTTCTTCATTTTTTTATCTTAATTTTTATGCTATAATTATCTACAAACAGAACTAATCATTATTAATTAAACTTGGACACATCCTCAAATCTTTAGGTGGAATCCTGAGTGACAACCTCTTTTCAGTAAGGGTATAGGTCTCTGTTCCTAGTGTATGAACAGAATTTGTTTTAATCTCCGGAAAGAGAGGATCGTTCCAAAGTCTACGGATATCAAACCACCGCATTCCTGTCATCATATTTTCACGCAGTCTTTCATCAACAATGAATTTAATAAGCAGATCTTTACTGTTTACCGATGTAGGTATTGCCGCTTCTGTTGCCCCAACTATCCGCTTACTTCTCAAAAGCATAACACTCTCGCGGGCTTTGGCATCATTTCCGGTTCTGGCGTAGCACTCCGCAAGCATTAGGTATAAGTCGGGCAGATTTGCTCCATAAGGAGTTTGCCATTTGTTGATTCTTTTAAAACGACCCCATATAGGAGTTCCTGTGTATCTTCTATCTGCAAAAAACCTTCTTCGTCTGTCGTTTGCAGAGAATTTAGCCATATAATCATCCTTTACAAACACGGCGTTAGCCAACTGGGTTCCTGTGTAAACAATAATATTCTGAGTAAAATAATTCGCATTTATGATTTCGGTATTTCTCTCATCTTCCGGCAGAAAGTATCCGGTTCTCCAAGCGTGTGGAGATGCCGGATTGTAACCCCATAAAGAGAACGATTTAGAATCATCGGTATAGTCAAAGAGAGCTATCGGAATTACAGCTTTAGCCGTCTCTGTCTGGCAACTGATGAGCGCCTCCTGTGCCTCTGAATACATACCCATATCAAACAGAATTCTACCTAGAACAAAATAACCTGCTGCCCTGTGCACTCTTAGTTTTGTGCCGGCGCCCTCTTTTAACATAGGAATACTCTCTTTCAAATCATTAATTATATAATCATACAACTCTTTATTTGTAGCTCTTTTGTAGTCAAGAATCCCTATCGAGGCCTCGGTAACCAAAGGAACGGCCAGGTCGGTCTCTTCGGATGCCTTTCTGTATGGTTTACCAAAGGTCTGGGCAAGCAGATGGTGAAAATGAGCTCTGTTTACCTTTGCCTCTGCAATAAGTGCCTTCCTATCACTATCGGAACCATCTTTAAGGTTAGGTACGTTGTTTATAATCACATTGTTTGTGTAGATAAAAGAGTAAAGACCACTCCAGGTATTCATCTCTTCTGTAGTATAGATCAAGATATTATCGGCAAATTTAAAAGCCTCCTTCTGCTCTTTAGCAAATACATCAAACTCAGTTGGTGTAGGAGCGATAAGCTCATCAGTCATAAAAATCCAGAACGGATCCAGCCCTCTGCTAAAATTATATCCGGGACCATTTGGATTTGGAGCCGACCATATCATCTGCAACATTCTAGTAGTGTTAAGCATACCGTCAAAGTGAGCAAATGTTCTTGGAACATCCTTACCCTTAGGCTTTAAGTCCAGAAACTTAGTGCAACCCGAAGTTGATACTATTAAACCCGTTAAGAGTAACAACGAATATATTATTCTTCTATTTTTCATAACAGAAATTCTTTACTATTTAAAATTTACGGTAAGTCCTATTGAAAAAGAAGGACCAAATTTATTGTATCTCGAACCATTTGTTAGATTATGGGCCTCCGGATCAAACCCTTTTTTATTAGCAGCAATTGTGAGCAGATTGGTGACCTGGAATCTAACCTTTATCTTATCTGTGTAAAGTTTGTTGCAGATATTTGAAGGAAGCGAATATGCAATACTCAGGTCTCTTAACTTGACATATGAGGCATTAAGCACATTTATATCCCCCCTAAAGTAAAAGTCGGTATTACGTCTTATTTCAAGAGCAGTATTCGGGGCATAGGAAGGAATATTTGTATCATCACCTATCTTCCTCCACCGTTTGTCAAAATCTTTGTCAATATTTCTTGTCAATCTACCCGAGAAGTTAGAAGATGTGTTAAACATCTTGTGTCCCAAGTTGTAAATAAACATAAAAGAGAGTTCAAAATCTTTGTATTTAATATTGTTGGTTAGACCACCATAAAAAGGAGGTGTCATAACTCCAGCGTTAACAATGCTTTTGTTTTCACCAAGTTTGGTATTCTGGTCAATCGCTGTTGAAACCTTTACCAAATCTCCATTAGCATTGTATGTGAGTGGATCTCCCATATCGTCAAGCCCGGCAAATTTGTATGCCCACAATGTATTTGCTGGGAAGCCCTCATAATTTGGTTTGTAGATTGTAAAGAAGGTATTAGCGTCATATAGCTTTACAATCTTATTGGCATTGTATGAGAAGGAGAAATTTGTACTCCATTTCCAATCTTTATTGTTGATATTTATACTATTAACTGTTAATTCTACACCTTTGTTTGACATTATGCCGGTGTTAGCAAAAGTTGTACTCCATCCGGAAATTGAGGCCAGGTCCAGATTGGCAAGTAGGTTTGTAGTATATTTATTATAAACATCCAGGCTGCCACTTACTCTATTGTTTAAAATTGAGAAGTCGGCTCCAAAGTTAATTGTACGGGTCTGCTCCCAAGTCAGCCTTGTATTTGCCGGATATTCAATCTCAAACCCGGAGCCAAGATTGTTGAAAATAGTATTACCTACTGTAATTACCCTTATAACATTATACGGGCCACCCTTTCCAGGGTCGGGAGAGTTACCGGCAAGTCCGTAGCTGAATCTAAGCATTAGCCTGTCGAACATATTCTGCTCCTTCATAAAATTCTCATTTGCCAGGTTCCACACAAAACCAGTAGACCAGATAGGCTTAAACTGAACACTTTTATCTGTTCCAAAAAGGTTGGACTGATCTACCCTTACACTCGCATTAATCGAGTATTTATTATTGAATGTATAGCCTACGTTAGAGTACATTGATAAATATCTAACCTCAGTCTCTCCAAATTGGGTTGATGGAGTTAATAGCTTATTATTTCCGCTGGTTGTATTTCTTAATAGTGGATTTGTAATACCCGTTACAGCCAACAGCTTTTCATCGTAGGGCTGGAATGTTAGGAGTTGAGGATCATATCCTTTTGACCGGGAAATAGTACTAATATCTCTGCTTGCCCTTAACTCTATCCCGGCCAAAGCATTAATCTGATGTTTTGAGTTATCGAACATATTCTCGTAAGAGAATTGATTCCTAACTGTCCAATCTGTACTTTGAGAATAAATCACATCATAGTTTCCACCTTTAGTTGGCAGATAGAACGTTGGTAAAGTAGTTGAAGATGCCTTTGGTTGAGTAAAAAAGGCAGTCTCGTTTCTTACAGCCCACGTATCCCTGCTTAAATAACTCTCATTTTTACCATTACCCCTCTGATAATAATATCTGCCATCAAAGGTTAGCCCCTTGATTATTTTGATGTTCACCCCGGCATTAACCCGTGAATTATTTACCAATGATTTGTTATATGACCCAACAGCATCTTTGAGTGGAATAAAGTCTAAATTTATATCACCGGCCTGTTGTTTTGTTAGACGAAAACTATCCATAAAGAGCAGGTCGGAATGAGAAAGCGGATTCCCATTATCATCTGCAAACATCATATATGGAATCGTAGATAGACCACCTGTAGGCATAACCTGGTTACTTCCGGTTGTCATCCCAAGATTAATCCCCAAATCTACCTTAAGCCACGATGTAAAATTAAACTCTTGCCTGGAATTAATCATAAACTTATTTGTAGCACTCCTACTATTTGACCCTGTATTTTCATACCCAAGAGAGAAATAGTACTTGTAAAACGACCCTCCTCCTGTGAGCGACACATTATGCGTTGTACCAAATGCAGGCTGCATAAAATAGTCTTCATACTGATTTCTGTTATTGAGAGCAGCCAATTTTGCAAGCTCCGTATTCATTTGACTCTCTGTTATAAGCCCTCTGTTAAAATCATAAAGAATTTTCTCGTGTCTGTAAACCTGAGGTTTTTCATTGTTGAGAATTCCGCTATTAATCTGATCCCAAGGCCAGGCAACAGGATCAAAAGTCTCTTTAGCTGTTTTGATAAACATTTGTGGATCCATCATATTTTGATAGCTATAGTCGGGCATCCCTTTATATGTATAGCTGCCATTATAGCTTACATCAACTTTTCTGTTGGTATCCTTTCCTGTTTTAGTCGTAATTACAATAACCCCGTTTGCAGCTCTGGAACCCCAGATAGATGCAGCAGTTGCATCTTTCAAAAAAGTAACTGTACTGATATCGTTATTGCTAATCATATTATTAAGAACACTCTGAGATACGGCAACTCCATCCACAACAATCAATGGTTGTTTATTTGAGTTTATTGAGGTAAGACCTCTTATGAGAAATTCCTCATCGCCATTTGATTTAATGTTCACATTTAGACCGGCAGCCTGGCCTTCAAGACTCTGTATAAGACTTCCGCTTATATTTGCCTTATCTTGAACAACCTCTCCTTTTACAAGAGAGAACGAGCCGGCACTCCTCTCCTTAGAAATTGTTTGATAACCTGTCACTATCACATTTTCAAGTAACCTGGTATCCTGTTCGAGGTTAATTATATAATCGGTTGTTCCAATATAAGGGATCTCAACACCCTTCATCCCGATATACTTTACAACAAGAGCATCTCCTTTGACAGAATTTTCATCTGCAGAGAAGCTAAAATGCCCATCAAGGTCGGTTATTCCGCATACATTAATGTCGTTTTTAAAGAAGACATAGGCACCGGCCAAAGGCTGGTTTTCGTCGTCAATCACCTTACCTTTTATCTGAACCTGTTTCGATTCTAACTTTGAAGGCTCTTTGGCAGTAAGTTTCTGGGTCAATACAACTCGTTTACCCTCAAATGAGTAGTTGAGCCCGGCAATTGTACAAAGCTTTGCAACAACTGTCTCCAGCTTTTCGTTATCTGCCACCAGGGAGATATTCCTCTTGGTGTCGATAAGAGTTGAGGAGTAGACAAATGTGTAGTTAGATTTTTTCTCTATCTCATTGAGGATAGATTTTATAGGCTCGTTCTCCATCTTGATTGTGATCTTCACATCTTGAGCGAAAATCACAAGGGAGAAAAAGATCATCGAAAATAACAATAATACTTTTTTCATAGAATTAAATTTGGTTTTCTATAAGTACATACGCCAAATTTAATCTCCACCCTAAATGCAGCGGTGAATTTACCAGGAATAATTTTTTACGTATGCAATGCTGTCTACGATTGTATAGTTAATAAGCTGAGTCTTACGCATTAGGTCCAGCACCTGTGATGCAGACTCTTCGCGGAACTTTGCAGAGAGCCTCTTCTCAAGAATTGAATTATCCTCAACTTTTATAGTAATTCCGTACCATCTCTTCATCTTTACAAACACCTCCGAGAGGGTAAGATCGTCAAAGATTAGCCACCCGTCCCTCCATCCGGTTGTAGGCAGAGTGTCTTTAACAGAATTAATCTTAGCTTTTGTGTCGATTTTGTTTATCACAATCTTTTCGGAGGGTTTTATATTCTCAATGAGAGAGCCATTTTTCATCCGGATATTAACTCTGCCGCTTAGCAGCAGAAGTGACATTGATCTGTCCTCTGCATAGGTATCCAGGTTAAACTTCGTTCCCAGCACATTGACAGTAACCCCGCCGGGGGTATTTATCTTCATAGGCCGCAGTGAGTCTTTGGCAACATCAAAGAACCCCTCGCCGGAGAATGAGATTAACCTCTCATTGCCTGCAAATTTAGACGGGAAGCTAATTCTACTCCCTGAATTTAACCAAACGACACTATTATCGGGAAGGGATATTTTGCTCTTGACTCCATATGGGGTCGAGTACTCCAGATTGGTGTTGGATTGTGCCAATATATACTCCACATCATTTTTATAGGAGCCGATTTTATAGGAGGTGTAAAGGGCAGCCCCCACTATAAGGCCGGTTGCAAGTGCTGCAGCAGCAAAATATCTCGTAACGCTTCTCCTTCTGTCTAATCTTCTTATCGCTTTCACAATTTTATCGAGGTCACACATATCTGCCTTACCCTCTAAGTTTGCAGATATTGCATACAGATTAACCTTTTTCGCAAACAGTTTTCTGTTTTCGACAGACTCTTTAACCCAGGCCTCTATTTCAAGCATCTCATTTTTAGATGCTTCCCCTTTCAAATACTTTATAATTAACTCTTCCATATAATTACATACACCATTTTCCATAACTAACCTAAATCCCTAAAAAAAATCATCGGTAACAGCAGAGGCAGATAGTCGCCCAACGCCTCTCTCAATATTGCAAGTGCCTTGGAGATTCTGTACTCTACGCTCTTTACCGAGACTCCAAGTTTATCTGCAATCTCTTTGTAAGAGAGCTCCTCCTCCCTGCACAAAAGAAATGTCTCCCGTATACTCGGTGTCATTTCATTTAAAGTTTTTTTGAGAATTGCAGATAACTCACTGTAGAGCAGCTTTTCCGACGACGAATCTTCTAAACCTATCAAGTTCAGTCTCTCGCTCACCGGAAGCTCCTCCCCCATATGTTTAGCCCGCCTTTGCTTATGTCGCAGATGGTTAAAAACCTTATTCCTTACCGTAGATAGCAGATAGTACTCAACATTGTTGTTCAGATCCAGGCTCTCCCGCTTCTCCCAAAGGCTGATAAAGGCATCCTGAGCCATCTCCCTTGAAAGCTCCTTATCTCTTAAAAACTGATTGGCATAATTGACAGCCCTCCAGTAATGAGTAACATATATCTTCTCTATATACTGCTCATTAACAGATTTAAACTCCTTGCTGCCAAAAAAATCTGCCACCCCTAATGATTTTAAACAAATATAGTAACAAGTTTGTAACTCTGAGCTGCAATGCACTCTTATAGAAAAAAACAGGAGCAAACTTGAAGTCTGCTCCTGCCGTAGGGAGTGATTACCCGAAGGTGTTTCGCTTAGATTGCAGCTTTTATTATAGCTACTCCTCAATCAGCTTTAATATCTCTTTTTCCAGGGCCTCGACATCGTGAAATCCCACTATATATTTTCTTACTACTCCCTTTTTGTCAATCAGCACCATATGGGGAATTGCTCCAACACCATAGGCCAGGTCATTAAAGGTCTCCTCAGAGATTCCCATCAGGTAGTTGAATTTCTCTTCTTTCACATATTTCTCAATAACGGCAACACTCTGGGTAGCATCTACCTTTGTTACGCCGGCAATTATAAGGCCACGACTCCGGTATTTCTCCTGAAGCTCTCTAAGAGCAGGGAACATTCTCTTGCAAGGCACGCACCAGGTTGCCCAGAAATCAAGTACAATAACTTTACCCTGTGATTTTCTGATTCCGGGGAATTCCCCGTTGCACCAACGGTTCATTATCAACTCGGGGGCGGGTTTGTTTAATAGCGAATCGGGATTAACAACCTTTGTAACAACCTCTTTATCCAGTTTATCGCTGTATACAAGGTTTTTGAAATTAAACACCCTTACACCCCTATCCCTCCTGTTGAGTTTTCCTGCGAAAACCAAATCAGGTATCTTATCTTCATTTATGTGACCTATTGCAAACTGATCCGGCTTGAGCAGTGTGTCAGAATTGAAAATAGGGTCTTTGAATACCTGCCAACGTCCATCAGAATCACCAACACCGTCACCGGTATAACGATAAATCCTGAAAAATCTGTTTCCGGAGGTAAGCACTTCATTTTTCCCGTCACAGTCTATGTCGGCAATCTCTATCTGATCTAAGTTAGTCTGTTCTTTAACATCTTCTATTAGTTTATATGTAAAATCATCTCTAATTACAGCCAACCTTCCCCGTGCAATTTTACCGTAATTCTGATGCCAGCCGTCTCCGACATAAATTTCATTCTTCCCGTCATTATCTCCATCTCCGATTTTGATTGCCGATTTTACCCCTCTTCTTACTCTAAGACCGGTTTTGACTTTGCCATCCAGGATATAGGCATCACCTTCGTCGCCAAGAGAGTCACCATAAACCCTTCCAACAAGAAACAGATTCTTCTCATTGATTTTTCCTATATCAAATGCAGTAGACATTCTTTCGGTAAGAAAAATTTTGCTGCTCCAGTTTCCTGATGAAAAAGATATCAGAACTGTCTCAACCATATACTTGGATTCATAATAAGAGGCAATAATCTCATTTTTATAATCATTGTCTATGTCGGCAATCTCCAGATATAGTGGTTGCGGTCTTTCAGATGCCTTTGTGTACAACTCAGAAACACTCCATTTACCCCCACTAACACCCGGTTCTTTATCATAATATTTCACAATATATACCTTTACATCCGAGTCCGTATATTTCGTATAGCCGGTTATCAGAACCAGATCATTTTTCCCGTCATTATCTGCATCTCCTGTACGGAGTTTAAGAACAGGCTCATCAAAACTATGTGAAAAGAGCACGTGGGCAGAATCTTTAATTATTGTGCAGATATACACAGTTGAGTCGCATCCAAGTATCAGTTCATCTTTTGTATTTCCGCAGAGATTTCCAAGCTCTACTACCTGCGCTCCTTGTGGGAAGCCTTTAATTTCCAAATTTCGAACCGGCATAGCTCCAAATTCAGTATCTATGCTCCTAAGATTCTTCGATGTAATCGCAGGGCTTCCCGCAAACAGCAGAATTATTAAAACAGCATTAAATTTAATCTTCATAGCGTTGATTTAAAATTGATTAAGCAAAACATTGGCAAGGTCCCCCGGGTTAATCATATGGGTTTTGAACCAGCTGACCTTTACTTAGTTCTATGTCAATTTTCGGTAACGGCCAAGCAAATCTCTTATCACCCGGAGCCAAAGTATAAGTTTTGTTTATATTAACATCAGTTATCAACCCGTCAAAAACGAAGAACTCTCGTGTAATTGTAATTTTATCCACTATGTTCTGTGGATCGGAGTTGATTCTCTTGATATCGTACCAGCGAAGGGTAAAAGGAAACTCTCTGTGTCTTTCATCAATTATAAACTGTACCAGGCTCTTTTTGTCAGTAAAGTTTGCAGATGTGAGGTTTACATAAGTTCCGCTCTTATATCTGTTTGTTCTTACAGTGTTCAGGTCAGAAACAGCACCCTGAGTGTCATTCTTCCTTGCTCTGCTCTCTGCTCTTATAAGATACATCTCTGCGGTTGTAGGACCCTGTAAAATTCCAATAGAACCGAACTGCTGATATGCACTCCATCCCGGAACGGAAGCTCTGTTATAGGAGTAGTTCTCCACAAAGAATGCATCATATCTGTAATCATTAACCTTGTCATAAAGGTTCATCAGCTTTTCACTAGGTACGGCATTCTGAGTATGGTTGTAAAGCATACGGGCATAGTAGCTCTCCCCGAATTTATAGTCAGATGGCGCATTGGGCGCAACATATGTTCCTCCTCCGGAAGAGTAGGTTCGCATTGTTGGAGAGAAGTAGGTCTGATAATTTACCATCTGGGAGTGAGATGTGAGAGCAAGATTTGCATACTCTTCTGCCTTATCATAATTGTGGATATACAGATAGTAGCGTGCAGCAAATGCCTGTACAGCCGGCAGACTTAGCCGGAATAGCTTATTGACATCCCGTGCCTTCGTTGTATTAAGGGCTAACTTCATCTCATCTTCAATAAACTTCATAGTCTCTTCCAGGCTCTTTCTGGTAAGATCTTCATCATAAACAAGAGTTCTCTTTAGAGGCATCCCAAGCGCACTTTTGTTATCTTCGGAGTATGGGAGACAATATAGCGTTGTTAGATTAAAATATTCATAAGCCCTCAAAAAATGAGCATCTTCCACAATCCTTTTTTTATCGGCCTCAGCACCTTCAAGATCGTCTATTGAAGATAGTACTGTATTGGCGTAAGCAATTTTAAGAAACTGCTGCTCCCAGTAGTATGTCTGGAGGGCACAAAGTTCCGGAAACCAGAGTATATATTGTAACTGGCTGTCAAATCTGCTTTTTTGAGCAAGATAATACCCTTTGTAAAGACCATAACTGTCTGACGCAAGTACTACTTCACGACTTCGGTCAAATAGTACATTGTAATGGTTAAGAAGCATATCAAGCGCCTCAATAGATTTAATCTCAAGATTGTTTTTCTTTTCAGGTGGTTCGCTGAGAAAATCATCACAACTTATAAAGAAAGCCATTGACAATATTAACAAGCTTTTAAAAATATATGTTTTCATATCTGTCGTAATTTATTATTAATTAGATCTATGACTTTAGAGCTAAAATTCAAAAGACAATCCAAAAGTGTACTTTCTTGGAGGCTTTAACATTGTTGTTGCTGCACTGGAGGTAGAGTTGAGAATGTATCTGGGATCCATTCCGTCACGGCTTGCACTCCAAAGAAGTCCCACATTGCTCACCTGACAGTAGAGCTTGATATTAGATAATCCTGTTCCTGATATTAATGAAGAAGGTATATTATAGGATAGATTAACCTCCTGCAGTCTTATGCTGGAAGCTTTATCAATAGTGGTATTAAGGAATTGAGCCAGAGTTCCCCACGCCTGAAGGTTTGTCTCCGTGTTTAAAGGCATCTTAGGAATATTAGTAGCTGTGTTGTCCAGCACCTGAACAACATCCTTGTTGAGAATTGAACTCTCCTTGGAGTTTGTCAGTATTGGATAGTTAAAGGTTGGCCTTCTAAATATATGTCCAAACTCTCCGGTTAAAAAGGCAGAGAGATGAAATCCTTTGAAATAAAGGCTATTCTGCCATCCCAGTAACACTTTTGGCTGGTTTGAACCAGAGTATATCATATAATCCCTGTGGTCGCTGGTGCTGGGTGCAACATTATTGAATGTCCAGGTATTTTCACCTATACCTTGTAAATATGGAATGTTGCTTTCATTCATTCCCAGATATTTATATGAGTAGATTGATCCCACAGGCCTATCTTCTTCAAAATGCGGAACTCTTACACTTGCAGCAGAATAACTTACCCTTTTGAGACTTAAAACCTTGCTGTGATTATAACTAAAGTTGAGTTTAGTGAGCCAGGTAAGATCAATTGAAGGTGAAGAGATTTCATAGTTAAGGTTGAGTTCGACACCTCTGTTCAATATCTCGGCTGTATTGAATTTTTGAAGCGATGTTCCTGTCAGCCTCGGCAAGTCAATCTCACCTACTATGTCTATTCCGTGCTTATTGTATAGTTCTATCGTTCCGTAGAGCTTAGGTCCTTTCAGAGCAAAGTCAATACCAAAGTTTGTACTCTTTGTTCTCTCCCAGGTTAAAGCAGGATTACCATAGTCATTGATGACTGCATACTCCACGCCCGTAGGGGAGTAAACTCCCATCAATGTAACAAGTGGTACAAAAGATGTTGATGTAACAACATTACCGGTATGACCGTAAGAGAATCTTATATTTAGTCTATCAAAAAAACTCAACTCCTTGATAAAATCCTCTCTGTCTGCTTTCCAGTTAACTCCTGCCGACCAGAAAGGTGCATACCTGTATTTCGGATCTTCAACAATCAGGTTTGAAGCATCAATCCTGAAGCTGCCGGTCAGTGAGTATTTGTTATCCAGTGTATAGGCAGCATTACCTAGAATTGAGAAGAATCTCTCGTCTGTATAAAATAGTGAAGGACTAAGACCGTTTAATGTATAATTTGTTGCTCCCCAGTATGAATGGATCGGATAAAAAATCTCTGGAGTCTGGGTGGTAAGCATATCGGGATTGTAACCAAATATGGTTGGAGCACTGTAAGACTTATTTACGCTTGAAGATATCTCCGTAAAGAGACCTCCTGTAACTTCGTGCCTTCCAAAGGTTTGATTATACTTTAGCTGATTCCCGAAGTTATATGCCCGGTTAGTACTGTATCCCTTTAAAAGTTGACCTCCAAGCGGCACATAGAGTTTAGAAACTTTTCTGGTTGTTGGGTTATAATCTACCCATTTGTTTACCTGGTCTCTTACATAGTAAGAATCTTGGTTATAGTAATTATTGTTCTCGGTTTTGTATAGTTCATACTGAAACTTGGTTTCATAGGTCAATCCTTTAAACAGTTTAAAATTCAAAGATGTCTGCATTCTGAGACTGTTCCTGTCGGTAAGTAACTCCCTGCTTTTTATCTCCTGAAGCAGATTATAATTCCAGTCCTTTGGGAACACGCCGTTTACATCATCAATAAATTCCTGGTAATGGGCTCCTACCATTTTTGTATAGCCTCCGTTGTCGTCAATTATCCTCTCATATGGAGATATATTTTTAATATCGGATAGTGAGGCTCCGCTATTGTTACTCCTGGAGAACTTAGTCATTATACTAAAGTTAAAATCAAGCCAGCGGGTGATACTGTATATGTTCCTGAAATTGGCGAGAATTTCACTGTTATGACTGTACTTGAATGCAGATTGATCCTTTGTGTACCTTACATTAAACACATACTGATTTCTTTCGGAAGCCCCATTAACGGAGAAATCATAGTTTTGAGTAACAGCATTTTCTAAAAGATATTTATAAACATCATCCTTATAATCAATCTGTTCTAGCCTTGCTATTTGTTGATTATAATCGCTTTGAGAAATTCTTCCTAGATCCCTCATATTCATAAGGGTGATTCCCAGAGTGGCCGGATTGTTGTTTCCATCAACATCCTTGGAGATTGAAAATGAAGAGAAAGTTTTGTCATTATCCCAAAGGTATTTTTCCCACCTAAGGGCATCCTTTGAGGATGCGATTGGATTTGCATATTCAATATCAATTTTGTCTTGTACAGAGACAAATGAGTTAAATTTTACGTGAAGCCCTTTCTTTGCTTTTTTTGTAGTGATTACAACGACTCCGTTAGATGATCTGGCACCCCAGATAGAGGCCGCAGAGGCATCCTTGAGGATGTGAATTGTTTCAACATCATTGGGATTGATGCTCTCTAGTCCATCTTCTACTGCAAATCCATCTACAACTACCAAAGGATTAGAAACCCCCATAGTCATAGTGCTTATACCTCTTATTGTCAGCTTTTCGCTCCCACCGTCGCCGTGTACTCTAAGTCCGGCGAACATTCCGTCCATTGCCGAAATAATATCGACAGAGGGTCTGTTCTGAATTTCTGCGGCATTAATAATGCCTACTGCACCTGCTGCCCGGTCTTTTGAGATAGTCTGATATCCTGTGACTAACACATCCTCCAACTGAACAATATCGGTCAGCATCTCAATATTGAAAACGCTTTTCCCTTTAGTGACTATAACATCCTTCCCAAGCATACCAATCATATAAAACCGGATTAGATCTCCGTCATTGGCATCAATTTCATAAACACCTTTAGAATCTGAAAATGCCCTCTTTTTTGAGTTGAGGTTTTGTACAGAAACGCCCGGCAGTAGCTCTTTGGTTTCGTCAGTGACAAGTCCCGAAATACGCCTCCCGGTTTGCTGTTGTACTGAGGAGTTCTGCTTTTCATTCTTGAACTCTTTGGGGGAGAGCGTGATTTGTTTATCTACAATTTTGTACGAGATCTCTGTACCTGAGAGAAGTTTATCTAACAAAGGAACAATCTCCTCATTGATAACACTAATTGACACTCTCTTCTTAACATCAATCAAAGAGCTGGTGTAAACGAAAGTGTAGGGAGTTTTGCTTTCTATCTCTTTTAGAACATTTACCAGAGGTACATTGGTCAAATTAATCGTGACCTTTTGTGCACTGACATTTTCTGAAAAAGATAGGAAAAGAAGAAGGAAGAATAAAAATCCTGACAATCTTCTGATAGCTGATAGGCTCTTCAGTTTTTTCATACTTTTTTGTGTTAGGTTATAACGCTAATACACAAAAAAAATTATGTTCCCTAAAAAAATCTACTTAAAATGTAGAGTCACATTTTTATTTTTTATGGAATAGCCTATGTTTGAAGTAATTCTGAGTAGTTCCAGAACCTGCGTTACTGATTCCGAGGTGAAGGTTGCCGTAAAGCAGTATGAATAGATATTGCTATCGCTTACGGTAAAGCTGACTCCATACCATCTCTCCATCTTCTTAATCACATCAGTCATAGGAGTATCTTCAAAAACCAATAGTCCATCTTTCCAGCCGGTATTTAGCTTTACGCGAGCAGCTCCTCTTTTACCTGCAACTTTTGGATTGCCCGGGATAACAATCTCTTCCATAACCTTTACACTGAATTCTTCTTTTGTGCTCTCCCTTATGAGGCTGGCCTGCCCTGAAAGTAGTGTAAATTTCAATTCCCTATCATTATCATAAGATAGAAGGTTGAATTCGGTTCCGGTAACTTTAACGGTAATCCCCTTCTTTGTCTTTACAAACATTGGCCACTCACTGTTCGATTCTACATAAAAGTATCCCTCTCCATTTAGCTCTACGACTCTGGCAAGAGAATCAAACTTATCCGGGACTTCAAGTGTACTGTTACTATTGAGCCAAACACTGCTCCCGTCCGGAAGATTAACCAGACCTTTCACTCCAGGATTTACCTTGTACAGAGTAGTTATCTGCCTCTGTTCAGGAATGATCTTAACTGAAGTTACTGTAGAAAGCGATGGCGACTCCTCCTTCTTGTTAACAAGCTCATAAACAGCAATAGACATCAGAGAGATCAACACTACTGCAGCCGCTCTTAAAATCCTCCCTCTAAATGGGTGGTTATCTTTAACCCTCCTCATAACCTCGGATTGAGTTTGCCTGTCAATCATCCTGTATGGGAGATTGTCAAATACAAATTCAGATCTTATCGTATTGAGAAGTGCCGCATTCTCCTCGTTCTGATTCACCCAGTTTAGCAGCTCCTCTTTCTCCGAAGCAGAGGTTAATCCCCTCAAATGTTTTATAATTCTCTCTTTATTCATTTCTACATACACAATAACAATACACAAAATTTTACCTTATCCCTTAAAATATTTTAAAATAACCTGAGAGTCTTTTCCTGAAAAATATAAGGGCTTTACTTATATGGTACTCAATTGTCTTAGCTGACAAACCTTTTGATTCAGCTATCTCCTCATAGGTCATCCCCATTTTTCTGCTTAAAATAAAACTCTCCCTATAGGTTGTGGGGAGTTGTGAATAGGTTCTCTCAATTAGCTCTTCCAATTCAAGTGCCATTATCTCGGTGTCAACCTGCTCACTCTTTAGTGTGTTTATTGACAGATCTATATTCTTCTTTTCCAGACTATCTGTACACCACATATATTGTTGGCGCAACTGGTTTAGAGATTTGTTTTTAGCAATTCTAAATATATAGGAGCGGAAATTTTGATTCGGGTCAATAGTTTCTCTTGAAAACCACAGTGAGATAAATGTCTCTTGAGCCAGATCATTTGCAACCTCGAAGTGTTTAACAAAGTGATTTATAAAGTGGACAATGTTATTGAATTCAGAAGCCATAAAGGCGGCAAACACCTTTTCATTACCCTCTTTAATGGCTTGTGCAATGAATTTATAACTATTGTCTACCACTTCAAAATTTTCTCAAATATAAAAAAACAAGTTTGAAACCAAGCTAAATCTCTTCCAGCAACCAATCAATTACAACTCTTTTATAGATTACTTCTTACTCATCTTGCTATATCCCTCTTTAATACTTTTTACCATCGCGTGTACTTGGGCAGGTGTAAGGCCGGAGCCTTCGCTTATCATTTTATTCATCCCCTCCAGACCTTTTACAAAATCTACATAAAAGAAAAGCGGGACCTCTCTCTTTTTGAAATCCTCCTCCTTTAGGTTGGTATAGATCTTTTTACCATCGGTATGTATCTGGGTATAAAGCTCAAATACTTTGTATTTTAGCTCTAGCTCCCGGGTTGTAAGTGTGCTGTCTTGCTTTAATAGCTTTTCATACAACTGCCTCTCCTCCTTAGTGACTCCTTGTGAATAGGTAAGCGAGACAATAAGGAACATCGAAAAAATTAGTGTAAGAATTTTTTTTGTCATAATCATTATTTATCAAGTTATTGAAGATTCTGGCCCGATAATATTATACCTCTTAAAAATCACATCGAGGTATGAAAGAAATACATTTTTGTTGGCAATATCCGGAATGAAAGTGTGCAAAATCTGACCCTTGTAATAGACAAAAACAAACGGCATTCCGCAATTATCTGCAGGAATATCCAATGCTTTTCCCGGTTTTAAGAATACAGAGTTCCCGTACTTGCTTTTACTCTCTTCCCTGAAATCCTTAGCAACAAAAAGAATGTTTTTACGTTGTTCCAAGTCAATGAGCTTCTCTTTTAATGTCTTTACAACAAAGTCTATACAGGATTTACAGTGCAGTAACGAATAGTTGATGACAAAAACGGGTGAGTCAGATAACCCGTTTCTGGAACAATACTCTAAAATTTTGTCCGAATCTATGTATAAATTATCATTTTCTGCAGATGTATGAGCCTGTGTTAAGAGAATCAATTTTGTGATATCGCTTTTATTATCTGTACTTGGGCTAAAACTCTTATTTATACTCAGATAAATCAGACAAACGAAAACACTGGTTAATATGCTTAATACTAATAAAATCGTTGCAGTTAATTTACTTATTTTCATCTTCTCTCATTATTTTAATACATATTTGATAATGAACATATTCGAATCACTACTAAGCATTTGAAGTCTATTGAAATTCTCCTGGCTTACAACTTTATCATTTACATATAGATGAGCAAATTCAACTGGTATAAAACTATATAAAGTATCCTTTTCCAAAAAATTTAAACTCAATTGAATACCCTCTTTTAATTTAAAGGCAGTCATTAATGTTTTATTTGATTTGTTATAAAATAGATAGTTGTGATTGTTGTTATAACTATATCTCGATATCAGATATTTATCTGTTTCAAAGTAAATAGCAAAACCTGTAGCTATCTTATTTGAAATGCTTTTATAATGTTCAAAATAATAGATTACAGACTCATTTAAAGGTAAGTTTTCCAACATAAAGTTACGTTTGCCAAAATCAAGAAAATATCTCTTTTCAAGAGAATAGTTTTGCGGATTGATATTAAAAACGGTACCGTCATAACCCATAAAATATCTTAAGGAGTCTTTGTAATAATAGAAGGGTGTTCTTGCATACTTAAACGGAGTCGAAGTAAGAAAATTTGGCATAACTGATAGACTCAACACTATTGTGTTTTTACTTTTGGAGTAAAAATATAGATCACTGTTTTCTGAATCTGAGTTAAATACATAAATGTCTTCATTTAAAATCTTAAACTGATGAACCGCTCTTATACTGTCTGGCAGATGAAAACTCTCAATAAATTTATCCCCTTCACTATCATATATTAACATTCTGCCATATGGAGTCATCAAATGCAGTTTGCCATCGAAACGGGAAATCTCGAAATCATAAATCATCCTGTACTCACCGGGACCATTTCCTATTTTGTCAATAGTCTTTACAAAATTTCCCTTACGGTCAAAAACAAAAAGTTTATTTTGTTTTACAGACAAAATATAGTGTTTGTCATTATATACCTGATGCTTAAGCCTTGATGCAGACTCAATAATTGATTCTTTCCTAGTCTCAAGCGGAATAATCTCCACTTTTTCAAATAAGTTATTAATTGATGGTTGAAATTGAATTGTATCTAAATCAACACCAATAATATTACTCCCTTTATCAAAATCTCGTGCACCATTTATGCACGAGACTGATGATAAAATAGTGAAAAGTGTAATTAAAAAATTGTACTGTCTATTTCTCATAACTAATCGCTACCTAATGATATACAGAGATTTAACAGAACAGCGTAAAATCTATTACAATAATCGTTAGCTTTTCCTGTCCAGAAACAGTCCCAAGGACAATACAAATTGTTTTCATCATCGAATCTAAGTTCGAAGCAATACCCACTCGAACCAGAATCGCAGGTGATAATTGCCGGATCCCCTGTTACACACATAAAGATATCCGGGTCCCACACCAATCCATCAGGACAAGATCCCGGTAAAGATTGAGCTTTTGTTGATGAGCTGTTAGCAACAAAAATTATAATACTTAAAAGTATTGCTGAAAGTGTTTTTTTCATAAATATTAGTTTTTGAAATTTGTAACTGGAAATGATTTTGTCAATCCGCAATAATTGATAATTGCTACGAGAATTTGCTAACTTTGTTCGCCGTTTTGTATTTACATTAATAGTTCATATTCCTTGCCAGGGGTTGATCTTTGAGTAAATTTCAAAACGGTTTTTAAGTTTGCGGGACTCAAATTTTCGTGAAATTTACCCTGAGTTTTTCAACTTTTCAATCTCTTAACAAATTTATGTAATTACTGCATAAATTCCAAATTAATTGTATGATTCTTTGCTATTTATGGCCTTTTTCACATCAGTTTGCGGCAGGATGGGAAATGCAGCTCTGAGATTTTTTGCTTTTTGCCTGTTGTACAGCGAGTTACGGCAAAACCGAAAAACTGGCTAAACCACTGATTATGTGGAAAAAAGCAAAAAATTTCAGAGCCGAAATGCCGCCCTCATCAGAGCTGCATTTCGGTGAACATTTCGGCGTAGATTGAGCGGTGCATTTTGTCGGAAAATTTGGTGGCAATTTCGTTTTTGTAGAGTGCTGCATCGCCGGAATCTCCCCTCTTTGTTGCCGCTACATAAAGCAGATAGTTGTTGAAAAAATATTCGCCGTTTTCACGCGATTTAAGAGCTAACCTCTGCATCTGCATATAGTCGCCACTCCAGTAGCAACGCAAAGCCTTAAGTGCATACCCGAACATCTCAATCGCCCTCTCTTTCGTAATATCTTTAAGCCGTATATCGTATAGTTGTGCTCCGGCATTAAGCACCGAATCCATACGGGCTTCGTAGTTGCGGTAGCCAAGAACAATGCTTTTTAGATTCCACTCACTATCCATTACAATGGATGTAGGATAGCCGGTTATTAAAAAGAGTTGAGCAAAAAGCTTCTCATCGTTGCTGTTAAGGATGTCCAGATAGGTTTTGCCTATGGCAAGTTTTTTATAATAGTCGCTGTTTTTAAGCATTTTGCAAGGAGCACAACCCTCATAACCAACCACAATAAGTGTAAGCTCTTTACTAATTACAGATATACTGTCTATAGTCTTGATAAGAGGTCTGTTTTTGTCTGCGTCAGGAGTGGAAATTCCATTTGCAAAGCTGTAAAATGGAGAGATAAAGTTGATAATTAGTAGTGCAGATAGTAGAACATTTGTTTTCATTTAATAGAAATTATTAGTGTTAAACTTTATAAAATAAAAATCCGGCCACTGCACATACAAACTACTAACCATTAACCCAATTAACAACTTAACTTTGTGTGCGGTGACCGGAATGAATTACCCGGAAATTATTTCAATAAATAAAGAGCGGTCTATTTAAGATACTTCATTATTAGAGTCTTAAGTGCAGGGTCCGATGGTCTTGGGGCCTCTGTAGAGATTACATTACCGTTCTTGTCAAAGAGCATAAAACGAGGGATACCTGTGATCTTATAATCTTTGCAGATTTTACTCCATCCGCTGGCAAAAATATGTACACCGCCAAGCTTCTCGTCAATAACCATCTGCTTCCACTTCTCTTTATCCTTCTCCTCGTCAACCGAGACACTCAGGATAACAACATCCATCCCGTGAAGCTCCTCCTCGAGTTTCTTCATAAAAGGGATCTGCTGCTTGCAGGGGCCGCACCAGGTGGCCCAAACATCTACAAGCACCACTTTACCTTTGAAATCGGAGAGAGAGATCATCTTACCGCTTGCGTCGGGGTATGTGAAGTTGGCTGCTACACCACCGGCTTTGGTCTCATAGAGCTTTGCACCGGTCTCGTCAAGAAGTTTTTTCTGGTCGGGAGTTGCAAAATACTTCCCATACTTCCCGACAAAATCCAGATAAAGATCATAGCTTTTGATATATGGAAGCACAGAATAAGAGAGTAGTAATGCCTTCTGCTTATCTGTTACCAGATGGAGAAGCTGTTTATCTGTATCTCTGTCATCGCTGCAAGCAAAAGAGACATACATAGAGATATACCTCTTGCTCAAAGGAATCTGCAAGACATTGTCATTCAGGAAGTGGTTTGGAGTCACTATTGTTTTGTAATAGTTAGTCAACTCATTTTTATCCGGATGAGATTGTCTGGGAACCCTTAAGAAGTTGATTGCATAATACTCGGTAGAGAACTTCACATAGTCCTTCATAAGAGCATTAAACTTCACATTCCTGGTGTTAATCCCGGCAACGAATGCAGGAACCTTTGCAGCCAGCACCTCAAGTTCAGGGAAGAAATCTTTGAATATGCTCTGAGTGGTCATCCAGTAGTGAGATTTATTCCGGACAACTTCGCTCATAGCAACCCACTGAGCCAGAATTTTATTCTCCGCAGAGAGCTTCCCCTCATAGACTATTGCCTTATCATTTATGACAACATTAAAATTTTCACCCCCCTTAATGTAAACCGGGAACTGAACATCCGTCTCCTTGGCGCCGCCTATCATAAAGAAACCCTCATAGTCAGGCGTAAAAGCAAATCCGAATGATCCATCGGCAGAAGGCACGGCAGTTGCAATAACAGCGGTATTTCCGTCAACAATTGTCACAAGAGAGAGATCGGCAGGCCTCTTCTCGCTTGTCACCTTACCCGAGATTATCACGCTCTGTGCAAGAACAAGATTCAGAGATAAAAGGGCAAAAATAAGAGCTAATGTTTTTTTCATTTAAATTATCGTTTTTTCAATATTTGTTTATTCATTAATAAATCATCTATATGCAGATTTACACTTTAGAAGAGTTATAAGGTATTCGGATAGGTCGATCCGCTTACCGATGGAGATATATACATAACATCTCCCGCCTCTCCTTTACCTGTAATTGTAAATGCAGGAATAGGGTTGAGGTTGCCGGATGTTTTGGTGAACATACGGATGTTGTAAGAATCTCCCTTTTTACTTGCAATTGCAACATAGTTATAGTTAAAGGCTAGGTCTGCAGATACTGCGTATTTAAGGTGGCGGATAAATGAGATTGTCTCATCTACCGGTACTGTGTACTGAAGCTGCTCAAACCTGTTTGAAAGATTCCTTGACCAAACCTGATTGCCAACAACAAAATACATCATATTCTCATCTCCGTTAAAGAGTGTGTGCATAGTTGCACTATATAACTTCTCGCTTGCAGCTAATGTGTCGTTTAAGATAACCATTGCACTTACACTTGGAGTAATTGTAGATAAAATCTTAAGGTTTTGGTTGGTTTTATCCTGAAATACCGCAAATGTCTGTGCAGTTGTTTTAAATCCCATATACAACAGCCTTTTGTTGTTGTTTTTAGCCGGCATTTTTGAAGTTGCCGAACTATTTACACTGGTTAACTGTAATGAGGCCCCCCCTGCAGAATAAAATGAGCTTGACAGTTCGTCAAAAAAGTATGGGTCATAGAAGCCGGCAGAATAGAAGAATTTTGAAAGTTTATAATCTGCATTGTACTCATTTACCATCTGCTGAACTCCAAATTGCCCTGAGTTTGCACTCATATTGTAGATACTGTGAAGCTTTCCATTGTTGATGAAATAGAAAGCGGCCGATCCATTGGTCACTATATCCGGCTTTTTAACTGCAGGAGCATTGTAAAACAGGGTGTTAAAGTCTCTTATCTCCTTTATAGTACCAATATTCACCACAGATGCATCTTCGTCGGTAACCACAAATAGCGAACGGGTATTAAGAAAACTGGTTCCTGTTAAGGCCTTGTAATCCTGATAAAAACGAAGGGTATGTGCTTTCCCGTTTAATTTTTTTCCATTAACCATTGAAAACACATTCTCCATTTTACCCCCGGGGATAGCACTTGTAGGAGTCAAATATAGGTCCAGGTCGGTTTTTCCGGCCTCTGTTTTGGCCACATACCAACCACGTGTAAACTGAGTTATTACATTGATATTTGAGGTTACTATCTTTGTATAACCGGTTTTAATGTTTTTGGCTCCAAAAACCAGAACCCAACCCTTAGCAGGCTGAACAACCAGATAATCAATAGCTTTTGTTCTTAGAAGGGTGTCTACCTTTGGAACTGCACCCTGTACGCTTGTCTCATAAAGACCCCACCAGTATTTAAACTCTGCACCCGGTTTATTTGAGGTAACAACAGGGTCAATTGTAATTCTATCTACAAGTGAAATCTTATCATAACTTGCAGCTATTCCGGTTACTGTAATCTCTTCGTGTTCGGTGTAAACATAGTTACCCTTATCCTTGAAACACGACGATAAAACTCCGGCAATCAATATAATGTATAGATATTTATTTTTCATCTCTGTAAACTTTATGGTATTACTACTATTTCTCCGAACTCATCGGTAAGCGGTTTCCCCGGATTTTGTAAATTATAATTTACCAGGGCCACCTTAACCACACCTCTCCAGTAGGTTAACAATGCATAATCTGGTCTTATGGCAAGGATAAAATCATTATCCCATTTCTGGCCGGTCTGCTCGATAAAGAAGTTGTGTTTTACAACACTGTACTTTCCAAAATAGTACAGAGTAGCAGAATTATCCCACGAAGGTGGCTGGCTAAGTCTGTCTGTAAATACCGCCTTTCTCCCTAAATTTGTAGGTTCTCCTGTAGAGAAGTTCTCATTCTGTGCAATCTGAAATTTTAAAGTTACAGTTGTCGTTTTAAGAGTTGCATCACGAAGCATTACAACCGGAACCTTGGCGTGAACAGCTCCACTCTTTATAACATACTTCGAAGTAAGAGATGCGTCGTTAAAAGCCTTGTAATGCTTTCCTGCAACTGCATTCTCTGCTCCAGGAACAGCTACCTGCTCAAGTTTGAATGAGCGATCGGTATTTGAGATTCCTCCTATTGCATAGATGTCAAAAAAGAGGGTGTCCTGCTGCTTTGCAGTGCTTTCATAGAAGAATGTATAACTCTTCAAGGTGTCGGCCAGATTGTACGATGGGGTATAGATGCGGGTGATATCGGGCCCGAACTGAATCCTTTTGATATCATTGTACAGATAGTACTCCTCCTTGCACGAATAGAGTAGCAGGAGTACTGTTGCCATTAAAATATATTTTAAATTCTTCATACTGCGATTTATTTATTGGTGTTAATCAATTCAGTTTTTGGGAGAGGAACAACATAGTTCAAAACCACGGTGGCAGATGTAGAGGCGTAAAGAATACTGCTTTTTGGCATATTCATCCGTTTGTAGTTGTAGAATGCCTGTCCCTCGGCATAGAACTCTTTTCTGTACTCTTTAACAACCTCATTTTTAAGCATTGCGGGATCGACAGGCAGAGTGCTTACAGAAATATTACGGGCTGTCCGGAATGTACTCCAGTATGCCTGAGACTCTGCAAGAGATGGTGCTGCCTCAACTGCAATAAGGTACATCTCGGCAATTCTGATAAGCGGTATCTGACGGTAATCTACAGTCATATTTGTGGGAGCATCATTTACTTTGTATTTCTTAATTATATAGGTTTTTGCCTGATTAGCCTGGGTAATTAACTCCCAAAGGTAGGTTTCACGGATATCGGTACCTGTATTGCCGTATAACTGGCTCTTAATGGTGGTCTCGGCACTCCCCTTTTTAATTGTACCGTTGGCAAACATATTGTTGTACTTTGTCAAGAGTGAGAATTCATAAACAGCAAATATATGTTCACTTGGAAGATTTAAATTTCCGGCAGTCATATCGGCAGATGTGCCAAGCGTGTATTTTGAGCTTCCATCGCTGTTCTTTGCATCTATCACCTCTTTCGCATTTGCAAAAGCATTTGTATTATCTCCAAACCACAGATATGCTCTGGCTTTAAGTGCCTTGATTGCATAGTAGTTCATTCTAATATGCCTGAATGCAAAGTATGTGTCTGTCGGGTTAAATGTGTAGGTTGGACCAGGGCGGCGCAAATCAAGCATTGAGTAGTTCTGAACAGGATCGGCAACCTTAAGAAGCTGTTCGGCATCATTCAGGTCTTTTAACAACTCCGTTTTGAATGCAGCAAAGTTAATATGTGGGACAGCCTCTCTTGAGAGGGTTTTAACATAAGGAAGAATATTATCTGCATTTGTGACTGTAGGGATAGGTCCAAAAAGTCTGAGAATATCAAGGTGGCATAAAGCTCTCAAAGCAAGTGCCTCACCTTTTATAAGCTCATACATTTTATCGGTAACAAAGATATCCTTCTTGTTGTCAATTTGGTCAAGTATTGCGTTAATACTTGCAATTACGGAATATTGCTGAGAAAAAATCGATGACATTGCTGTCTCAACACCGGCATCGGTATAGAGGAACTGATTCAGTCTTTGCTGTGTTGTTGCCGATGTTACATCCCAGGAGGTTACAAGATGCTCAATTGTTGTCATTGTTAAGGCATCTCCATATCCATTACCGCTTTTGAGCTGAATATAGACTCCTGTAAGGGCGTCTTTAAATCCCGATTCAGTGCTGAAGAGGATATCTCTTGTCATATCGGTCTTTGGATTAACCGTTAACCACTCGTTTAAGCAGGATGTGAGTGACAATGACAAAAATAAAACTGTGAGTAATTTGTATATTTTTTTCATTTTAAGATTCAATTAAAAGGTTAAACCAACTGTAAAGGATATCTGCCTTGAGAATGGATAGTTTGTTCCTCTCTCCCTTTTAACAGATGATATGTAGAAGATATCGGCCATATTTGCGGCAAGCGATATCATCTCAATTCTCATAATACTTTGAAGTCTCTTAGATTTGATATCGTATCTTACATTGATATTCTGGCAGTTGAAGGTGTTCTCATCTTGGACAAAACGCGAGGTTTTGTTGGTTGCCGTTGTTACTAGCAGACCTTTAAACGCTGCAATATCGCCCGGTTTTTGCCATCTGCTGTCATAAACTCTGCGGTCAACATTCCACTTATAGTTTGCATTCTCTACAAGATTAATGAGAGTCTGGTTATACTGCTGACCACCGAATCTGTAACCGAACGAAAGGTTAACCGATAGCGCTTTATAGCGAAGCGAGGTATTAAGGTTTCCGTAGTATTTTGGCTCTGCAATACCTACAGCCTGCAGGTCAAGAGCGCTCCAGGTGAATGTAGGAGTCCCATCTTTTTTAAGATAGAGCTCTTTACCGGTACTTGGATCAATACCAAGAGAAGGAACAACCCAAATTGCATTTGTAGAGTACCCCTCTTTGTAGAGGAAGTTCGGATTTGCTCCCGCTGCCAGTTCAATTGATTTCTGAGCATCTTTTAGTGCCTGAGATATCTCTACAATAGTATTCTTGTTATGTGTAATGGCTCCTGTAATGCTCCAGGTAAGATCCTTCTTCTTTACAACTACGGCTGTTGCCTTGAACTCAAATCCTCTGTTCTCCATAGTACCTATGTTCTCAATGTAGCTGCGGAATCCGTTTGAAGCAGGGAGGTCTACCGATGATACCAGATCATTTACCTTTTCCAGATATACATCTGCAACAACACTCAATCTGTTCTTAAAGAAGGATGCTTCAAACCCGGCGTTGTAGTTCATCTTCTGTTGCCACTTAAGATCCGGATTACCTAAACCAAGCATATATGAGCCTAACCACGAATAGTATCTGTCTGCGGTATAGTAACGATATGTAGATAGTGCCTGGTAAGAGTCAAAATTTTGGTGACCGTTAGTCCCTAACGAAGCACGGAACTTGAGCCTGTCTATGAATTTAACATTTTTTAGAAACTCCTCTTTTGTCGCAATCCATCCAATACCTACCGACCAGAATGGAGCAAATCTTTTGTTCGAACCGAATTGAGAAGATCCATCGGTTCTTCCCGAAAATTCAAAGTTATATTTGCTGTCATATGTGTAGTTAAAACTTCCTGTAAAGCCGATCGCTCTGTTAAAACTTTCACTTCCGTTTGGTTTTCCGTCTTTAGCATACTGAAGTGCCATTGAGAGGAAGTCGAAGTTCGGGTTAAGAAATCCCTCTGCCAGAATACCGTAAATTGAGTTCTGATTCTCGCTGATGTTCATATCGACACCGGCGTAGATTGAGTGAACCTGTTTGAAGAGTTTTGAATAACTTAGGTTCAAACTACCGTCGTAGCTGAAGGAGTTTGAAACTCCAAAGTTGTAGTTTCCTTTGCGGAACATATCTGCCTCGGAGTAGTTTGCAAAAGCGGTATGGTCTGCCGGTTTGAAGTTATGAGTCTGGCCGTTGATCTTGGTTAGTCCCAATCTTGCTCTCATTATGAGATCTCCTGTGATGGACCACTCAATTGAGGTATTGTTTGTAATCTCAGATGTCTGACCTCTGTCAAATGTGTTTAGAGTGGCGTTGTAAAGTGGGCTGGTCGGGAGTGGCGACATATAACTTGAGTAGTCAAAATTCCCGTAATAGCCTAGTGTTTTTAATACCTTTCCGTTCTCGTCGTATGCTCTCCAGTAAGGATTAAGCCTGGCGTACTCACTGAAAGAACCGTACGGGGAGTTGGAGTTGTTGCTAATACCTACCATTAAGGTATTTGTGAACTTTACTTTGTTATATGTATAACTTAGTTTAATAGTTCCGTTGAATACCGTACGGTTGGACTCCTTCATTACTCCCTGAATGTTATTTAATTGTGCAGATGCAGAGTATCTGAAGGTCTTATCTCCACCCTCAAGGCGGATGTTGTGTCTCTGACCAACTCCAGCACGGAGTGGTTTTGACATCCAGTCGGTATTAACTCCTGAGTTTACCTCATTGAGAACATCGTTGTAATATCTCTTCAAAGGGACATCGCTTTCTGCACGGGCTGTCTCATAAACACCTACCATCTTCTCCAGCTCAAGTTTCTCACGGGCATTCAAACGGTTATAGCCCGAAAGATCCGGAAGCTCAATGTTCCCGTCTCCTTTATAATGTATTTTAAGTTTACCCATTTCTGGTGTTTTTGTAGTGATTACAATAACACCGTTTGCTCCTCTTGATCCGTAAATTGCTGTTGCAGATGCGTCTTTAAGAAGGGTGATGGTCTCAACCTCGTTTTCGTTAATGTCTAACAGCTTTCTGAGAGTCGACTGAAAACCATCAAGAATAATAAGCGGGGTATTCATTCCGAATCTGTTCTCATCCTGCAGTTGGTTTACATTTGGCAGGTTAGAGTTACCGCGGATCTGAATCTCGGGTAGTCTGTTAGGGTCTGAGCCAAAAGTATTGCTCTCTACAATGTTGAAAGCAGGGTCTATATTTCTGAGTGAAGTGAGAATGTTCCGGTTACCGAACGCCTGGATTTCATCGGCCTTTACGGTAGTAGAAGAACCTGTAAATGTGTTGATATCCCTGTTGAAGATACCTGTTACCACAACCTCGTTAATTAGGTTTGGATCATCTTCCATCTTAATATTGAGGAATGCCTCTCCTTTGTACGGGATCTCCTGGGTTTTCATTCCAAGGAAACTGAAAACCAAAATTGCCCCCTTAGGGTTTCTAAGTGTGAATGAGAAGTTACCACTCTCATCTGTCACGAATCCGATTTTTGTCCCTTTGATCATAATTGCTGTTGCAGGTAAAGGAAGACCGGTTGCATCGATCACCTTACCTTTTACATCTGCGGGCTTTTGCGGCTCCTGTGGTTGAGGAACCTCTTTTATCACAACAACCCCGTCTACCTCCTGGTAACCGAAACCGGTTCCCTTTAAAGCAGTTTTAAGGGCCTCCTCTACAGGGGTGTTGTTAAAAGTAATCTCTTCGCATTCAATGTTTTTAACACTGTTTACATTAAACAGTATTTTCACCCCAGATTGATCTTTAATCTGATTAAGAACATTGTTTAGTGTTGTTTTTTTAATTGTTACCGTAATGGGCCTCGCCTGAGTAAGAACTCCTGCTGCAAGCACATTCGATCCGAGCATCAAGAAAGAGACAATTGCCAATAGCAATACTCTTAGTTGAGAAACGGGACATTCCCGCCTAAAGGGAAATTTTTGTTTCATAAATTATAGTTTTTTGTTAAGTAAAGTTTAATGCTTGTTATATATTGTTTTGGTTAAGATCTTGGTTACTAGCTCTCTTTTCTTTTTGACTTTATATGAATATGTCTGTTATCTACCTTAAACTCTATTTTTGCTCCCACTTCAAACAGTTTCAAGAAGGACTCTATGTTGTTGTATTTGTCCAGATTCCCCGAGAAGACAAGTTGTTTCAGCTCCTCGTTTTCGTATGAAACGGTTACATCATACCACCGTGCAAGGGTCTTCATAATATCTTCCAGCGAAAGCTCTTCAAACTGGAAGAGATTGTTTTTCCAGCCTACATAATTATTGACATTCACCTGCTTAAGCTCTTGTACCCCCTTTGCCGGATAAAATGCAAGTTGTTCTCCCGGAGAGAGTATAGTCTCCTTCCCGGCACTCCCTTTAAATGAGACTGAGCCCTCTACCAATGTTGTGTAGATGGCGCTCTCATCGGAATAACTTTTAACATTGAAATGTGTACCCAAAACGGTTATATCTCCCGAAAGAGTACTCACTATAAATGGTTTTGATGCATTCTTAGCGACTTCGAAATATGCCTCTCCCTCAAGATATACCACTCTTCTATCCTCTACAAAAGAGATCGGGTATTTAAGTTTAGAATCTGCATTCATCCACACCCTGGTACCATCGGCCAGCGTTAACGAATATTCTCCCCCTCTCGGTATCTCAAGTGAGTTGTATATATTTTTTGTTACTATGCCGGACTCTTTAGATTGGCCGGACCCTTTAGATTGGCCGGACCCTTGCGAATCTACCTCGTAGTTGACCCCCTGCGCCCCAATGACTATTTTTTTACCGTTCTGCTCCACAACTGCCTCACCAACGGCTTTAATATCTACCTCCATACCATCTGCAAGTATAAGGCGAGCTCTCTTTTCAATAGGTTTTATGTTGGAGTAGTCTGCAACCGAAGTATCATTTACCAAAGGGCTCCATACATATTCGTACCCGGCAAACAGAATCCCGCCAATGAAGATTGCGGCAGATGCTGCAGCGGCAGAGTATCTGAGTACTTTGCGAACTGCGTTTCTTCTGTTAAGTTTTAAGAACGCTCTCCTATAGTCATACTGCTCTCTTTGAGAGAGATTCTCGTAAATTATATTCGAATCTTTAAATTTTTCAAGCCCGTAAAGCTCCTCTTTACCCGGCTTTTCTATGCTACCATCAAGGCCAATTCTCTCTTTTTTAACGAGAAACCCAACCATCCTGGCGGCTCTCTCCTGTATCTCTTCCCATCTCATTTTTACACGTGTTTGTTATATAACACATATCAAAACAAAACGGGTGACACGGGCGGGATAACCTTGCCAAGTGGCAGGGCAACCTTGCCAAGGGTCGTGGGATGTTGCTGGCAAACTGCGTGTTAGCTATTCTAAACGGGGAGAACCTTGCCAAGGGTCGTGGGATGTTGCTTTGGCAGTGTTTGATGTATCTCTCTATTTGTAATATGCTGAATGATATAGCCTTACATCAAACACTGGCAAAGTTTTTCTCAATCTGTGAGAATGTGGGGAACTTTAATCTGCGAGAGTATGTGGAACTTTACCCTGCGTTCTGGCAAAAGCATTTAGTGTCTGATCTCCAGTTCCGATATTGTACCCCATTGTGTACCAAACAATTCTACCAAAAGTATCTGCAATTACAACCAAAGGTAGATCGGGATTGGCTCCAAGTTTTAAAGAGGCAGATACCTCTGACAATATCTTGCCGCCGGGATCTACTCCCATCGTAAAGCTCTTTGGGAGGTTATCCGATATATCCCGCACGGCAGCCATATCTTCAAGCTGTTTGTTCTCTTTGAAGAGGAGTATCGCAGATGTGGCTAAGCGGCCAAAGGCGTCTGAGTTTTTTAGAATATCCCTTATCGCGTGTGTGCTCGGTTCGTGATTTGATCTCAGGAAAACCAGCACAAAGAAACCTCTTCCGGTGCATTCTACTATTGACTGCTCTTTGGATGCCGTGTTGTTGAAGAATCTGGCTTCGGGGTTAAGATTGCCTATTACCCTCAAATCCTGCGGGTCGTCTCTCATAATGAGTTCTAAATTTGTGGTTTTCCCCGCCTCTACATTGAAGAAGGAGACTCTGCTCAAGACCTTTCCGCTTGCCATCCTGGTTCCGCAGGTGAGTGAATAGTAACCTACCTCCAGCTTTACCGGCTCTTTGAATGTCCCTCTAAGGGTGTTTGTCCCCTCAAAACCCTCTTTACTTCTGAAATTGAGTGTATTTATCCCGCCATTTTCAATCCTGGCAATGGTAAAATGGCTCTCAAACTTAGGATCATCAACCACCTTACCCCGGTAATTGACCATCAGCCGGCCGTAATTTGTTACTGAGCCTGTTGCAGATGTGTTTTTATCTCCGGCAATCTGACCGACATTACCAATTATCTCCCCCCCTTCATCAAAAATGTTTGCTTCAACCCAGGCGCTCTCCAAGTAGTACTGGAGCTTTCCTGTCACCTCCTCGAACCTTGCAGGAATTCCAAAAGTTCTGCAGATGGCAATAAAGAGCCCTTGTGCAGATGCCCTTTCGGCTGCCATCAGTTTGTAAACTCCCACCGGAGTTACCGGTATGTTTTGCGGATTGTATTTGGATGCCGGCTTTATTTTGCGGCAAAAGTCGATTATTGCCTGTGGATTATTATTGAAGTTTGCTTTATTCATAAATTGTGCAAACTCTTTCGAGAGAAATTCCCTCCAGCAACCCAGTTGCTCTTTGCCAACCCGCGGGTTGAGCACATATTTGTTGAAAATTTCGCCCTCAGGCTCGTTGATTTGTTTAGGCAGATTTGTAATGTGGCTCCGGAGTACTTTGGATGGGGTGTCCCTTAGGTCCTTCTCTGTTATAACCTCCAGCATATTGAGCCCTGTTTGGAAACTCTCTGCCGGCAGCCACTCCAGAAAATCTGCAATCTCCCGGTAATTCCCTCTTGAAGCGTATACAAACCGCGCGATTTTCTCTTTATCAAGACTATTGGCACTCTTGTCACTATCTGAATCACTCTTGGCAACACTCTGGCCACTATCTGAATCACTCTTGGCAGCACTCTGGCCACTATCTGCAACAATTTTACCACTCTCCTCAAGTCTTTTGACAAGAGCCGCAACATAAGAGCTGTCGGCAAAGGTTGCAATATAGGCCCGCCTTAGTGAGTCACCCCAGGCAATTCGTCTGTTGTTCTCCTCTCTCTCCTCTTGTGAAACATCAACCGAAGCCTTACCCTCTGCAGGTGGGACAATATCCAGATCGGCTGCAAATACCTCCCCCTCTCTTCTGTCTAAAACAATCTGCACGACCTCTTCTGGCCCGGAATCTCTCCCGCCATTTGCCCCGCCATTTTGCCCAACCTCTCTCCCGGTACCTTGCCCGCCATTTTGCCCAACCTCTCTCCCGGCACCTGGCCCGCCCGGAGTCACTTTTTTGAACCCGAACATTCCATCTTTATTGGCCCAAACCACTATGTCACCCTTGCCCAGAGTCGCCTCCGAAAGACCATCTGCACCTGTCACCGAAGAGATTGCACTGTACAACTCTGCATAATTGTAGATTTTATAATCTACACCCGCCCCCTCAACCGGATTACCATCTGAATCGGTTACCCTCACCTTAACCTTTGCAACAGGGGCATAATTTGCAGTAACATTTATCTCCGTAAAAACATATGTTCTTTTGATAATATCTTCATCTCCCGAATAATAGCCGAACACCCTGCAGTGCATCAGCAAACCCCTCTGAGCTGTTGCGCTAAACCAGGCGACATTAAGTTTTGGCTCCGGCTCGCAGGCACCCAGATAGTGCCACTCTCCCTCAACCCATACCTCAACCCAGGCGTGGTTGTCGTCTGTATGAGCCCAGCGAGGTGTATAGACCTGCCTGGCAGGAATCCCCACCGAGCGCATTGCGGCAACTGTAAAGACCGACTCCTCCCCGCAACGCCCATAAGCAGTTTTCACTGTGGCAAGGGGTGAAGATGTTCTCTCATCGGATGGGGTGTAAACCACCTTCTCCTGACACCATCTGTTCACCTCAATCACGGCATCGTAAAGGGAAAGATTTTTTACCCTGCCCTTTAATTCTTTGTAAAACAGAACTCTGGACGAATCAAGTGCCTCATTGTTTGCCCTTAGCGGCAAAACAAAATGTCTGAAGATATCTTCCGGAATACTCTTGCCCCAAGGCATCTCCCTTCTCATTTTAAATGAGTGCCTTACCGCCTCCAGAAAAAGATCCGGGTTGTAATCTGCAATATCTCCGATTGGCATATAGGCATATAGAAACATAAGCGCCTCCCGCTCCCGTTTGCCTTTGCATTTTTCAAAGATCGAAAAGAGGGAGTCGTTGTCAATAAATACCTTTTTTAATTCAAAAGCCTCCTCTACCATCTCCAGATATGCCGGGTTAGAGATTACCGGAGGCTCCGGGCGATGGATAAACAGTTTTATGACAACGCTTACCAAGAACATTGCCAGCAGAGCAAAGATCAATCTTTTCAACATCTTTTTCCAGGGGTTTAAGCAGATTTGCAATTATTTACCAAACTTAGAATTTTTTTTTAAATTTGGACATCTCAATGATAATTAAAAACATCGGCAGGCTTATCAAATTTAAAATGAAATCAAACAACATTAAAGTAGAAATTTGTGCAGGCTCGGCAGAGAGTTGCGTCACTGCCCATAGAGCCGGTGCTCACAGAGTTGAACTCTGCAGTGCCCTTTCACTTGGCGGCATTACACCCTCGTTTGGTGCAATCTCACTTGCCAAAAAAGAGAGTGATATTGATATCAATGTCCTTATCAGGCCGAGGCAGGGAGATTTTCTCTACAGCAGACGGGAGATGGAGGTGATGATGAGGGATATAGAGATGTGCGGGCAGCTTGGTGTCTCGGGAGTTGTTTTCGGTGCACTTGACAAAAACGGCAATGTAGATATAGAGTTTTGCAAACCTCTGGCACATCTTGCCCGCTCACTGTCGCTCTCCTTTACCTTTCACCGGGCAATTGATGTTTCAAAAGATATATTCGAGGCACTAGAAGCTATAATCTCTCTCGGAGCAGACCGCATACTTACCTCTGGAGGAGCACAAACCGCCGCCGAAGCGATTGCGGTTCTTAAAAAGATGAATCAACAGGCCGCAGGAAGGGTAATAATTATGCCGGGATCCGGTGTAAACGCCACAAACATCGCCGCTATTATTGAGCAGACCGGAGTATCTGAAATCCACCTCTCGGCATCGGAAAATATCCCATCTGCCTCGCTGCACCGCCCGCCACTCTCATTCACGCCGGAGGTTTTGGGAGGAGACTATCTGCACAAAGAGAGCTCACTTGAAAAAGTGAAGGAGGCCATACTAATTGTTAATGGTGAGCGAGAACTAAGCAAATAGAAGCAGCTTCACAATCATAAAACTGCTCCCGAGTTTGCCCCTTAAAAAGCTGTAGGCCCGCTTCTTCTGTGTCTTGACGCTGTTGGGGCTGATATTAAGCTTACGTGAAATATCATCTACCTTGTCTCCCCTGAGCGTCATAAGGATAATCTCCCTCTGCTGAGGCGACATCTCCTCAAGTGCCTTGTAAAATTGCGAGATAATCTCCTCTTCCAGAGCCATCTCTATATATCTCTCCTCAAGGGATGATTCGCTTTTAACAGCCTCCTGGTCAACAGGTAAACTCTTCTTGTTATCCCTTAAAAAGTTAAGCGACCGGGAGTAGACAGCCTTGTATAGATAGGCTGTCAAACCGGAGAGGTCATTAAAAACTATCCTGGAATCCCACAGCTTAATAAACATATTCTGGACAATATCCTCAGAAGCGTGTTTGTCTTTGGTTATCTTGGAAGAGTAGTTACACAATGCGGCATAGAAGTAGCTGTAAAGCTCCTCCCAGGAGCTCTTACTCTTTAAATTTACCCCATTGATAAACGAAATGTTCTCTCTCACGATGATGCAAATCTATAAAATATTATTTATTCACCCCGTATGCATAATTTAACATTACTCATATCTTTGCACTCATAACAGATAAAGATAGTACAAAATGGCAAAATACGGAACAGTAATCTGGGTGATGATATTAGCTGCATTTGCAGCATTTTTAATCCTACCCTCCACCCACAATCTATTTGTCTCGGCAACATCTTCCCACCCCTACATTATGGGATTCATAAAATTTGCAATCCTCTCCACAATGGGCGAATTTCTGGCCACCAGAATCGTTTTAAAGAGATGGCAGATGGTTCCCGGAATGCTTCCCAAAATGTTCATCTGGGGTGTTTTGGGAGTTTTAATTGTGATGATGTTTTCCGTTTATGCAGATGGCGTCTCCGGCGCAATCAACAAAGGCCTCCTCTGGACAGGAGGCGTGGACGGCGGGTTCACGGCAAAACTGTTCAAAGCCCTCTACATATCTGCAATTATGAACCTCACCTTTGCCCCGGCATTTATGGCCGCCCACCGCATAACCGACACCTGGATTGATGCCCGATATTCCGTTAACCAAAAAGGAGACCCCGGTAAAGGGATCTCCTTTTCACAAGCTATATCTGTGATAGACTGGAGCGGATTCTTCAAATTTGTTGTGGGTAAAACCATCCCCCTCTTCTGGATTCCCGCCCACACCATCACATTTCTGTTACCGGACACCTATAAAGTCATTTTCGCAGCATCTCTATCAATAGTTTTGGGGCTCATACTCTCATTTGCCAAAATGCGAACTGATTGAACTGCCAAAGCCTATTTTTTCCCGGCCTCTTTTACCAGATGCTGGAAGATTCCGAGGAAGGTGTCTATGTTGCTGGCGGTGAATCCTTCGGGGTGAAACTGGACGCTAAAGACTTTAGTGCTGCCAATCTTCTCCATTGCCTCAACAATGCCGTCCACCGAGCGGGCAGTAACTTTAAACCCGGGGGCCACATCCTTAACTGCCTGGTGGTGATATGAGTTAACCGCAACCTTCTGAAGACCTATCTGCTTATTTAGCAGAGAGCCCTTCTCGATGTTGATGGTGTGTGTGCCATAATAGCGCGGAGCTTTTTGGCTGTGTTTAACACTTGAGCCCTTAACCTGCGACGGGATATCCTGGAAAAGAGATCCCCCAAAAGCAACATTGAGTAACTGGTGGCCTCTGCAGATACCAAGAACCGGCATACCTCTGCCCACAGCCATTCTTATGAGCGCAATATCAAACGAATCTCTGGCAGGAACAATCTCCCCCATTCCCGGAACAGGCTCCTCGCCAAACCATTTTAGAGGGTCAATATCTTCACCCCCGGTCATAATGAGACCATCTACCCGATCCAGCATCTGAGCCATAATTGCAGGATCCAGCGTTATGGGCAAAACCAGGGGAACCCCCCCCGCCCTTATTACCGACTCAACATAAGTTAGTGGTGCAGATGTAGATGTTCCCTCCCCCCAGGTAGAGGAGATACCTATTACCGGTCTTTTGCCGGCCTGGGCAAAAATTACGGCAGATACAAGAAGCAGAGCAGCGATTGATAATAATTTTTTCATATTCTTTTATTTTAAAAATCTTTTTAGGTTCAAATGTAGCAGGTACAAATATAAAAATATATTAACTATTGTTCCTATAGTTTTTTCTGTATTCGGACGGAGTCATCTGTTTAAACTGAAAAAAGAGCTTAGACATATTCTGGTTAGATTTGAACCCACTCTCGGTTGCAATATATTCTATTGATCTGTCGGTATTTATCAATAGGTGGCATATATTTTCTACTCTAAGAGAGAGTATATAGTTATAGATAGAACTCCCTGTATTTTGACGGAATCTCTTCTCAAGAACCCTTCTTGAGAGGGGCACTATCTTTAATAGGGAGTCCACCGAAATTGTGTTTTTAAAGTTATGCTCAATATGCTCAACCACATTTAGAATATATCTATCTCTGATGGTAAATTTTTCCGTAGACTCTCTCTTAACTATCTGAATCGCTCTTACAAAGATATCCTCCGGTTGAGTAATCTCTCCCTTAATCAATTGGCAGATTGTTTTTGCTACAAGATATCCCCCATACTCAACATCAAGTAAAATTGACGAGAGCGGTGGGTTTGAGATATTGCAAAAGAGATTATCGTTATCTACACCCATAAGTGAAATTTCGTTAGGGATGGAGATGTCGTGAATCTTACAGGTTTCAGAGATATAGAGAGCATACTGGTCGTCACAAGCAAAGATTGCTATGGGCTTGGGGAGTGATTTTAACCACTTTGCAAGATTATCCAGGTTAAAAGCTCTCCTCTCTCTTGACCTCTCGTTTTCGAGATATTCGTAGAAAGAGAGACTATTCTCCTCAACTCTCTCCTTGTAACCTTGATACCTCTCCCTTGACCATATTGTTTCTACAATCCCATAGTATGCAAAATTCTTAAACCCCCGTTTCATAAAAAAATCTGCCGCCAGATAACCTGTTCCAATGTAGTCACCGGTTAGGTTAATTACATTATTTGCCCTATCGTAATAATTTTGTATAATTATAGGTATATTCAACTTTGAATAAAGAGAGATATTCAGGTCCTGCAACTGACCTATTATCGCATCTGCCTTCCATTTTTTTGCCCAGCTGATTACATATTTATCGCCATAAGCAGAGCGATAAAAAAGTGGCATTCTGTAAAAACTCAACTCCTCAACCTCCTGAGAGTATTTTACTATCCCTCTTAATAAACTTCTGCTGTATGTGCTGGTAAAATCAGTTAATATTAATATTTTAATCATTTAGGTTATGAATTGAAACAAGTTTGAAAACATTGACGCAAATATAGGATTTAATTGCGCATTTAAACAAATTATGCAAATTTATTTTAACTTATTTTGTAATACAAATATATTTCGGGAAGTATTTGTAATAATAATTTAAAAACCTCTAACAAAGACTTAATGTAATGAATTATTTTAATTTAGACAAACAGAAGTTGATAATCGGCTTTTGTCTAAGCATTATCTTTACTATCTGCCTGCCATTTGTAACTGTTGCCTCTGCGCAAAATGTTACTGTTTCGGGAAAGGTAGTCGATGTGAATAATGCGCCTATTATGGGAGTAAACATAGCTGTAATGGGAGAGAGAAGAGGGGTCGTTTCAGATCTCAACGGTCTCTTCTCAATTCAGGCAGATAAGAGCAAAGTAATATCTTTCTCTTGCCTTGGCTATAAGACAAGAGAGCTCCCCGCTGCAGAACTTACCGGTGGAAATATCGTCCTACAGGATGATGCCAGCGTACTTGATGAGTTGGTAGTTATTGGATACGGTACAAAAAGAAAAAGGGATCTTACCGGTTCAATCGCCTCGATAAGCAGTAAGGATATGGAATCTACTCCTGTAAAAGATGTATTGACAGCAATGCAGGGTAGAGTTGCCGGTGTGCAGATTATCTCGAGCTCCGGAGCACCAGGCTCAAGTATGCAGATTCGTGTCCGCGGAGCATCTTCACTTAACTCGGGTAACAGCCCGCTTTATGTTGTCGATGGAATTCCTATAGAGACAACATCCTCTTCATTACTAAATGTAGATGATGAACACGGATTAAATCCTCTCTCATATCTCAGCCCGGGGGATATCGAATCAATTGAGGTTTTAAAAGATGCTGCATCATCCTCTATTTACGGATCCAGGGCGGCCAATGGTGTCGTATTGATTACAACAAAAAGGGGAAAAGAGGGAAAAGCTACAATCAATCTATTCTCATCATTTGGTATCAGCAACATTACAAGAAAACTAAGCGTTCTCAACTCCAGACAGTGGAGGGAGTTTATCCTTGAGGGTTACAGAAACTATGACCTTCATATGGGATTAGCCAGCGAGACAGGGGTTCACTACACTGTTGTAGACTCACTTAATCCTGTCAACAGCGGAGATGGAGATTGGCAGTCACTAATGTACAATACCGCTTATGAAAAACAGGTGGGAGTAAATATCTCCGGTGGTACTAAAGCGATGAGATACTCTTTGAGTACATCATATCTGGATCAGGAGGGTATTATAAGGAACTCTAAATACAAAAGATTTACTACCCGTGCCAATACTGAATTTGACGCATCTGAATACATAAAGGTGGGTACAAATGTTGCGTATACATACAGTACTAACGACAGAATCTCTGCCGGCGGTATGGGTAACAGGTCTATGGTGGTTGCTCTTTTAACAAGACCGCCTACTTATGCCCTAAACTATCCGGACGGTTCTTATTTAGGTTATCTTAACGGAAAACGAAATCCAATAGCTCTGGCAGAGGAGTGTCTTCACCTCAATACATCTCACAGAGTAAATGCAAATGAGTATCTGGAGATCTCTTTCACAAAATGGTTGAAATTTAAAACCAGCTTCAGTATAGATTTTGAAGCCCAAAAAGAGGATGAGTTCTTCCCAACTACAGTAGACTACAGGGTTGGTTACAACACAGGAGCTGTGAGGGTTGCCGAATATTTCACCTGGGCCAACGAAAACTACTTTACATATAACCAGTCATTCTCGGGACACAATGTGAGTGGTCTGTTGGGATTCAGTCAGCAAGAGTGGAAAACAGATGTTACCGGTCTCAACGGATCTACATTTGTGAGTGATGATATCAGAACTCTCAACGGAGCAGGTACAATATCCGGGCAAGAGGTGAACGTAGCTTATGGCCACTCAATGGCATCATTCTTCGCAAGAGGAGCATATGACTACAAGGGAAAATATCTGTTTGAGGTTAACCTTAGAGCAGACGGTTCATCAAGATTCGGCAAGAACAACCGGTTTGGTTACTTCCCATCTGCATCTGCAGCGTGGCGATTCTCCGACGAAAAGTGGTTTAAGAGCATAAAATTTGTTAACGACGCAAAACTTAGGTTAAGTGTTGGTCAAACAGGTAATGAAGCTATCGACAACTATACAGCACAGGGGACATTTATAACAGGGAGGAACTATCTCACAAATGCAGGTGTTGCCCCATACCAGATGCCAAATGCAGACCTCTCCTGGGAGACAACAACTCAGTATAACTTAGGTCTGGATCTCTCATTCCTCTACGGTAGAGTAGACTTTATCTTTGACGCATATATCAAGAATACAAAAGATCTATTGTACGATGTTCCAATGCCAAATACCACAGGCTTTACCTCTGTAATTAACAATGTTGGAGAGGTTCAGAACAAAGGTCTTGAGTTCTCTGTAATTTCAAAGAATCTTGTAGATAAATTCAAATGGAATACAACCTTTAACATAAGCTTTAACAAAAATAAGGTTGTCAGCCTGCCTAAAGAGGTGCTGGTTAACGGCTACATCCAGAACGGCTCATTCCATATACTTAAAGAGGGAGAACCAATCTCTACATTCTTTGGCTACAAATACAAAGGTATCTATGCATATGATACAGATAATGTAGACCAGCTCAGGCACCTCAACAGTACCGGTAAGATATTCAAAGGTGGCGACGTAATCTGGGAAGACATTGATAAAAACGGTTATATAGACCAGAATGATAGGACAATCATTGGTAATGCCCAGCCTCTTTTTGTGGGAGGTCTTACAAACGACTTCTCATACAAGAATTTCTCATTGAATATATTTATGCAGTTCAGCTATGGTAATGATATCTACAACAACGTAGATTACTACAGAAACTCTATTTTCTCTTATAATAATGTAAGCACAGAGTTCTACTACAATGCCTGGAGAAATCAGGGTGATGTTACAGAGTATCCTAAAGTTGTTAGAAACGATCCAATGCAAAATGAGGCCAGAGTGCAAAGCCGTTGGGTTGAAGACGGATCCTATCTAAAGGTTAAAACTGCAACTTTTGCGTATGAGTTTCCGAAAAATGTTGTCTCCAAGTTTAAACTCCAAAGTTTAAAACTATATGTTACCGGAAGTAATCTGCTCACTTTCACAAACTACAGCGGATACGATCCCGATGTTAATACACTATCTTCCGGATTAAGACTTGGTGTTGACTATGGCTCATATCCACAAAGCAGAACATTCCTGTTTGGGTTAAATATTGGTTTCTAAAACATAGTTAAAAATGAAAAAAATAAATTATAAAATATTTTTACTGGGGTTGGCTATTTTAAGCATAACCTCTTGTGTAGACGCTTTGCTGGATAAAAAACCTATCAGCAGTTTTTCTGCAGAGAGTTTTTATCGCACACAAGATCAGGCAAGAGCCGGCGTTTATGGCGTTTACAACGCACTGCAATCTGCAATGCACACAAACTTCTCATTTTGGGGAGAGGGTCGTGCAGATAATGTTAAGATCAAACACTCAGGAGAGACAACTTTTTTGCAGAACAACACTCTTACAGCATCAATCTCATCTGCAGACTGGACAGCTCTTTATACCTTAATAAGCAGGGCAAACTATGCAATTGCAAACATTCCTAAGGTTTTCCCGGAGAACGATCCAACCGGTAATCAACTTATTGGTCAGTCCAGAGCATTGAGAGCCCTTGCATACTTCTACCTGGTGAGAGTTTGGGGAGATGTTCCACTCATTCTGGAGCCTTATACAGAGACCGGTCAGGACATTTTTGTCTCAAGAGAGAGCTCGGAGAAGGTTCTTGACCAGATAGAGGCTGACCTTAAATTTGCTGCAACAAACTGCGTGGACAAATTTAACACCACAAACGACCGTATTATGTTCAACCAGGGGAGTGCCAACGGGCTGCTTACTCAGGTCTATATGTGGCGTAAAAAATACAACGAGGCAATTACAACTGCAAATCTTGTCATTGCGAACCCACTGTATTCACTTGTTACCACAATGACCGCCTGGGGAAATATGTTCGCTGCCAGTTACTCAAATGAGAGTATCTTCGAGGTTGGGTATAATGATACTCAGACAAACGGACTAAGAGTTCTTTATGCAATCGGGTCAGACGCCCACTACACCCCTTCAAACAAATTTATGGCATCTTTTGAGCCGGGAGATCTTCGTCGTTCATATATTTATGACGAAACACAGGCAGACCCTAAAGCGATGTGGAAATATCTCGGGAAAGGTGTAAGTGACCAAATTGCAACACCTTCTAAACAGAATATTATACTTATTCGTCTTGCAGATATTATGCTTCTTAAAGCAGAGGCCCTTGCAAAACTGGGAGGATCTGCAAATATCTCCGCAGCATTAAGTCTGCTTGTTCCTATCCGAACAAGAGCCGGTCTTAGCCCTGCACTGTTAACAGAGGCTCAGGCAATCTCTATGTATGGTTCTGTTGAGAATGCAATTTTACACGAAAGATCTATTGAACTTTGCTTTGAGGGACACAGATGGTTTGACCTTGTAAGAACAGGAAAGGCTATCTCTACTATGCAGCCTATCAATGGTCTCAGCAACGAGAAGAACCTGGTTTGGCCAATTAGTACAAATACAATTGACAAGAACCCAAATATAGTTCAAAATGAGTTTTACAGATAGCAGTAAATAAGATGAAAAAAACAGATATAATTCACAATATGAGAGTCAAGGCTGTAGTCTTTGTTATTGCAGCACTCTCTTTGGTCTCTTGCATACAGGAGAGTTTCGATTACGAGTCATCGACAACCTCTGAAACCGGGAAGTTTGCCGGAACTGCAATGGACTTTATTAACAGCACCAGAACGTTGGATTCTCTCTCTTTAATAAAAGAGGCAATCTCACTCACAGGATTGCAATCACTCTATAGCCAGGCAGGCCCAAGAACATTTATTCTGCCAAGAAACCCGGCTTTCAGAGCTTGGCTTAAAACCAATAAGTATGCCTCACTCTCTGCGGTTCCTGTTGCTACACTTACAGATGTTTTAAAATATCATATAGTAAAAGCGTACTATTACACACAGGATCCTCAGTTTATTAAGAACGATGTTCCAATTATGTATCAAACAGAAGGCACAAATCCTTTGTACTTTTCACATAATAGCAACTTCCAGGTTGTTGTTAACCAGGGGACAAAGAAGTCGTTTGTAATTTTTGTTTCAAACATAAGACCAACCAACGGTATTATACACGTATCTTCGGATGTTGTGTATTATCTACCTTAATTATACCTTTAATCGGGGGATCTCTTCCAAATAGGATCCCCCAATTAACTTCTCTTAATAAAAATATATGAGCGATTTGATAGTTAATAGAATAAGGCGATCTGTTCTGTTTGCGGGTTTTCTCTTGATAACGATGAGCCTCTGCGCACAAAATGGTAAATTTCCCTTTTATGATTTAGCAAAAAAGTATGATTTTGGTGAGATTATGCCAAAAGACCAGGGGGGGAAATTTATTCACGTAGAGCTGTTAAATACAGAGAGCGATGCCATAATCGTACATAAAATAAGGGGTGGCCTTTTAAATAAAAAATTTGGTACTCCAATAGATTGGGTTAAGTACGAAAAGAGTGAGCTTGAGACAAGTGTCTGGATTAACAGACTCTATTTTCTCCCCTCATTTGCCAGAATGTACTATCTTACCAAAAATAAAAGCTATGTAACAGATATGGTCTCTATCCTTAAAAAGTGGATAGAGGATAACCCGCGTATACCGGGATCTGAGAGAAAGAGTTTCAACTGGAGAGATATGCAGGTTGCCTGGAGGGCTATTCATCTCAGCTGGTGCTACTACCTTACAGAGGAGGCTCTTTCCGACCCAGAAAAGCAGCTGTTTTCAGATATCCAGAACCATCACTCACAAGCACTCCTATCCTGGTTTGCCAAACAGCCCTTAAACGACTTTAACCATCAATCTCACGGAGCATTGGCGATGCTCTACCTATCTACACTTTTCAACCAGACAGACTCAAACGGAGAGTTGCTCTCAAACGCGATAAGAATTCTTACCCACCATTTAGATAACGCGCACTACAACGATGGAGGGAACATTGAGCAGATGTTCGGCTACTTCCCTTTTCAAACCTCAATCTTCCGGGATATGTATCTTTTATGCAGTGCCAACAATATTAAGTTCCCCGAAAACTTAATACCAATGTTGCACAAGATGACAAACTACATCTCTGCAATGGCACAGCCAAACCAAACAATGCCCCCATTGAATGACTCATATGCTATGGGCATTATTCCATCAATTGAGATTTTAAACGGAATTCTCGGAACAGATATCACCTCTGAATCAAAAATATCTGTCTACTACCCCGACACTCAGATTGCCGTAATGCGCAACCATCCCGGCACAAACAATAACTCCTGGTATCTTTTACTGAATCCTGCCAGAAGAATAGGCTCCCACTCACACGCCGGCAGGCTGGGTATATATTTATGGCTTAATAACAGACCTGTCCTAATTGAGGCCGGATGCTGCAACTACGATAAACCAATCAAAAACAGCTGGTACAGAACATCTAAGGCACATAACACCGTCCTTATAGACGGAGAACAGGATGCAGAGTCATCTTCCAACGTTGAGTACGCAAAAAAGAGAGAGACCGGGAACAGAATTACAGAGTGGATTGATAACCCAAATTACAAATATTGTAAAATGGTCTCACCGGCAGATGACCCTACCAACCTAAATGTTAAATGGGAGAGAAGTGTTGCCCTCATTAGAGATGAATTTGCAATAATTTACGACTCATTTTCAAGCAGTGAAGAGCATAAATATGAGACTCTTTTCCATACTCCGCCCGTGGAGTTGCTACTTGACAAAGCCTCAAAGGGGATAACTCTCTATAATGATTCAATTGTCTCTATCATACCTATTGAGAGGGATATAATACACAATATTGAGATTACAGATCAATATTTTTATCTTGACGGAGCAGATCTTAAAGCTCCGATGGTTAACTATATAATCAAATCTAAGGGGGCAGTTAAGTCGGTATTTATTATTCTGCCTAAGTCCGAAAACTCCTCTGAGATAAAGATTGAGAAAAAGGAGTCCACTCAGGGGTTAGGCCTGTTAATTAAGACAGCCCGGGGAGAGGAGAGTATCTTACTGTTTAAAAACAGCGAATCGCGAGAGATTAAGCTGTTCGGAAAGCAGAGCAGTAAACCTTTTGAACTCTTTACAGATAAAAATTTCGTTAATAACTAACAGCAAATAACTATGAGAAAACTAATCTCTCTTTTAACGGCACTGATTATCTTTTCCGGCGCTTATTCGCAGGCAGTGTACAATATTACACCCTACCCCAACTCTTTGATTGCACAGAGCGGAAATTTTAACTTCAAAAACAGCATCACCGTAAGTTACGACAAGGAGTTCTCCTCAGAAATCGGAATCTTTAAAGATCTTTTTTACAACCAATTCTGCATAAATCTTATTAACTCTACATCCGGTGATATTAAGATCACAAAGAGTAAAACATTACAAGAGGGCGCCTATAATCTTACTGTAGAAAAGGGGGGAATAAAGATAGAGTCCGGCTCAAAATCGGGCAGTTTTTACGCCTTGCAGACACTTCGCCAGCTTATAACACTACAGAGTGACGGCTCATATAATATCCCGGCCTGTACAATAGCAGACTCACCGGCATTTGTATGGAGAGCCTTTATGCTGGATGAGTCCAGACACTTTAAAGGTAAAGAGATAGTAAAAAAGATGCTGGATCAAATGGCTCTGCTAAAGATGAATGTATTTCACTGGCACCTTACAGACGACCAGGGGTGGAGAATTGAGATAAAAAAATATCCTCTTCTTACCCAGGTTGGAGCGTGGAGAGAGAAGACACAACTGAAATACGCCCCAAAAGATAGTGCAAGAGTCTATTACGACTATCCTCACGGAGGTTTCTACACTCAGAAAGATATTGCAGAGGTTGTAGAGTACGCCTCAAAAAGACATATTATGATTGTTCCGGAGATTGAGATGCCCGGTCACGCTACGGCAGCCGTTGCCTCCTATCCCTGGCTATCTGCAAGCGGAGATATCATTAAAGTGACGGGAGATTTCGGAATATTTAAATCTACCTACAATGTTGCCGACGAAAAGGTGTTTACATTCCTGACAGATGTGATTACCGAAGTTATGGCTCTCTTCCCCTCTAAAGTTATACACATTGGTGGCGACGAAGTTAAATACGATGAGTGGAATGCCAGTAAAGAGGTGAAGGAGCTGATGGCCAGAGAGGGACTTAAAAACCCTTCCGATGTTCAGGTCTTTTTTGTGAACAGAATGTCAAAATTCTTCGATACCAAAGGTTACAGAATGATGGGATGGAATGAGATTATGGGTAAAAACATTCACGAGTGGTCTGCAGAGGAGAACTCGCAGCAGACTCTTTCAAAAAACAGCATAGTTCACTTCTGGAAAGGAGAGCCTGCTCTGTTGAAACAGGCACTTGAAGAGGGGTATGATGTTGTTAACTCTAACCATTGGGACACATATCTGGACTACACATACACCCGAATCCCATTAGAGAAGGCATACAACTTCTCTCCCATTCCACAGGGGCTGGATCCTAAATATTCCAAAAATGTACTCGGTTCCGGCTGCCAAATGTGGAGCGAATATATCCCTAAAGTTTCTGACCTCTACCGTCAGGTATTTCCAAGAGTGGCTGCCTATGCAGAGGTTGGCTGGACAAAGAGTGAGAACAAAGATTTCACCCGTTTTCTCAATTCGCTCAATGTATTAAAGAGATATTGGGACACTCAGGGAATCACATACTATCCGGATTACGCTAAATAGAACAATAATGAGTGTATTTAAAAAGCCCACATATATCATCTCTATGGTGATACTCTGCTCGCTCTTCTTTATTTTTGGATTTGTCTCCTGGGTAAATGCCATTTTAATACCCTATTTTAAAATAGCTTGCGAGCTGACTCATACACAGGCCTACTTCGTGGCGTTTGCATTCTATATTGCATACTTTGTGATGGCAATACCGGCATCTAAGCTTCTTAATAGATTTGGTTTTAAAAAAGGGATGCTTATCGGCCTTGCAATGATGTCTTTAGGGACATTGATTTTTGTTCCTGCAGCCTATACGAGAACATACGGAATCTTTCTTTTCGGTCTCTTTTGTATCGGTACCGGACTGGCAATTCTGCAGACGGCAGCCAACCCATATGTAACCATAATAGGGCCTATTGAGAGTGCCGCGAAACGAATAAGTATAGTTGGGCTTTGCAATAAATTTGCAGGTATTATCTCACCCCTTATTTTTGCTGCTGTGATTCTTCAGGCAAGTGACGGTGAGATGTTCCAGCAACTCAAAGATGGAGTTATTATGGGAGCAGAGAGGGAGTTGGTTTTGGATGAGTTGATTCAAAGAGTAATGGTACCCTATGCATTTCTATCTGCACTACTTCTAATCTTTGGCTTCCTGATAAGATACTCCCCTCTTCCGGAGATCAACACCAGAGAGCAAAATAAAAGTGCAGATGCATCCAGCAACGAAAGATCTTCAATATTTCAGTACCCATATCTTATCTTAGGCGTTCTTGCCATCTTCTTTCACGTAGGAGCACAGGTGATATCAATAGATACAATTATCAACTATGCGGGAACAATGGGTATTGAGCTGACAGCGGCAAAAGTCTTTCCCTCATATACAATGTCTTGTACATTAGTGGGCTACTTTATCGGCATTGTTCTAATCCCAAAGATATTGAGTCAAAAGAGGGCACTGCAGATAGCCACCTCTCTTGGGTTGATTCTCTCTATCGGAGTCATCTATATCTCGGGAAACATTGAACTCTTTTCCCATAAAACAGATATCTCAATTTGGTTTCTGGTTTTAATGGGGATGCCCAATGCCCTTATCTATGCAGGAATCTGGCCGCTTGCAATTCGGAATTTAGGCAAATTTACAAACCTGGGCTCCTCTTTACTGGTAATGGCACTATGCGGAAACGCATTCCTGCCGGTAATATACGGCTCCTTTGCAGATTCATACGGAGAGAGACTCTCATACTGGGTTTTGGTTCCCTGTTTTCTCTATCTCATCTTCTATGCATTCAAAGGACACAAGATTGAGCACTGGAAAAAATCTCCGGCATTATGAGCAGACTAAAGATATTTAACGGCAATATAATCACCCCATTTGAAAATTTGGGAATCGGTACTGTTTTAACAGAAAACGGCAAGATAACTGCCGTAGAGAGGGGAAATATTGAGGCGAGCGGTTACACGGAAGTTGATGCAAAAAACAACTACATAACCCCAGGGTTTATAGACCTTCACACACACGGCGGCGGCGGCAGCGACTTTATGGACTCCACCACAGATGCATTTATTACAGCAGCCAATATGCACGCAAAACACGGGACAACACTGCTTTTCCCCACCACTCTTGCCGGTGATAATTCGGAGCTCTACTCATTTTTTGATACATACGAAAAGGCCCTCCCTCTAATTACCAAAGGGGCAAGATTCGGAGGAATCCATCTTGAGGGGCCCTACTTCTCCTATAACCACAGAGGGGCTCAGGATCCCAAGTATTTACGAAACCCGAATCCTACAGAGTACAACGCAATTTTAGAGCGTAGCAAAGATATTGTAAGGTGGAGTATTGCTCCCGAATTACCGGGCTCTACAGAGTTTGCACACACTCTCACCAAACGAGGTATTCTACCCTCAATTGCTCATACAGATGCAATCTATGAAGAGATTCTGGAGGCTTTTAAGGCAGGGTTTACACATATAACCCACTTCTACTCCTGTATGAATGGTATAACCCGCAGAAATGCATTTAGATACGCAGGTTGTATAGAGGCAGGATATCTTATAGATGAGATGACCGTAGAGATAATTGCAGATGGTATTCACGTACCGGAACCATTAATGAAGTTAATATATAGATTAAAAGGGGCCGAAAACATAGCGTTAGTGACTGACTCTATGAGAGGAGCAGGTATGCCGGATGGAGAGTCAATTTTAGGAAGTTTAAAAAATGGACAAAGTGTTATAATTGAAGATGGTGTGGCTAAACTTATTGACAGAACTGCATTTGCGGGAAGCGTAGCAACTGCAGATCTGCTCGTTAGAAACGCAAGAGACATTGGAGGAACTTCTTTAAAAGAGGCTGTCAGGATGGCTACCTCAACTCCTGCCCGTATCGCAAACATAGGCGATAAAAAAGGGAGGATTGCGGTTGGGTATGATGCAGATATTGTAATTTTTAACGACAATATAGAGATTCAAAGCACAATCATTGATGGTGAATTTATTTAATCAAGAAATTAAAATGAGAAAACAATTCTATAAAGATAGACTGCAAATTAAAATCTTTGAGACAAGAGAGAAGATGGGCTTAACGGCGGCACAAGAGGCCGCACTTTACATTAGAGAAGAGTTAAAAACCAAGAGTGAACTCTCAATTGTATTTGCATCTGCCCCTTCTCAAAATGAGTTTTTATCCTCTCTCCTGGAGCAAGATATTGAGTGGCAAAAAGTAAATGCTTTCCATATGGATGAGTATATTGGTTTGCCGCATAACTCCCCTCAGGGGTTTGGTAATTTTCTCAAAACAAAAATCTTTGATAAAATCCACCTGAAATCTGTGAACTATCTTTCCGATTTGGGAGAGGATCCCTCTCAGATTTGCAAAGATTACTCTATGCTGCTCAAGAAATCTCCTATAGACATCGTATTTATGGGAATTGGCGAGAATGCTCACATCGCTTTTAATGACCCTCACGTTGCACTATTTAGCGACCCGGAGATAGTTAAGATTGTATCTTTGGACTTAACTTGCCGCAACCAGCAGGTGAATGACGGTTTTTTCTCAAAACTGGAAGATGTTCCGACCCACGCAGTAACAATGACTATTCCTGCTCTATTAAGTGCCCGAAGAATCTTTTGTATTGTGCCTGCTCCTTCCAAAGCAAATGCAATAAACGCTGTTATCAATGGAGAAATCCTCGAGGAGTCTCCGGCATCAATCTTAAGAAGGCATAATTTTGCTACATTGTATTGCGATAAAGAGAGTGCTAAATATCTATTATAAATTAAAACCGGAAGATATGAGAAAAGGTGTAACGAATAACTATTTGATTGCAAAAATTGCTATTCTCTTAAGTCTGCTAATCTTCTTATCTGCAACAACCAAAGCTTTCTCCTCAGAGAGATCTGAATTCGCGGTTAAGGGATTTCATATAGATCTCCGGTGCCAGATAATGACTATGCCGGCACTCAAATCTTTTGCAAAGGAGTTGTCCGGCTTTGGTATTAACACAATTATTATGGAGTGGGAGGCTACATTCCCTTTTAAAAACCACGCAACTCTTTCAAATAAATATGCATATAGCGAAGAGGAGGTAGACTCATTTATAAAATATTGCACCACCTTAGGTATAGATGTTATCCCTTTGCAAAACTGCTTCGGCCACGCAGAGTACATCCTCTCCCACGACCGGTATGCACATATAAAAGAGGATAGAAAGGAGGTCTCTCAGGTGTGTCCTATGAAGGAGGAGGAGTGCATAGAGATCTTTTCTGAGATTTTTAAAGAGGTAGCATCTAAACACCCCTCAAAATATTTTCATATCGGAGGTGACGAGACATATCTGCTGGGCTCCTGCAAACTTTGCGCTCAAAAAGCTGCCGAGGTGGGCAAATCCAAACTGTTTGTAGACTATGTAAAAGCTATGTGCAAAATAGTAAGTGACCTTGGCAAACAGCCAATTCTATGGGCAGATGTTATCTTAAAATACCCGGAGGCTGTATCGGAGCTTCCAAAGAATGCAATCTTTGTTGACTGGAACTATGGCTGGAAGAATGACCACTTTGGAGATATCAACAAACTCTACCGGGCTGGGGTTACATTCTGGGGATCTCCGGCAATAAGAAGCCATCCGGATAATCTCTATTTAACACAGTGGAACAAACACTTTAGAAATCAGGAGGTTTTCATTCCATACTGCAGAGAGAAAAACTACCAGGGGATTGTAATGACCTCCTGGTCAAATGGTGGCACTTACGGCTTCTTGTACGACACCAACTGGGAGGTAATCCAGATGTATCCTATTCGCTATGTCTACCCGCTCTCGGGATTTCGGATCATTGTTGCCTGTTACGGAGAGGCTCTAAAAACAGAAGGTGCAGTTAACTCAGAACAGTTTGTAGTTAATTATGCTATGGAGAGATTCGGCCTCACCAAAGGAGAGGGAGAGCAGTTGTGGGAGATATTGACAGCACCGCAAGAGGTGCTTGTTAAAGGAGAAGATCTCAACAAAAAAGGTGTAACGGAAATCCTGGCAGAGACTAAAAATCTGCGTTCTAAACTTTATAGCTTAAACCCAAAAGCCAACCTAAAGGAGTTCGATCACTTCAAACTGATGTTTGATATTCGTGTTCAGTATCTTATGTTCAAGGAGATTGAGAGTGAATATGAATCTTCTGCTTTTAACAGAGAGCTTGCACCCCTGTTTATTAAAAAACTGGAGCCCCTTGTTAAAGAGGCAAAAAATATCAATAAGAGATTTATCTCACTCAACAAAGGATTTCTTTACCATCAGGAGTTGGTAGAGATAAATGGTCTGAGAACAGAGAAATTGTTTAAGATTTACTCAATAATGCAAAACCTCACAAAAAAATGAGCCATACATTAAAAGCGTTAATATTGGGGTTAATTTTAATTACCCCGCAGATTGTGGTAGCACAATCCTGTTCAAAAGAGGGTCAAAGCCCGGGAGTTACCGCTCTAATGCGTTCAAGAGCAAATGATTTTAAAAATGTTATTGAGACAGGAGGGGAATCTCACCTTCGGTCAAGCGTCTATGTCTACGCTTCGAGAACCGTAAAAAAATACATAGAGAACCCGCAAGATTTGGTTGCCAAGCTTGTGATGCTTGGGTTTACAGATGTCTATATTGCTTACGACAAACCATCTTCATCTCTCTATATTCCTAAAAGCTGGTACCTGACATTCAACAAACTGGCTCACGAAAATGGCATTACGATACACGCTCTGAGCTTAAGCAATCTTAAACTCTATGTTAGTGACGACCCAATCAAGGAGGATCTGGATTGGATAAAAGAGTTTAACAACTCTGTAGATGCAAACCAGAGGTTTGACGGAATCTCGGCAGATTTAGAACCTCATATACTTAAAATCAACTCTACGCGCCGCCCGGAGGGGCTCACCCTTGCCTGGCAGGAGAACTACGGAATTGGTGGAGATAATGACCTACTGCTTAAACGCACCGTTGAGGTGATGTCTCTGGCAAAAAAAGAGATGGGCTCACTTACTCTCAATCAAGCTTTAGGCTTTTTCTTTCAATCGCGATACGACACCGGCCTACTCTCCTGGGGTGGTGCACAACAGTTTTTACAACATTGTGACCAGGTTGTGGTTATGGCATATAACTATCAGGCTAAAAGGGTTATCGAGATGGCCACCCCTGTATTGACAGCTGCTGCAGAGTACCCAAGATCTGTGAGTGTTGCCGTAAAAACTAGTCTTAATACTCTTGGAGATGACGGCCCGCTTACATCTTTCCAGCCACAAGGTTGGGACAACCTAATCATCTCTTTAAAATATATTCTCACCGAGGCGAAAAAGTTCCATACATTCAGAGGGCTGGATATATTTGAGTTTGGGGGGCTTGAAATTATGTGGGAATCTAAATAGATTTGGAATATGAAAAGATATCTGCTTACAATCCTATTCGCGATATTCGCCTGCAATGTTTACTCGCAATGTGAATACGATGTTTTCCTGCTTATTGGACAATCTAATATGGCCGGAAGGGGAGTACTTCTCGAAAGTGATTACTCAATTGTGGAGGGTGTATATCTGCTTAATCCGGAAAATAGTGCAGAACCCGCATCAAATCCGTTTAACAAATACTCTACAATTAGAAAAGATCTTGCAATGCAACAGATGTCGCCTGCATACAGTTTTGGGAAAACAATCTTCGAAAAAACAGGTCGCAAGATTCTTCTTGTTGTAAATGCAAGAGGGGGATCAACAATGGAGGAGTGGTCCAGGGAGAATCCCGAAAAAAACTACTACTCACAAGCCGTAGAGAGAACAAAAGCTGCTCTTAAAATGGGCCGGCTTATTGCCATAATCTGGCATCAGGGAGAGGGAAACAGTGAAGAGCCGGGTGACTATTTAACGAAATTAGCTGCTTTTGTGAAGGATCTAAGAGAGGATCTGGGGTGTTGTAATGTTCCATTCATTGCCGGAGAGATAGCCCCCTGGTGGTTGCCCTATGCCACAAATTTTAATCCGGTTATTAATAGAATATCCGAGGTTATCCCTAATTCTGCCTGCATATCTGCACAGGGGACAAAAACCGTCTCAAATGAGAAAGACCCCCATTTTGACAGGGAGAGTCAACTGCTTCTTGGAGAGAGGTATGCTTCAGTGGTTTTGCAAATGTGTTACCAACAAATAAAGTGATTAAAGAGCTGCATCTAAGTTACTATGGATAAAAAGATCATAACATTTGGAGAGATAATGCTCCGTTTGGCCACTCCCGGGTATCAAAGATTCTCTCAGGCGAGAGAATTTGATGCCACATTTGGCGGAGGCGAAGCTAATGTGGCAGTCTCTCTTGCCAATCTGGGTATGGCAACAGAGTTTATTACAAGGTTGCCTAAAAACGATATTGCAGATAGTGCTCTTATGAATCTTCGAAAATTTGGAGTAGGCACAACCCATATTCTAAGAGGTGGAGAGCGAATGGGAATCTACTTTCTTGAGACCGGTGCAATTGCACGACCAAGTAAAGTGGTTTACGACAGAGCGGGATCTTCCATATCGGAGATTACCCCTAAGATGGTCAATTGGCACGAGATCTTTAAAGATGCCTGCTGGTTTCACTGGACAGGAATTACACCTGCTCTCTCTCAAGGGGCTGCCGACACCTGTTTTGAGGCGATCTCGGTGGCCAGAGAGATGGGTATAACTATTTCGGTAGATCTTAACTATCGCAAAAATTTGTGGAGATACGGGAAAGAGGCATCTGAGATTATGCCCGCTCTTGTAAGGGAGTGCGATATTATACTTGGTAATGAAGAGGATGCCCAAAAGATATTCGGCATAAAACCAACCCACTTTGACGTGGATAAAAACGGAGGAGAGATCACTCCAGAAGATTTTGAGCCCGTGTGTAAAGAGATCGCCTTGAAGTTTCCAAAAGCAACTAAGATTGTAATCACGCTCCGGGGCTCCATAAATGCAAACCACAATTTATGGGGAGGAGTAATGTACACTGCAGATAAATTCTATAGCTCTAAATTGTATGATTTAACACATATTGTCGACAGAGTGGGTGGCGGTGACTCATTTATGGGTGGCCTTATCTATGGATTGCTGAATCATCCGGATGATGGTCAAAAAGCTCTCGATTTTGCAGTTGCCGCCTCCTCACTTAAACACACAATTTACGGAGACTTTAACCTGGTTACATTAGAGGAGATAGAGAGAGTTCTCTCCGGAGATGGAAGCGGCAGAGTCTCTCGTTAAATATAACACTTTTATTATGAACCTGTTTGATATTAAAGGAAAGGTGATCCTAATTACCGGTGCAGCCGGCATATTGGGGACAAAAATGGTAGACTATTTTGCGGCACAAACTTGTAAAGTGGTAATCCTGGATAGAAACGAAATTGCGGGTAAAGCTCTGGAGAGATCCGTTAAAGAGAGAGGTCAAGAGGCCCTGTTTTTACATACCGATGTGCTGAACCGAGAGTTGCTTGAGCAGAACTATGCCCAAATTATATCCCTTTACGGCACTATAGATGTTCTCATAAATGCCGCCGGTGGTAATGTGCCCGGTGCAACAATCCCCCCGGACAAAACAATCTTCGACCTCGATATGGAATCTCTGAAGTTCGTGGTAGATCTAAACCTGTTTGGCACCCTTTTACCAACACTGGTCTTCTCCAAAATAATGGCAGAAAAGAGGAGAGGCATAATTATCAATATCTCATCTGAATCTGCCATAAGGCCACTTACCAGAGTTGTCGGCTATGGAGCTGCAAAGGCAGCTGTTACAAATCTCACAAAGTATCTTGCCGGCGAGTTCGCAATAAAATACGGGCCACAGGTAAGAGTTAACGCAATTGCTCCGGGTTTTATAATAACCGAACAGAACAGAGCTCTTCTGCTCAATGAAGATGGCTCTTACACCGAAAGGGCAAAAAACATAATAGCGCACACCCCTTTTGGGCGGTTCGGAAACCCGGAAGAGATTCTTGGCACCCTTCACTGGCTGAGCAGTGACGCATCTGCTTTTGTAACCGGTACCCTTACAGTGATTGACGGTGGTTTTGATGCATTTTCAATTTAATCTTATAATCTCTTAATATGTATCTGTGTGAACAAACTTGGCGGTGGTTCGGCCCCAACGATCCGGTCTCTTTATGGGATATAAGACAGGCCGGGGTAAATGGTGTGGTAACCGCACTCCATCATATTCCCAACGGAGATGTATGGCCGGTTTCCGAAATTGAGAAGAGGAAAAAAGAGCTTGAAGTTGCAGAGTTAACCTGGAGTGTTGTAGAGAGCGTTCCCGTCCACGAAGATATTAAAACACGACGCGGAGATTTTGTAAAATATATCGAGAACTACAAACAGACCCTCATAAACCTGTCTCATTGCGGAGTAAAAACCGTCACCTACAACTTTATGCCGGTACTGGACTGGACCCGAACAGATCTGGCCTATACATTGGAAGATGGTTCAAAAGCGCTAAGGTTCGAAAGAGATGCTTTTGTTGCATTTGATCTCTTTCTGCTCAATAGAGAGGGGGCATTTGCAGAGTACACCCCGGCAGAGATAGCTAGAGCAGAGGAGAGGTTTAAGCAGATGTCACAACAAGAGAGAGATACCATCACCAAAAATATTATTGCCGGGCTGCCCGGGTCGGAAGAGAGCTTTTCTATAGAGCAGTTCAGACAAGCACTCAATGTATACTCCGGCATTGATGCCCATAAACTTAGGTCTAACCTCATTCTGTTCCTTAAAGAGATTACCCCTGTTGCAGATAAGTTTGAGATAAAACTGGTAATTCACCCCGATGACCCACCCTACCCTATTTTTGGGTTACCCCGAATTCTTAGTACAGCCGAGGATTTTGAAAAGCTTCTCAAAGAGGTTCCCAATGTTTCAAATGGGTTGTGCCTCTGTACCGGCTCATTCGGTGTTCGCTCAGATAATGATCTGGTTGATATTATGCACAGATTCTCCAACCGCATAAATTTTGTTCACTTTAGAAGCACAAAAAGAGATGACGATGGCAGCTTCTACGAAGCCAACCATCTTGAAGGAGATGTGGATATGTACAAGGTGATGAAAGCCCTGCTTGAGATAGAGCAAAAGAGAGAGGTTTCAATACCCCTCAGGCCCGATCACGGACACCAGATTTGTGACGATCTCACAAAAAAGAGCAACCCCGGATACTCCTGCATTGGCCGGTTAAGGGGAATAGCAGAACTCCGGGGGTTGGAGATGGGAATTGCAAAATCGTTATTCAGTAAATAATCTGCACATTTTATTCAATAGACAAACTGCACATTTTATTCAATTGACAATCTGCATCGGTTAAGGCAAATATACCGGCCCGTCAAATCCTACAGGAATTCCGAGCAGCATCCACACTGTTATGAGTATTGCCCAGATAATCATAAAGATTACTGTGTAAGGAATCATCAGTGAAATTATGGTGCCGATTCCGTTCTTCTCGTCGTAGCGTTGTGCATATGTCACAATAAGAGCAAAATAGCTCATCATCGGGGTAATTACATTGGTTACTGAGTCGCCAATCCTAAATGCGGCCTGAGTAAAACCGGGGTGATAACCCAAAATCATAAACATCGGAATAAATACCGGTGCCATAATGGCCCATTTTGCAGATGCGCTCCCCATAAACATATTGAGAAAAGCAGATAACAACAGGAATGCAAGTATAAGAGGAATTCCCGTAAAGCCAATATGGCTCAGGAACTGAGCGCCGTCAATTGCCAGCACCAGGCCGAGATTTGAGTAGTTGAACCAATAGATAAACTGGGCAGCAAAAAATACCAACACGATATATCCCCCTAAACCCTTCATAGAGTGGGTCATATGCTTTACAACATCCTTGTCGTTCTTGATTGTTTTTACAATAATCCCGTAAATAAGACCCGGAATAAAGAAGAGCAGAAGCAGCCCCACCACTATTCCCGAAAAGAAAGGAGATCTTAGGATTCCACCAGTCTGCGGGTCACGTAGCAGACCATCTTCCGGAATAATAGTCCACGCCATTAAAGCAATGAAAATCAGGGTGCCATACCCTGCCCAGCGCAAACCCTTTTTCTCAACCTTGGTAAGTTGCTCAATTTCAAGCGGTTTTTCTGTCCCGCCATAGACACCGAGCCTCGGTTCTATTATCTTCTCCGTAATCCAGGTCCCCACAATTGTAATCATCACCGCACTGGCAAACATAAAGAAGTAGTTTACCATAGGGTTGATATTCATTTCGGGGTCAATAATCTGCGCTGCAGATGTTGAGAGCCCAGCCAAAATAGGATCCACCGACCCGATTAAGAAGTTGGAGCCGAAACCTGCACTCACCCCAGCAAATGCGGCAGCAAAACCCGCCATAGGGTGCCTTCCCAGAGCGTGGAAAATCATCGCTCCCAAAGGTATCAGAATCACATAACCAACCTCAGATGCCAAGTGAGAGAAGATACCCGCAATAATAATCGCAGCAGTAATCAACTTCTTGGGAGCACCCAATACAAGCTGGCGAACCAGAACAGTAAAGAGCCCCGAACCCTCGGCAACTCCAATACCGATCATAATCACCAGAACAAGGCCCAGAGGGGGAAACTTCACGAAATTGTGCTCTACATTGGTGTAGATCCAGCGAATTCCATCTGCATTAAGCAGATTCTTCACACTCACAATCTCTCCTGTGGCCGGATGTGTTGCCTGCAGACCGGCTGCAGATGCCCACCAGGATAGCAGAGCCACAAGAGCTGCCATCATTAAAAATAGGGTTGCCGGATGTGGCAGTCGGTTTCCAACAACCTCAATAGTGTCTAACACTCGGGCAAAACGGCTTTTCTTAGTCATTTTGTCATTTAGTTTTTATGTCCTTATCGGGGACGGTTTATAATTGAATTTTGAACTAACAGTGTTTTGTGTAAATAATTGTATATCTGCAATATAAAAATTCTAATTTGGTAAAATTCTATAAACTGGTTTTTCAAGAGTCTCATTATCAAAGTGTTTCTCAAAACACTGCTAGTTCAATTTGCTCCATACACCAAAATTCTCGGTGTAGCCAAAATCTATATCCAGCCCATTGAACTTCCCGCTCTTGCTATCCTTCACAAACTTAACCTTGAACTCATTTCCATCCATCCGGAATGTGAACTCATTGCCGTTTTTGTGGGTGAGCTTGCTCTTCCAACCCTTTGGCCCAACTGTTATGTAGAGATTTTCTGCTGCGTTGAGATCTACTACAGATTTTGACCCCTGCTGCGCCACCGGGGATTTGAGATCTACTGCAGATTTTGACCCCTGATGTGCTTTGGCGGCGTTGCCCGCATCGCTCTCGGAACTCTTCTCAAGCGTAACAACGGCCTTTCCAAAGAGGACCCCTTTGTCGTAAGTGCCGGTGAGGAGTTTGATATCCGGAGAGGCCTCTTTTGCCTCCTCTGCCGCTTTTTTGTCGGCTGTTCTCATCCCCTTGCGGGCAGATGCTAGCCACTCTTCGTAGAAGAGTTTGTTGTAATCTTTGTCCGGAAACCCTTTGTAAAGATCTATCATCCGCCTCATTATCGCATAACGAGGGAATGCCGGAGCCTCCGAGTTAACGAGAATTGTTATTCCAAGATCCATCTCCGGGAAGTATGCGCAAAGGGTGGTGAAGCCCCAGGTAGTTCCCGTGTGGAATATCACCCTGTAACGGCTGTTCTGCTCAATAAACCAGCAGTGACCATAGAGAGTTATCCTTGAAGAGTCCTGCGAGGTAATTGTATGCCCTTTACGCAGATAGTTCGCCTGCTCCTTTGATATAACCTGGTTACCATCTGCAAGCCCCTTATTAAGGTGGAAGAGGGTATACTTTGCCATATCGTTTGCAGTAGAGCTGATGGAGCCTGCCGGGCCCACTACGGTAAGCCAGTGAAGCGCTTGCTCATCGCCGTAAAGAGCATTTACGGCCACAGAATCTACCCAGGTGGTATCTGAGAGCATCCTCCCCTTTTTGTAGACAAATTCGTGAGGTGTTGACACATTTTGGGCAGCCTTGAACTCATCCCCGATAACCCTGCTCGAGCTCATCCCGAGAGGTTTGAAGATGCGCTCTCTCACATTATCTTCCCAACTTTTGCCTGTAAGCTTCTCAATTATCTTTGAAGCAATTATAAACGTGATGTTATTATACTCGTATGAGCCTCTCAGGCTGTACTTTGGCTTAAGCAACGGCAGCATATTCCAGATATCCTCCCTCCCGTAACCCATATTCGGAATATAGGTTCCAAGCTGGCCCTGAAGCCCCGAGTGGTGTGTCATAATATCCTTAACCTGGAGGTTACTCTCCACCCACTTGTCGTACATTTTGAAATCGGGCAGAATATTTTTTACTGTATCTTCCCACTTAACCCTCCCCTCATCTACTAGCGAGGCCATCACCGCCGCGGTAAAAGATTTTGAAACAGAGCCAATCTGAAACAGAGTATTTGCGTCCACCTGCTTCTCGCCACACTCTGCGCACTTCTCTTTCACACCGAGCCCCCCCGACCAGATCATCTTGCCATCCTTTACAATGGAGATGGCCATTCCCGGAATCTGCCAAAGCTTTTGAACCTCTTTGGCGTAATCTACAATTTTTTTGACAATTACATCATTGTCCTGACCACTTAGGGTTGCTGCCTGAATAAAAAAGAGCAGCATTAATAGGGCGGTAATTCTTCTCATATTTGTCCGGTTTTTAAGTGCCGGAGATTACTTATCTGCCGGCAACGGTCACAAAGATAATAGAAAATGGAAATCTAAATTGCTATATTTGCTAATCAATATTTCTTGTTTATGGCAAAGATCAAAAAGGGCTGGTTTTGTACATCTTGTGGCAATGAGAGTGCAAAATGGCTGGGCAGATGTCCTGCGTGCGGGGAGTGGAATACATTGCAGGAGGAGATTATCTCCAAAGATAGCGGAGGTTCAGGTGCCAGGAGTATGAGCTTCCTTCCTGTCCAGAACTCTAGGCCACAACCTCTCTCAGACATCAGCTTTACAGATGAGCACCGGATTTCGTTAGGGAACGATGAGCTGGACAGAATTCTGGGTGGCGGGTTGGTTTTGGGCTCTATGGTTTTAATAGGCGGAGAGCCCGGGATTGGCAAATCTACACTCTCACTGCAGATTCCTCTGCATTGCCCCAACCTTAAGACCCTTTATGTCTCCGGTGAGGAGAGCGCCAAACAGATTAAGCTGCGTGCACAAAGGCTGGGCGGCATACACGACAACTGCTACATTTTGTGTGAAACCCTTCTGGAGAATATCCTCAACAGGGCAAACGAAAACCAGCCTCAACTCATAATTGTAGACTCAATTCAAACAGTATACTCTCAAGTAATTGAGAGCTCGCCCGGCTCTGTGACCCAGGTTCGTGAATCGGCCGCCGCCCTGCTCAAATATGCCAAGGAGACAAACACTCCCATAATTGTGATTGGGCATATCACCAAGGATGGAATGATTGCCGGGCCAAAGATTCTGGAGCATATTGTAGATGTGGTACTCCAGTTTGAGGGGGATACACGCCACTCATACAGGATTTTACGCAGCATCAAGAACAGATTTGGATCTACCGCCGAGCTAGCCATCTTTGAGATGATAAACACCGGGCTGCGCGAGGTGAGCAACCCTTCGGAGATGCTCATCCCGATGCACAAAGAGAACCTCTCCGGAATTGCCGTTGCAGCAATGTTGGATGGCTCGCGCCCATTCCTGATAGAGACTCAGGCTCTGGTTAGTACAGCTGCATACGGAACGCCACAAAGGTCGGCCACCGGCTTCGATGTGCGCCGTACAAATATGCTGCTTGCAGTGCTGGAGAAGAGAGCCGGGTTTCACCTCTCTGCCAAAGATGTCTTCCTCAATATGGCCGGTGGCCTCAAGGTAACCGACCCCGCCTGCGATATGGCTGTCGTATGCGCCATCCTCTCCTCCAACTTTGACGTTGCAATCTCCCAGCGCATCTGCTTCGCCGCAGAAGTTGGCCTGAGCGGTGAGATCCGCCCCGTCGCCCAAATCGAGCGCCGCATTGCAGAGGCCGAAAAGCTCGGCTTCGAAAAAATCTTCATCTCCTCATTCGGGAAACCATCAACATCGGCAATTGGCAAACAATCAACTACGGCTATCGACAAACCATCAACCACCGCATCTGCCAAAGCCCTCAAATCCCACTCAATTGAGGTCGTAACCGTCCAGGATATTCCCGAGCTGGTGCGCAAACTATTTAAATAATAATGGCAATAATCTAGGGGGGTCTTTGCTAAAGATCCCTGGGAGTTTTTTGTATTATGCATATTTTGTGATATATAGCTCTTATCAACTCCATCCCAAACGCAAAGTCATCTGGTCTATATCTTTGAATTACAATTAATTACAAAAAACTCCCAATGATGCGGTCTGCTGTGCAGGTGTGTTTACCGCTGCGCGGGAGAGATTTATCTCAGAGTTGTAGTTCCAATTTGCTTAATATCAGGGAATTACCACAAATAGCGTATTTGGTGTAAGTAGGTTAAAATCTGATGTTTGGCACTATAGCTCTGAGATGAATGCGGTCATCTGTGCTATACAAAAAAACCGAGAGATTATATAGCTATTAGCTGTAAATGTGGCGTTTAAGCACGTGGGGAACTTTAGTTAAACTTTGCCAGTGTTTGATGTAAGTAGTTTGCATACAACAAATTGCAAATTGCTATTTTCCATAATTGGAAAACTGCCTTTTGCTTTCCATTGATTATTAAGGATTTACATCAAACACTGCCAAAGTTGTCCCTAACTTAAAGTGATTATATCCCCAAATTCACAAGAACCTTGAGAAGGTTACGCCAATTTACAAGAAAAACAGTGAAACACCCACTACGCTGAGGATTGCGCCAAGAACTTCGATGAAGCTTATCTTCTTTTTGTAGAGCAGGACATACGGGATGAGGATTATGATGGGTGTGGTAGCCATAATTGTAGATGCCACGGCTGTGTTAGTGTGCTGGACGGCCATTAGTGAAAGTGATACTCCCACAAACGGGCCAAAGATTGCTCCCATAAATATCGCTGCAACTGCTTTGCGGTCCTTTATCCCTTTGCGCAGAAGCTCGGCTCTGCGGGTAAGGAAGATTATAAGTGCAAAACCAATAACTCCGGTGATGATTCGCATCTGCGTGGCGGCAAACGGGATAAAATCTGCAACCTGCGAACCTTTGGAAGCAACGGCGTAGTGGTTCATCCCAATCTTGCTTAATACAATTCCAAGTCCCTGTCCCAGAGCCCCTCCCAGCCCAAGCAGTACCCCCTTCAAAGGTAAATGCAGATGTATCCCCCTCTTCGCAGAGATTCCCGGATCCGTCACCACAGAGATGCTGCTCACCCCGGCCACCAGTGTATCATCTTTTATCTGCTCACTTTCACTTGGTTGAGAAGCGTTTGGTTGCGAACCGTTTGGTTGAGAAGCGCTTGGTTGAGTTTTCCCACCCCTTTTAAGTATTGAAATTGCGATTCCGGTCATTGTTACCGCCATTCCAAGGAACCCCATCGGGGAGAGATTCTCTCCAAGCATCATCCACCCGAAAAAGGCTGCGAAGGGTGGAGCAAGGGTCATTAGAAGCTGAGAGAAGCGGGCTGTTATGAGGATGTAGGAGTAGAAAAGGCACAGATCTCCAAAGACAAAGCCCACCAAACCGGAGAGCGACATCCAGAGCCAGGTCTTCCCATCTGCATTGGCCGGCATAAAGGAACCAGTGGTGAAATAGAGCAAAGCTCCCAGCAGGAAGAAGGCAAAGAAGAGCCTGAGCAGATTCACCGCCAGCGACCCAATTCTGTTTCCGGCAAATTCGAAAAATAGTGCCGTAAATGTCCACGATACCGCTACCGCGATCGCAATGAGCTCACCAAAATATTGTTGCATTTAACAGAGTTTTGAGTCGCAAATGTAGAAAAAAAGATAGTTTTTGATTTGTTTTTAAATATAGTTTTAGATAAATTTAAACTTTACTCCAAATTAACTCTTTTATGAACAGATTTTTAAGTGTAATTTTCGTGTCTATTCTGCTCTCCGTCTCCTGCATTAATGGGGGTGCAGATGCAGAGAGCGATATCAAAACAATAGATGTCGCAGGTGCTATTGGTAAAGGGAGAGTGGTTCAGCTCTCCGAAATTGCAGAATCTATCGAGTACATCCCACTTGAAACAAATTCGAATTGCTTGGTAGCCAAGCTTTCGTGGAGTTCTGCCATTTTTGAGAAAGAGAAGTTTTATATTAAGTTCAACCACTCAATTTTTGTATTTGACAACAAAGGGGGATTTCTGTTCGAACTAAACAGACAGGGAAGAGGGCCACAGGAGTATGATTATTTAAGCGATTTCAGTGTCGAGCCAAATGGGAATATAATTATAAGATCTTTCGAGAAATTTATTCTGTATGACAAATCGGGGAAATTCGTTAAAATTCTGGCAGATAAGAAATACGCCCCCGGAATAATTTTAAAGAAATGTTTTCCTTTGGATGAAAATATATATCTGTTTACAACAGAACTTAGAAGAGGCACAGATAATGAGTACTCTGCAATTATAATGGATCTGAAATCAAATAAAGTCTTTAAGATTAGATATCCCGACAAAGAGAGAGAGTTTGTGAAGTCGTTGCCTAATATGTACAGATATTCTTTTTATGAGATAACCGCTATGCGTTCCGGCGATGGGATTCTTCTGATAAACGGTCTGGATCAAAATATTATGCGTGTAGACAGCAATATGAATATAGATACTCTTTTTCAAATAAATTTCGGGAAATACAACCCAAGGGATATCCCCGGAGGTATTTTTGACAGAGGGGGCGTTGGTTCATCTGTACACCGTTATCTATTTCCTTTTGAATCCTCCGGTTATATATTTGCTCAGTTCAAGCTGGGGACATCTGCACACAAACCAAGAGTGATGCTAAGGTTTAGTGCAAAAACTGAAGATGATACATTTACCTCAGATATCTCTTGTTCCCTTTTCAATAAAAGAACCGGAGAGTTTTTTCTTGTAGATCAGCCGGAGAAAAACCAGATTGGTTTCCCGGATGATTTTGAAGGAGGGCCGGCCGTGTGGCCAGTGTACGTTAGTACCTGTGACCACATTTTGGCCTACATTAACGCCCTGGATCTCATCACATACTCCGAGACCCATAAAGTCTCCGATAAATTCCGGGAGCTGGCCGGCCGTCTTAAAGAGACCGATAATCCGGTAATGATTTTGGTGAAATTGAAGAGATAATTTGTGCTGACAGTATCTTGTGTAAATATTTGTATATCTGCAATATAAAAAAACCCATTTTGGCGTTTTTGCCAATATGGGTTTTTCAAGTGCCTTATAAACAATGCGTTTCACAAAATACTGTCAGGACAACCACTTTCGTAGGCTGCCATATCCAGCAGGCCGTGGCCGGAGAGGTTGAAGAGCAGCACTTCGCTGCGGCCGGCCTCTTTGGCTTTAAGGGCTTCGCGGATGGTTGCGGCAATGGCGTGGCAGGATTCCGGGGCAGGAATTATCCCTTCGGTTTTGGCGAAGAGCCGGCCGGCGGCAAAAGTTTCTTGCTGTTCTATTGCACAGGAGTTTACAAAACCATCTAGTTTAAGCTGGCTAACAATTTGTCCACCACCGTGGTAGCGGAGGCCGGCGGCGTGAATCTGTTCGGGCTGAAAGTCGTGGCCCAGGGTGTACATTGGAATTAACGGAGTCATTCCTGCGGTATCGCCAAAGTCATATTCCAGCACACCTCGTGTAAGCTTTGGGCAAGCGGCCGGCTCTGCAGCAATTAGCTCAACAGAGCGCCCCCCCGTAAGTTTGTGCCTGAGAAAAGGGAAGGAGATTCCCGAGAAGTTGGAGCCGCCTCCAAAGCAGGCTATCACCTTATCGGGATAGTCGCCTGTCATCTCCATCTGCTTTTCGGCCTCAAGACCAATAATAGTCTGGTGCAAAAGGACGTGGTTGAGAACACTGCCCAAAGAGTAACGAGTGTCGGGTGTGGTCACGGCCATCTCTACCGCCTCCGAGATTGCCATCCCAAGACTACCCCTGCACCCGGGATCACTCTCCAAAACACTCCGACCATAATTAGTTAAAGATGATGGAGAAGCGTGAACTTTTCCCCCATATGTATTGATAACAATTTTCCGGTAGGGTTTCTGCTCATAACTCTGTTTAACCATAAAAACAACCAGCTCTATCCCGAAGTACCCGCACGCAACACTCATTGCAGAGCCCCACTGACCGGCACCAGTCTCGGTAGTGAGTCTCATAATTCCCTGCTTACTATTATAATAGGCCTGCGCAATTGCAGTGTTTAGTTTGTGAGACCCCACAGGACTTACACTCTCATTTTTGAAATAGATCTTCGCCGGAGTGTCCAGAGCCTTCTCCAGTTTACGAGCCCTCACAAGTGGCGTCGGCCGGTAAATCTTATAAAGCTGCACAATCTCATCCGGAATGTCAATCCATCGCTGAGCAGAGAACTCCTGCGCCACCAACTCTTTTGCGAACAGCCCCTCCATCTCTTGTGGTTTAAGCGGCTCTCTGGTTTGTGGGTTAAGTAAAGGACGGGGCTGGTTTGGCAAATCTGCCACAATATTATACCATTGCCTCGGGATTTCGCTCTCTGCGAGCTGGAATTTTTTGGTTGTTTTCATCTTGTTTGTTTTTAGAAAATATTGAATTTTATTTTAGGTTTTGTTTGCAGATTGTGTTTTGTGGTTGCGGTTTTTTGCTCACCGGGAGAAATAAAAAAAGGCCCGGAGCGTGAGCGCCGGACCTTCGTATATCGGTTAAATTAAATTAATTCACTTTACCTACTTATCATCCAAACATAGCCGTGCTCACAGATCTTACCGAACTGTGCCACCACCATAGTTGTATGTTAAGGTTTTTTATCATCGTTTTTTCTTCGGGGCAAATGTATAAAAAAAATTTGAACTGGCAGAGTTTTGTGAAACTTTTTAATTACAAGGCATTTAAAAAATTCATTTTAAGGAATTTAAATAAGTGGCTTTTTTATATTGCAGATAAACAGCTAATTACTCAAAAGTCTGCCAGTTACCATCCTGGCTTTACCAAAAATATCGCGTTTAATCTCGACTGCTGTGTAACCAGCCTCTTCGAAAATCGCGGCCGTTTCAACTGCAAGATTTTCGTTTACCTCCATAAAGATTGCCCCTGTGGGTTTTAGTGTTGCAGATGCCAATCGCTCAAGTGCACGATAGAAGAGCAGAGGGTCCTCCTCCGGCACAAAAAGCGCCTCTAAGGGTTCATAATCAAGCACATTGGATCTCATTTGTGCCCTCTCCGACTCTTTGACATAAGGAGGGTTGCTCACAATAATGTCAAGGTCGCCAACCGGAAACCCTTCCGGAGATTTTAGCAAATCGTAACTAAAAACATTTTGTGCAGATAATTTTTCGGGCGTAGATGAATACTCAAGTGCAGATAAGTGATTTGGTGCAGATGAGCTTTCGTACGCAAATGAACTTTCAAGTGCAGATGAATGATTGTGCAAAGAAGATAGGTTGCGTGCCGTTACTTCAAGTGCTTTGGGCGACAGGTCACAGGCAAAGATTTGTGACTGCGGCAGATTGCACTTCAGGGCAGCGGCAATACAACCCGAACCGCAGGCCGCGTCAAGAATTCTCAGGGTGGCAGCCTGGCCGTTCCGGGTGGTGATTTGGCTGAGGACCCAGCTGACAAGCTCTTCGGTCTCGGGGCGGGGGATGAGTACGCCCTCCTCAACGGAGATTTTTAGCCCAAGAAACTCTTGGTAACCAAGGATGTACTGGAGTGGGCGGGCGGCAGCAATCTGCTGCGCAGCACTTTCGAGTTCACCAATATGTTCGGGCGCAATTGCAGCGTAAGGCTCCACCAAATGCTCATAAGCACTTATCCCGCAAAAGTGCTGCAATAGCCTTGCGGCTATCGCCCGCCCCTCCTCCTTCCCATAAAGATGGCCCCCCATCTCCACAACCCTCTCAATAAACTCTTTATAAACCATATCCACCTAAAATTGAAAATTAGGGTCAGACCCCGAATTTTCATAGCTTGTTATTATCGTTACGATTATAATTCTACGTTAATATAACAATTATTATAATCATACTTATATTAATTCACAGAAATCGCCCAAACATTCCCCGCAAAATCTGACGCATACAAAACCCCTTCACTAACCACAATATTCCCCAAAACAGGAGCCGCAAGGTTTATCCGCCAGCGGAAAACCCCGTTACGCGCATTCACACTATACAGATACCCGTCATTTGCACCAAAATAGATCACCTCCTCGCCGGTAATAGCCACTCTGTCCAAAAACGCCCCGCTCTCTACAGTCATCTGAAAATCTTTGGTATATGGCGCAGTGTAAATTAGAGCCGGATTGGTTTTGAAATTCCAGAGCTCTTTGTACCCGTTCTCCCGGTCAAATGCTGCAACCCCCTTATCTGTAGTCCCTACAATAAATAATTTATCGGTCACCACAGGGCGGGAGTTGTTGTTAATGGTATAATTGATCGCGTGCTTGACCAACTCTTTGCCGCTCAAAGGATCTACCTCCATAATATGACCCGGCGAAGCGTAAAAGAACCTCCCCTTAAAGAAAACAGGCGAGTTATCTGCAATCCTGGTATCATCGTCCCTTTTCTCCCACAAAAGCTCTCCGGTAACGGCATTGTGTGCAAACCTCCCGGTCCAGTATGCCGCTGTGAGCAGAACGCCGGACTCCGGCTCCACCACAGGGGAGGCCACGGTACACACACCACCCCGCCAAGCCGTATTCTTCCACAAAACCTCTCCGTTTGAGACCTTAAGCGCCGTAAGATAATGACCGTGACCCGCATAAACAATCCCGTTGTGAACTGTCACCCCCTGAGTATAAACAGGATGCAACTCCTTCTCCCGCAAAGATTTGCTCCACATAACCCTCCCCGATAATGCCTCAATCGCATACAAATTTCCAACCACATCACACGCAAGCAGAGTCCCCTCCCAAAGCGCCATATTGTTCTTGACAGAGTTGAGCAGAGGCACCCTCCAAACAACCGACCCGTCACTTTTGCGCATCGCGTGAATCGCACTCCCACCCTTCCCATTATCGTCAAAAGTTGCAGATACCACCAAATCTCCCACTACCAAAGGCGATGTCATAAATGTATGGCTCCCCAAAGATGTCACCCACTTGATTGCCGGCCTAAAGGCATCCTCCTTGCGCGGAGTGAACTCCCCAATATCTGCAGGCACCCTCGCCACCCCCTTCACAACCATCCCGTTGCCAAATTTCGCCGTCACAACTGCCCCGCCAGCCATCCCCAGAGCGCCATCTCCAGAAATCTTTCCCGATGCACCTTTCCCGGAAGCCATCCCCAAAGCACCTTTCCCGCCAGCCATTTCCCCACCCGGAAGCGTAGCCCGCCAAGTCCATTCACTCACTTTCTGCAGATGATAATCTGCCCCGTTAAACCTAGCCGTCACCTCCGCCACCTCCGTTCGTGTGTCATAGACATTGGCTATCAGCTCATAACTACTATCTGCAGATTCTTTCTCGTTTGCAGATAATTTGTTTTTTGCAGATGCATTCTCGTTTGCAGATAATTTCTTATTTGCAGGTAATTTGTCTTTTGCAGATGATCCCTTTCCCAAAATATTTGCCGGGTAGATTGTAGCTGCGATATGCCCTTTCAGCGATGCGTAACGTATCTCCGAACCCAGATTCCCGTTGCGGTCAAATTTTATCAGCCTAAAGGAGGATGGGGTGTGATCTATCCCACCCTTATTGGGAGACATAGTTGCAATGGTCGTTACACCCGTCCTCGGAGATCTCTCCAATAGATTAATATGATAATGGGCATACAGATAGGCCTTGAGATTATAATCCAGAAGATTTACAGATACCTTCTCCCCTTTTAAATGGAAATCATCTCCATAACCTACAAAATGGTGATCCATCAAAATAACCGGCATACCCACAGGTATTGCATCCAGATCTTTTTTTAGCCAGGCGTATACATCATCTGCACTATAGGAGGGCTTTCTATCTCCCTGCAGTACAGGGATGTTAACAAAGTGAACCCCACCGCTGTTAAATGAGTACCACACCGGCCCGAACAACTCTTCATACAACTCCTCGCCGTAGGCACCATCTACCAAATCGTGGTTCCCCAATGTGTAAACAGCTCTCACCCCCAGATTTCCCGAAGTGAGCTCCCGGGCGTGAAACCTCAACCCATTCTCATAGCAGATATCCCCATTGAAAAGCACAAACGCAGGCCTGTTATAGACAACATACTCCTTAAGCACATCCACCCAATCCTTATGGATTCTCGCCTCAGTATCACCCAAATGCAAAAACTCCGAACGCACCGCCGGACTCTCAGCATCTCTCGCCTCACTCTTAACCACCCTAAAGACCAACTCATCTGCACCATCCACACTATCAATACCCCCTTTTCCATCAATCCCCTTGCCATCAATCCTGTAAAAGAAACTCCCCACCTGCTCATAACCGTCCGGCGTACTCATAAACACAAACCTCGCCCGCTCCGTCGGCACAAACGAAAATCGCCCACCCGCATCACTCTTGCACACCCAAAACCCATCCGACACCACAACCCCCGCAACACCCCGGCCATTTTCGTCCAACACAACGCCCCGAACAACCTCTATATTTAAAACCTCAGATTGCTCACCCTTACCAAGTTTGCCGGAAACACTACTTGCCTTAATAGTTGAAATAGTGCAGATTAGCATCACTGCAATTAAAAATACTCTTTGTAGAATTTTTATCATCTTCTTCTATTTTTTGTAACGATTAATCATAATTTAACGCCACTAACGTTCACTTTAGCCCACTTGGTAAACTAACTAACTTCCAGCTTTTTTCGGTGAATTTCATCTAATCCTGTTTTTTAGTTGGATAAAACTCTTTGCAACGCTCTCTTCATCAGGAATTGTTCTGTAGGCTAAAGCGGATAGTTCAGTTTGATATTTTTCCTTTATTTGGTCCCAAATAGTCATAAAGTCAATGATTAAGGGAGATTCTATAATCTGTTTCGTTTGCCAGCCAGTGGGCTCTTCAAACATTTTCTTATCGTGTTGCAAAATAGTATCAAACTGCGTCTTAAACGAATCTGATGCTACAAATTTTTCACATTCAGGATCTTTCATTAAAAAGTATAAATCGTAAAAATGGCGAATCTTCTTAGAGATACTATCAACTGTATTTTCCTCGAATGAAACCCGAATTAGTGAAACCATCTTTTCCAATAAAGTTTGCTCTTTGCTTAACACATTTAATTCAAAAGATTGAAGGTCATAATGTTCTATGTACTTTTCATTCCCAGTTTGTATAAAGAATTCAAATATAAAGCTTTTTATACTGAGCCTCTGAAAGGGGTAGGGATTAGCAAACGAATTAATCTCGACAATCAATTTATTGTTTTCATTGTTTTTTTCTATACTCACATATTCAAAAACTGACTTTCTGAACCTAGAACCTTTACTGGTAACACCATCTATTTTTAACTCTGATAAATCCGGTGTAATCTCCTTTTCAATTGTTCGTATGATGGTTTTAATTTCATTTCCAGTTCTCCCTATGTCGCTTATGATGGCAATGTCCACATCTTCTGAAAATCGCTCAATCAAATCGTAACCTTTTGTAAGCGAAGTCCCTCCTTTAAAAACTGATTCATCAAAATACTTACTTTTTGCCAATCGGCTTAATACCAAAGTTATCCAGTAATCCTTCTCAATAAAATCCAATTTAATATCAAGATGTTGCGATGCTGCTCTCAAGGTATCGGAATATAGTTTTAAATCATTATGTAACGTCATACAATATTCCATTTTTCGGTGGTGGATAGTACCTTTGATGCACCAGAGAGTTTATACTTTGAAATTGGATTCAATGATTTTAAAAGTGAATCTGTGGCGTGGGTTCGTTGTAATTGCTCTAAAATAGCACCTAACAAAGCCCTTGTAGAAGGAGGGTATTTTAAAGCCAAACGAATCAAGGTGTTGACATCTTTATCAGAAAAGACTTTTATGATAGCTAAAAAACGTCTACAGGAATCGCTTATACTTGCATCTGGAATTTTTTTTATATAACGTATGGCATCCAGCAATTGCAGCAATGGAATATTCTCTTTAGTTATGGTGTTTTTTTGCTTTACAAAAGCAATTTTATAGCGTTCTCTTCTAAAACTGGGGCGAACTTGATTTTTGCCGATTTGTATTGTATTACTTACTTGAGTGGTTAATGCTAATTTGTTGTAGATACTGTAACCTGTTAGATAGCCTGTATTCTTTCCGTTATCTTCCAGCAGGTCTTTTACTACTTGATATTGAATGGGTTGAAGTTTGCCAAATACTGAATTCTCAGGCTTGTAGTATTTACCTTTGGATAGTTTGGCTATTTTACCCGAAGACACCAAACGGTTCAATGCTTTTATTACCGCTTCCTTTTGATTCACCTCAGTCGTAAAATCTAAGTAGGTGAAAACAAATCCTCTCGGAAATTTATTAATTGTAAATAATATGTATTGAGATGTTTTCATTGTGCTAAATCTAATGCAAAGATAGTAATTTTGTCCAGTATATTAACAAAATAACTGGACATTTTATAATTTTTATCTCCACACGATACACTAACACAACAAACCGGGCGAGTTTTTACGGGTAAAAATTCTCAAATGAGCCTCACATCAGTTTAAAGATACAATTTTAGAGACAAATATCCCCCTGAATGTGTACCCTCGTGCCTATTTGGCGAAACGGGAATGAATAGCTACTTTTGCTTTATGCATACAGATAAATCAAAACTGACCGAGAAAGAGCTGCTTCAAGAAGTAGCCGGTGGAGATGCAGAATCATTTAAGTATCTGTTTGACAAATACAAGAACAAAATATACTCGATGTCTATGTATATCACTCACTCTGAATATGTTTCAGAAGAGATAACGCAAGAGGTGTTCTACAAAGTCTGGCAACACAAAGCAGAACTTGGTAAAATTGAGTTCTTCAATTCATATCTGAGAACAATTGTCACAAATGTTGCCTACAACTATCTTAAACGATTGGCAAACGAAAAGTTTATTCTTAAATCTTTATCCAGGGAGTCCACCGACAGCAGCAACTCAACAGAACATACGGTATTGTTCAATGATTATCAGGCTATTCTGGAACAAGCAATTCAGAAGCTCCCTCCTCAGCAAAAAAGGGTCTACATACTTAGCCGTCAGGAAGGTCTTAAACAGGAGGAGATAGCAAAAAAGATGAATATCTCCATCCACACTGTTAAAGAGCATATGAAAAGTGCCATTACATCTGTAAGGAAATTTGTAGATAACAAGATTCAGTATTCAATTATTGCTGCGGCACAAATCTTTTTCAACAACTGATTATAACTGTTTCTAGAAAATTATTTTTCTAATTTGCAAGGAGTTGATGCTTTTCTTGTAAATATTTTATTTCCCCTACCCCCACTTTTTTTTCTGCCAATTGTCTTTAGTGCCAAAGAATCACCCGTAATTATGAAAAAAGATAGATTACATCTGCTTTTTAGAAGCTATCTCGAACAAACTCTTTGTGAGAGCGAAGAGACAGAGTTAATGCAGATACTTGCCGGATTGAAAGATGATGAGCTTAAGAGGTTAGTTGAAGAGTGTTATGACACCTTGCCCGAAACTTATAAATTGGACGAAGCAGCTTCCGACAGATTATACAAGCTTCTTGTTAAAAGAACATCTGCAAAAACATATCTGCCATCCTTCGCAAAAGGAGGATTTTTCACCAGATTTGCCGCTGCCGCTGCTGTTGCAATTATCTTATTAACCGCCACTCTCTATATTTTTAATAACGAACCCGAGAATCCGGCTAAGGAGATAAACAAGATCGTAGAGATTGCCAAGCCTTTACAGAAACCACTCTATAAAAACGATATAAAACCGGGTGGAAACAAAGCCATACTTACATTGGCAGATGGAACCAAAGTGGTGCTGGACGATGCCAAAGAGGGGAAACTTCACAAACAAGGAAACACTACAATTATAAAACTAGACAGCGGCTCTCTGGCTTACGACACAAGTTCGGAATCCCCAACACTTGAAAAGATTGTTCAATACAATACTCTCACTACTCCACGCGGAGGAAAATATTGCGTCACCCTCCCCGATGGTACCATTGTCTGGCTGAATGCATCTACAACCCTTCGCTTCCCGATAGCGTTTGCCGGTAAAACCCGTAAGGTTGAGGTAAAAGGGGAGGCCTATTTTGAGGTTGCTAAAAATGAAGCAATGCCATTCATAGTTAAGGCCGGAAATTCCGAGATAAAGGTATTGGGAACCCACTTTAATGTTATGGCCTATGCAGATGAAAAGTTGTTCAAAACCACACTGCTGGAAGGAAGTGTTGAGGTGTCGCTCATTTCCGGCGCCGCTAACACTACTAATGAAGAGGCCGTTATAAGACTTGAGCCCGGACAACAGGCACAGGTTTTTGATAACAATGAGATGACTGTAGTTGAGGCAAATACCGAAGAGGCAATCGCCTGGAAAAACGGATTCTTCATATTCGAAGATGAGCCAATTGAGAGTGTGATGCAGAAACTGGCTCGCTGGTACGATGTGAATGTGGTTTATGAAACTACAAATGAATCAATGCTCTATACCGCTAAAATTTCTCGGACTAAAAATATCTCAGAAGTACTGCGTAAGCTTGAGATGACTGAGACAATACATTTTAAAATTGATGGAAAAATAGTTACTGTTTTGCAATAAACACGGCAACCGAAAAAAAGGCGAAGTCCCGTTGGGCAGGACCCCGCCCCGAGTTCGGAAGTGCAATTTAAAAATCGACGATAGATAATCAAAATCACTAACCAAACACACAAATGTATGAAAAATTCCACATTCCTACTAAAAATGAAACTTACAATGATTCTTCTAGTAGTAGCCTTCCTGCAGGTTCAGGCTAAAGGCTATTCGCAGATGATTACCCTTAATCAGCAAAACGCTCAGCTTGAGGATGTTTTTGTCGAGATTATGAAACAGACAAACAGTAAGTTTGTCTACTCTTCTACTATGCTTAAGGTGGCAAATCCTGTTAATATCAATCTTACAAATGTAACTCTTGATGAGGCTTTAGAACTTTGTTTCGAAGGGCAGCCACTCACTTATATCATTGATGAAGACAATACTGTAATTGTGAAGATGAAGGAGCTTCCACCACCTCCGGTAAAAGGGGTGGTTATGGATGAACAAGGGAACCTGTTTGCATTCGTAAATGTAATGGTAAAAGGGACCACAACGGGTACTTTTACCGATGAAAAGGGGAATTTTACAATTAATGCCGCAAAAGGGAGTATTCTCGTATTTTCATTTGTAGGTTACCAAACCCTTGAGGTAACTGTAGGAGATGGTCCTATTAATGTGGTTCTTAAAGGTGGAATTAACGTCCTTGACGAGGTTCAGATAATCGGATACGGAACAACTACAAAACGAGAAAATACAGGGGCTATCAGCTCCGTTAAGGCCAAAGATTTGAGTAAACAACCCGTGTCAAATTTTGCTTTGGCTTTACAAGGTAAAATGACAGGAATAGTGGTTAATAACAGTGAAGGGGTAGGAAGCAGTGTAGACATCGTTATCAGAGGATTGAATTCATTTGGTTCCGGTACCAGGCCCCTATTCATAGTTGATGGTGTAATTATTAACGCGGCAAATACAAACGCCGTTTACTCAAGTTATGTTCACGGCACTTCTCCATTAGGCGCCTTAAATCCAAATGATATTGCAAGCATTGACATTCTGAAAGATGCCGATGCGACTGCAATCTATGGTTCTAGGGCAACGAATGGTGTCGTTCTCATCACTACCAAAAAGGCAGAATTAGGCAAGACCAGGGTGAATCTGGATATGTATACAGGCTTTAACAAAGCTACATATATGCCAAAATTATTAAATACAGAACAATACGTTGCAATGCGTAAGGAGGGATTTACACTGGATAATAGGGTCCCAACTGAGAGCAGGGCGGCCGATCTTACAAATCTTTCACCTTGGAAAGAGAATGCCTATACAGACTGGACAAAGTATGAATTTGGGAATAACGCTCCTATTATGAATGCAAACATAGATATGTCGGGAGGCACAAAGGGGTTAAGTTATTATTTCAGCACCGGCTATCTGAAGCAGTATGACATACAACCCGGGAATCCATATCAGGAGAGAATCTCTAGTCGTTTAAATCTAAGTAGTATTAGTATGAACGATAGGCTTGAGTCAACTTTGTCAGTTCAATATTCTGCAGATAAATTAAAACCCACTCAGGTTGCGACAAATATTGTAGGTGGCGTTCGCTTTCTTCCTCCAAATTACCCATTGTATACAGATCAGGGCGATTTTTACTGGGGATCATCCACATCTTTCAATTTTGCAAATCCCGAAGCGAGTATGACTCAAAAGGTGAGTTATTTAAGTTCGAATTTATTGATGAGTGCCAATTTTAGTTATTTAATCTTTAAGGGGCTTAAAGCAAAGGCATCGTTCTCTTATGGCAATCAGGGCAACGAATCTGAGAAAATTGTACCTTCTACTGCCATAAATCCAAAATCTTCATTCGTATCAACTCCGTCCAGCTCCTCATATTTTGGAAATTATAGCTCACTTAATTTTGAGCCGCAACTTACCTATAATGGTAAAATATCAGATGGAAACATATCCGTTTTGGTGGGATCAACCTGGTTTAAAGGTTCCAGTTCCAACAGATCACTAGATTTGACAGGATTCCCCGGAGATGACTTTATGGGCTCGTGGGGTTTTGCAAACACAGTACAATTAAAATCCAGTTCAAGGGCAGATGAACGGTTTCGCTCATACTTTGGAAGGGTAAACTATAACTGGGGTCAAAAATATTACTTGAATCTATCATACAGAAGGGATGGCTCTTCAAAATTTGGAGATAATTACAAGTGGGGTGACTTTGGTGCCGTAGGTGCATCCTGGATATTTTCAGATGAATCTTTTGTAAAAGAGGCTTTACCATTTATAAGTTTCGGAAAACTAAGGGCTAGCTGGGGAGTAACAGGAAACGACCAGATTGCAGACTATCAGTATTTAAACCTATATTCAGCCGATAATGTTAATTACGGAACTGCAATTGGTCTTAATACCCAATATTTATATAATGAGGACATCCATTGGGAACAAACAAAAAAGCTGGAGGCGGCTCTGGAATTTGGGTTGTTTAAAAGCCGTATTTCCGGTTCAGTTTCCTGGTATAGAAACAGGACTACCGATTTTCTGGTATCTGAACCTATTACTTCACAAACAGGCTTTAGTTCATTCGTTAACAATTTTGATGGTACTGTACAAAATACCGGATGGGAATTTGAATTGAGAACCAGTAATGTACTAACCAAACACTTTCAATGGAGAACCAATGTCAATTTTACCATTGCTAAAAATTCACTTTACAAATATGACGATTTAGCAGGATCTGCCTATGCCGATATATATGAGATAGGAAAACCACTTGATATTATAAGGCGGTTTTATGTTGACTCAATTTCTACAACAACCGGTTATGCCAAATTCAGAGATGTAAATAAAGATGGCTCGCTTACCTCTCCAGGTGATTTGGTAACACTAGGGTCTCCTTCACCAAAAAATTACGGGGGAATGGAAAATATCTTCAACTACAAAGGTTTTGAATTTAGTTTTTCTGTAACCTGCGCCAATCAAATGGTCTCTAACTGGTTTATGGGCTCATCTCTTCCCGGTAGGGCAAGAAATCTTCCTGTCCAGGTGTTGGGGAACTACTGGCAGAAACCGGGCGATCAGGCAACATATCCAAGGGCAACATCTGGTCTGGTTTCCAATACCAACATTATGCAACTGACCTATGCGAATATTTCAAATCTCGCATATAATGATATCCTGTGGTTCAGGTTGAACAATGTGTCCGTTACATATACTTTACCTTCAAACTGGGTTGAAAAAGCCGGTTTAAGCAGAGCGTCTGTATATGCACGCGGACAAAACCTTATGTTCTATTCCCCAATAGATTTAGGAAAAGATCCGCAGGCACAAAGTGCCTCAAATGGAACTCCTATAAAAAGTTGGGTGTTTGGTGTTCAACTCTCCTTTTAACTATCTAAAAATTGAAAATTATGAAACATATATATAAAAACATATCGCTTTTTGCAATAGTATCTGTACTATCATTATTTACAACTTCTTGTGAAGACTTTTTGGTAGCACCTCTTCCACCGGATAAAATAACCACCGATAAAGTGTTTGGCTCTGCAAGTACTATTGAAATGGCAATGCTCGGTATATATTCCAAAGCTTCAAATTTTTATGGAGCAGGGGGAATTGTTTATAATACAGAATCTTTAGCTGACAATTTAAGTAGAAATCCCCCATTGGCTATGGATATTATGTCAAATTCCGAATACGATCTCAACACTTCAGAATCATTCAGCTCTTTATGGAGTAGACCTTATTCGGTAATTTACGAGGCTAATGTAATGTTGGAAAATTTACCCGTATCTACAACGAAACTATCCACTCAAATTCTTGATCAATACTTAGCTCAGAATCTATTCCTAAGGGCATTAATGCACTTTGAACTGCTCAGGTTATTTGGAGATGTGCCTTTGGTTTTAAAATCTGACCCGGCAGAGTCAAAATTGTTAGCTCGTACACCTAAAGCCGAAGTGTATGCCTCTATCATAACAGACCTGAAAGATGCCCTTAATAAATTACCGGAAACCAATATTAGCGGTATGGATGCCAGACGTTGTGCCAACAAAAATGTGGCTAAAGCATTGCTGGCAAGAGTCTATCTACATATGGGCGATTGGGCCAATGCAGAAGCGTCTGCAACTGAGGTTATTAGCAGTGGTAAGTATATGTTAGAAGCCGATCTGACTAAGGTGTTAATGAGAAGAAGCAAAGAGATCATTTTCTCAATGGATGGAACTATGGCAGATGTACCTAATAGTTGCTGGTATTATGCAATGCAGGGAATGCCTATGATGTATTCTTTTTTCCCGGAGCCATATGCGTGGGAGTATTCAGGCTGGGGATGCTTGACACAGAGTGCAATAAATGAATTTGAGTCCGGTGATCAAAGGTTCTCTACACTGTTTACTTATTCAGCCGAAGAGAATGTATTTACTCTGAAATATCCTCATGGTATGTTAGATCAGGAGGCGGCCGATGCCGATCCTCAGGATTTTTGTGTATTAAGACTTGCAGAGATGTATTTGATAAGGGCAGAAGCAAAAGTCCGTAAATCCTCTCCGGATCTTACAGGTGCAGCTGCCGACCTTAATCTGATAAGAAACACCCACGGTAAATTAGGCAACACAACTGCGACTACTCAGGCTGCGCTTCTTTTAGCGCTTGAACACGAAAACAGGGTGGAATTTATGTGTGAGTCTCATCGCTGGTACGATTTAGTGCGTACAGGAAGGGCAGATGCCGTATTAAGCAAAGAGAGCAACAAAACCGGCTGGGAATCACATAAATCTTTATTACCTATTCCTGCTAAAGAGCTTATTGTCAACAATAAATTAGTACAAAACCCGGGGTACTAAACCATCATTAATTCTTTTTATCATATGTATTCTCTCTTCCTCCCGGGAGGAAGAGAGAATATATTCCAATTTAAATCCTCCTTATGAAAAAAATATATCTAACAATACTTGCAATTGCAATCACAACTGGATTATTTGCACAAAATAATTTGAAATTAACACCTGAGAAGCCACACCCCGGTGATAAGGTAAAATTTTCTTATACTCCTCCAACAGAATTTGCAGATGAAAAGGGTCCCTTGCAATGTACAGTATATAAAATGGGAAACTATGACGACTTCTACGGGGTGTTGGATCCCTTGGGAAAACCTGTTGAGATGGAGGTTGAAAAAAGCGGCAATGAATATGTCGGGGAACTGACAACTGAAGAGACAGTTTGTGGGCTTGTTTTTCGATTTACCTGGGGAGACTATAAAATTGACCGAAGTGGCGTTTGTATATCCGGGAGGCTAGAAAACAATAACAATAACGGTTATTTCGTCCCCTTTTACACATCGGAAAACAAACCTAGCCCCACTGCATATTCCAGAATGGGAAAGCATTTATCCGATTCGTTTTTCAGTAAATGGCAATCCAAAAACCCAGCTTTAGCAAGGGAGTACTATTTAAAGGAGATGGAGCACTATCCTGAAAAAAGTTCAGCTATTGCCGTTGATATTTATCGGACCTACAATCCGAAAACTGATTCGGTTGATTGTAGAAAATTAGCTGTAATGCAATTAGATAGAATATTCAAAGATAAGCCTGTCACCGATGCCGATTATCTTGCTTGCAATACCTTTTTTTATGCGATGGGGTTAAAGAGAACAGCATCCTATTTCACGGAATATGCTACACAAAACAATATTGAGGGATATTTCAGGACATCGAATTTATATGAGAAGACAATTTCCGAAACAGATTTAATTAAGAAGAAGACCCTGCTGGATTCATCAATTGTCAGCTTTAAAAATATGGATTTTTATATGAGGTACAATGCAGCTATGGCTGGCGGATTCTTATCTGCATTGATAGATAATTACCTGGCAACAGCCTATAAGACCGGTGATAAAAAGACATTTGATATAGCCCTTAATTATATTCAAAATGAGATAAATTGTGGTTTTGAAAATTTCTTCCCATATATGGAATTAGCTAACGCAGAGACCGAAGTCAAAAATTATAGTGCTGCGATTAACTACTGCAACACCCTATATTCAATTTGTTGGAAGAAATATAATACACTTATAAACAACCCTGCCGGCTTCAAACAAAACGATAAAAGTGAAGCCTATTTTACTAAACGGGAGATGAAGCTCAACCTGTTGAGGCAGATAATTCAACTAGCTAAAACACAAGCTGTAATATATTCGCAAAACGGAGAGTGTGAAAATGCTCTTGCAAAAATAAATGAATGTCGCAATTATGCTACATTTTCCGAAGCACAGGAGATGGGATTTACAGAAAAAACAATGGAGCTTGAATTAATGTCCACCATTGCAGAAGTCGTTCCAAAATGTTTGCCTTTAGAGGAGGCGATTAAAACAATGGGGAAAATTATTAGTTCCGGGCTGTATGGTGAGAATATAATCGAAATTTTAAAAGAGTTGTATGTGAAGAAAAACGGAAGCGATGATGGATTTAGTGCATTTATCACCGGGTTGAAAAGTAATGATAACCTTGAAATTGCCAAAAAGCTTGAGGAGATGAAAACCAATGAAGCAGCCCCGGACTTTTCGTTAGTGAATATAGATGGAAAAACCGTAAAACTTTCAGATTTAAAAGGAAAAACCGTGATTCTTGATTTTTGGGCAACTTGGTGCGGACCTTGCCGTGCAAGCTTTCCCGCTATGCAGCAATTAGTAGATTATTACAAACCCAATCCCGACATAGTTTTTCTTTTCATTGATACATTTGAAGGGAACACAGGTGGAACCACAGTCGACAAAATGAGGCCGGGAGCTAAAAAAGTTATGGAAGAGAAAAATTTCTCCTTCAATGTACTATTTGATGCAGGTGATGAAGTAGCTGCAAAATATAAAGTAAAGAGCATTCCTGCCAAATTTGTAATAGACAAAAATGGCATTATGCGCTATAAAGCCGTTGGCAGTGGTATTTATAGCCATTTAGTGGATGAAATGGTGGCTATGATAAAGGCGGTGCAGTAATTGAACTGATAATCAACAAAGCCCCACGACCCTTGGTAAGGTTCCCTTCGTTTAGCAATTTACCCGTTTCATTGATTATTTTTGTATTAGAATCCCAGTAGCCACAAATTTGCGGTGAAACTAATACAAACTATTATGAAAAAATCTACAATCATTAAGGTTCACCTCGCATATTGGGGCATCTACTTTTTCAACCACCTGATTAATTCGTTATTGGCACCCACAATAACGGATCAGAAGGCATTTGCCTACTATAACGTTGTAATGGCATCACTAATACCAATCTTCTTTTATATCTCTTATGTAAATGTTTTCAAATTCATTAAAAATAAGAAGATGATATTGACAGCTCTCGGAGTAGTTCTGGTTATGATCGCTTCGGTGATTGTTATAAAGATAGATATCTCGATGTACTTCTTTCGGTTCTATATCTTGCTGGTTACCTGGACAATCTACGGAGCACTATTTCGCTTCTTTATCGACTGGGCTAACAAAGACCGGATGCAACTGCAGCAATCAAAACAGAATCTCAAAAGCGAACTTGCACTTTTGCGCAATCAAATCAACCCCCACTTCCTTTTCAACTCACTTCACAACATAGATACCCTTATCGCAAAAGACCCCCAAAAGGCCTCATACTCACTGCTTCAACTCTCCGATATGCTCCGCTACTCTTTTAATGAGGCAGATTGTGAAGAGATAGAACTGGACAAAGAGGTAGAGTATTTGAAAAAATATCTGAATCTGCAAAATCTCAGAACCTCAAATAGCGAGCTTGTAGAGTTCAACATCTCCATTGAGAACCCAAACACAAAAATTGCCCCTATGCTACTTATCCCATTTGTCGAAAATGCATTCAAACACACCACCGATAAAGATAAAAAACAGGGAATCACAATTACCCTGAACGAAAAATCCGGCATTATCAACTTCAAGGTGAGCAATCTGCACGATCCCGAGAAGATGATATCCAAAGATAGCTCAAAAGGGATCGGCATAAGCAACGTTTCTAAACGAATGGAGATACTCTATCCCGGCAAACACAAACTCAACATCTCCCACGACTCCGAGCTCTTCAAAGCCGAACTCACTATCGACACAAATGCAAGCTCCTAATAAGTATCAAAAACTAGAATCGTAAAAAGTGAATAAAATCAGAAAAAGAGAGTAAATTTGGAAAGATATAATTTGCAAACCAAAATGGATATAAGGTGTATTGTTATTGATGATGAACCACTTTCCATTGAGAAACTGAGCTCTTTTATCTCAAAGATCTCGTGGCTTAAGTTACAGAGAACCTTCAACAACGCCATTGATGCCCTTATTTTTCTTAAGGAGAACGAAACCGACCTGATATTTCTTGATATTCAGATGGATGAGTTTAACGGAATTGATTTTTTGCGCTCACTCAAAATAAAACCAAAGGTCATAATCACATCTGCCTACAAAGAGTACGCAATAGCCGGGTACGAATTCGAGGTGTGTGACTATCTGCTTAAACCCTTCGGTTTTGAAAGGTTTGTAACCGCTACAGAGAAGATCTTCAACCAGTTCAACACAATATCTTCTGTAAAAAGATCTTACATCTTCGTTAAAAGCGGATACAGTATGGAGCGGGTAGATTTTGACTCAATTCTCTACATTGAGGGGATGCAGGAGTATCTGCAGATAGTGACTAAAAGTTCTAAGCTGATGGTTTTGCAGTCGTTTGCCGGAATGGAATCGCTGCTCCCCCCCGAAAACTTTGTGAGAGTTCACAAATCATTCATAGTTGCCATAGACAAAATTGACAAAATAGAGCGCAGCACAATTAAGATAAACGATAAGACAATCCCTGTTGGGAGCAACTACAAAGAGAACTTTATAAAACTTGTCCTTCACACCTAAACCTCTCATATTATGAAAACACCCGGTAACTCAAAGCTCCTTAAAGCATTAGTAACCATTGTGGTTCTAAACCCTGTTGAGGTGATTGTCGCGATTGCCTATTTTCTGCTCTCAGTGCTAACTTACCACAAGGTGCTGCTGCCCGAACTTCTGGGAGAGAATTTTTTGTCGGCACCTGTTCTATTTGCAATTCCATACATCCTCAACCGGCTTTTTCCCGGGAACAACATCAAAAGGGCAATCTACTACCTATCTGCATTAACCCTCATTCCGATATTCCTGATTGACCTTAGTGAATGGCTCTATTCGCCGGCCTATGCGGCAACCATAGTTATCACACTGCTGGTTATTGCATCATTCCGCAGGGAGCGCGACAACAGAACTATTACCGAAACATTCATAAATTTCGCATCCAGGGTTGCCGCCTCCTTTGCAATAACTCTACCCACCTTTCTCATTGCAATGGCCATACTCTTTTCTACCTCAGAGCTGTTTGAGTTCCCGGATAAATTAATAAACGACAGCGCTTTCTGGGTAATGAACATAATCCTAATCCTCTCTACCCCACTACTCTTTCTCTACGCATCTGACGAAACCGAAGAGAGCGCACTATCGACACAAATAACCAAAATTCGAAATATAATCTGCACACCGGCTGTTAATTACATCCTAACCCCGGCTCTTGTAATATTTGCCGCAATCATCTACCTCTACATTGCAAAAATCGTCGTGACATTCACCCTGCCCAACGGGAAACTGGCAATAATCGTAAACGCATTTGTAATCTCCGGCATCCTTGTCAAAGCCCTCACCGGAATCACCGAAAAACAAATATTTGTCAAATTCTACAAATACCTCTACCCCCTCTTCATCATTCCACTGATTCTCTTTTGGTTAGGCGCCATCCAGCGTGTGTATGAGTACGGGTTCACCGAGGCCAGGGTATATCTTTTCGTCAGTGGCGCCATCCTCACCGTTGCAACTTTAATGCAGATGTTCAAAAAAAGCAGCCTCTACCTCTACCTCTGCTATATTGCCATAATCTCTCTCTCCATCTTCACATTTATTCCCGGAATATCCGCAAAAACAATCGGCGAAAAATCCCAACGCCAAGAGTTGCAGATGCTTGAACAAAAGCTCAACATCTCCCCCGACACCATTTTGCCAAAAGAGGGAGACCCAAACTTTGATGCGGCCTTGAAGGCAGATTACAACCGAATCCACAACGTCCGTAAATACCTCAAGCTAAAAGATACACTAACTCAGCCGGCCGACTCACTTATCCAGCCAAGCGATTCACTTATCCAGCCAAGCGATTCACTTACCCAACCGGCCGATTCCCTAAACCAGCCGGCCAACTAGCTGATTCATCCTGCCAAAATTTCATCTGTTAGTGTTCTGTGTAAGTCTTTGTAAATTAATGGAATAGTTTTTGCAGTTTTCCCAATTGCCAAAATACCTGTTTTTAAATATCTGTAAACCAGCTTGTTTCACATAACACTGCCAGTTGAATTTTCCGGCGGTCTGCTGCGCAGGTGTGTTTTCCGCTACGCGGGTGTGCGGTCCGCTGCGCGGGTCTGTTTTCCGCTACGCGGTAAAGTGGTCCGTTTCACGGGTTTGTTTTCCGCTGCGCGTTTTTATTCCTATCGCTGATTATCAGATACTTCCCACGATGCTTGGCAAGGTTACCCGCGTGGCAAGGTTACTCCCCCAACAGTTGGGTGAGGAACTCTTTGATGGTCATTCCGGCGGCGCGGATTTGTTGGGGAACGAGGCTCATTTCGGTCATTCCGGGGACGGTGTTGATTTCGAGGAAGAAGATCTCTTCGCCGCGGACAATGTAGTCGATTCTTACCACTCCGCGGCAACCCAGGTAGCGGTATATTTTGTGGGAGAGATCTATGATTCTTTCGCTGAGTTCTACAGGGATGTTTGCAGGGCAGATCTCCTGAGAGGCTCCCAGATATTTGGCCTCGTAGTCAAAGAATTCGTTATTGGATATGATTTCGGTTACAGGCAGACGAACCAGCTCGCCGTTGTGCTCGTACACTCCGTTGGTCATCTCCCGGCCATCAATAAACTCTTCAACCAAAATAGCGGCATCCTCCTTAAAGGCGCACTCAATTGCGTCGTTAAGCTCCTCCAGCTTCTTTACCTTGGTTACCCCAAAGCTGCTTCCGCCATTGTTTGGCTTAACAAAGAGCGGAAGGCCCAAAGCTATTGAGATGTCGTAAGGGTTGTAACCGTCGCCCCGTCTTATGAACCTCTCTGCGGCAAGCTTTACCCCGGTATCTCTCAAGAAGCATTTACACGCATATTTATTGAATGTTATGGCGGCCACGGTGGCAGGACAAGTTGTGAACGGCATCCCGATCATCTCAAAATAGGCCTGAAGTAGCCCATTCTCTCCCGGAGAGCCGTGTATCATTATCAGTGCCAGGTCAAAATGGTGACGGCTCTCTGCCATCCACCCGTTTGAGGGAATTACGACAGAGAAATCTGCCTTGTCAATAAAACAGGAGTTGTCCTCCCCGTCTGTAATTACTCTCCAGTCGGCCCCCTTAATCAAAACCTCGTAAACCTCGTACTTTTTTCTGTCTATATGAGAGGCCATATGTTTGCCGCTCTTAACAGAGACCTCGTACTCCGACGAGTCACCACCATATATAAGTGCAATTCTCTTCATCAAAAAACTCTTGTGCAGGTTATTCGTTAAAATCTATGAGCAGATTATTAGTTAAAAAACAGATCTTTTTTGGTTTGTCCCTCCTCGAGATCTTCGTCTGTGCCTTTGCAGTTTAGGTCTACATAGAAGCCCGGAGGCGAGGTAAAGGCATCGAAGGCAGATATTCCCAAAGTGGGATCTTTCATTACCCTCTGCATAAATAGGGCCCAGATTGGTAGCGCCATATTTGAACCTCCACCCAGCGCCAGACTCTCAAAGTGAACCTGCCTGTCCTCTGCTCCAACCCAAACACCGGCTGTAAGGCGGGGAGTAAAGCCGATAAACCAACCGTCACTCTGGTCATTGGTGGTACCTGTTTTTCCGGCTATCGGGCCCTGAGGAATATATCTTCTAAGCCTTGCTGCAGTACCCTGGTCTACCACACCCTCCATAAGATTTACCATCAGGTAGGCAGTCGGTTCACTTATCGCCTCCCTTTTACGGGCAGTAAAGTTACCCAGCACATTCCCGGATTTATCTTCAATTCTCAAAACAAATATCGGATCTATATGAACCCCTCTGCTCGGATAGGTGTTATACGCCGCAACCATCTCATAAAGAGTAATATCTGCAGGCCCTAAACACAACGAAACAACAGGATCCAGGTGGCTCTTGATTCCCAAACGACGGCACATATCCACCATAGCATTTGGCCCGAACTGTCTCATCAGGTATGCAGATATGTTGTTGCTACTCTTGGTTAGCCCCCACTTAAGAGTTACCTTCTTTCCAATCCACTCCGGCTTGTCTGTACTCTCGGGAGTCCAGGTGCTATCTCCCACCATAAAGGTCTGAGGCACATTCACCACCTTATCGCAAGGGGTGAACCCCTCCTGCATAGCAAGTGTGTAGAGGAACGGCTTGATAGTCGAACCCACCTGCCGTTTTGCCTGACGGGCATTGTCATATTTAAAAAATCTGTAATCCGGCCCTCCAACATAGGCTTTCACAAAGCCGGTCTGAGGCTCCATTGCCATAAGCGAAGCTCTCAGGAAAGATTTATAGTATTTTATGGAGTCATTCGGCGACATTATAGTATCTATACGACCCCTTTCATTCCATCCGAAAACAGTCATAGGGACCGGCTTTTTGAAGCTCTCCTCAATCTCCTTATCGGTTGCACCGCCGGCACTCATCATCCTGTAACGGTCACTCCATCTGCGAGCCTGCCGCATTATATTGTCGGTCATATCCTTTGGAACATCATCCGAAAACGGACGGTTTCGTTTCCATCTTAAATCGCTAAAGAAGACCTTTTGAAGCTCCTTTCCCAGATGCTCGGCAACAGCCTGCTCTGCATAGAGTTGCATTTTGGAGTTAATTGTGGTGTAGATTTTTAGCCCCTCTTTATCCAGATTGTATTTAGTACCATCCGGCTTCACATTTTTATTCAACCATCCGTAGAGAGGGTCATCCCTCCACAAAGTAGAGTCTGCCTTGTAATCTTCGTACTGCCTGTAGGAAGATCTTTGTGGCTCGTTTGCATTCATAACCCGCCGAAGCATATCCCGGAAATAGGGGCCGAGGCCGGAGTTGTGATCCTGCTGCGAGTAAGATAGTTTAATAGGTATGTTTACAATTGAATCATAATCTGCCCTGTCCAGATAACCATATTTTCTCATCTGCCCCAAAACGTGATTTCTTCTGGCAAGTGAACGCTCCGGGTTGAGTACCGGGTTGAATCGTGTAGGTTTGTTAACCATCCCCACCAGCGTGGCCCCCTCCTCAACTGTAAGCTGAGACGGGTGCTTCCCGAAAAATGTATTGGCTGCCGCTCTTATCCCGTATGCATTACTGCCATAAAACACAGCGTTCATATACATACTAAGGATCTCCGGCTTTGTATAGTTTCTCTCCAGTTTAACAGCGGTAATCCACTCTTTGAACTTAGATACCCCCAGTTTATAAATCTTTGCACCCGGGAAGGTGCTCACAACTGTATCTCTGGGGAAAAGTGTCTTTGCAAGCTGCTGGGTAATGGTACTTCCTCCACCTCCGGAGCGGGTCTGACCCAAAATAAGTGACTTTACCGCCACCCTGGCAAGACTTCTAAAATCTATCCCGCTATGGCTGTTAAAACGAACATCTTCGGTAGCGATTACTGCATCTATAAGAGTTGGTGAAAGCTCCCCGTAAGTGATAAAGGAGCGGTTCTCTATATGAAAGGTTGTAAGAATCTCCCCATCTTCCGAAATCACTTCGGTGGCAAGATTATTCTTGGGATCTTCAAGCTCCTCAAAAGAAGGAATGTCTGCAAACATCCCAACTAAAAGTAACGAAAACAATAATAATACAAAGGGACTCAAGAACATTATCCATAACCACCTGACAACCCTTTTCCTCTTTTTAATATCCATTTTTTACAGTATTTCCAAGTGTACCAACTGCCAAAATTAGGAATAAAAATTTTGATATTACCTTAATTTATACTTTACTTTGCAGCCATCAAGGATTATTTTACGTATGGGAGAAAACTTAGTAATCGTGGAGTCACCGGCTAAGGCCAAGACAATCGAAAAGTTTCTGGGTAGTGGGTTTACAGTGAAATCTAGCTTTGGACATATACGGGATCTATCAAAAAAGAACCTCGGAATTGATCTGGAAAATGGATTTGAACCGGACTATCTTGTTTCTGAAGAGAAGAAGAAAATAGTTTCAGAACTTAAATCACTGGCAAAAAAGGCAGATATTATATGGCTCGCATCCGATGAGGACCGCGAAGGAGAGGCCATTGCGTGGCACCTAAGCGAAGCACTTAACCTGGATCCGAAAAAGACAAAGAGAATAGTATTCCACGAAATAACCAAGGATGCCATTCTCAATGCAATTGAGAATCCCAGGAGTGTAGATATGAATCTGGTTATGGCGCAACAGGCCCGCAGGGTACTGGACCGCCTGGTAGGGTTCGAACTCTCTCCGATTCTCTGGAAGAAGGTGAAACCAAAACTCTCGGCAGGCAGGGTACAGAGCGTAGCCCTTAAACTCATCGTTGAGAGAGAGCGTGATATTCAGCAGTTTAACTCAAAATCTCAATTTAAGGTAGAGGGCGTTTTCAACCCGGATGGCTCTGCGGAGAGTGCGAAAGTTGCCGCAGAGATTACCGAAAGATTCGACAATGAGCAGCAGGCACTGGAGATTCTGCAAAATAGCATCGGAGCCACTTTTAAGATTGCAGATATTGAGGAGAAGGAGACAAAGAGAACCCCTCCCGCCCCATTTACCACATCTACCCTCCAGCAGGAGGCATCCAGGAAGCTGGGCTTCTCGCTTAACCAAACAATGAGAACCGCCCAAAACCTCTACGAGAGCGGGTTCATCACCTATATGCGTACAGACTCGGTAAACCTATCCAAGCTGGCAATCGGCGCATCCAAGCAGGTCATTACAGATCTTTACGGCAAGGAGTACTCCAAGACCCGGCAATTTGCTACCAAAAGCAAAGGGGCACAGGAGGCTCACGAAGCTATCCGCCCAACATATATGAGCAACATAGAGATTGAGGCAGGAACACAGGAGAAACGCCTATATAATCTAATATGGAAAAGAACCATAGCATCGCAGATGGCAGATGCAGCTATCTTGAGAACTCAAATCTCAATCACATCGGACTCTGTGAAATACCCATTCATTGCTACTGCAGATAGAGTTACATTTGACGGATTCCTAAAGGTATATATGGAGTCAAAAGATGACGAATCTGCCGAAGAGAATATGGAGCTTATGCTTCCGGCAATGAAGAGCGGGCAGAAGATGAACTCCATTACCATCAAGGCAACAGAAAAGTTCACTCAAAAACCACCAAGATACACCGAAGCAAGTCTGGTTAAAAAACTGGAAGAGCTGGGTATAGGAAGACCATCTACCTACGCCCCGACAATCTCTACCATCATTACCAGAGGCTACATAATTAAGGATAGCCGCCCCGGGTTTGAGAGAGAGTACCGAGAGATCTCCCTTGCCAAGGGTAAGATTACCCATCACCTTAAAAAAGAGAGTTTCGGCGCAGAGAAGAACAAACTCTTTCCCGAAGACATTGGAATTCTGGTTAACGATTTTCTCACAGAGAACTTCGAAACCATTCTGGACTATAACTTTACCGCCAAGATCGAGGAGGATTTTGACCTGGTTGCCGAGGGTAAACTTGTCTGGAATAAACTTATTGCAGATTTCTACAAACCTTTTCACAAAAGAGTGGATGAGACACTCACCGTATCCAGGCCAACCAACGCAGAGAAGCTGCTGGGCACAGACCCTAAGAGCGGGAAAAGTGTCTATGTGCGCATAGGTCGTTTTGGCCCTCTTGCACAGATTGGCGAGAGTGAAGACCCGGACAAACGGTTTGTGAGCCTGGCAAAGGGTCAGCTCATAGAGACAATCACCCTTGAAGATGCGCTTAAGCTGTTTCAGCTTCCAAGAGTTGTGGGCACATATATGGGAGAGGAGATAACCTGTGCGATAGGGCGGTTTGGACCATATATCAAATATAAAGGTGCGTTTATCTCCCTGGGAAAAGAGAGTGACCCATATACCGTAGATCTTCAAAAGTGCATTGAGCTCATAGATGAGAGCTCCCTTAAAGAGGCTCAAAAGAACATAAAGAGCTTTCCTGCAGAGGGTATAGATATACTCAACGGCAGATTCGGCCCATATATTAAGAAAGGAAAAGAGAACTACAAGATTCCGAAAGGGACTGCACCGGAGAGCCTGGAGATTTCAACTATCCTGGAGATTATAGAAAAAGCAGAGAAGACGGGTAAAAATCCAAAATCGAAAAAGCCCTCTTCCAGAAAATAGTATCGTACATATAAAAAAGTTTCACGCATAAATAGTATTCAATGAGCAGTAACTACTCAATTGAGATAATTCCCGCAGCCGCAATAAGCGAGGCAATAGCGGGAACGCCTGCGTTAATAATAGATACCACAGGAAGTGACCGTATGGCATCGGTAATAGGTAAATTATACTCTCACGGTCAGTATAAAACCTACTTCACCCGCCCGGGAATCAATCAGTTAGCAAAGACAATTGAGCTGGCAAACAGCTTGAATATCAAAACAGTTGTTCTTTGCGGAGAGCATCTGCCCAAGTTAAAAGAGATCTGTCCGGAGAGAGAGTACTCGGCTGCGTTGATATCTGCAGGGAGCCCGGTAAATAGTAAAGAGACAATTCTCCGACATATCCTTAAAGACCCGCTGGCGGTAGAGTTTGCCCATATTGGATATCAGAGCTACCGTTACAGCCCGAAAGATTTGGACCTTTTAAGAAAGCGTAACTTTGAGGAGATTCGTCTTGGAGTGCTTAGAGATAATAATACCCTCTCCGAGCCAATGCTTCGTACTAAAGATCAAATATTTATAGATCTTAACGCCGTTCGCAGCAGCGACTTCCCGGATAACACCACACTCTCCCCCAACGGACTCTATGCAGAGGAGATTTGCCAGATTGCCAGATACGCCGGAATGGGTCAAAAAGTAAAGAACATCTATATTTACGGATACCCTTCCACTTTAGAACCAAACCCCATTACATCTGAGCTCATCGCAGAGGTTTTCTGGCATATCGCAGAGGCCCTCTCATCAAGCATAGACGAAGATCCCGGCAATAGTGCAAAGGAGGATATGTTCCTTAGAAAAATCGTAAGTATGGGTGAAGAGGGGCAGGATATTGTCTTTGTTACAAGTTGCTCTTCCGGCCGTTGGTGGATGGAGGTTTCTGAGGTTAAAACCACTAATATTCAATATATTCCTTGCTCATACCAGGACTATCTTACAGCCTGTTCAGGTGAAATCCCTATGAGATGGCTTTTCTTTTATCAAAAAATAAATCAGATTTAATTATAATTTATTATTATATTTGTCCTTTGACATAATATTCATTATCAGTATGCCTAAATATCAGATTGATCAGATTGATCAAAAGATCCTGTCGTTTCTTGTAAAAAATGCAAGAATGCCATTTCTTGAGATTGCGCGCGAATGTGGAGTCTCAGGAGCAGCTATTCACCAAAGAGTGAAGAAAATGGAGAACTTAGGAATCATAACCGGTTCCAGACTCCTTGTAAAACCCCAAACTCTGGGGCTTAATGTATGTGCTTTTGTTGGTGTAAGCCTTGCACAGGCAAATCACTACCCTTCGGTAATTGAGGCGCTAAAAAACATACCTGAGGTAGTTGAGTGTCACTTCGTTACAGGCAAGCACGCACTTATGCTAAAGATATACTGCCAGAATCACGATCACCTTATGGAGATCCTTATAAATACAATCCAAAACATCCCTTCTGTTGAGCAGACAGAGACATTTATATCTCTTGACCAGGCAATAGAGAGACAGGTTTGGGTTAAAGATTATCCGGGTAAAGTATCGACCGTTAAAAAACGCTAAGTATTGCTTTGGCCAGAAGCATATCTTCCGGCCTGGTAAGTTTGATGTTTACCGCCTTACCTTGTACAAGGTGAATTTTCGCACCCATACTCTCTACAACAGTTGCATCATCTGTAAATGCAGGTGAGTATGCCTGTTTATATGCATCCAGAATTAAATCTGTACTGAAAACCTGTGGAGTCTGAACCATCAGATACCTCTGCCTGTCGGTAACCTCTGTCGTGCCACCTTCACACTTAACCCGCATAGAGTCAATCGGTGAAATTACGGGAATTACTGCCCCCTTTTCATCTGCAATTGCATAGAGCTCCTCAATATACTCTTTGGTGACAAATGGCCTTACGCCATCGTGTATCGCAACCAGACCCCCTCTGCCCACATATTTAAGCGCATTCTTCACAGAGTGAAACCGGGTAAGACCGCCGGAGACTAAGGTGTGCCTGAAATTGAATCTGTTTTCAAAACAGTAGCTCTTCCAGTACTCCTTATAGTTAGATGGTAGCACCACAATTATCTCCAATGGAAAGGAGAGCGACAAAAAGCGCTCTATAGTAGTTACAATCACCGGCTTATCTCCCAGAGACATAAATTGCTTTGCAATATCACCCCCCATACGGCTTCCACTCCCTCCTGCCACAATTATTGCGTAATATTTTTTTTCCATCTCTGTAATCTTTTTGTATCAACAAAAATAGGTATTAATTGTATATTTTAGTAATTTTGTAGCCATTTAAGGGGTATGGAAAACAGAACAGTCAAAAGAGCATTAATCTCAGTTTATCATAAAGAGGGGATAGATGTTATCGCAAAGCAACTCAATGATTTAAATATAGAGATTCTTTCAACCGGAGGGACCTATGATTTTCTCACAAAACTGGGAATTCCGGTTAAAGCAGTGGAGGATATTACGGACTACCCCTCAATTCTGGGCGGGAGAGTAAAAACACTTCATCCAAAGATCTTTGGCGGTATTCTCTCTCGCAGGGAGAGTGACTCAGATGCGGCTCAGGTTAAAGAGTACAACATCCCTCAGACAGATCTTGTAATTGTAGATCTCTACCCTTTTGAGAAATATGTCTCTTCGGATGCTTCGCATCAGGAGATAATCGAGAAGATAGATATCGGCGGAATCTCTCTCATAAGAGCTGCTGCCAAAAATTATAAAGATGTGATTATCGTTGGGTGTAAAGAGCTCTACCCCGCTCTTTCACATATACTCACAGAAAAAGCTGGAGTGAGTTCAATTGAGGAGAGGGCAAGTTTTGCTGCCTGGGCATTCAATGTGAGCTCTCATTACGACACTGCAATCTTCAAATATTTTAACAGAGAGGGTTCAATAGATACATTCAAAGAGAGCATTCAAGACTCTACCCCTCTTCGTTACGGAGAGAACCCTCACCAGACGGCTCTCTTCTACGGGTCGCCAAATGATATTCCGGAGCAGATACACGGCAAGGAGATCTCATACAACAACCTGCTGGACATTGAGGCTGCCATAGAACTTATATCGGATTTCGACCAAATTACGGTTGCAATCCTAAAACACAACAACGCCTGCGGCTGCGCATCTGCACAAACCTTATCCCAAGCGTGGGAGGCAGCTCTGGCAGCAGATCCTGTATCTGCTTTTGGCGGTATAATAATAGCCAACAGGGAGATTGACACCCAAAGTGCGCAGGAGATGAACAAACTCTTTTTTGAGGTGATAATTGCACCTTCGTATGAAGATGAGGCGTTGGAGATTCTTCGCCAGAAGAAGAACCGGATTATTCTTATAAACAACTCAGATTTACGCTCCTCAAAAAAATTCAGGAGTATGCTTGGGGGAGTTCTGGTGCAGGATAGAGACTCTGCAACAGAGGAGAGAGAGTCTCTTATCCCTGTGACAAAAAGAGTTGCAACAGAAAAAGAGATAGAAGATATGATCTTCGCAAACAAGATTGTAAAGCACTCCAAATCAAATGCAATTGTTCTTGCCAAAAACTCCGTTCTAATCTCTTCCGGCATAGGACAAACATCACGGGTAGACGCCCTTAAGCAGGCCATTACAAAAGCAAACAACTTCGGATTCTCTCTCGAGGGGGCTGTTATGGCATCAGATGCATTCTTCCCGTTCCCGGATTGTGTAGAGATTGCCCATCAGGCGGGAGTTACTGCTGTTATACAGCCCGGGGGCTCATTAAGAGATGGCGAGAGCATAGAATACTGCAACAACAACTCAGTTGCAATGGTAATTACAAACAGACGACATTTTAAGCATTAATTGTTAAATCACAAGATAGACTAAAGAAATTATGGCATTTTCATTTTTGACTCAGGAGCTGGCTATAGACCTCGGAACTGCCAACACGATAATATTGATGAACGACAAAATTGTTGTCGATGAACCCTCTATCGTGGCAATAGACCAGAACACCGGCAAACCCATCGCATTCGGGCAAAAGGCCCGTATGATGCACGGGAAGACCCACGCAAACATAAAGACTATAAGACCGCTCCGGGATGGGGTAATTGCCGACTTTAATGCTGCAGAGCAGATGATACGGGGTTTTATAAAGATGATTAACTACAGGAACTCCTTTTTCACTCCAAGTCTAAAGATGGTGGTATGTATTCCTTCAGGAAGTACAGAGGTAGAGATTCGTGCCGTTAGAGACTCGGCAGAGCACGCCGGCGGGAGAGATGTCTTTTTAATCTATGAGCCAATGGCTGCAGCAATCGGTATCGGAATCGATGTAGAGGCACCCACCGGAAATATGGTTGTAGATATAGGAGGTGGTACAACCGAGATTGCCGTAATCTCCCTTGGAGGTATTGTAATTAACCAGAGCATACGGGTTGCAGGAGATGTCTTTACCTACGAAATACAGCAATATATGCGTCAGCAGCACTCAATTAAGATTGGGGAGCTAACTGCAGAAGATATAAAGATAAAAGTGGGAGCGGCAATGTCAGAACTGGACGAGTATCCGGAGCCTTACACCGTAAGGGGTCCAAACCTAATGACTGCTCACCCGGTTGAGGTTAGCGTAACCAGCCAGGAGATTGCCCACAGTATTGATAAATCACTCGCAAAAATTGAGGTTGCAATTATTCAGGTCCTTGAGCAGACACCACCCGAGCTCTATGCAGATATTGTTCAAAACGGAATCTACCTCACAGGCGGCGGAGCCCTGCTTCGCGGGCTGGACAAAAGGTTGTACGAGAAGATCAATATTAAGTTCCACGTCTCGGAAGACCCTCTGCACGCCGTTGCCAAAGGAACCAGTATTGCTCTTAAAAATACAGACAAACTGCCATTCTTAATGAGGTAATTTAAAATGTGGGGAAAGTCTCCTGTTATTAAATTTTTATCGACACTTTTGCTTTTTTTGACCTTGGAGGTCATATCTATCTCCTTTATATCGAGTGAGAGTATATTCCAACAGGCAAAAATATCCGGTGTTGTTATAAAATTAAAATCTGTAATGGATGGTTTAGCCTCCGGAGTAAAATATTACTTCGGACTACAGAATGTGAATGAGATGCTGGTGCGGGAGAATCTTAGACTTTTACGGGAGAACGAGAGGCTTAAAGCGTTTACTTACACAGATGTGGACTCTCTTTCGTTAAAGACCCCGCCTTCGGAAGATTTTTCATACATCCCCGCCAAGATTATTGCCAACAGCACCAATAAATTACACAACTATCTTATCCTCAACAAAGGACGGGTTCACGGAGTTCGCAAAGATATGGGAGTGATCTCTGCGGTGGGTGTTGTGGGTGTGATATCCGCCGTCTCCGACAAATACTCTTATGTCATCTCATTCCTGAACATCAACCAGAGTGTGAGTGCAATGATTAAATCTTCGGGAACATTTGGTCCAATGATTTGGGAGGGGAGGCGAAGCGACTATGCTATGCTTAAAGAGATACCCTATCATATAGATTTTATGGTTGGAGATACCGTTGTAACCAGCGGCTTCTCCTCTATGTTCCCTCCGGATGTCCCTTTGGGAACGATAAGAAAATCTTCTGTAACCAAAGGCTCATACAACAATATTCAGGTGAAGCTGTTTCAGAATTTCAACTCACTGCACTATGTTAACATTGTGGTGAATAACAATAAGGACGAGTTAGATTTTATACAAAGAGGGTCAAATGGGTCGGTCAGGTAACATAATACTATTCATCTCCTTTGTAATTACTCAGATTGTTCTGAGTAGTCTCATAGATTTTGGGCCTCTGCTGTTTATATCTGTCTACCCTCTCTTCCTGCTTACACGACCCGCAAACACCTCTTTGAACTCTTTGCTGTTATGGGCTTTCGCAATGGGAATGGTTGTAGACTACTTCACAAACTCAATAATGGGGATAAACAGTGCAGCAGCACTGGTTATGACTCTTTTTCAGGTTAGAATACTACGCCTTGTAAGTCGTAAAGGGGAACTTGACACTCAGTCAAGGCCCGGCCTGAGAGAGCTTGGGCTAATCCGTTTTGGGGTATATATTTTATCTGCACTACTCATACACCATACTGCCATCTCTTTGGCAGAGAGTTTCGGAGTTACCCATTTTATTTATAACTTGCCAAGGATGTTAATCAGCCTGTTTGTAAACACGCTCATTATTCTATTAATCGAATTTGGTCTCTTTTATAAAAACTGGCGTTAAAATTAGAAACGATGGCATTTGACCTGGGAAAGAAAAACATATTGATTCTTGGGGTTATTGTTATAGCTCTGGTTTTTCTTGTTCAGCTCTTTTACCTTCAGATACTTGACGAGGAGTATAAAGTTACGGCAGAGAACAACGCATACAGATACGATGTGCGCTATCCCGCCAGGGGTCTTATAATGGACCGCAATAAAAAGATCCTTGCAGGAAACGAAACGGCCTACGACATAATGATAACCCCTTACGAGGTTAAGCCATTCGACACTCTTGACCTATGCAATATTTTCGACTTGGACTATCTTGAGGTAAGAGGTAAGCTAAAGGAGTACAGGAAAAACCGGCGCAGAATCGGGTTCCAGTCAATGCCGTTTGTAAAGCAGGCGACTAGCATACAGTATACAATTTTTCTGGAGAAGGCATACAAGTTTCCCGGCTTTAGTGCCGTTTCCCGAACCATACGAAACTATCCTTATAACTCGGGAGCAAATCTGCTCGGGTACATTACAGAGGCAGATACATCTTTCCTGAGAAAAAACCCCGAATATCGCAGGGGTGACTATATTGGCAAGACCGGCATCGAGCAATCTTACGAAGAGGTACTAAAGGGTAAAAAGGGGCATAACATCTTTCTTCGCGATGTGCACAACCAGGTAAAATCAAGTTTTGCGGATGGTAAATATGACCTGGAAGCTGTTCCGGGAATGAGTATCATCAGCACCATAGATGCCGAGCTGCAACAGTACGGAGAGCTGCTAATGAGAAATAAAATTGGCAGTCTGGTGGCAATAGAGCCCTCAACCGGTGAGATTCTCACTCTGGTATCAAGCCCGGGAATAGATGTTACTAAGCTTGCCACCATAAACAAGTATTACAGCGAACTGGTAAACGATCCGCTTAAGCCGCTCTTCAACCGGGCGGTAATGTCGCCATACCCGCCGGGCTCTGTTTTTAAGCTGGTAAATGCCCTGGTAGGGCTTGAAGAGGGTGTTCTGGATTCAGATACACGATACTCCTGCAGCGGAGGGTACCACGTAGGCAGAGGTGTTGCCTGCCACCCTCACCCCTCTCCTACAGACCTTACCCGCTCTATTATGATGTCCTGCAACACATACTACTGCCACGTTTTCCGTAATATTATCGACAACCCTAAATACTCAAGTGTAACAGAGGGTTTTATACGGTGGAAAGAGATGGTGGAGAGCTTTGGGTTTGGGAAAAAACTTGGGACCGATTTCCCGGCAGAGCAGGGAGGAACACTCCCCTCTACAGGTACTTATGATAAAATTCACGGCAAAGACAAATGGAAATCTCTCTCTATAATCTCTCTTGCCATTGGACAGGGAGAGATAGGGACAACACCGCTTCACCTTGCAAATTTTGCGGCAACAGTAGCAAACAGAGGGTACTATATTGTTCCTCACGTTGTGAGAGGCTCTCCGGACACCCTCATAAATACAGAGTACAGGGAGAAAAACTATACCAAGGTGAGCACTGCCAATTTTGAGAAGATAATTGAGGGGATGTTCCTTGCCGTTAACTCGCCTCCTGGATCCGGTGCCACAGCCTCCAGAGTGGCGGTCAAGGGTCTTGATATTTGCGGTAAAACGGGAACGGCGCAAAACCCTCACGGCAAAGACCACTCTGTTTTTATCTGCTTTGCTCCAAGAGATAACCCCAAAATAGCCATTGTTGCCTATATAGAGAATGCAGGTTTTGGGGCAACCTGGGCTGCACCTATTGCCTCTCTTTTAACTGAGATGTATCTCACAAGAAAAATTGAGAGAAAAGATATGGAGGCATTTATTTTACAGGGGGATTTAATCGGTAATACAACAGTACGATGATTCGCGGTAATGAGTATAAACAACTGGACTGGCAACTGATACTCTGCTATCTGATTCTAATGTTAATAGGGTGGGTGAGCATCTTCTCTGCCGTTTACGACGAGGAGCACGGCCATATACTGGATATTACACAGCGTTACGGAATGCAGTTTATATGGATCGTGACCTCTGTGGTTATAGCTTTTATTGTGCTGTTTGTAATAGACCCCAAGATTTACAGCACTCTGGCCTGGCTTATTTACGGGGGAAGTCTGCTTCTGCTTTTAGCGGTAATCTTTCTGGGAATAGAGGTAAACGGTTCAAACTCCTGGTTTGAATTTGGTCCTGTAAGATTCCAGCCGGCAGAGATCTCCAAGATTGCCACCACAATGGCTCTTGCGTCTCTTATGAGTGGCTACAACTTTAGGTTCAAGTCTATTGAGGGATATGCAAAAATTGCGCTCATAATTTTGATTCCTATGGCAATTATTGTGATGCAAAAAGAGACCGGATCTGCCCTTATCTATGGTGCCTTTATCTTAATGTTATACCGTGAGGGGTTGAGCGGATGGTATATCTCACTCGGAATTATGGCCATTCTGCTCTTTCTTATTACACTAAGCTCCTCTCCGTTTGTTGCGGTTATTGTGCTTACCTCCATAATGGTTATCGCCAGAGGAGTTCTTTCCCGCAGAGCAATTGTTCACCTTTTGGGGCTGGCAGCACTTTTGCCCTTAATGATTCTCTCACCCCGGATGGGAGATATTCCCGCAATCTCCCAAAAAATAGATCTGCCAGATGTTTTCTGGCTATCTACGATTATAGTGCCGCTCCTATTACTGCACATTATCTCTGCCATAAAATCCAAGTTCAAACTCTACCAAAACATTGCTCTCAGTTTTGTTTTGGCAGTTATACTAATATTTTCGGTTGAATTTTTCTTCGAGCGGATTTTAAAGGATCACCAGAGAGCCAGAATTGAGAATCTGCTGGGAATCAATGTAGACCTCAAAGGTGCAGGATATAATGTTCACCAGTCCAAAATCGCAATCGGCTCAGGTGGTTTTTGGGGAAAGGGTTTTCTTCAGGGTACTCAGACAAAATTCAACTTTGTGCCGGAGCAGAGTACAGATTTTATATTTTGCACAGTTGGCGAGGAGTGGGGTTTTGTGGGCTCTTCCTTCTTAATATTTCTCTATCTCTTTATGATTATCCGAATCTACAACCTGGCGGAAAAACAGAAAGATACCTTTAACCGTGTATACGGATACTCACTGGCATCAATTATGTTTTTGCACTTCTTTATAAATATCGGAATGACTATTGGCATTATGCCGGTAATAGGAATCCCCCTGCCCTTTGTGAGCTACGGGGGATCCTCTTTATGGAGCTTTACGCTCTTTCTCTTTATCTTTATTCGACTAGACCTAGATCGTCGGAAGTAACAAAATCTTCGGTTATATCAAACTCCCGGTCCGACTTTAGGTAGATCATCAAGCCGCCCTTTGGCACCTTCTCTCCCTCCTTTACAAGAATGGTCTCAACCACGCCGTCAAATGGAGCAAGCACCAGGTTTAGCATCTTCATAGCCTCAAAGGTCATTATGTGGTCGCCCTTTTGTACGTGATCTCCAACTTTAACCTCCAGGGAGGTAACAACACCCGGTATAATGGATTTAATCTCCTGAGGGTCCGGTCTTTTCCAGGGAACCCTATTTATATACTTCTTTGTATATGTAGTTTTGTACTTTCTGGCATCGGTGAAAATCTGGAGAATATCATATTTTATCTTCTCCTGCTTCTCAGAGTGTGCTTTTGGGGTTTTTGAATGATTTTTGCTCTGCTCCTTGCTTAATCTCTTCTCCTCCTTCTTAAGCTTTTTTGCAATTTTCTCATCCTCTTTCCTCTTTTTTTCAAGCTCTTTCTCCTTGGCCTTCAATCTCTTTTTGACCAAGTCTCTCTTTTCTGACATTTTCATTCTTTATCTTATTAAAAAAGTTGAACGGATTCTCTAAAAAACTGACACTCCATTAAAATGGTGGAATGCCGTGCTTCTTTGAAGGCCTTTTAACAATTTTATTGGCAGATACTTCAAACGAATGAATCAGATATCTTCGTGTCTCTGCAGGGTCAATTACTGCGTCTATATACCCTTTGGCAGCTGCCACATAAGGGTTGGCAAACTTTTGTTTGTACTCCTCCACTTTGAGTTTTCTCATAGCATCCGGATCCTCTGCCTCCATAATCTCCTTCTTGAAGATAATATTTGCAGCGCCCTCAGGCCCCATAACGGCAATCTCTGCCAGCGGCCAGGCAAATACAAAGTCTGCCCTCAGGTGGCGGGAGTTCATTGCGATGTAACCACCGCCGTATGCTTTTCTAAGTATTATTGTAACCTTTGGAACGGTTGCCTCGCTATATGCATAGAGCAGTTTTGCTCCGTGACGGATAACACCTGCGTGCTCCTGGTCTACACCCGGCAGATAGCCCGGAAGATCTTCAAGAGTTACAATCGGGATGTTGAATGCGTCGCAGAAAAGGATAAATCGTGCAGCTTTATCGCTTGAGTCGCAGTCCAGAACTCCTGCAAGAACCATTGGCTGGTTACATACAAACCCCACACTACGGCCGGCTATACGGCCAAATCCCACAACTATGTTGGCTGCCCACATTTGCTGTACCTCAAAGAATTTTGAACCATCTGTAAGAGATTTAATAACATCTCGTACATCATAAGGTTTTGTAGGGTCTACAGGTACAATCTTCTCAATATCGTATTTTTTTGTGTCCGGCTCACAAGCCTTTTCACAGTTGCAGTTACACTCATTATGAGCAGGTATATACTCCAGCAGAGTTTTTATCTGCTCGAAGCACTCAGTCTCGCTGTTTGCAAAAAAGTGTGCGTTTCCGGTTGTTTCACTGTGAACTCTTGCTCCGCCGAGAGTCTCCATATCTATCTCCTCGCCCAGAACCGACTTAATAACCTCCGGCCCTGTTATGAACATCTTAGAAATTTTGTCCACCACAAATACAAAATCTGTAAGGGCAGGTGAATAGACTGCACCTCCCGCACACGGCCCTAAAATTACCGAGAGCTGTGGGATAACACCGCTGGCAAGGGTGTTGCGAAAGAAGATCTCTCCGTAGCCGGCAAGGGAGTTAACCCCCTCCTGAATACGAGCTCCTCCGGAGTCATTTATTCCGATCAACGGAATACGCATCCGAAGAGCGTAGTCCATAATTTTTGTAATTTTTCTGGCGTGCATCAGCCCCAAAGAGCCCCCTGCAACGGTAAAATCCTGTGCAAAAATCGCTATAGATTTGCCATTGATTGTGCCTGTCCCGATAACTACACCGTCTCCCGCAAGATCTTTGCCCTCCATACCAAATTCTCTGGCTTCGTGCTCTATAAAGAGGTCATATTCATAAAATGACCCTGGATCCAGCAACTGACTGATACGCTCCCTTGCAGGAAGCTTTCCCATTGCTATCTGCTTTGCAATAGCTTTCTCGCCTCCACCCTGAAGGGCCTTGGCGGTTCTCTCCTGCAATTCAGAAACTTTTCTTTTTAATAGATTCATAGGTTTTAGTTTTGTTACGCACAAAAATATGAAATTATTTTAATACACAATTTGTGCATTTTTTTATTTACATTTGTAGTTCTAAACCGATTTAATAACTTAATAAATAGAACTATATGTCAATTCCTTTTGTTGAAAGACACAATGGTCCGCGTGAAAGCGAAATCGTAGAAATGCTTGCGGAAATTGGGATTAATAATCTGGATGAGCTTGTAAAACAAACCGTTCCATCGGATATTCTAATCACAAAACCTCTTGCAATAAGCAGTGCAATGAGTGAACAAGAATATTTATCAAAACTTAAATCTATGGTCTCCCAGAACGATGCTTTTCGTTCTATGATAGGGCTTGGTTTCTATGGTACAGGCACTCTTCCGGTAGTTGTGAGAAATGTTTTTGAGAACCCAAGTTGGTACACCTCTTACACTCCGTATCAGGCAGAGATCTCACAGGGTCGTCTGGAGGCTCTTCTCAATTTCCAGACAACGGTCTCTACACTCACCGGTTTCAAGATGGCAAACAGCTCGATGCTGGATGACTCAACTGCTGCGGCCGAGGCGATGAGAATGATGTATGAACTCCGCTCACGAGATGCACAAAAGGCGGGCAAAAATATAGTATTTGCAGATGTAAACATATTCCCGCAGGTTCTTGCGGTTATTGAGACCAGGGCAGAGGCTCTGGGGATAAAGGTTGTTACCGGAGATTTCAAATCTTATCAGTTTGATGATATGTGCTTTGGCGCTGTTTTGCAATATCCTGCAGCCAACGGAGAGGTTCGCGACTACTCACAGTTCTGTGAGACGGCCCACTCAAAGGGTGTTTTGGTTACTGCCGTTACAGATCTGCTGGCACTTGCTCTTCTTAAGGAGCCTGCTGCCTGGGGTGCAGATATTGCTGTAGGAACCGCACAGAGGTTTGGTCTTCCTATGGGTTTTGGCGGTCCGACTGCCGGCTTTATGGCCACCCGTGACGAGTATAAGAGAAATATGCCGGGAAGGATTATTGGAGTATCTGTAGACAGGCACGGCAACCGTGCACTGAGGATGGCTCTCCAGACCCGCGAACAACACATAAAGAGAGAGAAGGCAACTTCAAACATCTGCACAGCCACTGCCCTTATGGCAACTATGGCAGGGATGTATGCAGTCTATCACGGGCCGAAAGGGGTTAAAGATATTGCAACCAAAGTTTATACCTACGCGCACACTGTAGCTGCAGAGCTCAAAAAACTCGGGTTTAAGCTCTCTGCAGATAATTTCTTTGACACAATTGAGGTTACCGGAGTAGATGCGGCAGCCATTAAGGCCAAAGCAGAGCAGAAGAAGATGAACTTCTACTACCCAAGCTCTACCACTGTTAGGATGAGTTTTGACGAGCTCTCTAACTGCGAGGAGGCTGTAACAATCTTGTCAATATTCTCGGGCAAAGTTGTAACCGAGTGTCCGGGAGCATTCACCCCGGAGCTCTATTTGCCAAGAGAGAGCTCTTACCTCACAGAGAACACTTTTAACAAGTTCCACTCCGAGACAGAGATGATGCGTTATATCAAGAAGCTGGAGCGCAGGGATATTTCCCTTACTCACTCTATGATTCCGCTTGGCTCGTGCACAATGAAGCTCAATGCGGCTGTAGAGATGATGCCTCTAAGCTGGGGAGAGATTACCAACATTCACCCGTTTGTCCCTTCAACTCAGGTTAAGGGTTATATGAAGCTTATCGAGGAGACCGAGCAGGATCTTGCAACAATTACAGGATTTCACGCCTGCTCTGTTCAGCCCAACTCGGGTGCTGCAGGTGAGTATGCCGGGCTTATGACAATCCGTGCCTACCACGTTGCCAAAGGAGATACCCAGAGAACTGTTGCCATTATCCCCACATCTGCACACGGTACCAACCCTGCATCTGCAGCAATGGCCGGAATGGAGATAGTGCTGGTGTCGTGCGACGAGATGGGAAACATCAATGTTGGCGAGCTTCGCGAAAAGGCTATGCTTCACAAAGAGAGGCTCTCCTGCCTTATGATCACATATCCTTCTACCCACGGTGTGTTTGAGAAGAGCATCCGCGAGATTATGGATATTATCCACGAAAACGGAGGTCTGGTCTATATGGACGGGGCAAATATGAATGCCCAGGTGGGTCTTACAAACCCGGGCGTTATCGGTGCAGATGTTTGTCACCTGAACCTTCACAAGACTTTTGCAATCCCTCACGGTGGCGGCGGCCCGGGAATCGGCCCTATCTGCGTAACAAAAGAGCTGGCTCCGTATCTGCCTAACCACCCGTTCCTGGAGAATGGAAATCCAAAGGGGGCTAAGGCTATAAGCTCGGCACCTTACGGCTATCCTATGGCACTCCCTATCACCCACGCATACATCAAGCTTCTTGGCCCGGATGGTCTTAAAAAGGCTACTGAGGTGGCAATACTCAACGCAAACTATGTCTCTTCAAGATTGAAAGATGACTTTAAGACGCTTTACAGCGGAGAGAGCGGCAGAGTTGCTCACGAATGTATTCTGGATCTTCGCGATTTCCGCAAAGATTATGGAGTAGATGCAACAGATGTGGCAAAACGCCTTATGGACTTTGGTTTCCACGCACCTACCCTCTCATTCCCGGTTGTGGACACCCTTATGGTGGAGCCTACCGAGAGCGAATCTAAGGCAGAGCTGGATCGTTTTGTTGAGGCAATGCAAACAATTAAAAAAGAGTGCATTGCAATCAAAGAGGGCAAACTGGATAAAGATGACAACCCGCTCAAGAATGCGCCTCACACAGCCGGAGAGGTTACTGCAGATGAGTGGAACCACAAATATAGCAGAACAACTGCAGCGTGGCCTTTGGAGTGGATTCGCGACAACAAATTCTGGCCGCACGTAGCCCGCGTAGATAACGGATACGGCGACAGAAACCTGATGTGCAGCTGCGAGGGCTGGTTGTAAGATCTTCTAGGGAGAGATTTACAATAGAGTGTAAAATTTGCAACAGAGTGTGTGATTTATTATTGACCGATAATTATGATAGAGAGTGAGATAGCCACAAAAGCGACTGCCCTCTTTGGAGTGGTTGACAAAATATATCAATATCTGATAGATGCAGGGGTGTCACAACCCCTTGCATCTGTTTTGGATGAGGTTGTGAGCGTTGCTCTGCTATTTGTAATTGCATATCTGGCAGATATCTTTGCCCGGGTTGTGGTCTACAAGCTGGTTGTAAGGCTGGCCAGTTACACCACTACTAAATGGGACGACGCCTTTATCGAGCACAAGGTTATAAAATCTCTGGTTCATATTATCCCCGGTATAATCTTTCTGGTGGCCACCCCAATAGCAATCCGCTCCGTTTTTTGGGTAACTGTCTTCCAAAAGGGGGCAGAAATCTTTATTGTGATTGCTATAACACGCGCTGTTCACTCCGCTACCAAAGCTCTCACAGATATCTACACCCTCTCCAAAGACTACTCAGACAAGCCGATCAAAGTTATATTCCAGATTATAGCCGTTTTGGCCTACTTTGTTGGGGCAATTGTTATCTTAAGCATCTTGATTAACAAAGAGTTCACCTCCCTTTTTGCTGCCCTTGGAGCCTCAATGGCAATTCTGCTTTTAATCTTCAAAGACAGCATCCTTGGGTTTGTGGCCGGGTGGCAACTATCTGCAAACGATATGTTGCGCCAGGGAGACTGGATTACCGTTCCCAAATATGGTGCAGATGGCGATGTGGAGGAGATAAGCCTCTACTCTGTAAAGGTCCGGAATTTCGACAACACCATCACAACTCTCCCCCCATACTCTCTGGTGAGCGAATCTTTCCAGAACTGGCGTGGGATGAAGGAGTCCGGCGGCCGCCGGGTTAAGAGATCTGTGCTGATAGATATGAGCACCCTAAAGTTCTGTACCCCGGAGATGCTTGAGAGGTTCAAAAAGATTAGCTACCTGAGCGACTATTTAGAGCAGACAGAGACAGAAATTGCACAATACAATTCAGACAACAATATTGACAACTCCGTCCTGGTAAACGGACGGCGCCAAACCAACATCGGAGTATTTCGTGCATACCTTGTCGAGTACCTCAACCGCCACCCCGAGGTAAACCAGCAGATGATCCATATGGTACGGCAACTCCAACCCACCGAGCGAGGAATCCCGGTTGAGCTCTACTTCTTCATCTCCAACAAAGACTGGGTCTACTACGAAGGAGTTCAGGCAGATATCTTCGACCACGTACTAGCCATCGTACCCCAATTCGACCTAAAAGTCTTCCAATACCCCACCGGCATCGAGATGCCCCAATTCTACGAAGGGACCACCGGCATCAACTGTTAGTGTTCTGTGTAAGTGCTTGTAGATTAGTAGACTAATTTTTGCGTTTTTCTCAATTTCCAAAATCCCTATTTTTAAACACTTGTACACCAGCTTGTTTCACATAACACTGCCAGTTCAATTTTTCCTGCGCAGGTGTGTTTACCGCTACGCGCTCTGCCAGTGTTTGATGTAACTATATATTTTTCATATCTTTACAAAAGCTAGTTTTCCAATATTGGAAAACTGTCTTTAATATCTAATTAACTAACAATGAGATACATCAAACACTGGCAAAGTTGATTGTCTCTTTTGGTGTAGCAATTGCAGTCTACATCTTTTTTAAAGCAGAGATGTAGTCCTTGGATGTTATTTCGGAGCACTTTTCTGCTATGCTCAATATCATCTCCCGGCCTTTTTTGAGTGGTATGCGGATACTTTCGCCGACGATGAGCAGGTCTTCAATGGTAGGGTTTCCTTGATTATTTACAGAGGTTGCGTGCTCGCCATTATATCCGTTTGTGCTGCGGGTTAGGTCATAGGCCGGGGCTAATGACCATATTCCATCTTTACAGATGAAGCTAAAGTTTTTTGCGTGATCATCCTTATTCTCCGTCAACACATTAAAAACCATACGCCGAAACATCTCATCTACCTGTTTTGGATCTTGGGTAAGGTAGCCGGTCAGGTGGAGTAGCGTTTTATACTCTAGCCTGGGTTGTGTGATAGATTCATTAAGGAGTGCTCCTGCGGTGGCGATGTGTAATCTGACGCCGTTCTCAATATCAAAACGTTTCGTGGCAAAGTACTTTCCTTCCATCAGTTTAAAGCTGGGAACGGTTATACCACATTGGCGAGCGATCTCATTATAGTGGTATTCCATTACCCCCATATCTTTGGGGTCGTATGTGTGTCTGAATTTCACTAACCAGGATCCCTCTGCATCGTTGAGTAAACATTTAGGGCGACATCCACCGGAATTCCCACTTTTAAAGTAAAGCATCTCTTCATCTTTATCTGATTTCTCTGATAATACATCTAATGCCATTTGCTGAAGGTCATCCAGTTTCGGGAATGATTTCTCTTCACCGATATGTGTTTCGGGGATATAGCAAAGAGCTCCCATACCCGATGTTCCAACAATGCTTAATCGTTGCAAGGGAGTAAGCTCGCTGTCATTTATACCTTGTTTCTTTAGCAAGCGATGGAGTAAATAACGTCCGTAGCCATCGGGCAGGCTATCCTCAAAAACACCGAAGTTTCCCCAGAATGGTTCCGGTTTGGCTATGAACAGGTCCGGTTTTAGAGGTAGGTCAAGCGGAGATATGGGAAACCCACTGTCCAGCCACTCTTTATCGTACTGGAAAGCACACAGGCGATTGTCGGGTGTCATAGTGAGCGTTCCAACATTCCGGCTGTGATAGGTTACTGTAAGTTTATTTACCGATTTCATTGCGCCCCTTCTTTCTGTTTTTATTCTTGTTAATCATTTCCAGCTCTTTCATAGTGCTGAACAGAGGTTTGGATAATAGCTCTTTTATAGCATTGGAATATCCCAATGCTTTTGCAATTGCTACGTATGATGCCAGTGAAATGGTGTGCTTTTGTTCAAACTTGGCAATCGTAGGTGTCGGGACTCCGCTAAGTTCGGTAAGAGCTTCTCGGGAAAGTCCTTTTTCCAGCCTGCGTTTTTGCATATTCCCGGCAAGAATGGCTAATAACTCTTGAGGAGATTCTATGTCGAAATTATAGAGCAAAGGCATACTACTGTATTTGATTATGATGTATTTTATTATATTGAGATACTACTGTATCTGAATACGAAGGTAATGCTTTTGCTTTTGAAATCAAAATAGTGTTAGTTAAAGGTCTGCTGCGCAGGTGTGTTTACCGCTTCGCGGTGGGCGGGACCCGCTCTGCCAGTGTTTGATGTAACTATATATTTTTCATATATTTACAAAAGGCAGTTTTCCAATATTGGAAAACTGCCTTTTATATCTAGCTAATTAATAGTGCGATACATCAAACACTGGCAAAGTTTATTGCGGGGAGTAAATCTTGAGGTACTCCATAAGTGACTCAGCGAATCGCAGGAAGCCGAGGTCGGTGAAGTGGACTCCGTCCACGGTGGTTTCGCCATCTTCTCCCAGGAGGTTGTCGCCTCTTATGTACTCGATGTTGAGAAATCCCTCTGTGAGAAGCCGGGCGTAGAGTTCGCGCCACACCTGGTTCTCCTCTTCCAGTGCTGCTTTGGTAACGGTATCAACAATCAGGTATGGGAAGTTGGCGTTCTCTACCATAAAGATCTTTACATTTGGTTTTGCCAAAGCAATATGGGTAATGAACCTGTAAGCGCTGTCTTTTAAACTTTGGGCCGTTGTGTTTGGAAGGCAGTCCAGGATAATTGCATCTGCATCAACCATATTAATTGCCTTTGCCATTGCAAAGTCCATCTTACCATTTCCTGAGAAACCAAGATTTATGGTCTCTCTGTCCAGAGCTCTTCCAATAATTGATGGGTATGCCATTCCGGGCCTTGAGGCGCATCCGCCCTGGGTTATACTTGTGCCGTAAAAGAGCAGCGGCTTTTTATTGGTACTCTTTACCAGCCTGCTGTTTTGAGGCGCTCTAAGTTGGGCATCCTGCTCCACCCCTATCTCCACCGACTCTACCCCGTCATAAAGTGGAAAATATGCGATGAACTCACGGTTCTGTTTGGTCATATTTCTCACAAATACTGCAAAGCTCTCCTTGGCGTTGGGCCTTGCTGTACCAATATATTGCCATCTGCCCCCATCCAGAACATAGAGGTCCAGCCCCTTTATCCCGGTGTCCGGCATATGGTTCATACTAACATCCTCCAGAAGCTTCCATCTTACTGAGATTACGGAGCTGTTGGAGTTGAACCGTACGGCGAGCCCGGCACTGTTTGCCCCCAGACTCAGCAGCTCTTTCCTGAGCTCCGGCACAAGAGATAACGGCACACGGCCATATTTGACGTGACTCTCCTGAAAACCCTTACCAATTATCATAAGATCATCTACATTCACAAACTTCATCTCCTCCTGTTTCTGCGCATTTGCATAAAAGGGGTGCAACATCACTGCCATTAAAACCAGCACAAATCCAATCCTTAAACCTCTTCTCATATCCTATTCAATTTATTATCTGTTAAACTTACTTCAAAACCTACAATTTCTCTTGTGCAACTACATCACAAAACCTACAATTTCTCTTGTGCAACTGTATCACAAAACCAATCTGCCCTCCGGACTTACCCATTCAATATTTATGCCTCTGCGCTCCATTCCGCGGAACCAGGTCATCTGCCTTTTTGCAAACTGATGAATGGCCGTAGAGAGGCGGCTCTCCATCTGCACATAGCTTATCTCGCCGGTAATGTAGAGGGTTACATATTTATACTCAAGTCCGTAATAGATAAGGTCTTCCGGCTTAAGCCCGCTATCCAGCAACCCTTTTACTTCATCAATCATACCACCCTTGAGCCGCTCTTTGAGCCGTTTGTCTATTCTCTTAATTCGCTCCTCCCTGCCCACATCTATCCCGATGAATCTGGTTTTGATTGGGGGGTACTCTGTGCTGTTTGAGGGATTCTGCTGCTGGTAGATGGCAATCTCAAGTGCCCTTATTAGCCGTTTGCGGCTCTGGGTATCACTTACATTGTGCAGGCTCTTCATTGCCGCGAGTCTTTTGATAAGCTCTTCGCTGCTCTCCCTCTCGAGCTCCTCTCTTAAAAGTGGGTCGGGGGGAACCTCCGGCAGCTGATACCCTGCAGTGGCAGCCTCAATGTAGAGCCCGCTTCCGCCGCAAAGAACCGGCAGCTTGCCCCTGCTTTTAATATCTTCATACGCTTTATGAAAATCCCGCTGATACTCAAATATATTGTATCTGCTCCCGGGATCTGCAATATCTATAAGGTGATACGGAACTTCAACTCCATTATATGTGTATTCACAAAGGTCTTTCCCGGTGCCGATATCCATCCCCCTATAAACCTGGCGGGAGTCTGCAGATATTATCTCTCCCGAAGCCGAAGCGGCTAACTTTACGGCATATTTTGTCTTGCCACAGGCCGTTGGCCCAAGAATGCAAAGAAGGTCTGCATTCATCCCGATAACTAAATTATGGTTCATCTCACAAATTTACACTATTTTTGCACTCCAATGACTAAAGCAAAGAGTAAAATAGAGATTAAAAACAAGAGAGCCTCATTTGAGTATGAGTTCATCGAAAGTTTTACCGCAGGTATAGTTCTCTCTGGTACAGAGATTAAGTCTATCCGCGCCGGTAAAGCTTCCCTTTCGGACTCCTATTGCTATTTTGTGAACCGGGAGCTCTTTGTCAAAAATATGCACGTTGCAGATTACTGGTGGGGCAGTTTCAACAAGCACGACCCCAAGCGAGACAGAAAACTTCTGCTAAGCAAACGAGAGCTCAGCCGTCTTTTCCGTGCCACACAAGAGAAGGGACTCACCATAATCGCAACCCGGCTCTTTATCGCCGAAAACGGCTACGCAAAACTAAACATCTCCCTGGCCAAAGGCAAAAGAGAATACGACAAACGCCACTCAATCAAAGAGAAAGACCTCCGTCGCGACGGTGAACGGATGTAGGTTTGCCAAATGATTATGTTTTTTTTATCTTTGAAGGATTACTAAGAATAGAGTGTGAAAAAAATAATTTCTACAAGCCTTTTGTTACTTGCCAATATAATAATGTTGGCTCATACAATTGTCCCGCACCATCATCACAATGGGTTTGTAGTAGCACTGCTTGAGAGGAACATCAAGGAGAGATCCCAAGATCATCATCACGCATCTAGTGACCATAACCACACACCTAGTGACCATCATCAGGCACCTAGCACCCACAATCACGAAAGTAACAGTGAGACTGAGAAGTGCGCACTCAATGAGGTTTATACCCGTTCTGATAATAGTCCAAAATTTGAGTGCTATGAAAATTGTGATTACAAAACATCTAAAACTTTTGTCTCCCCGCGTGGTATTGACAAGTTTAGCTTAGTGAATGAGGGCGGGTTACCGTTTCGGCAAAAACCATACATTGAATCATATTATTCCAAATTCTCATCCGGCTCTATCGGGTTGAGAGCTCCTCCCGTTTGTTAGTTTTTTCAGTTTTTTTATTGCAAAGGCAGCATCTGTGCTTATAAAATTAAGCTCATTTTCCTTTGTGTTAAGTATCTAATAACCTGATAATAACAACAAATATGAAATCATTTAAAATTATTGCAATCATCTTATCTGCTCTTATCATTTTTGGACTCACCTCTTGCGAAAGTTGTTCAAGTAAAAACCAACCGGCAGACACACACGTTCACGATGATGGATCTGTGCACGGTAACCACGAAGAAGAGGCCAAAGCCCCTGCTTCACAAGAGAGTTTTCAAGTTAAAGCAGATTCTACCGTTGTGCAACCGGAAAAAAAAGATGACCACAAACACGATCACTCAGACCCAAACCATAAACATTAGCAGCTAAGGTAATATGAAGATAACGAACTTAGTTATGGTGATGCTTTTAGCAATCACCATGATATCTTGCAAAACCAGGCAAAGTGTCGTAGCCGAGGAGCATCCTCACGACGAAAACCTTCAGCTTACAGCATATAGCGATGCATTTGAAGTATATGCAGAAGCTAAGCCATTTGTAGCCGGGCAACAAAGTAGCATTCTTGCCCATTTCTCTTTTTTGAAAAATTTCAAACCGATTACAGAGGGGAGAGTTACAATAAGTCTTATAATTGGCACTGAAGGTATTCGACAAACACTTGAAAAACCTACCCGTACAGGCATATATGAATTCTTTTTAACTCCCGCAATGGCCGGTGCCGGCAAAATCATTTTTGATATAGAGGCTCCCGATGCGAAATCGCAGATAGTCGTTCCGGATGTTAGGGTTTATAGTGATGTACACGATGCCCAACACAATGCTGCAGATGCGGCTATGTCCAGTAGCAATGGTGCTGTTTTTACTAAAGAACAAAGTTGGAAACTAGACTTTGCCACCGAAGAGGCACGTTTTGAGTCTTTTGGGAAAGTAATTCGTACAGTTGCTCAAATATTGCCATCACAAGCAGACCAAAGAGTTGTTGTTGCAAGGACCGGTGGAATAGTAACCTATTCAGCTCAGGAGATAGTGGAGGGTAAAATAGTAAACGAAGGAGAGCAACTATTCTCTGTAGAGAGCAAAGGTATGGCAGATAACAACCTTTCTGTACGCCTGAGCGAAGCAACTGCGGAGTACAACAGGGCCAAAGCAGAATACGAACGAAAAAAGGATTTGGCCAAAGATAATATCGTATCACAGAGTGAACTTTTAAGAGCAGAGACCGAGTATACAAATGCTGAAGCTAACTACAGCAATCTTCGGGCAAATTTCTCTTTGGGGAGACAGATAATTAGTTCTCCTATAAAAGGATATGTTGCTAAACTTATGGTTCAAAATGGTCAATATGTAGAGACTGGAGAGCCCATAGTGATTGTATCTAAAAATCTTGATATGTTAATAAAAGCGCAATTGCAACCAAAATACTATCCATTATTGGGCAGTATTGTATCTGCAACCTTTATTAATACGAGCAGCAACTTAAGGTATTCTCTTGAGGAGCTGGACGGCAAAGTTCTCTCTTACGGCAAATCAACAGATATTGAAAACCCTCTTATCCCGGTGTTTTTTAAAGTAAAAAATAGTGTAGGGTTACTGTCCGGGAGCTTTATAGATGTTTTTATAAAAACCCAATCCAACAATATGGCGATAACTATTCCCAACGAAGCTATCATAGAAGAGATGGGTAACTATTTTGTCTATACCCAGCTTACTCCGGAATTTTTTGAGAAACGAGTTATTCGTAAAGGTGTAACTGATGGATACCGTACCGAAGTTATAGAGGGTGTATCTGTAGGAGAGAGGATTGTAAGCAAGGGTGCTATTTTAGTTAAACTTGCACAGGCATCGGGTGCTCTGGATGCACACTCTGGTCACGTACATTAACTGCAATATGTTATGTTGAACAATATCATAAAATTCTCGCTCAATAATAAGCTCTTTATACTGCTTGGTGCAGTACTGCTTATTGTTGGCGGAACATACACTTTCCAAAAAATGGATGTGGATGTGTTTCCGGATTTGACAGCCCCTACAGTAGTTTTAATGACAGACGCTCACGGAATGGCACCGGAAGAGGTAGAGCGTCTGGTGTCATTTCCTATAGAGACCGCAGTCAATGGGGCCACCGATGTACGCCGGGTGCGTTCGGCATCTCTGCAGGGATACTCTTTTGTTTGGGTTGAGTTCGAATGGGGTACGAATATTTTTAAAGCCCGTCAGATAGTCAGCGAAAAGATGGGAACACTCACAAGTTCACTACCTGTTGGTATTATTCCTGTGCTAGCTCCGCAATCAAGTTTGATGGGAGAGATCCTATTTGTAGGACTTCAAGCCGATTCAACTTCAATGATGGAGCTTCGTACATTAGCAGACTGGATTGTTAAACCGGCAATACTAGCTACCGGAGGAGTGTCTCAAGTAACCATTATCGGTGGTGACTACAAGCAGTATCAGATTCTTGCAGACCCTGTAAAGATGAACGCCTACGGAGTCACACTGCAAGAGCTAAAAAGCGTTGGAAAAACATTAAGCACTAATTCTACAGGTGGTATAATTCGGGACTACGGAAACGAGTATGCACTTCGCGGAATGGCTCGTACCAACGACCTTGAAGAGCTTGGCGAAACTTATGTGAAAACCAGAAATGGAAGACCTGTAGTACTATCTGATGTTGCTGAGATTGTAATTGGAACCCCGGTTAAAATGGGGCACGCTTCTCAAAATGCTAAGCCTTCTGTAATATTGGCTATCTCCAAGCAACCTAATATCAACACTCTCAATGTTACAGAGCGTATTGAGTACAATTTGGCAGAAATTCAAAAAACTTTTCCTGCAGATGTTCGGATGGATACTAAAATATTCCGTCAGGCTGACTTTATTGAGGCTTCTGTAAATAACGTCGGGATAGCTTTGATGGAGGGGGCAATATTTGTAATAATTATTCTGTTTATTTTCTTAGCCAGTTTCAGAACGACAATTATTTCGGTAATCGCTATTCCCCTGTCACTTTTCGGTACTCTCATCGTTCTCTACCTGCTTGGAATGAATATTAATACGATGACGCTGGGCGGAATGTGCATCGCCATAGGATCTCTTGTAGATGATGCCATTATTGACGTAGAAAATGTTTACAAACGCTTAAGGCAAAATCACAGTAAGCCAAAGGAAGAGCGGGAGTCAGTAGTAAGTGTCATTTATAAAGCTTCCGTTGAAATTAGAGCTTCTATCCTCAATGCAACTTTTATAATTATAGTGGCATTTATACCCCTCTTTTTCCTTTCCGGAATGGAAGGAAGAATGCTCAAGCCGCTTGGCGTGGCTTATATAGTATCGCTGTTTATGTCGCTGGTTGTGGCAATGACAATGACTCCACTGCTCTGTAGAATGATGCTTTCGCGAGACAACTACCTTGACAAAAAAACAAAGGATAACTGGCTGACTCAAAAGCTTTCTACACTATATGAAAGGTCGCTGTTATGGGTTCTTACAAACAAGAAAATTGTAATTTACCCCACAATAGCTCTTCTATTAGTTGCCGGAGTGCTCTTTGTGACTATGGGGAGAAGTTTTCTACCCGAGTTCAACGAAGGGTCGCTTACAATTTCGGCAGTAACCAAACCCGGTGTAACCCTTGATGAAAGCGATCGTTTAGGGAACCTTATAGAGACGGAGTTGCTTTTATTACCGGAAGTTACAAGTACAGCAAGGCGAACCGGACGTGGAGAACTTGACGAGCACTCATTATCTACAAATAGTGCAGAAATTGATGTGAACTTTACATTAGGAAAAAGAGGGCGTGAAGAGTTTATGGCAGAAGTCCGTGAAAAACTGGGAGCTGTTCCGGGACTTGCGTTTACTGTAGGACAACCGCTTGGACACCGCATTGACCATATGCTTTCCGGGACAAGGGCAAATATCGCTATCAAACTGTTCGGGACAGATTTGAGCCAGATGTTTATGATTGCCAACCAAATAAAAGGTTCAATTGTAGGAATTGATGGTTTGGTGGATGTTGCCGTTGAACAGCAGACTGAGACACCTCAATTGCAGGTGAGAGCTAAACGAAGTATGCTTGCCCAATATGGTATATCAATAGAAGATTTCAATGAGTTTATCGAACTTGCATTTGCAGGAGAGAAGCTATCCGAAATTTATGAAGGGCAGCGCAGTTTTGATTTGGTTTTGAGATTAAATAAAAGCTATACCGAAAATATTGAACAGGTAAAGTCTGCTCTTATTGACACCCAAAACGGGAAAAAAGTACCATTGGAAGAGGTTGCAGAAATTGTTTCCGTTGGTGGGCCAAATTCAATAAGCAGAGAAAACGTGCAACGGAAGATAGTTGTTTCTGCGAATGTTGCAGGGAGAGATTTGAATGGTGTAGTTGGAGAAATTAAAACAAATATAGAATCCCAGATTAATCTCCCTCAAGGCTACCGTGTAGAGTACGGAGGGCAGTTCGAGAGTGCCAAAAGCGCATCAAGAACTCTTCTTATTACCTCTATATTAGCGATATGTGTAATCTTCCTGCTGCTGTATAGCGAGTTTAAGAACGTATCACTATCTGCAATTGTTTTAGTCAATCTTCCTTTGGCATTGATTGGTGGAGTATTTGCCGTGTGGATCACTTCCGGTATTATAAGTATTCCGTCTATTATCGGGTTTATTACCCTGTTTGGTATTGCAACTAGAAACGGAATTCTTCTGATTTCAAAATATCAACATATGGAACATAGTGATGATTCTCTTACTAAAACTATTGTGGCGGGATCGCTTGACAGATTGAATCCAATACTTATGACTGCGTTAACGGCCGCACTCGCCCTTATTCCTTTAGTTCTTAACGGCGACAAGTCTGGCAATGAAATTCAAAGCCCTATGGCAGTAGTAGTCCTGGGTGGACTGTTGACATCTACCCTTTTAAATATCTACATTGTACCTATAGCTTATGAAATACTTCTAAACAGAAGATTAAAGAAAGAACAGCAAATATGAAAAGGATAATTTTGAGTATAGGCCTATTAGCTATTGCGTTAACTACAACAGCTCAAGGCGATTATAATTATATTCTGTCAAGGATTGAAGCAAATAGTACAACCCTGCAATCACTCCGGGAACAGATGGAAGCTCAAAAACTCGGGAACCGTACAGGTATCTTCCTGTCAGATCCCGAGGTTGAGTTTGCCTATCTGTGGGGAAATACTCCTGTAAACGGAGAGCGTACAGATTTCAAAATCACACAGTCATTCGATTTCCCAACAGTTTACGGCCACAGGGATAGAGTTGCGAAACTTGAAAATTCAAACTTAGAGCTTCTTTACAAGGCAGAGAGGTTATCCTTGCTGCTGCACGCAAAACAGATTTGCATTGAACTGGTTTACTACAATGCACTTGCCGGCGAGGTTGCTCAAAGATTGAGTAATGCAGAACAGATTGCAGCAGCTTATCGGGCGAAACTTGAAAAAGGGGAGGCAAACATTATTGAAAACAATAAAACTCAAATGAATGTTATCTCTCTGCAAAATGAAGCTAGCGGAATAGAGACCGAACGAACTATTCTCTTATCTGAGCTTAAACGACTGAATGGCGGGCAAGAGATTGTTTTTGAACAAAACAGCTACCCCGGAGGTCTCTTACCTGACAATTTTGATGAGTGGTATTCGAGTGTTGTATCTAAAAATCCCGCACTACTATACGCAAACTCGCAAATAACAATCGGCCAAGAGAAGATCCGCTTGAACAGAGCCCAGGGGTTGCCTAAGTTTTCTGCCGGATATATGAGTGAGCAACTTCTTGGAGAGAGATTTCAAGGCGTGACCGTTGGTCTCTCTATCCCTTTGTGGAATAATAAAAACAGAGTCAGGCAAGCACAAGCACAATTAACCGCAAATCAATCTGTGCTTGCAGATAGCAAAGTAGCGTTCTACACTCGGCTGCAAGGTCTCTATGACAAAGCTGTCAAGCTTAAACAATCTGCATTAAAGTATAGAGTTGCATTATCCTCTTTCAACAACGAGCACCTGCTTAAGAGAGCTTTTGATGCCGGAGAGATATCTCTGCTCAACTACTTAACCGAGATAGAGTACTACTACGAAGCTTTAAGAAGAGCTCTTGAAACAGAGAAGAATTTCGAACTCTCTCTTGCAGAGCTTTCTGCGATGGATTTATAAGCCCCGGGAGGTCTGCTACTTGTAAGACTTACCGCTCTTAATTTTATCTGCTTCAGATTTTATATTATCTGAGGCAGATTTTGTTTTTGCTTTTTTGATATCTGCATAGTTTTGGATTGCAGCAGGCGAACCTTTTATGATGCTGTAAACAATAATGGAAATGCCCAGAAGGATAAACGGAATGCTGAGCCACTGACCCATATTGAGTGTCATACCCTGTTCGAATGCTACCTGGGGCTCTTTTACAAACTCTATGAAGAATCGGGTTCCGAAAATTCCTATCATAAATATGCCGAACATCGTGCCCTTTTTGAGTTTATCCAGAAATTTCCAGTAGAGGAGCATCAGGAATGCGAATGTAAACAGGTATGCCAGTGCTTCATAGAGCTGGGTGGGGTGCTTTGCGAGAGTCTCTCCCCTAATTGTGAAGATAAAGCCCCAGGGAAGATCGGTTGGGTTACCGTAAATCTCTGAGTTCATCAGGTTCCCCAGACGAATGAGTGCTCCGGCCAGAGGGGTTGCAACACCAACTCTGTCTAAGAGCCACATATAGTCAAAATCGTATCTGCGGCCATATTTGCGCGCATAGTACCAGAGGGCAATTAGAATTGCAACTGCGCCTCCGTGGCTGGCGAGACCCCCCTCCCATATCATAAAGATCTCCCAGGGTTTGGAGAGGTAGTAAGCCGGCTCATAAAAGAGGCAATGCCCCAGCCTTGCACCAACAACAGCCGACCCCAGCAGTGTGTAAAGCAGTGTGTCCAGAATCTCTACAGGCAACCCCTCTCTCTTGAAAAACCTCATAAAGATGTAGTAGCCGATTATAAATCCCGATACAAACAGAATACTGTAATACCTGATATGTATTGGCCCGATAGAGAAAATCTCCGGGTTTGGCCCCCAGGTTATTGCAAGCGGAGCCGCAAGAATTGCCGGTAGTGTTGTCATATTTTATGTTTTAAATCTTCTTTCTGTTGTAACTATTTGGAGTGCCGGGCCGGCCGTCACATTTTTTTATTTATTATCTTCTGAGACTATTGTTTCACTTGCCAGGCTGCCGGGCCGGCCGTAACATCTTGCTATTTAATTATCTCCGCAGACGGGTGAAGACGCTCAGTGGCAAGGCTTTTTCAAATTTATCTGCAATGAACAACTCTCCGTAGGTGAGCTCATAGCTCTCTCTCTTTTTATCCATCAGGTGAAACGCGCTCTTAACAATGGTCTCGGAGAGGAGTGCAGAGTATCCGTTCGAGTAGAGGTTTAAAACCAGATAGCTATCTTTTGGAGCCAGAATCTGCGCAACCTCCTGCATCATCTCAAAGAGAAGCTCATCCAGCTTCCACTTCTCACCATCCGGGCCGTGCCCGTAGGCGGGTGGGTCCATAATTATTCCCTGGTAAAGATTTCCCCTTCTTGCCTCCCTCTTAACAAACTTGAGAGCATCCTCGATGACCCAGCGGATGTTATCTTGCCTGCTCAACTCCATATTGGTTCTTGCCCAGCTCACCACCTGCTTCACAGAGTCCAGGTGCGTAACATCCCCATCTGCACACTTAGCGGCCAACGAAGCAGCCCCTGTGTAGGCAAAAAGGTTGAGGATCTTTGGCCTCGGGAAACCGTTCTTGCCGTTCTCTGCAGATATTTTGGAGGTGTTTTCGTAGATGTAGTCCCAGTTTGGGGCCTGCTCCGGGAAGATTCCCACGTGTTTGAAAGCGGTGAGGCCAAGCCTCATATTGAAATCCAGCTGACCCTTCTTATAGCCGATAACCCACTGGTCCGGCATTTTTTTAAGCTGATGCCAGGTTCCGGAGTCCTCTTTGCCCGACTTGCCAAACCCGGCACCGGTTGTAAACTTAGTATGCGCCAAATCCAGCCACTCCTTTTGAGAGAGTCTCTTTTCCCACAACGCCTTGGGCTCCGGACGGATAAGACAATAGTTGCCAAATCTTTCGAGCTTCTCAAAATCCCCTGAGTCAATCAGCTCATAATCACTCCACTTTTGGGGAGACTCCAGTAATATCACAAAATTTGGTTTTAAATTGTTAATTAAACAGCCCCGAAGGTAGTAATTTTCTGAGAATATTCTTAATTTTGCGGCTCGGATAAACATTTATTTAATAAATATTCCATATGCAAAGTATTGATAATTACAACTTCACGGGTAAAAGAGCCATTGTGAGGGTAGACTTTAATGTTCCCCTTAACGAATCTTTTCAAATTACAGATGACACTCGCATCAGAGCAGCAATTCCGACACTTAAAAAAGTACTTGAGAAGGGTGGATCCCTAATCGTGATGTCCCACCTGGGTCGTCCAAAAGGGCCAACCGGCAAATACTCTCTTAAACATATAATTCCGGCAATAGAGGAGAAGCTTGGAGTAAAGATCAAATTTGCTCCTGACTGTATGGGAGAGGAGGCCGCACAACTATCTGCAACCCTTAAACCTGGTGAGGTTCTGCTTCTTGAGAACCTTCGTTTCTATGCTCAGGAGGAGGGAAAACCACGCGATTTGGCAGAAGATGCTACGGACGACGTGAAGAAGGCTGCCAAAGCTGCTATGAAGGAGCTTCAGAAGGAGTTTACCAAAAAGCTGGCCTCTTATGCAGATTGTTATATCAACGACGCTTTTGGTACTGCCCACCGTGCTCACGCATCTACAGCCCTTATAGCCAAATACTTCCCTAACGATAAAATGTTTGGGTATGTAATGGAGGGCGAGATTAAAGCTATAGACAAAGTGCTAAAATCTCCAGAACACCCTGTGACAGCAATTATCGGCGGGGCCAAAGTATCTTCCAAAATTGCCATTATCGAGAAGCTTTTTGATGTATGCGACAATATGATTATCGGCGGCGGTATGGTCTTCACCTTTATCAAAGCACAAGGTGGTAAGATTGGAAACTCTCTCTGCGAAGATGACCAGATGGAGCTTGCGCTCACCATCCTGGAAAAGGCCGCCGCAAAAGGGGTCAAACTCTACTACTCCGGCGAGGTTGTGTGTGCAGATGCATTCAGCAACGACGCCAACACAAAAATCTGTCAGGACAATGCAATTCCGGACGGATGGCTTGGAATGGACGCCGCCCCATCTACCCTCAAAGAGTGGGAAGCTGTTTTGCGCGCATCTAAAACCGTACTCTGGAACGGCCCTGTAGGAGTTTTCGAAATGGAGAAATTCGCAAACGGAACCAAAACCATCGCCACTCTACTTGCAGATATCACCTCAACCGGCGTCTTCACCCTGGTGGGCGGCGGCGATTCTGTAGCTGCAGTTACCCAGATGGGCTTTGCCAATAAAGTGAGCTATGTATCTACCGGCGGAGGCGCAATGTTGGAATACCTGGAGGGAATTGAACTCCCCGGAATCGCCGCCATCAGAGCGGAATAACCTTGCCAAGCATCGTGGGGCTTTGCTGGGAACGAACTTTGGCAGTGTTTGATGAAATACATTGTTATTCAGTAGATTACAAACCCCAGTTTTCCAAACTTGGAAAACTGGGGTTTGTATTTGATTGACATATTGAAAGTTACATCAAACTCTGGCAGAGCTTGGTTTCACAAAATAGTGTCAATCCAATAATATAGCATCACCAACGACAAGATGAGTTTGAGGCCGGTTCCGAGCAGAAAGCCGATAAAGGAGCCGAAGGCAGATTTGAGTGCGAATTGTGAGTTTTGGCCACCGAGCAGTTCGCCCAGGTAGGCACCGATGAATGGGCCTATAATCAGACCCAAAGGCCCGAAGAAGAGACCAACAATCATCCCCGCAATAGCGCCGCGAGAGCCGTATCTGCTCCCGCCAAACTTGCCGGTGCTCCAGGCCGGAATAAAATAGTCTAGAACAGTAACCACCACAGTGATGACGCCCAGAACAACCAGCAGAGTTGTGCTAAACTGGGCATACTTGGTAATGTGAAGCAGAATAAGGGCGCCAAAAGCCAGCGGCGGCCCCGGCAGCACAGGCAGCACCGAACCGGCAATTCCGGCAAGCAGCAGGAGAATTGAGATTATGAGCAGAAGTGTATCCATTCGTGCAACTGTTAAAGGCTATGATTCAGCCAGGATATTAAATAGGTCTATATTGATATAGACAACCTCTTTGCCTATCTTTTTACTTGTTAGAATACCCATCTCTTCAAGTTGAATAAGGTATTTTTTTGCTGTATTTAAACTTTTCATATTATTATCCAGCAATTTTTTAGGACTTATATATGGCTGTTCGAATAATTTTTCAATAAACTCTTTTCTAATGGATGGATATCTTGTATTGATTAACTCTTTTGTTCTTGTGAAAAGTCTATCAATCTCTTCAATCTTGCTTATTGTGTATCTGGAGGTCTCTTCAATTGCTTTAAGCATATATATAATCCATTGACTCCAGTTTCTGTGTGCCGTTACGTTTTTGAGTAACTCATAATATTCCTCTTTTTCTCTTATGATGTACGCACTTAAATAAAGAATCGGCACATCCAGTAAATGTTTTTGAATCATAAGCAGAATGCTCAAAACTCTTCCGGTTCTTCCATTGCCATCCCTGAATGGGTGAATGGCTTCAAATTGATAATGAGAGACAGCTATTTTTAGTAAAGGGTCATAAGGATACTTTACATCGTCATTAATATATTCCAACAGATTATTCAGCTTCTCTTTAATAACTTGGACTCCTCTTGGTGGGGTGTAGATAACCTCGCCTAATAACCTTCCACTCCCTCTTTTCAAAATAACCGTTTCTGTTTGAGGTGGCCTTATTCCATCATTTGCCTGTTTAATTTCCCGATAGATACTAATTAGTGCATCAATCGTAATTGCCTGCCTGACAACTATATCATTATAACCTTTCCAAAGCGCCTGCCTGTACCTTAATACCTCTTTTGTATTGATCTTTTGTTCTGAATCGCTTATTGTAAATGATTGGTATAGCTCATCATCTGTAGTAAAGATGTTCTCAATCTCTGTACTTGCCTTTGCCTCTCTCAATATAATTGTATTAACAAGCATCGATTGATTGGGCAATTTTTTAGCAATCCCCTTAAGCTCTGCAAGTGCCTTATTTGCATTGATTAAACCCTTAAGAACCTCCCGGCTTTCAACTATTTCGTCATCAGGGGGAAGTATTGGAAGATTGTTGTATGGCTTATTTCTATCAAATGGCTCGGTAAGATTTGACATAATATTTTCTTTTTGTCAAATATAGCGTTTTTTTGACAATTGAGCTATTTTCTGTCAAAAAAATTATTTGCCAATACCTTTTGTCAATTTATGCGATAATTTGACATCAAATGGGAGTCTCTGAGACGAAAAAAATCAATAGATATTATGCGCAATTCTGTAGCCGGCTCTATTCAAGTACCAGTCCGGGTACTGTACTCCTGCAGATTGCGCCCATAAAGAGAACTTAAGATATGCATCGGTAATCTCTACGCGCTCAATCACGTGTTCGAAGCCCGAAATGATGTTGATGGCCCAAGGCAGATTTTCTGCGGTTTTATAATATCTGCCTATACCGGAAGAGGAGTTGTCTGCTCCGGTGCCAAAGAGCGCTGCAGATGCCCTTGAGGTAGGCGGATAGTCCGGAAGGTGAACCTCTCTTCCCCTGTTGCCGTTCACAAAAATGAAAGGGTTAAACCCGGAGATGTTGAGGTTGTTAAGTGTGTATTTATGAGGGGTAAACGAGATGTTCATCTCAATGACTGCCGGCTGTACATAAGGCTCTCCCTTTTTTACATTCACCCCAAAACTTCCCGTAGAGCTCATAAGCGAACTCGCATTGTTAAACACAATAAATGTAGGCAGATTCTGCCCCTGCTCCAACACCCCGCCGCTAACCTGAATATCAGACACATCAAAAGATGGCGAGTTTAGCTGAAAGCCGAATCCATTGGCATAGGCAGCACCTATAGCCTTGACAATAAAGCTGCAAGAGACTGCCGAAACATAGTTGGAAGCATCGGTGATTATCTTAAACCGGTAATCTATTACAAGGTCATTAAAGTCATAGTCACCCTTGGATGGCCACATATCTTCAAAAGCGAGCGTACCGTAACCGGAAGAGGGGTAGTAGTTCTCAAAAGCCATCCCGGCATCTGCAGGGTAGGCGTCATCTTCATTGGGAATTCCATCGCCATCACTGTCCGGATTTGAAACCGACTGCACAACGCTTTGAATCTCTTGAGCCGAAAGTGCACTCCCGTAAAGAAAAACCTCATCTATCTTCCCTTTAAAGAATTTTTGAACGGCGTTATCTGACCCAATAGAGATATTTCTCGAGTTGACCTTGAGCTTGCCCGTAACAGGCTTGCTTTCCCATAGGCGGCCATTTACGTAAAAAGCGAGGAGAGATCCGTCATAAGTCATAGCAAGGTGATACCACTCATTAAGAATTGGCCTTCCGTTATTCCACTCTAATGAATGCCCTGTATCATTATCCATCCTTATCCCGCAACTCCACCCCTTCCAAACATCCTGCCGTAACCCGGGCCCATCCCAATCTCCCTTCTGAAAGATCTTGGCAGTTCTATTCTCCTCGGAGAAGACCCAGGTCATCATTGTAATTGCATCTGCAGGGCTAAGCTGAGGCGTACTCGCGATATTTACATTGCCACTTGTCCCGTTAAAATATAGCGCCCCACCCTTGATGCCCGGGGTTCTTGTTGCGTTGGCAACTGTTCCGTTATTACTTCCGAACGAATCTAAGGCCGTATTACCGCTCCCCTCGTCAAAACTCCAGTACCCCAGAGGCACAGCCGCCGCCTGCGCTGCGAAAAAGTTGTTTTCCGTTGCAGATTCCCCTATTGCAGATAGCACCACAGATAACTCTGCGCTGTCGATTTTGAACTCTTTCCCATTGATCAACACAGCCTTAACATCTGCAGGAACGGTAATGATAACCAAATAGTTCTCCGGCGATCTGTTATTAAACCCCTTATGATAAGAGATTTTGCCGTCCAGAGACGTAATCTTTATTATTGATGTAAGGTCTGAGTATATAGAGAGTTTGATATCCTTAGATGTTTTCCAGTTAAAATCCGGGGAGATGGTCATCTCTTCGAAACTCTTTGGAGGAGTCTCTCCGGAGCCGCCCGGCATCTTAACACACGCAACCACTACAGGCAGCAGCAATAAAATATAGAGATTTGACCGTTTCATATTGCAGAGAGTTAAAACCGGAACCCAAACTTTAGCGAAAGCCCGTTATAACCATCCAGTGTGAAGCCGGAGTAACCGTCTTTGCGGTAACCAATGAGCAGGAAGGGTTTTGCAGATCTCTCTTTAGAGTTGAACAGAAGACCTATCTGCGGGTTTAGGAACAGGGAAGATTCGTAACTATCCTGTCTAAAAACATATCCGCAATCTAACCGGGTAATGGCAGCTAAGCCTGAATTAAGCGGAAAACTATATCCTGCATATGCATACAACGGCATATGAAACCCCTTCATTGTACCACCGTAAGCAGCCATTGCGTTGTATCCTCCACCGACACCTGCACCAATATGAACCGCCTCATTATAAAGCCGCTCTATCTCAAAGCAGATATCTCCACTCACACCCCTCCCGAAGTTGACCCCCGACACCAGAGCAAACCCCGTTCGCGGGCCTCCTTCATTCTTTTGTCCGTAAACAGGTGTGGCAGCGATAGTCAATAAAAAAATCGCAACGATACATACTAATGTGCTACTCTCTTTTTTCATAATGGTAAAGTATAATTATTACAACAGAATTAGCTCCCTAAGATACTCTCGAGCAAATATATATAATAAATATTACTTCCCCGGCAATATTACCCAAAAAAATTCCGAAAAACTCCCACTCTAAATTGTTCCCCCATCTGGTTTTTATATCTTAACATAGTTTTATATCTTCGCACACTCAAACAGAACAAACAGGGAGAGATGCAGGAGTGGTTGAACTGGCCCGCCTGGAAAGCGAGTATACCTCAAAAAGGTATCGGGGGTTCGAATCCCCCTCTCTCCGCCAAAGAAGAAAAAGCCGGGCAAAAGCCCGGTTTTTTGTTTCCGGTAAGTGCAAAGCTTGCTTTAGCACGAAGACGGAAACAAAAAAACTTATGCACAGCATAAGGCTTTTTCTTCTTTGAAGCCCCCCTCGGGGATCACCGAACGAAGTGAGGTAATCCCTTAGTGGGCAACTAAACCCCACGATGCTTGGCAAGGTTCCCTCAAAACGAGACAATATTGTTTTTCAATGCAAATTTTACCATTTCGACAGTGCTTTTGAAGCCAAATTTTTGCATTATGTTGTTTTTGTGAGTCTCTACTGTTCTTATGCTGATGTTCAATTTGTCCGCTACTTCGTGATTTGAAAAGCCTTCTACATACAGTTTCAATATCTCTTTTTCCCGCGAAGTGAGGGAGTAATTTTTAGATTTATCTGCAGAGTTTATATTTTTGATCTTGGAGACATAGGACTTCATAAGGTTTCTGGAGATGTTTGAAGCGTAGTACTCCTCTCCGTCATTTATTGTTCTTATAGCCTCCAGCAACATCTCCTTGTTGGTATCCTGCTTTGGCAAGATTCCCCTTGCACCGGCTTTAATTGCATTGTAGATGTAGTCATCTGTTGTGTACATAGATAGAATAAGCACCCTGGAAGGCAGGTTTAACTCAACGATTTTTGAGGTCAACTCTATACCGGTCATATCGGGCATTGAGATATCGCTGATAACAATATCCGGAAGTTGTGACTTGATTATATCCAGCGCTTTAACCCCATTAGAGGCACAACCTATAAAATCAATATCATCTTCGTCTATTAGCATTGTTTTAACACCATCCAGGATTATCTGATGGTCATCTACCAACAATATTTTTATTTTTTTCATAGCTACACTACTTTATTTACCTTAACCCGAATAGTTGTCCCTTTTTCCGGTGAGGTTTCCACATCGAATGTCCCATCCAATAAAATACTTCTTTCGCGCATATTGAACAAACCCTTTCCCAAACCCAGATCATTGGTGTCATAATTGAACCCCTTCCCGTTGTCTTCAATAATCAACACCAGATTCTCTGCCGTTTCTGTAAGCTGGATCTGAATCTGTGTTGCCTCTGAGTGTTTAATCGCATTATTCAATGCCTCCTGTACAATTCTATACAAATATATTTTTGTGCGTTGTTTTATATGCTCAAAATTGCCGAACCAGGAGAAATCTATATTTATGCCCGTCGTTTTCTGAACCTGGTTGCAAAGGTTCTTAATTGCCATCTCAAACCCGAACTCCAGAATTCCGGAAGGTGCCAAATCTGTGGAGATTTTTCTTAATTCATCAATAGAGTGGTTTACCTGTGTTTTTAATTCGTTAATTTTTTGGTTGTTAAACCCCTCTTTCCTGCTAATTAGGTTCTCAAGCGTCATTTTTATAGCAATGAGCTCTTGCGCTAACCCGTCGTGAAGCTCGCGGGAGATACGGTGACGCTCAAACTCCTGACCATCATATAGCGCAGAGATTCTTTTAGCTTTTTCGTCAACCAGTTCAGATGTATTTTTCTGAATGTTGTCTATCATTTGATTAAAAGTAAGGGCCAGTACCCCAAATTCATTTTCTGACTCAATATTTACTTTGGCATCATAATCTCCCTCTCCAATTTTCAATGCTGCCTTTTTAAATTTAACAATCGGCAAAATTATATCGGATGTAATAACCTGAGCTATAGATAAAATAAGAACCAGGATAATGATTGAGACAAAAAACAGATCGTTTCTAAGGTTTTTAATTGGGATCATCGCTTCGTTGTAATCAATCTCTGCCACAATTACCCAATTATAATTATCTGCAGATAGCCTGTCAAACGAACTAAGACATAAAACGCCCCTGTAATCAGTCGAGATCGATGTGCCGCAACCACTCTTAAAAGCACTTTTAACAGCATTGGTCCCGACTATTACCTGACTACCGGAGCGGGAGAGAAACCTGGATTTGCTTCTCATAATGAAATTTGAATCTACCAGATATACCTCTCCCGTTTTTCCTAAACCATTAGTTTGATTAGTATCCAGCATAATCCTGTCAACCTGGTCAAAATCTATCCTATCGTTACTTTTTAAGTAGTTCTCTATCTGCTCTTTTTTGAGCGACTTCACAGATATTAGCTGCTCGGTTGCCCGCATTATGAGAGCAGTTCTTGCTTTATAGTAAGAGTAGATTCCTATAATTGAGAGAGATGAAAACCCCACAATCAAATACAGGAACATAAATTTTGTTGTAATTGACCTTTTAAACATCTGCTATTGATAATTCACTCAAAAATAACAAATTAAATTACACCCTCGTCATATGCCTTTTCTCCGTGGAGTGTATTATCCAGCCCCAGCATTTCATCTTGCTCTTTGACCTTTACCGGGGTTATCTTGTTAATTACTATTAACATAAGATATGTGAAAACAAACGCATAAACCGAAGCGACAACTACTGCAACAATTTGTTTTACAAAGAAATATCCCCCACCAAAAATAAGCCCGTCTGCACCGGCTCCATTTACTGCTTTTGACGCAAAAACACCCAGAAGAATTGAGCCAAGGACACCACCTACACCGTGTACGCCCCACACATCAAGAGCGTCGTCCCATTTCATCTTGTTTTTAAACTGGACTGCCACATAGCACATCACTCCGGCTCCAATACCAATTAACGGGGATGCCCACAAAGGCACAAAACCGGCACAAGGTGTTATTGTTGCCAGGCCGGCAATAGAGCCTGTAAGTAATCCTACAAACTTTGGTTTTCTCTCACGGATCCACTCAATAACCAACCACGAAATTGTTGCAAAAGATGCTGCAATGTCTGTATTTAAAAATGCAAGAGCGGTTATGTTATCTACCTGACACTCACTTCCTGCATTAAAGCCATACCATCCGAACCATAGCAATCCGCTGCCAATGGCTACCAATGGAATGCTGTTTGGAGTCGAGTTTTTATCTGCCCTCGCTCCAACATAGAATACAGATGCCAATGCTGCAAAACCGGCAGTTGCGTGCACCACAATCCCTCCCGCAAAATCCAGAACACCCCAATGTGCCAGTAAGCCACCACCCCAAATCATATGAACAAACGGATAATAAACTAAAATCTGCCAAACCGTGAGGAAAATAAAATAGGATTTAAATGTGACCCGGTTTACAAAAGCTCCGGTAATGAGTGCAGGTGTAATAATTGCAAACATCATCTGATAGGCAAAGAATACAATTTCCGGAATTTTCCCGTTTCCCGCCCATAATGTATCAATGGAGATGCCCGACAAGAATGCTTTATCTAAATTACCGATGATACCGCCATCTCCACCGCTAAAGCAGAGAGAGTAGCCAAAAAACACCCATAAGACAGTAGTCCAGCCCAATGAGACAAAGCTCTGAATCATAATGGCCAAAATGTTTCTTTTTGTTGCCAGTCCGCCATAAAAAAAGGCAAGGCCCGGAGTCATTAACATTACCAGGCTTGTTGCCAGAAGCATAAACCCTGTAGAGCCGGTGTCCAACAGGCCTGCATTTAACATAGTTGTAAGAATCATAAGTTTTTTAATTAATTATTAATTAATATATTACATTAAAACGAAAGCCCTAGTGCCAGATAGATTTTATTCAAGGCCGGGTTTGAAATAACAGAGCATTGAACAGGAATAGAAAAATTCTCTGTTATTTGAAGTGTTCGGGAGAGTTTAAGCCCAACATTTATGATACCCGGTTTTTCATTCAGATAAAAAGAGCTCTCCCCTGCCGATGTATTTGGGTTATCGGGTGTACCTCCAACAAAAACGTTTAAATCTGTCTGTTTAAGCCTGGTTTTATATCCTACCTCAATATATTTAGAAAGGAAAAGATCTCCATTGCTTTTACGGGCATCATTCCCGAAAAGGTTCATTGCAAAAAGCAGGGTAAATGGTATCTTCTCCGAACCATTATATGCGAGAGTCCCCTCAAGGATGTGCCCGGTCTTATCTTTTGACCACTCAAAATATTTATCTTTTGACCCCGTATTCAATCCCGGGAAAAAATAATCTGTAAGAGTTATTGAGAAAGAGCCTTTATAGGTATAGGACAAATATAGATCTGTCTCTTCATTTGCAGTCCCTGCTAAGGAGAAAGCTCCCCAGGCTCCAATGGAAAAAGCGTGATCTTCATTACCCAGTGTCAGTTTCATCCAAGGCTGGATGCTCGGGCTCTTACCACCCAAATCAAGCCCGCGCCAGATGTACCGGTTAAAGAGATCACCCCCAAACTCCAGGTTTTGTGCCTTTAAGCCAGATATAAAGAGAAGTGTAAAACATAAAATGATGGTTGTTTTTTTCATAAAATTTAGATTTTAAATAATATCTAAAATTATGATGAGTGCAAACAACCCGCAATAAAGGATATTCTGATTTTAACCTACGTGTTTTACTTAGTAAATATCTTTCTCATAATCAACTAAGCCCCACGATGCTTGGCAAGGTTCCCTCTTTCGTTTGCGGCGATCATTGCGTTTAGTACTTTTTCGGGGGTGATTGTGCAGGATTCGTGATGGATGCCCTCCTTTGGGTCGCAGGCTTTAATGGCAGCCTTCATCAGCCGGTCCCTATCTACATTAGCCAGGCCAATCTCTTTAAAGGTGGTTGGAAGACCTATCTGCACACAAAAAGAGTAAACCTCATCCATTTCGGCAGCATCGGCACCTGTGAGGTGAAGCCCGGCCAGCAGACCAAAAGCCACCTTCTCTCCGTGGTAGTATGAGTGAGTCTCCTCCAGTGCAGATAATCCGTTATGGATTGAGTGTGCAGATGCCAGCCCGGAGCTTTCGAACCCAATGCCGCTAAGCAGAGTGTTGGCCTCTACAACATATTGCAATGCAGATGTTACAACCCGATTTTCGTTTGCCGTCTTGGCATCCATCCCATATTTCAAAATTGTGTCATAACACAGCTTCGCAAGATTAAGAGCTGCCAGCGTGCTATATCCGCCACATTCGTTCATAGAGAGACTCTTGGCACAGGAGCGCGCCTCGAACCAGGTAGCCAGAGCATCACCCATCCCCGCCACAAGAAAACGAGCCGGAGCATTGGCTATCACATTAGTATCTACAAGCACCACCTGTGGATTCATCTTTTGATAATAGACACTTTCGAAAACGCCGCCCTGCGAGTAGATAACTGCGCAACCACTGCACGGAGCATCTGTAGAGGCAATTGTAGGGACAATAATCACCGGAATCCCCGCCCTATCTGCAACAATTTTCGCTGTATCAATCGCCTTGCCACCCCCCACCCCGGCAAGCACATCAATACTATTACGCTTCACAATATCTGCCAGCCGCATTAGCTCCCCCTCACAACACTCGCCCCCAAACACCTCCATAATAATTTCAGTTTGTGACGCCCCCTGCCCAACACCCTTTCCCGCAAAATCTTTGAAAAACCTGTCAAGAACAGATGTTTTTGCCGTACGCGAAGAGAGAATGAGCCCCCTATTACCAAACGACCCAATAATACCCCCCAACTGAGCAATCACCCCATCGCCCTGGATATATTTCCCCGGAAAAGCAGCCTTAACAGCAACAATCGATTCAAAATTTCCCATATATCTAATTGTTAATCCTTCAATTACACCCCAACACCCTGTGCCCAGCCCCAAAACCCCTAACCCCTGATAATCACCAAAGCCCCACGATGCTTGGCAAGGTGTTCCTCAGTGTTTTTTATCTTATCCATGCAAATATTGAGATTGTGTTTGAAGTTTGCATGGATAACCCACAATCCTCGCCAACTTGATGCCTTTAACTTAGGTTCAATGAGTTCCGCTCTGGCTTCTGCTTCGTTAATTTCGTTTCTTTATTTTTTGTTCTATCGACTTTATTTCTTCTAGGTCGTTTTGGTCGGCATTTAATGCTTCGTATTCTTTTCGTTCTTGGTCGAATTGTTCGTAAATTTTTTCTACATGGGTTTCCATTTGAGTGCTTGAAACAGTTCCACTTCCCTGCAATATTTCTTTGCTTTGAAAATTCAACAAACGGTCTACGTTCTCTTTCCAAAATGCCATTGTTAAATCTTTACGCTCTTTAACTGTTAGCTCTGCTGTTTCGAGAAAGATTACCACCAAGCGGTTTAGGGTGTCAATTTCATCTTCTGAAAGATAATTTTTAGCAATAATGATATCCTGCTTACGAACAATTGCCCCTTTCCACGAGGTTAATCCCATATTTTCTTTTCGTGCATCTGCACGACCAACAATTAATTCTGCTGCGGTATTGCCAGTAACTGCAAACAACAATTTGTTTTGGGTATCGGCAAAGAACATTTGCGTTGCTTTATTTGTAGTATCATAATCGCTGCTGAGTGCAAACAAATCACGCACTTTTTGGTAAAACCGTTTTTCCGATGCTCGAATATCACGTATTCGACTAAGTAACTCGTCGAAATAGTCGGGACGGCCATCGGGGTTTTTCAAACGCTCATCGTCCATTACGAAGCCTTTGCGCAAATACTCGGTAAGGTTGCGGTTTGCCCATTGCCGAAATTGCGTACCACGAACACCACGCACACGAAAGCCAATAGCCATTATCATTTCGAGCGAATAAAAAGTGACGTTATAATTTTTGCCATCTGCGGCAGTTGTAAAGTAATTCTTTACAACTGAATTTACATCCAACTCATTGTCTTTCAATATGGCAGATATGTGTTGCCCGATATTTTGCTTTGATGTGGCAAAAAGTTCGGCTATTTGGGCTTGGTTAAGCCAAACGCTGCCATCTTTGGCATATAAGGCAATAGAACTCTTGCCATCGGGGGTGTTGTATATGATTAGGTCTGTCATTTTAATCTAAATTTATATCACTGAATAAACTTGCTCTTTATCAAATTCAAGAATGCAGAATTAGGTGCATAAAATGGCAATATATCAATTTTTCTGCCTTAAATTAGAAATGGTGCTTAAGTATTCTCTAAGGCTCTCTTTTTTCCCTCGTCTATCGGCATATCGCATAATACTACTCTCATTTACAGCGTATTTGTAAAACGCTTCCTGATATATAGTTCTCATTTCAGAACCTTGTTGAGCAGCAAAAATGACATCATCACAGAAGATATCAACCAACATTTTCTCTATTGTAGCTGTATAGACTCTATTAATAACATTTAGTGGAGCTTCGGTAACCAAAGGCTTTACTATTAAGCTTTCTTTCTCATCTGGTATATATTTTTCAAATAAATCCTGTGTGGGATCAATAAATACAGAGAATTTATTCTCTTTCAAATAATAGAAAACAGATTGTGCAGCATCTTTATCCACCTCAATAATTACATAGAATCTTCCCGGTTGATGAATCATAAATTCATTTAAAGAAGAAGTATTCCAAATGCACATTCTCAAATATGGAAAATTCTTTTTTAGTTTTGTGTAGATTGATTTTATTTTTAAAGATATTTCCGGTGTATAAATCCTCTTTTTACCTACTGCAAATTTCCCTCTTCCAATTCTGTTTAAAACACCTAACTGAACTAATTTATAAACTCTCCAGTTTATTGTAGTTGTTTTCACCACTGGCTCTAACTGTAAGTAAAAATCTATAATAGCGGCTGTTTCAAAGCTTTTTTTGTCTTTGAAATAATCTTTAAGTTGGTCAATATATAATTTGTCTGTTGCGATAGCTTAAAATGTTAGAATACAAATATAATAAAATACTATAAATTGGCAGCAAAATGTATATTCTGCCGAAATATGGAGCCATATGTGAATATACATATTAGTCATATTTTATACATGCAAATATGGTCCAAAACCAATGGCAATGCACCACGTCCAACTAGGTACCAATTTAATTTTTATTTTTATTATATCCCTGATTATTATGCCTATGAAAACAGATAGCTGGGTACCTTTTTGATGTCAACTAGGTACCAAATGCAAAAGTAGTTCTTCCCAATAGGCAATATAAGATGCCCCTCACGCCATTATTTTACCCTCCAAGGTCGCAAATCTATCTGCCACCTCGAATCCAACGCCTTTGTCAATTGCGCTAAAGTGTTCTTTGCCGAATTTGATTTTGGCTAGTTCGGTAGCTTTAATGGAATCCTCAAAGAGAGTATCAAAGAGACCCTTTACTCCAATAATTTTGAGAAGTTCCTCATAATCAACTAAGCCCCACGATGCTTGGCAAGGTTATCTTTTTTGTATAACTTTGTTTCGGGATGATTGTATCTGTATGAATTAAAAATATTTAGCGATGACTGAATACCGGGAAATAGTAAAAAAACTGATTGAGTTCCGTAACGAGAGAGACTGGGAGCAGTTTCACGATTCGAAAAACCTTGCTTTGGCACTTTTTCTGGAAGCGGCAGAACTAAATGAGCTCTTTTTGTGGAAAAAGGATTCTGAAGCAGAGGCTGTCAATCAAGAGAGGCTAAAGGAGGAGCTTGCAGATATTCTTGCATACTCTTTTTTGTTGGCAGAGAAGCACAATCTGGACATATTCGAAATTGTCCGTGAAAAAATTAAGAGAAACGGAGAAAAATATCCTGCAGATAAATCAAAGGGCACAGCCAAGAAATACAACGAGTTATGATCGTCTATCACTCTACGAAAGATGGATTTCTGGCAGATGTTCTCAATAACGAGATTGACACCAAAATCAAATCTGCATTTATTAGGCATTTAGGCAGAAGCACATCTCAGAATGAAGTGCTCTCCTGGACAAATTCTATGATGCATATGAGCAATGTACTGTCGGACCCGGAAATTGCGACAGATGCAGGAATATCCATCGAATTTCAAATACCACTAACCTCAAAACGAATTGATTTTATCATAACCGGACTAAGCGAAGATTGTAAGGAGAAAGTTATAATAGTAGAACTTAAACAGTGGTCAAGTGCACAACTTACAGAGAAGGAGGCGATGGTAAGAACCCACTTCCAGCACGGAGCCACCGATACCGTCCACCCATCTTACCAGGCGTGGTCCTATGCCGCACTCATAGAGAGCTATAACCGGACAGTACAGGAGGAGAACATCAGCCTTATACCTTGCGCATATCTGCACAACTACACCCCGGACAGTGTTATTACAAATGCATTTTATGATTTCCACATCAAAAGAGCCCCTCTTTTTCTAAGACCCGACGCCATTAAACTCCGGGATTTTATCAAGAAGTACATCAAGTACGGCGACGATAGGGACATAATGTACAAAATCGAAAACGGCAGACTTCGGCCATCAAAGCAGCTTGCAGATAGCGTTGCATCGATGATTGCCGGAAATCTGGAGTTCATTATGATTGACGATCAGAAAGAGGTTTATGAAACCGCACTGCTGATGGCCCAAAGAGCAACAAATGAAAAGAAGCAGGTTTTGATTGTGGAAGGAGGGCCGGGAACCGGCAAGAGCGTTGTTGCCATAAACCTTTTGACAGAGCTTACAAAGAGAGGTTTAGTTGCCAAATATGTCTCTAAAAACGCAGCCCCCAGAGCAGTATATATCACCAAATTGACCGGCAAATACAGACGGTCAAACATAGACAATATGTTTGGAGGGACCGGAAGTTACTGGGACTGCGACAAAAATACATTTGATGCACTAATTGTAGATGAAGCCCACAGGCTAAACCTAAAAAGCGGACTCTATCAAAATCAGGGAGAGAATCAGGTACTTGAGCTCATCAATGCATCTAAATTCACAATTTTCTTTATAGATAACGACCAGAAGATTCATATAAAAGACATCGGAGACTCAACACAGATAACCAAATGGGCAGAGAGTGCGGGGATAAAAGCGAAAAAACTAAAACTTGAATCCCAATTTCGTTGTAATGGTTCGGATGGCTACCTCTCCTGGCTCGACAATACACTTCAGCTTCGCGAGACTGCCAATTTCAAATTGGAACAAGATGATTTTGACTTCCGCATCTTTACCGACCCCAACGAACTCAAAAAGAGTATTATCGAGAAAAATCGGTTCAACAACAAGTCTAGATTGGTTGCCGGCTATTGCTGGGACTGGATAAGTAAGAATAATCCGCTCGAATATGACATTACTTTTCCCGATTCAGATTTCAAAATGCAGTGGAACCTCACAAAAGACGGCAGCGCCTGGATTATTGCAGAAGAGTCTGTGAATGAAATTGGCTGTATCCACACCTGCCAGGGGCTGGAACTGGACTATGTGGGGGTGATTGTGGGAGAAGATATCCGATATGAAAACGGTAAAATTTTAACCGATGTAAAACGGCGCTCCGGTATGGACCGTTCAATTGCCGGAATAAAAAAGATGCTCAAAGAAGACCCTGCAGAGGCAATCACAATAGCCGACAGAATCATCAAAAACACATACCGCACCCTTATGACCCGTGGAATGAAGGGGTGTTATGTATATTTTTGCGACAAAGCGTTAGCGGCATATTTTGCAAACCAACTAAGTGATTCGGCCAAACAAGTGCAAAAAAGTTCATTACACACCTCCTCGGAACTACATCTACAGGTTGAAGAAAAGTCACAGCCGCGAATAGAGGCAGAGGTGAACGACAATGTAAAATATGTAGATTTTCTGCCTCTATACTCTATCAAAGCTGCCTGCGGAGCATTTGGAGAGGGCCAGTATGATGAAGGAGAGTTGGGATGGGTTAAGGTAGAGGGGTTAGGGAAGCTAAACAGAAATATGTTTGTTGTCCAGGCAAAAGGCAAATCTATGGAACCACGTATTCCGGACAGCAGCCTCTGCGTTTTTCGCACCAATGTTGTGGGCTCCCGAAACAATAAAATTGTACTCGTTCAGCATCGCGGAATCTTCGACGCCGACCACAATGGCAGCTACACTATTAAAACCTACACCAGCGAAAAATCCTTCGATAAAGATACCGGAGAGTGGATGCACGAAAGAATTGTACTAAAGCCTCTTAACCCAAAATTCAACCCCATTACAATAGTTGAAGACGACAACTTTTCTGTAATTGGAGAGTTTATAGGCGTTGTTGTAAGTGGTGAGTCTATTTAGTGTTTCAATTGAGGCTCAAGTACAAGTCATTAAAAAATCTGTCTTTAGAGATAATTCGGGTTGGAGTTTTATTTCGCTTTGTCGTAATTATCAATAATCTGCAATAATAGGTCTGTGAAAGAGTATATGTCGTCAAGCGCCTTTATTTCGTGCTTAACCTCTTTTTTATTCTGGTCTAAAACGACTAAATATTTTTTGTTCCCGTTAAGGTACATTCTGCAGATTGTCTTTCTATTGTTGTCGTCAAGAATAATTGCAAAGTATGATTGTGCGTCTCGATATGAAATTCGTTTTAAATCAATCTTCTGTCTTAGGATTGATTTTATGATTAAAAAGCTCTCTATTTCATCCTGTGTAGTATCTACCTTGCTTTCTACTTCTTGATTTGAAGCTTGTCTACTCTCTTGTTCTTTTGCTACTTCATCTTCTTTTGTTAAAGCTGTCTTGAGTCTTTCTGTGATTAAGTCGCTTATATAAAGTTGAACCGATTTTTTTGTCAGATTAGTAAATAACTCAAGAACTTTACCTGTTACAATGCTTGGATAAACTTGTCTTGCGAAGTGCTTTACAAATTCTGGGGACGGATTGTTCAGTTCTTGATTTAAAAGCTGTTTAAGTTCGTTCATATACTTTAATTCACTCGCAGTATTAACAATACTATCTGCATCAAAATATGATTTGTGAAACTTTTTGAGTTCCTCAATTTGATTATCCTTAATTTCTGAGATATTAAATTCCAGGAATGGCTTTTCATCCATTTTATTAGCATCAACTAGATCTGAGTAAAAACGATAAATTATGCCATTTGTCAACAATCCAAATTTTGCCTTAGATACGTGGAAATATCGTAAAAGTTGTCCATCGTGAATGCTTAAATTCTGTTCCCAATGTTTACATTCTACTAGAATTATCGGCTTTCCCTCTAAGAAGATAGCGTAATCAATTTTTTCTCCTTTTTTCAAACCAATGTCTGAAATAAATTCTGGTACAACTTCCGTTGGATTAAAGACATCGTAACCCAAGGTTTGTAAAAAGGGCATAATAAAAGCGTTTTTTGTTGCCTCCTCTGTCTGAATTTGGTCTTTGAGTTTTACTACTCTGTCACCAAGAATTTTGATTTGATCTTTGAAGTCCATATGCGGTATTTTTATTGAGTATAAGTCAGGAATTTCCAATTGTTGCTAACGGGAGTCTACGAAAATACTTGATTGTATAATTAGCCTAAAGGTAAAAATTATTTCCCTTCAATAATCAAATTATTAAATGATTACTTGTTTATTCTACTGTATTTTCTCCATTTTAAAAACAGGATAAATTTTTAGAGCTGATGGAAAATTTGGAGATTTCTTATCTGTCTTTAATTTCTAGAGTTATAAACTAGCATTTTTAATCATTAACATTATCTATCTCTTTAACACAATGTGGATATTTTTTTCAACTTCCTTACACATTAATTTAGTTCTAATGGTTTTGTAAATCAGAGCCTGAACAAAATAAGTTTTAAAACCCACAAGCAGAATAAAAAAAGATTAGTCTTTAATCTTCGGAGTTCGTTTGTTCGTTGCACTATCGCTCTATGGATGCCACCAACAGTTACATGAATGAAATGTTGAGGGTTTCCTCTCTATCAGCTGACAAAATATCTAATATTAGGCAAAAAGTTTGTTCTAATTATTTGTACAACTATGCATTACACACATTGTTGTGCTTTTGTGTTTTTCAATTTATTAACCCAATAGCTTTAAGGGAATGCCCATCTCATAGCAATCTGGTCTATAAAATTTAATTCCTAATTCTTTTACTAGTTTAACTATCCTTAAATAATAGTCTATATCATAAGCCTCTTTATGCCTGAGATATTTCTGGTCCGAAAAAAATGCTGTGAAAATACTGATGCCAATTGAATCGACAAGGTTTAGTTTACGAAGTTCTCTAATGTTCTGTTCAAAGTCATAATACGAATCAATACCAGATACATAGTTGAGTTTTATTTCTTTAAAATTAGCTTTTCTAGCATTCAATAAAATATCTATTACCGAAGGTATTGAAATGCCCTTGTATTTACCCATAATTTCTTTTCTTTTTGAAAAGGTTTCTAAAGTAAATGAATATTTTTTTGGAGTTACAAGTCTGTATAATTCTCTCATCCCATCTAATGTCCTGACATCTTGTGAGCAAGCACCGAAACTTAAAAGTCTATTTACGCCATACTTCTCAAATTCCTTTTTAATCCCATTTAAAAATTCTAGAAACTTATGTTCATTTCCATATAATTCTGTAATAATTGAAACATGTGAAATTTTACTGAGAATGTCATTACCGTAAGTTTGGCAAATAGAGTTTAAAATCTCAGAAGGTGAATATTCTTTACGGTCTAACTCTGGTGTTAGCCGATATGAATATTTTCTATGGCAAAAAGCACACTTCCCAGGGCATTTCCCTGTATTTTTAGGATTAATCCTAAGCTCAAAATATGGGCTTTTTGTTCCTTCAAAAGAAAGACTATATCCCTTGAAATTTCTTGGTTTCCCATTCTCTAAAGGTACTTCTTTTATAGAATATTTGTTAAAAACAATATTATCGTTGAAGTAAATATTTCCTAATCGATATGTGTATGGAGTCATACTAGATGGAACTATAGGTACCTTTCTTGCAACTGTGAATTCTCCATTATTTTCACAAGTAGGAAGTATTAAATTTATTTCTGGGTAACTAAATATCCCATTTCCCAATTCAATAATCTCCACATTATCTACAGAAATCCCAAATATGTTTAAATTTATAGTATGTACAATATCTTGATCTACTATTGAATCAATAATGTTACTATTGAGTTGAAACATACAAACAAATAATGTTGAAATATATAATTATTCACCTGTTCGTCTGAAAACTCTTTGCTTTTTAGCCAAAATTATCATTAATACAATACCTACTAGTGCTAAAACATCTAAAATTAAAAGTGACCAACTCAATAGGGAACAATTAAAATGTGATAATCCGATACCAATAGACATTATAGTAGTAAGAACAAACATACTCCCAGGAGCAAGAGTACTTATAGGCCATCCAATTTTAAAAGAGCTTTTTCCTTGGATTTTTTTATAATATGATATCCAACCTAATTTACTTTCTTCATTTTCTAAGGAATGCAAGTAATCACTAATTTGTAATGCTCTTAAATCATTTTGAGCCCACATAAGCGTAAGTGCAAATGCAAGTGGAGGAAATATAAAGGATAAGTTTGATGTGTTAATTCCAAATCCCAGAATTACTCCTGATAAAGTAATAGTTGTATAAATTAATTGTTGTCTAATTTCAATCCTTGTAATTACCTCATTTCTAAGACTTTCGTATTCTTTTTCGTTGTAAAGCTTAGTTTTCATTTTTCATATATTTATTAACTAATATACTTGTTTTTTAGATATTTAAATAACTATTTATAGGTGTTTATTTAACCAATTCCCATAAAATATTAACAGTCTCATTAATAGTTTTGCCGCTAATATCTACTTTTTCTCCTATATACTCTGTTCTTGTTGCCTTTTCTAATATCGCATTTAATTCATAAGCCCGTTTTAGTTCCCATAAAACCCTTTCTCTATTTCTAAGTTTTATTCTCTCAATTTGTTCTTGTACTGTACACTCTAAGAAAAAACATCTTATCTCTAAATTGAATTTTTGTAATCTATTAAGTAAACTATTTAAAGATTTTTCTGATTCAAATATATAATTAATTATTAAATTTTTATACCCATTAGACAAGTGAAAGGAAGCTATATATTCTAAAGTATCATAAAGATATTGAATTCTTGAGTTATCATATAATTTGAACGGATGAACTGCTCCAATAAAGTCTCCATCAAGCATTATTGATTTATCAAATTTCTTTTGAAAACCTGAAGCTATTGTCGTTTTTCCTATTCCTACAGAGCCATTAATTATAATTATCATTTTAATGTGTTTAAATATTTTTTAGTGCGAGCCACAACGTTGAGTATATGAAAAGTAGGCGATTGCGGGCTTCAGACCTATCAAACCGTAGCGATTTTGAAGCGGGGTGCAGCCCTTGAAATTACTACTATCACGTCTATTTTGTATATACATTGTTAGCGGTTCGTGCATTTTTAATTTCATCTATTGTTTTGTTTTAACTTGATATAACCTTCAAATTTATCCCAGCAACTTCTTTAAGGTAATTTTCGGTTACGCCCAATAAAGAAAGAATCTCATTTGTTGCTGTTGCTTTGGAAAAACCTGGTTGCACTATATATATTTCATACTCCATAGGGATTTCTTTTTTAGCAATTGATAATAGTTTTTCCACGTCTTTTTTGGTCCCAACTTCCAACCGACTGCATGTTTGACCATTTCGATTCTTTGTTTCTCGTCTAAGAAGATGGTTGATAAATTCAGCTCCATCTTTATGTTTCCAATGTACTGATTTTTGGGCTTGTCCACAGACTTCATATAGATTCCTTACTTGTTCGGTGACTTTACCATCAATAGCGAATTTCAAGTGATATAGACCTACGCTAAGTTTATCAGGATGAAGTTTTAAAGTAACAACATCTGCAATCTCCCCTGAATAATCATCATCATATATTATATCGTAGTTATCTTTTTTAAGTTCTTCAATAACTTTATATTGTATGGAATCTGTTATTTTTGGATTTACATGTTGTGATTCTTTTTCCAACGATACTCCTTGCCAATTCCAAGCAATTATATTGTCTTTGGGATAGACATTGATAATTTGTTTTAATTGGACGTATTCATTTCCTGCTAGGGCAGAACCATCGGCAAACCAAATTGTTGGAATATATTTTTCAAAAAACTGAACTCCTGTGTAAGTTTTACTCCCGTTGGAAATCTCTACTTTTTCTTTACCTAATTGAACGATTTTAAAATCAGCATAATGGTCTTCTGTTGTAGTGTTTTCAAATAATATAAGCTCAAAATCTGCTTTTTTATAGTCTGTAAGTATTGAAAATAGTAACCTGCCTTTTTCAGACGCGTTTGTTAGACGAATGTCAGCATTAGCCACAGTTGCAGTGAAGCCGTCAATTGAAAATTTGAAATGAGTTTCATAGCTCATGTATACATCTTCATCCCAATCAATACAAACAGGATAAACATCAGGCACAACGGAAATGGCTTTGGGAATCAAGGTTTCTTTCAATATCTGGTTGGAATCAATTGCTTCGTTTACTAGTTTATCTCCTATTTCAATGCACCATTGTTTGAAGTCTTTTAAGTCGCCTTTTTTTATTACATTCCATATGCGTCCTTTATATGAAGCTCCAATATTAACCTGCTCGCCATCTTCAAATCCCGAACCAACAACAAATGCTTTTTCTCCTTTTTGTCTTTCGGCAAGGCTTAAAGCCTCTGCAACATCTGACCCAACATGCATTCTAAATCGAATATCCTTTCCAATAAAATATTTAAGTCCAACGTTTCTCAACTTGGTTCTGTTTATGTTATAAAAGGTCTTGAATACATCAATGCCTTTTATTATTTCGGGTTTCTTTTCTTCTCCATCCCCAATAATTGCTTCTGCAAGTTCTTTATACAAACTTCCATTATCAGAGCTGTTAATGAAAAGAAGATTGTTTTTTGTATCCCAAAAGACAACAATCATATCCCAAATAACTTGTTGAATATCTTTATGATTTACCCATTCAACATTTCCTCTTTTTGCAGTTATGATTACAAGTATTTTTTCTTCTTTATTAATGTCATGGAATTTGTACTCCAAATCGTCGAATCCGGGAATTCCTTTGTTGTAATTATTTGGATACCACCCATTTGTCTTGTTTTTGTAGACTACTACGCTAAACTTAGGATGAATATTACTAAATGGGATGTTTGAGTTATTTATCTTTTCAAAACCATCCATTAAATTTTTATATTCTTCTTCGTCATTTATTCTCCCAAAACTTGTATCAGATAGAATTTGATTCCAGTTTGCACCATCAGCGTACAATTCTTCCAATTCCGCTCGGACATCCAAATCTGCAATGTTAGCTATGAATGAAGCGTGTCCAAGTTTTTCATCATACTTTGTACGAGTAAAGCGCCCTGCAAATTGCAAAGTGATAGGTAGGCTTTTTCGAATATCGTGAAAGGCCGCTATCTTTAGTTCAGGCAAATCAAATCCTTCTCCAAGCATATCTACACAAACAATAATTTTTGCTTCCTTCTGGGTGATTTTTCTGTACGTTTCTTTATAGTCAGGGCTATTAGAATATATAATAACAGGGGTTAAGTCCGAATGTTTTTTATATAATTCAAAAATTTTAATAGCCCGTTCTTGAGGGAAACAACGAGCCATAAGTATGTGATTATGTGTTTTCAAATCTTCCCTTAAACGTTGCACTGCAACTTCTGCTATTTTTTCATCAGCTTTATCTGAATCATATTCCCGTATCGGTATAAAATCAATTTTAGTGAAATAGCCTTGTTCTTGAGCATACTTAAGTGGAAAATTATATATTATTTTACCGTCTAATCTTTGTCCGTCATTTCGGAAGGGTGTTGCAGTAAATTGAATTACTTTTTCCGCAGGAAACTTACTTTTAAATTGATTCCAAGATGGGGCTTTTACGTGGTGAGCCTCATCAATAAATATATTAGAACTTGCTGATACTAAAATTTCTTGTTCAGTATCAGAACTTCCATTAAGAATGTGCATAGTTGTTACTATCACATTACATTTTTCAAGAAATTCTTTAAGTTCTTCTGGCGAGTTGAATTTTTCATTTATAATGCCAACGATTGGATATAATGATTTCTTCCCAATTACTCCGAATTTTTTGAGTAATCCAAAAGTTTCAAATTTTTCAAAAAGTTGGATTCGTAGTGAATTGGAAGGAACGGTGACCAATAGCCTCTTACACTGATTGGCGACTAATGCAGACAGCATTGTTTCAGTCTTCCCTGTTCCTGTTGGAAGAACTATTGTGGCTGTATCTAAAGGAAGTTGTAGATGACCAAGAATCATATGCAACGCTCCTAATTGTGGTGATCTTAATCCATTAATTTCTGTTTCCAAATTTTCTTCTTTGAAAAAGAAATCATCTTTCCATGATGAAATAACTTCATTAACTGTGTATTCCTTTTGTAAAGGGTGTTTTAACCACCATTTTACAGTAATTGCATTTGCGATTAATCGTTCAGATGTTGGCCTGATATTAGTAAGAAGAACATATTCTATATCATTTGGATAAGAATCTGAATTACAAGTTAAGCAGTATTTAATCCCTTCAAAATTTATAGTAATAGAACTCCTGTCATTTTCTACAATGTTGATAGGTAAATCCATTTCTGGGGCAATTAGCTGTTTGATCTTATTTTTACAACCTGTTTGTTGAAACACGATGCGTTCTAATTGGGGCAGTTTAATTGAAATCATGTTTTCTTCTATTTTAATATATTTTCTCCTTTTTGTCGAAAAAAAATGAGTTTTAACCTTATGTTCAAGATATTAGCATTGTTCAACTAAATAAGGTTTTGGTTTCGCAGTCTCTTCCTTGCATGACCGCTAACGGCTCAACGGTAAAATCCCGTTTTAATGGGATTTAACGTGTGTTATGGGTTGGGTGCGAAATTCTTGCAATTTGTCGTCGATTTATACTGTCTCTAATTTTTATACTCTCTTTCCTGTCAAACTACCTCTTTTTAAACCTTGCGCCTCACTCCTCTTCGCAGTTGGCTTACGCACAATTTACCTTTTCCTGTTTTTTGCAAACCATTTATTGCTCTATTTTTTTACCTGAAAGTATTCGCAACTGACCCATCAACTTTTTTATATCTCTCCATTTTGTACTTAAACACTCAAAAATTGGCAGTGTTATCTCACATTTTATCCTATTTATAATTAAAATGGAGGGGCCACTCCTAATACCCGGAATAAAAAAATCTGCACAAAGACACACCCCCCCAAAACCCTTACCCTGCTTAATAAATTGGAAATTTCGCTTGCTCCGATCGGACAGCACGATATAAAGTTATGACTATTATATACTTTAGCAAAATATATGGGATCTTTTTTTTCACTTTTTTTCGTTTTCTCTGAAAATTGTGCAAATATTTAATATAGTTATGTAACACACGTTTCTTGTAAAATTTTCACATTTGTTTTGTAAATTAAAAATCTAGTCTAATGAAAATAAAAAAAATTTTAACTGTATCAATTATTGCCGCCATAATGTTTAGTAGTTGTGCGACAATGAATAATAAAACTAAAGGCGGTTTGATAGGTGGTGGTGCCGGAGCTGCATTAGGAGCTGGTATTGGAGCTCTTGTCGGAAACGGGAAAGGTGCTGCAATAGGAGCAGCAATAGGCGGAGTCGTGGGGGGAGGTGCCGGAGTCCTTATCGGCAATAAGATGGATAAGCAGAAGGCCGAACTTGAGAGGATTGAAGGAGCTAAGGTTGAGAGTATCACCGACGCGAACAATCTAAAGGCAATAAAAGTAACATTTGACAATGGGATACTTTTTACAACCGGCAAAAGTGAATTGAATGCTACATCAAAAGATGCACTTTTGAAATTTGCCGAATCTCTTAGAAACACAACAGAGACAGATATAACAATATATGGACATACAGACGATACCGGTTCAAGAGACTTCAATGTGAAACTCTCTCTTCAGAGAGCTGTGGCTGTTGCCGGGTTTCTCAACGCAAACGGTGTCGAAATGAAGCGTTTGGACACAGAGGGAAAAGCCTGGGACTTTCCAGTGGGTGATAACACAACCGTTAGCGGTAGGGCAATGAACCGCCGGGTGGAGGTTTACATCACAGCAAATGAAACGATGATCAAAGAAGCAGAGCAAGGAAAGCCAATTTAGATTCCCTCCTTCCAAATATAATTACCCTAAAATAGTCATATATATGTAAATATATTTATTACATTTGCTATTGCTCTATCTTCTCTGTGAATGTTTTAAAACTAAGATATATGAAAAAGGTAGTTTTTTTGACTTTTTGTGTCTGTGTTGCGGCTCTGTTGCTATCAGGATGTACTAAAGGCATCGACAACCTCTTCTCTTCGGATGGGGTTGAGATCTATCTGCTTAAAGCGTACAAGACAGTAGAAAATTCTCAAAAGATTGACGAGAAAAGTGTTGTTTTAAAGAGTACTCCTGTTGTAAGGTATGCAGATATTCTCTCCTATAACAGTCACGAGCACACTTATAAAGTGAGTGACAGGGCTTTAAATGCCATTAAAAATATCGATCACTCAGTTTCTGGAGTTGCATTTGCCGTAACAGCCAACGGAAGGGTTGTCTACACCGGCTACTTCTGGCCGATGTTCTCATCTGCATCCTGCAACTGGGTAACCATCGATCCAATTATTGCAGAGTATGCAAAAGAGCTCAAGGTAACCCTGGGTTACCCCGGAGACTGGGAGGGTGTAGAGGATAAAAGGAATGATGAGAGAATAATCTCAATACTCAGCCGAGACAAAAAACTCATCAAATAATCGGGGTTTTTAAATGCTGTCATAAAAGGAATTGCACGACACGAGCAACTGATGTTGCTCTTGTCGTGCAATAACATTAAAAGACAGCTTTTAAATTAGACGGGTAAAATAATTCTGGGTTCACCCTTCTCCTTCACCGGAAAAAGCTTCTCAAACTCCTCCAGATGGGCATCTGCAGTGACAAAACCGGGGTCTTCGAAAAAGCGGCCGGTAATTCCGGCTAAGGAGCCCGGGTAGAGTTCCAGTGCCATAAATGGGTCGAAGTTTTGGTTGTCGTGTGTAGAGATGCTGTACTTTTGAGCGTTTTCGAATCCAAATCGGCTGTAGTATGCCGGGTCCCCATAGAGAATTATCCCCTTAAATCCCATTCCGGCCGCGCGTGCAATAGTTTGCCGCATAAGTTGCGACCCAACTCCCTTGCCCTGCAGAGATGGATCTGCACATATCGGCCCAACACACAGCACCTCCAGGCTGGCGTCGCCATCTTCCGGGGCTACACTCTCCACCACCTTCGCTTTTGTGGTAATCACGTGCCCCACAATGCGCCCGTCCAGCAGTGCCACCAGGTCTAACTTGGGGATATAGCTGGTGCTTTCCCTAAGCTGATGGAGTGCCAGATGCTCGTCACAACCGGGTTTGTACAGGTTCCAGAATGCCTCACGGGTGAGGTTCTCTGTTTCAAAAAATTCGTTTCTATCTGTCTCTCTTATTGTTAAATTCATTGCTTTACTTTTTTAATTGTTACTCTTTTTGGCTATAAAAAACATATAGCCGTAGTACTCATTGTACCTGTTGTACATATCAATCTCCTCCCTCATACTCTCTACAAAATTTACCGCCTCTTCGCTGTTTCCGTGCCTTTGCAGATACTCCCGGAACAGTGCAGATACCGGCTCGTAGAAGTTCTCTACCCAGCAGTTGTGCGGCAAAACAAAGTTGGCCACCGGAGTATATCCCGCCTCCTCTATCTGCCTTAACTTAAATGACGGGCTCTCCATTTCCGGAACATTTTGGTTGAGATACCTCTCAATCTCGGCCGGCCTGTGGTCACGCAGCCAAACCATATCGGAAACAGCAACATACCCTCCATCTTTGAGGTACTCGCTCCATAAATTGAGCCCCCTCTCAAAGCCAATGTTGTAGATAGATCCCTCGGCCCAAATCACATCAAACGCCCTCCCGTCAAAAGGTATCCGGTCCATCGAGGCCACAACCCCGGTTATCCGCTGTTGCAACCCACGCTCAGCCACCCTCTGCTGCAGAGTCTCTATCATCCCGGGAAAGAGATCAAAAGCTGTTATGTGTGCAGATGTATTAAGCGCAAGAGTTATCGATTGCCCCCCGGTCCCGCACCCCATATCTGCAATTCGCCACTGCGCGGTTGAGCTTGCCGGGTCGGCAGCTGCCGCCCCGATCCCGGTCGCCCCCTCAATAAAACTGAGTGCCCGGCAGGTGATCTCCTCACTGCCCGGCCCCTGCCTCTCCATCTGCCTAAAAAAGTCTACAATCATAGACAGGTCCAGATTCTCAAATAGAATTGATTTATCATTAAACTTATTGTTTAAGCTGTCGCTTTCAGGAATTTTGTTAAAATCTTCCATTATATTATTATGAAATTTTGATGGTTTATATAGAAAAAAATAACGACCCGGAAGATATCCGGGAACCTTTTTAATAGCCGACAAAGAACCGGCTACCGCTTAAACACGCTCCGAAGATGAGTTAGATAGTTGCATAAAAAATTTAAACCGGTGCAAATGTATAAAAAATTATTCATCTGCCAGTGTTTTGTGTAATTAGCTGGATATCTGCACAATAAAATTGCGCCTTTGATGAAAACCAAAAAACTGTTTTTTCAAACATCTCATAATCTGCGTGTTTCGCAAAACACTGGCAGATCAAACAGTCATTATCTCCCGCTCTTTCAATGATAGAACCTCTTCTACTCTTTTGTTGTAGAGGTCTGTATCTTTTTGGATGGCGGCCTCGCCGTCTTTGGCAACATCTTCCGGAAGACCCTCTTTTTGGTATTTTTTAAGGAGTTCAACTCCGTCGCGGCGTGCGTTACGGATGCTTATTTTTGCTGTTTCACCTTCGCCTTTCACCCTTTTAACCAGGTCTTTACGCCTTTCCTCTGTGAGCGGCGGTACATTTATGCGAATGTGTTCTCCATTGTTTTGTGGAGTAAAGCCGATGTTTGCCGCCATAATTGCCTTCTCAATTGGTGGGATCAATTTTTTGTCCCAGGGCTGAATGAGCATTGTTTTGGCATCCGGTGTAGTTATACTTGCCAATTGAGGAATTGCGGTGGGTGTTCCGTAGTAGTCAACGGTTATGTTGTTGAAAACAGAGGGGTTCGCCTTGCCGGCCCGATATGTCTTTAACTCCTCTTCCAGGTGCATAAGAGCTTTGTCCATTCTCTCTTTTGCAGCTTTAATTACCTCTTTTTGTGCACTTATATCCATAATTTCTATTTTTAATATTTCAATTTAATAACAACTTTTCTGCTACGAAATTATTGTTGCATTATTCTGTCCTTAATAACAACTTTTCTGTTAAGAAATAATTGTTGCTTAATAATGTTGTTTTACTTTCTCCTTAATAACAACTTTAGCGGTTAAGAGATAATTGTTCCCACATCCTCTCCGTTAATGAGTTTAAGCAGATTCCCGCTGCAGTTCATATCGAAGACTATTATCGGAATATTGTTCTCTTTACACAACGCAAACGCAGTCATATCCATTATCTTAAGATTATCTGCAAGCGCCTTGTCGTATGTAAGGGTTTTGTATTTGATGGCCAGCTCATCCTTCTCGGGATCTGAATCATAGACGCCGTCTACCCTGGTACCTTTAAGCAGCACAGAGACCCCCAGTTCTGCAGCTCTTAGTGCAGATGCCGAGTCGGTAGTGAAGTATGGGTTTCCGGTTCCTCCGGCAATAATCGCAACCCCTCCTCTGTTCATAACCTCTAACGCTCTGTCTCTTACATAGTAGCGGCCAAACGGCTCCATTGGTGTAGAGGTGAAGACCTCGCTTTTGATATCGATGAGTTTAAGTGAGATTGAGAGCGCGATGCTGTTAATTGTGGTTGCAAGCATACCCATCTGATCTCCCCGAACCCTTTCATAACCCATTCTCGACCCCTTCAAACCACGGAAGATGTTACCACCCCCCACAACAACTGCTACTCCAACTCCTGTGGAGACAATATCTGAGATCTCTTTGGCATATCGGTTGAGCACCTTTTCGTCCAACCCCTTTCCATCTTCTCCGGCGAGACTCTCTCCGCTTAATTTTAGAAGAACACTGCTGTATTTCATTTAAAGTTCGGTTTTAAAGACCCCTTTAGACAGGAGTTTAATCAAACAAAAATAGCTAAAGATTATGAAAATACCAAGCAAGAGGTTATCTTTGCATCACTTTCATATCTCCGTAATACCATCAATTAATCTGCAAAGAAATGGGAAACATCCTCACATCATCAATAGGCAAAAAACTCATAATGAGCATAACAGGCCTTTTCCTTATCTTTTTTCTTTTGATACATCTGCTTGCAAACTCTGCCTACCTTTTCGGGCCTGAGGCTTTTGATGCTGTCATTGAGTTTATGGGCTCACCATTCATCGTGGTGATGGTTCCCGTACTCGCCGGAGGCTTTGTGCTTCACATTGTATATGCGGTATTTCTCACCCTTTACAATATGAAGGCGCGTGGCTCACAGAGATATGAGGTCACCAACAAGGCGAAGACAGATTCGTGGGCATCCCGCAATATGTTTGTTTTGGGAATTATTATTGGCGGCGTTCTTGCATTTCACCTCACCCACTTCTGGGCAAAAATGCAGCTTGCAGAGTTTACCGGCGGCCACGCGCAAAACGGCAATGTCTTAATGGCCGCTACTTTCAGCAATATCTGGATAGTAATTTGTTATATCATCTGGTTTGCCGCCCTTTGGTTCCACCTAACCCACGGCTTCTGGAGCGCATTCCAAACAATTGGCGCAAACAACGACAAATGGCTGGGCCGCCTCAAATTTGTCTCATACCTCTACGCCACAATCATCTTCCTCGGTTTCACCACAATAGCAGTTTTTGCATATTTGAACTAACAGTGTTTTGCGTAAGTAGCTGTATATCTGCAGTTTAAAATTTAAGATTTGCTAAAATCTAAAAACTACGTTTTTCAATCTCCTCACAATCAGTTCGTTTCACAAAAGTCTGCTAGTTCAAAAACAGCTCCCTAATTATCCCATCGGAGATAAAGAGTTTTTCGGGTGGGACTCTTAGTTTCCCTCTCTTTTCAATTATATCCCCTCTCTTGATTAATAGCGCCAGAGATTTGTAGAACTCGTCGGGGACTTCAAACTCGGAGTTGATGAAGGAGACATCCATTCCGGCAATCTGCCTGAGAGAGAGCATTATGTATTCGTTGAATCTATCTTTTGGGGAGATAATCTCCTCCCTGCTGCAACCGGTTCCCTGCTCAATTGCCTTGAGATAGGTGTTGAGTGAAGATACATTCCAGAATCTTCTCCTTCCGTCAAAGGAGTGCGCGCTTGGGCCAAATCCGAAATATGGGGTGAAGTTCCAGTAGGAGCTGTTGTGACGCGACTCCCTGCCCGGCTTACAAAAGCTCGAAATCTCATACTGAACATACCCCGCACGAGAGAGCATCTCCTGCAGAAGTGAATATTGTTTGTAAGAGAGGCTCTCTTTTAGTTGCAGATACTCACCCTTTTTATATGAGCTGTAGAGTTTGGTGCCGGGCTCTAAACTTAGCTGGTAAGCAGATATGTGCTCCGGCGACAGTTCGATTGCCCTGCTCAGATTCTCTCTCCACATCTGTAGCGAGAGTCCCTCAAAACCAAAGATAAGGTCTATGCTGATGTTGTCGAAACCGGCCGCTCTGGATAGGTTGAAAGCCTTTACCGCCTCTGCTGCGCTGTGGCGGCGGTTCATCCATTTGAGGTGATCGTCGTGAAAGGATTGGATTCCCATACTCATCCGGTTGAAGCCGGCCTGCAATAGCCCCTGCAGATACTGCTCAGAGATGTCGTCCGGGTTCACCTCCAGAGTCACCTCCCGGTCAGAATTTTGTGCCGGGTTGCCCGCCAAGTTGCCCGCCAAGTTGCCCGCTCCCGGGCCGCCGGCCGCGCCCAAATTGTATTGGGCGGAGATTGCGTGTAGGATTGAGTGGAGGGCTGCGGGGGGTAAAAGGGAGGGGGTGCCGCCACCAAAATATATGGTAGTAACGGCAGCTCCGAGTTTGTTGAAATCATTGGCGCGCTGGCCAATTTCTGTGATTAGTGCCTTGGTGAAACTCTCCCTTTTACCCAACATCTTTGTGGAGTAGAAGTCACAATAGATGCAGTATTGTGAGCAGAAGGGAATGTGAATGTAGATTCCGGCCAATTTTACCCCCTATCTCAGGAGCAGGTCGGTACTTCCAAGTTTACCCTCTTCGGTGTAGACATCTACATTGTAGACACCTTTTACATAGGAGTGGCTGCTGGCAAAAAAGATGCAAACCTCAAGTTCGCTTCCCTGGTAATCTACCTCCCGAACCGCAGTGTAAATCATCTGCTCTCCTGCCGATGTAAATACCTGCTGCTGAGAATTTGTCATAAGAATTCCGTCCGGCCCCTTAACTCTGATGTAGATTCTTCTCGGCCCTTTAACCGCAATTGAGTTCTCTACCAGGTTAAGACAGGTCTTGAGCTTTGCCGTACGGCTGCTTCGGTCTGTATCCTTATCCGAAGAGTTGATTGCAGTGAGGATAAAACCTCTCCCCTTGAGGACAGAGCCAATCTCTACCTTCTTTGCATATTCGTCTGCAGTAGTTTGCAGATCGTCATATTTGGCGAGGGTCTGTTTAACCTCATCTCTGGCAATTGCCACATCCTTTCTAAGGGTAATGTTTAGTGTATTGAGTGAGTCTATCTGCATAATATAGCTCCTCATAATGCTCCGGAGTGTTCCCAGCTCCTTTTCGTAGTCCCGGATCTTAATCCTGTTGGTAGCCTCGGTCTTCTGAACCCTCTCTATCAACTGCTCCACCTTCTCTCTCTCCCTTGCAAGCTCTGCATTAAGGCTGTCGTTGTTGGTATTAAGGCTCTGATAATCGTCTCTCAGCTCATACATTGCAGTAGTAAGCTGCTCCTTCTCCACTGTAAGTTCATTAATAATCCCGCTTCTGTCTACCCATATCCAGGCAAGTACAGCAGCCAGTATTACTGCGACCACTGCCATCCCGATTACCAATCTCTTTAAATTTTTTTCATTTCCCATATCAATATGTTTTTGACCCGTGAGTAGCTACAAAAATAGCAAAATTATCCCATATAGTGTAGATAAATTTTGTTAGCTTTGTGTGATAATACAATAATAACACACATTTTAAGCACTCCCCGGACAATGAAAAAACTTGTAGCTGGAATTGACATAGGTGGAACAAACACTGTTTTTGCCCTGGTAGATGAAGTAGGTTCGATACACGGAAGCGGTACATTTCCGACAGACTTGCATAAAGATTTTGACGACTATATTGTGGCACTTCGTGACGGAATTCAGGAGGTCTCTTCAAAGCTGGACTACCCACACAAGATTATGGGAATCGGCATCGGAGCCCCCAACGGAAACTACTACACCGGCTGCATAGACTCTGCCGCAAACCTTCGCTGGAAAGGTAATCTGCCACTTGCAGAGAAACTTAAAGTTCTATTCGGCGGCATTCCCGTAGTGCTTACAAATGATGCCAATGCAGCCTCAATAGGTGAGATGATTTACGGAGGTGCAAAGGGGATGAAGAACTTTGTGGTGATTACCCTTGGAACCGGGCTGGGCAGCGGCTTTGTTGTGAACGGTGAGGTGATGTACGGGCACGACGGCTTTGCCGGAGAGTTTGGCCATATTGCCTACCTCAGAGGCGGCCGCCAGTGCGGATGCGGTCGTAAAGGTTGTCTGGAGACATATGTCTCGGCACCGGGGTTAAAGAGAAATGCCTTTGAACTTCTCTCCCGGGAGAACCACCCAAGCGTTCTTAGAGATATCCCGTTTTCGCAGTTAACATCCAAAGATGTGGCAATTGCTGCTGCAGATGGAGATAAAATAGCAAATATGGCATTGGAGATGACCGGGAAGATCCTTGGAGAGTCCCTTGCAGATCTTGTTGCCATTACAGTTCCGGAGGCAATCTTCCTCTTTGGCGGTGTGGCCAAGGCGGGCAGTCTCATAATGGAGCCAACCAAAAAATCTTTCGAAGAGAATCTTCTAAGCCTGTGGAAAGGCAAGGTTAAACTGGTTTTCTCATCTCTGGATGAGAACGACGCTGCAATTCTGGGTTCATCTGCACTGGCCTGGAAGGAGTTAAACAGATAGAGAGTTCAACACATAAGGTGTTCAACTCATAAAGTGCTCAAAACAGAAACATTTAAACAGTTAAAGATATGAAATTCAACTTTCAGCAGTACCTTACCAGAGTTATAAAATACCTTATATACCTGGCTATTGTTTTTACCCTGGTGGTAGCAATCTTCTCACTCACCTCCGGCTCTGGCTTCAGTTTCTCAACCCTGTTCCGTGAAGGAACAGAGATTCAAATTATTATTTTCCTGCTGGCAATGTCAATAATCTATCCTTTTTTCGGATATGCCAAAAAGAAAGTCTATCTCAACAAAAGCTACCAGGAAGATAAAGCTAAGATTGCAGATGTTTTTGACAAAAGCCGTTTTTCAGTTGAATTTGAGGGGACAACCTCTACCACTTTCCGTCACAAATCTGTTGTGGTAAGAATGTTCCGTATGTTTGAAGATAGAATTGTTCTTGACTTCTCAGATAATCCAATCTCACTTGAGGGTCAGAGGAAAGATGTCTACCGTATTGCCCGTATGATCGAGTACGCAGTTCGTGACGACCGTAACGACGGGTAATAGCAGCACCAATATCGGCACGCAATTGTAACACCAAAATCGGCGGGTAAACGCCATTGTGTCCCGCCGGGGCTTTATCTCTCAAATTGTTCAGAATCCCATACAGGCTCTTTAAGAGCCCCGTCTCTTCTTAAGCAGAAAGAGAGGTAGGTGATTTTCATCCCCATTGATAGAAACTGAGATTCGTAGCGGGTCTTTACAGAGAGAAGTTCATCTGCCCTGCCGCTACCGTAGATATCTTCGTTGGCCTCGAGAAGCTCCAGGTTGTTTTGTTTGACCAGCTCCAAAGTGTAGTTATATAGAAACGGACTGTCTGTCTTTAGGTGAACCACCCCGCCATCTTTGAGGAAAGTGCGGTACCTCTGGAGGAATCCTGCAGATGTTAACCTTTTATTATCTCTTTTGATTTGCGGGTCCGGGAATGTGATCCATATCTCCGAGACCTCATCCCGGGCAAAAACTGACTCAATAAACTCAATCCGGCACCTCACAAAAGCGGCGTTGTCCATCTGCTCATCGGTTGCTGTTTTTGCCCCTCTCCACAAACGGGCACCCTTAATATCTACACCAATGAAGCTCTTATGCGGATATTTGCGCGCCAGTGCAATGGTGTACTCCCCTCTCCCGCAACCAAGCTCCAGCACAATATCTCTCTGGTTTGCGAAGTGCTCTTTGTGCCACAAACCCTTTATTTTATAATCTGTACGAAAAACCTCTTCAAACTCCGGCTGATAGAGACAGCGGAAGCTCTTGTTCTCTTCAAATCTCTTTAATTTGTCTTTGCCCATATTAACTCTTGTGATTGTGGCCCTACATTTTTTTGATTAAAAGGCCAATAGCCCCGGTGGCACAGCTATCAGGCTGGGAGGTGTCTCTTCTTATATAGAACCTCCATTCTCCGGGCTGGGTGAATTTAACATTGTTGCGGTAGTTCCACTTCATATCTCTCCACCTGCCGTTATCTACCCCCAGATATGGGATCCGGTCCATTCTCACGGGAAGTGAAAGGGTATCTGAGTATCTGCCCTCCCGGGGAGGTATAATATCCAGGATTATATAGAGATTCTCCCCTTTGTAGCTGTCCGGGATTCTTGCGTAGATATCTATTGAGTGAAAAGATGAGGTATCTTCTGCCAGGAATTTGGTTTGGTGTTTATGAGTAACAGGAAACATACCCACCTGGGAACAGGAGAGTAGTAGTGTTAAAACCAGAGTGATTGTGATAACTTTAACTGCTTTTTGGATCGGAGCCATTTCCCCCTCTTTTTCTGTTGTTTCTAAAATTTCTCCCCTTTCTGTTGTTGGACTGCCTGCTCTTATCTCCGTTATTATCGTCAAATCTTGAGATGCTATCTTCACCAACGGCACTCATAAACTCCGGAGATTTGGCATCTTTTCTCGGGTTGATATTTGAAACCTTTACTCCCCGTTTATTTAGCTTAATAAACTCTTTGACTCTCTCTGCCTCAACAGGGAACATATTTGTCATACTGTTCTGCTCAAAAGAGAACCACATTATGCCCTTTAGGGTATCTGTCTTAACAAGGTATGCAAGACCCTCCTCTGTTTCGAGCGGGCCCCTCACCTGAGGAATATTGATATGCGCATCTATATAGGCGGCCGCCTCGTAGTTGATACAGCACTTGAGTTTACTGCACTGGCCGGCCAGCTTCTGTGGGTTAAGGGAGAGATCCTGGGTACGGGCCGCCTGGGTGGTGATAGATTGAAAATCTGACATATACCTTGAGCAGCACAGCTCCTGGCCGCACACTCCAATGCCCCCGATGAGCCCCGCCTCCTGCCTTGCCCCTATCTGCTTCATCTCTATTCTAATCCGAAACTCCTCTGCAAACACCCTTATCAGTTGACGGAAGTCCACCCGCTCATCTGCAATGTAGTAGAAGATAGCTTTTGTGCCGTCTCCCTGAAACTCAACATCACCAATCTTCATATTGAGATTAAGCGACGCTGCCAGCTGGCGGGAGCGTATCATTGTCTTGTGCTCTCTGGCAATTGCCTCCTGCCACCTTTCAATATCCAGTGATTTTGCTTTGCGGAAAACTTTGCGAAATTCGTAAGTTTTGATATCTACGTTATTCCTGCGCAGCTGGGGCAAGATTACCGGCCCGCACAGGGTAACAATACCCACATCGTGGCCGTTTACAGCCTCAACCACAACCACATCGCCAACCTGGAGCTGCTGCCCGGAGGTGTTGCGGAATATAAGTTTTCTTGTATTTTTGAAACGAACCTCAAAGAGATCTCTGGTCACCTCGTCGGGGATATCTTTAAGCCAGTCGTAAACGCTCAGTTTGCAGCAACCCGGGTTAAAATCACACTTTAGCTCCCCCTCGTCATTTCTGTAGGTGATGCTGCCCCTGTTGCAATCATATTTTATATCTTTTGTATCCATAAGTTCTAAATTACAAAGATAGGAAAAAGCGGTTACCAAGGTCTGCAAAGATATACCTTGAGTTTACATTGCGGTCTATATCCTCGAGAGCCTTGTTAATTGCTTCGTAGGCCTTTGGGTAGAAGCCGGGTTTAATTTTTGCTGCCCAGTAAGTTATATACTCTTTAGCAGAGTCCGGGGTGTTGGAGATGTTTGCAGATCCAATATTTGTCATCAGAGAGCGTCGCAGAAACTCGAGTGCATATTCGCAAAACTGCCGCTGGCTCTCTCTCCCTTTTAGAGAGATCTCCTCCCAGAATGAGATAACCTTTTTTAAATCTTTATTTGCACAACCCTCCAAAAGAGTAGCAAGATAAACATCGTAGATACTGCTGCTCTCACTCTCTTTTATCAATCTCCTGGCCTTGCTAAGGCTGCCTCCCGAGATCTTTGTCCAGAAGCGGGCCTGCTCAATATCTGTATCAAACTCCTCTACCAGCTCCATTGAGAGAGATTCGCTCTCAATTGGAGGAAGACGAAAGATTTGACATCTGGAGAGAACTGTTACGATTACATTCTCGGGCGATTCGCTCACCAAAAAGATAAATGTATCCGGCGGCGGCTCCTCTATAAGTTTTAAAAGTTTGTTCGCCGCCTCCTGGTTCATCCGCTCCGGCAGCCATATTATCATAAACTTCTTACCCCCCTCAAAAGATCTCATACTCATCTTTCTCCCGATGAGTGCGGCCTCGTTCACCCCTATTATCCCCGATTTGTTCTCTATCCCAATCTTCTCATACCACTGCTGCTCTGTGAGATAGGGGTCGGAGATGATTGCCTCCCGCCAGGCGGCCGCAAAAGTGTCGCTTACCGGTTTTTTATCTGCCGAGATGGTTTTTGTAGAGTTAACCGGCATTGCAAAGTGAAGGTCCGGGTGGATAAGTTTCTGAAACTTGTTGCAGGTGGGGCAGCTCCCGCAGGAGTCACCATCTGCCTTATGGGGGCAACAGAGATACTGAGCAAATGCGATTGCCATTGGGAGGGCTCCGAAGCCGGACTCCTCATAGAGCAGTAAAGCGTGGCCAACTCTCTCATCTGCAGCCATCGCAATGAACTGCTCCTTCAGTTTTTTCTGTCCTACTATTGCTGCAAATCGCATATCTCAATATTTACCCAAATATAACCATTTCACATTTATTGCAGTCAAATGCAACCCGGAATTTTCTCCCTCCATTCTCCAGCCATAAAGGCTCTTCATACTTTGTACGGCTCCCCTCTTTGGGGCAGCTGCCCAGCTCAAACTTTATGCAGTATTTGCACCTCATAAGCTCTGCCTGCTCCGGCGGAGATATCTCAAATGCCTCATCTGTAGATTTTGCCCCCAACTCCATATAGAGCTCCTTTGAGAGTGAGTTGGATATGTTTGCCCTGTAGTCCGGGGTCTGCCCCTTTAAAGGTTTTGCCTTATGGTACCTCGCCGGCGAGTTCTCCGCAGTGATTTGCGGCTCGCCCGGGCTGCCCGGCAATTCACCCTTAATGCCTGCCGGCTCGCCTGCATTTTGTACCTCCATTTCATCCAGTTTTGTGGCAATCTCCCGCCGAATCTCATTCAACTCCGAGATTGGGTAGAACAGATACTCATCTGCAATAAAGGATTTCACCTCAAACCTGTATATCCCTGCGCTCTTACCAAGCTGCCGGGCTACGCTCTCCTGCACCAGGGCGGAGTCTCGTGCCGGTTCAAACCTTTTCTCTATGGAGAGAATGATTTCACGGCCATCTTCACTAACCGCTTTTACTGATGTTTTCCCGTTTTTGCAGGTGATTGTCAAAAAGACGCTTATCAACCTTTTGGGCATATTTGCCGCAAGCTCCTTCTCAAAGGAGTGGTTGTAGTTTCTGTAGAGCAGCGAGCCCGGCGGCACTGTAACCTGCTCATTGGTCACAACCTCCCTGGACTCTGTGGTGCTTGCCCTTATCCCAATTACCTCTCCCGATGGGGCTATTATACAGAGCCCGTCTCCATTCTCGACTCTGTTGGAAGATGTGTAGCGGAATGTGAGATTTCCCCTTCTGTCTTTAGCCGTTGAGATTATCTTTCCTATGTACTCCCCGGTAGATTTTGCACTCTCTCCGCTGCTCCAGCTATCTCTGGTCCCCTCAATAAAGAGATTGGTATAACCCCTGTTGAATGTGCTCTCGGGCCTGGGAGTGAATCCGCCGTAGAGTTTGCCCAAGGAGGAGCTTTTATAGGTTTGGTTCCCATCAAGAAAGCTATCCATAACCCCTCTGTAGTATCTCACCACATTCTTGATATAGGAGGCCCCTTTGAGCCGCCCCTCTATCTTGAACGATGTTACCCCGGCATCTGCCAAAGCGGGTATATAACCGGCAAGGTTGAGATCTTTGAGCGACAGTATCGGTCTATCCTTTACAATAACCTTACCTCTGTTATCTGTCAGGTTGTAAGATGAGCGGCACATCTGCGCACACTCCCCTCTGTTTGAGCTGCGGCCGGTAACCCTGCTGCTTATATAGCACTGCCCGCTGTAACTCACACAGAGGGCCCCATGCACAAAGCTCTCCAGCTCTATGTTTGTACTTTTTCTAATTGCAGATATCTGCTCCAGTGATAGCTCTCTTGCCAGGATTGCCCGTTTGAACCCGAGAGACTCCATCAACAGAGCCTGCTCCACATCTCTTATATTGGTCTGTGTAGATGCAAAAAGGGGAATGGGTGGCAAAGCTGCCCTGAGCAGCCCAAGATCCTGAATAATAAGCGCATCACAACCGACTTCATACGCCTGTGTTGCCAGTTTAACGGCACTCTCTATCTCATTGTCGTAGAGGATGGTGTTTAAAACCATATAAACTTTTGCCCCGAACCTGTGTGAATAGGCTGCAAGCTTTTCAATATCGGACATAGGGTTTCCCGCAGCCTCCCTCGCTCCGAAAGAGGGTCCTGCAATATAGAGAGCATCGGCACCACAGTCAATTGCTGCAATGCCGATGTCTATGTTTTTTGCCGGTGCTAAAATCTCTAACTCTCTTAGTTGCACTTTAGTTGAGTTTTCACCTTGTACTCTGCAATCTGCTTGTAATTAGGGTCTGTGAGCAGCTGCTTGTAGTATCCGCAGGCTTTTGCGGTGTTGTTTTTTGCTTCAAAGGCAACAGCAAGATTATACAAAGTGCTGTTTTTATCTTTAGCATTAGGGTCTGCTGCAAGGTATGCCTCCAGAGCATCTATTGCCTCGTCATATTTCTTAAGCTGAACTCCCGAAAGACCAATCAGTTTATGTCCGTTTGGAGATTCGTTGTACTCATTTGCCTTCTTTGCATTTGAGAAAACCTCTGCCCAGTTTTTTGTCTTGGTTGCGGTAACAGATTTGTTGAGGTAGATTACCGAAATTCTTTTTGGAGCATTCTCAGTATCGCCCAGTTCAATTGCCTTTTCAAATGCAGCTATTGCAGCCGGCTCGTTGTTTAATTTCTGCTCTGCCAAACCGGTATATAGATATGCACTGCTGTTTGCAGGCTGCAGTTCAATCACCTTCTTAAATCCGGCAATAGACTCCGGAAGTTTTCCCGCATTGAGGTCATTTGTAGCTTTTGCCATAATAAGTTGAGGAATAAGCTCATTGGCCTCTTCTCCCACCTCTGCAACACCATTGGCTTTTGCAGTCTCTATCGCTTTTTTCAACTGAATCATTGAGTTGTCAATATCTCCCTTTGATGCAAGCTCCTTTCCGAAACGAAGGTGTATCTGCGGAATTATTGCCTTTGCCTCTTTAACAAGAGCCGCTCCATCTTCGCCCCTATCTTCCGGCGTTAGAGCTTCGAGCATCTTCAAGGCTTTTGTGAATGAATCCAGTGCAACAGCATAGTTGCTCTCTCCAAGAGCTGTTGCTCCGGAGTTGTACAATCCTGTCGCTGTTTCCAGATCCTGACCGAAAGCAGTTGTAAATGAGAATAATGACAGCAAACAAACGGCTAAAAGTGTCTTGATTCTTTTCATTTGAATATTAATTAATAATTATAAATTTTTAGTTTACTCTTTTGGCATTCTTGCAAAAATAGCAAAAACTAATATATCTGGCAAGAAAATTGTTTACATTTGTACTATCTTAAAAATCAAATCAAGTAAACAATTTATGAAAAGATTACTTCTAATTGTGGCTTCGCTATTCGTCTATTTTGGGGCGATTGCGCAAGTTCCACCGCAACTGCCGCTTGACCCAAAGGTTAAAAGCGGGAAACTGGACAACGGATTAACCTACTTTATAATGAAAAATGCCGAGCCTAAAGGTCAGGCAGAGTTCTTTATAGCTCAGAAGGTAGGAGCTATCCTGGAGAATGACAAACAGAGAGGTCTTGCTCACTTTTTGGAGCATATGGCCTTTAACGGAACCAAAAACTTTCCCGACAACAAAGTTATCTCATACCTTGAGACCATCGGCGTAAAATTTGGAGCCAACCTCAACGCATACACAGCTGTAGATCAAACAGTTTACAATATTTCTGCAGTTCCTGTAACAAGACAGGGCATTATTGACTCGTGCCTTCTTATCCTTCACGACTGGGCTTGCGCCATCAATCTCAATGAGAAGGATATCGATAAAGAGAGGGGTGTCATTCGCGAAGAGCTGCGCACAAGAAGCAACGCTCAAATGAGAATGATTGAGGCTATCCTTCCGGAGATTATGCCCGGCAGTAAATATGCTCACAGGCTTCCCGCAGGTTTGGTTGAGGTTATCGATAACTTCACCTATAGCGAGCTTAGAGAGTACTACAAAAAATGGTACCGTCCGGATCTTCAGGGAATTATTGTTGTTGGAGATATAGACCCCGAGGCAATAGAGAAGCAAATTATCAAACTTTTCGGTGCTATTCCTAAAGCTGTTAACCCTGCACCAAGAGAGATTTTTGAAGTTCCTAATACAAATGAGCCGCTTATCTCTGTTGCAAGTGATGTAGAGGCTACATCTAGCAGCATAATGCTAATGTACAAACACGATGTTCTCCCTAAGGAGTTTCGCCCTACCGCTGTCTCTTTAGTATACGGCTATATGAACAGTATGGTTACAAGTATGTTAAATTCAAGACTTTCGGAAATTGCTCAAAAAGCAAATTCTCCATTTACAAGTGCATCTTCAAACTATGGTGACTTTATTACATCAAACACAAAGTCAACATTTGGAATCTCAGCCGGAGCCAGAGAGGGTGAACTGGAAACAGCATTCAAGGCAATAGTAGAAGAGGCAGAGAAGGTTAAAAGGTTTGGCTTTACAGCATCGGAGTATGAGAGAGCAAAGGCAAATTTCAACAGCCGTCTTGAGCAGATATACAAAGAGAGAGAGAAGCTAAACAGCGGATTCTATGTAGATCAGATTCTTAACCACTTCCTTACCGGTGAGGCTATGCCGGGTGTAGAGATGGAGTATACATTGATGCAGCAGATTATTCCTTCAATTCCGATAGAGCAGTTAAACACATATGCAAAGTCACTTCCTATAGAGGAGAATGTGGTTGTTGCAGTTATGATGCCTAAAAAAGAGGGTTTGGCTATCCCTACAAAAGAGGCTCTTTTAGATGTTTACAATAAAACACGGGCGAGCCAGATTGAGGCCTACAAAGAGACAGTCTCTAACGAACCTCTTATCTCAAAAGCCCCTGTTGCCGGTAAGATTGTATCGGAGGTTAACGACGCTATGAGCAACTCAATAGTGTGGACTCTTTCAAACGGTGCAACCGTTGTTATTAAAAAGACCGATTTCAAAGAGGATCAGATTCTTTTCAATGCCAGCAGCCGTGGTGGTTTCTCACTGTTTGATATCAAGGATATCATCAACACAAAAGTTATTTCGGAGGTAGCCTCTGTCGGAGGTTTCGGTAACTTTAGCGCTACAGATTTAAGAAAGGTTCTTGCAGGTAAAAATGTTAATCTGCAAACAGCAATAACTCTCACAACCGAAGCCTTAAACGGAAGCAGTGCACCAAAAGACATTGAAACCTTTATGCAGCTTGTATACCTTAACTTCACATCTTTAAGAAGTGATCCTGAGGCATACCAGGCGTTGTTGGGCAGAATGAGAGCCCAGCTCAAAAATGCAGCCGCAAATCCTATGACCGCATTCACAGACACCCTCCAGGCTACTCTTTACAACAACAGCCCATACGCAAAGAGGCTCTCTGTAGAGATGCTTGACAAAATTGATTATGCAAGAACTCTTGAACTTGCTAAAGGGAGATTTGCGAATGCAGCCGATTTCACATTTGTCTTTGTAGGCAATGTAGATGCAGTAACTCTTCGCCCGTTGGTTGAGACATATATCGCTTCACTACCTGGCAGTAAGGGTAAGAAAGAGGATTGGAAAAATGTGGGAATGGTTCCGGTAAAAGGAAAGGTTGTAAAACATTTCGACAGGGAGATGCAAACCCCAAAAGCTACCGTATATACCATATTTTCCGGTAAAACACAATATAGCGTAGAGAACCTTATTATGTCAAATATGACAAAACAGGTTTTCGAACAGGTATTTACCAGAACAATCCGCGAAGAGGAGCAAGGGACATACGGAGTGGGTGTTAATATGAGCCTCTCTACCTACCCTACAGAAAACTTTACATTCCTATTCGGTTTTGATACAGATGTTGCGCTTAAGGAGAGACTTCTTGCAAGAGCTCATAAAGAGATTGCAAATGTTATCCAAAACGGGGTATCTGCAGATGATTTCAACAAGGTAGTTGAGTTTTTATCTAAGAACTATACTCAGAACCTTAGAGAGAACAGCTATTGGTTGAATACTATTTCAAACAGATATCTTATCGGCAAAGATCTTCATACCACTTATGAGGCTGCCCTTAAAGCTATGACCCCTGCAAAACTTCACGAATACATCAAGAGTGTATTATCTCAGGGTAACCAGTTTGAGATAATTATGAAGGGTTTTGCACCGGAGAGTAAATAGTAATAAGTTAAAGCAAGAATTTTAAATGAGCTCTCCCACAATTGTCGAGATTGACAACACTCTCGTTTCGTCTGATATCTTTACCGAAAGGTTCATTTGCGATATCTCTCGGTGCCACGGTGCGTGCTGTATAATCGGAGACAGTGGGGCTCCTCTTGAAGATCACGAATGTGCTCTTATTGAGAAGGAGTATGATAAAATTTCAAAATATCTCAGGATTGAGGGGATCCGCTCCATCAAGGAGCAGGGTCCCTTTGTCCGTGATATTGATGAAGATCTTGTTACTCCGCTCATTGGCGGAGAGGAGTGTGCCTTTACACTTTTTGATAAGGACGACATCTGTTTTTGCGGAATTGAGTTTGCCCACTCACAGGGCGAGAGTACCTTAAGAAAGCCTATCTCTTGCTGGCTATACCCAATAAGAGTATCACGGCTCTCCAACGGACTCACCGCATTGAATCTGCACCAGTGGCACGTATGTGTAGATGGTTATGTAAAAGGTAAAAAAGAGGGTGTTCCTGTATTCAGGTTCCTGAAAGAGCCCCTTACATTTGCATTTGGCTCCGAGTTTTACGACAAACTGGAGGCCGTTTACGAGAGAATTTACAAATAGCAGATATTATACTAGTCTGGTCCCTACATACAAGGCTAAATCTGCCAGTTCATTTTTATAGATACTCTCTTTAAGATCCTTTAAAGCATCAATCGCAATTTTTGAGTGCTGGGAAAGTGCATTTTGTGCGCTTGAGATTCCATCGTATCTCTTTACAAAGTCCAGAGTCTTTTTTACCAAAGAGTCGTCGTCATACAGAGACTCCTTAATGAGCATTAACATCTCATCTCTCTCTTGAGGTTTTGCTCTCTCAAGAGCGCAAATAAGAGGAAGTGTTATTTTTTTCTCCCGGATGTCGGTTCCTGCATTTTTGCCTGTGTTCAGGTCCGGCATATAGTCAAAGATATCGTCTCTTATCTGGAAAGCGATTCCCAGATGGTATGCATATCTGCTCATATCTTCAATTATCTTGTCGCCGGCTCCGCCTGAGTATGCACCGGAGGCAACAGCTGCCACAAAAAGGCTGGATGTCTTACGGGTAATTATCTCAAGGTAATCCTTCTCACTCGTGTCAAGTTTGGAGGCCTTCTGCATCTGAAACAGCTCCCCCTCGGAGAGCTCCTCAACTGCCCTTGTAAAGAATCCCAACACCTTTGGATCGTTCTCCTTTACCAAAAGAGAGAGGGCCTTCGCCAGCCAGTAATCTCCTGTGAGAACAGATGCTGCAGGGCTGAATGCACTTTGGACAGTAGGTGAACCTCTGCGCACAGAGGAGTTGTCTGCAACATCGTCGTGCATAAGGGTTGCCGTGTGTATCATCTCCGAAACTGCCGCACAGCTTATTGTAACGGGGGTCATCTCTGTGCAGGCCTTCGCCGACAAAAGACATAGCAGTGGTCTTATCTGCTTTCCCTTTAGGTTTAAAAGATATTTGTTTATAGTGTTTAGCAGTTCAACCTCGCTCTCAAGACTCTCTTTAATAAGAATATTTACTTTGTCGAAATCTGCTTGAATTGCCCCTTGTACTCTTTTTAACTCCATAATAGCATACCGGTCTATCCCGGCAAGTAGTGTTTAGCTTCTATAAATTCTCTTTTAGAGCTGCGGACAGAATCCATCAACTCCTCTACACTGTTAACAACAATAAGGGTATCACGATAGTTCGAATTAAGAAATTTATTTGCCGCAAAGTGATCTAACAACTCAAGAAGCTTGTTGTAATAGCCATCCTGGTTATAAAGGATTACCGAGCCATCATATTGGCCAAGCCTCTTAAGTGTAAAGGTCTCCAGAAACTCCTCCAGTGTACCTAGCCCTCCGGGGAATGCAATCACAGCATCTGTGTTCTCCCTGAGAAGCTCTTTTCTCCTGCTCATTGTATCTACAACCCCCAGATTCTTAATATTCGGGTGATGGATCTCCATATCCTCCATAAAACCGGGAATATAACCCTCTACCGTTGAACCTCTCTCAATCATTACATCTATAATGACGCCCATAAGCCCCATTATGCTCCCGCCGCAAACAATGGTATACCCTAACAAAGAGGCCGCCGTGGCGAATTCTTTGGCGGCCTCTCTATATTTATCTTCCAGTATGTTACTGGATGAACAGTAAACACACAACCTCTTTGACATTAAATCAAACTTCTTTTAAAAGAGTAAAGCAACAGAGAGTTGAAATCCCTGAATTTTTGCATTCTTTAATGTTGTTCCGTTGATTGGAGTTGAGGTTGCATCCTGAAGCTTACCCATTGACCAGTTATACTTGCCGGTAATTTGAAGCTTCCAGATATCTATCCCTGCACCAAGACCATAGCCATAGTCCAGCCTGTTGAGGTTGTCCCACTCTGTGTCAACCAGCATATCCCCTTTGCCAATGGCATATGAGATGTACGGGCTAACCATAATAAATGGACGAAACAGAAGCAGGTCTAAGCCAATTTGCACATTTATGGGAAGTTGAAGATAGTCCAGATAAAAACTATTGGCCGGAACATCCGGATCCTCTACCCCCTTCCTTACGAACAGCAGCTCGGGCTGAAGTCCAAGCCCGATAATTGGAACCTTGGTCTGAATCAGAACTCCAAAATGATAACCTGTCTGGTTATTCCACGTGTTGTTCACATTACCCGAAACATCCTTATACGAGTTGAAATTCAACCCGCCTTTTATCCCAAACTTCGCCTGTGAAAAAGCGGAAGATGAGATTAAAAGCATTAGGATGGCTACAGCTGCAATTTTTTTCATAATAAATTACATTAGTTCATTAATTTTGGCTACAATAGCCCCTTTAGTAGTTGAGCCGACAATCTTATCTTTCAACTCTCCGTTCTTAAAGAAGAGAATTGTAGGGATATTGCGGATACCGTACTTAACGGGAACACTCTCACTTGAGTCAACGTCGCACTTAGCAATTATGGCTTTCCCCTCATACTCCGTCGCAAGCTCATCAATAATAGGAGCAATCATACGGCAAGGACCACACCAAGTTGCCCAGAAATCTATTACTACCGGTTTGTCTGATTTTAGTACTATCTCATTAAAATTTGAGTCATTAATTGCTACTGCCATTTTAGATTTTTTTTAAATTAAACATTTGTGACTGCTAATTTAATATGTTTTTTTTAAAAACCCTTAAAAAACTTATACCACAGAGTCTGCATCCCACACAAATGCCCTCAGCCCCTGCTCCTCTGCCTGGGCATTTGCAATGCGTAATTTATCTATCAAAGCTCCTGCTTCGCCATCTTCAACCACGGCAAGTGTTGCCATATTCTTAGATGGCCAGGCGTGGCTTCCGTAGTGTGGTTCTCCCTTTTTGGAGCCTCTGCCCTGGACATCGGTCCATTTGGTAAATCCTCTCACAGAGAGTTCGTCCAGAATATTCATCACTACAGTTGAGTGTGCCTGGTTATATATAATCATTACTGCTTTCATAATCTTCTTTTTATGAGTTTAATTTGGCGTGTGCTCTGCGTTTTCTCTTGATATCTCCCGCGTGGAATGAGGTGTAAACCGTCGGAATCACCACAAGGGTCAAGATAGTAGAGAGTGTTAATCCTCCAATGATAGAGATACCCATAGGCTGCCATATCTCCGACCCCTCTCCTATACCTATGGCCATTGGCAACATCCCTAGGATGGTTGTTATTGTTGTCATAAGAACCGGGCGTAGACGGGAGCGTCCTCCGGAAACTACAGAGCGCATTACGCTCATTCCCCTCTCTTTATTGAGGTTAATGTAGTCTATGAGCACAATTCCGTTCTTCACCACAATACCTACAAGCATCACAGCACCAATAAGGGCAATAAGGCTAAGGGAGGTTCCTGTAAGCCAAAGAGCTACAAACACTCCGGTAAATGCAAACGGCAGTGAGAACATTATAATGAAAGGATCCCTGAAAGATTCAAATTGTGCCGCCATAACAATATAGGTGAGCATAACCACCAGAAGCAGTAGGGTGAGCATATCTGCAAAGGAGTCCTGCTGCTCTTCGTAAGATCCCGATAGCTCTACTGCGATGTTTGCCGGAAGAGTCATTTTATCTACTTCTGCTGTAACCTCTTTTGCAATATCTCCCAAAGCTCTTTTATAGATAGAGCCGGTCACTTTAATCACCCTCTCTCTGTCCAGGTGCTCTATTGAAGGGGGTGCGAAATCTTCGTTTACAGTTCCAACCTCGCTCAATCTTACACTCTTACCGGTATTGTTATATAGCAGTATCTCATTGATATCCTCTATACTGGTTCTGTGGCTGATGTCGTTTCTCACAACTATATCGTACTCCTCGCCATCCTCTCTGAACCTTGTGGTAATAATTCCGTTGATTCTGTTCCTTACAACATTTGCTGCAGATGTAAGATTGATTCCGTTCATTGCAAGCTTCGCCCTGTCGAACTCAACCCTAAGCTGAGGCATATAATCTTCTCTGCTCAGTTTAACATCTCTTAGCCCGGGAGTCTTGCGCATAATCTCTGCCACCTGCTCTGCAACAACAGCTGCATCATCCATATTGTAACCCAGCACATCCAGCTCCAGGCCGGACCCTCCGGTACCCATTCCCGGGTTTGACCCCCCCGGAATTACCTCAAAACGGTAGAGTTCCGGAATTACTTTAAGCTCCTCTCTAATGAGGTCAGATATTTCAAAGATATCTCTCTTCCTCTCCCCTGCTTTGCTCAGCCTTGCTGTGTAAGTTATAAGGTGAGAGCCGGAGCTGTTAAGGGACATAAAGATATTTGATCCGTCAGATTGGCCCATAGATGTCTGAAGTACTTCAATTTCCGGATATTTCTCTTTCCACTGACTATACAGATACTCATTCAGAACTCTTGCCTGCTCTACTCTTGTACCCACCGGAAGCTCCACTTTTATTGATATCTGTGCATTATCGGAGGTTGGGAAGAAGTCTGTCCCCACCTTGGTAAGCAACATTATACTGGATAAAAAGAGTGCGAAAGAGGCAATTAATACAAACTTTCTGTTTGATACCGCCCAACGTAAAAGCCCGGCATACCACTCATCCAGCGAGTCCAGCCCCCTCTCAATAGGAGAGTAAAAGAACATAAAAGCTTTACTTCTCTTCGGATCCTTCTTGAGCATCCTTGAGCTGAGCATTGGTGTTAGGGTAAGCGCCGCAACTGTAGATACTGTTATTATTATGGTAACAATCCATCCAAGCTGTTTGAACATAATCCCGGCAAGACCGGTAACCATTGTGAGCGGGAAGAACACCGCCACAATTGTAAGTGTAGATGCCACTACCGCCACAGCTACCTCATTGGTTGCATAGATTGCCGCATCCCTTGGCTTACTCCCCTTCTCTATATGAGATGTTATATTCTCCAGAACCACAATCGCATCGTCTACCACCATCCCTATCGCAATTGAGAGCGAACTGAGAGATATTATATTAAGGGTATTCCCCGTAATCATCAGGTAGATAAATGCCGCAATCAGAGAGACCGGAATTGTAAGGATAATGATAAATGTTGCCCGCCATCTTCCCAGGAAGAAGAGCACCACAATCATCACAAAGAGTCCTGCAAGTAGCACTGTCTCTGTTAGTGAGTTTATACTGCTCTTGATAAAATCCGATGTATCCAGAACCATCTCCAGCTGTACATCTGCCGGGAGAGCAGCCTTTATTGCAGGCAGCTCTTTGTTAATTCTGTCTACAATCTCTACCACATTTGAGCCGGACTGTTTTTGAATAACAATCATTGCACTACGTTCTCCATTAGTAAGAACCTCTGTAGCACGCTCTTTAAGGGTATCTTTTACAGTTGCAACATCTTTAATATAGATGTTCCGTCCCATAAAGCTGCCCACAATTATATCCCCAATCTGGTCGCTGCTCTTAAACTCGCCATCTACCCGAACCGAGAATGTCTCGGAACCTATATCTATATTACCGGCAGGCATATTACGGTTCTCCATTGCCAACAGCCCGGAGATCTGCTCTATAGAGAGCTTGTATGCCTCCATCTTTTTCGGATCTACCCTAACCTGAATCTCCCTTTGCGGGGCTCCGGAAATGGATACAGAGGCAACTCCGTTTATTCTGTTAATTGGGTTTGCAACCTTCTCCTCCAGAATTTTATAGAGACCCTGCTCATTTTGTGATGTCCGTGCACTCATAAATGCAACCGGCATCATAGATGAGTTGAACTTTAGAACTACCGGATTCTCTGTATCCTCCGGTAGAAAGTTGCGCTGCATATCCAGTACTGTCCGGATATCGTTTACAGCCTCATCCATATCTGTCCCATACTCAAACTCAATAGTTATAAGGGAGATATTGTCTTTTGATGTAGATGAGATTCGTTTAAGATCCGACACTGTGCTCAGTGACATCTCCAATCTTTTGGTAACATTCTGCTCAATATCGGTTGCACTTGCTCCCGAATATGTGGTCATTATTGTTACCGCATTCAGCTCAATTTCGGGGTATAGGTCTACGGAGAGTCTCGTAAAGGAGAAGAGACCAAAGACCACAATCCCGATAAAAATCAGGGCTGTTGTTACCGGTTTCCTGACCGCGGTTTCGTATATTTTCATAATTGAAATTCTGTTTATTTAGTTAGATCCAGTCCTGACTCGGTTACCTTTACAGTGATTTTATCCGAAAGTGCAGATTGACCGGCTACAACCACCTTATCTCCTGCCTCAATACCGCTTATCACTTCGTAAATTGAGCCAATTCTCCTGCCAAGCTCTATTTTTGTGTAGGTAACAACATCTCCGTCAAGAGTGTATACATATTTGTCATTAGTTCCGGACTGTTTGATAACTGCTTTATCGGGAACCACAACTCTCTCTTTCTCGCCGAAATTCACCTTAGCACGGGCAAACATTCCGGGACGAATAAGCAGTGACGGGTTGTCAATTCTAACCTCTGCCACAAAAGTTCTGGTTGTTGCATCAACTGTCGGGTGTATTAACATAACCTTTCCGTTGAATTTTTTGTCCGGATAGATATCCAGAGAGATCTCTGCAGGGGTGCCCACCTTAACCTGCGGGAAGAACTCCTCGGAGATACTAATGAGAATCTTAACCGGTTGCATCTGCATAACCACCAAAATAGGCTGCCCTGTTGCAAGGTCTCCGTCAAAGAAGTTCTTCTGAACAACTATTCCGTCTATCGGGGAGAGCAGCTTTGTGTTTTTATCCAGGTTTGCAAGGCTCTTCTCAGATATGCTCACCTGTGTTTTAAGCTGGTCATACTGCTGCTCGGCTACTCCGCCGGCTCTGTAAAGAGCCTCAATACGAGAGAGATCCAGTTTAAGATTCTCTATCTGAATCTTTGCCTGTGCATAGTTTAAATTCTCCATCTCCACCAGAAGCTGTCCCTTTTTTACCCTTGAGCCTATCTCTACATAGATCTTCTCTATCCTCTGGGCCGCAGCACTGGATATAAAGTTCTTAACCAACGGTTCGATGTTTCCTGTAAATTCGAAATCTTGTCTTACGGTTGCCTTCTCTATGGTTGCAACTTTAACCGGAAACTCTTTTTGTGTACTCTCTGTGGCTGCTTCGCCCGAGCAGGCTGCAAGGGCAAGTGTGCCAAGAAGAATAAGTGATGCAAATTTTTTCATATTGTAATTTATTTATTGTCTGTTAATTGTTTTTCTATACTGTCGTTGCCAAGAACCTTCTCATAGTCATTCTTTGCCTTTATATAGTCATATATTGTCTGGTTGAGGTTGAGTTTAGATCTGGTGAGTGCAACCTCGGTGTCGTTAAGCTCAAGTAGAGTTCCTGCCCCGGTATTGTACCTTACTTTAGATATCTCATACCCCTTTTTGGCCTGCATAACAGCCTCTTTATCTGACTCAAGCTGAATCTTTGCCCTGCTCATCTCATTGAGTGAGTTTCTGGCAGCCAGGCTTAGATTGCTCTCCAGAAGATCTCTCTGCAATTGAAGTTGTCTCATAACAACCCGGCTCTGCTTCTCTTTGAGCACATTGGACATCTTACTGAAGATAGGGATCTGAATCGCTAAACCTACTGCAAATGAGTTGGCCCAACGCTCACTAAAGGTGAACTCCTGACTCTGCATCTGAAGCTGGTAGTTAGCAAAACCGGCAACAGATGGTAATCTTTGCGAGCGGATAAGCTCTATACTCTTGTCCAGCTTCTCCATTTGGATATCCATAGTCCTGAGGTTACTGTTCTCCTCCAGCGAGAGATCTCCCGCAGGGGAGTATTGGATAATCTCACTCTCATATTTAGATATATCTCCCTCCAGAGTAAGAGAGGTGTTCAGGTCCAGCGAGAGCAGCACCTTGAGTTGCATCTTGGATAGCTCCAGTCCGTTTTTCGCCTGAGTTATTGATGGTAAAATATTTCTTACGGCAACATCGGAACGAATCTTATCATACTCCGAAGCCAGGCCGTTTTCGTACATCTTTCTGATATTATCTGCAGTCTCTTTTGCATTCTTATAACTCTCCTCCAGCACCTTAAGTGACTCCTCAAGCATAAGGATTCCGTAGAACGAGTTCTTAACCTGAGCAATCAGGTCAATTTTTGTGCTCCTTGCAGATTCAAGTGCAGATCTCAGCTCAATCTCGGACATCTCTATGTTCTTTAGCAGAGCAAGAGAGAATATCGGCACCTGCAGAGTTCCGGTCACAGCATAACTGTTTGTGGAACCAACCTCCATCTTACCACCCGGGAAGAAATCGGAGAAGAAAACCGGTTTTAGAACATTGTTGGTATACTGGGCATTTGCTCCCACAGATGGAAGCAGCATATACCAATTCTCTTTTTTTAGCCAGTCTACCCTTGCTATCTCCTCGTCTGCAACCTTTACGCTTAGATTCTGATCTACAGCAATCTCCAGCGCTTTGTCAATTGTAAGACGAAGTTCCTGAGCAACAGGCTGCCCGGCGTTTGCAGTACCTTCTGCAACAACTAGCACAAAAAGTGTGAAGAGCACTTTTAATTTTGTCTGGAATTTCATAAACTCTTATTATTTGTTAATTTGTATGTATTTATCTATTAGCTCTATCCCCTTTAATGTTGATATTCCGCGGAAGTAGAGGATTACAACCTCCCGGAAAAGATCCTTTCTGGAGTGCTCTTTGAGCGGAAACACTTCACTATCTTCAATTATGTTTGAGATCTCTATTATAATCTTCGTTACCAGGTCTATATTAATATCCTCAATTACCAGCCCCTCTTTCTGCCCCTGCCTGAGGTATTCTGCAGTCTTCTCTCTGTGGTAAACGGTAAACTTCTCAACAGTCTTCTTGTATATTGGGTAATAGTATCTCTTAAGCTCCATAAAGAAGTTTCGCTTAAGGTTAATAATTACATCGGACTGAGTCTCGTGAATCTTAAACAGCAGCTCAAGCAAGTTTTGCGAATCCTCCTCCATCTTTGCCGAGTACTTCATCATATGGCAGTGGAGATAGCCTATGCACTGCTCCAGCAAATCGGATTTATCTGTAAAAAGCTCGTATAGAGTCCTTTTAGATATGCCGTTCTCTTTTGCAACATCATCCATCGTCACCGCCTTACATCCTCTTTGAAGAAACAGTTCAAGAGAGTTCTCTAAAATAGTTGTCTTAATATCCATCTTTTTACATTATAATTTCGGGCACAAAAGTAGTTGTATAAAACTTTAAAAACAAAAATAGTTTTCAAGTTCCGTGCCAAAATTCTCAATTACTTGTTAAATTTGTGTTAAATTTTAAATTCTAAATATATGTATCAAAACTATCAGGAGTTTTTGCAAAAAGAGATTGGCGAAATAAAGGAGGCAGGGCTCTATAAAAAAGAGCGGGTTATTGTTACTCCCCAGCAGGCAAAGATTAAGGTAAACACCGGACAGGAGGTTCTAAACTTTTGTGCAAACAACTATCTTGGCCTCTCGAACAGCCCCGTTCTTGTTGATGCCGCAATAAATGCTCTAAAAACAAAAGGTTTTGGGATGTCCAGCGTGAGGTTTATCTGCGGAACTCAGGATCTTCACCTGGAGCTTGAGAAGAAGATTGCACAATTCTTCGGAACTGAAGATACTATTCTGTACGCCGCCTGTTTTGATGCAAACGGGGGCGTTTTTGAACCACTGCTTGGCGAAGAGGATGCTATAATATCGGACTCCCTTAACCACGCCTCTATTATAGATGGTGTAAGGTTGTGCAAAGCGCAGAGGTACCGTTATGCCAATGCAAATATGGAGGAGCTTGAGAACTGTCTTAAAGTCTCTCAGGCCCAGCGCTACAGGCTCATAGTCACAGATGGTGTCTTCTCAATGGATGGAAATGTTCCGCCACTTGACAAGATCTATGAGCTTGCAAACAGATACAATGCTATGATAATGGTAGATGAGTCACACTCAGCAGGTGTTGTGGGTGAGACCGGAAGGGGAACCACTGAGCTGTTTGACCTTCGGGGAAAGATAGAGATTATTACTGGTACACTGGGTAAAGCATTCGGGGGTGCAATCGGCGGTTTCACTACCGGTAAAAAAGAGATTATCGAGATGCTGCGCCAGCGCTCAAGACCATATCTCTTCTCCAACTCTATTCCGCCGATGGTGGCTGCCGCGGGAAGTGCTATGTTTGATATGATGTCAAAGACCAATGATTTACAGGACAAACTCCACAAAAACACTAAATATTTTGTAGAAAAAATGTTGGCTGCGGGGTTCGATATTAAGCCAACTCAATCTGCAATTTGCGCTGTGATGCTATATGACGCAAAACTATCCCAAATTGTTGCAACAAAGTTGCTGGAAGAGGGAATTTATGTCATAGGATTCTACTTCCCTGTCGTTCCTAAAGATCAGGCAAGGATTCGCGTGCAGATAAGTGCCGGTCACGAAACCGACCATCTGGACAAATGCGTTGCCGCCTTCACAAAAGTTGGAAAAGAGCTGGGAGTAATTTAAATTTTAGTCGTTTATCATATAAAGTAAGTAACGAGTTAATATTTACAGAGGCTACCCGGAAAGATAGCCTCTGTAAATTTATTACTCTTCAAAACGGTTTTCCCATTTTCTCTCAAAGTCTCTTCTCCACCTTCTATCCCAGTAGAAATGTCTTTCCCAGTTTTGAGAGTTGATCTCCTTGCCATTATAGAACCACTCTTTCCCTTTAATAAGTTTAAAGTCGTGTTGTACAGGCTCCACAACTATCACCTCTACACCTTCGGGAATATATAAAGAGACCCTTTGTGAGACTCCATCCCATTTGTTCTCCTTACTGTAGACTCTTGGCTTGATTGTAAGGAGTGAATCTTCCATCTTTAACTCCGGCAGAGAGTTCTGTGCTTTTATAACAGCTTCTGAGTGGCTGTAAGCGTGTGCATAGCTTCTATATTTTATCAACGATGGTTCATCTGCACTCTGCTTGATCAACTTTAGGGTCGGGAAGACAACTATTTCTCCACCAAGCTCTTCCTCCTCCATCCACATAAGTGAAAAGTCCGAATAGCCACCGTCCATCACCACTCTGTGATTTGGGATTGGTTTGCTATATTCAAATTTTACATAAATGGTGTCGTGTCTTTTGGCAACCGGTATCTCTGAACTTTCGCGTGCTTCGTTCCAGTATGGCCTGCTGGCCTTTGATGCCAATACACCAAAGCTGATAATTGATGTGAGCCACAATAGAAATATAATCACTCCGGGGCGGATACGACCGGGTCTAAACCCGAAGAGCAACTGAATACCGCCGTACAGCATACCAACCAGTGGAAGGAAAATCATACCCATAAAGGCCAATTTGAGGTAGAGCGTGTTTTCCATTCCCAGGGAGACATAATCTATAAGGTTCATAGGTAGCACACCTTTGAATATCTCCACTCCCAAAAAGAGAAATGATAAAACTGCTATAGCTGTTATTGATATAAATATGAGGATTATGGAAAATGCTTTTACCACAACTCTGGCAACTCCCTCCAGTGCATAGGCTCCCTCTCTGCCCACTCTGCTTATGTTTCTGCCGGCCCTTTTCGCCTCTCTTTTAATATTGCTTTGAATGTTAGAGAGATCCATAGGTTCGCCATACATAGAGCAGCGCTGCTCAACTGTTCTTGCCTCAGGAATAATAAGCCACATTACTATATAGGCTATAACCATAAAGGAGCCGCCACCTACGTGAAACAGTCCTATTGCAGAAAATCCGAAAAAGAGAATTACAAAGATTATTCTAACCAGAGTTACATCCAGGTTTGAGTATGCTGCCAAACCGGAACATACACCACCCAGAACCTTGTTGTCCGGGTTTCTGTACAACCTTTTAGGGATATACCTTATATGACTCTTAGAGCCGGTACTTCTCTGGTCGCTTTGCTCCTCAAAAATCACCTCAGGCCTTCCCAGAATGGTAATAACCTCTTTGATAATATCGGTAGAGACAACAGTGTTTGAACCACATTTTTCTACAAAAAGCTCTGCGATTCTCTCCTCTATCCCCTCAATAATCTCGTCTCCATTCTCTTTATTATCATAATAATCGTGAAGAACATCCAGGTAGCCCTTGATTAGGAGGAACCCCTCCTCTTCTACCGAGAAGGCAAGATTTCCGATACTGACTTTTACAACCTTTTTCATTTTACTGTTTTTTATGTCTTAATAATGCAAGTGTCTCAACCATCTCCTCCCAGGCAGAGTCCATCTCTGCAAGCAGCTCTCTCCCTTTTTCTGTTATAGTATAGTACTTCCTTGGTGGCCCCTGCTGCGACTCTTCCCATCTGTAGCTTAAAAGCCCCTGGTTTTTCTGGCGGGTTAGAAGCGGATAGAGGGTTCCCTCTACCACTATCATCTTCGCATCCTTCAGCTCTGCAATCAGAGATGAGGCGTATGCGTCGTTGTTGCTGAGTATGCTCAGTATGCAATACTCCAGAACACCTTTACGCATTTGCGATTTAATGTTATCTGTATTAATCTCGTTCATCGCTCTTTTATATATGGTAAGTGGAAAATTTTTTGAGATTCTCTGCCGTAACCGGAAGTCCTCTCATTTCACATTTCTGGGTTGCGGTATAGGCCATTGGAGCAACAATCCATATAATAATATATGCCCAGAAACCTGCTCCGCCCATTACAAGTGCAATCACAAACAGCACCCTTATTAAAACAACATCTACATTCAGATAGTAGGCCAGCCCGCTGCACACTCCGCCCAAAGATTTATTGTCCGGATCGCGAAAAAGTTTACGGCTTGGGCTAAAACCTGGTTGAGGCTCACCTTTAAATCCAAAATCATCATCCATTGGTTCGCCGTCCGGCATCCCAAGCTGACCAATGACATTATTTACCATAGTAATGTTAACAACCTCAAGTTTTGACCCCAGCGACTCGGTAAAGAGTTCTGCAATGCGCTGCTCAAGGTCTTCCATTACATCTGAAGACTGCAAACCCATCTTGGTTCTCTCTTTGAACCTGGATAGGTAAAGATTCAATTTCTGATAGGCATCCTCGTCTATTACAAAGGTTCTTCCGCCTATACCTACTGTCACTACTTTTTTCATTTTTTTTGTTATTTAATATTACATAGAATTTGGTACTGCAAATATATGTATATTTTTTATTACCTTGTATCACATAGTACTAATTTTTTCACAAAAAAAGCCCGTTATTTTCATAACGAGCTGATATACTGCGAGAATAATTTTTTTAGTTTTGTGTGCCGCCAGGTGTTTGCGGTGTCTCAGGTGCCGGTGTGGTTGGGAATTCCGGTTGTCCTTGTATAGGTGCGCTATTCTCAATCCTCTCCTGAATTGTATTTTTCTTTTGATTATTTCCTGTAGATACGAATGCTGTTGCAAGAACGCAAAGAACAATAATAGATATTGCCAGTGTCCAGGTGGCTTTTTCAAGAAAATCTGCTGTCTGGCGTACACCAAAGGTCTGGTTACCCGAAGCAAAGTTAGCAGCAAGTCCGCCGCCTTTTGAGTTTTGAACCAATACGACTATTGTGAGCAATATGCTGGCAATGACAATAATAATAGCGATTACTGTATACATAATATCTAGGTGTTATATTTATTCTTAATCTCTTTTACAAGGGTCGCAAAGTAACTACTTTTTTCCGGAAATAACAAAATAAGTTTTGCGTAGACATCCAGAGCTCTTTTGTAGAACCCCTGCTCAATATATATTGAGGCTAAAGTCTCTGTGTAAAATGCCTCGTCGTCTAAAGACTCTGCAGACTCTGTGTCGTTAATGACAACCGGCTTTGTCCCCTTTCCAATTATGGCAGACCTGAGCAGTGTCGGCTTCTCTGCAATAAAGTGATCCAGTGGCTGAGAAAGATCCAGCTCAATCATCTCAAAATCTTTTTTTGTAAAATAATCTCCTCCTGCAAGAACAAATTTAGGTTTGTTCTCTGTGATTACAAATGAGTTGTCTTCAAAGACTATATCTCTGCCCTGGTCCTCATCTTCGTCCAGCTGTATAAGTTCGTACTCTCTGTATGTAGGTGTCTTTGCAGGCTTGGTGGTCCTCTCCTCAATCTTCACTGCTACCCTCTCCGGTTTAGTCTCTGCCGGTTTCTCTGACTCCGGCTCAACTCTCTCTTCTGCGACAGGGGCTTCAGCCTCAACTGCAGGCACTTCTGTTTCAACTACAACCTCAGGAATCTCTGCAACAACGGCAGGGGTTTCAACCACAACAACAGGGGTTTCCACCACAACCGCAGGAATCTCAACCTCTACAGTAGGGGCTTCAACTTCAACTGCAAGAATCTCTGCAACAACAACAGGTGCTTCAATCTCAACTTCAACTGCAGGAGTCTCAACTACAGCGGCAGGTATCTCAACCTCTACTATCTCACTATCTGCATCTGCCTGTTCTATGAGCGACTCCTTATATATTTCATATAGCTTTGATCTTGACCATACGTGGGAGGCTGCCTTATTAAGATATGTAAGACCCACATCCCCCTCCAGAGAGCACATTGCTTTGTACAAATCCAGATACCCTTCGGAAAACCAGGGGTACTTACCTAGATACTGTTCAATTACCGATATATTATTATCTGACATAATTACCAATTTGCTACTGTTGCGTTGAAAATTTCCTCTGTTAGCTTCTCAACAATACTCTCAACCAGACGAGCCTCTACTGCATCCAACGAACTGGTAGAGGGATAGTCTTCAAAAGCCACAAAACTACGATCAAAGTTCTCCTTAGGATACTTTACATTTGTAAAGGTAATCTTTATTGTTATTGTTAATCTGTTTTGAGCTGCAATCTCCTGAGCCGTTACTGCAATTGATGCTGTTTCATAGCCTGTTATCTGGCCGTCAATAATTAGGTCACCATCTTCGTTGAGCAGTTTTAGTTTGGTGAGCCTCCTGAACTTCTCCTTAAGATTTTCTGTGAGAGTGTTACTCAGAGCAGGATTAACTCTCATTGCCCTATTTTCGAAAGAGTAGATGGTAATCGTAGAGACATCCGATGCAATAGATGTCCCCGAAAAGGAGTAAATACCGCAAGATGAGAGCAGAGTTAAACAAAATATAATTATTGATAATTTTTTCATAGGTCTAAATTTAGCTCCTTAATTTTTCTGTAGAGGGTCCTCTCAGATATTCCAAGCTCTTGTGCTGCAAGTTTGCGCTTCCCTTTGTTTCGTTCAAGTGCTTTTTTGATGAGATCTGCACTAACATCGTGTATTGAGAGAGTATCAATTGAGCGGGAGGAGTCTGCTGTAGGGGTTAACCCATTTTCATCTGCCCTATCCTCAAACGGATCCTCGTCATAATCTACCACAGCTGTCTCCTCAATGCTATTGGAGAGCTCTTTGTTTGAAGATATTCTGGATGTTGGAGCAACGCTCTCATTTGCGACAACAACACGCCCCTTGAGCTCCTCCACCTCCTGTCGTAACTGATATAGAATTTTGAATATAATATCTCTATCTGTCAGATAATCTGTGCCGTGTCCCTCTGTCCTCATTGGCAGCTGGTTGGGAGCCTCAACAGGCAGATATTTCTTCAAAAGATCTGCACCTATTATACGGTTATGCTCTATCACAGATATCTGCTCTGCTATACTCTTTAGCTGCCTCACATTGCCGGGCCACCTGTAGCTCTCCACCATCGCTACTGCGTCCGGAGTAAGCTTTATGGCCGGCATCTTATATTTATCTGCAAAATCGAGCGAGAATTTTTTAAAGAGCAGATGTATATCCTCCTTTCTGTCCCTTAGGGAGGGAACCGAAATAGGTACGGTATTGAGACGGTAGAAGAGATCTTCGCGGAACTTTCCCAACTCAATTGCTCTTACCAGGTTTACATTTGTTGCTGCAATTACTCTAACATCGGTCTTCTGGACCTTAGATGACCCTACCTTTATAAACTCCCCGGATTGGATTACCCTCAAAAGCCGCACCTGTGTAGAGAGCGGTAGCTCTGCAACCTCATCCAGAAAAAGTGTTCCTCCGTCGGCAACTTCAAAATAGCCTTTGCGGGTTTCAAAAGCGCCCGTGAATGAGCCCTTTTCGTGACCGAACAGCTCTGAGTCTATTGTCCCCTCCGGAATTGCACCGCAGTTTACAGCTATATATTGGTTGTGCTTTCTTGGACTATTTATGTGAATTATCTGTGGGATAACCTCTTTCCCAACACCACTCTCTCCTGTAACCAAAACAGAGAGATCTGTACCTGCAACCTGCACGGCAACTTCAAGCGCTCTGTTAAGTGCTTGATTATCGCCGATAATATCAAATCTAAGTTTAATTGATCGTAAATCCATAACACACAAAAATAGATAAAATTTATACCTTTGGGAAATTTTAAAAGGGTAAAAATGAAATTTCTGGCAATAATCCCTGCAAGATATGGATCTACCCGGTTTCCGGGAAAACCTCTTGCCGATATCGGGGGCAAACTTATGATCAAACGGGTCTATGAGCAGTGTAGTAAGGTCTTTAATGATGTCTATGTCGCAACAGACGACCAGAGGATTCTGGATGCTGTCGAAAATTTCGGGGGGAGAGCCGTTCTCACCTCAACAGAGCACCCGAACGGTACCAGCAGAGTCCTGGAGGCTATGTACAAGATTGAAACCCTCTATGGAGAGAAGTGCGAGTGTGTAATTAATGTACAGGGAGATGAACCCTTTATTGAACCAACACAAATAAGGGAGCTTATCTCTTGTTTTGAGAACAACAAATCGGGAAAGACCCCGGAGACTCAGGTTGCTACCCTTGCAAAAAAATTCTTACCTGGAGAGGATATCTTCAATCCCAACACCCCGAAGGTAGTTTTTGGTAAAGATGGAGCTGCATTGTACTTTAGCCGCTCTGCGATTCCTTTTGTAAGAGATAGAGAAAAAGAGAGTTGGGCTAGCGACTATCCATTCTTCCGCCATATAGGTCTATACGGCTACAGACGTGAAGCTTTAGTAAAAATTGCTGCCCTTGAGCCAACTCCGCTGGAGAGTGCGGAGAGTTTGGAACAACTCCGGTGGCTGGAGAACGGAATTCGTATAGTGGTAGCCGAAACATCGTTTGAATCACATTCAATTGATACTCCCGGAGACATTGAACTTTTGAAGCTAAAAGGGGTTATTTAAATAGTGTTGATAACTTTTTTTATATATATTTGCAGTTACGGTTTTCAACGAAATAGAATAAGATTAAATAACTAAATATACCTTAGAATGAAAAAAAACCTGTTTAAAATTTTAGCGGTTGCTATCCTTGGAATATCTGTGATGTCCTGCAGCAACCCTTCGAAGATGGCGAAAAATGCTCAGCTGGTAACTGTTGAGAACAACCCCAAAATTCTTGAGGTAGTTGCTGACGAAATTACAGCAACCTACACAATGAATTTTCCGGACAAATATTTCCACGCAAGAGCAATTCTTGAGGTAGTTCCTGTATTGGTTTACCAGGGTGGCGAAGTTGCCGCTCCAGTTCAAAAACTACAGGGAGAGAAGGTTACAGATAACTATCAGTCAATTTTCACTATGGGTGGCAAAGTTAGTAACACTGTTAAATTTGCTTACAAGCCGGGAATGGAGAAATCGCATCTTGAACTGAGAGTTGCTGTTTGGAACAAAGAGAAGAGGTATGACTTCCCTGCTCCTTACAAACTTGCAGATGGTGCAAACACTACCTACAAACTTGTTCACGCAGAGGGTGAAACTGCGATTACCTCAAATAATTACAAGAAAATCTTAACCGAGAAGAAAGAGACTCAAATTCTCTACACAATCAACAGCCACGCTGTTCGCCCGAAAGAGCTTACAAAAGCAGAGATCAAAGAGTTTGAACAATTCCTTGCAGATATTGAAAAAGATGAGCGCAGGACAGTAAAGAGTACAGATATCGTTGCCTATGCCTCTCCGGACGGCCCGACAACTCTAAACTCTAAACTTTCTGACAAACGCGGTGAGACTGCAAAGAGCGCATTTGATAAAATAACTAAAAATGTTCCTGTAGGTGCTCCTGTAAATGTTTCTACAATTGCAGAGGACTGGGATGGTTTCCAGGAGTTGGTTGCCGCCTCTACAATTCAGGACAAAGAGCTTATCCTTCGTGTTCTCTCAATGTATAGCGACCCTATGGTTCGCGAGCGTGAGATTAAGAATATGTCTAAAGTTTTCAAAACCCTTGCAGATAAAATCCTTCCGGAACTCAGGAGAGCAAGAGTTATCGCAAACATAGACTACACAAACTACAGCGATGAGGAGCTTAAAGAGCTTGCCAAAACAAATGTAGAGATTATGGATCTTGAGGCACTTCTTTATACTGCAGCGTTAGTTAAAGATTATGATACAAAAGCGATGCTTTACAAAAAGGCCGGCGATAAATTCAATTGTGACCGCGGTTACAACAACCTTGCTGCCGTTGCTTTATCTGCAGGCAAACTAGCGGATGCTAAAGTTGCTCACGCTAAGGTTACAAACAAAACATCTGCTTACTACTACAACAATGCAGGCGTTATCGCTCTTCGCGAGAAGGACTACAAGACCGCTACAGATATGTTTAACAAATCTTCTTTAAAAGAGGCAAAAACAAATCTTGCAATTATTGATATCCTTAATGGAAAATACACCGATGCAGTTGCAAAACTGGCCGGCACCAAAAATGAAAACGAAGGTCTTGCATACATCCTTACAAACCAGCTTGAGAAAGCATCTGCAGCGATTACCTGCAAATGTCCTCACTCTAATTATTTTAGAGCTATCATAGCTGCTCGTCAAGGTAAGATGACAGATGTTGCTAAATATCTTGAGATTGTTTACAAAGACGAAGCTCTTAAAGCCCGTTCACAAAACGATATCGAGTTTGCAAAATTCCGCGAATAATCTGATTATCCTATAAATGCAAGAGGCTGTCTATTTTTAGGCAGCCTCTTCTTCTTTATACTGTCGCCACTTATGCGTGGCGACAGTATTTGCCCGGACAAGAATAATCTTATAAAATATTTATAACCTTACCCAAATCTTTATAAACCACTTATACAATTTCGATCAACTTTGTGCACCTTTTAAAATTGGAGGTACATGAAAAATTTAAAATATAAAATACTGCTCAAACAAATAGGTGACCTTCTTATTGTGCTTGGGATTGTTGAGCTTGTACCTTCTTTTGTGTCAATATTGTATGGAGAGTGGTATTCTGCTGCCGGATTTTTAATTTCCGGTATTACAGTTATGTCAACAGGACATTTTTTTCATCGAAAATATATCTCTATGGATGGGCCTCACTACAATCAAATATTAATCGTTGTGGCATCCGGCTGGTTTATAGTTACCCTGTTTGGAGGTCTGCCCTTCTTTATCGTTGCTTATATTACTCCTGAGGCAATAATGAATGAATTCATACCTCCCGGAGCAAGTTATGACATTTCAAGTCTGCTCTATTTCCGAAACCCCCTGCATTGCTTTTTTGAAAGTATGAGCTCCTATACAACAACCGGACTTACAATGGCCGTTCACGAGCCATCTGTCGGTAAAGGCATCCTTTTTTACAGATCTTTGGCACAATGGGTAGGTGGAGCGGGTTTCATAGTAATGGTGCTGGCAATATTCAAGCAAAATTCAGGGAAGAGTGCGCTTCTGCTATATGGATCTGAATCTACAGGCGAAAAGTTGAGGCCAAGAGTAATTGATACGGCAAGAGCTATCTGGAAAGTCTATTTATCTTTAACGATATTTTCGACTCTCTTTTTATTTATCGGCACTCATCTCATTTTACCAGATTACCCTTTAGAAGAAAATATATTTGATTCTATTAATCACGCTATGGCCGGTCAGTCTACAGGCGGATTCAGTACACTTGACGACAGTATAGGAACTTATAACTCTGCTAAAATGGAGATGTTATATTTATTACCAATGATACTCGGCTCATTTTCAATTCCTTTTTTCTATAAAATCATATATAAACTAAGAATAAAAGAGATTTGGGATGATATGCAAACTCGCAGCCTCATTATCATGTTCATAACCGGTAGTATTGTTCTCTCTTTTCTGCTATTTAAGGCAGATGTAGTTCCTCACCCTGTTCGTGAAGGAATTTTTCAATTCATCAGCGGAATGTCAACAACCGGATGGCAAACATCAAACATAGGAATCTGGGATTGGAAATCTATCGTCTTTATAGTTGCAGCGGGAATGTTCATCGGAGGGGCATCCGGAGCTACAGTCGGAGGAATTAAAATGATACGCGCAATCATAATATATAAAGGAATAACATGGCAAATAACAAAGACCTTCTATTCAGAAAATACCATTAGAAACATAAAGTTTAACGGAAGATCTCTTACCCCCGAGGCAATGTACCGAGAGTTTACCAAAGCGGCTTCTATATCAATACTATTTTTTATTCTAATTATTGGATCATCAATAGTTTCCACATTTTTTGTCAGCGACTCATTTGATTTTGCGGATGCTCTGTTTGAATCGGCATCTGCCCAAGCAACCGTAGGACTTTCATCCGGAATCACCGACCCTTCTATGTCACCTACTCTGGAGCTGATATACATTTTCCAGATGTGGGCGGGCAGGTTGGAGATAATTCCGGTATTTGCACTAATTCGTGCAATTTTTACATTCAGAAAATTCTAGAATTTTAATATAACTTTGAATTATAAAGCCCTCTTAATAAATTGATATATAATTTCGGATGGAAAAAAACAATCTAAAAGCTCTGTTTGGATTAAAAGTCCATATAAATCAATATCTACTCTCTATTATTATTGTAGGATGTACGGCGCTGCTTTGCTCTCCTCTTTCCAATATTCAAAGTTATCATATAGTCTCCTTTATATTGTTATTCGTCGTCTCAATTATGGCAACAATAATGAGCGTAGGCCCGGTTTTATTAATGTCAACCTTAAGTGCGCTTGTGTGGAATTTTATGTTTATTCCTCCTCGCTTAACTTTCCATATAGAGAAGCCCGAGGATATTTTGATGTTTGGGATGTTCTTCATTATTGCTTTTGTTAATGGCGTTTTAACTACCCGGGTGCGGAAGCAGGAGAGACTGGCCAGAGAGAGAGAGGAGAGAACAAATGCACTTTTTGTGTTAACAAAAAAACTTTCTGATTCATATGGTATTGTTGATGTTATTTCTGTTGCCACCAAAGAAATAGAGATAACTTTTTCCTTAAATCCTGTTTTTATTTTGGTCGAGCACGGAGGAAGTCTCAACAGCTCATATCGTTTACAAAAAAGCGACACACTTGAATCAAACGAAAATGATATTGCAGAGTGGGCATTAAATAACTCCCACTGTGCCGGCAGATATACAAACACTTTCGTAAATGAGGCAAATACATTTTATCCTTTACTGGGAACTAGAGTAAACACCGGCGTGGTAGTGGTAAAGCATAACGGGTCTTTTTCGGGTGATAGAAAGATTTTTTGGGACACATTTCTTACCCAGATTTCCAGCGCTCTTGAACGAGAGTTTCTTGGAGAAATTGCACAAAGAGCGTGGTTGCTTGATGAATCTGACAGACTGTTTAAAACCCTATTTAACTCAATATCTCACGAGTTAAGAATACCGGTTGCAACAATCCTTGGAGCAGCTGATACTCTACTTTCTTTACCTAGTCCAGAAAAGGTGCAGCCAGAGCTTTACAGGGAGATTTTCACAGCATCAATCCGTTTGAATCGACTTATTGAAAACCTTTTGAATATGTCCCGCTTGGAGAGTGGCAGGATTTCCACGCGCCTTCTTTGGTGTGATGTGAATGATTTGGTCAGCAAAATAAGGGAAGATTTAAATGAAGAGCTTGAATTATTCACTTTTAATGTCTCTATACAGGAAGATATGCCTCTTGTAAAAATTGATTTCGGGCTAATTGAGCAGGTACTATATAATTTGATTTACAACTCTTGTGAATATACACCCCTATCTTCAAAAATATGGCTGAGTATATATTATGACAATGGATATCTGGTAATTAAGATAGAAGACAGTGGTCCCGGCTTCCCGGAAAGCGCAATAGAGAATGTCTTTAACAAATTTTTTAAGGTTGATGGGTTGAAATCCGGAGGGTTAGGGTTAGGACTGTCGATTACAAAGGGTTTTGTCGAGGCCCATCAAGGTACAATAGTTCTGGAAAACAGAAAAGAGGGAGGTGCTGCCTTTACTATTAAGATTCCATCTGAAACTCCTTCTGAATTTCCCGATTTAAAAACATAAATTGTATAATATGGCAGAAAATACTACAATATTAATTATTGATGATGAAATACAGATACGTCGTTTATTAGAGATCTCTCTATCACTAAACGGCTATAAAGTGATTTCAGCTGAGACAGGTAAAAGTGGAGTGGTAGATGCTGCTACCCATAGTCCAGCGCTAATAATTCTCGATCTGGGACTACCTGATATCGAGGGACTGGAGGTCTTAAAGAGACTTCGAGAGTGGTTTTATAAGCCAATAATTATACTTTCTGTCCGTAATTCTGAAGAAGATATTATTATGGCTCTAGATAGCGGAGCTAATGACTATCTTACAAAACCTTTCAGAACAGGCGAGTTACTAGCCAGAATAAGAGCAGCAATAAGACTAAGCGAAAAGGGAGCAGAGGTCCCGGTATTAGAGTTTGGGTCACTTAGTATAGATATGATTAATCATATTGTAAAGAGGGATGGAAAAATAATAAAGCTCACATCTACAGAGTACTCCCTTCTCTGTTTAATGGCAAAAAACCAGGGGTGTGTACTCACCCATAAGAGTATTCTCAAAGAGGTTTGGGGATATGGATATATTGAGCAAACACAATACTTGAGAGTATTTGTTGCGCAATTAAGAAAGAAGATTGAAAATAATCCATCCAACCCGACATTAATAATTACAGAGTCGGGCATTGGATATCGCTTTGGCGATTAAGCTACACTTGATTTATTTTTAGTCTAGTTTAAGGACGGCCATAAAGGCACTTTGAGGCACCTCTACATTGCCTACCTGGCGCATTCGCTTTTTACCTTTTTTCTGTTTCTCCAGTAGCTTTCTTTTTCGGGAGATATCTCCTCCGTAGCATTTTGCTGTTACATCTTTACGCACGGCTTTAACAGTTTCGCGGGCAATAATCTTGGCGCCGATGGCTGCCTGGATGGCGATGTCGAATTGCTGGCGGGGGATGAGCTCTTTGAGCTTTTCACACATTTTGCGACCAAAGTCGTAGGCGTGGTCACGATGAATAAGGCAAGAGAGTGCATCAACGGGCTCTGCATTGAGAAGTATGTCCAGCTTCACAAGAACCGCCTCTTTATAACCGATTACGTGGTAATCAAAAGATGCGTAACCTCTGGAGACAGATTTTAGCTTGTCATAAAAGTCAAAGACAATCTCTGCAAGCGGCATATCGAAGTTGAGCTCCACTCTTTCGCGGGTAAGAAAGTTCTGGCTGATGAGGGTTCCCCTCTTATCCAGACACAGCTTCATAATCACACCAAAGAAATCTGCCCTGGAGATTATCTGTGCGCGGATATATGGCTCCTCTATATAGTCAATAAGGGTTGGCGCCGGTAACCCCGATGGGTTGTGCACATCCAGCACCTCTTTCTGGGTGGTAAATACCTTATATGATACGTTAGGGACAGTTGTGATAACATCCATATCGAACTCCCTGTAGAGTCGCTCCTGAACAATCTCCATATGTAAGAGTCCCAGGAACCCGCAACGGAATCCAAAACCGAGGGCCAGAGATGACTCCGGTTCAAATACCAGAGAGGCGTCGTTCAGTTGAAGCTTTTCCAGCGAACTGCGCAGATCTTCGTACTCATCTGCCTCAACCGGATATAGACCGGCAAATACCATTGGCTTAACCTCTTCGAAGCCGGCAATTGAGTCACTGCACGGTCTCTCTCTATGTGTTATGGTATCTCCCACCTTTACTTCGCTCGCAGTTTTTATTCCGGAGATTATATATCCAACATCTCCTGTTCCCACCTCGCCGGTAGGTATCATCTTTAGACGAAGCTTTCCTACCTCATCTGCCTCATACTCTTTACCGGTATGGACAAACTTCACTTTATCTCCCTTGCGAATTGTTCCGTTCTCTACCTTGAAATATGCAATGATTCCTCTAAAAGAGTTGAATACAGAGTCAAAAATAAGTGCCTGAAGGGGAGCATCCTCTTTACCTTGCGGTGGTGGAACCTTCTCTACAATCGCCTCAAGAATCGCATCTATCCCTACTCCGGTTTTGGCACTTGCCAATAGAATCTCCTCATCTTTACATCCGATGAGTTCAATGATTTGATCTTTAACCGACTCTATCATAGCGGCATCCATATCAATCTTGTTTAGAACCGGAATAATCTCCAGGTCGTGATTGATTGCCAGGTATAAATTAGAGATGGTCTGCGCCTGAATTCCCTGTGTAGCATCTACAACCAAAAGAGCCCCTTCACAGGAGGCAATTGCACGGGAGACCTCGTATGAGAAGTCTACGTGACCGGGAGTATCTATGAGATTAAGAACATACTGTACCCCTTTGTACTCATAGTCCATTTGAATGGCGTGGCTCTTAATGGTAATTCCCTTCTCTCTCTCCAGATCCATCGAGTCCAGTACCTGGTTATCCATATCTCTCGGGGTAATGGTCTTGGTAGCCTCCAGAAGCCTGTCTGCGAGGGTACTCTTCCCGTGATCGATGTGGGCTATAATACAAAAGTTCCTAATTTGCTTCATTTTACAATTTAAGCGACGTTAATAGCTGCAAAGATAAAAATAATTCCAAAATTATAAGTTTGATAGTATCTTTGCGCCAATAGTAACAACTCTTTAAAATTATTATGGCAGAAATAACAAAATTACAGGAGATCGCATCTCAGGTAAGAAGAGATATTATCCGAATGGTAAATATGGCCGGTTCCGGACACCCCGGCGGCTCTTTAGGCAGTGCAGATATCCTCACTGCGCTATTTTTCAGTGAGATGAATCACAATCCCACAAAATGGAACAGAGATGGTAAGGGTGCAGATATGTTTTTCCTTTCGGCGGGTCACCTCTCTCCTCTCTTTTACAGCGTTCTTGCCCGTTCGGGATATTTCCCTACAGAGGAGCTCAAAACATTCCGCAAACTCGGCTCACGCCTTCAGGGTCACCCCTCGGTAGAGAGAGGGCTTCCGGGTGTACATATTGCATCCGGTTCTCTAGGACAGGGGCTCTCGGTCTCTTGCGGTGCCGCTCTTGCAAAAAGAGCAGCCGGAGAGGATAATATGGTATATGTTCTTATCGGTGACGGAGAGAGCGAAGAGGGTCAGATTTGGGAAGCTGCGCTTTTTGCTGCGCAACACAAATTAGATAAATTAATTGCATTCACAGACTGGAACGGCCAGCAGATAGATGGCCCGGTGAGCTCAATATTGGATCTGGGAGATCTCGAGGCAAAATGGCGCTCTTTCGGATGGAACTGCAGAGTTGTAAACGGCAACAATATGACGGATGTTGTTGAGGCTATGCGCTGGGCGAAGAGTACCGCCGGTGACGGAAAACCAAAGATGCTGCTTATGAAGACAGATATGGGAAAAGGGGTGGACTTTATGCAGGGTACGCACCACTGGCACGGTAAGGCTCCAAATAGTGAGCAGACTGCAAATGCACTTAGTCAACTAAAGGAGACTCTTGGAGATTTTTAATTGATTAATAAAGAGTTACAATGAAAATAACAGAAAAATTCATAAATACAGGCAATAAGGATACCAGGTCTGGTTTTGGCGCAGGGTTACTTGAGGTTGGACGCGAGAATGCAGATGTAATCGCACTTTGTGCAGACCTTACCGGTTCTCTTAAGATGGAGGCATTTGCCGCCGAGTTTCCGGATAGGTTTATTCAGTGCGGGATTGCAGAGGCAAATATGATAGGAACATCTGCCGGGCTGGCGCTCTCGGGAAAGATTCCCTATGCGGGAACTTTTGCGGGGTTTGCTACAGGCAGGGTTTACGATCAGGTACGCCAGAGTGTTGCCTACTCCGAGACAAATGTTAAGATATGCGCATCTCACGCCGGGATTACTCTTGGCGAAGATGGTGCCACTCACCAGATTATGGAGGATATAGGGTTGATGAGAATGCTCCCTAACCTTGTGGTTATTAATCCGTGTGACTATAACCAGACAAAAGCGGCCACAATAGAGATTGCAAAGCATCACGGACCGGTCTATCTTCGGTTCGGCCGCCCATCAGTTCCCAACTTTACCCCTGCAGATGCAAAGTTTGAGATTGGTAAAGCGATCACACTTGCGCAAGGCCGTGATGTAACGATTTTTGCCACAGGCCACCTGGTTTGGGAGGCGATAGTTGCAGCAGGTATGCTGGAAGATGAGGGTATCAGCGTAGAGGTAATAAACATCCATACGATTAAACCTTTGGACAAGAAAGCAGTCTTAGAATCAGCGGCAAAGACAGGAGCTGTTGTCACAGCAGAGGAGCACCTTATTGCGGGCGGGATGGGAGAATTGATTGCAGCATTTCTTGCGAAAGAGCTTCCAACCCCGACAGAGTTTGTTGCAGTGGATGATCTTTTTGGGCAGAGCGGAGAGCCGGCAGAGCTATTAAAGGAGTATAAGCTATCTTCAATTAACATTGCAGATGCAGTTAAAAGAGTTATTGCAAAGAAGTTAGCGCTTTCTAAGTAATTGACAACTAATTTATAATGGACGATAAGGATCTCTTGGCGTTATACAGAGAGCAGGGAAAGGAGAACTACGCCTTTAACCTTATCGTGGACAAATACAGTGAGAGATTGTACTGGCACATCCGTAAACTTGCAGGTTCGCACGAAGATGCAAATGACATACTCCAGAACTCTCTCATAAAAGCGTGGGGAGCACTCCCTCAGTTTCGTGAAGAGTCTCGTCTATACACCTGGTTGTACCGGATTGCAACAAATGAGACCCTCACTTTTTTGAAAAGGTCAAAATTAAGAGCTTTTTTCTCACTGAGCGACTACTCCAAACAGGTGGAGAATCAAGTTGAGGCAGATCCCTTCTTCAATGGAGACGAAGCTCAGCGAATATTTCGGAAGGCAATAATGAAACTTCCGGATAAACAGAGAGTTGTCTTTACAATGCGTTACTACGAAGAGATGAAATACGAAGAGATCTCCGAAATCTTGGGAACATCTGTAGGGGCACTTAAAGCATCTTATCACCACGCTTTTCAAAAAATTCAGGATATATTAAGAGAGTCCGTTTAATCCTTTTGTTAATTTTATAGTCAAAGAGGTATGAAAAAGAAATTTGATATTAACAATCCCAAACTGAAAGAGAATCCGTTCACAGTTCCGGATGGCTATTTTCTTGAGGTAAGGAGCTCTGTTTCTGAGAGAATCTCTACCGGTAACAGAGAGAGTCACTCAAGTGTATGGAGTATTGCTAAGCCCCAATTAATACTTGTATCGTCATTTGTTATAATATTCTTTATAGTTTACGGTGCTTTCTCGCTATTTTCTCCTACAGTTAAGGGTCCGGAAGTTACAATACTGAGTTCCAACTCACAATACCTGGAAGAGGGCTTCCTTAAAACCACTTTTGTAGACTTTTTTGATTTTGAAGGAGATACCACAACTTCAGCGAATCATAAGATTGATTCAGTTGAACTAATTACCTATATTAGCGAAAACATAGATATTATAACCCTGGCATCTCTCGAATAGATTTGCCGGATATTTTGAAATAAAACACAAGTTGTTATGAAAAAATTATTTATACTATTGATTTCTCTCTCTTTCGCACTGGCGGGCTTTTCTCAGAATGAGCCTACCGGTCACCAGAGGAGTCAAAGATATCGTCAGATACAGAGTGAAAAAATTGCATTCTTTACTGCCGAAATACAACTCTCACCAAAAGAGGCAGAGGCTTTCTGGCCTCTCTACAATGAGTATTGGAGAGAGCGGGAGATGCTTATGAGAAGAACTCAGGAGTCTATGAAGGTGATAACAGCCTATGTAAAGGATGGCTCTCCAAAAACCGAACCGGAGCTTGTGAAGTTAATGGAGGTGTTTATAAACAATGTTGCCGCAGAGGGATCTATTCATAAAACCTATTTCGATAGATTCTTTAAAATCCTTCCGGTTGAAAAAGTTGCAAGACTCTATATTGCAGAAGAGCAGTTTAGAATGAAGATGATAAGTCTATTTCGGAGTGGCGCTTCGCCGGCTGTTCCTATTAACAAATAAGATATTGGTAAAGAGGTGGTTGCTTTATGCAGTACCCTCTGTTTTAAACAATTTTAAATAGTAGTTCTCTACAAGAGAGCAGTAGGCGTGAGAGTAGTACTCTCCGCCTTTTTCTTGAATTATAAGCTCCTGCTCCAATGTTTCGCAGTTGCATTTGGTGAACTCCAGAAGGAGTCTCTTCTCCTTTTTATGGGCCAGTGTTTTAACCCTGCACACCCGTGCAAGGTTGAGTGACATCTGCTTTGCTATAGAGATTATCTGCTCTCCTTCGTTCACCGGCAGCACAAGTGCCAATATTCCGTTATCTTCAAGAAAAAGATTAGCGGCTCTTATGATATCCTGCAACGGGAGCGCATCATTATGCCTTGCATCGCTCCTCCTTTTTGAGAGAGCTTTTAGTGACTGTGTGAAGTAGGGAGGGTTAGAGAGAATTAGTGAAAATCTCTCCTGGCTGGATTGCTGCTCCGGCTCCATAAAACTTTGGAGCGATATGTTTTTTGAGAGAAGATTGTTGCTCCAGGGAGATTCCGAGAAGTTTACGGCCGCCTCCTCTGCAGAATTTTTATCAATCTCAATAGCTGTTATCTTAAATGGGGGGCCACTCTCCAGGCGCTGTGCAAGAATAAGAGATATAACACCCGTACCGGTTCCTATATCTAGTATTTGAACAGTACCATCTGTAGATTGTGAGCTTTGTGAGGCTATTAGTTTGTTGATACTTACCCAGGCAGCGAGTAAAACTCCGTCGGTGTTGACCTTCATTGCAGATTTGTTCTGCCTGACGGAAAATCGTTTAAAGCAGAAACTCTCCATCTTTCATCTCCAAAGTCCTGTCGCTCATCCTTGCAAGCTCTCTGTCGTGGGTAACGATAATGATGGTCACCCCAAAGCGGTCTCTAAGATCGAAGAATAGTTTGTGGATCTCGCTCTTTGTGTTTGTGTCCAGATTCCCGGAGGGTTCATCTGCAAAGAGAACCGCAGGGTTATTGACCAGGGCCCGTGCGATGGCAACTCTCTGCTGCTCGCCCCCGCTAAGCTGAGATGGTTTGTGGGTAAGTCTCTCCTTAAGTCCTAAAAAACTGAGCAACTCTTCTGCTCTCTCCCTCGCCTGTGACATACTTGAATTTGCTATAAGAGCGGGAATCGCCACATTCTCTATAGCGGTAAACTCGGGAAGAAGATGATGGAACTGAAAAACAAACCCGATTCTTTTATTGCGGAACTCTGCCAGTGCATTAGATTTTAAATTAAATACATCTACACCGTCAATATAAACTTTCCCGGAGTCCGGGGTGGATAGGGTACCAAGAATTTGGAGCAAGCTGGACTTTCCGGCCCCGCTTGCTCCAACAATACTTAGTACTTCGGAATTCTTGGCTTCAAAATCTATCCCCTTAAGAACAAGAAGGTTCCCAAAAGATTTCTTTATATTTTGAGCCTTTATCATAAAGCTGCTACTCATCCTTCTCGTTTGCCTCGTACTCTTTGAGCAATTTGTCCTGAACATCTGCAGGAACCTGCTGGTAATCTGCATAGGTCATTGTAAATGTTGCTCTTCCCGAGGTCAATGAACTCAAGGTAGTTGAGTATTTGTGCATCTCTGCCAGTGGAACTCTTGCTTTAATAATCTCAAATCCTTTGTCACTGCTCATCCCCTCTATCATAGCCCTGCGGTTTTGAAGATCACTCATAACATCACCCATACAGTCACTTGGAACAAGTACCTCTACATTGTAAATTGGCTCCATAATCTTTGGACCCGCTTTTTTAAAGGCCTCTTTGAATGCGTTACGACCTGCAAGTTTGAAGGAGATCTCGTTTGAGTCAACCGGGTGCATCTTTCCGTCATATACAAAGACGCGGATATCGCGGGCGTAAGAACCTGTTAGAGGTCCCTCCTCCATCTTCTCCATAACCCCTTTAAGAATTGCCGGCATAAAACGGGCATCAATTGCACCACCGACGATACAGTTGTAGTACTCCAGTTTTCCTCCCCAATCCATAGTGAACTCCTCTTTACCCTTTAGGTTAAGAACAAGCTCTTTACCATCTATTTTAAACCTGTTACCTGCAGGAACCCCCTCCAGTACCGGCTCTATAAGAAGGTGAACTTCCCCAAACTGACCTGCTCCGCCGGACTGTTTTCTGTGGCGATAATCTGCAGTAGCTACTTTGGTTATGGTCTCTCTGTATGGAATTTTTGGAGATAGCAAATCTATCTCTATTTTATGTGTGTTATTAAGGTGCCATTTGAGAATGTTGATGTGGTGCTCACCTTGTCCGCTGAGGATTGTCTGTTTTAACTCTTTTGAGTACTCTACGCGGATGGTAGGATCTTCCGAATGCGCTTTGTTTAAAAGTTCGCCAAGTTTCTCCTCATCTTTCTCAACCTTTGCCTTGATGGCTGTTCTGAATTTTGAAGGTGGAAACACAATTGGTTCAAAAGCCCACTCTTTTGGACCTGCGTTTAGAGTTTGGTTAGTCTTAACAGATTTAAGTTTAACACTGCAACCAATATCTCCGGCAACAATCTCTGTAAGCTTCTCTTTTTTCTTTCCCGCAACAGCAAAAATGGTTGAGATTCTCTCCTTGGTGCCGGTTTCGTGGTTAACCACATCCATAGCCTCGGTAAGTTTCCCAGACATAACCCTAAAGTAAGATACCTCGCCGATATGCGGCTCAATTGCTGTTTTATATACAAACAGAGAGGTCTGTCCGTTTACGCTGCACGGAACTGTCTCACCGTTTTTAAGCTTCTGATCGTATTTGTCCGGGTTAGGCCCAACATTAATGATAAACTCCATCAATCTTTTTACGCCGATATCTTTTTTGGCAGATAGACAGAAAAGTGGCATTATCTCGCACTGTGCAAGCCCGATTGAGAGCCCTTTTCTTATCTCCTCCTCTGTAAGAACGCCTTTATCGAAGAATGTCTCCATCAGGGCCTCATCATTTTCGGCAGCAAGCTCTGCAAGCATTTGATGATACTCATCTGCCTGATCTTTAAGGTTTGCCGGGATCTCGTGCTCCTCTCTGGTTCCGTTCTCATCTTTAAAGAGATACATCTTCATTTTTAGAACATCGACAAATGAGTTGAAGGCCGGACCAACCTCAACAGGAAACTGTATTACAACAACCTTTTTCCCGAAGGTCTGCTTAACTGACTCCAGAGTACTCTCCCAATTTGCCTTCTCGTGGTCTAACTGGTTAACTCCTATGATAAGCGGTTTTGAGTGCTTCTCTGCATAACGCGAAAGAATCTCTGTCCCAACCTCAACACCCTGTTGTGCATTAATAATCATAACACCTGCATCTGCTACCTTGAAGGCAGAGATTACTCCTCCTACAAAATCATCCGAGCCGGGAGTATCGATTATATTTAGCTTATTATCCATAAACTCCGTGTATAGGAGCGAAGGATAGATTGATCTTTGGTAGATCTGTTCAATTTCGGTGTTATCACTAACTGTTGTTTTTGCCTCAACCGATCCTCTGCGATCAATCACTTTACCTTCAAACAACATAGTTTCCGCAAGGGTAGTTTTACCGGATTTCGTATTTCCTATCAGGACTACGTTGCGGATGTTTTGAGTGGGATAGACTTTCATATTTGTTTCGTGTTACATATTAGTTACTATATTTTAAGAATAGAACATCAAATTTAGAAAAAATAATTCAATCAGCAATGCTGTTCTCTGTACATAGAGATTATCCCGCTTGCAGTGAGCCCGAACTCCTCCAGAGAGAAGCGATCAAGCTCCTTTAGAGAGCAGCCGCACAATGAGGCTAGTGACTTGTCGGAGAAATTCTCATCCAAATAGAGCTCCCGCTCCTCCATAATTGTGTAAAAAGATAGAATAATCTTTTTTGTTGGATTTAAGGTGTTTGATTCTTTCATAATTTTTTATGCAAAAGTAAGCTCCCGGGCATTATAAATACAACTCAGAGTTGCTAATTTATCTGATTCTGTTCAAAATATATCTGATTCTAATGATAATTGACAATAACACCAACCTACACCTGACTTTAACACAACTTTTGGTTGTTATTCAGGTGTGGCATTATAAAATTATATTTGTTGAGTATGAATTGTGACCTCATAAGAGAGAGAATAAAGAGGGAGAGAAGAGCCCTTGGTTACACTCAGGAGTATCTGGCAGGATCTCTGGGTATATCTGCCAATTCATACCGGGAGATTGAGAACGGCACGACAGTTCTTATCAATCCCCGTCTGGAGGAGATTGCCACAATTTTAAAGATTCCGCTGGAGTCTCTTCTGTTTGGTGTAATGTCCGGCGAGGAGTATTTAAAAAAAATTGAGCAGCTTGAACTTGAGTTCAACGAAAAGATTCTCTCTCTCAAAACATCACACAAAATTCAGATGGCCGAGAAAGAGGGGGAGATCAACATCCTTAAGGCAAACCTGGAGACCAAAGAGAGCATAATCGGGGTTCTTAAAGAGCGGCATCCGGATTATTAAACTCTTGCAAAGCGAATAATTTTTTATGTAAATTGCGTGAAATTATTCTATAATGGTCACTTCTCTATTACAATATCTGGACAAGACAAAAGTTGAAGCCGGATGCGATGAGGCCGGCAGAGGGTGCCTGGCCGGTCCTGTGTTTGCTGCTGCGGTTATTTTGCCAAATGATTTTTACCACCCACTGTTAAATGACTCCAAAAAACTTAGTGAAAAGAGCCGCGATTTGTTGAGACCAATAATTGAGAAAGAGGCCGTTGCATTTGCAGTTGCATCTGCTTCTGCAAAAGAGATAGATTGCATCAATATTCTAAATGCCTCAATTCTTTCAATGCAGAGAGCACTTGATAAACTCAAAGTTGCTCCGGAACATATCCTTGTAGATGGCAACAGGTTTCTAACCTACAACAACACCCCCCACACCTGTATTATAGGCGGAGATGGAAAATATGCCTCTATTGCTGCAGCATCTGTTCTGGCTAAGTGTTATAGGGACGAGTATATGAGAGCTCTGGCGAAAGAGTTTCCCCAATACGGATGGGAAAAAAATATGGCCTACCCGACTAAAAAGCACAAGGAGGCCATACTACAATTTGGAACTACAAAGCACCACAGGCTGAGTTACAAGCTATTTTAGTGATAGTTGAACCTATTGAATTTAGGATTCAACTGCAAATTTACCGACTGCAAAAACTGAGCAAAGCGTAAAAAGTACGGCAACTACAATCTCAGGTGATAAAAGTGAAAAATTGGCAACTACATCTCCTATAGAGACAAGCCCCTTAATGAGCTCTCCATATCCACCTAAAAACACAAAAAGAATAAACCCGAAAAGTGTAAATAGTAGCATAACTATCTTGCTTTTATCTCTCTCCTGTTTTGGTTCCGGCAGACAATCCAGGGTTGCAAATAGTCTTTGAGAGAACCCCTCGTCTACGATGCTCTGTTTGTGGTCATCAAAAAACCTCTTTATATTATCATCTTTCATAACCTATACTTTTTAAATGTTGCGATATGTTTGTCTTTGCCCTTGATAGGTGTGATTTTATTGTGTTCTCCTTTATTGCAGTTATCTCCGAAATATCTTTAATACTTTTATCCTCCATATAGAAGAGCAAGATACAACTTCTTTCGTTTTCATTCAATTTTGAGAGTGCCATATAGAGCTCCTGGTTCATATATTTTGAGTCTGTACTCTCATTTGCAAAATGTTTTGTGTCGTTCAGCTCTACCGTGTTGTATCTTGATGAGGCTCTCTTGTTGTCACAAAAACAGTTGTATGCTATTCTAAAGAGCCAGGTAGAGAACTTTGACTTCCCGCTGAAAGAGTTTAAGTTTAGATACGCCTTTATGAACGCCTCCTGTGCGATATCGTCACTCAGTGATGAGTCTCCGGAGCAGAGGTTGATCAGGAACCTCCTTAACGGCTCCTGATTCAATCTTACCTGTTGTTCAAACTCTGCTCTTGTCATCCGGGGTATAGCTTAAACTTTTGCTAATTTGTTATTTATTTGTCTCTCCTTTGTTTTTGTTGATAAGATACCCTGCTAACTGGCCCAGCCCAATAAACAGGGGAATTAATCCAAATGCGGCAAATTTAAGTTGGTCAAAGAAGAGATACAGTGAAATAAACAGTCCTATTCCTACCCCTATTGTTACCAGAGCTGATGTTAAGGGGTCTCTTTTTTTCTGCTCTGTATCTGTTTTGAGTAGTTCTGGCGACAACTCTACTCCATGCTCCAAGGCTTTGAGTATTACTTCATTCCTTGATTTATCCCTTTTTAGCTTTACTATAAAAACAATAAGAATAATTGAAATTGCTGTTATAAAAGGGCTGACGATTGCGAAAATTCCTTCCAAATCCATAATTGTAATTTTTAAGTTGTTTGCCTGTTAGACGGAGGTTACTTTAAAAAAGTTGCAGCAAGTTGTGAAATTTTTTCAATATGGCTCTTTGCATTGGCTATTGCCCTCTCCTTTGAGGGTTCAAACTGTGATATAGAGAAGAGCCGCTCTACTCCAATTCGTTCCAGCTCTCTGTTTGTGAGCTGGTTGTCTCCACAAATTATCCACAATCTTTTCCTGTGCTTAAGGCATATCTCAACCACACCATCCAAAAGTTTTCCTGAAATACTCTGTCCGTCTACACGACCCTCTCCGGTAATAACAAGGTCTGCCTGTTCTACCCTATCTTCAATCTTCATAAAATCAAAAAGCACTCTCCATCCGCTCAGAAGAGTCGCATTTAAAAAGGCATTTAGAGCAAAACCGACTCCCCCGGCAGCACCCGCTCCGGGATTATCTGAGTGATCATAACCCAAATATCTTGCAGATAATCTGGCAAAATTTTGTACCCCCTCTTCCAGAATCGCCACATCCTGCGGTCCGGCTCCTTTTTGTGGCCCATACACTCTGCTGGCCCCGTAAATTCCGGTAAGAGGGTTGTTAACATCACACGCCACCTCTATCTTGAGATTACGGATATATGGCTCTACCGAGGAGTCATCTATACCTGCTATATTTAAAAGATCCCCTCCTGTCATATAACGCCCGCTCTTTGCAGGGTTTCCCTCTTTGTCAATAAAAACATACCCAAGCGCCTCCAGCATACCTGCACCTGCATCATTTGTGGAGCTCCCTCCTATTCCCATTAAAATATTGGAGTATCCGCGTGTGGCTACTGCTTTGATTACCATTCCCAGACCATAGCTGCTGGTTTTAAGGGGATCTCTCTCCTGTTTTGATAAAAAAGTGAGACCTGTAGATTTTGCCATCTCACAAAGTACTTTATTGCCTGTCCTTAGCACCGGAACCTCTATCTTACGACCCAGCGGATCTACTGCAGAGACAAAGAGCTTCTCGTCTCCCAAATGCTCAATTGCCTCAATTGTCCCCTCTCCTCCATCTGCAAGAGGTATCTGCTCTATATCTATATCGGGCAGATGCATTCTCATTCCGGTGGAGATAGCTGCAGAGGCCTCTCTGGCAGTGAGACTGCCTTTGAATTTATCAACTATGATGAGAACTTTAGTTGGCATATTTATTTATCTTTGTCTTTAAGTAAAAACAAACCAAGTAAAATTAAGAATAAAAAATGAAAAAAACAGGCTTGCTGATTTTAATTGCCATCCTCCTCTCTTTGAGCCCGATGAGAGCCGATGAAGGAATGTGGCTGCTTCCGTTGATTGAGAAGCTCAATATGAAGAAGATGTCCGAACTGGGACTTAAACTTACTGCAAAAGAGATCTATGACATTAACAACACAAGTCTAAAGGATGCAATCGTCCATTTTGGCGGTGGCTGTACCGGTGAGATTATCTCCGGTGAAGGGCTGGTTCTTACCAACCACCACTGTGGGTATGGAAATATTCAGAGACTTAGCACTGTAGAGAATGACTATCTGCAACACGGGTTCTGGGCGATGAGTCGTGCTCAGGAGCTCCCTGCTGCGGGTCTTGCCGTAACATTCCTTGAGAGTTTTACAGATGTAACAAAAGATCTGGAAAAGGCTGCAAAGAGTGCTAAGACAGATAGTGAGAGACAACAGGCAATAAAAAATGTTACCGATGAGCTTATCAAAAAAGCGGTTGGCGACAACAAATATCTTACTGCCAAAGTTGCATCTATGTATGGTGGAAACGCGCACTATCTTATCGTTTCAAAAGTGTTTAACGATGTTCGTTTCGTTGGTGCTCCCCCATCATCAATCGGTAAATTCGGTGCAGATACAGACAACTGGATGTGGCCAAGGCATACAGGAGACTTCTCTATCTTCCGTGTATATGCAGATAAAGACAACAATCCTGCTGCCTACTCTCCGGATAATAAGCCATATATCCCTAAGAAACACCTCACTATCTCGCTTAAAGGTGTTGAGCAAAACGATTTTGCAATGATACTGGGCTATCCCGGAAGAACAAGTCGTTTTATGACCAGCTCCGAAGTTAAAGAGACAAGTGATATCATCAATGCAATCACCATCTACGCCAGAGGAATTCGTCAGGATGTACTTATGGAGGATATGATTGCAGATCCTAAGGTTCGTCTGCAGTACTCAAGTAAATATGCAGGCTCTTCCAACTTCTGGAAAAAAGCGATGGGAATGAACGAAACCTTTGCCAAGCTTAATGTTCAGGAGCGTCGCGCTAATGAGGAGAGGGCCTTTACAGAGTGGGTAAACAAAGATAAAAAGCGTATTGAGAAATACGGAAAGGCACTGGAGTACATTAACACATCTGTTGCGCAGAGAGCAGAGCTTATCTATCTCTCAAGATATCTCCAAGAGACCCTTATGAATATAGAGGTTACTGCCGTTGCAAACCACTATGCACCGGTTGCCGCTGCTTTAGCAAAAGGGGATAAAGATGAGGCAATGAGAGCCGCAAAAGGGCTGGAGGGTCGTATTAATGCCTTCTTTGTTAACTACTCGGAGCCTACAGACCGTAAGGTTGCAAAGGCTCTTATTAAAGTTTACAGAGATAAAGTAAAGGCAGCCGAAAGACCATCCTTCTTTGCTGAGTTAGATTCAAAATTCGGAGGAGATGTAGATGCCTTTGTAGATGATATGTTCAACAGAACCATCTTCTCTTCAAAAGAGAAGATTGACAAAGCTCTCGCTGCCACTCCGGAGGTGATTCTAAGCGACCCTGCACTGGAGGTTGGGAGGAGCATCTTTAGCCTGATGCCTAAATTTCAGTTTGCTATTGGTGCTGCTAATGCCAACTATTTTGAGGGGCAGAAAGCCTATATCGCAGGCCAGCTTGAGATGAACAAGGGTGCCGCAATGTATCCGGATGCAAACTCGACAATGCGTTTGACTTATGGACAAGTTCTTAACTACTCTCCAAAAGATGCCGTTCTTTACGAACACGTTACAACCCTTAAAGGTGTAATGGAGAAAGAGGATCCAAACAACTGGGAGTTTGTGGTTCCCGAGAAGCTAAAGCAGCTTTATAAAGCTAAAGATTATGGCCAGTATGCAATGGCCAATGGAGAGCTTCCTGTTGCTTTTCTTACCAACAACGATATCACTGGCGGAAACTCCGGAAGTCCTGTTCTAAATGCAAAAGGAGAACTTATCGGTTGCGCATTTGACGGAAACTGGGAAGCAATGAGCGGCGATATTATCTTTGAACCAACCCTCCAGAGATGTATCAACGTAGATATCCGCTATGTCCTTTTCATCGTAGAAAAATATGGCAACGCAAAACATCTGATTGATGAGATGACAATCGTTAAGTAAGATTTGTCGACTAATCAAACAGAGTTTATTAGATAGTAAGATTCATAAGAGGCGGCCCTGCGGCGGCCTCTTTTTGTAAAATGTTTTATTAAAAACCCTGTCAGGGCAACCTTTTTACGGGTTTATTGTTAATATGTAAAATTCTTTTTATGGACATAAAATTAGTAGAGCAGGCTCTTCGGAGTGTGCAACACCCGGTTAAGGAGATAGATGTAGTAACATTGGGAATGGTTGAGGATATAAAGATTGAGGAGGGCAAGGTGCGATTTAAGCTGGTCTTCCCCTCTCCGGATGCACTCTCCTCTTCAATTAAAAAGAGTTGTGAAGAGGCTGTTAGAAAGGCCTTCCCAAATGAGGAGTTCAAGATTTCCATAATGGAGTTGGTGAGAGAGCGCAAAATTCAAAAACGACAAACTGTGGCTCTGGGCCAGGAGGCACTTGCCGGTGTTCGTCATATAGTTGCAATAGCCAGTGGTAAGGGTGGCGTGGGAAAATCTACAGTTGCAGTCAATCTTGCAATTGCGCTTGCTAAAGCAGGATTTCGTGTCGGGCTCTCCGATGCAGATGTTTACGGCCCCTCTGTTCCCAAGATGACAGATACAGAGTTTGAACATCCCCAGGTAGATGACTCAAGCGGAAAAGAGATGATTATCCCTATTGAGAAGTACGGGGTTAAATGGATGTCCATCGGATACTTCTCTAAACCCGACCAACCGCTTATCTGGAGAGGTCCTATGGCCAGCAACGCCTTAAAGCAGATGATTCTTCAGGTTCAATGGGGTGAACTAGACTTTCTGCTGATAGATCTTCCTCCCGGAACAGGTGATATCCATATATCTTTGGTTCAAGACATTCCACTTTCCGGAGCAATTGTTGTGAGTACCCCGCAGCCGGTTGCTCTTGCAGATGTTGAGAAGGGGATAAATATGTTCCGCTCCAAGAGTATAGATAAACCGATTCTGGGTCTGGTGGAGAATATGTCCTGGTTTACACCCGAAGAGCTGCCTCAAAACAGATACTATATCTTTGGTAAAGATGGCTGTGCAATAATGGCCAAAAAATTTAATGTGCCTCTGCTTGGACAGATTCCTCTTATCCAAAGTATTCGCGAAAGTGGAGATGAGGGAGAGCCAATTGCTCTGCTGGATAGGGAAGATGGAAAAAGTTTCCACAAACTGGCCGAAAAGCTTATCGCGATTCTTGAATAATACCAGACGACCCTATTACCGGAAAGGTTATAGATTATAACTTTTCCGGTGGGGTAGTTAGATTGTCCTGATCTGCCAACTCTTTATACTTCTTGAGTCTGATGCTCCAGCGCTCGCGTGCGAACTGCTGCATATCTGCATTAACATCACGGTCATCCATAATCTCGAGACCCAGAATGGTCTCTATAACATCTTCCAGGGTAACTACCCCCTCCAAGCCGCCATACTCGTCTACCACAATAGCTATGTGTGACTTTTGAGATAGAAGTTTCTCCCACAGCACTGTAATGGGTTGCATATTTGGCACAACGGTTATTGGTTTTTTAATTGAAGCCAGTGTGATTCCGAAGTTGTCATTTGCAAGATTTTCGGTGACATCCTGCCTGTAAACAAAGCCTGTAATATCTTCCTTGCTCTGAGAAGAGTAGACCGGAATACGGGAAAAGCCCCTGTAGCTTTTAACTTTATAGAACTCGTCTATGGTCATATCTTCCGGTGCTGTCTCAACTACAACCCGAGGCGTCATCACATCCTCTACCTTAATGTTGCGAAGCCTTATTAGATTTTGAATTATTCTGCTCTCCGAAATCCCAATCACACCCTCCTGCTCTCCAATATTTACGATTGCCGAGAACTCCTCCCTGCTCACAGTGGGCTCACTGCTGCTACCGCCCGAGATTATCTTTGTAAACATCTCCGAAATAACAACCAGAGGATAGGTAATATATACCATAGCATTAATGATTCTGCCCGAAGCCATAGCAATGGATTTCCAATAATAGGAGCCAATAGTCTTGGGAAGAATCTCCGAAAAGACAAGTATTAGAAGTGTCAGTATTGCCGATATAATCGCAAAGTAGGCATCCCCGAAAATAACCGCCGCCTGGGCTCCCACCCCTGCAGCACCAACAGTGTGTGCAATGGTGTTTAATGAGAGAATTGCAGACAGTGGTCTGTCTATATTTTGCTTAAGCTTACGAAAAATTGAGGCAGACTTTTCATCTTCGCTCTCCTTCATCGAGATGAATGACATTGGCGTTGTAAGCAAGACCGCCTCCATCACCGAACAGAGGAAAGAGACCGATAACGCAAGAAGTAAATAGAAAATGAGCAGTCCCATATTTATGTTTTATATTGGAGTTCCTTCAATAATCTCTTTAAAAATGTAGGCTCAGGTAATATCAATTTGTCAACTTGGCACTATCTCCTCACTGTACTCTTCAAAAAGAGTTCGTCCATTTGAGATTCGTCAATTTTTGAGGGTGCATCCAGCATCACATCGCGTCCGGCATTGTTTTTCGGGAAGGCAATATAGTCGCGTATTGTCTCCTGACCTCCAAAGAGTGCGCAAAAACGGTCAAACCCAAACGCAATCCCACCGTGAGGCGGTGCGCCAAACTTAAATGCATTTATGATAAACCCGAATTTATAATCTGCCTCTTCGGAAGAGAAGCCCAGAACTTCGAACATCCTTTTCTGAACAGCAGAGTCGTGAATCCGAATAGATCCTCCGCCAATCTCGGTTCCGTTTAATACAAAGTCGTATGCATTGGCAGCAACATCTGCAATATCCTCTCTGTTGTTGCTGTAAAACTTATCCATATCCTCCGGCTTAGGTGAGGTAAATGGGTGGTGCATAGCGTAGAAACGCTGGCTCTCTTCGTCCCACTCCAAAAGTGGAAAATCATAGACCCAAAGTGGGGCATAGTGGTCACTCTTGCGAAGACCAAGGCGGTTACCCATCTCTATACGAAGTGTTCCCAACGCCTGCTGAGTCCCCTTTTTATCTCCCGCCAGGATGAGAATAAGATCCCCAACCTTTGCTTCCATTCTATTTGCAATTGCAGATAGATCTTGCGGCGTATAGAATTTATCTACCGAAGATTTGATTTCATCTTGTGCAACTCTTATATAAACAAGCCCTTTTGCACCTATCTGAGGGCGTTTAACCCATTCGGTAAGTTCGTCCAGCTGTTTACGGGTATAGGATGCCGCACCCTCGACACATATCGCGGCAACATACTGGGCAGAGTCAAACACAGGGAAGCTTTTCCCGCTAACCAAATCTTCTCCCTCACTCTGTAAATCACCATCTGTCGCAGAGCTTTTCTTGCCGGAAATGTTTTTGAGCTCCGCTATCTTCATTCCGAAACGGATATCCGGCTTGTCTGACCCGTAATATTTCATTGCGTCTGAGTAGGAGATTCTTGGGAATGAATCTGCAAACTCAAGACCCAGAACATTTTTGAAAAGAGCCTTAGTCATCCCCTCAAAGGTGTTGAGGATATCTTCGCGCTCGACAAAAGACATCTCACAGTCAATTTGAGTAAACTCCGGCTGCCTGTCTGCACGAAGATCTTCGTCACGGAAACAACGAACTATCTGGAAATATCTGTCATATCCGGCAACCATTAAAAGCTGTTTAAAGGTTTGAGGGCTTTGTGGCAAAGCGTAGAACTCTCCGGAATTCATCCTTGACGGAACAACAAAGTCGCGCGCCCCTTCGGGTGTGGATTTTATTAAAACCGGAGTCTCTATCTCTATGAAACCTATGCTGTCCAAATATTTACGAGTCTCCTGAGCCATTTTGTGCCTCAACTCAAGTGCCCTTTTGAGCGGGTTACGGCGAAGATCTATATATCGGTATTTTGCACGGATCTCCTCACCGCCATCGGTCTCATCTTCAATTGTAAAGGGAGGTGTAACGGATGCGTTAAGCAGATTTATTGCAGATATCTTAATCTCTATATCTCCTGTTGGCATCTTGGCATTCTTACTGCTCCTCTCTACAACCAAGCCGATTGCCTGAATCACATATTCGCGTCCCAGTTTCTCGGCCACCTCATTGAGCTCGTGGCTGATGCTGTCGTCAACGACAAGTTGTGTTATCCCGTAACGATCTCTCAAGTCTATAAAACTCATCCCCCCCATTTTACGGATTCTCTGAACCCATCCGGCTAAAGTGACCTGTTGACCTGCATTACTTATGCGTAGCTCTCCGCAAGTGTGTGTTCTGTACATATAATATTTGCTTACATTTAAATAACCCGCAAATATAATAAATCTGCTCGCCCTATTCCTTATCCGCAAAAAAATGTTTCACAATAGAGCGCTTAAAAAGCATTGCAACGGCAGATAATGAGTAGACAATTATTAGTGCAAATCCAAATCCAAAATAGGATAGTATTTTGGATGTAAATTCATTATACTTAAAAACATCGGAGATTAAGGCCAGTGAGAAGTAGGAGCAAGCCACCAGAATCAACGACCCCACTATTAAATCCAGCCAGAATCTGTTGAGGAGCATCTGCACAATAAGTACTATGAGAATTCCAAAAACATAGCGGTTAAAAAGATTGGTGGTGACCAACTCCGTAACCAAATAGAAGAGAGCGGAAAAAATCAAAATAAGACCGGGCAGATAATTAATCAATAATTGGTGCCCTATTTTTTGAGAGTTGCTCATAGTTTTTATCTTAGTCGGTTATATCCTGCAGATAAATTACCTGGCAGGGGCGTAGGTTGCCGCCTCCGGCAACACCTTTTTAATTTGGGCAATCCTGTTGGCGTCAGATGGGTGAGTGCTAAAGAACTCCATTTTGCTTCCGCCGCCGGCACTCATCTTCTCCCAGAAGCCCGGGGCTACATTTATATCGTATCCGGCCATTGCCATTATTATTAATCCCAGTCTATCTGCCTCGTATTCGTGTTTTCTTGAGTATGGGAGCAGCACCCCAAGTTGTGTTCCTACTCCAAAAGCCAGCCCAAACAACATCTGCGTCTTCTCGCTCTCGCTTCCCAGATATGCATTGAGTGCCTGACCGGCAACCCCGACAAGAGCCTCCTGACTCATTCTCTCATTTCCGTGTTTGGCAAGGGCGTGGGCAATCTCGTGACCCATAACAACTGCAACCAAGTCGGGAGTGTTTGTAATCTTCATTATCCCCTCATAGAAAACAATATTACCATTTGGCAGGCAAAAAGCGTTTACCTGATCGCTCTTTATTACATCAAACTTCCAGGTAATCCCCTCCAGCGATTTCTCCCACCCTTTCTCTTTGACATATCTGTCAACCGCCTTAGTGAGATCCTGCCCCACCTTGTTTACCATTTTTATATGAGAACCGTTGGTTGAGGGTTCACTTTTACTCATAATCTCTGTGTAGGCCTGGTTGCTTAGAGATGTGAGCTCCCCCTGGCTAAAAAGAAGCATCTGACTCCTTCCCGTAATCATCACTTTGCCGCAGGACACTACCATCACTGCAATAATAACAATGTAGAATAAATAGGTAAATCTCTTTTTCATAGCACTGATTTTATGTGGCTTCTTCCTAATTCTGTTTTTAACGCGACTAATCTGAAAACAAATTTACCAAAAAAGGTTTACTTTAACAGAGTCCCAAAAAAAAGTATACCTTTATACAAAATATTACACTATTATGGAAAGTTATTGGTATTTAATTATTGCCGCTGCGGTTCTACTTATATTCGCAGGGATTCGTATTGTAAGGCCGACACAAAGAGGTCTTATTGAGAGACTTGGTAAATATTCAAAATTTGCCGGGCCGGGTTTTCACTGGATAATCCCAATTATTGACAAGATTTATGTGGTTAATGTTACTGAGCAGATGATTGATGCAGATCCTCAGGAGATTATAACCAACGATAACTTGAACGCCAGCGTAGATGCACAGGTTTACTTCCGCGTTAAGTCTGATGAAGAGAGCGTTAAAGGCTCAATATATAATGTTAACAACTTCAAATGGCAAATAGTTAACCTTGCCAGAACAACTCTTCGTAACATAATCGGGACACTAACCCTAAAATCTGCAAACAGCGAAAGGGGTAAAATCAACGCAGAGCTTTACAAAACTCTTCACCTTGAGACCAAGGGATGGGGAATCGAGATTGTTCGTACAGAGCTTAAGCAGATAGACCCTCCAAAAGATGTTCAGGAGACTATGAACAAGGTTGTTAAGGCAGAGAACGAAAAGATTGCCGCAATTGACTCGGCCACAGCAGCAGAAACTGTTGCAGATGGTATAAAGAGAGCCAAGATTAAAGAGGCAGAAGGTTACAAGCAGTCAAAGATTCTTCACGCAGAGGGTGAGGCCGAGGCCATCAAACTTGTGAATGAGGCAGCCGATAAATATTTCGTCGGAAATGCTCAGTTAATGAAGAAGCTGGAAACTGTAGAGGCAGCTCTTCAAAATAACAGCAAAATTGTTGTTCCAACCGGCAGCGAACTGGTAAACATCATTGGCGATCTCGCCGGTGTGCTTCCACTGAAGAAAAAGGATTGACCTTAACAAGAGGTTCTATGAAAATTGGAATATTTATTTGCGATCGCTACAAAACCTGCGCCGGCGGGAAGTGTTTCCGCGCGGTGCAAAACAGGGAGGGGGCCTTTAGCATCTACAGTAAAGATACCCCTCTGGAGGTTGTAGGTTACACCAGCTGCGGAGGTTGTCCGGGTGGTAATATTGAGTATGCACCCGAAGAGATGATTAAAAACGGAGCAGAGGCAATACATCTGGCAACCGGTATGGTGGTTGGTTACCCGCCTTGTACTCGTATCCGATATTTTAAAAACTTTATCGAAAGCCGTTATAATGTTCCTGTTGTAATTGGAACTCACCCCATTCCTCAAAAATATTTCATAGTTCACGACAAGCTTAAAACCTGGGAGGGCTCCGGATGGAGTGAGTTGACCAAACCGACTTTGGTTTATGAAGATATGAGGAGGAGATATGACTGATGAAAATCATTGGACTTATCGGTGGAATGAGTTGGGAGTCTACTCTCACTTATTATAAGATTATAAACGAAGAGGTTAAGAGACTCCTGGGTGGGTTCTCCTCTGCCAGGTGCATTATTTATAGCGTTAATTTTGACGAGATTGAGAAACTCCAGAGGGCAGACAAGTGGGAGGAGAGCGGAAGGTTACTAAACGAAGCGGCAAAGAGCCTGGAGAGGGCCGGAGCAGATCTCTTTATCCTGTGCACAAACACAATGCATAAGGTAGAGGCTCAGATAGTTGAAGGTGTAAATATTCCATTTTATCATATTGCCGAGATGACTGCCAATGAGATTGTTGCAAAAAACATAGGCAAAATTGCTCTTTTGGGAACTATCTATACAATGGAGGGAGATTTTTACAAATCAAAATTAATTGAGCGGGGGCTGGAGGTGATTGTGCCCGAAAAGGCAGATCGTGAAACGGTGAACAGAATTATCTTCGGGGAGCTTTGTATGGGCAGGATTGAGGCCGATTCCAGGCAGCAATACCTGAATATAATCTCAAAAATGGAGGAGCAGGGAGCTCAGGGAGTGATTCTCGGGTGCACCGAAATTGGCTTGCTCATCAACCGAAACGACCTCACTATCCCGGTATTTGATACCACAATAATCCACGCAAAAAAGGCAGTAGAGATAGCGCTTGATATTTAAACCAATCTGAGAAGATAATCAAGTCCCGTTAAGCAAAGACGGTATATAAAATTATGATTATTAATATATTCGTACAATATTCATTATGAGAAGAGTTATCTTATTACTCACCTCTGTTCTATGGCTTATTTCCTGCGTAAAACCTCCAAAGGGTATTGCAGATAATGATACAAAGGAGTATTTTGATTTTGCAACAATCGGCAACTACACAATTACGATAGATTATAAACTTAAGTTCAACTCTCCTATCGTTTTTTATGTATACGATGAGTATCCGTTTCAAAAAGATGAGACAGACCCCCAGATTGAGACTTTCAACGAAGAGCTCAAGCCTGTGCTCAAAGGATTAACAGAGAATTCTGGTAAGTACTCAGGAATTATCAGCATAAAAAAAGTTGTAAAACAGTTATATCTGTATAGCCCGACAATTGGAGTTCCACAACTTTTAAAGAGCACATTTGCCAGCAATACCTTCACAGTTGATGCAACTAACCCATTGAACCACATTGTCTCTGTAGCAGTGGCTTCTGCCTTAAGGTCGGAATCTGCCCTATTTTCTGTATATGGAGATGTCAATTCTCAAAATGCAATTATCACAGGAGGATTCCACACGCTGGGAACGTGGAACAGCGAAGGCTTTCCGAACTATCTGAAAACCCCAGGAGCATCTATGTCTGCAGCCTTCATCAATGACATCAATGCAACACTACCGGAGAATAAAAAAGTCCCGCTAACAAATCCACAGTTTATTTCCAATGGAGAGAATTCATCTATTCATATAATTGCAGATGCCAAAGTGGAGATGGTTTTTGTCCACGAAGGGGCAAGTATGAAAAATGTTCTGGGCTACTTTCATTACCCCACTAACAGCCCGCCAAAAAACACCTCAGAGATTACTCATATGATTGCTTTTCCAAACGCCTCCTACACCGGAAGCGGAGGGGCTCTCTCTTCCGGAGACAGAGTAGAGCTTAAGTATTGGAATGGAAGCACATACTCAGATATTTTTCCTCCGGGAGTGAGCATTGGTTGGTATATTATTGCTTATGGATTTCGGGGAGATGCAAGTATAAGCGTAAAGGGACCCAACTACTACTCTTTTACCGAATTTAATCCGGAAACTGACCCTCTGTTAAAACCACATAATGTTCAGATATTTGATTCCGAAAGGATGGTTGTTCTTGTTGGGTTTGAAGATCAGAACAGGACAAAATCTGACGATGACTTTAATGATGCACTCTTTTATGCTGCAGCAACTCCGGAAACAGCAATTCAGTACACAGGCATACCAACGCTTAAAAAGAGTAGCGATAGTGACAGTGACGGTATCCCGGATGATAGGGATGAGTACCCATATGATGCTTCTGTGGCATACTCCACACACTACCCTGCACTTAACACATATAATACACTGGCATTTGAAGATTTATGGCCAAATAGAGGAGATTATGATATGAATGATGTTGTTGTCGGTTATAACTCCACCCATTATTTAAATAATAAAAACCAGGTTGTAAAGGTTATTGATAGGATTAAGCCTGTTTGGTCCGGCGGAATTCTTGATGTAGGATTTGGATATCAGCTTGGGGTTTCAGCTTCATCTGTTAAGAGTGTTAACAAGAGTGGCGACTTTATCGATAACAATTTCCGTTATACACTATCTGCAAACGGAACCGAAGCAAAGCAAAGCAAAGCGACCATTATGGCTTTTGATAATATAACAGAGATGAGTTTAACCTCGCCAGGGGCAAAACCAACTCTAAATTTTGAGATAGTTTTTAACTCTCCTGTAAGCACCTCCGATCTTACAACCCCGCCGTACAACCCATTTATTGTGATTAATAAAAATAGGGGGATGGAGGTTCATATGCCAAATTATCGTCCTACAGATCTTGCAGATTTTACCCTTTTCGGAACATATGACGATAAATCTAAACCATCTCTTAACCGGTTTTATGTTTCCGATTCAGAGATGCCCTGGGGAATCCTTATTCCCGGAGAGTTTAATTTCCCGACAGAGCGAGTAAGCATTGTTAACTTTTATCCCAATTTTCTCTCCTGGGCAAAGTCATTTGGGGTTGAATATCCGGACTGGTATCTATTCTCTGATAATTAATTCCATTTTAAATGCCAACTCTTTAACATATCCTTTTCAAATAGAAATCGGTTTAAATAATAATAAATATGGACGATAGGGCAGCAATAGAGTTTTTGCGGGATTTTGCAAAACGCACCAACAGAGAGTTTGAATCTGATGAATCGAGGTATCCGTTATCTTCATACCGAAAAATCGAGAGATACAAATCATACGCAATAATTTCGGATAGCAACCGGGAGAGTTGTTATTTTGTATGGCTTAGCGATCCATATTATGCAATTGGTGAGTACTCGGTTTTTTGCGGAGTATTTATACCAATCTCTTCAAAATACTCCCACAAGTTCTATATTAGAAAAAAGAATATCCTGGATAACCTTAACCTGATATCTGCAATTAAAAACATTGGGAAAAAAGAGCCCGGGTTTTTATCAAAAGTTGTCATCTCCGGAGATGACGGGGGATCTGCTTTTGAACTGTTTTCGGGAACAATGGCCGGGCACACGGTTCTTGAAGCGCTGGATATATCTCCCGCAATGAGGGTATCCGTTAACGAGCCTAGGGTTGATTTTGTCCCCGGCCTTAACGGAAAAAATTTCGTGGCCATCTTAAACCCTCAAAACTGGGTTCTTGATAAGGAGACTATCGAAAAAATGTTCCGTTTGGGTAGGGAGTTGGGTAAACACATTAAATAAAAATCACCCGGTTATCTCACTCTTTGAGGTTCATATTTTTTGCTTGATATAAAATATTATATTTACGCTAATTTTTTATTACCCTAGCTAAAAATATCTAAAATGAAAAAGGCCTTCTCGCTTTATATTTTACTGCTTATACTTACCGGCGTTATTATAACGTCTTGCATTAAAGCACCTAAGGGTAACACCGACGAGGAAAACAAGGAGTATTTTGACTTCGCAACCATTGGTACATATACCCTTTCATTAGACTACAAATTAAAATTTAACTCCCCTATTGTTTTCTTTGTCTATGACCAATATCCATACAAAACATCTCCAAACGACCCTAGTCTTGAGGTGCTGGATACTCAAATCAGCCCCATACTAAAAGGGTTGGCAACAAACTTCGGCAAATACTCCGGAGTTGTGACTATTAAAAAGAGTGTCAAACAGTTATATGTTTACAGCACAACCATTGGGGTGCCGCAACTGCTCAAGAGTACATTTGCTAACAATATTTTTGCTGTTGATGCTTCCAATCCTGCCAATTACGTTGAAATGAGCGTTTTAAAAAGCAGTTCGGGGATTGCACAAAACGCGGTATTACCCGGAGATTTCCGAACATTAGGAACCTGGAACAACTCCGGCCTGCCCAACTATCTTATGTCACCCGATGCCACAATTACGGCAGAGTTAATAAATGTTGTAAATGCCTCTTTACCGGAAAGTATGCCGGTTCCCACTTACAACCCTCAATATATTACAAATGGTGTCAGTTCTGCACTGAGGGTTATTGCAGATGCAACTGTTGAGGTGGTTTTTATTCACGAAGGTGCCGGGTATAAGAATGTTTTGGGCTATTTTCACTACCCTACCAATAGTCCGCCTACAAGTGTAAGTCAAATTAACAAGATTATAGCTTTTCCAAATTCCTCTTATGCGGGAAGCGGAGGAGCTCTAAGTTCAGGGAATCGTGTTCAACTCAAATACTGGAACGGGACAGATTTGGTAAATGTCTTCCCTGCCGGTACAAGCATAGGCTGGTATATTGTTGCAAATGGATTTAGCAACGGATCTATAAGTCAAAGCGCCCCTCGTTATTACTCTCTTGAACAGTTTAACCCGGAGACAAACCCTTTGCAAAAACCTCATAATGTTCTACTTTATGACCCTCAAAGGCAACTTGTAATTATTGGTTTTGAAGACCTTCCCCGAAGCGGAGGTCACTCGGACGATGATTTCAACGATGCAATTTTCTATGCTGTTGGAACTCCGGTGACTGCAATTGATTATGGAGATCTTCCTGTGGTTGAAGATCCGGAAGATTCGGATGGAGATGGTATCCCGGACGACAGGGACGAATTCCCGGAGGACGCGGATGTTGCTTACTCCACTCACTATCCGGCTCAAAATGTTTATCACACTCTCGCATACGAAGATTTGTGGCCAACCAAAGGGGACTATGATATGAATGATGTGATTGTAACCTATAACTCTACCCACTTCTTAAATGTCAATAATAAAGTTGTTAAGGTTATTGACCGATTCAAGCCTGTTTGGTCGGGCGGTATTCTTGATGTCGGGTTCGGTTATCAGATGGGTGTAGCATCATCTGTCGTAAAGAGTGTTACGAAGACCAGCGATTTCATTGATAACAATTTCCGCTACCAGTTGTCGGCTAATGGTACAGAACAGCAGCAAAGTAAGGCTGTAATTATGGTACTGGATAACATTACAGAGATGGGTCTTACATCGGGAGGGGCTAAGCCTAATATCAATTTTGAAATAAAATTCAACTCTGCTGTTAGCGTCAGCGACCTTACAACTCCCCCTTACAATCCATTCATAGTTGTAAATAAAAATAGAGGAATGGAGATTCATATGCCAAATTACAGACCAACAGACAGAGCAGACTTTACCCTTTTTGGCACTTATGACGACAGATCTAATCCTGGTTTGAATCGGTTCTATGTATCTACTTCCGAAATGCCTTGGGGAATTATAATCCCGAATGACAATTTTGACTTCCCAATTGAGAGAGAGAGTATTGTAAAATACTATCCTCAATTCCTGCCTTGGGCAGAATCATTTGGAGTAGAGTATCCGGACTGGTACCTGCACCGCAGACCGTAAAGTTCTTCGAAATCCATAAACAACAAATATATGAAAAGTGAATTTGCTCCTTTGGCGAAGCAAAGCTCTTCGTTTAAGTCCGGGTTAGAAAAAATATCTGCAACAACTTTTATTCTGCTTGCACTATTATTGATTGGCGGTTGTGAAAAGATCGAGGTTTCGTCTGTTGCTGTTTTTTCGGAGCAGATTCCGGGAAGTAAGAATCACGGGCCAAACGGCACCTGGTGGGGATACAATCAGAGCAAAATTGTGAGGTACGGCAGCACTGTTTATATGTATGTTGTGGAAAATGACAACATAGACAACAACCCCAACCCAAATGCTACCAACCCTTCAAAAATTGCCATTTATCGTAAAGATGGTGAGGGGGGCTGGCAAAAGGGGGCGAGCTTCAACACTTCAAGACCGGGAAATATTCTTATGGACTCCGAGGGTATTGTCCATCTGATTGTCTTTGAACCAACATACACCCTACCATCCGAGAACGGCTCCTATGGCAGACTAAAGCACTATTGGTTCCCAAATTGTAAAACCGGAGATATTACCTCTTTTCAGGAGGAGATTATCGTTGACAATGATGGAGTCTCTCAGGGAGAGACGGTGAATATCCGGGTAGGGGCATCAATAGGCGCTAATGATATGATTGCTGTTTCGTATGGTATGATTAAGAATCACATCGTTTGTTACAAAGAGAAAAATGGAATTAAGTGGACTCAGGAGTTTGCCGGAACTGCTCTGGGTAGCGATTTCTATTACCCATATGTGGCTATCACAGATTTCGGGATAACTATTCTTGCAGTACAGGATGACTGGACAGGACCAAATCAGCCGACTCTATACCAGAAATCCCGATATTTCGAGAAGAGAAACGGAACCTGGATGAATATGGATGTAATTAATTTACAAAATCACGCTCTGGCGCAATCAAGACCCGAACTGGTAGATAACAGCGAAATTTATATTGATGCTAACGGATTGGTAAACATAATATACCTCACCAAATTAAACCCAAGTGATAAATATCAGAACTCATTTATACACGGAACCCGCAGTGGGAATGCCTGGACAAACCAAACCCTTACCACAACCGACGAAAAGACTAACTGGGTAAGGATGATTGAGGTAGGTGGGCAGATGTACTTTATATGTACAACCTGGGACAAGGTGTATATCAAGAAGGGGGTATCGGGAGAGTATAAAAGATTGAACGTTCCAAAGATTGAGGGCATCTATCCATACCTGGCCGCTCCACGCTCAGGGACCAAACCATCTGAAAGCTATATAGACCTGCTGCTCCTTTGCGGCAGCAGCGACTCCTACCCGAACGCAAAAAACTACTATGTTCGTATAGCTAAAAGTGAACTTGCGAAAATCTAAGCTTTCAAATACTCTTGGCAAGGTTACTTGCGAAGCTTTCTGTAGGCGATTTTCATCTGAGTTTTAATGGTATTTACCGAAAGACCCAGACGACTAGAGACATCTTTGTAGCTTAGATTGTCTATAATGCTCATTATAAATATTTTCCGGCAAGAACAAGGGAGTTCTTCCAGTTTGATTCTTACACTTCGAAGTTGCTCTTCAAATTCAATATCCGGTTTTTCGTAAAAATCATCTTCGTCAGGCGAAAATGCATCTGGACACTCGTCTGATAACGATTTACTATGTTTTAGAATTATTTTGTCGTGCCGGATATAGTTGAGACACATATTTTTGACAATCTTTCTCAGGTATGCACCAAGTATCGAATTTTCTGATAATTGACCTCTTTTTCTCCACATATAAAGGAATGCCTCCTGAATAATATCTTCTGATGCCTCAACATTATTCAGATACGCCATTGACAAAAAGTATAACTCTCTGGAATATCTGTGATAAACTATTTCAAAAGCTCCGATATCCCCAATAATTAATCTTTTTACCAACACCTTGTCGCAATCTACTTTATAATTTGCCATTACTCAATAATAATACAACTGATGTTTTAAATAGTAAAGCACATAAGTTTTAAAAAGGGTGAAATTCCTATAAAAGTGCGGTATGACTTCACCCTATTTGTAATTGGAGTGCTTTAGAATAAACGCAAAACTATGAGAGAGAGCAGTAATAATCAAAACGAGACATACAAGAATTTTATAAAATTCCTTAAGCTGTCTGGCGGTAAGTCCGGCGGTCATAATTCTGATGACAATTCAAATAACATATATGTAAAGGTTATTTCACGAATTTACAGTATAATGTTTAAAAAGGAGCCGGATTATGAAAAAATTCTTGACAGACTAACCACAATAATCTCGTCGGAAGAGAGAAGAGCCAAAGAGAGAAGAAAGAGGGAGCGGTTTCTTTATATTGCAAGTGCTGCAGCCGGGTTATTTGTTCTGCTAAATTTTAGCGGAGTGATAGATCTTCCCAACCTTTTTAATCGCATTTTTATCTCCAGTGATACCCGCCAGGTAATGAGCAACATCTCTCAGGTTCCTAAACGACATAAGGCCACGCTCATTATAAATGACAGTAGTGTTATAAATATTGAAAAAGATTCCGTTATATATAGCGGCAGTCATATGGACAAGAGTATTGTCAACAAGATAGCTGAACTTAACATCAGTGAAAAGATAGAGAATCAGATGCATACCCTGGTTGTTCCTAAAGGTGGGGAGTTCTTTTTAACTCTTCCGGATGGAACTGAGGTGTTTCTAAATAGCAACAGCCGCCTAACATACCCTTGCCGCTTTTCTGAGTCAAGCAGGGAGGTATATCTTTACGGAGAGGCCTTTTTCAAGGTTAGAAATACCGATAGTATTCCATTTCTCGTTATCTCGGACAGAAGTGTAACAAGGGTTTTGGGAACAGAGTTTAATGTTAAATCCGATTCCAGAGAAAGTAAGATAACACTTTGCAAAGGAGTGGTAGAGGTAGAGAGTATCACCTCTAAAATAAAAAGAGTTATTGCCCCGAATGAACAGGCCACCATAACCGAAAAGATGTTTAGTGTCGAGGAGGTGGACTCATATGAAATAAGAGCCTGGACAGAGGGGAAGTTCTTTTTTAGGGGAAAAACACTAGGAGAGATTAGTGAAAAACTAAACGAATGGTATAATGTAGAGTTTAGTTTTAAAGAGGAGAAGACAAAATCAATTCAATTTACGGGAATGATTAATAGAAATGATATTCTTAAAGAAATTTTTGAACTGTTTGAAGCAAGTTATGACCTTAAATTCCAGGTAAACGACTCCGGAGTTCTGGTTGTAGAAAAGTGAAAATAACTTCCTTAACCTAATACTTTTAAATATGAAAAAAAACCTTTTCATGAAAGTAATTTTACTCTTAATCCCTTTACTTTTTACTTTCTCATCTGCCTACTCAATCTCTGATGCTTTTCCAATAAGCATTGAAGAGATTTTGTTACAGAAAAAAGTAACAATAACTGCACAAAAGCAGCCATTGAGTAAAATCTTCAAAGAGATTGAGAGCCAAACAAAACTTACGTTCTTCTTCTCTAACAATTGTGTGGATGTCACAAAAACAGCATCCATCAATGCACAGGATGAGACCCTGGATGTGGTACTAAACACACTTCTTGGGAGCAACTACTCCTATGTTCTCAAAGACAGCTATATTGTTGTCAATGAAAACAAAGCGCAACAACAGCAGCAACCTCAACGGAGTGTCAGAAAAAAAGTTGAAGGAGCTGTAACTAACATAAAAGGTGAGCCTGTTATTGGGGTTAACATTTTACTAAAAGGGACCAGATTCGGCACCTACTCAGATCAATATGGCCGGTTTACCCTTGAGTTCCCGGAGAGTCCAGATATGGTAATCCTTTTTAGCTGTATTGGAATGAACCGGGTAGAGATTAAATATACCGGACAAGAGACTCTTAAAGTAATAATGGAGGAGGCCCTTGCAAGTATCAACGATGTTGTGGTTGTCGGATATTTTGAGGCAAACAAGAAGACCTATACAGGATCTGCAACAACCATCACTGCAGAAGATATTGCTAAAATCAATAGTGGGAATATCCTCCAGACCATTCAGGTTATGGATCCCTCATTCCGGATTATTGAGAATGTAGACCAGGGTTCCAACCCAAACGCATTGCCCGAAATTGAGCTTCGTGGGAGCGGCAGTTTACCGGGCTTAAAGAGTGAGTTTCAGTACAGTCCCAATATGCCCACGTTTATTCTGGACGGATTTGAAGTTTCGGCTCAAAAGATTTTTGACCTTGACCCAAGCCGGGTTCTCTCCATCACCCTTCTCAAAGACGCAGCAGCAACTGCTATTTACGGATCCAGAGCAGCTAACGGAATTGTGGTAGTTGAGACAAAAACCCCTTCAAGAGGCAGAATACAGATAAACTATAAGGGCGATTTCAAGACCTCATCTGCAGACCTCACCGGTTACGACCTTTTAAACGCATCTGAAAAGCTTGATTACGAGCTTCTCGCCGGGGTATATCCCGGTTCAAACCGGGTGAGCGATATGGAGCGTAATATGGACGAATATTATCAGAAGATGAGACTTGTGGCAATGGGTTATAACACCGACTGGCTGGTCCAGCCAATTGACCCGTTTTCAATTGCACACAAACATAGCCTTCAGGTTGAGGAGGGTGGCGAGAATTTTCGCTACAACCTCAATATGTTTTATGACAAAGACAATGGTGTAATGAAGGAGTCATCCCGGGACCGTCTGGGAATAGGTGTATATTTTCAGTATAGATATAAGAACCTATTGTTTATGAACAACCTCACTTACAATAATGTGGTTGCAAAAAACTCTCCTTACGGCTCCTTTTCCGAATATGCAAAGGTTAACCCATATTTGCCGTACAAAGATATTAACGGAAACATCGTTAAATTTTTCGAGTATGTAAATACTCCAAACCCGCTCTACAACGCAAATATTGGTGTAATTGACCAGGAGGCATACGACGAAATAATAAATAACTTCAAGCTTGAGTGGAGAATTGCAGATGGTATCAAACTTAAAAACACTGTTGCTTTCAGTAAAAAAGTTTCAAATAACAAACTGTTTTACCCTGCAGATCATACATCTTTCCGGGATTTTTATAACAGCCAGATAGGTTCCGAAAAAGATAAAGCAGGGATTTACAGAAACGAGTACGGAGAGGGTGTTTCATTCAATGCAAACTCTGTCTTCTCCTATTTTAAAGAGATTAAAGACCACTATGTTACATTTAACGGAGGGGTCGAGATAATTACTCAAAGGGGAGACCTAAATGTTTTCCAGACAAGAGGATTTCCAAACAGCCTCCTTGCATATCCAAGCTTTGGTACCTCTTACGATATGGTCTCTACCGGTTCCGGTGGCATCAAACCGGGCGGTTCGGAAGATATTCTAAGATCTGCAGGATTTTTCGGAACATTTAATTACTCTTGGAAAAACAAATATTTTGTAGATTTTTCGGGTCGTGCAGATGGCTCTTCAAAATTCGGAGCCAACAACCGGTGGGCAAAATTGTGGTCTGCAGGTGTGGGCTGGAACATTCACTACGAAGACTTTCTAAAGGACTCAAAGGTTATAACGATGCTTCGGCTAAGAGCTTCTACCGGATTTACCGGAAGCCAGAACTACAATCCGAACCAGAGTCTCACAATGTTTGACTACATCCGTAACTACTACTATCAGCGAAACTATGCAGGTGCTCAGTTAACCGCAATGGGAAATGAAAATCTCAAATGGCAGAGAACCCGCAAAAATAATATTGGTATGGACCTGGAGCTCTTTAGCAAACGCTTCACAGCAACTTTTGACTACTACATTGATGACTCAAAAGATGCACTTACCCAGGTAACACTACCGCCATCTCTCGGATTCTCCTCTTACACAGAGAACCTGGGGCAGGTAAGGAATAGCGGGTATGAGATTAAACTCAACATCGGAATAGTCTCCAACAATTCGAAAGGGATGTACTGGTCTATTTTTGGGAGCGCTGCTCACAATAAAAATACCCTGCTCAAAATCTCCAACTCTCTTGATGCCTGGAACACTCAACAAGATGCAATTGTATCAAGTAAACCTAAAGTCCGTTTCATTGAGGGACAGGATATGAAATCTATCTGGGTTGTTCCATCTATGGGGATAGATCCTGCAACAGGAAGCGAGGTTTTCCGGAAACTCAACGGTGAATACACAACCACCTGGAGTGCCGCAGACCAGATTGTTGGTGGGACAATGACCCCCGATCTGTTTGGAAATATCGGGACACAATTCATTTACAAACAGTGGCAACTTAATCTCTATCTGCTTTACAGCCTGGGAGGCGAGACCTATAACCAGACACTGGTAGACAGGGTTGAGAATGCAGACCCTAAATTCAATGTAGATCGCCGGGTTTTTGAAGGCAGATGGAAAGTTCCGGGAGATATCTCCAGATTTAAAAACATCACAGACCTGAGCATCACAAAACCGACATCAAGATTTATTGAGAATGATAACTACATTCGACTGAACTCAATCAATGTATCATATGAATTTGAAAAGAAGCAACTTGAGAGACTTAAGCTCCAGAGGCTAAAGATTATTTTTTATGCCAACGAAGTATTTAATATTTCTACAGTTAAACAAGAGAGAGGCCTAAGTTATCCGTTTGCCAGAAGCTTCACGTTAACATTTCAAATTGGCATCTAAAAAAATTATAGAGATATGAAAACATATACTAAAATATTATTTGTCACACTGTCAACCGTTTTGCTGCTCTCAAGCTGCAACAAATGGCTGGACATCTCCCCTAAATCTTCGCTTAAGAAGGAGGATTTATTTAAAACAGAGGGTGGCTACCTGAATGTTTTAAATGGGGTCTATATCGGAATGGTAAACGATCGTCTCTACGGACAGGAGTTAACATATGGCTTTATGGATGTTCTTGCTCAATATTATAATAACATCCCAAGCACACCTCTGCACAAATATGCAAATGCCTCAAAGTACAATTACGAAGAGACCGCTACCAAAGGAATAATAACAAATATCTGGAACTCAATGTACAATAACATTGCAAACTGTAATGTGATCCTTGACAATATTGATGCAGATAAAGATATTTTTACAGATAATAACTACAACCGGGTAAAGGGAGAGGCTTTGGCCCTGAGAGCATTTATGCACTTTGACCTGCTTAGGATGTTCGCTCCTTCCTATGGTACAACAACTAAAAATCTGCCCGGAATACCTTATGTAGATAAGTTCACAAATGTGAGAGTTCCATTTACTACCATCGAAGCTGTTTGCACCAGAATTAAACAGGATCTTCTCGCAGCAAGGGAGCTGCTTAAAGAGTTTGATCTTATGGGACCGGTGGACGAAACTATTGATGGCTCTCTCTCATACACAGTAGCAGACAGGAAGGCCTGGTTCAACTACTATGCAGCAACAGCTCTTCTTGCAAGACTCAACCTATATATGGGAGATAAGGTTGCAGCACTTGGGTATGTAGATGAGATCACAACAGATCACGCGAAAACGAAGATTTCGTGGTCGCAACAAACCCAGTTCTACTACTACTTCTACTCACGGGAGAGAATCTTTGGAGTCTTTATGGTTATAGATCCATATATGAAGAGCAAGGTAACCGACTACTTCGATATAGCATCTGCAAACAATAACAATATCCTAAAGGTAAGTATCCAGAGAACTATGGAGCTCTATGAGACCTCAAGCGGGGGAGCTTCGGACTGGAGATATCTGGACTGGATGAGCAAAACAGATGATAACTATATCACTAAGTTCAACACATTGAGCGGAATTCCTGTCCTCAAACTGGCCGAGATGTACCTTATCGGTGCAGAGTGTACAATTGATAGCGATCCTGTAAAATCACTGGAATATCTTAATACAATACGCACCAACAGGGGTCTTCCAGCACTGCCTTCAAATGCAGTTCTCTCGGATGAGATTCATAAAGAGTATGTAAAAGAGTTTCTTGGCGAGGGACAGTTGTTCTATTTCTTCAAAAGAAAAGGGTATGGGAATATCCCTTACTGGGGAACAGCGGTTGACAATAAAGAGTATGTACTCCCGGTTCCGGACAAAGAGAAGGAGTTCAACAATTAATAATGACAACATCAAATATTGTAAAACTTATAATATATGAAGCAGATAATTACATTATTAATAGGTATTATTTCTTGCTTATTAATAACATCTTGTGAAAATGATATTCAAGGGTTGTATTCGGGTGAACACGCAATATATTTTTCTGAATATAACTCTACTGCAGATAGTGTGACCTACTCTTTTATAGGCAAAAACAGAGAGCAGGATACTGTTTTCCTCAATGTTCGCCTACTGGGTAATATGCTCACAACTCCCGCAAAAGTTGTTTTGAGGGTAGTTCCCGAGAAGACAACAGCAATATCGGGCAGCCACTTTGAGGCTATCAAGCCTTCCTATCAGTTTGGCTTAAATACCTTTGACTATAAGCTGCCAATTATTTTGAAAAAACACGCAGACCTCAATTCGGGTGCTTTTGTTTTGGCGCTCGAGATAGTAGAGAGTGAAGACCTGCTTGTGGCCTTTAAGGAGAAGTCAAGTGTAAGAATAAGGTTCTCCAACATCTTTATGAAACCATCTATTTGGGATGCAACTCTGGCTCCGGTATTCGGAATTTACTCCAAAACAAAGCACGCAATCTGTATGGATATAATGGGCAGGCCATTCCCGGAGACTCTTGTCGCCTTTAATGTTGAGCGGAACCTTTGGAGAAATTTCGGCTGGCAATGTAACGCCTACTTTAAAGACAATATTGTGATGGACAACGACCTTGTTCCACCGGCTCGTATTTTACCTTGGTTCTAAACAAGTAAACCTTTTAAAAGAGTTAAGTTATGAAAATCATAAAAATATTAATAATCTGTACATCAATATCTGCACTATTCTTTTCGTGTGTTAAAGATGACGGAAATTATAATTACTCTGCGATAAATGATGTGGAAATATCCGGTATTGAGGCCAATTATATTGCAACAATGCTGGATTCGTTCAAGATAACTCCGGTTTTAAGCCGCGCTATTACCGCAACAGAGGCAGATCTTGAATACTCCTGGACAATTTTCAACTCAATGAACACCTACAACTACCCGGATACCCTTGCCAAAACCAGAAACCTGAAAATATTGGTAAACACAATCCCCGGAAGTTATAAAGTATCTTATAATGTGTTTGATAAAAACACCGGAGTGAGGTACCGGTATGAATTTAATGTTGTAGTCACATCGGAGCTGCAGAGGGGCTTTCTTGCCCTGAGCGAACTAAACGGCAAAGCTAATGTAACATTCATTGGAGTTAGCGGAAAAGTTTACCAGGATATTTACGACAACATTAACGGAGAGGCAGTTGGTACAAATCCCGTCTCTATCTGTTATACATACCAGGCTCCTATTGACTATGTTGCAATACTCTGCAACGATGCCAGAGGTGGAGTATATATAAGCAGTACATCCTTTAAAAAGCTATACGACCTAAAGGATTTCTTCTACGACAATCTTACGATAACCAATCCGCAAGCGTTTGTAGTTCAGGAGTACTATGGCTCTGTCTCTGATTATCAAGCCAACGGATCAAAACTCTTTCTTACGGCAAATAACAAGCTCTACTATAGGGATGCCAACTACAACACAACAATAGATGGTGTATCAACCCGTATAGAGACAAAATTCTATAGTGCCTTTCCCGGAGACTATGAGATTTCACCTGTTTCGTTCCAGGCACTGGGGCGTGAACTCTTTTACGACAACAAGTACAAGAAATTTATGTACATAGCAGATTATGCCAAACCAAATCTAATGGTTACTGCGGCCAAACCAACCGGCATTTTTGATCCTGCAGATGTTGGTCTTACTTTTGTATGGGGTAAATTCACAATAAGCGCTCGGAATACTTACCAGTGCAACTCAATTTTCAAAGATGGCAGCGGAAATTATTTCTATCTTAAATTTGATATGACCAACAAAGCTGCAATTACTCCGCTTAAAAAGGTTGCAATTCCTGCCGGGTTCAAAATTCGTGAAGCCAAAACATTCGCCGGAAACGCTTTGCAGGACTACATCTATTTTGCCGTTGGAAGTAAGGTCTATGTGTTTGACTGCATCCTTAACCAGGAGCGTGAGATATATGACTTTGGCACAGGTAAAAGCGTAGATAATATCCGTTGGCACGAAGCGGTCCTCAGTTCGCGAATAATGCACGTCTGCACAAGCACCAGCGGCTCTACAGGCAGAACCGGCAGCATATACGAAATGAACGTTGCTACAGATGGTACTCTCTCCATTAAAAACGCCTACACAAATGTTTGCGGCAAGGTGGTTAGTACACACTGGAAAAACTAATCCCCGGGATTTTTTATTCTGAATTTATATATAATATTAATTAATACGAGTTTACACTATGAAGCGAAGTTTATTTACTATCTTATTTACCATAGCAATATTAATAAGCTATGGACAATCTCAAGTTACTTTTAAAGGAACCGTAGAGTATAATGGAAAAGATAAAGTGGTTGAGGTTAAAGAGAACAATCGCACAATTAAAACATTCCCCGTGAATGAAAATGGAACATTTAACGGAGAGATCTCTCTTGATAAATTAACGCAACTCTCTCTCGGATACAGTTTTTGCAATCTTCCAATTATTGCAAAACCGGGGCGCGACATAACTGTCAGTCTTGGAACACAGCCATATACCGGGAAACTAATTTCAGGAAGTCCTGAGACGCAATATTATCTGGATATGAGATTTCTTATTTATCCTGCCGATCCAAAAATTGTTTTTCATATGCCTTGGCACGTTTATAAAAAGTATCAGGAAGATGCTCTTATAACCAAAATGAGATACAGTGAGATTTTCTGTATGGCATACAACGATATGCCTCCTCTGTTTAAAAAGGAGGTTGAGCAATATAATAAATATGCAAATTTTAGTTTGCTTATTAACTGGCCTCAGTTTCACGTTAATACAAATAAGTTAACCGAATTCAAGGAGGAGGCAGACTGGCGTGCACATATGGAGACTTTATTTGAGCAAATCGAGTGGAACGACCCGTTCCTTTTGGGTATCCCACAGTATGTGAGTTTTGCAGAATATGCTTTAAACGAGAAGATTAAGAAAGTAAAAAATGACAAATCATTTTTATTAAACTCGTTTGATTATATAAAAAGCACGGTCACAAATCCGGAGATTAAGGAGTACTTCATCTATCACTATACAAACAAATACCTCAAAGATGAATCGCCATCGGGAAGGGAGGCTGTTATGGCAGCATTCCGGGAAAGTGTTAAAAATCCAAAATTCCTTGCACAGGCAGAGAAGATTCTTGCAGATGCAAAACAGTTTGGAAGTGACGCTCCTGCATTCGATTTTACCCTTGAGGATGTTAATGGAAATATGGTAACTCTGAGCAGCTTTAAAGGCAAAGTTGTATATATTGACTTTTGGGCAACCTGGTGCGCACCTTGTAGGGCAGAGATTCCTCATATGAATAAACTAAAAGAGGAGTTAAAAGACAACAAGGATATTGTAATGATATGCGTCTCTACAGATCAGGCGGCAGACAAAGACAAATGGAAACAGATGGTGAAGGATATGAAGATGGAGGGGTATCAGTTATTTGCCGGCGATAAATATCCCGATATTCGCAAATATTACAAAATAAGCGGAATACCACACTTCACAATGATTGGAAAAGATGGTAAGATCTATAAAAATATGACCATTCGTCCATCAAACCCACAGACAAAATCTGTGTTGATTGACCTGGCTAAATAGTGACATTGCCAAGAGAACTTAGAACCTAATGTGGTGTATATAGAATACACCTGGTGTTAGGAATGATATTGGGCTGAGGGGTTGGTGTTTGAGTAATTTTTAGGTTGTGTTTAGTGGTGAGTGCACCCGGAATTCGTAGAGAATTTTGGGTGCTTTCTTTTCGCGGGGGACAAACTTTGCCAGTGTTTGATGTATATGCTTATTAATCTTGCAGTTACAGAGCCCGGTTTTCCAATTTGGAAAATTGGCATTTGCAGATACTTGTTTATTAAAGAGTTACATCAAACACTGGCAAAGTTTATTTTATCTCCCGGTTTGAGTTGTGCTACTCTGGGCAGCTCTTCTGTCAATATATTTGCAATTCGTGCGTAGCCGCCGGTTGTTTGACGATCTGCCATTAGAATGATTGGCAGGCCGTTACCAGGCAGTTGAATTGTTCCAAATGAAACTCCGGAAGAGATAATATCGTGACCTTCGGCCCCCTTAATGTGTATGGGTTGACCATCAAGCCTGAGCCCCATTCGGTCGCTGTTCGCAGAGACAGTGTATTCGGTGGTGAGAAAGGTGCGGATTCCTTCAAAATCCAGTCGTTGGATCTCAGGGCCTGGAATAATTCGGATTGGCCGTTTTGTTTGGTAGTCTGGAATTATACCCGTGATTTTTGGGGAGCTTTTATTGCCTGCCAGATTGGTAAAAGATCCCAATGGAATAACATCTCCAGCCTTAAGGGGCCTGCCCTCTAAACCTCCAATTTTTGCGCGCAGGTATGTAGATCTGCTCCCCATAACCATCGGCACATCCAGCCCTCCGGCAAATGCGATGTAGGTGCGGCATCCGTTTTTAAGACCGGTAAAAGTAAGTCTGTCGCCACTGTTAACTTTTACTGGCCGGTACATCTCTATTGGCCGGCCATTGATGCAGGGCTGCATATCTGCCCCGGTTATGGCGATTATTGTACAGAGTGTGACCGGATGAAAGTTGTCAATTAAGGTTTGTAGAAAGTTGTCTGATGAAGCCGACTCACAGCTTCCCCTAAAAAGAATTTCGGGCCCGGTAAGGGTTGCCTCAAGGGCGGCGGCACCGGCACTATTCCCGACAAGTGTGTTGGCAGTTTGCAGGGCAGGCAGGTCCATTGCTCCGGAGACTGGCATCCCATAACGCTGGTAGCCGTGCCGCCCGCAATCCTGGATCGTTGTGAGCATTCCCCCTTTCTCAATAATTATCTCTGCCATAACTATTTTAAATTACTGCTCTTGTTTTAATTTTAAAAACTCGTTTTCGGAGATTGGTTTAAACCGGAGCGTGTCGCCAATCTGAAAAAGGAATTCCGGTTGGCGGTTTGGGTTAAAGAGTTTGAGGGGGGTTTGTCCAATAAGTTGCCAACCTCCCGGGCTTTCAATGGGATAGATACCTGTCTGCTTGTCGGCTATACCTACAGACCCTTCCGGAATCTTAAGCCTGGGGCTCTCTTTACGGGGCATAGCTATTCGGCTGTCCATCCCGCCGAGGTAACAAAAGCCCGGGGTGAAACCAAGCATATAGACCAGATAGGTAGCAGAGGAGTGTATCTTAATAACCTCATCAACTGATAGTTTGTTGAACCTGGCAACATCCTCCAGGTCGGGTCCAATCTCCTCTAAGGTATCTCCTTTGTAAAGAACAGGAACCTCTTTTAATGTTGAGGGGGGCAGATGAATATCTGCAATTGAGGGTTCGAGGGAGCGTATGGTGTCGACCAGTTTATGAAATCCGGTTAATGAGGGGTTAAAGCAGATCATCAGCTCGTTGTAGGAGGGGATAAAGTCGGTAATCCCGGGAATACTCTCCATCTCTACTCTCGTGAGCAGTCGGCGGATTGTATTGTTAATCTCTACCGAGATTTGGTCTGATGCCTTCACAATTATTGCCGAATCTCCGGACGGAAAATATTTTAACATTGCAAATTTGCGTGATTATCTTATGGTTACTCCTCTCTCTGTAAGCTCGCTATAGATAGCTTTTGCAAGATTAGGGGCCTGTTCGTTATCTCCGTGAATACAGATGGTGTCTGCCTGAATAGAGATTACTTTACCATTTATTGTTTCAACCACGCCCTCAGTTATCATCAGAAGAACTCTCTCAACAACTTTATCTTCATTGGTTATAACAGCTCCAGGAATATCCCGGGAGACCAGAGAACCATCATCGTTGTAGGCCCTGTCTGCAAAAGCTTCACTTATATATGGTAAACCCACATCGTGTGCTGCATCAATCATCTTGGATTGAGAAAGACACACCAACTTTAATGACGGGTCTATCTCTTTTATTGTCTCTGCAATCACCCGTGACATCTCATAATTTGAAGAGGCACTGTTGTAAAGAGCTCCGTGTGGTTTAACGTGATTCAACACACCTCCCAGGGTTTCGGTCATACTTTTTAGAGCACCCACCTGGTACAGTATTGCAGACCTCAGCTCTGCTTTGCTAAGATGCATCGGGCGGCGACCGAACCCCTTTAAGTCATTATAGCTTGGATGCGCTCCAACAGAGACTCCGTATTTGAGAGCCAGACAAATAGTCTTCTCTATTGTGAGCGGGTCACCGCCGTGAAACCCGCAGGCAATGTTTGCAGAAGAGATGAAGGGCATAATGGCAGAATCATTCCCAATGATAATCTCTCCATAACTCTCGCCCATATCGCAATTTATGTCAATCCTCATACTCTGTATTTGCTGCCAATTTAGTTAATATGTGGCAATTACCAAATTTTTATTTACTAAAAAACGCCAAAAACGTGAAAAAGAGTTCTCAATCCTATTCCCAGGGCCACCAAAACAACTACTACTCCAATAATATTTGATAAGGAGCCATTCGTATTGCTCCCCATTACCCGCTTACTGTTCATAACCCATAGCAGATAAATTGCAATTACCGGCAATAGCACTCCATTGGCAGCCTGAGCAAAGAGTATTGCTTCTAAAGGCTTGAATCCGATAACAGAAAAAATCACTCCAACCAGCAATATCGCCATCCACACCAAACGAAATCTGAGTGATTTAAGGTCCCTTTTCCATCCCAGAATACCCGATATAGCATATGCTGCTGCAAGTGGAGCCGTAATTGCAGATGATATCCCTGCCGCAAAAAGTCCTACACCTATAAAGTATTTAGACCATCCTCCCATAACCGGTTCCAGCTGCAGAGCAAGATCGGAGCCGCTGGAGATAGCTATCCCTGTACCAAAAAAGGCAACTGCAGATGTAACCACAATTGCAATTGAGATTAACCCTCCAAGAATTACCGATACCGAAATATCCAACCTCGCTTCGGGAATATCCTCCGGTTTATTCCACCTCTGCTGCACTGCAGATGCGTGTAAAAAAAGATTGTACGGGACTACTGTTGTACCTATTAGCCCTACCAGAGCCAGCAGTGAGCCGGCAGGCAAAGTTGGAACAAACATCCCACGCAAAATATCTGCAAGCACCGGAGAGATTATAAATGCGGTAGTCAGAAAAGCAAGGCTCATCATTATTACCAGACCGATAAGAACCCTCTCAATTAGTTTATAGCTTCCCGCAAAAAGCAGAATAGATGCAAGAGCCCCAATTATTACAGACCAGGTACCCACACTCAGGTTTGCGGTGGGCACGAGGGAGCCTATCCCCAAAGATGCCCCGAGAAGATTTCCGGTTTCAAAAGCAGCATTTCCAATGCCAATAGCAGAGATTACCAGTACAGCGGAGACAAGCCTAACCAGCGGGCTGGTAAAGTGTTTGCGGAGAGCCTCTCCCAAACCCTGTCGGGTAATTATGCCCAGCCGCGCAGACATCTCCTGCAAAACCACCGTGGCAATGATTGAAAAAACCAACCCCCACAAAAGTGCGTACCCAAATTTTGCTCCCGCAATGGAGCAAGTGGTAATAGTACCCGGTCCAATAAATGCCGCCGTAACCAGTGCTCCCGGTCCGAACTTAAAACGGATTGGTTTTTTCATTATTTTATAATTGTTGCATCAAACTTTGGCAAATGGCAACATCTGCAGGAGCCCACTCAACACTAAAAAGCTCCTTTCCCTCCAACCATTTGTAATCTATGTGCTCTGTAAGAGCAATTTCAAAAGAGTCCTCCCTCAAAGTGCATAAATAGCTATGAAGAGTAATCTCAAAATCCGGGTAGAGGTGGTTAACTGTCATAAAGTGGCGATTAATCTCTATCTCCAGTTTAAGCTCCTCCCTAATCTCACGCCTTAAAGCATCCTCCTCTTTCTCCCCCTCCTCTACCTTTCCGCCGGGAAACTCATATTTTAATGAGACATACTCATAAACACCTCTTCCCCTTTTTACACAAAGTATCTTTCCCCCGCGAACAATGATTGCCGCCACTACCTCTATATGTTTCATCGTTCCGTCGAGAGTTAAAAAATGGACTCTTCTAAATTAATGAGAATAGAATAAAAATTGCAGATACAACAACAAAGTAGCCAACATCAATTGATGCCAATGTAATATAGCGCTTCCAGCTGCTAATCTGAAATTTGAGCATAGATTTTGTCCAGCCGGCAAAGGCGAAACATACAATTACAGACATAACCAGAGAGAGTGGAGTTAGTAAAAAGTACATAAACCCAATTAGTGCCGTAGATACCAACTGGAAAATCATCTCCCACGGGAAGCTCGATTTGCACTTGCACTCCTCCCCCTTACCTAAGTTAGCTCCACATTTACACTCGTAATTTACAGCTTTAATCCACTGTTTTCCGAAAATAACAGTGTACCACAGCGCCCCGGTACCAAAGGCAACAACCACAGAGAGTGCATACCATAGCCAGGAGATTGTCATAAATGTCCCGTTTTCCCCAAAAACATTTTCCATAATATTAATTTTTAGCGATTAAGTTCTTCTTCTTTAAATTTTGCATACCGGATTTCGTCCCAAATTTTTCCATTTTTAAAAATTGATTTTCTAAAAACAGCCTCTTTAACAAATCCACACCTCTCCAGCACTTTTTGCGATGCAATATTATATTCAAAAACTCCCGTATAAATTCTAACAAGATCCATCTCCCTAAAACCATATTCACAAATAAGATCTACCGCCCGGGTCATTATCCCTTTGTTCCAATATTTTTCATCCAGCAGATACCCGATCTCTGCAGATTTTCTGTAAACATCTGAACACTTAATGAGTGAAATGTTTCCAACATAAATCCCATTATACTCAATAGCAAAAATCTGGTCCTGGAGGTTATTTACAACATTGGAGAGAAACCTCTCTGCGTCCATCTCTGTATATGGATGCGGGAATCCGTCCCGCAAGTTAATGCTGATTTTTTCATTATCGGCAAATTCCAGCAAACGCTCTTTATCCTCTATTTTAAGTTTGCGTAATCTTATGTTATCCATCACAATAGCGGTTTCATAATGGGGGTTTTAAAAAATAGTGTAAAAATAACAGACCGAAGTTAAAAATTATTTTATCTTTGGTAAACAAAAAATTGAAAAAGAATCCAATTAAATATGGCATTATGAAAAACTTAGCTTGTAACCGGATATTCGCAATTGTAACTATTTTGATGTTTGCAACTGCTTTGCTTGTTTCGTGCAACAAAGAGAACAGCGAGATAAATAATAACGAGACTGTTGATGTACTGGTTGAGCAGGCCGCTCAGCAATATTTGAACACCCCTGTTGCTACAGGTGGCGAAGACGAAACATATTCACTTAACAACAGCGGCCTTCCCGAAGTCTATCTTGCAACTTCAAGTGGTTTTGACACCAAGGCTGCCGCCAATCCATTGATTAGCTGTTTAAAATCTGTAAAACTCACAGACAAACAAGCGCTTGAAGTTAGAAAAGCCCTATCTGTTTATGAAGAGCAGATACAGATTATTATGAAGGGTCAGCGGGAAGAGCTTGCAAAAATGGAGGCCCGGTTTATCGCAGCCAAAAAGGAGCTTCTAAGTTTGGCTAACGGAGTAAAAGCAGACAGACACGAATTGGAGAAGAAGATTATCGCTCTTAAAGCAGAGTTCGAAAAGGCAGTAAGGGCATTTAAAGAGAAGAACTCTCCAACTCTCTCTGCGCCGTATAAAGTTTTGATGACCTCGTTAGGTACCATTCTGGATAAGCGCCAGTGGGAGGCTTTTAGTAAATGTCTCTCCCGCTGACACATCCTTTCGTTTAGACCAGATATAATTATTTTTTCATAATTATTGGAGTGAGCTCCGTTTTGAGCTTCTCATATTCGGCAGCATCCATAAGTCCAAGATCTACCAGGTCTTTTGCCTCCTTAAGCTTTGCGATTGCCTGCTCTCTGTTAAGAGGTGCGTTCTTGGTTAGAATCTCCCCGGCCAATACGCTCTTTTCGTAATCGTTGATAGACATATATTTATTAAGCCCAAAAGCACGACCATTTGGTTCTCCGAGCAAAACAGCCAAGGCTAATGGCTTTTTGCTGCTACCTTTGTGATAGACCCTCATATCTGCAATCACCACAATCTCTCCCTGCATATTGGCCTTGGCAGTAACATTGCTATCGTCACTCAGGGTGCTGATATAGGTTCCGAAACCAATCTGCTTACCCATAAGAATTGTAGCAAAGACGCTCTTACTCTTTGAATTAGCTCTTGCAACACCTACAGTACCCTCCGAACCGCCGGCAACAGTAGTTGTGGTGGCCGTTCCCGATGGAACACCCAAAATAAGGGTATCTCCAATTTTAAGCTCAGATCCGTTTGCCGATATATATTTTAACACCTTTGTGTTGTTTTTTATATTTAGATAGATTTTTGAATATTGACTATCTGCATAAGTTAGCCTTTCAATCTCCCCCTGTGCAAAAAGGCACGTTGAGAGCGAAACAAAAAGAACAACAAATATTTTTTTCATATCATTTATAAATTTGTTAAAGTTATCAAATAAGGTAATATCTCTAATCCCATACCTAAGCTTTTAAACGCCCGACTGACCAGACAAGTTCATTTTAAATCATAGAATTTTGACCACTTAGTTCTTTCTCTGTTCAAAATCTTCGGTTTTTTTTATTCTAACTCTTCTTATAATCAAGAAGATTATAATAATTAAACAAATGCCAATGAAAATCCCATAAGCACTTAATATAAACTCCCCTATATTATCCATTTTAAGAAATTTTTACAGCTGTCCCGTATGCAAGAATCTCCGAAGCACCCTGCATTATCATCGATGTTGCAAAGCGGACATTAACAATAGCATCTGCATTAAGCTTTTTAGCATCATCAACCATTCTTTTAATTGCCTGCTCTCTTGCCTGAGCCTGTAAAAGGGTATACTCCTCAATTTCACCTCCCACAATATTTTTAAGACCAGCCATTATGTCTCTTCCAATATTTCTTGCACGAACTGTGCTCCCCCTTGCGATTCCAAGGATTTGAGTTATCTCCTTGTTTGGAATTTTGTCTGTAGTTGTAATTATCATTATAAAAAAAATTAAGTAAGCGCATTTCTCTGACATTCAATTTGTGATATTTGCAAAAGTCCTTTCGATTCCTCTCCTGTATTTTACGGCAGAATAGCCGAAAATCACGAAAAGACCCTCTCTGCTTTTGTATTTGATTCCATATTTTTCACGAAGCTGTGCAGCTTTTTTACCGTTTTGGATAAGTGGGTGAACTCCGCCCAGCATACAGGTACCAAGGCCAAGGGCCTCTGCTGCTACCATAGCATATGTTGCTGCTATAATGGGGTCGGCTGGATCGCAGTATGGAGATCCGTAAAAGTAGATAGCTAGCGGTGCATCGTAGTTTATCAGGTTCTCTCCCGCTTTCATCCCCTCTGTATAGGTTTTAAAAAGTGGTTTTACAAAACCTCGGAACATCTCGTCATTTGCTTTACCCCAAAGTGGGCGCATCAGTGCCAGAAACCACTTGGATACGAACCACTTCATCCCCTCCAGGTAGTTGGCAAAATCTTGTGCAAAAGCCCTTGTTTTATCTTTTCCATCCAGTATAAGCAGGCTAACGTCGCTAGGTGGAAGCCCCATTGGGGCTGTTGCTGCTGCTTTAATTATCTGCTCCCGAATGTGGGGCTCTACACTCTTGTTCAAGAACTCCCGAACACTTCTCCTTCTTTGGAAAAGTGAGAGAATCTGCTCGTAATTTGCTGCACTCTCTTTTGGTGGCAGGTCAAAAAGATCCTGCGGTGAGAGCTCCCGTCCGTGAATCTCTATTGCTCCGGTTGGACAGATGGCCATACAGTGGCCGCAAGCAATACAACCGAATAGCGGTGTTTTACTCACCTTCACCTTACCATCTTCTATAATCAGGCTGAAGTCTTTGCACACAGATACGCATAACCCGCACCCGTTGCACTTTTCGATATCTATTGAGATATCTGCACACTCTTTTGCTCTTGTTGTTGGTATTGCCATAATCTTGTCCGGCATTTGTAACACAACGTAAAATTAGATATTTAATATCTTACAGCCAACTACTGCCAAAGCATCTTTCAATTGCTCTCTACTGCTAATGTCAATAACCAGAGGTTTGAGTTTCCCTATTGGCTTAGTAGATAAGAATGTTTCTTTCAAATCCTTCTCGATTTCCAGCGCCAATATTGCCTCCATACTCTTCTCGGTAAAGTAGAATCCGGTTTTAAAATATCCACTCCACACCGAGAGCCACAAGATTGTCTTTTTCTTTTTTGAAACCTTGCACAACCACGATTTGCCATCTTTGTAGTAGTTCCATTGTGTCTCAAGAGAGTACTTCTCTCCTGTAACTATCTCTATAAATTCACGATAAACCGGATATAGATCACCCAAAACTGTTTTTAGTACATCTTCGTCCGGGAAGATATTTTCGTCTCTTAACAAAAGTTGTTCATTCATACTGGTTGAGATTTTTTAAAAAGATTAGCCACCAATGCACCGATGAGGCTCATTCCGGCTGCTATGGCGGTTGGGAGCGAAAAGTCATTAAGCAGATCGTATAGTAATCCTCCTGTAACAGGCCCCAGTATCCCGGCTAATGAGTATCCTAAAAAGACGTATGGATAGATTGAACCGAAATTTTTTAGCCCGAACAACTGAGCTGTTTCTCTGGCAAAGAGCACGAAATTTGAGCCGAAGCCAAAGCCGATAAGTGCTGCAAAAAGCAGATATAGTGACGGAGTTAGGGTAATGTGTCCTATGAGGAAGATCGATATTGCCTGGAAAGTTAAAGCCAGCAGCACAGAGAGATTTGACCCAATGTAGTCACTGAGAAATCCCCACAAGATGCGTCCCAGGAAATTAGCCAATGCAAAACCCGAGACACCAAGCACTAGAATATGATTCTCAATATTATTTTGAGCTCCAATGGCCGTTAGGCTCCCTATTACAAGAAGTCCGGCAAAGGTCCCCATAAAAAACCCTATCAAGAGCTTTACATATGCTCTTGTCCTTAGAAAGCTGTAGTCTATTTTTACCCTATCCTCCTCCCCGTAGCCCTGCGGGTTGTAAATGAAAAGCGCCATCACAGTCACTATTGCCCCATAAGAAAGTCCAATTATTTTTAACGTTTCCAGCACGCTCTTGCCGGAGTTAAGCAAATGCTCTGCAAAAAATGAGAAGAACACGGCAGCAAGACCAAATCCTGCAACCACTATTCCGGTTATAAGCCCTTTCCTCTGAGGAAACCATCTGGCCGGTACTGTTAATGCTGCAAGATATCCGAACCCGGTTCCTGCTCCCGATAGAACACCCATACCGGTAAGAATCAGAGGATAGCTGCCCCCGGAGAGAGAGCTTAACAGATATCCTCCCGTAAAAAGTGCTGCAGATATTAGAAACAGGAGTTTTGGCCCTGTTTTTCTCTCCAGTTTTCCTGCCAGCAACATAGTGATAGGAAAAAAGGTGAAGAAAACCCCGAATACAAGCTGTGTTTTTGAAAGGGAGAACCCAAAATCATTTGCCAACTCCCTTGCTATAACGCTCCAGGCAAACATACTCCCCAAGCAAAGCATCACTATGAACGACGATATTACGGTGAGATATTTTTTCATTTGGAGACTCCACATATTTATTGCAAAATTATCCAAATTATTGAGACCGGCATCTCTTTTCTTATGACCCATATTTGGCTATATTTGCATTAGCCTCACGAATCGGTTCCGGGGCACAAAATCTATTTAGAATGAAAACATATCTCTCTCTACTTGAACATATAATGGAAAACGGCATCCTAAAGAGCGACCGTACCGGTACCGGCACAAAAAGTGTTTTTGGATATCAGATGCGGTTTAACCTCAACGACGGCTTTCCACTATTGACCACAAAAAAATTGCATCTGCGCTCAATTATTTACGAGCTTCTCTGGTTTATAAAGGGCGACACAAATATTAAGTATCTTAATGACAACGGAGTAACTATATGGGATGAGTGGGCAGATAAAAATGGAAATTTGGGACCGGTCTATGGTAGTCAGTGGCGCTCGTGGAGGCGGGCAGATGGCGGGTCGGTAGATCAACTATCTGCTCTTATTGAAGGGATAAAGAGTTACCCGGATTCACGTCGTCACATTATCTCCGCCTGGAATGTGGGGGAGATTGAGTCTATGGCGCTTCCTCCCTGCCACGCACTGGTTCAGTTCTATGTTGCAGATGGCCGGCTGAGCTGCCAGCTTTACCAGCGAAGTGCAGATCTTTTTCTGGGTGTTCCCTTTAATATCGCCTCCTATGCTCTCTTCACAATGATGGTTGCCCAGGTGTGCGATTTAAAACCCGGTGAATTTATCCACACATTTGGAGATGTCCACATATATACTAACCATTTTGACCAGGTGGCCCTCCAACTCTCACGCCAACCTCGCCCGCTTCCAAAAATGGTCATCAACCCGCAAATAAAAAACATCTTCGACTTCCGCTATGAGGACTTTACCCTGGAAGACTATGACCCACACCCCGGCATCAAAGCCCCCATTGCAGTTTAAACGGGGGGCACAAATTTAGTATAGGTAATACAGAATCAATTTAGAAAGGTAATAATGACAATCTCAATAATAGCAGCAATTGCAGATAACGGCGCCATCGGGCGCAACAACCAGCTCCTATGGCACATAACGGAAGATCTCCGTTACTTCAAGCGTATAACCTCGGGCCACACCGTAATAATGGGGCGCAAAACCTGGGAGTCATTGGGCAAACCCCTCCCCAACCGCCGCAACATTGTAATTAGCCGCAGCCTTGCCGCAATTTACGACAGCAATTCACCCGCTAATCCGGGAGTAGAGGTTTACTCCACAATTGAGCAGGCCCTTGCCGCCGCGGCTAAAGAGCCCACAGCCGTTCCCGGGCAACCTGTGCAACCCAACATCTCCGGGCAACCTGTCAAACACAATGTTTCCAATAACTCTGCTCAAGAGGTTTTTATCATAGGCGGCGGTGAGATATACCGGCAAACACTTCCCTATGCACATAAACTCTATCTGACATTGGTTCACACCAACATAGCCTATGCAGATACCTTTTTCCCTGCTGTAAACCAAAACGAGTGGAGAGAGATCTTCCGCGAATCCTTTGACCGTGGTGAAAACTTTGAATCCCCTTTTGAATTTGTTCTATTTGCCCGGGTTTGATTTTACTCTTTTGAACTATCTCTCATTTTTTCTGTTTTACTCTAAACAGAAAAAATTAACATCTGCATTATGAAACGCATATTATTAATGGCTGTAATCTTTGCATTGCCTGTTGGGGCTTTTGCACAAGGCAGCTCAGAAACAAATAGAGAGAAGGATAACACAAAGAATGAAATTAATTCAAAAACACAAAAGAGTATGAACACACTAAATAAAAATGAGTTCCCGCAACTACCATACGCATACGATGCGCTTGAGCCATTCATCGACAAGATGACAATGGAGATTCACTACAGCAAGCACCATAAAGCATATTTTGACAATTTCGTTGCCGCAATTAAGGGCAAAGAGATGGAGTCTATGTCTCTGGAGCAGATTTTTGCCAATATAAGCGACCTTCCTGCTGCTGTCAGAAACAACGGTGGAGGATTCTACAATCACCATCTGTACTGGGGCAATATGAAAGTTAACGGAGGTAAACCATCTGCAAAGCTTCACGCGGCAATCGTAAAGGCTTTCGGCTCTATGGATGAGCTTAAAAAGCAGTTTTCTGATGCGGGCAAAACTCGTTTTGGAAGTGGCTGGGCCTGGCTGAGCAAAGATGAGAAGGGCAACCTTTTTGTTTCATCAACTCCTAATCAGGACAATCCGCTTATGAATGTTGCCGAGAAAAAGGGCACTCCAATTCTTGCAATGGATGTTTGGGAGCACGCATACTACCTCAAATACCAGAACAAACGCCCGGATTATATTGAGGCATTCTGGAGTGTAATCAATTGGGAAGAGGTATCTGCAAGATTTGAATAACCTTGCCAAGGGTCGTGGGACTTTCTTGATAACCAACTATTTAGACTAATTTAACCGCCTTTAAGGGGCGGTTTTTTTTGTATAAAACTGTTTATATGCCTCATTTTGAGCCAAGCCCCACGACCCTTGGCAAGGTTAATTCGTTCAAGATATCTGCAACGCTCTCCTCTTTTCTAATCATTGATGCCACCTGCCCTATCTCAAGCTCGCCCTCTTCCAGGTCGCCTTCGAATATCCCTTTTTTGGCGCGGCCACGGCCGAGAAGCTCTTCCAGCTCTGTGGCAGATGCGCCCCGGTTTTCGGCCTCTTGAACTGCTCTTGAGAATTCGTTATCTACAAGTCTTGCCGGGGCAAGCTTTTTTAGCAGTAATTTCGTCTCGCCCTCTTTAAGGCCACGGCACCTCTCCTTGAATGCAGGGTGGGCAGAGCTCTCTGTACATAATGCAAACCTAGTACCTATCTGCACACCATCTGCCCCAAGAGCAAAGGCGGCATCGTAGCTTGCGCGGGAGGCCACACCTCCGGCAGCAATAAGCGGTATTGTTATCGCCTCTCTAACCTGAGGAATGAGACAGAATGTGGTGGTCTCTTCGCGCCCATTATGACCGCCTGCTTCAAACCCCTCTGCAACAACAGCATCCACTCCTGCCTCCTCACACTTTACCGCAAAAAGAGAGCTTGATACCACGTGAGCCACAATAATCCCGTGGGACTTTAAGAAGGGTGTCCATTTTTTTGGGCTACCTGCAGATGTAAATACAATAGGCACTCCCTCCTCAACAATTATCTTCATAATCTCCTCCACCTGCGGGTACATAAGCGGCACATTGACACCAAATGGGAGCCATTTTTCTCCCTGTGGGTCTGCCTCTGCTAAAATTTGCAAAGCTGCTTTACAGCTTTTTATATGGTGCCTCAGGTTATCCGGGTGCATAGAGCCTGCACCGATAAGCCCCAAACCCCCGGCTTTGCTAACAGCAGAGGCAAGGCGCCAGCCGCTGCACCAAACCATACCGGCCTGTATAATAGGGTACTTTATCCCAAAAAGTTTACATATCTTGTTTTCCATATCTTGTTTCTATTGGCCTGTTTAATTTGCAAATCACACAAATTTACTCATAAAACCAACATTTTTTTATCTTTGTTGGCACAGTGTAAAAAACTTAAACTTTAAAATATGTCAACTATTAAGAGAGACGGTTTCGGAAGCCGGTTCGGAGTTCTTGTCGCAGTGGCCGGTTCGGCCGTAGGTCTTGGTAATTTATGGCGATTCCCATACATGGTGGGAACAAATGGTGGAGCTGCGTTTATAATTGTATATCTGGCATTTGTAATCGTTCTGTGCCTTCCTATAATGTTCTCCGAATTTGTGATAGGAAGAAGGACGCAGTCAAACGCCTTTGGAGCAATTAGTAAGATAGCTCCAAGATCTGGCTGGCTCACAATTGGTGTCATAAGCGTTGTTGCATCTATCTGTATAATGTCATTCTATAGTGTAGTTGGGGGGTGGACTCTGGATTATATTTTCAAATCATTCTCCTCCTCTTTTCTCACATCGGACAGCAGCTCTCTCTCTTCACAATTTTCCGGATTTACCGAGTCGTCGTATCTCCCTGTTATTATGCACCTTCTCTTTCTGGGGCTTAGTGCTCTCATTGTGGTTGCCGGGGTTAAAAACGGTATTGAGAGGTACTCAAAAATTCTTATGCCGATACTTTTCATTCTGGTTGTTATTTTGGCAATACGGTCATTAACATTAGATGGAGCAATGGAGGGGGTAAAATTTCTTCTATACCCCGATTTTTCCAAAATCACCGGCGACACACTGCTTGCTGCTCTGGGACAGGCCTTCTTCTCTCTAAGTTTAGGAATGGGTTGCATAATTACATATGGCTCTTATGTAAACAAAAAAGAGAATCTGTTTAAAATCTCCTTCAGTGTTGCTGCTGCAGATACCGGATTTGCAATCCTTGCCGGACTTGCGGTTGTCCCTGCCGTTTTTGCTTTTGGAATCCCTCCGGGACAAGGACCAAGCCTGGTGTTTATTACTCTTCCTCAAATCTTTGCCCAGCTTCCGTTTGGAAATATTATCTCAATAGCATTCTTCTTTATACTAATGATTGCCGCTCTCACATCTGCAATTTCTCTTCTTGAAGTTGTTGTCGCCTACTTTACCGAAGAGCTTAAGATGACCCGTAAGGTTGCTGTAGCTGTGACCTTTGTGATAATAGGTGTGTTCGGCACATTCAGTTCACTTTCTCAGGGAGTTATGAAGGATTTCACCATTTTTGGAAAGAGTATTTTTGACCTGTTCGACTACACCTCATCCAATATCCTGCTCCCTGTGGGCGGGTTGTTGGTGGTTCTGTTCGTTGGTTGGAGAATGAAGCGTGCAGATGTTCTTGACGAACTAACCAGCGGTGGCACCGTGGCTCTGAGAAAATCTCTCTTCACCGGAATTATGCTGGTTATTAAGTTTCTCGCCCCAATCGCAATATCAATTGTTCTTCTTAACAGCCTGTTAGGGAGTTAGAGCTTCTCTTTGTAGGCGACAATATACTCTGCAAGGGTTCTTACCGAGCGGAAAACCTCTTTATTTGCTTTCGGGTCTTCCATTCTTATACCATACTCTCTCTCTAACAGAATTACAAGTTCAAGGGCATCTATTGAATCCAGACCCAAGCCCTCTCCAAACAGTGGAGCATCGGCATCAATATCCTCAGGAGTTATCTCTTCAAGGTTGAGGGCTGCAATAATCTGTAGTTTAAGCTGATCAATAATTTGATCTACTGTCTTTTGTTCCATAGTTGGTGTCTAATAAATTATAATTTTTGTTTACTGATAATATCAATTTTAAGAGTAGTGACTACATCTACTTTTGTATAGCAGTGCTGCAATAAAACATATTGTTCCAAAAAGCAAAAGTGCACCCCCGTATGGCAGAACAGAGAGCAGCCCTTCGTCCCTTAGAAATATTTGATAAAAGCCGGACATTCCCCAGTTTAGAGGAGAGAACCTGCTTATAACCTGCATTAAAGGAGACATTACAAAGATTGGAATCCAAATGCCGCCAACTGCAGCGAAAATCACAACCGAGACCGCTCCAAAGACAGATGCCTGCTGGTTTGTTCTGGCAATATTACCTATTGCTATGCCGTATCCTATTGCTGCTACTGCGGCAGAGAGAGCCATAAAGATAAGCGCGAAGAGGGAGTGCCCCGGTTCGAGAGCCGGTAGCCCTATATATGGAATGAGGTAGAACCCTATAAGCAGCATAATTGCAAATTGCAACAAAGCAACTACCAGATATATAATGGCCTTACTTAAAAGGTACTCTGTATATGTGCAGGGCATTGTTAAAAGACGGGTAAAACTACCGCCCTCTCTCTCTTTGATGATATTTGAGGCAAGAGATACAACAATAAAGAATATTGCAAAAAGACTCCACGCAGGTATGTTATGCTGTACTGCATTGGGCACAATATTGCTCTCTTGTGGAATAGCAAACTTTGCGTCAACCGTAAACTGCTCTCCGGAGAAATTATCTGCCGAAATTACAACCGGAGAGATATCGTTAACCTGAGAAGTTATCTCTTTCATAATAAAGGCAAATTGCACTTTTTGCGCTTTCTCATGTATTGTGCTCATAATAAGAGCGTAAAACGAACCGTTAGCTGTCGGGTCAACCACAATCGTAAGTTTGACATCCTCTTTTAAAGGTGCCTTTTCTATACCATTGAAGGCACTCAAAACATAACGCTGAACATTCCCCTTTATTTTTTGTGTAGCCCCCTTCGGAATGAATATTCCAAGCAGATATTCACTTGCAGATATTTTCATCTCCATCTCTGAAACCGAACTCCCTTCTCCCCTGGTAATCTCAAAAACGCCGGAACTCTCAATCTCTCTCTCGATAGCAGAACCCAGCTCATCAACATCGTTATTAACCAGAAACAGTGGAATCTTTACACCCTTAACAACATTAAAGGTACTCTCCTGAAGATTAGCCATAAGAACAACCAGAACTATGGGCATCACAAACATCAGAATAATCCCCCCGATATCCCTCCTGAGCATAATAAAATCCTTCAGCAGAAGGTACCTCATTCTGCCAAAAAAAACTCTCCTTATGCCTGCAAAAAAAGTATTCACTCCTGAAATATTACTCTTTATTACCTCTTTAAAACTACTCATATCCCTACTCATAGGTATCCCTCATCTGTTTTCCCGTGAGCTTAAAATATAGGGATTCAAGATTTTTACAATCCGGATGTTGCTTTGTGAGCTCAGCAGGGTTGCCCTCCAGGACAATCTTTCCCCCATCCATCAAAGCAACTCTGTCACAAATTGTCTCCGCCTCCTCCAGGTAGTGAGATATAAACATAACCGTCGTTCCCCCTCTGTTGATCTTTACAAGCTCCTCCAGAATAAGATTTCTCGACTGGGCATCAACCCCAACCGTGGGCTCATCCAGAATAAGAATTTGTGGACGGTGAATCAGCCCTGCAATCAGGTTAATGCGCCTCTTCATCCCCCCGGAGAATTCGTTAACAGGCTTATCTGCACTATTGGTCAGTCCAAACTGAGCAAGCAGCTCCTCAATACGAGGTTTAAGCTCTACTGAGTCAATCCCGTAAATTCCCCCTATAACCCGAAGATTCTCTCTTCCTGTGAGAGAGGGAAAAAGAGCGATATCCTGCGGAACTAATCCAATTATGGTTTTAATTACAGATAATGAGTCTTTTACAGAAAGTCCATTGATTTTCACACTCCCGCTGTCAAAACTCTTTAAGCCGCACATAATCTCTATGGTTGTAGATTTGCCGGCCCCATTTGGAGCAACCAAACCAAAAAGAGATCCCCTCTCTACCTTTAAAGAGAGAGCATTAAGAGTCGGGTTGACCCTGCCCTTATATCTCTTTACCAGCCCCTCAATATCTATAACATAGATTGGATCTTCGGACATTATATCATTTTTTATAATCTGCATATGTTTGCAAGTTCCCTAAAGATAGCCTCCTCTTTTTGAGAAATCGCTATTAGCTTGTCTGCTAACTGGTCGTAGGTGAGTGGTTCGACATCCCGTTTTTTGATTAAACGGGCTGCATTGTAGGAGAACTCCCGCCACATATCTCCGGCAGTGGTCATTTGGGCAGATAGTTCCCGTAGCCGCGGGTTATTCATCAAAACAGCTGCCTCCTGTAGAAAAGCGGCATAAATAAACCGGAAACCCGCACCACCTGTTCCAATCTCTTCGTTCATCCGTATTATTTGAGCAAGGTTGAGCGCCGCCCTTTTGGAGCCCATTCTCCTCTCCCATTTACGCATTCTTCCGGCAAGAAACCTAATGCCCTTTACCCCGAACATAGGAATCGGAATATTAAGCATACTGTTGCAATTCTTTAATATTGCCCTGCGAATTGCATCCTTCGTAACCCCTCTCTTAGAGCTTACATCTGCAATATGATACATCCTCCCTTTTGGCGGGTAGGTCCCGCTTGCAAACCTTACAACTTTAAGCTCATCGTAAGTTAGAGTGCACTTATCTACAACAACAGGATCTGAGACCGTATAAACATCTCCCTCCTTTCCCGTAACGCAGATATTATGGGCGTTAAAATGGAATCTGTACTCCCTTGGAAAGTATGGCAGATGGTAAACACCAACAAGCATACCCACCGGAATACCCCTCTCGAGCAGGGAGTCCAAAACACGCATAGATCTATCTCTGTCGCGAAATTTATATCGCTTAATTTTAATATTCAAAAGAGAAAGAACTCTGGAAAAGATATCCCCGGGAAGGGGACGAAAAGAGGTGACAGCCATACCGTGAAGACGAATAAATGGCATATGGGCAAAGAAGAGACCTGAGCCCAGTCCAAAAACCATAGCCTCACTCATCTCAACTCCATAATAACGTAAAAGATTGCTTACAACACCATTCTCGCAATGACCGGATGGTTTGTGAATAAAGTCCAGCTGCATATTAATCTAAAGAGGTAAGTTGTTCAACACTGATTCTAAGAGCAGAAGCCAACCGGCTAAGCTGCTCTCCGGACAATTTATTAAAGTGCTTTGCCCTGCACCATCTTTTAATCTCTCTCTTAGAGAATCCACTATAGTCCGACAAAATCTCAGGTGTCATCACAAGACGGTGAAGATGATAGGCCAGAGGACTCTTATCTCCGGAGAGAACCTCCTTTTTTATCTCTTCGCACTCCTGATAGATTGATTCCCAGGTAAAATCCAGAGCCACAATCTTAGCATCCCAACCAACACTGATAACCTGTTTATAGTCTCCATTTTCATCTGTAGCATAACAGAGATCCCGAACCCCGGAACTCTCTAATATCCTGCCATCCTGAGGAACTTCATTAACCTTCATTATCGCAAACAGTTAGGTAAACAAAAGCATATGAAAATCTTGCACTCTCGGGAACCATCACCAGAATCCTCTCTCCCTTTTTTAGTCGGCCACTCCTAAAGAGCTCATCAATCATTATAAAGGCAGATGCGGCGGCGATGTTACCAACTGCAGGAAGATTGACAAACCACCTCTCCTGCGGAATTGTAAAGCCAAGAGAGTCGAGCTCCTGAAAAATTTTTGAACGGAAATACATTGAAGAGAGGTGCGGAAGAAACCAATCTATATCCTCCTGTTTTAGCGCCCTCTTTTGTACCACCTCCATCAGGAAGCGACCACCAAGTTTGATAATATTCTCTCCCAGCAACTTCGTATTCTGTTTTAAAGCAAACAGAGATCGCCCTGTCCAGTCCCTCTCCTGAAAACCACACCATCCCTGGAGCTCTCCATCACTGTTATAATCTGCACCTGCATACATACAGGTTGGCATTGTATTGGCGTATGAGGTGAGTTCAATCCACTCAACCTTTAGAGAGAGTCCCGACTCTGCGGGAGTGTTCTTTAAAAGGAGGGCAGATGCACCATCCGAGAGCATAAAGCGCAAAAAATCCTTCTCAAAAGCAATCATTGGGTCCTGCTCCAGACGCTTGAGATTCTCAAACTCCTCATTAAAAAAGGAGCCCATCATCCAGGCAGATAATCTCTCGGAAGCAACAGCTACTGCATTAGATTTATCTCCTGAAGCAATTGCCATTGAAGCATATTTGAGAGCGTGGATACCACTGCAGCACGATCCTGCAAAAGAGACAACCTCGGTATTTTTGTTGCCACCCATCTCTCCGTGAATCTGCACCCCGTGAGAGGGCATAATCATCTCCTGCGATGCAGTCCCGGCAGCAAGAAGCTCAATTGTATCTGCATTTAGATTCTGGTCAAAGAGCTTTTCTATGGCAAGCTTAGCCATATCAAACGAAGAGTGCGTCACACGTTGCTCTTTGTCAAGGGCATAATAACGAGTCTTAATTTGATTATTTCTTAATATGAGATTTTGTGCTTTAGAGGGCTTACCCCCCACCATCCCCAGATACTCCTCAATATGTGCACTCTCTACAGGTTCGTTTGGCAAAAAAGAGGCAGTTTTAGTTATATATACAGAATCCATATCTCAATTATTAACTCTGTAAAAATAGGATTTTTTGGCCAATTTTCCTTAGTCCGGCAACTCTTAATGGGTATGTGAGCAGGAAAAAGAGCGAACCAAATGGAGATACGGCAAAGATTACAGTATTGAGATAGTATTTAAACAACTTAAGACGAAAGGCTCTGCGCGGATCTCTGTACCCCCCTTTTTTAATTACAAACTTAGCCCACTTTCCCCAAAGACGATTCCCGTTAATCTCCACAAAATAGAGCCCGGGGTGAAACTGAACCAAACCCCTCTCCACAATCTCTCCCTGTATTAAACTCCAGTTACCACCGGTTATTGCCTCATATATACTTGGAGCTATATCTGCTACACTTAAAATATCTGCATCGGAAACTCCTGCCGGAGGAAGAAAACGAGAAGCACCCTTCTCTCCCTTTATAAGCCAGCGAAAAACTGTAAGTACACCTATTAGGTTATTATGTCTGTCTTCCAGTGCAATATTCCCGACCCAATTGCATCCATATTTCCGAAGCCTCTCTCCAACACTAATGTGAGCAGATACCCACATATTCCTTGAACCAATTACTGTGAGCACCCTTTTTCCGGAAAGGTAGCTCCCGGTACTACTCTCACCTAAAAAAGATGAGAAGGGTATTGAGGGAGCAAGAAACCAGGGTTGATAGCCCAGAATAACCAGATCTGCATCCTTAACATCCGAATAATCTATCGGCTCTGTTTCTGAGTGTATCTCAAGCCTTGACTCAGGAAAGGATTCATAAAAATCCTGCTCACTCCAGGGAAATCTAAAAGGGATCTTCGGAACAATATTTTTATAGGTTACTCTGCATCCCATAACCTCAAGAGGCTTTGTAAGAGAGTTAAGAATGGAGGTTAGTTGTCCTGTTTGAGAGTAGTGAAAAACTACAATATGAGGGGTTTTGGTATCGTTTGTTGTCATAACTGAAACATTGAAAGTGAAACAGAGGGATTGACGATTGCTCCGGAGAATCTGTAGATAGTGTAATCTTTACTCCTCTCCAAAAGTGTCAGTTGCTCCAGTGAGAAATTTGACGGATTAATGACCATCTCAATTTTTAAGTAAGGAGATTGGGTGTTAACTCTGTTTGGAGTTATCTCCAGCCTGTGTCTTTTTTCCCTGAAAGAGTATGATACACTATATCCGGCAGGAATTGACTTGATATTTCCACCAATACAGGCCTCCATAACGGCAGCAAGATCTGAGAGCCCCTTTTGTGACTCAAGCGAAAAGGTGTTGGTTTTACCTGCAGATACTATGTAGAGTCTCAAAGGGGTGATTACTATTGACATCTCTTTTGGAGAGGTGTAGTCAAACCTCATATTACCCGCTCTCTTGTAATAGAAAAGGCCCTTTGACTCCACACTGTCGTTGAGAATTGTAATAAATTTTTTCTGAACAAAGTTTCCCGAAACTGTCGATACGCTCTTTGAGTGCTCTGCCAGCGCCAGGAAAAACTCCTTCTCCGGTGAGGAGCCGTAGATAAACCCAAACGGGAGTAAAAGAGAGAGATATATAGTTAAAAACTTATTCATTTTTTAAAATTTAACCCGATTCACGCATATCTATAAACTTAAGAGGCTTTCTGCTCACCTCCGGCTGAATTGCTTTGGAGAGCAGCTCTACCGGCTCAAACCTGATCTCCGGAGCAACCCTTATTCTGGCACGAAAATGCTCTGTGATCACCTTCTCAAAGGAAAGCGAAGGGTTAACTGCCCCAATCTTTATAAGAATACCATCTGTGCCTATTGAGTTTGTATAGATCTGTACCTGATAATTAATCACACCCTCTATATTGTCAAGAATATCATAAAGTGCAGATGGATAAAGAGTTGTTCCCTTATATTTTATCATCTGTCCCTTTCTGCCAACTATAGGGCTTAAACGGGTACTGTTACGCCCGCATCTGCACTGCTCGTAAAAGGCCATACAGATATCTCCTGTTTTAAATCTCACAAGCGGCATACCCTCAACACCCAGAGTTGTGATTACAAGCTCTCCTGTCTCCCCCTCTGCAACCCTGTTTTCGTTTTCGTCAAGTATCTCTATAACAACAAGATCACTTTGATGGTGCGCCCCGCAGAGATATTCACACTCTGTAAAGGAGCTCTGCATTTCGGTAGAGGCATAGGTTGAGTGAAGTGAAATATTTGGCCATTTTTGCTTAATCTTCTTTGTGAGAGTGTTTTCTGAAAAATCTACCTCCCTTAGTGGCTCTCCGATACAGATTGCCCTCTTTAAAGAAGAGGAGCTGTAATCTATTCCGTTTTTCTCTGCAAACTCAGCCAATTTAATCAAAAAAGAGGGTACTACAATACAAGCAGATGGAGAGTTACTCTTGATAGAGCTCCATTGGAGTTCCGGAATCCCGTTGCCTACCCTTATTATACCTGCCCCAAGCTCCCTTGCTCCCAAAAAATAGGCAAGACCTGCCATAAACCTTTTATCTATAGTGGTCATTAGTTGAATAACATCCCCCCGAGAACACCCTGCTGTAGAGAAAGATATCTTTTCGTTGTATGCAAGTCTCTGAAGGTCATTCTCTGTGAGCATAAAATTTACAGGATCACCGAGTGTTCCGGATGTAGTTACAAAGTCCCTTATCATCTCCTTTGGCACGCACAAAAAATCGCTGTTATGTATCTGAAGATCTTGCTTACAGGTGGTAGGAATCTTTGCCAGATCTTCAACCCCTTTTATGGAGTTTATATCGATTCCAGCCTCTCTAAACAACCTTTTATAATAGGGAGAGTTGCCGGAGATATATGTAAGGCTCTCTTTGAGTGACTCATCCTGGAAGCGTCCAATCTCTTCCCTGCTTTTAAATTGAATCAAGGGATCTCTTTTCATCTCTTTATAGATTTTAACTTTCTAAGCAATTTTAAAAAATTACCCCCTTTAGTTTAAGAACGGATCTTCCCCTGCAAAGAACCTCTGCCACCACTTCACTCTCCCCTTGTGACTTACTGCTCCTTAACAAAATTGTTGCATTTAAAATAGTCTCTTGCATCGGGTTTACCATCCCTGTAAATTTACACTGCGAAATTCTGCACAGATGAACATCTCTACCCATCATAATAGAGAGAGACTCTCTGACAATCTCTATTGAGCAGACACCTGGAAGAACAGGTTGTCCGGGGAAGTGGCCGCGAAAAATCTCACAATCTCTGTTAATAGAGATCTCAAAGAGTGCGCTGCCATTCGCATCTGTTCCGGTGGGCTGGATTTTATAGAGATCCGTCTGATTCATTTGAGGTATAGTTTGTTTTTTCAAATTTTAAGGAGAGCTTAAGTCTTGGATGGTCCATAATTATCTGGCTCGGGAAGCCATCCTTTAAGTTGTTAAATCTCATTACCAGCGCAGTTATTCCTCGGCCAGTAGTAAGGGCTTCAATGGTTAAACCGGCTCCGTAAAGAAATTTAACCCCTTTGGTTTTATCCGGGTTAAAGAGCGTTTCAAAATCTCTTCTTAACAGATCTAATATCCGCTTTCGGTTAAGTTGTTCTATAGAGTAGTTAAGTTTTAGAGTACCCCCCGCTGTAAGTTCAAAGTCCAGCAGAGTCATACCATAGAGAGAGGTCATCACTATCCTCTTGTGGTTTGATTCCGAGACTTTTATTATCAATACTCCCGATAAATCTCTCCCCATATGTGACAAAACAAAATCAAATGTGTTAAGAGAGGGTACAGTATCATATAGTATGATTTTCTCTCCCACTCCTAAATGAGGCTCAGGGTATTTTACACCGCCCTTAACTGCGGGAGAGCAACTGCTCACAAACATTACGCCTACTATAAAGTTAATCAACACAGAACATCTCATCCCTATGTTGAGAGACCCGGCAGATAGTACCTTTGCTGTAATCACCGCAGCTAATATGAGTAGTAATAATATCAAAATCTATATTTTACCTGCTACTTTTCGATTATCATTATAGAGGATGCCTCGTTAAGGTAGCTGTTTATTATAAGCACCTTATCTCCCCTCTTTGCATTTGTCAGTAAACTCAGTCCTCTCCAAAGTCCATAGGCAGAAGAGGTGGGATACTCTCCGCAGGATGCTTTAAAATACTCTGTCTCAATCTTCATATCTGAAAAATAGCTGCACAAAGATTCTCTTCCGCAAAGAGCGGCTTTAACTCCTCTAAATGAGGTCCCCCGGCTCTCCAGCAACTCCTTGCTCCTTTCAATAATCTCGTTATTGGAAACATTGCCCCCGGCAGCATCCAAAGCCACAATCTTTCCTACAGATCTCTCTTCCTCAAAAGGAGAGAGAACAAAAAAGGAAGAGCCCTCTCCTTTGATATGTTTTCTCCATACACCCATTCGGTTGAATAAGTTCTCTTTAGTGGGTGTGAGTTCGTCAAAACCTCCGGCAAGGATTCGCTCTTTGCCCTCCATTGCAAGCAGATAGGCATCGGTAATTGCAGCTTCGAAAGAGCCTCCACCGTGTACAAAAGTGTTGTTGTAGTGATTATCACTCAAAATCAGTGCAATTTGAGCTCCAATTGTGTTGGAGGTGCTCTGGATAAAGGATGCCGGGTTTAGCATCCTCTCGTTGTTATCTAAAATAGAGATGAGAAATTTCTCTGTATCTGCAAGACAACCCCAGCCGGTTCCGGTTACAATTGCGTCTATGTTATTACTTCCGGAGCTCTCCAGCGCCATAAGTGCAGAAGAAATTCCCATCTTAATAACACGACTCATCCTTCTTCTCATTCCGGCATCAGGAATATATAGCTTATAGTCCGGCTCCGGCTGCAAGGCCCTCTCCTGAGCTGTTCCACAAAAATTGATTGTGGCCATACCGTTAATATAGAGATTTATGCCTGTCATAATTGGCCAATTTTATCCTGTTTGAATATTATTGAAGAGCAGTTTCCCCCGAAGCCAAAGGAGTTTGTAAGAACACTCGTTATCCCCTCTTTTTTTGTGGTTTTAGTAATCGGAACCATACCCGGAACCTCACAAATACTTTCTCTAAAATTTAAATTTGGCCAAAGGTACCCTTGTGTTAAACTAAGAATAGCAAAGAGAGACTCTACTCCCCCTGCAGCTCCGAGTGTATGTCCGGTAAAGCCTTTTGTTGAGCTGAACGGAGGAGTATTTCCGGCAAAAAGTCTGTTCATCGCAACCCCCTCAGATGCATCGTTATTGGGAGTCCCTGTCCCATGAACATTTATATAGCCTATATCCTTAACTCTGAGTCCGCTCATATTCAACGCACCACTCATTGCAAGATAAGATCCTGCGCCATCTGCAGAGGATGCTGTCTGATGAAAAGCGTCGTTTGCATTTGCATATCCTGCCACAGTGCAGTATTGACGGTGGGTTTTAACCCGGGCAGAGTGAAGAAAGAGATAGCCTGCACCCTCTCCAAGATTTAGCCCGCTCCTGGTTGCATCAAAGGGCCGGCATTGCTCCCGGTCCAGAATGCCCAAAGAGGAGAAACCATTAATGGTAAAACGACATAAAGAGTCTGTACCCCCTGCAATTACGGCATCCAAAAGCCCCGCCTTAATCATCCTTGCCCCCATCATTATTGCATTGTTGGCAGATGAGCAAGCTGTATTGATTGTGGTTACAAAACTTCCTGTTCTAAGCCTCTCTGCAATAAATTGAGTTGATGCGCCGCAATCGTGTCCAACAAGCTGTCTGAGTCTTCCTCTGTTTTTGTCTTTATTGTAATGTCTGTAAAAGTTCTCACTTATATCCATTCCCCCTACTGATGTTGCAGATATAAACCCAACTCTAAGTCCCTTTATGTTTACGCCGGAATCTTCCAACGCCTCTGCAGCAGCGAGAAGACCCAGCAGAGTTGTTCTTGAGTACTCAATCTCCCGATTGAGTCCGGCCATAACCGCAAGCTCCCGGTTGGAGTATTTCACCTCACCTACAATAACATCGTGACTGGTATCAAAGAGGGTAAGAGGGCCAAGAGCTGTCTCTCCGGCGATAAGACCGTTTAGCTGCGCTGCTTTACCTACACCCATTGCCGTTATGGCCCCAAGGCCGCCTACATAAACTTCCCTATTCATATTTTTCTCTCTTGCAGAGCTTAAGATCTATATCGTATCTCCCTTCATAAAAGTCGCACCACCCAATTACTGCCACCTTAAGAGTACTCTCTTTGGCTAGTAGCATAAGCTCTTCCATTATCTCATCTTTTCTCTGCGGGGTTGTAACAAAAAAAGTATTCTCCCCCTGGAACTTAACCCGAATTGCAGACTCTCCCATAAGTATATTGGGCAGAGTGTACACAAAAATTGCAGGACTCACATTTGTGTCCCCTTTTGTTAATATCTCATTCTGGTGACGAATATCGGTATCGAGCGAGGAGGAGCTGTTTGCTATAAAGAATCCGTAATCAAATGGATTCCTGTTCTCATCAATGTCTGAATTCCTTAATAAAGAGGCTGTTGCTATTACACCAGCCTTTGAGAGATTATCCATTTTGAAGAACTTTATATCTTTCATCTCAAGCTCTTTATATTTCTCCCGTATCATACTGTCAAAGTCACCCTCTCCCTTTAAAATAAAGCGAGATAACTCTTGCCACTCATATGCAGGCTCTTTTTTTGCACTCCCCTTATGAGACACCCCCCCGATTGCGGCAGACTCCCTGGCAAATATGATTGCCGCGTTACATCCGCCAAACCCGGATGCACTCTTGAGGCACCGGTTCAATTTCATTGGAGTATCTTCTGCTCTAACATTTATCTCCATTGAAACTCCGGACTCCCGGTAACCCTTAGTTCCTAGAAGCAGCGAGTTTTTCATCTGCCAGAAAGAGGCAACAGACTCAACCACTCCGGATGCCCCTAATGTATGTCCCCAATATGGTTTAAGGCTCTGGACAGGGATATTACCAAGTGATGCCCAGTGTATTGCCTTTGACTCCATCTCGTCATTATAGCTTGTAGATGTTCCGTGAGCATTAATAAAATCTACCTGAGAAGGGCATAATGAGCACTTCTCAAGAGCTTTAATCATTGCCGTTCCAAGCCCGTCACCTGTGCGGGAGGGTGCCGAGAGGTGATTTGCATCATTTGTTACTGCTCCCCCTTCAACTATTACAGGATCGCTATCTTTTGCATACTCTCTTTTGTGTGATAGTATAACAACACCAACCGCCTCTCCCAGGGAGAGACCATCTCTGGATGCGTCATAAGGTCTGCAGATGGTAGGGCTGATTGAGTGAAAAGCCTCAAAACCACTTACAACAAACCTTGTCATCTCATCGGCTCCAATCACTATAACATTGTCACAATCTGAGCGTTCAATCAGACGCGAAGCTGTAATTAGTGCATTTATACCGGATATACAGGCATTTGAGATAACCAGTGGGGCTCTCTTTAACCCGAGGTATGTGTTAATGCGCTCTGCCGACTCTCCCGGAAATAGCTCAGCAGGTAAATCAGCCACACTATCTTTTATAAGTGATATATTTGCCTTTGTTGTGGCATAAACTATTCGTGTATTCTCTTTTGCCAGAGTATCAAGTGAGGCATTGCAATTCATAGCAGCATCCTCAATTGCAAAAAGAATTCTCCTCTCAAGAGTTGTAAATGAAGCGGATAACTCCTTGATTATATGAGCATCCTTTACTACTCGTGCTCCATTAAAGGGAATGGAATATATCTCGGGATCTTCTACTGTCTCTATTGCAGATCTGTTTTCTGATACCCGCCTCATATTCTCCTTTGTTGAGAACCCCAGTGGTGAGTATATGGAGTCTGCAACTACATAAACCATTTTTCTTACTTTATCAGTTTCCATCTTCTCTGCCATTCTGTATAAAACTCCGGATTATTCCACTCAAGCTCACCATCAAGATTGAGAAAAACCTGAAGAGAGTAACCTGTGGCAACAAGTGTATTGTCGCTCTCTCTATATATATCATATTCGAAACGAATTTTTGCAGCCGGTAAAAAAATATACTTCGTCTCAACAATAGCACTCTCTCCGTATGTAAGTGACTTTATATAACTAATGTGAAGATCTACAATAGGGGCTGTGTAACCGGCTCCGTAGATGTCCAGATACCCTATTCCAAATTTTTTCCCAAAAGCCTCTCTGCCATCTTCAAAAAACTTGACATAATTTCCGTGCCAGACAATATTCATTGAGTCCACCTCGGAGAATCTAACCTTTACACTCTCCCTATGCACAAGTGCCGCCTCGTTTAACCCTCTTCTCTTTCTCATATGGATAATAATTAAACTACTTTTTGTAAAAAAATCTTGAGCTCGGCAGAGGCAGCCCTCCTCTGTCCGCAGAATAGTACCGCCTCTATAAGAGATATATCCCCAAACTCTCCCAGATTCCTTATGTGAGTTCTAATCTCTTCTCCTGCAACAGGAAACTCTGTTATCTCAAACTTAGATACAGCACCTATAAAACCAACAGGGATACTCTCACCCCTGCTCACAAACTGATATCCCTTTACAACTGCGGCTGATTGAGCCATATTCTCGATCACTCCCGGTTCTGTGAGACAAACACTCAGCTCCTCATTTGCTCCCCTGTGGGCGCAACAGACTCCCTCAACAGGCTCTGTAAACAGAGTTCCGGCTACAGGAGTAAAGCCGGTAACATATGCTCCGTCTACCTCTCCGTAGTAACAATCCACAAAAACAAACGGTGCTCTCTGAGGAATTAATTTGAAAATCTCCTCTCTGCTGACAATGGCTTTCTGAGATACTCCCATATTAAACTTTTTTCTTTTTTAATACTCTCATCCTGTTAATATCTTCCTGCCAATATATGTGAAAAACAACTAATGCTGTCCAGAAAATTATAGTCTATCACGCATTTTTTGCGCCTCTGCATCTATTATGTATAAAGTCCTCCGTTTACAGAGATAACCTCCCCTGTGATATAAGATGCCTCTTTTGATGCGAGGAAAGCAACAACTGCAGCAACCTCCTCCGGTCTCCCGAATCTCTCCATCGGTATCATTTTTTTTAGCACAGACTCATCCAGGTCACTTGTCATATCGCTCACGATAAACCCTGGCGCAACAGCATTTACTGTAATCCCCTTCTTTGCAACCTCCTGCGCAAGAGCTTTTGTTGCTGCGATGACCCCCCCCTTGGCCGCAGAGTAATTTGTTTGCCCCGGAAGGCCCTTTATTCCGGAAAGAGATACAATATTTATTATCCGGCCAAATCGCTTTACAAGCATATCCTTTAAAAGGGGCCTGGTCACATAGAACATCCCGTTGAGATTTGTCCCTATTACACTGTGCCACTCACTCTCGTCCATCCATAACATAAGGTTATCTTTGCGAATACCTGCATTATTTACCAATACCTCAATATACTCTCCGGGGTTTGCCTCGCTCCAGCTCTTTAATGCCGCTTCGGCCTGCTCTCTGTCCGAAACATCAAACTTAATCAATGTAGATTCCCCTCCCGATTCAGAAATTAATTTTGCGCACTCTTGAGCGGCAGCATTATTAGAGACATAGTTTATAAGAGTGTGATAACCCATAGAAGAGAGCTTTAAAGCAACTGCTCTTCCTATACCTCTTCCTGCACCGGTAACTAAAGCATATTTCATTATTAGATGTTTTTCCGGTTATTGCTTTGTTCGTTTAAAGAGCTTTCTTTCAAAAACTTAACAATGGTTTTAATCTCTCTGTATTTTGGTGTATCGTCGGTAAATTTCGGAAAAAATTCTCTTATGGCAAAGTAGGCCTCTCTGCTCTCGTGTGATAGCTCTCTCTCTATGCCCAGATAATCTATCGCCTGTAAAAGCGCCATATAGTGAATAGCCATAACCTGATATCCATTCTCAATTACTTTGGCTGCCATAAGTGCAGAGTTTGTACCCATACTCACAATATCCTGATTGTCGTTATTGTTTGGGATGGAGTGAACATAAACAGGGTTTGAGAGTGTTTGAGACTCTGCTGTGGTAGATGTTGCAGTGAACTGTGCTGCCTGAAGTCCGTAATTTAGCCCTAGCACTCCAAGATTCACAAATGGGGGAAGAATTCCGTTTATTTTATCGTGAAACAGATAGTTAAGCTGCCTCTCGGTTAACATAGTAAGCTTTGTAATTGCAATTTTTAGTTTGTCCATCTCAAAGCTGATATAATCTCCGTGAAAATTACCTCCGTGGTAAATATTTTGTGTATCCGGGTCAACAACCGGGTTGTCACACACACTGTTAAACTCCCTCTCTACAACATCTTTTGCATTTAAGAGAGTATCATACACCGGTCCAAGAATCTGAGGAACACACCTTAGGGAGTAGTATCCCTGAACCTTTCCGTCAAAAACCTTTTTATTATTCGATCCGTTATAAAGATCCGACTCTCTCTTCTTTAACCTGGAAGATGTGGAGAATATCTTTCTCATTTGAGCAGCTATAAAAAGCTGCCCATTATGAGGTCTGCTCTCCATAAGCGGTTCAGAGACAAAGTCGTCATAAGACGAGGCAATCTCGTTCATAATTGCAGATGCCAGAGTAGCCCACTTAATGAGTTGTTGAGAGTAATGAATATTCACAGCTGCAATTCCGGCCATAACACTTGTTCCATTTGCAATTGCAAGTCCCTCTCTTATATAAATATTGAGTGGTTTTAAACCGCACTCTTTAAACACCTCTTTGGTCTCTCTCAACTCCCCGTTATAAAACACCTCTCCCTCTCCAATAAGTGTAAGCCCTATATGAGCCATCTGAACCAGGTCTCCACTAGCTCCTACTCCCCCGTGCTCTGGAATAAGAGGATAGATGTCATTATTAAGAAAAGCGACAAGAAGATTACAAAGTTCACTGTTTACCCCCGACTTCCCCTTTAGAAAGTTTGAAAGCCTTGCAAGCATAGCAGCCCTAACATAAATGCCTGCCAGTGGCTCTCCTGCTCCACAAGCGTGAGAGCGGATAATATTGTACTGAAGAGCCTTGAGTTGCTCGTCCTCAACACGATATTGAGCCATTGGCCCAAATCCGGTATTTATTCCATAGATAACCTTCTTCTTTGAGAAGGTCTCGAGAAATTTATAACACTCATCAACCCTTTGTTCGACAGATTTGTCAATAGAGACTCTCTCTGCATCCAAAACTATAGAAGCTATATCTTTATAAGATAATTCTTGACCTAATACTATCACAACTAAAATTTTACAACCAACTAACAAAGATAGAAAAAAATTAGCCCTGGCAACACTTAGTAAACACCGTAAGTCTCTCCAGGGCTCTTCAAAAATCTGTTATATCTCTATCTCTTACATTTCTTCAGGTACTTTGCCAACCTTTTTGCTCTCTCTCCCGAGAACTCAATAAAATCTGTAGCATCTTCATACTTATAAGGTACAAATTTTAGCAACTTGGCAACGGCAAACTCTTCGTCTTTGGTTATAATTAGATCCATACGACCACTACCATTATCGTTGAAGTAGATAATTAAACTATCCTCATCAATCTCCCCTCTCAAAATATTTTCAAAAATAGCCAGGCTATCTTTATCATAGTAATATGATACTCTTTTTACAGGACTTCCTGTTGGGCTATACACCTCGTGTTTTATTTTAAATGCAACCAGTGTTATGGCCAATAAAAGCAATAATATTCCGGTAGAATAATCCGAAGAGATAAACGCAATAACAGAACCTGACGCTATTATGAGAGAAAGTACAACTATTTTAATATTAACTTTTTTTATAATCTTTTCCATATATACTCTTTTTAGTTTTTGAATGATGTCAGTTATTATTAACTGAGTTTAAATCAAAATTACCCTATATCTTTTTCGGATACAGAGTCACTTTTTTTCTAAAAAGAGTGCTAAACGATTATCTCTCTAAGCTTATAGACGAAGTAGCTCTTACTGTAAATAAAAGCAAATACTTTTCCCTTTCCATCTTGAACGGGTGCGCTAATATACTTTTTCTCTAAAAGCTTCTCTCGGAAAAATGAAAAGAGCACTGTTTTTTCCGATTTAAAATTAATAGAGGACAACGACGAAGATAGTCTCACAAAGTTTAAAAGCGAGATACCTCCTGAAATATTCTCAGGAACTACAGCCAAAATAGGGGTGGCTTCTGAGAGTGTGTATGAAAATTGAGAATGAAGAGCTGAGGATTGTGGATTTTGCTTTTCCGATTCAAATGAGATTTCAGGAAAGGCTCCTACAATTACAACAGACAGCATTGTAACCACGCCAATGAATACCACTCTTCCAATTTTCATTTTATATCCCCTTTCCATTTGAGGGTTCGAAGGTAGCTATTATTCAATAATTAGCAAGAGTTGTCATAAAAATTAGCTGCTCAGCTTTCTTCTTTTATAAACAGCAATAATAATTGCGGCAAGTGAGAGTATCAAAAGGACTCCGGATGTTATGCGCGACCAGAACTCTCCTTTTGCAAAGGATTCGGGTTTAAACTCAAATATCACTATGTGCTCTCCGGCAGGGATGTTCAAAGCCCGGAGTGTGTAGTTTGCCCGAAGTATCTTAACCTCACGTCCGTCAATATAGGCTTTCCAGCCGGCAGGGTAGTATATCTCGCTAAAGATGGCTACTCTGTTCTGGTTTGAAGATGCTTTGTATTCAAGTTTGTTAGGGGAGTATTCGGTTAAAACAATTGCTTCTGATGCCTGGAGTGAGTCTTGTGAAGCTCCTTGTAAATCTGCGGAAAATTCATTGTGAATAACTGCAGTCAATGAGTTCTCAATCTTACTAAGAGAAGCTATCTCCTCAGTTGTAGAGTTTACACCTATAACCCTGTTTACAAACCAACCGTTTCCAAATGCACCGCTATTAACAACCGGAGCATTCTCTGCCCCCAGCACAATATAGCGGGTGTTGAGCATATTAAGAACAGGGTAGTTACCAATTTTCTCCTGAGCCTCCTCTATGGTTTTGCTGCCGGAGATATCTGCTGCAATCTGCTGCATCTCTGCAGAGATGTGGCGATCTATCAGATCCTGATATCGCTGCATCTTCACAGGGCTATAGCCGCCTATCGTTTTATGGTGATAACTTACGTGTGCATCGTTGAATGTGTTGATGCTCAGGTCGAGCACCCTGTAGTTAGGATCCCTGTCTTCCAGAATCATCTTGTCTACAGGCCTCAGAGCGTACTGGTTTTCAAATTCTCTGCTCTTTACAAAATGAGAGTCGTTCAGATATCTTTTACCAACAACCCACAAATCGGCAAAAATGAGAAGCGCCAGAACTCCGTAAAAGAGATTCTTCTTAAGTTTTCCCGTATATGTAAACCAGATTGCAGCGGCACCAAGAAGTATGAAGATAAGGGAGCGCAAAGCATCTGCACGCAATAGCGACATCCTGTCGTTTACAAGAGTCTGTTTTAGAACATCCGGCATCTGAGCATCTGCCATCGAGACAAATGTCCCGGCCAGAGATGGAATTAACGCAAAAATGAGAGAGAAACCTGCTGTTAAAGCCAGGGCAATTAAGACTCCCCTTTTAACTCTATCCTCCTTAATTTTTTCGCCTCTCTCCCCACTCTCTTCCAGCAATTTCGACAATGTGAGCCATCCAAGCAGAGGAATGGTAATCTGCAAAACTACAAGAACCATTGAGACAGTCCGGAACTTGCTATACATTGGAATATACTTGAAAAAGAACTCTGTGAAGAAGAGCATATTAGAGCCCCACGAGAGAAATATAGCAATTAGCGAGACAACTGCAATCCACCACTTTACGGCACCTCTCAACAGGATAAGTCCAAGAATAAATATAAAAACAGAGATTGCCCCCATATACATTGGCCCTGCAGTAAAGGGCTGCGGACCCCAGTAAAGCGGCATCTGCTTTATAGCCTGCTCTGCACCTGCGTATCCCGCATCTTTGAGAGCCTTGTATGTTTGAGAGTTTTGCGAAAGCTCTCCACCGGAGGCTCCTCCGTTAAAGTTTGGAATCATAAGGTTTGGCATCTCGCCCGGGCTGTAAGACCAGCTTGTAGCATAGGCAATATCCAGCCCTTTTTGCTCTTTTCCCTCCTCTACAGCCAACTCCGAACCCCCTCTCATTGTAAATTTAGAGTACTCGTAAGTGGGCCACAGGTGATTTATGTTGGCAGCTATCCCCAGCAACCCGGCTGCAAGCAGAATAAGGGAGCGTTTAAAAAAAGCGGGAAAGTATCTCTCTTTTATTGAGTTGTAAAGCTCCGCAAAACCAAATCCCAACACCATTATAGCCAGATAGTATGTTATCTGCGGGTGATTTGCCTTTATCTGAAAACTAAGGGCAAATGCAAAAAAGAGTGCGCCGGCGAGAGCTCCTCTAAAGCTCTTGCTTCTGTATGCAAAGACCACAGCAGCCAGCACCCACGGCATAAAAGCAATTGCAACCATTTTAGAGTTGTGCCCTACCTGAATAATTTGCAGGTTGTATGAGCAGAATGTAAGAGCCAGAGCCCCTATTGCCGAAAGCGGAACACTTACCCCAAAAGCAAGGAAGAGGAGAAACGCCCCTATCATTGAAATCAAAAGATAGCTTGGAGGCCTGGATCCGGAGAGCTTATGAATAAGTTTGTAGATATAATCGGTATAGTCACCTTCATAAATAACCGAAATTGAGGTTGCCGGCATTCCCGAGAACATAGAGTTTGTCCAGAGAGCCGGCTCTTTGTCCGGATTTTTCTCATTGTATGTGATTATCTCGTTTGCCATACCTCTCCAGGAGGCTATGTCGCTCTGATTTACCACCTTTTTCTGAAGAACCTGAGGTGTAAAGAGATAGGCAGCTGCTGCAAAAGAGAACACTGCTATTACATAAGGCAGATACTTTTTATAATTTATCATATTCAATATTTTTAATCACTCATTTATTCACTTTTTGCAGATCTCATCCAACACTGCTGCCATCTTTTTTGTGAGCTCTCTTCTGGAGTATTTTGAAATATCTCCCTCCATCACAGGGGCTGCCCCAATTGTATAAAGGGCATACTGAGCGTCAATCCACTTAGCAACTCCGTCATAATTTTCGTAGTCGAACATCTCTCCCGCCCTGCTCTCCTCCAGCGCAATATCCATATCTCCCCCTTTTGGCCCGAATCCTAAGATTGGCCTCCCCGCTGCCAGGTACTCAAAAAACTTTCCGGTCATTATTCCCCCGGACTCCGGTTCCCGCCCGGAGGAGAGAAGTAAAACGGTTGCTTCTCTCTGTAGTTTTATCACCTCGTTATGAGGCATATAATCCATCTTAACCAAATATGGCTCCAGTTTGTATTTTGAAATATCCTCCAGAACAGAGCTATCTATGTGGCCGACAAGACGAATTTGCAGGCTCTCTGCAAAGCCGGTTGTACCGGCCCCGACTCTCTCACCAAGAATCCTCCATAAAACAGTCGGGTTTTGTGTCCTCACAAAGAGACCTGTATAGGTTATGGTGAACCTCTCCTGTGAAACAACATCCATCTGAGGAAAGTCTGCACTGTCGTAACCGTTTGTAATTACCTCTACTCTCCTTTTTGGGTTTAGCTCCTGAAGCTCTGCGGCAATTGTGTTGGTTACGGTAACAACAGCATCTGCACACCTTATTACCCCTCTCTCCAGCTTTTTATGTAGGGCCTCTACCGGTTTTGTGCAGCCCAGGTATTTGAAGTTGTACATCTTTGTCCACGGGTCGCGAAAATCTGCCAGCCAGGGGATTCCGGTTGCTTTAGAGACCCTCTTTGCAATAAGGTGCATCGAGTGTGGCGGCCCAGTGCTTACAATTACATCTACAGAACTCTCCTTTAGATGTTTAACTAAAAAGCGTGCAGATGGTGAGATCCATAACATTTTTGGATCCGGAATAAAGAGGTTACTTCTAATAAAGAGCGAGGCTCTCTCTGAAAATTTTGATTTGCCGTTACCGCTTTTTATAAACCCAGGTTTGACTCCGCTCTCCTTCTTCCCGGTCAAGAGTTTGTAGATAGAGTATGGCTCGGTAATCTCTCTCTTGATTACCTCTACTCCGGAGGGGATCTCGCTTAGAAGAGTTTTGTCTACAGCCATAAACTCCGGGTTGAACGGGGTATATACAACCGGCTCGTAGCCAAACTCCCGCAGGTATTTAACAAACTTAAGCCAGCGCTGAACTCCTGACCCCCCGGCCGGTGGCCAGTAATAGGTAATAATGAGAACTCTCTTCACCGGATAATTTTTCTAACCTCTATTTATTTGATGAAAATCTCGTAAAGCGCCCTTGTAACATCTCCCTGAATTGTGGTAAAACCATCTTTATATTTTGGGGAGTAGCCGTTTGTCATCATTACGATGCCGAATCTCTTCTGTGGTTCAAAAAACATTGCGCTGTAAAGACCGTAAGCAGAGCCTGTGTGGCCAACCATCTTCTCTCCCGGGATAAGATTTTCACTTGTCCTCAAAGCAAGGCAATAAAACTCGCCGGTCCCGGTCTCAATAACAGGGGCCTGCATCATTTTGGCACTCTCTTCTGAAATAATCCTGACTCCGGTAGCAGGCACCTCTCCATAGTTCATATGCATTAACATATAGCGGGCTAAGTCGTATGCAGATATCTTCATTCCACCTGTTGGCGAAAAGAGAGGGGTGCTGTAACCCATTACATAGGCAGAGTCAATCTCTTTTGCCCTGCTCACATATGCCATCGGCTGATGTTTGAAGATCCTCTCCGACCCCTCAAGTGTGTCGATTGGTTCGTAGCTGTAAAGGGGAACAAACTTAGCCGCATCCAGTGAGTCAGGGTTAAAGTTTGCATATAGACCAAGTGGTTTTAAAAGAGCCTCAACAACATAGTTGTCAAATCTAACACCTGCATATTTCTCTACAATGGCACCTATTGTGTTGAATCCCAAGTTACAGTACTCATATTTTGAGCCCGGCTGGTAGTCATTATAACACTTCGCAAAATCCGGATTGGTTGCCGGATTGAGGTAGTCCAGACGAAAATATCCCTGAGTATCGTTAAGACTTGATGAATGCGACAACAACATCTTCAATGTAATTACCACATCCGAGAACTTCGGATTTCTTACCCGGAACCCGATGAGGTCACTTACATCCATATCCAGGGCAAGTTTCTCCCTCTCCACCAGGGTCATAAGCGCAGTTGTTGTGAATGACTTAGATATTGAAGCTATCCGAAAGATGTCATCCTGAGCAATTGGAGATCCCTCCTCTATACTCTTTTTACCGAAGGTAGCACTGTAAATTATCTCTCCATCCTTAACCACAGCAACGGCAAGGCCAACCGCTTTGGTACTGTCTAAGATTATCCCCATCTGCTCCTGAGCCCTCTCCTCTTTAGTTTGACTACAGGCCGAAAACATAGTTATGGCCAGGATTAACGACAAAATCTGTCGGATGTTAAATCTGTTTTTCATAATAGGTTGGTTTTAAATGGAGTTTCGTACATAATGGTTATTGCATTTCTTTGATATCAAGCAATTCCGGGGTTAACCACAAAAATAGTGAATTTTGCCGGAAATCTTATAGCAAGGAGAGTTGTTTATAAGTTCTCTACCCATTTTAAAATACTTTCCATCCCCATTACTACAGTTGACTTTCCGTGTGACCCCCCGTTTATGATTTCGAATTTTTTGTTTTGGTTTTTCCAGGCAGAAAAGATTTCATCACATCCTGCTTTGTCTACAATCTTATCATTTTCACCATATAACAGCAACAATGGGAAATCTGCCTGCTGTGCATTTTTAACCATCGAATCCATTACTTTTTTGGATTCGGACATATAGTGAATACTAAAGTACTTGACTAAAAGCGGGTCGCTGTTCCTCTCTTCTGATTCCCTTCTGTCAGACTCATCTTCTATCATAGATGGTTCTCCTGCCATATTCACAATTGGTACTCGAGGTGCAAAAATATAGTAGCCAATGTATTTGAGATAATCAACGAGACCCGGGGACATTCCTTTGGCCGATTTTAGCTTATATGGTGGGTTTACCAGAATAAGGCCGTCAACTTTTGGGAGCTCATTACCTACCATAATGGCTATTGCAGATGACATACTGTGTCCGTATAGAATTACTTTTCTGGTGTTGTCATTGCTGTATTTATCACTCGTTATAATTTCAACATAATCCGCTACAAAATCTGACAAACTCTTGCCGTCTCCTCTTGTTCCCTCGGAGTATCCTGTGCCACGCGGATGTATCACAACCACCCGATTTTGGTTGTTACTTAACTTTTCAACAATGTCTCTTTCTGCTTTATGGTTTATGCCTGTAATTCCGGAAATATTATAAATTGTATTTAAAAAATTACTCCCTGGAACATACTCATAAACAAATATTTTAAGGCCATCTCTCACTGCAACAAAGCAGCCCTCTTCACCCTCTTTGGGGAGAACTCTCTCTCTGTTTTTCATTCCGCTGCACGAGGTTAATATAAGCGTGAGCAACAACAGCGCACCTTTTATCATATTAGACTTTAGCTAACCGGGCGCTTGTATTTTGATTCGCGTATTTTTGACATAGAAGAATTAAATTTTTCAACAGCCAATTTGTATTTCTCTGTCATTGCATATAGATCGGCTAACTTATCATTAGCAGTATTCTCCGACATTTTTTTATCCGCATTAGTAGGTGTTGCGATTTTAACAAATTCTTTGCCGAAGAGAGAGATGTTGAAAAACACCAAAAATAATAATACTGTAATCTTTTTCATCCTCATTATTTGTTTTTAAAAGTTACAATTAAATGACTGGTTTATAATGATTACATTCCCCTTTTTATGTCCTAACTCGACATATCGAAAAGCTTCTGCGCTCTTTTCGAGTGGAAATGTTCTATCAATAACCGGTTTTAACTTTCCGGATTCTATAAGTTCAATAAAGAAATTCAGGTTTTCTGCACGCTCAATTGATACCCCTCCCTTAATTTTTTTACCTCCAACTAATGATCTCCACATCATTATTAGAATATCCTTTAGTTCAAGGTTGTTTTCAAGATAAATTCCCTTTTGTTTTAATATGCCCTTGCATTGTAAGAATGTAGTCTTGCCTACCACATCAAAAACAAAATCATATCTCTCATCGGTTTTGGTAAAATCCTCTTTGGTATAATCAATTACCTTATCGGCGCCTAAAGATTTAACCATTTCTACATTAGTGGCACTACAGACTCCTGTAACTTCTGCACCATAGTATTTAGCAAGTTGAACGGCATAGGTTCCGATTGCCCCGGAAGCGCCGTGGATAAGTATTTTTTGTCCGGTTTGAATTTTTGCCAAATCTCTAATAAAAAACAGTGCAGTATTTCCCGCTAATGAAATAGCGGCAGCCTCCTCCCAGGACATACTAGCCGGTTTTATAGCCAGTGCACCATCTTCGGGAACACAAACATACTCTGCGTGGGCACCGAATTTGGTTCCGGGTGATCCAAAAACCTGGTCACCCTTCTTAAATAGCTTTACATCTTTGCCTACAGCTTCAATTTCTCCTGCCAAATCAATTCCTAGAATATTTATTTTGGGTTTTTTGAAACCAAACACTAGTCGTGCGAAAAACATAAATGATTTAGGGACAAATGTGAAGTTACGAGCGTTGCAGTCCGTAGTTGTTACTGTTGTCGCGTGTATTTTTATCAACACTTCATTCTCCTTGGGAACTGGTTTTTGTACCTCTTTAAGCTGTAGTTCGTCAGGAGGTCCATATTTTGTGTGTACAATTGCTTTCATTTTTTTTGGATTTCATTCTCAAATTCTGTGTCATATCCTATCTTTAAGTGCTTTTCAAATAGCAGTTTCAGGTAATTTTTACCTTTTAGGTCATTAGTCTTGTCGAATTTTTCAGATAAATTAAGCAAAGTGTTGTAATAACCAGATACAATAACGCCGGAAATGCGAGGCATACTGCTATTTATTAATGTTTTAAAATTTACAACATTCTGTTCTTGAAGTAATTCATCCATTTTTGAATAATTGAATGCAAATTCGGTGTCCTTTGTCAAAACAGGCGTTAGGCGTGAAACCAGCCCACAGTTTTGAAAAAATGAATTCAGTCCCCCAAAAAGTGTTGGGGAGCAAAAGTTTGAGAAATAAATTGGTCTGTGAGAAAAATTATCCTCAACTATCTGTAAAAGTATGGCCCTTTGTGGGCTTAGGTATGCGCGCTTTTTTGCTTTTTCGCTTTCAATTTTTGAGTGCATCCTTTCAGAAAACAGGTCAGGTTCAACCTGCCATTGAAACAGATAGTTATCTGATAACCCAAATTGCTTTTTGTCCTCTGAGGATAATTTGATTGAAACCATTGTAGTGTCCCACTTAAAAGGGTGTATATCCATTATCTGCTGGTCTGTGAGGTTTAGATCAACTTTTTTAATTGTACCATCTAATCCGGTTTTAATGAATTTCACATACCAGGGCCGGTCAATGTTTCCAATGGGCACGAGGGTAATATCTGTTCTCACGTTTTCGTGTAATTGTAAATAAAGACAAACATCAAAGTCGGCATTTCCGCCTGTAAATAAAATTGCGTTAGCATCGCAACTTTTCAGGAAATTTCGCCCGAACTCTTTTAGCCAGGCCGGATATGCACCTTTGTCATTGGCCAATTTATAGAAATACCTTAACTTCTCCGCATCATTATTCTGCATTGCAATAAAGGCGTTTCCGCTACATTCCGCACCGTAAAAGTACTTTGCATCGCCATAATCGGGCTTGAGTTCAAGGGCTTTGTCCAAATATTTGAAAATTTGTTCGGAATATGAAAAGCTGTATCCGCTCAATGGTCGACTATCGTATGCCCTGTAATGGTTGAACCATCCCAAATAGTAAAAAATTTCCGCATCCTTCGGGGTCTCTTTTGCCGCTTGTTCCAATAAGAGAATTGCTTCTGAGTAATGTTCTTTTTTGAACTTATCCAGAGCCTGTTCTTTTAATGTCGGGTTTTGTCCGTAAGCTTGTAATGTCAAAAGGACAAAAAGCAATATTACTATCGGCTGTTTCATCTGCTGTTTTTCAAGTAATTATCTATCACTTTTATAGTATATCTGATATCTCTTTCCGATGTCTCTTTACCGAAACTGATTCGAAGAGTTTCTGTTGCTTCTTTATCGGATAATCCAATAGCTTTTAAAACGTGGGACGGTTTGTTTAATTGACTGCTGCACGCAGAACCGGATGATACGGCAATGCCGTTATAATCTAACATCATCATAAGTTCTTTGCTGTTGATATTCGGGAAAGTAATACTGACTGTATTTGGCAAACAATTGTCTGTTGGAGAGTTGATTATTATATCGGGTTTGATGACTTTCAGTCGTTTTATAAATTGTTCTTTTAGTAGTCTTGTTTTTTCGGAATAGGCTATAAGGTTTTTAACATCCTTACAAGCCACGCCAAAACCTGCAATATTATGAACCGATTCTGTGCCCGCACGCATTCCCTCTTCCTGATGTCCGCCGTGGATGAATGGCTCAAGGGGGCTGCTTATCTTTGCATATAATGCTCCAACTCCCTTTGGTCCATAGAGCTTATGAGCAGAGAATGTTGCATAATCTACCCCCAAATCCTTCACATCAACCGGCACCTTTCCTAATGCCTGAACACAATCACATAATACAAGAACATTCTGAGATTTTGCGAGTGCAGATACTTCTTTGATATTTTGAATAGTTCCAATCTCATTATTTGCAAACATACAGCATATTAAAAAGGTCTCTTCATCTATAAGAGTCTCTAACTCTTTAATGGAAATAAACCCATATCTGTCTACAGGACAATATTGAACCACAACTCCTTGAGTTTGTAGATATTCTAATGTGTTCATTATAGAAGGGTGTTCAACGGGAGTAGAGATGATTTTCTTCTTTTGAGGATAGAAGTGATTAGTTAATGTTTTTAAGACAGCGTTGTTAGATTCAGTGGCACATCCTGTAAAATATATCTCGTGTGAATGGGCACGAACGGCATCTGCAACTTGCCCGCGGGCCTTCTCAATAATTTGTGCCGACATTTTACCAATGTGATAACCCGATGATGGATTGCCCCAATAATATTTTAATACCCGCATCATAATTCTCTGCACACGTTTGCTAACGTATGTTGTGGCATTATTGTCAAGATAGACCTGCCGCTTATAAAGAAATCTTTTCATCGTGAATTTGCCAGTGCTTCAATTATGTTTTTACAACCACCGCTTCGAATATAATCCGAGTGTTCGTCAATTGATTCAAATTGTTTCCCGCAAATCTTCCTGCACAACATTTCGGAGTCAGTCTGGATATAAAATGACCTTAATAAACTCTTTACATCCTGATTATTAAAAAAGGCAGGGTTTTTCCCGGTATTCTTTTTCTCCCAGTCTAACATTTTATACCATATTGCTGCACTTAAAGCCCCGCAACCATTTCCGCTCAGGCCAATTCCTCCTGCAAAACCCGAAACTATAATACTCTCTTGCTCACTTGCCCCCATTTTTTTTACAACCTCGGATGCACAGCTTATACAATTTTTGCTGTATATCTTTTTACCTGCAAACCCTTTGTTAGCTGCCTGAATGGCTTCCGGAGTCCACTTGTCAATAAGTTTGAAACAAGGACTGTATACAAATCCCTGCAGAATAGTTTTTGCCATATAGAGGGCAAAATCCAGTTTGTTTTCCCAATCAATTCCTGAAATATCCCTGCAATTAACTGTTTTGGTTCTCTTTTCAAAAGATTCTACTATGTATTGTGACGCTGTTATTGAAGATGCAATTGCATGGTTTTTGTCACTGTGTCTTTTGAGTGATTCTACTCCAACAGCCAGAGAGGCACCCCAAAGCATCCCGCACTGATGCCCCTTTTGTGCTACCCCTCCTGCTAAAAGGTCACACGCTTTTTCCTCTGTCTCACTCAGGTTGTCAAACTCCTGATTAAGCAAATGGAACATAGCACTGCTGCAGGTTCCGCATTTCATAAATGCCTTTTTGGGTGTTAGTTTTACTTGTTTCATTTTTTAAAATATCTCTATTTGCTTCAAAGAAAGTACCAGAGTCAATAAAATAAACTATAATTGTGATTAGTGGTCACATAATGTGATAAGTGGTTAGCTTCCTTTATTGTAAAATAGTGCTATTAAATATTATGCTCATCATATAACGTTAATACAACACTGCCTTGCTTGTTCCCGCTTTCAAAATATCTGTGTGCTTCGGCAGCCTCCTCTAATCTATAGCATCTGTCTACTATTGATTTAATCTTACCCGCCTCTATAAGCTCTTTAATGAAAATCAAATCTTTTGTGTTTTCATTAACCATTACACAGACTATTTTCTTATTTCCGGCTATTGATCTCCATAACATTTGAAAAACCTGCTTCATCTTAAAACTTACATAAAGGCAGCTCCCGTTTTTCTTAAGTGAGCGTTTGCACATTTCAATTGAACATTTCCCAAGAATATCAAAAATATAGTCATAGGTCTCTCCGTTTTTACTAAAATCCTCTTTAGTGTAATCGATTACCTTATCTGCACCCATAGAGATAACATACGGTATTCTAGGTGTCCCGCAAACTCCGGTTACAATTGCATCAAAATGTTTTTTTGCAAGTTGCACCACAATAGGACCTATGCCGCCGGAAGCTCCGTTGACTAAAACGCTCTGTTTAGCTTTCAGATTTGCTTTTCTGATAGAACCTAACGCCATAATTGCACCATATGGTATAGCGGCTGCCTGTTCATATGACATATTGGTTGGTTTATGAGCAACAACGTCATTTTCGTTCATACACAGGTACTCTGCATAAGCACCCATACGTGGGCCACGATATCCGAAGACCTGATCTCCTGCTATAAACCTCTTTACATTTTTACCGATAGATTCAACTTTCCCGGAAAATTCACTCCCTAATATCTCTATTTTAGGTTTTTTGAAACCAAAATAGAGCTTTCCTAAAAACCAGAATATGAACGGCATATGGAATTTTTTAGGGGTAATGGAGTTGAATTTTCGTACAAGTGTATCTCCAAAATTTAATGGCGTTGCGTAGACCTTTATAAGGATTTCATTATCCTTTGGCTTTGGTTTTGGAACCTCTTTGAGTTTCAGGACCTCTGGTGCACCATATTCTGTAAAAACAATTGCTTTCATATGATCCCCCTTTTAATTATTCATTTTCCCAAGTCTGGCTGTTGTCTTAACTGTCGTAATCTTAGAAAAGAAGCCGATGCCTAGTACCGGTCTTAAAATTTTTGTTTCATATTGAGGGTAAAAGACCACATCGTACCCGGGACTATCACTCATCAACTCATAGAGAGAATAATTTGCAGTCCTGTCTGATACTATATTTCCAATTACAGGAATACATACCAGATTGATTGTGGAAGAGCTACTACCATCAACCACCCCTGTTTTTTTCTTAAAAAGTCTGGCCCAGTCGATGCCAAAAACCTTTACTGATGTTACTGTTGCTGTTACTTGGTTTGATAGTGAGAAATCGCTCATTCTTAGATTAACCCTTGTATCGGGCTCTCTCATACTGCGATTAATTGTGCTGCAGCTTGAAAAAAAGGCTATTACAGCTACTGTTATTAAGATTTGTCTTAAAAATTTTGTTTTAGATGTCATAAATTATTTCGCTTTTATTTTTTAATTGCCCAAAGGAAATATCCCTGCAGATAAACTCAATGAAAAATATGACTAGCGGTCAAATAATATGATAACTGGTGCTATTTTTAGAAACCATTTTTACAGATCCAATTCGTTTGTATACATTTCAAAATATTTTTTCAGTTATTTTGTAATAAATCTTCATTCCGTGATACTTTATAAGTAAAGAATTTTAATATGAAGTCAATTAAGGACGATTTTCTGGAAATATTATCAAATTATCAAGGCATACTGCATAAGGTAAACCTTATCTACTTCAAAAATGCTTCTGACAGAGAGGATAATTTTCAAGAGATCATTTATCAACTTTGGAAATCATTCCCGGGTTTAAAGAATAAGAGTAGTATAGGCTCGTGGATCTATGCTGTATCTATTAATACTTCAATTTCGAAATTGAAGAAAGAGTCACGAATTGAGTACCGAGAAAATCTCCCCGAATCTTTTGACAAGATTGATATAATTGAAGAACTATCCTTAAGTGAAGTAAGTAAGATGCTATTGGGAGCGATTTACAATCTTAATGAAATTGACAAACCGATAATGCTTTTATACCTTGAAGAGAAGAGTTATGATGAAATTGCCCAAATAATTGGTATATCCAAATCCAATGTAGGTGTACGAATTAATAGAGCTAAAGAACTCCTGAAACAAAATTTAAATCCCCTCAACTATGGAAAATAATGAATTGCAAAAAATATGGAAAAATATTGATTCCGAAATTGATCTAAAAACAACCGGGCAACTGAATCAATTATTAGATAACAAAATCAGGAAAACAATTAATAAATTTTTCTTTATTCTTAGTATAGATATTATTGTGAGTTTTGGTTTGATTGTCTTTTTGATCGTGACAGCTCTTAACAGGCAAGATGACATTTTCTATCTGATTAATAATTCTATACTCATTCTTATAACATTCTCAGCTTTAATTATTTCTCTATTTTCATTGAATAAATTGAATCGTAATCAATGCAACTTGTCATTAAAGGATTGGTTGGAACAAAGAATCAATTTGTTGTCAAAATGGTTATTGGGTAAATACAGCAAATTATATATTGTAATAATTCCAATCCTTTTAGTGATGATAAATATATCAATCCACGTTTATTATGAATATAAACCGTTTGTTGAAGTAATGAAGAGTGAAGAATCAATAATTGGTCTGATTGTAGGGTTCCTGGTAGGCTTATTCGTTTCATACTATGCAATTAATAAAATCCGTAAGTATCAGATAAAAAATCTTGAGTTTTTGAGAGAGTTGCACACTCAACTAACTTTTAATAGCGAATCTATATGAAAAATATTTTAATATTATTGATTGTTATTAACTTAAGTATCTGCGCGTTTGGAGAAGAAATTGTGAAAGTACGGTTGTCCGATGGGGAAAGCATAGCAGGACAACTGAAACTTCCTCAGGGGAATAAAGTCCCATTACTGGTTGTTTTCGTGCATGGTACAGGCCCGAATACCTATCTTAATAAAAGAAAAATTGGAAATACCGAATTTAGCTATTTTGATCTGTTTGCCGACGAATTTAACAAAAGAGGAATTGGATTTTTTTCCTATAACAGAAGAGGGGTAGAAATTGGAGATACTCCTCCTTATTATGATAAAATTGATTCCGTAAAATACTCTAAATATCTTCCCATAACGGAAGCAGAGGATATTGAAGCAATAATTTCAACTTTAAGGAATGACAAGCGATTCGTAAACGCTAAAATAGCTTTGCTGGGTTGTAGTGAGGGAACAATAATTGCGTCAATAGTTGCAGACAGGAAAGTTGAAAAAATTGATGCACTACTGCTATTTGGGTATGCTAACGACAACTTGTTTGATATAATAAAATGGCAATACTCAGGAAAAGCGTCTATTATTAACCTTCGAAAATACTTTGATTTGAACAAGGACAATATGATTAGTAAAAATGAGTATGAATCATCTGACTCAATTGCCGTACTGGGCAGAACCAGAGTGCTGGGGAATGCTTCGTTTGAATCGCTCGACATAGTAAAAGACAGTGTTCTTGATTACCGTGACTTTGGTTCTAGGGCTGCTCCATATTTTGAATACTTATTAAAAATGATTGATTCAGACAGTGATGCCTGGATATGGAAAAATTATTTCAGAGTAAGCAGCAGGTGGCTTAAGGAGCATTTTAAGCTTGAAGCCAATAAAACAAGATTGTTAAGAATTGATATTCCGACTTTTATATTTCATGGAATTGAAGATGGTAATGCTCCTGTCGAAGGAGTATACGATATTCAATCCAGATTCAGGCAAGCCAATAAGTCAAATCTAAAATGTTTCTTTTTTGAGGGACACAATCACGATCTGAATTACCTGGACTGGCCGTTTAAAAAGAAGATACCTGAAGGTTTGAATTCAATCTTTAAGACTTCCGAATTGCTAATGTGAGATACTTTCCAAATATGCAGCTTCAACTTTTTCAATATCGTCCTTAAAACTTTTAGATAATAACTTTTTTTTGTTGTGCAAATAAACCATTTTTGGCAGTGATTAAAACAACTAATGTTATTATAACCTAATTACTCTTTTTAGTAACTATCATAATTTGTTCTTTAATTATGACTTATAGAATGTTTTATCGATTTCTTTTACGCAATATGGTAATCGAAATACCAATTAATAATGTCAGAATTGCCCATATCCAAAAACGGGTTTGTGGTACATTTTTTTGCATAATAAAGGTTGGCATAAGAGAGATTAAGGCATTAAATAGCCCGTGAACATAAAGTCCAGAAAACGGTCTGTTGCCTGAGATTTTTAGGAGCCACGATAAAATGAAGGAGTATCCAACCATCAGGAGTATAAAACCTCCGAAATTCATATATGTCTGACTTGTCCCTGCTATGAACCATAAAGGTAAATGCCAGAAAGCCCAGATAATCCCTAAAATAATGTTTGCAAACCATAGTCCAAATTTACTTTCAAGAATCGGAAGAGCATATCCTCGCCAGCCAAACTCCTCCTGACCTCCACCTAAAATAATCATGAATAATAAACAAGGAATAAAGACCCATATTGAGGGCAGTAACATTGACAATCTTTTTTCGCCAAACAGTTCCGGGGAAAACCAAGCAATAAATGTACTGCCACCAAATATTATTATGGGAAAAACATAAGTTCTCCAACCTAAATTGAAATCAAAAAACCTTCGTAGGTATTTTCTTGAAGAACCTTTGCCTTTTTCTTTGTATAAAGTAAAAAGTGCACCAGCAAGTGGCCCGAAAACTCCGAGCATTAATACTGGCATTTTCAAGATTGACATTAATTTATCTGAGACAGGGATGATTCCGAAGTTGCCAAGGATGAGAGGAGTCCAGATTATCCACGACCATATAAATGTTATGACGAAAAAACGGTAAGGAAACCGAGCATTACTTTCCATAAAAATCTCCCTTATAATATTTTAATTACTACACCACCCCTTTTGTGTCCGAGACCAACATATCTGTGAGCCTCAACAATCTCTTCAAACTGATAGCATCTGTCAACAATCGGCTTTATATGTCCGGCTTCTGCCAACACTTTTATTAACTCAAGACGCTTAGAGTCTAACAACAGAGCGCTATCATCGATTGATGCATATTTTCCTCCGGGTGCTAGAGCTTTTTTACAAGCACTTTTCAGTTTTGAAGTTTTTCTTTTACCAACAGCATCAAGTATGAAATCAAATTTGACTCCCGGGGCTAAATTCTCTTCTTTAGTGTAATCAATTACAGTATCGGCACCGAGAGTTTTTACCATCTCCAGGTTTGCTGTGCTGCATACTCCAGTAACATTTGCTCCCAAGTATTTGGCATATTGGATTGCAGTTGTCCCTGTTGTCCCCGAAGCTCCATAAATAAGCACATTTTGCTTAGGTTGAATATTCCCTTTTTCAATAAACTGAAATGCCAGAAGTCCTCCGTAAGCTGCAACTGTAGCCTCTTCAGATGTTAAATTTGTTGGTTTTAAAGCCAGGCACCCATAGGTCGAGTCTGTCTCCTTCATACATTTATACTCTGCATATGCCCCAAAACCAAAACCGGTAAGTCCATAAACCTGGTCACCTACCTTAAATCGCGTTATCTCTTTTCCTGCTGACACAATCTCTCCTGCAAGCACCAATCCAATTATTGATTTTTTTGGTTTTAACAAACCCACCATAAGCCGAAAAGGGATCCAAAATTTGATGGATACCTGAGAACTCCTGACAAAGATATCACTATTGGTCACTTCTGTAGCATAAATTTTAATGAGTACTTCATCATCCTTTGGAATGGGCTTTGCTACATTTTTAATTTTAAGAACCTCGGGAGGGCCGTATTTAGTACAGACAATTGCTTTCATTTGTTTCTCACGCTATTTTTTTCTCCTTATACAATCTTGACCCGACAATACCGGCCAGTAACAATTCTCCCAAGCCCCAGATGGTTCCTATAACGGTTAGTTTAACAGGCATAAAACCATATGCCAGATTGCTTAATGGAGGAAGTCCCCGAATTGCAAGAACCACATCCATTTCATTCCCGACAACGGGAACCATACTAATTGCACTAAGACTGATTACTAACCCGGCAACCAATCCTGTTGTAAATACACTTTTTAAATTAATTTCCATTTTTTTCTCAAAGAAAATAGTGAGAAATTCAAAATCAATGAGAAATATGACTAGTGGTCAAATAATATGATGAGTGGATTTTAGTTTTTTCGCATACCTACGGCTAACATCAAGCGGTTTTGGTATGTTTTTCAAAAAAACCCGGTGTTGAGTTTTTGAATCTATTTCTATGCGGTCTACGTGTTCAATATTTATAATGCAAGAGCGGTGAATCCTTACAAAATAATTACCGGGCAGCTCTTCCTGCCACTGTTTTAATGTTTTTAGTACCAAACAATTTTTGCCGTCGGTGGTAAAGATTTTGGAGTAATTTCCCACCGGTTCAATAAGTGTTATCGTGCCGATTTTTATGAATCTGGAAGCATAATTACTTATCCGCACATAGATACTGTCGGAATATTCATAACTGTTTGCTACGTTTTTCTGAACATCTTCTCTGTTTATCAACCTATCCAGAGAGACTTTTAGACGCTGTGGACTAACCGGTTTTAGCAGGTAATCGATGGCATTAACCTCAAAGGCGCGAATAGCAAAGTCGTCAAATGCTGTAACAAAAAATATTTTAATTGATTTGTCAATTGATTCCAATAGATCAAACCCGGTCTCTCCGCTCAACTGGATATCCAGAAAAACCAAATTGGGTTTATTGGTATCAATCAAATCAATGGCGCTTTTACACGAATCTGCCTCTCCCACTATCTCAATTTCCGGGTAAGGTTCCAGCAACCTCCTGAGGCTAACCCTGGCAAGTCTTTCGTCATCTACGATGATAGCTTTTATAGGTGTCATTGGGTGATGATGTTATTGATCTCTATTGTTGCAAAAACCCATTCGTCCACCTCTTCAAGCGAAAATGAGTAGTTGTCTCCAAAATATAGGGCCAGTCTGTTTTTTAAATTATCTATTCCATTACTTGTCCCCTCTGTGTTCTTTTCATTATTGGTGGGTAATTCAAGTAGTTTACCCGTATTTGAGACTCTTATAAAAAGGTCCTTTTTGACAAGTTTAACTGAAAGATTGACCAATAATTTTTGTTTAGTAGTCTTTGTGCCATACTTTATTGCGTTTTCTATGAGAAGGTGAATAATAAACGAGGGTATTAAAAGCGGCCTTACTGCTTCGTCAACAGATATCTCATATTGAAACTTCTCTTCGAATCTTGTTTTTTGAATTTCAAGATATTTAACGATAGACTCTATCTCGCTTTCGATAGAGACACACTCTTTTTGTTTAGTAAGGGTATATCTGTAATAATCCGACATATCAAGTACAAGTTTTTTCGCCTTCTCTGTATTTTCATCTATTAAGGTATAGATAGAGTTTAAAACATTAAATAGAAAATGAGGGTTTATCTGATAGCGAAACATCTTAATTTGTACGTCTTTGATCAATGACTCTGCATTATGAGCCGCCTCTCTTTGACTTGCAGATTGAATCTTAAGGTATGTAAGGAAGTATGTTGCACTTAAAAACAGGATAACCATACCTGCTCCCGGAGTGAACTGTTCAATAAGTTTAAGTGTAACAGGTTGTGTTTTGGCTCTTAATAAAGTTATCTCCAGCCAGGTACTAAAGCAAAGTACAAAGAGAGGGGCGAAAACAGCATAAAATATTATAAGAGAATATATAACTGTTTTTGATCTCTTTTTTAATGCCAACCCGTAAGTGTATATTATCAAGAAAATAAATGGGAAAAAGGAGATGAATTGAAATAGATGTTCAAGTAGTAAGGTTTTTGTTTTATCCGGATGTGGAGGATACCAGGCAAACCCATCCAGCAACCTGGTAATTACCAGCAATGCCAGAACAGCAAAAATATTGAAAAAATATTGGTGCTTGTTATAAAGTGCTTTTATCATTGTAAAAATTCAATACAAAGATAGCATTACAGATTATTAATCAATCCAACATATTTGACTATTTTTGTGGGGATGAACATAGATAATAAAATAGCCGACACACCACTTATGAGGCAGTACTTCGCCATTAAGGCGAAGCATCCGGAGGCCATCCTGCTCTTTCGTGTCGGGGACTTTTATGAGACATTTTCACAGGATGCAATAATCGCCTCTAAAGTTTTGGGAATTGTACTTACCCGCAGGGCAAACGGAGCAGCCTCATATGTAGAGCTTGCCGGGTTTCCCCACCACTCTATAGACAGCTATCTGCCTAAATTGGTAAGGGCAGGATATAAGGTGGCAATCTGCGACCAACTGGAAGATCCCAAGCTGACCAAGAAGATTGTAAAGCGCGGAATAACAGAGTTGGTTACCCCCGGGGTTGCATATAACGACCAGCTCCTCTCCAACAAAGAGAACAACTACCTCTGTTCGCTCTATTTCCAGAAAGAGCAGGCAGGGATAGCATTTCTGGACATATCTACCGGCTCTTTTCACGTGGCATCCGGCTCCTATGCCTACATAGAGCTGCTGCTTGCAAGTATGTCTCCAAAGGAGGTCCTTATAGAGCGCTCATACCGAAAGGGTTTTGAGGAGAAGTTCGGGAACGACTACTTTGTCTCAACAATGGATGAGTGGGCATTTGTCCCGGAGGCGGCCCTGGAGAAGCTTAAAACCCATTTTGGTATCCCATCTCTCAAAGGGTTTGGAATAGAGAATATGCCCCTGGCAATAACCGCCGCCGGAGCAATCCTCTTCTACCTGGAGCTCACCCGCCACGAAGGGCTGGGGCATCTCTGCTCCATCTCCCGTATAGACGAAGGGGAGTATGTGTGGATAGATAAATTCACCTTTCGCAACCTGGAGGTCTTTGGCGGATATCAGGAGGGTGCAGCATCCCTCATCAAAACCATAGACAGGTGCTCTACCCCAATGGGGGCCAGAACCCTGCGGAACTGGCTGGCAATGCCGCTTAAGAATATAAACGAGCTAAATATCCGCCTTAATATTGTGGAGCACCTCTTTAATGCAGATGAGAGTGTTTCCATCAAAGAGCAGCTTCGGGCATATCTGCACGATGTGGGCGACCTGGAGAGGGTTGTCTCAAAAGCTGCAGCAGGCAGAATCTCCCCACGCGAGGTGACTATGCTCAAAAGAGGGCTCGAACAGGTCGCCCCAATCAAAGAGCTCTGCACAAACTCCGGATCTGTAGAGCTTACCGCCCTTGCTGCGCAATTGGATTGTTGTGCCACCCTGTTGGAAAAACTTGGCAGGGAGATGCTTGCAGATCCTGCCGGAATGATCGGCAAAGGAGATGTTATTGCGACAGGAGTAAATGAAGAGCTGGACACTCTGCGCAATATCGCCCGCCACGGCAAAGATATTCTAAACGATATACAGCGGCGGGAGAGCGAGAGAACCGGAATCAGCTCGTTAAAGATAAGTTTCAACAATGTGTTCGGGTACTATCTGGAGGTGCGCAACACTCATAAAGATAAGGTTCCTACAGACTGGATCCGCAAACAGACACTGGTTAGTGCAGAGAGATACATTACAGAGGAGCTCAAGGAGTACGAAGAGAAGATTCTTGGAGCGGAGGAGAAGATGCTCATTCTGGAGCAGCTGCTCTTTAACGAAATTGTATCTGCAATCCAGAAAAACATCCCCATAATTCAAAAAAACGCATTTGAACTCTCTACGCTGGACTGCCTTGCAGGCTTTGCACACTTGGCTCAGGAGAGAAAATATTGCCGTCCAATGCTCAACCTTGGCACAACTCTGGAGATAATCGAGGGGAGACACCCTGTTATTGAGGCTCTTATGCCTGCAGGGGAGGAGTATATTGCCAATGACCTCACTCTGGACAACGAAAACCAGCAGATTATAATTTTAACAGGCCCAAATATGGCCGGTAAAAGCGCTCTGCTCCGCCAGACTGCTCTTATTGTACTTATGGCCCAAATAGGGTCGTTTGTTCCCGCTAAAGCGGCAAACATCGGAATCATAGACAAGATCTTCACCCGGGTGGGAGCCTCCGACAACATCACAAAGGGGGAGTCCACTTTTATGGTGGAGATGCTGGAGACCGCCACAATTCTACACAATCTCTCATCTCGCTCCCTAGTGCTGCTGGATGAGATTGGTCGCGGAACCAGCACCTATGACGGAATGTCAATAGCCTGGGCTATTGTAGAGTACCTGCACGAACACCCGGAACATAGGGCAAAAACCCTCTTCGCAACACACTATCACGAGCTTAATGATCTGGAGGATAAGTTCGCCCGTGTAAAAAACTGGCACATATCTGTGAAAGAGGTAGAAAAAAGAGTTATCTTTCTGCGAAAATTGTGCAGGGGTGGTGTTGCTCACAGTTTTGGGATACACGTTGCAAGAATGGCAGGAATGCCCAAGGATGTTGTAACCAAAGCAGAGAGAGTGCTTAAACAGCTCGAGAGCAGTGGGAAAAAAGGTGGAACAAAACGGAGGGTTTCAGATAACGAAGATGCAATGCAGCTGTCGTTCTTCCAATTGGAAGACCCTCTTCTGATATCAATACGGGACGAACTGCGGGAGATGGACATCAACTCTCTCTCTCCGCTGGACGCCTTCGACAAATTAAGAAATTTAAAAAAGAGACTCGGTCTTTAAGGAGGGCAGATGATTAAATTTTACAGAAGAGTTACGATGGTATCCAAGCTTATGGCAGAGAGTATCATCTTTGCATTTGGGTCACTTAAGGGGGATAAGTTCCGCACCTTTCTCTCTCTCTTTGGCGTTTCAATTGGGATTTTCTCCATAGTTACGGTATTTACAGCTATTGATGCCCTTAGATCAAATGTAGAGAGCGGCCTAAACAGCTTTGGGTCAACCACTGTCTATGTTCAGCAGTTTCCATTTGCTCCGGAAGATGGCCAGGAGTACAGGTGGTGGGAGTTTCGCACCAGGCCTCTCCCAAAATATGAGGAGTACACATTCTTAAAAACTAACTCCAAAACTCTTGACGCCATAGCATTTGTAACATTCACCGGAATGAATGTAAAGTACCGCAGAAACTCATTTAACGGGGGTTTTGTTACTGCACCCACTTTTGAGTGGAATATGGTTGCAAATGTAGATATTGAGATTGGCCGCTACTTCTCAATTTATGAGACACAATCTGCAGTGCCCGTTGTTATTTTAGGTCACTCGGTTGCAGATATAATCTTTGCCGGAGAAGAGCCTATTAATAAGGTAATAAAGGTGGGCAACAGCAATGCCCGGGTTATCGGTGTTATGAAGAAGGCGGGAGAGAGCATAGTGAACATCTTCGATACCGACAACTCAATACTTGTCCCATACAGTTTTGCCTCAAATCTCTTTAATGTAAAGAGGTCCGATGCTATGATCTGTCTAAAACCTCTGGACGGCGTTAGCCGTGATGAGTTTATTCAGGAGATGAGGCAGTTACTTCGCTCTGTGAGAAGGCTAAAACCAAAACAGAAAGATAACTTTGCCCTGAACGAAATGACATTTCTGCTTAACTCCACCAAAGAGATCTTTGCCGGAATCTCGCTTGCAGGCTGGATTATCGGTGGGTTCTCAATACTAATAGGTGGTTTCGGAATCGCGAATATAATGTTCGTCTCTGTTAAAGAGAGAACAAACCTAATTGGAATTCAAAAAGCATTGGGGGCAAAAAAATATACAATCCTCACCCAGTTCCTTGCAGAGGCAGCGGCTCTTGCAGTTGTCGGGGGTGCAATAGGGATATTTATGGTCTTTCTTGTTGTGGCTGCAATTGGCAGCAACGAATCCTTCCCGATGCAACTTACCGCCTACAATGTGATTCGCGGATTGGTTATCTCTTCTGTTATAGGTATTGTTGCAGGGTTTGTTCCTGCATATACAGCAGCCAACCTCAACCCTGTTGAGGCAATCAACTCTAAGTAAGAGGTTGTCGCAAACAGCTCTCCAACAGATTTGTAAGCTCTACAAACTGCTCAACCGAAAGTTGCTCCGGTCTCTTTGTCATTAGTATATCATCCGGGAGAATCACTCCACCCGCAATGGGTTTAATTGAGTTTCTTATGGTCTTTCTCCTTTGGTTGAAAGTTGTCTTAATTACACTTTTAAACAACACCTCATCGCAACCCAGTGACGTCCTTAAGTTTCTCTTTATCCTTATGACTGCAGATTTTACCTTTGGTGGAGGTGTAAATGAATTTTCGTCAACGGTAAAGAGGTACTCAATATCGTACCACGCCTGCAAAAGCACAGAGAGTATTCCGTAACTCTTGTTTCCCGGAGGAGAAGCAAGCCGCTCTGCCACCTCTTTCTGTAACATCCCCACCACCTGTGGAACCCTCTCGCGGTATTCGAGCACCTTGAAGAATATCTGAGAAGATATGTTGTACGGGAAGTTACCTATTACCATAAAATCGCCGGTAAAGATCTTTGCCAGATCCATCTTTAGAAAATCCCCCTCGATAAGTGTCTCTCCAAGGTTGGGATAGTGAATCTTAAGAAACTCTACAGACTCGCTGTCTATCTCTGCCAAAACCAGATTTATTTTGGGGTTATTAACAAGATATTGCGTGAGCACACCCGTTCCCGGCCCAACCTCAATTACATTAGTGCCACCTGCTAAACTCTCCTCGGGAATCTGGAGCGCATCTACAATTCGTGCGGCAATTTTTTGGTCTTTCAAAAAGTGTTGACCAAGTGCTTTTTTCGCTCTTACATACATATCGCAAAGATAGGAAAATTAAAAGTATGCCTGCAGATGGTCACCAATTTCTCTTAATCTTAAGAATTACAGGTAGATGGTCACTCACACCCCCGTTATACCTGGGTCCGATATAGCCTCTTTTGGGTTTGAACCCGGTATATGCCCTGTCCCTCTCCAGAAGATAGGTTGGGGAGAAGAGGCTAAAATACTCATCCCCGGTAGAGATGGGCTCCCTGCTATCCAAAAGGTTCTCCGACACCATAAACATATCTATCTGCTCCCACACCCCCTTATATTTAATGGTTCCTGTGTTTATAACCTTTGCAGCTCTCTTTGTGAACAATCTGCCATCAATTTGCCTGTAGTTTCTCAGAACCCGCAACCTGCACCTCTGCTCAAAATTTTTAATAACCTCGGAATCGGGCGTATCATTAAAGTCCCCCATCACCAAAATATTTGCCCGGCTGCTCTTTGCAAGAATTGAGTCACACACCCCGGCCAGCGCATCTGCAGCCGCCTCCCTGTATGGAGCGGAGGCATCCTCCCCTCCAAATTTTGAGGGCCAGTGGTTTACAAAGATATGCAGCGTATCCAGATCGTGTAACACCCCTTTACTATATAGAATCTCTCTGGTGACATAGGCAGTTGCAGAGTCTCTTGGAGTAGAGTCTGCGACATTAACCCGGATAAAGCTGTTTTTGAGCGGCCTAAACTGACTCCGGCAATAGAGTAGCGCCACATCTATCCCACGCCTGTCCGGGGAGTCACGGTGAACAATTGCATACCCACCCATCGCCAGCGGGGTCTCATATATCAACTGGTTAAGGACATACCTGTTCTCAATCTCTGCCAGCCCAATGAGAGCCGGGAATGACTCTATGTCAATAATTGTTTTTGCAATCCCGTTTCGTTTATCGATAAACCGGCTCCGGGTCCAACGCTTCTCACCTGTGGGGATAAAGGTTCCATCCTCCTTGCCGGGATCAAACCTGGTGTCAAAAAAGTTTTCCACATTCCAAAAAACGACCACATAATCTCTACCGGCAACCGGCGAGATACCCTGAGCCCGGCTATTCACCATATACACATAAAATGTAATACAGATTATAAATGCAATTCTTACCATTGGGGAGAGTCGCCATTAAATGCTTTACAAACTTAAAAATAATAGAGCAAAAAGAAATTTTCCGGAAGCATAAATATCTGATCCTAAGCATATATTATCTGAATTTAGATTTATCCCCCTTTTTTTGCTAATTTCGCACCCTCAAAAAAGCAGTAGTTTATAATTTTAAGTAATAAATAAGGTAATGGCACTTCAATGTGGAATAGTTGGACTTCCCAACGTAGGCAAATCGACTCTTTTTAATTGCATCAGTTCGGGTAAGGCTCAATCTGCAAACTTCCCTTTTTGTACAATAGAACCCAATATAGGTTCAACTGTTGTTCCGGACGAAAGGCTTCAGGTTCTGGAGAAGCTGGTTAAACCCCATCGGGTTGTTCCTGCAACTGTAGAGATTGTAGATATCGCGGGGTTAGTAAAGGGGGCCAGCAAGGGAGAAGGTCTTGGTAATCAATTTCTTGCAAACATTCGTGAGACAGATGCAATAATTCACGTGCTGCGCTGTTTTGACGATGACAATATTGTGCACGTAGATGGAAACATCAACCCTGTAAGGGATAAGGAGATTATTGACACAGAGCTGCAGATAAAGGACCTTGACACTGTTGAGAGTCGTATAAACAAGGTTCAGAAGATGGCACAAACCGGTGGCGATAAAAATGCCAAACGGATGTACGATATCCTGGTTAGGTTCAAAGAGGCTTTGGTTCAGGGGAAATCTGCCAGAACCGTTGTCTTCGAAAATGCCGAGGATGCAAAGATGTCCAAAGAGTTGTTTCTTCTCACCAACAAACCTGTTCTGTATGTGTGCAATGTAGACGAGGCCTCGGCCAAAGATGGCAATGCCTATGTAGACCGGGTTCGCGAGGCAATCAAAGAGGAAGATGCCGAGTTGCTGGTTGTGGCAGCCAAGATAGAGTCAGAGATTGCAGAGCTGGACACCTTCGAGGAGCGGGAGATGTTTTTGAACGAAATCGGCCTCAACTCATCCGGTGTTGCCCGCCTTATAAGATCTGCCTACTCTCTGCTCAACCTGGAGACCTATTTTACGGCCGGCATCCAGGAGGTGAGAGCGTGGACCTATCCAAGAGGGTTTAAGGCACCACAGGCCGCAGGAGTGATTCACACAGACTTCGAGAAGGGTTTTATTCGTGCAGAGGTTATCAAATACAGCGACTATGTAAAATATGGAACCGAAGCCGCCTGCAAAGAGGCCGGAAAGATGGCCGTAGAGGGAAAAGAGTATGTAGTCCAGGATGGCGACATAATGCACTTCCGGTTTAATGTTTAAATATCCCCTCCAGAATAAGGCCGAGGACCGTTCAACGACCGTAGGGAGGCGTTCCGGAGGCCCTGAAAAACACAAAGAAAAAAGCGTTTGAAAAAACTGCGTTGCTGCCAGAGGGCTTTCAACGCAAAAATACCGACTATACATAAAAAAGGCTGCCTAATTTAGACAGCCTTTTTATTTAAATCGCTGAAAATCAACGAAACCCCACGATGCTTGGCAAGGTTAAAAAAACTTCGCTCTGTTATCTTGTACCTTTGCTTTCTTCTCCAGAATTGATGGTATCATTTGGATTTGGTAGCTGAAAGCTTGCAGCCCTGCAGTTTTTGCATCGTCCTCTGTGAAGAATGCTCCTGTCTCTCTTGAATCTACCTGGAAGATGTAAACTCCCACATTACCCGCAACCGGGCCTACAAGGGTGTTTGGCTGAGCACCGGCAACGAAGCCGATGAATTTCGGGTCAAAGCTTTGTGAACCGGGAGCACCAAAAGAGACTCCGGTCTGTTTGCTCACTGTTGTTCCAAGTTTCTCTGCCATAGCATCAAGAGATGAAAGGCCGGAAACCTGCTCTTTAACTTTAGCAAGAGCCTTCTCCCACGACTTCTCTCTCCTGATTGTGGTTGCAATCTCTTTCTCTATCATCTCAAAAGGAGGAATACCCTTCTCTCTGATGGCTGTGAGTGCAACGACAAAGAAATATTTGTTGTCAATAGATATTATCTGAGATACATTTCCAACCTCTGCCTCATAAGCCCATCTGGTTATCTCTCTTGCATTGTTGTAGTTGGAGATACTCTTTGCCCCCTCTGCAATATTATTCGCCTGCAGTGGATAGAGATTCATTTGAGCAGTAAGCTCATTGAACTTTTCAATCTTACCGTCAGACTTGGAAGCTAAATCGTTTGCCTTAGAGTAGAAGCTCTGGAAGGTCTCTTTGCTGGCAACGGCCGCCTTCTCAAGAACAGCTACCTGTACCTTTGTAACAGGTTTTGTCTTTTGAGATACCTTAAGGATATGAAGACCGTAGTTTGTCTCAACTGTGATCAGTTTGTTAACCGGTGAAACAAAACAGGTGTCAAAGCCGGGAATAAGAGTTGCTTGTGTTAGCCATCCCAGTTCGCCCGGTGTTACATTCGGGTTTTTGTCCAGTGAGTTTGCTGCAGCTATCTGTGAGAAATCTGCACCCTTCTCAATAAGCTGGATTAGGCTGTCTGCAGATCTCTTTGCAACCGCTTTGTCCTGATTTGGAAGAAGAATATGATTTACAAAAACTGAGTCCGGAAGTTGTTTTGCAGATATAACTCTTGCCGTACGGAAGATATCTCCCTCCTTGTAAGGCGCAAGTACCTCTCCAATCTTTGCTTTAAATGCGAAGCTGTCCAGAACCGGAGATTTGGCGGCAAGTTCACCTGCTTTATAATAATTTAGATCCAGAGGTTTATCTGAGTTTCTTACAAGAAATCCTCTCAGGTTAGTAGTTGTAGAGAACTCCTCCACAAGTTTCTCAATTTCGCTCTCTGCTGCGCTGATATCCACAGCCGATGGAACCACCTCAAACACTACATACTCTAAATCTCTCCCGGCAGGTTGCTCAAGGTTATGTTTGTATTTTGCATAGTAATCTTTAGCCTCTTTCTTAGAGACCAGGATTGTTGTGTCATCGGCAAAGCCGTAAGGCTGGATAATAAAAGAGACATCCGAGGTGATGTTGTTATCCTCAATTACTCTTCTCAGTTGAACAGGATTCTGAAAATTACTCTTGGAAAGAAGAGTAACATATTTGTTCACCATCTGGTCTACTATCATATTCTTCTCAAGATACTCCCAGTATGTTGCAAGATCACCGGTGTTGTCCTGTGGAATTGATTTGATAAACTGAATGAGAAGGTTTCTGTCAAACTGCCCGTCTGCTCCCAAAAAGCCCCTCTCACGAGAGAGAACCTGTGAAATAGATGAACCCTGGCTTAGATCAAAAAGCTCCTCCTCTCCAACTGCAATGCCTGCCTCCTCTATAGTCGGGATAAGAACATTGTCGCTCAGCAGATCCTGCCACGCACTTTGGTTGACCATTTCGGAACCCTTTTCGTCAAGAGCTGCCGAACCTGTCATTAGTTGGTTTATCCGGGTAAAGTAGTCTACCCTTTTCTGAAAATCTTGATAAGATATGGCCTTACCATTCATCTCTCCAACATTGTATCTGGATGAGACCATGGATACAGCCGACTGTAGTGTGTCTGCGTCAACAATAAATGAAAGAAGTGCCACACCGATAATTACGGTGATAAAGACACCCATTTTAACGCGGATCTTCTCGAGAACTGCCATTTTATTTTTTTTTAATAGGTTATTTTCTTGTAAGGCGCGAAGATAGTAATTTTTTATTAATGATTTGTCTATTGCTCAACAATTCGAAGAACCACACTCTCCAGCCTGTTAGTGCTTGTTTTAAGAATAGTAAACTCCAGATTTCTGTATAATAGGGTCTCACCCTGAGAAGGAATATTTTCGTGAAAATAGGTTATGAAGCCACCCAGTGTTTCATAATCTTCATTCTCAGGTATGTCAAGATCGTAGGTTTTATTCAGATATTTGATTTCAAGCCGGGCAGAGAAGATGAATTCTTTGTCTGATATTACCTTTTCCACTAAATCTTCTTTATCCAGCTCGTCCGATATCTCCCCAAAAATCTCCTCAATTAGATCCTCCAGAGTAACAATCCCTGCTGTTCCTCCGTACTCATCATTGACAACTGCAATTGAGCGTTTATTCTTGATGAGTATGGTAAGCAGTTTTTGAGCCCCCATCTCCTCCGAAAAAAAATCAATCTTCCGGATAATATCCTTTATTGGTTTTCCTCCGGAAAAGAGATCCTTGGAGTGAACATAGCCGGTTATCTTATCTATACTCTCTCTGTAAACAATTATTCTGGAGTATTTTGAATCTGCAAAAAGAGTTAAGAGATCTTCCACAGATGCACTTTCACAGATTGCGCAGATTTCGGTCCGGGGAATCATACACTCTTTAACCTTGACCTCCGAGAAGTTGAGTACATTTTGAAAAATAACCATCTCGTTAGACTCCTCTCTTTCCGGAATATGATTCTGAATCTCTCTCTTTATAAATGGCGACAGTAGTGTAAGTACCCCCTTTGCAAAGAAGATGAAGTGCTCTATTATGAAATGTGCGTTAACTGTGGCCACAGCCATAGGCAAGACCTTTGCGAGCAGAAGTACTGCAACAAAAGCAAGCGGTACTCCCCATAGAATATTATCAAAGATAAAAGCAAATGATACGCCGAATATTATTAGAAAGATATCTGTAGCCACCTTCAGCGAACTTATCAGCTCCCCCTCCCTCTCAAGCAGCTCCTCAGTAACTAATGCATAACTCTTCTCCTGCTTCTTATCTACCTCATAACGAAGTTTGTTGAAAGAGCCCAATGCCCTCTCAATGGCTGTAAATAGTGCCAGTAAGATTAGTGAAACCGAAGATATGACTATTTGAATCAACATATTTGTTAAAATTCTCTACTTTAATTGCGGTAAAAGCGGCCCGATAAAATTGGCAGTATCAATATATGGAATTTCTGTGGAATCTCTCCTTACGATTGCATAGCTGTCAAATGGATTCTGAATGACTGCGTTTCTGGCCATCTCATCTGACTCCATTCCATAACCCTGCATAAAAAGATCTAGGGTTGTAATCTTTACCCAGGAGTGAGTGTAGATTCTTTTGGAGAGTCTGTTCCAAAAGAGGGTATCTGTCTCAATTCTATCTCCGTTTATATAGTTGTTTATTACTACATTCCCGTGAGCCTCCCAAATCTCCTCGTCCGGTTTTTTCACGTGCTTGGCGTAGTTTGCCCTGATTCTGGTTTCTAGCAGCCCTTCGGGAGTGTATCCCTTCATTACGATTCCGGATGGAAACACATCATACGGAGCCTGATTATCTGTATATCTCTCCATTAACGGAGCATCTACGATATAGGCGGTTATCCCTTTTCTGTACTGCACAACCGTCATATTTTCGATCTTTTGAGTGGGGAGCTCCTCTGTTGAGGCAATATCGGAGAGAGGGATATCATCTTTACAAGATAAAAGAGCGGTAGCAACCACAAGAGTGACTGCTACCATATTCTTTACTCTATGAAAAGAGCCGGACTTCATATTGTTATTTGCGGGTTCTTACTGTTGTTACAGCACTCATTCCGTTGCAGTTAACTGTGTATGAAGAGCCGTCAATTATATTGTACATAAACGCCTCCTCTTGTGCAGGGAAGTATTGGCTGTAAGTGGAGATGTACCTGGAGGCCTCTTCTGCAATTGATGGATCTGCATTTCTTGCTCTTATAAGATAATCTACGGCAACCCAGTATTTAGCCCTTACTTCAATCTCGTTTCCGGTGCATCTGAGCGAGCCCCAAACAAGACCGATAATAAGGTTTGCTTTTCCGGCAACAGTCGGGCTCTTTTGAATAGCCTGCTTTGCCGCTTCGGCAGCTTTACCTATATTCTCCATCTTACGCATGTAGTAGTCAGAGAGTTCAAGGAGCAGAGATGCATCCTGTTCGTCCGGAGTTGCATCGCTGTCAATAGCCTCCTGCAGCATCTTTATGGCAGTTGGGTGATCACCTTTTGCACTACATAGTTTATAGAGGTAGTATGCAGATTGATAGTTAGGCTCCATTTTGTGAAGAGCCTGTACTGTCTTTAAGAAGAGTTCTTCATTTGTACACTCCAGGTCGCTAAGTAGTTTCACGATTGTAGTCACCAAAGCTTTATCATTCGGATTCGCCTCAAATCTTGGAGTGAAAAGTTCTACAATGTTTGCACAGCTTGCTACACCGCTGGTTGCAAAAAGGTTGTCGATATCCTTCTTCGCCGCATCTGCATCCTGGTGTTTAGCCGCAACCTGAGCATCGATCATCTTTTCGATGCGAGTGTATGTCTCCAACACCTTCTCTGTTGTAACTTTTTTTGCTGCATAAAGGCTGCTTACCTTTTGCATAGCTAGTACCAGAATTGATGGCTCAGTCTGGTCTCCTCCCAACTCCATCGCCTTCTCTATGGCAGAGAAGATCTTCTCATCACTCTGTGTCAAATAGTGATCCATATCATAAACCTTAAACTCTGATGCCGATTTTGCACTTCCGGGAAAGTATTGTATTCTCAGGTCGTACATCATCAATAGAGAGTCAATTAAAGCATTTTTTACCTTCGGATTATCTTTATTCTTCTCTATGAAATATTTGAAAAGCTTCTGTCCGTCCTGGTAAAGCCCCTGTCTAACCCCCGGAGGACAAAGACGGAACGCCTCTCTCCAAAGCGGAGCTGCCTCGGCATAGTTATCCTGTTTCATCCAGTCGTTGTAAAATGACAGATTCAATTTACACTCTTCGCTGGCACCTGCAAGAGCACCTTGGGCATAACCAAGAGTTGCAACCAACGAAAGAATGGTAGAAATTAGTAAAATGCGCACTTTTTTCATGATCTTAGAAATTATTATATTACCGGTAATTAATCGTATCTGTATTTAATAAACCATATGTCGTGGAGTGAAACGCTTATGTTAAACATCACATATCTTTCACGAATAATGTTGTTTTTAAGCGACCCGCGTTGTCCCATATCCAGAGACAGCCCAACTCCGTTATAAAGTCTAAAGATTGGCAGAGTTGCTCCCAATGTTATTCCCATTGCACTAATCTGCTTATCTGCAACCTTCATATATGTGTTTTCGTAGTAGGCCCCACCTCTGTATGTCACTCTTTTTGAGTAGTATCTGATATCGTATCTATTTGGTATAAACTCAAAACCAAGTTTGATAGAGTTGCTAACAGAGGGAGAGAAGCTCACTCCGGGTGTCTCTGAGAACTGCACCTTGCTCCAATCTTGTCTTGTGTAGTCCAGGGCAACCATCCATTTATCTTTTTTCCTTAAAGAGAATCCCACTCCCAATTCCGATGGAATCTCCATATGGGTATTCTCCTCTACATTATGGTAAATTGTATCCTTAAGTCCGCTTGCATTTGTTGCATATGCAAACTTTGTAAGATCTCCGGAGAGTTTTGACCCTGCAAGCCAGGTTGCCCCCATTGTAAAATTAACATCCTCTGCAAAATCCATCTTGTACTGCATCCCCAGCTTGGCAGAGAGAGAGCTCACAACATAGTCCATTCCTGTGCTTATGCTTCTGTAACTCTGGTTTGTAGTAAAGATTATATTTGAGTTGCGATCGATTGTCCCAAAATAGTAGACCCCATCTGCTCCAATTGAGAAGTTTTTAAATACGCCTATTGAAGCTCCCAGGAAAGCTCTGTTTATTCCGCCTGTACCGAATCTTTGATATCGTATATCGCCCAACTCTGTTATAGTGGCAGGATCGCTCTCTGCCTCTTCAAATTTATAACCTACACTGCTATATGGAGTCACCCCAAATGCAAAGGCAGATTTTTTGAAAAGAGGAAAGCTCATTACCATATGGTGCATATTGAATACATTATATGCAGATTTTGTTGACTGTCCGGAAATAAACAGATTTTTCTGATCCATTCCGAAATCCATCATAAAAGAGAGAGTGTCTCTCTCCGAATAGGCAGCGGGATTAAGTATGTTTATGAGACGATTGTCTCTTATACCTATGCCCGTACCCCCCATAGCTTTGTTAAAGGCTGTTCCGGCCCTGTTAATATCTCCTACGCCAAATACGGAGTATGGGGTAAATGTACCCAATGCATCGGTACTCTGTGCAGAGGCAAAAGCTCCTGTGAAAAAAATTGCTGCCGTTGCTGCAATGATCCTAATATTATTCCGATTTCGCATAATTCTCTGCTACGCGGGCTAAACCCATCAATACTAAATTGTAAACTACAAATATCGAACTTTTCAATTTTTCTGCAAAATAAATAGCATCTCCGCCTGTAAAAATATAAATATGGTTCGGATACTCTTTAATATAACCACTAACTTCAAAAATCAGACCTAAAACAACTCCCGACTCAATCGCCTCTTTTGTCGTACTACCCACATCAGCAATTTCCGACGGGTTGCCCAATAGCGGAAGTCGCTGAGTATAATCATTTAAAGCTCTAAATCTGCCTCTTAATCCAAGTGAAATATTTCCCCCTAAATATTCTCCTTTTCCTGAAACAAAATCAATTGTAAGGGCAGTACCGAAATCAAAGATCATAACATCTCTCTCCGGGAAGATATGCCCAGCTGCAATTGCAGATAAAATCCTGTCACTTCCAAGGGTTTCGGGGCTTTTGTATCTGTTGATAACAGGTAGCTCCATTGAACTGTCTACCACTATCAATTTATTACATTCGCTCTCCAGCTCCTTAAAAAAAAGAGCACCTTCTCTCCTTACAGTCGATATCGCAATAACATCAATCTCTCTTCTCATTGCAAGATTGGCTATAAACCCGTAAACATCCTCTCCGTCATACCGTATAATCTCCTCAAGTAAACCCCCTTTGGCATAAGAGGCTTTTACGGAACTATTGCCTATATCTATCAACAGATTTATCACAATCGGCAAAGATAAAAAAAATTACAACTTCATCTCTAAAAATATATTGTAGGCCTGCTCTACGCTCAACACATTATCTACCGTTATATATAGCTTCTCTTTCTGCTCTTTCACCCTGAACCTCTTGTGCTGTTTTTGAAGGAACTGTAAAATTGAGGCAAATTTAGCCGACGAATAGTACCCGGAGAGTTGGTTACTTACAAAATATGCGATAAGGATTCCGTTTTTCAGGATTATCTTTTCGAAGCCCAACTCAATGGCGAGCCATCTTAATTTCACAATAAAGGTGAGCTGTCTCGCCTCCTCGGGCAGCGGGCCAAATCTGTCCTGCATCTCATCTGTAAACTTTTGAAGCTCCTTTGCATCTTTGATCGCATCCAACTCTTTATATAGCCTTATCTTCTCTGCGGTAATATTTATATAGCTGTCCGGTATAAGAATCTCCAGATCGGTATCTATAGAGCAGTCGTTTATATATATAATCTCCTCTCTCTTTACCCCTGCTCTGAATCTGCCTGCACCCCCACCCTCTTCATCTTTACTCTCATTAGTGCCGGCAAGCTCTCTCTCTTCCCTTATCTCTGTAAAGGCCTCTGCCAAAATACGCTGGTAGGTTTCAAATCCCATCTCTGCTATAAACCCGCTCTGCTCTGCCCCCAGCATATTACCTGCTCCCCTTATGTCCAGGTCCTGCATCGCTATATTGAACCCACTCCCCAGGTCGGAGAAGGTCTCTATTGCCCGTATTCTTCTCCTGGCCTCGTCTGTGAGGGATGAGACAGATGGTATTATCAGGTAACAGAATGCCTTCACATTAGACCTCCCTACCCTGCCTCTTAACTGGTGCAGGTCACTCAACCCAAAATTCTGCGCCTGATTAATTATTATTGTGTTGGCATTTGGTATATCTATTCCGTTCTCAACAATGGTTGTGGCAATCATCACATCGTAATCTCCCATCATAAAATCGAGAACCGTTTTCTCAAGTTTTGCCGGCTCCATCTTTCCGTGCCCTATACAGCTCTTCACATTTGGGCACAATCTTCTTACAATCTCCTCTACCGAGCGAATATCCTCAACCCTGTTGTGCACAAAGAATACCTGGCCACCGCGCTCCATCTCATAATTGATTGCATCCCTTATTATCTCTTCGTTAAAATCTATCACCTCTGTCTGGACAGGCAGTCTGTTTGGCGGGGGGGTGTTAATGATTGAGAGGTCGCGGGCTCCCAGCAGGGAAAACTGAAGGGTTCTGGGGATAGGTGTTGCAGTAAGGGTGAGAGTATCTACATTCAGCTTTAGTTGCCTGAGACGCTCTTTGGCAGATACTCCAAATTTTTGCTCTTCATCTATAATAAGGAGTCCAAGATCTTTGAATTTAATCTCCTTGTTAAGCAGCCTGTGAGTTCCTATTATAATATCTGTTTTTCCGCTCTCAATAGATTCCGATGTCTCTTTAATCTCGCCGGCAGTTTTGAGACGACTAATATATGATACATTGCAGGGAAAATCTTTTAACCTGGCTGTGAATGTCTTATAGTGCTGCAGAGCAAGAATTGTTGTCGGCACAAGAACTGCCACCTGTTTACTGTCGGCCACAGCTTTAAATGCGGCGCGAATTGCAAGCTCTGTCTTCCCGAATCCGACATCTCCGCAAACCAGTCTGTCCATCGGGAACTCCATCTCCATATCCTCTTTGATTGCGCTGGTCGCCTTAATCTGGTCCGGTGTATCCTCATAAATAAACGATGCCTCCAGTTCGTTCTGCATAAATGTGTCTCCGGAGAAGGCAAAGCCTCTTGCATCTCTTCTTTTTGAATAGAGCTCTATAAGGTCTCTGGCAATATCCTTGACCTTAGATTTAGTTTGTGTCTTGAGTTTTTGCCAGGCACCTGTGCCAAGTTTGTAAATTTTAGGGGGTTGAGAATCCTTGGATTTATACCGGGCTATCCTGTGAAGGCCGTGTATGGATACAAAGATTACATCCCCATCTTTATAGATAAGTTTGACTGCCTCCTGCTGTCTTCCTGCTGTTTGTGTCTTGACTAACCCTCCGAACTGCCCCACCCCGTGATCTATATGGACAATGTAGTCCCCTATCTCAAAAGAGTTTATCTCGTTAATGGTAAGTCGCTCACTCTTCTCTACGGTCCTGTGTGGTTTAACTCTGTGGTATCGCTCAAAGATCTGGTGGTCTGTATAGAGGCATATTTTTGCATTATGGTCAATAAACCCTTCGTGAATAGATATCTTCTCTGCATCAAAATGGGTGTGTCCCACTCCCTCTAGGGATGAAAAAATTGAGCTTATCCTTTCGGTCTGGTTAGGATTTTCACTAAGGATAGAGACCTCATACCCCTGTGATATCTTTTGTGAGATATCCTTAGCCAACAGTTCAAAATTCTTGTTGAAAACCGGCTGAGGGGTAGTGTGAAACAGTACTCTCTTCTCCTTTTCAAACTCTCTTGAGACCGGTGCAAAGAGAGCCTTTTTATGGCTATCAAAAATAGTGTTCAACTCTTTTGAACCGAATAATATCTCGTCCTCTCTTTTATGCTCCTCAATGAGCTTTATTTGTGATCTAAAATACTGCTCATCTGTTATCCACAATGTAGCTTTTCCCTGTGCAAAAGAGAAGATGCTCTCCTGCTCTATTTGAGGCGTTTCGTATATGTCCGGAAAGATCTCTACGCTCTCTCTCTCCTCCAGTGAGCGTTGGCTATCAATATCAAAGACCTTAATCTTCTCTACCGTATCTCCAAAGAAGTCAAGCCTCCAGGGTCTGTTATCTGAGTAGGAGAATAGATCTATCAAACCTCCCCTTAAAGCAAACTGCCCCGGCTCAGATACAAAATCTACCCTTTCAAATGAGTAGGCAAGCAGAGTCTCTCGCACAAAATCGTGTGAGAGGGTGTCTCCCCGCGATATCTTCAGAATACTTGAGTTGAGTGCTTTTTTGTTAATCACCAGCTCTGTAATCGAGTGTGGGTAACCGACTAAAACAATACTTTTAAACTTTGAGTTGCCCTCTGTATACTCTTTTACCGCATTTATTGCTGCTGTTCTCTGTACTTGATGAGAAGAATCTTTATTAATGCTCTTGTGAGAATAATTTTTTGATGGCGGAAAGAAGAAAACTCTCTCTTTATCAATGAGTTTATATAGATCTCCACTACAATATACAGCATCCTCCCTGTTGTTAAGGAGAATTAAATGTATACCTTTAACTGCTGCTGCCGAAATTGCAAACGCTTTTGCCGATGAGTAGAGACCCTCTATTACAACACACCTCTCTGCACTATTCTCTGCCCAACTAACAAGCTCTTTAACAGGCTCCTGGCGGATAAATCTATCTTCTGAAATTGTATGACTCATAATTTGGATGCAAAGATAGGTTATTAACCACTTTCTGTTAATAAATATTGATAATTATTTTTTTAAATATTGTGGATTTTATTATATGAATATTGCTTCGGTTTATCCAAATTTTTCTGACCCATTTTTTCACCAAGATATCGAACAATTATCAACAAGCGGCCAATGTTAATTACTCAACGCTAACTTTATCAACAGAGGTTAATAAACTTGGTTAATTATTTATAATAACTTCTTTTTTAGATTTTTAGTTAACTATTAAATTGTGGAAAAAGTTGTTAATAGCTGTTAATAATTATAGAATTCGGTTAATATCTTTACTTATAAACATATGAACAAACCATAATAAAAAGAAAATAAAGTATTAAAATTTAGAATATATTTGTAAATATTATAACTGTTAAAAACTATGGTTAATTTCGATCCCAGACAAGAGAGGGAGAATAAAGATAGAGATTTTGAGGGACAAATCCGGCCAAGAGATTTTTCTGAATTCTCGGGACAGGATAAGATTATCGAAAATCTTAAAATCTTTGTCAAGGCTGCTATGATGAGAGGAGAAGCTTTGGACCACGTTCTTTTTCACGGGCCTCCTGGGTTAGGTAAAACAACTCTTGCTCACATAGTTGCAAATGAACTTGGGGTTGACTTAAAAATTACATCCGGTCCGGTTCTGGATAAACCGGGCGATCTGGCAGGTTTGTTAACAGGTTTGGAGAAGGGAGATGTTCTCTTTATTGACGAGATTCACCGTCTCTCCCCGGTTGTTGAGGAGTATCTCTACTCTGCAATGGAGGATTTTACCATAGATTTGATGATAGATAAGGGACCGGGAGCAAGGTCTGTACAGATTTCGTTAAATCCGTTTACTCTGGTTGGAGCCACAACGCGTAGCGGTCTTCTTACCTCTCCTCTTAGGGCACGCTTCGGAATTCAGTCACATCTTGAGTATTACGACTCATCTGTACTTTTAGAGATTATCAAAAGAAGCTCTGCAATTCTAAATATCCCGATTGAAGATAATGCAGCGATGGAGATCTCCAGAAGAAGCAGGGGTACACCCAGGATTGCAAATTCTCTTCTGAGACGGGTAAGAGATTTTGCCCAAGTTAAGGGAACAGGCGTAATTGATTTGAATATAACTCTTTATGCACTTGATGCTCTCAATATCGACAAACGAGGGCTGGACTCTATGGATAATAAGATTCTATCTACAATAATTCATAAATTTAAAGGAGGCCCCGTAGGTGTGGCAACAATTGCAACTGCGGTAAGTGAAGATATTGGAACTATCGAGGAGGTTTACGAACCATTTCTCATAAAAGAGGGTTTTATACAGAGAACGCCAAGGGGAAGAGAGGTAACAGAGTTGGCCTACAAACATCTTGGAATTATAAAAGAGAATATTTCCGGTCCAACTATCTTCTAACAGTTTTCTTGTAATTTGCATTTAATTACGTAATTTTAAACGATAAGCATATTTAAATATTTTAAAATGAAAAGATTATACATTACAATACTTGTAACATTTATATCGGTTTTTTTCTATAACCATCTTTTAAGTTGCACATCTGCAATAATAACAGGTAAGATAACTGCCGACGGAAGACCAATTCTCTGGAAGCACAGAGATACCGGCGAAGAGAACAACAGGATAGAGTACTTCAAAGGGGAGCGATATAACTTCCTTGCACTGGTAAACAGCCCGGATAAAGGTGGGGTTGTGTGGATTGGAACAAACAGTGCCGGCTTTTCAATAATGAATACTGCCTCCTATAACCTTAAAGATGATGACATTAAGGATATGGATATGGAGGGAGAGTTAATGTATAAAGCTCTTGCTGTTTGTAAAAATCTTTCGGATTTCGAGGAGTTTCTCAATAAACTTCCCCGTCCTATGAGGGTAGAGGCCAATTTCGGAGTTATAGACGCCGAGGGAGGAGCAGCATATTACGAGACAAACAATACTAGATTTGTAAAGGTAGATGCGAATGACCAGAAGAACGCTCCACAAGGATATCTTATTTATACTAACTTCTCATATACAGGCCGTTTTAATGAGGGTATGGGCTATATCAGGCATCAGACAGCAACAGAAATTTTCTCGAAAGCATCTCCATTGTGTTCAATTACACCTCACTGGATCTTTAATAACCTCTCTCGCTCATATTACCACTCACTTCAAGGGATAGACCTCCTTAAGCCGGAGCACTCACCGGAGAGAAATGGAGGATGGGTTGTAGATCAGGACTATATTCCAAGAAAATCTTCAACTGCATCTGTAGCTATTCAGGGGGTAAAACCGGGTGAAAATCCAGAGATGTCAATTATGTGGACAATACTTGGTTACCCCGCTGCCGGTGTTGCTATACCACTATGGGTGAAAGCAGAGGAGAAACAACCTATGGTGGTTATGAAATCAAAGAGTAGCGAAAATGCTTTTGCGTGCGATAAAGCAGTTGCACTAAAACATAAAACATTCTCAATAAAGAGGGGTAATGGTTCAAAATATATGAATTTCAACCTTATCTACAATAGTAGCCGCACCGGATATATGCAAGAACTCTCCGGAACAGAAAGTTATATCGAATCTCTTTTCCGCGAGCCAATAGAACGATGGAGAAGAGAGGGTATAAACCAGAAAGAGCTTCAGGATCTTTATGCAGATGTAGACGAAGCTATTACCGGGGCCTATCTCTCCCTCTCCGTAAAAAAATAGTTGCCGTCCTAAGTGGGCGACAACCAATCTTTTCTACTCTTCGATTCTAAGATCCTGCAGCGAGAGTATGTGGCCGTCGTTTGTGTCGCTCGCAACCAATCTTATCGCTTTTACCGCCTTTTGTGGATATATAACAACCTTACCTCTAATAAAATCGCCACCCCTGATATAATTAGTTCCGTCGTAACTATACTCTGCATATCCCTCTGTTATACCGTAAAAGGAGATGTTTGGAATTCCGGTCTCGATGGTTACCCTTTTAGTTTTTACAGGCTCTTCAAACAGGTATATAATGTAATCTCCTGCAACAATTTGTTTTTCGCTCCTAAAGTATGTCTCAAATTTATAGTCGACCAGGTTTTTTACAGGGAATTTTGGATTCTCTGCCATTGATGTTATTATGGTAGTAACCGGTTTCAGATATTTATAATCTGCATTTTCCGGTTTTACAACCAAGCTTATAAGCTCATCTTTGTAGAATGTTGCAAATCTAAATTTTTGTGCTTTATCGGTAATAATCTCTCCTCTGTATACAGGAGAGTGTATTGTAGGATTGGACTCATCTGTTGTGTATCTTACTACAGCCCAAGGATATGGAAGATGAACTTTAACAGCACCCTCCTCAAACTTTACTACCGGAGGTGGAACCCTAAATGCTATACCCATCTGGTACATCCTCTCAAAGTGAGAAGAGACCATTCTGTTATTGAATTCACTCCACTCCTTAAGCTCCGGGTTTGTCCATCCAACCTCTGCAATTGCAGCAAGGCGTGGATATGTTTGATAATCTATAAACCTTGGAGGCCATCCCAGAAGCTCTGTCCAGAGCGCTCCCTGAACCCCTACAATGAGACCGGCCTGTTCGTTGCTTAGCTTTGCTGTACCTATAGGGTCCAGTGAGTAGCTCTTCTCAAGAGTTACAATTCCGGCCCAGTTATGACCCCTGTCGTTTTGCGATTGCTTCATATCAAAATAGCAGTACTCCCCCGGCATCATTATGGTGGGCTGTCCTTTGGTAACAGATTCGATACCTTTGGCGATACTTCTCCAGGCATATACACGGCTATTTGGATTGAGTTTACCACCCTCCAGAATCTCATCCCACCCGGACATATCCTTACCCTGTTTCTCTAAAATTGCCTCCATTCTGCGAACAAAGTAGTTAAGAAGCTCATCGTGCTCCTTCATCCCCTCTTTTTTCATCAGATCCTGGCAATGAGGGCAGTTATCCCAGGAGGTGTAGTTTACCTCATCTCCACCAATATGAAAATTCTTGGAAGGGAAGAGCTTAACCATCTCTTTTATTATATTCTCAAGCATATGGAAGTTGGCCTCTTTCCCTACGCACCAGACATTCTGCCCCACACCCTGTACGCTCAATCCTGTATCATTTCCGTCACAGGCAACATTCGGGTAGGATGCGGTAACAGCCTTGCTGTGTCCCGGAAGGTCTATCTCCGGAATAACCTCAATGTGTCGCTTTGCTGCATAGGCAACGATATCCTTTATCTGCTCCTGTGTATAGAAACCGCCGTATCTGGTTTTACCGGAACCGAACGCTGCAGAGAGAACCTCTCCGGGACCTCTCCACGCACCTTTGCTTGTTAGCAGAGGATATTTTTTTATCTCTACTCTCCAGCCATTGTCGTCGGTGAGGTGCCAGTGAAATTTATTGATCTTGTGATAGGCCATCCAATCTATATATTTTTTTACGGTGGCCGCGTCAAAAAAAGTGCGGGAGACATCCAGCATCATCCCTCTGTAACCAAACCGGGGGCTGTCCTCTATTCTTACGGCAGCAACACTCCAATCTTCGTGACCGGAGGCTCTTCCGGAGTAGACAACGGCAGGCATAAGTTGGAGGAGTGATTGAATACCGTAGAATATACCGGCACCATCTGCTGCTTTTATTGTAATTCCTTTGACAGATATATCCAGAATATACCCCTCTTTTGGCAATCCGCTCTCTTTGCCGGTATCTATACCATACTGTTCTGATAGATCCAGAATAATGTAATTATCTGCAGGCTTCTCTTTTGCTGTATTAAAAGTAAACCCGGTAGCAGGTACAAGAAGAGCTTTAAGATACTCTAAGTTAGAGGGGCTCTTTTCGTTTGAGAATAGAGTTGTGTTATTGTCAAATTTAAACCTCCCCTCCCCTGTCTCTACCTTGTTTGGTTTTGGAATAACCGAAACCTGGGCAGCGGCCGAGAGAGCTAAAGATGTTGCAAATATTAGACTCAATAATCTTTTCATAGCCGTCTTTTTTATATCAAATAGTAATATTGTATGTTTCAAATATAGAGTATTATCTCATATGACAAAGATAATAAAAAAGCAAAAGGAGTTCTGTAGTTTGGAATCTGACTTAAAATAGGTAATTTTGAGCTCTCAAAAAATGTTAAAAAATGTCCGAAAAACTTAATTCTAAGATTCCTGAGGGCCCTTTGTCCGAGAAGTGGACCAGGCATAAGAGTCAGATTCGAGTGGTTAGCCCGGCTAATAAAAGAAAACTTGATATTATTGTGGTAGGAACAGGTTTGGGAGGGGCTTCGGCTGCTGCTGCACTGGGTGAATTGGGCTACAATGTTAAGGTTTTTTGTATAAGCGACTCACCAAGGAGAGCTCACTCAATTGCTGCTCAGGGGGGGATAAATGCTGCTAAAAACTACCCAAATGATAACGACTCTGTCCATCGTCTCTTCTACGACACAATAAAGGGGGGCGACTACAGAAGCCGGGAGGGAAATGTCTACCGTCTTGCAGAGGTGAGTAACCTTATTATAGATCAGTGTGTTGCACAGGGGGTTCCGTTTGCGAGAGAGTACGGGGGGTTGCTTGACAATCGCTCGTTTGGCGGCTCTCAGGTAAGCAGAACATTTTATGCAAGAGGCCAGACCGGTCAACAGCTACTTTTGGGAGCATACGGGGCATTAAATCGTCAGATAAATCTGGGAAGTGTACAGTCGTTCACCAGAAGGGAGATGTTGGATGTAGTACTGATTGATGGTGAGGCCAGGGGAATAATTGTTAGAAATCTTGTTACCGGAGAGATTGAGCGTTACGGTGCACACGCAGTTGTCATTGCTACAGGTGGTTATGGAAATGTCTTCTTTCTCTCCACTAATGCAATGAATAGCAATGCATCATCTATCTGGCAATGTTATAAAAAAGGAGCCTTCTTTGGGAATCCATCATTTGCTCAAATTCACCCAACCTGTATTCCGGTTCACGGAGAGCAGCAGTCTAAACTCACTCTTATGAGCGAATCACTCCGTAATGACGGAAGGATTTGGGTTCCAAAGAGAAAAGAGGATGTTGAGAAGCTGCGGGAGAAAAAAATATTGGCATCTCAAATAGCGGAGGAGGATAGAGATTATTATCTGGAGAGAAGATACCCTGCTTTCGGTAACTTAGTTCCAAGGGATGTGGCATCCAGGGCTGCAAAAGAGAGATGTGACGCAGGATATGGTGTTAACGAGACCGGGCTGGCTGTCTTTCTGGATTTCAAAACTTCCATAGAGAGATTGGGTAAAAAGGTGATTGAAGAGAGGTATGGAAATCTGTTTCAGATGTATGAGAAGATAACAGATGTCAACCCTTACCAGGAGCCGATGATGATCTACCCGGCAATTCACTATACAATGGGTGGTCTTTGGGTAGACTACAATCTGCAAACGACAATACCGGGTCTTTATGCAATAGGTGAGGCAAATTTTAGCGATCACGGAGGTAACAGGCTTGGTGCATCTGCTCTTATGCAGGGGCTTGCCGATGGATATTTTATCCTACCTTATACAATAGGAGACTCTCTGGCCGGAAAGATTCAGGCACCAAAAACAGATGTTAACCACCCTGCTTTTGAAGAGGCTGAGAGAGCCATAAAAGATAAAATAGAGAGACTTCTATCAATAAAAGGAGGAGAGAGCGTAGATTACTTCCATAAAAAACTAGGTCACATAATGTGGGACTATGTTGGAATGGCACGAAATGAAAAGGGTCTTGAAAAAGCAATCACAGAGATAAAGGCTCTCAAGGATGAGTTTTGGAAAAACCTATATATTCCGGGAGAGAACCGGGAGCTAAATCAGGAGCTTGAGAAGGCCACAAGGGTAGCAGATTTTCTGGAGCTGGGAGAGTTAATGGCTATGGATGCGCTTTTAAGAAAAGAGTCCTGCGGAGGTCACTTCCGTGAAGAGATGCAGACAGAGGATGGTGAAACCAAAAGGGATGACCAGAACTTTATGTATGTCGGATGCTGGGAGTATGCAGGCAAAGAGGCAGGTAATGTTGTTCATAAAGAGCCTCTTAAATATGAATTTGTGAAGATAGCCACAAGAAATTACAAAGATTAATCATTGATTAGATATGGACTTTACACTAAAAGTTTGGCGTCAGAAAAGCGCAAAGGAGAAGGGCTCTTTCCATACATATCAGATAAAAGATATCTCGCCGGATACCTCTTTTCTGGAGATGTTGGATATTCTAAACGATCAGTTAACCCGTAAAGGTATCGATAGCGTTGCTGTAGAGAAGGGGTGTAAAAGTGATGGGCCGGTAACTTTTGACCACGATTGCAGGGAGGGAATTTGCGGGATGTGTTCACTATACATAAACGGTAGGGCTCACGGTCCGGATAATGAGATTACAACCTGCCAGCTTCATATGCGTAAATTCAAAGATGGTCAAACGATTACAATTGAACCTTGGCGCTCTGCCGGGATGCCTGTAATTAAAGATCTCATTGTAGACAGAAACGCTCTGGATAAAATTCTTCAAGCGGGTGGATATGTATCGGTAAATACCGGAGGAGTTCCCGACGCCAATACAATACCAATTCCAAGAGATTATGCAGAGGAGAGTATGGATGCTGCAGCCTGCGTGGGGTGTGGCGCCTGTATTGCAACTTGCAAAAACGGATCTGCAATGCTCTTTGTTTCGGCAAGGGTTAGCTCTTTGGCTCTGCTTCCTCAGGGTAGGGTAGAGGCTGCACGAAGAGTGAAGGCAATGGTTGCAAAGATGGATGAACTGGGCTTTGGCGCCTGCACAAATACAAGAGCGTGTGAAATGGAGTGCCCGAAAAGCATCTCAGTATCACACATCGCTCGTATGAACCGAGAGTTTCTGCTTGCAAAAATTAAAGACTAATTATTTTAACTAAATAGAATAAACCTCCAGGTTAGTTTACTTTCTTCGAGGTTAGTTTACTTTCTTATAGGAGCCCACGCCGTGAAATGTCTCTATGAGGCGATCGTAAGTAGAGGGTGAATCATCCTGATCTGTAAGGAAGGTGTAGAGAATCATCATAAGATAGTCTCTGTCGTAGTAAAGTTCTAGCCTTAAATTATCTGATGCTCCACTGATTCCGGCAGGAAAGAGTGGATTGGTAATGGCAAAATAGGCGTTTTCCTGGACATATGTCCCGTGTATTGGTAGCGGAACATCGTTGTAGTTGAACTCTGTGAGGTTAGGGACCTTAAAGACAATGCTTTGAGGCTTCATAAGCTCCTGTTTAATTTTATTTATGTTGGCAGCAAGAAACTTTACAGTCTCAGGGAACTCGTTTGCAACTACAGGGCTATAAACAATTCTCACAATAACAGCAGCAGTATCTAGCTCCCAGGTGCCTGTAAGCACAATCGGTTGTAACTCTTTGTTACAGCTTGAGATAGAGATTGCAAGCAGCAGTACAGAGAAGAGAGAGATAACTTTGTTAATTTTCATCGTAAATTTTTTTTAAGGATTACAAAACGGATAGTCTTGTTTAGGTGAGACAAAAGTATAAAAATTACCTTTAAATCTATTAGATTTGTACAAAATATAGCACAATGGAATATTTCTCAACAATTAACGGTTTGCCCATTCACATTTCAGATAGCAAAGAGGGGGAGAGCTGCATTGTTCTGCTTCACGGATATTTGGAGACACTCTATATATGGGAGAACTTTACCTCTCTATTATCCAAGAAAATGAGGGTAATATCTATTGATATCCCGGGACACGGGCTCTCTGGTTCAAAAGAGGTAAACACAATGGAGTTTTGTGGAGATGTAGTAAATGCTCTGCTGGATAACCTCAAAATAGAAAAGGCCTTTATTTTGGGACACTCTATGGGTGGTTATGTTGCACTAGAGGCTATAAAAAAATATCCAGATAGGTTTAGTGCTCTTATTATGATGCACTCATCTCCATTTGCAGACTCTCCGGAAAAAATTGAGGAGAGAAAAAGGGAGATTATGTTAATTAGACAGAACAAACTTCTAAATATTGCGAAACTCTCCGTTCCAAAAATGTTTGCAAAACAGAATGTTAGCTTAAAGGAGGAGAAGATTTTTGAGATCATTGAGATTGCAGAGATTCACGAACCGGAGGGAGTAGTTGCCGTTGTTGAGGGAATGATGCAGAGGGTAGATAATACAGAGTTCCTGAAAATGACTAAAACACCCGTTCTTTATATCTTTGGAAAGTATGACAACTACATACCTATCCAGGCAGCATTAACCTTCCTGGAGAGCCTTAAAGAGCCTCACTATCTGATACTGGAAAACTCCGGACATATAGGCTTTGAGGAGGAGACCCAGTTGTGTTTTGACAAAATAGTAGATTTTATCCTCTACTGTAAGCAATAGTTTTTTACATCCATCATCAAGATAGAGAATTTTAATATATTGATTAATATGAAATACAACTCTTTAACCTATGTCTGTCTCCTGTTTTTTGCTGCTCAGATCTTTGAGATTAACCCACTATCTGCTCAGACCAGAATGAGGGATTACGGAGTAGAAACAGGTATTTTTAAACCGGGGAAGAATAACGCAATCACAGATGTTGCTGGTATAAAGGTTGGCCATAAAACCATTATTAACGGAGAGGATATAAGAACAGGCGTAACTGCAATAATACCTCACGAAGCTAATCTGTTTAAACTTAAAACTCCCGCTGCAATCTATGTCGGAAATGGCTTCGGGAAGCTTGCAGGGTACACGCAGGTTAAAGAGCTTGGAAACATAGAGACTCCTATTATTCTCACGAACACACTAAGTGTAGCACCCGCACTGGAAGCCTTGATAACCTACACTTTAGCTCAGGAGGGCTCCTCCGGAATCGGATCTGTAAATGGTGTAGTTGGGGAGACCAACGATGGAGGTCTCAACAACATCAGAGCGAGAGCTATTAAACAGGAGGATGTTCTGGATGCCATTGCAAATGCAACTTCCGGCCCTGTAGAGGAGGGGGGAGTAGGCGCCGGAACAGGTACAATCTGTTTTGGCTTTAAGGGAGGAATAGGAACCTCTTCCAGAGTTCTTCCGGAATCTCTCGGAGGCTATACTGTTGGAGTGTTAGTGCAGACAAATTTTGGAGGAGTTCTCGAGATAGCTGGTGTTCAGGTTGGGAGATTACTCGGCAAATACGACTTTAAGCGGGATGTAGATAAATATGCAGACGGCTCTTGTATGATTGTAGTTGTAACCGATGCGCCGGTTACCTCGCGAAATCTTGAGAGGATAGCAAAAAGAGCTATGATGGGCCTGGCAAAAACCGGAGGAATTGCATCAAACGGGAGTGGAGACTATGTGATAGCGATCTCTGTTGCCAAGGAGAATCTCATAGATGAGACTACAAAGCTCTATAATCCAATAGAGATTCACAACCATTCAATCTCTTCAATCTTTTTGGCAACCATTGAAGCCACAGAAGAGGCAATAATAAACTCACTTTTTGCTGCAAAAACTACCAAAGGGTTTAACGGCAGGGTAGTAGAGGAGCTACCTAAAGAGCAGGTGGTAAAAGCAATTTTAAAGAGTAAGAGGTAGTGTTACCAAAGAAAATTGTTGAACGGATATCTCCCCGAGTGAATCTCTGCTACCATTTTATATAGGTCGTTCCTTAATTTATCCAGGTTTCTCTTCTCTTTTGCAGATATAAATATGCAAGGTGCGTGCTCTTTGTTCATCCAGCTGCTTTTAAGCTCCTCCAAACTTATGTTTTCTGCGCTTTTTTGCTTAAAATCAAACTCATCCAAAGGAACAAAATTATAGGCATCTATTTTATTGAAGACCAGAAACACAGGTTTATCTTTTGCCCCAATCTCCAGCAGAGTCTCCTCAACAACTTTTATCTGCTCCTCAAAGTTTGGGTGGGATATATCTACAACGTGCATTAGGATATCGGACTCCCTAACTTCGTCAAGAGTGCTTTTAAATGACTCAACCAGTTGGTGAGGGAGCTTACGTATAAACCCTACTGTATCACTCAAAAGGAAGGGCACATTTTCAATAACAACCTTTCTGACTGTGGTATCCAGAGTGGCAAATAGTTTATCCTCCGCAAAGACCTCACTTTTGGCCAGCAGATTCATAATGGTACTCTTTCCCACATTAGTATAGCCTACCAAAGAGATTCTTACCATACTCCCCCTATTTCCTCTCTGTGATGACATCTGTTTGTCTATCTTCTTTAGCTGCTCTTTTAGCCTGCTAATCTTATCCAGGATTATTCGGCGGTCGGTCTCTATTTGGCTCTCTCCCGGACCTCTCATTCCTATACCACCTCTCTGCCTCTCCAAGTGAGTCCACATTCTGGTAAGTCTAGGCAGAAGATATTGATATTGTGCAAGTTCAACCTGAGTCTTTGCGTATGCACTCTTTGCTCTGTGAGCAAAAATATCCAGAATAAGATTTGTTCTGTCAAGGATTCTACACTCTAATTCACGCTCTAAATTGCGAAGTTGTGATGGTGTAAGTTCATCGTCAAAAATCACAAGCTTAATCTCATTCTCATTGATAAAGCTTTTAATCTCTGCAAGTTTGCCGCTCCCTATATATGTCTTTGGATTGGGTTTATCTAAATTTTGGGTAAAAATCTTTTGAGAGGCTGCTCCGGCAGTCTCTGCAAGAAATTCAAGTTCTTTTAGATACTCTTTGGTCTTTTGACTATCGTCATTTGGTAAAGAGACTCCAACTAGTACTGTTTTTTCCATCTGTTTTATACAAAAAAGACTGCTTCTTTCGAGGCAGCCTTTATAAATTACATTTTAAAGATCATTATCTAAGCTGGAAAATCACAGGGAATACATAAACAACCCTAACAGGTTTGTTTCTCTGTCTTCCCGGAGTCCATTTTGGAGATGATGATACTACGCGTACTGCCTCTTTGTCAAGTGACGGGTCTACACCTCTTACCACTTTTACATCAGAAACACTACCATCTGTGTTAACACGGAACTGGAGAATTACTCTACCCTGAACGCTATTCTCTTTAGCGATCTCCGGATATACAAGTCTCTCTGCAACCCATCTGGTGAATGAATTTTCGTCACCACCCTGAAATTTAGGTTTGTCCTCTACCATCATAAATGGCAGCTCCTCCTCTTCAACAACCTCTTCTTTCTTTCCCTGAACATACTCTTTAATCTCAACACCAAGATTTTTGTCATCTTCTGTATTGATCATAAGGTCTGTAGTGATCTTCATATCGTCGTCCACGATAATAATTTCGTCTGATACAACTGGAATTTTAGGCATATCCGGCGGAGGGGGCGGAGTTTCGTTGGTAATAGGAATCATCTCATCTTCAATCATAGCAGCATTAGAATCTCCAAGCTCTGATAAACTTTTCTCATAGGTTTTATATTCAAAACCAGCCAGAACTAATAACAGTGCCAGAATTAGTCCAACCTCTCTTAACAAGACTTTTTTGTTCTCGAGATCTGCCTTAGGTGTTTTTTTAACTTCCATAACTAAGCGAATGTTCAGATTTAAATTTGGATTGTAAATTTACAAACAAATAATTATTTAACAAAAGATATTGTTAATAAACTTTTGTAAAATAAGGTTAAATTACTCAATAAGAACGAGATAGATTTATTTTAAATTGTTAAAAACTTGTGGAGCATATCGGAGTCGAACCGATGACCTCTTGCATGCCATGCAAGCGCTCTAGCCAACTGAGCTAATACCCCTTCAAAATTTGGCTCCGCAAAGATGCGAATTATTTTTAATTTCAAATAAGGTTTATTTCAAAAAGAACATTATTTGTGGCTCTTACAGAGTCTGCGCTTCTCTTGAAAAGAGCTTTCTCCTCTTCGTTGAGTTTAAACTCGATCACCTTTTCCCACCCCTTATTTCCAATCATTACCGGAACTCCGATGCAGATATCTTTTTGACCATATTCGCCTTCTAGATAAACGCAACAAGGGTATACTCTTTTCTCGTTGAGGATTATTGCCTTAACCAGTACCGCTGCTGCCGCTCCCGGTGCATACCAGGCAGATGTGCCTAGCAGTCTGGTGAGTGTCGCACCTCCTACCATTGTATCTGCAATAACTTTGCCAAGCTTCTCTTCTGATAAAAGTTCTGTTACCGGAATCCCTTTATAACTTGCAAATCGGGCAAGCGGAATCATTGTTGTATCGCCGTGACCGCCAATAACCATACCCTCAATATCGCTGGAGGGAACATCAAGAGCATCGCTAAGATAGTCTGTAAACCTGCTTCCGTCAAGAATCCCACCCATTCCAATTATACGATTCTTTGGAAGGGATGTTTTTTTAAAAGTAAGATATGTCATTGTATCCATTGGATTGGATATAATTACCAGGATTGCATTTGGAGAGTGCTTAAGAGATTGGTCTATAACATCAGAGACAATTTTAGCATTTGTTTCAATCAGCTCTTCCCTGGTCATCCCGGGTTTACGAGGAATTCCGGAGGTGATAACAACAACATCAGAATTTGCAGTAGCTGCATAATCGTTAGTTACACCGGTAACCTTTGTGAAGTACCGATATAATTTAGCTGTTTGCATCATATCTTTTGCCTTGCCCTCTGCAAGACCCTCTTTAATATCCAGCAAAACAAGTTCGGATGCAAACTGCATATTAGCTATAGCATTTGTGCAAGTTGCTCCAACATTTCCCGCTCCGACTACCGTAACTTTGGACATATCTCTATTAAATTTTATTTAGCCTATTATTTTGTAGTTTTGCAAAAAAATATCAGTTATGAATTCGATCGCACAATTCCGCACATATCGTGCCAAGATGAACAAAGTAATTCTTGATGCAGATAACCTATTTTTTAAGCGTTTTTTCAATTTAGATACAAGGACTTATGAAGATGGTGCACTACCTAAACAAACGAAGGAGATGCTTGGTTTAGTTTCGTCATTAGTTTTACGATGCGATGATTGTGTAAAATATCATATTGAAAAGTGTTTTGAGCTGGGAGTAACAAGGAATCAAGCATTTGAAATCTTTTCTATTGCAAACCTTGTTGGTGGATCAATTGTTATACCTCACACAAGAAGAGCGATAGAGTATTGGGATTTACTTGAATCAGGCGACGATAAAAAATAGATAGTTTATGATTTCGTATTTTATTGAAGATGTATCTTTCAAGTTCAAGGGAAAACTATCCTGTAGTTCCTGGATTAAAGAGATAATAAACAATTTGGATTTTAATAAAAGCGGTTTAAAAACCGGAGATATCAATATAATATTTTGTAGCGACGATTATTTGTTAAAACTTAATAATCAGTATTTAAAACACAACCATTACACAGATGTTATTACATTCGATTCGTCAGATAATAAGCGTATTAACGGAGATATCTTTATTAGTGTAGATTCTGTTAAAAACAATTCAAACGAGTTTAAATGCGAATTTATTGACGAACTTCACAGAGTTATTATTCACGGTGTTCTTCATTTGTTGGGTTTCAATGATTCAAATGAAGAGCAGAGAGTGCAAATGCGTGATAGGGAAGATGTCGCTTTAAAAATGAGGCGATCATAAAATGTAAATAGAGATTTAGAGGGGTATTTTGATGAGGGAAAAATATGATATAATAGTTATAGGAGCCGGACACGCCGGATGCGAAGCTGCATATTCGGCAGCAAAGATGGGTTCTCAGGTTTTGCTACTAACAATGGATATGGGTAAGATTGCCCAAATGTCTTGTAACCCGGCAATAGGAGGTATAGCTAAAGGACAGATTGTAAGAGAGATAGATGCTCTGGGAGGATCTACCGGTATCATAACGGACTCCTCAACTATTCAATTTAGAATGCTAAACAGATCCAAAGGACCTGCAATGTGGAGCCCAAGAGCTCAGTGTGACAGACAACACTTCTCTATGAATTGGAGGTTTTTGCTTGAGAACACAAACAACCTTCATCTTTGGCAGGACACGGTAACAGAATTTATATTTGACAACGATACGGTTATTGGAGTAAGAACAGCAATGGGAGCAGTTTTCTATTCTCAAGCAACAATTCTTACAGCCGGAACATTTCTTAATGGTCGTCTTTTCATTGGCCTCAACACATCACAAGGTGGAAGAATAGGGGAGCTTCCATCTCTTCACCTTTCGGAGCAACTTTTTTCAAAAGGTCTAACAGTTGATAAAATGAAAACAGGAACTCCTCCCAGAGTAGATGCACGCTCTATAGATTTGACAAAACTTCAGAGACAAGATGGTGATGTTAATCCGGAGAAGTTCTCATTCTTAAATATTCCATCTCCTATTCAGGCCGGTACAAACCAGATGTGCTGCTATATGGTTCATACTAACGAGCAGGTTCATAACATATTAAAAGAGGGATTTGAGTTTTCTCCACTCTTTTCAGGTAAAATTTCCGGAAGAGGACCTCGTTATTGTCCAAGTATAGAGGACAAATTAAAAACCTTCTCAGATAAAACTTCTCACCAGTTATATCTTGAGCCCGAAGGTTGGAATACAAACGAGTATTATCTTCAAGGCTTCTCCTCTTCTCTCCCTTTAGAGGTACAGTATAAAGCATTAAAATCAATACCGGGTTTTGAGAAAATTAACATCTATAGACCTGCTTATGCTGTTGAATATGATTATTTTCCACCAACACAACTCCATCATACTCTGGAGACAAAAAACATAGAAAATCTATATTTAGCAGGACAAGTAAATGGGACTACAGGGTATGAAGAGGCAGCTGCACAAGGATTGATGGCAGGCATAAATGCACATCAAAAGATTCATAACAAAGATTCAGTGATTTTGAAAAGAGATCAGGCTTATATTGGTGTGCTCATAGACGACCTTGTAACCAAAGGAGTTGATGAACCATATAGAATGTTTACCTCTCGTGCTGAGTATAGAATTCTACTAAGGCAAGACAACGCAGATTTAAGGCTAACAGAAATAGGTTATAAAATTGGCCTCGCAACAGAGGAGAGGTTCAAATTGGCACAATTAAAGTATGCCTCAGTAGAGAGTTTAATGAACTATCTAAATTTTACCTCTATTTCCCCATCAGAGGTTAATCCATATTTACTCTCTCTTAATTCGGCAGCAATTACCCAAAAGAAAAAAATTGCAGAAATTTTAACAAGACCAGAAGTTACGCTAGAGCCCTTAATGAAAGATGTTCCACGAGAAACATTCTTTAATCATTTTCCAATCCCTCAAGAGATTACACCACTTCCATATCAACCAAAGGTTGATGTAAACTCAACGATATCAACAGAGATTGTTATTAAAGAGATATTGGAATCTGCCGAGATAAGGGTAAAATACAAGGGTTATATTGAGAGAGAAAAGCGAATTGCAGATAAAATTCTTAAACTCGAAGATATATTAATCCCGGATAAATTTGATTACTCTTCATTGCTCTCTATATCTACAGAGTCCAGGCAAAAGCTAAACAAACACAAACCTAAAACAATTTCACAAGCATCTAGAATACCGGGAGTTTCACCTGCTGATATCTCCGTACTACTTATCTACTTCGGAAGATGACTCTTTGAGGGTTACTGTCAGTAGGTTAATGTATAAATGTTTCCCGTGGAACATTTATGAAAGAGTCAGTATAATGTTTTGAGAAGAGAATCACTACTCCATAGGGAGAGCTAAATGAAGTTGAGAAAACTTTTGGAGATCAATTTTGCTATCAAGAATTTTAATAAGGGCAGAGTTTTCAAGTGTTGAATTTTCGGAATTAAATCCGCCGGAAGAACTCTCAAACTTCATAGTTTTGGCCTGTGGAAAAGCCAATTTAACATCCAAGATTACTTGGCTTAGCTCGCTAATATCTATCACATTAGAGTCTACTACTTTTATACAAAATACATTGGATTCGTGAGGGTAATAAATATAGAAAATAGTCCTTTTCTCTATAGTTTCATCTTTTAAAGCGACTAAAGAACCACCTTTTGACTTTGCGTCTTCTATTGTATAATTGAGTATCTCTAATGGCCAGAGCAGATGAGTACTAGAGAGCTCTTCCTCTCGTATAGAGTAAAGTTGAGCGATTGTTAGATTCTCTATCTTCTTTAGAGGTGAGATACCGGCAAGATTAATCTGACTAAGATCTATGTTTGTTATCTTTTTTGTGATTGTTGTTTCAAAAGATTGTTTTTTGTAAAGATCAAAAAGGGAGCTCTCTGCAGGTTTTATGACAATATACTGTTCTCCGCACTCCGTGCAATAGTTAACAGCAGTCTCTATAAGCCTTTTAGAGAGTGAGTGTCCGCGGAAATCTGGTAAAGTTGCAACACCGTAAATATAACCTCCAATTATTTTTTGGTTATCAATTATTGCATAAGAGGGTAAAAGAGATAAAACAGATACTGCAGATTTTGAGTCTTGCGGAATAACTACCCAAGTTTTAGTAAAAGGGAGGCAGAAGTTGATAAAGTTGCTAATGTAAAGTAAATCATCGGTAAAACACTCTCTCCAAATGCGCATAATGGAGAGAGTGTCATCTTTTTCAGCAAGACGGATTTTGTATTTAAAGTTCGTTCTTATAGATGTCATTTATCAGAGTCTGGTACTTAGCCTTAATTTTACTTCTTTTTAGTTTAAGGGTCTGAGATAGCATATCGTTGAGCGGAGTCCATTCGTCTGCAACAAGCCGAGCTCTTTTAACCTGCTCGTGTACGGCCAGCTTTTTATTGATAATATCAATCTCTTTGTTAATCTTCTCAATTATTGCATCATTTTGGATAAGATCTGAGTTGTCTTTATAGTGAATCTTATTTTTTGCTGCCCAAAAGTGCAGCCTGTTGAAGTCAGGAATTATAATTGCAGATGCAAATTTTTGATTTTCTCCGACAACCATACAGTTTTCAATGAATGAAGACTCTTTTAACATATTTTCTATAACCTGTGGAGCCACATACTTGCCGGCAGATAGTTTAAATATCTCCTTTTTGCGGTCGGTTATTTTTAAAAATATCTCGTCTACCATTACACCAATATCTCCGGTATGAAGCCAGCCATCTGAGTCTATTACCTGTTTTGTGTATTCCGGATCTTTATAGTAGCCAAGCATAACGTGAGGCCCTCTGGTAAGAATCTCTCCATCTTCGGCAATCATCATCTCTGTTCCGACCATTGCCTTCCCTACCGTTCCAATCTTAATAATCATCTCTTTAGGATTATTTACAGCAATTACAGGAGAGGTTTCAGTCATACCATACCCTTCAAAAATATACATCTTTGCTGCAGTAAAGAGTCTGATAATCTTAGCCTGTATTGAGGATCCACCGGAGACTATGAGCATCTCTTTTCCTCCGAGTTTCTGCCTCCACTTGCTGTAAACCAGTTTATCTGCAATTTTGTATTGTAGAGTATAGATTGGGCTTGTTTTAGTATAGTCAAACTTACTGGCAATAGAGAATGCCCATTTGTATATTATTTTTTTAATACCCTTAAGATCTTTACCTGCTGCTTCCAATTTGTTGTACATCATCTCAAGAACCCTTGGTACGGCACAGAACCCGTCCGCGTGACAATCTGCAAGATCTGCAGCAATGGTGGATAGACTCTCTGCATAGTATGTACTAATTCCAACATACTGGTAATTATAGTTCATAGTTCTCTCATAAATGTGACATAAAGGTAAGAAGCTTAGCATTTTATGCCTGTAGTCTTTACTTTGTTGTGCCGCACTACCTTTGAAGTTGAATACCAAGTTTTTATGTGATAACATTACACCTTTTGGTGCACCTGTAGTACCGGAGGTGTATATGATGGTAGCAACAGAGTTTTCGTCAATGCTCTTTTTATTATTTTCAATAATATCTTTGTTCTTATCCTCAAGCTCTGCGCCAATTTTATAAAGATCTTCAATACAGCGAAAGCCATCTGCCCTGTCCATCGTGATGATTTCAATCTCTCGCCCAATTTTTTTAACCAGAGGAGAAAGTTTTTTTAACAGAGCATCGCCCCCAACAAAAATGACCTTCGCATCACTGTGGTCAAATATGTGAAGGTAGTCGTCGTTGCTTAGTGTAGTATAAACAGGCACGTGTATTAGACGGGCAAGAGTAAGCCCCATATCTACAAAGTTCCATTCAGGACGATTGGTTGTGATGGTAATCACCTTATCTTCAGGCATAAGCCCCATAGAGAGGAACGCGTAAGCGAGAAGATGAGAATGTCTGCGGTATTCGTCACACGAATATTTTATCCACTTACCGTTCACCTTTCTGCTGAGAATATCATCCTTAGGATACTCTGTAACCAGCTGCTCTAGAATGTCGAAGGTTCTTGTTACTTCCATAGTAATTTAGGTTATTGTGTTAATGATTTATTTTAGAACCAAATTTTTAAGGTCTTTTATAAACAGGTCTATATCCTCAGTTTTTGTGTTGAATGAGCACATCCATCGAACTTCATTAAGATCTTCGTCCCAAACATAAAAGTAGTGCCTCTCTCTAAGTTTTGAAGAGATATCTGCAGGCAGGATTGCAAATACTGCATTTGTTTGAACAGCTCTGGAGACAACTACCTGTGGTATACCCAGAAGAGAACTCTCAAGATATTTTGCCATTTTATTGGAGTGGGCTGCAAGTCGGATATTAAGTCCATCTTCCAGGTATGCAATAAATTGTGCTGCAATAAATCGGTTTTTTGAGAATAACTGAGCTGCCTGTTTTCTAATATAGAGGAAGTTATTGGCCAGCTCTCTATTAAAAAAAACGACAGCTTCACCTATAAGCAATCCATTCTTTGTGCCGCCAAACGAGATGGCATCTACACCAAGATCAGATGTAAACTCCCGAATTGGTAAATTTAAAGATTCTGAGGCATTGGAAATTCTTGACCCATCAATATGAATATAGCAGTTGTGATTGTGCATAAGATCTGTAAGTGCTTTAATCTCTGCAGGGGTATAAAGCGTACCGAGCTCTGTTGGTTGAGAGATGGAGAGAACTTTAGGTTGTGAGTGGTGCTGAAATCCAAACCCTCTTAACTCTCTCTCCACATCTGCTACAGATACCTTTCCGTCTGTTGCGGGAATGGCTATAAGCTTGCATCCAGTGAGCTTTTCGGGGGCTCCGCATTCATCTGCGTTAATATGGGCAGAAACGGCACATATAATGGAGTTGTAGCTGTTTGTCATAGCCTTTAATGCGAGAATATTTGCACCTGTACCGTTAAAGACAAAAAACACCTCTGTTTGCGGGCCAAAATCTCGTTTAAAGATTTTTTCGGCTTGAGCTGTAAATTCATCTTCTCCATAAGCAATTTGAAAATCGAGATTAGAATTCACAATTGCTTTCATAATTTCGGGTGCTACCCCTGAGTGGTTGTCGCTGCCAAAGCTGTGATTCATAAAATAAATGTTAAATATTGGTAAATTTATAAAAAAATAAAACCTGCTGTGTTTTTACAGCAGGTTTATTACTAAAAAGTTCAAATGTTTTTTGAACAGTTTAGTATTGATGAATTGTGAAGAGCTTATTATAGTAACGCTTTATAAGCTTCAGCATCGAGTAATGAGTCTGCTTCAGAAGGATTACTCATCTCAATTTTAATCATCCAGCCCTCTTGGTATGGGTCTTTGTTTACAGATTCAGGAGATGATTCAAGATTGGCATTAATTTCGATAATCTTACCTGAAACAGGCATAAAAGCGTCAGCAACAGTTTTAACTGCTTCAATTGCTCCAAATACATCAGACTTATCAAGAGTCTCACCTTCAGAAGGAATGTCAACAAAAACAACATCTCCAAGTTGACCTTGGGCGAAATCGGTGATGCCTACTGTGGCAATGTTTCCTTCAATTTTAATCCATTCGTGATCTGGAGAATACTTAAGATTTGCAGGGATATTCATATCTTTTGAGTTAAATTTTGTACAAAAGTATTAAAAAATATTAACATTATAACCTTTTTAGAGAAAGCTTAATAAGCTCTTCAAGAGAGTAGGCGGGGTTCTCCCTAAGGAGCACATCCAAAACCTTCTCTACATTAGGTTTGGAGAAACCAAGAAGAATCAGGGCAGATGAGGCCTCTTCGTGCTGTTTGTTTTCTGTACCCCCAACAAAGGCAGACACACCATCCTGGCCGCTGATTTTTACCATTTTATCTTTTAGATCTATAAGCAATCTTTGTGCTGTTTTTAATCCAATACCCTTTATGCTTTTAAGCCTGTTGATATCTCCGCTTATAATAGCATTGCGAATTTCGTCTGAGCTCATTGATGAGAGCATCATACGCGCAGTATTTGGACCAATACCGGAGACGGCAATAAGATGAGTAAAAATAAACCTCTCCTCTTTGTCAAAAAAACCAAAAAGCAATTCAATATCCTCTCTTATATGGTGATAGATAAATAACCTGCTCATCTCCCCCCTTTTTAATTTAGAGTATGTTTGTAAAGAGATTAGAATTTTATAGCCAATACCGCCGTTTTCAATTACGATTTCGGTCGGGGTGAGTTCTGTAAGTTCGCCTTTTATATATTCGTACATAATTACTGGATATAAACAATTGTCACAAATTTATGTTTTTAAGGTATAACGGGCAACTTTGTTTTGTTATTTTTGTCGCGTAGAATAAGAAAATTTAATTACCTAAATAATAATGGGAATAATATCATCCGTTTCTGAGATTAGAAAACATTTTCCTGCATTAGAGCAACAGGTTAACGGAAAGAGACTTGTATATCTGGATAATGGTGCAACAGCCCATAAACCACAATCTGTAATAGATTTGATTAACCAAATGAACTCCCGCACAAATGGAAACATCCATAGGGCTGTTCACGAGTTAAGCGCACAAACGACTGCTCTCTACGAAAGCGCCAGAGAGGAGATTCAAAAATATCTTAACGCTGCACATCGGGAAGAGATAATTTTTACCTCCGGAACAACAGCCTCTATAAACCTTGTTGCTTATAGTTTTGCACTAAGCTCTTTAAAAAGGGGAGATGCAATATTAATTTCAGAAGCAGAACACCATTCGAATATTGTTCCGTGGCAATTAGTCTGTGAAATGAGAGGAGCAGAGTTAAGGGTTTTGCCGGTTGACGATTCCGGTAACTGGATCCTAGAATCTCTGGATAAATTGTTGGATAACTCCGTAAAACTGGTTGCAGTAAGTCAAATATCAAATGTTCTCGGAATTATTAATCCGATAGAGGATGTTATCTCGAAAGCTCACGCTCTGGGAATTCCGGTTTTAATAGATGGTGCTCAGGGCGTTGTACATACAAAAGTAGATCTTCAAAAACTGGATTGTGATTTTTATGCCTTCTCCGGACACAAATTGTACGGACCAACCGGAATAGGTGTTCTATATGGAAAAAAAGGAGTTCTCGACTCTATGCCTCCCTGGATGGGAGGAGGAGATATGGTAGAGAGTGTTACATTTAAAAAGACTACTTATGCGCCTTTACCGCTTAAATTTGAGGCCGGAACTCCGAATTTTATTGGAGCCGCTGCCCTTGGTGAAGCGATTAGGTTTATGAACCAAATAGATTTGGAGGCGGTTTCGGAATATGAACAAGAGATAGTTGCATTTTTAGCCGAGGAGCTGACAAAGATTGATGGGGTTAAAGTTTATGGAGTTTCAAATAAAAAAATTCCGCTCTTCTCATTTACGGCAGAGGGGGCATACCCATCTGATATAGCTATGATTATGGACAAACTGGGGATAGCTCTTCGTTCAGGATTTATGTGCGCAGAACCATTAATGAAAAGATTAGGTGCGGATTCTATGTTAAGGGCATCTTTTGGGATGTATAACACAATGGAGGAGGCACAACTCTTTATAGACGGACTCAAAAGAGCATTAAAAATGTTAAGGTAGAAATGCTATTAAGGTTTAAATTCAGCGGAATTAACGAAACTAAAGTAGATCAGTCACTTATGTTTAATTAAAGAGAAAGAGATTAAAGATATAGGCAAACGGAGATTAAAATACAGTAAAATAACAACATAGACTATGACAATTAAAGAGGTAGAGCAGGAGATAGTAGACGAATTTTCAATCTTTACGGAGTGGATGGATAAATATGAGTACCTGATAGAGCTTGGAAAATCTTTACCAATAATAGGGGATAGTGCCAAACAGGAGAGTAATTTAATAAAGGGTTGCCAGTCCAGAGTATGGCTTAATGCGCAAATTTCTGACGGGAAATTGTATTTCACTGCAGATAGCGATGCTATTATTACCAAGGGCATAATCTCCCTGCTTGTAAGAGTCTATTCCGGCAGAACACCTAAGGAGATACTTGAGGCTGATATTGAGTTTATTGAGAAGATAGGTCTACAGGATAATCTCTCTCCCACACGGGCGAATGGTTTGCTCTCTATGATCCGGCAAATTAAATACTATGCAGCAGCTTATTCTTAAAACAAAATGATTATGAGTGTTGAAAAAAATATTGTAATGGCCCTGAAACAGGTTTACGATCCGGAGATACCGGTTAATGTATACGACCTGGGCCTTATTTATGAGATAAAAGTAGACGAAAATAGAAAGGCGAATATTAAGATGACCCTAACTGCACCAAACTGTCCTATGGTTGATGAATTACTGCAGGATGTTTATGATGCGGTATCAACTGTTCCGTCAATTGACGATGTTGCGATTGAACTCACCTTCGACCCACCCTGGGACAAAGGCAGAATGAGCGAAGAGGCACTCTTTGAGCTGGGAATGCTGTAATAGACCGGATCTTAATTTTAGGTCATAATTTTAACGATAATCTATCTCTAAAAGATGAACAGAGCAGCACTTCTTCTCGGGAGCAATAAAGGAGATTCACAGTCAATTCTAAAAATTGCCGTTGCAGCCCTCTCTTCACTTGCCACTCCTCAAAGTAAGATGGTTTTATCTTCTGTTTACGAGAGTGAACCCTGGGGCTTTGATGCTGAGAGATGGTTTTTGAATATGGCCATTATTATGGAGACCCCGATGAGCGCGAGGGAGCTGCTTGGTGAAATTCTTGAAATAGAGTCCAGGCTCGGAAGAGTAAGAGACAAGTCACAAAACAGCGACTCAATGGAGGTTCGTTCTGTTTACCAATCAAGGGAGATAGATATTGATATAATCTTATTCAACGATGAGATAATTAACGAAGAGTCTCTTATCGTTCCACATCCAAGAATGCACCTTCGGCGTTTTGTTCTGGAGCCGATTGTGCAGATTGCTCCGGACTATATTCATCCTGTTTTCAACTTGCCTCTGTACACACTTCTTGAGAAATGCAAAGATACCTCTGTCGTAAGGAGGCACTAATAGATTATCGAGCTATTATTTAAGATGAGATAATATTTATGAAACAGAGTGTCTTTACTGAATCGGACCAAAGATCAATCCCCTCTTTTGACCTGACAAATAATCAGGAGCAGGTTCTTTTTGCATACAAAAAGATGGAGAATATTTGGGATGAAACAGATGGAGAGGCAGATCTGCCCCACAGACACAACTTCTTTACGATAATTTGGGCTAAAAGTGGATCGGGAAGCCATCTTGTTGACTTTACACGATACGAGATTACTCCGGGCAGAATATTCTTTCTTGCACCCGGACAGGTACATCAGGTTATTACTCCCCAAAGACCTACCGGATTGGTACTTATGTTTACTCAGGAGTTCGTTTGCAGATATAATATTGGAGAAAAATTTTTAAAGATGCTGGCCCTTTTTGATATTGCTGCAGAGAGGCCCTATGTAGATTCTGCCGGTAAAGATATATCTTCACTTATACTTATATCTGATAGTATTACATCTCTTTTTGAATCAACCCCAACAGAGAGAGAGAGGTTCCGAAACGAATCGGTCGCATCCTGGCTAAAGTTATTTCTAATCGAGTGCAGTCACTATATTGAGTCCAAAGAGGTAGAAAACACTCAGTTGATGGAGAGTGGCTCTCACATCGTGGGTGAATTTAAAGAGCTGTTGGAGAGCAATTTTAAAATCTGGCACCAGGTAAACAGATACTCATCACAAATGGGTCTCTCTCCTGACTATCTTAACAATGTGCTCAAAAATGTAACAGGATTAACGGCAAAAGAGATGATAGCAGCCAGACTTGTACTGGAGGCTAAAAGACAAGGAGTTAATACATTACTATCTTCAAAAGAGATATCTTATATGCTTGGGTTTAATGACCCCGCCCACTTCAGTAAATTCTTTAAAAGCGCAACAGGAGAAAACTTTACGGATTTTAGAGAAGGCGCATTTTCGTAAATAACGGTAATTATACATTAACTCCTCGGAATTATACATTGACTCGGGTCTCTTGTGAAATTATCTTTGCAACAGAATTTAAGATAAAATATTATGGAAAAGAGAGAGACAATATACAACTATATAAAATCTGATTCAAGGGGTGGAGCTGATCACGGGTGGCTAAAGGCAAAGCACTCATTTTCATTTGCAAACTACTATGACCCCGAAAGAGTTCACTTTGGAGCCTTGAGGGTTCTCAATGACGACATTGTCGCTCCATCTGAGGGGTTTGGAAAACATCCCCACGACAATATGGAGATAATAACTATTCCCTTTAAAGGAGAGCTGCGCCACGAAGACAGTATGGGAAACAACTCTGTCATCACTGCCGGGGAGATCCAGGTTATGAGTGCCGGAACGGGTGTTTTTCACAGTGAAATGAACAATAGTACGCAGAGCGATGTTCAGCTACTGCAGATATGGATTTTTCCAAACGAAAAAGGGGTAACACCCAGATATGATCAGAAGAGATTAAACCCGGAGTCTGTTAAAAACCAACTTCTGAATGTAATTCAACCAAAAGGGGAGAATAATCCCGGCGCAATTTGGATACAACAGAAATCCTGGTTCTATCTCGGAGAGTTTGACACAGATAGTGTAGAAAACTATAGATCTAAAAGTATAGATAATGGTATATATATATTTGTTATAGAGGGGGAAGTAAAGGTTCAAAATTACCTTTTAAGCAAACGAGATGCTTTGGCCGTTGTAAATGCAGATGAGTTGAGAATGGAGATTACTAAAGGAACAAAAATTCTTGTTATGGAGGTACCACTTAAGTGGTAAATGTTAAAGAGATAGACCAAAAAAGTATAAAAGAGAAGTTAAGGACAGAATAATATAAAAACAGAAAAAGAACAACATTAATACAAAAACAGAATAAAAATGAATATAATAGATAATCTTAAGTGGCGTTATGCTACAAAGAAATTTGATACAACAAAAAAGGTTTCAGCAGAAAACCTGGAGCTTTTAAAAGAGGCTGTGAACCTTTCCGCATCTTCTTACGGGCTGCAACCATTTAAAATACTTATAATTGAGAACCCCGAAATTCGCGAAAAATTAAGGGCGGCAGCGTGGGGTCAGCCTCAAATTACAGATTCATCCCATCTTCTGTTGTTTTGCAACTATTTAGAGGTAGGTCCCGAAAAAGTAGACGGATATCTTAAATTACGGGCGGATATAAACAATTTAAAACTCGAAGATTCAAAGGATTATGGAGATATGATGAAATCTCTTATGGTAGCACTCACTCCTGAGCAGATGGAGGTTTGGACCTCTAAGCAGACATATATTGCACTTGGAACACTATTGGCTGCAGCTGCAGAACTTAAGATTGACTCTTGTCCAATGGAGGGATTTGATAAGGTTGAGTTTAACAAGATACTTGGACTTAATGAGAAAGGCTTGTCGGCATCAGTTATTGGAGCTGTTGGCTACAGATCACAGGATGATCCCTATGTAGTTTTTAAGAAAGTAAGGAAGCCGCTGGCTGAGCTTTTTGAGACTATTTAAAAAACAGTTTAAAATCGGGCAACAGTAACTAAAGTGAGCCCCAAAAGTATAACTTTAACTTTTGGGGCTCACTGTTTTTATACCCGCTAATTAAAGGGAATCTATTTGGCCGATATTTTCTCAAAGGCCTCAACACCGCTGTTAAGGAATTTCAGGAACTCTTCCAGGGAGCACTCTCCGACAGGCTTTACCAGAATCTCTCCATTATGATCTATCAGAACATAATATGGCTGTGAGGCGACACCAAAACGACTAAGCTGGTAATCCCTCAATTTCCTTCCTAAAGTATTTTTAACCTTTCCATCAATTGAAGAGGTAACCTGTTCTGAAACAGGGAGTTCTGTTCTGTCGTCTACATAAAGAGAGGCAAGCACAACCTTGTTGCGAATTATTTCCAAAACGGCAGGGTCACTCCACACTGTTGCCTCCATAACCTTACAGGCGCTGCAGGTAACAGCCTTAAAAGAGAGCAGCACAGGCTTATTTTGCTCTTTAGCACAAGTGATAGCCTCTTCTACCTCGTAATAACTAAATAAGCCGTGAGGAGCTCTGTTTTTAGATGTTGCATACTTTGCGTCACCACATAGACCTACACTAGCCGTGGTCGATTCAGTTACTCCTGCAGATGCAGATGGTGCTCCTGAATTTATAACAATAGTGCTTCCGTCAGAGGGAGGAATAAGACCGGAAAGGGATGCAAGTTGTGCACCGAAAAGACCCGGAATTAAATAGACTGCAAAAGATAGCGACGCTATAGCAAATATAATTCTGCCCGGACCAACGTGTTTTACATCGCTGTCGTGAGAGGTTTTTATTATTCCCAGCAGATAGACTCCTAGTAGAGTCGCAATAACAATCCAAATAGAGATGAATAGCGCCCGGGTTATAATACCCCAACCAAAGTAAGCATCTACCGAAGCCAGGAACTTCAAACTGAAAGCAAGCAGGATAAAGGCAAAAACGACTTTAACAACATTGAGCCAACCTCCGGACTTAGGCATCTTCTTCATTAAAGAGGGGAAGAGGGAGAACAACACGAACGGAAGAGAGAAGGCAAGACCAAATGCCATCATTCCAAGGATTGGTTTTAAAGCAAGACCTCCCGTAACAGAGGCGGCTAGAATTGAGCCGACAAACGGGCCTGTGCAGGAGAACGATACAATAACAATCGCAAAAGCTACAAAGAAAGAGGCGATATAACCTCCTTTATCTGCTTTTGCATCTGCTTTATTGGCAAGCGAACCTGGAAGTGTAATCTCAAATGCACCAAAAAATGAGATTGCAAAAACTGCAAACAGGGCAGCAAAGATGAGATTCGGAATCCAGTGAGAGCCCATAACATCTGTTGCATCAGTACTCTGGAACACGGCAACAAGAACTCCTATTAGGGTGTATATCAGTGTAACGGAGAGGCCAAAAATGAGACCTTTGATTATCCCCTCCCGTCTTTTACCCGAACCACTAATAAAGAAGCTTACTGTCATCGGAATCATCGGGAAGACACAAGGGGTAACGACACCACCCAGGCCGGCCGCAAACGCAATTAAGAGAAAGACTAAAAGACCGTCAGTTGAAGACTCCCTGCCCGACTCCTCAGCTTTTTTCTCCTCAGCCGGGATTGACTCTGTTGTGGCAGATATGCTAAAAGTAACATCCAGCTCCTCCATAACGCACTCCTTTCCATTGCATACCTGATATGTGAGTAATCCGTCAATTTTAAATTTATCGCCGGAAACTCTCTTGATTGTCTGCACGAATGAGCCGGTCTGCTCAAAAATGAGTACATCCATTTTAAAAGCTTTATCATATTTACTCTTTGCAGTGGCGAGATCTTTCAGTTTCCCGACAGATTCAAACCCGCTTGCGGGTTGTGGCTCAAAAGAGGTGGGAAGAGGGCCGTTCTCAAAGAATGAGGTGTTGTACATATACCATCCCTGTTCAATTTCGGCTTTGAATATCAGGTCAATTGTTCCGTCTCCATTGTCTTTTTGTTCAAATCTCCAGTTAGCCGGAGTCTGTGCAAAAGCGAACGATAATGAAAAAACAGAGATAATTATAAAAAGGAATTTACGCATCATCAACAGTTTTAGTTAATTTAATTGAATATAAGAGAGGCAAAAGTATAAAAATTCTATAAAAAGCACTAATTTCGCGTTTTATAAACAATAGAATTATGACACAAGAGGAGCTATTCAAGAGCCTTATTGCACACGCCAAAGAGTACGGTTTTATTTTTCAGTCGAGTGAGATATATGATGGCCTAAGTGCTGTTTATGACTACGGCCAGCTGGGTGTGGAGCTCAAGAATAATATCAAGAGATATTGGTGGGATGCAATGGTGCGTCTTAACGAAAATATAGTGGGGATTGACTCGGCAATTTTTATGCACCCGAAGATTTGGGAAGCATCCGGGCACGTTGGGGCCTTTAACGACCCATTAATTGACAACAAGGACTCAAAAAAGAGATATCGTGCAGATGTACTTTTAGAAGATCATATTGCAAAGCTGGAGGAGAAGGCCACTAAAGAGGTGGAAAAAGGGAAGAAGAAATTTGGAGATGCTTTTGACGAGGTTCAGTTTCGCGCAACCAACCCAAATGTGCTGAGGAATATTGCCAAGGCTAATGAGGTGAGGGAGAGGATGAACGAAACACTAAACAGAAATGACCTGGAGGCGGTACGCCAACTTATTATAGATTGTGAAATAGTCTGTCCAATTTCGGGTTCCCGCAACTGGACAGAGGTTCGTCAGTTTAACTTAATGTTCTCCACCCAAATGGGCAGTTTGAGCGAAGATGCTAATGTAATCTATCTTAGGCCGGAGACGGCTCAGGGAATTTTCGTCAACTTCCTTAATGTCCAGAAGACCGGACGAATGAAGATCCCTTTTGGAATAGCACAGATTGGCAAGGCTTTCCGAAACGAGATTGTAGCCAGGCAGTTTATCTTTAGAATGAGAGAGTTTGAGCAGATGGAGATGCAGTTCTTTGTGCGTCCTAAAGAGGAGATAAAATGGTTTGAGCATTGGAAGGAGGCCAGGCTTCGCTGGCACAAGGCAATGGGACTGGGAGACAACAAATACAGGTTCCATAATCACGAAAAACTGGCACACTATGCCAATGCTGCTGCCGATATTGAGTTTGAGTTTCCTTTTGGTTTTAAGGAGCTGGAGGGGATACACTCCCGCACAGATTTTGACCTGTCACAACATCAGAAGTTCTCCGGAAAGAAGTTGCAGTACTTCGATCCTGAGACCAATGAGAACTATATCCCTTATGTGGTAGAGACCTCTGTGGGTTTGGACAGAACATTCCTTGCAGTCTACTCATCTGCATACTGCGAAGAGAAACTGGAGAACGGAGAGGAGAGGGTGGTCCTTAAGTTGCCTCCATTCCTGGCACCGGTTAAACTGGCTGTTTTACCGCTGGTTAAGAAGGACGGACTCCCGGAGGTGGCCAGAAAGATAATGGACGATCTAAAGATGGACTTCAACTGTCAATATGACGAGAAAGACAGCATCGGTAAGAGATACCGCAGGCAGGACGCGATAGGAACACCATTCTGCATCACAATTGATCACCAGAGTCTTGAAGATAACGCAGTTACAATTCGTTACAGGGACTCAATGGAGCAGGAGCGTATTCCGGTGGCAAACTTGAGAGCAATCATTGAAGATAAGGTTAGCATTAGAAAGATATTTGAAAAAATCTAAAACCACATATTATGTCAAACATTTCTGTAAATTATATGGGTCTGACCCTAACCTCGCCGATAGTGGCAGCAAGTTCCGGACTCACCGCACAATTGGACAGAGTAGTAGAGTTTGAGAAAGCGGGAATCGGGGCTATTGTGGTAAAATCGCTCTTTGAAGAGCAGATTGTGAATGAGGCAGAGTTTCTGCAGTCTCAATCACACGACTATCCGGAGTCTGCAGACTATCTGCATCACTATCTTCGCCAGAACTCAATTGACAGATATCTTAAGCTGGTATCGGATGTTAAAAGGAGCGTTTCAGTCCCTGTAATTGCAAGTATCAACTGCTACTCAACAGGAGAGTGGACAGCCTTTGCAAAAGATATTGAGAGCGCAGGTGCAGATGGATTGGAGCTCAATATCTACTCCCTCCCGCTTAATATTCATAAAAAATCGGAAGATGTAGAAAAAGAGTATCTAAATGTTGTTGCTCAGGTTTCGAAACAGATTAAAATTCCTGTTTCGGTAAAGATTGCCAGCACCTTCACAAATCTTCCGGGTTTTGTAAACGGGCTTAAAGCACACGGAGCCAAAGGGGTAGTTATGTTCAACCGCTTTTATAGTCCGGATATCGATATTAAAAGAATACGGATATTCCCTGCTGATGCATTCTCATATCCTGAGGAGTCTCTGCGCGAACTTAGATGGATGGGCATAATATCTGCCTTGGTTCCCGGAATTGACCTATCTGCAAGCACCGGAATTCACAACGGCACAACAGTGATTAAGCAGATTCTTGCAGGTGCAACCACAACCCAGATGTGTACGGCTCTATATAAAAAGGGAGCAGATGCTATAAGACAATCAATTGACGACCTTCATCTGTTTATGGACTCCCAGGGGTTCAAAAATATTTCTGACTTCAAAGGAAGACTCAACTATACAAATATAGACAATCCGGAAAAGTTTGAGAGGGTTCAGTTTATGAAGAGCTTCGGAAGCAAGTAGTTATCCGACATAACTATTGGTCTAAACTAATCTTAATTACAGTTTATAAGGCAGGGTGAAGTAAAACGCTGTCCCTTTACCATACTCGCTTTCGAACCAAATGTTACCTCCAAGAAGTTCTGTGTAGGCCTTTGCAATAGGTAAGCCCAGCCCCAGCCCGTCATAATTTTTGTTTTTATTTGACTCACCCTGAATAAAACGATCAAAAACAATATCCTTAAGGTTATCGGAGATTCCTATTCCCTGGTCTTTAACAAAAAAGGTTAGGATATCTCCCTCTTTTTTGTACCCATACTCTATTGTCCCGCTGGTGGAATATTTTATTGCATTTTTAATGAGGTTATTTAATATGATAAACAACTTTTCCCGATCTGTAGAGATAAGAAGGTCAGCACCCGTATTTGCAAATTTAAGGTAGAGCCCCTTTTTGCTGGCATCTTGTTTGAAAAAGTTAAAGAGGTGCTCAAAAAGGCTGGTCAGGGATAGTGTGCTTTCAACTATAACCTCTTCTCCTGACTCCATTTTTGACATATTAATGAGGTCGTTAATTAGCAATATCATTCTCTCCCCGCCACTCTGTATTATAGAGATATACTCCTCTCGCTCTTCCGTTGTTATTGTCTCATCTTTGAGAAGTTCCGAAAATCCGATAATTCCGTTCACGGGTGTTCTTATTTCGTGGCTTATGTTAGAGAGGAACTGTGTTTTTAGCAGATCTGCCCTCTCTGCCCTCTCCTTTGCCTCCCGGAGCTCCTCTTTTTGGGTTATGTACCTCTCAAACAGAACTCCTATTTGGGAGAACTCTCCAAAAGATTTTTTGAGCTTAACAATGTCACTGATACTCTCCTTATTTAAGATGAGTTCTATAAGATTAATTGGCCCTATCACCCACTTTCTAATTGAGTAACGCAAAGAAAACCAGATTATCAACATAGAAAGAAGCAGGATAAAGAACATATAGACCCAGCTTTTGTTGTAGAGGGCCTCTATAGGACTTTCACGAATAAACCAGAGAGTTCCTATCCTCTTTTCGTCCCAGTCGGTAAAAGAGAAGGAGCTCTTAAGTTTATGGGAATTTTCGTTTATCTCCTCTTTTGAAAACTCAAGGGAGTGTACAGATGAATTTGTTAGAGTCGAGAGAGCTCCTATATAATCACTGTTCCAGAGCCTCCCTATAAAAAGGTAACCAGATGGCTTCGTGGCTTTTCTGTCTCTGTCAAATGTCGGATGTATAGATGCAGATGCTATCTCCATTACTCCGGATTTTGTTTTTATAAAGAAGTTCAAAAGCTTTTTTTCATTAAGGCCGGAAAAAACTTCAGAAGGAACTACTTTACTTAAATTTTGTGACTCAACCCCATACTCATAAACAAGCTTATAATGTTTATCGTAAACAGATACATAATCATATCCGTAGGAGGAGAGAATGGTCGAGATATTATCTTCAAACCACTCATTTGTTGCTCCGGTTTGCATTACTGAAGCAAACTCATCCCAATAGGTATAGTCAAATGCAATTTGACGGAGTCCGGTGCTTTTAAGATTAATGATAGAGGAGACCTCCCGGTTAAACTGTTCCAGGGACTCTTTGTGAATCATATCAGCCTGACGCTTCTGAAGTACTAAAATTGCGGCAAAAAGGAGAAGAAAGCTTATCCCTGCAAAGGCGATAATCTGCAATAATCTGGAGTTAATTCCTGCCTTTTTTCTCATAACAAGCTTTTTAAAATCAAAAACCTAGTGCAGCTATAAAATAGGTGCTTCCGGCAGATGGATTTACAACAAATGATAATGAAACATATGGAGTAAAATTCTCTTTTACCGCTATCTGCCGTTGATAGGTGCATCCAAGATTGACAAATCCGGGGGATGAGTGGTAGTACTCCCCTTTAAACTGATAACCTGTAAATAGCGATAACTGATTCTTTCCAAATGTTTTGATATACTCTGCCTCCCCGTAGATACTCTTTGAGGGGTCAGACCCATAGAATATTGAGCTGAATAAAAAATTGAATCTGTTCTCCTCTCCAAAAGAGAGGATTGCCTGCCCTTCCAGCATATGAGAAGTTGTTTCGGGATTGTAATTAAAATATTGCCCGGGGTTGGTTTTGCTGTAGGACCAGTAGTCCCATAGTGCAATGGTAAGTGGACCTACCTCTTTTGCTATATAGAGGTCTATCTCATCATCTCCATCTCCTGTAACCCGGAAGGCACTCCAGGTTCCAAAAGTAAAACCTCTCCAGGAGAGCTCTGCCCAAGGTTGGAGCGAAGGTGTATGGTTGTAGTTCTGACCCCTCCAGATATAGCTGCTCACCACCTCTGCACCAAAGCTGAACTCCGGGTTACTCTTTTTACTCTCCTGCGCAGCTAAAGAGCTTACGAACAAAGATGTGCATAAAAAGAGAGTTGCAAATGAGAGAGTCACAAAAGAGCGGGTCATTTAATCTGTTTTATGAAATCGGGGTTACAATATTAATTTATGAAGATAGTGAAATTGTACTATATATTGATAATTTCCCCGCAATAATTGTAGAAGACTTTACAATTCAGCTCATTTTTAAAACGGCAGTATGCATCCTGTCCGGTACAGTGACAAACTCCAATTTTTAAAGGGGAGATTTTGGATAGAGACTCAATAATTTTATCTACACCTTCTTTGGCCATTTGGGAGGTGTGAAACCCTCCAATTATCGTGTTTACGGGCATCTTAAACATTTCTGTTGCCTGCAGGACTATCTCTATTATACCAAGATGTGAACAGCCTGTGATGATTGTGAGCCCATCTTCACCCAGATAAACCAGATACTGTTCATCAAGGAATCGGTCTTTTATTAAAGAGCAGTTCTCTTCACAATTGAAGCCCTCGGAATCTGAGGATGAAGCATTGTTTGACATTATCGGTCCAGAAACAATAAAAAACCTCTCGCTGATTTTAAAAAGGCCATCGGTATATACAACTCTATCTTCCGGAATCTTAACTCCCGGATCAATCCCAATGTATCTTTTACCTCTGTATTTGGGGAGAAAAGTCTCTCTCTTTGCAAAGATCTTTGCGCAAGTATTTTTATCTAAAAAAGTGGAAACTCCTCCTGTATGGTCGTAGTGACCGTGGCTTAAAACTAAATAGTCTACAAGAGAGATGTTTACACCCAACTCAATTGCGTTTTTATAAAAAACGGAGCTCTGACCGGTGTCAAATAGTACCCTTTTGTTGTCGACCTCCAGATATATTGAGAGACCGTGCTCAGCCAAAAGCCCTCTTCTATTTACGACATTGTCTGTAAGAGTGGTAATTTTCATAACTACTAAAAATAAAAATAAGAAAAAAGCGGCCTGAATAATCAAGCCGCTTTTGTGTCGGGGTACTCCGACTCGAACGGAGGACCCCCTGCTCCCAAAGCAGGTGCGCTAGCCAACTGCGCCACACCCCGAAAAAATTAAAAGAGCGTCCCTTTTGGAAAGGGATTGCAAAGGTATACATCTTTTTCAAAAAACCAAAAAATTAAATTCGGATTTAATTTACTATTCAAAAAAATTGCAATTTAATATTAATACATATATTTGTGGAATATATGATTAATTACAAGAGGATGTTGTTGTCAAACAGAGCCTTTAGTTTGAAATCACAAGCATTATTACTATGTTTTATTGCAAAATTGTAATAATTTACAACATTTGATAAAATGCTTGAACAAAAAACATTTAAGCTTGTTTAATAACACCAAAGTTTTATAAAGACACAGAAAACATTTTTCAAAATGAGAATGAAACATATTTATTTGACAATTATTCTTTTGGGGCTATCCTCAGGAGTTTTCGCGCAACAACTGACTCTCAATGCAGAGTCGGGCAATAGCGCAATTGAAATAGGTAATTGCTGGCGCTTTCTAGATTACGAGCAATATACATCCTCTGGTTCGGAGGTTATCTCCGGATCTTACTCTCTTAAGACTCAGATGATTTCAAACAGTTCCAGTATCAATGACACCTACATTAAGACACCTTGGATGAAGGTGGGATCTGGAAACATCACCTTTAAAGCAAGACTCGGAAGCGGAACAGATCCAATTTCAAGGGGGGTAAGAGTCTCCTATATTCCTTATAATGCATCATCCCCCGGGACATCTTTTGAAGGAACTCTGGTTACTTTTTATTCATATGACTTTGTTGTTACAAACAACAGTGTAGTAAATTTTATCGTTCCAATCCCTGCGGCAATTGCCAACTCAACATCTCTTTACAAAATAATGGTAAGTTATTTGGGGCAGGGGGGTAACGGAAGAGTATTATCTGACGACTATATTTTTCCCGGCACATACTGGTCGAATCCGGCGAACTCGTGTAACCCTTTACCGCTGAATGTTCCAACCGATACAGACGGAGATGGAGTTCCGGACACACAGGACGAATATCCGAATGACCCTTACCGCTCACATAACAGCTACTATCCGGGACTATCACAGTTTGGTTCTCTGGCGTTTGAAGATAACTGGCCTGCCAAGGGGGACTATGATTTTAATGATCTTGTAGTTGGGTATAACTTTAACACTGTTACTAACGGATCTGGAAATGTTGTTGAGCTTATAAGTACATTTATGCTCAGAGCATCGGGAGCCATTTACAACAATGGAATGGCATACCAGCTTGATGGGATTGCACCTAACAAGGTGTCAAAAGTTGCCGGCAACACCCCGGGGTCATTTACTATGGCCTCAAATGGTGCTGAGTCGGGACAAACATATGCAAACATTGTTGTGTTTGACAACTTCTTTAACCTGATGTCAAAACCGGGAGTTGGCATAGGTATAAACACAGAGCGCCTTGCACCTTACATTATGCCTCAGAGTAAACAGGTGGTAACAACTTTTATAAACAATGGGGTTAACCCTGCCGGAGGAACACTTACGCTTGCAGAGCTAAACCCGGCTCTTTTCAATATGTATATGATTATCAACCGGGAGAGAGGTAAAGAGGTACATCTGCCGAATAGATATCCATCTTCACTTGCCAGCACAGGGCTCTTTGGAACAAAAGACGACACTTCAAATCCTGCTACCGGGAGGTACTACAAGACTTCAAATAATCTTCCCTGGGCAGTAGATATAATTCAGGGATTTGACTACCCTATTGAAAAAGTGTCAATTGATCTTGGACACTTACATTTTACGGAGTGGGCAGTCTCCGGCGGAGTTCAATTCCCGGATTGGTTTTTGAATCTGCCGGGCTACAGAGATGCCTCTAAGATCTATTAACGGAATCGGTAATTAAAAAAACGGAAAAGATGAAAACAAAAAATATAGTCCTAATCATACTTATCTCAACCCTTGGCCTTTTGTCTTGTATTAAGCAAAACCTTCCGGATCCCGGAACGACGCCGGAAGATAAAACCAAGCTTGCCGATGCCAAGGTTCCGGATAGTTTTAACTGGTCTACAAGTAAAAATGTAGAGGTTTCAATAACAGGACTCCCTACGGTAGTTCCTATCAAAAACACCCTTACAATCACACTTCCCGATGGCAGCAAGCTATACAATGCATACCACGATATGAGTGTAAACCTTAAGCTGACACTTGTAGTTCCGGCAACTGTAACTCAGTTGAAACTGAAATTCGGCACTTATGACGAAACGCTGAATATTGCAAACAATAAAGCAGCATTCTCTTTTATCCCTGTAGTAACATACGGTGATGGTATGTAGGCTTTTATAATCAATAAATATTTTAAAGGGCGTCTAAAAGAAATTTTAGTCGCCCTTTTGCTTTGTGGTCAGTTAAAAACAGAATAGACCATAAAGGCCTTTTCCAATGTCATTATTGACGCCCGAAATTGGTTAACACCACCATTACCGGTCTGTGGTCTGAAGCAACGGCTTCGGGGACTACTCTCTTTTGAGTGATTCTGTATTTTAGGTCTCTCTTCTGTTTGGCGAATATGTAATCTATGCACCTGGTGGGGTTATCGGCTGGGAATGTGTATTGTGTGGTGTCTGAGAGGGTTTGGAACTCCCGGCCTATGGAGATTATTGGTTCTGAGCCCGGGAGGGCATTAAAGTCGCCGCCAACAAACATCGGTTTATCAAAGAGCCTCGCCTCTGCCTTAAGAGTTTCAGCAGAGATAATTCTGTCCTCTTCGGTAAGGGAGAAGTGTGTGGATGCGGCAACAAAATCGCGGAACTCTACAATGAGTAATACTCTGGGCTCTTCGCTGCCGGGTAGCGGCACTCTCTTAATGGATATGGGCTCCTCCCTGGATAGGATTCCGACACCGTACTTGCCGCCATCAAAAGTTATTGCCGGGGCAAAAACAGCGTGCATTCCGGTGAGTCTTCCAAGCTCCTGAGCCTGACCTGCCATCCCGCTTCTGGTTGTGGCACTGTCTACCTCCTGCAGGGCCACAATATCCGGCATCTCACGGTTAATGATATCTGCAATCCTCGCAAGGCTTTTTACCTGATCCAACCCTTTACCAACCCGGATGTTATAGGTCATAAACCGAAACTCTCCCGAATCGCCGGGAGTTTGTGCCTGCACAATTGTAAAGCACATCATTAGGAGCGTGATAATTATCTTCATACGGGGGTTTTTTGAATTTTTGAGTCAATTGAAAGTTTCCCTGCACCATAAATTATCAGGAAAATAAGCAGTAATGTCATAGCAAAATCTGTTCTTGAATCGTGTGCCATTGTCCAGAATCCATCGTTAATCAATTTGGGAATTTTAGTGGTAACAATGGCTGTGCCCATAATGATTAGCAAAGGAACAGAAGCAATACGGGTAAGCAAACCGGCGAGAATCAAGATGCCACAAATAATTTCGAAACAGGCAACGAAATTGGCTAAAAAGGCGGCATTCTCAAAACCAATCTTAACGAAACGCCCTGCACCAACCAGGTCAGGGAAAAGGAATTTCTGAATCCCTTCCGATAAAAAAACCAACCCGACAATAATACGAGGGATAAGCGATTTATAATCACTTTCCGTACTAATCAGGAGCGAAAATAGTTTGTAAATTGTTTTCATTTCTCTGATAGTTTATCAAGGCTTTTCAAATAATGCTCAGTCTTAATTTGGTTTTGGGGAGCATTGGCTAAGTGTCTTGAAATTGATTGGGTTAGAATGTTACAGTTTTATCTGCCCATACAACAAGATTAACACAATCAAACATAGTTGAAATGGGACAGGTTTCTGTTTCATTTAATTGTCTGGATTTTAAGCATGTTCCACACGCAAGTATCTCTCCTCCAACATTTACAAATGCTTTCAACTGTTCGTCGACATTGTATTTTTCGTGAGTTAACCCTTCGCACTCTACGGCCTCTCCCATTAGAAAAACCTTAACCTCGTGTCCCTGTTTCTTAGCTGTTACAGCAAAACGAAAGGCATTCCAGGACTTTTCAGGCTCTTTTGTCTCTATAATTATTCCAATCTTCATAAATAGACATTTTAATATTTACACTTTACAAATTTACATATTCCACCGCCAAATCAATAGCATAATTAAAAAAATACCTCCATATAGGATAGGTATTAGATATGCCGGCCTGAGAGATTCATTAAATCCATATTTTTTATTTTGAAGCCGGACTACTTTAAAACTTAAGTATATTCCAACGCTCATTATTAAGGTCATTAGGATTGAAACACAAATATTTATCCATAAAGGTATTTGGGGGATAAAAATTTCGTTATCAATTATCTTTTGAGCAGTAGACAAACCAGTTACATCATCAAACAGAAAATTAAAATAGGGTACTCTTGATGTTGATTTAAGGATTGACTTATCCAGATGTGCAGCTGCAATGATTGGGATAAAAGCAATTCCATAATTCAAAATATAGTCTTTAATTTTTATGCTTGATTTTGTTAAAGTTGTAAGAAGCCAAGGCACTAACCAAATAATTGCAGGGACTATTCCAAATAATATAGCCCCTTTTATAACTCCGGCTAAAAAATTATTCTCAATTGATAGTGGTTCAATTACCAAATTTGGAAGGTAATTTAAGTAGCTGTCTGTAAGTTTCCATTCCGACCAAATTTCAGAAATAACAAATCCCGAAACAACTAAAACAAAGACCATTTCAGCAATTTTAAGCGGATTTAGCTGAAAAAGATCGTTGGCAAATCCAATGTATCTAATTCCGGGGTTGGGTCTGTTTGCATCTGTTTCTGACTGATATTCGTTGCAACTCTTTAAACAGCCGGCACACAGTATACAATTTGCATTATCTGTTATATTTGCGGGATATAAATCTACTCCGCAACTTTTAGCATTCAGGTTGTACCGATATCTTTTATGAATACAGGATTTGTCTTTACACGTTTCGCAAACACTCCTGTTTTTTACCCTCCAACCGAAAAATGAAAGTCTGGAATAGAGTCCCAATAAATATCCAACAGGACAAACATATCGGCAAAAAGTATTTTTCTCATAAATGCTTCCGATAATAATTGAGACGGCAACAATTACTAATAGATATATTGCCATAAATGCAGGGTTGCGATGAATGGCAAAACCTTGTATTCCAATGAACAGGATTATGATATAAAAAATGGTTATAGCCCAACCTGAAAGCAGCCACTTTGGCCTTTTCCGCTTGAGCCCGATTTTTGAAAAAAAGGTAGTTATGAGCTCCACGGGGCAGACCATACACCAAATACGGCCAAAAAAAATTGCCAGTATAATTATAGCCGGCCACCAGTATGACCACACAATAAGATTTCCAAGGTTAGTGCTCCGTAGTTGTTTCAGGAATAGAGCATCTGTAGAATATGCCATTAAACCTGTTACAATAAGAACAACAAATGCAATTAAAGAAATATACTTAATTGTTAATGGAAAAAACCTTTTCGAAAGTAATCTGTTTAACATTTTGTTTACAATAAGGTGTCTCTATATGGATACTAATCTGGCATATATACTGTGGAAAAATACTCTCCGGAGAGTTAAATAATCCCGGCTGCCAATGCTAGTGAAAGCAAGATAAGCATAATAGCAACGATAATCTGCATAGAGTGTAGTGTTACTTTTTTAAGCAGTTTATTTCCAATGTATGCACCGGCAATTGCGGCAAGAGTTGCGGTAATAACCAGAGCTAAATTATCTGTAAGCCCGGAAGCCGTAATCCTTGTTGCATAAATGCTTAGCCGTGTAAAATCTACAAAAGTAGAAACCACAACAGCAGTACCTATGAATGCCTCTTTAGATAGGCCGGCCTTTATTAAAAACGCGCTCCTTAGTGCTCCTTGATTACCCGACAGGCCTCCGAAAAAACCGCTTAAAGCGCCACCTATAGGGAGCTTGTTTTTCCCAAACTGTAATTTGCCAAAATATGGGATAAGGTCTATACTGGCAAAAATGATGAGCAAAACAGAAATAAAGAATTTAACCGGGTAAACATCAAAGACTTTATCAAACAGATGATAAGAGAAAAGAGGTTTTGAATCTGGTATATAAAGCAACAACCACGCTCCGACTATAGCAGCTATAACAGCAGGAATACCAAAGCGTATCAGGGTGCTTTTATCTGCCTTTTTACCGACTAAGATTAGTTTAAAAATGTTGTTGAAAAAATGAACTACTCCTGTTAATGCAATGGCCAGATCAACGGGAAAGAATATCATAAAGAGAGGGGTTAGGATTGTCCCCAAACCAAACCCAGAAAAGAAAGTTAAAATTGCTACGACAAATGCTGCTACGCTAATTATTAGAATTTCCATATTATGCTTTTTTGTTATAAAGCAAAAATAGGGAGTATTGTTACAAACGTGGTGGTATATATAGATGAATATTTGGTACTATTGAAAATACTTATTTCTAAATTGTATCGGAGTACTATTTTCGTGCCTTTTGAAGAATTTTACAAAGTTTGATGTGTCTGTAAACGAAAGAATTTCTGCTATTTCGTTTATAGTATTGTCTGTGTGGAGTATATATCTCTTAGCCTCTAACAATAGTTGATTTGTGATGATTTCGCTGGCACTTTTGCCCGTGTGCCTCCTGCAAATAGTGTTTAGATTCTGAGGGGTTGTATTTAATAGATCTGCAAATTGGTTCACCTTATGAAGTTGAGGGCACTCTTTCACCAATAACATCATAAATCGGTCATAAATCGGTTGGGGTTGATTGGTGCTTGCCGGGTTTTGAGCGTTAATTTGGAGCAATTTTCCCAAGAGTGCTTTTAGAAGTCCGTGGATAATATCTTTTGAGTATTGTGAGTTGAGCTGATATTCATTAAAAATATCTTCCAAAAGGTACATTGGAAATTTACCCGGTTCAAATCTTAACCTTGTTATGTCATCTGTTTTTCTGAGCAAATCAATCAATATTTTTTCGTTAACAGGGTTAAATTCACGCGCGTTAAAAATGATTACAAATCCTTTTGGAATGGATGTAAATTGCCAAAAATGGAGTTGCCCCGGTTTTAATAGATATAGTTCGGGTGTTGAAACCATATATTTTTCGGATTCAATGCAATGAAAGCCCTCTCCTTCACTTAAGAAAATCATTTCATAATATTCATCGTGTTTATGGGGCTTGGTTTTTTTGATTATCTCCTTGAATCTGGAAACTTTAAAAGTGAGCCCTTTGTCTAATTTGTTCTTTACATCTATGTAACTATTTTCCATATTAAGTTATAGTATATTGTTCGATAGAGTTGAAATTTTGGTCAGAAGTAATTCTTGTGTATCCAAGTGTCTCTAAGTCTTGTAAGCCTTTAGTTAAATAGGTTTTTCCCTCATCAATTACATATAGTTCATCACAAATATCGAGAATATGCTTATACAAATGATCTGTAATTATGATTCCTTTATCTCTCTTCTCTTTTAAAATCAGCCTTTTTATTGTCTCTATATGTAATGGCATTATCTGTGAGAATGGTTCATCTAACATACAGAATTTAGAGTCTGAAGCAAGTATCAAATAGATTTCAAGAATTCGTTGTTCCCCACAGGATAAATTTTTAAATCTCTCTTTATATAGTTTTTTAAACTCTGGAAATTCGGTTATAAAATCGGAAAAGTCAAGCTGGAAGTTTTTGAAAATCGTTTTAATTGTTAAAGATTTAGGAATAAAATGACCTTGTGGTAAATACATTATGTCGGTCGGATTTCGGAATTCGTTATAAATAGGTTTTCCGTCCAGCCGAATGGAACTATCATTGGGCAAAAGTTCTCCATAAATAATTTTCATTAAACAAGATTTGCCTGTTCCATTTCTTCCAAGTAATCCTGTAACCTTTCCAGTCTCACTTTTTAAATATACATTTTGCAAAACTCGTTTAGAATCGAATTCCAGGATAACACCATCAACTTCAAGTTTATTCGTCATCTAACTAGTAATGTTATTATTATCAGTGTTAAAAACAATATAAAATCAAAGGTTAGTGAAGAAATCCACAAGACCTTCTTTGAAAGACCAAGATTTTTATAATAATAGAATTCATTACGTTTATAGTTGTTAATGAAGTAAACAATTATTCCAAGAGTGATTATTTTAAACCAAAAAAGAGCTGTAAATATATTAATTCCTTGAGTATAAGAGATCATTACACATAATATCGTTATCATCCAGCTTGCAAAAGCAAAGGAGCTGTAAAAATTTAAAGTTAATCGTAATACTTTCATTTTGTAGTTGAATACAGATCAAGCTGTCTATCAGTCTATGTCGCTCCGGTTCTAGTCTGTAAATTTATGATATTTAGTCTAAATATCAATTTTTGCGATAGTTATGTTTTTTAATATGAATGTGTGAATACCTTATGAGTGGGCAGATGGTTTAGGGGATTACCTCACTTCGTTCGGTGTTCCCCGAGTGGGGGTGCTTCAAAGAAGAAAAAGCCTTATGCGTTTGGGGATTACCTCACTTCGTTCGGTGTTCCCCGAGTGGGGGCCTAAAAACAATAAAAGCCTCAGCCTATGGCCGATAAAAGCAAAAAATAAACCGCCTTCAAGCTAGGCGGTGAGGGGGGGATTCGAACCCCCGGAACCCTTACGAGTTCGGCAGTTTAGCAAACTGCTGGTTTCAGCCACTCACCCACCTCACCAAAACCCTGCGTTTTATAGCAGGGAGTGCAAAGATACAAATTCTTTTTAATCTGCAAATAACTTACTGTGCGCTACAACTCTTTTTGATTTGTGACAAATATTGAATCTCCGATAGTAAATCAGATGCTTGCGAAAACGGTGTCAGCAAAGGAAAACATTGGCTCCAGAAGATGGAGGGGACCCAACGAAGTTGGGGAGAATTTTCCGTGCTGACACCGTTTTCGCAAAAGTGATTTTATTTTTGCGCCTTGGCAATATTTTCGCGCATTTCGGTATCGGCCTGTATGTTGCGGAATTTATAGTAGTCCATAATTCCCATATTGCCGCTGCGGAATGCCTCTGCCATTGCAAGCGGAATCTGAGCCTCTGCCTCAATAACTTTTGCTCTTGCCTCTTGTGCCTTGGCTTTCATCTCCTGCTCAAGAGCGACAGCCATAGCGCGTTTCTCCTCTGCCCGGGCCTGTGCAATGTTTTTATCTGCATTGGCCTGATCCATCTGGAGAGCAGCTCCGATATTTTTTCCGATGTCTATGTCGGCGATGTCAATAGAGAGAATCTCAAATGCGGTACCGGCGTCAAGGCCTTTATTAAGAACAACTTTTGAAATTGAGTCCGGGTTCTCCAGAACAGATTTGTGACTTTCTGCAGATCCGATGCTGGATACGATACCTTCACCAACTCGGGCCAGAACGGTCTCTTCGCCTGCTCCCCCGACAAGTTGTTTGATGTTTGCACGAACCGTTACCCTTGCTTTGGCAATGAGCTGAATACCATCCTTTGCAACTGCTGTTACGGGTGGGGTGTTAATCACTTTAGGGTTAACCGACATCTGCACTGCTTCAAATACATCACGACCGGCAAGGTCTATGGCTGCTGCCATCTTGAAGTTGAGCGCAATATTTGCCTTGTCGGCAGAAATTAGAGCATTGACAACCTTAGAGACATTTCCTTTAGCCAGGAAGTGAGCCTCCAGTTCGTTGGGGTTTAACTGAAGCCCTGCTTTGGTTCCTGTGATCATTGCCATAACGATTGTTCCGGGAGGAACCTTTCTCCATCGCATCAAAACCAGTTGAAGCAGCGAAATTTTAACGCCGGAGATAAGCGCCTGAAACCAAAGTGTTACGGGGAAAAACCACAAAAGGATTGTAAGTCCCACAAGGGAGATACCTATCCAAACAAGAAATACGGTAATACTTTCCATAATTTTTATATCTGTTTTACAATAATTTTACTATCCTCAATGCGAGTTATCTCAATTTGAGTGCCACTATTTATTATCCCCTCCTGCGAAAGAACCTCTGTATCAATATTTGTGAACCGGGCTTTACCCATTGGTGAAAGGCGGCTTAGTGTTACCCCTCTTGCTCCGGGCTCAAGACCCTTGTCAGAAGGGTTAGTGTCTACCTTAGAGCTTATACTGTCTTTAAGAGTGAGCCTCTTCCAGGTTCCAGACCTGAGAATCAACCAGGTAAATATAGACAGGGAGACGATTACTCCACCCAGAACCAAAAGTCCGGTGACCTGACCAAACTCTGTGAATGAGAGTATAATACCTCCTGCTATTGAAATAAGACCGATGATTCCGGCAAAACCGAAACCGGGAATAATGAGAAGCTCAATTGCTATTAGCAAAATTCCCAATAAAATTAAGGTAATAATCAGTGTCATATGGTGTGACTATTTTGGTTCAACTTTATTAATCTCTTCTATGGTAACTCCCTCTGCACCGATCTCTTTAAGCAGAAGAACAATTTTGTCCATCTCCTGCTTGTTTGTAAATGGGCCAATCAAAAAGAGCTCTCTCCCTTCAACAACCTTCTTTGCAATATCTCTCTCTGTATTACCCCGGATTATCTCCAGGACAGGTTGAGGCATACCTGCAGGGTAACCCTCAATCTTTATCTGGTATGTAACACTCAAGTCTATAGATTGTTCAAGAATCCTGGCCTGCCGTACTGTAATATTCTTTCCGTTTTCGTATGCGACAACCAAGGCAGATGGAAATCCCGCACTCTTTACCTTTAAGAGAGTTTCCGAGGCTTCCGCAAAATTATAAAACTGCCCCACAGTATATATCCATCTTCCTGCCGGACTCCTGTTTTCAAAAATAGGCCTAAGTCCTTTGAAAGATTTAAGCTCGGCTTGATTAGAGAGAGAGAACAGTTGAATTCTGTATACCAATCCATTCGGAATAGTATGATCTTCTGCCATTACGGCCACTTCGCCAATACCAAAAGAGTAATCAAAAATCTCGACAGGCTCCAGAATAGTTATCTCAGGAAAGTCTCCGAAGCTTTTTGGATTGAGAATAAAAGGTTCGAGAGTGTCATTAACTGCAGTCGCTTTATTATCGTCGCGGAAAAACTCCTCGTTACGAGGCATAATGGTCCCCTTGCTTAGAAACTCCATCTCCCGTTTTTGAACTACAAGGTTTGCTGCTCTTAATCTGGACTGCATATCCAGCAATGAGAGCTCCCCATCAGAGATTCTTTTCTCAAGTTTTGCCCTCTCCTCTGCTCCCGCTACTGTATTGTATAGCATTCGGTTTGCAGATATCTCTCTGGTTGTGCTGTCTATAACATTTTGTATCTGCCTCACCTCTACTATCATCCTTTTATACTCCTCTGTTTCGGGGGAGGTCATAACCTCTTTTTTTGCACTCTCCAGTGTAGATTCTGTTGATTTGCGTACTCTTAATGCAGCAATCTCCAAAACCTCGGCAATTGATGTGAGGGCTCTTTTTACGGGAGTATTTTCAAAGTCAAATCGGTATATATCTATTGAATCTTTTGAGCGTGAGTTGCGATTGGAGCAGATATAGGTGTTAAGCCCATCTTCACTATGAATTAGCAAAATGTCGTCATCAACCGACGAGTATGGAAATCCCATATTTTGGGGTAACCCCCAGTCGTTTGTGCTCTCATCCCAATAACTTACATAGAGATCAAAACCACCAATTCCAAAGTGACCTGTAGATGAAAAAAAAAGCTGCTTTTTGTCTTGGCTCAAAAAGGGGAAAAGTTCGTCACCAGATGAGTTAATCAAGTTGTTAAGCGGTTCGGGAATAGACCAAACATTGCCATCAACTTCTCGTATTTTGTATATATCCAAATTACCCTCTTTATTAAGAGCAGAGTAAAGAATTGTCTTCTCTCCTTCCCTTAGCAGGATTGCGTTAGGAAAATTCAGCGCCAAACTATCTACAGAACCGGCAAGCTTAGAGGGGATCTTAACCCAGGCGCTATCTTTAAAGCCCGGATAGTACAAAACGAAATCGGATAGAGGAATTGACGCCCTTCCCGTAACAACAGGATGAGAAGCATACTGAAGCATATTGAGCCCGTTTTCGCTTTTTGTGATTAAAGAATTGATTTTATGACTTGTAAGAGAGTCACTGCTCTCCATTAAAATCTCTTTGAATAATTCAATTGCCTCATTGAAGCGGTAACCTCTTCGGAGCCTCTCTGCACTTTCAAGTTTTGTATCTGTCAATATCTGTCCTGCCGCAGGAAAACCTATAAGCATAAGAACCAAAGGCAAGAATATAGACTTTTTCATACATTGGGAAATATATTATGTAACAAAAGTACTAATTTCTTTATATTTTGGGAAAAAATACTACTTTTGTGCTCTAATTTTCGTTGAATTATATAATTTAAACAAAATAATCCATGCAAAATAAAGGCGCCATCAGACTTGTGGCAATTTTAATCGCTTTAGCCTGTATATACCAGCTGTCATTCACCTGGGCTACAAGAAATCAGGAGAGTAAAGCCAAAGAGTATGCCGCAAATGCGGTTAAATTGGAGCAAACGTCTCCCTCTTTCAAATTAGTTTCAGACCTGGACAAGGCTTTTTATCTTGATTCACTCAACAGGGTTAAGGAGAGATACTATATCGACTCAATAACAGCAGAAAAAGTTTATCTTGGCTTTACCTACAAAGAGATAAAAGAGAAGGAGATAAACCTTGGTCTTGACCTTAAAGGTGGTATGAATGTGATGTTGGAGGTAAGTGTTCCGGAGTTGGTAACCTCTCTTTCGAACAATAGCACTAATCCTCAGTTTCTTGAGGCTATTAAGGTTGCAAAATCTAATCTCTCACCCGCGCGCACAGATTTTATAGTTCTCTTTGGAGAGGCTTGGGATCAGGTAGCTCCCGGTCAAAGAATGTCTCAGGTATTCGGGACTTATGAGATGAGAGACAGAATCAAACCCGAGACATCAAACACCGAAATTCTGGACATTATCCGCGAAGAGTCAGAGAGCGCAATCTCTAACTCATTCAATGTACTAAGAAATCGTATACGCCGGTTTGGTGTTACCCAGCCAAATATTCAGAAAATTGGAACAACGGGAAGAATTCTTGTTGAACTACCTGGAGTTAAAGAGCCGGCTCGTGTGCGTAAGCTTCTTCAGGGAACTGCATCATTGGAGTTCTGGGAAACATACGAAAACCAAGAGGTTTATACATACCTTACAGAGGCAAACAGAGCTGTTAAAGAGATGATTGACGCGGCTAAAGAGCCGGATGGAACTGTAGATTCAACAACAATGGCTGCAGTTGCAGACTCTGCAAAAACAGAGGCAGATAAGTTATTGACTCAAATTCAATCTACAGACTCTCTTTCGGGTGCAGATGCACAGCTTGCAGAGCAGAATCCTCTCTTCTTCGCACTAAACCCTAATGTTGCTCAAGGTCAGCTTGTCCCCGGCCCGTGTGTGGGAAGAGCTCACTACAGAGATACAGCTAAGATTGGTGCCTGGTTAAGATCTTCGCAGATAGAGGCCCTCTTCCCTGCAGATCTTAAACTGATGTGGACCGTTAAACCAATTGATGATGCAGGAGTTATTTTTGAACTGGTAGCAATCAAAGCTACCACAAGAGACGGAAAAGCTCCTCTTGACGGAGGGGTTGTAACCGATGCAAACAAATCATTCGGAAACACAAGCGGGACACCTGAGGTGGATATGGCAATGAATGCAGAGGGTGCAAGAATTTGGGCGAATATGACTGCAAATAATATTGGCAGATGTATAGCAATAGTTCTTGACGGAATGGTTTACTCATACCCGAGGGTCAACTCCGAAATTACCGGTGGTCGTTCACAGATTTCTGGAAACTTTACCATAACAGAGGCAGATGACCTTGCAAACGTTCTAAAGTCAGGTAAGCTACCTGCCCCGGCCAGAATAGTTCAGGAGGCAGTTGTAGGGCCAAGCCTTGGAAGTGAGTCCATCAATGCAGGTCTTATCTCATTTGTGATTGCTTTCCTATTGGTGCTTGTATATATGATCGCCTTCTATAACGGAGCCGGTCTGGTTGCTAACATTGCTCTACTTACTAACGTTCTCTTCCTGTTTGGAGCCCTTGTCTCTTTTGGGGAGGTTCTAACCCTTCCTGGAATTGCCGGTATCGTGCTTACACTCGGTATGGCGGTGGATGCTAACGTAATTATCTACGAAAGGATCCGGGAGGAGATTCGGGGCGGCAAGGCTTTGAGGCTGGCTGTTACCGATGGTTATAAAAATGCATACTCTGCAATTGTGGACGGTAACCTTACCACAATTATTACTGGTGTGGTATTGGCCATTTTTGGTTCAGGTCCGGTTCAGGGATTTGCAACAACATTGGTAATTGGTATTATAACCTCTCTAATAACCTCAATCTTTATAACAAGACTGGTTTTTGACTGGAGGCTAAACAAAAACAAAAACATCACATTTGACAACAAATATACCCGTAACTTCCTGCAAAATACTAAGGTAGACTTTGTAGGACTTCGCAAAAAGGCCTATATGTTCTCAATAGCTGTTACAATTATTGGTCTGGGCTTTATTTTCGTAAAAGGATTCTCTTACGGAGTTGATTTTACCGGAGGTAGAACATATGTGATAAGGTTCGATAAAGAAGTTACAACGGCAGAAGCAAGAACAGCCCTTCTTGAAGAGTTCGAAGGCTCTGTTGAAGTTAAACAGTTTGGTGGCGGTAGTCAGATGAAGGTTACAACCAAATATATGATTGACGACAACTCTGAGGAGACAGATGCATTAGTTGACAGCAAAGTATATAATGCATTGAAAGGTCTTTTTGCACAAGAGCTTACCCTTGAGGAGTTCACCGCAACTACAGATAACCCTAACGGAATTGTAAGTTCGGAGAAGGTTGGTCCTACAATCGCAGATGACATAAAGAGAGATGCCTTTATTGCGGTAATAATTGCTCTAATTGCAATATTTGTCTATATCGCATCCCGTTTCCGCAATTGGACCTGGGGAACAGGCGGTGTTGTCGCGTTGACTCACGACGCAATATTTGTTATGAGCTTCTTCGCAATATTCACCGGATTGCTGCCGTTCAGCCTGGATGTTGATCAGTCCTTTATTGCCGCGATTCTTACAATAATAGGTTACTCAATAAATGACACAGTGATTATCTTTGACAGAATACGGGAGTTTAGGACACTATATCCAAAACGGGATCTGAAGGAGAATATCAATGATGCCCTTAACAGCACCCTATCAAGAACTGTAAACACCGGAGGTACAACCCTGGTAGTATTGATCTCTATAGCTCTGTTTGGAGGAGAGGTTATCAGAGGATTCTCTGTTGCCCTTATCATTGGTGTAATAATCGGTACATACTCATCGGTATTTATTGCAACGCCACTTGTTTATGACCTGTACAACAAGATCAACTCAAAAAAGAGTGAGATAAAAAGCAGATAAAACTTCTATAAAGTTATAAAGCGAAAAAAGGGTGACCAAAAAATGGTCACTCTTTTTGTTTTTATACCAATTTATTATCAACTTTGTTCTTACACTAAAAAAAATATAATAAAATGATACTTCCGTTCGCAGAATCCTACAAAATTAAAATGGTTGAAACCATTCGCAAAAGTACAAGAGAAGAGAGGGAGAGGTGGATAAAAGAGGCGCATTATAATCTATTTAATCTTAAAAGCGATTATGTTTTCATTGATCTTCTTACAGATTCGGGAACAGGAGCTATGAGTGACAAACAGTGGGCAGCAATAATGGAGGGAGACGAAAGCTATGCGGGGGCAAGATCTTACTACAAATTAAAGGAGAGCATAAAAGATATTACAGGCTTTGACTACTTTTTACCTACACATCAAGGCAGGGCAGCAGAGAATGTTCTATTCTCTTCAATAATAAAAGAGGGAGATATTCTTCCCGGAAACTCCCATTTTGATACCACAAAGGGCCATATTGAGTTTCGCAAGGCTCACGCAGTAGATTGTACTGTGGATGTTGCAAAGGATACAACAGCAGAGCTGCCGTTTAAGGGAAATATTGACCTTAATAAACTGGAAGATGTACTTAAAAAATACCCGAAGCAGAAGATTCCGTGTATTGTTCTTACTGTTACCAATAATACGGCTGGTGGTCAGCCCGTCTCAATGGAGAATATTAAAGGGACATCTGCACTGGCAAAAAAATATGGGGTTAAACTGCTTTTTGACTCTGCAAGGTTTGCAGAGAACGCATACTTTATCAAGACCAGGGAGGAGGGTTACGCGAGTAAAAGTATTGTGGATATCTGCAGGGAGATGTTCTCTCACGCAGACTTTATGACAATGTCATCCAAGAAGGATGCCATCGTAAATATAGGCGGTTTTATCGCCTTTAGAGACGAAGAGGACTGGAAGGGTTGTCAGATGTATAATATTATGTTTGAGGGCTACATTACATACGGAGGAATGGCCGGAAGAGATATGAGCGCACTTGCCCAGGGGCTCAAAGAGGGGACAGATTTTGACTATCTTCAGACAAGGATTTCACAGGTGGCATACCTTGGCAAAAAACTGGATGAGTATGGCATTCCTTATCAGAAGCCCGCAGGGGGTCACGCAATATTTGTGGATGCAAAAAAGATCCTTACAAAAGTTCCTCAACAGGAGTATGTGGCTCAGACACTCGGAGTAGAGCTATATCTGGAGGGTGGTGTAAGAGGGGTTGAAATTGGAACGCTTCTGGCAGACAGAGACCCGGTTACTCGTGAGAACCGATACCCATCACTGGAACTGCTTCGGCTTGCAATACCAAGAAGAGTATATACCAACAACCATATGGACTATATTGCCGCCTCGCTCAGAAATGTTTTTGAACGCAGGGAGAGCATAACCAGGGGGTATAAAATTGTAAAAGAGCTCCCTATTATGAGGCACTTTACTGTTGAACTTGAGCCATTGAGATAATGAAAAGAGCACTCTTTATACTCTCCATTCTACTATTTGCCTGCAGCGCATTTTCGCAGGAAAAAGACTCTGCGCAGATAAGGGTAATGTATAGGTATAAGGCAAAAAACTTTGCAGACAGAGAGGGGCGGAGTGAAGATCTTTTATATTTGGACGCAGGAAGGAATCACTCGGTTTTTTACAGTCGCCGGACATTTTTACTGGATTCTGCAAAGGAGGCTCTAACAGCGAGAGGCCTATCTCCCGAGGAGGTTTTTCTTGGTACAAAAGGGATGAAGCAGGGGATACAGGAGAGGATAATAAAAAACTACAGCTCCGGCCACATAACTGTTTTCTCAAAGGTTTTAACTCAGAAATATTGGTATACAGACCGTATGGACTCTGTGGAGTGGGATCTTACGGACGATACTCTTACCGTTGGCAGCTACTTTTGTTACGGAGCCAAATGCACATTCAGAGGAAGGGAGTGGCAAGCGTGGTATACGCCTGAGATTCCCTCAATGGATGGTCCCTGGAAGTTCACAGGGCTTCCCGGGTTAATACTAAAGGCAGAGGATTCTGCAAAAGAGTTTACTTTTGAAAGTATTGGGGTGGTGCACCTTGTTCCCAAGGTGGGAATTGTTAATCCGCTTGAGAGTAACAAGTCCGGATATATCGAGACAGATAGAAAAACATACCTGCAGATTAAACGAAAAAGTGTAGAGGACATAAAAGGCTCAATCACCTCACAGGGAATGACAATACTCTCCGTGGTCGATGAGAACGGGGTTGAGACCCAGATTCCCAAAAGAGTAATGAACTCCATAGAGTTACAATAGTTAAGAATGAGGAGCAGAGTTTTTACCGTTATGATTACCGTTTCGGCAATGATTCTCTTGTTTGGCAATGTTGTCGCACAGGAGACGGTCAAGACAACAATGGTTACTACACCTACTCCTTTTATAATCAAGGGCATAGTCCTTAATATGGAAGATGGTAAAGGTATATCCAATGCGAGGGTCACCATTAAGGATACATTAACAGCCAAAGTGATTGGATACACATTTACAAATGAGACAGGAGGTTTTTCTGTTACAGCCAGGAGTGCCCCTCCCTGGGCATTGGATATCTCCTCATTGGGGTTCAAACCATTTAAACAGACCCTAAACAGCCACCCGGGTAAAGATCTCACCATCTACCTGGAGAGCTCGCAAATAGTACTTAATGAGGTCAAGGTTGTAGCTCCGAAAGTCTCCGTTAAGGGAGATACTCTCAACTATCTCACCGGAGGATTCTTAAAGGAGGGAGATGTGAGTATTGAGGATGTGCTTAAAAGGCTGCCCGGAGTAGAGGTTGCAGATGGTGGGCAAATCCTATATAACAATAAGCCTATCAACGCCTTTTATATTGACGGAAAGAATATGTTGGATGGCAGATACTCAATAGCAACCAAGAATCTCCCGCCGGATATTGTATCTATGGTTCAGATTTTTGAAAACCACCAACCTGTTAAGGCATTAAAGGATTTTGTGCCGTCAGAAAACTCTGCAATCAATCTTAAGCTCGACCCTAAAGCTAAGGCGAGATGGGTGGCGGCAGGAGATATTGCTGCCGGAGTTCCAGACTATTTGTGGGATGGTCGTCTTTTACTATTTCGGTTCTCTCCCGATATGCAATCTATGAATACTCTGCGGAGCAATAACCGGGGCAAAGAGATTGCCGCAGATTTAAAAATTCACACTCTGGGAGCTGCAGCTCAGACACAACTGCTAAAGAGCGAAGATGTAAACCTGGTTAATGTAACTGGAGTCTCTATACCTGCCGTTGGAGACGAAAGGGCGCTTTTTAACAAGAGTGGGTATGTTTCTGCAAATACGCTCTTTAACACGAGTGAGAGCACAGAGGTTTCGCTTAAGATAGGCTATATCTATGAAGAGAAAGAGAGAGAGCAACAGGAGTGGACAGAGTATATTCTGGGGGATGGAGTAAAAAGATTGATGGGAGAGAGTAGCTCTTTTTCCGGTATCATAAACAGACCGGATCTGGACTTAACAGTCAAAGCGAACACTTCCAAATATTTTTTGCAAAACAGGGTTAACCTTAAAGGTAGGTTTGAAAACAACCACACAGCAATCTTTGGAACAAGAGAGCTACAATCTAAAGCTACATTAAGACAATATGAGGCTTCGGAGATCATAACCTGGATAAAGCCGATGAATCGTTCTCTGATTAAATTGAGCTCAAACACATACCTTAGCCAGATGCCGCAAACATTAGTAGTATGGGATGACGTTGTGCCGCAAAAGAGTGTTTTTCAAGATGTTTCCCTATTTCAGCTCTTGTCTGTGAACAATCTAAGCTACACCAGAAGAGCAGGCAGCATAACCGCAGAGTTGTCGGCCGGAGCAAATATTCGCTATCAGGAGCTTGAGACGGCTAGTGAAATTTCACGGGATGGGGTTACCACTGGGGTGGGATCGCTCAGCTTGACAGATCTCTACATATCGCCTGCCATCGCATATGACAAGGATGGGAAAAGAGTAAATTTAACTTTCCCGCTTAAGATACAGAACGGCGCACTAAGATTGGCTCCGGACATTAATCTGAGATATAGAATCTCCTCTTTTTGGGAGGGGTCGGGCGGATACCGGAGTTCAAACAGATTCTCGGAGATAACCTCAGTTGAGCCGGTTCGAAGAATGGTGAGTTACCGTACATTTGAAGAGGGGGCAGGTTCGCTGGCAGAGAGCAGGGATAATATTGTGTTTTTAAGAGGAGTCTACAACAATCCGCTAAAGTTAATCAACTTGTCAGGCACTGTCAGCTATCATAAATTCAAAAACCAAACACTTCCTTATGTAGATTATATGGAAGGAGAGTCGTTTAATATGGAGGATTTTATATTAAGAGGTGACATTTTTGAAAAAAACTCAGGTAAATCGCTCTCCTCCACACTGAGTTTGTCGAAAAGTTTTTTTGACACTCCTCTTTTAATAGGGGTTAAAACATCTTTTAGTTTTACGGAGTCTAATCTAGTTCAGCAGGGAGTCTTTACCAAGATGAGGTTAAACCGCTACTCTATTGTGCCAACTGTGGAGTTCTCCCTCTTCTCCACTGCAGATGTTGAGCTCACGGCGCCTTTTTTGCTTCAACAGAGAGAGTCTCTCTCCGGAATTGCAAGTTGGTCCTCTCTTGCTTCTTTCAGCCCTACCGCTAAGATTAATATTAAGTTAACGGAGCAGACCTCACTGGCTATCAACTCCGCGCTATATTTTAACGAAATGACTAAAGGGGTATTCTACCTCTATCCATTTACCGATATTAAATGTCGGGTTAAAATTAAAAAGGGGGAAATTTTTGCTGAGCTCACAAACCTTTTCAATAACAGAGAGTTTCGGTATAAGTTCGCCGGAGAGCTCTCTGTTACGGAGCGTTTTTATAAATTAAGATCTACCGCCTTTATGGCAGGTATCTCGTTTAGCTTTTAGATTTTCTCGAACCTCTGCCTCCTCTTGAAAAGCTTCCGGTTCTCTTTCTGGAAGATCTATCGGTCTGCTCATATCTCTCATTTTGAGGTTGGGGGTTTTCGTTGTTCCAGCTATCGTCCCACATAAGGGCATAGTCCAGCTGCTTCTGCTCAAGGTTTGCCTTAATTACCTTAATTTTTACAGGGTAACCGAGTACAAATTTTTTGCCGCTCCGCCTGCCTGTCAAAGAGAAGCTCTCCTCATCGAAGGCGAAATAATCCTCTTTAATGTCTCTTAGGGAGACCAGCCCCTCTACTTTAGTATCTGCAATCTCCACAAACATTCCCCACTCGGTAATCCCGGAGATGTTTCCGTCATAGATATTACCAACCTTATCCTGCATAAATTCAACCATCTTATATTTTATGCTGGCTCTCTCTGCCTCTGTGGCCAGCTGCTCCCTTTCGCTGGAGTGCTTGCACTTATCTTCATAACTCTGTTTGTCCAGAGATTTTCCCTTATCCAGATAGTGGGCAAGCATTCTGTGAACCATCATATCCGGATATCTCCTAATAGGGGAGGTGAAGTGTGTATAGTAATCAAAAGCGAGCCCATAGTGCCCGAAATTATCTGTAGAGTAGCGGGCTCTTGCCATAGAGCGCAGAGCCATAATCTCTATAGAGCCCTCTTCCGGTTTCCCCTTTGCTGTTGCAAGCAGGTTGTTGATCTCGCTTGAGAGCTCTCTTGGGTTTTTGGTCGGCCTCATTGTATAACCGAGATGGCTTATGAAAGAGCGGAAAGCCTCAATCTTATCTATATTGGGCTCTTCGTGAATTCTGTAAACAAATGTTTTTGCCTTTGCGCCGGCCTCTTTACCGCCAATTAGAGTAGCCACCTCCCTGTTTGCAAGTAACATAAACTCCTCTATAAGCCAGTTTGAATCTTTGCTTATCTTTTGAATGATATTTGTTGGCTTTCCATCTTTATCTACCTCTACCTTCATCTCCGGTCTCTCAAAGCTTATTGCCCCTTTACGGAACCTCTCTTCTCGCAGTTGCTTTGCAAGCTGGTGAAGTTTAAGCATCTCGTTTACCAGCGGACCTTTTTGAGTCTCAATAATATCCTGAGCCTGTTCATAATCAAAGCGGTAGTCAGATTTAATGATTGTTCTGCCAAACCATCTTTTATGAACTCTGGATTTTTCGTCCATCTCAAATACTGCGGAGAAACAGAGCTTCTCCTCTCTTGGACGGAGCGAACACAATCTGTTGGAGAGCTTCTCCGGCAGCATAGGTACGGTTCTGTCTACCAGATATACGGAGGTGCCCCTGTCCAGAGCCTCTTTATCTAATGTAGTTCCGGGTCTAACATAGTGGGTTACATCTGCAATGTGAACTCCAACCTCCCAGTTACCCGGGCTAAGCTCTTTTAACGACAGGGCATCGTCAAAGTCTTTTGCATCTGTAGGGTCAATGGTAAAGGTGGTAACTCCGCGAAAATCTCGCCTCTCTTTTATATCCTGTGCAGTTATCTCATCGGGAATCTGCTCTGCCTCCCTCTCTACCTTGGGGTCAAATTTATATGGAAGACCAAACTCAGTGAGAATTGCGTGCATCTCTGTGTTATTGTCTCCCGGCATTCCAAGAACATCAATCAGGTGCCCGATTGGTTCATCTGAGCGTCTTGGCCAGTCATCCACCATTGCCGCTACTTTAAATCCGTTGTGAACTTTGTCGCTCTCCTGAATCTCAACCCTTATGTCATACGGCATATTCTTTCCCTCGGTGATAACCCAGGCCTGATCTCCCACAATCTGCAATACCCCTATATATGGTCTTTTTGAGCGTTCTACAATCTCAATTACCTCTCCCTCCCTGCGGGATCCTCCGGTTTTTCTCTCAGAATATACAACCCTCACAAGATCTCCGTGAAGCGCTCCCCTTAACTTTCTTGCAGGAATAAATATATCACTGTTTACTACCTCTGTTGCAATAAATGCATACCCCTCCCGGGTCATCATAACCTTTCCGGTTATCTCCGCTTTAGGCTGTTTTGCTCCTCCCTTTTTAGTTGGGCGGTTCTTACCTTCTCTGCTTTGATTTTTCTTTCTGGGCATAATTGTCTATTTTTGCGGGATATTAATGGACAAATGTAATACAATTATGGATAAGAAGGTACTTTTAATGATATTGGACGGATGGGGAGAGGGGCTAAAAAACAGCTCGAATGCAATTTATGTTCAGGGCTCCCCGAATATGGATGCTATCCGTGCAAAATACCCGACTTCGCTGCTTAAAGCGTGCGGAGAGGATGTTGGTCTGCCTGAGGGGCAGATGGGAAATTCAGAGGTGGGGCACCTGAATATAGGGGCAGGAAGGGTTGTATATCAAGATTTGGTAAGAATCAATAAAGACTGTAGAGACAAGGTTTTATACAATAACACCGAAATTAAAAATACATACGATTACGCAAAGAGCAGCGGCAAGGCTCTCCACTTTATGGGGCTTATGTCCGATGGAGGTGTGCACAGTGCAATGGAGCATCTTTATGCATTTCTGGATCTGGCAAAAGAGAGAGGATTAGAGAGAGTCTATGTCCACGCCTTTATGGACGGTAGGGATACCGATCCTAAAAGTGGAGTAAAATATATTTCGGAGTTGGAAAAATATCTTTCGCAAAATGGTGCCAGGTTGGCTTCAATAATTGGTCGCTACTACGCAATGGATAGAGACAAAAGATGGGAGCGGGTAAAAGAGGCCTACGACCTGCTTGTGTATGGAAAGGGAGAGAGCTTTACCAGCGGAGTTGAAGCTTTACAAAAGAGCTACGAGAGTGGTCTTACCGATGAATTTATTAGAGCACACGTGGCAGTTAACACAGACGGAGAGCCTGTTGCAACCCTCAAAGAGGGAGACGCAGTCATCTTCTTTAACTTCCGCAACGACAGGGCTCGTGAACTTACAACAGTACTAACCCAACCGAATCACGGAATTCCGAATATGGATGTGATTCCGCTCTACTACTCAACACTAACTCCTTACGACGAAAAATTCACAGGGCTGCACATTCTCTACGACAAGGATAATCTTGTAAACACCATAGGCGAGGTGGTATCTGCTGCGGGGAAAAATCAGCTTAGGATTGCAGAGACGGAGAAATATGCCCACGTGACATTTTTCTTCTCAGGAGGAAGAGAGCAGCTTTTTGAAAATGAAAACAGAATTCTTGTAAGGTCACCCCAGGTCTCAACATATGATCTTCAACCGGAGATGAGCGCCCTGGAGGTTAAGGAGGAGTTGGTAAGAGAGCTAAAGAGTCAAAAGCATCACTTTATTGTTCTGAATTTTGCCAACGGAGATATGGTCGGCCACACAGGTGTCTTTAGTGCAATAAAGAGAGCAATCAAAACGGTAGACAACTGCGTCGCAGAGATTGTAAAAGTGGCTTTAGAGAATGAGTACTCAATCATCATTACTGCAGACCACGGAAATGCAGACAATGCAGTTAACCCGGACGGCTCTCCAAACACTGCCCACTCACTCAATCCTGTCCCATTTGTTGTGATCGATAAAGATGTTAAGAGTGTAAAAGATGGAAAACTCGCAGATATTGCCCCTACAATATTGAAGATGATGGGAATTCCGGCACCGGCAGAGATGACCGGAGAGCCCCTGGTATAAGACAGAAAACTAGTTAATAAAATTTAAGTTTAATTCAGGAACACCTCTAACAATGGCTTTTGTACATCTGCACGTTCACACTCACTACTCAATACTTGATGGTGCAGCATCTATACCGAAACTTTTCGCAAAAGCCTCTGATGACAAGCAGATAGCTCTCGCTATTACAGATCACGGGAATATGTTTGGAGTAAAGGAGTTCCTGGATTGCGCATCAAAATATCCTGATGTCAAGCCAATAGTAGGTTGTGAAGTCTATGTGGCAAAGGGCTCTCGTTTTAGCAAAAAGGGGAAGGAAGATCAGGGGAGCTATCACCTGGTTCTTTTAGCCAAAAATTATGAAGGATATAAGAATCTTGTAAAATTAAGCTCTAACGCATTCATAGAGGGGTTTTACTCCAAGCCCAGGATAGACAGGGAGCTGCTGGAGCGCTTCGGGTCAAACCTTATCTGCACCTCTGCCTGTCTCGGAGGAGAGGTTAACCAGGCTCTGTTGGCCGGCAATATGGAGAGGGCTATGGAGGCGGCAAGTTGGTATCAAAACCTTTTCGGAGATGATTACTATCTGGAGCTCCAACGACACGAAACAGATGTTCCCGGTGCAGACCAAACTACTTTTGAAGCTCAGTGCAATGCAAACAGAGGAATTCTCGAGATTGCCGGGAATCTTGGAATTAAATGTATTGCAACTAATGATGTCCATTTTGTAGCACAGGACGACAGAGAGGCTCACGACAGGCTTATCTGTCTTACCACCAATGCAGATTATGACGACCCAAACAGGCTTAGGTACACTAAACAGGAGTACCTCAAGACGCAGGACGAGATGGCTCAAATCTTTTCAGATATCCCGGAAGTTCTTGAGAATACGATTGAGATTGCAAATAAAATAGAGGCATATAAGATTGGATCAAAACCAATTATGCCAAATTTCCCAATCCCCGAAACCTTTGCCGACTCTAATGACTATCTGCGGGAGCTAACATATCAGGGAGCAATCAGCAGATACAAAGAGTTAAATGATGAGCACAGAGAGAGAATAGAGTTTGAGCTGGCAACCATTAAGTTTATGGGTTATCCGGACTATTTTCTTATTGTCCAGGATTTTATTGCAGCTGCCCGCAATATGGGGGTTGCCGTTGGTCCGGGCAGAGGTTCTGCAGCAGGGTCAGTAGTGGCCTACTCTCTTAGGATTACAGATATCGACCCCCTAAAATATGATCTCCTCTTTGAGCGCTTCTTAAACCCGGACAGAATCTCTATGCCCGATATAGATATCGACTTTGACGATGACGGAAGACATAAGGTTCTCAAATATGTAGAGCAGAAATATGGCGAAGACCACGTCTCTCACGTGATAACCTTCGGAACAATGGCGGCTAAAAGTGCAATTCGTGATATAGCCAGAATTCAGAGACTTCCTCTTGCCGAGTCTGACAGACTTGCCAAACTTGTTCCCATCAGATTTCCCAACGATGAAAAAGGGGATACAGTAGAGGTTACAATTGACAATTGTATTAAGCTGGTTCCGGATTTTGCAGATGCATACAATAATGGAGAGCCATTGGTAAGAGAGACGCTTGAGTTTGCCAGAAGATTGGAGGGTACTGTAAGAAATGTAGGGGTGCACGCCTGTGCTATTATAATTGGAAGGGACGACCTTCGGGAGTATATCCCAATAACCACTGCAAACGATAAGGAGACCGGCGAGAAGATATGGGTATCTCAGTATGAGGGGTCTCAGATAGAGAAGGTTGGAATGCTTAAAATGGATTTCCTGGGGCTGAGAACTCTCTCCATAATCAAAGATGCAATTGTAAACATAAAAAAATCCAGGGGAGTAGATATAGATATAGATGCTATCCCGCTTGATGATGAGGCGACTTACGCTCTCTTTAGCAGGGGGGACTCAGTTGCCACCTTCCAGTTTGAGAGTGACGGAATGAGAAAATGGCTCAGAGAGCTTAAACCGAACCGGCTTGAAGATCTTATCGCAATGAACGCACTCTACAGGCCTGGCCCGATGGAGTATATCCCCGATTTTATCAATAGAAAACACGGTCTAAAACAGATAGAGTACGACCTTCCTGTAATGGAGGAGGTTCTCTCCTCTACTTATGGCGTTACTGTCTATCAGGAACAGGTGATGTTACTGTCACAGAAGATTGCCGGGCTCACCAAAGGAGATGCAGACAACCTTCGCAAGGCGATGGGTAAGAAGGATAAAGCTCTAATGGATACTATTAAGCAACGGTTTATAGCCGGGGGAAAGGAGAGTGGACACCCGGAGGATATCCTGGAGAAGATTTGGAAAGATTGGGAGGCCTTTGCCCAATATGCGTTTAATAAGTCACACTCCACCTGCTACGCCCTTATAGGATACCATACAGCCTATCTAAAGGCAAACTATCCGCCGGAATTTATGGCCGCAACACTCAGCAGAAACCTCAATGACATAGATGAGCTTAGCAAACTGATGGATGAGTGCAAGAGGATGAAGATTGAGGTTCTTGGCCCGGATGTAAACGAGAGCATAGATACTTTTACCGTAAACAAAAAGGGAAATATCCGTTTTGGTATGGCCGGCGTAAAGGGGGTAGGTTCTGCCGCAGTAGAGAACATAGTAAAGGCAAGAGAGGAGAGTGGGGAGCCATTTAGCTCTATATACAACTTTATTGAGAGAATAAACCTTGGAGTGGTAAACAGAAAGACAATTGAATCACTTATCTACGCCGGAGGTTTTGATAGCTTTGAACCGATAAAAAGAGCGCAGTATCTGGGTACAACCAACAGAGATGAACTCTTTCTGGACGCACTTATCCGTTACGGCAACAGGTTTCAGACAGACACAGTCAACGGTGGCAGCTCCCTTTTTGGAACCAGCGAAAGTGTAAAATTAGTACCGCCGGAGATTCCGGCAGCAGTTGAGGTAGATATGCACGAACTTCTCAAAAAAGAGAAGGAGCTTGTGGGGATGTACCTCTCGGCGCATCCGTTGGATCAGTTTGCTTTTGAGGTAAAAAACTTTACCTCCTGCACCGTTGCAGATGCTTCAGATATGGTGGCACAGGCACCTAAAGAGGAGTCCCTTCAGGGTAAGGAGATTATAATTGCCGGAATTGTCACCTCTGTTAAGATATCTTATACCAGAAGCTCCGGGAAGCCCTTTGCAAATTTCACGATTGAGGATTTTAACGGATCTTTGAACTTCGCAATTTACGGGAAAGATTATGAGGCCTTTATGCAGTATATGCAGCCTAATCTTCCGCTGATTCTAAAGTGCTCTATCTCTCCAAGGTTCGGATTCTCATCTGCAAGTAAAGAGGAGGCGAAATCGGTAGATTATGAGCTCAAAGTAAAGAGGATAAGACATCTTGCAAACACAAAAGAGGAGTTCATAAAGGAGATAACTCTCAATGTTCCGGTAAAGATGGTAACTCCGGGTTTTCGAAATGAACTTCTTAAGGTTATTAAACAGAACAAGGGGAAGACAACTCTTACCATTAAGTTCCTTGACTACGACAACAGGATTGCGGTAGAGTTCTTTTCAACAAAATATATGGTATCACTTAATACAGATCTACTCAGTTACTTAGAGTTGAGAAACATCAATGTCTCATTTGTCCCAAGCCTGAGCTTTTAGGTTAAGCTCTGTTCCGTCAGGAGTTACAAATAGTGCGCCTGCCTGAGGGTCACACAGGTGTCCGATAATATCAAGCTGAGGAAACTCCTTTTGCAAAACTTCGTGTTTTTCAAGCGGAACAGCAAAGAGGAACTTATAGTCATCTCCGCCGTTGAGAGCAGCTGTTACAGGGTCTATGTTTATCTCTGTGGCAACCTCTGTTGCTCCTGCAGCCAGCGGAATTCTATTCATAAACACTTTAGCGCCAAGGTTTTTTGCAAGGCAGATACTCTTAACAGAGTCTGCAAGGCCATTCACGACAAATTCACCCCGGCTTGGAAAAACTCCTACGCTCTTCATTGTCTCAAAAAGAGTTTTGTCTATATAGGGGTTAAGATAAGCCTGGAGAACAAATTTGTATTTTTCAAGTTGTGGTTGTGTGCTATCTTTCTCAAAAATCATCTTCTCTCTTTCAAGAATCTGAAGTCCCAAATATGCAGCACCTAACCCACCGCTAAGACATAGAAGATCGGAAGATTTGCACGGCGGGCGTTGAACAAAGAGTTCGTTTTTTTGTTTTCCCTGTGACGAAAGGCTAATTGTAAGTCCGGTTACAGATGGGAGTAGATCAAGATCTATGTTTTGCAACCCGTGCTCTTTGAAAGCAGCAACAACTCCGCTCCATAGCTCTTCAATAGAGTTGGTTGAGAATCTTTTTGAGAGGGCAACTCTCACAGATAGAGATTCAGGTTCAAAACCTCCTGCGTAAAGTGGGCCAAGCACATTTAACACCGCCTTATAACCAAGATGTTTCAGCGGGGTATAGATAAGGTCAAAATCAATCCCTTCAAGCATCACTTTATGAGAGGAGGAGTAGGTAAATCCGGTGTTGTCCGCGAGAAATTCGTTGTTGGGAGTTAACCCGAAATTAAGAAAAAGCTCCTGAACCATTGGCACTTTACCTTTGCTTTCAATTTTAGCCATATCGAATGTATTTGTATGCAAAAATAGTTTAAAAAGATATAACTTTGCGCCACTATGAGCGAAAACGACATAATTCAAAAAGTAACGGAGTCCGAATATGAGCACGGTTTTGAGACCCTGCTGGAACACGAGAGTTTCCCAAAAGGACTTAATGAAGATATCATAAAAGCCATCTCTGCAAAAAAGGGAGAGCCGGAGTGGATGCTTGAGTTTAGATTAAAAGCATACAGTAAATGGCTAACAATGAAAATGCCCCAATGGCCTCATCTAAAAATTCCTCCAATTGATTATCAGGATATCATATACTTCTCTGCTCCAAAAAAGATGGTTGAGGGGGGAGAGATTGACCCGGAACTTGAGGCTACATTTGAAAAACTGGGCATCCCGTTAAATGAGCGTAAGATACTCTCAGGGGTTGCAGTTGATGCCGTTTTTGACTCTGTCTCGGTTAAAACAACATTCAGAGAGCAACTTGCAGATAAGGGGATAATATTCTGTTCCTTTTCTGAGGCTGTGAGAGACTACCCGGATCTTATTAAAAGATACCTTGCGACTGTTGTTCCATACGGAGATAACTACTACTCGGCACTTAACTCGGCAGTTTTTAGTGACGGTTCATTCTGCTATATACCAAAAGGGATAAGATGTCCAATGGAGCTATCGAGCTATTTCCGAATAAATGCAAAGGGGACAGGTCAGTTTGAGAGGACACTTATTGTTGCCGAAGAGGGCTCATATGTAAGCTATCTGGAGGGGTGTACCGCACCGCAGAGAGATGAGAATCAGCTTCACGCTGCAGTTGTAGAGATTATTGTTATGAAGGATGCCGAGGTGAAGTACTCTACCGTTCAGAACTGGTATCCCGGAGACTCAAGCGGTAAGGGGGGGATATTCAACTTTGTAACAAAGAGAGGCATCTGCAAAGGGGAAAATAGTAAACTGTGCTGGGCTCAGGTAGAGACCGGCTCTGCAATAACCTGGAAGTACCCAAGCACAATTCTCAGAGGAGACAACTCATCATCTGAGTTCTACTCGGTTGCAGTAACCAACCACCATCAGCAGGCAGATACGGGAACGAAGATGATACATATCGGCAAAAACACAAAAAGCCGAATTGTAAGCAAGGGAATCTCCGCCGGGGTAAGTCAGAATAGCTACAGAGGACTAGTCAAGATTCTCCCAAATGCAGATAATGCAAGGAACCACACTCAGTGTGACTCTCTTTTACTGGGAGACAGATGCGGGGCACACACTTTCCCATATATTGAAAATGAAAATGACAGTGCAATTCTGGAGCACGAAGCCACTACCTCTAAGATAAGTGAAGATCAGCTTTTCTACTGTCTTCAGAGGGGAATCGGCCCCGAAGATGCTGTAGGCCTCATAGTTAACGGATATGCCAAGGAGGTACTCAATCAGTTGCCGATGGAGTTTGCGGTAGAGGCACAGAAGCTGTTACAGATTACTCTCGAGGGTAGTGTCGGGTAAAAGGATTTAAATTAGAGATATAAAAGATGTTTGAGCTTTTTAGTACAGATAATATAATATTTTCAATAGCCGGTCAAGGTGTCTCGCTGATAGAGATTCTTTCGGTAGCCTCAGGTCTCACCTGTGTCTATCTTGCCACCAGGGCTAAGGTTGCCAATTTTTGGATGGGGTATCTCTACAACATCCTGCTCTTTATACTGTTTTATCAAAAGGGGTTATACTCGAGTATGCTGGTTCAACCTATCTCCTTTATAATAAATTTTTACGGACACTACAGGTGGACTCATCCTAGAAGCGGAGAGGAGAACAGCATCCATCAGCTCAAGGTGACACTTATGAGCAATACCAAAAGAATCTACTTTGTTGTTCAGTTGTTTGTGCTGGCAGCAGTGTGGGGCTTTGTACTTACCTATATTGACGACCTCTTTCCATCAATCTTCTCTCAGGCACAGAGACCGTTTCTGGACGCGTTTGTCACTATGGCAATTTTAACCGCGCAATACCTCTCTGCTCAGAAAAAACTTGAGTGTTGGGCAGCTTGGTTTACAGTGAATGTTACAAACATTACGCTCTATATTTTAGCGGGAATGGTTTTTTTGCCAATGGTAAGTGCCGGTTATCTTGTGCTTGCGTTTTTTGGATTTACAATGTGGAGAAAGCAGTGGAGAGAAAACAATTAATGAGAAAATTTTAATCGATATGTTAGAGATAAAAGGATTGCACGCCTCCATCAACGGGAAGGAGATTTTAAAAGGGATTGACATCTCTGTTAATGCAGGTGAAGTGCACGCTATTATGGGGCCGAACGGCTCGGGGAAAAGCACACTATCTGCAGTGCTTGCAGGAAGGGATACATTTGAGGTGACTCAGGGAGAGATAACATTCAGAGGATCGAATCTGCTGGAGCTCTCTCCGGAAGATCGTGCCAGGAATGGTATATTTTTGGGATTCCAGTACCCGGTAGAGATTCCCGGTGTGAGCAATGTTAACTTTATGAAGACTGCGATCAATGAGCAGCGCAAGTTTAGAAACCTGCCCCCAATTTCTGCTGCCGAGTTCCTTAAGCTTATGAGGGAGAAGATGGCAGTTGTTGAGATGGATAGTTCCTTCTCAAGCAGAGGTGTCAATGTTGGTTTTTCCGGAGGAGAGAAGAAGAGAAATGAGATTTTCCAGCTCGCAATGCTTGAGCCGGTATTGTCTATTCTTGATGAAACCGACAGTGGCTTGGATATAGACGCTTTAAGAGTTGTTGCTACCGGGGTTAATAAACTTAAAAGAGCAGATAACGCCTTTATAGTTATTACTCACTACCAGCGTCTTCTGGACTACATTGTGCCGGATGTTGTGCACGTGCTATATGACGGAAGAATAATAAAGAGAGCCGGTAAGGAGCTTGCTCTCGAGGTTGAAGAGAGAGGCTATGACTGGCTGATAAACGCCTAGATTATGATTGAGAGTAAATTCAAATACACACCTGAAATTCCCGAGGTGTTCCGATGCCGGGTTCCTCTGCCGCAGACTATTCAGGCCTTCGTTACAAACGGGGTCTTAAGGGAGAGAATAGACCCTTGTGAGGGGGTCTCTATCTCTGCATCCAAGGGAGAGAAGGGGTTTGACTATGTTGTTAACGACGATTGTCAACTTTCGGAAAATGTTCAGATTATAAGCTTCAGAGACTCTGCCGATACAGAGGATCTTACCTTTACAAACAATTTGGTTTTTGGAAGCAACACCGAATCCAATATTCTTCTCTGCACACACACTCTTACTCTGGATAGTTTTAAAACGGAGGAGTATGTTAAGATTAAAGTCGGCTCGGGTGCTCGGGTGAATATTGTGGTTATGCAGAACGAGCATAACAACTCAGAACATACTGTTAATTTCGATCTTAATGTTGAGTCGGATGCGTTTATAAGAATAAATGTGGTAACCCTTCACGGAGCAATACTCATAAACGATTTTAATGTTAAGCTTGCCGGCAAAGGCTCTGTATGTGAACTCAACGGTGTATATCTGGTTGACGGAAAGCAGACAATCAAGACAAATGTACAAATGAACCATCTTGTGCCGGATTGCATTAGCAGACAACTTTTTAAAGGGATTCTGGACGATGAATCGAGAGCAACCTTCACAGGCAGGATAGTTGTCGCTAAGGATGCCCAAAAGACAGAGGCATACCAGGCAAACCACAATCTTCTGATATCGCCGTCGGCAAAAGCATATGCTCAGCCCCAGCTGGAGATATATGCAGATGATGTGAAATGTTCTCACGGAGCAACCAGCGGAAGGCTGGATGATAATGCTCTTTTTTATATGAGATCTCGCGGAATAGGCAAGCAGGAGGCAAAATTACTTCAACAACTTGCGTTTGTATATGATGTTCTGGAGAATATAAATAACGAGCAGCTCAGAATTCGTCTGAGCGACCTTGTGGAGTCAAGACTCCGGGGGGAGTTTGGGCACTGTACCAACTGCAGTATGAACTGTTGTTAAAAAAATATTATTATCTTCGGAGGGTATAAAAACATTAAAAAAATGAAAAAGATTACAATTCTGACATCGGTGCTATTTATGCTGATTAGTTTGTCGGCGTATTCTCAGATCAATAAAATTGTTGGTAAATGGTATACAATAGATGAGGAGGGGAGGCAAAAATCCCTTGTGAACATCTACCAGGCACCAAGCGGTTCCTACGAGGGGGTCATTGTGACTCTGTTAACTGGCGACCCGAAGAGACTTTGCGATAAATGTACCGGAGCAGACAAAAACAAACCTGTCGCCGGCCTCACCTTTATAAAAAATATGAAGGCAGATAAAGATAAGCTCAGCGGAGGGACCATCCTGGACCCACTGGACGGAAAGATCTACAGCTGCACCATCTCCTATGATTCAAAAAGCGGAAAACTCAAAGTACGCGGTTCTTTGGACGGATGGGGTCTTATTGGGAGAAATCAAGCCTGGATAAAGGCACAAAATCAATAAGATAGCCGCGTTTTAAATAGCAGCCTTGTTAATTAACCTGTTGATAACTATATAAGGTTTTAAAGGCTTAATAGATCTATTTAGTATATTTTTGTAGAAGTCGACGGAGCGATCCCTCGGCTTTTTCTTTCCTTAATAAATTTATGCTATGAAAACATATACCTACGAGGAGGCTATGGCTTCCAGCCTTAGATACTTCAATGGGGACGAACTTGCCGCATCTGTATGGATTGGCAAATATGCAATGAAAGATTCATATGGTAACCTATACGAGGTATCTCCGGATGATATGCACAAGCGTCTTGCCGGAGAGTTTGCAAGAGTTGAGGCGAAGTTCCCGAACCCAATGAACGAACAGGAGATATATGAACTTTTACGGGAGTTTAAATATGTAATACCACAGGGCGGTCCTATGACCGGTATTGGCAATAATTATCAGATTGCCTCTCTTTCAAACTGTTTTGTTATCGGACACAGGAAACCCGCAGACTCTTACGGTGGAATTATGAGAATTGACGAAGAGCAGGTTCAGCTGATGAAGCGCAGAGGAGGCGTTGGACACGATCTTTCTCACATCCGTCCGGCAGGAAGCCCGGTGCTGAACAGTGCACTTACATCCACCGGAGTGGTCCCGTTTATGGAGCGCTACTCTAACTCCACTCGTGAAGTTGCCCAGGATGGTCGCAGAGGAGCCCTTATGCTCACAATCTCTATAAAACACCCGGACTCTGAGATGTTTATTGACGCAAAGATGGAGCAGGGAAAAGTTACGGGGGCAAATGTCTCTGTTAAAATTGACGATGAGTTTATGCGTTGTGCACTGCATAATAAACCATATAAACAGCAGTTTCCGGTTGACTCTGCCGAGCCGACATTCGAAAAGGAGATAGATGCTGCCGCGCTTTGGAAGAAGATTGTACACAATGCGTGGAGGTCTGCAGAGCCCGGAGTTCTTTTCTGGGACACAGTTATTAGGGAGTCAATTCCGGACTGCTATGCAGATCTCGGATACAAAACAGTGAGCACAAATCCTTGCGGAGAGATTCCGCTCTGTCCATATGACTCTTGCCGTCTTATAGCAATTAACCTCTACTCCTATGTTGATAACCCTTTTACACCAAAAGCGAAATTCAACGAGACTCTTTTCAAGGAGCACGTAAGAAAGGCGATGAGGCTTAATGACGACCTTATAGAGCTGGAGATGGAGAAGATAGAGGCGATAATTGAGAAAATAGAGAAAGACCCGGAAGATCGTGAAGTTAAGCTAGCCGAAATCACACTCTGGCAAAAGATAAGGGAGAAGACTCTCGGGGGCAGAAGAACGGGACTGGGCATTACAGCAGAGGGAGATATGCTTGCCGCTCTCGGGCTCAGATACGGAGACGACGACTCAACCGACCTTGCCGTTGAGATCCAAAAAACTCTTGCCGTTGAGGCTTATCGCTCATCTGCACAAATGGCAGTAGAGAGGGGCGCATTCCCAATTTTTGAAGCAAAAAGGGAGGAGTCAAATCCTATGATTCAGAGAATAAGAAAAGAGGATGAGGCTCTTTTCGAGCAGATGGTGAGACACGGAAGAAGAAATATCTCTATGCTTACTATTGCGCCAACCGGAACAACATCTCTAATGACTCAGACCACATCGGGAATTGAACCGGTATTTCTCCCTTTCTACAAAAGAAGAAGAAAGGTAAATCCAAACGACAAAAATGTGACCATAACATTCCGTGATGAGGTTGGAGATGCCTGGGAGGAGTACTATGTCTTCCATCACAATTTTATTATTTGGTGTGAAAAGAACGGATATAAAAGCGAGAAGGTAAAGGCTATGCAGGTCTCGGAGATAGAGGAGCTTGTTGCAAAATCTCCATATTACAAGGCTACATCAAATGATATTGATTGGACGGCAAAGGTAAAGATGCAGGGTAAGATGCAAAAGTGGGTAGATCACTCTATAAGTGTAACGGTAAACCTGCCTAACAATGCCACAGAAGAGCTTGTCTCTGAGGTTTATAAAACTGCCTGGGAGTATGGTTGTAAAGGGGTAACCGTTTACCGCGACGGCTCCCGCTCCGGAGTGCTGGTATCTGCAAAGGAGAACGACAGCAAAGAGGCTCAGTCAAGAAGGAAGGAGCGTCCGAAATCTTTGGATGCAGAGGTAATAAGGTTTAAAAATGGGGCAGAGCAGTGGATTGCCTTGGTTGGTCATATAGAGGGTATTCCTTATGAGATCTTTACCGGACTAATAGATGAGGATACCAGGAGTATTCCAAAATCTGTAACAATGGGGTATATTGTTAAGGAGAAAGACGAAAACGCAAACACCAGGTATGACTTTCACTACATAGACAAATATGGCTACAGGAATATAATTGGCGGAGTATCGCATATGTTCAACAAGGAGTTCTGGAATTATGCAAAACTAATATCGGGAGTTCTGCGAAACGGAATGCCTATTGTGGATGTTGTAAATCTGGTTAGCGGGCTCCAGCTGGACAGCGAAGCGATAAACACCTGGAAGAATGGTGTGGAGAGAACACTCAAAAGGTATATTCCGGACGGAACCAAAGATGACTCCGGCAAGAAGTGCGAAAAGTGTGGCTCTCTAAACCTTGTATATCAGGAGGGTTGCCTCACCTGTATGGCCTGTGGAAACTCAAAATGCGGATAGATGATAATCTTCCCGAAATGCAAGATAAATATAGGTCTTCAGATTATTGAAAAACGGAGTGACGGGTACCATAATCTGGAGAGCCTCTTCTGTGATGTTAATTCACCTTGTGATATACTTGAAATTGTAGAGAGCGACAAGCTCTCTTTTTCAATTTATGGCAGAGAGTTGAATTGTGCAGCAGAAGATAATATCTGCATTAAGGCTTATAAACTCTTAAGTAAAGATTTTAAAATACCTCCGGCAGAGTTTCACCTCTATAAAAATATCCCATCGGGAGCAGGGCTTGGCGGAGGATCTTCCGATGGTGCCTGTACGCTTATCCTTCTAAACAAGCAATTTGAACTCGGAATAGATAAACGGACTCTGGCATCCTATGCCGCAATATTGGGAAGCGACTGTCCCTTCTTTATCTATGCTCACCTAAGTACCGAGGATGAGATAAACCCTATGATTGTCTCCGGAAGAGGAGATATTCTGGAGGAGATAGATCTTCCGGTTTTGGCCGGGCTTCAAATCAAAATAGTTACCCCTCCTGTTTTTGTTTCGACTGCTGAGGCCTATGGCGGAGTTGTTCCCAAGGCGCCTCTAATACCGCTTAGAGATATTTTAAAACTACCTGTGGAACAATGGAGAGAGCATCTCTTCAATGATTTTGAGAAGCATATATTTGAAAAACACCCGGAACTTGTTCTCTGTAAGGAGGAGCTTTATAACCAGGGTGCAATCTACGCCTCTATGAGCGGAAGCGGATCCTCTATTTTTGGACTTTTCCGGAAAAAAGCCGCGCAGGAGCAGCTCTTTAATACTCCATAAAAATATTTTGAATCTCTTTTGGCTCTTTCGTTATAGTGAGAGCAAGCATAAGCAGAATTCTAGCTTTTTGGGGAGTTTTATTAAAGCTTACCGGCCATCTGGGGTCATAATTCTCTGCAGAGAGATCTACTCCGCCACCAATTATGCGGGAAGATCTTACAAAGTTAACCCCTTTAGAGGACCCTTTTTTCATAGCTTCGGCAATAGCTTTATTATAGTTCCCGTGACCCACACCCGCAATCACGATACCCTCTGTTGAGCCGTCTATAAGAGCATTGATTGCAATGTCAGAAGAGAAGGCGTAAGCGTAAACTATTTCGGTTTTAGGAAGGGCTGTCAGCCCTTTAATATTAAATATGGAAGATGCTGTGTGAGTGTATCTGCTTTCTCGAAAAAAGTGCGGAGTGCCGTTTCTCATATAACCCAAAGGACCAAAGTTGGGACACTCGAAAGCGTTTGTATTGATGGTATTTGTCTTTGTAACATCATCTGCAGATAGTATATAGTCATTCATCACAACCATTACCCCTCTGTTTTGAGCATTTGCAGATGCTGCAAGAGCAACTGCATTGAAGAGATTGAAGGGGCCATCCGGGCTGAGTGAGGTAGATGCCCTCATCGCTCCGGTAATAACTACAGGTTTGGCGTGTCTAATGGTCAGGTTCAGGAAGTAGGCACTCTCCTCCATTGTATCGGTACCGTGAGTAATTACAACACCGTCGCAAAGGTCGTGCGTGAAGAGATTGTCAATCGTTCTCCATAGCTCAAGCCAAATTCCCTCCTCCATATCTTGGCTTGCTATATTGCTTATCTGAATACCCTTTAGTTGGGCAAGCGTCTCAATCTCGGGAACGGTTTTAAGAATCTGCTCAATGCTGAGTACTCCGGGCTTGTAGGAAGCCTGTGTGGAGCTGGAGGCGGAGCCGGCAATAGTCCCTCCGGTGGCAAGTATTACAACTCTGGGTTTTTTATTTTCTGACTCCCGATGGTCAAACTGGGTTTTAGCCGTCAGCGGGGAGGGTGAAAGCAGTATAACTGCAATTACAGAAAGAGTTAAAAGTGCAATTTGTCTCATCTTGTAGTTTTGTTTTGTTAGCCTCTCTTAATAGACAAATGTAGTAAATTAAGAGTTGTTGCAAAAAAAAGGCCGATCCCCTGCTACAGACATCGACCCCTTTTCTTGTGTACTAAAACCTAAACCTACATCTTAAAGATGCAGGAGATATTATAAACGTTGCATCAATTTTTAGAAATTTTCTATTTTTTTTACGATTGCCAGCGGTAAATGGGCTGCAAAAAACCCTATAATCGCTATACCACAGACAGTTATAATTACATCTGAGGCCCTTACAACTATAGGATAATTTTCAATTATGAAGTTTCCCGGCATAGGAATTATTCCGAAAGTTTGCTGTGCAAAGCAAAATGCCAGAGCAACCACAGTTCCCACAGCAACTCCAAGCAGAGAGATCATCCACCCCTCCAGGAGAAAAATCCGTTTAATAAGCCGGTCATCTGCACCCATTGCCTTTAGTGTTGAGGCATCTTCACGCTTCTCAATAATGAGCATAGAGAGAGAGCCGAAAAGGTTGCAGGAGATTATTACCAGTACGAATAGAAGTATTATATAGATGGAGAGCTTCTCCGACTCCATCATTTTATAGAGTGTCTCATTTTGTTCAAATCTATCCTTTATAAGATATTTATCTCCCAACGTGTTAATTAGCTCTCTCTTAACAGATGGAAGTTGCTCTTTATTATTGAGATATAGCTCAACATAGGAGACTTCGTTCTCATACTCCAGAAGATCTCTTGCAACTGATATGGGGATAAATATATATTTCTTATCGAACCCCTGCTCCAAAGAGAAGATTCCAGACGGAAAGACCTCCTCTGTGTTGAGAGAGGAAGATGGATTAACAATGGAAAGACGGCTGTTTCGGGAGGGGAAATAGAGTGCGAGAGACTCGTTAAAGTGAACTCTCAGGCCAAGGTGATAGGCCAGAAATCTGCCAAGAACTGCCTGGGGAATCTCTCCGTGATAGAGAGAGAACTCTCCCTCTTTAATGTATTGGTGGAGTTGAGTTATGCGGGAGTAGGCACTATCTACCCCTTTTATGGTAGCAACAGACTCTTGGTCACCATATTTAATAAAGACATTCTCCTCTACAACTTCACAGAATGCTGCAATCCGGGAGTCTTTGCGAATTGCCTCGAATTGCTCACCGGCGGGAATAAAGCTCTTTCCAAGTACCGGTGATATGAGAAGATCCGATTCGTACGCTCCGTAAAGAGATTTTATAAGTCCCTCAAATCCGTTATAGACAGATAGTATTATAATAAGAGCAGCCGTTCCCACAGCAATACCTCCCGCACTGATTAATGATATGATGTTTATCACATTGTGCGATTTCTTTGCAAACAGATATCTTTTCGCTATGAAGAGAGGGAGGTGCAATTGGCTGTGTTTATTTGTTAATAGTCTATTTCTTAAGCAGCTCTTCTATCCTCTCTACATAGTCCAGAGAGTCGTCAATAATGAAGACCAAATCCGGAACAATTCTAAGCTGTTTTGAAACTCTTTTGCCGAGCTCTCCTCTTAGTGCCTTAGAGGTATCCTGAACTATTTTAAACACCTCTGCGCTCTTTGCAGATGGAAATATGCTTAGGAATACCCTTGCCACCGAAAGATCGGGGCTGATTCTTACAGAGGTAACAGTTATCATAGTCCCTTTGAATACAGAGGTCCCCTTCTCGCGAAAAATCTCTGAAAGATCTCTCTGCAATTGCCTTGAAACCTTATGTTGTCGTGTGCTTTCTCCCTCCATATTATTTTAGTTTTAGAATGTAATAGTTCTTCTTACCCTTTTGAATAAGGATATACTTATTATTTAACAAATCTTCCGATGAGATTAGCTCTTCGGGAGACTCTACTTTTGTCTTGTTTATACTCACTCCACCGGCAGTAACCATTTTGCGGCACTCCCCTTTTGACGGGAAGACGGAGCTTTTAACTGCCAGAACTTCAGTGATATTACAGTTTAGATCCTCTTTTGTTACCTCATACTGGGGTACCCCTTCGAAGATGGTTAAAAAGGTTCGCTCATCCAGTTCCCGCAGGGTCTGGGAGGTAGATTGTCCAAATAGAATTGAGGAGGCCTTAACAGCTTTGTTGTACTCAACATCTCCGTGTACCATAGTTGTTACTTCCTTCGCCAGGAGCTTTTGGAGCTCTCTCAAATGGGGTGCCTCACGATGTTTTGAGGCCTCATTCTCTATAACCTCTTTTGAAAGCATTGTAAAGATTTTTAGGTATCTCTCTGCGTCTTCATCGCTGACATTCAGCCAGAACTGATAAAATGCGTAGGGTGTTGTATACTTAGGGTCAAGCCAAATATTGCCCTGTTCGGTTTTTCCAAATTTACCTCCGTCTGCTTTTGTGATAAGAGGGCAGGTGAGGGCAAATGCCTCGCCGGACTCTTTTCTGCGAATAAGCTCTGTGCCGGTAGTGATATTTCCCCACTGGTCACTTCCTCCCATCTGCAATTTGCACCCGTAATTGTTGTAGAGGTGCAGATAGTCATACCCCTGAACAAGTTGATAGGTAAACTCTGTAAATGACATCCCCTCCCGCTCATCTCCGGTAATTCTCTTTTTTACAGACTCTTTACTCATCATATAGTTTACTGTAATGTGCTTACCCACATCCCTTATGAAATGAAGAAATGTGTAATCTTTCATCCAGTCGTAGTTATTAACCAGAATAGCGGCGTTTGGGGCATCGGAGTCGAAGTCCAGAAAGTGGGAGAGTTGCTCTTTTATTGCATTTTGATTGTGTCGAAGGGTTGCTTCGTCCAGCAGATTTCTCTCGGTAGATTTCATAGAGGGGTCTCCAATCATACCTGTAGCTCCCCCCACAAGTGCGATGGGTTTGTGCCCGCAAGCCTGCAGATGTCTAAGCATCATTATACTAACGAGATGTCCTATATGTAGTGAATCTGCAGTGGGGTCAATTCCCACATATGCAGATGTCTGCTCTTTTTGCAGTTGCTCTTCGGTCCCGGGCATAATATTGTGGACCATTCCTCTCCAGGTAAGTTCTTTGACAAAGTTGCTCATTTGCTATACTAATTTGGGGCAAAAGTAAGGTTTTTTCTTTACTTTTGCCCGATTACTCAAAACTAAGTTTTTACATATGTACAAATACAAAGGTAAAAGGGTACTTTCCCTTATAGCAGTTATTTTACTGTTTACATCTACATCCTCCTCCCTCTTTTCTCAGCACAGAGATACTCTTATCTCAAGAATTGAGGCTATCCCGGGGGTTAGCGGAGTTAAACGGTTGGAGAGTCCGAATTTCAACGACAAGTATGTTCTATATTTTCAACAGCCTTTAGATCACAAGAATCCATCTGCAGGTAGCTTTACTCAACGGGTCTATCTAATGAATGTGTCATTCAGCAGACCGACAGTAATTGTAACTGAGGGTTATGGAGCGGCCTATGCATCTAACCCAAGATACAGGGATGAGTTATCAAGACTTTTTGAGACTAATATTGTGTTTGTGGAGCACAGGTATTTTCTGGAGTCAACGCCAAAGCCTCTGGAGTGGAAATATCTTACAGCCGAAAACTCTGCATATGACCTTCATAAAATCAAAAAGGCATTTGAGCAGTTTTACAAAGGCAAGTGGATTGCAACCGGAGTGAGTAAGGGTGGTCAGACAGCCCTCATCTACCGGGCTTTTTTCCCAGATGATGTAGATATTACGGTTCCCTATGTTGCACCCCTGTGTAAAGGCAGAGAAGATGGCAGGCACGAGCCGTTCCTGAGTAAATTTGTTGGGACTCCGCAACAAAGAGAGTTGCTGGAGAATTTTCAGTTTGAAGTTCTTAACCGAAGAGAGGAGCTGCAGCCAAAATTTGACTCTTTATGTAGTGTAAAGGGTTACAAGTTTAACCTATCCACAAGAGAGATCTATGACTATTCGGTTCTGGAGTTCCCATTCGCTTTCTGGCAGTGGGGTAGCCCTATCTCGGAGGTGCCGGCGAAAGGATCCTCTGCAAACGAGGTGTTCAAATACTGGATGAAGATTAGCCCCGTTGACTATTTTGTAAACGAAAGCTCAACTACAGCATTTTTTGTGCAGGCAGCAAGAGAGTTAGGCTATTACGGATATGACACTCGTCCATTTAAAGGGTTGTTAGCAATCAAAAATTCAAAGGGTTACCTCAACAAACTTTTTCTCCCGGCAGGTGCCGAATTTAAATTTGATAAGGCTCTCTATAGAAAATTAAAACGATTTGTTGCCGGTACCCAGGAGCGGATGATGTTTGTTTATGGTGAGTTTGACCCGTGGAGTGCAGTTAAGGTAAATGAACCAAAAGGCAAAAACATTGTTCTCTTTATTGAACCAAAAGGGAGCCACAGGGCTAGAATATCTACTCTACCCCCTCAAATGAGAGAAGAAGCGGTTGAGACTTTAAAGTTATGGCTTTCGGAATAATCTGTTATGTTGGAATTCAAAAAAATTGAGATAGAAGATAAAGCTTGGGCAGACATCTTGTTAAGGATCTCAGATTTTCGTGGAGCAGAGTATTGTTTCACGAACTTGTATATTTGGGATGGTATATATCAATCTAAAATAGGAAGATACAAAGATTTTCTGATGCTTAGAACAGGATCTGCTCCCGATTTTCGCTATCTCTATCCTGCGGGTAGCGGAGATGTTAAAGAGGTTATCGAATTGATGATGGAAGATGCTGCTAACAACGGCTCATCTTTTACTCTCATTGGAGTAACAGAAAAGACGGCACAAGAGTTAAAGAGTCACTTCCCGGATAGGTTTATTTTTGATCCTATAAGAGATAGTTTTGACTACATATATGAAAGTGAAAAACTTATCTCTCTATCCGGCAAAAAACTTCAGCCAAAGAGAAACCACTTAAACTTCTTTGCTGCCAACAATAAATGGAGCTACGAAGAGCTTAATTCAGATATGATTCCTGAAATTAAGGAGTTCAACCACGAGTGGTGTGCAAGGGTTGAGTGCAAAAAATACGAAACTCTATCTTGGGAGAGTTGTGCAGTTGAAAAGTGTCTGGATAACTACCATCATCTCAACTTAAGGGGTGGGGTGTTAAGAGTTGAGGGCAAAATTGTTGCCTATACAATAGGAGAGGTTATTAACTCAGATACAGTTATTGTACATATAGAGAAGGCCTTTTCTGAGGTTAGAGGGGCGTACCCAATGATTAACAGAGAGTTTCTCTCCAGGGTGGCTCCCGGATATCAATATGTCAATAGAGAGGATGATATTGGAGATGAGGGTTTAAGAAAAGCGAAGGAGTCCTATTATCCAATATTTATGCTTGAAAAATTTTATGCAAAATTATTTTAATTATATTTGCAGCAATAACAAATATAAATTTTAGTTGGAACCTCCCAGTAGTATAATAGACGACTATTTCTCCCAGGAGATAACTCTTATCTTCGCTCTGCTGGTTTATGTCCTGATAGCTGCTCTTGATTTATCTTACAGGCAACTTAGAGTATCACAGGCAAGTCTTAACGAAAATCAAAGCAGAGGCGCTAAACGAGTTGCCAGAATGCTCTCTTCGCCGGCAGAATTTGAGGGGACAATGCTTCAATTTTCGCTGCTTTTAAAGATCGGGATAATCTTTCTTATCACTAAAATCTTCAATCAACCTATTGCTGCTGCAGCAATTTCTGTAACTCTCTTTTTTATCGTTAATGCTTCACTTTCTTTTATTGTAAATAGGAGAGGGCAAATGATATTTGGCAGACTATCTCTTTTTGCATATCTACTGTGCAGGCTTGGAGCTCCGTTTAATATTATACTAAGTCGATTCAATACGGCTTTGGACGAGAGCAGAGAGCAGAGGGAGGCACAGTCAATTGAGGATATTACAGATGTAGATAACATTTCGGATGCATCTCAGGTCGAAGAGAAGAGACTGCTTAAAAGCATAGCGGACCTGTCAACAACATCTGTATCAGAGATAATGAGACCTAGAGTTGAGGTGGCAGCACTTAGTACATCAATGAGTTCAAGTGAGGTTCTTAATAAGGCAATTGAGTGTGGATACTCCAGACTTCCAGTATATGAGAAGAATCTGGATAGTGTTCGAGGTTTTCTATATGTCAAAGATTTGGTTGGATACATAAGAGACGGAGTAAAGGATTTTGACTGGCATAAGCTTATAAGAGAGGCATATTTTGTTCCGGGAAGTAAAAAGATCAACGACCTTCTGGAGGAGTTTCGCCAGAAAAAGATACATCTGGCACTTGTTGTAGACGAGTACGGAGGTACAGACGGGATAGTAACTCTGGAAGATGTTCTGGAGGAGATAGTGGGTGAAATTTCAGATGAGTCAGATGAAACTTAAAAAAGGTAGTTTTATTTAATACCAATATGGGACTATATTACACTAAAGAGTTAGACAACGGGGCAACAATATCCATTTGGGATATTACCGAGAGCGAAGAGCAGCTTTTGGAACTAAGCTCTGTGCCAAATGATGAGATTGAGGAGCTTCAACTGATACGCAACAGCGCCAGAAGACGCGAGCGTCTGGCAGTAAGAGCTTTACTTAATGAGCTGTTTGATGGTAAAGTTTATCTGGGTCACCACGATAACGGAAGGCCATTTTTACAAAACAGCCTTACAGAGATCAGCATCTCTCATACCGGCAGATTTGTGGCAATTCTTACCCATCCGCAAGATAGTGTTGGTATTGATATTGAGTCACTGGAGAGGAGCTTCTCTGTTGTTGAAAAAAAGGCACTCTCGGAACTGGAGCGTGAATCTATTAACGAAAAAAACAGAAATACCCACCTTGCAATTTATTGGAGCGCAAAAGAGGCAATCTTTAAAAGGATGTCATTGACGGATATAGACTTTGCAAAACAGATTTATATAAAGAGATTTCAACCAAAAGAGAGCGGGGAGCTCACAGCCATCTTTACAGATAAAGAGGGAGTTGAGCAGGAGTTTGATCTCTGCTACGAAATTATGGAAAACCACGTGTTAGCCTGGGTTGTAGGGTAAGTACCCGGCAGGTTAGGCAGATTATTACATAATCTGATACTATTTCCCTATTAATTGCTTGGAGTGGGCTTTTGTCTCCACTTTTTCAATAATATCTGAGATTACTCCTGTTTCGTCGATTACAAAAGTTTTTCGGATAATCCCATCATACTCTTTTCCCATAAATTTTTTTCTGCCCCAAGCCTCATAGGCCTTTAGGATAATAGCCTCCTCATCCGAAATAAGCGGGAACGGGAGATTGAATTTTTCGATAAAACCTTTGTGAGACTTCATATTGTCCTTACTGACACCTACAACCTTGTATCCCAGAGAGAGTAGTCTCTCATAGTTATCTCTCAGGTCGCAAGCTTGCGCGGTACATCCCGGAGTGTTGTCCTTCGGATAGAAGTACAAAACTAATTTTGAACCACGGAAATCACTTAATTTTAAAATTTTACCTTCAGAGTCTACTCCGGAAAACTGAGGTGCTTTATCTCCAATTTTTAACATATTCTTTTTTATTTTATAAACAACTATCCGGGAAAATTGTTCCGAAAAAGGTTGTCTCGTAAAAAAAGGATGACCTTTTGGCCATCCTTTTTTTAATAATAGTGATTACGGGAAGGGAATTCTTGAAAGATTACATCATTCCACCCATTCCGCCCATTCCGCCGGGACCTCCCATAGGGGCCGGATTCTCCTCTTTCTTCTCTGCTAAAACACACTCTGTTGTGAGGAACATTCCTGCTACCGAAGCTGCGTTTTCAAGAGCAATACGGGTTACTTTAGTTGGGTCAATAACTCCGGTAGAGTAGAGGTTCTCATATTTATCTGTTCTGGCATTAAAACCAAAGTCATCTTTACCCTCTTTAACCTTCTGAATAACGATGCTTCCCTCAATTCCCGAGTTCTCAACTATTAGCCTCATAGGCTCCTCAATTGCTCTGGCAACAATTGCAATTCCGGTAGTCTCGTCCTCATTGTCTCCTTTAAGGTTCTTAAGATCTTCGATTGCACGGATATATGCTACACCACCTCCAGGAACGATACCCTCTTCTACAGCTGCACGGGTTGCGCTCAAAGCATCATCTACACGATCTTTCTTCTCTTTCATCTCAACTTCGGTTGCAGCTCCTATATAGAGTACGGCAACACCTCCGGCAAGTTTAGCCAAACGCTCTTGTAACTTCTCTTTGTCGTAGTCACTGGTTGTAGTCTCCATCTGTTTGCGAATCTGTCCAACTCTTTTATCTATTTCAGATTTTTCGCCGGCGCCGTTTACAATTGTAGTATTCTCTTTATCAATAGAAACTTTATCTGCACGGCCCAGCATCTCTAGAGTTGCGGCATCCAGACGAAGACCCTTCTCCTCGGAGATTACAGTACCTCCTGTAAGGATTGCGATATCTTCAAGCATCTCTTTGCGGCGGTCACCAAAGCCCGGGGCTTTAACTGCAGCAATTTTGAGGGTTCCGCGAAGGCGGTTTACAACCAGAGTTGCCAAAGCTTCACCATCTACATCCTCTGCAATAATTAAAAGAGACATACCCCCCTGAGCTATCGGCTCCAGAATCGGCATAAGGTCTTTCATTGCAGATATCTTCTTATCTGTGATAAGAATCATTGGCTTCTCAAGAACAGCCTCCATCTTCTCCGGATTAGTCATAAAGTAAGGAGAGATATAACCTCTGTCAAACTGCATTCCTTCAACAACTTTAACTTCGGTATCTGTACCTTTGGCTTCCTCCACAGTAATAACTCCCTCTTTCTTCACTTTACTCATTGCCTCTGCAATTAGTTTACCGATTTCGAAATCGTTATTTGCAGATATTGTAGCCACTTGCTCAATCTTGGTGATATCATCTCCAATAGAGTGACTCTGTTTTTTAAGTGAGGCAATTACAACTTTAACAGCTTTGTCTATCCCTCTTTTTAGATCCATAGGATTTGCACCTGCCGTTACATTCTTTAGCCCGACATTTATGATAGACTGAGCCAGAACAGTTGCTGTAGTTGTACCGTCTCCTGCCTGATCTGCAGTTTTTGATGCAACCTCTTTTACCATCTGAGCACCCATATTTGCGAAGCGGTCTTCCAACTCAATCTCTTTTGCAACGGTAACACCATCCTTGGTAATTTGTGGTGAACCATATTTTTTATCAATCACAACATTTCTTCCCTTTGGACCAAGTGTTACCTTAACTGCATTAGCTAAAGCATCTACGCCCTCTTTCATAAGATTGCGTGCCTCAATGTTAAATTTTATCTCCTTTGACATATTATCAATGTTTTTTAATTTTTATTCTAGTTTAATATACAGTGAAACTAATGCTTGATATCTATCCAATAACGGCAAGCACATCGGATTGACGCATCATCAGATACTCCTTTCCCTCCACATTAATTTCAGTACCGGAATATTTTCCGTAAAGAACTATATCACCGACTTTTAACTCCATCGGTTCATCTTTTTTGCCGTTACCTGCAGCAACAACTCTCCCCTCTTGTGGTTTCTCTTTAGCTGTATCGGGGATGTACAATCCACTTGCGGTTTTTGTTTCGGCCTCTTTAGGCTCAACTAAAACTCTGTCTGCTAATGGTTTGATGTTCATAATTTAAAAGTTTTAAATATTATATTAAAGATTATTTGATTTTGATATTATCAATTCTACTGCTCATCACACAAAATAGGTGCCAATCAGATATACTGACAAAATGTCCTGAATTTTGATTAGATTTCACATTCGCTTAATTAGCTATATTTGCAAAGAAAATATATATGCAGATGGAGAGTAGAAGCCGGCAGGAGAGTATAAATCAGATTGAGGAGCACAAGAAATTTATGCGTGAGGCTCTAAAAGAGGCCAACAAAGCGCTCGATAGGGATGAGGTTCCTGTTGGGGCTGTAATTGTGTGTAACGGTAAGATCATTGCACGCTCACATAACCTTACTGAAACTCTAAACGACCCCACCGCGCACGCAGAGATGCAGGCTATCACAATGGCTACAAATAACTTTGGAGGAAAATATCTGGAGAGCTCATCTATCTATGTCACCCTTGAGCCCTGCCCTATGTGTGCCGCTGCCCTTAATTGGGCACAAATAAAAGTTTTGGTATATGGGGCATCGGATCCAAAACGCGGATTCTCTCTCTTCTCTCCAACTCTTCTGCACCCGAAAACTGAGGTTATCTCAGGAGTTATGGAGGGGGAGTGCTCAACAATTGTAAAAGAATTTTTTAAAAACAGGAGAGGCTAATTAATTAGATATGCTTGAGTTATTACAGGATTACGGTGTTTTAGGACTCTTTTTTGGGGCATTTTTTGCCGCTACTGTAATACCATTTAGCTCCGAGGTGCTCTTAACAGGGGTACTTATTGCCGGGGTAAACCCTCTTCACGCTTTTTTTGCAGCTACTCTCGGTAACTGGATTGGCGGGCTCACCTCCTACTATGTGGGGCACCTGGGCAGATGGGATATTATTGAGAGGTGGTTCGGAGTTAAAGAGGAGAAACTTGTCAAACAAAAGGCCCGAATTGAGAAATATGGAAGTGTGATTGCGTTTTTTACCTGGTTGCCTCTCATCGGAGATCTTTTGGCAATCGGCCTGGGATTCTATAGAATAGATGTAATTAAGAGCGCTATATTTATGCTCATAGGGAGGTCAATCAGATTTGCGCTCTGGATATCACTATTTTACTATGTGGGTGAGAGAATCCTGCAATACAAGTTTTTATAATTATTTTTGGAAGAAATAAAAAAAGAGATATATTTGCAGTCCCAAAATGGGGACACTGACCTATGGTGTAATGGTAGCACTACTGATTTTGGTTCAGTCAGTCTAGGTTCGAATCCTGGTAGGTCAACATAAAAGAGGCTCTCTGTTTATCAGTTAGCCTCTTTTTGCTTTTACCAGTTAATGATTTTAAGGAGACTCTCCTCTCGCCTTTTGAGAGAGAAGTTATCTATAACTCTCTTCCTTAAAACATCACTTCTGTGCGTGTTAAGTGCCGCTTTAATCTGGCTTACTATCTGAGAGATGTTGTCACCATCTGCCATAAAGCCCAACTCTCCGATAACTTCGGGCATACCTCCTGTTTTTGTTATAACGGGGATACAGTTGTAACTCATTGCCTCTGCGAGAGATAGAGAGAAGCTCTCTCTTCTGGAGAGTTGGCAGTATACCTTGGAATTTATATAGAAATCTTTAAGATTGGAGTGATTTAACCTTGGTAAGATTTTTAGATTTTTAGCAGGAGTTACTCCTGCTAACATAAAAACATCCGGGTTGCACCCTACCAAAACAAAATTATTATCCGGTATACTCTCTGCGACCGAATTAAATCGATCAATCCCCTTTATATAGAAACTCTGAACAGTTGAGACCAGAGCAACGCAGAGTATCTCTGAGGATGAGATTCCCCCTAAAGAGCTATCTTGTGCGGAGGATTCGGGATAAGAGAGGAGATCTGTATTTACGCCATTATATACTACGCAAGATCGCGAAGAGGGTGCTATTGCCCTAATAACCCTTTGTACGCTATTTGAAACGCACAGATTAGTCGTTGCCATCTTTATTGAGGAGATTGCGGCAATAGATCTCAAAGGGTTGGAAAAACTGCCATATTTATATCGTCTCTCGCGGCAGATATCGTACCCGCCTATTACCAGATATGAGCGTTTTCCTGCAATACGGCTAAATAGGAGAGGAAGAAACGAATGGTAATCTGCAAACCAGATATATACAAATTCAAACTTGCGGATATTTATAATCAGAAAGAGAGCCAACTTAAGAAGCGACCAGGGGAGTACTCTTTTTGGTGTATTTACAACTTGATACTCTTTTACATCAAAGCTGCCAGAGAGGATTGCAAGATCTCCCCGGACAAAAGTTGAGAGGTGAGTGTAGAGAAAAAGAGCCTTTCTGGCCATTGTGGATGCAGATTTTTAATTTAAGGAGACGGGATTTCCGTTAAAGTTACTTCACTAAAATTATGTTTGCAACTCTTCTCTCTCCGTTATTGTCGAAAAGTCTGTTATCGGTAGGGTGATTAACGACACCATTACCTGCGGCACCACGGATAAACATAGTTGTTGACCCACCCCCGTCCAGGTTGATTATATCCTTTGCTCCAAGCCAGCGCAGAGTTTTCTGGAGCTCTTCCAGTGACATTCCTGCAGACTCTTTTGCCCGTCCGTCAACGGTAAAGAGAATTATATTCCCATTATCTCTTTTTGCAACAACTGTTCTTGGGTGTCTGGTTGTGTAGAATGAGGAGTTATCAAGCTTTTCGTCCAAACCTGCCACCCTCAGCAGAGGGCCAGATGTGATTATCTCATCTGCCAGAATGTAGTTTTCCCAGTTTTTGAGCTCATCTGCTTTAAGGATATAAAGCACTCTGTTGTGAATTGCAAGGGCGCCTCTCTGGTGCATAGCCCTGCTGCCCGATGTATAGGTATTTGGGGCTAAAACTGCACCATCTTTTCTGATATAGTCAACAGAGTTGTAGTCTACAGTATTATGCTCGTAGTTGAATTTAAAAAAAGAGCCGTTTATTGCAGCAACAGCACCACTCTCGCAGGCAAGCTTGCTTGTCTCAATCAGAACCGGGCTGGGCAGGATCTCTATCTCCCTGGAAGAGCCGGCCTCTATCTCCAGTAGATTTATAAACTGAGAGGAGCCAAAGAGAGAGTTCTCTTTAAAATGATACTGCTTATGAGTTACTCCCGGGGCAACGACACTGCTCACCCACTGAGTGGTTACAATAGTAATTGAATCATTTTGTGCAAAAGAGAGGTTTGTACAAAAAAGCAGTAAAAATATTGCCGTACGCTTCATAATGAGTATTATTACTGAACCTCAATTATTGCCTCAGATACATTGATTATATAGTCACCAACCTTTTCGCACTCTGCAATAACATCCATATAGAAGACCCCTGTTTGATAGTTATATACATTGTTCTCCAGGTTGAGAAGATGCTCCTCTTTAAGGTGATTTCTATACTCATTAATTGAGTTTTCGGCATCCTCTGCACCGGAGATGTTGGATAAGTTTTTATATCCTAATTCGAGGTTGAAAATCATCTGCTTAAATGCATTGTCCAGCAGATCCAGCATATGTTCAAGCTTTTTAACCATATCCGGGTCAAATTTACTGTTGTAAACTTTTTTCCTCTGTAATATTCTGGCGATGTTATACCCGGAGTCACCGATACTCTCAATCTCACTTATTATTGTATACATAGCCTGAAGTCGTCTTCCGCTCTCTTCGCTTATCTCTCCTTCGGAGATATTGTTGAGATAGTTGGCAATTTCCAGCTCTACTCTGTCTGTGATTTGCTCGTAGTGTTCAAGTTTTGAAAAGATGCCGTCAAAGCTATCTTTATCGCAATCTTTAATTGCACTTCTGACATATTCGAATTGCCGTTGACCCAGGTGGGCAAAGTTAACAATCTCGTGTTTAGCCTGTGTTAAGGACAACTCTGCCGTGCTAAGCAACCCCCCCTGTATAAATTGAAGACGGAAAACCTCCTCAACTTTCGGAGCCTTTATAACATAGCTTACGAGCTTAACAATCTGAGGAGTAAACCAAACCAGCAACAGAGTATTTGTAAGGTTAAAGAGAGTGTGCAGGAAGGAGACTCCGTAAAGGGTAGAGTCGCTCGACAGGAATGGATCCCCGCCACCGACACTTATCGTTATATATGATACCAGGCGCAGAATAGGATTAAATAGAATAAGCACCCAGGTTACCCCGAATAAGTTGAAAACTGTGTGTGCCAACGCCGCCCTTCGTGAGGAGACATTGGCAACAGCCGCAGCGATGTTTGCGGTAATTGTTGTACCTATGTTCTCTCCTAGAACCATTGCCGCTGCCATCTCAAACGGAATCCACCCATAGCTGGACATTACAAGGGTTAGTGCCATTGTCGCACTTGAAGATTGCAGCACAATTGTGAGCAATGTTCCAAACGCAACAAATATAAGGACTGAGAAGAATCCGAAACTTGTCCACTCTTTTATAAACTCCAGAACTTCCGGTGTTGATTTAAGGTCCGGAACGGAGTTTTTTAAGAAACTAAGCCCCAGGAAAAGGAGTGCAAATCCAATTATTAACTCTCCGATAGATTTTCTCTTTTTAGATTTTGACATCATAAAGGCAAAACCAACACCAATCAGAGGGATAGATAGGACGGAGATATCTGCCTTAAATCCAAGCAATGAGATAATCCACGCTGTTACAGTTGTGCCGATATTTGCCCCCATTATAACCCCTATGGATTGAGTCAGAGAGAGCAGGCCTGCATTGACAAAGCTTACAACCATTACGGTAGTTGCGCTTGACGACTGAATTATTGCAGTAATAAAGAGACCGGTTAGAACTCTTTTAAAGGAGTTTGAGGTCATAGCTGCCAGAATGCTGCGCATTTTATCTCCTGCGACTTTTTGCAGAGACTCGCTCAATAGAGTCATTCCGTATAGAAAAAGACCAAGCGATCCCAGAACTTGTAAAATCTGAAAGAGTATACTCATTTTTTCTTCCTTATAATAAGACACAAATATAGACCATATAATTAAGCTGTTAAAAAAATTATCAGCTTTTTATTACCTTCGTTCTTTTATATTCAAAAACAACAACCATTTACGTTAATAATGAGCACTAACAGAGTAGAGCATAAACTTTTTTTACTTTTGCTTCTAATTAACATTTTCGTAACAAAAAATACCTTTGCCCAATTCTATAGTCTGGGTACAGACCCATCTAGGGCGAAATGGAGGTCAATTGAGACAGAGAACTTCAAAGTTATATATCCGGAGCAGATTGACTCCCTTGCAAAACGCTATGTCTATCTGCTGGAGAGGTTAAGGGAGCCGGTTTTGGCATCGCTTAATACTAATCCCAAAAAGATGGATGTGGTGCTTCACCCGTTTAGCTCTGCAAGTAACGGAATGGTTGGGGTGGCACCAAAGAGGATGGAGCTTATAACCCGTCCACCCGCAAATAACGACTACTCTCACAACTGGGAGAAACATCTTGTTATTCACGAAATGAGGCATACAGGTCACGTTTCAAAGTTCGAAAAGGGGATATTTAAACCTTTGAGCTGGTTGCTGGGCGAGCAGGCAACTGCTCTGGGGGTGGGGGTGTTAATGAGCAGATGGAAGCTGGAGGGAGATGCTGTTGTTACAGAGACAGAGCTCACCTCTGCGGGAAGAGGTAGGGATCCGGACCACCTGATCTATTACAGAGCCGCATTTCTGGAGGGCGATTACAGAAATTGGGACAAATGGACAATGGGCTCTTATAAGAACTATGTTCCTGATGTATATAGCTTTGGATATATGTTTTGCTCTTTTGTCCGGTTCAACTCCTCAAATTACAACTATATGGGCGAGGCTACCGACTATCTTATCTCAAGATTTTATGATATCACTGCCGACGATAAAGCCTATAAAAAAACAACCTCACTAACCAAAAAAGAGAACTTCCGCGAACTAAAGAGGGTGATGACAGAGAGGTGGAGAAGAGAGGACTCTGCTAGGATGCCCTTTACTCCTTACAAAATTATTAACGATTCAAATAGGGTTTACACCTCATACCTCTATCCACTCAAATATTCGGGAGACACAGTGATTGCAATTAAATCCGGACTTAAAAAGATTAAAAGTTTGGTTGCGATTGCGCAAGGAGGGCAGGAGAGCTTCTTGCGATTTGTGGGAAGAGTAAGTTCCCCTTTGATTATTTACAAAGAGAGGCTCTATTGGACAGAGTTTGTTCAATCTGGCAGATGGGAGTTGGAGAGCTACTCAGATATCTACTCCTATGATATTAAATCGGGGATCACCACCAGAGAGACAAAGGGTAAGAGTGTTTATAATCTGCACTTCTCACAGGGTGGCGACACAGTTATGGTCGTATCCTATCCTGTTGAGGGTTCGTCTGCTATCCTGCTTTTGGATGGTAATAATTTTAGCGAAATAGGTCAGTTGAATGCGCCAGAGAGGGGTCAGTTCAAAGAGGTGGTACAGATTAATGGCAGAGTCTATGCAACAGTTATAACCGAAAAGGGAATGGGCTTATTCTCTTATAATAAGCAGCTGGATTTGTGGGATAGGGAGATTGAGGAGCAGCCCAAATATTTAAGCAGCCTCAGGGTAAAGGGAGATGTTCTATGGTTTGTATCGGACCTGAACGGCAATAATAATGTCTATACCTATAATCCCGAACTTAAAGATCTTAGGCAGCTTACAAACTCTAGATTTGGCGTGGCTTCACTATCATTGGAGAGAGATTCACCCAATTTTTACTATTCGGACTTTGGTTACGGAGGATATAAGGCAGTTATTGCGAGCGAAGACTCTATGCTTTGGAGAAGCTCTAACTTCTCTCTGCCTAAGAAGGATGATATTGCAGAGTATCTCACTCTTGGAGCCGGCTTTCTAGCAGATACCGTAAGAGTGCCCCGAAACCAGGAGTTTGAGTCCAAGCCCTACAGTAAAGTAAAAAATCTCTTCAGGATTCACTCCTGGGCACCGGTTTACTACAATGTGGACAACATTAAAAATCTCACTTATGAGAGTGTTTATGATTTAGTTTCCCCCGGGTTCATAATATATTCACAAAACACACTTAGCACTGCAAACACCTTGGCCGGATACTCCTGGAGAGATGGTTTTCACTCCGGCCACCTGAAGTTTACATATAGGGGACTCTATCCTGTGATTGATTTTAAGGCCGATTTTAACGATAGGTACAGACAAGTCAATAAACTCGTGACAACGACAGGCGCCGAGCCCTTTCAAAAGAGAGACACGATATTGGGATCTCCATACCTGAGCACACAACTTATGGTCTATCTTCCGCTTCACTATGGTAGTGGAGGATGGAGCTCTGGTGTAGTACCGCGAATATTATGGCGTTATACAAACGACTCATTTTTCTCCTATCTAAATGGCAGACAATCAAACTATCAGTATATTAATGTGGGAGTATCTCTCTATAGAGTCCTAAATCTCTCAGTAAGGGATATCTTCCCCAGATTCGGAATCGGTACAAATATTCAGTATTCGGCTGTCCCTTTTGCGGGGGAGAACTACGGATCCCTAATCTACTCATCAATATACGGATATCTGCCCGGAATTTTATCCAACCACGGAGTTAAGATTGCCGGAGCATTCCAGAAACAATTTTTTGAGGGGAAGAACTATTTGATGACAAATGCCATCTCCTTCCCACAGGGTTACGAGCAGAGATTCAGCAGGTGGGCTGCTTCTGTAAAAATCGAATATGCACTCCCTTTGCTGATGAGAGATATCTCTCTCTCCTCTCTTCTCTATATCAAGAGAGTTCAGATGATCCCTTTTGTAAATTTTTTCCGCAATGGCGGAGTCAATCAGGTTGAGAATCTCTTCTCTTACGGCAGCGATCTTTTACTGGACCTTAACATTATTGGAATTTCATACCCGCTTACGGCTGGAGTGAGAGTGGGGTTTACGGGAGAGAAAAAATATTTTACGGAATTCTTATTTCAAACACCACTTTAAAATGCTAAACTTTAAACATATAAACACACTTAAGCCTTTTGACTGGCTACTTATTGGCGGAATAATATTTGTAAACTTCTTATACGCAATTCTTGAGCAGGAGCTGGATGCTATTGGCTCCTTGGCGGCTGTTTCGGGAGTCGTTTGTGTGGTTTTGGTTGCCAGAGGTAATATCTTCAACTATCTCTTTGGGATAATCAATGTTTCGCTATATGCCTGGATCTCATTTAAGGCAGGACTTTACGGAGATGCTGCCCTTAATGCACTATACTATTTTCCTATGCAGTTTATTGGTTGGTATAGCTGGATAGGACGCCGAAGAGAGGAGGAGTCTGTTACCATCGTTGCAAGAAGATTGAGAGTTAAAGAGAGAGCATCTCTTGCACTTTTTAGTATTGTGATTACAGTTTTGGTTGCAGTTGCTCTTCACTATTTTAAAGACCCACAACCTCTAAAAGACTCTGCAACAACAGTGCTTTCAATTATTGCTATGTTTTTAATGGTAAGGAGGTTTATGGAGCAGTGGGTACTTTGGGTTATTGTAAACCTCATTAGTGTAACGATGTGGATTATAGCTCTGTCAAATGGAGAGTCGCACGCGGCGCTTATGATTCTAATGTGGATATTCTATCTTGCTAACTCTCTTAATGGATGGGTTACCTGGCTGAAGCTCTCCCAAAATACTCAAAAAGAGAATCTGCAGCTTTAGCACCGATTGTGTCGCAAATCTCTTTATAGGAGGCTCTTTTAATCCCGGCAAGACTTTTAAATAAAGCAAGCAGCTTCTGTTCACTCTTCTCTCCTATACCCTTTATCTGACGCAGCTCAGAAACTATCTGCTCCTTACTTCTTTTATTACGGTGATGGGTTATGCCAAACCGGTGAGCCTCGTCCCGAAGATGCATTATAACCCGAAGGGTAACAGAGTTTTTATCCAGAAAGAGAGGGTGTGGATCACCGGGAACAATAAGCTCTTCCAACCTTTTTGCAATACCGATAATCTTAATACTCTCGTGTAAACCAAGCTCTCTGAGCGCCTCCCAGGCAAAGTTTAGCTGCCCTCTTCCGCCGTCAACTATAACCAGTTGAGGTAACTCTCCTCCTTCAGAAATGATCCGCGAGTATCTTCTGTTTACAACCTCCTTCATAGTAGCAAAGTCATTTGCCCCAACAACACGTTTGATATTAAAGTGTCTGTAATCCTTTTTGCTGGGAATGCCGTTCTTGAATACCACGCAGGCAGCCACAGCAAATTTCCCCTGAATATTTGAGTTGTCAAAACACTCTATATGCGAAGGAAGCTCACTTAGATTTAGATCTCTCTTTATGCTCTCCAACACTCTCTCCTGATGCTCTTGAGGACGCAGCGTCTCTTCTTGTTTAAGTCTTTCTCTCTTAAGCATAAGAGCGTTTTTGCTGCTAAGGTTCAGCAGAGTGAGCTTATCTCCGCGCAGAGGGATGTGGCATCGTTTTTTAAGGGTCTCAGCGTCCGGGAAAAAGGGTACGATAATCTCGCCTGAGTTATCTCCGAATTTAGAGTGCATCTCAGTTATAAAGAGAGTCATTATGGTTTCGCGACTCTCCTCTATCGGAATCTTGAGTTCAATGTTAAGAGACTGAATTATATTGCCTTTTACAAGTCGTATATAGTTGCCGAAAGCAATACTGTTCTCAAAAACCAGAGAGAATATATCTACATTGGTAATATTCTGGTTCACTATTACAGACTTACTGTTATGAGATGAGATTAGCTCTATCTTCTCCTTATATTGATGAGCATCCTCAAAACGGAGTTCAGCCGAAGCTTTGAGCATCTTTTCGCGGAAGTCTCGTATTAGGGCAGAGCTCTCTCCTTTAAGCAGAGAGGTGATTTTTTCTATCTGTTCGTCGTACTCCTTTTGTGAATACCTGCCTATGCAGGGTGCTTTACACTTTCCAATATGAAACTTTAGACAGGGGCGGTAACGGTTCCGCTCAATGTTATAATTATCAAGGGAAAGCTTACAGTCTCTAATATAATAGAGAGCAGAAATCAGTTCTATTAGATTATGAGCTTGGTTAGCAGCACTGTATGGTCCAAAGTATTTAGAACCATCTTTAATATTTCTTCTGGTTATGTAGACTCTTGGGAACTCTTCGTTTTTAATGCAGATCCACGGATATGTTTTTCCGTCTTTAAGCATTACATTGTAACGCGGTAGAAACTCTTTGATTAAATTGTTCTCAAGCAGAAGAGAATCATCTTCATTTTCGACAACAGTATATTGAAAATCAGCAATCTTAGAGACCATAACCCGTGTTTTGGCACTGAGACTCTCCTCTGTGTGAAAGTATTGAGAGACGCGGGCTCTAAGGTTTTTGGCTTTTCCAATATAGATAATTACCCCCTCTTTATTGAGAAACCGATAGACTCCGGGTGAGAGGGGTAACAATTTAACTCTCTCTTTGATTGATGATTTAAGAGAAGTGCCCTCTTTCATACAATAAAGTGTAACTTGTTTTTTTGTAAAAGTAACAATTATCCTATATTTGTAAAAGATTATGGTAAACAAATTGGTGTCCACAGCGGAAGTTAAAAAGGCATTTAAGCTCCGCGGTTTATTGGGAGATATCTTGGCTTCACTTATGATGGCCATAATAGGTCTTAATAGAGTGAACAAACGATATGCACGGTTATCTCATTTTACGGGAAGAGATTTTACCGGAGCAGTCCTTAAAGATTTCAACATCTCATTTGATATTAATGAGAAGGAGTTTGAGCATATACCTCAGGAGGGCCCTTTTATTGTTGTCTCAAATCACCCATATGGAGCAGTTGACGGAATAATTCTTCTTCACATTTTTAGCTCTGTCAGGCCGGAGATTAAGTCGGTATCAAACTTTATTCTTCTACAGGTTCCCAATATCAACGAGTTTTTCTTGCCCGTAAACCCGTTTTCCGATAATCCAAACCTTGCGAGCAGCTTTACCGGACTCAGAGCTGCTTTGGACTCTTTACGCAACGGGGGTTCTCTTGCACTATTTCCTGCCGGAGAGGTTTCAACTACCTATGGTTCATCTATTATTCGAGATAAAACCTGGTCTCCGACAATGATCAAACTTATTAAAAGAGCAAATGTTCCTGTCGTGCCGGTATATTTTCACGGGTCAAATTCCAATTTCTTTCACTGGATAGGCAAGATTCATCCAATGCTGCGAACTGCCAGACTACCCGGAGAGCTTTTCAATAAACAGAACAAGTGCATTAAGATGTCAATAGGCAGGCCTGTCTCCACAGCCGAGATTGGGGAGTTCAGCTCACTTAATGATTTGGGGATGTGTTTGAGATCAAGGTGCTATGCAATGGAGGCAAATATTCCTCAGGTTAAAAAGCAGGAGGTGCTTGTAAATACGGTTCCTATAGCTCTCCCCAAAAACAGAAGAGCAATGCAAAAGGAGATTAATCTCCTATCTTCAGATAAACTCCTCTTTACAACGGGACACTATAGTTGTTATATAACAGACTCAAAATCCATCCCTCTTATGATGCACGAACTTGGCAGACGAAGAGAGGAGGCATTCAGGGCTGTGGGAGAGGGAACCGGAAGGCCACTGGATTTGGATGAGTATGATGAATACTACAAACATCTTATTTTGTGGGACAAACAAAAAACCAGGCTGGTGGGAGCATACAGGCTAGGCTTTGGTAATGAGATAATGAAAGAAAAAGGGGTAAAAGGGTTTTACACACAAACTCTTTTCAGCTATGAAAAACCCTTTGAAAAGATTCTTAAAAGCTCTATGGAGCTGGGACGCTCTTTTGTTGTCCTTGATTATCAAAAGGAGGCTCTCCCTCTTGTTCTTTTAATGAAAGGGCTTTTCTATTCAGTAATCAATAATAGTGAGGTGAGATATTTGTTGGGTCCTGTGAGCATAAGCTCTTGGTACCCAAAATTCTACAGAAGTCTTATGATCTATTACCTTAAAGAGCAGCACTCTGCGGGGGATTTGGAAAAGTATGTTACCCCAAGAAATCCCTTTTTCCCCGACTACCTCAAAACAACACCGGAACATCTGCTTGCAAATAAGCTGGACAGCATAGAGAAATTTGACAGGTTTATGCTGAGGCTGAGCAATAATGAGTATAGATTACCAACTCTGGTTAAGAAGTATTTGAAGGTTAACTGTAAAATAGTCACCTATAATGTGGACCCGGATTTCAACTACTGTGTGGATGGACTGGTTCTTCTGGATCTCAAGGAGGTCTCAAAACAAGAGATTGCAGCTTTGGCAAAAGGTGAACCGGATGTAGAGAGGGTAATGGCAAGATTTGGCTTCAAGGACGAAGATAAAAATCAGGGAACAGGATCGTAGCCGCTTCCTCCCCAAGGGTTACAACTCAACACTCTTTTAATGGCAAGCCACAGACCCTTCAGGGGGCCGTGCTTTTTTATAGCCTCAAGCGAGTAAGCAGAACAGGTTGGTGTGTATCTGCAACTTTGGGGCTTTAGCGGAGATATAAAATATTGATAGAACTTAATCAATATTATCAGAGGAAGGGAGAGTACCGCTTTCAACCCTTTTGCTAATTTTTCCCAGAACATCTTTTATCTTCTCATTCAGAAATTTATAATCCGGAATCTCTTTGCCAATAAAAAGCAGACATAGATCTACTCCGGTTGTTGTGAAGTCACGAAAGTGAGCTTTCCGGAGGATTTCACGAATTTGCCTCTTAATTTGGTTTCTTTTTACTGCTCTTTTGAAAAGGCGTTTTGGGACAGAGATTACAACCCGGGACAACTGAGTATCATTTGGCAGATATAGAACTTTGAGTGGGTGGTTAAACAATACTGAGCCAGTGCGGAAAATTTCGGAAATTCTCCTTTGAGAGCACAATCTGTCACTCTTTTCAAAGCTTAGTCGGGAAGGAGGATTCATAATGCTATTTATTGGCAGAATCTACTTCTGCTCAAGATAGTTTAAGAGAGCCTTGGCAATAGATGGCGCATTAGGTGTCGGAGCAACCACTGTAGAGTTGAGTTTGGCAGTTTTTAATGCCTTAAGTGTGGCAGGACCAAATGTGGCAAATTGTAGGGTGGCTTGCGAAAAATTCGGGAAGTTCTCTTTAAGCGACTTAACATCCGAAGGGCTATAGAAAACAACCATATCATAAGTAGTTATCTCCAGCTTACTAAGATCACTGTTGACCGTTTTCACCAGAATGGCAGTAGAGTGTTTAAGCTTTGCCTTTAAAAATACCTTGTTAAGGTCTGTTTTGCAGTTATCTGCAACGGTAAGAAGGAAGTTTTCTCCCTTATGTTTATTTGCAATAGCTTCAACAATAGATGCAGCCGTCCCACTTCCGAAAAATATTTTTCGTTTCCTATACACGATATATTTCTGCAGATATAGAGCAATAGCTTCCGATACGCAAAAGTATTTCATAGTCTCCGGAATGGCAATTCGCAGCTCTTCACAGATTTTAAAAAAAGCATCAATTGCAGTTCTGGATGTGAATACCACAGCGGTATGCTCCAGAATGTTTATTTTTTGCAGGCGGAACTCTCTGGCAAGTAGAGGCTCAACACGAAAGAAAGGTATAAAATCTATAGCTATCTTATATTTTGAAATCAAGTCTGTATAGGGAGATCCATTGGCCGGTTCCGGCTGAGATATTAATATCCGTTTAATTTTCATACTATTGGAAAGAGAGTAAAAAATTTGTCAATAGAGCTAAAGGCAATAATTCGACGATGCAAAGATACAAAATATAGAAAAAATGTGAAAATCGATATGAAATTATTGCTTGATATGTTCGGGCCAAATAGATAAGATATAGGAACAAAAGGCACACTGTGAGCATACTAACTAAAATAATTTCTTTCATATCCGGGAAAAAAAGTGATACGATAAGTGCCGGAAAAGAAAAAATAACAGATATAATAAGATGGTTATAACCCATTTTGCCAATAAGAGTGAAAGGATGATTAGATTTTGTAACCCAACCAAGAAAGCGGAGAGTAACGGTTTTAAAGATCCAATATGCCAGAAATAGAGCTGCAATTCCGGCAAAAATGAGATAGCCGGGAATTCCCGCATTATAATCTATATATTCGCCCAGCAGTAGGGTGAAAACCACCGGATAGTAAAGAGCAGACAATGCGGCTGTTACATTTCTTTGATAAGATATTGAGAGCTTTTGTTCCAGCCTCTGATGATTTTTGAAACTGAAAATTGTCTTAATGATATTTGGGATGGTTATGAGAATCTCCCGGGAGAAGATAATCAGAAGAATAAAAAATGCCAAAATCAATCCTGAGACAAAATATTCCGAGCTATCTGTTACCGGGATGGAGCCTTTTGGGGGCTTTGTTTTAGAGAGTGTATAACTTCCCCATAGAGAATTTGCCGGAGCAGCCACTGAAATAACCCCAATATCGGGAGTACCTTCAATTATGATGTACCGGCAGTTAGTACTGTCACTAAAGGTAATTGTGTCTCTTCCCGGCATTAGTTTCCTCGTTTAGCTTTATACCCTAGTGACAGAAGATAGGCAACCACCCTATCCCGAAAATCTCCCTGAATAATTATCTCTCCATCTTTTACAGAGCCACCGGTACCGCATTTTGTCTTCACTTTACGGCCTAACTCCTCCAGCTCCTGTTCGTTGCCCACAAATCCTGTAACTAAAGTTACCTGTTTACCTCCCCGATTTCTTCTGTCAATTGCAACAATGAGACTCTGCTTTGAGGTCGGAATACTCTCTCTCTGCTCTTGAGGGTCATCATTATGGTAGGTGAATTCCGGATTTGTAGAGAATACAACTCCCAGCCGGCTCTTCCAGTCATTCTCTGCCATAGTTAGATTTATTTTTGTGCAAATTTAGGCAGAAAAATTCAAAATAGTATCTTTGTTAATTATTCTCCAATTCAATAGAAAAAGAATTATATGGAATTAAGAAAATTCAGACAGATTGACAACATTATTGGTGCGGCACTGTTGCTTGTTGCATCATTCGTCTACCTCTCCACAATTGAGCCCACAACAAGTTTTTGGGATTGTGGTGAGTTTATTGCCTCTTCGTATAAACTGGAGATAGGTCACCCGCCAGGGAATCCTGTTTTTCAACTTATAGCCCGCTTCTTTACCCTTTTTGCCGGAGCCGGAAAGGCCGCGATGATGGTTAATGCAATGAGTGCTCTTTGTTCTGCATTCACTATACTCTTCCTTTTCTGGACAATTACGCATTTAGGAAGGAGAATTCTTGAGAAGAGCGGCTCTGCTCTCACCCTAAATTCGGCAATTGCTGTGTGGGGCTCAGGAGCACTGGGGGCTTTAGCCTACACTTTCTCCGACACCTTTTGGTTCTCAGCTGTTGAGGGAGAGGTATATGCAATGTCGTCACTATTTACTGCTGCCGTGTTCTGGGCTATGCTAAAGTGGGAGGAGCAGGCGAACGAACCCTATGCCAACAGATGGATTGTTCTTATTGCTTTTCTTATGGGTCTCTCAATAGGTGTTCACCTTCTGAATCTGCTCACAATTCCTGCACTGGTATTTATCTACTACTACAAGAAGTTTGAAGTTTCTACCAAAAGAAGCATAATTGTTCTGGGTATCTCTGCCGTAATCCTTGCACTCATTCTATACGGAATTATTCCATATCTGCCTAAGGTTGCCGCGATTTTTGATCTTCTGTTTGTAAATGTTTTCGGATTTCCGTTTAATATAGGGGCGGCAATATTTGTTGCTCTTCTTCTTGCTGTTTGCTTCTACCTTATATGGTGGTCATTTAAGAAAGGGAAGGTACTTTTGAACACAATAGTACTCTCTTTTACAATGATTGTAATCGGCTACTCTGCCTATGCCGTCGTAATTATCCGCTCGTCTGCAAATACCCCTACCAACGAAAATCAGCCGGATAACCCGTTTTCGCTGGTAAGATATCTGGGAAGAGAGCAGTATGGGAGCAATCCGCTTATTTACGGAGAGACCTTTGCCTCTACATATGAGCTAACAACAAATGATTACTGGGCAAAGGATGGTGACAAATACAGAAGGGTTAAAGGACCTGTTACCCCCATCTACGATTCGGGTACCAAGATGTTATTCCCTAGAATGTGGAGCACCAGCAGCAGCCACATAAAATTCTACGAACAGTATACACAGGGCAGAGGGAAGAGCGTTAACGGCAGCCAGTATAAAATGCCGTTATTTAAAGATAATCTGGCCTACTTCTTCAACTATCAGCTGGACTGGATGTATCTGCGCTACTTTATGTGGAACTTTGCGGGAAGACAAAACGACCTCCACTCCACAACTCCTGGAGACCCTTTCCAGGGTAACTGGGAGTCCGGGATTGGTTTTATAGATAAGATGCGTCTGGGTGACCAGAGTAAGGGGCCGGACTATCTGCTTAAGAACAGAGCGAAGAATCACCTCTATATGTTACCTCTGCTTCTTGGAATAATTGGCCTCCTGTTTCAACTTAAAAAAGATAAGCAAAACTGGTGGGTTACAATGCTGCTCTTTTTGCTCACAGGTCTGGCAATTGTGGTCTACCTGAATCAGCCGCCTTACCAGCCGAGGGAGCGAGACTATGCCTATGCCGGCTCGTTCTATGTCTTCACGATATGGATTGGACTTGCAGTTTTGGCAATTCACGACTTACTTAAAAGATGGGTGCCGGAAAGATACTCAGCCATTGCTGTTAGCCTGGTAACTCTTGCAGTTCCATTCCAGATGGCTTCACAAAACTGGGATGACCACGACAGGAGTAACCGCTATACAGCCAGAGATCTTGCATATAACTACCTTAGCACTTGCGGTGAGCAGGCCATTTTGGTAACTCACGGAGATAACGACACCTTCCCGTTATGGTATCTTCAGGAGGTTGAGGAGGTTCGCACCGATGTGAGAATTATGAACACCTCTCTGCTCGGCACAGACTGGTACATAGACCAGATGCAGTACAGGGTTTATGAATCGGATCCTGTTAAGTTTTCAATTCCGAGGAGCGAATACCTCTACGGAACAAACGATATGGTATATATAATTGAAAAATTCTACAAACCTGTATCTCTCAAGGCAGTCATTAATCTGGTATCCGCCTCGAAAACAAAGTCCGAACTTTCATCCGGTAGGATAGAGAGTTTTTTCCCTGCACGACAATTGCAGATTCCGGTTGACAAGAAAAAGGTTATGGAATCGGGGATAGTTTCTGCTGCAGACTCTTCTTTGATTGTTGATACAATTCAGTTAAATCTTCCGGAAAAGAAGAATGTTATGCTCAAATCTGAGCTTATGATTCTTGATCTGCTTGCAAATTATAATTGGGAGAGACCTATCTATTTTATTGCAATGGGTGGGGACCTTGAGATTGGGATAAGCGAATATCTGGAGTTTAATGGTTTTGCATACAAATTTGTACCGATAAAGAATAAAACCTCTCTGGGTAATCCGGGAAGGTTTAATGCCCTGCAGATGTATGACAATATTATGAATACATACAGATGGGGAAATATGGAGGATCCATCAGTTAATATAGATTACCAAAACCTGCTTACATTCAATGCTGTTTTAGCAGTAAGGAACATTCACAGTCAGACTGCAAAAGCACTGCTTGAGCAGGGTGAGACCAAAAAGGCTGTAGAGGTGTTGGATAAGATGCAGGAGGTTATGATTCCGTCTCAGTTTCCTCTTAACGGGTCTCTGCTTAACTCTCTAAATGAGTATTCAGTAATGGAGAGCATTAACACCTATCTGCTTGCGGGGGAAAAGGAGAAAGGTTTAGCATTGGCAGATGCATTTATTGAGGAAACCTTAAAATCTATTGACCTCTTCTCAACCAAATACAGAGGAAGATTCCTCTCAATGAGAGACATAGAGAACAATCTCTCATACCTCTTCTATATTGCAGATATCTATAAGAACAGAGGTATGGAAGATAGGGCTAAAGAGCTAGAAAAGAGTGTTGAGGATATGATAAACAGATTACAGGGGAGCTAGTTTTCAAGGAGAATATTGCACCCGCGAATCTCTGAATTACTAATGCGGCCGAGGACCCGAAAGGTGTTCTCGGTCTCTTTTATTCCCAAATCCTGGGTCTCTATAAATGAGCAGGAGTTTATGTTAGCAAGGTCTATTACATTTATGCCGCCGGTTGCTCCAATATCCACTCGGGTAAAAGGGTTGTTAAGATCCCGTATTTGAATATGCATCCAAGGCGGGGTTTCAAAAACACCTTCACCCCCGGACCACGCCTGAGACAGAAGCTCTGCCATCCCATACTCGGAGCCGACTCTCTTAACTCCAAACCCTTTTTTAAGAATTGAGTGAAGCTCTTCTCTTGAGATCTCTACGCCTCTGCCCTTCATCCCCCCTGTCTCAATAACGGTAAGATCCGGGAATTCTATCGGGTATGACTTAACAAAATCGAGGAGAGCAAAGCTGACCCCAAGCAACAGAGATCTCTCCCCTCTATCTCTTAAATTATTAAGGGTTTGAGAAAGCTCTTCATAGTTATAGAGGTAGAATCCGGACTCCACTTTGCCGGATGCTCTTATAAGCTTGTCTGCCATATACACCAAAGAGGATCCCTCTCTCTCAAGATATGAGGGCAGCAAGGCAAGAATTGTATAATTTTGCGGATTTGAGTGAAATAGTGAGAATCCCTTAAAAAAACTCTCTTCATAAATGGAGAGCTCTTTGACATAATGGCTGGCGGGGGTTACGCCTGTGGTAGCACTGCTGGTAAAAATTTTCTCGTAAGTTCTCTCTCCGCAAATTACCTCTCTGCTCTTAAATATAGTTACCGGCAAAAAAGGGATAGAGTCCAAACTCTTTACATTGTCGGGATCTATCTCCAGTTGAGCAATATATTGTGCATAAGGAGCGCAACCTCTGCTTTGGATTTTAAAAATCTGAAGAGCAATCTCTTCAAACTCTTCTTTAGTAGAGATATTGAAAATTCTCTCTCTCATAAAATGGGTGTGAACTGTTATTCCGTTATTGACTCCTGAATTGAAAGAATATCTATGGCGTAATCTCTGTTCCCTGATAGTCTTGGCACCTTATTCTGGCCGCCCAGTTTACCGCGGGATCTCATCCACTCGTAAAAGGTTCCCTTTTTCAGTGCAATAACCTGTGGCGCCACCATCGTTACATTGTTTTTTCTTTTAGCCTCATAATCAGAATTTACTTTGCAAATTTCGGAATCAAGATCTGCAGAGAATGCCTCCAGGTTTGAGGGTCTTACATCAAACTCAATTAACCATTGATGCGAGCCCTTTGAGCCCCCCTCCATAAATAGAGGCGCAACTGTATAATTTGTTACTGTAGCTTTATGTTTTTCACAGGCAACCGAGAGTGCTTTTTCGGCGTTATTGATCATCAACTCTTCGCCGAATGTGTTAATAAAAAGCTGAGTACGTCCTGTTATTAATATTTTGTGAGGAGCCAGTGATGTGAATGATACACAATCTCCGATAAGATACCTCCATAACCCCCCGTTAGTTGTGATAACCATTGCATAGTTCACATCCGGCTTAACGCTCTCTACGGTATCAAAATCGGTAAATCTTCCCGAAAGTGCTTCGCTAAGCCTCTCGAGAGGGATAAATTCGTAAAAGATTCCATTGTCTGTGAGCAGCAGCATTGAGGGGTCATCACTTCTGTCCTGAAAAGCAAAATACCCTTCCGATGCATTATAGTTCTCCATATAGTTCATTCCGGAACCGGGAATAAGCCTGTTGTACTCACCTCTGTATGGGTCAAAGTTGATGCCGCCGTGCATAAAGAGCTCAAGGTTTGGCCAGATCTCCCTTAATGTGCTTGCACCTGTATGCTCAAGTACTCTCCTGAGAAGTATAAGGTTCCAGGATGGAACCCCGGAGAAACTTGTTACATTATATTTATGTGCAGATTTGCAAATCTCCTCAACCTTTTGTTCAAAATCCGGGATAAGGGCCGTTTTGAGATTAGGTACCCGTCTCATCTCTACCCAAAAAGGGGAGTTTTTAAGCAAAATTGCCGAAAGGTCACCGTAGTAGCTGTTGCCGTTTCCAAGCTCGTCCTCCACAACGCTCCCTCCCAGAGTAAGTGCGTCACCGTCAAACAGTCCAGATTCCGGGTTGTTTGCGACATAGGTTGCCAGCATCTTTTTCATTCCCGAGTAGTGGCACTTATGGAGAGAATCATCAGTCACAGGGATAAATTTGCTTTTTGAACTGCTGGTACCGCTGGATTTTGCAAACCATTTTACCGGTTTGTTCCAAAGAACAGAGCTCTCCCCTCTTCTTACTCTCTCTATATATGGTTCAAAACCATCATACTCCCTGAGTGGAACTCCCTCCTGAAACTCTCTTAAATTAAATATTTTATCAAAGTTGTGCTCCTCTCCAAATCTCGTACCTCTGCCGGATGCAATTAAACCCTCAAACAATTTTTTTTGAAAGCCGGCAGGTTCGAGTCTGCTTTTCTCCAAAGAGTTGAGCAGATCGAGTGATAACAGAGAGTATATTTTTGTAGTTAAAGACATTGTGTAAATATTGATATTATTCAAAAACTTCGTGTAGAACCTCTAGAGACTCCACCCTCAAATTGTGACCTGTATGAAAACTGATATAGCGAATCATCTCCTTAATAAACAGATATCTTTGATCTCCGGTTATTTTAATCGATGATATCTCTTGCACAGGTGTTACAGATAATTTATGAAGCAAAGAGCTCTCTTGCGGGCCGAAACAAAATTCACTCTTCTCTTTTAGCGGCAGATATTTTGCAGATGGAATGTCAAAAAGCATGCCATCTCTATGGAGGAGTGCCTCAGGAGAGTACCCGATTTGCCGGCAAAAACCAATCATAAAATAGGGATGAAAGTTTGCAGTCCCGTATTTGATCTCTTCAAGTAATTTTATGGAGGTGAGAAGAAAGCTATAGAGTTCAATGTTTTGCTCCTGCTCTTTTATTGTTCTGAAAATAAGCTCACTAATAAAAAGTGCTATAGAGGACTTAAAAACATCTCCTCTTATGGAGGGGAGCCGAAAGGCCGCAGAGAACTCTTTTATGATTGGAATCTCGGAGAGCTTCATTGAGGAGAGTGTTACTTCAAGCACGCTTAACGGGTGAAGTTGGGAGAGATTAGAGCTCTTCTCCTTTTTACCTGCCCCGCGAAGAAAAAAAGTTTCACGCCCGGCTCTGTTGGAGTAGCCCTGGACTATAATGCCGGACTCTTTGTGCTTTATAGTATGAAGGACAATTAATTGAAAGCTCTCAGACATATCAATTACAACATCGATTTAAGAAAATCGGATAACTTTCTCATTGCGATTCCTCTGTGAGAAATTATATTTTTCTCGGCCGAAGTGAGTTCGGCAAGAGTTTTGGTATAACCATCAGGCAGAAAGATGGGATCGTAGCCGAACCCTCCGGACCCGGAAGGGGTCTCTGTGATTGAGCCGTTAAGTTCTCCCTCAAAAAGTGTGACTTTACCATCAATTATTAGAGCAACAACAGTTCTGAATCTTGCCTTTCTGTTTTGAATGCCATTAAGTTCTTTGATAAGTTTTTGCATATTCCTGCGTGAGTCACACTCATCTGAGGCATATCTGGCAGAGCGTACTCCCGGAGCACCGCCTAAAGCCTCAACCTCCAGCCCTGTATCATCTGCAAAGCACCCTCTGCCGCATCTATTCCATAGATATTGTGCCTTGGAGAGAGCGTTGCCCTCGAGTGTCTCCTCCTCTTCAGGTATATCGTCCGTAATTCCAAGCTCAAGAGGCGTTACCAAAGAGAAGGAGTCTCCAATTATACCCCTTGCTTCGTTAAGCTTGTGTGAATTTGAGGTTGCAAAAATAATATCCATATAATTTAAATTGCATCAAAGATACTAAAACTTTATTTTTGTATTTATTAATAACATTTATGATAGTGATGAAGAGGTTTATGTTTACGGCAGTTACACTGCTTTTACTCTTACTGCCGGGCAGAGCAGATGCACAATCTGCAAATTTTAAAATCGGGAAAAGTCTTGATGTCCAGATGAACGTTCTAAAGGAGCTGTCGTTGCTTTATGTAGACAGTATAGACTCAGAGAAGTTGATAATGAGAGCTATTGATGCTATGCTGGAGTCACTGGATCCCTATACTGTTATGATACCGGCAGAGGATAAAGAGAGTCTTGAGCTGCTCACGACTGGCTCTTACGGAGGAATTGGGGCGCTCATAAGAAAGGAGGGGAATTCGGTTCTGCTCTCCGAGATCTATGAAAACACTCCGGCCTCAAAAGCAGGACTATTTGCAGGCGATATGATTATAAAGATAGACGGCATATCTGTTACCCCATTAAAGGTTGAGGAGTGTAGTGCAAAGATGAAGGGAACTCCCGGAACCTCTGTTACATTTACAATAAAAAAATTGAGAGGCGGTGACACAACCGACATAGTTATTGTCAGAGAGAAGATTCATATCCCAGATGTAGCATACAGCGGTATGCTATCGGAGAGTGTAGGCTATATTAGAGTTACCGGATTCACCGTAGGTGGAGCAAAAGATGTTAAAAATGCTCTATTAGAGCTTAAAAAGAGCCCTCATCTAAACAGATTAATCATTGATCTGAGAGGCAATGGCGGAGGACTTCTGGATGAGGCAGTCGATATAGTTTCTCTATTCGTACCAAAGGGGACTAAGGTAGTATCTTCACTTGGTAAATTCCGGCAGGCAGATATTGAGTACCGTACAAAAAATGAGCCGGTGGATGTTAATCTTCCGCTGGTAGTTCTTGTAAATTCATCTTCTGCCTCTTCATCGGAGATTGTTGCCGGGGCTTTACAAGATTTGGACAGGGCAACCATTGTGGGGACCCGTACTTTTGGAAAAGGGCTGGTACAATCTATCAGAGATGTCGGATACAATAATAAAATCAAGGTTACAACGGCAAAATACTACACACCAAGCGGCAGATGTGTCCAGGCAATTGACTATGCTCAGAGAAATGAGGATGGCAGTGTAGGAGCAATTCCGGACTCTCTAATACGCCCATTTAAAACGCTTGTTAAGGGAAGGACTGTATATGACGGAGGAGGTATTATTCCAGATGTTATGCTGGAGCCTCAAATTTTCAGCAGGCTTGCCGTCGCTTTGGTCTTTGAAGAGATTTTTCACGACTACTCAATAGAGTATTTTAAAAACAGATTGAGTATAGAATCTCCGTCCAAATTTTCTCTCACAGACAAAGAGTTTGAAGAGTTTGTAAAGTGGGCTGCGGGAAGAGATTTTGACTATAGAACTGCCTCTGAGGTGGAGTTTGATAAAATGGTCTCTACATTAAAGAGAGAGGCAATTTATGATGTGATGAAAGATGAGATAGCACTACTGGAAAAAAAGTTAAAACTCGGCAAAACAGATGTTCTAAAAAGAGCGGTCAATGAGATTAAACCTCTGCTGGAGGAGGAGATTGTTAGCAGGTACTATTTCCAGAGAGGGAGAATTGAGAGTATGCTAAGAAATGACATACAGGCCGCTAAAGCTATAGATGTTAAACTAATAGAGTAGATTATGGGGCTTTTAGATCTGTTTTTTCCTCAGGTATGTCCTGTGTGTGGAGTGTTGTTGGTTGGAGGGGAGAGTCATATATGCCTGAGGTGTCTTTCAGATTTGCCCCTGTCGTACTTTTGGAGCTGGAGAGATAATCCGGCCGAGGTCCTAATCAGAGAGAGAGTTGAGCTGGTAGCTGCAGCCTCTCTTATATTTTACAGGCGGGAAAGCAGATGGAGGTCTGTTATACATAAATTTAAGTATTCATCCCAGATATCTCTCGGGAAATATCTCTCAAAAATTCTGGGAAGAAGAATGGCAGAGAGCCTCGCCTTCTCACAAGTAGACCTCATAGTTCCGGTACCTCTGCACCCGATAAAGAGATGGATGAGAGGCTTTAATCAAGCCTCTGTAATAGCGAAAGTACTCTCGGCAGAGTTGGGAAAACCTGTGGTGGAGGGAGTTCTTGTAAGGAGCAGATACTCATCTACTCAGACAACAAAAGATAGAAGTTCGAGGCAGAGGAGCGTCAAAGGAGCTTTCTCGGTTAAAGACCCAAAAAGATTTAACGGAATGCATATCTTGCTGGTAGATGATGTGCTCACAACAGGAGCAACCATTGAAGCCTGCGGATCGGAGATTATCAAGGCTGAGGGAGCGCGTCTAAGCGTAGCCACATTAGCATTTGTTGAATAAATAGATTAAGTTTGCGTATAGGATTATTATGTTTGATTTCATAAAAATAGAGCTGATTGATATTATAGATATCACTCTGGTAGGGCTACTCATCTATCAGGCATATAAGCTTATAAAGGGCACTGCAGCTCTCAATATTTTTACCGGAATCCTCCTTTTTTACTTTATATGGCTCGTAGTAAAAGCGCTGCAGATGAGTCTTCTCAGCGCAATTTTAGGGCAGGTTATCGGAGTTGGGGTACTTGCGCTTATTATCCTTTTTCAGCAGGAGATTAGACGCTTTTTACTTCGGATTGGAACAAGATATATGGACTCCAGTCAAAATCTCAGAGTTTTGAACTATATATTTGGCACTAAAGGAAAACCGATATCAAACGAGGAGCTGAATGAGATAACTCAAGCCTGCAGACGAATGTCGGAATCCCGTACGGGAGCCCTTATTGTTTTGGCGAAGAGCTCCTCCCTGGAGTATGTCATTGAGAGTGGAGACAGATTGGATGCCAGAATAAGCAGACGCCTTATCGAGAACATCTTTTTCAAGAATGCTCCGATGCACGATGGTGCAATGGTAATCGCTGCAGAGAAAATCGTTGCCGCAAGATGCACACTCCCAATCTCCGAGAACCCCCATATCCCTGCAAATTTTGGAATGAGACACAGAGCTGCAGTCGGCATATCGGAGGAGAGTGACTCAAGTGTAATCGTTGTTTCGGAGGAGACAGGAGAGATATCATTCGTTAAAAACGGAGAGATAAAAAAAATGAACAGTATTACCGAACTGAGAATCTCTATCGAAAGTTCATATAAACCGGCATCCTAAGGAGTAATTAATTCCCCCAAGAGATTTAAAATTTTATGACTAAAATAGAGAGAACAGAACAGAAGCTTGGTTTCGACAGGATAAGGTCTATGGCCGAAGCTCTCTGCTCAACCGACACTGCAAAAAGGATGGTACAGAGCGCCCCCTTCTCAAATTCAATAGAGGATGTGACAGAGATGCTATCTCTTGCAGATGAGATGAGGGTTATTACAATGCTTGAGTCGGGATTTCCGGATAGTGGATATGTAGATACAACAGCCTCTCTTATTCAATTGGAACACGACTCATACTACTTGGATATACAGGCCATTTCGAAGTTGAGAGTCGCCCTTGAGACCCTCCGACAAATTCTTGCATTTTTCAAAAACAGTAAAGATGGAAGCTACCCCTATTTAAGGCGGCTTACAGAGCCTATTCTGTTGTTCCCGGAAGTGACACGACGGATTGACTCTTTGCTGGACAGGTTTGGCGAGATAAAAGATAGCGCAAGTGAAGAGCTTAGTGCAATTCGCAGATCAATCAAAGATAAAGAGAGTACAATTTCGAAGCGAATTACAACACTACTTAAAAAGGGTCAACAGGAGGGAATAATTGAGATAGACTCATCTGTAACCGTTAGAGACGGAAGAATGCTTCTACCTGTATCTGCGGCAAATAAACGCAAAATACCCGGCTTTGTAGTAGATGAATCAGCAACGGGTAAGACCCTTTATATTGAGCCTATTGAGATAGTTGAGTTAAACAATATGGTTAAGGAGCTGCAATTTGCAGAGCAGCGAGAAATACTCAGAATATTGATAGCTTTTTCTGACTTCCTCAGACCTTACAGAGATGATCTGCTTATATCTTCGGAGCTGCTTTCCAAGATTGATTTTATCTGGGCAAAGGCCCGGCTTGCCATCTCTATGGGGGCCGGCAAACCGGTTATCTCAACCGATAAGGAGTTAAATATTAGAAACGCCAGGCATCCTCTTCTGGAAAAGGCTCTTAAAAGAGAGGGTAAAGAGATAGTTCCACTCACATTGTCACTCAATAGGGATAAACATATACTTTTAATCTCAGGACCAAATGCCGGTGGCAAATCTGTATGTCTAAAGAGCGTCGGTCTGCTTCAGTATATGCTGCAGTGCGGGTTTCTTATCCCTGCATCGGAGAGCTCGGAACTTACCCTTTTTGACAATATTTTTATCGATATCGGTGACGAACAGTCAATAGAGAACGACTTGAGCACCTATAGCTCTCACCTGAATAATATGAGAGCAATTCTTGAGGAGGCAACACAAAATAGTTTAGTTCTTATAGATGAGTTTGGCGCAGGAACGGAGCCTACTGCAGGAGGAGCTATTGCCGAGGCTATTTTAAACGAGATAGAGAAGAGAGGGTGTTTCGGGGTTATAACAACACACTACGGAAATCTAAAATTCTATGCCAGCAGCAGCAGAGGGGTGATCAATGGGGGTATGCAGTTTGATGTGCAAAATATAAAGCCCCTTTTTAAGCTTGAGACCGGTGTTCCCGGAAGCTCATTTGCATTTGAGTTGGCACGGAAGATTGGCCTGAGTGAAGATGTGGTCAAAAAGGCAGAGGAGAGGGCCGGGACCGACTTCGTAGATATGGAGAGACATCTTAAAAAGATTGCAAAGAACAGAAGGGCCTGGGAGGAGCGTCTGGCAAAGATTAAAAGTACAGACAGGACTCTTGAAAACATAACAGATAAATATCAAAAAGAGCTGACCGAGATACAACTGATTAGAAAAAAAATTGTAGAGCAGGCTAAGGAGGAGGCTGCAAACCTCATTAACGAAGCGAATAAGAAAATTGAGGCAACAATTCGGGAAATTAGAGAGAGCCAGGCTCAGAAAGAGAAGACCAGAGATGCCCGCAGAGAGCTCGCAGCTTTTAGCAAACAGATTGAGGTGGTCACTGCAGATAGTACAGATGACAAAATTGCCGCTAAGATGGATCAGCTGTTAAAGCGAAGAGAGAGACGCGATGAGAGAAAGAGAGAGAGGGATACAGCAACTGTGAAACCATCTGCAAATACTCCTGCAATAAAGGAGGATAACCTTCCGCTAAAGAGCGGAGATAAGGTGAGAATAAAAGGTGGAGACTTAATAGGTGAGATTCTCAGAATGGAGGGAAGTGTGGTGAGTGTAGCAATTGGTTCGGTAATAAGTAAGCTCTCGCCGGAAAAATTAGAGAGAATATCAAATAAGGAGTACTCGGGAATCCTTAAGGGGAGCTCTTCAAGAGTCTTTTCGGTAAGGGAGAGTGAAGATATTACTCAGAGAAAATTAAATTTCAAACCCACTATAGATATCAGGGGAGAGAGACTTGAACAGGCAATTGACTCTGTAACCAGGTTCGTAGATGACGCCGTTATGGTCGGAGTGGGAGAGATAAAAATATTGCACGGTAAAGGAAATGGTATACTTCGAGAGGAGTTGAGAAAATACCTTAAAACGATGGGTGGAGTAGCCTCCTTCAGAGATGAACAGCTGCAGATGGGGGGGTCCGGAATCACCGTAGTTACATTAGATAATTGATAAATAAAATATTATGATAAGAAATAAGCTTTTTAAACTTTCAGCCGCTTTTATTTTTCTGGCAATTATCATCTCCTGCTCACAAGACGAAAAGAGTGCCCGTGCAAGTGCCGGCGGTTTTTTAGACTCCTACTTCAAGATTGAGTACGAGAAGGCAGCCGGTTATTGTACATCTGAACTGGGCGAAGAGCTCCGTTCATCTCTAAAAAGTATAGAGAGTTTGGAATCCGGCGTTAAGGAGATGATTATCAAACAGACATCGGCTATAAAACCTGAGATTACAAAAGTAGAGCGAGGGCCCGGGAGAGATAGTATGGTTGTGGTTTATAAAGTTATCCTGAGCGGCTTCCCAAACGGAATTGAGAACAGATTGGTTCTGGTAAAGAGTGGTAAGGATTGGAAAGTAGCTCAATTGGGACGATGATTGAACAATTCATCATATTTGCAATTGTAGGTCTTTCGGGTCTCTTTATGGACTTTCTAGTCACCTGGGTCCTTAAAGAGAGGGTTCGTTTAAACAAATACATTGCAAATAGTGTTGGATTTCTTACAGCAGCAACATCTAATTATTACCTTAACCGCGTCTGGACCTTTTCCAGCATCGATCCTGAGATTGCGAGGGAGTATTTTACATTTCTGGCGATTTCTGTTGTAGGGTTGGCAATAAATACACTAATTCTCTATATTCTTCTGGAGCGTATAAAGCTGCCGTCAGTGCCAAGAGAGTCAAAGATGAGGTTTTATCTAAGTAAACTGGCAGCAACTGCAGTGGTTACGATCTGGAATTTTTTTATGAATTTTTTCATAACATTTTCGTAGTTATATGGCAGCAATTATTGATTCACACACACACAGCAACTTCTCGCCCGATAGCTCTATGACAATCAAGGAGGCTTTGGAGGCTGCAGAAAAAATTGGGTTAGCAGGTTTGGCATTTACAGATCACCTGGATCTTAAAACTCCGGACGGAGATATGAGGTTTGCGTTTGATCCGGCCCTACAGCAAAGAGAGGCTATTTTACACCGCAAAAACAGTAAAGTAGATCTTCTATCCGGTGTAGAGATTGGACTTCAGCCCGGGAACCTTAAAGAGACAAGTGAATATCTTTCGAATTATCAATTTGACACCATAATTGCCTCTATCCACTTTGTAGATGGAGTGGATCCATATAAGGGAGATTATTATTTGGGCCTTCAAAAGAGGGAGGCTTACGGAAGATATTTGGAGCTGATTTATGAGTTGACCCAGCTATATCAAGATTTTGATATCCTCGGCCACTACGATTACATCTCAAGGTATGCCCCTTATAAAATGAGGTCTCTGTTTTACAGAGAGTTTCCGGATAAATTTGATGCGATTCTGAGTAGCCTCTCCCAAAGTGGAAAGTCAATTGAAATTAATACCAACACATACCGACACAGAAATGGAGAGACTCCGCGTCTTGATTTAAATATCTTTAAGAGATACAGAGAGTTGGGAGGAGAATTTGTCTCAATTGGTTCAGACGCACACACCAGCGAGAGAATAGGAGAGCAGTTTGAATACTACCTCTTCCAACTCAAGAGCTGCGGGTTTAAATATATCACCCACTTTAAAGAGAGAAAAGCAGTTCCGGTAAAGTTGTAGACTATTTTTTCTCTGCCCTTTTTTTCCGCTCTTTTGAAGAGACTCCGGAAATTTTGAGATATCTCTCAAATTGCTCCTTTGTCATAAACTTTTCAAAAGCATCTTCGGTTTTTCTAACCCATTTAAGTTGAACATCTCTATAGCTTTCCGAGTTCTGCATTCCTGCCTTCTGCATCGCTTCAAACTCATTCATAACCCCTGCAATATTTTTCTGAAGTACTGAGTCTGCAAGGAAGTGTTGGCGATGGTCAAGTTTAAGATCCAATTGTAGCCGATCTGCTTGTTCTGCAGCAATTTCAATCGGATTTTTCTTCTCCTGAGTCTGGTTCTGGGCCGTAGCAAATGTACACAAGAGTGATGCAAACAGAGTGAGGCCTATTCTGATGTTCCTTAACATATGAGATTATTTTTCAACAAAATTAATATTATATTTGTGAAATTCACTTATGAATACTTTATATATTGATTAATTGATAATTGTAAAAAACTAACGGATGAAAAAAATTTTAACAACCATTCTTACGGCAGTTATTATTCTGGCTGCTCCCAGCCGAGGAGATTCCTGCACCAATGTACTTGTAACTAAGGGGGCTTCAAAAGACGGCTCGGTTATGGTTACCTACTCTGCAGATTCACACCAGCTTTACGGAGAGCTCTACTTTAAAAAGGGGGAGAGTTTTGCCCCCGGTACAATGTTGAAAATTTATGAGTGGGATACAGGGAAATATCTCGGAGAGATTCCACAGATCCCAAAAACATATACAACTGTCGGGAATATGAACGAGCATCAGCTCATAATAGGTGAGACTACATACGGAGGTCTGGATCAGCTGGTTGACACTACCGGGATTATGGACTACGGCTCCCTTATCTATATTGCTCTTCAGCGTGCCAAAACCGCCAGAGAGGCAATCAAGGTTATGACAGACCTTGTTAAAGATTATGGTTACTACTCTTCCGGAGAGTCTTTCTCAATTGCCGACAAAAATGAGGTCTGGATTCTGGAGCTTATCGGCAAAGGGACCAAGATGGTTAATGGTAAGAATATTAATAAAGGAGCTGTTTGGGTGGCAATGAGGATACCGGACGGATATATATCTGCACACGCAAACCAGGCCAGAATTACCACTTTTCCTAAAAATGACCCGGAAAATTGCATCTACTCACCCGATGTTATTGCATTTGCCCGGGAAAATGGTCTTTATAAAGGCTCAGATAAGGATTTCAGCTTTTCCGACACATACGCGCCTCTCTCTTTTGGAGGTATGAGAGGTTGTGAGGCAAGAGTCTGGGCTGCATTTAACATCCTCGGAGGTGGTTTTATTGGAGACAAACCATATACCGACTATCTGGACTATGCAATGGGTCACAACGCAAAGAACAGGATGCCTCTCTACATTAAACCGAAGGAGAAGATTTCGGTTAAGATGCTTGCAGATGTTATGCGTGACCATTATGAGGGGACAGAGCTGGATATGACAAAGGATATCGGGGCCGGCGGCCACGCTCTTCCATACAGATGGAGACCTATGACATTCTCTGTTGACGGAGAAAAATATACAAATGAAAGGGCTATTGCCACTCAACAGACAGGGTTCTGGTTTTTGGGTCAGGCTAGAGGATGGTTACCGGATGAGGTAGGCGGAATTTTATGGTTTGGGGTTGACGACGCTGCCACATCTGCACTAACCCCTATCTACTCTTCATCTGTAAGGGTTCCCGAGTGTTTCCGCGTAGGGAACGGCAATATGACAACCTACTCTCCAACCTCTGCCTTCTGGATCTTTAACAGAGTAACAAATTTTGCATATCTCAGGTACGACCTTATAGCCCCGGAGGTAAAGAAGGCTGTAGACAAACACGAACTCAACTCTTTAGAGATAGTTCCTGCAATTGATGCCGCCGCCCTTGCAATACATAAGGAGTCTCCTGCAAAGGCGCGTGAATTTCTAACCGACTTCTCGGTAAACACGGCACAGCAACTTTTTAACAATTGGGTTGAGCTGGACAGGTATCTGCTGGTTAAATTTATAGACGGAAACGTTAAGAAGGAGAACTCTCCCGGCTGTTTTATGGATAATGGAAGCGGAAAAGGTATTCCGGCATCTCCTAGCCAGCCCGGCTATAGCGAGAGGTGGAAAAGAGCCGTAAAAGAGGATGCCGGCGCAAGACTCAAAGTGAAAGAATAAGAGATTATAATTGAGGCAGATATCTATTTGCCTAGAGCAGGATTCTCCACCTTACCAATGAACAACACGGTACCGGTGGAGTTTTCTATTATTGCAAAGATGAAAGGCCTATCTGCGATAAACTCCTTCATTACAGGGGCAGATGTAACTCCGACTCCTATTGCAGTTACCGCCGCAGCTTCACTTCCCTCTTCATTCACCTCTATGGCAGCCTTTTGAAGCACTCTGGTGATATATAACTTTTGGGCTCCTACATTTGCAATTTTTGTAAAATTGGCCTCAGCAGGGTTGAACGATTTAGTCACACCCAATTTTTTGAGATAGCTATCCAGTTCTACTTTGTACTCAAACTTAAATTTGGGAATCTTAACATAAACCTTAGACTCTGTAATGTTTCCAAGAACAGACACCCAAGTAGCAGGCTCCTTAAGTTCACTCGCCACTTCGGTTACCCTTTTTCCTGCCTGAGGCAGGATTAAAACCATACTAAAGGCTCCGTTTCCGTAAGGGAGTGTTAGTGCTTTGAAGCCGGTAGACTCAAAAAACCTGAATGTGCCGGAGAGAGACATCATCTGTGCACTCACTGCCGGTCCGGCTGTTGTATAGAAAGGCGCGGAGACTGTCTCAGATGGTTTAAAGGGGGTTTTCCAGGGAGCTTTAAAGTAGAGGGCGTTTATTAGAAACATAACCTCTTCCGGATTTATCTGGTCAATTATCTTATCTATAATTCCATTGGTTTTACCGGAGCACCATTTATTGATAATGCCTACAGATAAGGGACTTGCAAAGTCAAGAGACTCTATGGATGAATAGAAAAAGTCACTGTTCTTCTTCTTGAAATTATCATAAACTAAAAGACTCTTATTATGCCATATAGAGTTTGCTATCGAAAGCTTTACTTTTGGGTCGGTAACAGGCAGTGACTCTATCATTTTTTTGAAGAAGAGGTTTACCTCATCCTCAGATACTCCCTCCAGAGAGAGAAATTTTTGAATCTCCTCTTTTGTAGAGCCGTCTGCACCGTTCCATAACATTCCTAAAGCGATATAGAGACTCAACGGCGAAATGATAGTATTTGCACTTTTACCTGCAGCGAGCTCTTCTGTTGCGATATCAGAAAAGAGCTTTATAGAGTTAATGTTTCCACTTGTCACAACTTGTGTTTGGGCAGGTGTAAGAAGAATTGTTACCGGATCTTTCGTTTCGTTTTCTTCTTCATTGATATCTGCACTCTTGTTGCAAGAGACCATTAAAGCAGAAATAGATAAAATGACTAAAATAGGAGTTCTCATATCTTTGATTGTTAAATTGACACCTGTTCGCAATATAGTAAAAAAGAGGCTTTATACGAGCAAATATTTTATCTTATTTGAATATCTTTGTTTTGAATAGAGTTTATGTGATAATGGAGAAAAAACCAGGTTCAATGATATACAAAGAGGTCATAGAGAGAATATACGACTCAATGTTGAATCAAACTGGAGAGGGTAAGGTGGCAAGTTACATCCCTGCACTCTCCTCAATTGACCCAAAATCTTACGCCATTTCGGTTTGTGATCTCGAGGGAGGCGAATTTTCAATTGGTGACAGCGATGTTAGATTCACCATACAGAGTATCTCAAAAGTTTTTGTGCTTGCGATGGTAAGCCGCTATCTGGGAGACAAACTGTGGGAGCGAGTAGGCAGGGAGCCCTCGGGAACGGCATTTAATTCGCTAATTCAACTAGAACAGGAGAGAGGTATACCGAGAAACCCTTTTATTAATTCAGGCGCATTGGTTGTCACCGATATGCTTATTGATCTCTACCCCAATCCAAAACAGGCAATCCTGGATTTTGTAAGAGAGATATGTGGCAACCGGGATATCTGCTACAATGAAGAGGTTGCAAAATCGGAACTGGAGCACTCACACCGAAATCTGGCTCTGGCAAACTTTATGAAAAGCTTCGGCAACATAAAAAATGATATAGATACGATAATTGATATATATTGTAACCAGTGCAGCATAAGTATGAGCACAAAAGAGCTTGCCAAGTCCTTTCTTTTTCTTGCCAACACCGGGGTGAATCCAATCAATGGACAGAAGGTGGTCGGTCCAAGAAGCTCAAAGAGGATGAATGCTCTTATGCTCACTTGTGGTCTATACAATGAGTCGGGAGATTTCGCCTATAGGGTGGGGTTACCGGGAAAAAGCGGAGTTGGCGGGGGTATCGCGGCCATTATCCCGGGGAGGCTTGCCATTGCGGTTTGGAGCCCCGAGCTTAACAATAACGGAAACTCTTACAGAGGAATAGCAACTCTGGAACAATTTACGACCGATATAGGAATTTCGGTGTTTTAATAACAAGAGCGCAAATAGATTCACCTTTAAAACAGAGATTATGATAAAATGTTACTTAGTTTCGGCACTCCTGGTAATCTGCTCCATAATAGATGCGGGTGCCCAGGGTAAAACCGGCAACAAAAGGGGAGAGATGGCAAAAATCGCCTCAGAGATGGCTGCGAAAAAGCAAATGAGTATAGAGGATGTTATAAAATGGAGGAGAATAACAGAGAAGGAGATATCTCCAAACGGCTCTTTTATTGCAGTAAAACTGGAACCCTGGAAGGGGAGTTCTACAGTTAAACTCTATAACAATAAGGGGGCGGAACTTTTTTCGGCAGACTCCTCCTGGGCCATCTCCTTTGACTCAAAGTCACAATATCTTCTCTATAAGAGAGGAGCCGTCAATAAAAGCTCACTTAACATATATCAAATTGAGCAGAGAAAAGAGCGTAAAGTAGAAAATGTTAAAACATTTGGTATGCCCGAGGGTTGGGATGGTTTTTTGGTATACCACAAAACAGACTCGACCCTTGTTGTCGAAAGTATGAATGCCGGAATATCAATAGTTGCGGGGAAGGCTACAGATTACAAAGTCTCAAAAGAGGGGAGTGTAATTCTATTCTCAAACGGTGGAGCCTTAATGCTCCAGACTCTCGAAAAAAATCTTGCAGATACCATATGGAGCTGCAAACAGAAGCTCTCTAAAATTGCTCTCAGCGAGAATGGCAAGAGGATATCTTTTATCTCTTCAGGTAAACTATATGTTAAGGAGGGAGATTCTCAGGTCAAGGAGATTGCAGGCGGTGTTTCAGATCAAAGAGATCTCTTCTTCTCTCCCGACGGATCCAGACTCTACTATGGAGTTGCTCCTGTTGCCAGAGTTCGTGACACAACCATTGCAAAGGATGACTTTCCGGTGGTACACATATGGAACTGGAGAGAGGGTAAGCAATTTACACAGCAGGTTGTAGATAAAAAGAGAGAGTCTCAAAAGAGCGATCTGCACGTATACACTTTTGAGAAGGGAGACTCATTCAAAATATCTAATGAAAATTTGACTGAAACCATTTTGATAGACAAAGGAAACTCTTCACTTGTAATAGCACTTTCAGATCAAAGATATCTTTTAGAGCAGATGTGGAGTGGAAGAGAAAAAAAGGATATCTACATAATTAATACTTTTCTTGAGAGACTATCTCTGGTTAAGGAGGGTGTAGACGGGTCGGTGAAAGTCTCTCCGGCAGGAAAATATATCTATTGGTACAGTGCTCCGGACAGCTCCTGGTTTACCTGCTCAACCTCTACATTTGAGGTAAAGAGGGTAACCACCCCATCTAGTATTATAGCTTATGATCAGGAGAATGATGTGCCGGATTGGCCATCTTCATACTCTATCTCCGGATGGAGTAGAGGTGACAGATATATGCTTGTAAATGACCGTTATGATATTTGGTTGGTAGATCCGGCGGCAAATGAGATGCCGGTAAACTTCACACTTGACGGAAGGGTAAAGAAGATTAGCTATAGATACAGGAGCGGCGGAGCAGATTCAGACTCGCTGGATCTTTCACAGATTCTGATATTGACGGGATTTAATAACATTACTAAAACAGACGGTTATTACTCCATAACCCGGGGAGAGAACAGAGAGCCACAATTATTGTACACGGGTAATTTTATGCTCTCTCCACCGGTAAAGGCCAAGAGTAGTAACAACTATATCTTTACAAAGGAGAGCTTTACGGAGTTCCCGGATGTTCACTATACCGACGGTAACTTTAAAAAACCTGTTAGAGTTACAGATGCTAATCCACAACAGAAAAATTTCATCTGGGGAACGGCAGAACTTGTGAAGTGGAAATCTTATGACGGAGTTGAGTTGGAGGGTGTGCTCTATAAACCGGAGAACTTTGACCCATCAAAAAAATACCCGATGATTGTTAACTTCTATGATAAAAACTCCTCCTCCCTATATTCGCACAGAGTTCCGGAGCCTCACCGTTCAACTATTGATTACCATCTTTACAACAGTAACGGATATGTCGTTTTTAATCCGGATATAGTATATAGAGAGGGATATCCCGGAGAGAGTGCATTCAATGCAGTGATGCCTGGAATATCTGCTATTATCAATATGGGTTTTGTAGATCCAAAACGGATAGGTGCCCAGGGACATAGCTGGGGTGGCTATCAGGTTGCCTATCTTGCAACACGAACCACTCTCTTTGCGGCAATAGAGTCCGGAGCACCAGTGGTGAATATGTTTAGTGCTTATGGAGGGATACGATGGGGCACAGGGTTAAACAGATCTTTCCAGTATGAACATCAGCAGAGCAGAATAGGAAAAACCCCGTGGGAATCTCCTTTAAGGTATATGGAGAATTCTCCGCTTTTCACAATGGATAAGGTAACTACACCAATTCTCATTATGCACAACGATATGGATGGGCACGTGCCCTGGTATCAGGGAATAGAGTATTTTGTATCATTAAAAAGGCTGCAAAAGCCGGTATGGCTTCTAAACTATACCGGTGAGATACACTGGCCTCAAAAGATGAGCAATAAAGTTGATTTCCAGATAAGGATGATGCAGTTTTTTAACCACTATCTAAAAGGGGATCCAATGCCAAAATGGATGGCTCCGGGACTTTCGGCAATTGATCTTGATTATGAGACAGGGTACTGATTGATTTATTGTAATATTTTATCCTCATAAAGGTTTGAAATGTTGCCCCATTTAGTTAACTTTGTTTTAATGACAGAATAAACTTAGCCTATGGAAAAAAAATTCCCGCGGCAACTTGTGATTCCTACTATTGTTCTTTGCGGAGCTGTAGTAGGTATATTTTTATATCTGCTCTACATCTCCAGGGCGGTATCCTACCTTAGCGACGACCCGTCGGCCTGTGTAAACTGTCATATAATGGCCCCATACTACCAATCCTGGCAAAAGAGTTCACATCAACCCTGGACAACCTGTAATGATTGTCACGTACCTCAAGACAATTTTGTTAAAGGGTACTCATTTAAAGCAAAAGACGGGCTATATCACGCTGCAATCTTTACTTTGAGGATGGAGCCACAGGTTATTCGCCCACGGGCAGCGAGTTACGGAGCTATTATGGATAATTGTATCAGATGCCATACACAACTTAATACAGAATTTGTAAAAACAGGAATGGTTAAATACAAAGATGTAGAGAGTGGTGAGGCCAGAGCCTGCTGGGATTGTCACAGAGAGGTGCCTCACGGTAGAATTTCAAACCTGGCTATGAGCCCTAACGCAATAGTTCCCCTTCCGGAATCCCCTGTTCCCCCCTGGCTGAAAAAAATTATGAAGAGATAAAATATAACTCTATGAAACTTAAACTATTCTTCGAAAAACACAGGGTTGCTCTTATGTGGACCCTGTTTGCCGGAACAATTGTAGTTGTTTTTTTGCTTGGCCTTTTGGCCGCCTCAGTAACTGAGAGAAGGGCAGAGATTGCAACCCTTTTTAACAATAAAAGGGTGGAGATAAAAGGGATAGAGTCCAGAAATGAGCTATGGGGAGAGAACTATCCCAGAGAGTTTGAGACCTGGAAAAAGACGAAGGAGATGGATTTCGAGAGCAAACATAACGGAAATGGGGTAGTTGATATTTTAGAGCAGAGACCGGATATGGTTGTGCTTTGGGCCGGATATGCCTTCTCCCGTGATTACAGCGCTCCCAGAGGCCACTCATATGCTGTTACTGATGTGGTTAAGACTCTGCGAACAGGTGCTCCAATAACCGAAGATAAAAATTTACAACCGGCAACCTGCTGGGCCTGCAAAAGTCCCGATGTTCCAAGATTGATGGCAGAGGTGGGAATTGAGAAGTTCTACTCGTCCAAATGGTCTCATTTTGGCAGTGAGGTTGTAAACTCGATAGGTTGTGCAGATTGTCACAATCCGGAGAATATGAATATTGCCATCTCCAGGCCTGCTCTTGCCGAGGCTTTTGTGAGAGTCGGAAAAGATATTGGAGTGACCACCATTCAGGAGAGACGCTCATTAGCCTGTGCACAGTGCCACGTAGAGTACTACTTTAAAGGGGATGGTAAATATCTTACCTTTCCGTGGGATAAGGGGATGACAGTTGAGCAGATAGAGAGCTACTACGATGAGGTTGGCTTTACAGACTGGGTTCATACCCTAAGTAAGGCACCTATGTTAAAGGCCCAACATCCGGACTACGAAATATTTATGGCCGGACCACACGCTCAAAGAGGACTCTCTTGCGCAGATTGTCATATGCCGTACAAATCTGACGGTGCTATCAAGTATAGTGACCACCACGTAACATCTCCGTTACTCAATATTGACCGTACTTGCCAGACCTGTCACCGTGACAGCAAGGAGAATCTCATAAAGTATGTTTATGAGTATCAGGACAAAATACTTGAAACCAGAGACAGGGTCGAGAAGGAGCTTGTTAAGTCTCATATTGCGGCAAAATTTGCCTGGGATAACGGAGCCTCTCAAAAACAGATGGAGCCGGTTCTTAAACTTATTAGGGCAGCACAATGGCGTTGGGACTTTGCAGTTGCCTCTCACGGAGCCGCTTTCCACGCCCCGGTAGAGACCCAGAGAATTCTTGCCCACAGTCTGGACAAGAGTTATCAGGCACAAATGGAGGCAATTAAAGTTCTCGCACTGTTGGGTGTTAAGGACCAAATTCCAACTCCCGATATCTCTACAAAGGAGAGAGCACAACAATACATCGGACTGGATATGGCAAAACTTGGCAGTGAGAAAGATGAATTTATGACTACAACAGTTCCGCAATGGTTGGTGAAGGCAAGAGAAAACGGACGATTGCTATAGAGGAGGCTGTTGTTACAACAGCGGTTGTAATAGCAGGTTTGGCACTTCAATTTACTCTTGGCTCTTTTGATAAGGCCTTTTTGGCATTTCCCGTTAATATAATTGCTCTGGCAGCTCTGGCTACTCTTCTATTTATTAAAAAAGGCAAGCTGCTCACCCGGCTCTCATCCGGCTCTTTGTCGGTTATACTCCTAACTCTCGTATTGTTGATTACTCTCTATATGGGTCTTGTTCCCGGTAATAAGACAAAGATCTCCTGGCCCTTTGTTCTAATCTATCTGATGACCCTCATAAACTTAACAGCGGTAATATCCCTCCACTTAAAGGAGTTCTCCGGAAAGAGAATACCATTTCTCTTAAATCACTTGGGTGTTCTTATACTACTTTTTGCTGCAGGTTTGGGGTCTGCAGATAAGTCAAGGTATTTTATGAGAGTAAATGAGGGAGCGGTTGAATGGAGAGCAGAACAATCCGGAGCTAATGCGCAGGATGGGCTTAAGGAGTTGCCGGTTGCCATTAGTCTGAAAAATTTTGAAATAGATGAGTATCCTCCAAAGTTGGCAATAATAGAGAGATCAACAGGAGAGGCTCTTCCAAAGGGAAGAGCACTATTTATCCCGGCTCAGGAGAGCAACTTAGCAATAATTGATAGATGGAGTGTTAGAGTTGACTCAATCAAATATCTGCCCCGCTACGCCCCTGCCGCATTTGTGACGGTAGAATCTCTGCACAATTCCGATACGATGCGCGGATGGGTGAGCTGCGGGAACCATTTTCAAAGGCACAAAACACTTGATATTAATGATAACCTTTGCGTTGCTATGACATTTCCCGAACCAAAATCCTACAGCTCAGATGTTATTGTATATACCCAAAGCGGTAAGCAGAGAAGCGGGACAATTAAGGTAAACTCCCCGCTCACAGTAGGGAGTTGGAAAATCTATCAGCACTCATACGACACGCAAATGGGAAGAGACTCGCTGTGGTCCCGGTTTGAATTGGTATATGACCCGTGGTTTATCCCTGCTTTAATCGGAATAATTATGATGATTGCCGGAGCAATCAGCCTCTTTTGGAAAGGAGGTGCCAGATGAATTGGAGTAACTTTATATATTTCGCCTTTGCCTCCCTTACTCTTTGGATTGTCGGGCTAATATTGCTTTACAGGATTAAGAGCCTCTCTGTAGGGAAAATTTTTATTTTCGCCGGAATTCTTCTTTTTTCTGTTTTTATTGCAGGTTTGTGGATAGGTCAGGGGCATCCACCCCTGAGAACAATTGGAGAGACCAGGCTCTGGTATTCACTCTTTATTATTATTGTAGGCTTTTTCACATATCTTCACTGGGAGTATAAATGGCTTATGGGTTACAGCATTCTGGTCTCTGCCGTATTTATTTTCGTCAACCTGCTTAAACCCGAGATTCACACAACCAATCTGATGCCGGCCTTGAGGAGTATATGGTTTGTTCCGCACGTTACAGTTTATATACTATCCTATGCGATGCTTGGAGCTGCCACCATCGCCGCATTTGCAGCTATGAGGGAGTTGCGTTCCAATACCAGGTTGATACCACTTGTAGATAACCTCGTTTATATAGGATTCGGATTTCTAATGATGGGTATGCTTATGGGGGCAATTTGGGCGAAAGAGGCCTGGGGAGACTACTGGAGCTGGGATCCGAAGGAGGTTTGGGCATTCATAACAGCAACTGCATACCTCATCTATATTCACTCCAGATTGAGAGGGTATCCGCTAAAATATAATCTTTGGTTATTGCCGGTAGCGTTTATACTCCTAATGATAACCTGGATAGGTGTAAATTATCTGCCTGCAGCACAGGGAAGTATACACATCTATTAAAAAATATTTAAAATATTTGCAGCAATCAGAAAAAAATTAATCTACATTTGCGGCTCAACAAAAGAGAGAAAATGAATCTATATTCAAATATCCATTCGATCCATCATCATCACCTGCAGTTACACGGTAGGCTGGATCGGCTATTTGTATATATGAGATAATTATTCAGATATATTTAGTTTAGAGGGCTTACCGCAAGGTAGGCCCTTTTTTTTATTTTTAATTAATTGATTTATGATTAGGATTGCTATTCAGGCCAAAGGTAGGCTAAGCGAAGAGAGTATTAACCTTCTGCACGAGTCCGGGCTCACAATTGAGGAGGGCAAACGAAAACTGCTTGCCAAGTGCGGAGATTTCCCGCTGGAAGTTCTCTTTCTAAGGGATGATGATATTCCGGGAGCAGTTGCAATGGGGGTTGCAGATATTGGAATTGTGGGGATGAATGAGGTTGAGGAGAAAAATATGGATAACACTGTTGTCCATAAGTTGGGCTTTAGCAAGTGTCGCATATCTCTCGCTATTCCAAAAGCCGCAGAATATACCGGTCTGGAATATTTTAATGGAAAAAGAGTTGCAACATCATACCCCTCAATTCTTGATAAATTTTTCAAAGAGAATGGTATAGACGCGCAGATTCATAAAATTACAGGGTCGGTAGAGGTTGCACCCTCGGTAGGTATGGCAGATGCAATCTTTGATATTGTAAGTTCGGGAGGTACTCTAATAACCAACGGGCTTAAGGAGGTTGAGCGAGTCTTTCTCTCCGAGGCGGTATTGATTGCAAATCCAAAACTGGAGAGGGAGAAGTTGGAGGTTGTAACTCAGCTGGTCTCAAGATTTGAATCTGTTGAGAGAAGCAGAGGGATGAAGTATCTGTTGATGAATCTTCCCGAGGCCAGGCTGGATGAGGCAATCGGAATTTTACCCGGTATGAGGAGTCCCACCATTTTACCCCTTGCGCAAAAAGGGTGGTGCTCAATACACGTGGTAGTGGAGGAGCGGGAGCTTTGGCCAAAGATGGAGAAGCTAAAAGCAATTGGGGCAGAGGGCATCCTGGTACTCTCTCTCGAGAAGATTTTACCATAGATATCTTCTACTGATTAAAAAAAACAGATTATGAAGATTATTGAAGAGCCCCAAAGAGATCAATGGGCACAACTTGCAGGCAGACCTACTGAATTTTCGGAGTCAATTGAAAAGAGAGTATCAGGAATCTTATCTGATGTGAGAACTTATGGCGATGAAGCACTATTTGAGCTTACCCAAAAAATAGATGGGGTGTTTCTGAGGTCGCTCTTTGTAGATAGGGAGTATCTTGAAAACAGTAAAGACCTTGTAGATAAAACTCTTAAAAATGCCATAGATAAAGCGGCAGAGAATATAGAGAGGTTTCACCGGGCGCAAATTTGTGAAGAGATTGATATCATAACCACTCCGGGGGTGAGGTGTATTCAGCGATCTCTGCCTATAGAGAGGGTGGGGCTATATATCCCGGGTGGGAGTGCTCCTCTCTTCTCCACAGTACTAATGTTGGGAATCCCGGCCAAAATAGCGGGGTGCAGCGAGATAGTTATATTTACTCCACCCACAATTGACGGAAGTATACCTCCCGTTTTGGCCTACACCGCATTCCGGATAGGTATAGAGACAATAGTTGCCGTAGGGGGTGCTCAGGCAGTAGCTGCAATGGCTTACGGAACTGAGAGCATAAAGAGGGTAGATAAAATCTTTGGCCCGGGGAATCAATATGTAACAATAGCAAAGCAGATGGTGTCAAAATTTGTGGCAATAGATATGGTTGCCGGCCCCTCGGAGCTTATGGTTATAGCAGACAGCAGTTGTAATGCAGATTTTATTGCGGCAGATTTGCTCTCTCAGGCAGAGCACGGAGCAGACTCTCAGGTTATACTTGTAGTTTCCGAAAGATCTGTTGCAGACAGGGTTTTACAATCGATACAGGAGCAGAAGCTATTGCTTGATCGTAAACGCGAGATAGAGGGTTCACTAAGCAACAGCAGAGTTATAATCTTTAAAGAGATTTCGAACTCAATTGAGTTTGCCAACCTATATGCTCCGGAGCACCTTATTATTTCAACACAGATGCCTTGGGAAATTGCAAATAAAATCAGAGCCGCCGGAAGTATATTCATAGGAGAGTACTCTCCCGAAAGTGCAGGAGATTACGCCAGCGGAACTAACCACACTCTTCCCACCGGAGGGTGGGCGAAATCTTCGGGGGGGCTCTCACTGGATAGCTTTACACACAAAATAACATACCAGGAGCTCACCCCGCAGGGGTTACTCAACCTCGGCCCCCACATTTCCACTATGGCGCAAAATGAGCAGCTTCAAGGACATAGAAATGCTGTAGAAATAAGACTAAAGAGACTAAATTCCGGAAATTAACACCAAATATGAAAGAGACAACTAAGATCAAAAATAGTAAGGAGCTAAAAGAGATAAACTGGGTGGAAAACATTATCCGCCCAAATATAAGAGAGCTCAAACCCTACTCTACCGCCAGAGATGAATCAAATCTCAAATGCGCTGTATATCTGGATGCAAATGAGAGCCCCTACAACTCCGGATACAACAGATATCCGGACCCTCACAGCATTGAGCTAAAGAGAGTTGCAGCTGAATCTATCTGCAAACAACTAAGTAGATTTATTGATCCAGAAGTTATAGAGGAGCCCTTTATGCCAAAACCGGAAAATATCTTTGCGGGAAACGGATCTGATGAGGCAATAGATCTTTTAATACGAATCTTTTGTACTCCGGGCAGAGACAATATTATTTCGCTCTCTCCAACCTATGGAATGTATAAAGTTTGCGCTTCCATTAATGATGTAGCCTACAGAGAGCTCTCTTTGAATACCGACTTCTCTTTCGACAAAGAGCGGCTATTGCAGATGTGTGACAGTTACAGCAAGGTTATATTTCTCTGCTCTCCCAATAACCCAACCGGTAACCTTCTCAAAAAGGATGATCTAATATGGATTATAGAGAGATTTCACGGAGTGGTCGCGGTGGATGAGGCCTATATTGACTTCGCCTGCGATGCCGGATTTATTCCCCTGATTGACAACTATCCGAATCTGGTGGTATTGCGAACTATGTCCAAAGCTAAAGGTATGGCTGCAATAAGAGTCGGTTTTGCAATATCATCACAAAAAATAATCGCCTATATGGAGAGGGTTAAGTACCCCTATAATATAGGTCGGGTAAATCAAGAGCTTGCTGTTAAGGCACTCAGGGAGAGCGACCCCACTCTGGTAGAGACAGTTATTGGAGAGAGGGAGATGCTTGCAGAGTCTCTGCGGAGATCTCCGGGGGTTGAGACGGTCTATCCGAGTGACTCCAACTTTCTGTTGGTAAAGTTTGCTGATGCAAAACAGGTCTACAAAAGTTTGTTAAGCGCCGGTATTGTTACAAGAGAGAGAGGCGATGTTGCAGGGTGTTCGCAAACTCTCAGGATCACTGTGGGGAAGCCTCTTGAAAACAGAGCTCTTCTATCGGTGATAAACGGAGGCTCTTCAAATAAAATCGGTGACTGTATCGAGCTCTCAAGAGTCACAAAGGAGACACGGGTACAAGTGCGAATCTATCCGCAGGGTGGTAGGGATTCGGATATCCGTACAGGAGTAGGATTTTTTGACCATATGCTGGAGCAGATATCTGTGCATTCAGGTATCTCAATGGATATTGATGCCGTCGGTGACCTGAATGTAGACCCTCATCATACAGTGGAGGATGTTGCAATAGTTTTGGGAGAGGCCTTTAAGAGGATGATCTCTGCAAAGAAGGGCTATAACAGATATGGTTTTGTTCTGCCTATGGATGAGTCCAGGGCTGAGGTTCTGCTGGATTTGGGGGGGAGATACACTTTTGTGTGGAGTGTCTCATTCAGCGGAGAGAGGGTTGGAGAGTTTCCGTGTGAGATGTTCAGACACTTCTTCTCTACCCTCTCTGCCTCTGGCCTCTTTACACTTCACATATCTGCACAGGGGGAGAACGATCACCACAAGGCAGAGGCAATTTTTAAAGCATTTGCGAGAGCACTCAGGATTGCGCTTTCGAATGATGTTAACGCCTATCAAACACCAAGCAGTAAGGGGGTAATATAAAAGTTATGGTTGCAATAGTAGAGTATGGAGCGGGAAACATCCGCTCATTGAGTAACGCAATTGAGAGAATAGGTGGAGATTATGTTGTGACATCAGACCCCTCACTTATATCTGCGGCATCACATATAATTCTTCCGGGAGTGGGGCAGGCGGCATCGGTAATGTGCGGAGTAGAGGAGCGAAATTTAACTAAGCTGATCAAATCCCTGAACTCTCCGGTATTGGGAATTTGTATCGGGATGCAGCTTTTATGCTCTTTTAGCGAGGAGGGGGATATCGGATTACTCTCTGTTTTTGATAACAGAGTTGTCAAACTAAAATCTCCGGGGCTAAAGATTCCGCATATGGGATGGAATCGTATAACCAAACTCAGGGGTCCGCTTTTCGAATCGATTCCAGAGGGGGAGTGGTTCTATTTTGTTCACTCCTACGCTCCGGTAATCAGTCAAGAGACAGTTGCAGTAACCGAATATGGGTGCAATTTTTCATCTGCACTCAACAGAAGAAATTTCTACGGAACGCAGTTTCATCCCGAGAAGAGTGGAGCTGCCGGAGAGAGGTTTTTAAAGAACTTTTTAAATATTGACAAATGATAAACAGAGATAATAAAAACAAATTTTTAGTTATTCCTGCAATTGATATAATTGCAGGAGAGTGTGTGAGGCTTTCAATGGGAGATTACAGTAAAAAAATTGTCTATGGAGCTGATCCTCTTGAGGTTGCTTTAAATTTTGAGAGATTAGGTTTTAAAAGGCTTCATATGGTAGATCTGGATGGTGCCGGGGGAGAGAGCCCGGTGAACCTGGATGTTTTGGAGAGGGTCTCAAACGGGAGCTCTATGGAGATTCAGTTCGGGGGTGGAGTTAAGAGCTTGGAGTCTGCCGCCCGTGTGTTCGGTGCCGGAGCCTCAAGGGTAATCTGTGGGAGTATCGCTGTTGAGGAGCCATCACTTTTTGAGCAGATGTTAAAGAATTTTGGTAGCGAAAGTATAATACTTGGAGTAGATGTCAGAGAGGGTAAGGTTGCTATCAAAGGGTGGAAGCAGGAGTGTGATTCAGATATCTTTGAGATGATATCCAATTATCAGAAGTTTGGAATGAGTCAATTGATTTGTACCGATATCTCAAAAGATGGGATGTTGAAGGGGCCGGCATTTGAGATCTACTCAACCCTTAAGAGAGAGTTTCCAGGGGTTGAGATAATTGCCAGCGGCGGAGTAAGCTCACTTTTTGACATTACAAAGTTAAAAGAGTGTGGTGCAGACGGCGTTGTAGTAGGGAAGGCCCTATATGAAAAGAGAGTTGATTTAAAAGAGTTGTCACAATGGTTGCAAAACGGATAATTCCCTGTCTTGATGTCCACGAGGGTAAGACGGTAAAAGGGGTAAATTTTATAAACATTAAAGAGGTTGGAGATCCGGTTGAGCTGGGAAGAGGATATGCTATACAGGGGGCAGATGAGCTTGTCTATCTGGATATAAGTGCAACTCTGCAGGGGCGCAGAACATTCCTGTCACTGGTAAAGAGAGTTGCCAAAGAGATTAACATTCCCTTTACTGTAGGGGGAGGGATAACTGATATCAATCAGGTGAGCGCACTTCTGGACGCAGGAGCAGATAAGATCTCAATCAATAGTGCCGCAATCTCCAATCCCGCACTTATTGATTCTATCTCCGGCAAGTATGGGTCTCAATTTGTGGTTGTTGCTATTGATGCTAGAGTAGAAGAGGGTCTGTGGAGAGTGATGAGCAGCGGAGGACAAAAAAGGAGCAACCGGGAGCTCTTTGAGTGGGCAGATGAGGTTATGACCCGTGGTGCAGGTGAGATTCTCTTTACCTCAATGGATCACGACGGAACTAAAAATGGGTTTGCGTACGAAGCTCTGTCAAATTTGTGCTCTAAACTCTCCATCCCGGTTATAGCCTCCGGCGGAGCAGGAAAGATGGAGCACTTTGCCCGTCTCTTTAAAGAGGGAGGTGCAGATGCCGCTTTGGCTGCATCTGTGTTTCATAATGGAGAGATAAAAGTTGCCCGGCTCAAGGAGTATCTTGCGGAAATGGGTATAGATACAAGAATTTAAAATAGCTAACGGAAAAGATGGATAAAATTTTTAGAGATGACGATGTTTTGTTGCCTGCAATAATTCAGGACGATAAAACCCTTAAGGTTCTTATGCTCGGTTATATGAACAGAGAGTCATATGAATTAAGTATAGCAAGCGGGCTGGTCACCTTTTTTAGCAGATCTCGCAAGAGATTATGGACAAAAGGTGAGAGTAGCGGAAACTATCTTTCGATTGTAAGTATAGAGGTAGATTGCGACCAAGATACGCTTTTGGTAAGGGTAAACCCTGCAGGCCCGGTTTGTCACACAGGCAGGGTTAGCTGTTTCGGGGGCAGAGATAGCGAGGGCTTTACCGGGAGACTCTCTCAAATAATAGGAGAGAGGCACATCAATCTGCCGCCGGACTCATACACAACCTCTCTCTTTAACTCCGGAGCAGAGAGAATCTGCAAAAAAGTAGCAGAGGAGGCAGCAGAGACCATAATTGAGGCTATAAAGGGGGATAAAAAAAGATTGGTATATGAGAGTGCAGATCTCATATACCATCTTATAGTTCTTCTCGAATTTTACGGGCTATCTCTCTCCGATATAGAGGAGGAGCTCTATTCAAGAAACTGACTCCCGGTTAAAATAGACCGGAGATATTTCCGTCATTATCTATGTCGATACGCTCCGAAGATGGCTCCTCCGGGAGCCCCGGCATACGCATAATCTCCCCGGTAATAGGTACCAGGAATCCTGCCCCTGCGGCAATCTCGATATCCCTTACCGTAATGACAAAATCCTTTGGTCTACCCAAAAGATCCGGATTGTCAGAAAGTGATTTCTGAGTCTTTGCCATACATATTGCAAGCCCCTCAAGCCCCAGATTCTTGATTTTTGCAAGTGCGCTTTTTGCTTTAGATGTGTAATCTACAGCCTCTGCACCATAAATCTTCTTGGCTATTGTCTCTATTTTCTGCTCTACACTGTCTGTAAGAGGGTATAAAGGTGCGAATAAAGGACAACAAACCTTTGCAGCCTCAACTACCATATGAGCCAGCTCCTCTGCTCCTGCACCACCTTTTGCCCAAACATCCACAACCGTTACAGGTATATTTTTGCTTTTACAGAAGTTAACCACAAAATCTATCTCCTCCTGAGTGTCGGTTAAAAAGCGGTTTATTGCAACCACGGGAGCTAAACTGAACAATCTGATGTTCTCTACGTGTTTCTCAAGATTCCCGATTCCTTTTTTCAGATACTCTACCCCCGGGTTTTTTATCTCCTTGAGAGATTGTCCTCCGTGATATTTCAGGGCCCTAATTGTAGCAACCAAAACAGCACCGTTAGGAGAAAGCTTTGCGCTTCGGCATTTAATATCAAGAAACTTCTCTGCACCAAGATCAAACCCGAAACCTGCTTCGGTTACAGTATAGTCTGTAAGAGACATAGCTGTTTGTGTTGCAATGACTGAGTTTGTTCCCTGAGCAATATTTGCAAATGGCCCTCCGTGAATAATTGCCGGAGTACCCTCTACTGTCTGTACAAGATTTGGTTTTAGCGCATCTTTTAGAAGAGCAGCCATTGCTCCGTGTGCCTTAAGATCTTTGGCATAAATCGGTTTTTTGTCGAAGGTGTAACCAATGAATATATTGCCCAATCTGGTTTTGAGATCTTGCAGATCTTTTGAGAGACATAAAATAGCCATCACCTCCGATGCGGCTGTAATATCAAAGCCTGTCTCTCTCGGGATACCGTGAGCTGTCCCGCCCAGACCCACAACGATAGATCTTAAAGACCTGTCATTCATGTCCATAACCCTTTTCCATGAGATGGTGCGAGGGTCAAGGTTAAGTGACCTGGTTTTACTTTGGATGTTGTTGTCAATGATGGCGGCAAGCAGGTTATGGGCCTTCTCTATTGCAGCAAAGTCACCGGTAAAGTGGAGGTTGATATCCTCCATAGGGAGAACCTGAGAGTAACCGCCTCCGGTTGCACCCCCTTTAATACCAAATACCGGCCCGAGTGAAGGCTCGCGCAGAACCACAGCAGATCGCATACCTATACGGTTAAGAGCCTGAGAGAGGCCGATGGATACAGTTGTTTTTCCCTCTCCGGCAGGAGTTGGAGAGATTGCAGATACAAGAATAAGCTTCCCGAATTTGGATCTGTCTATATATTTTGGAGGGAGCTTTGCTTTGTATTTTCCATAGAGTTCAAGATCTTCCGGATCGATTCCAAGCTTTTTGGCTATCTCGCCTATGGGTTTCATCGTAACTTTGCGGGCAATTTCAAGATCGGTCATAATCAGATAAGTTTTATTATAAATAGATACTTAAAAGTTAAAACAAACGAGCTACAATAAAGTTTTTGTAACAGTTTAATATTTTTTCATAACTTCGTTGCCACTAAATTAAAAAATATTTTTCACTTATGGCAAAACTTGAGATTGACGGAAGAGTTTTTGATGTTGACGGAGATGGTTTTCTTTCCGAACCGGGTATCTGGAACAGCGAAGTAGCAGCACTTATCGCGAAAGCAGATGGTATTGAAACCCTTAACGACAAACATTGGTCAGTAATTAAAATTATCAGAGACAATTTTGAGGCTAACGGCAACGCTCCTATGATAAGGAAAATTTGCCAGGAGACAGGTCTCAAATTGAGAGAGATATATGAACTTTTCCCATTGGGGCCGGCAAGAGGTGCTTGTAAGATAGCGGGATTGCCAAAACCTGACGGATGCGTTTAACTGAAAGCTATGAAATGGTTTAACTATCTGGCAATCTTTACTGCCGCCATTTGTATTACTGTATTTCTTTATAGACTATTTTACCTGTTGTCGCTGGGGTTGCCAAAAGATCTCTCTAAGGAGACCGGAAGTGTTAATCGCGGAATTATCTACTCATTCACAGGAGCAATGTCTCCAATGGAGAAGGAGTCGGCATATCTTCATCTGCCAACATATACGGCAGGGATGCTATATCATTTAGGGATATTTTCATCTCTTCTATTCTTTGTGTGGGTTATAGTTACAAAATTTGTAAATGTGACCCTTCCTTCATTTGTAACTACAGCTATTGCTATTTTTTTGGTTATCACCTCACTGGCAGGCTTCTCAATTCTTATAAAAAGGGTGGTATCAAAGGAGTTAAGATACCTCTCTTTTGCAGATGATTATATTTCAAATTTCCTCACTACAATCTCTCTGGCAGCAACAGCGCTCTATATTTTCGTTCCGGGCAGTGAAGCTATCTATTTTGTAACTATGGCATTGCTATTTACCTGGATGCCGCTTGGGAAAACAAGACATCTGCTCTACTTTTTCTTTGCAAGAGTGCATCTTGGATTTTTCTACGGAAGAAGAGGTGCCTGGCCGACTGTCAAAAAAAGCTGATTATGAAACCGAAAACACTAAATAGTAAAAGAGAGCTTGCACTGGAGCTGCTAAAACCCGGTGATGACAGTAAGCTTCTTACATCTTTAAACTCTTGTGTGAGATGTGGATTGTGTGCAGATAGCTGTATGTTTTACAAAGCCCTTAAGGAGGCCAAGTTTATCCCATCTGCAAAGGTAGATCTTGTATCATCATTATATAGAAGGTACTATACTACAACAGGGAAAATTGCACCGAAACTTTTTGGGGCAAAGGAGCTGGACGATAAAATGGAGGAGAGTATGATAGACCTGCTCTTCGGTGCCTGTACAATGTGCGGAAGATGCGTAAAGCACTGCTCAATTGGTGTAGACATACCATATGTTGTAAGAAGAGGCAGGGAGATGTTGGCAGTAATGAATATGGTTCCCCAATCTTTGCAATCTACCGTTGATGCAGCCATAAACACCGGAAACAATATGGCTATTCCTGAGGATGAGTTTGTGGATACCATAAAATGGATGGAGGAGGAGCTTATTGACGAAATGGGAGACGAGAATGCAAGAATTCCCCTTAACGAATTTGATAAGGAGGTATTCTACACACTTAACCCAAGGGAGCCAAAATTTTTTCCCCTCTCAATAAGCGCTATCGCAAAAGTATTTTACGCTGCAGGCGAGAGTTGGACACTATCATCAAAGTTCTATGATGTTACCAACTATGGCTTTTTTAACGGAAACAAAGTTGAGGCTGCACAGATTGCCGGATATCTTTATGACGAGATAAAGAATTTAAGAGGGAAAAGACTTATACTCGGGGAGTGCGGGCACGGCTCAAGAGCTCACAGATGGGAGGGTCCCAATTATCTCAAAAAAAGTTATGATTTTGACAATATTACTGTTGTTGAATTAATCGGAGAGTATATCAGGTCAGGAAGGATTAAACTAGATAAGTCACTTGTCAATGAGAAGCACACGATTCACGATCCGTGTAATCTGGTAAGAAATGGAGGATTGATGAAAGAGGTAAGATTTGTTGTAGAAAGTTCTGTTTCGGATATAACAGAGATGACCCCTTATGGAGAGGATAACTTCTGTTGCGGTGGAGGCGGTGGCGCCCTTGCTATGAGTGAATACAACGACAGAAGGTTGAAAATTGGAGAGATTAAGGCGAACCAGATTAAAGCAACAGGTGCAAAGATTGTAATTACACCTTGCCATAATTGTGTAGACCAGCTCCTTCAAATTAACCACACCTACAAATTGGGAGTTACAATAAAGACAATTGCAGAGGTTGTTGCCGACGCTCTTGTAATAAGTAAATAACAAAAATAAATAACGCTATTAATATTTTTTACTATGTCAAAACTTATCTACCTGGACAACTCTGCGACAAGTTTTCCAAAACCCGATGAAGTTTACAATTTTATGGACTCCTTCTATCGTACTAAGGGAGTAAGTCCCGGAAGATCGGGATTTGATGCGGCACTGGAGACAGAGGAGGTTGTAAATAACACCAGGAAAATGCTTACAAAGCTTTTTAATGGGGGAGAAGATCATAACAGGCTTACTTTCAGCTACAATGCCACAGATTCGCTAAATCTAATAATCAATGGTCTTGTAGAAAAAGGAGATCACGTAGTTACAACAATGTTGGAGCACAACTCGGTATTAAGACCGCTTTATGTTCACGAACAGAGTGGTCTTATCGAGGTTACCTATGTTCCTTTCAATATGGAGGGGTATGTAGACCCGCAGGATATCAAGAGTGCAATAAAGGAGAATACAAAGTTTGTAATAGTAACTCATTGTTCAAATGTTCTTGGGACTATTCAGCCTATTACAGAGATTGGCAAGATTTGCAAGGATAAGGGAGTTTTGTTTGTAGTTGACGGAAGTCAGGGTGCAGGATCGGTAGATATAGATATGCAGGCCTCAAACATTGATGTCTACTGTTTTACAGGACATAAATGTCTAATGGGACCGACCGGAATTGGCGGATCCTATGTGAGGGAGGGTGTTACAATCAAACATACCAGAGCCGGAGGAACAGGTGTAAGATCTGCCTACAAAGGGCATCTAGAGGAGTACCCTTACAGACTTGAGTACGGCACTCTAAACCTGCTTGGAGTAGCAGGACTCTATGCAGGGGTGAAGTGGATAACCAAAGAGGGTATTATGAAGATTCACGAAAGAGAGATGGATCTTTGGGAGAGACTCTGTAACGGCGTTAAACAGATTGAGGGAGTCACTACTTATTGCGCAAATGGCAGGGAGAACAAAAATCCCGTACTGTCATTTAATATTGAAGGCTTCGAAGCCGGAGATGTGGGCACTATGCTTGATGTAGACTACAACATTGCTGTAAGAACAGGGCTACAGTGTGCACCTTTGGTTCACGTGCAGATTGGAACTTTTGATATGCACGGTACTGTCCGGATGAGTATCGGTGCGTTCACTACCAAAGAGGAAGTTGATACTGCGATAGATGCAATAAAGGAGATCGCCTCTTTGAGAAGATAAAAACTAAAATTGTGTCTATTTTTTTTTATTATCTTTGTTTTGCCTGAAAAGTGCAAAACAAAGATAACTCTTTTAATACCCAATACTTTATGAAAATTGCAATAGTTGGAACCGGATATGTAGGCTTGGTTACAGGAGCCTGTTTTGCCGAAATGGGACTTGATGTTGTTTGTGTTGATATAGACAAAAACAAGATTTCTAAGCTTAAAGAGGGCATTATGCCCATTTATGAGCCGGGAATCAAAGAACTTGTAGATAAGAATGTTGCAGAGGGCAGGCTTTTTTTCTCCAACAATCTTGTGGATGTTTTAGATGATGTTTCAGTTGTATTCAGCGCAGTAGGGACACCTCCTGACGAGGATGGCAGTGCAGATCTTAAATATGTTTTGGATGTTGCAAGAACAGTGGGTAAAAATATGAAGGATTATGTTTTACTGGTTACAAAGAGTACGGTACCGGTGGGAACAGCTCCCAAAGTAAGGGCAGCAATAGAGCAGGAGCTAAATAAAAGAGGAGTTAAAATTGAGTTTGATGTAGCCTCAAATCCCGAGTTTTTGAAAGAGGGAGCAGCAATAAAAGATTTTATGAGCCCGGACAGGGTTGTGGTAGGGGTAGAGAGTGAGAGAGCAAGATCTTTAATGGAAAAACTGTATAAACCATTTATGCTTAATGGTTTCCCAATAATATTTATGGATGTGTCATCTGCAGAGATGACAAAATATGCAGCCAACGCAATGCTGGCAACCAGAATCAGCTTTATGAACGAAATTGCGGCACTTTGCGAAATAGCGGGAGCAAATGTTGATGAGGTTCGCAGAGGAATAGGGAGTGATAAAAGGATTGGCACAAGCTTCCTTTATGCCGGTGCCGGTTACGGGGGCTCTTGTTTTCCAAAAGATGTGCAGGCACTTATTCAAACAGGAAAAGAGTTGGGTGCGGAGATGAATGTGGTAAAGGCTGTAGAGGAGGTTAACGAAAGGCAGAAAGAGATTGTATACAAAAAGCTGAAAAAGGCATTCAACGGAGATCTTAAAGGTAAGATTATTGCAATGTGGGGTCTATCTTTCAAACCGGACACCGATGATATGCGTGAAGCGCCGTCAATTGTGGTTATCAATAAACTTCTTGCCGAGGGGGCATCAGTGAAGGTATTTGACCCGGTTTCAATGGAGGAGGCCAAACATAAACTGGGAGATTCTGTAACCTATTGTGAGAATATTTACTTCACTGTTAAAGACGCAGATGCTATTGCCCTAATGACCGAGTGGAAGCAGTTTCGCCTGCCACACTGGTCTCAGATTAAACTTACAATGAGAGGAAATATTGTTGTAGACGGAAGAAATATCTACGATGCCAAAGAGCTAAAAGAGGAGGGATTTGAATGTATCTCAATAGGAAAAACACATAAATTATGAAAAGAGTATTGGTAACCGGAGGGGCCGGCTTTATAGGCTCTCACCTTTGTACGAGGCTAATAAACGAAGGAAATGATGTAATTTGCCTTGACAACTTCTTCACCGGAGCCAAGAGAAATGTAATGCATCTTATTGGTAATCCACGGTTTGAACTTGTCAGGCACGATGTTATTAACCCTTTTCACGCAGAGGTAGATGAGATATACAATCTTGCTTGTCCCGCATCTCCGGTTCATTATCAGTACAATGCAATAAAAACTATTAAGACATCCGTTATGGGTGCAATAAATATGCTTGGATTGGCTAAGAGGGTGAATGCTAAAATTCTTCAGGCCTCAACCAGCGAAGTATATGGAGACCCTATTGTTCATCCTCAGAGGGAGAGTTACTGGGGGAATGTAAACCCAATAGGCATAAGATCTTGTTATGACGAAGGAAAAAGATGTGCTGAGTCACTTTTTATGGACTATCACAGGCAGAATGGGGTAAGAATAAAAATCATAAGAATTTTTAATACCTATGGCCCGAATATGCACCCTAACGACGGCAGGGTTGTTTCAAATTTTATTGTACAGGCTTTGCACAACAAGGATATAACACTTTACGGAGATGGCAGTCAGACCAGAAGTTTTCAATATGTAGATGACCTTGTGGAGGGAATGACCAGGCTTATGGCTACCGGCGACTCTGTTATTGGGCCTGTTAATGTGGGTAATCCAAATGAATTTACCATTAAGGAGCTGGCAGAAAAAGTTATAAAAATTACCGGTTCATCCTCAAAATTTGTATACAGAGATTTGCCCTCTGACGATCCAAAACAGAGGCAGCCGGACATCTCTCTTGCAAAGAAAATTTTAGACTGGAAACCCGTGATAGAACTCAACGAAGGGCTAAAGTTGACTATAGATTACTTCAAAAATATAGATTTATAAGCAGATGGATATAACTAATTCAGATTTTACAATTCTTATTGTAGACGACGTTGACGCCAATGTGCTTCTTTTGAAGCTTCTAATATCAAAAGCCGGTTACAAAACTCTTACAGCATACAATGGTAAAGAGGCTCTTGATATAATAATAAAACAAAACCCGGACCTTATCCTTTTAGATATTATGATGCCTATAATGGACGGTCACGAGGTGGCACGCCAGCTAAAAGAGATGCCGGATAAGGCAGAGATTCCGATAATTTTCCTCTCAGCGCTTAACTCAACCGAAGATATTGTACAGGGTTTTAAGTTAGGAGCGGCAGACTATGTCTCCAAGCCATTCAACAAAGATGAACTTCTTACCCGGATTAACCACCAGATCTCCCTCATTCACGCCAAGAGGACCATATCCAGCCAGACAGAGGAGTTAAAACGGACAATCTTAGGAAGAGACAAGCTCTATTCGGTCATTGCACACGATTTACGATCTCCTATTGCTTCAATCAGGATGGTAATGGAGGTTCTCATTAACGGAATCCAAAAGGAGACTCTGGACCCGGATATGTACGATCTTCTGATTATGGCAAATCGTCTTACTGACGATAGTTTCACCCTTCTGGATAATCTGCTTAAATGGACAAAGAGCCAGACAGGGCGCCTGAGTACAGTTTATCAGGACGATGTGGATGTAATGAATCTTGTAAGAGGAGTAGTTGAGGTTATAAGAGGGGTTGCTAAATTAAAGAACATTACCGTTAATCTTACGGGTAATACCTCCAGGATTGCCAGGTTAGATATAGATATGGCTAAAACAGCGCTTAGAAATCTTCTCAGTAACGCAGTGAAATTCAGCTATGATGGATCTGAAGTAGAGGTTGTAGTTAAAGAGGAGGAGGATAAAGTTATAGTTGATGTAATAGACCAAGGTGCAGGAATCAATAAAGAGAAACAGAAACTTCTCTTTAAGGCTGATACTCACTTTACAAGTTTTGGAACCGGAAATGAAGAGGGGTCCGGGTTAGGGTTACTGTTGTGTAACGAATTTGTGAAGAGAAATGGAGGGGAGCTTTGGTTTACATCAGAGGAGGGAAAGGGTTCTGTGTTCAGTTTTTATATCCCAACACCGAGTAAATAGGTAAATGGTCGCTTAGGTCGGATCGTTCACTAAAATATGTGAGTGTCTCCAGCTCTTTGCTATGAAAAATATAATCTATCCGAAGAAGACCCAATGTTCGGAAAAAAGTACCTCCCATCTGAAATCTGGCCTTTTCAAAAGCATCTTGCAAATTATCTCCCTTCATAGAGCTATAGACAAAACTGTGCGGGGTGTCGTTAAAGTCACCACAGACAATAACAGGATATCTTGTACTATCTATGAGCGCTCTTACAACCTTAACCTGGTTTGCCCGGCGAATAAAGTTCTCCTCCATCTTCTTAAATACAGATTTTATCCCCTGTCCGTAAGTAGAGTAGTAACCCGTTGTCTGAAGGTGGTTGCAGATAAACCTGAGAGTATCTCCGTGAATCAGGATATCGGCCCATAAAGCACCATTACCGGTGTTTTCAAAGTTAATTTTCTCACTCCGGATAATTGGGTGCTTGCTAAAAATGGCTATTCCTATGCGATCTTTATCAAGGTTTATAGATGAATAGGGGAGGCAGTCGAACTCTCCCCGAAGTTCATCGATATTGAAATAGACAGTTGGCTCAAACTCCTGCATAGCAAGGATATCTACCCCTTTATTTGCCATCTCTGTTGCAATTCGGGGAGCATTGACATCTTTTTTATAGCTGAAGTAGTTAACATTGAATGTAGAAACTGTTATTTTTTTGCCTGTAAAGTTGTTAACATCGTTATCGCCGAAGTTTAGACCCACAATTGATGTGATGAACTTTAAATTTAAAACCAGAGCTAAAACAGGGATAATTGCCCAAAACTTCCTTCTTACAAGCCAATAAACCAGTAGAGAAAAGTTAAACAGAACAATAAGAGGGGAGAACATTACCGGATACTGATGCCACACATATATCTCAGGATCAATCCTATCTGCAGAAGAGATTATAAATGCTACGGCAAGAGATAAAAGTCCTATAACTACAACCCAACCGTTAAAAAAAACTTTAACTGCCTTTACTCCCATAGTGGTTATAAATTGTAACTATTAATAATTGATGTAAAAATAGTCGTTTTATTTTCAAACTAAAACTATTAATTCACTTATGTTAATAAAAAAAAATGGGTTGTTGATAATTAACAAAGTGCAGGAATGTATTAAAATTTTATTATCCATACTTTTACAACAGAAAAATATTACTTTAACCATAAGAATGCCGTGAAAAAGAAAGTATTGATAGTGGATGACAAGCCCACAATCGCAAAGGTTATACAGGTATACATATCAGAGACATTTGAGTGTGTATATTTTGAGGACCCAATTAGGGCAATTGCTTGGCTGCAGGAGGGAAATCTGCCGGATCTTATAATTTCAGATATCAATATGCCAAATATGTCCGGTGTTGATTTTCTGGACTATGTTAAGAAGAATGATATTTTTAAGGCCATACCGTTTGTAATTCTATCCAGCGAAGACAGCACTTCGCAGAAGATTGCACTACTGGAGAGAGGTGCAGATGACTATATCTCTAAACCATTTAACCCTATGGAGTTGAAAGTAAGACTTAAAAAAATTGTATCTTGAAAGTTTTTACCATATACGTGGGAAGAAGTGAACAGACAATCTACCACTTCTTATCCCTCTTAAAAAGGGAGCTGGTCGTGGCTTCCGGTCACAAGGAGGCTGAGAGTAAGATTCTTGAGAGAGAGGGAGATTGTGCAATTATGATTCTGTTTGAAAAAGGGAGTCAGGAGACAGATAATCTGCAAATAGGATACCTTAAAAGTAGCTTCCCTTATGCATATATAGTGCTGGTAACAGAAAACATCAACAAAGACGAAATATCTGCATACCAGAGAATGGGAATAAACGACACAATTCCTCCAACGGTATCAGAAGAGCGACTTCGTAACGGAATAGATTTTGTATTTCGGAATCAGGCATTGATTGTCTCATCATCAAAGGATATGATGCCGCTAGGGAGTTATGTTTGCCCACTATGGAAAAGAGTGTTTGATATCATCTTCTCCCTTTTGGCGATAATTGTTTTATCGCCAATTTTAATTATTGTTGCAATTGCAATATTAATAGAGAGCAGAGGTCCAGTGGTTTACAAATCAAAAAGAGTGGGGAGCAACTACATTGTGTTTGATTTTCTTAAGTTTAGGTCTATGTATAAAGATGCAGACCAAAGACTTAAGGAGTTTATGAGTATGAATCAATACAAAGAGGTTGAGCAGGAGAGTTACTACAACTATAGTGATGAGGTTCTGATTCCGGTTTCCGGAGAGGGAACCGGAGAAAATTTCTTTGTTTCGGACGATGATGTAGTCACCGAGGTCTCCTTTTTGAGGGAGAAGAACCTTAAAGACAAGAATAATTTTGTAAAATATGAGAACGACCCAAGGATTACAAAAGTTGGGAAATTCATACGAAAATACAGCATAGATGAGCTTCCACAACTTATAAATATCCTTAAAGGAGATATGTCTATTGTGGGAAATCGCCCGTTACCACTCTATGAAGCAGAAAAACTAACTTCAGACCAATACATTGACAGATTCCTGGGGCCAAGCGGACTTACCGGTTTATGGCAGGTAGAGAAGAGAGGAGATGCCGGGAAACTCTCTCCGGAAGAGAGGAAACAGTTGGATATTTTCTATGTTAAAAACTACTCATTCTGGATGGATATGAGAATTATTTTTAAAACGTTTACAGCTTTCATTCAGAAGGAGAATGTATAAAAATGAGATTTAGAGATATGAAGAGAATTATTATAATTGCATTACTGATACTGGGGTTTACAAGAGCAAACGCTCAGACCAACATTCAAGAGGAGTACCTCTCTCTTACTCTTCCTCCGATAGAGACTCTCTTTGAAGGTATAAGAAACAGTTCAACAGTCCAGTTCTATAACTACAGAATGGAGGGAGAGGAGTTGATGCTCAAAACTGAGAGAAGGAGATGGCAGGAGTATATAAGTTTTTATGCATCTTATCAGTATGGAGTAATGGCAATGAATGCTTACTCAAATATAGGGATTGATTATCCAATGATTTATCAATATTCCGGAAGTGCACAGATGTGGTATAGTGCAGGAGCTCTGCTTCGGATTCCGCTGGACCAGCTCTTTGACAGAGGGAACAGAATTAGACGACAGCAGCTCAAAATTGAGGAGACCCGCACAGAGAGAGAGTTGTGGTACGACGAGCAAAAACTGAGACTTATTGAGCTTTATGCCAAGACACAGGAGATGTTGGGAAACCTTAACCAGGCAATTCAGATGTATATTCTTACAGATGCTCAGTTTCAGGTTGCAGAGAAGGAGTTTATATTAGGTGGGAGTAATAATCCGGGAGCACTGAGTAACGCAAAAGGGCAGCAGGTACAGGCCGTTCTGCAGCTTGAGAGGATTAAATCTGAGCTGAATGCCGCTATACTCAAGATGGAGGTTATGTCCGGAACAAAGATTATGAACCGTTAGGCAAGTTGCTTGCTAATAGATAGTAAGAGAATCTAACTTTAAAAAAGTGTGCAATGGAGATTTTATCTCAAATAATAAAAATGCTGTACCGGATAAGGTACTGGCTTATAATTATCCCGCTGATAACTACTTTGATAGCAATATATCAGACTAGAAATCTGGAACGGACATATGAGGTTAATACAACCATCTATACCGGGATTGCATCGGGATTTACAATCGAATCCGGCACAGAGGGGGTCAGCAGGGTAGACTGGAACAGTGTTAGTAATGGTATGGACAATATTATGAGTATAATAAAGTCCAAAGCAACTCTCAGAGAGGTCTCGATAAGACTTTATGCTCAACATATGATGAAGGGAGACTCTTTGGTAGACAATAACTTTATCAAAGCAGAGAACTATAGAAATGTTCTTCGAATAACCCCAAAAGAGGTGAGAGCACTCATAGATAAAACTTCGGAGCAGAAGACTATTGAGAATCTCAATAATTATGAAAAGGCATCGCCATCTAACTTTGTATACGGTCTATTTAACTGGTATCACCCATATTACAGCTATACAGCACTAAGCAGGATTCAGGTTCGACGGATTTTTAACAGTGATATGCTCGAGATTGCCTACTCTGCAAATGACCCGGGAGTTGCTCACAACACCCTGCTACTGTTGCTGGAAGAGTTTGTAAAGCAGTATGAATTTTTAAGGTTTGGAGAGACAAACAATGTTATTGAGTACTTCAGACGCGTTCTTGCAGAGCTTGCCAAGAAGTTGAGGATGTCAGAAGACTCACTCACTCAATATTATATAGATAAAAAGGTTATAAATTACGGAGAGCAGACAAAGCAGATTACCGCTTTGGCCAGGGACTACGATCTCCTCTATTATGATATCCTCCTTAAATATACCAGTTCCAGTGAGTTGGTAAGAAATCTGGACGAGAAGATTAAGGAGCAGACAAAGATGATAGAGAATAACTCTCTCTTCATTAATAAAATAACCACAATATCTTCGCTTAGCGAGAAGATTGCACGACTTGAGCTCTTCCAGAGAGACTCTATCTCAACGTATATCCCTGTCATAGAGCAGTACAAACTGGAGCTTAAGAATGCCGAGAATGATCTCAAATCTTTCACAACAAAAGATCAGGAGCTAAGGTATACAAAAGAGGGTATTGCTGTAACATCCTTTGTTGAGGAGTGGATTGTGCAACTTATTCAAAGAGAGAAATCTGCAGCAGAGCTCACGGTTATGGAGGAGGTTAGAAGAAGCCTGGATGAGCAGTATGTCTACTTTTCTCCAATCGGCTCTACCCTTAAAAGAATGGAGAGGGATATCGGCTTCACGGAGAACTCCTACCTCTCAGTTTTGCAGAGTTTGAACACTGCTTTAATGAGACAGAAAAACTTAGAGATGACGGCAGCAACTTTTAAGCCAATTAATCCGCCGCTATTCCCGGTATCACCTATTAAAAATGCACGTAGGCTCATTGTAATCATCACATTCTTCGGTACAATAGCCTTGGTAATCGGTTATTTCATTATTCTGGAGTTCTTTGACAGAACTGTTAGAGACAGGCTTAGGGCAGAGAGGATGATTCCTGCAACCGTGCTTGGAGCGTTCCCGGGTAAGAGTAAGATTAGGTACAGGGGTTATAACAATGAATATATGAGAATAGCCACAAACTATATGGCCAACTCAATTGTACCATATCTCAACCCTAAAGAGAGACCAAACATAATTAACTTTATCAGCACAGAGGAGTTAACGGGCAAGAGCACTCTAATCTCACAGCTAAATGAGTATTGGACAGAGAGGGGTCTAAGGGTAAGACTCATATCCTGGCACGAAAATCTGGATGATAAGACCAGAGAGTACATCCTCTCGAACAACCTTTCGGAGTTGTACGACTATGAAAACGAAGATATTATTCTGGTAGAGCACCAGTCTATACGAAAATCGGCAATCCCTGTGGGGCTATTAAGAGAGGCATCGCTTAATCTTGTTATCCTGAGAGCAGATAAAGTTTGGCGAGATATAGATAAAATTGCGTTTGACAGGCTTAAAGAGCAGAGTAACAACAGCCCTCTTATGCTATATTTGACAAATACCAAACGGGAAGAGGCGGAGAGTTTCCTTGGAATGTTACCTCCATTTACTAAATTTAGAACTATAGTTTACAGGTTTATGCAGTTTGGCTTAACTTCTAAGTAGAGAAATTGTGGACTTAAGGAAAACAATATCTGACAATTTTAATAAGGCATTTGTATTTGCAGTTCTCATATTTCTGGTAGCACTTTTTTTAAGGGTCACTTTAAATATCAGCCATATAGTTGGGCTTGCAATTTCACTTGTCCCGCTGGGTATAATTGCCGTGCTGCTTCTCATAGACAAGCCCTATTACTCATTTATGCTCATCTTTACGGCCAACTATTTCGTTTCGGGACTCTCTCGCTATGTCAATGTTGCTCCCGGAATTGCGATGGATATAATAATTGCTTTTACTGTTATTGTAATCTCCTTGCAGGTTTTTAGAAGCGGGAAAGAGACAAAGCTTAGTAATGCACTTAACAGATTAACTACGGTGGCGTTTCTATGGTTTCTCTTTTGTCTGTTTCAGATATTGAATCCCGAATCCTCCAGCCCTATTGCCTGGCTGGTAAATGTGCGAGGTATCAGCGTCTATTTCCTATTGGTTACGGCATTAGCTTCAATTATTTTAAGAAGTTACAAAGACCTTAAAAAAATCCTTTTTATATGGGCCGTTTTCTGTCTTCTTGCCGTTTTCAAGGCATTTATGCAGAAGACATTCGGGTTTGACTTTGCCGAAAGAGCTTGGTTGGCAGAGGGGGGTGCAAGAACACATATTATTCACACCGGGATAAGATACTTCTCCTTCTTTACAGATGCCGGTAACTTTGGTTCGGGAATTGCCTTCTCGATGTTGATTTTTGCAATTACCGCATTTCAGGTTAAAAATAATAGATTGAGAAATTTCTATCTTGTGGTAGCCGGTGCCTGTGCTTACGGAATGATTATCTCAGGTACCCGAGGCTCACTAATTATTCCTTTTTCCGGACTGACACTCTATACAGCTCTATCCAGAAACCTAAAGGTTATAATTCCAACCTTTGCCTTTCTTTTGCTTGGCTTTTGGTTTCTCAACTTTACATACATTGGACACGGAAACACCTATATAAGAAGGATGAGATCTGTCTTTAACCCCGATGACGCATCCCTAAATGTAAGACTTGAAAACCAGCAGCTGTTAAGGACTGCGATGATCGGGAAACCACTGGGGGTAGGTATCGGGATGAAACGGGGTAACGCGGTTTACTACACTCCCCACCCAGTACTCTCAAAAATTCCCCACGACTCCTGGTATGTACTTCTTTGGGTAGAGACAGGGTTGGTCGGGATGTTCATGTATATCCTTATGCTACTCTATATAATTGGAAGCGGAGTCTATCTGGTTCTTTTAAAACTAAAGGACCCGGAATTGAGAGGGATAATAACGGCATTTGTATGTGCGCTTTTCGGGGTGTCTCTGGCAGCTTATAGTCTTGAGATATTTGGGCAGTTTCCAAATTCGATACTTATATACTTAGTGATGACCTTTATTTTCTTAAGTCCTGTATACGACAAAGAGCTTGAAGATAATCGTATAGCCGGAGATAGCGTTAAAGTTTAACCAACGAAAATATTACAATATGGAATGGGGATTAATTTTTGTTGACAGACTTCTGTTTATTTTAATGGCGATATCGGTTGCCTATCTGGCAATTTTTGCGTTTTTCTCTTTATGGGGATTAAAGAAAAAATATCCGGCGAGTACAAAGAAGTTTAATTTTTTGATTCTAATTCCTGCTTACAAGGAAGATAGGGTTATTATGGAGTCGGTTAACTCAATTTTGAACCAGGAGTATCCGAAAGATAAGTTTGATCTGGTTGTGATTTCAGATAAAATGGAGGAGGATACAAACAGAGTACTATCTGCTCTTCCGTTAACACTTTTAGAGCTTAATGCTCAAAACAGTTCAAAAGCGCTGGCACTTAACTTTGCAATGGATAATCTTCCAAATGAGAATTACAATATTGTGGTTATTCTCGATGCCGATAATGTTGTTGAGCCAAACTTTCTGAATGAGCTAAATGACTGTTACTTCTCCGGCTCTCTTGCAATGCAGGCGCACAGGCTCCCAAAGAACCTGGATACAGATGTGGCAATTATGGATGCTATCAGTGAAGAGATCAACAACTCAATCTTTAGAAGAGGACACGTTAATATGGGGCTCTCATCTGCTCTGATAGGGTCCGGTATGGCGTTTGATTTTAAACTCTTTAGGAAAAATGTAGTACACCTAAAAACGGCAGGAGAGGATAAAGAGCTGGAAGTTTTGCTTTTTAAAGAGAGAGTATTTATTGACTATCTAGATAATGTTAAGGTTTTTGACCAGAAGACCCAAAAAACAGGCGGTTTTTACAACCAGAGGAGAAGATGGCTCGCAGCACAGTTTCTCTCTTTTGCAAAGGGGATTAAAGATATACCGGGGGCACTACTCAGTTTAAACATAGATTATGCAGATAAAATATTTCAATGGGCTTTGTTGCCGAGAGTTCTAATACTTGGCCTTATCTCGATATTTGCCTCTGCCCTTACTATTTTTAGTTGGACATACTCAATTAAATGGTGGCTGTTGCTTATTGTGCTCGTATTTACCTTTGCAATGGCAATACCAGATTACTTAGTCACTAAACGGAGCCTAAAAGCTTTAAGAAAACTGCCGATACTATTTGTATTAATGTTTTTCAATATTTTTAGAACACGAGGTGCTTCAAAGAAATTTATTCACACCCAAAAAGGGTGACCCAAGCTTTGGGAGAAGGAACATCATACAGATCAATTTTTAAAGCCACCTCACTCTTTGGCGGGGTTCAGGTTATTCAGGTTATCCTAAATCTTGTAAGAGGGAAGGTAATTGCCGTTTTGCTTGGTGCGGCAGGTGTAGGGCTCAACTCCCTCTTTATCTCATCGGTCTCTATGATTAGCAATATCTCCGGGCTGGGACTCAGCTTTACGGCTGTAAGAGATATTGCAAAGGCCAAAGAGTCCGGAGATCTAGAGAGACTCTCAATAATCATAAAAATATTTAAAAGATGGTTATACGCTACTGCTTTTTTAGGATTTGCAGGAGTATTGATCTTCTCTCCACTTTTAAGCATATATACTTTTAAGAGTTACGAGTACACAGTTCCTTTTATGTTCCTGGCCTTTATGCTTCTGTTTGGATCTCTCTCGGCAGGGAATGCCTCAATTTTACAGGGAACCAGAAATCTTAAAAAATATGCACTGCACACTCTAACCGGCTCCTTGGTAGGCCTTATTGTCTCTGTCCCGTTTTACTATATCTTCGGTATAAAAGGAGTTGTTCCGGCCCTTATTGTATCTGCATTTATTACTTTTCTGTTTAGTATATATTACACTTCAAAAATAGAGATAAAGAGCGTAAGTGTGAGTTGGAAAGAGAGTTATACACAAGGGTTGGATATGGTTAAGCTGGGTGTTGCAATGATGATCTCGGTCTCTATCGGCTCATTGGTGCACTACCTAATAAATACATACATCAGTAACTCCGGCTCCATTGCAGATTTAGGGCTTTATCAGGCGGGAATGGCAATAACATCCCAGTCTATCGGTCTTGTTTTTACGGCAATGGCAATTGACTACTACCCGAGGCTATCTGCAATTAGCGATAATAACGAAAAGGTAAAACAGATGGTTAACCAGCAGGGAGAGATTACAATGCTAATTGCCACTCCTGTTCTTATTATTCTTTCAGTGGCAGCGCCTCTGGTGATAAGGTTATTATACTCCTCAGAGTTTTTGCCGATAGTTGGCTTCCTTAGAGTGATTGCCTTTGGGATGATGTTTAAGGCAGCTTCATACTCAATAGGGGCAATATCTTTTTCCAAGGGAGATAAGAAGGTCTTCTTTTTTCTTGAGGGGATATATATGAACGCCAGCATTTTACTTTTTAGTGTAATCGGTTATAAGATCAACGGACTAACCGGGCTCTCCTGGGCATACCTCTCTATGCACATTGTCTATTTTATAGTGATAAATATCGTAACAAAAAAGCTATACAACTTCTCAATAGACAAAGCTTTACGAAAAATCTTGTTCACTAGCATCTTACTGATGCTGGCCCTATATCTGGTAATACACTATGCTCCGTTGGGATATACCTATCCAATAGCATCTTCTCTGGCTCTAATCTCGGTAATATACTCCTATATTGAGATAGATAAGCTCATTGGAGTTAGAGAGCTTCTTAATAAAATTCTTAAAAGAAAGTGAGATTTTCTCGGATCTATTTAGAAAATAGAGGGTGATTTTTAATACGATTTCTTATCCGGATATATTTCCAGTTAGCCCTGATAAAGAGGTCTATAAAATATCTGTAAGATATCTTCAGTTTTAGAGATAGAGTTCTCGGGTTTGCCACTCTTACCCACTCTTGGGGGATCAAATCCCGGGTGTTAAAATTGTTCATCTGTACCCCAAACCACTTTATTGGAGCTACTACAATTTTTGATGGATTTGGGTTGAGCCAGGCTCCCCACCAACTGAATGTGGAGTTACTTATGATGTTGTGGGTACACATAGTTTGCAGATATAGATCTATTATCGGTGGCTCGTCGTCGATAAAATAGAAGTTGCTCCCTTTGAACTTGCTTTTGCACCAATCAATGTCATCACTAATTAAAAGATATCTTTTATCCTTTCCAAAATAGTTAATTGCTCTTTTAAAATAGGGCATTTCACAGATTGGCTGCCTTAACGGTCTTGTAAGATAATCTCCTCTTCTGACATTAATGGATATAATCTCCTCTTTAAAAAGGTGTCCGTATGTTGTATTTATGTGATAAAGAGTCTCTTCATCCGGAGAAAAGAGCTCCCGGACATAATCTTTGTCAAAAAATTTCTCACTTTGAAAGTAGCCGCTCAGGCGAATCTTATCAAAGTACTCAATTTCCCGGTACTCAAAACAGGGCTGAATGTACTCGGTGGAATCTTCCGGAATACCATCCATAAATTTTACATTTCGTAGTATATTTGAGCGAAACTGATTGACATACTCCTTTAAAGAGATGCCGTCCGGAACATCAATTTCCGAGATACATACTATATAGTCACAGTTATTTCTATGGGCCAGAGATGCGCCGGTAGCAATCTGAAACAGGTTATTCCCAATTCTGTCTGTTAGAGTAGTGTAGACCATACTTTTTTTACAAATATAAAAAATTAAAAAACATTTTTTTTGTTTTGTCTACCTAATAATTTAATTAATAATAGCTAAAAAAGGGTAAATTTGTACAGGTACAGTTGCATATGAGCAGGGTTGCCACTATGAGATTGTATTAGAATAGATTTAACAGAGATTAAATAGTAATATAAACGGAAAAAAGATGAGCTGGTACAAAAAATATCTGCCGGTATTTGAGAAACCCTTTTCTCAAGCCCCACAGGAGATTATCGAGGAGATTAAATCAAATCTTCATAGAGTTCAGAGCGATAATCCGGTTGCTACTGTGGCTATAATTGCATATAATGAAGAGATTCGGCTTCTGAGTTGTATATGGTCTCTCAGTGAGTCCAGTTGTAAATATCCTATTGAAATAATCGGAATTGACAACAACTCGACAGACGCAACTCCCGATGTTTACAAGGCTGTTAATCTCCCCTATTTTACCGAGACCAACAAAGGACCGGGCTATGCAAGAAATAGGGGGCTTACAGAGGCAAGGGGCAAGTACTATCTTTGTATTGATTCGGATACAATGTACCCGAAAAAATATGTAGAGAAGATGATAGAAGCGCTGGAGAGACCCGGTGTAGTAGCGGTTTCTGCCTCATACAGCTATGTGCCAAGCAAAGAGTATCCAAAATATTGGTTGTCAGTTTATGAATTTATTAGAGATGTTCATCTCTTTTTACTCTCATTTAAGAACCCTGTTTGGTGTGTTAGAGGTGCAGTTTTTGGACACTCCGTTGAGTTGGCCCGTAAGATTGGCGGTTACAGAGTTCATATAACCAGAGGGGAAGATGGCTCAATGGCATATGACCTAAAACAGTTTGGAAAGATATCTTTTAAAAGAGGGTGCAAAACCAGAGCGATTACCTGTACAAAATCAATTGGAGCAGACGGTCCAATCTTTAAGGCCCTCCTAAAAAGAGTCGGGGAATCCATTAAAGGATTTAAAAGATATTTCTTCTTTACCGGAGATTCAGACGAAAAACCAATCTCAAAATAGTTTATATGAAGGGACTATTTATTCACTTCTTTGGATTAAAGGAGTTTAGTGGGATTAGCAAAAAGATAATCTGCCAAATTGAAGCCCTTGAACGCAGTGGTCTTAAGATGCAGTTCTGCTACATAGATATAGATGACGAGAGAGTTCAGAGAAGAGTCTGTTCGGGTACCGAAATAGATAATTTTGGGAACGGGTTCATTTCAAAATTCGGAAAGTGGCTTGCTTTCAAAAATTTAACCAATTATATTATCTCCAACAATATCGAATTTGTCTATATCAGGAGCTTCTATAACACAAACCCGCTTTTTTTAAGGATGTTATCAAAGTTAAAGAGGAGAGGAGTCAAAGTTGTGATGGAGTATCCGACATATCCTTACGATAAAGAGACTCAGAGGGAGTACTATATGTACAAACCCATCTTTTTTATTAATCGGATATTCAGACGCTTTCTCAAAGGGCGCCTTGATAGGATAGTAACCTTTACAAACCTTGAATTTATTGATGGGGTAAAGACAATTAATATCTCCAATGCAATCGATTTTGATAGTGTAGGTTTGACAAAAAGAGTTTTTGGAGCGGACGATACCTTTAACCTGTTGGGTGTTGCCGAGGTTCACTTCTGGCACGGATACGACAGGGTTATAGCTGGGTTGGTAAACTACTACAAAAATAATAAGCTCGGGCCGGACATTCATTTTCACATAGTTGGAGCCGGTGCCGAAGCAGATCTTGCACACCTTAAAGAGATTACGGCAAAGTGTGGAATGGGGGATTATGTCCATTTTCACGGGAACAGGCGCTCAGATGAGTTGGATAAATTTTTTGATATTGCAGATTTTGGCATTGCAAGCCTGGCAAGACACCGAACCGGTATAACCCATATAAAGACCCTCAAAAACCGGGAGTATGCCGCACGGGGAATTCCCTTCATCTATTCAGAGATTGACGAGGATTTTGAACATATGCCATACATTCTAAAAGCCACTGCAGATGAATCGGCCATTGATATCAATAGGATAATTGAATTTAAGAAGGGACTTAATCTTACCCCGGTTCAAATTAGAGAGAGCATAACCGGAAAACTCTCCTGGGATGTGCAGATGAAGAGGGTTGTAGATGATGTTTTTATGCAGAGTACAAAAGGGATTTAAAGAGTTTATCCCACTCTTTTGCCATATGGTCTACAGTAAAATCCTTTGCCCTTTCGCGCGCATTTCTTCCAATCTCTTTGCGAATCTCTTCGTTCTCTATTAGATAACAGATTTTTTCTGCCAATTCATCAACATTTTGCGGGGTGACCAGCAAGCCGTTTACACCATCTGTAATCAGGTCTTTCGGGCCGCACGGGCAGGAAAATGCAACAGGAGGAACTCCGTAGGACATTGCCTCAGTGAGGACAAGAGCAAAACCTTCAAATCTTGAGCTGAAGGCAAAAATTGAGCTGTCGCAGAACTGGTCGGTAAGGTCTCTTACGGGACCGTTAATATTACAGCTCCCCTCAATACCGTTTATAGTTATCTGCTCATTAAAGAGAGTTCTATCTCCTGCTCCGTAAATGTTTAGACTCCACTCCGGATGTTTTGAGCTTACTATCTTCCAGCTGTCCAGAAGCATATCAAAACCCTTTTGACCTACATACCTCCCTGCCGAAATCACCTTTTTTGAGGTGCAGTCAGATACCCTCTCCGGTAACTTCTCTATCGGATTGTGAATAACAACTATATTATTTAGCTCCGGCCACCTCTCTAAGTCCTCCCAGCTTAGAACCACAAACTTATCTACTTTTTTAAGATTAAAAATGAGCTGATTCATCCAAAGTTTGGAGAGAAAATGTTTTATTGAGGAGTGTTTGCCACTATAGTCAAAATCTCTGTAGTTGAGTCTGTTGAATTGCATCTCCCCAATCTTTTTGCTTCCGTCCTTTATCCGGGTAATGAAGTTAATCTCTCTCCGTAGCATTGAGACTGTAATGTCCGGCCTTAAACTCATTAAAAGTTTTGTAAGTCTCTTTCTATAAAGGAGCTGTTTGCACGAGTAGAGAAGTACTTTTAAATATATCGGGTATAACCTTATATTTTCAAAATCGATATCTAAATTGACAACCTTCACTTTATCTGAAAGAGGAAAGTATGGAGCCTTATCCTTACAATCTGTTAAGACAATTGTAACGTCATAACCAAAAACCTCCGCGAAATAGTTTGCTTTAATTGTGAGGACCTTCTCCATTCCACCTACCAGGTGAAGAGAAGGCAAACAGAAGACAACTTTAATGGCCATCTAGATATGCTTTAGTTGGTTAAAACTGACTCAAATATAGTATATTTTTAAATAAAAAAATTAAAATGATTCGCTATTATTTGTCAACAAGTTTTTGAAAAGGGTGTTCCACTCTTTGGCGATAATCTCAATCCTGAACTGCTCTGCGCGAATCCTCGCTCTGCGACCCATTTCTCTCCGTATATCTTCGTTCTCAATTAAAAAGCAGATCTTCTCTGCAAGCTCGTCAATATTTTCGGGTGTTACTAAAATTCCGTCAACACCATCTGAAATTATGTCTTTGGGTCCACACGGGCAGGCAAATGCAACGGGAGGAATTCCGCAGGACATAGCCTCTGTTATAACCATCCCGAACCCCTCGAATCTGGAGCTGAATGCAAAGATGGAGCTTTCAATAAACTTCTCGTTGATGTTTAGAACGGCATCGTATAAAAAGCAACTATTCTCAATTCCGTTGTCTGTAATTTGTTTTTTAAAAGAGTCCTTTGAGCCGTTCCCGTAAATAGATAGTGTCCAATCCGGATGCCGTTCGCTTACAATCTTCCAGCTATCTAATAGCATATCGAATCCCTTCTGACTAACAAACCTTCCGGCTGCTATTACCTTTTTGGATGTACAGTTTGAGGACTCTTCCGGAATACACTCTATTGGGTTGTGTATTACCACAACATTGTTCAGCTCTGTCCAGTTTTTTTTATCCTCTTCGCTTAATACGACAAACTTATCAACCTTCCTAAGATTTGTGACCAACTGGTTCATCCAGAGTTTTGCGAAAAAGCCTTTAATCCCGGCATCCTCACCTTTGGTGTTGAAGTCTCTGTAGTTGAGCTTGTTAAATTGAAGCTCTCCAATTTTCTTACTTCCATCATTAATATCTGCAAAGAAATTTACCTCCCGCCTCAACATTGAGATTGTAATATCCGGTCGGGTACTCATCAGAACCTTTGTCAGTTTTCTTTTATAGATGTACTGTTTATAGAGATATATTGGGATTTTAAAGTAAATTGGGTATAGGCGGATTTTTTCAAAGTTTATATCCAGATGCAGGATTTTAACTTTATTTGATAGGGGGAAATACGGAGATATATCTTTGCCGTCGGTTAAGACGATAGTAACATCATAACCATATACCTCTGCAAAGTAGTTTGCTTTTACCGTAAGAACCTTCTCCATTCCACCTACAAGATGGAGAGATGGTAAGCAAATTAAAAGTTTATAGGACATATTTTAGTTCTTTTTTCTTATGTTTAACTCTATTTCCCTATTTAATTGTCTTCACTTAATAGATTTCGGAAAAGATTGTCCCACTCTTTGGCAATCTTCTCTATGCGGAAATCCTCTGCTCTTCGCCTCGCTGCTGCCCCCATCTCTTTTCTGACATCTTCATTTTCAATCAAGTAGCAAATCTTATTAGCAAGCTGGGTTACATCCTCCGGTGGGACAAGAATCCCATTAACTCCGTCTGTTATAATCTCTTTTGGTCCTGACTGACACGCAAAAGCAACAGGAGGTATACCGCAAGACATTGCCTCTGTAATTACCATTCCAAACCCTTCAAACCTGGAGCTGAAAGCAAAAATAGAGCTCTCCCTATATTTTTCATTAATATTCAGAACTGCATTGTGCAGGAAACAGCTCTTCTCTATGTTATTTCTCTTTCTCTGCTTCAATAAAGGAGCAGTGTTACCGCTGCCATAGATATCCAATATCCAATCCGGGTGTTTTTTACTTACAATTTTCCAGCTATCCAGAAGCATATCAAACCCCTTTTGATTAACAAACCTACCTGCAGCAATCACCTTTTTTGAAGTACAATCTGAGGTGTATTCCGGAAATTCGGCTAAAGGATCATAGATTACACAAACATTGTTTAGCTCTACCCATCTTGCCATATCTTCATAGCTGAGTACGACAAACTTATCTACCTTTTTAAGATTGTGTATCAGTTGCTCCATCCATAACTTTGACATTATGCTTTTAAAACCTTGTGAGTTCCCCTGTGTGTTGAAATCTCTATAGTTTATCCTGTTAAAGTGCAACTCTCCAACCTTTTTGCTGCCATCTTTTATTTTGGTAATGAAGTTAATCTCTCGCCTTAGCATCGAGACAGTAATGTCCGGTCTAATTTCAAAGAGAACCTTTGTAAGTCTTTTTTGGAAGATGCGCTGCTTATATGAATATGAGATAAATTTACGAAAAAACTTATAACTCCAGATGTCCTTATAGTTTATATCCAGGTTAATCACTTTAACTTTGTCTGAAAGTGGGAAAGCGTAGCTCAAGTTCTTCCCGTCAGTGAGAATGATTGTGACATCATATCCAAATACCTCCGTAAAATAGTTGGCCTTAAGGGTCAAAACCTTCTCCATTCCACCCACAGAGAATAGAGATGGTATACAGTATGCGATTTTTATGGCCATTTAAAAAATTAAAATAGAGGAGTGTATACAAATATAGTTAATTCTTCATTAAAACGAATGAATAAATTCACTCTTAGAATTGTCATAGATACAAATTTTTATCTACTTTTATGCAACGAATCTGCTATGATAGTAAAAAAGCCATACAACAAAAACAATCTTAAAATAAAAAAATCCTTCAGGGTTTTAGATGTTGGCCCGGGGAATGATCCCACAAGAAGGGCAAATGTGTTGGTAGATAAATTTCTCTTTGACGATAGCCAGAGGCACGGCTCTTTGAGGGTCTTTCCACATCAGGTATTAGTAGAGGGTGCCGGAGAGAATCTACCATTCAAAGACAATGAGTTTGATTATGTAATCTCTACTCACGTTTTAGAGCACGCAGAGGATCCGGAACTCTTTTTGAAGGAGATGTTTCGGGTAGCTAAAAGAGGTTACATAGAGACACCCAGCCTTATTGGGGAGATTTTCTCTCCTAAGGCATCACACAGGTGGGTTCTACTGCTAATAGACAATAAGCTTTTAATATACGATAAATCAAAGATTACAAACGGGTTTAATCCAATAGTAGGTGGTTTGTTCTCTGCCTATTTACCCTACTACTCTCTGCCATTTCGTCTCTTTGTTATGTACCGGAACAATCTTCAGAATGTGAAGATAGAGTGGAGGGACAATTTTGAATTTATTGTTAATCCGGAACAGCCGGAGTATAAAAAATACTTTACTACTGTATGGACACAGGAGATGGTACACAAGCTATTTCCCCCTTTCCCGATAGGAAAAGAGCTGCTTTTAACATTCAAGGCATTTATGTGGTTTCTTAAGGACAAAATAAAGAGGACGATCTTTCCTCAGGAAGACTCTATTGTTTATCACGACTGAATTTCTAATAAATAAGGCTAATCCCTTCAAAGAGTAATGAGTACGCCGGCAATAAGTGTAATAATTCCAGTTTATAATACAGATATCTATCTCAATGAAGCAGTTGGCTCTATTCTTAATCAAACCTTCAAGAATATAGAGTTAATCATTGTTAATGACGGATCTACAGACAACAGTCTAAAAATCCTGCGAGAGTTTGAGAGGTCAGACCCCAGAGTTATTCTGATAGATCAGCCAAACAGCGGCTCCTCTATAGCCAGAGAGCGGGCATTGGGAATCTCAAAAGGGGAGTTTCTATTCTTTATGGACAGCGACGACATTCTTGAGCCTCAGGCGTTGGAGAGTTGTTATAAAAGAGCAGTTAAGGATTCGCTGGATATGGTGTTTTTTGATGCTGTCTCTTTCAGTGATGATACCAACCTCAATGCCCAAAGTTTCCACTACAACAGAAAGGGTGTAGTTGGAGAGGGTATATACAACGGAGCAGAAATTATGAATATTCTGCTTTCCAAAGATCTGTTTCGTGTTGCCCCCTGGATGCATCTGTTTAGAAAGGAGATTGCAACAGAGAATGGGTTGCATTTTTATCCGAGAATTATCCACGAAGATGAGCTCTTCTTTTCTCAGTTATACCTTTTTGCAAAGAGGGTTGGATATATTCCCGAAGATTTTTTCAGACGAAGATTAAGGGCAAACTCAACAATGACCACAAAGTTCTCACTTAAAAACATAAACTCCTACTTTACGATAGTAAAAGAGCTGGAGAAGACAAAAGAGAGAACGGTCAGCTATTCGGCACAGGTAATAGACAAATTGGTATTTAACATATTAAGCGGAGTTGCATATCAGGCAGGCCAACTGCCGTTCAAAACAAGGTTTTTTGTCTTGAAGTTTATTCTCAAAAACGGATACATAGGCGAGATAAAGACTAAGTCACTTTTTGTACTTCTTTTCCCGATATCTATTTATTTAAAATCTACTATAATAAAACCTGCGCTAAAATTTCTGAAAAAACTTTAGCGCAGGTTATAATCTCTTGGTAGAGAAAAACTCTAATAGATAAGACTATCGTTCCTGTATCCCTCTTTATCCATAAACCAGTCCGGATATTGGGCTCCGGAAGATGTTGCCCAGGCAGCAAAATGTGTATATGCATTTATTATTGCCTTTCTCTCAAGAGGGTAGCTGAAATATTCCGGGAACATAAGGCCCCACATCATACCCTGTGCATCTTTGAAGTTATCGCTTGGATGAAGCGATACACCGGCTGCAAGCGAGACATCAAATTTTGATGTCCCGAGAAAGCCCGGAAGGTGAATCTCCCGGCTTCTTTGATTGACAACTATAAAGAAGTTGAATGACTCCATTGAGAGTTGTGATTGCGGGACAGGGTTTGTAAATTTAACCACAACTTTTTTCTCCTCTGTCGGAGTAAATGAGCCTCTCTCTGTATTGAGGAATCCGCTGTATGAAACAACAGTTTTTGTGTGGTTGAATACAGGGATAACAGCAGTGCTTATTCCCGATTCTGTTCCTCTAGCGTCTACAGGGAATGGAGATGTGCTTCCTCCAAGCAGACTTCCGGATACTGAGGTTATATTTGATGCCAATACATTATCCATCTGGAATGCTGCTCCAATATTATATGTTGCACCAACCGCAGCAATCTTGTAGTCAAAGTGAAGCTCAACTATCTGGTTAGAGGAGTTAGAGTAGAAGCTAACTCGGAAAGCAGTAACTAAATCGTTAAGGTCGTAATCACCCTTTTGAGGCCACTGATCTTCAAAGGCATATGTTCCCCAGCCGGTTTGCGAAGGAAAGAATACACCATAGAGAGGGTCCGGAGTTTCGGGATCATCATCATCGTCGTCATCCGGGATTATCTGTCCGAATGATCCGTTACAGGTGGTTCCGGGTATGTTTTTGGTCTGAGTCTTGGTTAAAATGGCTCCGTTTACAAAAGATGCCTCATATAATCCTCTTCCGTTTGTTCCTGTTCCCTCTGTGAGAGTTGTTTGAACATACTCAATATTTCCGCTGAATGTTGTTTGAGCCCACCTAAGGTCAGGCATATTTCCGGTGTTTTTAAAAAGTGAGAAAGAGGCAGATGAGGAGTGAAGGTTCATTTTAAAGATGTCCGTTACTTTTGCTGTCTGGAACATACTGCCGCCAACCATAGTGATATCTGAGTTATTTACCTTGAAATCCTGAGAACTCCAGTATGATCCCGGCTCAAGAAATGCTGTAATCTGAGTTAAATCCGAAAGCTCTGCAAGGATTTTGCAGAAGTTATAGACCGTACCACCGCCGGAGGTTTTAAAATAGGTGGTTGCAACAATCTCTCCGTGGTTTGTAAGTACTGTGCCGTTTGTCTGGTACCACTTCTTAATGTTAATTACACCTGTAACATCATTTAGGGTTGTACTGTTTACAGACATCTGAACATCCGGAGACTCAATTAATCCAGAGTTAAAAAGCTGAGCACTATTGGTAATGAGCAGTTGTGATTTACTGTTTAGTATTCTTATTGTACCCTCGTTGTAAACTTTGCTTCCGTTGTTCATATCGAGATCAAAATTGTTCCCGTCGACAATCAGTGTACCCTTGTTTACGGTTATTACGCTGCTATTTAAAGAGATATGCTTCTCTGAGGTAATTGTAGCGTTCTCCTGAAGATAAACTATTGGAATTGGATTTGAGCTGGTATTTGTAAAGCTTCCTGTATTGATACCTTCGCAAACAACCCGGCCACCGGAAAGAACCACAATAGAGGAGTTGTTAAGATTAATTTCTGCATTGATATTTAAGGTTCCCTGCACATAGATAATGGCGTGAGACCTGTAGTTGCTAAAGTTAATCGCAGCGGTTCTTGTAAACCCGGTAGGAATTAGATAGGATTTATATGTATTACCGTAAGCAGAGCTCTCACCGGTGTTAAACCCGAGTGTATTGAGTGTATTGTTGTTATTTACTATCTGATCATAACCTGTAGGTATGGCAATTGTCGGAGATGTAAAAAGCGCATTATTACCAGTCATAAAGGTGCTTTTTGTAAAAAAGAGGTCACTATCCGACCTTTTATCAAAAGCAATACTTAGTGTCGAGGAGGAGATGGGGAGTTTTGAGACTTTCACCAACCCGTTAGGCTTTGTTTCGTGAACATAGAGATTCTCTACGGGTGCCGAAACAGATAGCTTTACAATATAGGATGCATTAGGTTTTGCAACTCCGGTTGCCATTAGCGCGCCGGTGTTAAGTAGCGGAGAGTTATATATCCTTATTACATGAGCCTTGTCTGCACTTTGGGCATCCACGGGGGTAACGGTAACAGTAATATTTAACTCTTTGACTGTCTTCCAGTCAAAGTCCGGTTGTATAACCAGATCCTCTATTGGCTTTACATTTGACTCCGGCATCTTAACACAAGAGATTAATAAAGCAGATAAAAGAATAGGTAAGATTTTTATTTTCATAGTCTTAAAGAGTTTTCAACAATTGTTGATAAAATTATTTGCAAATATAGCTTAATTTTAATAAGTGGTGCTCTTTTTTTTGATTTTTTTTGTGTAACTAATTAACATAATCAAAGTTGCCGCTTGTCCAGAGGCTATCCAGTACAGCAGGAGCGTACCACCCGGAGCCGCCACCGCCACCACTCTCTGCCCAACTCTTGAAATTTGGGTAGGCGTTGTATATTTTTTTGAACTCCTGAGGGTGTCTAATGGATTGGTCGCTCAGCACAGCCCATACCCAATTATCTACTGTGGCAAAATTTGTAGTATTGGCACTAATAAAGTATGGATAGTAAAAGTAGTTGGTAGGGCGACCATTCTTGAAGTGAACCTCTTTACCTCTCCCGCCGAATATCCCAAAGATATCTATGTTAACCATTCCCGTGGCAGCCGGCTCAAGCAGGGTTAAAGATGAAAAAGGAAACACCGCATTGGATTTCAGTTCGACATCTATATAAAACTCCTGGGTTGTGGTAAATGGGTCAATATTTCTTACATTAAGAAAAAGATCTGTAGTGTTGTTGAAATAGGCTCGAAAATTCCCGGTTATGGGAATAACATCAAAAAGATTTCCCTGCTCAACCGAGTATTCGCCCCCCGCAGCATTAACCCTAAACAGATCGTTTACATAAGAGTTTGAGGAGTGGGAGATATTCTCTACAAAGGATCTCCCCGGGAATGTGTAAATTGAGGCGGCAAGACCGATAGAGGTGTACGAACTACCAATAGCCCTGGGCTGAATATTAATCCGGAACGCCCTAACCCTTGCCTGATTATCCACATAAAATTCAATGTTAATGCCAAAGACAGCATCATTCATATCCATATCCCCCTTAGATGGGAAGAGATCTTCAAACATTATTGTGGCGTAATTTCCTTTAGAAGGAAAATAGACAGCATCTTTGACCGACCCGCCAATCGCTTTTGTGGCAGGTGCGGTATTACTCTTAACTATGGAGAGAGCACTGTTTTTTACCACAGTAAGGTTATAATCTCCGGGAGGTAAGAGGGTTGCAATTGTGTCTCCTTTATCATTTACTACGTTTGACACCTCTACAATTTTTACGGTTTGAGTCTCAATGGTCTTCCAGTCAAACTCAAACGGAACCTTTAGTTCTGATACATAGCTATCCTTAGGAATTTTTATACAGGATGAGACTATGATTGTCAATAATAATAATATTCTGTATATCATTTTATTTCAATTTTAAACCGGGATGCAAATTTACATAAAAGTACGATTTATTTTGCATATACCGATAATTGTGTAGATATTTGCAGATCATTAATAAGTCTATTAAACAAGTGTATTAAATATGGCTAATAAAAAAGTGCGTCGTGAAAAGAGTGAGAATGTAGAGCAGATGATACTTAATGTTGCCGAAGATATATTTCTGGAGAAGGGGTATGCGATGACCTCTACAACAGAGATTGCAAAAAGAGTCGGTTGTAATCAGGCTCTTATACACTACTATTTTCGAACAAAAGAGCGACTCTTCGAAAAGCTTTTTGAGAAGAAGTTCGTCATCTTTATCTCTGCAGTCGTTCTATCCAAAGAGAGATCTGCAAACTTCAAGGATGTAGTAAGAAGCATAATCGAAAGCCACGCAGAGATAATATCTCAAAACCCCCGTCTCCCATTTTTATTAATTAACGAGATGACCACAAATCCGGTCAGATTCAGAGTTATTGCAGAAAAAATTAAAGATACCGTTGGCTCTTTGTTATCCGGAATAGATACTGAATTGAAAAAAGAGATTGCAGCGGGCAGGGTAAGGGAGATATCTGCGTTTGATCTATTCCTGAATATACTGTCGCTTAATCTTTTTGTCTACATCGCGCAACCCCTGATCTCTCATGTAAGAGATTACTCCTTCGAAGAGTTTGTAAAGTTTACAAAAAAGAGGAACGAAGAGGTCTTCCTAACAGTATGGGGTGGGATATGCATTAAGGAAAACATTTTGTAATATTTAAAAGTTGATAATATGCAGGTACTACTATTTTCGGCAATGTTGACACTACTCTCATTAGTGACGTCAGGGGAACAAACAATGGGAGCAGAGCAGACTAATAAAAAATATTCACTGGAGGAGTGTGTGGCTCTGGCCACAGAAAATTACCCTTTAATTAAAAGATATAATCTTATTGAACAGGCAAAAGAGTATACTATACGAAATATAGCCAAAAGCCACCTGCCTCAGGCGGGTCTCTCTGTTAAAGGGAGCTATCAGTCCGATGTCACATCAATTCCGGTTGTGATTCCGGGAGCTGTAATAGACCCGATGAGCAAAGATCAGTATTCGGCACTAGTTAATGTTGAGCAGACAATATGGGACGGGGGGCTATCGGGGGCTTACAAAAAGCAGAGTGAGGCAAATGCAGTATCGCAGAGAATGGAGATTGAGGTAGAGCTCTACTCTTTAAGAGAGCGGGTTCAAAACATCTATTTTGGAATTCTTTTGGCTGAAGGGTATATTCAGGAGCTGCTAATTGCAGAGAGGGAACTTAACAGGGCAAAGGAGCGGGTAGAGTCATACATATCTGCAGGTGTGGCAAACAGAAGTGATTTAAGTGCAATTGAGGTAGAGCAGATCTCTCTCAGGCAGAGGATGAGAGAACTAGTTAGCGACAAAGAGTCCTTTTTGACTATGCTTTCACAAATTACAGGTGTAGAGTTTAATCAAAACTCTACGCTTGTGATGCCTCCGGTTAACTCCGTTAATAATAAAGAGGTTATGCGACCCGAACTCAATCTTTTAGTTTCCCGTAAAAACATCCTGGAGACGGAGAGAGCAGTGATCGATTCGAGGTCTCAGCCTAAATTGGGAGCATATCTTCAGGCGGGGTACGGAAGGCCGGGACTGAATATGTTGAAAGATGAATTTGCCGGTTTTTATATTGCAGGAATAAAGCTAGTCTGGAACTTCGGATCTCTCTATACTAAAAGAGACGAATTGAGATTGATCTCTGTAAAGCAGAACGAAATTGACACACAAAGAGAGGTTTTTCTATACAATATCCGACTCAAAAGTACCGGAGTCAACAGCAAAATTTTGAAGCTGCAGGAGCTGTTGGAAGATGACCGCAAGACTATAGAGTTGAGGAGCTCTCTAAAGGACGCTGCAGAGAAGAAGCTCGAGAGTGGAACCATTTCGGTTTCGGAGTATCTGAGAGAGCTTAATATGCTTGATATTGCACGAAGTACTTTACGAAGAAGGGAGATCGAGCTTATTATGGCATACACCGAATTAAAATATACACTTAACAACTAGTATTATATGAAGAGGTTATTTACAATCCTTATCCTTTTACCTGCTCTTACAGCTTGCAGGGATAACGACAAAAAGTATGATGCTTCCGGAAGGTTTGAAGCGACGGAGCTTATTATATCGTCCGAGGCAAACGGAAAAGTTATGGAGCTTTGGGCTGAAGAGGGTGTCAAAGTAGATAGCGGCTCGGTCTTAGGCTACATAGATACAATTCAGCTAAGTTTACAAAAGAGAAGACTTCTTGTTGGCAACCAGGCCGTAAGAGCAAGAAGGGCAGATGTATCTAAACAGATTGCCGTATTAAAACAGCAGGTAACTAACCTTGAAGTGGAGAGAGAGAGGGCACAAAAGCTGGTAAAAGCTGATGCCGGAAATAGAAAAACCCTGGAAGACATAGAGGCTCAAATACATACTCTGCAGAGGCAAATTGAAGCCCAGCGTTCTGCTCTGGAGAATGGGAATCTATCTGCAGATAAAGAGGGAGCTGCAATAGAGATTCAGGTTGCCCAGACAGAGGACCTAATTAGGAAAAGTATTATTGTAGCTCCAATATCAGGTACAATTTCTGTTAAATATGTCAATCGGGGAGAGTTTCGGGGTATAGGGCAGCCGCTTTTAAAGATGGCAGATATGGACAATCTTATACTTAGGGCCTATGTTTCTGCAAAAGATCTCTCCGGGATAAAAGTGGGAGATGAGGTTGCATTGTACACCGGTTTCGACGAAGAGACTATAAAGGAGTATAAAGGAGTTATCTCCTGGATATCTCAGGAGGCAGAGTTTACCCCGAAAAATATTCAGAGCAGGGACCAGAGATCCAATCTGGTTTATGCAGTAAAGATCTCCGTAAAAAATGACGGATACATTAAAATGGGAATGTACGGTGATGTTAAGTTCAAAAAAAGTAACCAATAGTTGCTAACAGGTTTAAAAATCAGGTTTTGAAAAACAGCGATATATCTGTAGAGGTAAAAGGGGTATCCAAAAACTACTCTTCAGTTAAAGCACTGGAGGATATATCTCTCTCTGTAAAAAAGGGGGAGATGTTTGGTCTCATCGGGCCGGACGGAGCAGGCAAGAGCACTCTTTTTCGTATCCTCACGACTCTGATACTTCCCGATAGCGGAACTGCAGCAATAGAAGGTCTGGATGTTAGGCAAGATTATAAATCCATAAGGAAGATAATAGGTTATATGCCCGGAAGATTCTCTCTCTACGGAGATTTGACGGTACAGGAGAACCTATCCTTCTTTGCATCTGTCTTTGGTGTGAAGGTGTCCGATAACTACTCGCTTATTGAGAACATTTTTAAGGATATTGCACCTTTTGGTGATAGAAGAGCCTCCCGACTGTCAGGCGGTATGAAGCAAAAGCTTGCCCTTAGTTGCGCACTAATACACAAGCCCTCTGTCCTGTTCCTGGATGAGCCGACAACCGGGGTAGATCCGGTCTCAAGAAGAGAGTTTTGGCAAATGCTGGAGAGGCTAAAAACAGATGGGATAACAATTGTTGTATCCACCTCATATATGGATGAGGCGCTCCTGTGTGACAGAGTTGCTCTTATTAAAGAGGGTAGAGTTTTGAGCAGTGACTCACCCCGTGGTGTTATTGACTCCTACCAAAATACTCTTCTTGCAATTTGGGGAGAGGATATGCATTCACTACTTAAAGATATAAGAAGTTATGGTGAAATTAAAAGCATATATTCCTTTGGTCAAGAACATCATATAGCCATTGACAAAAACCTTTACAATATAAATTATATAGACTCCCTGGCCAAAAAACTTGAAGCAACGGGACATAGGAACTTCCACATAAAGGTAATAGCCCCAACTATTGAGGATTGCTATATGGAGTTCTCCGCAAATAAAAACTGATATGAATAGCCATTTGGAAAATAATATAAAGCCGGTGATTTATGTAGAGAATCTGACAAAGATTTTCGGGAAATTCACTGCCGTGAACTCTATATCATTTGAGGTGAATAAAGGTGAGATTTTCGGATTTCTCGGAGCAAACGGTGCCGGAAAGACTACTGCTATGAAGATGCTGTGCGGTCTTCTTAAACCGACATCCGGACGAGGATTTGTGGCAGGATTCGACATTTCAAAAGAGCCGGAGAGAGTTAAAGCCAGCATTGGATATATGAGCCAGCGGTTCTCACTTTATGATGACCTGCGTGTTTGGGAGAACTTTCGGCTTTTCGGAGGTATTTATGGATTAAAAGAGAGAGAGATTTCGGAAACTACCGAGAGAATGCTTCACGAACTCGGCTTCACACAAGAGAGAAACACAATGGTAAAATCACTGCCTGCAGGATGGAAACAGAAGCTGGCATTCTCTGTGGCAATAATACACAATCCCGGAATCGTATTTCTGGACGAACCCACCGGCGGGGTAGACCCCAAGGCCCGGCGTCAATTTTGGGAGCTTATCTATGGGGCGGCAGAGCGGGGAATAACAATCTTTGTAACGACTCACTATATGGATGAGGCAGAGTACTGCAGTCGGATATCAATAATGAAGGATGGTACTATTGACGCTTTAGATACACCGGCGAATCTTAAATTAAAGTATGGCGTAAAAAGTATGGATGAGGTTTTTTATCAATTGGCAAGCTCTAAAGGATGAGACAATTTTACATATTTGTCAGGAAGGAGTTTCTCCATATATTCAGAGATGGGAGGAGCATTCTTATTTTGCTCCTTATGCCTGTTGTTCAAATTATTTTATTTGGATTTGCCCTTACAAATGAGGTAAAAAATGTCAAAGTTGCAATAATGGATCCATCCCGGGATGCAGCAACAACAATGATAACAGAGAGATTGACGGCAGGGGAGTATTTTAGTCCGTATATGATGGTTTCAACAGAGAAGGACTCAGATGCTCTTTTAAAAAGAGGCGAGGTATCTCTTATTCTTAGCTATAGCGAAAGATTCCGGGAGAGATTGATGCATACTGGTAGTGCCAGATTGGGGCTCACTGCAGACGGAACAGACCCCAATATGGCCTCATCAATTATTCTGTATGCATCTTCAATTATCCGTTCGGCAGAATTGGAGATTTCCGGAAAAATTTTCAACTCGGGAGGAGTTGCAATCCCGAATGTAAGGCTCCTCTACAACCCTCAAATGAAAAGCTCATACAATTTTGTTCCCGGAGTAATGGGGTTAATACTGATGCTCATCTGTGCAATGATGACCTCAATATCTATTGTAAGAGAAAAGGAGACAGGCACAATGGAGGTTCTTCTCGTATCTCCGGTACGCCCTATCTTTTTGATACTATCTAAGGCTGTCCCATATTTTGTACTTTCGATGGTCAACCTGACAACAATATTGTTTCTCTCTGTCTTTCTGCTTGGAGTCCCGGTAACCGGCAGCCTCTTTTGGCTGGTGATAGTATCTTTGGTATTCATTTTTGTTTCACTATCAATGGGTCTGCTCATCTCATCCATTGCAAGTACACAGGTGGCAGCTATGTTAATATCGGGACTGGTATTGATGATGCCTGTTATGTTGCTCTCCGGAATGATCTATCCGATATCAAATATGCCGGATATTTTACAGGTTATTGCTCAATTTATCCCTGCAAAATGGTATATAGAGGCTGTAAGAAAACTTATGATTCAGGGTTTACCCTTAAACTCTGTCTTAACCGAATTGTCTGTTCTGCTTGTGATGGCAGCCATCTATCTTACTGCCAGTTTAAGAAGTTTCAAAGACAGGCTGCAGTAGAGAGTCACATTGCTAAATATATTTATGATGTTCAGATTTTTATTGGAAAAGGAGTTTAAACAGATAGTGAGAAACAGATTTCTCCCTAAGCTTATACTTGTCTATCCGGTTGTGATGATGGTATTGATGCCCTGGGCAGCGAATCTGGATGTAAAAGATATCCGTTTATGCGTAGTTGATAATGACAATAGCTCATATTCGAGGGCGCTTACTCAAAAAGCCTCAGGTTCGGAATATTTTTCCGAAGCTATCTACAAGGAGAGCTTTAGTGAGGCAATCTCAACTATTGAGAGAGGAGAGAGTGATATTATATTGGAGATACCGTTAGATTTTGAAAAAGACCTGGTGAATGGAGTCAACAGAGAGCTCTCGATCTCCTCTAATGCGGTAGATGGTATGAGAGGGAGCATTGCCGCCTCATATCTGGCAAGTGTTGTAAATGAATTCTCGGCCGAACTTATGGAGAGCAAAATCGTCAACAGGGGTTCCTCATCTGTAGTGTCATCTGCAATGCCGGCTTCATCTGCAATGCCGTCTTCAATAGAGATAGTCTCTCTAAGCAAATTTAACCCATCAATGGACTATAAGCTTTTTATGGTTCCCGGCCTTATAGTAATAATAATTACAATAATAGGAGGGTTTCTGCCTGCTCTTAACATTGTTTCGGAGAAGGAGGCGGGTACGATTGAGCAGATAAATGTTACTCCGGTTAGAAAGATCACCTTTATTTTTTCCAAGCTCATCCCCTACTGGGTTATAGGATTTATAATACTCACCAATACCCTTATTTTGGCAAAAGTTCTCTATGGGATAGTTCCTGTAGGGAGTATTTTTGAGTTCTATATTCTATCATTTCTGTTCCTTATTGTAGTCTCCGGCTTAGGATTGGTTATATCCAACAACTCCCGGACTATGCAGCAGGCGATGTTTGTGATGTTCTTCTTTATGCTCGTAATGATTCTAATGAGTGGCCTTTTTACTCCTGTCAGCAGTATGCCCGTATGGGCACAGGTAATAAACTCCATCAACCCGATGAAGTATTTTACAGAGATAATGCGGATGGTTTTTCTAAAGGGGAGCGGCCTTGCAGATCTCTACAAACATATTTTTATAATGTTTGGATTTGCTGGTGCTTTTAGTCTATGGGCAGTACTCAGTTACCGAAAAAATAGTTAGATAGTATCTGTTCACCGAAATTTGTAATAACAGATTCCGGATGGAATTGAACCCCAAAAATTGGAAGCGATTTGTGAAAAAGAGACATTATTATTTTATCCTCGTTGCAGGAGCCGATTGAGAGAACAGAGGGGAAACCCTCTCTATCTACTGCCCAGGAGTGATAGAGGGCAACTGTACAAGGGTTCTCTTTATTTAATTTCCCAACCAGGGGGTCATTACTATCCTCTATGGTTAGAATAGATTTATGACCGTGAAGAGGGTGGCTCAGGTTTATTAGTCGGGCTCCAAAGTGTTGAGCAATGGCCTGGTGTCCCAGACAGATTCCCAAAATTGAGTGACTCTCTCTGCAGGTATCTATGAGTTTGAGCAGATCTCCTGCCTGCGAAGGGACTCCCGGACCGGGAGAGAGAATAATATGGCTATAGCTATCCAGTTTGTCGAATGGAATTTGATCATTGAAAAAGATATCTGCAGGAGTATCAGTCACCTTCTTTACCAGATGAAGAACATTGTAGACAAATGAGTCGTAGTTATCTATAATCAGAGTCCTTTTCACCCAGCAAAAGTATATAATTTAGTACATTTGTTAACACTTTCCGGAAAAAGTCAAACATCCTTTTCAAAAACTCTTTAAATGCCTTATAAATCAAATCTTCCAAAAGATTCCCGGGCAACCGTTATTTCGGCAGCCGAGGTTTGTGAGCATATAAATTATACTGCATCACGAAGAGGTTCGTTTCTTTTTGCTGTAGATTTTGAGCTGGAGAGAGGAATCTTTATTGAAGATCCAATTAACTGCAGCGAGATACTGTTCCGGGTGGGTAGTATATGCAATAGATCTGCCTGGAGTATTGCTCAACTTCCAAAAAAGCGAGAAAAAACTCTTAAAATCTTAAATCCTGTTCCCATTCAAGAGTATAGAGAGAAGTTCAACACTGTTCTTGACGGACTAAATCGAGGAGACACATATCTGATTAACCTAACCTGTAAAACGGAGGTAGAGACCTCCCTAACCTTTGAGGAGATCTTCTATGAATCTCAATCTCCGTTTGCGATATGCCTGCCTGGCAAATTCGTATGCTTCAGCCCGGAGAGATTTGTTCGGATTGACAATGGGGTTATATCCTCCAGACCAATGAAGGGTACCATTATGGCATCTGTTCCACAGGCCAGGGAGAGAATTCTATCGGATTACAAAGAGAGTAGCGAACATAACACCATAACAGATTTGATCCGGAACGACCTGGGGATAGTCTCACAGAGGGTATGGGTAGAGAGTTTCCGCTACATAGACAGAGTTAAAACCGACAGGGGTGAAATTCTTCAGGTAAGTTCCGATATTAGAGGTGAGCTGCCAGAGGGCTATTTGGATAATTTGGGCGAGCTTATTTTTAGACTTCTCCCTGCAGGATCAGTATCGGGAGCGCCAAAAAAATCTACTCTCAAACTTATCGAGCAGGCAGAGGGTGAGAGTAGGGGGTTCTATACGGGAATTTTCGGGTATTTTGACGGATCTGTTTTTGATTCGGCAGTGATGATACGTTTTATTGAGATGGACGAAGATGGAAAAACCTGGTACAGAAGCGGAGGTGGGATAACGGTAAACAGTAACTGCGATGATGAGTATAACGAAATGACAGCAAAGATCTACTTCCCCTTTGAGAGTAGATTAAAACTAAAATTATGAATTTTATTGAGACAATTAAAGTGGTTGACGGCGTCGCCCAAAACCTTGATCTTCACAAAAAGAGATCTTCCCAGACGATGCTTCATAATTTTGGAATAATCAAAGAGCTCCCTCTTGAAGAGTTGTTAGATTTTAATATTAGTCTGCCACTAAAAGGAGTCTATAAATTTAGGGTTATCTACTCAAAGGATATTATAGATTACTCACTGGAACCATACATCCCAAGGGATATTAAAACGCTTCGGATGATTGATGGCGGTGATATTGATTACAAATTTAAATATGAAAACAGAGATGCAATTAATGCCCTTTTTGAAAAGAGGGGAGATTGTGACGATATTCTTATAGTAAAAGAGGGTCTTGTAACAGACAGCTCATATTGTAATGTAGTTTTTGGAGACGGCACCAACTACTTCACCCCTAAAGATCCTCTTTTAAAAGGGACAAAGAGAGGCTCTCTGCTTATTAGCGGTGCTATACGGGAGAGAGTCATACAGGAGAGCGAGATAGATAAATTCCGGACTATTTTTATTGTAAATGCGATGTTGGATATGACCCCTGTGAGCATCACCCTCTCTTAGCCCGCTCCCAGTTTACACTCTGCTTGCCTGCCATATACCTGAAGAAACCCCGGTAAACAGCATAGTTCATTATAAGGAAGTAGTAGGGGACAAAAAGAGCCTTCACCTTTATCTCTCTGCTTTGAAGTATCCATCCGAAAATAGCCATAGTGTAAAAGATAATCTGGGCAATAAAAAGAGCTAGGTAGATTGGCGAACTCCACGCAAGAGCTGCATTAAGAATAAAGATTAGCGGGAGTAGAGCAGGAGCTAATGTCCAGCGTAAAACCCTGTGTGATATATACTGAAACGAAAGTGTTCCATACTTAAAGATGTTGAGCAGCGGTAAAAGACGCACTATTGACTGGATTCCGCCGGCAGCAATTCGAATCTTCCGCTTTAACTCCTCCCTGACACTATCCGAAGGCGACTCTATTGCATATGCATCGGGGTTGTAATCTATCTTGTAACCACTCATTGCGACCCTCAGGGAGATGATAAAATCATCCAGTAGTGTATCCGGCTCCACCTCACGGAAAAGCTCCGTTCTAATTGCAAAGAGTTCGCCGGCCGCTCCAACGGCAGAGTAGAGCTCTGCATCCCATTTTTTCAAGGTAGACTCATATCTCCAGTAGATTCCCTCTCCTGCTCCTGCAGCACCATCGGTAGCAGAACTTCTAATTCGCTTCTCGCCTGAGACACATCCTGTTTTTGGGTTCCGGAAAAGATCTGCAATAACTCTTACAGAGCCCCTGGAGAGCATTGTGTTTGCATCGGAAAAGATTACATAAGGTGTCTCAATAAACTTCATAGCCCTGTTCATTGCAGCAATTTTGCCCCTTCTCTCATCCAGGTGAAGCACTGTAACCTCGGGGTACTCTTTTAACAGTTCCGGGGTAGTGTCATTAGAGCCGTCTGTTACCCAAATGTGCCGAAGCTTCTCCTTGGGGTAGTCCAAATCGCGTGTGTTCTCAACTTTTAGCTTTACAAAATCCTTCTCGTTATAGGCTGCAATGAGGATTGTAACTTCGGGCTCAAATAGAGATGTCTCTTTCGGGGGAGAAGGGCTTAACAATCTTTTGATTCGTACCAGAAGATATAGTAGAATACCATACCCTATATATGTATAGAATACAATAAACAGAGCGGCAAAAAAGAGAATTTCAAGTGTTCTCATTATGGTAATTATTAATCTATAGTTCTTTGATAACAGATTTATAGAGTTCCAGATAGTTTTTTGCCATCTCTCTCCAGGAGAAGTGGGAGGCTCTTTCAATACCTTTTTGGCAAAGTGACTCCCGAAGTTGATTGTCTGATAGTATTCTTGAAATAGCATTTGCAATCTCCAGGCTATTTTCCGGATTAACCAGCAGAGCTGCGTCGCCGGCCACCTCCGGCATTGAAGATGTTGTGGATGTGATTACAGGAACGCCACACGCCATCCCCTCCAGAATTGGGATTCCAAAGCTCTCTCTCAGAGATGGGTAGAGGAAAACCTTACACTGGTTTATTATGGCCGGCAGCTCCCCGTTAGGTACATAACCGATGAGTTGAATATCCCCTCTTATTTGAGGCGAACCTATCTCGTTAAGTATTTGCATAAGCGCGCTCTCACCAAAATCTAGCATTACCAGCTTGTATTTTACTTCGGAGTTTGCATTGAATGTAGCAAAAGCCTTTAAAACAATTGGAGTATTCTTCTTTGGATCTGTGTTACCGAGAAAGAAGAGAAAATTATCGGGAAGGTTGTATTTAGATTTTGCCCTTGCGAGAATTTTCTCATCGTTAATCTTTGTAAAATGGCTCCCCACTCCATTGTAAATTGCAACAAGGTTATCTTTAAGGCCCATAAAGCTACGGATACGCTCTTTCTCAAAGTTGGAGACGGTGACCACGCGAGAGCTTCTCTTTGCAACAGCAGGCACAACAAACCGACGGTACATATTCCCAAGTTTCTGATACCAGGTGCCGCTTTTTTTAAATAGCGATATACTCTCGAGATAGATTATATCGTGAAGGGTTATTATCAGGGGAATTTTGCATTTTACGGGTGCAGTATTGCTTGTGCAGTGGAGAATCTGGCAACCCTCTTTAGATGCTGCCCTCCCGAGAGCAAACTGTTCCCAAGTGGGGTAGGGTCCGCCTTTAAGTTCGACAATCTTAAAGTTGGGAGAGTCGGGGATACACTCTCTGTCGGTATCGGGTTTTACAAAAACTACATACTCGTTCTCTTTGTCAATAATCTGCAGGTTTTTAATTAACTCCAGGGCAACCATATCCATTCCGTGCTTTTTAGCGCGGAAAACTCTTTGTGCTTCAATCCCTATTTTCATAACCTGAGTTTTAAATGGGTAATATTCCATAGATAGGCCCTCCAATACGCGATCATATTTTTGAACTCACCTTTTAGAAGAAAAACCAGACTATTCTTCGGGAACGAGATTATTGTCTGGAAAAGAAGACTTATAATTAGTTGAAATCCGGAGAAGTTTCTACGGGTAAATATAAGACGGCTTCTGTTTATATAGTAAGTTTTTAAAGGGCTCTCAACACCTGTGGTTACAGACTCCTTATGTAGTACAATTGAGCCGGGGTGGTAGCAGATTTTATATCCCGCACGTTTAAACATCTCGCACCAGTCATACTCCTCATAATAAAGGAAATAGATCTCAGGCATATGTCCGACTCTTTCAACCAGGGATCTTGGAACCATCATTGCAGCTCCGTGGATAAACTCTGTTTGAGAGATATTGTCAAATACAGAGCTGTCCGGTTGCAGATAGCCAACACCGCTGTTGCGAATTGTGTATGGGTTCATTTTAGTAAATCCTGCATATTGGACAATATCCGGATTCTTGAAATATTTGATTTTTGGGCTGACCATTCCGATTGTTGAGTCATCTTCCATCATCTCTACCAAGGGCTCCAGAAAGCCCGGCAAGACCTCTGTGTCGTTATTAAGAAACATCAGATATTTTCCCTTAGATACCCTTACCCCAAAGTTATTCCCTCCGGCAAAACCCAGATTCTCTCCGGTCTTAACTAAATAAATCTCCGGGAAGCTCTCTTTAAGATGGTCGGGATTTTCAACAGAGCCATTATCTACAACAATAATTTCATAATTGGGGTATGTTATTGCTCGAAGAGATAGCAACAACTCACCCGTTACGACGCTCTGGTTGTAATTGACTGTTATTATGGAGACCAATGGTCTGTTGTTCATAGATATCTCTGGGTTAAAACTTAATTTTTTAATACCTGTAGTGCTCCGGTTTGTAGGGTCCCTCAACAGGGATTCCCAGATAGTCTGACTGCTCCGGGGTAAGCACAGTGAGTTTGACCCCGAGCTGTTCCAGATGCAGTCTGGCCACCTCTTCGTCAAGATGTTTTGGAAGGCGGTAGACATCAATTTTATAGTTGTTGTTCCAAAGCTCCATCTGTGCCAGCACTTGGTTCGTAAATGAGTTACTCATAACAAATGACGGGTGACCTGTTGCGCAACCAAGATTAACAAGACGCCCCTGAGCCAGCAGAAAGATTGAGTGGCCGTCCGGGTAGAGGTATCTGTCTACCTGAGGTTTGATGTTTATTTTTTTAATTCCGCTCCATCTCTCCAGCCGTGCTACCTGAATCTCATCGTCAAAGTGGCCAATATTGCAAACAATTGACTGATCTTTCATAACAGCCATATGCTCTGCTGTTATTATATCTTTATTCCCGGTGGATGTTACGAAGATATTTCCCTCTAATACAGCCTCTTCCATAGTCTTGACCTCGTAACCCTCCATTGCAGCCTGAAGTGCGCATATAGGGTCAATCTCTGTAATAATTACCCTTGCTCCGTAGCTGTGCATAGATCGGGCGCAACCTTTTCCCACATCTCCGTAGCCGGCAACTACCACAACCTTCCCGGCAATCATTACATCGGTTGCCCTTTTAATTCCATCTGCAAGTGACTCTCGACATCCGTAGAGGTTGTCAAATTTTGATTTTGTTACAGAGTCGTTGACATTAAATGCCGGGAAGAGCAGTTTTCCCTGCTCCAGCATTTGGTACAGGCGGTGAACTCCGGTAGTGGTCTCCTCCGAAACCCCTTTTATCTGGGGAGCCTGTCTGTGCCAGCGACCGGGGTCAGAGGCCAGAACATCTTTTAATATATTGTTGAGTTCAATCTCATCTTGTGCCTGTGCAGGAGCATACAACACAGATGCATCACTCTCTGCCATATAGCCCCGGTGAATCATAATTGTTGCATCACCTCCGTCATCTACAATTAGATTTGGTCCCAATCCGTTGCCAAAATCGAGAGCCCTTTCGGTGCACCACCAGTAATCTGCAAGAGTCTCTCCTTTCCAGGCAAAAACCGGAACTCCTGACGCTGCGATGGCAGCAGCTGCGTGATCCTGTGTTGAGAAGATGTTGCAGCTGCACCAGCGGACATCTGCACCTAGCTCTTTAAGAGTCTCTATGAGCACTGCCGTCTGAATGGTCATATGTAGTGAACCCATAACCCTTGCTCCTGAAAGCGGTTTTGTGGCACCATATTTTTTACGCAGCGACATCAACCCGGGCATCTCTTTCTCGGCGATCTCAATCTCGCGTCTGCCAAAACCTGAAAGGGTAATATCTGCTACCTTATAGTCTTTAAAATTATTGTTGATACTCATTTAAAAATTCTTGTTAGGTTTTATTCTTAGTATGAAGATTTTACGATTCTTGCAACATTGTCGGACCTTCCCAGGGTATAGAAGTGAATTCCGGGAACTCCGTTTTTTATAAGATCCTTCGACTGCATAGTTGCCCACTCTATCCCCGCCTCTCTGGCCTCTTTGTCTTCCTTACACTTAACTACAGCTTTAAAGAGATCTTGTGGAACATCAATATTGAAGGTCTGAGGCAGAAGTTTAATGTCGTTGAGTGCAGATATTGGTTTAATACCGGGGATGATTGGAACCGTAATTCCAATTTTGTGACACAGATCCCTGAACCGGTAAAACTTTTCGTTATCAAAGAACATCTGGGTTACTATGTAATGCGCGCCTGCATCTACCTTTTGTTTCAGATACGCCATATCTACCTCAAGGTTTGGAGCCTCAAAGTGTTTCTCCGGATATCCTGCAACGCCAATACAGAAAGAGGTTGGCGAGGCACTCTCCATAGATGAGTCCAGATACCTCCCTTTGTTAAGATTTACAACCTGTTCAATAAGTTCGTTTGTATTGCGATGGCCATCTCTCTCCGGTATAAACATTCGGGTCCCTTTTACAGGGTCTCCTCTAAGGGCCAAAACATCGTGGATACCCAAAAAGTTCATCTCAATAAGCGCGTTCTCTGTCTCCTCCTTTGTAAAACCACCACAGAGCAGGTGGGGTACTACGGTAATGTTGTATTTATATTTAACGGCAGCAGCCAGAGCTATTGTTCCGGGGCGGATTCGGGCCACCCTGCGTTCAAGCGTTCCGTCGGCCCTCTCACGGTATAGAGTTTCGTTTCTGTGGGATGTAAAGTTGATATATGCTGGCTCAAACTCCAATAAACCCTCTATTGAGGCATATATCTTATCAATACTGTGCCCTTTCAATGGGGGCAGCAGTTCAAATGTAAAAAGGGGGCTTTTTGCGTTGTTTATTTTTTCAATTACTGTCATTTGTTTTATGGTTACAGTGGTTCATTATTTAAATTTAAAAATTTTCCTTGATAAATCAACAAAATCGGGCTAAAGATTTGGAGCCAGCCACCTGGTTGCCTCATCAAGAGTGATGCCCTTTCTAGCTGCGTAGTCCCGAAGCTGGTCATCTCCTATCTTCCCGACATTGAAGTATGAAGATGCCGGATGTGAGAAGATGTATCCGCAAACAGATGCGGCCGGCACCATTGTATAGCTCTCTGTAAGTTTAACCCCGATTCTCTTTTCAGCTTGTAAGATGTCAAAAATTGTCTGCTTTTCGGTATGCTCGGGGCAGGCAGGGTACCCCGGTGCCGGCCGTATACCCTGGTATTTAGATGAGAGCATCATCTCCAGCGGGAGATTCTCCTCCTTTGCATATCCCCAAAATTGCTTACGAATCTTCTCGTGAAGCCACTCGGCCGAAGCCTCAGCCAGCCTGTCGCTAAGGATTCTTATCATAATTGTTGCATAGTCGTCCTCTTTGTAAAGGCTCATCCCGGAATCATCAATTATTGCAGATACCACGAATGCCCCTATATTGTCTTTCAACTGAGGGGGCTCTAAGTTTTCGCTTGCAGATAGATCTTCTATAGGCTTTATAAAATCTGCAAGAGAGAGGTTAGGGATGCCTTTATCTTTAAGTTCCTGGTTGCGAAGGAAATGCAACTTGGTTATCTGTTGGTTGTCATCTTCCAGAATAATGTCATCTCCGCTGGATGCGGCAGGGAATATACCATAAACAGCTTTTACTGTTATTAAGCTTTTATCTGCAATCTCCTTCAAATAGATCTGTGCATCTTCATATAGCTTTTTCGCCTCCTCTCCCTTTACCGGATCTTTGAAGATTGCAGGATATCTGCCCGACATTTTCCAGGCGAAGAAGAAAAATGTCCAGTCGATATAATCGATAAGGGTATGCAAATCTACACTATCTATCTGTTGAAGAGCTCTTTTTGCAGGTGGACAAAGAGTGGTTTCACTCCAGTTAATTTTTAAAGAGTTTCTTTTTGCCTGTTCATAGGAGATAAGTTGCCGGGCCTCTTTAGCGGAGTTATGAACCTCTCGCAGAGAGTCATATTTTCGTAATATGGCAGATTTATAATCTAAACTGTTTGCCCCCTTTAGGGAAGAGAGAACCCCTGCGGCTTTTGATGCGTCCTTAACGTGTATTACTGAACAGGAGTATTTGGGAGCAATTTTTACTGCTGCGTGTATCTCCGAAGTTGTAGCTCCTCCAACCAGGAGAGGAATCTTTACACCTCTTCGCTCCAGCTCTGAGGCAACGTGAACCATCTCCTCCAGTGATGGGGTTATTAAGCCGCTCAGTCCGATAAAATCTACATTTTCATCTATTGCGGTATCTATGATTTTCTCTGCAGAGACCATAACACCCAGGTCAATAATCTTATAGTTGTTACAAGAGAGAACCACGCTTACAATATTTTTCCCAATATCGTGAACATCCCCTTTCACGGTTGCAAGAAGCAGTTTACCTGCGCTTTTGTTCTCCTCACCATTGCTCTCCAGTTCAATGTAGGGAGCCAGGCGGGTTACAGCTTTTTTCATAACTCTGGCACTCTTTACAACCTGTGGGAGAAACATCTTCCCCGAACCAAAAAGATCTCCAACCTCATTCATCCCACCCATTAAAGGGCCCTCTATCAGCTCTATAGATCTTTTATAAAGAGAGCGTGCCTCCTCTACATCCTCTTCAATAAATTCATCCAGCCCGCGAATAAGGGCGTGTTTTATTCTCTCCTTTACGGGAAGTTTGCGCCAGTCTAAATCTTTGGAAATCAACAAAGCCCCACGACCCTTGGCAAGGTTCTCCCCCACAGAGACTAGGCGGTCGGTGGCATCTTTGCGTCGGTTGAGAACGACATCTTCTGTTAAGGTTAGAAGATCAGGCGGGATTTCGCTGTAGACCTGGAGCATTCCGGGGTTTACTATGCCCATATCCAGCCCGGCCTTTATTGCGTGGTAGAGAAAGACGGAGTGCATAGCTTCGCGGACAGTGTCCATCCCCCTAAAAGAGAATGAGAGATTACTTATTCCGCCGCTCACCTTGGCGTATGGCAGATTTTGCTTTATCCAGGAGGTTGTTTTAATAAAGTCAACTGCATAGTTATTGTGCTCCTCAATTCCTGTTGCAACCGCAAGAACATTAGGGTCAAATATGATATCCTCCGGTGGGAAGTTAAGCTTCTCTGTGAGGAGTGAGTAACATCTCTGTGCAACTTCTATCCTCCGGGCAAATGTATCTGCTTGCCCCTTCTCGTCAAAGAGCATAACAACCGCTGCCGCACCAAACCTTCTGATTGTTTTTGCACGCTCCAGAAAAACCTCCTCACCCTCTTTAAGACTGATTGAGTTTACAACCGATTTGCCCTGGATGCACTTAAGGGCGCTCTCAATTACCTCCCATTTAGATGAGTCTATCATTAAGGGAAGTCTGGAGATATCCGGCTCGGCCATTATAAGATTTACAAAGCGGACCATCGCTTTTTGTGAGTCCAGCATCGCTTCGTCCATACAGACATCAATGATTTGCGCCCCGCCATCTACCTGATCCCGTGCAATTGCAAGAGCATCTGAATATCTCTCCTCCTTTATAAGTCTGGCGAATTTCTTTGAACCTGAGACATTTGTTCTCTCTCCTATGTTTACAAAATTTGTTTCGGGAGTGATTGTGAGAGCCTCCAGCCCGCTCAGTTTTGTATAGCGCTCCAAAGCAGGAATTACTCTGGGAGAGTGTCTCCTTGCTGCCTCTGCAATCTTCGCTATATGAGACGGTGTTGTACCGCAGCACCCTCCAATGATATTTATCCACCCCTGCTTCATAAACTCCTCTGCAACAGAGGCCATATAGTGTGCCGCCTGGTCGTACTCCCCAAACTGATTGGGGAGCCCTGCGTTCGGGTGGGCAGATACAAAGAAAGGAGATTTTGCAGATAGCTCCCCGACAAATGGTCGAAGCTGCTCTGCTCCGAGAGCGCAGTTAAGCCCGACACTCAATAGTGGGTAGTGTGAGACTGAGACCAGAAAAGCCTCCAGTGTCTGGCCGGTAAGTGTTCTTCCGCTGGCATCGGTTATTGTACCCGACACCATAACTGGTAACCTTAGACCCATCTCTTCAAAGATGCAGTCCAGAGCAAAGAGTGCAGCTTTGGCATTGAGAACATCAAAGATTGTCTCAATGAGCAGAATATCTGCACCCCCATCTATCAAACCTCTCGCCTGTTCACTATAGGCATCAACCAAATCGTCAAAAGATACCGCCCTTGCTCCGGGGTCATTAACATCGGATGACATAGATGCCGTTCGGTTTGTAGGGCCCAGAGTTCCTGCAACAAAATGGGGTTCCAAAGAGCCCGATTTCGCTTCATCTTTTGATGAGAGGATCTCGTACTCCCTAACAGCCGCTTTTGCAAGCGAGGCAGATGCGAAATTCAGTTCATATACAAGACTCTCCATCCCATAGTCGGCCATAGAGATTCTGTTTGAGTTAAAGCTGTTTGTAGTTATAATATCTGCACCGGAGTTAAGGTAATCAAGATGAATTCCCTTTATTATATCACCTCTTGTTAGCGAGAGCAGGTCATTATTCCCTCTTTGCGGCATCGGATGATCTTTAAACCTCTCCCCGCGATAATCCGCTTCGGTAAGTTTAAACCGCTGAATCATTGTTCCCATTGCTCCGTCAAGAACGAGGATTCTCTTCTTAAGGAGATCCTCGGGAGTGATTATTTTTAACTCTTCCCCTCTCTGTTTCATTTTGACTCTCTTGTTGTTTTTTTACTTTAATCCACTTAAGCCTCTATTTCCCCGTTTACCGGCTCTATCTTAAATTCGCTCTGTTGCAATGCTGTCCAGTGAGAAGATCTAATGCAACTTTTAATATAGTAGAGCTCCTCTTGAGATGGGTTAGCGGAGTTTGTGTACCAGGGAATATGTCTGGCAACATAGCTTCCGCCTGTTCTGTAACTCTCAATATACCAGTTTGAATAAGCTCTTGTGTAGGGTCTGTACAGAGCAAAGGTGGTATCGATAGGTGCGCGGAAAACATCTCTCTCACTCTCAATCTCCCAATGTCTCTTCTCCCACTCAATCACAGATTGTTTCTGGCTGAAATGGTCCGGAAGATCGTCTATTCTAAGACCGAAACCAACTTTTGTTGCGAAAGGGTGTCTTTTCATAATTGAACGAAACAGATCCATAAAGTCATCTTTGCACTCTTCACACGGGACAACATCTGAGTCGGTATAGACAAAAAGGTTATCTTGAAACTGCTTGTAGATTGGAGTTCTCCAAAGTGCTTTATAACCTATGTTCTTATCCAGCATAAAGACTTTATAGGGAGTCTGCTTGTAATACTCTAAAAGTGGCGGATAGGTAGAGGCATTATCAATAATAAAGATGTTTTTATACCCTCTTTCCTCCAGAAAAGAGATCAACTCCTTCAAGGTGGTAACCCTGTTGAAGTTATTGATTATTATCGGAATACTTTTAGAATCTGAGATCTCCTTAACCCGGAATCCTCTCAGATAGATATAGCGTGTCTTTAAAAAATAGAATAATCGTTTGAATATCTTCTCTCTGTCCATACATAAAATCGTTTCTCGCAACTTATCGCAAAGCTAATGATATTTTATTTAAGCTCTTTTAGAAACCTCGTATATGCCAAATAGAATGGCCGGTTTTTACGGTTTATAAGAGGAGATTGTAACACACTTTTTTTATGCTGTAGAGTTGTAACAAGCGAAACAAGGCAATAAACGGACCTGAATATACCTATACATAAACTCTACATAAACTTGCATTAATAAATATCTAACTCTACAAACAATAAAATATCTATATTTAAACAATTATCAAATAACGGAATAATAATAATCAATACCTCTACAAGAACATTTAACCTCCAATCCCAACATTTATTGAGATATGAATTATGGGTTTGAATATATTGTAACTTGCGTGGGGTATTACTAAAAAAATTGAGAGTATGTTACTTTTTGCAAAAGCGAACAAATCCATTGAGCTGATCGATCAATTTCTTAATTGTGTAGATCAAAGTCTACTGCTTTTTAAAGAGGGTGTAAAAAACTACCTCTACGCCAGTACAGAGAACTTCAACTCAAACCTTCAGTCTTTGGCAAATTCAGAACTGGAGTCAGATAAACTGAGAAGAAAAATTGAGAATACCCTTTTCTCTCAATCACTAATGCCCGAACTTAGAGGAGATTTTATGAGATTGCTTGAGGAGTTGGACAATATTATTGATCAGGCTAAAAAGAATCTTTTTCAGTTTGATGTTGAGCAGCCTCATATTCCTGCAGAGCTAATTCCGGATTTTATACGGCTCACACAAATATCGGTCTCTGCAGCCGAGTCCGTAATCCCGGCAGCGAAGAGCTACTTTACAGATCCTGTTAATGTGAATGAGAAAATCCACAGAGTCTATTTTTATGAAAAGGAGGCCGACCTGTTGGCAGATATTATTCGCAGACGAATTTTCCGCGAAATGCCGGAACTTAAGTTGAGCGAAAAATTTCATCTCCGCTACTTCACACTACATATAGAGATGATTTCAGACACAGCCGAGAAGGTTGCCGATCTGCTATCTATAATGGCTATCAAAAGAGTAGTATAAGCTATGCTGATACTTATCTTTATATCGAGTGGTCTGTTTTTGGGTTGGTCCCTTGGTGCCAATGACGCTGCCAATATTTTTGGAACGGCAGTCGGGTCAAGGATGATCAAGTTCTCAAAAGCAGCTTTGATAGCCGGAATTTTTGTAATACTTGGTGCTGTTTTGCAGGGTACGGGAACCACCAACACACTATCGGAGCTGGGTTCCGTTGATGCTGTTGGCGGTGCCTTTACCGTGGCGTTGTGTTCGGGGCTGATTGTTGCAATAATGACAAGGTTTAAGTTGCCTGTTTCTACAGGACAGGCAATAGTAGGAGCTATTATGGGGTGGTGCTATTTCACGGCGAACCCGGTAGACTATAGCGTGCTCTCTGTTATTGTGGGCAGCTGGATAAGTGGTCCAATTCTCGGAGCCATATTCTCTGCACTTCTTTATATGCTTTTAAGGAGATATATTAGACGAAGTCACATTCACCTCCTTAAACTAGACACAGTTATCCGTAACGGACTTATTATTGCAGGGGCATTTGGAGCATATAGCCTTGGTGCAAATAATATTGCAAATGTTATGGGAGTATTTGTAAAGACAATCTCCTTTGAAATAAACATTGGAAGTTTTTCGTTTAGTTCAATTACTGTCCTATTCCTTTTAGGGGGGATCTCTATTGCAATCGGGATACTAACCTATAGCAAAAAGGTTATGGAGACCATTGGAACCGGAATTTTGGCAATGACTCCGGAGAGTGCAATAGTTGTGGTACTGGCACAGGCTCTGGTGCTGTTTATTTTTTCATCTACATCTCTGTCAAATCTTTTTGTGAGTATAGGGTTGCCGGCCATACCTATGGTTCCGGTATCCAGTACCCAGGTGGTAGTCGGTTCGGTTTTGGGAATAGGTTTAGTTAAAGGTGTACAGGAGATTAAATTCAAGATGATCCGAAATATTATTGCAGGGTGGATTTTAACCCCGATTCTCTCGGGAGTAACAACATTTTTCAGCCTTTTTTTCATTCAGAGTGTATTTGGCATTTCTGTAACGAAGAAAAATATTGCCGGAAGTGTGCTTGAACCCGGTCCCGTGAAATCATCTTCAATAAATGTTCCTCTGGAGACGGTTAATATTCTCATCATAGTTCTGCTCTTTTTACTGCTGATAACAATAGTTATTCTTTTTTACAGATACCAGAGAAACCGTCTAAAACTAAGGGAGAATGAGAAGAGGTGGACTGAGCTTGTAAATTATACCGATATCAGAAAGTCTCTAAGTGATATGGAGGTGAGCACTATTCAACTGGAGAATGACTCGTTGGTTACCAGGCTTGAAGAGCGGAAAAGAGAGCTTATAACCTATTCGTTAAGTATCGGAGAGCAGCGGCAACTTTTAAGTTCAATATCGAGGACTCTGGAATCTGCTATTAACATTCAGGATCCAAAAGAGAAGAACGAAATGCTTATGGCAGAGATACGCAGAATAAAGCAAAAGATGAGTTTTACAAACGAGGTTGAGCGAATCTACACTCAGGCAGAGCACGTCTATGCAGACTTCTCTAACAGACTTGTTCAGAAATTTCCAAATCTCACAGTTCAGGACAGAAGGCTAATGATGTTGCTCAGAATTGGATTTTCATCTAAAGAGATAGCCCCGATTTTAAACATATCGGTAAAGAGTGTAGAGATCAGCAGGCACAGGCTTAGAAAAAAATTAAATCTTTCTCAGGATGAGAATCTTGTAGAGTTTGTTAAGACTGCTTAACTTAATTTAACTAAAAAATACTATCCATTTATTAAATAAAATTTATGTAACACTTAACAAAATCTAAGATGAAAAAATCATTATTTACACTAACTCTGCTGCTTCTGTTCGGGGTAGCAGTTGCTCAGGAACCGCCACAAAAAGATGTGCGCTATGACCAGTACGGCAAACTCATTAAAGAGAGGAAACCTCTCTCGGCAGAGGCCCGTAACGGCATTCTTGTATTTGAATCTAAAGAGCAGGACTACAAGCTCTGGTTTGATGTAAGAATCCAGGCAGACGCCCAATTGTTCTCTAAGAATACACTTAATGAAATTGGTGATGGTGCCAAGATAAGAAGAGCCAGATTTGCAGTTAAGGCTATTATTAACAAACACCTATACGGAGAGTTGGATATTAATGTTGCAAATGGTGTTCTGGAGCTTAATGATGCTTATCTCCAGTATGATTTTCTTAACGGGCTTTCTAGCAGAGTCGGTAACTTCAAAGAGCCATTCTCAATGACTCAGACTACAACTTCAAGATACATAAAGTTTATGGAGCGCTCTCTTGAGGTGGGGACTTTTGCACCATCCAGACATATTGGATGGGAGACATCATACTCAGGAAAGAAGTTTCTTGCAGTTGGAGGTATCTTCTTTCAAGAGATAGAGGATGCAGAGAAGGCTATCTATACAGAGGATAACAATAAAGATTTTGGGCGTGATGAGGGTATCTCATTAACCGGAAAGTTTGTTTACCAGCCATTTAACCACAAAACAGACTATGGGGTTCACCTTGGATTTGCATACTCTTACAGAACACCTAAAACAAGCTATGCTCCGGGTGAGTGGGGTATGGCAAGGTATAGCTCACGGTCATTGAGTAATATCAACAGAAAGAAGTATCTGGATACAGACTTGATTCCAAATATGGACCACGAGAGCTTTACAAATATAGAGATGGCAACATTCTACAAAGGGTTCTTTTTGCAGAGTGAAATTATGAATAACAATCTAATCAGAAAGAACAACCTTGAGACTCTCAATTTTGGCGGATTCCATATTGAGGGAGGTTATATGCTCTTAGGAGGAAGACAGGTCTACAATAAGGGTGAAGGGGAGTTTACTCAGCCGGATTTTGGTCGTAAATGGGGAGATATTGAACTTGTTTTGCGCTACGATTATGTTAACTTAAATGATAAAGATGTATATGGAGGTTCTGCAGAGGGAGTTACAGCAGGACTTAACATATATACAGGTTATAACTTCAAATTCCAGATTAACTACAGCTATGTTAACCACGACAGATATGCAAGCGGAAAGAAGAAACTGTTTGTTGGTAAAGATGTAGAGGGTAACCTTACAAAGGACCCTACCAAGGTTGCAACTGCAGCAGGTAATGCAGGTGACGATTATGGAATGCTTGGAGTAAGATTTCAGATAGCTTTTTAAATTTTAAAACAGAAATACAATGAAAAATAAATTATTGATATTGATACCTTTGGCTTCGTTTATCCTCTCTACCTCTTGTGTTAAAGACCTGGTTTTTGAAGGACCGGCCACTATATCGAATGTTACGGGTAGCCCTGCTGCTCCAAAATCTACAGAGAGCGTTACAGTTACCGCAAAAGTTACAGACCTTAAAGGGGTAACATCTGTAAATCTTATGTATAAGATCTCAACAGCATCAACATTTACATCGGTGGCAATGACTGCCGGAGCAAACTTTGTATATACCGGAACGATTCCTGTACACCCTTTGAACACAGTTGTTCAATACTATGTAGAAGCAACAAATCAGGATGGTCTTAAATCAAAATACCCGGCTACAGCACCTACGGCATTAGCAACCTATACCGTTGGAGCATCTACTGTTATAAGTCTTTTTATTAATGAGGTTTTTGCAGATGGAACTAAAGATGCAACAGACCCCGACTGGTTTGAGATCTACAACAACTCTGAGATACCTGTTAACCTTACAGGCTATCTAGTTTCTGACGGAGGTATCTACGGAACGACAAAACCAAAAAGGGTACTGGGAAATCTTACTATAGCAGCAAAAGGGTTTCTTGTTATCTCAACCGAGTATAATGAAGAGACAGTTCAGTTTGGATTGAGTACAGGTGGCGATGCCATATATCTGGAGAACCCATCCGGAGTGCTTGTTGCATCACTGGACTTTGGCACAATCGCACTTGCAGGGAAGAAATCTTACGGTCGTAAGCCGGATGGTTCATCTACACTATTAATATTTACTAACCCAACTAAAGGAAGCTCTAACAACAACGCAAATTAGAGTCTCTTTTTCAAATTATTATTAATATGAGTAAAGAAGAGTTGAAAATAGGAGAGATATCAAAACCAAGATTCGAGTACAGAACATTCGGTCAGAATTTTGACAGTGCCTTTATGAGAATGGCACGGCTGAGTGTTCCCGTACCGGAGAAGGTTTGGGAGAGGACAAGTGAAGAGATATATATTGTTTCCCGCACAAACGACATAAATAATACCAAGATTCGCGACGGGAAGATGGATATCAAAACATTTGTTCAGACAGTGGATGGTCTGGAGCAGTGGAATCCTCTTATGAAGGGGGAGTTTCCAATATCTGCAGATGTTCTTAAAAAAGAGGTTTTCCCGGCTTTCCAGGTTAAGATGGATGAGCTTAAAAAGGATACTTACACTTATGAAGAGTTTATGGAAATTATCAATAATCATCCCGATCTTCAGGCCGTGAGAGTATACAAACAGCGTTTCGGTTATATGGTAAACAATACCATTTGTGAGACAGGAGTTGTCCTTATTAACGGAGCAAAGCTTGTGACAATTAACTCTGAATCTACAGAGGTAGAGGATATACTTAAAACTGTTAAAGATGTCGGGCTTGAGGGTGTAGAAAACATCAACTATCTGCAGGCTATCAAACGGGTAATAGGAATGATTAATAAACCTTTAGCAAACGAATAGTATGGCACAGGAGATAGAGAGAAAATTTCTGGTGAAATCTGATGATTTCAAAAAGGTTGCCTCTAAGGAGACTCGAATCACACAGGGCTATCTCTCATCTGTACCAGAGCGTACGGTGAGGGTGCGCATAAAGGGGAAATCTGGCTATCTTACCATAAAAGGGATTGGTAATGAGAGCGGAGCTTCCCGTTATGAGTGGGAGAGAGAGATTCCTGTATCAGAGGTAGAGGAGTTACTCAAAATATGTGAGCCGGGTGTTATTGATAAAACACGCTATGAGGTAAAATCCGGGATTCACACTTTTGAGGTAGATGAGTTCTACGGCGAAAACAGTGGATTGATTGTGGCAGAGGTAGAGCTAAAATCCGAAGATCAGGCATTCACCAAGCCGGATTGGATAGCAGAAGAGGTGACCGGGGACTCTAAGTATTACAACTCAATGCTTATGAAGAACCCTTATACCAAATGGTGAAATGTGCATAGAGACCCACCCGGGGAGAGTAGCTTTCCGGGTGGTTATTTTGTTATAATGTTTAACTTGATTTAGAATGAGCACTATAAAGAGTACGCACGACATACTCGATATGAATAATTATCGTGTCGAGAAGCTAAAAAAAAGTAAAAAAGCGGGTTTTGAAAAGTGGATGGAGATAGTTGGAGGGCCTCTGGCTATTATCGTTTTTCTTGGGATTTATTACTTTATGGATATCTCATTTTTAAACGACATAGACCCGGGCCTGCTGGGGAAAGAGTCTCTAAAACGGTTTAACGATTTAGGGACACAGAATTTCTCCCGAATTAACTATGCAATGCTTGCAATTTTTGCGGCCTCAATTGTTTTGTGGATTACTGAGGCAATTCCAAACTACCTAACATCTCTTCTGGTGATTATAACAATGGTCCTTACCGGAGTAACATCGGAGAAACTGGCATATGCCCAGCTGGGACACCCTGTAATGTGGCTCAATATACTCTCGTTTGTACTTGCAAGTATGCTTGTTAAAACAAGAGTTGCCAAGAGGTTTGCATTATGGTTTGTAATTCGGTTCGGCAAAAATGCCACCTGGATATTTTTCAGCTTTATTGTTATAAATGTTGTTCTTTCTGTATTCATTTCGGCAACAACCGCAAAGGCCACAATTCTTCTCCCGATATTTATGGTTATTGCTGCAATCTATGGTGCATCTCCGGATAAAAGAAACAACTTCGGAAGGAATATAGTGCTTCAGAATCTATTCCAGATCAATATGGGTGCCAGCGGGTTCATAACAGGATCTGGAGCAAACCTGCTTGCCGGTTCACTCATTGCGGGCTCTATGGGGATGTCTATGTTCGGATTCCAGGATTGGTTCTTTGCCGCTTTCCCATTATGTATGATATTAATATTGATTGGATGGGTTGTGGGAACGAAGATAATTTTTCCTATGAAACCCGGAGAGCAGATTCCTCAAATTGAGGGTGGGATGGAGCGACTCAAAGAGGAGTACCATCTGTTAGGAAAAATGAAATTTGACGAATTTAAAGCGATTGCGATTTTTGTTGTTGTTCTCTTACTTTGGGCGACAGACAAACAGCACGGAATATCTCAGACTGCAGTTGCATTTATGGGGGCAGTGGTAGCTCTGCTTCCGGGAATAGGAATAGTAAAATGGAATGATGTGGATATTCCCTGGCACCTTATGTTATTCTCTGCAGGAGCATATACTTTAGGTTCGGGACTGGAGGTTACGGATCTTCCTGCAGTAATGGTAGACTCACTCTTTAGCCATTTTGGAATTTCCGAACAGACACCCTTCTGGGTTCTCTATTTGAGCCTTACATTTGTTATGATATTCAGTGGGCTAATATTCCAGTCAAAAACGATGAGAGCCCTCATTTTTGTGCCAATTGCAATAGGTATCTCACAAAAATTCGGGTACCCGATAATGAGCCTATCATTCCCTATAGCACTTCTTATAGAGCACGTGTATGTTTTGCCTTTCAACAGTAAACCTGCGGCATTGCTCTACACTACAAATCAATACAGTATAACCGACACTTTTAAATTCGGCTTTACAATGCTGGTTATTAGCTGGGTTATGATAATTGTCTGGGGAGAGACACTTCTTCACTGGTTAGGTTATACGCCAAACGGAGTATTCTTTTAAACTACAAAAAATGATAGACGAACAGGTTAAACTGCACGACAGATTTTCGGCAGAGATAAAGGTGAGTTTTGGAGCAAGAAAGAAGCTGAAATTGAATGATTTTGCGTTTAATATCTGGCTTTTTGTCCCGAATAGCCTGGATATAAATAGGTTTAATTACTCGAAGAAAGATTTTTACAGGGACTTAAGGTCAAATATCCGGCTCATTACCCCCGTATATCTTTTACGGAATATAGTTTGGGCAGAAAATTCCCCCTTTATATACCTGGAGAAAGCATTCAGGAAGATTACCTCACAACCAACCAGAACCAACTCAGAAGAGTATGAGTATCAGATAAAGATGTTTCTTTCAATACTTAAAAGCTCTCTCAGAGATGAGGTAAATCATATGAAATCTGCAAAAGCAGACGATCTTAACTACCTAGTTAGCAATTATATTAAAAATGTGAAGAGCATCTTTGAAAAATACAGAGATCTCTATCCGATAATTAATGTTCCCAATATTGAACCTGGACTTATAGACTTCTACCGTTACGGAGAGGAGTTTATGTGTAATGTAATCGAGAAGTACAGCTTCCTGCTGATGAGGGGGATTAAAGGTGCAGATAAAGAGCTTTTTGAGAACTATAAAGCAGCTATTCTCTCTATGGTAAATGAGATTATCGAGTTCAAAAAGAGCAGGGGATACCAGGTGGTGGAGAGTGAACAGAAGAACATCTCCAGTGACTTTGTTCATCGTCTTGGTCTGCTTAAAAAGTATGCAGAGAGCCATCTCTATCTGAATGTAAAAAAACGCAGGGACGGTGTCCTCACAGAGCAGTTCCTCTATAGCATAGCAGCCGGAATATCAATGATCTTTGCAACTATAATAGCCTTTTCGGTACAAAAGCAGTTCGGAAGTTTCACTATGCCTCTGTTTGTTGCACTGGTAGTGAGTTATATGTTAAAGGACAGAATAAAAGAGCTGGCAAGATACTATTTTGCCCATAAGATGAGCTCTAAATATTTTGACCACAAAATAGCAATGAACATTAACGATACCGATATCGGGTGGGCAAAGGAGAGTATGGACTTTATACAGGACTCAAAGATTCCGAAAGAGATTATCAAGCTTCGGAACAGATCTGCAATCATTGACGCAACATATAAAACCGACAGTGAGAAGATTATTCTCTATAGGATGCATATGCATATAGACAGGGAGAAACTCAACTCGACAAGTCCCTACTTCTTTTCCGGCGTAAATTCAATCATACGCCTGAATACCTCCCATTTTTTGAGGAATATGGATAATCCGGAGTTTACTCTCTACTTTCCGGATGACCAAGCGGGTTATCAAACCATCAAAGGGAAAAAGCTATACTATCTCAACCTGATTATTCAAAAGCAGAACGAAACCCAGAATGAGTTTCGCCACTACCGTCTGGTGCTCAACCGAGACGGAATTGAGAGAATTGAGTCCGATTAGTATTGCAGAAACTTTAGTTATATCGATTTCCTGCTTCTAATATAGGAAGATATCGTCTCAATCGCAACCAGAACAGATAGTATTATAAGGAACAGGGAGACCCAGGGAATAGATGGATGGGTGGTTTTTAATACCCAACCATTATAGACGGCAATTACCAGCGCCCAGTTTGACATCACAAACATTATTACTGCAGGAATGAATGCGGCAAGCCACACCTTAGAGCCTTTTCTGGTATGCATAAGCCATATTGTTACTGCGACAAGAGCCAGAGCAGCAAGAAGCTGATTGGATGCCCCAAATGTGCTCCAAAATATCTTCCAGGCGGGTATTGAGTTCCCTTTTGAATCTGTCATTGTCTGAAAAATAAAGAAAACCGGAACACCCGCAGTCAAGAGGGTCCCAACCAACTTACCCGCCCAACCCTTTAATCCGGTAAGCTCCTCAATAATATATCTGCCAAGGCGAGTGCACACATCCAAAGTGTCGTAAACAAATGTTGTAAAGGCCATCAGCCCGAATGTAATTCCAAATGTGGCAGATATGCCAAGAATCTCCATAAACCTTCCTATACCTGCCGCATAGATAAAATTGGGAGCCCTTTTAATCATATCTGAATCCCGGGTAAGAATCATAACAAATGCTATGGATACAACGGCAACCATCCCCTCCAGCAGCATTGCTCCGTAACCTATCGGTTTTGCATCGCTCTCTTTTCTAAGCTGTTTACTTGTGGTGCCGGAAGAGACCAATGCGTGAAACCCCGAGCAGGCACCGCAGGCAATCGTTATAAATAGAATTGGAAACATAGGAAACCAGAATGACGAACCCATAGATCCATCTGCCCCAAAGTTAATAAATGCCGGATAGTTTATTGAGTATCCTCCGAAGATAAGCCCAGCGGCAGCAATAAGAAGAGATGCATATAGGAAGTATCCTCCCAGGGTACCTCTCGGCTGGAGAAGGAGCCACATAGGTAAGAGCGAAGCTACAACACAATATACAAGAATTATTACACCCCAAATTTTTTGGGCAGATGCAGGATCTGCAATCGGAAGGTTGAGGGGGATAAACTGACCGGCCCAGATTGCCACTCCTACCAGAGGAAGAAAGATTACCAGGGATAACCACTCCTTCATCTTGCCGAACTTCATAAGCAAAGCCATTATTATGGGCAGAATTAGATACATAACGGAAGATGAAGCAACCGCACCACCGTTTACCCTCTCTCCCGATTCAAGAGTTACAATTCCCACAAACGAACTTGCGGTTATATCTGTAAATGCAATTATAACGTATACCAACGCAACCCATATAAAGATCATAAAGAGAATCCAAGCCCTGGAAGAGACGTGAAGCTTCATCACCTCTGTTATTGACCTGGCTTTGTTGCGCACTGATGCCACCAATGAGCCCATATCGTGCACTCCACCTATGAAAATTGAACCTATAAGTACCCAAAGCATCGCCGGTAGCCAACCGAACATCACACTGGCTAAAATAGGCCCGTTTATAGGCCCGGCAGCGGCAATGGCAGAGAAGTGCTGCCCCAGAAGCATACTTTTTTTTGCCGGCACATAGTCTTGACCATCATTGAGCTCAACCGAAGGGGTGACCTTTGTGTCATCCAGTACAAAGACCTTTTTACTTAAGAATTTTCCGTATGTCAAATAGGAGATAAACAGGATAACTCCTGCGCCAATTACTACAATCAGTACACTCATTATGAGATAATTTAGATAAAAACAGGGAATCTTTCGGAACTGACTCCAAAGTTAATAAATAATATCGGTACCAAATGTAACTGAGTAGTTAAAATATCAAACTACGAACCAGGTGTGGTAATCTTCGGGAGCCTTTCTTGGAAAAGAGATATGAACGAAATCGTTAATATGGGCATCGTAGCGATAATCTTTGCTCCACTGGTCGGCATTTGCAGCAACTTCGCGTACTGCATCTATTATATAATCTACCTCTTTATCTGTCATTGTAGGATGGAGAGAGAGTCTTATCCAGCCCGGTTTCTCAGAGAGATCTCCGTGGTCAATTTTAGTTGTGATTGCACACGATGTTGCGTAATCTACGTGAAGAAGGTAGTGGCCGTATGTTCCTGCGCAAGAGCATCCTCCCCTTACCTGAATGCCGAAATGGTCATTTAGAAGCCGTACAACCAGGTTAAAATGGACTCCGGTTAGATAGAATGAGATAACCCCGATTCTCTCCTCATCGTTATCTGCAAGAATGTTAATTCCCGGGATTTTACGGAAAGCCTCAAAAACCTTTTTTAGCATCTCATCTTCCCTCTCCTTTATGTTTTTGCAGCCCATCTGCTCTTTAACCTTTATTGAGAGAGCTGCCCTTATAGACTGAAGAAATCCCGGCGTTCCGCCATCTTCGCGAGCCTCAATGTCATCTACATATTTGTACTTACCCCATCTGTTTGTCCAGTCTACAGTGCCCCCACCCGATGTGTCTGGTGCGTTGTTCAGGTGTAGTGCAGAGTTCATTATCAAAACTCCGGAGCTGCCAGGGCCGCCAAGAAATTTATGAGGAGAAAAGAAGATGGCATCGAGTCGTTCCATAGGATCGGCAGGGTGCATATTGATCTCTGTATATGGTGCAGATGCTGCAAAGTCCACAAAACAGAGTCCGCCGTTTTCGTGCATTATGCGAGATAGCTGGTAGTATGGAGGGTTGATTCCGGTTACATTTGAGCAAGCCGAAAACGAACCTATCTTTAGCGGACGATCTTTATATTTAACAATTTCGCGGCGAAGAGCTTCGGGATCTACCATAAGATCTTCGTTAGGCTCTAAAACCACAACATCTGCAATTGTCTCAAGCCAGGATGTGTGGTTGGAGTGGTGCTCCATATGGGTAAGAAAAACAACAGGACGCTCTTCCGGCTTCATTCCGCAAAACTGTTTCGACCTCTCCGGAATTCTCAGTCCTAATATTCGCTGGAGTTTGTTAATTGCAGTTGTCATCCCAAAACCGTAGGTCATAATGATATCATCTGCAGATGCATTTACGTGATTCTTGATAATCTTATGAGACATCTTGTAGATGTTGGTCATAATCATTCCGGTATCACTTGACTCAGAGTGGGTGTTAGCAACCATAGGGCCGATTCTCTTTTGAATAAGCTCTTCGATTGGAGCATAAAGCCTGCCGCTGGCAATCCAATCTGCATATACCAGAGGTTTTTCACCATAAGGTGTAATCAAGGTAGCATTCCAACCGATTGTGTTCTCACGGAAATAGGAGAAATGTTTTTCTAAACTCATTATGTTTCTCTTTAAGGGTTGCAAAAATAGTGAAAAAACTATCTTTTCCACTAAAAAACAATAGATATTCTTATAAATTTTAACTTAAAAAGCAAAATGTGTAAGTAAGGGTAATCTGCTTTTGAAAGAAGATCACTCTATGTTGTTGGAGTAATCTACACACGTATTTAGTAAGTTGTTGAAAAGCAATGTCTTTTTGTACTCTAAAATAGTGTTTTCCAACAGATTATTGCTGAACAGGAAGTTGTTGTCTACATATTTAACGAGAAAGTAGTTTCTCAATTTAAAAAACTCTGCAAATTGAGAATCTGCAGGAAAACCTGAGGGTACTCTCTTTAATGCATCACCGCTGTCCAGATTGAAGCCTTTTGCTACAGAAACAGCCTCTAAGAATTTCTCTCCGTTAAGCATAATCTCTTCACGAATACTCTTAAGAACTTTTGGGGCGGGGCGATAAATTCCGGTACTGAGTATATGTCCGCCAATGTAATTGGCACCGGATGCCTCAATATGAAAATAGTAGCCCGAGTAACCGGAGTTTTTACCGTGAGGAGATAAAAATGCCCCCATATGGCTCTTGTAAGGAGTTTTGTCGTTTGAAAAACGGACATCCCGGTAGATTCTATATGTGCAATCTTTTACCGTAAGGTTTTTAACCTGGGGGTCAAATTCGGACATCCCTTTTAAAAGCCTGTCTACAAAGTCATTAAAAACCGTCTGTGCCTCCAGAAACTCTTTTTTATGAGTGTCAAACCAAGCCTTGTGGTTGTTCTTACTAAGGTTATTCAAATAATTTACTACTCTCTCCATTTCGATATTGTTTGTGGAAAGTTACAAAAAATAGGGCTTTCAATATTAAATAATTGGGAATAACTAAAGCATTTCTTATATTTATTGATTATTGTGATTAAGGTAGAGGTCAATAAGCGGGTTTTAACGACAGATAACGTTATGAATTTAAAGGATGAAATCAGAGGAGAGGCATTTAACAGACTTCAAAGCATCTTTCTCGCCGCTCCTATTGGGATAGGATTTTTAGTTGAGAGAGTCTTTATTGAAGTCAATCCAAAATTTCTTGAGATTACCGGCTATTCCAAGGAGGAGATTTTAGGTAATAGTTCTTTATTATTATACTCTTCCAAAGAGGAGTATGACATAGTAGGGGAAGAGAAATACAGGCAGATCCGGGAGAACGGGAGTGGGAGTGTAGAGACAAAATGGCGTAAAAAAGATGGGACTATAATAGATATACTTCTGTCCTCTACTCCTATTGACCCCAATGATCACGGTAAAGGGGTTACCTTCACAGCTCTGGATATCACAGATCGTAAACTTGCAGAGAATAAGGTAAGAGAGAAGGATATTCAGTTCAGGAAGTTATCTGCAAATGTTCCGGACCTTATTTATCAGTTTACTCGAAGTCCCGATGGCAAATATACTGTTCCAATAGCATCTGCGGGAATTATTAATATTTTTGGATGCTCTCCGGAAGATGTCACAGATGACTTCGGACCAATAGCAAAAGTGATTCACCCTGATGACGCAGCTAGAGTTACCCAAGACATAGAGTACTCTGCCAAACACCTCACCTTTTTTACCTGTGAGTTTAGGGTTCAGATACCCGGCAAACCTGTTCAGTGGATTTTATCAAATTCGACACCTGAAAGACTTCCGGATGGGAGTGTGACCTGGTATGGATTCAATGTCAATATAACCAACAGCAAAAAGTCCGGCGAGCAGTTATTTAAGCTCTCCCGTGCTGTGGAGCAGAGTTCAAATGCCATTATAATTACAGATATAACCGGTACAATTGAGTATGCAAACCCTGCCGCATCGGAACTTACAGGGTATGCAAATGAGGAGCTTACAGGGTGTAATACTAGAGTGCTCAAATCCGGAGAGCACACGCCGGAGTACTATTCATATTTGTGGAACACAATCAGTTCAGGAAAAATATGGGTGGGGGAGCTTCGTAACAGGAGAAAGGATGGAGAGCTTTATTGGCAGGCAACTACAATTTCACCTATAATAAATGACAGGGGAGAGGTTGTAAATTATCTTGCCATAAATAAAGATGTAACCCTTGAAAAGAGAATGGCGGCCGAACTAAACGAGGCCAAAGAGAGAGCAGAAGAGAGCGATAGATTAAAATCTGCATTTCTTGCCAATATGAGTCACGAAATACGAACCCCAATGAACGGAATCCTGGGTTTTTCTAACTTGCTAAAAGAGCCGGGGCTGACAGGAGATCAACAACAGGAGTATATTCAGATTATTGAGAAAAGCGGGGCGAGAATGCTTAACATAATAAATGATATCACAGAGATTGCCAAGATTGAATCCGGGCTGATGAATATCAATTCAACCCGGACAAATATAAACGAACAGATAGATTATGTGTACAATCTCTTTATCGCCGAAGCTGAGGCTAAGAGGATTCTGTTCCTGTGCAAAAAGCCACTATTTGTAAAAGATACTGTTATCAATACAGACAGAGAGAAACTCTTAGGAATACTCTCGAACCTGGTAAAGAATGCAATTAAATTTACCTCAAAGGGAACAATTGAGCTCGGATTCACAAAAGGTGAAGAGTATCTGGAGTTTTTTGTAAAAGATACAGGATCTGGAGTCCCTGCAAACCGGCAAAAGGCTATTTTTGAACGCTTTGTTCAGGCGGATATTCTAAATATTAAGGCATCACAGGGCGCCGGGCTTGGGCTATCCATCTCTAAAGCGTATGTTGAGATGCTCGGCGGGAAAATTTGGGTTGAGAGCGTTGAGGGCAAAGGATCAACATTTTTCTTCACATTACCATTGGATAAAGACAAAAAATCAAAAGGACTTTCCAAAAATCTTAAAATAGATAATAATATGGAAGAGAGCATTGATAAACTTAAAATATTAATTGCCGAAGATGATGAAACATCTGAGCTTCTTTTAGAGTTAGGGGTTAGAAAGATCTGCAAAGAGATGCTAAAAACGAGATCTGGCATAGAAGCCGTAAACATTTGCAGAGCTAATCCGGATATAGATTTAGTTTTTATGGATATTCAAATGCCGGGAATAAACGGCTATGAGGCCACCAGGCAGATAAGGACTTTTAATAAAGATGTTGTTATTATTGCTCAAACTGCATACGGTTTGTCCGGGGACAGGGAGAAATCTATCGAGGCCGGGTGCAACGACTATATCTCCAAACCGATATGCATTAGTGACCTGCTCACAATAATTAAAAAGAACCTGAGTCACTCCAAATAGCTACTTTGTGGGTTTAAATGCGGGGCTTCTGAATGATTCGGATAACTAACGATATAAAATAAATAGCTATCCCATACAAAAGAGGGATCATTGCGACTTTAAATCCACCTAGAATCACAACTGCCGGAATCATTCCTGCTTTTTGTACTGCTTCAACAAATCCCCAAAATCCAGTCAAAATTGAAATAATACCTGTTAATACAGCAATAATTCCAATCTCCTTTACCCAGGCAGGGGCTTTCCAGGCAGCGAGGATTAACAAAATAAATTCTATGGTGAGAATTGTCATATAGAGAGATCCTCCCTCGATAAATAGTTCAAATAAACGCATGATATTTAAGATTAAAATTTAATTCAAAGTTATCCCGATTATGCTTATGTTTTATAAATTGTCTGTTCATTATCCCTCTCTCCAGCTGTTGAATCCCACTGGTTTCAATGTTTGAAGATATTATTGGGCAGATTCTTTAAAATTGAATGGAAAATAGAGTAATTTTGAGTTATGAGAAGGTATTACAATTTAATATTCTGGGTTGCTTCGGTATTGCTTCTGAGTGGCGTTCTAAGGAGTGTTACTAAAGATTACTACTCCTCATTACTTCTTGCAATTGCTCTTTTGCCCGGAGTGATTGCCGCAAAACTTCTAATCAAAGAGATCTCGAAAAATGACAGAAGAACAGCAATGCTGCACTCAATCTATCTGGCAATTATTACGTTACTAATAGAATATTTGTCAATTATATTTGTTCAAAATTATCTTTTCAATTTCGGATTGAACAAAGAGTCGGAAATATTATTCAACCCATTCTTTTTGTGGCTTATAATGATCTGCCTCCTTTCATTGGAGAAGTTAATCGAGATAAAATATCTGCCTGCAGAGAGAGTCGAAGAGAACAGAGTTATTGAATTTACCTCCGATCGTAAAAAGATCTCAATACCGGTTGATTCAATAATATTCATTGAATCGAGAGATTACGAAGTGTGGGTAAGATGTGCAGATGGATTATCATACAGAACAAAAATGAATATCTCTCACTGGGAAGAGGTCCTGGATTCAAGATTCATACGGGTCCACCGTTCCTATCTGGTCAATAAAGCCCACATCACAAAAACCGACTCATCTTGCGTTTACGCAGGAGGAAAAACAATCGAAATCTCCAGAAAGTATAAAGAGAGAATACAGCTTTGAGTTTAAATATCAGAACTCAAATCCAACTCCCATTTTGGGGAAGACTCTGCCTTGAAAAGCATTTGCAGATATAAAAAAAGACCAGGAGCTTTTACCGTTTCGTCTGAGGTGTGAAAGTCCTAAACGGGGTTCAATATTAATACTGTTGTAATCACTTTCGCCGGTATCAAAATAGACCATATAACCGGCTTTAAGTGCAAACCAGGGGGTGTTTTTTGAGGGTTTCTCTTTTGCGATAAAATTAACTCTCCCAATCAAATAGGGTGTAACTGTCATAAAATAGATTGTGGAGACGCCAACTCCTGCCCAGAAGCGATTTGTGAAACAGATTCCGTGAGATGTAGAGAGTTCGGCAAGAGGAAATGGGCCAATCTCGGTGAATGCAACAGTAACACCCAGCTGAAAATCGTGAAAGTATTTATATGTAGAGTCACCAGAATTCAAATCCCGGGAAAAAATCCCGGAAGAGATCAAAAGAGAGATAAGCAGAGTGAAAAATCTTCTCAAAGTTTTTTATGTCCAATTAGTTCGTTGGTAATAGACTCCATTATCTTAACGATATCTTTGGCAGCGCTACTGCTATTCTCTACCCTCCAATCGCCTGTCTCTTTAAGCATCACCTTTTTATATGTCCTGTCGGTAGGGTTGTATATGAAACAAGAATAGATTCTTGCCCCTGCATCGCACATCTCGTGAACAGGGTCTGTTACGAAGCCTTTCTGTGCAGATTTAAAAAGTTTGCTGGCAGAATACAGATCGTTTTGAGAGTAGTAAAGACCAGAATCTAAGCATTTTGAAAGATTACTCTCCATCTGCTCTTGTGTGAGTGATTCGTTGGCATCACAAAAATTCCAGCCGGAGGGCAGGTTGTATGTATAAATATTTCCAGTAGAATCTGCAAACCAGCCGCTGTGCTGACGCCCCCAGGCATAGTTTATATATTCATATTGGAGCAGGACCTTTTGGTCGAAATGGTTAAGCTGGTCTAATTTAATCTCCTTACTACAACTATAAAGAGAAAGTGTTCCAGTAATTATAAGCAACAAAAATTTACCTGGTTTCATAGCTAATGCAATTATTCTCTTAATACAATACGAGAAAACCACAGAGAATGTTACATCCTCAAACAAATTTAATATTTTTTTAAATGCGAATAAATTAGCATAGCTTTATGAGCTAAAAAAATTTAATTAAAAATGAGAAGATCAGTTGGTTATAGTTTTATTATTGTAGTTGCCATAGTTTTGTTGGGAAGTTACAACACTCTTGATGGTCAGAATAAGAAAAAATCTAAGTATGAGCAAAAAAAAGAGATTGAGCATAAAGCTTTTATTGAAAAAACCACAGCCGATTTAGCCTCCGGTGCCGTAGATCCTAACCGCAAAGATGGTGAGATGACCTGGTTGGGAAGCGTACTTCCGAATTATTACAATGGTAATGCAAATCAGGACCTTGAACTAGCGTTATTACTGATAAATGCCAAAGGTATAAAGGTTAATGCGTGGAATATTATGTTGCAGCCGGAACGCTCCTGGCATTTTACAGCATTGATGACATCTGTATCTTCTCCCGAACTTGTTAAGCTATTACTGGACAAAGGAGCATTAGTTAATATGCAGGACTCCTGGACCGATTGGCAAGGTAAGGTGGTGGATAACGGGAATACAGCCCTGATGCTTGCAGCTGCTCATACAAAAGAGGATGCTTTCACCGAATCAGCGAGAATTTTAATAGAGAGAGGAACGAATATTGAACTTTTGAACTGGTATGGCAATAATGCACTAATGGTAGGTGTTCACAATACCGATATTGCTAAAATGCTGATAGACAAAGGAGCCAAATTGGATGTAGTAAATCTAAGCGGCCAAACAGCCCTAATGCTTGCTGCTCCAATAAATTCGGAAGTTGTAAAGCTATTGATAGATAAAGGGGCAAACATAAAACTGAGACAGAATCCAAAATATGACTTTACACCAAATGCATTGGATTTTGCTGCTCAAAACGGAAATATTGAATCTGCAAAGTTAATTTTAGCCAGAGCCACAAGCCTTGGTATAAGGGAGGAGATTATACGTTGCGCGCTTCACTACGCAGTGGTTGGGAATCAGGTGGAGATGGCCAAGTATCTGATAGATGAAGGTGCGAAAACCGAAACATACAGCGCTCAGCAAAAAATGACACCGCTAATGGAAACTTCTATGTTTGAAATGGTGCAGTTGCTCATTGACCGTGGAGCAAATGTAAACGCAAATGCCGATAATATGTATACGCCTTTATATCAAGCTGTCGCTAATTTCAGAAAACCTAATTTAAAAACTAAGGATAACGAAAAAATAATAAACCTGCTTTTGGAGAAGGGTGCAAATGTAGATTTCCCGGTTGTTGGCGGAGTCACTCCGTTGATGGGTGCTGTAGAAAAAATTGAGCCAACAAAAGTATTGATAGAAAAAGGGGCTAAACTCGATCTTCAAAACAGCAATGGAGAGACCGCTTTGATGTATGCAGTGAAAGGCGGGTTTTTAAAATTGTCACTTTTAAAAATGCCGGTAACAGGTAGCTTTACAGATGCTGCAAAATTATTGATTGAAAAAGGCGCCGATATAAACTTGCAGGATAAATGGGGTAAAACGGCTTTGATGCACGCTGCGAGTGGCGTTAATGCCCAGGGTGATAAATACAGCACCTATACCGAGATGCTGGAGATTCTTCTTGAAAAAGGAGCTAAGCTTGAAACTGTAGATAAAGAAGGGCATACTGCTTTATATTGGGCGCAACGCTTCGGCCGCACCAAATCGGCAGAACTGCTATTGGCAAAAGGAGCCAATCCTGCTATGAAATATGACAGGGCAACAGACAAATCAAACATTAAAGCCGGAATTGTTGGCACCTGGACTAACTCCCAAAAGGTAGATGTCCCCAACGAACACAAAAGTTACAACGTCACCAATAAGGTAGTTTTCAACGCCGACTGGAGTTACAGCAAGTCAACGACTGTTTCCGGCCAGGTGATACCGGATGGTGGCGGTTACAATACATACGATTTGATAGACGGAAGAATCTGGTTGACTAATAAAATGGGAACAAACGCTGTACTTGAATTCAGATTTGAGGGGAAGACGCTGATTATTAATGGAGAAAAATATACTAAAGCTGTCAAATAAAAAGCAGACCCATTTAAACGTCAGATTGTAAGTGTCTCTCCCTCGCTGTTGGCAACGATAACGGCACCGGTGAGGTCGCCCCATACATTTACTGAGGAGCGAATCATATCCAGTGGCTGCTGAACTACAAGTACAAGCCCTATCCCCTCCAGCGGTAGACCAACTGCATTGAGAACTACTGCAAGCATTACCAGACCTGCTAGCGGAATCCCCGCAGAGCCAATAGCGGCAAGAAGGCTGGTTAATATAATTACAATCTGCTGACCGACTGTAAGATCTATACCATATACTTGTGCTATAAAAATAGCTGTTACACTCTCATAAAGAGCAGTTCCGTTCATATTGACCGTATTTCCCAGAGGAAGACAGAAGCTTGCAATTTTGCGGGAGACTCCACTCTTGGTTTGAATATCCGGAATTGTAATAGGAAGTGATGCTGCAGATGATGCTGTCCATAAGGTGGTTAAAAGTCCTGTACCCATTTGTTGCATAAACTTAAACGGATTCTTGCGGGTAAAGAAAAAAAAGATTGCCGGAAGAACTCCAAGACCCTGTAAAAGGCAACCTCCTGCTACTATTGCAGCATATACTCCAAGGCTTCCGAACATAGTTGTCAGGCTCTCGGTGTTACCGGCGTGGGTACCAACCATTTTGGAGACCACACCAAACAGTCCAATCGGAGCAAATCTTATAACAAGGAATGTGATTTTAATCATAACCTCATACATAGCGTTAAAAAAATCTGTAAGTATGGTCTTAGACTTTGGAGATGTAACAGTTATGAAATATCCAAACAAAATGGCAAAGAATATTACAGGGAGCATCTGCCCCTGGGCCATTGCATTAACAATATTTTTCGGTACGATTGCCAGTAACTGATCTACAAAGGAGATCTCTGTTGCTGCCAAATTTGTAACGCTCTCTTTAAGGTTGAGATCTACACCCACTCCGGGTTGAAAAATATTTACCAGCAGTAAACCTACTATGCACGCTATTAGTGTTGTAATTATGTAGTAGGCGAAAGTCTTTCCGGCAATTCGTCCAAGATCTGTACTCTCTCCTATGCTGGAGACTCCCATAATTAACGCGCTAAACACCAGAGGAATCACCACCATCTGTAACGCTCTTAAAAATATCTCCCCCAGCCAGTTTGTGTATTGAGTATACTCGTGACCAAAAATACCAAAAAGAAAGCCAACTGTTATTCCTATCAGAATTTGCCAGGGCAGCGTAAGTTTAAGTGTTTTACTCATAAAAATCATTAATTCGGGTGAGACTCTTTTGTACAAACTTATCACTTTTTTCCGGTCTATAATAAAAAAAAACACCTTACCCGAAAATCGAGTAAGGTGTTTATGGATTCAATTTTATGAAGGGCTAGAATCTGAATCCTATTGTTGCCTGATACCAGACATTTTTGTAACGAGGTGTCTCTGATGTTCCGTCGCCTTTATTATCCTGAATATCCCATCCTACTCTGGCGCCAATTACAATTTTACTAAAATTGATATCTGCACCGCCAACAAAGCATAGAATGTTTTTTCTGATGTTATCGTTTTCAAACTCATTTTGCTGATCTATGTTTACAACAGCACTGTTAAAAACATACTTGTCACTTACCAGAAAAGAGTATTGAGGGCCTGCAAGAATTGTTATTAACGATACAGGCTTGAATGCTATCAAAAGAGGTACATCTACAAAATTACTAGTGTACTTATAGCTGTAACTGCTTCCCAGAATTGAACCTGACCCTTGGTACCCTTTTTGTGAAAAGAGAATTTCCGGTTGGATTCCAAAAAGGGATCCCAATGGAATGGAGACAAATAGACCACCGGCCAAACCCATTTTAGCATCAGAGTTGAATTGCTCACCCTCTGAGTCATATACATTTGATAAATTTATACCGCCCTTCAAGCCAACAGAAACCTTTCTCCTGTAATCGGTATTGTTCTGTCCAAACACGGTTACCGTAGTTAAGGCGACCATTGCAAAAATTAAAAGTGTTTTTTTCATTTCCTTGTTATTTATTAACCAATCAAGTTGATTGATGGACAAAGGTTCATTTTTTATCCCCTTACTATGTTATACAGAAATGAATTATTGTTGTAATATTCACACATCGCACTTTTCAAAGCTCTTTAACTTCTAAAGGTCAGATATCAGAGAGGTTTTATATATTGGGCTTCGTAAAATGGAATTAGAATTTTAAACCGCTCCTCCCGGACGAGAGTCAAGCCGGACTCTTTTAAGATTAAATCGGTAGCTCTGTTTAACTGACAACCCTCTGCAAGTTTTTCCCACACAGGGTTTATAAAGTCTTGAAATTTAGCAGCTATATGGTTATGTGCCCGAATATGTTCAAGGATTATAAGGCCTCCCCCGGGTTTTAGCCATTTAACGAAATTATGGATTGCTTTTACCGGATCCGGGATAGTACATAGCACAAGTGTACAGACAACATAGTCCAGTGATTCGGGAGAGATAAGGTTTTCCATCTCCGGATAACCGCAACCAATATTATGAAGAGTTATTCTATCGGGGAAGAGCATTATATCCCTTTTGCCGGATGCGTGAATTAGCATAAAAGGCGATGGTTCAATTCCTGTTAGTTCAATATCGTTGCTGTAGTGCTCGAAGTTGGCTCCTGTTCCAACCCCAATTTCCAGAACCTTTCCCGAAAGAGAAGATAAAAGTTTTGCCCTTCTCGATTTAAGGTAGAACTTCTCTATGAAATACATAAAGTAGTCGTAACCTGCACCAAATTTCCTACTAAATTTCATAATAAACAAAGGTAATATTTTGTCAACTATTGCGTAATTGATTTTTTTGTTTTTACTTTGCAAAAAAAAGTACTTTTATAATGAAAGACAAAGATTATATAAAAGAGATATCAGAGATTCGCTCTATGATGGAGCGATCTTCAAAATTCCTATCACTATCTGGCTGGGCAGGTATCCTTGCAGGAATCTACGCACTTGCAGGTGCAGTTATAGCCTACAAAGTTTTTGATTTCAACCCGGATAAGATTATTTTTAATTTTTCGGGAAGAGATGGAGTATCTGCAATTTACATCAATATTATCTTACTGGCAATAATGGTGTTATTTCTTGCTCTTACAACTGCTTTATATTTCACTTACAAAAAATCGGATAAGAGGGGTGAGAAGCTATGGAACTCAACCTCAAAAAGATTATTGGTAAATATGGCGGTACCTATGGTTGCAGGTGGAGTTGTAATAATTGTGCTCATTATAAACGGACTTACAGGACTGATTGCCCCATTTTCACTTCTATTTTACGGGCTGGCTCTTTTTAATGCAAGCAGATTGACAATTAAAGAGGTGGAGATTTTGGGATATGTACAGATATTTTTAGGACTTACAGGATCACTCTTTGTTGAGTACGGATTACTCCTGTGGGCTCTAGGTTTTGGGGTTGCCCACATTATTTACGGAATCTATATGTATTATAAATACGAAAGGTGAAAATCTCAATAAACAAATTACATAAAGCATTTGAAAGCAGGATCCGGCTGGGAATTATGTCGGCACTTGCAGTGAATGACAAGTTAGATTTCATCTCTCTCAAGGATTATCTTGGAGTTACCGACGGAAATCTTGCAAGTCACATTAAAGCTCTCGATAAAGAGGGATTTATTGGTGTAGAAAAATCATTTATCGGCAAGAAACCAAATACAAGATACTTTATAACCAATGAGGGTAAGAGTGCATTTAGCGCACATCTGGAGGCATTGGAAAACTACATAAAATCAAATAGATCATTATAGTGAAGACCCTATTTTTTTGCGTTTTTACTTTGAAAAACAAAGAACTTTGATACGATATAATAACTTTAATAATTATAACAATGACAACAAACGACACTAATTCAAATCAATTTCATACCGGATCGGTATATAAGCGAATGCTTCAGGGGGCCGGAATAGCTTTGGTACTTATCACTATTTTTTTAGCCGGAGTAGATGACCCAAATCCCGATTGGCCAAAATTCTGGATGGTAAAACCGCTACTGGTAGTTCCAATAGCAGGTGCAATGGGGGGAGTCTTCTATTACTTTATGGACTTTATGAGAAATCAAGGACTCTGGATAAAGATTCTTGCAAATGTAATAAGTCTATTTGCATACCTGGTTGCCATTTGGTTAGGATCTGTCCTTGGTCTTGACGGGACATTATGGAACTAAAAAGGGCAATAAAAATACCAATAATAAATAATAAAAATAAAAATGATGAAAAAAGAGCTGACCAAACATAAAGAGATTCTGTTTATTATTTTCGCATCAATAATTGCAGGTTTAATTGCAAAACTACCCCTCATTTTTTCTCTGGATGAGGAGTTCTTCTATCCAAGAAATATGGGATTCATAATTTTTCCGGTATTGGCACTCTATTTCGGTTGGAAGAATCAACTAACTGCACCAAAAATGGCATTCATTGCCGCATTTTTTGTTCTAAGTGCCGTTTTTATTAACTCACTCCCAAATATAGAAAATGACACCCTTATTCTCTCTTGTATACATCTTATTCTACTTATGTGGTCAGTGCTTGGGTTTGCATTTACGGGAGAGTTAAAAAACACTCTTCAAAAGCGCCTCGGATACTTAAAATATAGCGGAGACCTTGCAGTAATTACAACACTGATTCTTATATCGGGAGGGCTGTTATCTGCAATTACAATAGCACTTTTTGAGCTGATAGATTTGAAGATTGCAGATTTCTACTTCCAAAATATCGGAATTTTCGGATTGGTGGCAGCCCCTATTGTAGGCACATACCTAATTCGGACAAACCCTCAGTTGATAGGGAAGGTCTCTCCGCTGATTGCCAAAATTTTCAGTCCACTGGTATTGGTAATGCTTGTAGTATATCTGGCGGCAATTATATTCTCCGGCAAAGACCCATATAACAACAGAGAGTTTCTGCTCATCTTCAATGTGTTGTTGATTGGAGTAATGGCCTTGATATTTTTCTCTGCTGCAGATATCTCCGAAAAGCCTAAAACTAATTTCCAGAACTGGATTCTCTTCCTGTTATCTGCAGTAACCATAATTGTAAATGGAGTAGCACTATCTGCCATTTTATTCCGAATTTCGGAGTGGGGTATAACTCCAAACAGAGCAGCAGTACTTGGTGCAAATCTGCTAATCCTGGTAAACCTCGTACTCGTTACAATTCAAATCTACAAAGTGATTTCACGAAAAAGAGAAATCGACGCAGTAGGCGAGGTCATCTCCCGATATCTGCCGGTTTATGTAATATGGACAGCTATTGTGACATTTTTGTTTCCGGCTATTTTTTGACTCTTCATTGGAAAAACCTAATATAAATAGATGGGTATGACAGCTATAAATCTTTGGATGAGGTTTTTGGTGAAAAATAGCTAATTATTTAGTTTTTCAAGAATCTTCGCAGGAACAGCATCTTTATGCACCAGTATTGAGATGGTTTTTGCCTTTACGTACTCCAGGGAGAGGTGGTTATATCCGCCAAAGCGGTTGATTTCGGGCTTCCAGGAGTTCTTAACTACATAGTAAACTGTACCATTCTTATCTTTTGCCTTTCCTATAAGGTGCATCAGGTGGTCATCGGTGGTGGCTTTGGAGTCGAATCCCATCTGTCGTGAAGCAGCATCGGTTTTTACCTCTGTGTAAATTTTATTAAAGGAGAGTTTTGTCCCCTCCTCTGTGGCGAGCTCGTTAGGAGCTGGCATCATCGCCAATCCTGCTTTATCTGAATAGCTCTTCTCGCTCATATCACCATCCCAGCAAACGGTGAACCCCTTCTCAATGGAGTTGTCAATTACCCGAATAAATTCATCCAAAGGCAGATTATAGTATCTGCCACCATTCCAGTTGTCCGGAATCTCCAGCACAAACTCTTTGTAATAGGGGTGATGGGTGAAGCTTGTAAGAAAGATATAGTCATTCGTGTTTAGTCCAAGGCTTTTATAGAAACTCTTTGGAGTATACTCTTCTCCTTTGCAGATAAATTTTTCCGGCACCACCCCCAGATATATATCCAGCAGAGAGCTTAGAAGCTTGTCAAATTCCGGAGTAATCTCTTTGTGCTTAACCGGAACCTGCGCCATCACATTAACATACTCATTAAGAAGTGTGTGATTATGTGTTGCAGAGTTATAGTTGATGCCATTATATACCATCTCCGGAACAATCCCGTGTTCATTTACCACATCAAACAGTATATTTGAAAGACTACCCTCCTGAAGATTTCCCTTACCATTTTTTAAGAAATTGTCTTTCACACGATTAATATAGTTGTATCTCACAGTGTGCATCTCCGAGAGGTCAAACTCACCTTTTCCCATCCTTAAAAGCTCCGATTCAAAAAATGAGGTTGTCGCAAACGACCAGCAGGTACCCGTCACAGCCTGGTTCTTGACCGGAGTGGCAGGAAGCATTGCAGTATACTCAAATTGATAAACAGGACATTTTGCGGTAATTTGGCTATGAGATTCTTTGGGGATAACCAGAATAGCAACAGCAAAAAGAGTAGTTAAAAGCTTTTTCATAGTCTAATTTCTAATTAAAGTATTTGATTTCACGCTCAGTAATATATTTCTTGATATTATTTTCCTGTAGAATTAAGGTAATCCAATTTCCGTTATCATCATATTTATAAGAAAATTGATTAGTTATGTTTTCTTTAGGGTCACTTACCTTCTCAACTACATTGCCATTTTCGTCGTATTTGTAACTATACTTATAAACTACTGTTCCATCAGAATAATAAAAGATACTTTCTGTCATTTTATCTTTCTCATTATATTTATAAACCGACTTTGAGTCCAATCTTCCATCAGCCTCATAATCAATTTTCTTAATCAAATTTCCAGATTTATCATACCTTTTAGTCGTTCTCCTTAAAAGCTCACCGGATGAATTATACTGATTTTCTTTTATCACATTACCTTTTTTATCGTACACATAGATAAGTTTTTGATCTAAACCTCCTTCATAATTATAGCGGGATTCTTCAATCAAATACCCTTGTTCATTATATTTATAAATCCATTTACCATCATCCTCTTCCCACGCAATCATATTACCTTTTTCATCATATTTATAAGTTGATGCAGAGACGATACTATCCTCTGAATTGTATTCGATCTCTTCAATCTTCTCTCCTCTGTCATTATAAGTGTACTTAAATTTACTTTCCAGATTGTCAACGGCATTAAAAGTAATCTCTTCTATTATCTTCCCATTCTCATTAAACAAAACGAAGCGCGATTCTTCTTTTTGAAGATCATCCGAATTTTCAACAAATGAATAAATAGTTTCATTTGACGATTGAACCAACCCCTTTAGATTATTCAACTCCCAATGGTTACTACTTTTTTTATTTTTAATATCCTGATTATTAGTACAACTGGTTATAATGAATAATCCAAGGATAATTGTTAATAAAGAGTTTGTGTTTTTTGTCATTGTATTAAATGCAGATACTTTTTTACGGTTTTTGAAATAGAATTATATCACATAAATATAAATTAATTTTATTTAATACTGGCATCTGATAAAGGATCATACTGCGCTCTATCAATAAAAATTGCATATTTACACTATAAAACCATTAAATTATTACAAAATGAATATTCCATTTGAGACCATTGATTGGGCAAATGTGCCCAGAAGCGAACATAAGGGAGAAACCGGAACAGCCTGGTGGCAAACTAAGCAGTTTGGTGGTTTACGTGTAAGAGTGGTTGAGTATTCAAAAGGATATGTTGCCGACCACTGGTGTACCAAAGGGCATATTGTACATTGTCTGGATGGCGAGTTTGTAAGCGAACTCCAAACAGGAGAGAGCTCTTTACTGACTAAAGGAATGACCTACATTGTAACAGATGATTTGAGTTCGCATCGCTCCACTACCGAAAACGGAGTAAAGCTTTTAATTATTGACGGAGATTTCCTGAAGAATCAACCATAGCATTATCTCCCGTCGGGCTTTAACCTAGTGGGGGATACCTCATAATGAACTCTATGAATCGTTGGTTATCATAGATTCAATACTTGTATTCATTGAATAATGATAGCGCGAAAAATTGACATATCCGGTGTGGAAAAATATTATTTGATCAGATTGTCATAATCTGTTTCGAGTGGTCTCTTGTTGACAAAATCGTATAAAGTAAGGCTACGGAGATTATAGAAAAAGTTCCAGTAGTTCTGTAGTGATTGGACATATGCCCGCTTATTCTGGTCTTTTTTTGAATCCGCGTTATTAAGTTCAAGCACTGAAATTTTCCCGATAAGAAACCTCTGTTTTGTTACTTCAAACATTTTTTGAGCTACAGTATCGGATTTTGCGGCAATTCCTACCTGAGCTGCCTGGAGATTGAACTTCTCTACATCAAGAAAAAGATTCTGCTGGAAGTCGGCAATCGCCTGTTGTGACTGAACCTGTGCAAGTTCCAGACTAGATTTGGCCATTTTATATTTGCCCCTGCCAAGGCCCCAATCCAGAATTGGAAATGAAAAACCTATTCTTATTCTCTGTTGTTGATTCGGGTCAGAATAGGCAAGTCTAAAATTGGGGTCCTGATCGCGTAATCCAAAAGAAGCAATAAGGTTTGCATTAAATCCACTTTCTGCTTTTGCTTGTGCCACATTGCTTTGGGCTGCAAGTAACTTAAGTTGCTGGGTTAGTATCTCCGGGTTATTTGTCATTGCAAGATCAAAGACCTCCTGGATACTAACCTGCAAGGATGGAATCTCTGTAGGGAGTGTAAGTTCCAACCGGACATTTTCATTAAATCCTAAAAAAGACCTCATTCTTATCTCCCTGTCCCTGAGATTTATTTCTGCCTCTTTTCTTGATGTCTCAGCATTGAGCCACGATAGCTGCATCTGTAATAGCTCATCTTCTGCAATTGTTCCAAGTTCATATCGTCCCTTGGATATCCTCCAGAGAGTATCTGCATTAGAATAGTTTATATCGGCAATCTGCTTATTGATCTGTGCAAGTGCAAGCGAGAAAAAAAAAGAAACGGCTTGTTGATGCACAGATTCTATGCTTGTAATGAAGGTTTTTTTTGCAGCTTGATACCGTAGGGGTTCTATCTTCTTTTGCCACTTAAGGGCATTGTATCGAAACAAAGGTTGTGTTAAGCCTATATTTATTGGAGAGGATATAAACCTGTGTGAATTGTTCTCAATATCGTTATATAGTGTAAGATCGGAAGAGAGAGATATTGAACCGCCTGTAAAACCGATGTTTTGAGAAAGGACGAGTGATGAATAGTTGCTTATTATATTTGTTGCTTTATAATCCCACCTTTCAAATTGAGAATTCCATACTTTATCATAGGCAGTACTATAGTCGGGCGTTGTTCCGGTAAGCGTGAGAGAGGGTCTGTACTGTGCAACAAATGTCCTGTAGTTCCAGTAACTCGCTCGGTATGTGTGCTTGGCCATAAGTGCATTAGGTGATTGTTCTTCGGAGAGTTTTATAACCTCCTGGAAAGTGAGTTTTATAACCTCCTGAGCATTGATTTTCTTTGTGGAGAAGAGAAGCAATGTTACTATCGAAAATAAAAGTAATTTATTCATTTTTAATAATTTATTCATATCTCAATGATTCAATCGGGTCTCTTTCTGACGCTCTCTTTGCCGGTGAATAGCCAAATATTATTCCTATGCTCACAGAGACTCCGAAAGCAATAAAAACAGAAAAAAACGATACTATAGTCATTATTCCCGCCACCTGTTCAATCAGCTTAGCCATTATAACCCCAATAAACACTCCTATAAAACCTCCGCTGACACTAATAAGAACCGCTTCTGCAAGAAATTGTACTACAATGTCCATTTTCTTCGCTCCAAGAGCCATTCTTGTACCTATCTCCTTAATCCTTTCCATAACAGAGGCGAACATTATGTTCATAATTCCGATACCTCCAACAATAAGAGAGATACTTGCTATCGCTCCTAAAACAATATTGAAAACGTCCTTTGTCCGTTGTTGTTGCTTGAGCAGTAATTCAGGCACGGTTATCTCAAAATCCTTCACTCCTGTATGGCGCCTTGTCAACATCCGGCTCAAAACTTCGGTAGTTGTGGCAAGCTGTTCTGTCTCATTTACCTGCACCACTATTCTGTCCAACTGATTGTAATTTGTTTCGGTTTTGCTTGTTGCATCGGAAGTGTTTATAACAATTCGTCCCATACCACCACCTCCGAAAAAACTTACCGTGCTTACCTCCGAAACCATTTTTGTATTAAGGAGCGCTCTGTTCTGATATCTTAACAACAATGTCTGAATTGGAATATAGATGTTGTCGTTGTAGACGTTCACACCCTTCTCCTCAAATCCGGTGAGGGTGACATTTGTTTTCTGGAGTACGCCTATTACCTTAAGCCAGATACCGTTAAATTTTATATACTGGTTGAGTGGATTGATTTTACTAAAGAATTTCGCCCGTATGTTAGCACCTATAATACAGACTTGTATGCCATTCTTCTCCTGATACTCATTAAAAAAAGCTCCCTCCACCAAAGGAAGATTATATAAATAAAAATAGTCATTTGATACCCCGACTAGTTTGGCGCTATATTTTACGCCATTGAGCATTGCGTTTGACGTGAATGATATTTCGGGGCTAATTCTCTTAACCGATGGGAGTGTCTCCTTTATGGCATCTACGTCGAGCATATTCAATCCTCGTGAGAATTTCTTCTGCTGTTTTTCTCCCTCTTCGCTTGAAGAGGATTTGTCTTCAATTATCGGATTAATAATAATATTGTTGACTCCAACCATTTTCATCTGCTCCATAATCTCCTGCTTTGCCCCCTTTCCAATGGCAAGCATAGCTATTACTGCAGCAACACCAAATATAATTCCAAGAGCTGTCAGAACCGACTTTAGTTTATTGGAAACAAGTGATTCTATAGCAATTTCAATATCATGAAAGTACCGGTATATAAATTTAAACATTTTAATTTCTGTTTTGAGGACTTTGCTGTAAGTTTCTTCTAGGTCTGGCAGAGGAGGTGTCTCTGGTATTAACCTCTCCTCTTGGCTGTCTGTTTCTGTTGTTTTGGAATTGATTCATCATTTCTGGCGTAATGTTCATTGTCCCTCCTCTTTTTACTTTGGCTTTTTCTGCCTCCATCCTAATACGCTTCTCCTCCTCCTTTAATGCTTTTATCTTATCCTTTATTACAGATATCAACTCCTGCCCAACTAAATTAAACCTTTCGGCATCTTCAGGAATGCTTAGATAAATCTTTTCACCTGCATTAAGGCCATGTTCGATAATGACATCGTTCTCATTAGAGTCTCCTAAAACTACAATCTGTTTTTTCCTGTTTTTCATATAAACAAACGGGATACTGTCTGTCCCGGCCTGAACACACTCCATAGGAATATAGATAACATCTGGAATAGTTTTGGTAATTATCTTGTTACCAGTTGTCATTGACGGTCTTAAAATCGGATCGGATCCCTCTACCTCTATGTTTACCTCAAATACTTTAGCATCGGCATTTGGTAATTGCTCACCAATGTTAGCAACACTTCTTACAATTCCGGAATAGGATTTATCGGGAAATGCATCTACTATTATCTCAACTTTTTGGTCCAGTTTAACTTTGCTTACATCAATTTCGTTAACATAGGTCTTAGATATCATAGAGGTCATATCTGGAAGTGTGGCAACTACATTATCCCACGGATTTATTGAAGAACCAATTTTTCTTTTTGACCCTCCTCTGTCCCTTTTATAGATAATCATCCCTGCCGATGGTGCTTTAATAACGAAATTTGACAAGACCTCCTGAAGGTCACTTACTTTTATACGCTGATCTACAAGGCTGGCTTTTAAGGATCTTATATCTGATTTTGCCTGTTCTACCTTTAAGCTATAGCTTCTTTGAGACTGTTCCAGTGACCGCTTTGCTTTATCGAGAGAGAGTTCTGCCTGACGTATCGTTGTTGGAGGTTCATATTTAGACTGCTGCAGTGTAATTTCTGCCTCTTCAACTGTATATGTGAGATTTTTCACATTATCCCTTAAGTTGCTAAGATTTACGGTTGTGTCAAGAAGCTTCATCTCCATATTGGTTTCTAATGATCTCAGCTTTTCAAGCTCTTCCTTTAGGCTGTTATCAAAGGAAGTTCTGTCAAGAGTAGCCACATAATCACCTTGTTTAACCTCTGTTCCTTCCGGAACCAGATCGGTTATCTTAATCTCCATAGACCTGAAATTTCTGCCCTGTGCCATCTCAGGACCATAAATTTCGGTCGACTGTTTTGCCTGTAACTCTCCTGTAGTAGTGACAATAATGTCAAATTGACCTCTTATGGATTCAACATATAGGATTGATGCGTCCTTTTTTGATACAATCTTGTTTATTACAACAAGTGTAATGATTGCTGCGGTTAAAACTATACCGCTGATTATAAGTGTTTTCTTCATTAGAGTTTGATCTGATTTCTCATTATTAAGGGTTACCTGATTTCTATTTTATATACTACGCTATCCCAAACTAATTTCGTTATCTGCACACTGGTTGAGTAGCTAAGATCGAGACCTATTTTGGAATCATAACAGAAATATTTTACACTACGTTTTCTGTTAATTTGTGTTATTAAATTCAAAATTAGCAATTATTGTTATACACAGCTATAAAGAGTGAGTCAATGAAAAATTGAATTCGCAGCTTTAGCTGCAAAGCCCCCTCCTTGGAGGGGGTTTGGGGGAGGATAGAAACGATGGGCCCCGGGCCCATAAAAAAAGCAGCCTCTCGACTGCTTTTTTTGTGGGCCCAGCTGGGCTTGAACCAGCGACCCCCTGATTATGAGTCAGGTGCTACTAACCAACTGAGCTATGGGCCCGAAACGGACTGCAAAAATAATAAAAATCTCTTAACTCCTATTATTAAATACAGTCACTATTTCAATTTTTTCAAACTTCTTTATCAGACTTTGATTTCTACTTCAACTCCGCTGGGAAGTTCAAGTTTCATCAATGCATCAACTGTTTTAGGAGTTGAGCTGTAGATGTCCAGCAGACGGCGGAAAGAGTTCAGTTCGAACTGCTCGCGAGCCTTCTTGTTAACGAAGGTAGAGCGGTTTACGGTGAAAATCTTCTTGTCTGTAGGGAGTGGAATAGGGCCACTTACAACAGCACCGGTAGCTTTTACTGTTTTAACGATCTTATCTGCCGATTTATCAACGAGCATATGATCGTAAGATTTTAGCTTAATTCTTATTTTTTGGCTCATATCTTTATTTTTTTCTCTTTTTATTCGTCTAAGTCGTTATCAAATTTCTTTCCGCCGGCCTTCTCAATAACCTCTTTTGCAAGATTAGCAGGAAGTTCGGTATAGTGAGAGAACTCCATTGTGCTGGTAGCGCGTCCGGATGATAGAGTACGAAGTATAGTTACATAGCCAAACTGCTCCGAGAGGGGCACTTTAGCCTTTACAATCCTTGCATTACCTTTCGAGTCCATATTGTTTATCTGGCCCCTGCGTTTGTTAAGGTCACCAATTACATCTCCAAGATAATCTTCCGGTGTAACAACTTCAAGAGACATAATAGGCTCCTGAATATAAGGGTGCGCTTTAGGGCAAGCCTTACGGAATGCCTGTCTTGCACAAATTTCAAACGAAAGGGCATCTGAGTCAACTGCGTGGAATGAACCATCCTTAAGAACAACCTTAAGGGATGTTACCTCATATCCTGCAAGAACACCATTTGAGAGAGCAGCTTTGAAGCCCTTCTCAACAGATGGTACATACTCTCTTGGGATATTACCGCCTTTTACCTCATCTATGAATTGAAGTCCGGAGATACCTTCATCTGCAGGTCCTATCTCAAAAATGATATCTGCAAATTTACCTCTACCACCGGTCTGCTTCTTGAACACCTCGCGATGCTGGACAGTTGAACGGATAGCCTCTTTGTAGTTAACCTGAGGAGCACCCTGGTTAATCTCCACTCCAAACTCCCTCTTAAGACGGTCTACAATAATCTCCAGGTGGAGTTCACCCATTCCGCTGATTACTGTCTGCCCTGTCTCGTGGTCTGTACGAACTGTAAATGTAGGATCCTCTTCCGATAGTTTAGAGAGGGCCATTCCCAGTTTGTCAAGATCTTTTTGAGTTTTTGGCTCAACTGCAAGACCGATAACGGGATCCGGGAAAGACATAGATTCCAGAACGATTGGTTTGCTCTCAAGACACACTGTATCTCCGGTGCGAAGCTCCTTGAAGCCCACTGCAGCGCAAATATCGCCAGCCTCTACAAATTCAATTGGGTTCTGTTTGTTTGAGTGCATCTGGTAGAGACGGGCAACTCTCTCTTTCTTGCCGGAGCGTGTATTCAGGACATAAGATCCCGAATCCAGTTTGCCGGAGTAAGCTCTGATGTATGCCAGACGTCCCACATAAGGGTCGGTTGCAATCTTGAAAACAAGACCGCAGAAAGGCTCTTTGATATCTGTTTTACGAATCTCCTCTTTCTCGGTGTCCGGGTTGATACCCTTAATGTCACCGATGTCAAGGGGTGATGGCAGGTAGCGCATCACAGAATCCAGCAGATATTGAACGCCTTTGTTTTTGAATGATGAGCCGCACGTCACAGGTACAACCGCCATATCAATGGTAGCTTTGCGAAGTGCATCTATAATTTCGGTATCGGATATAGAGTCAGGATCGTCGAAGAACTTCTCAAGAATTGCATCGTTATACTCTGCAATTGACTCAACTAGTTTTCCTCTCCACTCAGCTGCCTCTGCAACCATATTTGCAGGCACCTCTTTTACGACGTAGTTTATAAGCTCTTTATTATCCTGGTCGTAATAGTATGCTTTATTTGCTATAAGGTCAATTATTCCTTCGAATTTATCTTCAGCCCCGATAGGCAGAGCAATCGGAACTGCATTGGCACCCAACTTGCTGTTTATCTCTTCGACAACAGCATAGAAATCGGCGCCGGTACGGTCCATTTTGTTTACATAAGCCATTTTGGGAACGTGATACTTATCTGCCTGGCGCCAAACAGTCTCAGATTGAGGCTGAACGCGGCCAACGGCGCAGAATGTGGCAACAGTACCATCAAGTACACGAAGAGATCTCTCGACCTCTACTGTAAAATCTACGTGTCCCGGAGTGTCTATAAGGTTAATCTGATACAGGTCTCCATTGTAGTCCCAGAAGGCTGTAGTCGCTGCAGATGTGATTGTTATTCCCCTCTCCTGCTCCTGAACCATCCAGTCCATTGTTGCGGCTCCGTCGTGTACTTCGCCGATCTTGTGAGTTTTACCTGTGTAAAAAAGAATTCGTTCGGATGTAGTAGTTTTACCGGCATCAATGTGGGCCATTATGCCGATATTTCTTGTATATTTTAAATCTCTTGCCATTTATTTGGATAGTGGTGCTATTTGGTGCTTAAAAACGGAAATGTGCAAACGCCTTATTAGCCTCTGCCATTTTGTGCATATCCTCTTTTCTCTTGTAAGAAGCACCCTCGTTGTTATAGGCTGCCATAATCTCTGCGGCAAGTTTGTCGGCCATAGTGTGACCGGAACGTTTGCGTGCGTACATAATAAGGTTTTTCATCGAGATTGAAATTTTCCTTTCGGGACGCACCTCTGTAGGAACCTGGAAGTTTGCTCCACCAACCCTGCGGCTTTTAACCTCAACTTGTGGTGTTACATTCTCTAATGCTTTTTTCCAGATCTCTAAAGGAGCCTTGTCAGAATCTTTCATCTTTTCGCCGATGATGTCAAGCGCATCGTAGAAGATGCGATAGGCGATACTCTTCTTTCCCTGAATCATAAGGTTATTCACAAATCTTGTTACATAAGAGTCGTGAAATTTTGGGTCGGGAAGCAGAATCCTCTTTTTAGGCTTCGTTTTTCTCATTTACTTAAATTTGATTTTGTTATTACTTTTTCTTTACCGCAGCTTTAACTGCGCCTTTCTTAGGCCTCTTCGTACCGTAAAGTGAGCGGCTTTGCTTACGTCCGTCTACACCTGCAGTATCAAGAGCACCGCGAAGGATGTGATAACGAACACCAGGAAGATCTTTCACACGACCACCGCGTACAAGCACAATTGAGTGCTCCTGAAGGTTGTGACCTTCACCCGGGATATATGCGTTCACCTCTTTCTGATTTGTAAGGCGTACACGAGCTACTTTACGCATAGCTGAGTTTGGTTTTTTAGGAGTTGTTGTGTAAACACGTACACATACTCCGCGTCTCTGAGGACAAGAGTCAAGTGCGCGAGATTTACTTTTCTCTACGATAACCTCACGTCCCTTGCGAACTAACTGTTGAATTGTTGGCATAATTACTTGTTATTCTTAGCTTTAACTATTTTCGTTATACAAAACGGGTTGCAAAGGTAAGACTATTTTCCGTAATTACAAACAACTTATTAACATTTTACGACCAAAATATGAGCTAAATTTGCGGTAGAAGACAAGTTTACTCATTTCATAAAACAAAGTAATGAAAATTTCACCAAAATCTCAGGCTTTTATTACACAGGAAGAGCATTTCGGAGCTCACAACTACCACCCTTTAGAGGTTGTTTTATCAAGAGGAGAGGGGGCGTATGTATGGGATGTAGACGGTAAGAGATATTTCGATTTTCTCTCTGCCTACTCTGCAGTTAACCAGGGTCACTGTCACCCAAAGATTGTAAAGGCACTCACCGAGCAGGCGCAGAAGCTATGTCTCACATCAAGAGCCTTTTACAACGACACATTAGGCCCTTATGAGGAGTTTATGCACAACTATTTCGGATACGACAAGATCCTTCCGATGAACTCAGGTGCAGAGGCGGTTGAGACTGCACTTAAGCTCTCCAGAAGGTGGGGATATTCAAAAAAGGGAATTCACGAGAATATGGCGATGATAGTAGGGTGTGAAGGCAATTTTCACGGCCGTACAATATCAATTGTCTCACTCTCCACAGACCCGGATTCATACGCAGGTTACGGCCCATTTACTCCGGGCCTCATTAAGATACCCTATAACGATGTATCTGCACTGGAAAAGGTGCTTACAGATTATGGGAAAAACATTGCCGCATTTCTGGTAGAGCCAATTCAGGGCGAAGCCGGTGTCTTTGTTCCGGATGACGGCTATCTAAAAAAATGTTACGACCTGTGCAAGAAGCACAATGTTCTATTTGTTGCAGATGAGGTTCAGACAGGAATTGCCCGTACCGGTAAGATGTTATGCTGTGACCACGAAGAGATACGGCCGGATATAGTTATTCTGGGTAAAGCCATCTCCGGAGGGGTACTTCCGATATCTGCCGTACTTGCAGATGATGAGATTATGCTTACCATAAAACCGGGAGAGCACGGCTCTACATTCGGTGGATTTCCGCTCGCAAACCGTGTGGCTATGGCAGCACTTGAGGTTGTTAAAGAGGAGAGACTCACAGAGAGGGCAGCTACACTGGGTGAGATCTTCCGCCGGGAGATGAGAAATTTTGACTCACCATTCATAGAGTTGGTAAGAGGAAAGGGGCTGCTCAACGCTATTGTTGTGAAACCATACAATGGCAAAGAGGCGTGGGATGTATGTGTTGAAATGGCCCAGAACGGACTCATTGCAAAACCAACCCATAAACACATTATAAGATTTGCACCTCCTTTGGTGATAACCGAAACTGAGCTTATGGAGGCTATAGAGATTATTAAAAAGTCTTTCAGAGCATTGGAGTAAGTTAAAATCAAAGCAAATTAATCAGAAAAGAGATAATGCAATCTACATCCAGAATTTTAATGGTGAGACCCGTGAATTTCGGGTTCAATGAACAGACATCTGCAAATAACGCTTTCCAGCAAAGAGGGCACGAGAGTAATGCTCGCGAAGGAGCAATTAAAGAGTTTGACGAGTTTGTGCAACTTCTCCGTTCGGCAGGAGTTGAGGTTTTCGTTATTGAAGATACACCCGAACCACACACCCCGGACTCAATATTTCCGAACAACTGGTTCTCGGCTCACGAGGGGGGTACGCTGGTGCTATACCCGATGTTTGCCCCAAACAGGCGCCTTGAGAGAAAACCCGCCGTGCTGGATTTTATCAGGAAAAACTTCCGGGTCAAGAGAGTAGTAGACCTTACAAAATTTGAAGAAAAATCTCTTTTTCTGGAGGGTACAGGCAGTATGATATTTGACAGAGACCATAACCTGGTATTTGCCTGCCGCTCTGTAAGAACAGATGAGACAGTTCTTGAGGCATTCTGCGACGAACTGGACTACGACTACTTTCTGTTCAATGCCTCCGACTCTGCCGGGAACCCAATTTACCACACAAATGTTATGATGTGTATCGCGGGAAGCTTTGCCGTTGTTTGTCTGGATGCCGTTAAAGATATAGATGAGAGGCAGAACCTTATCGCCCTTATTGAGGAGAGCGACAAAGAGATTATTGAGATATCTCTGGAGCAGATGGAGAAATTTGCTGGGAATATGCTGGAGGTAGAGAGTAAAACGGCCGAGTCTATTTTAGTAATGTCAAAAACAGCCTACAACTCTTTAACTCAGGATCAGGTAGATAAAATTGGGCAGCACTGCAAAATTGTTGCACCAAACCTTACAACCATAGAGAACAACGGAGGTGGATCTGCCAGATGTATGATGGCCGAGCTCTTTCTAACTCCTGTAAAATAGAGGTCTACAAGAGCGCCTCTTTAATAAGACCGTTTCTGTATGCACTCACAAGGTGTAGAAGATCGTCAATCTGTTTCTGAAGCTCGGCACCAATGTCGGTATCCCTTACCAGCATACGTTTGTTGCTGAACTCAACTACGGTTGTCTCCGAGATTATATCATCTCCATCCCTTATTGCCTTGGCTGTTGTTACAAAAGGTTGGTGTTGCGCCAGTTGCAGCCCGTGTGAGTTGTAGATTAATGTGTATCCGGCAATTCCGGTCTCAGATTGGTAGGCTTTTGAGTACCCTCCGTCTATGACCAGAAGTTTCCCGCCGGCCTTTATCGGAGACTCCCCCTTGCCGGTTTTTACCGGGATGTGGCCGTTAATTATGTGAGATTGCGCCTCTTCAATTCCAAACTCCTTTAGAATCATTTCGCAGATCTCTTTATTGTCTTTAAGATAATAGTAGTGACCCTTCTTCTCTTTATGGGTCTCTTTATCTGCAATAAAATACCTCTCGAAGGTGGCCATCTTCTCCTTGTCAAATGGTGGTGAGTAGGGGCCGCACCATAGATACCAGATAAGATCTCTCCCGGTTGTTTTCCCCGGCTTACCCCTCTCCTCAAAGAATGCCTGTCTTACCAGTTTGTCTATTTTATCGAAAAGAGCCTTGCCGCTAAGCTCTTCATTGCCTATCCGAACCTTTTTGAGGGAGCCATCTTCATTAAGCGGAACTGAACCGTGATATAGCAGATTGGCGTTTCTTACCAGATAGAGAGAGCCGTTATTGTACATACACCTCATATGTTTTTTGAGCTTACCGCTGGATAGGAAATAGTGCATCAGTTTATCCACAACATCCTGCTCCTCCTCTGTGAGTTTATAAGGATTAGCCGGATCTATGGTAGGAAAGTTGGTATCCTTTAGCGGGTATTCCACCCCATTGATCATTACTGTTCCCTTTTCGTAGTTTATCAAATGCAGCTGCCTGCGATCTTCCATTCCAAACTCTTTGTTGCGATCTATAACAGCCCCCTCCAGTTTAAACTGAATAACGGTTATGGCCTTATGCATCTGGGATATAATCTTGATATCTTTGTTCTTTACCGGTTCGTCTTCATTTAATTTTGGTTTGAAGAGCGAACAAGGGTCATCACTGTAGCACTCCATTGCAAATGAGGCCAGAGGCATAAGATTTATTCCGTAACCCTCCTCCAGTGTCTTCAGGTTTGCATAGCGAAGCGACATCCTCACCACATTTGCCATACACGCTTCACTTCCCGAGGCAGCACCCATCCAGACAATGTCGTGATTCCCCCACTGAATGTCAAAATTGTGATAGTTGCAAAGCAGATCCATTATTATATGAGCCCCCGGTCCTCTGTCATAAACATCCCCTATAACGTGGAGTGAGTCTATAGTAAGCCTCTGGATAAGGTTGCAGATGGCTGTAATAAAGTGCTCTGCACGACCGGTAGAAACGATTGTCGATATAATTGAGGATATATACTCCTGTTTGTTGGGCTCTGCAAATGATTCGTGGAGCAGCTCCTGAATAATGTATGAGTACTCTTTTGGGAGAGCCTTTCTCACCTTTGAGCGTGTGTACTTGGAAGAGACATTACTGCATACGCTTATCAGCTGCACAAGTATTACCTTGTACCAATCGTCAATCTCTTTGCCCTCCCTCTGCTTAATAACATCAAGCTTCTCCTGCGGATAGTAGATAAGAGAGCAGATCTCCTTCTTCTCCTGTTCCCGCAACCTGTGGCCGAAAATCATCTCAACCTTTTTGCGGATTACCCCGGATGCATTCTTGAGAACGTGGCGGAAAGCTTCGTGCTCTCCGTGTATATCGGTGAGAAAATGCTCTGTCCCTTTAGGCAGGTTCAGTATTGCTTCGAGGTTTATTATCTCTGTCGTAGCATCAGAAATTGTTGGAAAGCTTCTGGAGAGGAGCTTCAGGTATTTGAGATCTTTCATTTTTCAGATTTTTTTGCATATATTAGCAGTAACCAAAGATAATAAATATTATGAATTTTCAACTGCCGGTTTTACCTTATGCCAAAGATGCACTGGAGCCAGTAATTGCCGCTGGAACAATTGAGTTTCACCACGGGAAACACCACCAGACCTACGTTACAAACCTAAACAACCTTATCAAGGGAACAACCTTTGAGAATATGTCTCTCGAAGAGATTATTCTTAAATCTGACGGTGCAATTTTTAACAACGCTGCACAGGTTTGGAACCACACCTTCTACTTCTACTCCTTTAAAAAAAGCACACATCCTGGAGTACCTAAAGGAGCACTCGCAGGGGCAATTGATGCCGAGTGGGGCTCATTCGAAAACTTTAAGAGTGAGTTCTCTGCAGCTTCTCTCTCGGTTTTTGGCTCCGGATGGGGCTGGCTGGTTAAAGACTCTGCCGGTAAACTCTCCATTGTTAAAGAGAGCAATGCAGGCAACCCTCTCACCAAAGGGCTTACCCCAATATTAACCTTTGATGTGTGGGAGCACGCCTACTATCTCGATTATCAAAACAGAAGGGCAGACTACATAAACGCTTTGTGGACAATAGTTGACTGGGACGCAGTTTCTGCAAGATATTAGCGGGTTGATCTGCTTTAGCGGGTTGCTTTACTGAGTACCTTTCGCTTCATTAGCAGGGACATCATAACTGTTCTTACAACCAGATGAACCATATAGGCGAGGTAGAGTGCGTGAAGGCCCATAAAACTCTCCATCATAAAATAGGAGATAAAAAAGGATGCTGCAGATAACAGCATTGTATCTCTTATTGCAACAGAGGCGGTAGCTCCGATGAATATGCCGTCCAGGATAAAAGCGACACAACTGAGCACAGGCACAGCCAGAAGCCAGGGGAGATATGTTTTGGCAGATAGTAAAACATCGCTGTTATTGGTCATAAGCCGGAAAATAGGCTCTCCGGCAAATGCGTATACAAAGGTCGAGACAATGGAAATGATAAATGTCCAGATAAACAAAACTCTTATAGCCTTTTTAAGCATATTCAGCTCCTTTGCCCCAACTAACCTTCCTGTAATTGCCTCTCCTGCATAGGCAAACCCATCTATGAAATAGGAGTAGAGAAGCATCAGCTTCATCATTATTGTGCTAACGGCAAGCAGATTGTCTCCATATCTGGCAGCAATGCTCGTAAATCCGGAGTAGACCAGCAGAAGTGAGGTGGAGCGAAGGAAGAGGTTCCCGTTGAGAACGAAGAATTTTTTCATCTCCTTGAGCTTAAGACTCGCCTTCACATTTATGTAGTGGAATAGCTTTTTGTAGTAGACATACATTAGTGTTAGAGCCACAATGAGTCCAATATATTGAGATAATAGCGTGCCCAGTGCAATTCCCGGGATACCCATCTTTAGACCGATACCGAAAATGACACTAAGGATAAGATTCAGAACATTAACCGTTACATCCACCACCATAGGGCTGATGGTGTTTTGCATCCCAATGAACCAACCCTTGAATGCAAACAGAGAGAGCGTTGCGGGAGCTGCCCAGATCCTGATAAAGAAATACTCTCTTGCCAGAGACTCCACTTGTGGGGTGCAATCTATAATAAGAAAAGCGCTCTCCAGATATACAAGCTGGATTGCCCAGATAAACATTGCTGCCAGAACAGCAGTCCCTACTGCCTGAACAAGAACCCGGAAAGCATCCGAAAAATCTCTGCGACCGTAGGCCTGGGCAGCATAACCACCTGTGCCCACCCTTAGGAAACCCATATTCCAGTAGAGCAGATCGAAGAGCATTGTGGAGATGGCTATTCCGCCTATACTTGCTGCGTCGCCCAGCCTACCGGCAATTGCGAGATCTACCATTCCGACCAGTGGTACCGTAATGTTTGCGAGTATGCTCGGGCCGGCTAACTTAAGAATTCGTCTGTTCATCGGTATTTATCCTCCCCTTCAAGCATACTAAGATATGAAACATACCTCTCTTCTGTGATAGATCCATCCTCTACGGCAGCTTTTACGGCACAACCCGGCTCGTGAGTGTGTGTGCACGGAGCAAAACGGCAGTGGTCCAGCAGCCGGAACATCTCCGGGAAGTAGTGACTCAGCTCCTCCTTTGCCATCTCAATCAACCCGAAACCCTTTATACCCGGGGTATCAATTATAAATCCGCCACTGCTAAGAGGGTGAATCTCATAAAAAGTTGTTGTGTGTTTCCCCTGTTTATGGTAGTCCGAAATCTCTCCGGTCTTAAGTGCGAGCATTGGGTCGAGAGAGTTTATCAAAGAGGATTTTCCCACACCCGAAATTCCGGAGAAGAGGGAGAGCTTACCTCTACACTCACTCCGTACACTCTCTATATTGATACTCTTTAAACCCGACACCTCAATTATTTGGTAGCCGGCACTCTCGTTGTATATATGGCGGAACATCTCCAGGGATTGATCATACTCTTTTGTGAAGAGGTCAATCTTATTAATGATAATCTTCACCGGAACCTTATAGGCCTCGCAGGTAACAAGAAAACGATCTATGAATTCAAATTTTGTTTGAGGAAAATTGAGGGTTACAATAAGAAAAACCTGATCCAGATTGGATGCAATTATGTGTGCTTGTCTGGAGAGATTTGTAGATTTGCGGATAATATAATTTTTCCTTGGTAAGATCTCTGTAATAACTCCCCTCCCTTCGTCCTCACTCTCATATAATACGCGGTCTCCCACTGCAACCGGATTGGTGGTTACTCCCTCCTTTAGACGGAGCTTGCCCCTTAATACGCAAGTAATTAAACTCCATTCGGGGAGGTTACTCACCAAATAGTGACTGCCGGTGTGTTTAACGACTGTAGCCTGTTCTGTTTTTTTAATTTCCACGGCCGCGAATATACGAAATTGTTGAAAAAGGGTTAGCTTTGCCAAAAATAATTCTTTTTATATGTTTAGCATTAGCGAGATAGATTCAATAGTTGAAAAGAGTATTTTCTCTCTGGAACTTAAGGGAGAACCCGATGAACTTTATGACCCCATTAAATACCTTATCTCAATAGGAGGCAAGAGATTACGGCCAAAAATTGCAATTCTCACATACAACCTCTTTAGTGACAAAATTGACAGATTTATAATTCACCCGGCTATGGGTCTTGAGATCTTTCACGGCTTCACACTTATCCACGACGATATTATGGATAAGGCAGATCTTAGACGCAATCAAGCCACCGTGCATAAAAAATGGAACGATAACATAGCTATCCTGTCCGGAGATGTTATGTGCATTAAGTCATATCAATATATATCCGATGCGCCTGCTTTAAAACTTAAAAGTGTATTGGATCTCTTCTCTTTAACAGCAGCGCAGGTTTGCGAGGGGCAGCAGTATGATATGAATTTTGAGAATCTTTCGTTTATAGCGATGGAAGATTATATATCGATGATAGGGCTTAAAACGGCTGTGTTAATAGCTGCTTCGGCGAAGATTGGGGCAATAATTGCAGATGCACCTCAGAGTGTATCGGATGCAATTTACAACTATGGTTACCAGCTGGGGCTAGCCTTCCAAATTAAAGACGACTATTTTGACAGTTTTGGCGATAGTGCACTCTTCGGTAAAAAAATTGGCGGAGATATTCTTTGCGGCAAAAAGACCTGGCTTCTGGCAGAGTCACTCAGAAGAGGAGACCTCAACAAAAGAAAGGAGCTTCAAGATCTGCTCAATAACAAAACGATTACAGACAAAGAGAAGATAGAGAGAGTGCTCTCAATCTATAATGAGCTTGGGATTAAGGAGGCAGCCGAAGAGGCGATGACCTTTTATCATAACAAAGCGACAGAGGCTTTGAGTAACTCCGGGCTTAACAAAGAACAGAGAGCTCGCCTTGCCGAGTTTGCAGACTCTGTCATAAACAGAGAGAAATAGATCTTCTATATCCAGTAACAACAATCAATTTTGAAAAAAGATATGTCTTTCAGCACCAATTGCAATAACATTTTTGACAGATGCGTCAATGATTATCATAAAACCGACAATGTAGAGACTCCGATCTCAAATCCATATTCACAAGGGACTTTAGAGTGGTTCCTCTACTCAAAAAACTGGATTGACGCAGTACAGTGGCACCTTGAGGATATTATCCGCGAGCCGGGCATAGACCCTGTAGATGCGCTTGCTATTAAAAGAAGAATAGACAGCTCAAATCAGGAGCGTACAGATATGGTGGAGATGATAGACAGCTACTTTATGGAGAGATTCTCCAATGTAAAAGTTGAAACCGGCGCCACCATCAACACCGAGACCCCTGCCTGGGCAATAGACAGGCTCTCAATACTGGCTCTCAAGATTTACCATATGCGTGCAGAGGCCCTTCGGGCAGATGCCACCGAGAGCCATCGCAGCAACTGCAAGACCAAACTTGATACTCTGCTCACCCAGCGGGAAGATCTCTCCACGGCAATAGATAATCTGCTTAACGATATAGAGAGTGGGCGAAAATATATGAAATTCTATAAGCAGATGAAGATGTACAACGACCCTTCACTAAATCCTGTACTCTATGCGGGAAAAAAGGCCTGACCATATCCTGGTTTTGCGATTCTCTGCGCTGGGAGATGTGGCAATAGCCTCACCACTTTTAAAGGCCTATGCTGCACACAACCCGGGCACCAAATTCACAATGGTATCTTTGCCAATGCTTGAGCCCCTGTTTGAGGGAACCCCTAACATCTCATTTTTCCCGACAGATTTCAAAGGGAGGCATAAGGGATTCAAAGGGATTCTCCAACTCTACAAAGAGCTAATTGCACTTAACCCAACCGCTGTTGCAGATATAAACTCTGTACTCAGAACCTTTATCCTGAGGGTACTCTTCTTTATCTCCTTCACTCCGCTCTCGTTTCTGAGAAAGGGTAGGTGGGAGAAAAAAAAACTCACAAGGAGGTACTCTAAAAAATTGGTGCCCCTTCTCACTACCCTACGCAGATACGAAAAGGTTTTAATATCTCTGGGTCTTAAAGATCTGGGTTTTGCCTTTGCGCCTGTTGTCCAAAGTCATAAAAAGAAGAGCCCGAACGCAGAGCCTGAAGTAGAGAGTACACATTACAAAATAGGGATAGCTCCGTTTGCTAACCATAAAGGAAAGATTTGGCCTCCGGCTGCGATGGAGAGGCTCGTTGAGATGCTGAGTGAAGATGAGAGATTTTCGGTTACCCTTTTTGGAGGGGGCAAAAAGGAGGTTGCGATTTTAAAATCCTGGGAGATGAAATATTCCGGAGTTAAATCTGTTGCAGGAGAGCTCTCATTCGCGCAGGAGCTTGAACTAATCGCCGGGAGAGAGCTTATGCTCACGATGGACTCCGCCAATATGCACTTTGCCTGCTGTATGAGAGTGCCGGTAATCTCAATTTGGGGAGCAACTCACCCCTACCTTGGATTCTACGGCTGGGGTCAGGATATTGAGATGGCTGTGCAGAGCTCAATTGAGTGCCGCCCCTGCTCATCATCAGGTAAAAAGGAGTGCTTTAGAGGTGACTACGCCTGCCTAAACGAGATAACTCCCGATATGGTTTTTAAAAAGATAGTCAACTTTTTTGAACAGAGATTGTAGTATTTGTGGAGACCGGCGAGTTTCAAGAAGATGATTGGAGAAAGACTTTGTCTGGAAAATTAAATAGAATTTTTAGAAGATGATTGAAGAGAGAAGTAGTTTGGGAATTTGTGCCAAGGATATTGAGATAATGGCTCCGGCCGGCAATTTCGAGTCTCTGACGGCCGCAATTCAGGGTGGAGCCAACTCGGTCTATTTTGGTGTGGGTAACCTCAATATGCGCTCCCACTCGGCAAACAACTTTACCATAGAGTCTCTTCAAGAGATTGCATCCATCTGCACAAGTGCAGGTGTTAAGTCATATCTCACTCTCAATATAGTACTTTACGATAACGATTTGGAGCCGATGCGCCAAACAGTTCTGGCGGCAAAGAGGGCGGGAATATCTGCAATTATCGCCTCCGATATGGCAGTAATACTCTATGCAAGAGAGATTGGTGTGGAGGTTCATATCTCGACTCAGCTCAATGTTTCAAACATTGAAAGTGTCCGCTATCACGCTCGTTTTGCAGATGTTATTGTTCTGGCAAGAGAGCTAACCCTGTTTCAGGTGCGGGATATCTATGACACAATTATAAAAGAGAGGATAACAGGCCCTTCTGGCGAGCTTGTAAGGCTGGAGCTCTTCTGCCACGGGGCACTCTGTATGGCAGTTTCCGGGAAGTGTTACCTAAGCCTGCACGAGTACAACGCATCTGCAAACAGAGGCTCCTGCTACCAGCTGTGCCGCAGGGGGTATGAGGTTACCGATATTGAGACCGGCACCTCACTGGAGGTAGATAACAAATATATTATGTCACCAAAAGATCTCTCCACGATAGCATTTGTAGATAAGATAATCGGGAGTGGAGTGAGAGTTCTTAAAATTGAGGGGAGGGCAAGAGCTGCCGAGTATGTTAAGGCGGTAACAGCCTCCTACCGTAAAGCTGCAGATGCAGTCTGTGATGGGAGTTACACCCCAGAGCTTAAGGCAGATCTGGAACTAAACCTCTCAAAGGTATTTAACAGAGGGTTCTGGGACGGATATTACCAGGGGGCTAAACTGGGGGAGTGGAGCGATGTATATGGCAACAAGGCCACAAAGAAGAAAGTTTATGTCGGCAAAGTAACCAACTTCTTCTCCAACCTCTCTGTAGCCGAGGTACTTATAGAGACAGGAGAGCTTACCGTAGGAGATGATGTTTTGATAATCGGCCCATCTACAGGAGTATACGAGCATAAAGTGAACGAGATAAGAGTAGAGCTCAACCCTGTACAGGTTGCCACAAAAGGTGAGTACTGCTCAATACCGGTGGAGAGTGGGGTACGGCTTCGCCGCTCAGATAAAATCTACATTTGGAGATAGTCTTATGGAGATGAATGAGAGTAGCAAACCAATCCCATCGGATAAAAACAATCCGGAGCTGCCCGACAAACGGGTTATTGAGTTTATTGAGGAGCACCATCTGGTAACCCTTACTGCCGGTGACGGTACAGATATGTGGAGCTGGCACGCCTTCTATCACTTCTCCCCAAAGGAGATGCTCTTTGTCATAACATCGGAAGATAAGACCAGACATATACAAATCTTTAAAAAAGGGGCATCCGGTATTGTATCCGGAGCGATAGGGCTCGAGACAGAGACCATCGGGCTAATTCGCGGGGTTCAGTTTCGTGCGACTATGGAGCAGTGTGACGGCCCATTTTTAAACAACTACCGCCTCAGTTACCTGAAGCGGTTTCCTTATGCAATCCTAAAAGGGGGCGATTTGTGGCTAGTTAAAATCTGCGAACTAAAATTCACAGACAACCGTCTTGGGTTTGGCAAAAAAATAATCTGGAAACGAGGGGAACCTTGCCAAGGATCGTGGGGCTTTGTTTAAAATGAGCTATTTAGGCCAAATTCCTTTTTTATAAGATCTACTGAGTCTAAAAGCTCCCAACCGAAAAACTGAATCTCCTCCTTTACCAACTCACCGTTAACACATAGTTCAACCTCTCTTTTAAAGGGGTCTCTTCCCATATGGCCATAGGCGGCAGTCACCTCATAGATAGGTTTCTTGAGCGAAAATCGTTTGATAATGCTTGCAGGACGAAGGTCAAACAGCTTTTGAACCCGATCTGCAATTACGCTGTCGTTTACAAACTGCTTTTTGTTGTCTCTAAAAGCTGTTCCGTATGTGTTTACAAAGATGCTCACCGGGCGTGCTACCCCAATTGCATAGGCCAGCTGAACCAGAACCTCATCTGCTACTCCTGCAGCTACCAGGTTCTTGGCAATATATCTTGCAGCGTAGGCGGCAGACCGGTCAACTTTACTAGGATCTTTGCCGGAGAATGCTCCTCCGCCGTGAGCCCCTTTCCCGCCGTATGTATCTACGATAATCTTTCTTCCCGTTAGGCCGGTATCTCCGTGCGGACCTCCAATCACAAATTTCCCGGTTGGGTTAACGTGCAGGATATAGTCATCCTTAAACAGCGCTTTTGTCTCTTGGGGAAGCCTCTCCAAAATTTTTGGTATGAGTATGTTCTTAACATCACTCTTTATTCTCACCTGCATCGAGTCGTCGGTATCAAAATCATCGTGCTGGGTAGATATAACAATGGTGTGTACTCTGCTTGGGGTGTTGTCGTCGTTATATTCGATGGTAAATTGTGACTTTGCATCGGGACGAAGGTATGGCATAAGAGTGCCCTCTCTGCGGATTTTTGCAAGTTCTAAAAGGGCAATATGAGAGAGTGTGAGCGGAAGAGGCATATACTCCTGAGTATCGCGGCAGGCATAACCAAACATCATCCCCTGGTCTCCCGCCCCCTGCTCCTGAGGATCTGCAACCTCTACTCCGCGGTTGATATCTGCAGATTGTTCGTGTATTGCAGATAGGATTCCGCACGAGTTTCCGTCAAACATATATTCGGCTTTTGTATACCCTATGCGGTTTATTACTCTGCGTGCCACCTGCTGGATATCTACATAGGCGTCAGATTTAACCTCCCCGCCGATAACTACCAGCCCTGTACTGACAAATGTTTCACACGCCACTTTAGATTCTGAGTCCTGACAAAGAAACTGGTCAAGAACAGCGTCCGAAATCTGATCGGCAACTTTGTCGGGATGCCCCTCTGAAACAGATTCCGAAGTAAATAGATAAGACATATTATAAATAATTAGAGTTATTAAACACTTTACCTGATGTAAGAGTTCAACAGCTAAGCCATACTAAAAAGTTACCGGAAAGCCCAAAAAGAGAAATTAAAGCAGATAAGGGCGCGATATGGAACGTTTTAGCATTTTTTTAAAGTGGTTGCAAGCAGTCAAATCTCTCCACATAATTTGGGCGCAAAGATATGAAAAAAAACTTATTAACCAAATATTGACAATTTAAATTATCACAACACTATATTGCTGAATTAATGATAGATACCAAACATAAACTTTATTTAAGAATTTGTTAAATAATTAGAATTAATTGTAAGTAATCGCTGAGAAATTGCTATTTTTGTCCAAGAATACCTAACAAATTATTTAAATATTTATGAAACAAACGATTAAGCAATTTGCCCTTACGGCTTTGAGCTTGTTTGTAGCTTTTGCCGCTATTGCACAGGTTACAACATCCTCTATGAGTGGTCGAATTACGGAGGCAAATGGAACTCCGGTTATCGGAGCTGCCGTTGTTGCAGTCCACACACCTTCCGGATCCAAGTATTACTCAATTACCGACAATTCAGGAAACTATCGTATCCAGAATATGCGTGTCGGCGGCCCTTATGCCGTTGAGGTAACATATCTTGGCTTTGGAACAATCAAGGCGGACAATATGAACCTTCGCCTTGGAGAGAACTTTGTCTATAATGCTCAACTTGTGGAGGAGGCTTTGACTCTTTCTGAGGTTGTAGTATCTGCAGGTATCAGAAATCCTATTCTAAATGCCGACAGAACCGGAGCATCTATGAACGTAAGTTCAAGAGAGATAAACACTCTTCCATCTATCAGCAGAAGTATTACAGATTTTACTAAAATGACTCCTCAGGCAAATGGTACATCATTTGCCGGACGCGATGGTCGTTTCAACACAGTAACTATTGACGGTGCTGCATTTAACAACAACTTCGGTCTCTCAAGCAGTGCTATGCCCGGGGGTTCATCTCAGCCAATATCGCTGGATGCTATTGAGCAGGTTTCTGTTAATCTTGCCCCATTTGATGTTCGTCTCTCACAATTTACCGGTGCATCTATAAATGCTGTAACAAAGTCCGGAGACAACAAATGGAAAGCTTCTGTCTATACATATCAAAGACCTAAATCTTTTACGGGAGAGAAGGTTGGAGAATCAATTGTTAAAGGAGCACGTGACAGAGACTCACAGATGTGGGGTGTTACTGTTGGTGGCCCGATCATTAAAGACAAACTATTCATCTTTGCCAGCTACGAAACTGAGAAGGAGAATAGCCCAAGCAGTGGATGGGAGCCAAGCACAAATGGCGTAGTAGACCTGACAAACAGAGTTTCACGCACAACAGTAGCAGATCTTGAAAGAGCAAAGAACCACCTGTTATCTACATATAACTACGATCCGGGTGATTACCAAAATTTTGGTTCATTCCCTTCTACCAACTACAAGATTCTTGCACGCTTGGACTGGAATATTGCGAAGAATCATAAATTTGCATTCCGTTACAACAGGTTGAGAAATACAAGTACATCTCTTACAAATGGAACATCCGGCCCGCCTAATGTGCCAAGATCAAACATCTCCAGGGTATCGGATTATTCAATCTCATTCTCAAACTCTTTCTACGGGAACGAAAATGCAATTGACGCTTTCGCAGCTGAGTTAAACTCAACTTTCGGGAACAAGATTTCAAATAAACTTCTTGTATCCTATACAGCAACAACTGACCCTAAGAGAACAAGTAACAGTGACTTCTTCCCATTTGTAGATATCTACAAAGACGGAAACCCATATATGTCATTCGGATACGAACTCTTTACATATCGTAATCAGGTAGAAAACAACACATTCTCTGTTGTTAACAACCTTACTTTAAACCTTAACAACCACGCTATTACAGCAGGTATCTCATATGACAACATCTATGTAAACAACTCATATATTCGTGAGGGAACAAGCTACTACAGATATGCATCACTGGATGACTTTATCAATAATGTAAAACCGGCAGGGTTTGGTGTAACTTATGGTTACAACGGTGCAGATCCAAAAGGTGTTGAGATGAGCTTCGGTCTTGGTAGTTTATATCTGCAAGATGAGTGGCAGGTTAACAAAAATCTTAAATTGACTTATGGTTTTCGTGCAGAGCTTCCAATGTACCACAACAAGCTGATGGATAACCCTGCAATCTCTGCTCTTACATTTAAGGATGGATACAAAATGGACATCTCTACCTGGCCGAACTCAAAGATTCAGGTTAACCCAAGAATAGGTTTCAACTGGGATGTTAAAGGTGACAGAAGTCTTCAGATTCGCGGAGGTACAGGTCTGTTTGCCGGGGTACTCCCATTTGTGTGGTTTACAAACCAGCCAAATGCTTCCGGTACAGTTCAGAGCCCGGAACTTGGAATAACGGGAGCAAATCTTCCTGCAGATTTCCGTTTCAATAAAGATTTCAAAGCACAGGTTGCAAAATATCCTGCTCTCTTCCCTCAGGCAGTGAGTACAACTCTTGCCTCAGGAGCTGCTCTTGCAGAGGTTAGTAAAGACTTTAAAATGCCAAGAGTATGGAGATCAAATCTTGCAGGAGACATTGAGTTACCTGGAAATATGATTCTAACCCTTGAGGCCCTCTTTACAAAGGATATCAATGCAGTTGTTCAGAAGAATATGAACCTTCCGGAAGCTAACAGAGTATTCTCGGGATCTGACAGAAGGGGTTATTGGGTCGGAAACAAAGTTATAAGTACAGTTGGATCTGCTATGGTTTTGGATAACTCAAGTGAAGGTTACCAATCATACTTTACTGCCCAATTGACTAAAAACTTCTCATACGGTCTATCCGGTATGGTTGCATATACATACAATATCTCTAAAGATGTATCTGCAAATCCAGGTTCTACAGCATATTCGGCCTGGACAAGTAATCTGGATGTTTACAACCTGAATGACCCTCAGTTAAGTTACTCAAGTTTCTCTGTTCCTCACAGAGTTGTTGGATCATTGTCATACAGAATTGAATATCTAAGACATCTTGCAACTTCAATTTCACTCTATTATAACGGATCTGCAGTGGGTCGTTCTACCTATGCATACTCTAATGATATGACAGGAGATGGTGCAGCTTCAGATATTCTTTATATTCCAAATAGCGCAAGTGAACTTACATTTGTTGATGTTGCAGGTAAGATGACAGCAGCAGAGCAGAGTGCAAAATTCCAGGAGTATATAGATTCTGATGCCTATCTGAGTAAGAGAAAAGGACAGTATGCAGAGAGATTTGGTGCTGTTAACCCTTGGAGAAATCGTTGGGATGTTAAGATTATCCAGGATGTATTTGCAAAATTCGGTTCAGACAGGAAATACACACTTCAGTTAAGTCTTGACATTGTAAACGCAGCAAACCTTCTAAACAAAGATTGGGGAGCATTCCAAAGAAGTGGTTTGGCAAACTCATACGATGTAATTATGCCATTGACATACAAAGGAGTAAACCATCTTGGTGCACCAACCTATACTCTAAATGCAACAGATATTGCGAACTTTGATTCTAAAAATAAGATGATCAAATCTGTTACTACAGGAAGTACTTGGGGAATGCTATTAGGAGTTAGATTGCTATTCTAATTTTCTAAAACAAATAATTTTAAGGAGGCTGTCTTAACTGGCAGCCTCTTTTACTTTTGTATCCAGACCCAAATAAATGCTGGGTATCCCCCCGTTTACAATCTGTTTTTGTGCCGGCAATAACTTTGTCTTGCGGTATCAGCCCGGAAAATCCTCCCCACCTACGGCGGGTCCCGTCCCTTTTCGGGAGCCAATGTTTTCCTTAGCTGATACCGCATCGCCATTGTCGTTATTGTCGGCACAAAGGAGTAGATGGGGGTAAGAACCTAAATTTTCCTGCCAGGAGATGCGTTCAATCCTATTTTAAAATTCTCCTTTGCTGAGCTTTACAATGCATAAAATTAGGGCGACAGTTTTAATAAGAAATCAACGTGTGAAATATGCTTTCCTGTTGTGAGTCAATTCAAGAGTTTTGAGGATGGACTTGCCCGATGTGCACAGGGTTGCGCAGGCCCGCAACGTAACAGAGCAGCAAATAGGTTAGGATTTTCCGACTTTTATCAAAATATATAGTATATTTGAATACAATTGGGCATAAAAAGCAGGTAAATAATTAATTTCGGGACAGAAGCTGTGAATCTTGTAAAGGTAGGGAGGAGAGAGAAGGGTAGTGCTGCAGAGGATCTCGCGCTGGAGTTTCTCTTGAAAAGAGGGATGGTGCTACTCGGGAGAAACTGGAGGGTAGGACATAAAGAGTTGGATCTTTTAATGAAGAGCACAAATGAAGCAACTGAAGAACAGAGGCTGCACGTTATTGAGGTTAGGTCTCTTTCGGAACCAAATTTGCAACTGCCTTTTGAAACGGTTGACATTAAAAAACAGCGGGCTGTTATATCTGCAGCATCTGCCTACATATACAGAAACCAAATAATGTGCGAAACTCAGTTTGACATTGTATCGGTTCTATTTGAAAAGGATGGTAATATAAGGATAGATTATCTACCCGAAGCCTTCAACCCTAAATGGTAAAGAATTAATATTATAGCATATGGCAAACAATCATTACTGTATAATTATGGCCGGGGGTCCGGGAAGCCGCTTCTGGCCTGTGAGCAGGAGTCAGAAACCGAAACAGTTTCTGGATATTCTTGGTACAGGGAAAACCTTCATTCAGCAGACTTTTGAGAGGTTCGCCAAGATAATACCATCTGAGAATATTCTGGTGGTTACATCTCATCTCTATAAAGATCTCGTGACGGAACAGCTGCCTCAAATTCTGCCGGAGCACATATTATTGGAGCCCTACAGAAGAAATACCGCACCTTGTATGGCATATGCAACCTATAAGTTGTTAAAGAAAAATCCAAATGCATCTGTAGTGGTTACCCCGGGAGATCACCTTATCTTCAATGATGAGATATTTACCCAAACTATTGACAATGCTCTCAGGTTTACAGATAAAAATGATGTTCTTATTACTCTGGGGATAAAACCATACAGAGCTGAGACTGCCTATGGATATATTCAGGCCAATAAAACCAAGCATATCAGCATTAACGGGAATGTAGCCTATAGTGTAAAAACATTTACTGAGAAGCCCACAGCCGATTTGGCGGAGGTATTTGTAAACAGTGGTGAATTTCTTTGGAACTCAGGAATGTTTATAGCAAATCTTAAGACTCTTGTGGAGGAGTTGGAGTCTCATCAACCCGATATTGCTCATCTCTTTGGAGAGGGAGAGAGTCTCTATTATACGACACAGGAGGCTCCGTTCATCAACAAGGTATATGAGGAGTGTAAGAGTATTTCTATCGATTACGGGATAATGGAGAAGACAGAGAAGGCAATAGTATATCCTGTCTCATTTGGTTGGTCAGATATCGGAACCTGGGAGTCCCTTTATGGTTTAAACAAGAGAGACGAAGATGGAAACTTTGTAAGGGGTTCGGAGAGGTTGTTGAAAAATGTTACTAACTCAATAGTCTATTCGCAAGACGATAAACAGGTGGTTATAGCTGCAAATCTGGATAACTTTATGATAGTAAATACCGATGATCTGCTATTAATTTGTCCGAGGGATGAATCTGTAATCAAAAGTATTTTTACAGACCTGCCACTTTCTAATTTGGGCAAATATCAATAATATATATATATTTTATGACGGGAAAATTGGTAACAATTGATGTAAAATCGGAGATTGGAAAACTGGAGGCGGTTTTACTTCACACACCTGGTGCAGAGGTAGAGAATATGACGCCAAGAAATGCTCAGCGTGCTCTCTATAGTGATATTTTAAACTTATCCATTGCTCAAAAGGAGTATGAGCAGGTTTCCGGGGTGATTAATATGTTTGCAAAAACATATCAGATAAAAGATCTGTTGGTTAAGCTATTGGACAACCACACAGAGAGAGAGGCATTAATAGGTAAGATTTGCGTAAGCGAAGGGGTGACAGACTATTTTGAAGATCTGATGGATATGTCCTCAAAAAATCTTGCTCAGGTGCTTATTGAGGGGTTGCCGGCAAAGATAAACACCCTATCTGCTTTTCTAAAAGATGACTATTACGCTCTTCCGCCTCTTTACAACTACTACTTTACAAGAGATGCATCTGTAACTATTGGCAACAGAATACTTATCTGCAAAATGGCAAGCAGTGTTAGAATGCGTGAGTCGTTAATAAATGAGGCTATTTTTCGCAAAAAGAGAGTCTTTGACTGTGAATTGATTAACTCTCACGATTTTCAACCAGGCAATAACGATATCTATATGGAGGGGGGCGATATCCTCATTGCCAGGGAGGATATTCTTCTGGTGGGGAACGGCCCGAGAACCAGCAGTCAGGGGATAGATATGCTCATCAACAGGCTCTGCCGCACAGGGTGTAAAGAGAGGATGCACATTGTGGTACAACAGCTGCCCGAAACTCCCGAGTCATTTATCCATCTGGATATGGCATTTACACTGTTGGACACCCATACTGCAATGGTCTTTGAACCTCTTATTCTGGGAGAGAACCAATACCAGACAGTCCATATAACTATTGATAATGGTAAAGTTTCCAAAATAAAATCGGTCTCCAACATCCCCTCAATTCTTAAAAAACTGGGTATGGAGGTGGAGCCGGTTGTCTGTGGAGGGAGTGCAGATGAGTGGAACCAGGAGAGGGAGCAGTGGCACAGCGGAGCTAACTTTTTTGCCCTGGAGCCGGGAAAGGTTATCTCCTACGCAAGAAATGTACACACACTTAACGAGCTGAATAAAAACGGATTCGACATATTTACCGCCTGGGATGTGATTAACGGGAAGAGCGATGTTAAAAAGAGCAAACAGTGTGTAATTACAATAGACGGTTCGGAGCTGCCCCGCGGTGGCGGTGGCCCGAGATGTATGACAATGCCTCTGAGGCGTGCCCCGGTAAAGTGGTAAATTTCCCGCTATTATCGGGCTTAACAATTGCCTATCAGTTTCCAGATACCCTATCAGTTTCCAGATAACCAATAAGTTGACAAATCTCCAATAAAAATTATATGAAAAAAGTGCTATCTCTGCTATCTATGTTGCTCATTTGTGCTGCAACATATGCCAACGGCGTGGTATTCGCCTCAAGACCATCGCTATCTCCCAATGGAGAGACCATCTACTTCTCCTACTGTGGAGATATCTATTCGGTTCCCACTTCTGGAGGGGTTGCCCTGAAGGTGGTCACAATGGGTGGTAACGAAACGAGCCCAAAAATATCGCCGGACGGCAAATATCTTGCTTTCTCATCGAATGACCAGGGAAACAACAATGTCTATATTGTACCTGTAGCCGGGGGGGAGATAAAACAGCTCACATTTCACGACGCATCTGATGTCCCGGTGGGGTGGTGCCCTCAATCTAAGAATATCTACTTCGAGTCCAACAGATATAACACAATAAGTACATACTCTGTATCAGTTGAGGGAGGAACTCCGGTAAGACTCTTCGCTCACTATTTCAATACAATAGCAAATCTTACACAAAACCCGCTCACAGGCGAGTTCTATTTTAACGAATCTTCTGAAAGTTATCGCTTTGCAACCAGAAAGGGCTATAGGGGAGATCACAACCCGGATATTAAATCCTGGAACCCTTCCACAAAAGAGTATAAAGAGCTTACAAGCTACAGAGGAAAAGATATCTGGCCGATGGTGGATGCCCGCGGCAACCTCTACTACGTATCGGACGAGAAAAACGGCGAGGCCAACATTGTAAGACACAGCGACAATAAATACCTCACCTCTTTTAAAGAGTCTATACAATATCCCTCTATCTGCTTTGACGGAACTAAGATTGTCTTTATTAAGGGCTACAAAATTAATGTTCTTGATATTCAAACAGGTAAAACTTTTTTGCCCTCTATAGAGCTTGCAGATAACAGAATCGCAAACAAGAGTTCAATTCCCCTTGGCAGGCCGCAGAGCTACTCTCCATCTCCGGATGGTAAGAAGCTCGCTTTCTCATTCCGGGGTCTGCTCTTTGTGTCAGATATAAAAGGAAGCTTCATTAAACAGTTGCCAACTCCGCAAACAGAGCGGGTAGATGAGGTGCTCTGGTCTTCGGACAGCAAGAGTCTCTACTACACCAGAACCAACGGCGGATGGACCGGAATCTACACCCAAAAGGCAGATCTCTCCCTGGGAGAGTCTGCTGTTTATACTCCGGAGTCATCCATAAGGTCTTTGACACCATCTGCAAAAAGTGATAAAATTGCATTTTTAAGCGGCGGTAAATCTCTTATGTTGCTGGATCTCCCTACCAATAAGGTAACAGAGCTCTCCACGCACGAGTTCTGGGCATTTCAGAGTTACGGGCTTAGCTTTTCTCACGACGGAAAATATTTGACCTATACTGCAGTAAATCTTTTTGAGAGAGATGTTTTCGTCTACGATTTTGTTGCGGCAAGGAGTATCAACATCACAAACTCTGCAAACTTTGAGAACGACCCGATATTCTCTCCCGATGGTAAAAATCTCTATCTGCTCTCCAACCGCCTTAACTCTGCATTTCCAAGGGGTGCAGCCACGCAGCTTTACAAGGTTGCGCTGGATAAGGTAGCGGCACCTTTTGAGGCAGATGAGTATGACAAACTTTTTGGGGCTAAAGGGGCAAAAAGGGACTCCTCTGTAGTATTGCTTCTGGAAAATATCCAGAGAAGGTATCTAAGCGTGGTAGGCAGAGGGGAGCAGAACTCTCCGTTTATACTCTCCCGTGGGGAGAAGAGCTATCTGCTTTTCAATTCAAATCACGAGGGAGATTGGGCCTGTTATGTTCAGGAGCTTAAGGAGTGGGACCAAAAGCCTCCCCAGAAGCTCAAAGGGGTCGGGAGCGTATCCTCTTTCAGGAGCACAGGGAAAGATCTTTTTGCAATGGACAGAGAGTCTCTATATAAGATAGACCCGGCAGGGGTAGCGGCAACCAAAGTAGATCTCAAATTCACATTTGAGAAGAGCAATATGGACGAGTATCGCCAGATGTTTTTTGAGGTTTGGGCTTCCCTGGAGCAGAATTTTTATGATGTAAAATATCACGGAGTAGATTGGCGTGCAAAGAGAGACTACTATCTCACCTTTTTGCCATATGTAAACAGCAGGGATAATCTTCGAACTCTTTTGAACGATATGCTCAACGAACTTAACTCTTCGCATATGGGATTCAGCTCTGCCGGCAAGGAGGAGGAGACTTTAACAAGGTATGTCACTGCGGCTACAGGGCTTATCTTTTCTAATGAACAGCCATATACGCTCGAAAGAGTGGTTGCTGGCTCCGGTGCAGATTATTCAGGGAATCCGCTTATGGGTGGCGACAGGCTTGTTGCAGTAAACGGGGTTAGGGTAAATGAGAGGGTGAGCAGGGAGTTCTATTTCACATCTGCAACCCTTCCAAAGGAGATGGTATTGAAATTTGCAAGAGCCGGTGTTGAGTTTGATGTTAAACTTCACACAATTGGAAGCGGAGATTTGAGGTCACTTCTCTATTCTGAGTGGGAGGATTGGAACAGGGCCAAAGTTACATCAATGAGTAAGGGCAAAATTGCCTATGTTCATATGAGAGATATGTCACCGGAGTCTCTGGAGAGGTTCATTATTGAGATGAACACAGATGCTGTTCATAAAGAGGCTCTTATCCTGGATCTTAGGTTCAATAACGGTGGCAATGTCCACAGAGAGGTGATCGATTTCCTCAACCAGAGGGAGCACTACCGCTGGAGCCACCGCGACAACCCCAAAGTTTCTCACCCGAATGTAATTCCGGCAAACAGGCCATTAGTAGTTCTGATAAACGAAAGGAGCCTGAGCGATGCAGAGGTTACCTCAAACGGTATAAAGGCGCTCAAGATGGCAAAGCTCATAGGTACAGAGACCTACCGCTGGATAATCTTCACCTCCGGCGCCCGCCTGGTAGACGGCTCCTCTGTGAGACTCCCTGCCTGGGGATGCTATACCCTGGAGGGCAAAGACCTCGAATTCGAGGGGGTTGCACCCGACATCTACATCCGCAACACCTTCAAAGACAGGCTTGAATCAAAAGACCCCCAACTCGAAAAAGCCATAGAAGAGCTGCTCAAAGAGCTGCAGAAATAGTTGCATAAGTAGTTTCATAAAGAGACTGCCACCTGCATCGTTGTTAGCGGGCTTTGTTTAACAGAAATTATTACCTTTGCGGGCTGGGAGTTACCGGGAATTAAGATCTGCCCATATAGTAAATAATAAGAGATGAAAGAGAAAATAGAGAGGCTGCTTGCCGAAATTGAGGAGCTAAAGGCTCAAAAAGAGCAGGAAATTGAGGAGATCAGAGTAAAATTGCTGGGCAAAAAGGGCTCTGTAACTCAGCTTTTTGATGAGTTTCGGGATGTTCTTCCTGAGCAGAAACGTGAATTGGGGCAGGTCTTGAACAAGCTCAAAGTTGCTGCAAACCAAAAGATTGAAGAGCTAAAATCTTTTTTGGAGGAGAACCAGCAGCCGGTAGAGTCAAAATATGACCTCACAAAGCCGGGCGACCTTGTTGAGCTTGGCGGCAGACACCCTATATCTATTACCAGAGACGAGATTCTTTCAATTTTCAATAAGTTCGGCTATGTTCTTGCAGAGGGGCCGGAGATTGAAGATGACTGGCACGTATTTGGGGCACTTAACTTCCCGCCCGAACACCCTGCCAGAGATATGCAGGATACATTCTTTATCTCCGCCGGAGAAAATCCTGTTCTTTTGCGCACTCACACCAGCTCTGTGCAGGTGAGAGCAATGGAGAATATGAAGCTGCCTATCCGAATCGTTTGCCCCGGAAGGGTTTTCCGCAACGAAGCGATATCTGCACGCGCCCACTGCATCTTCCACCAGGTGGAGGGTCTCTATATAGATACAAAGGTCTCATTTGCAGATCTTAAACAGGCTGTCCTGCTTTTCGTTCGCGAAATGTTTGGCGAAGATGCCCAGATTCGCCTTCGCCCATCCTACTTCCCTTTCACAGAGCCAAGCGCCGAGGTGGATGTAAGTTGTAACATCTGCAAAGGTAAAGGGTGCAATATCTGCAAAGGAACCGGTTGGCTCGAGATTATGGGCTGCGGAATGGTTGACCCCAATGTGCTGGAAGCAAACGGCATCGACAGTAAAGTTTATACCGGCTTCGCTTTCGGAATGGGCATAGAGCGCATCGCAATGCTAAAGTGGCAGGTGAAAGACCTTCGCCACTACTTCGAAAACGATATCCGTTTCCTCAAAGAGTTTGAAACAGTTATCTAGGAAGGAGCAGCAAATTTAGCTTGCAATTTAGTCTATAATCTCAACACGCTTTAATTTAAGAGATAGGCAGTACAGTTTTGGGATTATATTTTTAAAACGTTTTTGATGTAAATTTTGGAGCTTGTAAAATTTTTATTACTTTTGCAGTCCCAAATGCGGAAATAGCTCAGTTGGTAGAGCATAACCTTGCCAAGGTTAGGGTCGCGAGTTCGAGTCTCGTTTTCCGCTCTAAAAATACCTCTCCGCGTAATGGAGAGGTTTTTTTGAATTAAGTTGATTGAAATGCTCGGGTGGTGGAATAGGTAGACACGCAGGACTTAAAATCCTGTGGGCAGAAATGCCCGTACGGGTTCGATTCCCGTCCCGAGTACTTTTTCAACTGCCAGTCTTTTGTGAAACGGGGGGATATCAACTAAATAAAAACAGTCCCTGCTGGCAGGGACACCATCTATTAAATCCCAACTCCTTTTTTGCCGACAATTATTCTGCGAACCTCTTCGTAGCTCTCGTGTGTAATTGATGCTATTTGTCTGAACGATGCACCAGTCTCTTTCCGAAGTCGAAGAATTAGATTTGAGATCTCATCTCTATTGAGTTGAAAAATATTCCTGCCTTTTAAAATTTTTGACAGATGGTTAATAATGTCGTTGTGTAACTCTCTTGGCCAATATCCCTTACCCCTTTTTCTTATCCTATCTATGTCCGAAGAGTAATTGAGAACAGCGCTTTCAAACTCCTTCTTAGTTTTAAATATGGTTCTGATTAACTCGGTGTCAATATCAATGTACTTTAAAATGGGGCTTCTACTATTAAAGTACGCATCGTATGAACTCCATAAGTATTCGCCCGGATGTGAGCATATACCAGCTTTGACGGGATTGCATAAAATATACATAATGCTTTCAACGACACTTTCATCTGTATATTTGCAGGCACTGCTAAAGGGTGTTTTGAAAAGTTTATCTGAAAGTCCGTTTTGTTTGTTGTACCACTGAACGTATCCTATCAAAATTGATTTAACAAAAGATACCAGCTTCTTAGATTCCACCTGCAGATGAAGGTGATTATCCATTAGTACAAATGCAAGAATTTTGCAATTATGCCTCTTAGCGGCAGAGTTACACCTTTTTAAGAATTCAATTCTTTCAGAATCCTTATAAAATACTGTATTCTTTCCATTTCCCCTTAAATAGACGTGATTGTTGCCCGTCTGGATACGCTTGATTAACTGAGAATTACTCCCATTATTGATCTTCCCTTCCATCTCTCTCAAATTAAAAAGTTTTACGAATTTAACCAAAAGAGTTAACTTTGCAAACAACCTTTGCCAGTGTTTGATGAATATTGCTGAATAACAGTGGATTAGAAAGGGCAGTTTTCCAAACTTGGAAAACTGGGTTTTGTAAAACAAAGAATATCAAATTGTTGCATCAAACACTGCCAGAGTTATGTCCCTAAAAGAGATCTTCAGCGCCTTTATTGTTATGTTCGCAGTAATTGACATACTGGGTTCGGTGCCTATTATTATAGGGCTAAAGGAGAAGAAAAAGAGCTATAGCGCTGTAAATGCATCACTTATATCGTTTGGAATATTGCTGGCGTTCCTTTTTGTGGGGCAGGCGATGCTTGGGCTATTTGGAGTGGATATCTCATCTTTTGCCGTTGCGGGTGCTTTGGTGCTGCTGGTGCTGGCCATTGAGATGATATTTGGAATTCAGATATTTAAAGACGATGGCCCAACAGAATCTGCAACCATTGTTCCTATTGTGTTTCCGCTGATTGCCGGTGCCGCATCGTTTACTACGCTGCTTTCGTTAAGGGCAGAGTATGAGCTCATCAATATTATTTCTGCTCTCTTTTTAAATATTGTGGTTGTCTTCTTTGTTTTGAACAATATAGATTATATTTCGAGAAAGATTGGGAAGGGGGGTATTTACGTATTGAGAAAATTCTTTGGAATTATTCTGCTCGCAATAGCCGTTAAGCTTATCACCTCCAACCTGAATTCACTGCTCACCTAAAATCCCGGCTCACTTAGACACATAGCTCACAAAAAAATCCGGGAAGAGTGTTCATATCTTGTTAATATATTCGCCTGGGCTATTGCAATTATAACTTTTTATTGTATCTTTGCAGCCCGCATTTTTTGTGCGGTTAGTATTAATTATTTAAAAAACACCAAATTAAAAACCAATGCCTGGATTAATTGGAAAGAAAGTCGGAATGACTTCTGTTTTTGGTGCCGATGGAAAAAATATTCCATGCACCGTTATTGAGGCTGGTCCGTGTGTTGTTACGCAAGTACGTACAGAAGAGAAAGATGGTTATGCCGCTGTACAGCTTGCCTATGACGAAAAAAAGGAAAAACACACCAGCGGTGGCCTGTCGGGTCACTTTAAAAAGGCAAACACCACACCTAAGCGCAAAGTCGTTGAGTTTAAGAACGACTTTTTAAAGGAGTTTCAGCTAGGTGACACTGTTACCGTTGCAGATGTATTCGGACACGATACATTGGAATGGGTAGATGTTGTAGGAATATCTAAAGGAAAAGGATTCCAGGGGGTTGTGAAACGCCACGGATTCAGCGGAGTTGGCGGTCAGACCCACGGTCAGCACAACAGACTTCGTGCTCCCGGTTCAATGGGCGCATCATCTTGGCCTTCAAGAGTATTTAAAGGAAAAAGATTGGCCGGCCGTATGGGTGGCGATCAGGTGAAAATACAGAACCTAAGAGTTCTAAAGATTATTCCAGAGAATAATCTTCTGATAGTTAAGGGATCTGTTCCCGGTGCTAAGGGTTCATATGTAATCGTGGAGGAATAAGCGTATATGGAATTATCAGTTTACAAAATTGATGGAACAGAGTCAGGAAAATTGGTGACTTTGGATCCCGGTATCTTTGGTATAGAGCCAAACGATCACGCTATTTACCTTGATGTGAAGCAGTATCTGGCCAACCAGCGTCAGGGAACTCACAAGACAAAGGAGAAGTGGGAAGTGGCATACAGTACTAAAAAGGTCGTTCGTCAGAAAGGCTCAGGCGGTGCTCGTCACGGTAGTATTAAAGCAAACATCTATGTAGGTGGTGGACGCGTTTTCGGACCGAGACCAAGAGATTATAGATTTAAGCTTAACAAGAAGTTAAAACAACTGGCACGTTTCTCTGCACTCTCTTATAAGGTGAAAGAGGAGTCGTTGACAATTATTGAAAACTTCTCAATGGAGGCTCCAAGAACTAAGGACTTTATGAAGATTCTTAAAGGTCTTAAGATTAACGATAGAAGAGTTCTATTCGTGCTTCCGGAGAATATAAGTAATATTTATGTCTCTTCACGTAACCTGCAAAACGTTAAGGTAATTAACGTTAACGAACTTAACACCTATGATGTGGTTAACGCTACCTCACTTATCTTTATGGATGGTGTTCAGGATATCCTGCAGGGGCAGTATGGAAATAATTAAACCGTGGAACAATGGAAATTTTAATTAAGCCTATAGTAACAGAAAAGATGACGATTCAGGGCGAGAAGTTGAATCGTTACGGTTTTGTAGTTGACCGCAATGCCAATAAGATTGAGATCAAGGCTGCGGTTGAGGAGATTTACGGAGTTAAAGTGTTGGATGTAAATACAATTAACTACCACGGAAAACGTAAAAGCCGCTTCACTAAAGCGGGATTATTGTCAGGTCGTACCAATCACTTCAAGAAAGCGATTGTAACATTGGCCAGTGAAGATAAGATTGATTTCTACAGTAATATTTAAGTCCATGGCAATACGTAAATTCAAGCCGGTAACACCCGGTACAAGACATAAAGCAATAAGCGCATTTACTGAAATTACCTGTGATAAACCGGAGAAGTCGCTATTGGCGCCTATCAGCAAATCCGGTGGTAGAAATGACAGGGGAAAGATGACAATGCGTTATATCGGAGGCGGTCACAAAAGAATGTACCGTATGATTGACTTCCTTAGAGATAAGGACAATTATACAGCTACAGTAAAGACCATCGAGTACGACCCTAACAGGAGTGCACGAATTGCCCTGGTTTTATATGCAGATGGAGAGAAACGCTATATAATAGCTCCTAACGGAATTAAAGTGGGTCAGGTAATAGCATCCGGACCCGGAGTAGCCCCAGAAATTGGGAACACTCTACCTCTTTCAGAGATCCCGTTGGGTACATTAGTTCACAACATTGAGTTACGCCCGGGACAGGGAGCCGCAATGGCCCGCAGTGCCGGAACTTATGCTCAATTAACTGCAAGAGAAGGAAAACACGCTATTCTTAAACTCCCTTCAAGTGAGATTAGGATGGTACTTGTTACCTGCCGTGCAACTGTTGGAACTGTATCCAATTCAGATCACAATCTTGAATCGTTCGGAAAAGCAGGAAGAAATCGCTGGTTTGGCCGCAGGCCTCGTGTTCGCGGTGTAGCGATGAACCCTGTAGATCACCCGATGGGTGGTGGAGAAGGACGTGCTTCCGGAGGTCACCCTCGTTCTAGAAAAGGCTTGCTTGCTAAAGGTTACAAAACACGTAATCCTAAAAAGACAACCAAGAAGTTCATAATTGAAAGAAGGAAAAAATAACGGATTAAACTGAAAAGAGAATTATGAGTCGTTCACTGAAAAAAGGACCATACATACAGGCAAGTCTCGAGAATAGAGTACTTGCTATGAATGAGGCTGGTAAAAAGGAGGTCATCAAGACCTGGTCAAGAGCCAGTATGATATCGCCGGACTTTGTAGGCCACACTATTGCTGTTCACAATGGCAACAAGTTTATTCCGGTGTATGTAACCGAGAATATGGTAGGACACAAACTTGGAGAGTTTGCACCTACCCGCACCTTTAAAGGTCACTCGGGTAATCGTTAATTTATGTTAATGAGTAAAAGAAATTCACAATAATGGGAGCTCGAAAAAGAGAATCAGCCGAAAGGCGTAAAGAAATAAAGAAGCAGACAGCAATTGCATCGCTGAATGATCTTCCTACCTCTCCTAGAAAGATGAGACTCGTTGTAGATATCATCAGAGGAGTTGAGGTAAACCGCGCTTTGGATATACTTAAGTATACCAAAAAGGAGGCATCTATTCGTTTGGAAAAACTGCTCCGTTCGGCAATAGCCAACTGGGAAGCCAAAAACGAATCAGATCGTAAAGAGTTGGAAAACGGCAATGTATGTGTTCAAACTATTATGGTTGGACAAGGTCGTTCTCTAAAGCGTATCAGAACAGCACCACAAGGTCGCGCAGCTAGAATTCGTAAGCGTTCTAACCACGTAACTATAGTGTTGGGTAAGAAAGTAAAAACCGAAAAAGAGGAGCAATAAAATGGGACAAAAGACAAATCCTATATCAAACCGACTTGGTATTATCCGTGGCTGGGACTCTAACTGGTACGGTGGAAAAGACTATGCTGCGAAACTATTGGAAGATTCAAAGATTCGCGAATATCTTAATGCTCGTCTTGCAAAGGCAAGCCTTTCTAAAATCGTGATAGAGAGAACTCTTAAACTTATCACAGTAACTATCCACACAGCCCGTCCCGGTATCATTATCGGAAAAGGTGGTCAGGAGGTAGACAAACTGAAAGAGGAGTTGAAAAAAATCTCTAACAAAGAGGTTCAGATAAATATCTTTGAAGTAAAGAGACCGGAGATTGACGCAAATATTGTAGCCAACAATATTGCTCGTCAGGTAGAAGGTCGTGTATCTTATCGTCGCGCCATTAAAATGGCAATGGCATCTACAATGAGAATGGGCGCAGAGGGAATCAAGGTTCTTGTGAGCGGTCGTTTGGGTGGAGCCGAGATGGCAAGAAGAGAGCTTTACAAAGAGGGACGTACACCACTTCACACATTCCGTGCAGATATCGACTACGCACACGCTGAGGCTCATACCAAAGTAGGTGTAATCGGTGTTAAAGTATGGATCTGCAATGGCGAAATATTCGGAAAGAGAGACCTCTCTCCAAATATGGGAGTAACTGCAGGACCATCATCTGCCCCACAATCCGGACGTAACAACGATCGTCCTCGCAGAAACAACGACCGTAACAACGATCGTAGAGGCGGCGGCGGACCATCCAGAGGCGGAAGAGGCGGCAACGCCGGAGGTAATGCCGGAGGACGCGACAGAGGACCACGCAGGGAGGAATAACCTTGCCAAGCATCGTGGGTCTTTGCTAAATATCAGAAGATTAGACAAAAAGATAACCAACTTTAGTTGGTTATCTTTTTTTTTGAAAGTTTCATCTGTTAGTGTTTTGTGTAAGTATTTGTAGCCTAATAGATTAATTTTTGCGTTTTTCTTAATTGGCCAATTTCCTATTTTTAAACACTTATAAACCAGCTTGTTTCACATAACACTGCCAGTTGAATTTTCACAGCTTCGCGCGGGTAAAGATTAAACTAATTGCAGTTTTTTTAGTCAAAGGTCTATAACAATTAAATCAATAATATGAAAAAGTTTATTCTAACTATCACAGTGGTGATGTTCGCCATAGGTGCAAGCGCTCAGATGCAGCCGGCTCAAAGACGCAATGTAGATCCTGCAACATTTGCAAAAGAGAGAATTGCAGATATTGCAAAGTATGTTACCGTTACCAAAGAGGATAGCACCAAACTTCATAAGGTTTATGAGGATATGCAAAAAGAGATGGCATCTGCAGGCCAGGATAGAGAAAAGTTTATGAAGATTCGGGAGACATTTCATCCAAAAATAGAGGCTGCTTTAGGTGCAGAAAAGTATAAAACTTATTTAGAGAAACTCGAGGCAGATCCTAACAGACAGAGGAGAGGGGGAAGACCGGCCGGAAATGCAAGGTAATGTCGGGCAATCGCCGGGAGAGAATTAGTACGGTAGTAGTGGCTAGCAGTAATTATTGCTTACCGGCATAATTAGTTTTGTTGAGCGAAAACAGTGCATAGATATCGGAATTCCGCTATTTAGCACTGTTTTTTTATTACTTTTGTTCAACGTGGAGTTTAGACTTTTAAAAGATAACCTTAAACTAAAACATAGAAAAATGAAAAGGATTCTCATTTCGTTAATTGCAATTGTAACATCTGCAGTACTTTTCTCTCAACCTCTGCAAAGAGTTTCACCGGAGAAGGCGGGTATGGACCCGAATCGTCTTGTTAGGGTAGATAATATTATAAACAGCTCTATCGAGAAGGGTGAGATTCCGGGAGCAGTTCTTGCTGTTGTGCGTGACGGCAAGATGGCCTATATCAAGAGTTATGGCAATAAAGCTCTCTATCCAAAGATTGAAAAGATGGAGGTCAACACAATTTTTGATATGGCATCGGTATCAAAACCGGTTGGAACAGCAATCTCAATAATGCAACTTGTAGAGCAGGGCAAACTGAGACTTTCAGATAATGTTGCAATGTACATTGAGGGATTCAAAGGGTATCTGGATACCGAAACAGGAAAGAGTATTGATATAAGGATTGTTGATCTGCTTACACACACCTCCGGACTGCCCCCTTATGCGCCCGCAGCCGAGCTGGTGGCAAAATATGGATCTCCATCACCTCAGGGGCTCATCGAGTATATAGCAACCTGCAAAAGGGACTTTCGTCCGACAACAAAGTTTCAGTATAGCTGTCTCAATTTTATAACTCTTCAAAATGTTCTTCAGAACATTACCGGAGTGAAACTTCAGGATTATACCCAAAAAAACGTATTTGATGTTTTGGGTATGAGCCATACAACTTTTAACCCGAAACCGGAGTTATACAATATGATTGCCCCGACAGAGAAACAAAAAGATGGTACTGTAATTCTTGGGTTGGTTCACGACCCGCTTGCACGGCTTCTTAACGGCGGAAATTCGGGAAATGCGGGGGTATTTTCAAATGCAGATGATTTGGCAATACTTGCTGCCGCTATGATGAACGGAGGCGAATATAACGGCAAAAGAGTGCTTGGAAACCTCACGGTAGAGACTATGACAAGAGTGCCTGCAGAGGTTTCTGCTATGGGACGCTCTCTGGGATGGGACAACTACTCATCTTATGCCTCAAATAACGGAAACCTGTTCCACCCCACAAAGACATTCAGCCACACCGGATATACCGGAACCTCAATTGTGATAGACCCGGTCTCTAAGACTGCAGTAATACTGCTTACCAACAGAGTTCACCCGGAAGACAAGGGCAGCGTTGTTAGGCTTAGGGCACTGGTAGCCAATGTTGTTGCCGGCTCTATTGTAAAATAGCTGCGCTCATTAGTGCAGATTATTAATCAAATAACGCTAAATGAAAAACAACGGCGTAACCATAAAAGAGGTGCTCACTGCAAAGGAGCACCTCTCTTTTGTACAATTCCCCGAGAAGCTTTACCGGGATGAGCCCAACTGGGTGTGCCCAATAAGGTGGGACGAATTGAATATCTTAAGGAAAGATAGAAACCCTTCTTATGAATACTGTGATTCAAAGCTTTTTCTTGCCTTTAAGGGAGAGGAGATAGTGGGCAGAGTGGCAGCCATTATCAACCACAAATCCAATTCTGCCTGGGGGGAGAAGAGGATGCGTTTCGGATGGATAGATTTTATTGACGATGCAGATGTCTCCGGAGCGCTGATGGCCAAAGTTGAGGAGTGGGCAGCAGAGCTCTCATTTGAGATTGTGAGCGGCCCTCAGGGATTCAACGATTTGGATAAACAGGGAATGTTGGTAGAGGGGTTCGAAAATCTATCTACATCGCAGACTATCTACAACTTTCCATATTATGTTACACATCTGGAGAGTCTCGGATACTCAAAAGAGGTGGACTGGAGCCAGAGAACATTAAATATACCGGATAAAGTTCCCGAGAAGCTGGCCGTATTCTCTCAGATTGTTAAGGATAGATATGGTGTGAAAATTCTGGGAAAGGTATCCTCCCGCAAACTTCGCCACTACGGAAGGGAGCTTTTTAAGGCTTACAACAGATCTTATACTCCACTATACTGCTTTAACACTGTAACCGAAAGAGAGATTGAGGGGGTTCTCAAGCAGTTTATCCCAATGGTAGATCAAAAATTTTTGTCAATTGTTCTTGATAAAGAGGATAGGGTTGTCGCATTTGCCGTAACCATTCCAACCATATCCAAAGCGCTCAACAAGGCAAAAGGGCGGTTGTTGCCAATGGGGATAATCCATATTAAAAGGGCTCTTATGAAGTACGAACTGCTGGATATGTACATTATCGGGGTGGTTCCGGAGTATCAGAACAAAGGTCTAAATGCAGTAATCTTTCACCATCTGCACCAGAATTTCATAAAATACGGAGTTAAAAAGGTGATTGCATACCCACAACTGGAGAGCAACACGGCCGTTATTCGACTGTTTGACTACTACCCGATGGAGCCCTATATGGTGAGAAGGTGTGTTTGTAAAAAACTCTAACTCTCCAGCAGATTGGAGATAGCAATTGCAGTTACAGCTTCCAGGACGACGGGAACGCGCAGGGCAAAGCAGGTGTCGTGGCGGCCTTCTATTTGAATATCCTCTGCAACTCCTTTTGCAAAGTTAAATGTGTGCTGAACCTTTGATATACTGGAGGTAGGCTTTACTGCAATACGGAAAATAATGTCGTTTCCGTTTGAGATGCCTCCGTTTATTCCTCCTGCACCGTTGCGCAGTGTTGCACCGCCGGCAGATAAAATGGGGTCGTTGTGTTGGGAGCCCCACATACGGGCGCTTGCAAAGCCGTCACCAAACTCAATACCGCGGATGCCCGGAATTGCGAAGACAATATGGGAGATAAGCGATTCAAGAGAGTCAAAGAAGGGCTCACCTACCCCGGCCGGTAAACCTTTGATTGTGCACTCGATAACGCCACCGAGCGAATCTCCTGCGGCAAGCGCCTCATCCAGCTTTTTATCCCAAGGATTCTCCCCCCCGATATGGATGATTTTGGTCTCAATAGTAACCGGAGATATAATCTTCTTGGCAAAGATTCCTGCAATAACCAGAGCGAGAGTGACCCGGCCTGAGTGGTGCCCGCCACCGCGCGGGTCTGCAAAACCATTATGTTTGATTTTTGAGACAAAATCTGCGTGTCCGGGACGAGGTGAATTGGCAAAACTATCATAGTCGGCAGATCTGGTGTTGAGATTATTTACCACCACAGCAACTGGAGAGCCGGTTGTAAAACCATTAAATACTCCGGAGAGGAACTGAAGGCTATCCTCCTCAACCCTTGGTGTACCTCCCTTTTTGCCGCCCGACCTGCGAAGCAGATCTTCACGAAACTCATCTGTAGTAATTGAAATTCCGGCAGGTATTCCATCAATTACAACACCTATGGCAGGTCCGTGTGATTCACCAAAAAGCGTTACCCGAAATTTTGATCCAAAACTGTTCATTTGTATTTCTTTTGTAATTATGAAAAACGCAACTAGCTATTGGCAGAAACTGCGAATATGATTTATTTGAAATTCTTAATAAAATCCGGAAAAGATTTAGAGATACAGTTAAGATCATCTACATAGACTTTTTGATCTATGTTAAGTGATGCAGTGATGATAGACATAGCAATCCTGTGGTCATTATGGGAGCTGCAATAGCCTCCGTGAAGCCTGCCACCCTCTACAATCATCCAGTCTCCTTCAATATCTATATGGGCACCCAATTTAGTGAATTCACACAACAGACTCTCTGCCCTATTGCTCTCCTTGTTTGAGAGTCTCTGAACCCCCTTAATCTTGCTTGTTCCGGCACAGTTGAGCGCAAGTACTACAAGGGTAGGGAAGAGGTCCGGAGCGTTGGTTGCATCAAATTCAAATGGCAGCAGTGGGTTTTTTGGTTTGGGGATATCTATCTGCGAGCCCAGTATTATCTCTTTTTTATCGTCCTCTTTAAAAACACACGGCTCATCTCCGCACATAACCAGATATTTAGGGTACTCAGTGATGTTAATCTCGGCACCGCAACCTCTTAAAATATCCAGAATCTTCTCATCTGCCTGTTTTGACCCCACCGGAAGATTGGTTACGGTCACCCCGTTTTTAATAGCTCCCGCAACCAGAATCATTGAGGCACCGCTCCAGTCTCCCTCAATGGGAAAGAAGGTCTTTGCCTTGTACCGCTGTTTACCCGGTATGCGAAACTCTCTGTAGTCGGTTGTGGTTACATTAATCCCGAAATCTTTAATAGTCTTGATTGTGAGATCTATATATGGAATACTGGTTGGCTCGGAGAGCTCTATCACACTGCTCTTTTCACACATTGGGAGAGACATAAGCAACCCGGAGAGCAGTTGTGAACCACCCTTGCCCGAGATCTTGAGTGATGTGCCCTTTAAGCCACCCGATATCACCGCAGGCAGTTTGCCCTCCTGAGTTTTTATCTCCATACCCAACTCTCTTAATGGCTCATCTGAGACAAACAACTCCCGGTGGTTAAGGCCGCCCTCGCCTTTGATGGTAATCTCGTCTACACCTTTGCTTTTACCAGGCAGATGGCCCGATGTAGGAATCATTAGACGGCAAAGAAGCCCGGACTCCCCCACATTGAGCTCAACAGGTTTGATGTTCTTTGAGAAGATCTCCTCTTTTGCAAGTTTTTTCGCGAGCTCTTCAATCCCCGGGCTCACAATTTCAATGCGAAACTTTGGAAGTTTGCACTTCTCTATCTTCACTTTGGCTCCAAGTGTCCTTATCACATTGAGAGCTGCATCGCTATCTGCACAAGGGGTGTAGCCGTAGAGCACACTCTTTCCTTTTGCCCAGGCAGATGCCAGAATAGCCCTCTGGGCGTGACTTTTTGAAGCAGGAGCGGTAATCTTTGTTAATATACCTTTTTTTGAAACCTGATGAGGATAGAATTTTTTTGAGATAAGCCTGTCTGCTTCGGCGATTGTAAACTGGCCGGGGGCAGTTCTGGAGTTGTCGTCAAGAGTGCAATAGACAAAAGGAGCCCCTATAAAATGAGATATCAGGCGGGTAAACTTACCCTCATCCCCTACAGAAAATGCAACAAGCGTATTTACAGGGTACTTCTTATACAGCTGCAAAATACGGGAGCACTCCTGAATACTCTTTGCGTTGGTAACAATCTTTACAATATCTGCCCCACGCTCTATAGAGCTCTCGTAAATTTCGCAAAGCCTTTCGTAACTTTCGGTTGCGTTAAAGTTATGGTAAGAGAGGATAATAGAGAACCCTCTTTTATGAGCAGCAGTTATGATCTCATCCCGGTAATCTTCCGGAGAGTCATAATCCAGGTCTATATATCTTTTACCTGTAGACTTTTTTGTACGGGTGCCCAAAATTGCCCACAGCAGGCGTTTTTTACTCTCTTCATAAGAGATTTGATAGGTTCTGCTGGTTGCAATAAGATCTTTTTTTGACCGGAAAACAGCAACTGTCTCCTCTCTGGAAAGGTTGGTCAGATCCAGCCTTATTTCGGCCAGACGTGCCTTTGAGAGAGCATCGTTTACTTTGTTTAATCCCGATACTCCAATACTAAGACAAATCATAAAGAGCCTCCTCCAAACGGGCTATTTGAACAGGATGTATTGTACATTTACCTATCCTCTCGATTAATATAAATGAAATTGAGTCTCCGGATCTCTTTTTATCTCTCTTCATAGATGAAAACAGATGCTCCGGTTTTATTGGAGATTTTGTCTCCAGACCTATTTTAATGAAATCTTCTTCAATTGTAACTGCCTCCTGGTGAGCAAGAATACCAAGCTTTACAGATAGCCTGGAAGCCAGGATTATGCCTATTGCAACAGCCTCTCCGTGAGAAGTACCAATCTCCTTCTCAATAGCGTGAGCAAAGGTGTGGCCAAGGTTTAGAAGTTTACGATCTCCATTTTCAAACTGGTCACTCTCAACAATCTGAGCCTTAATAGCTGCCGCCCGGGAGATATATGGAGAGAGCTCCTCCAGAGTGTAACCCCTTTTTAGCAGAGAGGCAGCCTTACAGTACCCCTCCCTATCTTTAAGAATGAGCGTTTTAAGCATCTCGGCCAACCCACCTTTTATATCGCTTTGTGGGAGCGTTTTTAAAAATTGCGGGCAGATGAGTGTAAATGACGGCTGGCGGATGACTCCGAGAACATTTTTGTACCCGTCCAGATTGACCCCGTTCTTTCCGCCGATTGCTGCATCTACCTGAGAGAGAAGAGTTGTGGGAACCAGTGCAAAGTCTACACCCCTAAAATAGATGGATGCGGTAAAAGCAGCAATATCGGTTGTTATTCCGCCTCCAACGGCAAGCAAAAAGGTATCCCTGTCTGCCTCCAGATCCATCAGCTTACGGGCAATATCTGCAACAACAAAGAGCGACTTCTCCTTTTCCGAAGCATTGACCTCAATATGTGGGAAAGGGAAATATTTGCCGTAAATGGCCTTTACATTAGAGTCAATAATAACAATCACCCTCTTCTCTTTTGGAAGAAGGTGAGAAATCTCATCAAGAGAGTTACAATTTAGAAGTTTGACAGAATTTCCAACCATTAACGCAAAGTTAAAATTTTATCAGGTAATTATCCTTGTTTATTACATCAAAAGTTGCATTTGGGTATGCCTCTTTGAAAATACCGGGTGCTTCAGGGTTTTTATTACCCCACTTTATTTCCAGTGCCATAAGTGAATTAGAGGCCTCTTCTATTAGGTCTATTTCCTGACGGTCATATGTTCTCCAAAAGTAAAACTCTTTTCCTAAACCGTTATTATAATTGGCTTTTATACGTTCGCTAATTATGTAGTTTTCCCATAATGCACCAACATCCTGACGGATAGACAGAGGATTGAAGTTACCAATAATTGCATTGCGTATCCCATTATCATAGAAATACCATTTCCCGGCTTTAGATACTTCCTTACGAATATTACGAGCATATGCACCCAAGCGATAAACAACAAATACCTTAGAGAGTAAATCAAGATATTTCTCGACCGTATTTTTACTCATACCAATTTGTTTGCCAAGTTCATCATACGAAACTTCATTGCCAAGTTGAAAGGCAATCAAACGCAGTAGCTCTTTCAACTTGCCCGAATTTTTCAATCCGTCAATAGACAAAATGTCTTTTAGCAGATATGCTCCTACAATATCTCGTAAGTAGTCGGTCTTTCCTCCAAAACTATCCATTATTACTACCTCTGGGTAAGAACCATATATCAGACGTGACTCCAAATTTTGTCGAGTTTCTAATGCTGTTTCAGAAGGTGCAATTTCTTTTTGTGAAAAAGGAGTTAAATGGAATTGAGTTCTTCTACCTACCAACGGCTCTCCAGCCTTATTTAATAAGTCGAAGGACGATGATCCGCTTACAATTACTCTAACACCTTCAATTTCATCAACAATTAGTTTCAATTTTGAGCCAATTTCAGGTATGTTTTGTGCTTCATCTATTGCCAATAAATCTACTCCTTCTAACAAATGTCGATAATTAGCAATTGAACGCTCTTCCATCAAAGCTAACGTATCATAGTCTTCGCCGTTCAATAATAGTGTTTTACCCGAAAAACCATTAATTAACTGGCGCATCAGTATGGTTTTTCCAACTCTTCGCGCACCAAATATTAAAACCACTTTATTGGGTTCAATTCTTTCAGCGATCCTGTCTTGTAGTAATCTTTTTATTGGTTCCATCATCTACACTATAAAATTTTCTATGCAAATGTAAAATTAAACTACACATTGACAAAATTCACGCTAAAATCGTCAATGAGTTGACAAATTTTCGATAGTGCGAAATATTTAAATATTACAATACAATTTCCCACCGAGCCATTGCGGAAATTAAGGTATAGAAAAACGTGCCTGCGGGTGAAGATGTGTCTATACGGGTTTTGAGCTAACTTGTAAAATATTTTTGAAAAAATGACGTAATAATTTGGTTAGTAAATTATTAATAAATAAATTTGGAGGAGGTTTTCTGATAAATTTACCAGATCCTTATGGAATAGAACAATGTCTTTTCTGTTTTTAAATATAGATTATAATTATTATGGGCAGATTATTTTATTTTTTACTTGTTTTGTTATTAACATCATGTACTATAGATGAAAAGAAAACAAGTTATATTGTTGACTTTGATAGCTTGAATGTTGTTGAATTTTCATTTGATAAATTTTGTGACAGCATATATCCAATTTTTTTATTAAAGCAAGACAAACCAGCTATTTTAGGAGGAACTTTAAATATAAAAATGCATAATTCTGAATATTATATCCTAGATTTAAAAGGAAATTATTCTATTAATGTGTTTAACGATAAAGGTATTTTTGTAAAAAGTATTGGTACATTTGGAAGGGGACCAAATGAATATATATCAGTAACAGACTTTTCAATTAATTCAGATGGCTCTGTTGATATTTCAGTTAACGAGAAAGGCGAGGTGTATAAATATGAATCAAGCGGGCAATATAAAAGTAGGGTGGTAACAGATATTGGATATAATTACTTTGAAAAAAACACTATAGGAAATTATTATTTCACGAATTATCACAAAAAAAATCCTGGTTTTAATTTGTTAAAGTACGACTCACTTGGAAATTTTAAAGAGAAATTCTTACCAAAAGAACCAATGGCGATAAATCCTGTTAATGCAAATGCATTTTGGAAATTTAATGATACTCTTTTATTTAAAGATTTCTATAATTCTACTATTTATAATATTTTTAATGGTGAATTATCAAAACGATATGAAATTAATTTAGGCGAAAGATCTCTTAAACATATTGTTGTTAATGCTAAAAATGCGCAAGAATATTTCGGATTATTAAACAGTAAAAAGAGTCTATATTTAGATAAATATATGGAAAACGAAGATTTTTTTGTTGCAATTTTTGGCGAGGGACCCGCTTATAAAAACCTATATTACACATTTACAGATAAAAAAACTAAAAAAACCAAATGTTTATTCTTCGATGGTGAGAAATTAGGAAAAAGATATGAAGCTTTTTGGTTGACTAATGATAATTGTTTTTTTATTCTGTGTAATCCAGGTAGTTTCTTAAAAGAAAATTTTATAGGAATAGTTGATGATGCTTTTTTTAATAAAAACAGAAGTGAAGAAATCGTAATTTTAAAATGTAAATTAGCATCATTAAAATTTTAACGTATAATTTCACTAGTATCCACTAAAGATGAGATATGTAGCAAAAATCCAAGATAAAATGGGAAATTGTTGCAATATTAATTGTGAGATTAATTTATATGATAAACAACAGTATTATTGAAAAATTCAAAAATTATGATGAAATCATATTTAAAATATTAATTTCTTAGATAGAGGGTTTATATTTTTTAATAAAAACAAATAAATGAAGAAACTGATAATTATTCTAATAACGATTACGTTATTCTCTTGCATACAAGAAGAAAAAACGAAGGACTTAAGAGTAATTGATTTAGCAAGTAATGTTGGGAAAACCAGTGTAGTTAATCTTTCAGAAATTGCGGAGAGTATAGACTACATTCCCTTAGAAACAAATGATGAATCATTACTTGCACCTCCATTGACAAACCTAAATTTTGTAAACGGGAAGTTATATATTAGACAGTTTATGACTGAAATAAAAATATTTAACCAAGATGGCTCTTTTATAAAAATTTTCAACAAAAAAGGCAGAGGCCCGCAAGAGTATGAGTCCCTTTTTGATTTTTATATTGATCCTTTAACTAGCAATTTGTTGATTTACTCACACAGAAAGTTATCAGAATACAACAGCGAAGGTGATTTTATTAAAAGAATTTTATTACACCAAAAAGAAGAAATTTCAATATTTGGTCCAAATAGATATTTCAAAATTGAAGAGAATTTGAATTTAATTACATTTAGGAACTATAAATCCAAATATACATCCTGTGTAACAGATAGTCTGTTTAATGTTCTTTACTTCATAAGTTTTTCTGATAAAGATCTTAGTACTCGTTTGAACAGTTCGAAACAAATATATTTTCTTGATCCATATTTCTATAAATTCAGAGATAGTGTTAGAATATTTAACGGCTATGGTGAAAACATTCTTTCCGCTAGTAATTCCAAAGGAGTTGATACCTCTTTTATTTTAAATTATGGGGAGTATCACTATAAAAATATTAATTTGAATGTTCGCAATTATAATAATCTACCATTCATCCGGCGATACAGAAGCGTATATGAAAGCACAAACTACCTCTTTATGGAATTTTTTATGGGCTCTTTACCCCATAAACCAAAGATAATATTAAGATATGAAAGAGAAAAAAATGAGAAAAAAGTAGAATTACCTATAACAGCTTCACTCTTCAACAAAAAAACCGGACAATTTCAATATGTAGATCAACCGGAGATTAATCAGTTTGGCTTTGTTGATGATTTTGAGGGTGGTCCGGCAATATGGCCCAATTATATAAGCGAAGATGATTTTATGGTGACTATAATTGACGCTTATAAATTTATCCAACACGCCCAAACCCATAAAGTATCTGACAAATTCAAAAAGATAGCCGATGGATTAAAAGAGACCGACAATCCGGTAGTTGTGTTGGTGAAACTTAAGAAGTAAATCGCTCATAATTAAAAAATATGAAATATTGCAGCATAAAAACATTCGCTTTGGTGGCTATTTTATTGATTAATGCCTGTACCTCTTCAGATGTTTCCAATAAAAAATATTCTACCATTAACATCGCAGATAATATTGGTAGGGGGTATTTATTAAATATTAGCGAAATAGCCGAAAGCGTCGAATATATCGCCCTCGAGACAACCGATTCATCACTGGTTGGAGATTTAAGCCAGGTTTATTATACAAATGGTTTTTTTGTTCTGAACACATTTAAGAATTCCAAAGGAATACTAAAGGTATTCGACAGGAAAGGTCAATTTCATAACACACTAAGCAGATTAGGACGAGGACCGGAAGAGTATACATCAATAAATAGTATTGATACCTATAAGAATAATATCGTAATATTGACTTTTCATAATATCATAGAATACTCTTTCGAAGGCAAATTCATAAAATCTGTACCCGTTAAAAAAGAGGAGTTTTGTAATGGTTATGGTATTATAAAAAAAATAGATGATAGTCATTATATGTTAATTACGATGCCGGATTCCAAAAATCAAAATAAATATGCAGCCATAATAGTAGACTCCTCTGCAAAAATAAAGTTGTCATTCAATTATCCTAAATCTGAAATTGAAATTGCCAAAAATAGAAAAAAAAGGGTAAAAGGATTGGATAATCCTGTAATTTTCAGCAATAAGAGCCTTGGAAAAGTTGTAACAGGGAACGACGAATTCATAATATCACATAGTAAAGAATATGTGAGTATTGATACAATATATAGAATAAATTACGGTAAATACAAAATAACTGCAGATAATATAAAAAGGGTGAATGAACGGAGTAAACTTATTAACTTGTATGGTCAAATACTAGAGGGTAACAATCATATATTTTTCAATTTGAATTTACGTACTCTGGCTCATAAGCCAATGAAAATGATTAGAAGAGGAGGAAAAGACACTGTTATGCTTTTTCCATTTTCGTGTGCTTTATACGACAAAAGAGATGGTAGTTTTCGTCTGATTGATCAACCGGAGGATTATCAAAAGGGATTTATTGAGGATTTTGAAGGCGGTCCTGCATTCTGGCCAAGTTATATCAGCGATGACGAGTATTTGGTCTCATTTGTAAATGCTTCAGAATTTATCCAACACGCCCAATCCCATAAAGTATCTGACAAATTCAAAAAGATAGCCGATGGGTTAAAAGAGACAGACAACCCAGTAGTTGTGCTGGTGAAGCTTAAGAACTAAATCACTTATAATTGTGAAACAGCTAATATCCACAATTTTGTTTAAGCGATTAATTTTAGATTTGAATTTAGAATTCTAAAAATATATAAATTAAATTCAGGATCAGATAAATCGCACCGGCACCTGTTTGGCTTCACTATATAAGAGTTAGTTTTGTTCAAAAAGATATGCTAAGCAGAACATATTGTGCTTCTTGTATTGGAATTGAGGCGATTACTGTGACTATTGAAGTGGATGTTTCTCAAGGGATCAGCTTTTTTCTGGTAGGTTTGCCGGATAGCGCAGTGAGGGAGAGTCAACAGAGAATCTCTACAGCATTGATGACCATCGGAGCCAGAATCCCCGGCAAAAAGATTATTGTGAATATGGCTCCTGCAGATTTGCGCAAGGAGGGCTCCTCTTTTGACCTTGCTATTGCGGTTGGAATTCTGGCCGCATCTGAGCAATACATATTCAACTCTCTGAGCAGTTATATAATTATGGGAGAGCTTGCTCTGGACGGCTCATTAAGGGCTGTACCCGGAGCCCTTCCCATAGCTGTTCACGCCAGGGAGGAGTCTTTTCGGGGGTGTATTTTCCCGGTAGAGTCTGCGATGGAGGCATCTGAGATTGACGGTATTGTCATTTATGCCGCTCATAATCTTGCAGATGTAATCTCGATTCTGCTTGACGACGGGGTGATATCTCCGGTAAAACCCTACTCAGAAGATGCCTGTTTTGATGGTGCAGATGTGAACAGCCCATTATGGCAGAGCAGTTTCGCTCCCGACTTTGCAGAGATCAAAGGGCAGGAGCACGCAAAGAGAGGGCTGGAGATAGCTGCAGCCGGAGGGCATAACCTGCTTATGTGTGGAACTCCGGGCTCGGGCAAGAGTCTAATGGCCAAAGCCTTTGCCGGAATTCTTCCTCCACTAGGACGGGATGAGTCCATAGAGACAAGTATGATCTACTCGGTTGCAGGCAGAGGCCACTCCTTTAAAGGGCTTATCCGGGAGCGCCCTTTTAGAGCTCCTCACCACTCCTCATCTGCAATTGCGATAGCGGGAGGTGGAACCAAAGCCTTCCCGGGCGAGATCTCCCTTGCACATAACGGAGTTTTGTTTATGGATGAGCTCCCTGAATTCAGCAGACATCTTCTTGAGCTTCTAAGACAGCCGCTCGAAGAGAGAGTAATCTCACTCTCCCGGGCAAACTACAAAGTGACCTATCCTTGCAATTTTCAGCTTCTCGCCTCGATGAACCCCTGCCCGTGCGGCTACTATGGCGATTCTGCAGGGAGGTGCACCTGTTCGCCATATATGATAAGTCGCTATGCGGCCAAGGTGTCGGGTCCTTTACTTGATCGAATTGAGATGCGGCTGGAGGTTAATGCTGTGCCCGGCGAGCGCCTGCTTAGCAATTCATCGGCAGAGAGCACCTCCGTTATAAAGGAGAGGGTAATCGCGGCCCGGGAGCTCCAGAAGAGGCGATTTGACGGCCGCTCTTGTACCAACTCCGGGCTCACTCCTTCCGATATAAAAAAGCATTGCCTGCTGGGTCCCGGCGAAAGCCGGCTGCTCGCCACCGCAATCTCCCGGCTCAACCTATCTGCCCGCGGCTACGGGAAGATTCTTAAAGTTGCAAGAACAATTGCCGACCTCGACCACTCCCCACATATCTCCACCGCCCATCTTGCCGAAGCAATTCAGTATAGGGGGAGTTGAGTTATAACTTATCTAATATTTTGATCGAAAGCTATTGTATGAGTTATTGAAAAACGATGTTAAAATAATCAACTAACAGAAAGCTTGTTGCTAAGGAATAAAAATAAATATCACTAATTTTTAAGTCAGTATTAATTTTAAAAAATACAACCCAAGTAATTCTTTCTCATTTATATTCAATTCCTCTATTGGAATATTTTTTGTTATTAAACCTTCTATCCCGTTATCTTTAATAAATAACTCATAATCTGAAGTTACTCTAAAAGATGTAATAAATATAAAATTATTTTTGATAAATGTCTTTTCAAATCTTTTTATAGCTTTTAGGCACTCATCTATGCATGATTTACATGCCGAAATCGGTATTCTTATAATCACTTTTTGAGAGTCTCCTACAAGATTTATCAAATCCTGATGATATTGTTCAGAAACATACAACTGGCTTTTAGAAAAAGAGAGTGATTTGATATACCATTCTTTTAATTCAAAATTATATGCATTTTTTTGATTTACAGCAGCTTCTTTATATCCTTTGTAGCTTGAATTTATAGATAAAACAAAATACATCAAACTAGCATTTAATAAAGTCAAAATTATTATTGAAAAGTTTTTCATAAAGAATAATTAAACTTATAAATCTTTATAGTACTGCTACCTACCAATCTTGGAATAGTGTAAAGCTCAAAAGATTGATCGTTGACAGCAAATAAAACCACCTTGTGGTCAATATCAAGTATTTTTAATAAATTCCCATTCCAATCAAAACAGAGTATCTCAGATCTATCTGAATTATTGATCAATCTGGAAACAAATAAGAAATTATCAGTAGCGTAATAATAGTTAAAGTAATTCGCAGACGTGGTCATGTTGTTGTACTCTTCATATGTTTCAGGTGGTTTTACCTGTTCAAATGAGTGGTGCTTTATGAGGTTATTATTTAAATCATAAAAAGACACCGAATTAAGATATTTAAATATGATTGCATATCGCTTTTCTTTGTAACTGGATGTAACATTACATCTACTAAACCAGGATATCCTAGATAACAAAGGTTTTTTATCAAATCCTTTATATTGATCAATTATTGAAATTTTCTTTGTGTAAGTGTTGTAGCTAAATATCTGATAATTATCTCCAGCTTGTTTTTGACATAATAAAAGAGAATCTGTAATTATGGTTATGTCATCCATTATACCAAACAGAGCGTTATCTGCCACACTATCAGTAATTACATTCCATTCATTAAAACTTGAAGAGAACACATTACTTAAATCTATCTTTTTTACCCTTTGTAGATTTAACTCGTAAAGCGATACTGATGAATCTATTTCTTGTGATATTTTAACCTCAATTGGCATTTCAAACTCTGCTCTCGCTAACCCCTTATTACCAAACTGCTTTGCAACTTTCAAGGTATTAGCATCAATAAGCCATACATATTTTTTAGCACAATTTGTTATACAAAAAAGATAGCTATAATTGAGTTTTAATGACATTGAAACCAAACAAGGATTTTCAATTTCGTTTGTAGTAAGAAGTTTTGGTGAGATGTGGGTTACTTCATTTCTTATATTTCTGCTACAGGAAAGAAGCAGCAACCACAAAATTGTAGTTGCTGCAACATAAAAAAACAAATCATTCCGACATTTCATACATTAAATCATTATTTTCAGTTTGAATAATATTGAGAATATTTCCATTTTTTAAAATAGCAATTTTCCCAAACCCTACAGATGATGCATAGACCTTTAATATGTTGCCCGAATGATCTAAAACCATTAATCTAGAGTTGTTTACATCACTAACCTTTTCATGTCTTAATATATAGTAAAAATTTTCATTACAAATAGCTTTTGCACAATATAATTCAAATCTTTTCCACAGCTTAATTTCTGGGAAAGAAAAAATATGTTGTTTTAGAATCTTCCCCATTGAATCATATATGATAATTCTGTCTAAATATTTCATAGCTGCTATGAAGTTGTTATTTAAATTATTTACAGCTATATCCACTGTATTAACAAGTACATTATTGTCATAATCAAAATCATTAAATTCTTTAATCATTGGCAAGAATTGTTTGCTTTGATATTTTGGGTTTAAAAGTGCTATATAATATTCTGAAGAAGAAGATACGATATAATTAGTGTCTGTTAACTTGTGGATATTACAGTAATAAAGACTTTTATCAATATCCATTATTCGTTGAATTCTATTGTCAATCGTTTTATTAAGCTGTAGTACATTGATATCAACGATCTTGAATAAAGCCAAATCATTTACGGTTATTATTGAGTCATTTACACTAAAATTTGCAAACATTGGCATCTGAAATTCGTTAGGTCCCATGCCGATTTCTCCAAAACTTTCTTTCTCTTTGAAAGTTTCAGCATCATATACAAAAAGAACTTTGTCCGATTTGCTATAGTTTAACAAAATTACGTTACCCCCTTTTACCTGAATATCCGAAATTAATAAATTTGGTAATTCAACAACCTTTTTTACTTTTAGTAATTTGCTCTCAGGGATAACAGTAATTGTCTCCTTTCTATTGCATGAAATGAATAAAATAGAAAAGATTAGAGAGTATAAACAGATTCTCATAATAAATCAAAATAATCTACACGTTCCAGTTCCATGAGGCCATACCCATTTTGGAGTACAATTTCCACACCAAATATTATAATTCCCATCGGATGAGATATCTCCGTATCTACAATGGAAAAACACTGGTGGCTCTGCTTCCTCTTCAGAAGCTTGAGCTGAGGCAGAAAATGGAGTTAATAGAACAAAGAGATTAGCGACGAAGGTTGTAATTATAAAAATTACAAATAATTTCTTTTTCATAAATGCAAAATTTAAGTAAAAAAATTCATTATTTATTACATGTTCCCTCTCCTGTTACGTTGCTTTTGTAATGGGCCTTACAATCCCCACACCATATTGTACGTTCTCCAACCCCCTCATTGGTATAGGTCCCAACAAAACACTTGTATGTTTCTGTTCCACCACTTCCTGAATCATCTCCATCATCTGTGGCGTAAATTATAGTTGTATTTAATAATGTTAATCCAACTATAAAGGCGATTAGTTTTATTTTTTTATTCATTTTTTTTGATTTTAATTTTTAGATTAACTTGTTTTTGTTATTTACCTATAATTAAGTAAATAATGAAACATTGATTTTAATGATAGATCAATAAAAAAGTGGTAAATTTGCATGCCGTTTTGTTTTTTAAGTTTATAAATCTATTGCCTCGCCAGGTATTGATTTGTTAGTTAATGACAAAGCGGTTTTTCAATTTGCAAGACTGGAAAACATATGCTTCATAACTATTCATTATTTTTATTGAAGTAAAGTTAAATAATGATGTGTAAAAAAAAAGGTTATTGTCTTTTGTTACAGAAAATTGCGCTTTTTGCATCAGGATGTATATGATTATTAGATTTATAGAAAAATCTTGTTGCAGAAAATTGCGCTAACTACCTATCTGCCCGCGGCTACGGGAAGATTCTTAAAGTTGCAAGAACAATTGCCGACCTCGACCACTCCCCCCATATCTCCACCGCCCATCTTGCCGAAGCTATTCAGTATAGGGGGAGTTGAAAATCTAATGAAAGATATCTTAGATTAAGCGGGTAAAACATTTTGACAAGTCAGAATTATCTTCTACATTTGTGAACTTAACATTTAAATAAATCCAATGAGTAGTTCCCCAAAAAGAGATATAATCTTATCGATTTATAGTGATAAGCGAAGTGTTTTCACACTTGTAGATATCGCTATGCTTATAGGGGAGAGTAATTTTAAGAAACTAAATGAACGGTTGAATTACTACGTTCACAAGGGAAAGTTGTTCCGTCCGCGAAAAGGCATTTATGTCAAACAGGAATATAATCCCGAAGAGTTGGCCTGCACACTCTATACTCCCTCTTATATCTCACTTGAATATGTACTTCTAAAGGCTGGTATCGTTTTTCAGTATGATGAGCGCATAACAGCTGTGAGCTATTTGAGCCGGAGTGTAGATATAGAAGGGAGCATCTACACCTATCGAAAAATAAAGAGTGAAACATTGATTGTCACGCAAGGTATCATTCAAATGGGCAATGTAAATATCGCCACACCCGAGCGAGCATTTTTGGATACTCTCTATTTAAATACATCATACCATTTCGATAATCTCAATCCTCTGGACAATACTCTAATAAACAAATTTTTGCCGGCATATAACTCAAAAAAACTTTCGGTAAGGGTAAAAAAACTGCTTTCAAATGGTTAGTGTCAACAAGCATAAATTTTTTCTGGTGCAGATACTTAAAGATATCTATTCCGATATTGAGTTGGCGAATTGCCTGGGTTTCAAAGGAGGGACTGCATTGATGTTTTTTTATGATTTGCCCCGGTTCTCGGTTGATCTGGATTTTAATCTGCTCGATGTGAAAAAAGAAAAAGAGGTATATGAAAAGGTACGAAAGATTCTGTTGAAATATGGTAAAATATTCGATGAGGCAATGAAGTTTAACGGACCGATTATGGTTTTGGATTACGGAGTGGGCGAACGGAAATTAAAAGTTGAAATCTCAAACCGACAGTGGGATAACCATTACGAACTGAAAAATTTGCTGGGGATACATATGAAGGTAATGGTTGCCCCGGATATGTTCGCTCATAAACTGTGTGCTTTGCTTGACAGAAGAGAGGTAACGAACAGAGATATCTTTGATATCTGGTTCTTTTTGCAAAAGCAGACACCTTTAAACAAAAAGATTATAGAAGTCCGTACGGAAATGTCGCTTGAGGGTTATATCAAAAAATGCATTGACCAACTCGAAAGTATGAGTGACAGGGGTATGTTGAATGGCTTGGGTGAGTTGATGGATGGGGGAATGAAGAAATTCGTCCGCACAAAATTACGGACAGAAACTATCTCTCTGCTTAAGTTTTGTAAAGATTTCCCAATTCTCGCCTAACAATATATCTTAGGGCCTAAAGTTATCTATATTTGCATTGAGTTTTTTGAAGGCATATATTTAGAAGAATGCAAAATAGGATCGTTTTTAGGAGTTTAAGGGAGATAGAAAAAGCGGCGGCCAACTTTTTGGAGATGGCGGGCAACCATAAGATTATTGCGCTTTACGGCTCTATGGGGGCGGGAAAGACCACCTTTACCAAGGCTTTATGTAAGGTTTTGGGGGTGGTAGATGGTGTGAACAGCCCCACATTCTCAATTATTAACGAGTATTTGAAGGCAGATGGGTCACCGGTATATCATTTTGATTTCTATAGAATTGACAAGCTCTCGGAGGCTTTTGACATAGGGTTTGAAGAGTATGTTTATAGCGGAGAGCTCTGTATTATTGAGTGGCCGGAAAAGATAGAACAGATATTGCCCGATGATACTCTCAAAGTGCAGATATCTGTTCTTGACGACGAATCACGCGAAATCACCTTCTAAGCCCTTGGCGGATTCTTAAGTTATAGCAACTCTATTTTTCCGGATATAGAAGATAGGGTTTGCGCTGGATCTTGAATTTCGCAACATCATCTGCCCACATAGCCTTGATCTCTGCTGCAGATTTTCCATCTTTAATCATCTTCCTTACATAGTCGCGGCCAATGAGCAGTTCGAAGAACGAACGGAAGAAGTGGTCGTCCAGGTTTAGGTTGTTGTATGCATCTATTACATACTCCAGATTTATCCCGGCTTTATTGATCTCTTCTATCGAAGGTTTTTTGCTTAGATCTACCCCGTAACATTCGCGGTTAAGCTGTGGCGGAAATTTAGCTCCGGGAATACTGCGCGGAGTGAATTTGAAATCGTAGCCCTTCATATTGGGATGGCCGTAAATCTGGAAAGGAACATCTGTACCACGGCCCAGGCTAACCGGAGTAGCTTCGAAGTAGCAGGTAGATGGGTAAAGATAGATAGATCTCATATCCGGCAGGTTGGGAGAGGGTCTCACAGGGAGTTCATATAGAGTTGCGTGAGTGTAGTTTTTGCACTTAATTACTGTAAGATTACACTGAATTCCGTTTGTAAGCCACTTCTCTCCATTGATCATCATAGCAAGCTCTCCAAGAGTCATTCCGTGAACGGTTGGGATTGGTAACCAGCCCACTCCCGATTTGTATTTCATATCCAGGATAGGACCATCTACATAAAAACCAATAGGGTTAGGTCTGTCCAGGACAATCATCTTAACCTTGTTCTCTGCACACGCCTCCATCATACGAGCCATTGTGGTAAGGTAAGTGTAGAACCTCACTCCCACATCCTGCAGGTCATACACAAGCACATCTATTGTCTTCATAAGGTCTGCAGATGGTTTGCCCGTGTTACCTTCATAGAGAGATTTTATTGGAATTCCTGTCCTCTCGTCAACCGAACTGGATACGTGCTCCCCTGCATCTGCCTCGCCACGGAAACCGTGCTCCGGTGAGAGAATTGCAACGATATTAACTTTGAGTTTCACAAGTGAATCTACAAGGTGGCTTTTGCCGATAATACCTGTCTGGTTGGTTAGAATGGCAACCTTTTTCCCCTTTAAAAGAGGAAGGTACTCATTAACCGACTCGGCTCCGGTTATAACACCCTGGGCCAAAGCCGTAAAGCTTATAACAGCTGTTAGGGCAAGCATTAAGATTTTTTTCATCATCGTTCAATTGTTGTGTTAGTTATTTACAAAGATAACAAATCAGATTACTTGAATATCGAAGTCACCACTCTTGGCTGTGAGAAATCCTATCTCGGTAATTGTGAAGCTCTCTTTGGCGGCAAGAGCTTTTAGCTCATCCACTCCCTGAGGCTCTATTGCAATGAGCAACCCTCCGCTGGTTTGCGGGTCGCATAGAAGTGCTGTCTGCTGTTTTGTAAGTGGAGATATTTTAGTGCCGTAACTTGCAAAGTTGCGGTTTGTACCACCCGGAATGCACTCCTGTTTGATGTAGTTATCTACCCCCGGAATCCTTGGGACCATATCGTACCGGATTACCGCCATTAAGTTGCTCCCTTGTGCCATCTCCAGGGCGTGACCCAACAGGCCGAACCCGGTTACATCTGTCATAGACTTTACCTGCTCAATACGGGCCAGATTCATCCCCGGGGTATTAAGGGTGGTCATTAGCTCCAGTGCGATTGCTTTGTCGCTCTCCTGAGCCACTCCAAACTTCTCTGCAGTTGTTACCAGCCCAATTCCAATAGGTTTTGTGAGAAAAAGCAGGCACCCATCTGTTGCAGAATTGTTCTTCTTTACCAGAGAGATATCTACCAGACCGGTTACTGCAAGGCCAAAAATGGGATCTGCACTGGAGATGCTGTGACCCCCCGCAAGCGGAATATTTGCAGTGTCGCATACACTTCTGGCACCCGAAATCACCTCGCCTGCAATGTCTGCAGGGAGTTTATCCAGAGGCCACCCCAGAATAGCAATTGCCATAAGCGGAGTTCCACCCATTGCGTAAATATCTGAGATTGCATTTGTAGCTGCCACTCTTCCAAAATCAAACGGGTCATCCACAATAGGTGTAAAGAAGTCTGTTGTACTCACTATGGCTCGTCCATCACCAATATCAAATACCGCGGCATCATCTTTACTGTCATTCCCGACGAGAAGATTTTCAAACACCTTTTGAGAACGACTGTTTTTAAGGATCTCCTCAAGATCTTTTGGGGCAATTTTGCAGCCGCATCCCGCTCCCGGGCTAAACTGGGTGAGTCTTATTGTGTCCATTTATTATACTCTATAGATTTATGACCTTAGTGCTATTGTGCTGCACATCAATTATATCTAGCATTGTACCAACTGTTCCGCACTCAACGCTATCCAGGAGGTTGTAAAAATTTAGGCAAGTTTTGCAGATTATCACCTTAGAACAGGCCTGCTCCAGCTCTTTAAGCTCCTGAGCAACATTAGACTCTCTGCACGCCAGTTTTACACCATCTGCATAGAGGCAGATATATGCCGGAACTCTGTTTTCGCTCTTTAAAAGTGTAAGGTAGTTTTTGATGAGGATATGACTCAGCTCTCCTGTGGCCTCTCCCATTCCGTCACGAGTAATCATTAAGGCAATTTTTCTGTTTAAATCTCTCTCATTCATCTTATTTCGTCAGATTTATTTGGGCTGTTTATAAAGCCCCAAAGTTAATATCTTGAGCAATCTTCTTTAATCTCTCTACAAACTCAACTGCGTTGCCTCCGTCAAAATTTACCGAAGGCAGGTGTGGGAGAGTCTCTCCAAACCTTGTTTCTAGTTGATTGCCGTAAGCTTTGTCGTAGTATAGCAGCGAGATTTGTGCAGCAATTTCGAGATCTCCTCTTTCGCAGGCCTCAAGCGCAAGTTTGCACTTATCGTAACCCAGCCGCTTCTCTATCTTCTTAATTGACGCAGCCAGCATCTCTACAGGATAAGAGCCATAATCTCTCATAAGTCTCTCTACACGAGCCTCAAATGGGGTTTCTACTTTTACAAGGGGCGATACCCTCATTTGCCTCCAAAGGGGTTCGGGGACAAACACTTTGCCAACATTGCGGCTCTCATCCTCTATCCACACCACCTTCTCACCATCCAGAGCCTCCATCTCCAGGGAGAGTAGGTTTTCAAATTGTTCGCTAGAGGGTTGCTCCCCCTGGCCAATTGCTCCAAATGCAGACCCTTTATGGCAAGCCAGCCCCTCAAGATCCAGAACTTGTTCCCCCTGCTCTTTTAACAGCTTTATTAGATCTGTCTTTCCCGAGCCGGTATATCCCCCTAAAAGAACAATCTTAAGCGGTTTTTCAAAGCTCTTTAGCACGTGACCACGGTAACTTTTGTAACCCCCGGTGAGCAGCGTGCACTCTATGCCCACCTGCTCCAGAAGCCAGGCCATAGATGAGCTTCTCATCCCACCTCTCCAGCAATGTATAAGGATATTGTCACTCTTGAGCGCCAGTGCGAACTTTGCAAACCCTGCCAGTTTGGGACCCACCACTTCCAGACCCCTCTGCACAGCTTTCACCCGCCCTCTCTGTTTGTATATTGTACCAATCTCTGCCCTCTCTTCGTTGGAGAACAGGGGTAAATTAAGAGCCCCGGGAATATGAGCGTGCTCATACTCTCCCGGGGATCTGACATCTATTATCGGATTTGTTTTAGATAACTCTAAAAACAGGTCAATTTGGATCTCTTTTGGCATAGTCTTTTCCCTATGGCAAAAGTAGTTATTTTTTTAGAAATTGAACTTAAAGCCAAGAGCAGGAATAAGAGCAGTTGCTTTGTAGTCACCCACGAAGTTAACTGTAGGGTTCCAGGTTTCCGGAACATATCCTCTTACTTTCTCTCCTACAAGTGCCTGGAATCCAAGATCAATAGTGAGCATATCAATTGGTTTGTATGATATACCTGTGGTTATACTTAGCTTGTTGGCACCCGGTGTCTCAGGGCTGTAAAGCATTTTGTCTACAGGGGTCATATCATAAATTGCTCCAAAACGCCAGTTAAGTTTTTCTGAGAATGTGTACTCTCCACCAACACGATAGATCATACTGTTCTTGAAGTTTTTGTTGGAAACAAGCTGTAGGTTTCCTGCATCACTGCCGTAACCGATAGTCAGTTTGTCGTAAGCTTTCCATCCAACATATTGAACCTCTGCAGATAGCAGTAATTTCTCGCTTGTTTGGTATGCAACACCCACATTTAAGTTAGATGGGATTGGAAGGGCAGCAGTGAACTTCTTGCCATCAATAGGAGGAATTGGAACTGCACCCGGCATCATTGTGTTTACTGTGGTAATCATAGAGAGCATCTCTGGACCTGCATAACTTACGGCTGTCATTCCGTCTGTAACCTCCATCATAACTTTTGAGCGGTAAGATACACCAATGCTCAGTTTGTCGTTTGGAGTGTAAAGTATACCGGCGTTGAATCCCATTGCAATCTTTGATTCACCCTCCAGTTTAGCTGTTACAGATGGCTCGTTTGCATACATATCCAATACTGTTTTGAAAGCGGGGTTTAATCCGCCCAGAGCATTAAGTGCGCCCATTCTGGTAAGGGCCTTCTCAATTGTGAAGCTACCGAAATCAACCATAAGACCTGCACCGAAGCTAAGCTTATCGTTTAATTTATATGATATTGTAGGTTGAATCGAAAATGCTTTTAGGGAGATGTTCTGAATGTGGTGTGCACCAACCCAGTTGTCCGGCCAAACCAGTGAGTTTCCTACAGGGTTTGTAATACTAATACCTGCAAAAAACTTGTCGGAAATACGGAAACCTGCATATCCGAAGAGAGGAGTTCCCATAGGATTGTCTGTCTCAACAGAGTAAGAGTCATTCATATACTTTACTTTTGAGAAGATTGCACTTGCTCCGAGTGAAACCTCATATTGACCTTTCATAAATGAGAGGCCGGCAGGGTTAAAGAGCATACTCTCCGAGCCAAGCTTCATAGCTGTTCCAAGATGGCCCATCCCAACCTGGCGGGCACTTTGTGAATTTATCTGATAACCCTCTGCCATTAGGCTAAGAGCAACCAAATTAGCTAAAAGAAGTAGTGATAGTTTTTTTAGTTTCATATTTGATTAATTTTAATTGGAGGCAAAACTACTATTTAATTGAATATAACATATCTGACTTACCCATTAATGAGTAATTAACAAATATACAAATAATTAAAAATATACTAACAAAATTATAAAGTGTAAATAGCCTGTTAGTCGTTATTTAGTTGCGGAATTTCTACCTCATCTCTGTAATCTCCAATAAGATGTTCGCTAAAGTAATCTGCCATTCTCCAGAAGAAGTACTCGGTCATATCTCCAAACCCGTGTCTCTGACCGGGTAGCATAAGCATATCGAATCTTTTGTTGGCTCTTATGAGGGCGTTAACCATACGGATTGTGTTTGCAGGGTGAACGTTGTTGTCTATATCTCCGTGAACCAACAGAAGTCTCCCTTTGAGGTTTTTGGCTATCTGTGAGTTTCTGTCGATACTGTATTTGAAAGTGGTGTCCTTCTTCTCTGTAATCACCTCAAGCACTCCGTGGTGCTGTTCGCTCCACCAGCGGTTGTAGATGTTGTTTTCGTGGTTACCTGCACTGGAAACAGCAACTTTAAAGAAGTCCGGATACACCAGAACTGCAGCAGTAGACATAAATCCTCCGCCTGAGTGGCCGTGGATACCAACCTTATTCTGATCTATAAATTTATGTTTAGCAGCTAGCTTCTCTACAGCTATCTTTTTATCTTCCAGACCATAATTTCTAAGGTTTCCGTAGCCGAAGTTGTGATACCATTTTGAACGGGCAGGGTGTCCGCCGCGGTTTCCAACAGTAATTACAATAAAACCAAGCTGGGCAAGGCGGTCTACCCTATCCATACTCTTTGTCCAGGCGGCGTTCACAGCCTCTGTTTGAGGACCCGGATATACATACTCAATGATTGGGTATATTTTGGTCGAGTCAAAGTCAAATGGTTTGTACATCACTCCGTAGAGGTCTGTCTTCCCGTCGCCGGCTTTCAAGGTGAAGGTCTCAGGGAATTTATAGCCGATTGCAAAGAGTTGGCTGAGGTCTGCCTCCTCGAGATCTGTAAGTTTTTTGCCATTAGCGTCGTAAAGTGTAGATTTTGGTGCTGTGTCTACTCTTGAGAAGTTGTTTACAAAATATTTTCCGTTGTCAGATGCAAGTGCGTCGTGATTAAAGTTGCCGGGGTTAAGTAGCTTGAGGTTGCTGCCGTCAAAATTTACTCTGTAGAGGTGGGTGTAGTATGGGTTCTCACCACTCTCTTTTGCATTTGCTATGAAATAGACCACCTTAAGGGCAGGATCTACAGCCACAACATCCTCTACGTGATATTCACCGGAAGTGATTGCGTTTTTCAGTTTGCCGTTTGAATCGTATAGGTAGAGATGTGCCCATCCGCTTCTCTCAGACCAGAATATAAATTCGCTTCCGTTTGAGGCAAACTTCACATTTCTTGACTCTACATAGGTGTTAAGACTCTCTCTAACGAGCGGTTTTACAGAATCTGCAGCAACATTTGCAACGCAGAAATCCATCCTCTTTTGGTCGCGGCTGGTACGGGTTACATAGAATTTGTTCACATCTCCCTGCCAAACACTATGTCTAATCTCGTCGAACATATCTTTCTTAAGTGCAGGCTCTGTGTGTATCCTTAACTCCTGATCCTTGAAAGCAGCTGTGCTGATCTCTTTGCAGCTCTTGCTCTCCAGGTCAAACAGGTAGAGGTGCCTAGATGGAGAGTCACTCTCACCCGGCATATGATATTTATATCTCTCGAGTTTAGGTCTTGGCTCTGCAAGTACATCTACAACCCAAAGATCTTTTACTTTTGAGGTGTTAGAGCGAATAAATGCAAACTTTTTGGAGTCCGGAGACCAAACTGCAAACGCACCGGTTCTTTTGTTCTTCTCCTTATCTGTTGCGTAAAAATCGCTGTTACCCGAGCCGTAACCGAACTCAGTTGTTCCGTCTGTAGTAAGCTGGTGCTCTACAATTGTTGAGTCTTCGTCATTGATACGGGCTTTTTCGAAGTTCTCCATATCCATATAGTAGAGGTTGAAGTTCTTTGAAAATAGTACAACCTTCTTATCCGGAGATACATTTCCCCAACCCGGATAAGGTTTTGGAGATTTATAATCTTTAATCTCGGTAAGCTTGTTTGTCGCAATATCATACTCAAACCCGTGTGTTTTTTTCTCCTTCTTAGGCTTCCCTGTCTTCTCATCTTTAACCTCAACATCCAGAGTGCTCTTGATTTCAAAAGTGAACTTTTTGTCATCTACAAGTTTGAGCCTCATAATTGGAATGTTTTGAGCATCAAACGGATCCTTAACAATCTCTGTAAGTTCGGCTGCAAGTTTTGCATTATCAAACACCGGCTTCTTAATTCCGGTAGCAGGATCTGCTATGTAATAAAATGTTCCCTGGGGAGTTTGCCAAACGTACCAAAATTTGTCGGAATTTTTAAACCAATTAGGAGTAACCGCGGTAGAGAATACCAGCTTGTTAACCTTTTTAGGTGAGAATCTGGCGGCAAGATCATAGTTTGCCTTGGTAACCGGTGTTTGCTGCGCAAAGCACAAAGCTCCGGTAAAGAAGATCAAAAGAGCTAAAAGAGTTTTTTTCATTATTAATTTAAATTGAATTTAGTTAGGCTGAATCTTTTTGTTATCAATATTACAAAATTACGATTAATTTGAAATCTTCAAATTTTTTGACCACTCGCCCACCTCCATATCGTGTAGTGCACCATTTGCTACGTGGAAACGGAGTGCTGTGCGAACCTGATGGAATCCCTCCAACCCGGCGGCCCCGGGGTTTATGCAGATAAGGTTGTTTCTTTTGTCGTTAATAACTTTAAGGATATGCGAGTGGCCGCAGATAAAGACATCCGGTCTGTGAGCGGTTATCAGTTGCTGGGCCCGGTAGTCATATCTACCGGGGTATCCGCCGATATGCATCATCAAAAAACGCATCCCCTCCAACTCGAAGTTGTGGATATAGGGGTGAACCAACCTCACTTCCTGACCATCGCAGTTCCCGTAAACCCCTCTCAGGGGCTTGAACGAAGAGATGGCATCCGATACTGCAATATTTCCGAAATCTCCGGCGTGCCAAACCTCATCTACATCCTTAAAGAACTCCCGGAGATTGTTGTCAAAAACAGAGTGAGTATCTGAGAGCAAGCCGATATATGCCATTCTAAAAATTTGAAATATAAATTATTAACGATTCCGGATTACAGCTTGATAACGATTTTCTTCTTGTAAAGAAATATTGCCATTCCGGTAAAGATTGAGACATATAGCAGAGCATATAGGAGAGATCCAAATTGGTTGTTTCCCAGGAGTGGGACACAAATGTGCTGGTAAAACCAGTTGGCGGCGCTGACGGTGGTCTCCTTCATAGTGCCGTCATCTTGCAATACAGTTGTCTCCCAGCGGATAATCCGACTAAATGTTCTGGACATAATAGCTGCCATTGCAAAAGCGAAGAGCGGGTTAAGACCAAGTGCCTTGAATGGGAAGAATATCTTCTCTTTTCCTTTTATGTCTATAAAGTAGATAAAGAGCGAAAGCATCAAAACACTCCATCCGCCTGCATAAAGAACATAAGATGGGGTCCAGAGAGGCTTGTTGATAGGGATGAAAATGCTCATAACCATAGCTACACCAAGCGAGATCAAACCGATTGTGTAGAGGTCGCTCACAGCCGTAATCTTCTCCTTACTCTTACGGATATGACCACCAATGAGATAACCAAAGAGTACTGTGGCTGAACCGGAGAGAACACCAAGGAATCCTTCGGGTTCGAATGGCATTCCAAATCCTTTGTAAACGTGGGATATGCCGATAAGTGCAACATCTATGTTTCCGGAGATTGTACCCTCCTTAGAGAAAGGATCTTCACCTCCAAAAAGGACCAGAATGAGCCAATGCAAAAACATAAGGATAACGCCGGCAACAATTATTTTCTTTGGTTTTTGAAGCCATAGAGCAATGAGTGCACCAACCATATAACAAAGAGCTATTCTTTGAAGAACTCCAAGAATCCTCAGATTCTGAAGGAAAACCATCCAGTTTTCACCAAATGAGAGTTCCGGATTGGGACTTGTGTTATAGAAGGGGAAAGCATTCAGTGCCAGTCCTGTAAGAAAGATAAATAGCGTCCTTATTAGGATCTTCTTTACTGAGGATGAGTTGAGTGTGTCGTTGTATTTTGCAAATGCAAAAGCGAGAGCTGCACCCACAATAAAGAGGAAGAACGGGAAAACAAGGTCGGTGGGGGTGCATCCGTGCCAGGCGGCGTGTCTGAGCGGAGGGAAGATGGTTTTCCAGGAGCCGGGGTTGTTTACCAGAATCATACCGGCAATAGTCATCCCCCTTAGCACATCAAGTGCTGTGTACCTTTGTGAAAGTTCTTTAGACATTTTATTCTGATTTTAGACAAAAATAACCTTTTTAAATATATTTGCACTTATTATGGAACTCTTTTTCACAAACAACATCGAGGGCGACAGGGCCACTCTGGACGCCGGAGAGTCGCTGCACTGCACCAAAGTTATGCGACACAACACCGGTGAGAGGATTAATTTCACCGATGGCGCAGGGGGTCTATACCTTGCAGAGATTATATCAACTCAGGGTAAAGAGACCCGTCTGCAGATAATCAGCTGCGATAGGGAGTACCAGAAGAGAGATTACTATCTGCATATGGCTGTTGCTCCCACAAAGAACCCGGACAGGTATGAGTGGTTTATAGAGAAGGCTGTTGAGCTTGGGATAGATGAGATAACCCCGCTCGAGGGAGAGCACTCCCAAAAGAGGGTATTCAAAAAAGAGAGAGCAGAGAGACTAATACTATCTGCAATGAAACAATCTCTCAAAACGCGCCTTCCTGTGCTCAACCCAATGACAAAGGCATCTGCACTTATAACGGATTATAAGCAGAGGGAGGGTTGGACAAAACTTATCGGCCACTGCCGGGAAAGCCATCGTGAGAGTATAACCACCCTTATTGAACAATCAAAAAAGCAGCGGGGCGACAATTACCCCCCCCAAATTCTTGCCCCCCAAAAAATCCTAGTGATGATAGGGCCCGAGGGCGACTTCTCCGTTAGCGAAATTGAACTGGCCACCCACAGCGGTTTTCTGGCTTTCCATATGGGAGAGTCCCGTATGCGAACAGAGACCGCAGCCCTAACTGCAGTCTCCGCCGTCTATTTGGGACACATTAATTAAAATTTGCTAAATAGCTGGTAGCCAATTATAACCCACGATGCTTGGCAAGGTTCTCTCACCTCAAAATTATATAGATTGTGTAGAAGAAGTATGAGGCGATGAGAATCAGCCCTTCCAGCTTGTCTATGCGCTGACCTCTTCCACGGTGTGCGAAGAAGAGTACCAGGGCGGTTGCTGCAGCGGCCACAAGCCCGTCTGCAATACTCTCGGGAGCAACCGGCAATGGGAAGATTATAGAGCTTACACCAAGGATAAAGAAGATGTTGAAGATATTTGAACCTACAACATTTCCGATAGCGATATCGCTGTTGCCCCTTAGTGCAGCAACTACGCTGGTGGCGAGTTCGGGCAGAGATGTGCCCACCGCGAGAATTGTGAGTCCGATGAGGTTATCGCTGAAACCCCACTGCCGGGCAAGTATGGTAGCGTGGTCTACAATTATATCTCCTCCGAAGATTAGGGCAGCCAAACCACCCGCAATCATAATCACAGAAATCCAAACAGAGTATGTTTTTGTTAGGTGCTCGGTAGCATCCTTCTCTTTGATCTCCCCCTTTTTTGCAGAGAGAAAGACATAGTATAGAAATATGGAGAAGAAGAGAAGCAGAATGAGCCCGTCGCTCCTGTTGATAACCCCCTCTTTACCGTCGAGCAGAACATCTGCAGTAACAAAAATAAGAGCGGCTGATGCCAGGATTGCATAGGGGATCTCAATCTTTATGAGTGAACTCTTAAGATTTATTGGGCGGATTAGTGCTGCTATCCCAATTATTGCCAGGAAGTTAAAAATATTACTCCCTACCACATTCCCGATAGCCATTCCCGCTGAGCCCTCCAGGCTTGCCATAATGTTGACCGAGAGCTCCGGGGCAGATGTTCCTATGGAGACCACGGTGAGCCCGATAATCAGGTCCGAGATATTGAGTTTTTTTGCAATGGATGATGCCCCCTTTACCAGATAATCTGCACCGGCAATAAGGATTACAAATCCAACCAAGAGAAGAAGATAGTGTATCATTTTTATATTTTGTTAGTCGCGGATTATCTTTACAACTCCGCCCTCTCCAATGTAGAGGATTGAAGATGGTTTTCCGGTAGAGCCCTCTTCGTGGAAAGGATCTGCAACCCAATCTGCACCGGCAATAATTGAGTCATCTATATACTCATAATGGGACGGGCTCTTCTCTCCCGAGATGTTTGCAGATGTTGCCACAATGGGTTTACCGAATTTTGCCAGCAGGAGGTTGCAGAATGGGTGATCTACAATACGGATTCCCACTGAGCCATCTTTGGCAATAACATTGGCTGCAAGGTTAAACGCCCCCGGATAGATAATTGTGAGAGGTTTGTCACTCATCTCTGCAACCTCCTCAGCAATTTCCGGCACCTGTTTTACGTGCCTGCACACCATATTAAAATCTGCAGCAATCACTATTAGCCCGCTGCACTTTTCACGTTTTTTAATTTTGCAGACTCTCTCTACCGCTGCAGGGTTGGAGGCATCACAACCTAAACCCCAAACAGTATCGGTGGGATATAGTATTACACCCCCGCTACGGAGAACCTTTACCGCTTCATCTACCGCTTTCTTTAGTTCCATTTTTCTCTTTATGTTTAGATATTATATTTTGATACAGAGCGAAAAGTTTTTCGGCCACCTTATCGTTACGAAACTCTTTTGAATGTTCGAACCCCCTCTCAATCATACTTTTGCGAAGGGTTGGAGATGATAGTACCATCTCAATACTGCCTGCTATCTCCTCTACTGAGCTTGGGTCTACATACAAAGGAGCCTCTCCACCCGCCTCCGGCATAGATGCCCTTTTTGAGGTGACAACAGGTATTCCGTAGGTAATTCCCTCCAGAACGGGTATCCCGAATCCCTCGAAATGAGAGACATAGACCAGACACTCTGCCAAAGAGTATACCGCCGGTAAAAGGGTAAAATCTGCATCGTGAATCATCCTTACCCTATCTTTGACTCCCAGTTTATCTGCAATTGCCCAAACCTTTATGGCATAAGGTGTCCATTTGCCAAAACAGAGCAGCTGTACATCTTTTGGAAGCGAGGGAAGAGCCCTCACCACATTTTCCAGATTCTTGCGCTCCTTAACGGTTCCCACAGCAACGATAAATCTCTTGGGCAGGTTATAGAGCGCACGAGCCTGCTCTATCTTCTGTTGTGAAGCCGGGGAGTAAAACTGCGGGTCACAACCCTGGTATATTATCTCGATTTTTGATGGATCTGTTCCGAAGAAAGCGATAATATCATCTGCAGTCTGTTTGCTGATTGCAATAACTTTACTGGAGTGCTTTATTGCGTGGGCAGCCTTTTTACGATAGATCCAACGCTGGAGAGGTTTGTAGAACCCGGGATACCTCAAAAAGATGAGGTCGTGAATGGTCACCACCTTTGGTGCAGATATTGGGCACAACGGAAGCTCTCCGCTTAGGCCGTGGTAGAGATCCAGCTTGTCGCTCTCTGCGATGGAGCTTATGAAGCAGGAGCGCCAAAGCGCCGAGAAGTAACCCTTTAACCCCGAAGCGGTACGAACAGTAATGTTCTTTCGGTTAGAGAACTCCAGCAGAGGGTGCTCCCGAAAACGGGTGGTGTATAAAAAGTAGTCGTTATAGTTAAATATCCTTGAGAGAGAAGAGATTGTAAGGCGGCTGTAGTTACCAAGACCGCTTAAGTTGGTAAATGCTCTCTTTGCATCAAATCCTATCCTGTACATAGTTAAGGGATAATAAGCTCTGAAATAACCGGGAAGTGGTCTGAGAACTCTACCCTTGGAGTTGTATGAATATTACTCCAGATTGGGGAGGGATAGAGAATGTAGTCGATTCTAAGCAGAGGCCAAAGGAAAGAGTAGGTTGCACTAAATCCTTTGCCGGACTGCCGGAAGCTGTCTTTTCTTTCGGATGTTAAGCTTGTATAGGTATATGACATTGGGGTGTCATTAAGATCTCCGCAGATAATTGATGGTAGTTCGGTGGCTGCGGCGTGTTTTAGTATAGAGTCCACCTGAAGTGCCCTTTTACGGAAAGTACCCGCCAGTTTATCGTGTACTTCGTAGATCTCCTCCGTAACCTTTTCGCTCTCCCTCATCCTCTTCATTATAGAGGTAAAGGAGATGCTGTGAGACTCCAGATGTGTATTATAGAAACGAATTGTCTTGCCAAAGTGCTCAATATCGGTGAATATACACAAGTTGGTACTCCCCTTGAATGTAAGAGTCCCGGAGTTCACAATTGGAAACTTGCTAAGAGTTACATTCCCGAAACTTGGCCCCTTTCTAGATTTGAACATATGATAATAGCGATATGGGTATTGAGGGAAGAGCTCCATTACTGCAGCACTGTCTTTGGAGTAGAACTCCTGCAGGCAAACTACTGCAAGATTCTCCTCTTTTAAAAAATTATTGATCTCCCTTATGGTGTTTTCGTAGCTCTTGTCTCTACCCTGAGAGAATAGCCCCACATTATATGTGCACACCTTTAACGCAATACCTGGATCTCCCTTTTTAATCTCACCCCATCGGATAAACAACTCAGCAAAGAGAATAGAGGGTAGGAGAACGATAAAGGTGACCCATACGACTCCGGCTTTGCGGATAACACCGACAAAGAGAATGAACAGATTGAGCAGTACCAGCGGAATAAAGTAGAGACCGAAAAAGAGAGGGATGGAAGATATTGAGGGGCTTATATATGCAGATAGATAAGAAAAAAGCAGAGCAACAGCCGCCGACACAATTATGAGGCGGAGAAAGACCACAACTGGCCAAGGCAGTCTCTTTTTCTTTTTACCCATTCTAAAAATACATTCTGTTCTTCTTCTTCCAGTATATTATGAGGAAATAGCCAAAAAGCATACCGCCAAGGTGGGCAAAGTGGGCAATGTTGCTTCCTTTGTTTGACAATCCCAGATATAGCTCTATGGCTCCGAATATCATCACAAACCATTTAGCCTTAAGGGCAATGGGAGGGAAGATTAGCTGCAGCACATTGTTCGGGAATAGCATCCCGTAAGCAAGCAGAACCCCGAACACCGCTCCTGAAGCACCAACCGTTGGGGTTCTCATTATGTTGGTTATACCCTCGGATGCCATAAGGTTACCCGCCTCATAGGCTGTGTTTAGTGAGGATACCTCTAAAAAGAGAACCAGTGAGTGCAAGGCAGCTGCCCCCAACCCAGTAATCATATAGTAGATGAAAAACTTCTTGCTCCCCCATACGTGCTCCAAAGCTATCCCAAAGATTACCAGCGAGTACATATTGAAAAAGAGGTGAATGAAGTTTCCGTGCATAAACATATGCGTCACCAGCTGATATGGTTTGAAAAGGGGTGACTCAACATAGAATAGAGCAAACTTCTCATACATAAAATCTCCGGTAAGGAATGTGATGAGTAGCATTACCCCATTTAAAATAACCAGGTTCTTCACCACCGGAGGAATGCTGCTCCAAAAACCTGTACCTCTGTTTATATACATAACTCTTTGTTTTCGTGTTAATAGTTAAATAAATTTCTCAATATCTTCAAGCGACATAATTGCCAGACATCTGTTGCCGGAGGGTGTGTAGTTGGGCTCCCTGCAGGCAAAGAGTGTATCAATTAACGTTTGTGCCTCCAGGTTGTTTAGCGGCTCATACTTTCCGGATGATCCCGATTTTGCCAGTTGCCCTGCCAGCCTCTCTTTTGACTTCTTCCCAAAATCCCTGCCATCTTCGCTTAAATCGCTTACCAGACTGTCAATTATGGCACTAAGAGAGTCTGAATTATCGTTGAACCCGTTAGGTAGTGCATTTACTGTTAGGGAGTTCTCTTCAATTGAGATATCGAAACCCATAAATCTCAAGTTTGAGATGTTCTCCTGCAATATTGACACAGTTTTAATGTCGGCCTCAATTGTGACCGGAAAGAGAGACTGCAGCGGGAGGTTTCTTCCCTCTGTGAGTGCCTCCAGGTATCTTTCGTAAAGGATTCGTTCTCTCGCTCGTTTTATATCTATAAGTATTACACCGGATTTAATGGTGGTAAGCAGATATTTGCCCCCCACCTGAAGAACAGGTTTTTGAGTGATGGCTGAATCTGAGAAGAGGGGATCCGGATTAAATGGATCTGAGTAGTCGGCAGGAGTTGATCCATAGCCGCTGTGAAACCGGCGGTCAAACGCGGCAACGCCGTTTTCATCAGACTCCTGGCCGCCGCCGGGAAACCCATCTGCACCTGTACGGAACCCATCTGCACCCGTGCGGAACGGGTTGAAGAGCGGGTCATAATCTACTTTTGGAGGAGGGGTGTAAAAGCCTTTTTTGATTTTGGGGATATCGGGGGCACCATCCATATCGAAATCTATGCTCGGCATAAAGGAGTTCTTGCCCAAAGACTCCCTTGTGGCAGAGTGTAGGATATCAAAGATTGCAAAATCGTCTTCGAACTTAATCTCTGTCTTTGAAGGGTGGATGTTTACATCAATTTTGTGCGGGTCGCACTCGAAAAATATAAAAAAAGAGGGGAGAAGGTCACCTGCAATGAGCCCTTCGTAACCCTTCACAATTGCTTTCTGGAAATATGGGCTGCGGAAATACCTGTTGTTTACAAAGAGGTACTGGTTTCCGGGAGTCTTTCGCGCATCCTCCGGACGACCTATGTAACCACTTATCTTTATGAGAGATGTATCTACCGAGATCTCTACCAGCTCTCGCCCCATATCGCGGCCGGCTACATCCTGGATTCTTTTTTTGAGTGTCGCAGGGTTGAGCTGAAAGATATCTGCATTGTTATGGGTGAGCCGAAACGAGATGTTGGGACGGGTGATTGCCACTCTGGAAAATTCAGAGACTATCTGGCGAAACTCTGTGGCATCTGACTTAAGAAATTTTCTCCTTGCGGGAACATTGTAGAAAAGGTTCCGCACCACGAAGTTTGAGCCGGTAGGTGTGGAGGTTTGATTCTCGGATACGAGTTTTGACTCGGCGTATTTAATTTCATAACCTGTCTGGTCATCTGCCCGTTTTGTACGAAGAGTAACCTCGGCAACTGAGCATACAGAGGCCAGGGCCTCTCCGCGGAAACCGAATGTGTGTATTGAGTTGAGATCTTCTGCTGTGGAGATCTTAGAGGTGGCGTGTCTAAGAAAGGCCATTTTGGCATCTTCCTGCGAGAAGCCGCACCCATCGTCTATCACCTGAATGAGTGTCCTTCCGGAGTCTTTAATAATTAGCGAAATATTTTGGGCGCCCGCATCAACGGAGTTCTCCATAAGCTCCTTAACCACAGAGGCAGGCCTCTGTACCACCTCTCCGGCTGCGATTAGATTGGAGATATGACCGGGTAGAACCTTTATCATCTACAAGTTAAATAAAAAATAGGCCAATGGATTTAGCCACATAATAGGCTGCTGTCATAAGGCCTAATAATGAGAGCAGTACAATAATTCTCATTACCATTGGTGAGCCTGCCTGCTTTCGGTTTTCATAAATGGCTTTACGGAAATTGGTTCTGATGTTTTTCCCGGGAATATACTCCCTCTCTTTGCCCTGCTCCTCCACTCTGGCTTTGGCAATTCTATCCTGAAGAGCCTCTTTGCGCTCGTCATAATAGAGGGGCTGATAGTTGAATACCCTGTGTTTGGGTGTTTTAAAAAAGCTAAAATTTAGACCCATAACCATCGTTTTATGAAGACAAAGATAACAATAATTATAGGAATTTTGTTGTAGCTTTGCATAAGGAGCACTAGTTTAATTTAACAGAACCGCAAAATGTACAGGATAGGAAACGGATACGACGTGCACGCACTTGCACACAAACTGCCCCTTTGGATATGCGGTGTGCAGATAGAACACACTAAGGGTTGTATTGCCCACTCGGACGGCGATGCCCCTCTTCACGCCCTCTGCGATGCCCTGCTTGGTGCCCTTGCGCTGGGCGATATCGGAAAACACTTCCCGGACACATCTGCAGAGTTCAAAGGGATAGATAGTAAACTTCTTCTCGGGCGTGTTTATGCCCTTATTACCGGGGCAGGATATACACTTGTAAATGCAGATATCACAATTACTCTGGAGCGACCAAAAATCGCACCCCATATTGAGCAGATGAGAGCCACTGTTGCCAGTGTGCTTAACTGCCCGCCGGATTTTATCTCGGTTAAAGCTACCACCAGTGAAAAGCTGGGTTTTGTAGGCCGCGAAGAGGGAGTTGAGGCTTACGCAGTTGTGTTATTAAAAAAGCTTGCCTAAAATCTTGATTAGCAACTAATATCCAATTATTGCATCCCTCATTAACTCCTCAAAAATTGAGGCCTCTATTAGTCGGTAGTGTGGGTTATGATATTTTATATAGGTTTCGCTGTGGTGAACCACATACTCCCCGTTGGAGAGCAGTTTGTCTATAGCCTTTGAATCATCTTCAAAATAGAGCAGACGCGGGTAAAGCGTATGGATAATCTTCTCAATCTCCTTCCACTCATCCCTCCAGCTCTCAATATCCGGCTGCGGCGCATCTGAGATACTACTCACAAAAGCAGCGAAAAAATCACTATAACTCACCATCTTTAGTTTGATAATCGAAAGATCTACCCTCAAAAAACGCCCCTCCCAACCGGTCTTCTCTGCCATCTGCACCTGCGATTTACCCCTCACTTGAGTAAGCTCCTCCCTCAAATACCTACCCGCCGCCGCGGTATCCTTTAACAGATGACCCGGCCCAAACTTATCCTGGAAGAAATTCTTGTAAAGATCTGTTAACCGGGACTTAGGATAATTTTGCATCTGCCACCTAACCGCCCACCTCACCTCAGTCTCAAAATCGTCCTGACCCGCCATCCGACCCGGCAACCACAACGTAGCCACCAAAGCAATAAAAAAATATACCCTCATATCTAAAGTTATTAATTGTATCCCCCCACTCCCCAAAAATAAACAATTTTGACAATCTATTTGCTATTACTTTTGCACTCCAATTCCGGCGCGATAGCTCAGATGGTTAGAGCGCATGATTCATAATCATGAGGTCCCCAGTTCAATCCTGGGTCGCGCTACAAGTACCAAACGCCCTGCCTACAAGCAGGGCGTTTTTATGTTTGCAGCCGTCAAAAGCTTGCTTTTGAAAGGCAGCGAACATAAAAAGACAGGCTGCGAAGCAGCTTGGAGTTTGGTGGGACTTGGGCTGTTTTGCCGACCATTCCAGGATCACCGACCGCAGGGAGGTAATCCTGGGGGCTGTATGGAAAAGGACAAAAGGACCGTGTACTGCCAGTTAGTGAGAAGCTTATAAAAATGATTATCAAGTATTATAAATTGTATAGACCTTCTACTTATTTGATAGAGGGGCAGTTTAAAGGTAATAGTTATAGCGAAACAAGTCTTGAAAAAATATTTCATAAATATTTGGGCAAAATATATAAAAATCATAACTTTACGCTGCATTGCCTGCGGCACAGCTACGCAACACATCTTTTAGAGGCGGGGGTAAGTTTGAGATACATTCAAGAGTTGCTTGGTCACAAAAGCAGTAAAACAACAGAAATCTATACCCACGTCAGTATGACCGGTCTTCAAAACATTAAAAACCCTGCCGATGACTTTGATTTATAACAACTTTTTTACGAAAAATATAAACCACCACAAAGGTGTTTCAAGCCCCATAAATTAGTGGCCTTAAACACACTTTGTTCAACCCATAAACAAGTTGTAGTGCATTTTATGACAGAACGATAATGATTGGCAAATACGATTTGCAGAAACAGAATAAAGAGCATTGAATACATAAAGACTCTGATTAACAAGTAAATTAAATCACTTATGAAACCAAGAATTGAAAAGAAAATCGTATTCAAGATTATAGGAATAAACTTGACTCTTTTCCTATTGTTAGTTTTATTAATCTATATCAACAAGACTGTTTTTAGACCGACATTCAATGAGAATTATTTAGCTCAAATTCTGACAGGTAGTTTCCCTAATTTTATTGCAGCTTTTTTGATTAGTTTATGTGCTGTGAATCCAGTTCTAATAAGGAAACCAAGATTAGGACGATTGATTGTCTATTTAGGGTCGTTATTCACGATGCTCGCACTAATACTCGACGAATTAGAATCTATTGGAGCGAGTAGACAGTATGATATTAATGATATTGCAGGAAGTGTATTAGGTTCTCTTTTAGCTATTCTGACCTATGAATATTTAAATCACAGACAGAAAAGAAAAAGAGAGAATAAAAGCGACGAGAAATAAAAACGCACTACAACAGCTGCTAAAAATCATTGGGGCAGAGAGTTAGATAAGTTTTTTTAGGATATTTGGTATATTTTTAACGTGGGACAAGATTGCTGCTTCGAACTCCCCTACGCTTTTTAGCAGCAAACCGTTAGGCGTCATTAAACAGCAAAACACATGAGTACTATCAAATTTGAAAAACCTTATTTAATTATTCCTAGGATTAGGGGATATGAAATAATATTTCCTTACACAATAAATAGAGAAACGGATGGATTTCTAAAGGATGAGATTAGCAAAAATGAGATTAATATTGGTATTTCCGAGGTTTTGTTAATTTCATGGGGATACAAATTATGGGTAACCCCTTTAAGTGATGAAGAAATCATTAAACTAGTATTTCCTTTCGCTATCCAATTGATAAAAGATAAACACATTGATGGTACACTTAGAAATTTTGACGAAATTATTTTAACGACAGAAAACACAAAAGAATATCCTTTTGAAATAAGTAAAATTGAAGCAATAGAAGAATATACTTTTACACTTGATAAGACTGTAACAGATGTTTACAAGAATATTGAGACAAATTACTTGGCTGATGAAATAATAACATTACGCGACAATATAAATGCTATAATGAGTTTAAAATTTAAAATCAGGTTCATAAATTTAGCTCAGGAACGATATATTTTGGATTTTTTCAGACCAGTAAATAAAACGGAAGAATTTACTCATAGAATATCATCAATAGGAAATTTGATCGGGGATTATAATGTTGAATTTCTTAGAGAAATAACTCAAATTTCTCATACAACAAAGCAGTCTATAGATTTGCTTGAATCATTTTATAATCAATTTAACATTAAACAAGATAAAAGAAATAAAATAATAATGAATCTTCGAAAGATTAGAAAAGTTAGACAAGCTTATCCGATACATACTGATAATGCAAAAGGTGTAATTGATTCAATGAACTATTTCGGAATAGATTATCCAATTATTGATTATGAAAAAGCTTGGAAAAGACTTCTAGAATCTTATAGAGATACTTTAAAATTAATGTTGATTGTATCAAAAGAAATAACGCCGCCTAACACACGGTAAGCCCTATAAGGTAGGAGTAGTTAACTTCTGAATTATGAATAAGAAAGAAACAATTTGCGGAATGAAAAGTAAGTGCAAGAAAAACCTTACGGGGCTTACCGTGAAACGTTAGCAAACATTGCAGATAAAAAACTCATTATAAATTTTCTAAAAACATTAATAATTACCAATGAGAGATGAAATCATAATCTATCAGGCTGATGAAGGAACAACAAGACTTGAAGTTAAGATTGATGAAGGTTCTGTTTGGTTAAATAGACAACAGATTTCGACATTATTTGAAAGAGATATTAAAACAATTGGAAAACATATCGCCAATGTCTTGACTGAGGAATTGAAAGAAATTCCAGTTGTCGCAAAATTTGCGACAACTGCAACTGATGGGAAGACATATCAAGTAGAGTATTATAATTTAGATGTCATTATTTCGGTTGGCTATCGTGTAAAATCATCAAGAGGCATTCAATTTAGGATATGGGCAAATAATGTTCTTAAAGATTATTTACTTAAAGGTTATGCTTTAAGTCATCGCTTTGACAGGATTGAAAAAGATGTAAATTATTTAAAAACAAAAGTAGAAGAATTCGATTTTCAGATTAAAACAAACTTGCCACCAAAAGAAGGAATTTTCTTTGAAGGGCAAGTATTTGATGCTTATATTTTTGTAATTGATCTAATCAGAAAAGCTCAAGAATCTATCATTCTAATTGATAATTATATTGATGAAAGTGTACTTCTTATGTTATCGAAGAGACAATCTGGGGTGGAAGTAATCGTCTATACCTCAAATTTGACTGCAGAAATGAACCTTGACCTGAGAAAATATCGTTTTCAATATCCCGATATAAGCATAAAGCAGTTTAATAAATCTCATGACCGTTTTCTGATCCTTGACAAAAAAATTATTTATCATATAGGAGCATCTTTGAAAGATTTAGGAAAGAGATGGTTTGCTTTTTCAGTGTTAGATTTTGAAGTAACCGAAATATTAAAGAAACTTGAAGATAATGTGTCTAAATAACAACGTTTCTTAACACACGTTAAATCCAATTAAAACGGGATTTTACCGCGAAAACGTTAGCAACAAGTTTAAAAAAGCACATCACACCAAATAAAGAATGAAAAATATTCCAGACCAATTCCAAGAATATTATAGTCAGTTAGAGTCGATTACCATATTTGACAGATGGGAATTAATGAAGCAACTAAAACCTATGAATGAAATGTTCGATTTTGAATGGAATAATTTATTAAATGCAGAACATATAAGTTTACGATTCGCATTACGAAAAGGACAGCTTATTTCTGATTTTTACTCTGTTGATGAAAATGGAAAAGAAATTGGGTTCCCTACCCCTGACCTATATTCAGAGGAACAGATAACTTATCTTAAAGAACGAGCACAATTAGTTAAAAATCCAGTATTAATTGCACGTTATAATCACATTCTATTTTGCATTGATAAAAACCAGAAATATTGTACTAATGCTATTAACGCTTATAAAAAGCTATTAAATATGTTGTCGCCGAAGCAGTACAGCATAAAAGAGTAAATATATGCCATTGCTCAGCAACAGCACACGCATATATTTACATTGCAGTTTCAGAATAATATTATCATAAAAACAGAATTCAAATGAATAAAAACAATATTCATCGCTTAGTAGAAAAAGGGCCAAATGGCTCGAGGTTTAATTTGATTTTTGATTATGCTATTATGGCTTTAATCGTTTTAAATGTAATTGCCTTGACACTTGAAACTATTCCAAAAATTAGCGAATCAATTGGAGGCTTTTTGCGCAAATTTGAGTTTGTTTCTGTTATTGTGTTTTCAATTGAATATTTGATAAGAATTTATATTTCTAGTCTCACACATCCTTCTTCAAGTAAATTTAAATCAGCATCAAAATTCATTTTCTCCACTTATGGCCTTATTGACTTATTAGCGATAATACCTTTCTATCTGCCTTTATTAATTAAAATTGATTTGCGATTTCTGAGAATACTTAGGCTAATGAGATTTTTCAGAGTATTTAAGATTAATCGCTATAATAATTCATTGAATCTTATCATATCAGTGATTAAAGAGAAGAAATCTGATTTGGCTTTAACAGGGTTTGTTGCATTATTAATACTTTTTGTAGCATCATTTCTGATGTATTATGTTGAAGGGAGCGCACAACCTGATAAATTTCCGGACATACTTTCTTGTTTATGGTGGGCTATTGCAACATTGACAACTGTTGGTTACGGAGACGTTTATCCAATAACCGGACTAGGGAAGTTCATAAGTGGGATAATAGCTGTACTTGGGATAGGTTTAGTAGCGCTACCAACAGGATTAGTAAGTGCCGGATTTATTGATAAAATTGGTCGTAAAGATAAAAAGTGCAAAAAGTGTCCACATTGTGGAAAAGAGGTTGAGTAAAGCAGCTATATGCAACAAACACATCATCTGTGATTAGATTTAGCTCTAATCAAAAACCAATTGTGGTATATTATTGATTATATGCTAATTAACTATTGCTCTTCCACCCTCTTCTTTAGCAAATCCTCTCTGAATCGCCTTCTCAATGCCCCTGCGCATAGCCGGTTCTACAATATTACCTAGTCTTGTAAATCCAAACAATTTTGCAGTCTCCCTTATCAAATCATCAAGAGAAAGGCTAATCTGGGCCTCTAATACCTCCTTCACAGCAACGCTAATTTCTTCAGGAGAGATATCTGCCGCATTAGTCATAAAAGGCCTATAATTGAGATAATTTTCCGGATTCTGGTCTTCTCTCCAAAAATAGCGTATAATACCGTCACCCGTTGATTTAAGATTCATTCTTGAAAAAATCCTACGAAAATGAATGTCAATCCGGCTTCCAATCCTGGAGATCCCCCACATTGACAACACTCTTTTGCAAAGCTGATCTCTGCTTATAGGAGCTTCACATTCCAGAACTTCCAAAATTTGCTTCATTATAAGTCCCTCCCAATTAGGAAGAGTAAATTCCTCTGCTAAAACACCAGAATATTCTAGGGGGGTAACATTATAATTTGCGAGATAAGATTTAACCCCCTCAAATCGGTCATTAGAGATATACTCATTAGCTATTACTTGACAGGACTCGATAGATGGTTCAACTGTTTTAACTATATCTTTTTCTTGACTTTCAGGCGCATTTTCTATAGCTTCAACTATATCATCTATTACCTTTGCCTCATTTTCCAGCCAATCCATTGTCCAGACACGATGAATTCTCCATCCGAGAAGTTTAAGTACATCTATCTGAATAACTTCTCTGTCCCTGACCGTTTTCGCAGCTTTGTAGTTTGCCCCGTCACAAAGAATTCCGAGAATATATTCCGATTTATTTTCAGGATTAACAACACCGATATCTACTCTGTATCCGGAACAACCGATATTTGTATTAACCTGATATCCAAATTCTTTAATTCTGTTTGCAATAACATCAAGAAGTGATTTACTCTTTGATTTAATATTTTGAGACGAAACTGCAACAACATTCTTCCCCTTTTCGGCATATTCAAGAAACGCTTTAAGTCCGGCAACTCCTTCTGCAGTAGTTCTTGCCAAATCAATCTGGTCGGAACTAAGTGTAGAAAATACTTTCATTTCATATCTTGCTCGAGAAACAGCAACATTCAATCTTCTCCAACCACCCTCTCTGTTTAGTGGACCAAAATTCAGACTTACGCGGCCTTCTTTATCAGGGCCATATCCTACAGAAAAGAGAATCACATCTCTCTCATCACCTTGAACATTCTCAAGATTTTTAATAAACAATGGTTCTGCAGACTCTAATGCAATAGCTTCAAGTTTAGGATTTCTGATGAATGCCTCATTAAGTAAATCTTCAATTAGTGTTTGCTGAACGGAACTGAAAGTCACAACTCCTATACTCAGTTTTGACAATTCAGGATTAGCTAACCGAATAAGTATCTCACTGACTATTGCATCAGCCTCTGCTTTATTTTGTCTACTCTTTCCTTTGTCATAATAACCTTCAATATGATGATAAGTAACTTTACTCTTAATGTCATCCGGAGAAGGAAATGTTAGTAGATTATTGTCATAATATTGAGAATTACTAAAAGCAATTAGACTCTCATGTTTGCTACGGTAATGCCATAGTAAATGCTTTGATGGCATTGAAAGAGCTAAACAATCATCCAAGATACTTTCAAGGTCTTCCTTATCAAGATTTTCTTCATCAATAGTGTTTGTTGAGAAGAAATTTGTAGGTGGCATCTGTTTAGGATCTCCAACAACGATTAAGCTTTTACCACGAGCAATTGCTCCTACTGCTTCACAGGTTGGCATTTGAGATGCTTCATCAAATATAACTAAATCAAATTGCAAATTATCAGCATCGATATATTGAGCCACTGACATTGGACTCATTAACATACAAGGATTAATTCTTAGTAACAAAGTGGGTATTGTGTCAAACAGTTTGCGAATTGACATCCCTCGACCATTGTTCCTTATGTTTCTTTGAAGTATACCTACCTCTGAGCTTAGTGATGCCTCTCTCACAAATGATGGAATATCAGATGCTAGTTTCGTAAATAACTCCTCTCTTGTAATTTTCTCAAAACTACTGGTTAACTCTTTGAATTTTCTTATTTTTTCCTCAAACAACTTTCCGTTAAAACTTGCCAAAATAGAATGTGTTTCAATAGAATAATTAATTATTGCCTTAAAAAGTGCTTTGTCTAATGCTCCTGATAATTTACTGATGTCATTTAAAGATATATAATAAACAAATTGATTCAGCCCTATTTCAGATGCCTTATTCTTCAAGTTGTTCCAGTTACACCAGTCCTTCAGCAAATCAATATTTTCATATAACCTTTCAGTAAGAGCTAAATTATCTTCTATCCAATTGTCATTAACAAACGTTAATCCATATTTTGATGAGATTGATTCATTTACTTCCCTTAACGCTTTGAAAGTTTCAATAAATTCAATTAATTTATTATCATTTAAAGATTTAAATGTGCTCAGACCATTCGACAAATTAAAAGCAAGACATTCACAAGTAACTAAACCCTTAGAGATATCACCAGTAAGCTGCATTATCTTCTCTCTTACTAATATTGCATTATTACAACACGCCTCCATCAAGTCCCATTTCTCCCATCCAGAACCAAAGGTATTGCTATAAAAACCTGTTTTAGTATTAATCAAATCCTTTTCTTGCTGATATTTCACTACTAATGAAAGTATATGTACTACATTATTTTTAAGTATCTTCCCATTTAAAGAATATACTCTTAAATCTCTACCAATTTTATTCTGAGAAAAGAATCTTGTCAAAAACCACTTATTTTGTGCAATATTCCAGTTTACAAGAATTCTGTCTGCATCAATATCAAGTACCGATTTTGAGAAATTGGCTGTTAACTCACTTTTAATTCTGTCTCTTTCAAATCCGTGAGATATAACCTCTCTTAATTGTGATATTTCATTTTCAAAATTTTGCAACTTCAACAACGAACTAGCAAAATGCTTAATGTTAAAAAGAACTTCAGCCATCTCTGCTAGCAACACATATGAATTAAGAGCGTTACATTTGTACTCATCTCCTAATAAACGTATTACCTCATTTGTCCTACTCTCCAGTTGATGTGATAACTCTATTTGTTTACCTAAAATGTCAAATAACTCTAATTTAACAGTCTGTGAAAAACTACTTAAAGTAATCTCCTTGAGAGGGTGTTTAGAAACAGAACCATAAAGATCTGATAATATTTGCATTTGCTCTACAATATCTTTCCATTCACTCAACTTTGACGAAGATATCTCAGGTACAACAGAACTAGGAAATTCAAATTCAGAGCTTATATCTGAGACATTATAATAGTAATATAATGCATCATACAATGATATACCTGATGGTAATTTCTCGTGCAATATTTCAACATAGTCGCGTAATTCTTCCCGAATTTTATGAAGCCTTTCAGATTCAAAAGAATAATTCTCCGGTGAAGACTTTTTCAGCACCTCTGTCGTAGCCTTTAACTGCTCAAGGACTGCTGATTTTTTGGATTTATTCGAATGAAGTTCAAGACAAAACGGTGCAATACCAATTTCTGAAAGCCTTTTTTGAACAACTGATAATGCTGCCATTTTTTCAGCAACAAAAAGAACTTTTTTCCCACTATACAGTGCATCTGCAATGATGTTAGTTATAGTCTGGGATTTGCCGGTACCTGGAGGGCCATGCAAAATAAAGCTATTTCCGGTCCTTGCATTGCATACTGCCTCCATTTGAAATGAGTCTGCACTAATTGGGAGTGCAATATCTGCCGGTTTAAAGTCTTTATCAAGGTTAAAGTCAACTTCCTCGCCAGGCTCCCACTCAATTATTCCCGATATTAGACTTTTTACAATCTTGTTTTTACATAATTTGTCGGCGTTATTATGAATATCATTCCACATAATGAATTTGCTGAATGAGAAAATACCAAGTATCGCCTGCTCTTCTACATTCCATCTTCTTTGGTCCATAATACCTTTTCTGATAGTGTTAAATACAAGCTTAACATCTACTCCACTATCGTCTTTAGGTAAAATCTCTAAACCGCCAATATTCATCCTAAAATCCTGACGAAGCATTTCAAGCAAAGTGATGTTCATCATTACCTCCTCTTCTCTGGAACGAATCACATAACCTTTTGCAGCAGATTTACGTACTATCTCAACCGGCAATAATAGAATAGGAGCATATCTCGGGCGTTCACTACTTGGTGTTTCATACCATTTAAGTAACCCTAAAGCCAAAAAAAGAGTATTTGCTCCATTCTCCTCCATTGAAGATCTCGAGCCACGGTAAAGCCCTGTTAAAGATTGGCTCAATTCATTTTCACTAAGATAAGACCTTAGTCGTTTTTGAGTAAGCTCTTGTTTAACTAAATCTAAGATTGGATCTGTCTGATTAATGGCCTGATATATTCCAGCATCCATCATATCATTATCCCAGTCAACAGGTTTAGGTAATACTGCAAATTCATGTCCATCAGCAAGCGCGTCTTCAAGCAAGTTTATGTTAATTGAAATTAACTGTAAAGTGCTTTTAGTTAAGCGTATATTTAGCAAATTATTCCTTAATGATAAATCAAGCAATTTTCTCTCCCAGAGTCTCTGCTTTGTTACTTCAATTCTATTATTATTAATAACTCTTGAATCAACAGATATTGATTCCGGAGAATTATTGTCTCTAACAGCAGAAGGTGATTCAATTATTTTTATTCCATCATTGTCAGCAATTCTAAGTGGCAGCGGCCTAAGGGATGCAAACCGGCACCTTTTAATATCAACAAATAAAACAAATCTTGAAGAGTCGTTTAAATGATCTTCTGCAGCTGAAACCGCTAAATCGAAATCAACATTATTCCCTGCATTCATACAAGTTGCTTCTACAACTACAATCTCATTTATTCCTTTGGCAATTCGCTTTGTTAATAATGAAATATCATCATTTACGCTATCTGAAAAAGTATCATTAATCATCCATGCACCTGCGAAAGCATGTCCTCTTATTATTACAATTAATGGATTAATCCCCACTGCCTCTAAACAAGAAGCATAAAGAAGTGCCATATCAATACATGTACCAATTTTTGCTGGCAAAATTGTATCACACATTCTTATTCGTTGGCCTGTTGACTCATAACTTGCTGGTGGCGTACAATAGACGATATTAAGCTCAGCAATAGCTTCATAAATTGCGGCCATCTGCTTCTTAACCCGGTCAGGATTACGACTTTGATATTCATTTAAAGAGGGATTCCCAGTCCATTTCTCTAAAAAATGCGATGCTCTGTGAATAATAGCTGAAATTGACGGATAGTTAGGAGTTACAAATGCCGAGATCATTTCTGGCAAAACTGAAACCCCGGCCCACTGATTAAATGGAAGAATGTCTAAAGGATATTTTTGAGTTAGGATTAATATCTCCCCATTGTATATAGATATCTGTATATCACCACATATCTTTTCAGTTAATTCAGATAAAAAATTTGGCGAAATATCAAGATTAAAATCTTTTATTTCAATAGTGGATTTTGGAGGGATTAGGTCAAGATACTTTTCAAATTCATCTGAGATTTCAGGTGAAATTGAAACTTTAATTTTAATATCTTCAATAATTTCATCTTCATCATTGACTAGAAGAATTTTTCTGATGACAGGAACATGGTTTTGCTGCATTGCAAAATTCACAGCCGGGCTGTAAATGACATCAAGGTTAATCATAGCTTTTATCGATTATTGAGTAGAAAATGTCCTTAAAGATATAAAATCTTATAAAATAATTGATTATCAAGCATTGATTGATTCTCTTTTTATTATATTTGTTGACAAACAACGGATATAACATTTTCTTTTTCTGATTTATAAATAAATCCAATATGTCTTATCTCACCTTCACCGCCATCGATATAGAAACTGCAACTTCTTATCAGGCAAGCATATGCCAGATAGGGTTGGTCAGGGTAAAAAACGGATCAATAATCAGCCAGGAATCGATCCTAATCCAACCGCCCGGCAATGAATATTCGGCCAGACATAGCTGTATTCACGGCATTCACGCACTGATGACAAAAGAGAAACCCCTCTTCCACGAGGTGTGGGGCCAACTCAGAGAGGAGCTCTCCACTACCCTCCTTGTCGCCCACAATGCCAGTTTTGACATGTCCGCTCTATACTCGGCTCTAGAACACTATAATCTGGAGGCACCGGAATTCAACTATAAATGCACCTACCGCCTCACAAATCTGAAACTGACAGAGCTTTGCGACGCTCTGGAGATTTGCCTGACAAACCACCACGACGCACTGGCGGATGCAATAGCCTGTGCAGAAGCATTTATTAAATTGAAACTGGGCATTATGCCGAACCATTCCCTTATTAAGAATTCAAAAGCGGAGAGCAGTTTTGCTGGTCACGAAAGGATCACAGGGGACCTTCTTAAACCCGATCTCGATTGCGCAGATAAAGAGCACCCTTTCTACAACAAGAAAATTGTATTTACAGGAGTATTAAGCAAAATCAGTCGCGATGAGGCTGCCCAACTCGCCAAATCCAATGGTGCCAATATTGACACCGGCATCTCCAAAAGAACCCAATTTGTAATAGTCGGCCACGGTGCCGGCCCCTCCAAACTTAAAAAAATTGAAGAGTACAATGCCTCCGGCAGCAATATAAAAGTTGTCTATGAAGAGGAGTTTTTGAGGATGGTAGGTAGATAAAAAAGTAATTGAATCCGGATTCGGCCACAACCACAAAATATTGTTTAAAATATTATAACAGGTCACAAATTGTGACCTGTTATTCTGTGTGCTAATAAATACTCAACATCTAGAAGATTCTGGCAGGACACACATAGGTTTGGTATAGTGATTTTCAATAATTTGTCAGGTGCCGATATTGGAAATGAATTAATTAAGTTTTAATTTTATAGCGGTAAAAATAACCCGTAATAAAGGTTAGGTTAGCCCGTAAATTCTAGGAGCTAACCTTAATTTTTGTACAGTTATTAACAAGTTAGGTGCAAGCGCATAAAATTGATTAATAATAATTTATATGGCAATTGACATATCCCAAATACATGAAATAACTCAAACATTGGAAAAGCACATTGCTTTGATTAGACCTGAGCCCAGTATAAGACCGAGACTAGATATTGGTTATGAATTGACAGGTAATAGTGTGTTTTTAGTCGAAATTAGACCGGCGTGGAATAATCCATGTGAGATTCAAAAACATCCGTATGCAAAAGCAACATTTGTTAAGAGTAAGAAAGCATGGAAAATATACTGGATGAGAGCAAATTTAAAATGGTATCCATATGATCCAATGCCAAAAGTGTATAATCTAGAAGCATTTTTGAAAATTGTTGATGAAGATGCTTATGGATGCTTCAAGGGATAATAACTGTGCCAGCACCTAACACGCCGTATATCCCATTAAAACGGGATTTTACCGCCAAACCGTTAGCCGCAATTATAAATCAACGTAACGATATGTTTGAAAGTGAAAAAATAATATAGCTATGGATACTCAAAAAAACATTACAGACTGGTTGAAGACATTAAAAGGTTGGCAAACAGAATTAGCATATCGAATCCTTACAAAGATTATAGAAGACGCCGATATGAATGATTTTATCTCTATGATAAAATCTAATGCAAATTTTGAAGATAAAGCATTCCCCAATTTCTTAAATACTAACAATGAGAAGCAGGTAAAATTATTATCTATTGAGTCAATCCAAAACATAGAAAGTTTAGCCCCTAGAAATCCTCTAAAACTTGAAAAAGATAAAAATATAGCTGTTATTTATGGTTCTAATGGTTCGGGAAAATCTGGTTATACAAAAATTATAAAAAAAATTAGTGGAAAACCTCGTGCAATCAATTTAAAATCTAATGTTTTTAATCCTAATCCAAATGGGAAATGCGTCGTTAAATATTCAATTGACAACATAGAACAGGAAGTAGAATGGGGTATTAACAATAGTCAAATAACAGATTTAAAAACAATTGATGTTTTTGACACTACTACAGGGAATGGTTATATTGATGAAGCCAATACTGTTACGTATACGCCTAGATTTGTAAAATTATTTACCGCTATATCTCACTATTATTCCAAAATTCAAGAAAAATTAGAACATGAGAAATTAATATTAGCAAAAACATTGTCCAATATTCCACACGAATATGCTTTAACGGAAGCTGGAAAATTATATAATAGCTTAAAAAAAGAACATACGGTACAATATCTTACTAGTATCTTTACTTGGAATGATGAAAACGAACAAGTAAGATTAAGTGTTGAAAAGCGGTTGAAAGAAAAAGACCCAGCCAAGAGTGCTACTGAAATACGAAAACAAAAATTAGAGATTGATAAAATTGTCAAGGAAATCTCAGAAGCTTACTCGCAAATAAATATTGATTCAATAAAAGAGATAAAAGCATTAAAAGATGACGCCCTAAATAAACGCAAGATATCTCAGGATAGTGTACACGTTATTGCTAATAAATCTGAGTTACAGGGTGTAGGAAGCCAAGTTTGGAAATCTTTATGGGAAGCGGCAAGAGCATTTTCACTTCAAGAAGCATATAAAAACACAAATTATCCAAACATAGGTAACGATTCTAAGTGTGTACTATGTCACCAGCCATTGAATGAAGTTGCTAAAGAAAGATTATTATCTTTTGAAACATTTGTTAAAAGTCAACTTGAAAATGAAGCGACTCAAGCAGAGAAAAAATACTCTGAAAAAATTAACAAACTGCCAATTGCAATAAATAAAGAAAATCTTTCAACAAAATGTAATGCGGCAAACCTTAATGAAGATTGGTTGAATTGTTTAGTTAAAATATGGCAGCAGATAGATACCGCTTCAAACTCAATAAAACTGAATATTGATTTCACAATAGATTCAAAGTTTATTGCGGATAATATTGACATATTAAAGTCAAATTCTGTAGTGTATGAAAAATCTGCAACCCAATTTGAGTTGGATGCAAAACAGTTTAACAGAGTAAAAGCTTTGAATGAGTTGTTAGAACTGAATGCTAAAAAATGGTGTTGTGGACAAAGGGAGAATATTCTAAAAGAGGTTGATAGATTAAAAAAAGTTGCTGATTTAGATAGTTGGATTTCACAATGCAATACTCGCACAATTACTACAAAAGCAAGTGAGATATCAGAAACTGCAATAACAGAAGAATATGTAAAAAGGTTTAATTCAGAGTTGTTGGCATTAAATGCTGGCAAAATAAAAGTAGAATTAGTTAAAGAAAGAGCAGCAAAAGGAACAGTTACACATTCTCTAAGATTAAAAGGGAACAACGGTTATAAACCTTCTGATATATTAAGTGAGGGAGAACATAGAATAATTGCTCTTGCCTCTTTTCTTGCTGATGTGACAGGAGGAAACAACAATAATCCTTTCGTTTTTGATGACCCAATATCTTCTCTTGACCAACAATTCGAGGAAAAGACAGTTGAGCGTTTAATTGAATTAAGCAAAACAAGACAAGTTATTGTTTTTACTCATAGGTTAAGTTTATTAGGTCAATTAAACGACAAATGCAGTTCAAGTGCTATTCAGATAATTGGTATAAGAACTGAAAATTGGGGAGCAGGAGAAATTGGAGAAACTCCTCTTTTTGCCAAGAAAACCATACCTGCGTTAAATAATATTAAAAATGAAAGAATTGCAAAAGCAAAAAAAGTCTTTAACGAACAAGGAACTGATGCATATTATCCTTTTGGTAAAGCTTTGTGCAGCGATATAAGAATATTAGTTGAGCGCATTGTTGAACTTGATTTTTTAGCAGATGTAATTCAGAGATACAGACGGTCAGTAAATACAATGGGGAAAGTTCAACAGTTAGCTAAAATCAAAAAAGAAGACTGCGATTTGGTAGATTATTTTATGACACGATATTCATGTTACGAACACAGTCAACCAACAGAAACTCCTATAGAAATTCCAGAGCCTGTTGAAATTGAGAAAGATGTTAATGATTTAATAACTTGGCTAACTGAGTTTAATAATAGATTAAATTAAGATAAAAAATAATTGCGGCTTATAAATAGGACTCTGAGCGGTATGCAAGACCGAGCGAGGAGTCGGTGTTGAACTACACCTGCGGGGCCAAAAGCTATGTGCTTAATGGCGGTTTTAATGATTTTTTGGATTAATACATAACAAGCGTTCTTTGAAGTATTGCAGTTTTTTGTGCTTTTGAGTTATTATACAGGAATATACCAGTCGTTTGTGAGGAAGTTTTGTGCACATATCCCTTTTTGGGGGCATAGAACTCCCTGTTGCGTATAAGCGCAATTTGGTAATGATCAATAATTCAGAGCTGGAAATTGAACAGGGAAGAAACAATCCGGAGCCCTTATCCGCGGTAGTTCCCTGATTGCCACCATTCATCCGGATTTGCACAACGGGCATGTGCATGGGTTGACCCCCGTGAGTCTTTCGAAGCGTTGCAGGCCGGTCTCCGGAGGATTTTGGCGGTTGATCAGGGCATCGACGTCGGGCTTTTTCTCAGGGACAAACAACAACCCCATGTGGCTTTTGACTGTATGGTTATAAATACCATAATGCCTGATTTTCACGAATCTCGAGGGCAGGATGTGCAAGGTGAATCGGCGCAGGAACTCCACTCCTTCAAGGGTTACAGGTTTATTAATGGCATTGTCCCGATAATCTTTGGCAATAAAGGTCACTTTTCCGTCTGCTATGTCCAAAATACGCTTGTTTGTGATGGCTACCCGATGCGTGTATTGTCCTAGGTATTTTACCACATGATCCGCATTAGCCAGAGAAGGTTCACAGTGAACTACCCAACGTGTCTTGTATGCCATTTGCACCGTATCGAAGAACAGCGACATTTTTTCCTGTTTTCGTAAGGTACGCTTGAGACTATCGAGGAATTGGGCTTTGAAAGACTCACTTAGTTGATTGATTGGATATAAATAGTTTCCGGATGTCCGATTTCCTTCCATTGCCCATCGATGGTATATCCGGCAGCAGGAACAATACAATGGATGTGTGGGTGGAATGAAAGGTTTTGACCCCAGGTGTGCAACACCGCCACAGCCCCGGTTTCAACACTAAAGTGGGAGTATCCAAAGGCTCTGAGTGTATTCCAGACTGATGCAAACAACAAGTTGTAAAATACACTTTGGTTGTGCAGGCAAACGGCATTCAAAAGGTGGGGGACAGTGAATACAAGGTGGTAATGCTTTATGGGCAAGGTTTTCTGCACCAGGTCATCGATCCAGAATGCCTGTCTTGCAGCCTGACATTTGGGGCAGTGCCTATCGCCACAGCTGTTGTAGCTGTAGCGCTCCGTACCATAACTGTCGCACACTTCCTTATGCCCACCTAGTGCCGCAGTGCGGCAGATTGCGATCTTTCGCAGAACCTTAATTTGAAAGGGCGATAATTTGACGTTGGAAATCAGCTTTGTACCGAAAAGGGTCACCACATCGGCCAGTTCAAACCTTGTCCGCATTTTTTGGATAGTTATAGAGAGTATCCAGCGGGCTGTGAGGTTTAATCAATGGACACTGTGCTACATGGAGGTAGATCATGGTGGTGGTTATGTCGGCATGCCCCAACAGCTCTTTGAGGGTCACAATGTTCAGTCCCTGTTCCAGCAGATGGGTGGCATAAGAATGACGTAGGGAATGCAGGCTCACCTCCTTTTTTATGGAAGTTTTTTTCAGATTTTCACGCATTACCCAGGAAAGCCCCTTGACACTGTATCGGCCATCGGGCTCTTTGCCATTGAACAGCCAGAGGTGCGGGTTTTCTGCCGCCAAGTATTTTTTCAACCCTACGGACATACTCCCAGCCAGCGGAACCACCCGATCCTTTTTGTACTTGCTTTGCCGGATGTGGATGGTCTTTCTTTCAAAATCGATGTCGGAGATCTTCAGATTGATGACCTCTTGTCCGCGAAGCCCTGCCGAATAAATCAGGGCAAGAACAACGCGTTGTTTTAGAAGAGACGGAGCAGCAAGGAGTTCTTTGAGTTCGCTTTGGTTCAGGATCACCGGCAGTTTTGTGTCTCCTTTGAGTGAAGGCAGGGCGATTGCACTTTTATTCATCCCAAGAAGCCGATAATAGTAACGAAGTCCGTAAACCATGTGTTTAAAACTACTTCGTGACGGAGACTTCGGATCCCTGGCCAGGGAAACAAGGTAATCGTTGATTTCTTCCGGATCGATTTGCTCGGGCAGCTTCCCGAAATGAATCACAAACAAGGCAATCCTCCTGATGTAATTCTTCAGCGTACTCGTACTCTGACCGCGTAAGGTAACTTGCTGCTCCAGCCTCCGGACAACCTTTTCAAACTCAGGAACAAGCACGATAGCCTGCTCTACAATGGTAAAACCCGATTTTTTTCTCATAATCATTGATTTTTGTTGTTAATAATCTAACGATTATAGAAAAAATCGGGTACTTTTGAAAACTGAAACGAATAGCTATCCGCGTAGGCGGATTTAGTTCAATAACGTGTATAAAACATTAGGGTTTAAGTGATTAAGTCAATAGTTCTGCCCCGCATCGGCGTTTGTGTCGGCGGATAGTGACGAAGCCCGCAATCCCCAACGTTTCATACACGCAACCGTTAGCAGTAATAGTCGGAATCCGGTTCCAGAAGATAAACGAAACTGAAAAGAGATAAATTTGTAGCTTAAAGAAACAAAATGGATAAACGATTTGCGGACATAATTCAACTCATTAAACAATCACGGACAAATGCAATAAGAGCCGTAAATGCTGAACTAATTAGCCTCTACTGGAACATTGGAGAATATATCAGCAAGAAGATTGAGCAATCAGAATGGGGCGACTCTGTTGTAACAGAGTTAGCTAAATACATTCAACAAAATGAGCCTGAAATAAAAGGTTTCTCTGACAAGAACCTATGGAGAATGAAGCAATTTTACGAGACCTACAAAGGCTATCCAAAAATCTCAACAGTGTTGAGAGAAATTAGCTGGTCTCATAACCTTACAATAGACCGAGATATAAAAAGGCCAAATGAAAACCCAAGTATTGGAATTTTATTGTGTAAGGACAAGGACAGCGAAGTAGTTGAATATGCTTTGAGCAGAAGTCTTTCACCGACAATGGTGTCAGAGTATAAGACACAACTTCCAGACAAAAAATTATTGCAACAAAAACTACACGAATTATTTAACAAAGAAATCATTGAATGAAAGAGCAACAACTGCTAACCAAGGGTATGGGTGAGCCACCCGGAGGCATAAGGCATTATAACTTATCTGACGGCACAAGAACTTTCAAACCTAATACTCTTGGTTCTGAATTAGTTTCGGATATGAAATTGGTTTCCAAAAACATTTTTGTAAAATCCAAAGGTAACGCATTGACCAGCGAAGATTTTGCTGACTTTATCAAGAAAAATGAAATAAGCGAATTTTACATTGCAGGAGCAGACGCCATTGCCTGCGTAAAATCAACCGTATTTAATATGTGCAAGGAAAATTACATCGTTACAGTCTTATCAGATTGTATTACGAGTTATGACAAAAGGAAAATTGACGAGATGCTCAATTATTACAAAAAAAATGGCAGTAAAATTTTGACTATCAACCGCACGACACAATAGCCTCAGCCGTTAGTAACAAGCATATTAAACAACTTAGTTAACAGAAGAAACAATGAGAATAGCATTTTTAATAATAGTAGTACTTCACGGACTTATTCACCTGTTCGGATTTGTAAAAGGTTTTGGATTCAAGGAAGTAGAGGAGTTGACACTTCCAATATCAAAACCATTGGGAATTTTTTGGCTCACAGCAACTGTACTATTTATCATATATGGAATTTTACATTATGCGAACAACAAATATGCTTGGTTTTTTGGACTCTTTGCGGTTGTTATTTCGCAAATTCTTGTCGTAATATTCTGGAAAGATGCCAAGTTTGGCACAATCCCTAACCTGATTGTTTTAATAGTCTCTTTGGTTAGTTTAGGTTCTTTTTTAATAAAAAGTGAGTTTATTAATCGAGTTAATAATGATTTTTCAGCTAATAACACTCTTTCCACGGAGATTTTGACCGAAAGTGACATTGCTAATTTGCCTGAAGCTGTAAAAAAGTATCTTCATTACACAAAATCAGTTGGTCAACCAAAGGTTAAAAATTTCAGGGCAGAGTTTGTAGGAGGTATTCGTGGTAACCCAACTGACAAATATATGAGTTTACAATCTGTGCAATATAATTTTTATCAAAGTCCATCACGCTATTTTTATATGACAGCAAGTAAAATGGGGTTACCTTCTACCGGACTGCACCTTTACCAAACTAAAACTGCAACCTTTGAAGTCAAACTATTGAATTGGTTTAAGGTTGTGAATGCAAAAGGAGACAAAATGAATCAGGCTGAAACAGTTACCCTGTTAAATGATATGTGTTTTATTGCACCGGCAACACTAATTGATAGCAGAATTTCTTGGGAGATTATAGACGATACAACAGTAAAAGCACTATTTAGTAATGGCGATATCAGCATAAGTGCTTTACTTTTTTTCAATGAAAAAGGGGAGCTTATAAACTTCAATAGCAACGACCGATTTGAAACAGATGGAAAAAAATACGTGAATTATCCTTGGGAAACCCCGGTTCAAAACTACAGAATGATAAACGGGTATTTATTACCAAGCAAGGCTAAATTAATCTATCAAAGACCTGACGGAGATTTTACTTATGGTGAATTGGAATATAAAAGCGTAAAGTACAATCTGACCAATATTGAAAATTAAAAAATACAACAAAATGACTTTTGAAGAAATAATAAACTACCGACGATCAGTAAGATACTACAAAGATGCTCCCATCGATCCCGAAAAGGTTCAGCATTGCCTGGAGCTCGCTTCCCTATCTCCCAATAGTTCAAATATGCAACTTTGGGAATTCTATCACATTACAGACCCACTAATTCTAAAGAGACTCTCAGTCGCTTGTTTAAACCAACAGGCAGCGACAACAGCGCAACAGATGGTTGTGTTTGTAACCCGGCAGGATCTATATCGTAAAAGAGCAAAGAAATTGATTGAACTAGAATCCCTAAATGTTTTGAACAACAGTCCTGTTGAAAAACAGGAGAAAAGAGTCAAAACCTGGAAATTGTACTATGGATACGTAATGCCATTTTTATATTCACGCTTTCTGGGAATATTTGGAATTTTTCGAAAAATTTTGGTATCCATTGTTGGACTTTTCAGACCAATCACATATCAGGTATCCGAGGCAGATGTAAGGGTGGTAGTTCACAAAACCTGTGCATTGGCTGCGCAGACATTTATGCTGGCAATGGCAAATGAAGGATACGACACTTGCCCGATGGAAGGGCTGGACAGTAGAAGAGTTAAAAGGTTGTTAAAATTACCAATAGGTGCCCAAATCAATATGATTATCTCCTGTGGAATAAGGGACAATCGCGGAGTTTGGGGAGATAGAATGAGAGTACCTTTTGATGAAATTTACAAAAGAGTTTAAACTGTATGGATTCCTCGGAATTTACTGCTAGAACGTTAGGTTCATTTTAGGACAGGCTGCAAAACAGGTATTTACTAGTATTTTAAAATAAATACGCTATCTTTGATACTATCATATGATACTATCATCAATTTTTCAAATGAAACCACCATACAAAATAACAGGAAAAATATTAAAACTGGTTGCTTCTATTTCTGAGAGGATTGGAGAGGTGAATTCTGCACATTTGAATAAACCTCCGACAGAATTAAGAAAGAAAAACAGAATCAAGACTATTCATTCGTCGCTTGAAATTGAAGGGAACACCTTGACAATTAAGCAAATAACCGCAATTGTTAAAAATAAAAGAGTAATTGGCCCCAAAAAGGACATTTTAGAAGTTAAAAATGCAATTGCTATTTATGATTATTTGGACAAACTAAACCCATATAGTTTTGAATCATTCTGCGAAGCACACGCAATTTTAATGAACGGACTTATTGAATCTGCCGGCAGACTAAGAAGTAAATCGGTTGGAATAGTTAAAGGCTCAGAAGTTGCACACATTGCTCCACCGAGCGAAATGCTTAAGCCTTTGATGAATGACTTGTTTGACTATTTGAAAAATGACGAAGATTTAGGATTAATTAAAAGTTGTGTATTTCACTATGAAATGGAATTTATCCATCCATTCATTGACGGGAATGGTAGAATGGGAAGGCTTTGGCAGACTTTAATTTTAAAAGACTCATATCCTGTTTTTGAATATTTACCAATTGAGACTCTAATAAAAGAACGACAAGACCAGTACTATGAATCTCTGAGAAAGTCAGATAATACAGGGGAATCTACGGTTTTTATTGAGTTTATGCTTGCAATCATTCTTGAATCACTTGAAGAATTATTGAATATTCAAAACGTAAGCTTTATTAATATTGACAGAATAAATCTTTTTAAATCAATTGTAAAAGAGGACTTTTTCACACGCAAAGAATACCTGAAAAACTTTAGAGAAATTTCAACAGCAACAGCAAGTCGTGATTTAAAATTTGCGGTTGAAAATGGATTAATTGAAAAAATCGGAGATAAAAATAGAGCGAGATATAGATACAAATTATGAAATGGAAACTAAGTATGGATTTACAAAAATTGGTTTATCCGAGTTTTTAAACTGGATCGACGACGTTGGCCAAAATGGGTTTAGCGATATAGCACAACATTTCACCATTTTTCCCGATGGGGCAATTTTGACCGGACGTAGTCTGGATGTCAATCCGGCTGGGATTAAGAACAGGAATTCCGGGGCGATTTGCATTGAAAACCTCGGTGATTTTGATATTGGCCAAGACAATATGTTGCAAGAGCAGAAAGATTCAATTGTTCAAGTAACCGCTGCTTTGTGCAAGAAGTTTAACCTTGTAGTGAATTCCAACTCAATAGTCTATCACCACTGGTTTAGGTTGTCCGATGGCTTTCGCAACGATGGTGCAGGAGGCAACAAATCGTGCCCGGGCACCAATTTTTTCGGGGGGAACAAGGTGGTGAATTGCGAAGCCAATTTCTTGCCTCTGGTAAACCAAGCTATTGCAGGGCATCAGCCCATTACTGTTGATACCAACCTCCTGGGATATGCGGTTGTTACTGCAGATTCATTGAATGTTCGGGTTGGTCCCGGAGCTTCAAACAGTTTGGCTCCCGGGAGGGACCCGGTTCAGCTTGGAGCCGTACTGAGGGTCTATGCCGAATCTGATGGTTGGCTCAAGATTTCCAATTCTGCAAGTCATTGGGTGTCTCAAAGGTTTACCCTTGAAGCCAAACGATTCATCGTTGATGCCGGTTCATTGAACGTCAGGTTCGGGCCGGGCACCAATCACCCTGTTGTAAGGAAGCTCGCCAAAGACGATCAGGTTTTCGTTTTGGAGGAAGAAGCCGGCTGGGCCAAAATTGCACTAAATAGTTGGTGGGTAAACAAGATCTATTTGCGGGAGTTTTAGGGTTAAAAATGAAATAAAAAAAATGGAGCTTACACATTTGTTAGTTCTACTTTAGAAGGACTAAATAGACTTTCACAGGGATAATCGCGGTATTTGGGGAGATAGAGTGAGAGTACCTTTTGATGAGATCTACAAAAGAGTTTAAAATTGGATTTAAGAAACTATAACCTCACACTGTATGACTAAGGTGGAGGTTTTTTTATTTTACAGTGAAACAAGTCTTGAGAAAACATTTCATAAATATTTGGGCAAAATATATAAAAATCATAACTTTACGCTGCATTGCCTGCGACACAGCTACGCAACTCATCTTTTAGAGGCGGGGGTAAGTTTGAGATACATTCCCCATACATATTCATTCTTAAACACACTTTGCGCAACCCATAAACGTTACCGGTCATTGATCTTTTAAAGTGCGAATTAGAAGCTTTATCAAACTCAATATATGACATTAAACAGAAAAATTCAGGTAGAAGGGAAAGAAATATCAGTTATATTTGATAACGATCAGGAATATATCTCATTGACTGATATGCTTAAAGCAAAGGATGGTGATTTCTTTATTGCTGACTGGTTGCGTAATCGTAATACCATTGAGTATCTCGGTATTTGGGAATCAGTTTATAATCCTGATTTTAATTATGGCGAATTCACCATAATTAAAAGTCAGGCCGGATTAAACAGCTACAAGTTAAGCGTGAAAGAATGGGTGCAAAAAACCAATGCAATTGGATTAAAAGCTAGTGCCGGACGATATGGAGGAACTTATGCCCATCCTGATATTGCATTTGAATTCGGAATGTGGATCAGCCCTCAATTTAAAATTTATCTTATAAAAGAATTTCAGCGTCTTAAGAGTGAAGAAAATGACAGATTGAAATTAGATTGGAATTTGCAAAGAACCTTATCAAAAGTTAATTATCAGATTCATACCGATGCAATTAAAGAAAACCTTATACCTCAAGAAATCACCAAACAACAGATAGCTCATGTTTATGCTAATGAAGCCGATCTTTTGAATGTCGCACTTTTCGGGATTACAGCTAAAGAGTGGAGGGATAATAACCCGGAAAAGAATGGGAATATCAGAGATTACACAACATTGGAACAACTTGTAGTATTAAGCAATATGGAAAGCATTAACGCTTTGCTGATTCAACAAGGGTTATCGCAAACGGAACGACTACTTCAACTCAATAATGTTGCTATTAAACAGATGAGATCACTAGTTGAAAACAAAGCGATGAAAAAGTTAAAATGAAAAAGCAACGAACCGCTAACACGCAGTAATTCAAATTAAAACGGGACTTACCGCCAACTGTTAGTGGCAAGGGAATAAAGAAAACTACGAATGATTAACCATAAACTGAAGCTTATGAAAAATATAGCTTTAATATTGATTTGCATAATGTTAATGTTTGGGTGTAAAAACTCACCCCCAATTATTAAAGAACCTTGGATTGAAAAACCTGTTTCATCCTGGCCCGATTTTGCTTTAACGAATGAGATTAATTTTTCTGACACAACTTACTATGATATTGCAAACTCATTTCTTGTAGACACTGGTTTTGATACAATTGGTGTTTCTTGTAAACATTTATTTTTGGTTTTTCAATATCAACTTGGATTTAATAGTATTGATCTGGGTGATAAGTTTAACTACTGGAATATGTATCCTAAGAATCATAAAGAAAAAACAGTTTCTATAAAAAGATTAATAAATAAAAACTCAAAAGAACCAATTGATCAGTTTAACACGTTAAAAGATCGTGATTGGATTATTTTTGAATTAGATGAAAAGAATACTCAATTGTATCCATTGAAAATTAGATATACACCTGTAAAAAAAAATGAGATTGTTTATGCGGTCGGATGGGCAAAGAATCAGAAAGATAATAGTAAGCCAGGATTGTTTAAAATGCAGTGCTTTATGAATTTAGGAAATTATTTTTATATAAAACCATCTGAAAATCAGCCTCATGGTAGAAGTGGCTCTCCTGTGATAGATAAGAATGGATATTTAGTAGGAATTGTTTCGGGACAGGATGGAAAATTGGGAGTAATGGGTGCAGTTCCATATTTGACTATGATGTTTGACAAATATGGCATTGAATATATTAACCCCAGCCGTTAGCGTTTATTAATTTTTAGAATAACTTTGTTAAAATATTCGATATGAGCGAGTCCCAGATTCTGATGTTTAAATCTAAAGATGGTTATACCGAAATTCAGGTTAAGCTTGAAAAGGATAGTGTTTGGCTAAGTTTGTCTCAATTAACGGATTTATTCTTTCGAGACAAGTCTGTCATTTCAAGGCACATTACTAACATCTTTAAAGAAAAGGAGCTAGATATAAAGTCAGTTGTTGCAAAAAATGCAACAACTGCTGCTGATGGTAAAACATATCAAGTAGACTATTACAATCTGGATGTTATTATATCTGTTGGTTATAGTATAAAATCTCAAAGAGGCACTCAATTCAGAATCTGGGCAAACAATATTCTCAAGGAGTATTTTATTAAAAATTAAGCTATTAACGAAAAGTCTTAAGAGTAGGAAAATTTAAACAAAAAAACAAAAATGAAAACTGAAAATGTTGTTTTAATGCAAATGGCAAGAGAATCTCTAAAAGGAAAATGGGGATTAGCCATTGGAACCTTTGCCTTATATACGTTAATCATTGTAGGCATTCAAGCTATTCCAATTGCTGGACTTATTGCCTCATTAATAATCGGAGGACCATTTTCTGTCGGTCTTGCTATTTTTTCTTTATCAATTTCTAGAAACAAAGACGCTAAACTGGAACAAATATTTCAAGGATTTAATAATTTTGGAACTGCATTAGGTGCTTATCTATTAATGGTTTTGTTCATCTCTTTGTGGACGCTTTTACTTATAATTCCAGGGATTATTGCCGCCATATCTTATTCTATGACCTTTTACATATTAGCAGATGACAAATCGATTGCTGCAATGGATGCAATTGATAAAAGTAAAAAGATGATGCATGGTTACAAATGGAAGTTTATTTGTTTAGTATTGAGATTTTTAGGTTGGACATTACTTTGCATTTTGACCTTAGGAGTAGGCTTTCTATGGCTTATACCGTATTTGCAGGTTAGTGTGGCAAAATTTTATGATGACGTAAAAGCAAACTCATTGACTACTGGAAACATATAAAACTAGCTCGCAATCCCTTACTACTGCTACAATCAGCCGTTTGTCACAACTGACAGTACGACGGACAATGAAATAAAAATTGAATAAAAACATAACAATAAAAGAAGGAAATCCTATGCAGAAAAAGTCTTTAGTTGTAATTGACATTCAAAATGACATTACCAAAAACTACAAAGAGATCATTGATAATATCAATCGGTCAATAGATTGGGCCGTGGAAAATGAAATTTATGTCGTCTACATAAAGCATTATAACTTATCTGACGGCACAAGGACTTTCAAACCTAATACTCGAGGGTCTGAATTAGTTTCGGATATGAAATTGGTTTCCAAAAACATATTTGAAAAATCCAAAGGCAACGCATTGACCAGCCAAGATTTTGCTGACTTTATCAAGAAAAATGAAATAAGAGAATTTTACATTACAGGAGCAGATGCAATTGCCTGCGTGAAATCAACCGTATTTAATATGTGCAAGGAAAACTACAAAGTTACAGTCATATCAGATTGTATTACGAGTTACGATAAAAGGAAAATTGACGAAATGCTCAATTATTACGAAAAAAACGGCAGTAAAATAATTAATTTGAATGACTTGTTAGATTCTAAATAAAAATACCAGCGGCTAACTTTCGCTGGCTAATTGGCGCCATATGCCCTCAAGGGGCTTATTCTACCGTTAGGGGCAAGTTTAACTACAAACGATTAGAACAAAATATGATTTCGCCCGCTCTCCCGCACTAGTTATATTGACATCCGTTACTTATATTTACAAGCAAATTCAATATCAGGTGAAAATACTAAAACTCATAGCGGCAATTGCGTTTATCTGCCTACTCTCTTCTTGTACGAAAGCGGATGATATGAAACTTAATTATCCTTTCTCAAACGGGACCAAAGAGAGGAATTTAATTGTTGTCATAAGCGACATCCATCTGGGGGCCGATCTATCTTATGCCGAATGCAACAAAAATCTAAGATCACTTGAGCTGTTTCTCAATGAGGTAAAATGGTCACGTAATGTAAAGGAGCTTGTCATTGCAGGAGATATGCTTGATGAGTGGTTTATCCCTGCAACAGTGGATATTTATCAGGGAAAGGGTCAGGCAGATTATGTGGAGCGTATTGCAACCGCCAACAAAGGAGTAATAAATGCTTTCAATAGTATAATAAAAGAGGGGAAAATTCTTGTTACCTATATCCCGGGCAATCACGATTTAACTATCACTTCAGAGAATGTAAACAGGATACTACCGGGAATTAATCAGGCACGGGATGCAGTGCAAGGTTTGGGGACATATTATCCTGCAGACTTGCCACAAATAGCGATTGAGCACGCGCACCGCTACAATTTCTTCTGTGCCCCTGACCCAATTTCAAATCAGGATATTGCTCCGGGAACCATCACTCCTCCAGGTTACTTCTTTACACGAATTGGAGTCTACAGTTTTGTAAACAATTTTCCTCCGGCGGTTGATGTAATACCGGCAGTTACTCTCAATGCCTCCGGAAGTACCAGTCAGAATATGCTTTTCATTTACTGGAATGTGTGGAGTAGAACTCTGGAAAAATATACCATCCCAAACAAATTTGACGAGAAAATTATCGTGACCAATATGGATGGTTTCAAAGGGGCATATTCAGTAAATGATATACTGCCTTATCAAAATACCCCCGGAGGCGTTATAGATGTTAAACTCTACCGGGGAATTCAGGATACTTGGGACCAAAGACAGGCACACAATAATGTTGCCGTAGACATACCTGTCAGTCAGGCAATAGCAAATGCTGCAAAGGCAGGCGAATCTGACCTTCAGGCGAGAAATCAGTATTTTCTGAATCCGCAGTCAGACGCCAGAATTGTTATTTTTGGACACACTCACGACCCAAAAATCATTGCATCCAACAACCATAAGGGTCAGAAATCAATCTATGCAAATACCGGAACCTGGATTGACCATAACAGCGTAGCCACAACAATTATGAGCTTTGTCGTAATCACCCCGCAGAGTGAAAAAGAGGATTCATTCACACACGTAAAATTGTACAATTTTGAAAACGAGATTGTAACTCAAATGGCTAGGGACTCTTTGCGTTTTTAAGAATTCCCCCATCTTTTTTTTGTATATTTGGTTATCCAAAAAAATCAATTATGTCAAAAAGAGCTGTAAAACAGATAGTAAGGGGTGAGCACGCCGTTGACGGTGCAGGGGTACACCTGCGCAGAGTGCTGGGATTAAGAACAGTAAAAGAGTTTGACCCTTTTCTTATGTTGGATGGATTTGACTCTACAGATCCTAAGGATTATGTAAAAGGATTTCCCTGGCATCCGCACCGCGGAATTGAAACGGTGACCTACCTTTTAAAAGGGAAAATTGAGCACGGCGACAGCCTGGGAAATGCCGGAGTGATTGGAGATCTTGAGTGTCAGTGGATGACCGCCAGCTCCGGAATAATCCACCAGGAGATGCCAAAGGAGTCCGAAAGAATGCTGGGGTGTCAGCTTTGGGTGAACATACCTGCGAAGTATAAGATGACACATCCTGCATATCGTGACATAAAGCGTGAAGATATGCCTGTTATAGAGGAGGATAACTCGCTCATAAGGGTAATGTCCGGGAGCTATAAAAACAGGAAAGGGGCAGTTTCGGGAGATTTTGTTAAGGTTCAGTATCTGGATGTGGAGCTAAAGCCAAATTCTATTTGGAGCTACCGTGAGACACCCAATAATCAGACCCTTTTTCTCTATCTGATTGACGGAACATTGTCTGTAGACGAGCCATTTACCCATTTTGAGGAGAAGGCTTGCGCAATTCTATTCAAGAGTACATCTGATGCAGAATCTGAATTTGACGAGGTAGTAGTAAAATCGGGTATCAAAGGTGCCAGATTTTTCCTGATTGCTGCTTCACCCCTAAGGGAACCAATTTCGTGGGGAGGTCCAATTGTTATGAACACTAAGGAAGAGTTGAATTTGGCTTTTGAGGAGCTGGATAATAACACATTCATTAAACATAAGATTTAAAGAGTAAGATTTTATCCTTAGGTAATCCTTCAGAGAAAATGCAATATTAGCCTTTGTGTAATAATAATGTTAACTTTATATGATGATGATAAATGTTAACATCCTTCTTGCCGATGACGACGAAGCAGATTGCCTTCTTTTTAAAAATGCTTTGGAAGAGCTGCCTGTATGCGCACGCCTTACTATTGTTCACAATGGAGAACAGGTGATTGAAGAGCTTACAAAAAACGGGAAAGAGCAGCCCGATGTTCTTTTTCTGGACCTTAATATGCCGCGAAAAAACGGTTTCGCAACCTTAGGCGCAATAAAACGAAGCAGCGAACTGCAGAGTCTTCCGGTTATTATATTCTCTACGGCCTCCGATACGGAGATGGTTAAGATTGTTTTCAGAGACTCAGCGCACTATTACATCTGCAAACCAAATGATTTTTCTCAGTTGAAAAAAGTTATTTATGAAGCACTTACCCTAATTACACAGAAAGATAATCCGCTGCCTCTTGAAGAAAATTTTATGATTACAGGCAAATCAATAGTAATTCCTTAAATGACAATAAAAAAGAGCAAATTCCCGGTTGTTGCCATAGGTGCATCGGCAGGTGGGCTAGAGGCTATGATGGAACTACTTAAATACCTTCCATCCGACACCGGTATGGCTTTTATCTATGTTCAGCACCTCAGCCCCGATCACAAAAGTATGTTGACAGAGATATTGTCGAAAAAGACAAAAATGAGGGTGCAGGAGATTGACGATATGGATAAGATTGAACCCGATAATCTTTTTATCATTCCATACAATAAGGGAATTGAAGTAACCGACGGTCATATAAAATTGATTCCACGGTCGGAAAGTAGTACATCTATATCTATTGATACTCTCTTCTCCTCACTTGCCCACTCTCAAAAAGATAGAGTTATAGGAATTGTTCTGTCGGGCAGCGCTAGCGATGGCACATTGGGCGTAAAAGAGATAAAACACAATGGTGGATTAACTTTTGCACAAGACGACACTGCAAAATTCACAAGTATGCCTCACTCGGCAATAGCCGCAGGTGTGGTTGATTTTATCTTGTCTCCAAAACAGATTGCACTCGAATTGGCACGACTGAGTAAACATCCTTTTGTAAAACCTAATGAGAAAAATAAGAACAGCGAAAACTTGATTGATAACAGCGATCCGGATTTAAAAATCATTATTAATCAGCTACTAAAAACCACCGGCGTAGATTTTAGCGTTTATAAAATGAACACCATCAAGAGACGAATTATTCGAAGGATGTTGTTGTACAAAATAACCACACTTAAACAATATGCAAAATTGCTTACCCAAAAAAACGAAGAGACAGACATTCTTTACCAGGATTTGCTTATTAATGTAACCAGTTTTTTCCGTGACACCGACACACATAAATATTTAAAAGAGGATCTATTCCCAAAATTGCTCAAAAAGAAAAAAGCGGGAGATTCTCTGCGTATATGGGTTCCCGCTTGTGCAACAGGTGAAGAGGCCTATTCTATCGCAATGATGTTGCTGGAGATTCAAGGGAGTCAACCCAACAACACATCCGTTCAGATTTTCGCAACTGACCTCAGTGGAATTGCAATTAACAAAGCCCGCGTTGGTATTTACACTAAGCAGGAGTTAGAGGCAGTTTCGCCAAAAAGAATCCAGCGTTTCTTCACAAAAGCAGACGGAGGTTTTCGTGTAAATAAAGCTGTTCGAGATATGTGCGTCTTTGCACAGCATAATATCTTAAGCGACCCACCATTTTCGCGTCTAGATTTTATAAGTTGCTGCAACCTCTTTATCTACTTAGATACCGCAGCACAAAAAAAAGTGATCAACACTTTTCATTACGCTTTAAATAGTGATGGTTTTTTAATGCTCGGCAATTCAGAAAACATCAGCCAATCTGCACATCTTTTTGTAAGTGCCAACAAAAAATATAAGATTTTTTCACGAAAAATAATCTCAGGATTACAGCGACTTCCGGAACTTTCACCTCGCTTTGGACAGCAAATTGTTTCGGAGAAAAGCAATTTGATGGCAAGCAGAAACATAAAAAATAGCCCCGTCAATCAGCTTGGACTTGACAATGCTATAGATGCAGTGCTTGTTTCAGAATTTATGCCGGCAAGTGTTGTAATAAACCATCAGTTGGAGATTGTTCAGTTTCGGGGTAAAACAGACCTGTTTCTAACACTGCCAAAAGGTAAAGCCACATTTAACATTTTAAAATTGGCACGACCCGAAATTGCCTTTGAATTACGCAGTTCAATCTCAAAAGTTATTAAAACGAAACACCGCATTCGCAAAAGCGGAATTGAGCTAAAAATAGATTTGGCTGTAAAATTAATAAGTTTTGAAATTGTTCCGCTTACAATAGAGTGGAACGAACCTTTATTACTTATTCTTTTTACCGAGATGGAACAGCCGGAATTATATTCTCAGGGGGTTAGTAGCGAAGATGTTAACTCGAACGCAAAAGAGAGTAAAATAAAGAGGTTAGAGCAGGAGTTAGCAGAAGCACACGCAGATGCTCTCGCTATAGCTCAGGAGCACGAGGCATTTACCGAAGAGTTTCAAAGTGCAATTGAAGAGGTGGTTTCAAGCAACGAAGAGTTGCAAACCGTGAACGAAGAGCTGGAGACCTCAAAAGAGGAGATAGAATCTGCTAACGAAGAGCTTACCACCACCAACCAGGAGCTACAAACACGAAACGACCTGCTCACAGAGTCATATGAATTTTCTGATGCCATAGTCTCTACTATGCACGAACCTATGTTGGTTTTAGGAAAAGACCTACGGGTTAAATCTGCCAACAAAGCATTCTATAAAAAATTCGGTGTTGCCGAAGAGCAGACGGAGGGAGTGCTTCTATACGATTTAGGCAACAAACAGTGGAACATACCCGCACTTCGCGAATTACTTGAAGATATTATTCCAAAAAATTCTCACTTCTATAACTACGAAGTGAAACACACCTTTCTCAACTTAGGAGAGAAGATAATGTCACTTAATGCAAGCCGCATTATTCAGAAAGCACATCGTGAACAGTTAATTCTTCTTATTATTGCAGATATTACGGAGGTAAGACATCTGATATTAGAAAAAGAGCTCAAAGAGAAAGCGTTGCTCAAGAAAGAGATACGAGAGCGTAGAACAGAAAAACTAAGATTGGAAAAAGCTGTAGATGAAAGAACCCGGGAGTTAAAAGAGGCTAACCAATCACTTGAGAATAAAAACAGAGAGCTTTTAAATATGAACAAAGAGCTTGAAGCATTCACCTATGTCTCCAGTCACGATATGCAGGAGCCGCTACGCAAACTGCAAACTTTTGCAGGGATAATATTAGAGAAAGAGAGTCAAAACTTATCTGATAACGGTAAAGATTATTTCCGGTTTATGCAACAGTCAGCAGAGAGAATGCAGCAACTTATTCAAGATCTGCTTACCTTCTCGCGTGTAAGTGCTGCAGAGAGAAAATTTGAAACCATAGACCTCAACACAATTATCGCCGAGGTAAAAAGGGACTTTAAAGAGGAGATTGCAGAAAAACAAGCAGTTATAGAGATGAAAGATAGCTGCAAAGTACATATTATTCCCTTCCAATTTCGTCAACTAATGCACAATCTTATTGGCAACGCACTCAAGTTTTCTAATCCAAAAACGCCGCCCCTTATAAAAATAATCAGCAGGAATTTTAAAAACGAAAACTTAGAGATTGAAGGTCTCTTGCCTCAGAAAGAGTACTGCCACATAAGCATCATCGACAATGGAATCGGCTTTGAAAATGAGTATAGCACCAAAATCTTTGAGGTGTTTCAAAAGCTTCACAGCAAAGATGAATACAAAGGCTCAGGTATTGGTCTGGCTATCGTAAAGAAGATTGTAGACAACCACAAGGGTCTCATAACCGCAACAGGAGAGTTGAATAAAGGGGCAACTTTTAATATTTACATACCAACCTCACAATAGATAATAAACAAAATGCACAACGAACCACTACATATTTTACTTGCAGATGATGATGAGGGAGACAGGCTTCTTTTTAAACTAGCCTTTTCTGAATTAAAAATAAAATCTATTGTTAACACGGTTAACGACGGAATAGAGTTAATGGAATGGCTCAATAAGGAGGTTGACACTTTGCCATATCTTCTTTTTCTTGACCTGAATATGCCACTAAAAAATGGAATGGAGTGTTTGAAAGAGATTAAGAGCAACAATAGGCTAAAAGATATTTTCATTGCCATCTATTCAACATCAGATAATGAAAAGGATATGGATGAGACATTCTATAACGGAGCAAATGTTTACATTACCAAGCCCAACGATTTTAACCTGCTCAAACAAATTTTAGAAAAAGTAGTTATGACGGCATATAAATATCAGGAGCCGGGAATGATTAGAGATAATTTCTTATTGAGAATTTAATTAACTTTAAACTCATATTGTCACTACGGGGAAGAGAGTTAGCATACAAAAAGATATTAACAGTTACTATTTTCTAAATAGAAGTTGATATCAACATAGCATCGGAATACTATGAAAACTAATCTTATAGACTTAATCGATCTTGAGGCAGTTAATAACCTGCTGGAAGGGTTTAACAAATCTACAGGGTTTGTAACTGCTATATTAGATTTGGAGGGAAACATTCTATCCAAATCAGGATGGAGAGAAATCTGCACAGATTTTCACAGAGTTAATCCGGAAACTTCAAAAAAGTGCACCATCAGCGATACCGAATTATCAAGAAAATTAGTTGATAGTGAAAAATTCCATTTCTATAAATGTTTAAACGGATTGGTTGATGTAGCCGTTCCTATAGAAATCAATGGGGAGCATATTGCCAATCTGTTCTCCGGACAACTCTTTTTTGAAGAGCCAGATTATATATTCTTTAAAAAGCAAGCCGAAAGGTATGGATTTAATGAAAAAAAATACCTGGAAGCCCTTGCGAAGGTTCCTGTTGTCTCAAAAGAACAGGTTAGGTCTATAATGAGTTTTTTGCAGGGAATGACTCAGCTAATAACTGAAATAGCTCTTAAGAAGGTGGAGCAAACAGAGCTTAATAAGGCTCTTAAAGAGAGCGAAGAGCGTTTTCAACTTCTATTTAACAAAGCTCCTTTAGGTTATCAATCTCTGGATTTTGATGGTAACTTTCTTGAGGTGAATCAGCAGTGGCTGGAAACTTTGGGTTATAATAAAAGTGAAGTAATTGGCAGATGGTTTGGCGATTTTCTTACCCCAACATATCAGGATGGTTTTCGGAAAAGGTTTCCGATTTTTAAAGAACAGGGCAGTATTCACAGTGAGTTTGAAATGATGCATAAAAACGGGTCGGTTTTATTTATAGCATTTGATGGTAAAGTAGGACACGATTTAAAAGGAGAGTTTATTCAAACACATTGCATTTTACAGGATATCACAGAGCGGAAAGAGATGGAAGCAGAATTAGAAAGAAGCAATGAGAGATTTCGAAGCATTTTCAATAATCTTCAGGATGGATTTTTTCAGGCAGACCTTAAAGGTAATTTCACCTTAATAAGCCCTTCGGCCGCATTAATGTTCGGATACGCTTCAACAGAAGAGATGTTAGGGATGTCGGCATTTAATCTCTACGCCAATGAATCCCAAAGAGACTATATGTTAAAGGAGTTGTCTGAAAAAACGATTATTAAAGACTTCATAACCGAAGGAAGAAAGAAAAATGGATCTACTTTCTGGTTATCAATGAATGCTCAATATCTGTATTTTAATGGAAAGATCTCGGGGACCGAAGGAGTAGTGCGAGATATCACAGATCGTATGCAGGCAGCTGAGGATTTGCGAAAAAGCGAAGAAAATTTAGCCATTACACTCAACTCAATAGGAGATGCTGTGATTTCGACAGATATAAAGGGGTTTATTGTTCAGATGAATCCGGTAGCCGAAAAGCTTTGTGGGTGGAGATTATCGGATGCATTAGGTAAACCTTTATGCGAGGTTTTTAAAATTATTAATGCAGATACACGAGAACCTGTTGATGGACCGGTTATAAAAGTTTTGGAAAAGGGGGAGATTGTGGGTCTTGCAAACCATACGGTTTTGATCTCAAGGGACGGAACCGAACACCAGATTTCCGACAGTGCTGCACCTATAAAAAACAAGAAGAACGAAATTACCGGTGTAGTTCTTGTCTTTTCAGATATATCGGATAAATATGCATCGGAAATAGCTTTAAAGGAGAGCGAAGAGCGTTACAGGGCATTGCACAATGCATCATTTGGCGGCATTGCTATTCACGATAAAGGTAGAATTTTAGAATGCAATCTGGGACTTACACAAATTACAGGCTACTCCTATGAAGAACTTATTGGAATTGACGGCCTGTTGCTCATAGCCCCGGATTCAAAAGAGATGGTTTTAAAAAACATATTAGCCGGATATGAAAAACCATATGAAGCCATTGGAATACGCAAAAACGGAGAGTTATATCCTTTGCGGTTAGAGGCCAGAAATGTTCCATATAAAGGGAAAAATGTAAGAACAGTCGAATTTAGAGACATCACCGAAAGCAAACAATCGGAACTTATAATTCTGAAAAAAACAGAAGAGGTTGAATTTCATAACCAACGATTAGAGAGTTTGTTAAAAATTTCACAATATCAAACTAATTCAATTCAGGAGTTATTGGATTTAGCATTGAACGAAGCAATTATATTAACCAAAAGCAAAATAGGCTATATCTACTTTTACAATGAAACAGATAAAAAATTTGTTTTAAATACCTGGTCAAAAGATGTAATGCCGGAGTGTCAGGTAATGAACGCTCAAACCATTTATGATTTAGATAAAACAGGCTGCTGGGGTGAAGCTGTAAGACAACGCAAGCCGATAATTATTAATGATTATCAGGCAGATAATTCGTTGAAAAAGGGAATACCACAGGGGCACGTAAAACTTCAAAAATTCCTGACAATCCCTGTGTTTTCTGACGATAAAATTGTTGCAGTTGCAGGTGTCGCCAACAAAGAGAGTGATTACGATAACTCAGATGTAAGGCAATTGACACTACTTATGGATAGCGTCTGGAAGATTTCAGAGAGAATTGTACTTATTAAAGATTTGACAGTCGCAAAAGAGAAGGCCGAAGAGTCAGATAGACTGAAATCTGCATTCCTTGCAAATATGAGCCACGAGATTCGTACTCCTATGAATGGAATTTTAGGATTTGCCGAATTATTGAAAGATCCAAATCTAAGTGGAGATGAACAACTGGATTACATAAAGATTATAGAAAAGAGCGGTGCTCATATGCTCAATATTATCAACGATATTGTTGATATATCAAAAATTGAAGCCGGCCTGATGAAGATTGATTTACATTATTATAATGTTAATGAGCAGATTGAATATATCTACAATTTTTTCAAGCCCGAGGCAGAAGCAAAAGGGTTGAATCTCTTTTTCAAAAACTCTTTGCCGGCAAAAGAGTCCATTCTTAAGACAGACAGGGAAAAGGTTTATGCCACATTCACTAACCTTGTTAAAAATGCAATTAAGTATACAAACGAAGGTTCAATTGAATTTGGTTATACAAAGAAACTGGATAATCTGGAGTTTTATGTAAAAGACACCGGAATAGGAATTCCCAAAGGGAGAGAGGAGGCAATCTTTGAGCGCTTCATTCAAGCAGATATTGATGTTACAAATGTACGTCAGGGAGCCGGTTTAGGCTTGGCCATTGCAAAATCTTACATTAAAATGCTGGGCGGTAAAATCTGGGTAGAGAGTGAAGAGGGAGTTGGATCAACCTTTTATTTCACCATACCGTACAATGCAAATTAATTGTAGGTTTCAGTATTTTAGAAATTTACGACTATATGACAAGGTTAATATAGAGTTTATTTCCCCTCAAACCCTAACAGCTTATTACAAAAAGAACACATTTCCAATTGCAGTACAACATAGCTACCAAGAATCTGCAGCCAAACTTGCAAACTATTTAATAAATCGACAATTATAGATCTGATTTGCATACACCTCCAACCATTGAATACCTATCCTCGCTCCCCGCTATTGCTCCCTCATCCTCTTTTTCTTTTCTTGTTATAAAGTAGTCTCTATTTTTGATGCTTAATAATAAAGAAAAACAATTAGCTAATCCAATAAGTTATGGACCTATTTGTAAAACCAGTTTTTCGTATGAGTTTTATTTTGATCTCGTTCCTGGCAACTTTGCTTCTGATTATAGTTATTGTAATACGGATATACAGTCCGGGAAAACCTACTCCATTTCTTGATGAGACCGGGAAGCTGCTGGAAGGGAGCCTATCAGAAAAAGTCTTTGTCAATATTAATGGTTTGGAGCAGGGTATGTTTATTCAAAGCAAAGATTTAAATAATCCGGTATTGCTTTATGTTCACGGAGGAATTCCGGATTATTTTCTTTCAAAAAAATTCCCAACCGGGCTCGAAGAGCATTTCACTGTGGTTTGGTGGGAACAGAGAGGCTCGGGACTATCATACAACGCAGGTATAACCAACGAGTCGATGACGCTGGAGCACTTGATTTCGGATACAAAGGAGGTTACCAACTATCTGCGTAAGCGCTTTGGACAGGAGAAGATTTACCTTATGGGTCGCTCCGGGGGAACCTTTATTGGGATAATCGCGGCGGCACAATCACCGGAATTATACCACGCATACATTGGGGTTGGGCAGATGTCTAACCATTTTGAATCAGAAAAAATGGCTTACCAATATATGCTCAAAAAATACAGGGATGCCGGGAATAGGAGAGTGGTACGAAAACTGGAGGCCGCACCAATTACAGACAAAATTCCCCACGACTACCTACAATTGCGGGATAAAGCTATGCACAGCATTGGAATAGGCACAACACGGGATATGAGGTCAATAATAACGGGGATCTTTTTACCATCGCTTTCGTGCAGAGATTACACATTTAGTGAGAAGATTAAAATATGGCGAGGAAAAGCCCGGGCCGGTGTTCACCCGCTTTGGGATACTATCTTATCCACAGATCTTTCCAATAAAGTTCCTGAGATTGGTATTCCGATCTATTTTTTTCACGGAATCTTTGATTACACTGTCTCATACAATTTGGCAAAGGAGTATTTTGAGAAGATAAAGGCACCAGTGAAGGGGTTTTATACATTTGAAAATTCGGCTCACAGTCCAATATTTGAAGAGCCGGATAGAGTAAATAAAATCCTGATTGCAGATGTTTTGGCCGGAAGGAGCACACTTGCAGATAAATAATTGTCAATAGGATAACGAATTTATTAAATTTGTTTCTAAATGATAAAATCCATCCTTTATGGAAGATGTAAAAATCATAAATTATAGGTAATTTCATTCAAAAATATCAATATGAGCAAAATAGCAATTCTATTAGCAGTTTTCGCTTTTATCCCGATTTCCGGTTTTTCTCAGAATAGTGAGACGGTCAAGAGGATAAATGTGAAATACACTCCTGGCGCGGGAGATATATCTGAAATAATTAAATCCTATGAGATTCTCCCGTTGGATGCTAATCTTGAGGCATATGTAAAGAATCCGTGCAGAGAGATATTCTCCGATTCATTGATTTTGATTATGGATGGTACACTCAATAAGATTGTGATATTTAATAGTAAAGGGAAGTATTTAAACTCAATATCAAGAAAAGGGAGAGGGCCGCAGGAGTACAACTTTATTAACGACTTTTTCTTTAATTCTGCAGATAGAGTTGTTTCGGTGGTTGACAGGGATAAAATAAAATGTTACAGTCTTAAAGACGAATTCATTAATGAGGTCTCACTGGGCTTCACTCCAAGCAGAATATCATTTTTACCTCCGGCTTCCCAAATAGTTGAAAAGGTGGTTCCGTCCGATCATTTGGAATCGGATTATTATATCCGCCTGACAAACAATAACTTTAAAACGAAATCGGCTCGTCTGCCATTAAAACCTCTTACTGGTCCGGGTTTCGGGGTAGAGGGGCAAATTTACCGTACTCTTGTTAACGGCAAAAGTGCATACTTCTTCTCATATTTTGGAGATACTGTTTACCACATTAATAGTGAGCGAATAAGGCCGGCGTATGCTTTTAAATATGATAAAAAGACAACAATAGTAACTGACGGGACCTTTAATCCGGAGGTCGATGAGACATACAGATATCTAAGCTATTTTGAGTTGCCTGGATTAAATCTGCTCTTTTATAGATTCAAGAATGAACAATACTGTCTGGCATTCAACCCTAAGAGTGAATCTACAAAAACATTTAAAACTCCTTTTGTATTGAGAGATGTTGTGAACGGAAATGGGATTTTACTTGCTAACTCTTTGTCGATTGGTAAGTTAATTGAGGTGTTTGATCCGGGAAGGAAAAAATGCTCAAATCCTGAAATTCTTGATAATGTTTTAAAGGATTCTGAAAGCGGAATTCAGTGTTTTGTTAAGATATGTTTTTTTAATTTGTAATTAAACATTTTTAATAATTCCGCTATTAATTAAAGAAAATGTTAGAAGCAGAATAAGGAATATTCATTCTGGTAGTACAAGCTGTTTTTTTTCTTCAGAATCCACTTTTCATTTTTTTGATTCTCATAGTACTGCATTTTTTCTAGCAGATGTAATATAGGTATATCGCTTTCGGTATTGCTGTGGTGAAAGGCCGGTGTATTTACGGAAAGATTTCCGAAATGAAGAGAAGTCGTTGTATCCTGTCTTTATTGCTATGTCAATAAGCTGGTTATGTGCGTCTTCCATCATTGTTTTTGCTGCTTCTATTTTTGTACGCTGCATATATACAAATGGGGTGTCTCCAGTTGCATGCTTAAATCGTCTTAGAAAATTGCGTTTGCTCATATTGGTTGACTGAGCCAGTTCGTCTATAGAAATGAACTCATCTACACGCTTTTCTATAGTTTGTTGCGCAATAAGTACAGGCTCGTCGCCGTGTGTTTTCTGTCCGTTAAAGATGGTGTATGGACTCTGTAAAAAGCGGTCGTTATCAATTAGCAGTATTTTCGACATAAAGATTGCCAGCTCTTTACTTAAGTGTTTTTCAATCAGGTATAACATAAGGTTTTGAAATGATGAGGCACCGCCGCTCATACATATTCGGTTATGGTCTATGAGCATCCGGTCAATAACCAGTTCGGTTTTTGGGAATCTGACGGCAAATTCACGGGCATAGATCCAGTGGGTGGTTGCTGTTTTGTTGTCAAGAAGGCCTGTGGCTGCAAGTATGAATGAGCCGGTGCACACTGTGGCTATATCTGTTCCCTGGTCGTAAAACTCACGGATTTTTGAGATCATTTCGTAATTGGAGAGCACAGAGGAAACATCCCGGTCAAATCCAGGAATCACAAGGATATCCGGCCGTTCAATATCATAGATTGTAGTCTCTGCTTCATAGTGGTTTCCGTAACTGCCTTCCAAGAATTTTTCATTGGTAGATGATGCAATAATCAGCTTACATATATGTTTACTCTTAAATCTGCCAGGGTAAATCTGGGCGATCCTGCAGGTTTTCTGAAACATTTCGTATGAGCCAATGAGGCTCCACAATGAACATTTTGGGTAAGCTAAGAATGCTATTGTCATATTGTCATTTTAAAGTATGACAAAAGTAGATATTAAAAATGGCAATATCAACATACAATATTGGCAATAGTGCCATTGCTTGGATTGGTTAAATAGGCATAATTTTGCTGCGTAATTTAAATCTTAAAAGAATGGTTGATAAAAGTAAAAAACTGACAGCTTCTTTAAGCCTTGTGAATGACCGCTTGTTGTTCGAAGGTAGTGTTGAGGGGAATTATCCCGTTGCAATTGATTACATCCCGCCGTTTGGGGATAATCTTGGCTATACATCTTTGGAATTGTTGTTGTTAAGCTTGTCTTCCTGTGTTGGTACTGCGCTTTTAGTTCTTCTCAGGAGAGGGGGTAAAATCATAGAGAAATTTTCAATAAAATCGGAAGGCATTCGGCGCCAGGTTCATCCAACTGCATTTGAGGAGATTCATCTTCATATAGAAATAAAAGCATCAAACCTTACTTCACAGGAGCTTGAGAAGACTCTTGCTATGATTGAGAATATCTGCCCGGTTTGGTATATGATTAAGGGGAGTACAAAGGTTGTTTTTCACCCTAAAATTGAAGCTTGAGATGAAGGATATAGTGCCAGATAAACAGACATCTGCTACAAAATGTAATTGTTTGAATGGTTGGTACGATTTGACCTGTAGGGGTTGCGGGAACTCTCCATCTTCACCATTTGCATCCGATAATTTTGATAAGCTAAATACATTCGGGACATAAATTTCCAAACGATTCTCATTATCTTTATAAGGTAAATTTAACTCCTTATGCAAAGTATCAGTAGTAAGTTTTTTATATGGCTCATTAAAAACAGGCACCTGTTTAAGTTCAAACTTAGGCCGGAGGTTGTGGATGAGTCCTTTTCGGTTAAGAAGTTTCGTGACGAGATAGATAAGGCATCTGCAAGAGTAAAATTGCCGAAAAGCGTTTCTGTTGAGAAGGTTTCGGCAGATGGTGTCGATGCGGAATGGATTACTCCCGAAAATCCGGCGGAAGACAAAGTGTTGTTATATATTCACGGTGGTGGATTTATCTCAGGTTCGTGTCTAACGCACAGGATGCACGTTGCAAAATTTGCAGTTGAGTGCCGGATAAGATCGCTCGTGTTTGACTACAGATTGGCACCGGAAAACCCTTTTCCGGCAGCCCTGGATGATTGTATATTGGTTTACAAATGGTTGCTTAAAGAGGGATTTAATCCGGACAATATTGTTGTCGGAGGTGAATCTGCCGGAGCGAGCTTGACTCTGGCTCTGTTACTGGCTTTGAAGTCAGAAAAGGTTGTTCTTCCGAGTGCTGCTTTCTCAATTTCTCCAATCACCGACCTGAGTTGCAGCGCGAAATCTTTTGAGTATAATGCTAAAAACGATGTTGCTCCAATGGGCTCCTGGAGCGTATGGACAAACTTTTATATTGCCGGAAGCGACACAAAGAATCCTCTGCTTTCACCGCTCTTCGGAAATTATGAGGGAATCCCGCCATTGTACATCTGTGTTGGCACAAATGAAATTCATCTGGATGATTGTGTGAACGTTGCAAAAGTAGCACGGGATTACGGAGTTGATGTAACCCTTCGCAAATGGGAGGGGATGATTCACGCATTTCCTTTATTGACACCACTCTTCCCCGAAGCCAAGCAGGCATTTCTTGAGGTTTGCGATTTTGTAAAAAAACATTAATTGTAGGATTTTTAACAACTTTGAATATTATTTTTGCATTAAATGGTGGTTTAGGAATGCGAGATTTGTTTCTACCCGTAAAAACTGATTTTAATTGATCAAAACATTATCTTTGAGATATTAAAAATATTCTCTATGGATAACACAAGAATTTTTAAAATGGCATTTGCCGATGTTTATCCGTTTTATGTACAAAAGGCAGAGAGAAAAGGGCGCACCAAATCAGAAGTAGATGCCATTATTTTTTGGCTGACAGGATATAATGAACATTTACTCCATCAACAAATAGAAAGTAAAAGTGATTTTGAGGCTTTTTTTGCTCAAGCTCCCCTTATCAACCCTAACGCCGAAAAAATCAAGGGTCTGATTTGCGGATATCGTGTGGAGGAGATTGATGATAAACTTATGCAACAGATACGCTATCTGGATAAATTGGTAGACGAGCTGGCAAAAGGAAAGTCATTGGAAAAGATATTAAGGAGATGAAAATTCTACTGACCGGCTCGTCCGGATATATCGGGAAACGACTTTTACCAAAATTGGTAGAGAGTGGTTATGAGGTGGTTTGCTGTGTGAGGGATGTAAACAGATTTAATCCGCCGGAGTCTCTCGGGTCAAAGATAAGTGTTGTTGAGGTAGATATGCTGGATAAGGCATCTTTAGATAATATTCCTAAAGATATTGACGGAGCGTTCTATTTAGTACACTCAATGTCGGCATCTTCCAACTATCACCTGCTGGAAGAGGAATCTGCAGTGAACTTCAGAGGTGCAATCAATAAAACCGATGCAAAACACGTTGTCTATTTGAGTGGAATCGTGAACGAATCTGCACTATCTAAACACCTCTCCTCAAGAAAAAATGTTGAGACAGAACTGGGCAAAGGGAGCTACAGTTTAACAACCTTAAGAGCCGGAATTATTATTGGATCCGGTAGTGCCTCTTTTGAAATAATGAGAGATTTGGTGGAGAAGCTTCCAATAATGATTACCCCCAGATGGCTAAATACCAGATGCCAACCAATCGGGATATCGGATGTTATAAATATTCTCTCAAAAACAATTCTGAACCCAAAGACTTTCAACAGAGATTTTGATATTGGCGGTCCCGATATATTGTCCTATAAGCAGATGTTGTTAGAGTTTGGTCGAATAAGAAATTTAAAGCGATACATTTTTACAGTTCCGGTGATGACGCCTAAACTCTCTTCATATTGGCTCTACTTTGTAACATCTACCTCATATAAACTTGCTATAGCATTGGTTGATAGTATGAAAGTTGAAGTTATATGCCGGAATGATGAAATTAATAAGATTTTAGGTGTAGAACCAATAAGTTATAGGGAGTCGTTGGAGACAGCTTTCAGCAATATTGAAAGAAACGAAGTGATATCCAGCTGGAAGGATGCCTTTATAAGCAGTAGCTTCAATTTTAATATATCTGAGTTTATCCAGGTTCCAACTTTTGGCTGTTTCAGGGATGTGAGGGAGAGAGTTTTTGCCACTCGGGAAGGTTGTATTGAGAAGATTTGGAGTATCGGAGGTGAAACCGGATGGTACTACGGAAACTGGCTATGGAGAGTGAGAGGTTTTCTGGATAAGTTAGTGGGAGGGGTGGGGCTTAGAAGAGGGCGTACCTCGGAAAACACCCTCAATGCCGGAGATGCATTGGACTTTTGGAGGGTTCTGTATGCAGATAAAAAAGAGGGCAGGCTACTACTATATGCAGAGATGAAGCTGCCCGGAGAGGCCTGGCTTGAGTTTAGAATTGATAAAAACAGGCTGATACAAACCGCAACCTTCAGGCCTTTGGGGCTGATGGGAAGGCTCTATTGGTACTCTGTATTACCACTTCACGGCTTCATTTTCCAAGGAATGATCAAAAAATTGACCAAAATATCATAGCCATATAAAGATGCCATTATGCGTTTAAGTTGTTCGATGTACTTTGAAAAGTAATAACAATTTGATATCTTTAAGCATAATACTTTTCGTATGGAAAATTTGAAAAAGGGAAAATGTCCTGTGATGCACGGGGCAAATACGGAGGCAAGTAGTTCCGTAATGAGCTGGTGGCCAAATTCACTTAACTTAGATATTTTACATCAGCACGACTCCAAAACCAATCCGCTGGATGAGGGTTTTAACTATAAAGAGGAGTTTTCTAAACTCGATTTTGAGGCGTTAAAGAATGACTTAAAAGAGCTTATGACCCAAAGTGTACAATGGTGGCCTGCAGATTGGGGGCACTATGGTGGTCTAATGATTAGAATGGCCTGGCATAGTGCCGGTACTTACCGAATTGCCGACGGTCGTGGGGGTAGTAATACCGGAAACCAGCGATTTGCACCGCTTAACAGTTGGCCGGATAATGTCAACCTGGACAAAGCTAGACGACTGCTATGGCCTATAAAGAAGAAATATGGCAACAAGATATCTTGGGCAGATCTTTTTATCCTTGCCGGAAATATGGCCTATGAGTCTATGGGCTTTAAGACTTTTGGGTTCGGCGGTGGCAGGGAGGATATTTGGCATCCCGAAAAAGATATCTACTGGGGTGCAGAGAAGGATTGGCTGGGCAAATCCCGTTACTCAGACAGCACCGATAGCGAGACGCTGGAAAATCCTCTGGCTGCTGTTCAAATGGGCTTAATATATGTAAATCCGGAAGGCGTGGACGGGAACCCGGACCCTTTAAAGACGGCCAAGGATATGCGAACAACATTCAGCCGTATGGCAATGAATGACGAGGAGACAGTAGCATTAACTGCCGGAGGACATACTGTAGGTAAAACTCACGGAAATGGTGATGCTTCGCTTTTAGGGCCCAGTCCGGAAGGTGCGCCTGTAGAGCAGCAGGGTTTTGGTTGGTCAAACCCTAAAGGGAAAGGAAATGCAGAGCACACAGTTTCAAGTGGTTTAGAGGGGGCCTGGACAACTCACCCGGACAGGTGGAATGATACCTACTTCTACCTACTTTTAACTTACGATTGGGAGCTTACAAAGAGCCCGGCAGGAGCGTGGCAGTGGGAACCTGTAAACATAAAAGAGGAGGACAAGCCTTTTGATGCTCATATCCCCGGAGTTAGAAGAAATCCGATGATGACAGATGCAGATATGGCTCTTAAAATGGATTCGGATTATCGAAAAATATCGGAGCGCTTTTATAAAGACCCCGAATACTTTGCAAAGGTTTTTGCAAGAGCTTGGTTTAAACTGACTCACCGCGATTTAGGACCAAGAAGCCGCTATCTTGGCCCAGATGTTCCAAATGAAGATTTAATATGGCAGGACCCTATTCCAAAAGTTGACTATACCCTCTCTCAGAATGAGATAGATGAGCTTAAAATCAAACTTCTCAATTGTGGATTATCTCACACAGAACTTATAAACACCGCCTGGGACAGTGCAAGAACATTCAGATGCTCGGACTACAGAGGAGGTGCAAATGGAGCCAGGATTCGCCTTGCCCCTCAAAAAGATTGGGAGGGTAACGAGCCAAAACGACTTGATAAAGTGCTCAAAAAATTGGAAGAGATCCGGGCAGAATTGAATAAAAAGGTGAGCATTGCAGATTTAATCGTCTTGGGCGGAGGTGCCGCAATTGAGAAAGCTGCACAGGATGCCGGAGTAGATGTTAAAGTGCCTTTTTACCCGGGCAGAGGTGACGCTACAACAGAAATGACAGATGTTGAATCTTTCTCGGTTCTGGAACCTATCCACGATGGCTACAGAAACTGGCTAAAAAAAGAGTATGCTGTTAACCCTGAGGAGCTACTGCTTGACAGAACACAGCTAATGGGACTTACAGCCCCCGAGATGACAGTATTAATTGGCGGAATGCGGGTTTTAGGTACAAACTACGGTAAAACCAAGCACGGTGTATTTACAGATAGAGAGGGTGTACTTACCAATGATTTCTTTATAAATCTAACCGATATGAACTACTTCTGGAAGCCTGTAACAGAGAATCTTTATCATATTATAGATAGAAAGAGTAATGTGATAAAATGGACAGCCACAAAAGTAGATTTAGTAATTGGGTCTAACTCTGTACTGCGCGCTTATGCAGAACTTTACGCACAGGACGACAATAAAGAGAAGTTTGTTAAAGATTTTGTAAAGGCCTGGGTAAAAGTTATGAATGCAGATCGTTTCTAATATTGATGCTAAAGACGGGCAAGAAGTTGCTCCCGGTATATTGAGCCAACAGGTATTTTTACCCCTTTAACAGATACCTGTGCTCTCTCTACTACTTCAATAGCAGCAATTGAGATGATAAAAGATTTGTGAATGCGAACAAATTGCTCTTTTGGCAATAGATCAAGCGCATCTTTCATAGTTAAAAGAGATAAGATTTTCTCCTTACCGGTGTGGAAAATCATATAGTTTCCACATGCCTCAACATATAGAATCGAAGAGACTCCAACCCGATGTATTTTGCTGCCACTTTTAAGATTGATTACTCTATCATCTGCTCCTGGTGTTACAACCAGGTTTTTGTAATCTCTGTTAATAGGGCTCGAAGCCGAGATTGTTTCGCTTGCTTTAGTTAATATTTCAGATGCTTTATTAACTGCCCTTAGAAAGCGATCGTATCTTATTGGCTTTAGCAGATAATCGGCAGTATTGTAGTCATAACTCTCTACACCATATTCTGTATAAGCAGTTGTAAAGATAATTACCGGAGAGTGTGCGAGCGACTTAATTAGCTGTATTCCTGTAAGCTCCGGCATATTTATGTCAAGAAAAACTAGATCTACACTATTTTTCATCAGAAAAGAGTGAGCTTTTACAGGATTGGAAAATGTGCCTACGAGTTCCAGAGATTCAGTTTTCTCTACATAAGATCTCAATAGCTCTATGGCGAATGGCTCATCGTCCACAATTATACATTTCATATTTTGTTATTTGAGATTGAGTGTCAAGTTAACAATAAATATCTCTCCTTCATTCGATATCTTTAGAATATGATTTGACGGGTAGAGTATATTGAGTCGTTTGCGTACATTCTCCAGACCAATCCCGGAAAAACCATCAGATTGACTGGTTCTCTCCCTCTTAATAACAGGATTTTTAACAACTAGATTCAGGGTGTTGTCTCTGCATTCTATTTTAATTATTATCTCGGTTGGGTTATGAAATGATATTCCGTATTTAAATGCATTCTCAATAAAAGGGATTAATAGAAGTGGTGGTATTTGATAACTTTCGTTGTCTGTGCTTATATCCAGTTTAATCTTAACTGGCATATCTGCAGATATCCGCATCTTTTGAAGAGCAACAAATCCCTCAATATGATCTATCTCTTTTCTTATAGACACACTGTTTATATTGCTGTCATATAGTACATAACGCAGCTGGGAAGATATTTTTTCAATAATATCGGCAGTTCTCTCATCTCCATAAGTTGTTGCACTGGAGTATGCCATATTAAGCATATTAAACAACATATGAGGGTTTACCTGAGCTTTCAAAAAGTCCAGCTCTGCAGATAGTTTTTGTGATTTCAGCTCCTGTTTTTGCCTTTCAGATTTAAACCACATCTTAATGAAGCCATAACCCAGAGCAACTGCCAGGATAAATAGATTGAATACGAGAGTAACCACAAACTGACTATAAAGTGATTCACTCTCTGTAGAGTAGTATGCCGGAAAGAGGGAGTAATCTACAACTGTCTCAACAACAGTTAAACCTAAAAGGGCGATAGTTATTTGTGTGAAAAAGAGCGAATTTGATTTTTTTAAACTGTGTCTGCCAATCAATCTGGAAGATATTGTGTAAAAAAGGGTAATACTGAAGAGTGTCCCCACAGCTACCGGGTAGATGAAGTCTCCCATTTCCCTCCTTACATTTCCTATTGTTTGTACAAATCCGGCAACAATGATAAAGCCCGCTATCCAGATTACAGAATGTACTATATACTCCTTATGTTTTAAAATATTCATTATCTGATTAACATTAGTTTAGTAATTACGACTCAAATATAAATTTATTAATCTATTAAGAAATCGAAGATTGACGAAATCACATTAATTATATCTAAAGTACCACATTTTATGGATAAACGAGGTTTGTATTAGAAATATTATGGTTTGAACAGTTGTAAAGTTGTTGGTCACAAAAAGTTGCACAAAGATTGAGATGCCTCTACTTTCGCTGCAGTTAAAATTAAAAAACCAAAATCATATGAAAAAATTATTTGTTACATTATTTATTACTCTTTTCTCAATCAGTATGATTGCAAAAGAAAACTCTGTAATAGAGGGGGAAAAATCCAAAGATCCATTTGTCGGAAAATGGTGTGGAGACCTTAACATTAATCCAAAAATAAAACTCACTATAGCATTTGAAATTTCATCATTGGCTAATGGTGAATATGATGCTGTAATGCACAGTGTAGACCAGAAAAGCTACAATATAAACATAGATAGAATTTTAGCAGATGGAGACTCAATATCAATTGAAATAGATATGTTGGCAATTAAATTTAAAGGCCGGTTAATCACAGACACTGTTTCAAAACAAAAAACAATACTCAAAGGAATTTTCGGAAACCCGGGTTCCCGGGGTATGGCACTGAATTTATCAAAATGCAATGAATTTCCTTTCCATATAGCCAAGAGGCCTCAGGAGCCAAAAAAACCATATCCGTATCATTCAGAAAATGTATGCTTTATAAACACAAAGGAGCAGATATCGCTTAGTGGCACATTTACAAAGCCATTTGGGGCAGATAATGCACCGGCGGTTGTCCTCATTTCGGGCTCCGGACCATCTGACAGAAACCAGACCATCTTTGGTCATAAAGTATTTCTGGTAATTGCAGACTATCTCACTCGTGCCGGTTTTGCAGTATTACGTTATGACGACAGGGGGGCCGGATTATCTAAAGGTAGTTTTAAAAATGCAACGGTGAGAGATCACGCTTTTGATGCTTCCAGTGCGATTGATTATCTTAAAAGCAGATCAGATGTTGACTCTTCAAGAATAGGGCTTATAGGACACAGCCTGGGAGCAGAGATTGCTCCGATTACCGCAACTATTAACAACAGCACTGCTTTTATTGTATTGATGGCAGGCTCTGCAGTTTCATTAAGAGAGGTTATATTCGAGCAGTGTGATGCTATCTATAAGTCAGCCGGGGTCTCTACAGACGGGATTGCTCTTAACAGGGATATACTGGATAGCACAATAGAGATATTTAAAAACTCTGTAAATGATAGTATTGCGAAAGAAGAGATTAAAAGGAATCTGGCATCTTTCGATTCAAGAGTCTCTGCTCTTACCCAAAGCGAAAGGGAGAAGATAGGTCTCTCCTCTCCGCTTAAAATATCTGACTACGCCAAGTTATTAATACCTTTTATGCGATACGATCTATTTCACAACCCGTCAGAAACTCTTAAAAATGTAAAGTGTCCCGTTTTTGCCTTGATTGGAGATAAAGATATTCAGGTGTTGCCATACAACCTTGGCCTCATTGAGCAAGCACTAATTTCAGGAGGCAACACAAGAGTTAGTACGAAACTCTACAAAAACAGAAACCATCTACTCCAGAGTTGTATCACAGGAGAGATTGAAGAGTATGGAGATATTGAAGAGACTATATCCGAGGTGGTTATTAATGATATTATAAATTGGATTAACCAATCTAATGAGATTAAGAAATGAGAATAATAATACGCTTAAATAAAAATTGCAGAAATAAATCATAGCAGCAACCGGCAATAAAATACTTATATTTAACTTTAAACTTAAATGTTTGTTGTATTGTAACAGGCATGTAATAAATCAAGGTTAAATATGAGAAGAGAGATTATTCTGTTTCTAATATTTTTATTTATTAATCAATTGGCTTTCTCCCAATCGCAAGGTCTCTACGACTCTCTGGGAACAGCCAGGCAACTGATGAATGAAAAGAAGATTAGTGAGGCCATAATGATATTAAGGTCTTGCGAAAAATCTTACCCGGGGAACGTTCACGTAATTCGCCTTCGAGGTCAGGCGCTTTACTGGTCGAAAGATTTTGAGGCAACACACAGCTATTTTAAGGCTTCAATAGAGAGATACCCGAATCTTCAAGTTTTAAACCTTGACTATGGTAGAATCCTTTTTGAATTGAATCAACTCAATGATGCAAAGCTCTATTTGCTAAAGTACCTAAAGCAGGAACCTGAAGATGCAGAGTGTAACCTGATGTTGGGAAAAATTGCCTATTGGCAGGGTAAAAGTCAGGAAAGCTCTTTGAAGTATTTGAATGTTGTCCATAAAAATTATCCGACTAACCAGCAGGCAATAGATCTTATTAAGGAGGTGCGTCAAAATAGATCGCCTTACCTTAAGATCGGGTTGTCAAAATATAGTGATTCACAACCACTTGAATCTATACAAACAAGCATAGAGAGCGGTTTTTATCAGTCGGCCTGGCTTCAGCCCGGAGTTCAATTCCAAAACAGATCGTTTGATGGAAATCTGAATGCCCGCCTTTTAGAGTTTACTAATAAAACAGCTTTTATAAAAAGCAAAACAGAAGTTTTAATGAGAGTAGGAGTATTTCAAAACTCCTGGGCAACAAAGGCTCCTTATACGGCAGGAGTTGAAATCAGGCAAAAGATTTTAAACGATTTTGAAATTACCGGGAATATAGACCTATCACCCTATATGTATACGCTCAAAAGTTTGACTCGGAATGTTATGCAAACAAATTATACTGCATCACTGGGCCGGGAAACAGGAGATAAGTTTAAAGGTAAAGTAACATTCAGGCATCAGCTTTTTGAAGACAAAAATTATGTGCAGTGGTTTAGTATCTGGACTTTATTTCCCATTTTGCGTACAAGCGCATTAAAATTTGAAATTGGATATGCTTTTTTGGCAGCCTGGTCAAAAGAGAACAGGTTTGTGCTGGAAAATCCGGAGGCTGCAAACACATCCCCAACGAGCCAGATTAACAGATATCCGGGAGTTTATGACCCTTACTTTACACCGGAGAATCAAATTGGAAACTCACTCCTGGCTAAAGGTGATTTAAAATTAGGTTCCTCCATAACAATCTCATTTAACGCAAATGTGGGAGTATACTCAAAAATCGACTATCCGGAATTTTTTCAATATCAAACGGGTAATTCTCAGCAGGGTGGAGTAGAGAAAATATTTACAAATACTAAGTACACTCCTCTTGATTTAAAGAGTACAATAAACTGGAGATTGTCACAAAAAATATTGCTGAGTGCAGAATATATCTATTTTAAAACAATATGGTATGATAGCCATACACTTGGTGCCGGCTTGAAAATGAATTTCTGGAATGATAAAAGATAGTACCAAAGATTTATGGACATTCCGAGAGTCCAAAGAACCTTCAAGAGTTGAATTGTATTTTCTTGGTGCACTTGTCGTAGCCGGGGTTATATCAATTATTCGTCTTGCTAACTGGTGGTTCAGAGAGGAGCACGTTGGCAACTTAATTTTGTATATAATTCTCTCCGTTATTTTCTGGTATGGTATGCTGCGCATTATACTTATCTGGATTAACTATCTTGGCATTAAAAAACCTCAAAAGACGGCACCCCCTAAAGATGTTCGGGTTGCAATATTCACAACCAGTTCACCCGGAGAACCACTATCTATGTTTGAAAAAACACTGGAAGCTTGTGCCAATATTTCTTATCCTCATAAGACATATTTACTTGATGATACACAAGATTCCGGCTTTCGTGAGGTAGCAGAAAAATATGGAGCGATATGGCTAAATCTGGTAGGATTACCCGGTGCCAAAGCCGGGAAAATAAATAAGGCGCTGACATTGACAGATGAGGAGTTTATTTTGGTTTTAGACCCGGATCACATTCCTTTTCCCAATTTTCTTGATGAGGTACTGGGATTCTTTGATGATAAACAAGTTGGATATGTCCAGGTATCTCAAGCTTACTATAATCAATACAGGTCATTTACAGCCAGAGCTGCCGCAGAACAGACCTATACATTTTATGGCCCGACTCAAATGAGTTTACACGGGTATAATTCCAGCGTGGCCATTGGAGCAAATTGCACATTCAGACGAAAAGCTCTGGAGTCAATAGGAGGTCACGGCATTGGTTTGGCCGAAGATCTTGTTACGGCTATTCGTATTCACGCAGCCGGATGGCGATCTGTTTATCATCCAGTAATTGTAAGCCGAGGCTTAGTACCGGAAGATTTCGGCTCTTTTTGCAAACAACAGCTAAAATGGGCGAGGGGAGTTCACGAAGTGCTGTTTGCAGAGGTTCCCCGTCTTTTTAAAAAATTGAGTTTTTGGCAAAAAGTTTCCTATATAACAATTGGTACATACTATCTGGAGGGTCTGACAACACTTTTTTATCTGATCATTCCATTCCTCTATTTATGGTTTGGAGTTGTCCCCGCCAAAATGTATTTTATTGAATTTATATTACAAGGAATGCCGGTGCTTATATTTTCGGTTTGGATCTACCTCTTTGTACAACGGTGGATGTGCCATCCGGCTATAGAGAGAGGCCTTCATTTTAGGGGAATGATACAAAAATTTGCCTGTTGGCCTATCTTTTTGAAAGGGACTCTATTATCTCTGGTTAACAAAGAGATCCCCTATATACCTACTGCCAAACAGGCTGTAATTAGCAAAATGTCCCCATTTGCCAGACCTGTTTTAATGCATATTGTAATTTTTATAATTACCTTAACATATACAATTTACGAAAGACGCTATTTGCTTTCAGATGTAGAACTAGTATCTACAAGCGAAAGGGCATATGGTATGATTGCCTTTGCAACAATTCCTTTTTTGCTTGCACTTGGAGCTATTTATGCAGTAATAGAGTCGATTAAACTAAAATCCGAAAATCCCTGGGAAAAGATATGAAAAAGTACATTTATAGAATAGTAATTATTGTTGCTGCGCTGGTATTAGGCGTACTTATGGTAGCCGGACTTACTTTTATTGGAAAAGAGTCATCCGGCCCGGCCGAAGATCTCTTCTCCAAAATCAGTTCGGGCATCTCATTAATAGAGAACAAATTTATTTTGGGTAAGCGTGAAAAATCAAGATTAATAGAGTTGAAATGGTTTGATAAGTATAGGTCAGATAAGAGTAAATTACTCTTGCCGGATAAAATTCTTTTGGGAGCTTATGACGACAAAACATCAGAGACTTTTCAACCCATTGCAGAACTTGAGGACTCTTTAAAAACAGTTTTCCCGCTGATACACATATATACAGCCTGGGGGAGCAATCGTAACCAACGATTTCCGGCCACAGAGTTAAACTCTATCCATAATATTGGATCTATCCCTATTGTTACCTGGGAGCCGTGGCTTACAGATTTTGATAAGGAGGCTATGCCGGGCCTGCCTAACCCGGAAGTAAGAGACAAGGATGGGTTAAAAGCGATTGCCAGGGGCGTGTACGATATTTATATAGACAGATGGGCAACTGAGGCAAAGTTGTTTAATAAACTGATTTTTTTGCGTTTCGCTCACGAAATGAACGACCCCTATCGTTACCCGTGGGGGCCTCAGAACAATGTGCCGGAAGATTTTATTGCAGCCTGGAAGCACGTTGTAGAACGCTTTAGGGCAGTTGGAGCAGATAATGTAATATGGATATGGTCTCCCCATCCTGCCTACAAAATGTTCGATGAGTACTACCCGGGTGAAGATTATGTAGACTGGATTGGAGTGGGCACACTTAATTACGGAACAGTTGCCCCCTGGAGCCAGTGGTGGACATTTGATGAAATTTTTGCCAAACACTACGAGTTGCTGGCTAAATACAATAAACCCATCATTATTTCGGAGTTTGGTTCGCTTGCCGTTGGCGGTGATAGGGCAGAGTGGTTTAATGAGGCACTTATAGATTTTCCAAAAAGGTATCCGGGTGTAAAGTCCCTTGTATTCTTCCATTGTTCAAGCGATGCAACAACTACCTATCAAACATTGAATTGGTATTTCAAAGATGATCCTGAAATTTTAAAAGTAGTCAAGAGGACGACATCTGCCTGGCCTAATTATAGCGATATAAAAATTGCACAATAAACGTCATATGTTCAATATATTAGTCCAAATAGTTTAATAATCAATGAGATGGAAACAGGGAAAACATTCAGGAAACCACCTCTTCTCAACAGGAAAAAAACAGACCCCGGTAAATTTATTTTTACGGGCAATAAGCCTGCAGAAGAATTAGATATTCAGCTATTTAAATACAATAAGGGTGATTGCATTGAGACCAAAAACATATCACCCTCAAGCATTGAGTCGTTTCAAAATGATAATTTCAACTATTGGTTGAATCTTTACGGCTTAAATGATTCCGACACCATTGCATCAATATGTAGTCGTTTCGATATCCATAACTTAGCAATTCAAGACATTCTGGATGTTAATCAAAGACCTAAATTTCAAGAATTTGAAGGGTACTCGTTTTTAACGCTAAAATCTATTGTTCCCTTAAATAATGAACTGGTAACGGAACAGATTAGTATTGTTTTTGGCAAGAACTTCTTAATTTCATTTCAGGAAAGAAAAGCAGACTTTTTTGAACACCTGAGATTCAGGCTAAGAGAGGACAAGGGCATTATCCGGGAGAGCAATTGTGACTATTTACTCTATGGAATGCTTGAATCGATACTTGACAACTACTTTAGAACATTAGACCAATTAGAGAGTGATCTTGAAAATTTGAATCTTACCGATACTAAAAAGGAGTTGTTGCCAAACACTCTGGTGATGATAGAAAATCATAAAAAATTTGTTCACTTTATTCAAAAATCTATCCTCCCTTTAAAAGAGTTTTCGCAAATAGTAGAACGACAAGAGAGTAAGTATATTGAAAAGAAGAATTTAAAGTATTTTTTAGAGATCAAAGATCTATGCTTAACCCTTCTAGACAGTTGTGATATTTTACAATCATCCTTAGAGAGCAGCACTAACCTTTTCTTTTCTGTACAAGGGCATCGAATGAATCAGGTAATGAAAACCCTTACAATAGTTTCAACCATCTTTATCCCCTTAACTTTTCTTACCGGAATTTATGGTATGAATTTTCATAATATGCCCGAGATACAATGGAAATATGGCTATGCAGCTTTGTGGTTACTGATAGTTCTGATTTTTACAGGGATGGTTCTATATTTAAAGAAAATGAAATGGTTTTAGCTTATTTTTTGTACAAGCCCAAATGCGTAAATAATGTAATATAATTCAGTAACTGTATAACACACCATAAGTTTATTAAATATAGTTTTGTCCTGCAGAGGTCTTATAGCTATTTGCAAGTGTGTTATGAATAAAAGAGCAAATTCGGAGTTTTCCATCATAGTAAAGAAAGAGAGAGCAAAACGTGCTGACGATTTAATTATTGCCAAGGCAGAGAAAGCAGAACGCAAGTATGAATTAATAATCGCGAACGAAGAGAAAACTGAGCACGCAGCAATGTTGATTATTGCTAAAGCCGAAAAAGCAAAGTTTCAGGCAGAATCGGTAATAGCCAATGCAGAGAGAGTAAAACGTCACGCAGGATTAATTATCTCTAATGCAGAGAAGGCAAAAAAGGCAAATGGAACAATTTCAACCAACAAAGAACAAGCAGCAGCGATAGTCATCGCTAATGTAAAGATTACTAAACAAGTAGCAGAGTTATTAATTGCCAATGTAGAGAACGCAAAACGTGCTGCAGCGCTAATAATTTTGAACAAAAAACCGACATCGGAGCTATTTATTGCAGAGGCAGAGCAAGCAAAGCGTGAAGCGATGTTGTTAATTGCCAGCATTAAGGATGCAAAAAGGTCTTCGGAACTAATAATTTCCAACATAGAGAAGGTGAAAGGAGCAGCTGAATTTGTTATATCCGACAAAGAAGCTGTTTATCAAAACGCTCAAAAAGCAAAACGAGCAGCAGAGCTAATCGTAGCCAGTGTTGTCAGGGCAAAGCGAGCAGCAGATTTGGTAATAGCTAATGTAGTAAAAGCAAAACGAGCAGCAGAGTTAGTTATAGCAAATAAAGAGCTCAACTTGGCAAAGGTAAAAGCAAAGCTGGCATCAGAGCTAATCACTCTAAATAAAGAACTGCTTCATCAAATTGATAAGCGTAAAGAGTCAGATCAGAACTTGAAGGAGAGCAAAGAGAAATTTCATTCATACATTGAGCACTCACCTGTTGGGGTATTTGTTGTAGACAAAACAGGGAAATATTATGATTGTAACCCGGCTGCATATGAGATAGTCGGTTATACTCGCGAAGAGCTTCTATCTATGAGTATTATTGATTTGCTGCCTGCAGATGAAATTGAAAAAGGGTTGCAGGGATTTGATCAATTGTGTAAATTGGGTTATCTTAAAGTTGAGACAAAATTACTCCGGAAGGATAAATCTACCATCTATGTAATTTTGGAAGCGGTTAAATTACCGGAGAACAATATGTTTATGTCTTTTACCACAGATATTCAAAAAATTAAAGTTGCAGAGATTGAATTGAGAAAAAAATTTGAAGAAGTTGAATCCATTAATAAAACACTAGGAGAGACTAATGTTGAATTAATAATTGCCAAAGAAAAAGCCGTAGAGAGCGCTAGGCTAAAATCTGCTTTCCTTGCCAATATGAGTCACGAAATTCGCACACCTATGAATGGCATCCTGGGCTTTGCAAGTCTGCTCAAGGAGCCAAAGTTATCCGGAGAAGAGCAGCAAGAGTACATACACATTATTGAGAAGAGCGGAGCCCGGATGCTCAATATTATTGATGACATTGTGTGTGTATCAAAAATAGAATCCGGAATTATGGAGACCAATTTTTCCGAAACGAATATTAATGAACAAACGGAATATGTTTATAACCTTCTCAAACTTGATGCTGCCAGGAAAAAGTTAACCATTACTTTTAAAAATGGTTTGCCGGATAATGAATCTATTGTTAATACAGATAAAGAAAAATTTATCAGTATTCTCTCAAATCTTGTGAAAAATGCCATAAAATATACCGATATAGGCTCAGTTGAATTTGGGTATATTTTAAAGAACAATAATAAAACAAGCAACTTTTTTAACCTTGAATTTTACGTAAAAGATACTGGAATCGGAGTTCCGAATGATATGCAGGAAGCTATTTTTGAGCGCTTTATTCAGGTAGATATTACAGATAAAATGGCACGATACGGTGCCGGGTTGGGATTAGCAATTTCGAGAGCTTATGTTGCTGTCCTAGGAGGTAGAATTTGGGTAGAGAGCAAAAAAGGGAAAGGAAGTATTTTCTACTTTACTATCCCATATAATATAGGTTCTAAATTGAAACACATAATTGAAGACGAAGTATCGTCAATAAATGAGAACATTACAGAATAAGCACAAAAGATGGAAACAGAAACTATTTTCTTATCTAATAGAGTAAAGGAGGTTGAAAGAGAGAACTCTTTTCTTAGAGAGCAACAACTTGAGATAACAAAAGCCAAAGAGCTGTATTTAAAAATATTTGAAGAATTTCCGGCTTTGATTTGGCGTTCGAGGTTAGATAAATTGTGTGACTATTTTAATAAAACATGGCTTGATTTTACGGGCAGAACAATGGAACAAGAGTTTGGAAATGGATGGACAGAAGGAGTTCATCCGGATGATTTTGATTTTTGTTTAAAGACGTATGTAACTGCATTCGATAAAAGAGAGCCGTTTTTAATGGAGTATCGGATGAAAAATAAATTTGGCGATTATTGTTGGATAAGAGATTTCGGACGACCATTTTACGATTTAGATAATACATTTTTAGGATATATTGGTTCGTGTTACGACATAACTCAAATTAAAGCTAATGAAATTAAACTTATTGAGTTAAATGCGGCAAAAGATAAGTTTTTCTCCATTATTGCCCACGATTTAAAAACCCCATTCTGTTCCATTTTGGGCTTTAGCGAACAAATCAGAGAAATGGTCAATGAGAAAAAATATGAACAAATTGGAGAACTAACTAACATAATTTGGCAATCATCCAACAGAGCAGTGGATTTGATAATGAACCTTATGACGTGGGCTCTATCTCAATCTGGCAGAATAAAATTCAACCCGGAATATTTCGAAATAGACCCAATTGTCAATGAGGTAATACTCTTAATGAAAAGTAGTGCAGAACAAAAATTTATAACCATAACTAATATGTTTTTGTCTGGAATTAAAGTTAACGCAGACAAAGCAATGATTAGCACAGTACTAAGGAATTTGATTTCTAATGCAATAAAATTTACACAAGCTAATGGAAAGATTACCATCATATCGACTCTCAACAATAGTGAGATAATCATTTCTATATCAGACTCGGGAGTAGGAATTCCAAAAGCGAAATTAGACAAATTATTTATAACAGATGAAGGTCACTCAACTAAAGGAACGCAAGAAGAGTATGGGACAGGATTGGGTTTGATTCTATGCAAAGAGTTTATTGATAAAAACAGCGGAAAAATTTGGGCTAAAAGTGAAGTCGGAATAGGATCTACCTTTAGTTTCTCTCTGCCGTTAAGTAAAAAGAATAGCTACAATATTGAATTGTAAACATAGCAATCACCCCTTCTCCGCAATCAAATCTAAAGCAGAGAGATTAATTATCTCCAATTGTCTACCGGAGAGAGAGATGATTTTATCTTTGTGAAAGGCAGATAGCGTATTGATAATGCTCTCTTTGGAATATCCCAGAGCATCTGCCATCTCATCCCTGGAGAATGGAATCTGCAAATTATTAGACTGGTATAATCTTGACAAGGTAAGCAAAAGTGTGGCTACGGCTCCGTTTACATTTTTGTGACTGAGCGTAATAAGAGTATGTACAACACTGTTGGTAAGTTCTGACATATGCTTGACAATATAAACAGCAAACTTGCCATTGTTCCCGATTAGATATTCAAAAACCTCACGGTCTATCATTCTTACAGTTGTACGGGTTATGGCATATGCCGAGAACTCCAGTTTTTTCTTGACAAATGAGCACATAAGTCCAACAAAATCTCCGTTTGTGGCAAAACTGAAAGTTGCATCCCTCTCACCAGAGTCAAAATTTAGCTTAGCAATACCATCTTCTACAAATAGAATTTGAGATGCAAGCGTTCCCTGTTTAATGATTGCCTCCCCCTTTTCATAGGTGAGCAGGGTAGACTCACTCATCACCCTTTCTCTTTCTTTTTCAGTTAGATGCTCCATCCAACTGTAATTGCTTTTTCCCGTAAACGCGCTATTTCCCATAAAAACTCCTTAATAATGCAATTTTACATCTTTTTAAGTTAAAAATTGCTCTCCATCTCTGCTTATTCATCAAATTATCTGCCATACTTTTGTTAAGATTTAAAACTATTTAATTATTAATTTTTATTTATTATGGCAGATTTAAAATTCAGAGTAAAAGCACATAGCGAAAATCCGGCAAAGACTATAGTAAAAGCCAGACAGTTTGAAATAGTTGTTGACGAGCCTGCAGATTTGGGCGGAACAGATACGGGCGCAAATCCGGTAGAGTATGTACTTGCAGCTTTCGCAGGTTGTATCAATGTTATGGCTCACGTAATAGCTAAAGAGATGAACTTCGAATTGAGGGGTGTTGAAATAGATATCAGCGGAGATCTTAATCCAGCACGCCTTTTCGGGCTTAGCTATGAAGAGCGTGCCGGTTACAAGCAGATTGTAGTTCGCATCAAACCGGACTGTGACGCCAATCCTGAAACTTTGGCTAAATGGGCTGAGGCAATCGAAAACAGATGCCCGGTTAGTGATAACCTTCAAAATCCCACTCCGGTAAAGATTGAGGTAAAGAAAAAATAACTCAAACTGCTTGTTATGTAGTTCATTTTTATTAATATTTGCATAACTGAAAGGTTATGAAACTTGAACAACTTGGATACAATAGCAGAGTAGAAGATCTTGTGATTGAGAACAATCTCAGAGATTTTGAGATTGGGCGGGTTATTTCGGAACACAAAGAGAGGTATATTGTTAAAACGGAGAGGGGGGAGTTTGAGGCCGAGATTACCGGTAATTTACGATTTACGGCAGAGAGTCGCTTAGATTTTCCGGCTGTTGGTGATTGGGTCGCTTTGACTGTTTATGGTAGTGATCTTGCAATAATTCATAAAATTATTCCAAGGTTCTCTGCCATTTCCAGGCAAGCAGTGGGGCAATTTGGCGATGTTCAGATAATAGCGGCAAATATTGATTATGCTCTTCTGGTTCAGGCGTGTGACCGGGATTTCAATATAAACAGACTTGAGAGGTATCTTACAATCTGCCACTCATCAAAGGTTCTCCCGATAATTGTTTTAACAAAAACAGATCTGCTACAGGAAGATTCTGTAGAAGAGATTGTAAAACAGATAAACAGCCGAATTAAAAATGTTCCGGTATATGCAATAAGCAATGAGTCCCGCTCCGGTTATGATAATTTGAAGAAGATCTTCGAAATTGGCAAGAGTTTTTGTCTACTGGGCTCTTCCGGCGTCGGGAAATCTACTCTCCTGAATAACATATCGGGCAGGGAGGTAATGAAGACCGGCTCTATAAGTGAGAGCACAAGTAAGGGTAGGCACGTTACCAGCCACAGGGAGCTGATTGTACTTGAAAACGGGGGAATCCTCATCGATAATCCGGGTATGAGGGAGGTTGGGATTGTAGATTCCGGGAGAGGTCTGGAGGCCACTTTCGATTTTATCGGAGAACTTTCAAATAAATGCCGGTTTAAAGATTGTACTCATACCACTGAGAAAGGTTGTGCTGTAACAGAGGCTGTCGAAAATGGGGATGTAGACAGAGCCTCCTACGAAAATTATCTCAAAATGCAGAGGGAGAGAGATTTTTTTGAAACCTCAGAATCGGAAAAACGGAGAAAGGAGAAGATTTTCGGGAAGATTTTGAAAGATTATAAAGACAAGGACATTAAAGGGAGAGGCTAAATAAACATTAAATAAAAATGACTAAAAAAATCTTATTCCTGCTGGGCGCTCTTGCCCTTATTGTGTTGCTCTTTATGGGAGGAACCCGCTTATTGATAAAACATATCTATAACCGGACAGATTGTGATAGGTTTAACATTGATAACATTGAGCTGAGAACCGGAGTTGATATTCCAGACGTTAAGGAGAGTGAGTGTGAGAGTGATGGTAAAATCAAAAAATGTGAGTTTACACTGGATACCAATAAGGTTGATATTAGTCATTATATTGAAAGAAACGGACTTACAGCGGAGGATTCACTCTTTGTTAAGCGGGGGGAAAGAGATGATACCAAATGGGAGGTTAAACTCAATCCCGTTAATACAAAGCTTTTTGTAGAAATCATTTATAAATAACAGCTATGAATTTAGAAGTATTAATGGGCAGCGGGAGAAAAATTGGTGTTTTCTCCCTGCCTTTTTTTGTAATTGGTATTGCAATCAACTATCTCTATCCTCAATTTTTTTGGATAGACGGTTACTCTAATCCTTTATTTTGGATATCAATATCATTTTTACTTTTAGGTATGATAAACTGGGTGTGGACAGTACTCCTTATCTTAATTAAGGTGCCACGTAAGGAATTAATCACGACAGGCCCGTATGCAATTGTAAAACACCCTCTTTACCTTGGCTTTGCAATATTGGTAATTCCCTGGGTCGGATCTCTTTTGAACAGCTGGCTGGGAATAATTTTAGGGTTAGTAGTCTATGTAGCAACAAGGATTTATGCTCCGAATGAGGAGCAGATTCTTTCAAAAATCTTCGGAAATGATTGGGATAAATATACTAAAAAGGTAATTTTGCCCTGGATTTAAGAGAACCTATTTTTTTTAAACATTTTATATGAAGAAAGTATTTCTACTGGCGTTAATCTTTGGATTATTTGGCCAGACAGCTTTTTCTCAGGAGTTTGATAAGGCCAAACTTGAGAAGTTTTTTGATGTGCTTCAGGCAAACAACAAATTTATGGGGAGTGTAGCCCTTTCAAAAAATGGAGAGATTATATACTCAAGGGTTGTCGGTTTTGCCGATGTTGAGAACCAGATGAAAGCCAAAGTGGATTCAAAATTCAGAATTGGATCTATCTCAAAGACCTTTACATCTGTTTTAGTAATGAAGGGAGTAGAGGAGAGGAGGATTGATTTGGAACAGACTATCGACAAATTTTTTCCGACGATAAAAAACAGCAGCAAAATAAAAATAGGCCATCTGCTTTACCACAGGAGCGGGATACACAACTTCACAAATGACAAGGAGTATCTCACCTGGAATACTATTGCCAAAACAGAGAAGGAGATGGTTGAGATCATTACGAATGCCGGAAGTGATTTTGAACCTGATACTAAAGCAGAATACAGCAATTCTAATTTTGTTCTGTTGACATTCATTCTGGAAAAAGCATTCAAAAAATCCTATTCAGAGATTCTCACTAAATATATAACCAAGCCATTAGATCTTAAAAACACCTATCTGGGAGCTAAAATAAACAGTTCAAATAACGAATGTCTCTCCTACAGGTTCACAGGGAAGTGGGAGAAGATGCCGGAAACGGACATCTCTATCCCTCTGGGAGCCGGTGGAATAGTATCTACACCTTCCGATCTTGTTAAATTCAGTGATGCTCTTTTTGGTGGAAAACTACTTAAACCGGAGAGTCTGGAGAAGATGAAAACTGTAATCGGGAACTTTGGAATCGGGCTGGTTAAAATGCCTTTCTTTAATATGTCAGGCTACGGGCATACCGGAGGAATAGATGGATTCTCATCGGTATTCTCATATTTCCCGGATGGCAACATCTCATATGCACTCACTTCAAATGGTACCAATTTTAACAATAACCTCGTTTCAATAGCTGTATTAAGTGCCATATTTAACAAACCATATGAAATACCAGAATTTAAAAACATCAATTTAACATCAGAAGAGCTTGACAGATACACCGGTATATATTCATCTGCCCAGATCCCTTTGAAGATAACAGTTTCAAAGACAAATCTCTCTTTGATGGCTCAGGCAACCGGTCAGCCGGCATTCCCGCTGGAGCCGACCGGGAAAGATGTTTTTAAATTTGAACAGGCAGGGTTGGTTATGGAGTTCAGCCCGGACGAAAAGAAGATGGTGCTAAAACAGGGAGGGGGACAATTTCTGTTTACAAAAGAGAATTAATGCGCTTTATTGAGAATCTAAATTTCAACTATATGGCTATTAAAACGCAACAGACATCGGCAAGTGTTACGGATTTCATAAATTCGTTTGCCGACACCGAACAAAAGCGCAGGGACAGTTTTGAATTGCTTAAACTGATGAGCGAATTCACTGGGTTTGAACCTAAGATGTGGGGGGCAACTATGATAGGTTTCGGAAGTTACCACTACAAATCTGAGAGAAGCTCTCAGGAGGGTGACTGGCCGTTGGTGGGGTTCTCGCCAAGAAAGGCTGCTATTTCTCTTTATGTCTTTAGCGGATATCCCGAGCACGAATATCTGCTTAAAGATCTGGGTAAGTTCACGATGGGCAAAGCCTGCATCTATATAAAAAAATTATCTGATATTAATATTGACGCTTTGAAAACGATTATGGGTGAGACCATTAAGTTTTTACAGACTAGATATATTTCAGTATGAAAAAGGTAATTATTGGTATTCACGGCTTAGGAAACAAACCTCCGGAAGATCTCCTGAAAAAATGGTGGAGTGATGCAATGCTGGAAGGGTTTGCTGCACACGGAATAAATAAAAAATTACCTAGGTTTGAATTAATTTACTGGGCAGATATAATGTATCTCAAACCCCTAGATGTTTATGAAAGGGATGTAAATAGTCAATATTATATGGATGAACCATATGTAAAATCTTCGGATTTTGAAGATGAAGACCCACATCCTTTAAGACAAAAGTTTAATGACTTTGTATCCGATCAGTTAAACAAAATTTTTCTAAATCAGGATAGAACGCTGAATTATAGTATTATAACTGATATTCTGTTAAATAGATATTTTAAAGATTTAGAGCTTTACTATAAGGATGATAATTATGAAAGAGGGATTCCTTCATTTACAATAAAAGAGAAAATAAGAGATAGGGTAGCTCAGGTAATCAGGAGATATAAAGGTTATGACATTTGCATTGTCGCTCATTCAATGGGGTCAATAATTGCATATGATGTTTTGAGCTATGTAATTCCCGAAATAAAAATTAAAACATTAATTACAATTGGATCTCCATTAGGATTGCCTGTAATAATAAGTAAGATTGCTGCAGAGCAGTTAAGATTTAACAAAGTAAAAAATGAGATCTCTACTCCACCCGGAATTGAGTATGGTTGGTTTAATCTTACAGATATAAAAGATCCAATTGCTATAAATTATAAATTATCGGACGATTTTGCCAAAAACGCAAACGGAGTCTATCCGGTGGATTATTTGGTATATAATAATTATCAGATTAACAGAACAAAGAACCCTCACAAATCTTACGGATATCTTAGAACAAAAGAGTTCTCGTTAATAGTTGCCTCTTTTATTGATATAAAATCTTTGAATTTTACCGGGAGAATCTTAAAGAGGGTAAAAAGTATTTTGAAGGTGAAGTAGGTACACCCAATAGCTTAAATTAACGGAAGTATTATAGCATAAATGCTCTACTATAAAAAAAAAGAGTTAATTTTATATAGGGAATTCTCAAATATTCATTTAAAGTCTTTTTTCTACGGCGAATATGCCGGTAGCTTTTTATTATTCGCAACAAATTCTGCTTAAGAAAATCTTCCGGAAAAACTTCTCAATTATGAAAACAAACTTTGAAAAAGTAGGTTATCTGCTGATAATCTTACTATTGCTATTACTTACCTTCTGTAAAAAAGAGAAAATTATTGAACTTCCTTCAGTTACAACCTCTTCTGTGAGTAATATAACAACCTCTTCGGCATCAAGTGGCGGTAATGTGACAACTGATGGAGGTGCAGCTGTCACAGCAAAGGGTATTTGCTGGAACACGACTCAAAATCCAACGGTTTCATTAACAAAAGCGAACACAGGAACAACCAATGACGGCAATGGTATTGGCACATTTACGAGTTCTATAAGCGATTTAAGCCCTGGTACTACCTATTATGTGCGAGCATACGCTATAAACAGCAAGGGAACAGCCTATGGAGTGCAACAGACATTTACAACGACTGCGATTTTATCTACAGTTTCAACAACTGCCGCATCATCAATTACCTCTACTACGGCATTGAGCGGAGGTAACATCTCTGCCGACGGAGGAGCATCTGTAACAGCAAGGGGGGTATGTTGGAGTACTTCACAGAGTCCTACAATAGCAAATTCAAAAAGTATTGATGGACCGGGTACTGGTAGTTTTACCAGTTCAATTACAGGCCTTTTGCCGGGAACCACCTACTATGCAAGAGCATATGCAACAAACAGTATAGGAACAGCTTACGGTAATCAAATTAACTTTACCACTATTGTAGTTGTGCCGGTATTAACTACTACAACTGCTACATCTGTTACCTCTTCTTCTGCCTCAAGTGGAGGGAATGTTACAGCAGATGGAGGTGCAACTGTAACAGCAAGGGGTGTGTGCTGGAGCACCGCTCAAAATCCTACTATAACCAATACAAAAACCACAAATGGTACAGGAACCGGAAGTTTTTCCAGCTCTTTAACCGGGTTGTCTCCGGGAACAACTTACTATGTAAGAGCATACGCAACTAATAGTGCAGGCACGGGATATGGTGATCAGATCTCATTTACGACTCCGGCAGTCTTGCCTACGTTAACAACAACCACACTTACGAATGTAACAGCAACATCTTTCAGTACAGGAGGCAACATTACTAATGATGGTGGTGGTGCAATTACAGCCAGGGGTGTTTGCTACGGAACGAATCCAAATCCTTCAGTATCCGGGAGTAAAACTACAAACGGTACCGGTTCAGGTATCTTTACCAGCTCATTAACAGGCCTTACAGCAGGTGTAACATATTATGTACGTGCTTATGCAACAAACAGTGCGGGGACTGCATATGGAAACGAACTCAGGGCAAACGGTCTTACCGAGGATATAAACAATCTTGTTCCTGAATCAATAATAGATGAACTGAAGAGATTAGGTATGCCCGTGAACACCGGAATTACCCCTCCGGTTGTAAATGGAATTTATAGCCTTACACAATTTGTTCTGAAAAACAGTAATATTGCTAACGACTGGGCAAATGGAACTAGATTTAGCGATTTGAGGATAAGGCTATATGATCAAAATAACACAAATCTTACAATTAAATATGAAGATGTCTCAATAAACTATACAACTGGTGCACAAACTGGAACCAGCAGCGGGACTTCTGCCTTTATTGTGGGAAACGGAAACCTGTTTACTGTTTTTGTAAGAGTTATTAGCACAAGACCAACAGGAGAGTCAGCAGAGCTGGTCTATATAGTTTCCGGTTCAATGGCCGGTGTTAATATTAGCGCTTTGCACTGGGCGAACTTTATGCTAAACAATAACGGTTATACCACATTATATATGGCAAATGGAAGTGGAAGAGTCTTCTACGACCTTGACGGTTTATCAGAAAAGATAATCTCATTGACTACAGCAGATCTTCCGACAAAGAGTTCACAAATTATTATAATTCCAGATATAAACTCTATTAAGTGACTCTCCAAAGAAAATTGACGGGGAAAATTTCAAAAAAACTGTTTATCGAAAACGACCTGTTAAAACAATAAGCTATCTTTGAATAAATGAGATTGGATGAACATAGAAATTTTATACCTCACAATTGACGACTACCAGGAGCTAAAGGAGGCAATGATATTGTCATATCAGCATATGCCTGCCTCTTACTGGAAAGAGCATCATATTAGTAAATTACTCAGTATTTTTCCGGAAGGACAAATAGTTGTTAAGGTCGACGGGCAGATAGCAGGATGTGCTTTGTCTATAATCACAGAGCAGCGTAAAGTAGATTATCCCCACACTTACAGGGAGATAACCGGAAATTACACCTTTGATACTCACACTCCAAAAGGAGATATACTTTATGGAGTTGATATCTTTATAAAACCGGAGTTCCGGGGAATGCGTCTTGGAAGAAGGATGTACGATTTTAGAAAGGAGCTTTGCGAAAAACTAAACCTTAAAGGGATTGTTTTTGGGGGAAGAATACCAAACTATCATAAACACGCAGATACATTAACCCCAAAGAAGTACATAGAGAAGATAAGAGCAAAGGAGATAGATGACCCTGTATTGAACTTTCAGCTTTCAAACGATTTTTATCCTGTTCGAATTCTTAAAAATTATCTGGAGGGTGATGAATTATCAAAAGAGTTTGCTGTTTTACTAAAGTGGGAGAATATCTATTTTGAGATGAAATCCAAGAAGACGCAAGTCAATAAGACTGTTGTGCGTCTTGGGCTTGTGCAGTGGCAGATGAGGCCATACAAAAGCATTGAAGATTTGATGGAGCAGGTTGAGTTTTTTGTAGATGCGCTAAGTGGTTACAAAAGTGATTTTGCTCTTTTCCCTGAATTCTTTAATGCCCCTCTTATGGCAAAGTATAATGATCTGAGCGAACCTGATGCAATACGAGAGCTGGCAAAATATACCGAAACAATAGTAAAGGAGTTTCTAAAACTTTCTGTATCATATAATATTAACATAATCACCGGGAGTATGCCGGAGATTATCAACGGGAGCCTTCATAATACCGGTTATCTATGCCGGAGAGATGGTTCGGTTGAGCGTTACGAAAAGATACACGTTACTCCGGACGAAGACAGAGTATGGGGGCTAAAGGGAGGTGACCAGGTGAAGGCATTCGATACAGATTGCGGTAAAATTGGTATTTTGATCTGTTATGATGTAGAGTTCCCGGAATTGGGCAGGCTTTTAGCAGATGAAGATATTGACATCTTATTTGTACCATTCCTCACCGATACTCAAAACGCCTATGCCAGAGTACGCTATTGTGCTCAATCAAGGGCTATTGAGAATGAGTGTTATGTTGCCATAACGGGCAGTGTGGGTAATCTTCCAAAGGTTCAGAATATGGACATACAATATTCACAATCTATGGTATTTACACCTTGCGACTTCCCTTTTCCGGTAAACGGCATAAAATCTGAAGCCACACCAAACACAGAGATGATTCTTATTTGTGACGTAGATCTGGATCTGCTTACAGAACTTCATAACTTTGGTAGTGTAAGAAACCTCAAGGACAGGAGGCACGATATTTATAAAGTGATCAAGACTACATAAAAAGATCTGGGTGAATTTGCAATCTGTATGATATATCTTAACGACAATTTTACTGGGTTTAATAATTGCGATTGCAGTGTATGAAAATAGTCAAGAGAATAGTATTTGGGATAATAATTGCTTTTTTTTTAAGCATTATTTTCTCATCTATATTCCCCGGGAGAGTGAAAATCGTAGATAAGGTTAGACTATTTGCTCAAAAACCTGTTATACAATGGATTGGAAACATAAGGCTGGATAATCTTCCGGTAGTGGATAGTACCAGGGCAATTGCTCGTGTAGATATTGATTTTGAAGAGTTGAGACAGTATCTGGAGTCTATTCCTCCCGGCTCTATTTTCCTCACAAGGACCAGAAGCTATGCAATTACTGAGTTTATTCCCGGAATGTGGAAACACGCCGGAATTTTCCTAGGGACCAAGAGCCGGCTGGCCGAGAAGTTTGGCGCACAGAGTAATCTCTTTAAAATGCTGGATACTTTAATGAGTGATTCAGAGATTTATATTCTTGACAGCGAAGCCGCCGGTGTTCACGTTCACCCTTTTAGGGATATGTCCAATTTGAGGGAAGATTCTTATCTGACAAACTTTACTGCTTTTACCCTTACTGGCACTATTGAACAGAAGAGAGTTTTTATTGAGGAGAGTTTGAAATTTCTGAGCAGAGAGTATGACTATGACTGGCTTACAGAAGATGAATCTGCAATTTACTGTTCTGAGCTCATCTATCACTCTCTTAAAAAATTGGGGATTGAGATTAAAAAGAGGACTACTACTTTGAGCAGAGAGGTAATTACTCCCGACGATTTGTACAATTATATGGTTAAGAATAGCGGGAAAAGAGAGAATTTTGTATTCCGGATAAACATCTGCAAAGAGAATGGGAGGCTTAAAGAGTGCCAGAAATAAAAATGTTGCATTAAATAATAAAAACAGGGATGTCAGATTTTAAATCAATAAATACGGAGTATATCTCCCGAATCAATAAAACATTCGATTATATAGAGTCAAACCTTGAAAAACCAATGACACTGGAAGAGTTGGCACAAGTTGCCAACTTTTCCAAATTTCATTTTAACAGAATATTTCTCTCAATTGTTGGAGAGACCCCGTTTCAGTTTATACAGAGAGTAAGAATAGAAAAGGCCGCAACACTCGTTTTGACAGACAATAAGTCAACCATTTCGGAAATAGCATACAGGTGCGGCTTCTCAGATATCTCTGTATTCTCAAGAAGCTTTAAACACTATTTTAAAATCTCGGCATCCGCTTACAGAGCAAAAAAAAATGACAATAGCAATTTAAGTCAACAGCATAGCAACAGGAGTCAAGTCGACGGGAGGCCTTTGCACTATTTTTGTCCCGAACTAAAAACATTTAAATTGAGGACAAATATGGAATTAAACAAAAGTGTGGAAGTTAAAGAGCTTCCAAAAATGACGGTTGCCTATATAAGGCATATTGGCCCTTATAAAGGGGATGATAAACTTTTTGAAAGGATCTGGAACAAACTATTCTCCTGGGCAGGACCGAGAGGTCTCATAGGAGGTAAAGATTTTATGTCGCTGGTTATTTACCACGACGACCCCAATGTAACCATTGAGGACAAACTTAGAATGAGCGTCTGCATCACCGTCCCTCCCGGAACCAGGGTCGATGGTGAGGTTGGGAAAATGGAGATTGAAGCCGCAAAGTATGTGATTGCCCGATTTGAGCTTACTGCACAAGATTTTCAGCAGGCCTGGGACTGGGTTTATGGAGAGTGGCTCCCTGCAAGCGGATACCAACCCGACGACAAACCTTGCTTTGAAATGTATCCCGAAGAGCCAAAAGACGGAAAATTTGTTGTTGACATCTGCGTCCCGGTAAAACCGTTATAAAACCAGTTGAAAAACTGATGTGATGAATGTGCTTTAATCTCCAAATTTTAACAAAAATTTGGAGATTTATTTGTAATAAGCTAATTTTGAGCATAAAATAATCACATAGCAACTATCAAGATGTATAGAACTTACTCAAGAGATTTATTTTTCCCTTTAATGTGGTTCTTTATGGCAGCCATTAATGTACTAAATATTTTGAGAGGAGAGAGTTTCGAAAATTTTTTCGACTGGATTTTTTTACCGATTGCAATTTATTTATTCTTCTCTGCTGTTTGGATGTTGCTCACCCCTGCAGTAACAATAAGTGATAGTGTAATTAAACTTAGATTTGCCCCCTTCTCTGCTAAAAAACTAGATATTAGCAATATAAAAGAAATTGAAATTGATTATAACAATCGACTAATCAGATTTGACTCATATAGACTTCCGTTGAAATTTTTTCTTAACAAAAGCCTGAGTAAACAATTTATTAAAGATTTGAAAGAGCTGAGGCAGTGCTGACAGTATTTTGTGAAAAATTCTAATTATAAGGGATTTAATATTCACCCGGCAGCTTTTCAAGAGAGTACCGGGTGCAGTTCAGACTCGTCTGAAATCAGATCTGTTCGCTGCACTCTATGCCCACACGATTGCATTTTAGGGGATGGAAAGAGCGGAATCTGCAGGACTAGGATAAATATTGACGGAGTGCTTTATACAACAGCCTTTGGAAACCCTTGCTCCATATCGGTAGACCCAATAGAGAAGAAGCCGTTGTTTCATTTTTTTCCAGGCACCGAAATTTTATCACTGGCTACTGCAGGGTGCAATCTTAGATGTCTCAATTGCCAGAACTGGACTATTTCTCAAATATCTCCATCGGAAACAGATAACTATTTTCTCCTGCCGGATGCAGTAGTTGAAGAGGCTTTGAAAAGGAGTGTGCCGGCAATAGCATTTACCTACACAGAGCCTACTGTCTTTTATGAGTATATGCTGCAGATAGCACAATCTGCAAAAAAGAGAGGAGTTAAAACAGCAATGGTCTCTAACGGATATATCAATGAGAAGCCTCTAAAGGAGTTATCCCGCTCTCTTGATGCAGCAAACATTGACCTAAAATGTTTTGATGATAAGATCTACCGCACTCTTACCGGCGGATCTCTGGATCCTGTTCTGAATTCGCTGAAGATTTTGCATGAGAGTGGAGTTTGGCTTGAGATTACAAATCTACTTATTCCGGGAATGACAGATTCGCCTGAGATGATAGAAAAGATGTGCAGATGGCTGGTTGATAACGGATTCAGTGATAACCCTATCCATTTTAGCAGGTTTTTCCCAACCTTCATATTAAAAGATCTACCTCCCACGCCTGAATCAACTTTAAAAGAGGCTCAACAGATTGCGAAAAATGCAGGAGTAAAATTTGTCTATATTGGCAACTCCCCCTCTCTTGCTGGTGAGAGCACAATATGTCCTGCTTGCGGTAGAGTTGTTATAGAGAGAAATGGCTATATAGTAATCCAAAACAACATCTTGAATGGCTCCTGCAGCTCTTGTAAAGAGAAGATTGCAGGTGTTTGGGAGTAGTTTACTGCAAAACTGTTGCGGTAAAGATGTAGATATCTGCACTCTTCCACCCATCCCAACCAATTCCGGCCTTATCCCTGGAGCAGTGTCCAAGGTACTCTTCGAGACTCCATCCCGTCTCTAAGGCAACCTGCGGAAGAAATACTCCCGACCTGTTATCTCGCCTTATGATAATGCCGTGTACTCCCGGTTTTATTTGAGAGATATCTCTAATTTTTACAGGGGGAGAGAGTACAGAAATCTCAATTTCGAGATCTTTGAGCTCATCCGGGCCAACGGGAGGGAAGCGAGAGTCGTAATATGCAGTTAGTGCGGCAACCTCCTCAACAGCTTTATATAGGGGGATGTTGCTCTCTATTCGACCTATACACCCTCTTAATCGCCCTTTTTTGTGCAGTGTTACAAAAACTCCGCAGGTTGCCGATAGCACTCCTGAGGTATCTTTAACTCTTATTCTGTTTTTGCCTCTTTTTAAAACAGTTACATCAATGGACTCCTTTGCTATCCTGAGCAAGCTCTCTTTTTCATCTGCAGATATTTCAAATCCTGCTGCAGACGCTTCAAGAGAGGACCTCTGCAGAGGCTCTTTGCAAACAGTGATTGCCCAGTACCCGACAACTCTCTCTTTATCGCCGTAGTAGATGTTATCGCCTGAGTTTTTATAATCTATGGCACCGTATTTAATTTTAGGATTACCCTCTGTGATATTCATTAGTACTAGCACGGCACTCGCTCCGCAAAGGGATGTTGAGAGCCCCTTGATCCTCTTTTGATAGTTCTCTTTAAGGGCTTTAAGCAGAATCGAGGGGTTGTTGGTTAATATTGCACTCTTTGTGATACTATCTGTCTCATTGGCATCTTTGTAGCCGGGGTAGTGAGAAAAATCTGTACTTATCACAAAAAGGTTCTCCTCTATAAAAAAGGGTTTAAGTACTTTTGCAATCTCTCTGCAGATAGTCGGGTCGTCGGTTCCGATAATGATAGGTACTATCGTATAGCCACTTTTAAGGAGATAATTGACAAATGGGAGCTGGACCTCCAGGCTATGCTCATTAATGTGAGGTGAAGGATTTGAGGTGAAGAGAGAGGGATAATCTTCTGTAAGCTCTCTCCCCAATTTGGTATCAACAATCTCCTTCCCATATGGCATTAGAAAATCACCCTCACAATATATTGATGCCCCTTTAAAGCCGGCTGTGTGTGAAGATCCTATAACGAATACTCTTTTGTATTTTGTTCCACTATCTATCTGCGCAAACGCAGATGCTGCTACCTCTCCGGAGAAGATGTAACCGGCGTGAGGAGCTATTAAAGCTCTCACTTTTTTACCCTTGCCCGGTGTAGCTGTTGAGAATAACCTCTCTATCTCATTTTGTAATTCGGCAGCCTTCTGTGGATAGAATTTACCGGCAACAGCAGGTTTACGATCCATATATGTATTTTTTTTTGATGTACTGAATCTTACTACGAAGATAACACTCTTATCTTAAATATACCAAAACCAAAAAATGCTCTCTCAATGAGCAAATAAATCGCATAATTGCTCTTTGATTGAGCAAAATTTCAAAACTGTTGTCATTTTTAATTAAATTTTTTTACCTTCGCAATACAATAGCAGAAACTATATGATAAAAATTAATAATAATCTCTTTAATAATCTGAATGATAATTACATTCGGGCAGGGAGGTTATTGTTATAAATATTCACAATATTATAAACACTAAACGGCCTCCCGCATTCGGGGGGCTTTTTTTATTTCTTAAATTCAACATAGATCGTAAAAAAGGGTTAAACAAAAACAAGACAATGAGAGAGGTTACATTTAGTTTCAATAATAATAACAATAATAACAGACCACCACCAATGGCGAGTGTAACTCTATTGTAAAGAGGCCCGCCATTTTTGGCGGGTCTTTTTTTTTCATATCAACGATAACCCGGTACTTAGCATAGATAAATAGAAATAATCAATCAATTTAAAATCAAATAAAATGGATCAAAAAATCTTAGAGACAGAAAAAGCGATAACCTTTGTTAAGTATCGCTTTACTAAACACCTGGCACAACAACTTAACCTCATTAAGGTCTCATCTCCACTTGCTGTTCTGGACGGCACGGGTATCAATGACGACCTTAACGGAACAGAACGTCCGGTCTCATTTCCCGTAAAGGCTTTAGGGGAGCAAAAAGCACAGGTTGTACACTCTCTGGCAAAATGGAAACGACTGCGTCTGATGCAGCTTGGCATAGAGGCAGATAGAGGGATTCTCACAGATATGAGGGCGCTCAGGCCGGATGAAGATTATACGAACTTACACTCGGTATATGTAGATCAGTGGGATTGGGAGCAACACATAGATGCAGGAGAGAGAACTCTGGCACGGCTTAAGAGCACTGTAAAGAGGGTTTATGAAGCTCTCAGATGCGTAGAGATGGAGGTGTTTGAGAGATACCCCCAGATTCTGCCGGTATTGCCGGCAGAGATAACATTCATTCACTCCCAAGAACTGCTGGTTCGATACCCGGCTTTAAGTGTAAAGGAGCGTGAATACATAGCTGCCAAGGAGTATGGAGCAATATTTCTAATAGGCATCGGCAACAAACTCTCTAACGGAGAGCCTCACGATGGGAGAGCACCGGATTATGACGATTGGAGCTCAAAAAACGATGAGGGTTACTTTGGTCTTAACGGAGACATTATTGTATGGCATCCCACTCTGGAGTGTGCTCTTGAACTATCTTCTATGGGGGTTAGGGTAGACAGGGATACTCTTTTAAGCCAGCTTAGTGTGAGAGAGTGTCCAGAGAGGGCTCTGCTCCCTTTCCATAAAATGCTATTAGATGGACGCCTTCCTCAAAGTATCGGTGGCGGAATAGGGCAGTCCAGAGTCTGTATGTTTATGTTAAAAAAGAGGCATATTGGAGAGGTACAGGTAGGAATATGGTCCGATGAGATGAGAGAAGAGTTAGAACTGGCAGGAGTCTCTCTTCTCTAATTTTTTTGTGATTACTAAGCATTTGATTAATTTCGTGTCATTAATTCTATGAAAAATATAAAAAGCGAAATGAAGTTTAGAAAGTCAATTACTGTTTTGGTGATATTAGTTGCATTTTTTGCTTCACTGGCATCTATATCAGGAATTTTTTCAAAAGGTGGCCCGGGTAGTTTTGATTATACCTCAATCAGAGGTGAAAAGGTAACTCTATACGGTATCGGACTTTACCGGCATATGTCTGCAGATGTAGCCATACAAGGAATAGCTCAGGATTATGTCACGCTGTTTATTGGGGTTCCACTCCTGTTGATTGCGTTTTTTTGGGCGATGAACGGCTCACTTAAAGGTCGCTTTATGTTGGCAGGAGTGTTAAATTACCTCTTTGTTACCTACCTGTTTTATATGAATATGGCAATGTATAATCAACTCTTTCTAATATACATATTACTAACCGGAACTACTTTTTTTGCGTTTATACTTTCACTGCTCTCCATTGATATTCAGAAACTCCCCGAGCAATTCAGTGAAAAAGCACCTGTAAAGATTTCCGGAATTTTCCTTATAGTTAATGCTGTAATTATCGCTCTTTTGTGGCTTAGTATTATTGTTCCGCCATTAATTGACAATACAATCTATCCTGACTCTGTAGACCATTTTACGACTCTTACTGTACAGGGTTTTGATTTGTCAATATTGTTACCAATCTCTTTTTTAGGGGGATTATTATTACTAAATAGGAGTAGATTCGGATATCTTATAGCAACAGTTACATTAATTTTTCTCTCAATTTTGATGACTGCATTAGTTGCTAAAATAATCGCTATGGCAAACGCCGGTGTTAATGTTATACCTGCAATTTTTATTATTCCTGTTATAAATTTAATTTCTGTGATATGTTCTTTAAAAATGGTAAAATCATTAAATGCCAAATAATTACCGCTATTGTTTTTATTCTGATTTCTGGACAAGTGTTTGCGCAAAACGAAAGCGCTAAGGCAGGCAAGGGGAAGATTGGCCTCACTTTCTCATCGTTTGGTGATATTGTAGTCTACGAACCGGAACCATTAGAGGGTGCCGGCGGCAGGGAAGGGGATTACTTTTATGTAGTAGGGCTCACCTATCTTAAGCCACTTAAAGGAAAATTAGAACTTGAAACCGGAATTGAGTTTACCCGATATGGGATTATTCAAACCCCCGCCCTATACCCCCCATTTGATATGACCCCATCAAAAAAATCTATATCAATGATTTCGGTTCCTGTTGGAGTGCGGCTTAATTTCCTTAAATACCTCTTTATAAATGGAGCTCTGCTATTCGATTTAGAAACTAGCAGCTCTTCATCTGTAAATAGCCAAACCGGAATTGGAGCAATGGGTGGCGTTGCCGTGAAATATGATTTTCATTTTGGAGGGTCAATTTTTATCAATCCATACATTAAAACTCACTCCCTGATATCTTTTGGAATGGATAATCACAAACAGATGCTTCTTGAATCTGGAATAAGAGTAGGCTTCTCTTTTTAAATATTGCCAAATGAAAGAGTACAAAGTAATAAGATTTCCAAAAACAAGAGTTGCCACATTTGATATTTGCGCAATCGGGCGCGAAAAGCATCATATACCTGCACTTTTAGAGATTGATGTTACCGATAGCCGTAAAAGAATAAGGGAGATTAAAAGAGATGGAAAAAGGATCTCCTTTACAGCGTGGCTCGTTAAAGTGATTGGATCCACTATAAAAGATCACGAAAAAGTTGCTGCATACTTGAAAGGGAAACGGGAATTAATTGTGTTTAAAGACGTAAATATTTCAATGATAGTTGAAAAGAGCTTAAACGGACAAAAAATTCCAATACCATTGGTCATAGAGAGGGTCCAGGATAGAAGTGTTGAGTCTTTATACAGGCAGATAAACGAAGCCCGAAACCATCAGTTAGGCGAAAAGGATATAGTTCTTCAAAGCAGTGCAGGAGCTAATTGGCCGGAGAGGCTTTACTACTCTCTTCCGGGATTTATAAGAAGATACTTCTGGAGATTTATGCTGGCTCATCCGCGTATGGCTTACAGCAGGATGGGAAATGTGTCGGTAACATCTGTCGGGATGATGGGGAGTGCAGATGGCTGGTTTATACCTGTTTCTGTACATCCGATAAGTTTTGGCATAGGGAAAGTTACAAAAAAGCCAGTGGTTATTAATGACAAAATTGAGATTCGGGAAATTCTCAATATGACAGTTTTGATGGACCACGATGTAGTAGATGGTGCACCAATGGCGCGCTTTATAAGCGACCTGAGTGGCAGGATAGAAGATAGCTTCTGCTTAGAGAAAAATTAACAGTGCCAAAGAAAAAAATTCGTACATTAGTGCAGATTATTTAAAACTTAAAAATATGTCAAAAGAGAAGGATATTAAAGAGAAATCTACCAAAAAAGAGCCTCAGAAGAGCCTCAAGGAGAAACGCGCTGCCAAGGCAGAAAAACGAAACAGCAAGAAATAGCCGCAACGGTTATAACAGATAATGAGAATAGAATACGACATTAAACTGGGCTTCAAGGATGTGATGTTCCGCCCTAAGCGTTCTACTCTTAAAAGCAGGTCACAGGTTAAACTCGAAAGGACATTCAAGCTTTTACACACAAAAAGCGAGTGGACTGGTATTCCTGTGATGGCAGCCAATATGGATACCGTAGGTACGTTCGAGATGGCATTGGCATTGCAAAAACACAAGATGTTTACTGCAATTCACAAACATTATACGGTTGAGCAGTGGAGCGAATTTCTGAGAAACGCTCCAAAAGATATTCAGAATAATATCGCTGTGAGCACAGGCACCAGTGGTGCAGATTTTGACAAGTTATCCAAAATATTTGAGATGAACCCCCGGTTGAGGTTTATCTGTATAGATGTTGCAAACGGATATTCAGAGCACTTTGTGGCATTTGTGAAACAGACCCGCAAAAAATTTGCAGATAAAGTTATTATTGCCGGGAATGTGGTCACCGGAGAGATGGTAGAGGAGCTACTGCTTGCAGGTGCAGATGTTATTAAAGTGGGAATCGGGCCGGGATCTGTTTGTACAACCAGAATTAAAACAGGGGTGGGCTACCCGCAACTATCTGCAATTATTGAGTGTGCAGATGCTGCTCACGGGCTGGGAGGCCAGATTATAAGCGACGGAGGGTGCTCTACACCCGGAGATGTTGCCAAGGCCTTCGGTGCAGGAGCAGATTTTGTTATGCTGGGCGGTATGTTGGCCGGGCACAATGAAAGCGGGGGCGAGATGGTAGAGAAAAATGGCGAAAAATATAAGATGTTCTACGGGATGAGCTCCTCAACTGCTATGAAAAAACACTCTGGAAACGTTGCAGATTACAGGGCAAGTGAAGGAAAAACCGTTGTTGTGCCATATCGTGGCGATGTTAACGACACTGTTCTGGATATTTTAGGGGGAGTGCGCAGTACCTGCACATATGTAGGTGCTTCACAGCTAAAGGAGCTATCCAAAAGAACCACATTCATAAGAGTTGCCGAGCAGGAGAATCAGGTCTATAGCAGTAAAACTTTAGATTAACTTTTTCTTCTGTTTTTTGTTGATACATATCAGCATAGATTTTTAATACAGATAATGTTATCGGCATACAACTACAAGAAATTATTTATAGCCCTGCTTACTTTTTTTTGTGTCAATAATCTTGGCGCTCAACCAAAGTTTACAATAAGCGGTACAATAAGAGATAGATTAACCGGAGAAACTATGATAGGCGTTTCGGTTAAAGCTTTGGATTCAAGGTTGATAAATCAAACAACCTGCAATGAGTACGGCTTCTACTCTCTCACCTTACCCAAGGGAGATTATCGAATAATTTACAGTTTCATAGGATATAAAAGTGACACGCTGGATGTGAAGCTAGACTCAAACAAGAAAATCGAGAGAGAGATGAGTGAGAATATTATTGAGTTGAGAGAGCTGGTTGTATGGGCAGAGAAGAGAAACGATAACATAAGAAGGACTGAAATTGGTGTAGAGAGAGTAGATATTAAGGAGAGTGCAAAATTACCGGTCATATTCGGAGAGAGAGATATCCTTAAAACTATTCAGCTGCTACCGGGGGTTAAATCTGCAGGAGAGGGGAGCAGTGGCTTTTATGTGAGAGGGGGTACAGAAGATCAGAATCTTATTTTGCTTGATGAGGCATCTGTTTACAATGCCTCACACCTGCTTGGATTTTTCAGCACCTTTAATAGCGATGCACTAAAGGATGCATCCATTATTAAGGGAAACCCTCCGGCTCAATATGGCGGACGGCTATCGTCTGTTCTTGATATTAAGATGAAGGAGGGCAACAACCACAGGTATTCAGCAACAGGAGGTGTAGGGCTAATAAGCAGCCGGCTCAGTATTGAGGGACCTATTGTTGAGGATAAATCCTCTTTTATTCTCTCCGGGAGAAGAACTTATGCAGATCTCTTTTTAAAGCTGACTGATAGATTTAAAGATAACAAACTCTATTTCTACGATTTTAATGCAAAAGCAAATGTTAAGATAGATGACAAAAACAGAGTTTTTGCATCCGGCTACTTTGGCAGAGATGTTCTTGGACTTGGAGATGACTTTGGTATAGACTGGGGTAACAAGACAGGCACCCTGAGATGGAATAGTATTATGGGGCCAAAGCTTTTTTCCAACACCTCATTGATTTATAGCGATTATAACTATAAAATTTCTATTGGAGGGGGCGACAGCAAGTTTAATATCAACTCAGAGATTATCGACTGGAATATTAAAGAGGAGTTCCAATACTTCCCGGATTCAAAAAACTCTATCCGTTTTGGATTAAGTGCGATATATCACAAAATCTCTCCGAGTCGTTTTGAAGGAGATGGGATAGCGACAAGAGAGAAGAGGAGCAGACTCTCTCTGGAGAGCGCCTTTTTTGTAAATAATAATATGAAAATTTCTGATTTTATAACACTTGACTATGGAATCAGGCTCTCTTCCTACACAATTCTGGGCGGAGATACTTATAACATTTACGATGGTGGAGAGCTTACAGGCAGCATATCACTCCCTTCAGGTAAGTTTGGAAAGAGCTATATAAATCTAGAACCCCGAATTCAGTTTAGTCTTATGCTTAACCGAAATAGCAGCATAAAGGGTGGTTATGCACGTAACTCCCAGAATCTGCATCTTTTAAGTAACTCTATAAGCACTTCTCCTACAGACCAGTGGATTGGAAATAGTTATAACATTAAACCCGAAACCAGCGACCAGTACAGCATCGGCTATTTCAGAAACTTTAGGGAGGATAAATATCAGCTGAGCATTGAATCCTATTATAAAGAACTTAATAATCAGATAGATTATAAAAATGGTGCAGATATTGGTACAGTCGCCGACATTGAAAGCGAATTACTATTTGGAGAGGGACGGGCTTTCGGAGTTGAGTTCCTGATTAAAAAAACAACTGGGAGATTGTCCGGCTGGTTGGGTTATACTTTGTCAAAAACAGAGAGGAGGATAGAGGGTATTAACAACGATAAATGGTATGCGGCAAAACAGGATCGCACACACGATCTTACAATGGTAGCTATGTACCAGCTTACAAAGAGCTGGTCTTTAACCGGGTTATTTGTCTATTATACCGGGAATGCAGTCACATTTCCAAGTGGAAAATATACAATTGATAATAATGTAATCTTCAACTATACAGAGAGAAATGGATACAGAATGCCCTCTTATCACAGGTTGGATATTGGTGCAACATATACCAAACAACACAAAGGGAGATACGAATCATCGTGGAACTTTAGCCTCTATAATGCATACGGGCGGGAAAATGCCTATGTAATATCTTTTGAAGAGGATAAGGATGACCCGTCAAAAACGGTTGCCATTCAAACCTCGCTATTTAGATGGATTCCCAGTTTTACTTACAATTTTAAGTTTTGACAGTTATGAAAATTTGGGGTGAGTTGAAAAAGAGAATTATACAATTGACAGTAATAGTTGCCACACTATCCTGTGAAAAGGAGATATACGTCAATCTAAATTCGATTGAGCCACTAATTGTAATTGAGGGCAATATAACAGATACCCCCGGGCCATATTTTGTTAAAATTTCCCGCACAGTAAATTTCAGCAGTGAGAATAGTTTTCCGGCAGTCACAAACGCTCTGGTAATTATCTCCGACGACATTGGATTAAAAGATACACTCACAGAGATGAGTCCGGGAGTTTATAAAACCAAAGAGATTACAGGAGTTGCAGAAAATAGCTATTACTTAACTGTTAATGTTGAGGGTAAGAATTTTTATGCGATATCTTCAATGCCAAAGAAGATTACCCTGGACTCTCTCTCTTTTAGCCCTTTAATCTTTAACCCCACAAAAGATCTCTATTATACTATTCCCCTCTATACAGATCCTGTACAATTGGGTAACTACTACCGCTTCTATCTTTTTGTTAACGGTGAGAAAGAGAACACCTATTCGGTTTTTAACGATAATTTAAATAATGGATTGGTAAATGGCCGGCCACTCTTTAGCAGAGACCCCGGGATTGAGAAAGGTGATACAGTTTCCGTTGAGATGCACTGCATAGATAAAAATGTCTATAACTATTTTTATGCTCTAACCCAATTATCATCCGGTCGTCCGGGAGGAGTAACGCCATCTAATCCCACAAGCAATATATCCGGAGATTATGCTCTCGGCTATTTCTCTGCACACACAATTCAAAGAGTGACACAGATTGTAAAGTAGATTTATTACAAAAAGCCATAGCGCTGTTTCCCAATATGGAGTTATTTGCTGAATAAAATTCCGGAAATCTAATTAGCTTTGGAGTGAATTTAAGATTTACACTATGAAAAAGCTATTCATTTTAGTTGCAGTTGTGGTTACACTCTCTTGCAACCATAAAGCGGTAAGTGTTTCTGAATTTTTAAGCTCAGGCGAGTGGGTAGATCTCACTTGGGATTATGAACAGAGTACTGTTTACTGGCCGACCAATGTGACCTTTAAACACGATACTGTATTCTATGGAATTAATGATAAAGGTTACTTCTATTCATCTTTTAAATACTCTGCAGAGGAGCACGGAGGGACACACTTTGATGCTCCCCTCCATTTTGCCCAAGGGGGACGATCGGTAGAGCAGATAAATGTAGAGGAGTTCACGGGAGAGGCAATTGTTGTGGATGTAGCAGACAGGTGTGCAGATAACAGAGACTATCTTATTACTGAGGATGATTTTTTATCCTGGGAAAAGGATAACGGTACTATACCTAAAGGATCAATTGTCCTGCTTAATACCGGTTTCGGGAAATACTGGGGAGACCCGCTGCAATATACTGGAACAGTTAACTCCGGAGCCCTTGGAGTTGAGGAACTTCAATTTCCCGGGCTCTCTCCAGAGGGTGCTCAATGGCTGGTTAAAACGAGAGAGATAAAAGCTGTCGGAATAGATACCCCAAGCATAGATTTTGGTCAGTCAAAAGATTTTCTCACCCATAGGTTCCTCTGCGGCAATGATATCACGGCGTATGAAAATATTGCAAACCTACACCTGCTGCCTGCAAAAGGGGCCTATGTTGTGGCAGCACCAATGAAGATAAAGGGAGGGAGCGGTTCACCTCTTAGAATAATTGCCTGGATTCCGGAGAAACTTAAAAAATAAAAAAATGATTATTGGAATAGATATTGGCAGCACCACAACAAAAGCGGTGGCTGTAGAGAACGGAGTTGTTATAAAAACAGTCAAGACAAAGGCTTTTGATGCAATAACATCTGCAACAGGAGCCCTTGGGAAAATAATAATTGAGAGTAACCTCACAATGTCTAGTATTGAGAAGATAATAATTACCGGAGCCGGTGCTATAAGCATTAAAAATGAGATCTTTGGAATTCCCACAAAAAAAATTGACGAGATTAATGCCATTGGTATTGGGGGAATGTTTCTATCAAAGAAGGAGAGTGTAGTTATTGCGAATATTGGTACAGGAACCTCAATTATTGAAGCAACCAGGGAGAAGATTACTCACCTTGGAGGTACAGGAATAGGAGGTGGTACAATTACCGGGTTATCCAAAGAGCTTTTAAATGCTACCGATTTTGAACATATACTGGAGATGGCAGGGAAAGGAGATATCTCACAAGTTGATCTTCTAATAGAGGATATATCTGACTCCGGTATCAGCTTTTTAAGCGGAAAGTCTACTGCCTCAAATTTTGGGAAGATGTTAGATACTGCAGAAAAAGAGGATATGGCTCTTGGTATTATTAATATGGTTTTTCAGGTAATTGGGGTTATTTCTGTATTTGCCGCCAAGAGCAGAGGAGCCTCTTCGGTGATGGTTACAGGTAACGGAAGCAAAAACCTGATAGGAAGAGCCATTTTGGAAGATATCTCCAGGCTCTACACTATCAGGTTCGAATTTCCTCAGGATGCAGAGTATGCAACTGCAATAGGTGCTGCTCTTTCTGAGGCTTAGTTATAAGCTTATAGCCTGAAAGTTACTCCAAGTTTTCCGCCGCTAAATGCGTTTCCGCCGCCAAACTCTAAGTTAATACCAAACTTGTCGCTAAAGAAATAGCGTCCACCTATTTGTCCTTGGATACCAAAGCCGGAAGCGTGCGCTCCAACATACTGGTTATCATAATTCCAGATCAAATAGCCAATGTTAAGACCTGCATAAAAATCCCAAGGTGAAGGGATATTCAATATTGTATTAAAGTGATAATTAGCGTTTCCGGAAATTCCAATAACAGATCCATAGTTTGACCTTGTGCGGAAAGAGAGTTCTGCTCCAACAGTAATATCCTGATGAACACCAAAATCAACTCCTACGTAAACAGGAAGTCCCCAAGAGGAGATTCCGACTCCGGCATTGAATTGTGTTTTTACTACAGGGCTTTGTGAATACATCATAGTTGCAAAAACAACTAGTAGAATTGTTAGGAATGATTTTTTCATAATTGATATAAATTAGTATAAATATTATGTAAAGGTACTAAAATCTCCCAATATAAACTTTATATTATTCTCTCTCTTTTTTATAACTTTACAAGATGATGAAAGATGCATTCAAAGATAGGGAGTTTTTAATAGTGATTACTCTCTTTACCCTTCTAAGAGTAATTGCCGTAAGTTTTATGGGGCTGATGCCTCAGGATGCATATTATACTTACTACTCGGACAACCTGGCTCTATCATATTTTGACCATCCCCCAATGGTTGCGTATATGATTAAGTTCTTTACTCTCATTCTTGGAAAATCTGTACTGACTCTTCATATTGCAGATTTTATAATGACATCATTTACAATACTATTCACATATCTTTTTATAAAACCAATACTTACAACCGATACCGTAAAGCGGGCAATCACTCTCCTGATAACAGCACCTTTTATTACAATACTAAGTATAAACAGTACACCTGATGTGCCCCTGCTCTTTTTTTGGTCATTGACACTTCTGCTCGCATTCAATGCTGTTAATGGGGGGAGATGGTACTGCTGGCTTGCTGCCGGCTTAGTGGCGGGACTGGCATTTGACAGTAAATATACCGGGATTTTTCTCCCGGCAGGTCTTACTCTTTTTCTGTTAATATCAAGTGAGCACCGCAGCAAACTCTTTTCTCTGAAATTTTTATTGTTTGTATTTGCTTTTTTAATTGCAATACTGCCTGTTGTTATCTGGAATGTAGATAATGAGTTTATCTCCTTTAGATATCAGGCAGCAGAGAGGGCAACTCAGATGTCATCATTCAGCTTTAACCCTTTACACTTCCCGGGCTATTTTGCTTCACAACTTTTACTTGCACTTCCGCTATTTTTTCTATCAATATTTGCATCCGGTTATCTCTTGGTTAAAAGATTCTTCAAAGGCGAGAAAATAGAGGAGTATCTGCTTTTTGCCGCCTCTTTTGCGCTCCCAATGCTCTTTGTCTTTACAGGTATATCTTTTATCTACTGGGTAAAGATAAACTGGATTATGCCGCTCTATCTATCTGCGGCTGTGATGGTGGCGCTATATTTAAAGAGTAATACTCTGTTAAGATGGCAAACAGGATTCTCTGTAATATTCCATATAGCTTTAATTGCCGAGTTAATCTGGATGCCGGTTAAGGTCAACTCAGATGATACCTGGTGGGGATGGGAGAGGCTTTCACAAAAAGTGGAGAGCCTGAATGCGAGAAATAATCAGGATTTTATCTTTTCGGACAACTCATATAAAGTATCTGCAGTACTCAATTTCTATATGGCAGACCATATCTATGCAGGGAATGTTATCGGTAAAAGCGCGTTCCAGTTTGCTCTGGATGACGATGACCTCTCCCGGCTAAATGGAAAGGATGCAATTTATGTCACTACAGACAGATTTCGTCGTAAAAGAATAAAAGAGGGCACAGTTGAGCAGATACTCAAGCCCTATTTTCAATCGGTGACAATATTAGACTCACTAATTTTAAAAGATCACGAAGGTGAGGAGCAGAGGAGGTTTTATTTCTATGATTGTCAAGATTATAAAGCGAATATGCAAAAATAGAGAACAATCAAAACTAAATTTGACAACTAGGGTTTTTTTCTGTTTTCAAGAAATTCGGTTACAACCTCTTGTGCAGTTGAAAGATCGGTATCTCTTACCATTATTCTTACCGATTGAGCCAGTGAGCCGAGCGGCCCGTAGGCTGCTCTTATGTCATTCCGCAGAAAGCAGTCTATATCCCTGTCATTTAAAAGTGTCTTTAGTATTTCACACTCCCAGAGATCTCCAGCATACAACTCAACTATTGAATCCATTGCCTTGTATTTAATAGCGTATAACCACTGCCGGCTTTAGCGGAAGGGCCCTGTATATGGACCTGGCATCTTCGCGGGGAAGTTCTATGGCCAGGTGGTAGATATAGCCTCTTTCACTGCTGCTTTTTAGTGCATCCAGGTTTTTATTACGGAACCAGCGTGAGTATTGACGCCGGTATTTTCTGAAATCTTGTTTGGTGCCGATAAGATCTTCCTCTTGCTGATCTATCTGAATAACCATATTGTTGTCAAAAGAGAAGGCAAGAAATACATCATACTGAACCGGCAGAACTGGTGCAGAGGCTTGGTTGGCCTCAATTGTATCCTTAGGTGCCTTTTTCACCACAATAGGGAACTTCTCAATACTCGAGATCTCTTCACTCACCTCCATAGGTCCTGAGTAAAGGCTGTCACGAAAAAAGTGAGGAAGTTTCTTTAACCCCGAATTGATTTTTATGCCCGATATCTTTGACTCAAATAGAGATACACCTTTAAAAGAGAGAATTGCCAGACTGTCCCGCAAGTCAATAAAGAGGGCAATAGAGTCACCTTTAGAGTGTTTTAGTGTTGTGTTTAAAAAAGCAGCGTAGTGCTCTTTGGTTCGGATCTCATCAATCAAACTTCTCAGCTCAGGGGAGAGGTTTGAATCATTATTGAGGGGTTTACTCTCAATATAGCCGGAGATGTTTTTCACCTCTCTTCTAACAGGATAAAGCCCAAATAAAATAAACGAGATTGCGCTTAGCAGAATCAGCATTACCACAAAAACAACTACTGCTTTTAGTGGAAATATTCTCTTATATCTGTTGTTGTTATTCATTCCTGTATGTGGTTAATAGATATAGACTCGGGATCCTATGTCAAGATTTTTGTATACAGCTTTGAGGTCTTCATCTCCAAGACGGATACATCCGTGAGTTACCGGAAGCCCTAAGAATCGTTGGTAGAGGGTCCCGTGGATAAGGTAGCCATCTCCAAGGGAGAGTGCATAATCTCCAAGTGTTCCGTACTCGTAACGATCCGGGTGATTCCTGGGAGGTACAGGAAGGCTCTCCTCAACAAATGCCCAGTCGGGTTTAATCCAAACTGGATCTACAATTTTGCTCAGGATTCTAAATTGACCTTTTGGTGTCTTAAACATCCACTGTTTGCCCTTGCCTCCGTCCAGAAGAACATAGCTGCCGGTTGAGCAGATTCCCTCTACAATTATCTCTTTTCTGGTTCTCAGAACGAAGGTATTTTTTGTAGTATTTACTACCATATATGGCCCGTAAGGCATCAGGTTCTCTATTCTCTTCTGTAAAGTAGCAATCTTTTTGTTAACACTGTTAATCTGTTTTACAAGTTGAACAGAGTCCTTCTCTGCAAGAGCTCCGAGAGGGTCTCTGTAACTATAAAACGAGAAAGCAATCTCCTTAAGAGTTGCCGAATTGAGAAACAAGAATATAACCAACCACACCGAGACAATAAACATCCCGGCCACCATTATGACTTTTCCTGCAGAACCTCTTTTAGGTTCAGGAGTTGGGAGCTGATCTCTGTTTTCCATAATCTTCACTATTTATTTACTCTACCTCTTCCAGGTTAAAAATCTTCTCCAGAGGTGTGAGAGAACCTACAATGGCAACCGGAGTTCCTACAGAGCATAAAGCATAAAGATTATCCATATCTCTGTTCTCCAGCGCAACACACCCCTCAGTCCAGTCTATTCCTCTGCCTCCGCCGCCGTGAATCTCTATCATCCCTCCAATGTGAGCATTTCTGGAGATGCTTCCCCGGGCTTTCATTTTGTTAAAACGAATTTTATCCTCTTCGTTAGGAAAGTTAATCAAAAGAGCTTTATGATAGATTGTTTTACTTCCACTTTTTTTGGCAGTGATTGAATATCTCCCTTCCGGAGTCGCTTTGTCTCCTCGCTGAAGCTTATCTCCTAGCCAGTTAAGCCCAAGCTCTACCTCAAACTCCCTAAGTTTTTTGCCCGATTTATAAACGATACAGCGCTTTGAAAATTTATCTACAACCAGGCTTATTGAGTTGTTGTTTTTTGACCACTGTTTCATATCCTGGTCCAGTTTTACCCACTTTGAGTAACTGCTAAAGTACTCCTTGAGCAGTTCTGTGGTTTGCTTTTTTAAAACCTCAATGTTTGTTTTAATCTTCTCTACCCCCTTTTTTGCAGATAGTAAGTCGTTACGGTTAAAGGCAGATTCAACCTCATTGAGCTTCATTAAATATGGAGTGAGTTTTTTGCGGATATTGTGATTCAGTGGAAGCTTGGAGGTTGCCTGTTCAATATAGCTGACACTTACTTTTAGTGCCGCGATGTTCACGCCAAGCTCTTTAAGCAGCTTCTCCTTTACTTTTTTCGCCTCCTCGCCTGCACTTTTTGCTGTTTTAATAGCAAGGTCTGCAAAAACGATAGCTTTAGAGTAATTTCTCACAATAGCACTCTTCTCATTATTGAGCTTCCATTCGTCCATAGCCTCTTGCCACTTCTTTTGCGCTATTGCAAGTTGATCCGGTGTGTAGATGTCAGCCTCGTCCTTTATGGCATCTGCAATTGCTTTTCTGGCAGCCTCTATTTTTTCGGTTGGGGGTTTCTGCGAAAACAGAGTGACAGCTCCCAGAATAAGAACTGCCATAAATATCGGAACCCCAATGTAAAATAAATATCTCCCCTTTTTGAACAACCTGCTAAATCCCATCTCTCTATTATTAAAGTAAAGCCCTTAAAAAATTAAGGGCTTTACAAAAGTATACAAATAAAAATTATCTGAAAATTTTATTGAATTTTCAGTGCTTAGCGTCTTTTTGTTTTGCCGATAGCAGCTGTAAGTTCTTCTTTAATTGCTTCAGCTTTAGCTTTAGAAGCGTTAGTTTTGTCTTGAGCAGTTAGGTAGTCACCATTAGTGATAAGTGTGTTGATCTCGGCAACTGAAGCCTCAAGAACAGTGATGTCATTCATAATTGCCTCAAGAGCAGCTTTACCTTCTTTTCCTTTAGGAGCTTTAGCAAGTAGAGCTTTGTCTTCAAGGATAAGTTCGTTTAGAACAACCAAAGTGTCCTGAACTTCTGTGCGAACCTGAATTTTGCGCTCTTCTGCTCTAACTTTAAGACCTTCTACAGAAGTTGTAATGTTAACAAGTTTCTCAGTGATTGCTTTGTAGTTACGAGAAATAAAAAGCTTAGATTTCTGAGCTTCGATCTCTACATTAGCAGAGTTTAGTGAATCCTGAAGAGCGTTGAACTCATCTGCAAGGTAACGGTTAGCTTCAACAACTTTTGCTGAATCAAGAGCAGCTGTAGCAGCGTCAAGTTCTGCCTGAGGTAATTTTGCGCAACCTGTAGCAAGAACAATCATAAGAACAAGTGCAGAAAGGAATGTAACTTTTTTCATTTGAATTTAATTTTTAATATTATTAATTAAGAACGGTATCTCATTTTTTCACTCCATAATGATTGTCAAATAGCGTGCCAAACTGCGTAAACATCAGATAAACAACGCATTGCAGCGCTGTAATTAAATGTGGTAAGATTGTTGTAAAGCAGAGCAAAAAATCAATTATCACATAATCAGGCATTAGCGTGTAATTGAGGGAGAGATTTTAATTATAGAGTGCTAAAAAAATTTGCTGGGTGTAAGTTTTTTATACACTTACCATTTTATAATCTCCACAAACGCCTGTTTTATATCTACTTTAATTTGAATTTATCGATACGCTCGTGTAGCATTACCCTTGAGATACCGAGTAATTTTGCTGTCTGTACCTGATTCCCTCCGGTTTTTTTGAGTGCCCACATAATAAGATCTTTCTCAAACTCTTCAATTGCAAGTTTATATACCTCTCCTTCGTTTGAGATAATATTTGCGTTAAGATAGGCAGATAGTCTGGATCTTTCAGGAGAACTTTGCAGTACCTGTCTCTCTACCCCTTCAAAAAGGAGATCGGGGCTGATTACGCTCCCTTTCGCAAGAATAACTGCTCTCTTTATTACATTCTCCAACTCTCGTATGTTTCCGGGCCAGTTGTAATCAAGTAGCTGTTTCATTGAATCCGGGTGTAGAGATATTGTCTCTCCTTTTGTTCCCGAGGAGTGTCTCCTAAGAAAGTGACGGGTTAATAACGGAATATCCTCCTTTCTCATTCTTAGCGGAGGGAGAGAGATTGTAATTACCTTGAGTCTGTAATAAAGATCTTCACGAAAAGCCTTGCTTATTATATCGTTCTCCAGATTTCTGTTGGTTGCAGCTACTATTCTGGCATCTACCTTTAGTGTTTTATTACCGCCAAGACGTTCCAGAGTACCCTCTTGAAGAATCCGCAATAGTTTAGCCTGAAGAGATAGACTCATATCTCCGATTTCGTCAAGAAAAAGTGTCCCACCGTTTGCCTCTTCAAACTTACCAATCTTCTGTTTATCGGCACCGGTAAATGCCCCTTTCTCATAACCGAATAGTTCGCTCTCCAATAAATTTTCCGGGATAGCGGCGCAATTTATTGCAATGAATTGCTTGGCTGCCCTGTCACTGTAATTATGGATTGCTTTGGCAACTAACTCTTTGCCGGTACCGCTCTCACCTACAATCAAAATACTTGCATCGCTGGTTGCTACCCTTCCAATTAATTTGAAGACCTCTTTAATTGCAGTGCTCTCTCCAACAAGCACCTCCTCACTCTTTATTGCAGGCAGTTTTTTCTTAAAAGGTTCGGTTGCAGCTGACTCCTCCTCTGAAACAGAATTTTTAAGCGCCTCTTCAATAACCACCATAAGTCTGGGAATATCAAACGGCTTCTCAATATATTCATAGGCGCCGTATTTCATTGCCTTAATAACTCTGTCTCCGGATCCATATGCAGTAATGATAATTACCGGAGTTTTAGGAGATAACTCCTTGAGCTCTTTCAGAACTTGAATTCCGTCTCTTCCGGGCATCTCTATATCCAGGATAACCAGGCTCGGCCTCTCTTTTTTGAAAGAGGCGATAGCCTCATCGGCATTACTTGCTTCATTAAATGTGTAGTTAGAGGAGTTAAAAAGCTTTTTGAAAGAGTATCTTACGCTTTGCTCATCATCTACAATTAGCAACTTATACATAAAGAGTTAATTAGTTGGTTATAAATATTTAATCAAAGATGTTAATTAATAATCGGCAAATAGAAGCGGAATATTGCTCCTGCTCCGTTGGGTTTGTTCTCTGCCCGAATCCACCCGTTGTGAGAGTTTGCTATGCTTTGCGATATAGAGAGTCCAATCCCGACTCCCATATCGCTGCCTTTTATAAACGGCTCAAAGAGAGTTTTCATAATAGCTTCAGGGATACCAGGTCCCGTATCTGCAAATTCCAGTCTAAGATATTTTCGTCTTTTCCCGGGATTTAGAAGATCGCTATCTGTTACCACCTCTGCATCAATAACAAGCTCTCCCCCTTGTGGCATCACTTCCAAAGCATTGAGGATAATGTTCATATAGACCTGCTTAAGATGACCGGAATCTGCCATTACAATCCATTTAGATTTTAATGTGTTGTTAACAACAGTAATACTGTTTTTAGCTAACCGTGGGGTAAGGAGTTTAATTACCTCGTTAAGGGGTTCTGTAGGGTTAATATCACTCAGGACAGGATCTGCAGGCTTGGCAAATCTGAGAAAATCTTTGGTAAAATTATCGATTCGGTCAATTTCACGAGAGATAATGTCAAAATCTTCCTTTATGGCTTCGGGTAGATTGGCCTCCTCTCTTATAGAGTATACAAGCATCTTTATAGCTGCGAGAGGGTTTCGTATTTCGTGAGCAATTGTGGGAGCAATCTTGCCAAGATTTGCGAATTTGTTGGAGTATTGCAGCAGCTCTTTGTTTCTGGAGAGATCTTCATTTGCTCTGTTAATCCTGTCTATCAAGTCCTTTATCCTTTCGCCAAGTTCGTCCAACTCTCCCCCGCGCGGTAGTTTAAGCTGCTCAAAAACAGCTTCTCCGGAAACCCCTCTCACTTTAAGTATCAATTGAGTAATAGGAGCAAAGAGCATTCTCCAAATAAGCCAGCCCAGCAGAAAGCCGGCAGCAATACCGCCAAAACCCAAAAATATGAGTATCCTCAAAATTATAACGTTAGTGCGGCTTATTACAGATTCGTGGAACACCTCTGCCTTAAGGTTGAAGGTTATAAACTCATTGCTTTTTTGCTGTATAGTCACTAACAGGTTTTCTACAGAATGTAATAGAAGGGCATTGGCTTTGCCGCTCTCACCTATTCTAAGATTAGAAACGGCAATCAAGATATTCTGCTCATAATTAGAAAATAGCGCAGATATCTGCTGAATAAGAAGAATCTCTTCGGGTGTATTTGCTCTGGATCTAGCCCGCTCCAGGTGAGTAAGAAATTTTGACTGACGGGTTTTCAGTGAATCCAGCCATCGGTTAGATTTATTCATCAGATAGTTGGAGGTTAGCTCTTTTATTGATGCAAGCTCACCCTCCATCTCTTTCGCCACATTAACGCTGCTCCTGGATTGCTCAATATACCTCTCAGTCTCTTTTTGCAGATTGTATGTATAGGCAACAACCAGTGATACTCCGCCCATTATTATGGCAAGAGCCAGAAGCACCCAAATAAAGATGCGATAGTTGAAAAATGGTTTTATAAACACATTCAGTAAGAAATTATCTACAATATTAGCTCTATTTTTTCAATAATTTGCACTTTCTAACTGTTGCTCCTCAACAGAAAGAGTTATAAAATTTTGTGGAAGTTGTTTTAAATAGAGTGTTAGAATATAATATTATTGCCTATATTTACTTGAATTGTATTTCACAGAAATATTAGTTCCGGAAATATTATGACTTATAAGCGCAATTAATAATCTTATGGAGTCTCTTTTAAGTGAAGTAGTATCTTATGTGCTTAGGGAATCGGGTGAAGATATATCAAAATATGATGACTCTTTTCTGTTAAAATCAATAGAAAAGAGAATAATAACATTAGGAGTCCATTCAAAAAGAGAGTATTTGTCACTTTTAATCTCCAGCAAAGAGGAGTGTCTTGCATTAAATGGAACCCTTACCGTTTGTTATAGTGAGTTTTTTCGAAACTCATTAACCTTCGCATATCTTGAGAAGCTTGTGCTCCCTGCACTATTTAGTTTTAAAAACAGACTCAAACAAAAAGAGATAAGAATTTGGTCTGCAGCGTGTGCTTCAGGGCAAGAGGCATACTCACTGGCAATTCTGTGTGAAGAGTTAATAGCTACATCAACCTCTGTGTTGTCGTATAGGATTATTGCTACAGATATAGACCCTGAGCAGGTAGAAAAAGCAGAAAAAGGGGTCTATTCAACCGATATGGTAGGTAATATAAATCTAAAAAGGCTCCATAATTATTTCGTTAAACAGGGGGATAACTATTTAGTTTCAAAGAAGATAAAAAACAGGGTTTTTGTTTCTCAGTTTGATCTTCTCTCTAAAGATGCCTATTGCCCTCCCAGTAGTATTTTCGGAGACTTTGATATTGTCTTTTGCAGCAATCTGCTTTTTTATTTCAAACCACTCTACCGGAACTCAATAATAAGAAAAATATCAAAATGTATATCTGCAGATGCCTATTTGGTTACCGGAGAGACAGAGAGGGCGTTTATGTTCGAACTTGGATTTACTGAGGTTTTTCCCAATTCGGCAATATTTCAAATGACTAAAAAAGATAAGTAGAAGAGTTATGAAAACATACGACTTTAAAATAGGCACCCAACTGAAAATAGGATTTGGAATAATACTGTTTTTCGGGATTTTACTTTCGGTGACCGCCTGGATGCATACAGATAGGATTGCACAGGAGGTTAGCAAGATGTACAACCACCCCCTTCAGGTTCGTAGGGCAATTGGAGAGATAAAATCTGATGTCCTCTCTATCCATAGAGGTATGAAGGATCTGGTTATTTCAGGGAATGAATTAGAAGCGGCACAGATTTTAGCAGAGATAGACAAGTATGATGCAAATGCATTCAGTAAAATTGAGGTTTTAAAATCTCGTTACCTGGGCCCTTCAAAAGATGTGGAGACCCTATATAACTCTCTTGTAGAGTGGGAATCTATAAGAGAGGAGACAATTCGTCTTTACAGAGAGGAAGATTTAAAAGCAGCCACGGAGAGAACGAAGAGAGTTGGTGCCGGAGGAGTGAAGGTAGATAGAATAATGTCAGAAATAGATATTATTGACCGGTTTTCCGTTAATAAAGCGGACGAGTTATTCCTAAATGCAAACAAACTTAATGATTCGCTCAACAGACAGTTGATTGTAGTTGTCCTCATCATTTTTAGCTTGACTATAGCCATTGTATACCTTCTAATAAGAAATATTAAAAGACCACTAACAGAGTTGACCGGCTCATCAAAACGATTTATAAAGGGGGAGAGAGGGTCCCGCAGCAGCTATAGCTCAAAGAACGAGTTTGGAGAGCTCTCCAAATCTTATAATGAACTAGCAGACACAATTGAGAAGGAGTTAATTCTAAATAAGAGTTCATCGAAACTTGCAAGCGATATGCTTGTATATGAAGATGCCCATAAATTTTGCCATAAACTGCTGAGTAATATTATCGAATTAACCAGTGCTCAAATGGGGGCACTGTACCTACTCAATGAGGAGAGATCCCAATTTGAACGCTTCGAGTGTCTAGGTATGGATGAGACAGGGTGCCAACCGTTCTCTGCAGTAAACTTTGAGGGTGAATTCGGGCCGGCGCTCTCAACGAAAAAGATTCACCATATTAAATCAATCTCCCCGGAGTGCAGGTTCACCTTCTCTACTGTGTATGGGCAGTTCAAGCCGAATGAGATATTGACAATTCCGGTAATTGTGGAAAATTTGACTGTTGCCGTGATTTCGCTATCTACTGTAAATAACTTTTCGCCCTTTGATATTGATTTGATTAATTCTGTTAGCACTACTTTAAATGCAAGGATGAGCGGTATTCTTGCATACAGAAAAAACATTAAAATCTCTCAGTTGCTGGAGCAGCAAAACAGAGAGCTTGAAGCTCAGAAGAGGGAGTTGGAATCAATGACCTCTGAGCTTACCGAGCAAAACAGAGAGCTTGAGATACAAAAGATTCAACTGGATAACTCCAACAAGCTTAAAACTTCTTTTCTCTCCAATATGAGCCACGAGCTCAGGACCCCGTTAAACTCAATTATTGCTCTTTCCGGTGTTCTCAACAGGAGGTTAGAAGATAAAATTCAGAAAGAGGAGTATGGTTACCTTGATATAATTACAAGAAATGGTAAACAACTTTTAGATCTTATCAATGATATACTCGATTTGGCAAAAATTGAGGCCGGAAGGGACGAAATCAATGTTCAGAAATTTAACTTAAGTGAATTAATTGCAGAGGTGACAGAGATGATAACTCCGCAGGCCGGCCCTAAAGAGATAAGAATAACAGTTAGCGGGCAGGAGAACCTTTCGTTGAAAAGTGATTACAATAAATGCCGCCATATTCTTCAAAATCTCATCTCTAATGCGGTTAAATTCACAGATGAGGGAGAGGTGGAGATCTCTGTTCAAACCAGCCAGGAGAACTTAATTCTTTCGGTTCGTGATACAGGCATAGGTATCGATAAAGAGCATATCCCAATTATTTTTGATGAGTTTCGCCAGGCAGACAGCAGTAATACAAAGAGACACTCAGGGTCCGGGTTGGGTCTAGCCATTGCAAAAAAATATGCAAATCTTGTTGGAGGTGATATCACGGTAGAGAGCAAAAAGGGAGAGGGCTCAATCTTTACGGTTGTTATTCCGCTAAATCTTCAAGAGTTAAATAATCATCGGGAGTTAACGGAGAGAGAGAGCTCTCCCGGGATACAAACATCTGAAAACTCTCAGGCATTGAAAAACTGTGAATCTGCAAGAATTTTACTGGTAGAGGATACAGAGGCCAGTATAATACAAATTAGAGATATGCTTGAGGGGGAGGGCTACACTATTGATGTTGCTACAAACGGAGCAGAAGCAGTTGAACAAATCTCGCAAGTGATTCCGGATGTGATGATTCTGGATCTTATGATGCCGGAGATGGATGGATTTGAGGTGTTAAAGAGTATTAGGGCGAAAGAGGAGACCTCCAAGCTTCCGGTGCTTATTCTTACTGCAAAGTACCTAAGTAGGGAGGAGCTCTCATTTCTAAAGTACAATAATGTTCATCAGCTCATTCGTAAGGGAAATGTAAGCAGGGAACAAGTTATAAAAGCAGTAGCGGAGCTTGTAAAGAGCAGTTGCAGATAATACAGAAAAGAATATATGGCCAGGATTTTAGCAATAGACGACATTCAGGATAACCTTATAAGTATTAAGGCTATTATTGCAGATGCATTTCCGGATATTGAGGTTTATACAGCCCTTAGCGGAAGGCAGGGGGTGGAGCTTGCCAGGAGAGTAATCCCGGATATCATACTTCTGGATATTTTAATGCCCGGTATGGATGGGTATGAGGTTTGCAAAATAGTTAAAAGTGACCCGAATCTGGAGGATATTCCGGTTGTATTTGTTACTGCCCTCAAAGAGAGCCGCCAAAACAGAATCCAGGCGCTAGAAGCAGGAGCCGAGGCCTTTTTAACAAAACCTATAGATGAAACCGAGATGATATCTCAAATTAAAGCTATGTTAAAGATTCGGGCAGCAAATGTTTTTAAAAGAGATGAGAAAATAAGGCTGGAAGCTCTTGTAAAGAGCCGTACACAAGAACTTGAAAGAGAGCTTAACGATAGAATCAAGGCAGATGAAGAGGTTAGAAACAGTGAGGAAAAACACAGAGCGCTTGTAAACCAGATGCAGCTTGGTCTTGCTGTACACAAGATAATCCTTAATAAAAAGGGTGAGGCGGTTGATTATCTGTTTCTGGATGTTAATCCTGCTTATGAGAGGATTACAGGGCTGAAAAAAGAGAGAGTGATAGGAAGAAGGGTCCTTGAAGTACTGCCAAACATAGAAAAAATCTGGATTGAAAAATATGGTAATGTAGCTTTAACCGGGGAGCCTGTCTCTTTTGAAAGTTATGCCCGGGAGCTTGGTAGATATTTCAATGTTATTGCATACAAGAACAGAGAGAATGAGTTTGCAGTTATTGTCGAGGATATAACAAAAGATAAAAGAGACGAACAAATGCAGCAGGTACTGTACGAGATTTCAAGAGCATCTGCAAATGCAATCCTCCAGGTGGATATTCTTCGGGTGGTTAGGAGTGAGTTGTGTAAAGTGCTGGATGCAAATAACTTTTTTGTGGCCTCATATAATCCAGAAACAGATAAATTAAAGAAGATTATCTTCCTTGACGACAATGATAGTTTTGAAGAGTGGGAGGCGAAAGATACATTGTCCGGGTTGGTTATAAAAACAGAAAAGTCAATATTGACAAGCAAAGAGGAGATAATTAAGTTCGCAAAGGAGTACGGAATCAATCTCACCGGAACACTTTGTGAATCCTGGCTTGGTGTTCCCATCTTTATTGAACATAAAGCCATTGGGGTTATGGTTGTTCAAAGCTATTCAGAAAAAAATGCATATGATGCCAAAAGTATGAGACTGATGGAGATGATTGCTCACGAGATTGCTATCGTTATGCAGAGAATAAGTATGATTGAAAATCTTATTCGCGCTAAAGAGAGAGCAGAGGAGAGCGACAGATTAAAAACGGCATTTCTGGCAAATATGAGTCACGAGATAAGGACCCCGATGAATGGAATAATGGGTTTTCTACAACTACTTAATGATGTAGACCTCACAAGTGACGACAGACAATACTATTTTGAGATTATAAATAAAAGCGGAGAGAGACTTTTAAGCACAATCAACGATATCATAGAGATTTCAAAGATTGAATCCGGGCAATTAAATGTTATTTACAACAATGTTAACATAAAGGAGATTCTAAATTTTCACTACAAATTCTTTATAAATCAAACCGAAGAAAAGGGGATTTCACTACTTCTGAAAAACAGTGAAGAGATTGCAGATGTGATAGTAAGTGATCAGCATATCTTAGATGGGATTCTTACCAACCTTATAAAAAATGCAATAAAATTCACCGATTCGGGAGAGATTGAAGTTGGGACATATCTAAAAGATGAATCCATAATATTTTATGTGAGGGATACCGGAATAGGTATCTCAAAAACCAGACAGGAGGCCATTTTTGAGAGGTTCGTCCAGGCAGATCTCGACTATAAGAGACCACACGAGGGGTCGGGTCTCGGACTCTCAATTGTTAAGGCTTACTCCCATCTGATGAAAGGAGAGGTGTGGGTCGAGTCAGAAGAGGGCAGGGGCAGTACCTTCTACTTTGCTGTGCCATATATACCGGTCATATTAAAGCGGGAAATACCAAGTGATAAAAGCATTCGTGCAGATGGAGAGAGAATACACAAAATTCTTATTGCCGAAGATGATGAGATAAGTTATAAGTTGCTGGAAAAGATTCTCTCAGATGAAAAATTCACAATTATTCACGTCTGGAATGGTGAAGAGGCAGTGTGTGTTATGAGAGATGACCCGGAAATTTCTATGATTCTTATGGATCTGAGAATGCCTCTCACAGATGGACTTGATGCCGCTAAAAAAATAAGACAGTTTAATAAAACAGTAAAAATTATTGCTGTAACCGTAAATGCATTTTCAATAGATAAAGAGATTGCACTAAATTCCGGATGTGACGATTATGTACTTAAACCTGTGAATAAAAAACTATTAACCGACATAATCGAAAAACATCTGTATAACATTTAATAAAGATGAAAAATATTACACTACATCTGTTTAAGATTAACAGGTTGGTTTCAACTGTCTCAATTATAACTGTTTTGGCTATTTCAATAATCTCAATGATTGGATGGATTACAGGGGATGAATACCTAAAAACTTTAAGCTCCGGAAGTGTTTCAATGAAGATAAACACTTTAGCCTCATTTGGTTTTGTCTCTATCTCCCTGATTTTGTTAATATACTTTCAAAAAGTCAGAACCCTAAAATGGGTTATGAATATTTTGATTTATATAACACTAATCATAGCTGTTTTAACAATATTGGAATATATATTGGATATAAACTTGCTAATAGACGAACTGCTTTTTAAAGATATTCCAAATGCGGTGCACACCTCATCACCGGGAAGGATGTCTATTTATACTGCCGTCGGATTTGTTTTTTGCACAATTGCCACACTTCTTTACAAAAAAAATTCAGAGAGTCATACTGTTGTTGCTCAAGTGATTTCAGTTTTTTTGTTTCTTATTAGTCTTTTACCCCTTCTTGGTTACCTATACGGATCGTCTGAATTATATAGTATGTACGGATTCACAAAAATGGCACTCAATACATCTATATCCTTTTTTACTTTAAGCATTGGATTGATATTTATAAAGCCATCCAAGGGTATTTTGGAAATTACAACATACGACACAATTGGTGGGCACCTTGCCAGAAGACTCATCCCAATCTCCCTTCTTATATCGATATCTCCGATATGGATTAGCTTGATTTTTAATAAAAATTCACACTTAAGTACAATAACTCTAATCCACATTGGAACAATATTACTAATTGTCGCTCTTATTATTTTTGTGTGGAGATTTCTGGCTTCTCTAAATTTGATGGAGAGGAGCCGCAGAAAAGCTCAAAAAGAGACCAAGGATTGGCAGGATCTATTGCAGTATATAATAAAATATGATCCTAATGCAATTGGTGTTATGGATAAGGAGCTCAAATACATTTTTGTAAGCGAAAGGTTTTTGGAGGATTATGGAATATCAGATAAAAATGTTATTGGGAAGAGTCATTACGAAATATTTCCGGAAATCCCTCAACGATGGAAGGAGATTCACCAAAGAACTTTAAAAGGAGAGGTTATATCTGCAGAGGAAGATTCATTCCTAAGAGAGAATGGCAAAATTGAACACAATCGTTGGGAGTGCAGGCCGTGGTATAATTCAGATGGAACAGTAGGGGGTATGATTCTCTATTCTGAGGTAATAACGAAGCGAAAACAGGTAGAGAGAGAGAAAGAGAGGTTAAATGAGCAACTTTTCAAACTTGTATCTGTCATAAAAGATCTTTCAATAGCCCATACGGAGTCTCAGGTTTATAAAATTGTTACATTAGCAGCAAAGAATCTTGCAAATGCAAAGGGTTCAACCTTTGTTAAGAGGGATGGAGATTTTTGTTACTATGTTGAGGAGGATTCGGATGAGCATTTGTGGAAAGGGCAAAGGTTTCCACTATCAGATTGCGTTACAGGCTGGGTAATGATTCATAAAGAGTCTGCACTAATAGAGGATATTTACAACGACAAGCGAGTTCCATTGGAATACTATAAGCCAACCTATATCAGAAGCCTTGCTGCCTTCCCGATAAACATAGAGGAACCAAATGCAGCTATGTGCAGTTACTGGGATATCAGCTATTCCCCTTCTCCGGATGAGGTTATGTTACTCCAAACTCTTGCAGATGCAGCGACTATCGCTCTTAAAAACATTGAATTGCTAAATAACCTCGAAAATAGAGTAAAGGAGAGAACTCTTCAATTTGAAACAGCAAATAAGGAGCTTGAGGCTTTCAGCTACTCAGTCTCCCACGACCTGAGAGCACCACTAAGAGCAATTGACGGTTTTACGCGTATTCTTGTCGAAGATCACTCAGAGAGTTTGAATTACGAAGGTAAAAGAGTATGTACAGTTATAAGAGATAATACGCAAAAAATGGGTCACCTGATAGACGACCTGTTATCATTTTCAAGATTAAGCCGAACCGAAATTCAGAAATCCGGGGTAGATATGCAAACTTTAGCAAATTCTGTATTCAATGAGCTAACGACAGAAAAATCAAGAGAAAAAATAAACTTTATAGTCAATGATATACCTTTTGCATTTGGTGATAACACTATGCTCAGACAAGTATGGGTAAACCTTATTTCAAATGCAATTAAGTTCTCTTCGGTCAGAGAAAATTCACTAATTGAGATTAGTTGTACAATAAATGAAAACTTTTTAATATATTGCGTTAGAGATAATGGAGTTGGATTTGATTCTAAGTACAAAGAGAAGATGTTCGGAGTATTTCAAAGGCTTCATTCAGTTCAAGATTTTGAGGGGACAGGTGTGGGGTTAGCAATAGTCCAGAGAGTAATTCATCGTCACTACGGAGATGTTTGGGCTGAGGGAGAGATAGACAAAGGTGCATCACTATATTTTTCACTTCCAATGGTAGACAATCGATAAACTGGTATATATGAAAAATTTAAATCCCGTAGATATTCTTATTGTAGAGGATAACCCAAACGATGCCGAACTTACTGTTAGAGCATTAAAGAAGCAAAACCTTGCCAATAGTCTGTTTGTAGTTGAGGATGGAGAGGAGGCATTAGATTTTATTTATTGTAAAGGGAAGTTCAAAGAGCGTAGCCCGAGTTATCCTTTAAAAGTTGTATTTCTCGATCTTAAACTTCCAAAAGTGAGCGGTCTGGAGGTTTTAAAAATAATCAAAAATAATCCTGAAACAAAAAAACTACCTGTAGTCGTTGTTTCATCGTCAAAAGAGGATCCGGATATTAAGCTGGCATACGAACTTGGGGTAAACTCATATGTCGTAAAACCAGTGGATTTTGACGATTTTGTGGCTGCGATTAGTAATTTGGGCCTTTACTGGTTATTGGTGAACGAATCACCGAAATAATTGTTATTTCGGGGAATTGTGAAATTATGAGTGAAAGTGTAAAAATATTAATTGCAGAGGATCTTCCTACAGACGCTGCACTGGCTCAGAGGGAGATACTTAAATTTGTCCCCGATGCTGTTTTCAGGCGTGTAGAGACGGAGATGGATTTTCGCAATGAGCTGGAGAGGTTTAAGCCAGACCTTATAGTTTCCGATTATCAGATGCCAACATTTACCGGGTTGATTGCACTTAAAATAACTTTAGAGAGCTCTCCGGAAACTCCGTTTATAATTCACACAGGATCAATGAATGAAGATACTGCTGTGGAATGTATGAAGGCAGGGGCAGCAGACTATGTTATAAAGGAGTACATAAAGAGACTCGGCCCTGCCGTTCGACAAGCTTTGGAAAACAGGGAAATAAGGAGAGAGATTGCAAGGTCGCAGCAGGAGCTGGTTACAAGTGAAAAAAAGTACCGATATCTTTTTGAAAACAATCCGCAGCCAATGTGGATTTATGATTTAGACAGCTTAGCGTTTCTTGAGGTGAATTCTTCGGCTATGCAGATTTACGGTTACACAAAGGAGGAGTTCCTAAAGATGACACTTAAGGACATCAGACCTTTGGAGGATGTTAAAGACCTTTTGGAAGATGTGGCAACGACATCAAATCTCATTAACTCAGCCGGAGAGTGGCGACATTTGAAAAAATCGGGAGAGCTTATCTATGTCGAAATTTTATCCCATTTAATTAAGTTTGAAAATAGAGATGCAAGGCTTGTACTTGTTAAAGACATAACTGAAAGAAAAAAAATTGAACGAGAGCTTGTTCAAAGTGAAGAGAGGTTAAGACTTATTTTTGATTCTGCAGCCGAGGGTATTTATGGATTAGACACTTTAGGCAACTGTACTTTTTGTAACAAAGCAGCAATAAGTATGTTGGGCTATACAAATGAAAATGAGCTTATTGGCAAGAATATGCACAATGTAATTCACTGTCTACATAATGACGGCTCACCTTTTTTGGAGATTGATTGTAAAATCTACAAAGCATTTCTAAGGAGTGAAGGTACTCACGTAGACGATGAGGTGCTTTGGCGGAAAGATGGCACATCGTTTCCTGTTGAGTATTGGTCATATCCAATCCATAGGGATGAAAAGACCATTGGAGCTGTTGTAACCTTTATGGATATTTCTCAAAGAAAGAAGGATGAGAAGGTGCAACAAATACTCTATGAAATAACCAGCAGTTCAATAACAGTGTCTGGACCCGAGGAGTTGTTCGTTATTATTAGGGAGCAACTTGGGAAGATACTGGATGTATCCAATTTTTTTGTAGCACTATACGATGCGGAAAAGGGCAAGTTCAAAGAGCTTGCCGGAGTTGACGAAAAAGATAAGATTGAGGAGTGGGCAGCGTCAGAATCCCTCTCCGGATATGTCTTAAAGGAGGGCAGGCCCCTTTTACTTAACAGCAGAGATATTGAGAAATACATAGAAGAGGATAATATAAACATTGTCGGTTTCCCTTCAAAAAGCTGGCTTGGAGTTCCTTTGATAATAGAAAACCGAATTATAGGTGTAATGGTGCTTCAGAGCTACACCCAAGAAAACGCGTATGATAAAGGTAGTATTCGGTTTCTTGAAATGGTTGCAAGAGAAATTGCAGTTGTATTTCAAAGAGCAGAGATGATTAAAAATCTTATTAAATCTAAGGATAGGGCAGAGGAGAGTGACAGGTTGAAATCGGCATTTTTGGCAAATATGAGCCACGAGATAAGGACCCCGATGAATGGAATATTGGGTTTTTTACAACTGCTAAGCGAGGGTGAGATAAGTAGCGGAGATAGAGATTACTATTTTGATGTAATTAATAAAAGTGGAGAGAGGTTACTGAGTACAATAAATGATATTATTGAGATATCAAAAATCGAATCAGGGCAACTATCTACATCTGTCAGTTATGTTGATATTGGATCAATACTAGATTTTCAATATGAATTTTTTGTAAAACAGGCTCAACAAAAAGGGTTAAAATTGACCCTTTGCAAAACAAGAACCCCAATTATAAAGACTATTAAAACAGATAAGCACATTCTTGACGGGATTCTCACAAATCTTATTAAAAATGCTATCAAATTTACTGAAAAGGGAACAATAGAGTTTGGTAATTACATTAAGGGAGACGCTATGTTTTTTTATGTTAAAGATACCGGGATAGGAATTTCTCCGGACAGACATCAAGCAATTTTTGAAAGATTTGTACAGGCCGACCTTGACTATAAAAGGCCTCACGAGGGGTCGGGTTTAGGACTCTCTATAGTGAAAGCCTATGTAAATATGCTTGGCGGTGAAATAAATTTAGAGTCTGAATCCGGAGTAGGCAGCACCTTCTTTTTTTCAATTCCTCTTGACGAATAAAAAACCGGTTACTCTAATTTTTAGTTAAAGCAACCGGTCTCTATTTATATAGTGAGATCTACTTTTTTGTGCAGGTGTTTATACCAAGCAGGGTGTATAATCCGCAAAATCCTACAAATCCCGTAAGGATAAAGATTCCTGCCACAACCAGCAGAACAATTGCCAAAGTGCCGGTTATTACATTACCGAAGTAGAGAGCTACAATAATAAGGGCAATTATGACCCTTATCCATTTGTCTGTACTGCCAACATTTTTTTTCATAATTAAAATATTTAAAGTTATTACGATTTGGAGCCTTTTTATTATGTTACCTTTTAGATACGAGTGCTTTTTTTAAGTTCATTTATATAAGCCGAGGCACTAAGAGCCGCAATGGTACCGTCACTGACTGCTGTAGTTACCTGTCTGTAACGCTTGGTTATGCTGTCGCCGCCTGCAAATACACCCTCAATATCGGTTGACATATCGGGCCCGACTACTATCTCTCCCCATTGGTTCAAATTCACTCTCTCTTTGAGAAACTCTGTGTTGGGAACATAACCTATGAATATAAACGCGCCATCTGTTTTAAAGTTTATTGTCTCATCTGTTTTAAGATTTTTTATATCTACACTCTCCAACCTCTCATCTCCGTAAAAAGCAGTTATCGTTGACTCCATTACAAAGCTAATCTTTGGGTTACTCTTAGCCTCTGCAATTGCGTGTTCGAAAGCCTGGAAATGGTCAAACTGATGAATGATAGTTACCTTACTTGCATATTTGGTGAGAGATACAGCCTCTTCAAGTGCAGAGTTCCCTCCTCCCACAACTACAATCTCTTTATCTGTAAAGAAGTCTCCGTCACAAGTTGCGCAGTATGAGATTCCGCGACCTTTGAGAAGATCTTCTCCCGGAACTCCCAAAGTGCGAGAGCGCCCTCCTGTAGCAATAATTACTGCATCACCGGTATATGTTGTTCCGTCTGAAATTACGAAACTCTTAACCTTTTGTGAGAGATCGAACTCCTTAATGGAAATGTTGGACCGAATTTCACAACCAAATGAGAGAGCCTGTCTCTTCATTATGTTTGAGAGTTGATAGCCGCTTACGCTCTCTACTCCCGGGTAGTTGGCAATTTCGTGAGTCAGCACCATCTGACCCCCTATAGTGCCCTCATTCAATATAAGAGTTTTAACTCTGGCACGAGAGAGATAGATGCCTGCTGTCAGGCCGGCCGGGCCACCTCCGATGATTATTACTTCGTAGTGATTTGTATTCATTGCAATTTCCCTTTTATAGAATGGAATTAACCCTTGTTTGGTGCTCCAAACTCCTTGTCCAATATAGCTGTAATCATATCTCTTGACTGGATGCTGGATGTTGCCTTTACAATTACTCCGTTTTTGTAGTAGATTGTGAATGGGATACCCATAAAGCCTCTTACCTCAGGGAGGTTGCGTATTACATAAGACTCAGGATTATCAAACTCCATATCAAAAAATTGAACGTGCTTATACTCCCCCTCCAGCTCCTCTGCAATTCCGTAAACCGGGATACACATAGGTCCCATTCTGCCGCATATAACCATTACATTCTCATTTTCGCTCAATATTTTATTATACTGTGCTGCAGATTCAATATGTTTAAGATTTGTGTATAACATTGTGTTAAATTTTTAGTGTTAATTAATTTTTGTTAACCTATTTGTTTTCTGGTGCAAAGATATGGCGGTAATAATTAATAGCCACTAGTTTGTCCCTCTTGTGCAACAACCCGGCAATTGAGATTAGACAACTTTTTAATTGAATTAGATTAACTTTGTATTGGTACATAATTCTATTCCATTGATTAAAAAATAATTGAGATGAAGACTATCGGCCTGCAAGATCAAGATTATATCTGTGACATAAGTGCCCCCTGCTTCCAGATGCTCTCACAACAAGAGCTTGAGATAGTGAGGGAGAGCAAAACTCAGGTACTATTCCGCAGAGGGGACTCCCTAACTAAACAGGGTGCTTTTGCCTCCTATATTCTCTTTGTTATAAACGGATTGTGCAGACAATACATAGAGGGGTATGATGGGAAGAGTTACAATTTGAGGGTAATTCAGCCGGGTGAGTTTGTAGGTCTATCTCAGGTATTTACAAAAAACATTTATAGCTACTCTACAGTTGCACTTACTTCCTGCCAGGCATTTTTGGTGGAAAAAGAGGTAATATCCAGAGTGATAAAAAGTAACGGTGAATTCGGGCTAAACATTATAAAGCGCTATTGTGAAGTAAATTCAAATCTCTTTGCTAAACTCAGCACAGTTTTGTACAAACAGATGAATGGCAGGATTGCAGAGAGCCTTCTCTACCTGGATAGTTTAAAACCCTCACATCCGGACATATTTCATCTTCTCTCCCGTAAAGATATTGCCGAATTTGCCGGTGTTTCAACAGAGAGTGCAGTAAAATTGCTCAAGAACTTTGAAAAAGATGGCCTTATCTCACTTAACGAAAAGGATATTGTGATCTTAAAGAGGGATGCGCTAGCTGAAATAAGCCTAAAAGGTTAGCAATCACAAAGAGAAAGCACGACTATGGATAGAGCCGGGTGATACTCCACTCTTGTGAGCCCTCTAAAGAGTAGATAAACCTGTCGTGAGATCTTCCCACTCCACCCTGCCAAAATTCAATGTGATCTGGTTTTACGCTGTAGCCGCCCCAATTGTCCGGGCGTGATATCTCTGCTCCACTTCCGAGCAGAGTGTTTACCCTCTTATCAAACTCATCTCTGTTTTCAAGTGGTGAACTCTGTTTAGAGAGTGCAGATGATGCTTTGCTAAGAGCAGGTCTTGAGTTGAAATACTCATCAGATTCAGAAGGGTCAATCTTAAAAGCACTCCCCTCGACTCTAACCTGCCTCATTGTTTGAGGCCAGTAGAAAAGAAGGGCTACCCTGTTGTTAACAGAGATATCTCCACCCTTTTTACTGCTATAATTTGTAAAGAAAATAAAACCATCCGCGGAGAAGCTTTTGAGCAGCACGACTCTTGCCGAAGGAGCTGAATTTGAGTCTACTGTGGCAAGAGTCATTGCATTGACTTCGTGGGGCTCAAATTCAAGAGCCTCTTCAAACCATCTCGAAAATTGCTCAAATGGGTTATCGCATAAGTGCTCTCTCTCAAGTGAGCTTTGCGAATACTCTTTTCTCATATGGTAGAGATTTCGATTGGTCATAAATTAAGTTTAAATGATATAACGGCACCCGAAGAGATTTGTTTATTTTTTATCGATAAATTCAGAAAGATTTCCTAAATTGTATGCTAATATGAGCTCACAAAAATTCTGTTTTTCAGAAATAATATATATATAAATACAGATATATGAATCTGTTTAAGAGAGTCCGCTTCGAATATGGAATAACTGCGATGTACTTGGTTATTGGTGGTTTGTGGATTCTATTTTCTGACTTGCTACTGGAACTTACTATTTCTGATGACAAAAAAATACATAATTTTCAAACATATAAAGGTTGGTTCTATGTAGTTATAACAGGCATAATCTTCTTCTTTTTTATTAAAAGGCATCTTGAAAAGTTGCGCGAAACAGAGAAGAGAGCCAAGGAGAGCGACAGATTGAAATCTGCCTTTCTTGAAAACATAAGTCACGAAATTCGAACACCTATGAATGGAATTCTCGGATTTTCCGAGCTCCTTAAAACCCAGAATTTAACAGGTGAACAGAAGAGTGAGTATATTGATATAATTGGTAAGAGTAGTGAAAGAATGCTTTTGCTCATTAACGATCTTGTTGCAATCTCAAGGCTGGAGACCGGAGAGATAAAGGTATTCTACAGCAGGATAGATCTGAATAATCTGCTTGACACTCTTCTCTCAGGGTTTGAACATCAGGCAAAGGAGAAAGGGATTGAACTCTGTATAACACAACGCCCGAAAAACGACTATTGTGAAATTTACGCAGATAAAGAGATGCTCACTGCAATCTTGTCTCATCTTTTAAATAATGCAATCAAGTTTACATCCAAAGGGGGAGTAACTATCGGCGCAGTAATTGATGGGAGTTATGCTCATTTTTTTGTCAAAGATAGCGGGATAGGAATTCCAAAGGAGAGACTCACTCATATTTTTGACAGATTCGTTCAGGCAGATAATGTAGTTACTATGGCATATGAGGGACTTGGCATTGGGCTCTCAATTGCAAAAGCCTATGTAGAGATTATGTTTGGGAAGATATGGGTTACATCTTCAGAGGGTGAGGGTTCTAAATTTGAATTTGAAATTCCGGTAAAAAAACCTGTAAAGTATAACTAACTATAAATTTGGATTATTTTCATATCTTTATACCACTTTTATAACACAATAGTTTTTCTTGAAAGGAGGAGATAAAATGGCAGATGATATAAACGACCTTACCAAACCAATGCAGACGGAGTGCATCTATAAGCTGCTCCTCGCCGAAGACGATTTTGCAAATGCAGAGTATGTAAAGCTTGTAATGAGACATCAGAATATAAATGTCATCCACGCTAAAAACGGATCTGAAGCTCTGGATATGTTTAAAAATACTCCTCTTGTAGATATTATTCTGATGGATATTAAGATGCCGATAATGGATGGCTATGAAGCCACCCGCGAGATAAGAAAACTAAACTTAAAAATTCCCGTAATCGCCCTCACTGCATTTGCCCTGGACGGTGACCGCGAAAAGGCTCTTAATGCAGGTTGCACAGACTATCTGACGAAACCTGTAAGTAAAGATATCTTGATAAGCGTAGTTGGTTCCTATTTGGCCAAAATATGAGATTTCTTATTATCATAATTATCTCTTTAATGTTTGCACAGGGATGCAGGTGGCTTCAGGAGTCTGAATTCAAAGCCCCGGTGCAGATGGAAAGGGAGATTAAGATAATTGAAGATTTTGATGGAGATTACTACGGGATTCTACCCAGTTCTGCCGTTGCCGGAATACGAACGACTCTAATCTTAAGAAGAGACTCCACCTACACTCTCAATATGGACTATACAGATAATAAATCAAAAGGGGTGAGTGAGAAGGGGAGATTCACTTTGTCTGACAATATAATAACAATTTCATATAATACAGGGAACAAGAGATACTTCCTTCTTGAAGATGGGAAAGTACACTCTCTGGATAAAAATAAAAACCGGGTTGAGGGTATCTATTCAGTATATTACACTCTCATAAAACAGTAGGAGTCCACTCTTTAAAACCTACTGGAATGAAAATATTTACATCAGGACAGATAGCACAAATTGATCAGATTACACTAAAAAGTCAATCTATATCTGAATATGAACTCATACAAAGAGTTGCAGATGTTCTAAGTAGATGGCTCACTCTCAATATACCTTTACAAAACAGGAGAGTCTTGATTTTTGCCGGACCCGGGAACAATGGCAAAGATGCAGTTGCTCTCTCCTCTCTTTTAGCCGAACAAAAAATTAGCTGCGAACTTTTCCGGGTAAATCAGATGGAGAGCATATCGGATATCCCTCAAATTGATCAGAATTGTTTGGTTATTGACGGAATCTTCGGAACCGGGTTAAATCGTAGTCCGGAGGGGATATATGCCCGGGTTATCAGAGCCATTAACAACTCAAATGCTAAGGTTGTGTCAATAGATATACCCGGTGGCCTTTTCTCCGATACTATTACCCTGGATTGTAACGGAGCAGTCATTAAAGCAGATATCACACTTACCCTGGAGTTCCCTAAATTGGCTATCTTCTTTAAAGAGAACTCAAAATTTATTGGCGATTGGAAGGTTCTTGACATTGGACTTGACAACTATGCCAAACAAAACATAGAGACTCCCTACTATGTTATTGATAAGGAATTTGTAAGCTCAGTTATAAAGAGAAGAGTAAAAAACAGTCATAAAGGAGATTACGGCCACACACTTTTAGTTGCAGGCTCATATGGGATGGCGGGGGCAGCAATCCTATGTTCAAAAGGGGCGTTGAGGTCCGGAGCCGGGCTCGTTACATTGAATGTCCCCGAAGAGTTGTACGAGATAGTTCAGGGTTCGGTACCGGAGGCAATGTGCCTAACTTCAATAGTGGCAGATTACGATAAGTTTACAACTATTGCTTTTGGTCCCGGAATAGGCACATCTCCCGAAACTGTAAAGAGAGTATCAGCTCTTTTAAAGAGCTGTACCAAACCTATGGTTATAGATGCAGACGGATTAAATATCATCTCGGCCAACAGAGAGATGCTAGATTTAATTCCACTGAACTCTGTATTAACTCCACACCCTAAAGAGTTTTCAAGATTGGCAGGTGATTTAGGTGACTCTGCTCAGGCGCTTCAAATGCAGTTGGCTTTCTCATTAAAATACAGGGTTTATGTTCTGCTCAAAGGTTCAAATACATCTCTCTCCACACCCGATGGAGAGATATGGTTCAATGTGTGCGGGAATCCCGGAATGGCAACAGGAGGCAGCGGAGATGTACTTACAGGTGTAATAGCTGCTCTTATGGCACAAGGCTACTCTCCAAAAGAGAGTGCAATATCTGCTCTCTTTATTCACAGCACCGCCGGGGATTTTGCGGCAAAACAATTTGGTGAGATCTCAATGATTGCGGGAGATATTGTGAATAATCTGGGAGAGGCATTTAAATATGTGACCGACAGAGAGGAGGATAAAATTACAGTCAATAACAAATAAATAAAAAAGAGAATATGTTTGACTTTCTGGATATGTACCCCTATCTTCTTCCAATAGTTATCTTTTTTGGAAGAATTGCAGATGTCTCTTTGGGGACTCTAAGAATAATTTTTGTATCAAAAGGAGAGAAGTACATTGCACCATTTATAGGCTTTTTTGAGGTTCTGATATGGATCGTAATAATTTCTGAAATCTTCTCCCGTGCAAACGACACAGTTGCATATCTATCTTATGCTGCCGGCTATGCAACAGGAAACTTTGTGGGGATACTTATTGAGCAAAGAATTGCTTTTGGGGTTTTGCTTTTTAGAATCTATACCAAAGAGAGCGGGAAGGAGCTAGTGGCCCTGCTCAACAGGAGTAACTTTGGCGCAACCCTCATTCACGGGACAGGTTCTCAGGGAGAGATAGATATTATTGAGACCGTTGTAGATAGAAAGATGCTTAGGAAGGTAGAGAAGATTTTTACAGACTTTGATCCCGGGGTATTCTATGTGTCTGAAGATATCCGCACTAAACAAAGAGGGATATTTCCCAAGAGCAAATCACTACTATCTCGTTGGAGGCTTGGCAAATAGCATTGTGAAACTAAAGTAAATAAAGTATATTAAGAGTTAAACTTAAATTGGTATGAAACAGCTTATTCAATTTTCGGTGAAGGTTTTGGTGTCACTCTCTCTTTGTCTGCCTTTGACAATAGGGTGCAAAACAGAGTCAGATGTGGTATTTGAGAACTATGCTCCATATCTGGAGGAGATCACTATCTCAGATTTGAGCAAAGGATATCTGGATGGCAGTTTTACGATAGAGAGAGTTGTAGGGGATTATCTAAAACGAATTGAGAAACTGGACAAAAGCGGCCCTATGCTCAACTCGGTCATTGTAGTTAATCCGGATGCACTGGAGATTGCAAGAGCCTTAGATAGAGAGCTGTCAGAGGGAAAGGTAAGGGGGCCAATGCACGGTATCCCGGTTATACTTAAAGATAATCTCGACACATACGACAAAATGCCTACAACAGCCGGGGCTGTTGCATTGAAAAACTCCATTGCACCTAAAGACAGCCGAATTGCACAGATGTTAAGGGAGGCCGGAGCAGTAATAATCGCAAAGGCAAACCTAAGCGAGTGGGCAAATTTCCGCTCAAAATTCTCTTCGAGCGGTTGGAGCGGAGTGGGGGGCCAGACAAAAAATCCTTACATCCTGGACAGAAACCCCTGTGGTTCCAGCTCGGGATCTGCAGTTGCTGTATCGGCAAACCTTTGCGCACTGGCAATTGGAACAGAGACAAACGGAAGTATTGTATGTCCGTCAAACAACAACGGAATTGTCGGTCTAAAACCCACAGTCGGTTTACTAAGCAGAAGTGGAATTATCCCTATATCATTCACTCAGGACACCCCCGGGCCGATGGGGCGTGTTGTGGCTGATGTGGCAATCGCTCTGGGGGTGATGACAGGAGTAGACTCTTCAGATCTTAAGACACTTAATCCAGATGCAAAATTCCTGAAAGATTACACTCAGTTTCTAAATATAGACGGGCTTAAAGGGAAGAGAATCGGGCGTTTAAAAAACATCTCCGGGTATCACCATAGGGTAGATACTCTTATGGATAGTGCAGTGGAGTATATAAAAAGTGCCGGTGCTCAGGTGGTGGATATTCAGTTTCCGCTTCCCGTGGGCAGTGGAGCAGCTTCGTTTCAGATAATGTTATATGAATTTAAAGATGGACTCAACAAATATTTTGCATCTCTGGGCGAGAGTGCTGTAGTTAAAAATATGGATGAGTTGATAGCGTTTAACCTTAAAGACTCTGTTGAGCTTCGCTATTTTGATCAAAATCTTTTAATTACCGCAAATGAGAAGGGGCCGATAGATTCACCGGAGTATAAAGAGTTGCTCGATAGAATGTTTAAGGCCATCAGAGAGGATGGAATAGATAAGGTGATGAGTGAAAACAATCTGGATCTGTTGATAGCGCCAACAGGCTCACCTGCCTGGAAAACAGACCCCATAAACGGAGATAAATTTATGGGTGGAAGCTCCTCTTACGCAGCAATATCCGGCTATCCAAGCATTACTGTACCAATGGGATTTATAGACAGACTGCCGGTTGGAATATCATTTGTGGGAAGAGCCTGGAGTGAACCATTGCTTATTGAAGCAGCTTACTCTTTTGAACAGAAGACAAAACAGAGAAGAGCGCCACAATACTTTGCAAAATAAACGAATTTGGGATAGATATTTAGATTTAAGCAAATTGGATAGAGTAGATTAGAATATAGAATAGATTAGAATTGAGAATTATATGAAAAGATATCTCCTGAAGTGGCTTTTAATTTTTGTAGTTTTTATACCGGGAAGAGCGCTTGGCGAGCGGCCCGAAATATCCCTTATAACCTGTTCCAGCGGTAATGAACTATACTCAATCTTTGGCCATAGCGCACTCAGAGCCTGGTATCCTGAATCTGGCAAAGACCTGGTGTTCAATTTTGGCCTCTTTGATTTTAACACTCCAAATTTCTACTCAAAGTTCGTAAAGGGTCAGTTAAAATATCTGCTCGGAATTCAGACTATGTCCGATTTTATGGAGCAGTACAAGTGGGAGAACAGAGGTGTTAAGGAGCAGAAACTAAATCTCACCGACGAGCAGAACGATAAAATTATGGAGCGTCTGGAGTATCTCTACAGGCCCGAGAACAGATATTACCTCTATAGCTTCCTCTATAAAAATTGCACATCGGAACTCAGAGATATTATCTACTCGGTCACCGATTCAAATCGTGAGCTCGTTTTGCAGAGTGCACAGGTTACAGACAGAGAGCTAATTAATGGCTATATAGACGGGTGGACAAAATTTGGAATTAATCTAATTTTGGGTTCCACCCTGGACAGAGAGATAGATTTATGGCAGAGTATGTTTTTGCCGGAAAACCTATACTCACTCCTTGCCAGGAGTCAAAACGGAACAGAACCGTTTGTCACCAAAGAGGTTGAATTGATAACAGATAGCCAAAGTTCAAATTCCGGGGGTGGATTTCTAAATTTTATCTCCACTCCGGTATCTATCCTGCTTCTGCTTCTGATTGCGGTTGTGCTACTCTTTTTTAAGAAGGGTTGCTCGGGATGGGCAGATAATCTCTATGTTACTTTAATCTCAATTCTGGGGGCAGTGTTAACAGTAATTATATTGATTACAGAGCACAGGGAGCTCTACTCAAACTATAACCTTCTTTGGTGCAATCCGCTCTATATTCTTGTGGTAATTGCATCCTTGGGGGGGTGGAAAAAAACAGAGAGATTGCTCTCTGCAATCTCTCTGGTCTTTCTTGCAATTCTTCAGATTGTGTGGGCTCAAAAAATTCAGTACGCCGAGCCCGGGTTTGTGGTTATTGTTATAACATTGGCATTTACCTTTTTAGGAAGAGTTATCTGCAAAAGAGGCAGATAGTCTCTCTCCTCCTACAAAGATATTCTTATATCTCTGTTTGGTACAACATTATAACTTCTCTGATCAATCAGCTTTCCGTTAACGAAGATCTTAATGTCGTGACGGCCGGGTTTTAACCTGAGTTGTCTCATCTTTGAATCTCTTTTTCGATGGTCATTACTCATATCAAACCGGATTCTGTCATCCACGACAACGGTTATTCGGTTGTGTCTGGGGTTCTCTTTAATAAATATCAACCTTCCGTTAACACCTCTTCTTTTATTGTAATCGGTGCGGTGTTCGTTAATCTCGCGGGGTTCAAAACCCTGTTTTCTCTGATCACGGGTGACATAGACTTTAGGACCACAACTGCTAACAGTAATTATGAGAGCTAAAAGTGCGAAAATTATTTTTTTCATAACCAAAAGTATTATAAATAAACACAATCAAAGAGTTTGCCACAATTACATCTCCGGTTCAAAAACAAATGTCATTCTGTTCCCGGCGTTAAAGATTGAGGTTGCAAATTTATGAATATCAGCGGAGTTCATCTTATCAAGAAGTTTTTTCTCCTCCAATTTTAAATCTTGTTCCCCAATAATTGCATTGGTAATAATAGAGACCCAGGCCGGATCATCTTTTTGATCCTGATAAACTTTAGATAAATAGAGTTTTATCTCTTTCATCTCTTTTTCGGTCGGGCCACTCTTAACAAGCTTCTCTATCTCCATCTGCACAACCTCCAGCAGATCCGTTACCAGAGCAGGATCGGTATCAAACTCTATTGTGAATTTGCAAAGTGTTTTCGGATACTTTGTAATTTCACCCGTAACCCCAACGTGGTATGTGCCTCCACGCTCCTCACGGATAGATTTCATATATCGGTCTCTGAGGATATAGGTTATAAACTTTGCCATAAGATTATTCTCTGCGCTATACTCTGTTTTGCCGTGGTAGGTTCTGGTAACCTCTGCCTTGGTACTGAGCATATTCTTTGCCTTGTAGCGCAGCTCTACCTCTCCATCTTTAACGGTAGCCTCTTTATAGCTTAGTTTAGGGGCATTGTATTTAGAGCTCTTAATTGAGGCAATATATTTCTCTGTAAGCTCTTTGCCTTTTGATGCCTCCATAGGACCGCTAAATACAAATGTGTAACCTACAGGGTTCATAAACTGGTTACTATAGAGTTGCATCAGCATATCTGCAGTAATGGAGTTTATGTAGGCGGAGTCAAGTTTGAAATGAGTAGGATTAACTGCAAAACGGAGCTTATTCACGGAGTCTCTAAAGCTATTCGTCTCTCCCTTGTCGGTTGAAAGCCCTTTTAACAACTGTGTTTTGAAGTTTCTAAGTTCACGATCGTCAACTGAAACATCTGTGAAGTGAAGGTATAGCAAACGGAACATATCCTCTGCCTCTTTAACATTGGTAAATGTTCCGGAGAATTCGTTACTCCTGTATCCGATACCTGAACTCACGGAGACACCCTTTTTTGTACTCCATTTTGTTCTGTCGTTTTTATTAAGCCCGTTAACGCTAAACCGTGAGAGGAACTGCTCGAGGATTTTAGTCTCTCTAATGCTTTGGGGAAGTGCATATCCACCATTGCGGAATGCTCTCATACGGATGCTCTTGTCGCTTCCGCCATAGCTCTCTTTCCATATTACCCTTGCCCCGTTCTCCAGAGTCCACTCAGTTGCCGAATCTAGTTGTTTCTCATATTTTATATTGAGATCTTTTGAAGTTAAGGCTTTCGTTTTTGAAATTTTACCCGGAGCAATCTCCTTGAGGAGAGATATCTCTTTATCTGAGACAGGAATAAATTTCTCCAGAGGGGTGTTTTGAACCTCATCCAAAAGCGATAGAACATCATCTTCGGTAGGAAGATAGATTTTATCACTCTCAGGAATTGCAAATATTATAACACGATTCTGGTCGGTTATAATTTTTGATATTGCTGAGTTGACATCTTCAAGAGTGATCTTGTTCAGAAGCTCTTTTGAAAGCCCGAAATAGCCGTCTATGTTTAATAGGGGGTTATTTCGTGTGAAGTGCTCTACGGCTGCAGATACATAATCTTCGTTTTTTGGCTTAGCCACTCTCTTATGGAATCCATCCCATTGCTTCTTAACTCTTATAAGTGCCGGGTCAAGCTCATCCTGTTCAAAACCGTGCTGCTTCACTCTCTCAACCTCAATAAATACTGCTTTTAGTGCGTTGAGGGTAGATTTGTTATTAACAGGAAGCGAGGTTGTTGTGAATGTGCCGCTGGCGTAGCTTATATTCCCGAATACAGGGATAAGAGCTTTGGTAAGTGAGTCTGTTCCCTCCAATGCAACCTGGCAGCGAATCTTGAACATATCCAGGAAAAGGTTCCTTATCAGCTCATCATAAAGGGCTTCCGTTGTGTGCCTTTTTGCTGCAGAGAGGTGAGGAATCTTTATTGTCATCCTAACAGAGAGCGCTTTAGATTCGGGATCTGTATGGAACCCGACTATAGGCTTATTGTTTACAGGAATGGAGTAAGACTCTCTTACAGCTCCGTTCTCAACCTTTGGAATAGTTGAAAATCTTTCAATTATCCTCTTCTCAATATCTGCGACATCAATATCTCCCACAACTATAACAGCTTGCAAATCCGGACGGTACCATTTGTGGTAGTAATCTACAAGGGTCTCGCGTGTGAAGGTGTTAATGATTTCCGGAAGACCAATCACATCTCTCTGAGCAAAGCGTGACCCACTCTGTTCAAATCGTGTAATTCCCTTCATCATTCTGGTCCTGGCGTCATCTCCCCTGCGCCACTCCTCTCTGACAACCCCTCTCTCTGCTTCAACCTCTGCCGGTTCGCAGGAGATGTAGTGAGACCAGTCGTGAAGTGCCAGCAGGGCAGAGTCAATTACGACCCCTCTCTGTACGGGAACTGCAGATATGTTGTAGACAGTTCTCTCCATTGATGTATATGCATTTATGTTGGCTCCGAACTTAACTCCAATACTTCCGAAATACTCCAGTAGCTGTTTTTTGGGGAAATTCTTAGTACCGTTAAATGCCATATGCTCCAGAAAGTGAGCCAGCCCTCGCTGATTGTCATTCTCCTGAAGTGAGCCGACATTGTGGACAATAAAGAACTCAGCTCTACCGGCCGGGTTTGTGGCGTGTCGGATATAGTAGGTAAGCCCGTTTTCGAGCTTACCTATTTTAAAATTATTATCTGCAGGCAGTGGACCGGTAACATCGAAACTCTGCGCAAACCCTGCCGTGATGCCTATTACGGCTACCACCAGCAGGGTGGTAAATCTTTTTATTTGGTTCATATTCTCTCTATTTTGTGGAGAAGTTCATCTCCTCTATCAGGTGATTTGCCTTTGCATATTTTTCAATAATCCAAAGGATGTAACGGATATCTACATTAACGCATTTATTCATCTGAGGATGGAAGTATGCATCACCCGCCAAAGACTCTTTATTTCCGTCAAATGCGAGACCAACCAGCTCTCCTTTAGCGTTGAGGACAGGGCTTCCGGAGTTACCTCCTGTGATATCGTTATTTGAGAGGAAGTTTACATACAATTTACCTTTATCTCCCCATCTGCCCCAATCTTTGGATTTAAGCAGTGAAAGAACCTCAGGCTTAATGTTGAACTCATAATTGTCCGGGTTGTATTTGTCTATGAACCCTTGTGTAGTGCTTTGAGAACTGTAGTATATTCCGTCGGAAGGGTTAATAGGGCCTACTGTTCCATATGTGAGCCTCATTGTAGAGTTCGCATCCGGGTACTGAACCACGCCTCTCTCTTTGTTCATCTGGTAAACAAGTCTGGTGTAGTAGGCCTCCATATCAAAGAGGCTTTCTCCATCCATAATCTTGGTCTCGTCACTGTTGAACTCAGTAATTCTGGCCGATCTTGATAGCTGAGAAATTGGGTCTTCAATGTAGAGATCAATGGGCTGGTCTTTACTTACAGTAGCACGGAACTTATCCGGGTTGAGAATAATTGAGTTTTCAAAAACATAGTCTGTCATCAACTTACTATCTCCGTAAAACTCTTTGTAAAGCCTGCGGATGTAATCTCCCCAATACTCCTCGGGAACTGCTCCCAAAAACTCGCGCAGCTGGAAGTTCATCAACTCTTTCTCAACTCTGAGGTCACAAGACTCATAACCACTTTCTATGTTTCTTATAAGTGTCTTGTGATGCTCAGATCCTACCCTGAGTGTATCCAGTTTCTCTCTCTCTTTGGCTGTTTTTAGAGAGTTGGTGCGGTTTCCCATATAGATGAAGCCTTGACCTGCAACCATTGTCTCCTGGAAGTATTTCCTGGCTTTGGCTATCTTCTCTGTTTTGTTGTAGCTCTCCTCCATCTTCTTAAGAAGGTCACCCCATTTTTCTGCTCTCTCCGGATCGCTCTCTATCCAACTCTGAAGCTCCTTCTCCTGACTCTTTTTGATGTCAACAACACCAAAACGCCTGAAGTTGGTAATCTCTCCGGCCATAAGCTCCTGAACATTGCTGATACTAAAATAATGATCTGCATATTTAAGTCTTACGGCAGGATCTATCTCCATAAAGCTGTTCATAATCTGCAATTTGCCCTTGCGAAGCTTTACCGAAACCGGGTTTGTAACCCTCTCCTTCTCATTTACCCCAAATGAGGAGTTGTAGCGGTTTGTTCTGCCCGGGAAACCCATTACCATTGTAAAATCTCCCTCTTTTACCCCTTTAGTGGAGATGTTGAGAACTTTTTTTGGTGTAATGGGAACGTTGTTGACAGAGTATTTTGCCGGTTTACCGTCTTTGCCTCCGTAAACTCTGTAAAGTGCAAAGTCTCCTTTATGCTGCGGCCACTCCCAGTTATCTGTCTCCCCGCCATAGGCAGCGATTGATACCGGAGGTGCTCCGACTAAACGAATATCGGTATAGACCTCGTAGTAGAACATATAGTATTTTGAGCCTCTCCACATTGACATCAGCATACTCTCCATACCGCTTTTTTTACTTGCAGCACCCTCCATCACCGATGAAATTCTTCTCATCCCGGATGGTTGGCCGGCTGTTTTAAGTGAGTCCGAAACTCTCTTCACCTCTTCGGAAACATCCATAACCTTTCTCAGGAAGAAGACAGACTTACCGTTAATATAGATCTCCTGGTCTCTTTTCATTGCCCAGAAACCATCTTCAAGATAGTTTTTGTTAGGCGTGCTCAGTGCGTGAACATCTCCATATGCGCAATGGTGGTTTGTGATAAGCAACCCATCTTTTGAGATAATACTTCCGGTACAACCGAAATCCAGTGCTACAACCGCATCACTCAAGGATGCGGTGTTTTCGTCATAAATAATCTTTGGGTCAATCTTTAGCCCTGCAGCTCTCATTTTTGAGGTGAGGTTTTTATCCAGCAGGTTGATTAACCACATCCCCTCATCTGCCCTTGATGGTGTTAATATCAAGAGCAGGGTGAAGAGTGTAGTGACTTTAATTAAATTTCTCATCTATTTTATTTGCCGTTAAATATATGATGCAGTTACTCTTTGGTAACCGCTTTGGTAGCGCCTTTGGTGTCAAACGTAAATTTAGGATCTACATCTTCCATAACACCCTCTTTGTTTTTGATAGTCCATTTAGCTTTGTTCAAAGCTTCCCATATCTTATCATCGTTTAGAACATCTGCTCTGTAGGTAATTCTGAAGCAGTACTCGTCACTCTCATTAAGGGTTGTCTCGATTGAGAGGAAGCCCTCCAGTTGAGAGAGGTGATTTGAAAGATATGGAAGGTTTCTCGTGATAAGCGGTTTGTCAAGATTTGGATAGACAAGTTCATATACTGCAGCGTTTTTGCCGTCCCAGCTCTCCTGATTCTTTTTGAAAGGAACAGAGAACTTGTTAAACTGACGCTCCAAAAACTCTCTTCTGGTAATGGTATCTGAGCCCTCTGCAAGGCCAATGTACTCAAAATCTACCTCCACGATATTTACTCCACCACCGTGTACAGGCATCTCAAGTTGCTTAAGTTCAACCATCTCTTTAAAGAACTTCTCATCTACAGGCTCATTTAAATCCATATAGAGCCTTACAGTTAACGGGCAAGAGTACTCAGTTTCGATGCCATAGTAACCTTTGCCGGTATTCCTGAACTGAAGACCAAGGTAGTTTGGATCCATTCTGTCATACATCTTCTCGGTGTAGATTGTAATGACCTTTATCTGCTGAGCTTCAACAGGTGGGGTTGCAATCTTGAATTTTGAAGGGACATAGATCATCTCGCGAATCTTATCCTCTGTAACCTCAGATGGCACATAATAGATATCAACGTTTGAGTGTTTTACAAATGTTGCAACTCCGTATACTCCCGGTATTTTTTTGAGAGTGGCAGAGAATGCCATTGAGCTTCCGTAGCATTTAACGGAACGAAGACCCTCAACACGGAATTTTTCAAGTTGTTCGTGTTTTGCTTCGTCTCCCCATCTAATATCAATTGTTGGGAGTTCCATTGTTTTTCCAAGGAAGAAGGCTGTAGCAAACAGTACAATTGTGAGGATTGCAGGAACCCAGCGGAAACTCTTTTTACCTCCGAAGGTAAGAGCGTCCTGGTTACAACTTGCTATACACTCGCCGCAAAGGTTGCAATCTACATTCTTAACAGAGCCTACTTTATCTACATTAATTCCGTACGGGCATTTTTTTGCGCATAGACCGCAGTCATTACACTTTTCGGTAGATCTTACAACTTTAAGAAGAGGGAACACCTTAACTTCAAGGTATAATATCTCCCACAGATAGCCTATCAACGATGCGGCACCAAGAAGATATACCCACGAAACGGCTAACCCGCTGTAGTTTACAAGTGCGAAAATTCCAACAAGAACTGCAAAAGTTATTGCGTATTTAAAGATATTGCTGAGTGCTCCAAGCGGGCATAGATATTTGCACCAGAACATTTTAACGAATAGGTTACCAAGTACAAAAATTGCAATGGCCAAAAGTGCCATCCACATTGTAAGTTCACCCTGGAAGCCTGTAGCTGCAGCGTAATAAGGGTCAAAGTTCTTGCAAAATAGCTCAGAACTGTTTACGGTTGTGTAGAAGATCCAGAATAGAAGCACATATTTAAACAGACGCAGAATTTTATCTGCAATTGTGCCGTAGTTAATTACGATCTCTTTAATCTTTAGTTTTTTGCGCAGTTTTGCAAGATACTCGGTTGCCCAGCCAAGAGGGCACAAATAACCGCAAAAAAGTTTGCTAAACAGGATAACTCCCAGAGCCAGTACAACACCCATCATAATTTGTGTTGCAGTCATACTGCAGGCCATTGAGCCGGCTACCAGATATGTTCCCAGCGTCTGGATACCCCCGAATGGGCAGTAAGCTTCAGGATCTGCGCTCTCATTCCCGAATACCTTTGTCAGGATAATGATAATCGCAATTAAAGTTCCCCATTGTATTAAATGGCGGAACCAGTTTTTTTTCAAATTCTTCATTTTAGAAAGTGGTTAAAAATAAATATATGTTGTGAATAATGTTTATTTCCATTTCCGGGATGACATCTGTATACGGCTAACTTTTGGGCACGATTTAAAATGTTGGAAAACAAGAACTGTTATAAAAAAATAACGGTTTGTCGCAAAAATAGCTAAATTTGCTCAAATATAATACCAATAAGGGTTTTAAATTGATCATACAGTTATATTCGACTGGTATTCAGCTTAAATTTTACTATATCTTTAGAGAGATATTTTTACAATAAAACAGATTATTAACTCAAAATTATTATCGTGAAAAAGAGATTACTTATTGTTGCGTCATTTTTTATCCTTATTCTGCCAAGGGCATCTGCCGATGAGGGAATGTGGCTTGTTAACCTGCTGGATAAACAGCTTTTTGAACTAATGAAGAGTAAAGGGCTGGAGTTAAAGCCGGGTGAAATCTATAATCCGGAAGGGATTGCACTTACAGATGCCATTGTTGCAATTGACGGAGGAGGTTGCAGCGGGAGCATCATATCGCCTAACGGGCTTATGATTACTAATCACCATTGCGCTTACGGGGATATTCATTCATTAAGTACTCAGGAGAATAACTATCTTGAGAATGGTTTCTGGGCAATGAATATGAGTGACGAGAAACCAATAAAGGGGAAAAGTGTGACCTTTCTCAGAGGAGTATCGGATGTGACTGACTTAGTCAATAAAATTATTGATAGCCTCGATGCTGCAGGGCCGCGCGGGCTGTTCTTTATGAACAAGGTTTCCGGGGTGATAGAGAAGAAATATGAGAGTAACCCATACGAAAAATCGCTCTCATCTATGTGGAGAGGAACTAAATACTATCTCTATTTTTATGAAACATACAGTGATGTTCGTTTAGTTGGCGCTCCACCTGTCTCTGTAGGGGCTTTCGGCGGGGAGACAGATAACTGGGGATGGCCTCAGCACAAAGGCGACTTTGCCATATACAGGGTCTATTCAGGTGCAGATGGTAAGCCTGCACAATACTCTGCAGAGAACAAACCACTGGTTGCCAAGAGATACCTCTCTGTATCATCAAAAGGTGTAAAGGAGAACGATTTTACAATGATCCTCGGATATCCGGGCAGAACCAACAGGTATATGTCATCGTTTGAGCTGCGGGAGAAATTTGAAATTCTTAATCCGGTTATAAGCGGAGTAAGAAGATCAAAACTTGAGGTGTGGAAAAAGTATATGGATGCGTCACAAGAGTTGAGACTTAAATATTCCGATAAATATTTTGGAGTAAGCAACTATACAGATTACGCTAAATGGGAGAACCTCTGTATTGACAGATTTGATGTAATAGATGTGCTGGAGAGTAGAGAGGCAAAACTTGCTGCCTGGATATCTGCCAAACCGGAGAGGGTTGCAAAATATGGTTCAGTATTGTCTAACCTAAAAACTGCATATGATGTAAAGGCAGAGATTACACGAATTCGTGAATATTTCCGCGAATCTATGGTCAGGGGAGCAGAGTTTGTCGGGCTGGGTCAAAGGTTCAGCGGGTTGATATCTGCACTCTCAAGGGCAAAAATTGAAGAGTTTACCCTGGAAGACGAACTGATTAAAAACTTTAATGAAATTGCATTAAAAACATTTGAAAGTACAGATTTTGAAGCAGATAAAGAGCTGTTAAAAGTGATGCTCCGGTACTTTGTTAAAGAGGTTCCACAAAGTTTTTATGATGATGCTTTTGTGAACCTGCTTGCTAAATTTGAAGGAAATACCGATAAACTTGCAGACTATGTATATGACAACAGTGTTATCACAAGTAAGTCAAGATTAGAAAACTTCTTTTCTCAAAAGAGAACTCCTAAGGATATAGAGGCAGACCCTATCATAGATATCGTTAAGACAACAGGAATTCGTAATTATAACAGGTTGGAAGATTCTCTACTCAAGGCGGTTAATATTGACCCCGGAACTCAAAGAACAGCCTATGTTAAGGCGATGTATGAGATGCAAAGTGAGACTTCCAATAATATCTATCCGGATGCGAACTCAACAATGAGACTCACATTTGGTGAGATTGGCGGGATAAAGGCTAAAGATGCTGTTTATTATCACTACCAAACAACCACAAAAGGTATTCAGGAGAAGATTAACCCGAACGACTATGAGTTCCGTGTCAAGGCCAATTATGAGAGTGCTCTAAAAGCAGCCGACTGGGGCAGATGGGGCCAAAATGGCACTCTCTATGTTAACTTTATGTCCGATAACGATATCACGGGAGGAAACTCCGGCAGTGCAGTAATGAACGCTAAAGGGGAACTTATTGGTCTTGCTTTTGACGGAAACAGGGAGTCTATGGCAGGCGATGTCTATTTCGTTGAGGGATACTGTAAATCTGTGAGTGTAGATATCCGTTATGTACTTTGGGTGATAGAGAAATATGCCGGAGCAACCCATCTTCTAAAGGAGATGGATATTAAATAGAGCTTTGGATTACCACGCATAAGTGGCGACTATATAAAAAAGCAGAGGCTGCCTAATTTTAGACAGCCTCTCTCTTTTTAATGGAATGTTTAAGGTAACTTTTACTCTAATGTGTAATTACAAAGCCACATTTTAACAGTTACATATAACATTTGAACAACATCTGCCTCTAGAATGAATAACCCAGAGCCATATAGAATACACCAGCATTGTCACCGTCGTGGTATTTAAGCTCTTTCGCTTTTGTGAAAGAGTATTTCAAATCCAGATATATTGAGCCTGCAGTGTTCTGTGTAGTTACAAAACGGGAGTATCGAAAGCCGGCCTCTCCCTGGAATTTACCTGCGGTAAGAAATTCGTATTCACGGTTTAGCAGAGCGGTTACCTGAGTAGCCACAACATCATCTAAATTGATACCAACTGCATTTTCCGAGATACTCTCCCTCTGCTTAATTCCGCTTCCGGAGCTGTACGCACCCAATAGAGAGAGGTCTATCATACCTTTGTCCAGTATGAAGTTCTTATTTACCTTTCCATATGCAGATGCTACCCGAATATCTTGCGTATAGTACAATGGATTGACAATTGAACTTATTGAGGTCTGAGCAGTATAGCTGTATCCTGCTTTAAGATTCCAGTTTGGATTACATTTATACTTACCTAGAGCAACCTCATACTCTCCGTTAAGATTAAATGATCTTCTTGAGAAAGCTTTGTTTAGTCCGTAATAGAAGGTAACATAGATACCGCCGATTCTCTCTTGGTTTGTCACCTTATCATAGTTAGATGCATCTGAATAGTTGGCATTAACTTTTAGGTAGTGTCTTATATGATCCTGCTCAAAAGATGCTATACCTTTATATTCATAGGTTACAGCTTCCGATTGAGAGAATGCTTTATCTGCACCGGGGCCTGTTAAACCCTCCTGGCTTTTATAGGTGAATTCGTTATGGAACTTGAATTTCTCTTTTAGAAACTCCACCTGAACAGAGCCACCCTTTATTACATCTGTAAATGGTCTTGAGAGATTCAATGCATCGTTTGTCCAGTTTTCGAACATCCCGAACCAAAGACCTTTAAAAAGGTATCCTGTGTAAAGAATATCATCATCAGCTACTTTTGAGAATGTAACCTTCTCGTGGAACTTTCTGTAGTAGTAGTTAGCACCGATGTTAAACATCCCGGCTTTGTAAATCAAACCTCCTGTAACTTCAAAGTCAAGCAGCTTAGTTAAATGTCTGAGGTCTTTCATCTTTGCAAGATCTGCAGTTTCGTAGTTAATTTGAGCTCCGAATATAAGATTTGTTGCAATAGGGGTAGAGAATCCTCCGCTGAGTTTATAGCTCTCTTTTCTCTTCTCTGCCGGTCTGCTGTCGGCAACAGCGAGGAGATATCTCTCCGGATAGATAAGGCCGCTCCAGGTCATATTTTGCCCTCTAAAGTTATTGTAGTCAATCTTACCGAAAAAGGTGGTCTTGTTGATTTTTTTATAGGATGCGGTTCTTAACCCGAAGTTAAAATTGTCGTCAGATTCATTATACTTCACTAAAGCACCGTCCCCTTTTCCCATATAAGCCTCTATAAAAGAGGAGTTATTGAAATCTATAAACCCAAGGCCGGCAGCGTTGTAGCTATCTGTCCAAGTCTGTTTCCTGCTAAGGTCGTCAAAGTGGTACAGACACTTCTCTTTAATCTGCTTCTTGTTTTGGCCTGTAACTTGTGAGCTAAAAGCCAATTGACAAAGAAAGAGTGCAAATAAGATATATATATATTTATGTTTTATTTTCATAATCCTGATTTTTTACTATTCTTTAATTGATTGACTTGATCTCACATAAAAATCATTGGCAGAGTTGTTTGTATCCATATAAACAATCCTTCCTCCGGCCTTTTGAGTTGCCTCTTCATCAACATTTCTGTGAACTGTTTTACCCAGATATCTGTCTGCATCTCCCATTACTACGAAAGTTGCATCGATAGAAGCAGGGAATCGTTTATTACGGGTTGTAACATCAAAACACTCAACTCCGTCCAAAACCCAGGACGATGGAATCATAATATATTCAGTTGCAGATGTGGTCCCCGGTTTACGACTCCTGTTGGCGGGATTGTCAATATATGCTTGAGCTCCAACCTCAGGAATCCGGAAAATTACCGGAGCCGGACTTACTGTTGAAAATGGATAAGCAGTTGAAGTTCCCTGTTTCCAAAGCAGATCCAGCCAGTGGTTGGCAAGATTTGGTCCGGGAGAGGGGTGATAACTGGCATTTGTGTATCTCTGATTGTAACACACCCAGTAGCCGGGAACATTGAGGTTAACAGACATTGGTCTTAATATGGTGTGATCTACAGCAGCACTAAGAGCCACGACTACCTCCTGTCCGGGTTGAAGCGGGTGACTTTTACCTGTTCCGGGGAATTGCCAGATGGCTTCGATAATAGGAATGGTGTCTCGGATAACTCTCTGACCGTCTGCGCTAAGATAGCTCCAAGGTGTTGGATTAGTAGGGGCGTTGTAAGGCTCTACAATTCCGAAACAGACACTGTCCAGATATGCTATCTCATCGCTGTTATTGTAAAATGTGATGTATTTATCATATTGGAAAGTTTTTAGATCTAAGCCGGTACATCCTCTGTAATAGACCTCCTTAATGATAAGCTGACCAGCATATGAGAGGGCAAGTTCTACATTAAGATTGAGGTCACCTTTTAGAGTGTCAATAAGACGAACCTGGTCTACGCTACGGTTGAAGATAGGGATAGCTCCGGAAATAGGTGCACCCTTATCTGTTACGGATACGCGGTAGAAGCCGTACTGAAGATCTATTGAAGCCTTACCCAAGTCGTTTGAATATAATTTGTATTCAATACCGTTGGTTGGATTTAAAACCTTAATCTCTGCTCCCGCTTTTTCGCTTTCAAAACCGTCGGGATATATAAGATTAATATTGAGCTTTCGTGTCCCCTCTCCATAGGGATTTTCATCTATCAAATCCTGCAATTTTTGCTGGCAGGAGCAGATGAGAGTGGCGAAAGCGAGTAGATATATTATGTATAAACTTTTTTTCATATCCGATTAGTTTAAAATTTTATTCTTAAAGTTGCTCCATATGCAAAGTCAATGTTTCTGGCCACCTTAACTCCTGTAGCCCAACTCTCCAGATATGGATTGCTTTTTGTAAAGTTGTTAACATAAAAAGATAGTGAAGCTAAATCGCCAATCTCTTTTGTAATGCTTAAATTAGACATAAAGTATGCACCATTTCCATCTCTTACAAAAGAGTAGACGGTGTTTGCCTGTCCAATCAGATATCCGAATTTTGGATCCTGTGCCTGAACCTGTGTAAATGGACGTACAACTCCGTCGAATCCCATATATGCTACGGGCCATACACCGGAGTAGTACTCCTTTTGATTATATACGCTTCTATCCATTTTGTTCCCGTTTTCGTCTAAAAGGAATGCCCACTCCTTACCATTGTAGTAGGTGAGTTTTTGAGACCTGGCATAAAGAGTACCCTCAACTCTGAGAGAGATGGTCATACGTATTTCAGGGATGTGAGTTGTTGCGGTAAAGTTGGCTGTGAGCCCGTCTCCCCAAGCACCGTTATATGTTTGATACCTGCCTGTTCCTCCTAGGTAGAAAGCAGCATACTCATATGATCTTCCTGCATTTGTAGGGAGTGTAGAGTGTGATTGCCTTGTATAAGATGGATTTAGTTTCTCCGAGATCTCTTTTGTGTATGAATACCTGGCATCTACGCGGAAAGATGTTCTGATAGATTCAATCTTTCCAAAATCCATTGTAAGTTCCACCCCTTGTCTTGTACTTGGCTCTCCGTTAGCCTGCATACCGTTTGTAATGAATAGAGTATCGGTTACAGATTTTGGAATGAGAACCTCTCCCAATGACGGATTATCTTTATCCAAAACAAAGATATCTCCGGTGTTTTTATCTACACGGAACTGAGGGTTATTAGGTACAGGAAAGTTTTCATTTGTTTTGCTGTATGAGTAGGGCACAAGATAATCTTCAGTAATGTAAGGATTCTTTGCTTTATTGTTATAGTAAACTAACGAAACTTGAACTCCGCCTAAGTTTGCATCAATACCTGCCTCAATGTTACGGCTCCTGGACCATCTTAGATCCGGGTTGAAATAGTCACGGAAAACAGTTGTATTTGATACATTGAAGTAGCTGTTTTGAGTTCCGTAGTTTTTTGAATAGACCGGAAAGTCTCTATATTTATCCATTGGATAGATAACCGAGAGAGCCGGCAGCTTCTCCATCATACCCCAGCCGCCTCTTAAGCTCAGGTTTCTTAAAAATCCGGCTTCGGATCTTCTGTCAACCAGAGTGTATTTTCCGTTAAACCTTGGAGAAGCAGATATTGCATTATCATATGCCATATCTTTAATGAAGTTCCCCTCGACACGAACTCCGCCTACAAGCGACAAAGATGTCTTCCCTATAGGGATTATAACATTGTCTTCTATATATGCGTTTACATTATGCAGGAACGGAATATCTGTATAAGGTCTTGGTCTGTATCCATCCTCATATAAATTATCTTCAAAGTTCTCTCCTTTACCCACATTACCACTGCTTGTCCAGCCCAAACCCACTTTTAGCTTGTTCATTATATCGCCATATCTTTTGTTAAGGTTGGCCTTAATGTTTGCACCAAAATTTAGACTTTTACTGTCTATAATCTTAAGGTTATAAAACTGAGCAGGAAGATAGTTGGTTTCGTAGTATCCGCTCTCCGTTGCATTAGTTGCCGGACGAATAGTTGCATAGGAGTAGTATTTATTATCCTTGTAAAGATCGTCCTTATAACTGGCGTTGATACTGAAATCAATGTTTGTTATGTAATTGCTGTTTATAAGCCAGTTAGCGCTAGCTCCGAATCTAAGTGCGTTATCTGCAGTTGATGTCCAGGTATCCCTGTATGCATCAGGGTCTGCTTTAGAGTCCTGACGACCTATTGTCCCACCTACATTAACATTGAGTTGCAGCGGTTTCCCCTCTCTGTTAAATGTATTGGTATAGCTTAGTCCATATCCGTTACGAAAATAGGTTGTGTATGGCGATACAGGATTTTGAAAAGCGTGTGCATACTCGGCATTTACATTAAGGACCCCTCTGTCTTTTTTCAGGTCAAATCCTTTGCTAAGCGAAACCTGTTTTGTGGTTGGGTTTAGCGAAACTGTAGCATTGTACTGAGAGCGACCTTTTTTACTTTTAATGATAACCAGTCCAGAGGTCATATCACCGTACTCCACGGATGGAACCCCTGTGATAACCTCTATTGACTCAAAGTTTGATGCAGAGAGGTTCCTGGTATCTACTCCGGTTGCTCCGGAGAGCGCACTGTTGTTTGAGAGTCTGATTCCATCCACCTCAACGGCAGTTCCGAAAGTTCCGTTTCCGTCACCTCCCCTTATTGTGAAGATACTCTGACTCATTAGGTTCGGGTTAACAGTTTTTCCCCCGGGGAGCAGACTCATAATGTCTGTAGGGTTGATAACCTGAAGGTGATCAATAGCCTGTCTGTCCATTCTGGAGGATGTGTTAAGAGAGCTTCTGTTTTCGGTAGCTGTAACAATTACCGACTGAAGTTTCAGGTTATCCTCTTTCAGCTTAAATGTAAGGCTATCCAGATCTCTCTCGATTGTAAGTCTTGTCGCCAGAGTCTGAAATCCCAAACAGGTTATCTCCATTCTGGTTGTACCGGGAGTAACTTTGTTAATGGTAAACATACCTTTTGAATCGGTAGTTGCCCAAAGATTAAGATCTGGAAGAGAGATTAAAGCCATCTCAATGGGAAGGTTTGTCTCATTTTCGTAAATGAAACCTTTCACTGAGTATAGCTTCCTTGCTGTCTGAGCCGGCAAAATTGTTGCAAACCCAATACAGAAGAGAAAAAACACCAATAGTTTCCTTTTCATAGTTTAGATAATTAAGTTAAGTATAGTAAGTAGCGTTAGTGCGAAGTTTTTTTATAAAGGGTTATCTAAAAATATTCAAGAGCAAGTTGCTATCTACCTCATAATAAATTATAATAGTTTAGCTATCATAATAGATAATAAATATTTATAGTAAAAAATCTCTGAATCCTAATCCCAATATAGATTTGCAAGGTAAAAATTTTTTTTGTCAATGGAAGAATTATTGATTAAAAATAATAAAAAAATTACATATCGGTATCAGTTTTAATTGGCCTCTGAGGCAGATATTCAAGGAGTAAGAGGATTAAAAAGCTCTCTTCAATATCAATATCGAAGAGAGCAAAGAAAAAGCAAAAAATCTGCCTGCTTGTAATTAAGAATTATAGTTTTTTATTGCCGCTCATACCGAATTTTTCCAGAAGAGCATCTGCCCTTGGCTCTCTTGAGCGAAAGTTTATGTAGAGTTTACCGGCATCTTCCAGGTTTCCTTTTGAGAGGATGTTTTTACGGAAAGATTCTGCAACCTCTTTGTTGAAGATTCCTCTCTCTTTAAACAGGGAGAAGGCATCTGCCTCAAGCACCTCTGCCCATTTATAGCTGTAGTAGCCGGCAGAGTAGCCGCCGGAGAATATGTGACCGAAGGAGGTAGAGATACATACCGAATCTACAACCGGCATAATTTGGGCCTTTTTGATTGCGCTCTTTTCAAATTCCAGAACATCGGTTATCTGTGATGCCGAAGTTATAGAGTGCCACGCCATATCGTTTATGGCAAATGTGAGCTGCCTTACATTTCCATAGCCGCTAAGGTAGTTGCGTGCATCAATTATCTTTTTTATCAATTCGTCCGGAATTGCCTCTCCTGTCTGGTAGTGAGTTGCAAACGATTTAAGAAAGAGGCTCTCGGTTGCCCAGTTTTCCATTATTTGAGATGGAAGTTCAACAAAATCACGAACTACATTTGTCCCTGTAAGGGATGAGTAGTTACCCTCTGCCAGCATACCGTGAAGTGCGTGACCAAACTCGTGCAGAAGGGTGTTGAACTCATAAAATGTAAGAAGAGAAGGGCTTTGTGGAGTTGGTTTGGTAAAGTTACATACAAGTGATACAAATGGTCTCTTCTCTTGTCCCTCTACAATTGACTGTTCGCGGAATGATGTCATCCAGGCTCCGCCCCGTTTGCTCTCGCGTGGGAAGTAGTCTACATACAGCAGAGAGAGAAAACGACCGCCGGTATCGTGAACTTCAAAAACCTTCACATCCGGGTGGTAAACAGGTATTGAGTTGTTTTGAGTGAATTTAAGCCCGTAGAGAGAGTCTGCAAGAGAGAAGACCGCCCTCTCTACACTCTCCAGTTGGAAGTATGGTTTCAATAACTCATCATTGATTGCATATTTCTCACTCTTGTATCTCTCAGACCAGAAGCTGAAATCCCACGGCATAATTTGTGAATTGAACCCATTTTGAGCGGCATATTGTTGAATCTGCTCTATCTCTTTTTTTGCATATGGGAGTGTTTTTTCTAGAAGGTCACCCAGGAATTTATTTACAGCCAAAGATGTACCCGCCATATTATCTTCCAGAACATAATCTGCGTGGCTCGCATAGCCTAGCAGGTTTGCCCGTTGAAGCCGAAGATCAACAACTCTTTTTACAATTTCTCTGTTGTCAAATTCATCTCCGAAGGATTTACTGTTGTATGCTCTCCACATCTTCTCACGAAGATCTCTGTTATTGCTGTACTGCATAAAAGGGCCGTAGCTGGGAGCGTTGAGTGTAAACACCCACCCCTGAAGGGACCTCTCGGCTGCCTCTGCACTCGATGCCTCTGTTACGAACTGAGGTAGACCATCCAGCATTGAGCTGTCTGTGATATGAAGTGTAAATTTATTAGTAGCGGCTAACACATTCTGACCAAACTGAAGTGTGATTTGCGAGAGCTCTTTATTTATCTCGCGAAACTTATCTCTGCTCTCCCCCTTAAGGTCTGCTCCGTTTCGGGCAAAACCCTTGAAGGTCTCCTCTGTTAACCTAATCTGCTCGGGGTTAAGGCCAAGCTCTCCCCGCTTATTATACACAACCTTAACCCTCTCGAAAAGTTTTTCGTTTAGCATTATGTCGTTTGAATACTCCGAGAGCAGAGGCGAAACATCCAGGGCAATCTGTTGCATTACATCGTTGGTATTCGCTTCGTTAAGGTTAAAGAATATTGAGCTTACACCCGAGAGTACTTTCCCGGCATACTCCAGCTTCTCTATAGTATTTTCGAAGGTGGCTGTATCTGTATTATTTGCAATTGAGTCTATCTGTACCCTTCCCAGAGCGATTGCCTCTTCGAATGCAGGTTTATAGTGCTCGTCTCTAATTTTGTCGAAAGCGGGAGCTTCAAACGGATTTAAAGATTGTATCAGTAGCGGATTTGTGTTTTTCATTTTGTTGCTGTTACAGGAGTAGATTGAAAGAACAGTTATTATTGTAATAATTGTTCCGGATTTAATTCTCATATTCTGTTTTTTGTTTGATTATTATTATAGGGGCCTATTTATGACATCACACAACCAATGCCGGACTACATCTACAAAATGCAGCCCGGCACCCGGTTATTAATGGCGTGAGAAACTATTATTGTATTTGAATTACAAGATACTTGGTCTGCTCCCAAAATGCAGCAGGTGAAGATATCTTAATTACCTGCATCCCGTTCTCATCCGGCTCAACGCTATATGTGCCTGTTGGGTGAACAGAAAGAACCTTGGCCCTTTTTGCATTCAGGTTAATTTCATTAACATCTCTTATGTCTATTTTTACAAATGCACTTTGTTCTGCCTCATAAGAGATTCTTGCAGAGCGAAATAGACCACCTTTAGAGAGAACTTTGGCAGCTATAAGCTCATCTTTTGTTCCTGAGATATAGAATGCACTGTTCAGGAGCTGATCTTGAGTTGCAATTGTCTCTTTTTGAGCCTCTTTTTCCTGTGACAGAGAAGATACATCGCTGCGCAGGTTGTTCACAGCCTGGTCAAGAGTTGCAATCTGCTGGGTTTTAAGTCTCAGTTGAGAATCCTTCTCTTCCAGTTGCTTTTGAAGGTCTGCAATCAACACAGATTTCTCCTCAAGCTCCATACTAAGAATGTCAAGTCTCTTTTTAAACTCTGCAGATTTGATACGGTTTTCACTTTTAAGCTTCTCGATCTGACTTTTGTAACCTGCAATTGCTTCGCTGATTGCTGCTACATCTGACTTCATCTGCTCTCTGGTGTTAAGGGTAAGCTCTTTACCCGATTGGGTCTGAAGAGCCAGAATGTTTTCGGCTTCGCGAAGGGATTTCAACCCGTTCTCCACCTCGTTCAAGGTCTCAAAAACCTGCTCAAGCTCTGCACTTGTAGAGTCTTTAACCAAAGTTAAGGAGTCCATCTGGGCCAAAAGGGTTTTGTATTTTTTTGAACTCTCTACGCAAGATGTGAGCGAAGAGAGGATAAATACAATGGTCAATAGTGATAAAAACTGTTTCATTGTGTTGGTGGTTAGTATTTTAGGTGTTTTTATAGCGAATCTAATAATAACTCAAATGTAGTCAATAATTCGCTCTGTTTATTCAATTCTTAATTTTAATTATCTATTTACGGATACAACTATCAGTTTAGAATTAATTATTTTGTAAGAGATTAATTTATAAAAGATCAAATTATGGAAAAGTCACTAAACAGAGTTGAGTTAAGAGGGAATGTGGGGTTTGATCCACGCATCAGCAATTTTGAAGATGGGGGAGTTGTAATGAGACTTTCCCTTGCAACAAATGAGAGTTTTAAAAACAAAAAAGGGGAGCTTCAGGAGGAGACGGTATGGCACAACATTGTCGCCTGGGCAGGAAAGAGTATGCCGGATTTCGGTAAAATCAAAAAAGGAGATTTTCTCTCTGTAACAGGCAGGTTAAAACCGGTTCAGTATCAAACCAAAACCGGAGTTGAGAGGCAAACATACGAGATAGTAGCCTATAACATAAAACTTGCAGATAGTGTGGAGGAATAGAAAATTATAACTATTTTTGAAGCGTTAAACAGGGGGGAGTGAAATCTCCCTCCTTATTGCTTTTACACTTATGGAAAGAGATTTTTTAATCTATAATACACTCACAAGGAGGAAGGAGAAGTTTGAACCGATAAACCCCGGTTTAGCCGGTATCTATGTTTGCGGTCCCACAGTATATGGCGATGCTCACCTGGGTCACGCCAGGCCCGGAATAACATACGATGTTCTGGTAAGGCTTTTCAGACATCTGGGTTATAAGGTGAGATATGTCAGGAACATTACCGATGTCGGGCATCTGGAAAATGACGCAGACAGCGGGGAGGATAAGATTGCACAAAAAGCCCGTATAGAGCAGTTAGAGCCGATGGAGGTTGTTCAGCACTACACAATAAGGTACCACGAGGCTATGAAGCTTCTCAATACATTGCCTCCAAGTATTGAACCAAGAGCCTCGGGCCACATTATTGAGCAGATATCTCTTGTGGAGACAATTCTGGAAAAGGGATTTGCTTACGAGAGTAATGGATCTGTCTATTTTGATGTTGAGAGATACAATCGTGAATACCCATACGGTATTCTCTCCGGAAGGTCTCTCGAAGATATGCTCTCCAATACTGCAAGAACACTTGAAGGACAGCAGGATAAAAGATCTCAGTTTGACTTTGCTCTTTGGAAAAAAGCAGCTCCCGAGCATATAATGAGATGGCCATCTCCCTGGAGCATCGGTTTCCCGGGTTGGCATCTTGAGTGCTCGGCAATGAGTGCCAAGTATCTGGGAGATAATTTTGACATTCACGGAGGCGGAATGGATCTGCTATTCCCTCACCACGAGTGCGAACTTGCCCAAAACACAGCCTCAAGAGGTACAGGCGGGGTTAAGTACTGGATGCACAACAATATGATAACCATTAACGGTCAGAAGATGGGAAAATCTTTGGGCAACTTTATAACCTTAGAGGAGCTCTTTACCGGCTCTCATAAGATTTTGACTCAGCCCTACACCCCGATGACAATAAGGTTTTTTATTCTTCAGGCTCACTACAGAAGTACTCTGGACTTCAGTAACGAGGCACTTGTCGCTGCAGAGAAGGGCTATAAAAAGATGATGCAGGCAAAAAGAGATATCTCTTCAATCAATACAAAACAGGGAGTACTTTCACCCGAGATTAAGAGCCTGCACGAAGGCATCTATGAAGCACTATGCGACGATATGAACACTCCCATTGCCCTTGCTCATCTATTTGATGCCGTTCGTATTGTGAATTCGGCTAAAGATGGACAGATGACGCTTACAACTGAAGATAAGCAGGTTATAGAGGCCCTCTTCAAGAACATAGCAGAGGGTGTTTTAGGTCTGACAGATGAGCAGTCGCTAACTTCAAACAGTAAGATTATTAATGGAGTGATGGAGATAGTACTTGAGATGAGAAAAGAGGCGAAAGCAAACAGAGATTTTGCCAAAAGCGATATGATAAGAGATAACCTAACCCGGCTTGGGATAACGATAAAAGATACTAAAGAGGGAGCCGAGTGGAGTATTTGATTTTTTTGATATAACTAATTCAAAATACCACTTTATTATGGAAAGAAGAGACTTTTTTAAAGTTGTCTCTATGACAGGTGCTGCTATGGCAATCAATCCTGTTCTTAAGGCAGCAGAGGGTTCGTCGTTACTGTTTGGTGCAGATGCAATCGAAACAAATATTGCAGATGCGATAAAAATCCCGAGAGTGAAAGAATCTATGCCGGGGCTCTACCCCGGGAGAGTTATAAAAGTTGTAGACCAAAAATCTGTAGTTGACGGGAAGCCTCAAGAGGAGGCTGCATACAGAATGTTGAGTGAGGCTATGTTATCACTGACAGGCGAAAAAAAGCTAAAAAAGGCGTGGCGACAGTTTGTGGGACCGAAAGATATAATAGGTCTTAAAGTCAACCCTGTTGCCGGAAAACTCCTGACAACATCTCACGCTGTTACAAAGTCGGTAATAAAGCAGCTGGAGGAGGCTGGAATCCCAAGAGAGAATATTGTGATATGGGACAGAAGGGAGATGCAGCTACACGAAACCGGCTATACTCAGGAGAACTATCCCGGAATAACAATTACTGGAACAGAGTGCCAGGATGCAGATGGGGGCTTTTATGATAAGCAGGGTAAACTTCATAGTGAGAGTCGTATAGATAAATCTCAATTCTTCTATGCAGACCTTGACGGAGTTTATGACGACTATACAATTCCATATATGGTCAATGGAGGAAAAAACTCATACTTCACAAAAATATGTACAGAGAGGGTTACCAAGATTATTAACCTGCCTATTCTAAAGAATGCAGGACCAACCACAACTCTCTGCCTTAAAAACCTCTCATTCGGGGCAATCACCAACACATCCCGGCTCCATAAGTTGTGGCACGAAACCTGCGCCTATATCTGCGCCTTTCCCCCTCTCAGAGATAAGGTTGTCTTAAACATAGTAGATGGTCTTGTCGGGTGCTTCGACGGGGGTCCATCTGCAAAACCTCAGTTTATCTGCAACTACAATATGCTTTTGGTGGGGAGCGACCCGGTTGCTGTAGATAGAGTAGGTCACGATGTGATTATTAAAAAGAGAATTGAGAACGGTATCCAGAAGGAGGACTTACAAAAATCTTCAAGATTTATAGATCTTGCTCAGGAGCTGAAACTTGGAGTGGGAGATCGTGATAAGATCTCTGTTACAGAAAAAATAATATAGATTCCGGAATTATAAGAGATGGATTTCAATTTAAAAATCAACAAAATAGTGTTACTCATTGTAACCCTTACACTTTTTAAATCAGTTGATCCCCTATTTGCACAGGAGCTTCAGGTTACAAGAGAGAGAACATTCACCGGAACCGCCCTTTACGGTTTTATGAACGGTGGCAGCGATCTATACCTGGAGTACGGTTTCAAAGAGTTAAGAGCTTTGGAGGTTACATATAAAGGTGAGCAGTATACCATTGAGATATACAAAATGCCAACACCAGAGGATGCTTTTGGAATCTACTCACTTCACACCTTCCGTTGCAGTTGTGCAGATACACTTTCGCTGTTTAACTGCTTCTCACCTTACCAGATGCAGGCAGTAGTTGGAGATATTTACTTCTCTGTTGTGTATGAAAATAGTGCTGTGAGGTTTAAAAAGGAGGCGGTAGAGTTGCTGACAATCTATTCAAAGGGTTTAGAGAGAAGAGAGCCAATATTTCCTGCAGAGATCTCTACAATAACCCCGGTTTCGGGAAGGTTAAAATATATTCGGGGTAAACTGGCGCTGGTAAATGGTGCCCCCGGACTCTGTTCACTTTTAGAAGGAGTTTCGGATTATAAGTTGTGGGTCGCGGAGAAGGGGTTAAATAACAGGAATTTGGCGATAATTTATTTAAAAAATAGCAACCATCTTACACTTTTAAAAGAGATACTTCCCGCTTCCTCTATTGTTTCTTGTGATGAAGATTGCATCCGGTTTGAGTTTTAAACAATTTTTTTTACTACATTTGCCACAACGGCAGGTTTAATAAAAGTGGTTGTAAAGAATTTCATACTGACTACATCAACAATTTCCATCTATCTTTTTACTTTGATGGGTGTTGGCAGATATTCCTGCCACTGCGACCACGCATCCCAACTCTCTTTTTTCGGTATCCGTACACAATGCTCTTGTACCCACGAGGTAGAGAGTTCTCATAAAGGTCACAAGTGTATCTGCGGAGAACACCTGCTGGCAAAGGAGCCAAAAAAAGACGACTGTTGCTCTGTCTCATACTATTTTCTTGATTCAGATCAAGATTCTCAGGATAATTCGTTTGATTTTATTTTAACGGATATCTCACTGTTATTGCCGCAGAATATGCTCTGTCTTGGGATTGCCATTATCCAGCGTCCAATTATCAAGACCTTTCACGCGCTGTTCCGATGCGCCCCAATACCCATATTCGAGTTGAATCGTCAGCTGATTTTATGATCTGCAGCGATAGGGGGTAAAAATCTTACCTCCCGTTTTTGGTTTTTGTTTTCGCAATCAGGTTTGCGGGGATTAAATTTTATATACATCACATAAACAATAATGATGAAAAGATTTGTTACAATATTACTGATTTCATTTTCAATACTTCAGGCGGGTTTGCTTAATGCAAAACCTGCAAAAAGGGCAGTAGCAATAGTGGTTGACAAGGCCACCTACGACAACTGTAAAAATTCAATTGATGGTTTTGCCGGCTCTGTAATGACCGACGGACTTGTCCCGATAATAATGGTAGATAAGTGGGGAGTGCCGGACTCTTTGAGAGCAGAACTTTACAAACTATATATTGAGAAAAATCTGGAGGGGGCCGTTTTTATCGGCAACATCCCCGTACCAATGATTAGGAACGGGCAGCACCTCTCTACAGCTTTTAAAATGGACCAGAGAAGGGCCTGGGAGGACTCCTCAATTCCGTCGGACAGGTTTTACGACGACTTTGACCTTAAATTTGAATATATAAAAAGAGACTCTGTTCACACTCTTTTTCATTACTATAATCTGAGCGATGACTCACCTCACAGAATCAACTGTGACATCTACAGTGCACGTATCAAACCACCTGTTGTACCCGGGAAAAACAGCTATGAACTTATAAATGAGTATCTGGATAAAGCGGTCAGAGAGAAGGGAATAAAAAGGGGCATAACCGATGTGTCATATTTTGCAGGGCACGGATACAACTCAAACTGTATGGTATCCAGGGCAGATGAGAGAGTGACTCTGATAGAGCAGTTTAATATTTTTCGCGAAGGTAAAGGGAAATTGAATTATATAGATTTTACCTTTGACGATTACGTTAAACAGCGCCTTATGGCAGAGCTCTCAAGAGAAGATCTTGACCTTGCAATTCTTCATCATCACGGATCGGAGGATGCGCAGCTTCTTAACGGCTCACCAATTACCAATTCGGCAAATATATGGCTTGATCTAACTAAGAAATTCTTCAGAGGAAAAATAAGAAATGCAGAAGATACAGCTGCTTCAAAAAAATATTATGTAGAGAACTATTCAGTTCCGGAGTCCTGGGTAGAGAATGCTTTTAATCCCGAAGTGATGAAAAAGGATAGCCTGGATGATGCTTCTATGGATATTAACATTCCGGATATGTACGGATACAAATCCAATGTTCCGGTTATTCTCATTGACGCCTGTTTTAACGGATCTTTCCATCTGGATGACTACATCAGCGGCCACTATATTTTTAATGAAGGGAAGACAGTTGTAGTTAAGGCAAATTCGGTTAATACTCTTCAGGACACCTGGACAAATCAGCTGATAGGTCTTATGGACCTTGGGGTGAGTGTGGGCAACTGGGCTAAAGGCCAAATGACCCTGGAGTCTCACCTGATTGGTGACCCTACTTTCAGATACACATCGTCAAGAGCAGATCTTAACTGGCTGGACGAAGCTATGGTGTTAAATAAGAGTGATGAAAGGCTATGGAGGAAGGCTATGAAAGATTCAAATCCGGAGCTTAAATCGTTGGCAATGAAAATGCTATATCTTGCCGGAAAGATATCGACAGACGAGCTTCTCTCAATCCAGAGGAGCGAAAGCAGGCCTACAGTAAGGCTGCAGGCTTTTTACTTAATAAACAAAAAAGATAACCATAACTTAGTTGCATCCTTAAGAGCCGGTTTATACGATAATTATGAATTGATCAGAAGGCTTGCTGCCAAAGATGCATCCACAAACCTCTCGCCCGAACTTATTGATGATATTTTCAATGTCAGGTACGCTCCGGGAACAAGCAAGAGAGTTGAATTTCAGTTAAAGGGTGGATGTGAGGCATATCCGAAAAAAGCTGCTCTTGAAGCCTTTAATAATCACGTAGAGTCCAAAGATGGCCAGTGGTATCAAAACAGAGCGAAGGAGAAAAAGAGTTTGCTCTATACTCTGGAGAAAACGGAGAAGGAGTATACAGATCTTTTAACCCCCGCAGTAGCAGCAAAAAGTAAACGATTTTCGATAACAGCTTTACGTAACTCCAATAGTATAGCCTATCTGGATATCCTGTTTAAGTTTCTTAAGACATCGGAAGATGCCGAACTAAAGGTATATGTGGCAGAGGCGTTTGGATGGTACACCAACTCCAGCAAAAGGAGCGAGATAGTTGCCGTTTGCAAAGAGCAGGCAAATATAGAGAAGAACGAAGCTGTTAAAAAAGAGCTTCTAAGAACAGTCAATCGGCTTACTTACTGATTAAATTAAGAATATTGAGAAAAACTTATACAACTAACCCAATTTAACAATTATTAACTATGAAGAGACACAAAATCCAGGTTCCGGACAGAGGTGCGAAGTCATTTGCTCTGTCTGCGTTAGTGTTGTTTCTTGTAATGGGATTTTGTGCCAATCTGGCGGCACAAAATTCTGTTCAGGGAAATTATGCTACGTTAAAAGGTGTTGTGCTTGAACGGGGGACAGAAAACACCCCTGTTGAGTTTGCAACAATCCAGGTTCTCCCTCAGGGGTCGGTAACCACTACCACCACAAAGGGGGAGTTCTCATTTGAAAAATTATCTCCGGGAAGAGTGAATGTTAAAATTCAGTTTCTCGGGATGGAGACCATTGATACAACATTTGTACTTGCTTCTGGCAGGGTGACCGAGATCACCTTCCGTATGCAGTACAGCTCATTCCGACTCTCTGATGTAACCGTTGTGGCTACTGCAGGAAAAGCGGGGCAGGCAACAGCCTCCAATATCTCAAGACAGGCAATGGACCACCTACAGACTAGTTCTCTATCGGATATTATGCAACTACTTCCGGGCGGTATTACCGTAAACCCAAGTCTCTCTATTGCCAAAACCTTTACTATACGCAGTATAGGGGGCTCTGCAACAAATATGAACAGTATGGGTACCTCAATTATTGTAGATGGTGCTCCGTTATCAAATAATGCCAATATGCAGACTCTCAACCCGACAATCAGCGGAGGAGGATCGGCAGTTGCAGGGGGCTCCTCTCCAAATTCAGGACTCGATATCCGCTCCATCTCTACAGACAATATAGAATCTGTTGAGGTTATAAGGGGTATCCCTTCCGTGGAGTACGGAGACTTAACCTCAGGAGCAGTTATCGTAAGGTCTAAGGCGGGTAAAGAGCCTCTAACAATCAGATTTAAAACGGACCCTAATATCTATCAGACCTCTGTAAGTAAAGGGATAAATCTGGGAGAGAAGAGAGGTAATATCAATATCAGCGGAGACTATGCATATAGCGCATCAGATCAGACCGAGTCATATGCATACTATCAGAGGGTAACTGCAAAGGCGCTCTATTCAAACACCTTTAAGAACTTATCTTCTACAACCTCATTCGACCTATCTCTGGGTAAAGATACACGCGAGAGAAACCCGGATGACCAGAGAACTCAGCTTGAGTCAGGAGCCAAGGATATGGGCATCAGGTTCAATACAAACGGAACCTGGAACATCAACTGGGGCTGGCTCAATAATATCAAATACACGGCATCTGCAAGCTACAGAGACAAACACTCATTCCGTCAGGAGCTATTGGGAAATGCTTTTTCTGCTTACTCAATGTCCAGAACAGACGGTGCAGTACTAAGCAACAAACCTGGTCAGAAGGTGTACCATATGAACGGGAGCGAACTTACAAATATCCCGTCAAGCGAGAGCAGCTATTATGCCACATATCTGCCTAACGAGTATTTCAGCCGTTACGACATCTATGGTAAAGAGCTCAATGTCTTTGCAAAAATTAACGCAACCTTCTCAAAAAGAAGCGGAAACATAACAAATAGAATAGTTTTGGGTGCAGATTTCAAAACAGACGGAAACCTTGGCGACGGTAAAGTTTATGATCTTAAAAATCCTCCATACAGAGTACTAAGTTCTGAGAACTCTTCATCGAGACCTCGTAAATATTCAGATATACCATTTGTAACTCAAATGGGTCTATATGCAGAGGAGAACCTAACCTGGAATATCGGGGAGAGAGATCTTACCGCACAGGCCGGAGTTAGGTACGATAATATAGCGGGTAAAAATATTGTTGCTCCGCGTTTTAACGCATCGTTTGAGCTTCTGCCCGCCTCACTTTGGATAAGAGGAGGTTACGGAGTATCTGCCAAAGCTCCCGGGACTCTATATTTGAGTCCGGAGAACGCATACTTTGATTTTGTGCACTACAACACTCTTAACAGCTCGTCTGTTCCTGTAGCAGAGCAGCTTCTACTCTCTTCAACCAAGATTTTTAACACCGAAAACAAGGCTCTTAAGATTGCCTCAAACACCAAAAGTGAATTTGGGTTTGACCTAAAAATCAATAAGATGAGATTCTCTGTTACTGCATACAACGAAAACCTTATCAACGGTTACGATTTAGGTATGAGGGCAGAAAACTTCAGACTTATCAACTATGTTCAGTACGAAATTGGTGAGGCAGTACCCGGCTCAATCCCTAAACTAAAGGAGAAATCTACAAACAAGGTGTTTGTAAGTTTTGCAACCCCTATGAATACCATTAAAGCGAACAACCGAGGAGTTGAATTTGATTTTGATTTCGGAAGGTTTGACGCAATTAGGACCTCATTTGTTTTAAGCGGTGCCTATATGAGAAGTACCGAGTGGAATGATGCGAATAGCTTCGGGACCAACAAGAATCTTAACAGCCTGGAGAAAAATATCGGTATCTACGAAGAGGGAAACACAAAAGACCAGAAAGAGAGATTCTTAACTACATTAAGAGTTATTCACAATATCCCATCTATCGGATTTGTAGTTACAGCTACAGCGCAGATTACCTGGATGAACAAAACCTGGACCAACTACGGAAATGACACTATGTTCGTCTCATATATTTCAAGAGAGGATGGACAGGTTAAACCATTCAATCCTGCAATGAAGGATGATCCTGAATTTGCATATATGTTTTCAAGCAAAAGTCCTACCCGTTTCATAGCTGAATCATATTATCCGGGGTTAATAATAAATTTTAACCTTACTAAAGAGATAGGTGAGAATTTAAAGGCCTCCTTCTATGCAAACAATATGTTTAACAGCAGGCCACTCTACGAGAGTAAACGAACACCGGGCTCATTCACCCGACTGAACATACCTCTGTTCTTCGGATTTGAATTGGCATTAACAATCAAATAGTTAAAAAATGTCAGAGATGAAAAATATTTATAAAATATTAATAGTAGCTGTTTTGGCTCTTTTCACCGCTGCATCTTGCCAGCAGTTCGAAGAGGTTTCCAAAATAGGAGAGATCGAATCACTAAGCATAGTGGTTAAAGCTAACCTCGATCTGGGCTCCGCTCCCGCTCCCAACGGATTTAACGTAAAACTGATCAACTATGCCGAAAGATATGAGGTTAATACCACTATGGGCGCAAACGGCACAGTTACAGTAGATAATGTTATTCCGGGAATTTATACCATTACTTTGTCTTCTGAGAAGGCTCAGGATGGATTTACCTACAATTACAGCGGTAATGTGGTTAATGTAGATATTGTAACAAACAATAAGCAAATATCAGTCAATGTTGGTGCTTCAAAATCTGGTGCACTGGTTTTGAAAGAGGTCTACTATTGCGGTTCTAAAACTCCTACCGGAGGTTCATATTTCCGGGATCAGTTCTACGAAATTTACAACAACAGTGAAACTGTTCAGAATGTAAGGGGTCTATGTATTGCAATTCTTAACCCATTGACTGCAACAGCAAACCTACCTGTTTGGCCGGGTGATGACGCATCCAAGTTTGTGTATGCATCTACCATTTGGCAGGTGCCAACAGATGTTGACTACCCTCTTAACCCGGGAGAGTCAATTATTATTGCTCAGATGGCAGATGACCATAAGAAGTCCAATCTTAACCCAAACTCTCCCGTAAATCTGTTGAGTGCAGAGTTTGAGACCTTCATCAATACAACATCTCTTATCCAGAACAACCCTGCAATTAATATGGTAATGGCGTTCTGGCCATCACCGACACCTCAGTGGTTAACCACAGTTTTCGGAGGAGCTTTTGTAATCTACTACCCCTCTGTTGCTATAAACCCTGCCAATTACGTTAGTCCGGTGGGAAGTACAACCAAGAACTACAAAATTCCGATTGAAGAGGTTGTGGATGCCCTCGAGCTGGTGGGAAATGCAAACCAGGTTCAGCTTAAGAGGATGCCTGCCGTTTTAGATGCAGGAGCAGCTACTGTTGGAGGAACTTACCTGAGCGTGAGCGTAGGAAGAAAGGTAAAAGAGACAAAGACAGATGGAAGGGTAATTCTGTATGATACAAACAACAGTTCGGAGGATTTTGAAGTGTTGAACCCTCCTGTTATCAGAAGATATGGTGCAAAAGCCCCATCTTGGAATACTTGGAAATAGTGTTTAACATCATCAATAATATTAAAATGAGAAAAGTTAAATATATATATTGGGCAGGAGCACTAATTATGACTCTATTAACCACTAATTCAGCGGTTGCCCAGGAGGCGGCGAAACAAAATTCGCCGGCATCTATTGAACTCTTAAAGGCCAGGTCTTTATGGTTCAATACAAACAACGCAGCTGGTCTCTCTTTGGACAAGATGCACGACTACAGCGACCTTAATTTTCAATATAAAATTAAGAGCGGTGACTTTAAAAAGAGCCATAATGGTGAGAAAGAGAGCTTGTTGGGAGTATCTACAGAGGGAGGTTTAAAACTAAACGGAGGTTATGTTTGGGGAAAATTCTCCTACAATAACGAAACCCTTAGAAACACCCTTTTCAATACCACGATGATCAATCCGGAGAGAGGTATGCCATTCTACACTGTAGATAAAAATATGAGTGATTGGAAAAGTCAGAACTATAAACTGGAGATGAAGGTTGCCAGCAAACCTTTGTGGGATAAGTATATAGTTGGTATCCAGGGCGAATATGTTACAAGCACCGGAGCAAAGCAGGTGGACCCACGCTCCGTTGGTTATTTCTACACAGTAACTGTTAAACCTGGTATCGCAGCGATGTTTGGCAAACACTCAGTAGGGGTAAATATGGTCTATCAAAACCTTGTGGAGGAGACAAGAACTACCAACAGTAACTCCCAGCAGAGTCAGGATGTCTATGTGATTAAAGGGCTTGGGAATTTCTACTCTGCAGTTGTGGGCGGGCTTCAATCGTTAGGTTCGTTTGTTTATAGCGGCAATAAATTCGGAGGAGACTTTCAATACTCTTACGGCATCTCAGATATCAACTTTATCCTGTCGGGTAACTACCACTTGAGGGTGGAAGATGTTATCAGCTCCCCAACAAAACCCAAGAAAGAGGGTACAGTAAAGGAGGAGATGATGTCGGCCAACCTTACCGTAACAAAGAGCTGTGATAATTTTCATCGTCTGGATCTCTCATACAGTGTAAATAATACAAGCGGTATAGAGTATGTTCAGGTTCTTGATAACACATATGAGGTTCAGCGTTGGGTAGATGTTTACAGCAGTGTAAGATCTACATACAACCAGATTGATATGGTTGCCAGGTATGACTTTTTCCGCGGTGCCTCTCACGAGTACAAGTGGAAAGCGGGGCTTTTTGCTAATTACAGGGATAACGACGACCTCTACATTTTACCAAAATCCAAAATGAGAGTAGAAAATCTATATCTTGGGATAAATGCAAAGACTAATATCCCTCTTAAGCTTGCAAACAGGTTGATTCTGGGTGCAGATTTGATCTATAAAAATAATATTAACGGATACTATATCTATAAAGGAGCCGATGCCACCTCACCTGTGATTACCCAGTTTATGACACCGGATATGCAATATTCCAGTATGGACTACTATAAAATTGGAGGCGAAGTGAGCTATTTTACAAATATCAGCAGAAGTAACAAATCCGGAATGTTTGTTAAAGTTGCCGCCGATTTTTACAAACCTGTAGAGGGTGAAGGAAATCGTATGCAGACTACTATCGGGCTTGGATTTACCTTCTAAAATTGCACTTAAAGAATGTTCAAAAAGATATTAGTTCTTGTTCTTACGGTAATCTCTTTCTCTGCGCAACTTATAAGCGCAGAGAGGGGGTTTGCCATAATTGTTGATAAAGATACCTACACGGCCTGCAGGGCCGAAATAGAAAACTACAGATCTGTGTTGGAGAGAGAGGGGCTCTCCGCTGTAGTGGTTGCGCGGGTGTGGAGCGATCCTATGCAGGTTAAGGATGTCCTGCACGGGTTATATCTTAACAAAGGTCTCCAGGGGGCTCTCTTTTTAGGGCAGATCCCAATTCCTATGTTAAGGGATGCTCAACACTTTACTTCTGCATTTAAGATGGATCAGGAGCTCTTTCCCTTCGGGAGCTCCTCGGTCCCATCAGATCGCTACTACGACGACTTCGATCTGAAATTTGATTATCTGGGTAAAGACAGTGTTAAACCACTGTTTCACTACTACTCTTTACGGGGGGACTCTCCTCAAAAGATCGAGTGTGATATCTACACCGGAAGGATCAAACCAACCCGAGAGGGCGAGCAGGGGTATAGCCAAATACGAGGCTATTTTAAGAAGTTGCTTAGCGAAAGAGCCAAAGAGAACTATCTGGATGTAATAACATCATATACAGGAGAAGGGTCATTCTCAAACAGCATTACAGCCTGGAAAGAGGAGGGACACACACTCAGGGAGCAGTTTCCAAACACATTTAAAGATAAGAACTCTGTAAAGTTTCTACTCTTTAATATGTATCCCTATATGAAGGATGTTGTCTCTCAGGAGTTAAGAAGGGAGGAGATGGATTTGATGATTTTTCACGAACACGGTATGCCCTATCGGCAGTATCTTACAGGAATTCCTTATAGTAAAGGTATCTCGGAATACAGCGAGGCTGCCCGTTCTCTCTTTCGTGTAGCTCTTAGAAAAGAGAGAGACTCTCAAAAAAGAGAGCTGATGAAGATCCGTTGGATGGAGCAATATAAGATAGATTCCACCTGGTTCGCCGGAGTGTCAACAAATGAACAACTTGAGAAGGATTCACTCACCGATGCAAATATGGGAATTCTCCTTGAAGATATCCCGGGCATAAAACCTAATGCCAGGATGGTAATCTTTGATGCCTGTTACAATTCAGATTTTAGAGAAGATAGTTTCATTGCAGGAGAGTACATCTTTAGCGAGGGTAAAACATTAGTTACATTTGGTAACAGTGTGAATGTTCTTCAGGACAAATCTTCAAGTGACCTGATGGGGATGCTCGGAATGGGCTTCAGTGTTGGAGAGTGGGCCCTGAGAGTCAATATTCTGGAGTCACATATCATCGGAGACCCAACCTACAGGTTTAAAGGTGACGGGCCAGCCAGGGTTAATTTAGAATCACGGGAACCGGACTACTGGCTCTCGGTGCTTAAGCTCGAGACTCATCCGGATATGCAGGGGTTAGCCCTTCACACCCTCTTTAACCTCAATTACCGGGGAATGAGTGACCTGCTTTTGCAAACCTACAAATCTTCGCCCCACTATATGGTACGGTTGCAATGTTTTCATCTGCTTCAGTATTACAATGACGGTAAGTTTGAAGAGCTCATTAAAAGCTCTATCTATGACCCATATGAGTTCATAAGGCGTAAATCTGTATTTGCAATGGGAAGAGTCGGTAAGGATGAGTATATACCATATATTGCATCTGTATATCTGAACGAATATCTGGACGAGCGGGTGCAGTTCAATGCTGCATTCTGTTTTGACCTTATGGATATGGAAAAGCTCGAAAAGGAGGTTAAAGCTCAACTGGACCTTAATACAACTTTTTTTGATAAAGAGGTAGTGTGGGCAGATTTCAAAGATAGGTTTGACTCCCGGAAACGGATTGCTCAAATGGCAGATGATGTTACAAACCCGGCTAAAAGCACAAAAGCCAGATTATCTGCAGTGAGAATGCTCCGCAACAATGCATATCACAACAAAGTGGAAGATCTGCTTAAAATTCTGAAAGACCCTAAGGAGGATCTTGCTGTGAGAACCGCTCTGGCAGAGGCGCTGGGTTGGTTTAACCTTTCATATAAAAGGGGCGAAATTGTGACTGTATGCAAAGAGGCATCCCGCGATAAAGAGATTGACCCTAAGCTGCTTGGGGAGCTTACAAAGACAATTGCGAGATTAGAGGTGTATATGCGATAATGTGAGATAAATATGAAAAAAGTAATAAAATACATATTTTTAGCTCTGATACTGATTGGATCTTTATCGGAGATGGAGGGGAGAAGTCGCATTATCCCTGCAAAGGGTAAATATGCATCCAGATTTCTGATTGTAATAGACAGGGAAAGCTTCGACGCAGCTTCAAAAGAGGTTGCAGAGTATAAAAAAGTGCTTGAACATCAGGGTTTGGGGGTTGAGATTCTCATTGGAGAGTGGAGCTCACCCGAGACACTGCGTGAAGAGATACGAAAGATCTACAAAAAGCGTTCGGTAATGGAGGGGGCTCTATTTGTCGGAGATATTCCTGTTGTAAGGGTTCGTAATTTTCAACACGCAACCACAGCCTTTAAGATGGATGAAGATAACTTCCCCATCACCGAGTCATCTGTAACAAGTGACAGATATTATGACGATCTGGACCTTGAGTTTGTGTTTTTTAAAATAGACTCTTTGAACCCACGCCACTTCTACTACAATCTTAAGGAGAGTTCACCCCAGAGGATAGAGAGTGAGTTCTACTCTGCGCGGGTTCTTCCTCCATCAGATTTTGGGGTAGAGCCATATGAGCTTATCAGGCGTTTTTTCAAAAAGGCGGTTGAGGCACATCTGGAGCAAAACTATGCAGACAATATTATCTTCTTTAATGGTCACGGCTATAACTCAGATTGTCTTACTGTTTGGCAAAACCAACAGTTTGCAATTAAGGAGCAGTTCCCTGCAGCGTTTCTCTCTTCAAAAGGTAACGCTTTCTACAACTTCCGGCAGGACCCATTTATGAAGTTCAAACTTTATGAGAGGATGCAGCGTAAGGGTACCGACCTCTTTGTCTTTCACGAACACGGAGCGTTTGATACCCAGTATATCAGCGGAGAATACCCGGCACCCAACACCCTCACAGGTAAGGTTTCAGGCCCGATGGAGGCGATGAGCGTCTCCATTAGAAATACATACCGCAGATATGCCGGAAAACGGAAGAGTGACTTTAAAAGCAGTATGATGGCAGATTTTGGCATAACAGAGTCCTTCTTTGACCAAGAGGTGCTCCGTTCAACCAAAGCCGCCGACTCTACATTTGCCGCCAACATCAACATCTCCCTTGAGGACCTTAAAACTATCACACCACAGTCCAGGATAACCATCTTTGACGCCTGTTATAACGGCTCTTTCCACCAGAAAGGTTATGTTGCCGGTTACCACGTGTTTGCAGATGGTAATACTGTTGTTGCCCAGGGGAACACCGTAAATGTACTGCAGGATAAATGGTCTATGGAGCTTATCGGAATGTTGGCCGAGGGGGCAAGAGTGGGCTTTTGGCAAAAAGAGATCCAGACCCTTGAGTCTCACCTTATAGGAGACCCTACATACAGGTTGATTCCGGGAACACAACCGAAAACTTCGGCAGAGCAATCCAAAGTTTCGGCAGAAGAATCTGCAAAAAACAGACAACGGGGAGATTTGTTAAACAGAGATCTTGCAACCAGATCAAAAGATAACAGATACTGGATGAGCATCTTTGAGAAAAACGCAGATAATCCAAATTATCTGTCGATAGCACTTAAACAGCTTGCCAAAAACCCTCCCCCGGGCTACTCAGATCTTCTTTTGAAGGTTTTAAGGGAGAGTCCTTATTCTACTGTTCGTATGCAGGCACTCAAAAGAGTTATAGACCTGGCAGATAAAAACCTTACAGAAGCTCTGCTGGTTGGTCTGGAGGACCCGTATGAGCTCATAAGAAGAAATGCTGCCCGCTTTTCGGGCTACTGCGGCGATCCTAAACTAATCTCCCCGCTGGTGAACACCCTGTTATTCTCAAACGAGAGTATACGGGTTCAGTATGCAGCTCAGAGCTCTTTGCTGATGTTCGAAAAGGAGTTGCTCCTGAGTGAGGTTAAAAGGCAGAGTGAAGGGTCAGCTCTGCAAAACCAGGCGAAAACCGTAAGTGAAATTTCTGAGTTTTTTAACAAAGAGTTCAAAAGACAGGAGGCTGGATTAAAAACTATATTTGACAAAAGTGCTGCGAATGATCAAAGGATATCTGCAATAAGATCATTGAGAAACTACAACAACCGGAAACCGCTCTCCCAACTACTAGCGGTTTTGTCAGACACTTCGGATGACCTTAAGGTGAGAATCACTCTGGCCGAGGCGTTGGGATGGTATAACTGGAGTATTAATAAGAGCGAAATTATCGGGGCGCTTGAAGCACTCTATAACGATAAAACTACCGATGGCTATTTGAAATCAGAGGCGCTGCAAAGCATCTTAAGGCTAAAATAGGGTAGTTATTAAGTACCTTGTGTTATGTAACGGCAGGGGCGGCTCAAAATGGCCGCCCCTAATTTTAACTCAACTTTATTCGCTCTTTTCCTTTAAGAAACATCTAATAACGTTTCCGACAAGAGCGACAGAAGAGAAAATATCTGTAATATGTTCACAGTAGAATTACAACACCCACAAACAAGTCTACTATCTAGTGCTAAAACAAGATTTTTCAGATGACCAAAAGGTCTAAGTCACATAGGATGAGAAATTCGGCGGACTGATATGTATTTTTTTATCTTTTGGTAATTATCATAAATAATTGTATTTTAGCAAGTAATAAAAAATTAAAAAAATGAAAACATTTAATGGAATCAAATCGAACGTAGGATCACAATCCTACCAATTAGATCAAACCGATTGTACTGGATGCGAGATATGTGTAGGTATAATACCTGAAAATTTTGTTGTCGAAAATGGGAAAGCCTGGTTTTTAGACAGTAATGGAAATAAAGTCTTAACGGTAAACTATGGCTCAGATGATGCAGAAAAAATGCAAGAAGCAATAGATAGCTGTCCTGCATCTTGCATTGAAGTAATCGGCTAATATTAATCCTTTGTAAATAGTTTTATGAAATATTTCTCCGTACTATTCATGATATCTGTTATTGTGCTGATTTTGGGATGTACTTCATCAAATATAGATTCTGATAAGTTTGCAACTATTAATATTGAAGAGAATATTGACAAGGGCTATATAATGAATATTAGCGATATAGCTGAAAGCATCGAATATATCCCCCTTGAGACAAACGATTCTTCTATTGTTGGAGACATAAATAAAATTTGGTATTCAAAAGGATTGTTTGTTTTTAATACATATAAAAAATCATCCGGGATTTTGTCAATTTATGATAATACAGGTAAATATTTTAATACTGTGAATAGATTAGGTAGGGGGCCGGATGAATATTCATCTGTTTATTCTGTAGATGTTTACGATAAAAATCTTATAATATTAACTGGTTTTACAATTAAGGAATATTCCCCTGAAGGCACATTATTAAGAACAATACCATTAGAGAAAAGTGATAATCCCTCTGGATTCCTCGGAGTTCTTAAGACGGACGATAATCAATATTTACTGGCTACACTACCGGGATTCAAAGAAGATCATATATATTCCGGAATAATTGTTAATTCTTTAGGAAAAACAATAATAACTTTTCCATATCCGGAATCAGAAAGAAAGATTGATAAAAAACGAGATGGTACAGTTGCCGGAGGAAGATCAATAATTTTTTCTAAAAAGGGCATCGGCAAAATCATAACAGGTAATAATGAATATATAATTTCATATAATCAAGATCTACAAAGTATTGACACTCTTTATAAAATTCAATTCGGGGAATATAATATTACAGATCAAAATTTTAAATCGAAAGAGGGTCATAAAAATCAGATATTTTTAAGAGCTCCGATTCTGGAGAGTGAAAATTTTATTTTTCTAAACCTTAATTTGACTACGTTAGCCCGCAAACCAATTAAGATAAAAACATCAAGCGGGAATGATGCTTTATTAAAAACCTCTTGTGCACTATTTGATAAAAGAGACACTAGTTTCCGACTCATTGATCAACCGGCTGACTATCAAATTGGATTTGTTGATGATATTGAAGGGGGACCGGCGTTTTGGCCACACTATGTTAGTGACGATGATTTTATGGTATCATTTGTAAATGCATCAGAGTTTATCGATTTCACAAAATCCAACAGGGTGTCCGACAAATTAAACAAGATTGCAAGTAATTTGAAAATATCAGATAACCCAGTGATAATCTTAGCGAAACTTAAAAAGAATTAGCTATATCATCTATTTCACAACCACCATCACCGGATTTGACTCCTCGGTAAGAGTTGCTGCAACCCTCTTCATCTCCGGTGAGTCATACTTTTCACTGAGTTCAATAAATTTTGCAGCAGAGAGCGGCATTATCATCTCGCCCTGATTTGAGATATGTACCGGCCAGAATGGAGCGCCGTTATCCAGATCATTATTAAACCCCCAAAGCTCCGGGGTTACCCTTTCAAGAAGAGTCAGCTCCCCGCTCTTTTTGTTAAACACTCCCCTTACAAGCGGCGGTGTATACCCGTTGGGTATATTATTACCAAAGTTATAGGTGAGAAACAGGTAATCTTCCCATTCACAGGTAAATCCGGGTATAAGAAAGATTGACTGTAATCTCTGGTCGCCGGTTGAGTTAAGAGGCAACTCATATTTTCCATATTCAAAATGATAAAGAGCTCTTTTTTCCATCTTAGGATTAAAGGTGTAGAGGGTGTCTGTATTTCCCATCAATCTGGTGTTATCTTTATAATCGTACATGTAGGGCGTAGATATACCTATAGCATTGGATGCAGGCAAGATTCTGGTACTTACTTCATTTGACTCTTTGTTTTTTACTCCATCTCTATTTTGTGCTTTAGGTAACTCAGGCGCCCCTTCAATTACTTCTCCATTCGCATTAAAAAAAAGATAGAAAGCTTTGCGTTGGTCAAAATCATAAAGAGTAGAGATGTAGTTATCACCTAATTTTTTAACTCTAAGTAACATTAAATTAAAAGTAGATTCAACCGGGGATTTTACCTCCTTTATGAAATTACCTTTTTTATCATACTCAATAACTTTATTTGTAGAGAAGATTATGGGATTACCACTTTTGGAATCAACAGAGAGTGCAAGAGAGGACATATTTGTCTGGTACTCGCCGGCTGCTCTGCCGTACCGACCCAACTTGCCTAAAAATTTACCATCAATATTATACATCATAAACTCCTCTTTAAACCCGGACCTGATTGTAACATAGAATACCCCGTTTTCCAGAATAGGTCTTGGTATGTTGCCAAGCAGTGAACTATCCGAGGTCTCCAGAGGTATGTAATGTATAGATTGGGCAACTTCGCTTAGGTTTACTATCCGCTCTTTGCCCATAGCATCGGGCAGGGAGATTGTTTTAATACCTGTAGATGAAGAGTCATAAGTACTCTTCTCTCTGCAGGAATGAGCAAAGAAAATTATGACAACCGATAAATACAGGAGTTGATACTTCTTCATAATTCAATTTACTTTAGTTTAACAACAACCATCACCGGATTTGAGTTTTCGTTGAGGGTGGCGGCAATTTTTTTCATTTCAGGGGAGTCGTACTCTTTACTCAGTTCAATGAAATTTAGGGCAGGAATAGACATTATCATCTCACCATCTTTTGAAATATATGATGGCCAGAATGGTATACCGTTGTCAATGTCATTTCTTAAACCCGTTAAACTCCTAAAATCGGCTTCACTATTTTTTAGCAAAGTGAGCTCTTTTTTCTCTTTACTATAAATGGCCAGATTTGTGTAACTGGAAATATTACGCTGATCTGTTGCAGGGAAATGAATTCTGAAGAAAATGAAGTTGTCAGATTCGCAAGTAAATCGTGAATTTATATAGAGGGAGTTTTCTCGTTCTGTATCTGTCGGATAATCTGGGGTTTTCTCTTTACCGTAGTCCAGAATATAGTCAATATGCCTCTCGAATTGTGGCCCGAAGGAGAAAATTGTATCGTTTGTCTCTGTAATCACCTTAATGTAATCTTTGTAATTATAAACTGAAGGAGTTATCATAACCTTAAAACCAACCATTACCTCCTCTTCACCATCAGCATCTCCCCGGATCTGCTTAACAGGAGAGAGCTCATAACTCTTTGGATATTCATCAATTATTCTACCCTGAGAATCGAAATAAAAAAATTTATATCTATTTTTTGAGAGGTTTCCGTAAAGAGCGAGATAATTTTTCCCAAGCTTCATTGTTTTAAGGCTTGTATAGCTCTTAAGGGTGTCAGGAGCAAGTACCTCTTTTACCAATTTTCCATCATTATCATACTCAATAATTTTGTTGTAAGAGTGGAGCAGCGGGTTTCCATTCTTGAAATTAAAGGAGAGCGAGAATGGCTGCAGATGCACATACTCCCCGGTAGCTCTGCCCTTTCTGCCGATTCTCCCTATAAACTTGCCATCTCCCGAGAATGCCTTGTAACAAGACTCCTTCCCCGAGAAGATATAGAAATTTCCACTCTCCATTACCGGCCGTGGAGCGTTGTCCAGGAGTGAGTAGTCGTTGGTCTCCAGAGGAATGTATTTTACAGATGAGGCAACTTCGCTCAGATTTACAAACCCGGCTCCATCACGGATGCCCTCAAATGAGATTACCTCCAGCTCATTTGAGATCTTTTCGCTAATGCAGGAGGTCAAACTAATGCAGATGACGATAGTTAAAACCCGGGAAAGATATTTTCTCATAAAATGACTATTTTATTTTTGCAATTACCATAACAGGGTTGGAGTTCTCGGTAAGAGTTGCTGCAACCCTCTTCATCTCCGGTGAGTCATATTTTTCACTGAGTTCAATAAACTTAGCAGCAGAGAGCGACATAATCATCTCGCCCTGGTTTGAGATATGTACCGGCCAGAATGGAGCGCCGTTATCCAGATCATTTTTAAAACCCCTCATATTGGAATCTGCCCGTTTAAGCAAAATCAACTCTTCACTCTCTTTGTCGTAAATTGCCGAAACTAGAGGAGGAGTATATCCATTAGGTTCATTGCCCCCGAAGTTATAGGTAAGGAATAAATAGTTATCTGTTTCACAGGTAAATCCTGCAACAAAAATTATACTTCTTTTCCAATCATCTTCGGTAGCCTTAGCCTTAATTTGATATTTCCCGAAATCGAGGTTGTAGTGAGTGGTGATATTCAGTTTTTCATCTAAAGAATAAATTTCAGTTCCGTTATCTGCCACAAATCTGAACCCTGTTTTATAAGGGTAGAGAGTAGGATGCCTGCTTATAATAACTACTGAATTTGTCATTACACCCCCTATGGATATTGTCATACTCTCTTCATTATCGGCAACATCTTCTCCACTTTTATTCTCATCTTTATTACCTGTAACTATCCCTACGGGAGACTCAGCTATTATCTCTTTGTTACTGTTAAAAGAGATAACCCCGAATTTATTTGCCATCATATCACTAACCATAGAGATGTAATTGTCTCCTATCTTATGAAGTTTAAAACTTCTAAAATTACCTCCCTCATCTATTGGCGCGTATACCTCCTTAATAAAATTCCCATCTTTGTCATATTCAACAAGTTTGTTGATGGAGTAGATCATCGGATTTCTAGTTACAGGATCGAACGAGAGGGAAAAATGCTCAATTTGAGGCAGCTCACCTTTTGCCCTTCCTATTGTTCCAAGTTTCCCCTTGAATCTGCCGTCAAAGTGGTACATTCTGTACTCATTTTGATTAAACCCCTTACTGATGATAACATAAAACACCCCATCTTCCAGTATAGGTCTGGAGATATCACCCAAAAGCGAGCTGTCACTTGTCTCCAGCGGGATGTACTGAATAGACTTAGCCACTTCGCTTAAATTTACAATCCTCTCTTTGCCAATAGCATCCGGGAGGGAGATAGTTTTTATACCATCCGAGGCAGATTCGCCGGATTTATTGCCGTCACACGAATTGAGCAGGGAGCTCATACAGAAAACCAGTAGGAGAAAAGGTAGATTTTTCATAACGGGGATAATTGTGTAAGTGAAGTAATTGATTGGTATAGAGCAGAATTCCGCGTCAGTTAGCCACAAATTCCGTGCCATTACTCTTTGCCTGCATTCTCAACTGCTCTATGCAAAAAAAACGAGCCCGCAACGTGTAAACGTTGCGAGCCCGTAGTTATTGGTGAAGCGATTTGGGTTAAGTGCTTTAAAATGAGCAAAGCCCCACGACCCTTGGCAAGGTTACCCTACAACCCCCAATCTATTCCTTTAAGTACAGCAGGAACTCCCTTGTCCATCCAGGTTGGCATTGGTGCCCCTTTGAGGTAGTGGTCAAAGAATTGTGATAGTCTCACACTAAGGTCTTTAGCGTTAACTCTGCTCACAAGGTTGTGCTTCTCTTTGTTGTACTGGAGCATCCACACTGGTTTGCCAAGACGGCGAAGTGCGGTGAAGTACTCAATACCCTGGTACCACGGAACTGCGTCATCTTCGTCGTTGTGCATAATGAGGAGTGGTGTCTCAACTTTATTTGCAAAGAAGAGTGGGGAGTTCTCTATGTAGAGGTCAAATCCATCCCAGAGAGTTTTGCCGATACGGCTCTGGGTGTGCTCATACTGGAACTGGCGAACCATTCCGGAGCCCCATCTGATACCGCCGTATGCACTGGTCATATTTGCAACGGGAGCACCCGCTCCGGCAGCTTTCCATTTGAAGATCTCCGGCTGGGTAACCATATAGGCCACCTGATATCCGCCCCAGCTCTGTCCCTGAATTGCAACATTGTCGCGGTCTGCCCAAGGGTTTTCGCAAATCTTCTCTACTCCGGGCACAATGCAGTCCATTGCACTTTTCCCCGGATATCCTATCTGATAATAGATGTCCGGTGTAAATACCAGATATCCGTTACTGGTAAAAAATGTGATGTTAATGGTTGAACGGCTTGGTGCCGGAGCCCTGTAAACGTGAAGAAGATCTGTGATGGTCTCATAGAAATATACAATCATTGGATACTTCTTGGTAGGGTCAAAATTCTCCGGTTTGTGAAGAATACCCTCTACATCCAACCCTGTTTTTGATTTCCACTTTACAAGTTCGGCAGTCCCCCAGTTGTAATCTCTCTGTTGAGGGTTGATGTCTGTAACCTTAGTCTGGGTTTTGAAGTTATCTTTGGTAACCCACACATCCGGAGAGTTTGTGAAGTTGTGTTTTACATATGTAATTACATCTCCTTTCTTAGCCTTGTTAAGATAGACAAAAGTAACCGGCTCCATAACCCACTGCTTCATTAGAGGTTTTCTCTTACCCATCTCCTTGAAGTAGTATCCGTTATTTTTGGTGACATTATCAAAAGCAGAGAAGTAGATAGTCTCCTTAGGTTTGATTGGCTCCATTCTAACTCCCGGGGTTCCCGGAGGAAGAAGAATATCATCAAGGCGAACAATCCGGAAAGTCATATTGTTTCTCCTTCCTTCGCCGTCAGTAAGCATAACTGCCGGAGCAACTCCTTTCGGGTCTATCTGCCAGATGTCATATCTGTCATAGAGGTAGATTGCTGCATCTCCCTCTGCCCAGCCACCGTGACCATAAGGTCGTGCCATCTCCGGAGTGTCGTGCATCTCGTCTGTAAATGAGACATTCAACCCATTTGTCAGACAAACGGTTTTGCCGGTTTTTACCTCATAGGAGTACCAGTTTTTATCTACACTGTTGTACCAGACCAGGAAGTTTGCATCAGGAGATGGAGAGCCGCTCCCTATGAATTGGTCCTTCATAATAAGCTTGCTGTCACCTGTATTTACATCTATAATATAGACATCTCTTCTTGGATTTGCACTCCATTGAGACTCCAGTTGATAGTTATAATCTGAGACAGCATAAGCCCAATCTGCAGACCACTCATTAGGAACCTGCACCTGCTCATACTCCTCTTTGGCAAGCTGAACAAGTTTAGGCTCTGAGTCAAGTCGAATCACACTTACATATGATTTTCTCTGCTCTCTTGTGAGGTTAATAAGTTGATAAGGCTGAACATATGTATCCTTATAGTGCCAGATATCAAGTTTGGCCAGTTCGGAATCTACAAGGGTTGTATCCTTCTCTCTCAATATTTTTGAGATTCCGAAAAAGAGTCTGTTCCCCTCTTTATTAAACTGCAGTGACCTGTTTTCTGTGATTCTCATTCCTTCCGGCATTCCGGTTAAATTATTATCAATTACCAGTTTCGCCTGAGGCAGTGTTGCGTTGTAGTAGAGAATAGAGATGAATTTATCTTTATTCTTGGTTGTATCCAGTTTGGCATAGAATGCCATATGTTTGTTATCCTTACTTACCAACGGTAGTTTAACACTCTGTTTGAGGTGGTAATTGTAAAGGGTAGTAATGGATTTTGTCTTTGGGATATATAGGAAAAGACCGGGTTTATTAACACTATCCTTTGAGTTAGGTCTTGTAGCAAAGAAGAGTGAGTCTCCCCCTTTTGTAAAATCATAATCCGAAACAAATTTAAGTGTATCAATCATCCCTGTAGATAGTTGATATACCATCACATTTTCGCCCTCATCCTTATCCTTTTTAACAGGCTTTTTGCTCTTGCTTGTATCTGCAGGAGGAGTTGTTTTAAAAGCTATAAAATCCTTGCCGTAGCGGCCAATTTTAAACTCTTTAAGATACGGAATCTTCTTAAGCTCTTTTGTCTGGATATTGTAGATTCCCAAAGTGTCTTTAGGCATAAGCTCCGGCTTAACCTTCTTAATGCGGGCATCTCTGCTCTGATTAAATGTAGGTTTTATTGTTGCTGCGACAAATTTTCCGTCGTCTGTCATCTTAGGACCATTTACTCTTGCTATAGAATCTCTTGTAAAATTTATAAGATTCATTGAGACAAGGTAGTTATCGCCCTCCTGCGGGTTAACCATAAATATGGTGTATTTGCCATCTTCGGTCATATTGAATGCTCCCACACTCTTCCAACCGTCATAAACGCTGTGATCCAGAGGTTTTTTTTGCGCAGTTGCAAAAGAGACCGTAAGAATCAGTGCCGTAAATAGTAAAATTCTCTTCATCACTTCTTGTTTGTATGTAATTATTGCTTTGTATGTAATTATTTAATTGATTCCATTCATTTGATACTATTCGGGTTTAAGCCATTTGTCCAGCCAGCGGTAGAAGACCCTGTTCCACTGAACGCTGTTTTGTGGCTTTAAAATCCAGTGATTCTCATCCGGAAAGAGCAGCAACTCCGAAGGAACTCCCAGAGCCTGAGCTGCATTGAACGCCGCCATCCCCTGGTCAACCGGAACTCTGTAGTCAAGCTCCCCGTGTGTAACAAGAATTGGGGTATTCCAGTTCTTAACCAGCTTGTGAGGAGAGTTTGCATAGTGCCTCTTTGCTGTGGCATTGTCGTCCCAGGGTGCCCCTCCGTTATCCCAGTGTGGGAACCACAGCTCCTCTGTTGTCATATACATATGCTCCTGGTTAAAGATTCCGGCGTGAGCCACAAACGCGCTGAAAACACCTTTGTGAATACCTGCAAGGTAGAAGATGGAGTAACCGCCATAACTTGCGCCTACAGCACCAACCTTGCCAATATAGCTCTCCCTGGTCATCTCCTTAACAGAGGAGAGGTAGTCCTGCATATTGAGCCCGATATAGTCACCCGAGATCTGCTCTCCCCACTCCAACCCAAAGGCAGATGTTCCTCTTCTGTTTGGAAGGATAACCACATATCCGTTGGCTGCCATCAGCTGGAAGTTCCACCGATATGACCAGTTCTGGCTAAGTGTCCCCTGTGGGCCACCCATACAGAATAGCAGAGCCGGATATTTTTTTGCCGGGTCAAATCCCGGAGGATAGACCACCCACATATGCATATCTTTATTGTCTACGGTTTTTATCCATCTCTCCTCTACCTTACCCATTGTTATCTGTTTGAGCAGATGCTCGTTCTCTTTAGATATCTGTGTGTACTCACCGGTTATAGGGTCTACCGACACAATCTCGTTTGGCTGCGACATACTCCTGTAGAGAGCGATTAACTTGTCACCTGCAACTGAGACTCCGCCGAAGTCATACCACCCTTCGGTTATTTTGCGGATAGTCTCGTCTGCAATATTTATCTGATAAATTCCTGTAAGAGCCTTTACGCAAGAGTTGAAATAGAGCCCGGATCCATCGGGTAACCATACAGGGCTCTCTGCATTGTATGCAAAATTACGGGTAAGATCTCTCTTCTCTTTTGTCTGCAGATTCATTATAAAAAGACGGGATTTATCTGCCTCATAGCCGGCTCTCTCCATACTTAGCCAGGCAAAATGGGTTCCGTCAGGAGAGAATACAGGGTCTGTATCGTATCCAGGCATACCATCGGTGAGGTTTTCGTGACTCTTAGTATCAATGTCATATAGATAGATATCTGTATTTGTAGAGTAGGCATATTCGCGGCCCACAACTTTTCTGGATGCATAGAGAACCTTTTTACCGTCGGGCCTCCAGCTGAGCTGCTCAATTCCACTCAACGGCATTGTTGGAGATTCATAAGGCTCTCCCTCAAGAATATCAACAACATCTGCAATTGCACTGCCATTAAAACCTGCAATAAAGGGGTGTGGGATAGCCTCTACAAAATGGTCCCAGTGACGATACATAAGTTTGTCTATCATCCTGCCGCTCCCTTTGTCAAGGTCACTCCATAAATCTTTGGATGTCTGGATAGATTTTACCTCGGATACGAAGAGAATCTTATCCTTTGCGGGAGAGAGTTCAAATTCCGAAATACCCTCTCCATACTCACCAACTTTAACCGGGTTAGATCCATCCCTGTTCATTTTCCAGAGTTGGCCGCTCATAAGGTAGAGAATCTCTTTACCTTCGTTAATCCAGCGGGCGTTGTTTTCACTCTTTACTGTTGAGGTTATCTGGCGGTTGTTTGAACCATCTATATCCATAATGAACAACTCGCGGTTATTCTTATTCTCCGCAATGCTTGTAAAGGATACACCATAAAGAATCTCTTTTCCGTCCGGAGATACCTGCGGGTCTGTAACCTTGCCCAAATTGTGCATTATCTCGGGGGTCATAATGCCATTAACAACCTCAATGGAGCTTCTGCCGATTGGCGTCTCCGTCGTTTTTTCTCCTCCCTCTCCTGTACAGGATGAGGCCATAACTGCCGATGAAACTAACATAACCAGTAATTTACTCTTCATAATCAATAGATTTTTATATTAATATCGTATTATTTTAAGCCATAATCTCGTAAAATTAAACTAAAAATGGTTACATAGGTCTTTTTTTAAACTCTTTTTATTGTTTGATTGAACTTTTCTTTACAGATATGTGATTATTTGTTTATTATCAGTTTATTGGTTACATTTAATGTGAAATTCCCAACTCTTATTTTTAACTCATATTTTATGAAAAAAGTAATTTTAGCTGCAACCACTCTGGTTTTGCTTATCATCTCCTGTAGCCCCAATGATAGCACCAATGCTCAAATTAATATCGAAAGAAGAGACAGCGTCTCAATTTTTGATTTTGTAGACTCTATCTCTGTTGTTCAGCTTGAGACAACAAAAGATGTTCTGCTCAGTCGCACTTCTGGGATTGTTTTGCACAAAAACAGGCTCTATATAATGTCTGGAGAGAAACAGGTTATATACTGTTTTGACTCAAAAGGGAGGTTTCTGTTTAAAATGAACAATCAGGGCAGAGGGCCTCAGGAGTTTACATACTCGGGACATTTTAATGTAGACCCCTTCCTGGATCAACTGATGGTGTTAGTGCCCTGGGGTATATTGATCAACTATGACCTGGATGGGAATTTTATCTCTAAAGTACAATTACCTCCGGATTTAAGAGCTTACAATGAAGTATATGCAATAGATAAGGACAAACTGCTCTTTTTTACCTGGGGCTATGACTTTTATGCATACTACTATTCAAAATCTACCGCAACTCTATCAAAGGGATTTGTGCCTACAACAGTTGATTTTAGTATGTCGTTTCCACCTTTCAGGAAGTCATACTATTATAAAGACTCTCTCTACTTTAATAATGTAGGGTTGAAAAATGAGGTTCTTAATTTATCGGATACAACCTGCCGCTCTGTTTACAGTTGGGATTTCGGAGAGAAAAATTATACTCTAAAACAGATGCAGGATTTAGTTGAATATGATTTAAGCTTCAGAGGAAAAACTCCTACAAAAGAGAGCCAGTTACAAAGGTTCAAAGAGAGACACGAGAACCCGAAATTCCCTGCATACTATTCATACGGAGGGTTCGAGACAGACAAATTCAGAGCTACAACCTTGGTCTCTGGCTGGCCGCATAAATTTATTAATGTGATAAAAGAGAAGCAAAAGGGAAAAAGCTACGTTTTCTTTGAGACCAAAGAGGGGCTTAAGCTAAGTTTGACTTCATCCTGGGGCAATTCGGTAATAATTAATTACAATGAAGTTGATATCCCCGCTCTAAAAAAGGTGTTAAAGAGCGAAGATATTAAAACTATAGAGTCTCATAATCCGGAAAACGATAATCCTCTCTATATTATCTATCATTTCAAATAGAGAGGTTCAAAAACAAATCCTCCCTTTTCATTTGACTTTACGCTCCCTATTGCAGGAAATGGGATATGCATTCCGGCTGCTTTGAGTCTGTTTTGCACTATGTAGTCGAGCATTTTGAGCCGTGATTTTATTGCCATCTGTGGGTCTGTGTCGTAGGTAATGGCAATATTTGGATACGGCATCTGCAGAGCCATTGCGTGGGTAAGGTCTCCCCATATCACAAGGTCGTCTATAATAAATGCCGTATGGCCGGGTGTGTGGCCGTAACAGGCCATAGATTCTATTTTATCATAAACTTTTAGCGGGGTATCAACGCCTGGTTCAAACTGAACCATCTCCTTTGAATAGTGGTTAATAATCTTTAGTGCACTCTCGGAAGCACTCTCAAACTCCTTTTTAGAGAGATAGAGAGCAGCCTTTGGAAACATTCGCACACCCTCTTTTACAAGCCCTCCAATATGGTCTCCGTGCAGATGAGTCAGTAATATTATATCAATATCTTCAGGAGATACTCCAAATGCCTTAAGATTATTGAACAGCTCCCTGCCGTGTCCCGTATCTACAAGAATATTCCTGCCGCCTGTGCGGATGAGAAAAGCGTTGGTAGCTCCGGGGTAAGTTTTGTCGGGGGCAACATCTGCAATAATCTCAGGGGTAAGCCCGATAAGATTATTCAAGTTACTAACTCTTTGACCTTCACTTAACAGAATAACCTCTGCGTTTTTACTCTTATGGCTGAATGTGTTTTGAGCTGTTACTGTAAGGGTAAGGCATAGTGCAGCTATTGTGATAATGGTTTTCATATTTAAAACAGATTAATCTCCTAAAATAATGGTTAATAATCTAAAAAACAATTCAGGGGCAAATATGTTCGCCGGATTATATGGTTGCCGCTACAAGGTTATATTGACACCTGCCTTAACCCAGCGTCTTGGTTGCGGGAGGTTTCCAATGTGCAGATAGTTTGTGTTAAAGAGGTTGGTTGCCTCTGCAAAAGGTTTAATGTTTCTCCCGTTCCAAACGATTTTCAAATCGGCTAAAACAAAACCTTTGTAAGGCGTCTCAATGTTTGCAGGGCCAAGATAGCTTCCCTCTCTTTTTTGCCAGCTTAGATCCCAACGCCCGCTTAGCTTTGAGATAATATTATGCTCAATGTTGAGAGCGGCCTTGTGCCGGAGAAAATCTGTCGCATAGAGGGAGTGTACACCAGCACTCTGTTTTGAAACATCCATCCAGGAGTATGAGAGTCCGGCTCTTGATATAAGACTGGATTCAAATGTGATATAGGCACTAAAATCTACACCTGCAGATCTTATATTTGTGATATTACTGGCGCTCCACTGGTCGCTTCCGCTCTCCCTTGTCCAGTCTATGATACGGTATCCATATCGGTAAAAGGCAGATAGAGAGGCTCTAAGTTTGTGTTTTGTATATCTTAGCCCAAGTTGTGCAGAGAGTGCCTCCTCCGGTTTTAGCCCCATATTACCGGTTTGGGTCGGGCTCTTGTAGTAGAGATCTGTAAAGGTGGGGTTGCGGTAGCTGTTGTTAACCCAGCCGTTAAGTTCAAGGTATGGGTTTATTGTGTATGCTGCAGCAAATCCTGCATATACTCTGTTTGTAAATATTACCCCGGCAGAGAAACGCCACCTCTCCAGCTGAAGGATGTGTCTTAAATAAATTGAGGCTGTTTTTCTGCTTTTCCCTTTTGTGAAACTTACTCCATCTTCACCCGGTGTCTCTACAGGTGTCCCGAGAAGATCTCCTAGTACTGTGCTGTAGATATGCTCATATCTGTAATCTGCACCAAAAACAGAGCTACCCCACCTTTTCCAGCGGTATGCCACGTTAACATTTATTCCGGCCACATCGTTCATATGGTAGTTGTGCCCTTTGTACCACAGAGGAGAGTCGTACCGAAAAAGTTCAAATCTGTCGTGATGCCTTCTCTGATATATAGTTGCGCTCACCTGAGAGCGTCTGCTCTCCCATAAATACTTAATACTTGATAGAAAAAGGCGGGTTTTTTCAAACTGCTGAGGATATGCAATAGTATAGAAGCTATTGGCGCCGAAAGATTTATTTTGCCAACCGGCCTGAATATCTATTGAGTGACCGCTGTTATTGGTAAAAGAGATATTTGAGTAGAGGTTAGAAATCTCAAAATCTGTATTATCTGTATAACCATCACTTCGGTTGTGGCTACCGCCCCCCTGTCCGGAAATTTGCCACCGCTTGAATATGGAGCCGGGGGCAATCCCAATATTGGCAGAGCCTCGAAAATAGCCCTTTTCTCCCCCCGAGAGAGATGCCTGCAGATTTTTCTTTACCGGTTTTTTTGTTATAATGTTAATGGCTCCGGCGTATGCGACACTCCCCTGAGACCACGCTCCCGGCCCGTGAAGAACCTCAACTCTCTCAATTTGAGAAATATCTACGGGAATATTTAGCGAGTGGTGCCCTGTCTGAGGGTCGGAGAAGTTAACTCCGTTTATCATCACCATTGTCTGGTCGAATGTCCCCCCCAGGATGTTAAGATCTGCCTGAACCCCTTCGCTCCCTCTGCTTCGTACATCTACACCCTGCAGATACCTTAGCAGATCCTGAATATTTTGAACGGCTGCCCGCTCTATCTCCTTTTGTTGTATCACTGCAACAACTCTCACCAGGGGCTGAAACTGTGTGGGTCGCTCGGTATTTATCACAACCTCCTCCAGAGCCCTTAGTGTCTCGTTCACATTTTTACTCTTACTTTGGGCGAGCATCGGTTGGCTTTTAAGCACAAGCAGCGAGGATGTAACGCAAAGAACCCCTATGCGTATAATCTTGCCAATTGAGGCAAACAGAGCCCAGGAGGCTCTTTTCCAGCGTTTAAAAGATATTTGGGGCCTGGTTATTTTACTGTTGTGCATAATTTCGAAAAATTTGAGCTAAAAGCGAGGCGCAAAAATGCCACTTAAATAAAAATCTCACAAATTAATTTTCTATTTTTGAGAAAAGATCAAAAATGAAGAGAGTTATCATTTTGAAATTTATTGGTTTTATAATTCTAAATTTCACAGGCATAATGGCAAATTCCCAAAACAAAATCCCGGCAGGGCAGCTATTCAATGAGATGAAAAAGATGAGGCAGGTTCTGCATAATTCTCCCGAATACTCTCATAAAGAGGAACAAACTGCTAAGATTCTTCTGGGATATTTAGAGCCTACCAAGCCGGATTATCTGCATAAAAACATTGGCGGATACGGAGTTGTCGCCGGTTATAAAGGTAAAGGCAACGGCCCCTCTGTTATGTTTCGCTGTGAGATGGATGCAATCAAGACAGAGATGGGATTTGAACACCTGTGCGGGCACGATGGGCATATGGCAATTCTGTTGGGTCTTTCGCAGATAGTATCGGAAAACAGAGATTTTGACGGTACTGTATGGCTGCTTTTCCAACCTGCAGAGGAGATTGGAGAGGGGGCCTCAATGATGGCAAAAGAGCTTAAAGAGCTCGGAATTAAATTTGACTACGCATTTGCTCTTCATAATCATCCGGGCTATCCGCTTAACTCCATCATTATTCACGAAGGGGTCTATGCTGCCGGTTCGGTGGGGATGGAGGTCCGTTTTAAGGGCTCTCCCTCACACGCCGCATACCCGGAACAGGCGGTATCTCCATATAATGCAATAGTCTCTACAGCAGACTATATGAAGAGTCTGAACACAGATAAAGAGTCCTTTAAGGATTTCATCTTAGGCACTGTTGTAAACATTACATTAGGGGAGATAAACTACGGTGTCACTCCCGGGGAGGGCTATCTGCGAATGACTCTCCGCTCGTTTGCAGATGAAGACCTTGATAAATTGTGTTCAATGATGGAGAGGTTTGCAAAGGCGAAAGGGGAAGAAGATAAGCTGGAGGTGACCATTGCCTACTTTGACAGATTCCCGGCAACTGTTAACGATAACAGCGCAAACTCAATGGTTGAGGCAGCTGCAAAGAGTGCCGGATTAGAGATAATCTACGCAAAGGAACCAACCAGAGGCTCAGATGACTTCTGTTTCTTTGCATTTGATTCTCTCTCCTCCTTTTTTGATATCGGCAACGGGACAGATGGAGAGGATATTCACCGGAGCGGGTACAAATTCTCTGACCAGATTATGGAGACGGCTTTGAATATTTACAGAACAATGATTTATAATTTTAAGGTTAGATAATCTTTCAATAAAATTGGCATAATATTAGTAATTAACCTATCGTTTAAAAATTTAGTTATGATTAAAAAAACTCTTTTTGCAGTATTAGCAGTTATATTGATTAACAGTAATACAATCTTTGCACAGAATTCTGTATTTGAGAACATCTTCAACAGAAAAAGTGTAAGAAGCTATACCGAGCAGCAGGTATCTCTGGATGACCTTAAACTGCTTGTTAAGGCCGGGATGGCAGCCCCATCCGGAATGAACCGCCAGCCCTGGGAGTTTGTAATCATACACGGAAAAGAGGAGATGGCTGCCCTTGCACAAAAGCTTCCCAACAACAGAATGCTCAAAGAGGCTCAGGCTGCAATAGTTGTTGCCGGTAACCCTCAAACATCTCACTATTGGTATCTGGACTGCTCTGCTGCAACTCAAAACATACTTCTGGCAGCAGAGTCTATGGGCCTTGGAGCAGTGTGGACTGCCGGATATCCGGGTGTAGAGAGAATGAAGGCAATCTCGGATGCTGTTGGTATACCGGAACCCTATCTTCCCCTTTGCCTTATCCCTATCGGTTACCCAAAAGGAGAGCAAACCCCTAAGGATAAATGGAAGCAGGAGAAGCTTCACATAAACAAGTGGTGAACAGGCTCTCTCTAACCACTCTTCTGTTACTACTGAGCTCAACTCTTTTTGGAACGGTTTTCGGCGGCAGGGTCTCTGACCGCAATGGATTGCCGGTTCCATTTGCCACAATATATGTATATGAAATCTCATCCGGAGTAAGTGCAGATGACAAGGGTGAGTTCCGGATTTCACTCTCTAAAGGCAAATACACCTGTGAAGTTTCATCACTTGGATACAAGAGAGAGAGATTTACCCTTGAGGTGACAAATGAGAATATCTTTCGGGAGATTGTTATGCAGGAGGAGGTTTATCAACTTAATGACGCATACTTCAGTTCAAAAGGGGAGAACCGTGCCAACTCTGTAATGAGAAAAGCTATAGCCAGAGCTCCCTTTCACAGAGAGCAGGTTAAGAGCTACGAATCTTCTGTATACCTTAAAGGGACAATGAAGATTACAAAAATACCCGCAATATTAAAAATTCAGGCCGGAAAAGCCAGGAGCAACCTTGTGCTCAACAAGCTCTTTCTATTGGAGTCACACTCACTAATCAGTTATCAATATCCCGGAAGCTATGATGAAAAGGTTATGGCTTTTTCCAGTACAATCCCTTCAGAAATAAAGATAGATAATATCTCAGGAGTGATGAGAACTTCAATCTACGACAAGGAGTTCTTCGGCAATCTCTCTCCACTGGCAACAAACGCCTTCAGATACTATAGTTTTATTTACGAGGGGATCTCCAACGAATCGGGTAGAGTTGTGAATAAAATTCGTGTAATACCTAAAGGTGGAGACTCTAAACTTTTTAGAGGGCATATCTATATTGTAGACGACACCTGGAGTGTCTCATATATCGACTTCACCTCAAAAGAGACCGGTGTTACTATGAATATCAGCGTAAACTTCAACGAAGTTAAGCCACTGGTTCTAATGCCCACCTCATATGCAATGGATGTAGGGATAAATCTTATGGGAGTTAATGCACAAGGGAGGTTTAACTCATCTGTAGCCTTCAGTAGGGTTAATGAGGGCAAACCAAGCAGTGATAAAGGTGCAGAGAAATCACAGGACTCCTTAAAAAACAGCATCGGCAAAATATCACAATCTCAAACCCAAAAGAGAGTTACAAAGCAGATAAAAACCCCACAAAGACTCGAAATTAAAAAAGATACCAACATTAAAAGGGAGGTAGATACACTTGCCCGTTTACGAGATACTACATACTGGGCCGAAGTTCGCAGGCTCCCTTTAAGAGAGGATGAAATTCTCTCTTACAAACAGGCAGATAGCCTTAAGGGAGAGTTCAAAAGAGTATTTGAAGAGGACTCCCTAAAGAGGGTTAACAGATCTACCGGTAATAAAATATTAGATAGACTTCTCTTTAAAAACCGCTTTAAGGCAGGTAAAAACCTCACTTTGGGTTATAGCGGCCTCTCGGGAGTTATCGGTGATTTTAATTTTGTGGACGGCTATCAGATAGGGCAGGAGCTGTTTGCAAAGTATGAGTTCACCAAAAACTCTGCAATAACATTTTTACCGGCCATATACTACTCCTCGCACAGAGAAGAGCTTTTGTGGAGTATTAACCTCTCTGCTACATACTCTCCTTTAAAGCTAGGCAACATCTCCCTTAGTATGGGAGAGAGCAGTGCAGATATAAGCAATAACTCTTCTGTTTCGCCATTTGTAAACTCCTATGCCTCCTACTTTTTTGGTCTAAATCCAGTTAAATACCAATCCAGAAGATGGGTAGAGGTTAAAAACAGTATTGAGCTTGCCACCGGACTAAGGTTTAATGCAAGCCTGGCCTGGCATCAAAACTCTCCGCTTGAGAATGCCAATATTACCTCACTGTTCCGACAAACTCCATCTCCAAATATTCCCGATAATATCTACGGAGCCACATCTCAAAGCAACACCTCACTCTTTTACACCGCTTCACTCATCTATACACCAAACTACTACTACAGGGTTGTTGAGGGTAGAAAACGATATGTAAGAACTAAATATCCCACATTTTCTGTTTTTACGCGAGCATCACTTCCCTCTTCCGGGAGTTCAACATCCAAATACGGGATGGTTGGAGCATCTGTATCCCAAAGATTTAAAAGCGGGCTCTATAGTTCTATCTACTACTCTGTTGAGGCCGGGGGGTTCTATAACAGGAGCAGACTTTTTCTAAGTGATTACAAACACTTTCGCTCCTCCAATATTATGGTTACAGAGAGCGGATTCCTCTCTTCATCTCTGCTTATGAATAACTATAAGTTCTCTACGCCCCAAAGTTGGCTGACTGCAGTTTGCGAATACAACACAGACTATCTAATTCTTAACAGACTCCCATTTTTAAACAGTCAGTTGTTGTACGAGGCCCTTCACCTTAAAACAGTTTGGCTCCCGGAGAGAGATGTTATTCACACCGAAGCCGGATACTCTTTTGGGTTGAAACAGATTATCAGAGCAGGTGTTTTTGTGGGATTTGACGGATCCAAATATAGCGGAACGGCATTCCGACTGGAGATTCCTATATTAACCGAGATTAACAGATAGCAGATTTTTAACAGGGAGGGTAATCTCCGGGTAAGAGATTACTTTTCGTAGTTGAGGATATAACTGCAGACAACTTTTGGAAAATGCTCTTTTTCAAGTGCGTGAATTTTTTTTGCAAGTGAGTCTGCTCTCTCCCCGCTCTCTATAGCGCATTTCGCCTGAAACAGATGCTCGCCGTTATCGTAGATCTCATCTACAAGATGAATTGTGATTCCCGACTCAGTATCTCCGGATTCAATGACTGCCCGGTGAACAAACTCGCCATACATCCCTTTTCCTCCGTACTTTGGGAGTAGTGATGGGTGGATGTTAATAATACGCCCTTTGTATTCAGATACCAGCCTGTCCGGAAGTTTTAAAAGAAATCCTGCCAGAACGATAAAGTCTATTTTGTTGTATGTTAGAAGCTTATCTACAACCAGCTCATCTCTTAGCTCTTTTGCCGAAAACACGACACTCTTTACATTTAACCTGGCTGCCCTTTCAAGGACATAGGCATCACTTCTGTTGGAGAGCAGCAGTTTTGGAGTGATATTAAACGTAGAAAAATTATCATTAAGATAATTTATTAAGTTCTCTGCATTTGTACCGGAACCTGAAGCAAATATTGCTATATTTATACCGCTCATTTTTATATTGAAAAAATCAGTCACAAAGGTAAGGAAAATAGAGCATTATAAAGAATTTGAGAATAACTATACTTTGAATTTTTTAAATACTGAAAATCAGTAGGATGTAATTCCACTTTATAGAAATTTTCATTTTTGGATTTTTTTAACTTTCTTTGCACACTAATTTTGAAATATCAAATAACTTTTTTTTATTAACTAATTCTTTAGAATCATGGCAGACATTAATGCAAAAGTTAAAGCCATCATCGTTGACAAGTTAGGCGTTGAGGAATCGGAGGTTACTCCTACAGCTAGTTTTACTAATGATTTGGGTGCTGACTCACTCGACACAGTAGAACTTATTATGGAGTTTGAAAAGGCTTTCGGCATCACAATTCCGGATGAAGCTGCTGAGAAGATCTCTACAGTAGGAGACGCTATAGCTTACATCGAGAATAATACCAAGTAATTTTACAAAAGAGGATATGCAATTAAAAAGAGTTGTAATTACAGGTATCGGAACTATTAATCCGATAGGAAACAATATCGCCGAGTATTTTGGCAATTTGGATATTGGTCTTAGCGGTGCCGATCTTATTACCCGTTTTGACACTACCCTTTTTAAAACCAAATTTGCTTGTGAAATTAAAAACTACGATCCGGCAAAATATGGTATCGATAGAAAAGAGGAGCGGAAGATTGACCGCTTTACTCAATATGCATTCATTGCAAGCGAAGAGGCTATCAATGACAGTGCACTCGACACCAAAAATATTAACCCGGACAGAGTAGGAGTTATACTTGGCACAGGAATCGGAGGAATAGAGACTCTGTTCAATGAGATAGTGGGCTATTGCGAAAGCGGAAACGTTCCTCGTTTTAGCCCTTTTCTTATTCCTAAAATGATTCCGGACATCGCACCGGGTATGATCTCAATGAAATATGGATTTAGGGGGCCAAATTATACAACAGTATCGGCCTGTGCATCCTCAACTCACGCAATGATTGATGCCTTCAACACAATAAGACTCGGAAAAGCTGATGTTATGGTAACCGGCGGTTCTGAGGCGGGAATTACAATTCCAAGTGTAGGCGGCTTCAACTCTTCGCAAGCTCTCTCTACAAATAATGAGAACTACAAAACTGCTTCAAGACCATTTGACAGGACCAGAGATGGTTTTGTAATGGGAGAGGGTTCAGGAATTCTCATTTTTGAAGAGTACGAGCACGCTATAGCAAGAGGAGCAAAGATCTACTGTGAAGTTGCAGGAGGCGGAATGACAGCAGATGCATACCACATTACTCAGCCACATCCGGACGGATTGGGAGCAGCAAATGTTATGAAGTTTGCCCTTGAGGATGGAGGTATTGCTATAGATGAGGTTGATTACATCAATGTACACGGGACCGCAACTCCTCTAGGAGATATTGCAGAGTTAAAGGCTATCATCTCCCTATTTGGAGAGCACGCCTACAAACTAAATATCAGTGCGACCAAGTCAATGACAGGACACCTTTTGGGTGCAACAGGTGCTATTGAGGCACTTGCTTGTGTCCACGCAATTTGTGACGGGATTATTCCACCTACTATCAATTTTGAACACGAGGATCCGGAAATTGATTATAAATTAAATCTCACTCTTAATAAAGCACAAAAGCGAGAGGTTAATGTTGCTTTAAACAATACTTTTGGTTTTGGCGGACATAACTCTTCGGTAGTCTTTAAAAAGATTAAATAGGTTTTAAAAGAGAACAGAATAAAATAAGGCTGCCTAATAATAATTAGGCAGCCTCTATTTTTATATTAAATTGATAAGTTTATGGCATTACGGCGTAGGTCAATACCAAAACAGGTTTTCTTGTCATCCCTTTTCCGTTGAGTATTGCTTTTCCATAAAGGATGTTCTGAATATAGTAGTATACAGCACCCGAATATGGGTCACTTTGCTGAAGTATGGGAGCTACCCAGGTTTGCATCGATTTTCCTGTAATTTTGTTCTGTACAATCTTCTGGAGGTAAGTACTTATATCCAAAGAGTAATACAAAAGAGAGCGGTTTATTGAGCCATTGGATTCATAATAAGAGATATCATCCACAGGTTCATACATTACGGTAGGGGTGGTAGTGGTTCCCCCCTTCTCTCTTGTGAAAAGGAAAAGCTGAGACGGGAAGTATGTCATCCTGGTAAAATCTTGTGGAAACTCATATGGAAACCTTAACTCTGCCTTGGCAATTATCAGTTTTGAGATATCCGTGTTATTTGCCTGAGCCCAGCTTGTCATCTGAATTTTGACATCATTGAAATCTATATAGGGTTTAATCCCTGCAAGCCCCTCAACATAGATTTTCTGCTGTGGGTTTGTGCTCTGAAGGCTCTGTGATGAGTGTTTAAAACGGTTAAGGGTTGGTCTTACATCCGAGACAAAATAGTAGATGAGACTGTCTTTATCAATGTTTTTGGCAGCATCTATATGTCTATACTCAAGAGTAAAGAAAACATCCAGAGGATCAATCAGGTTAAACCTGCCACCCTCGAGTGAGCCGGGAAGCGGATCTGTTTTCATATAGAGACCTTTGAACCTCTTAAGAAAGATCTCTGTGCTGTCACTCTCTGCAGTAGTTGCCGAGAGAAGTTGTTGTGCGTAAGAGAGTGACAAATCCATCACCAGGCTGTCCCCTCCAAAAAAGATGCTTCCCCCCAGATTTATTTTTACAGGGTTGTAATCTGAATCTGTGAGTGAGTTATTGTATGCAACGGATGAATCCAAATCCCTGGTAAGCGTGTATACGTGGAAATTTTGAGGAACATATTGGTCCTTTTCGTAAAAAAAGGATTTATCTGCAACATTAACATACATTTTAAAAGATTTTGCAACCGGATTGGTTCCAAAACTCAGGCTGTCTGCCGCTGGAATCATCTGAAATGCAGTGGATGCCTCTACCAGACCCAGATCGGGATCTTTATACGCTCCAACCACTAATGATCCCGAGAAGATTGTCTGTAAGCTGTCAGACATCTTCATCTGAACCGGAAGGTCAAATATAGCGGTCTTTACCTTAAGAATATGGTTGTCCGGAACTAAGCCGGAGCCTGTTGTTTTGTCGGTCTCAATACAGGATGTTATCAGTGAAGAGAGAAGAATCGCTGCTGCAGAACGAAAGATGTTCCTTATAGTCATTTTTTAGCCAAGATTTTATCGTAAAATTGAGTGTACTCATTTACATAAGTAGATATTTCGCCTGAGGTGTCTATAAAATTGAGTGTAGGGAGGGAGCTCTTGTCAATAGCCTCCTTTAACTCCGGTTCAACAATCTCATCCCCGAAAATAATACCGTTTGAGTACTGAATTGCTAGTTTAGCAAGATTTATGCCATTGGCAGGATTTAAAATATCCATATCACGGTTTTTAATTCCCGGCACAATAACTTTAGACCTGGTATCTTCATTGAATACCTGGCTAAGACCTTCGTTATAAAGTGATAGAATAATTTTGCTCTCTGCGAAAATGGGGTCATCCAAGTAGACCTTGTTAATAAAAAGAGGAACGAAATGTGAAATCCAGCCCTGACAGTGTATAATATCCGGTTTCCATCTAAGCTTTTTCACAGTCTCTAGTACACCTCTTGCAAAGAAAACCGCTCTCTCGTCATTATCACGGAAGAACTCCTCCTTCTCATCTCCGTAGACATACTTTCTGTAAAAATAGTCTTCGTTGTCTATGAAGTAGACCTGCATTCTTGCAGATGATATTGAGGATACTTTAATAATGAGGGGCCTGTCTATATCATTTATAATGATATTCATACCCGATAGCCTTATTACCTCGTGCAGCTGATTTCTCCTTTCGTTAATCAACCCGTATCTGGGCATAAACGAGCGAATTTCGCACCCCCTCTCCTGAACCCCCTGAGGCAAGTAACGACCAATTCTGGATATAGCAGATTCCGGCAGATATGGGAAAATTTCAGAGCTTACATAAAGGACTCTTGTGGGCTCACTCATTTTGATGAAAAATTTTAAAGGCAAATTGTTTACAAAGATAATAAAATTAATTTAATTAGACATTTTATGTATCTTTGGAATCTGTTTAGGAAATGAAGAAAAGAGAAAAAAGCATAATCTACCGCAGGCTTGTACAGTCTTATTTATCGTCGGTTATAAGCATTAGTCTGGTGCTTTTTCTTGCCGGGCTAACGGGTCTTTTAGCAGTAAATGCCAAATCGGTATCTGAATATTTTCGGGAGAACATTAAGATATCTATCCTTTTTGATGATTCGGCTACAGATACTCAAGCCGGGGTGGTTCTCGGAATTTTAAAAGGCAAAGAGTATATCAAAAGCGCAACCTTTATCTCAAGAGAAGATGGAACAAGGGAGATGGCAGAGATTCTGGGAGGTGATTTTCTGGAGATTTTTGAAGTTAATCCGATTCCCATCTCAATAGACCTTTTTCTAAAAGCCCAGTATCTTGAAGGAGATGCTCTCTCCGAAATTGAAGAAGAGATCTCCTCAATGCCTCTTGTAAGAGAGGTGGTCTACCAGGAGTCCCTGGTGAATACCATCAATAACAATATGGAGAGGGCCGGGATGATTATCATTGTTTTTATTGCCCTCCTGTTGTTTATCTCTTTTGTGTTAATCAATAATACAATAAGACTTAACCTCTTCTCAAAGCGTTTTTCAATACACACTATGAAATTGGTGGGAGCCAGGCGAGCTTTTATAAGGCGTCCTCTAATTGCAAAGGGTTTTGTTCAGGGCCTTGTTTCGGGTCTTATCTCTGCAGCGTTACTGAGTGGGGTGGTATATTTAATCTGGCAAGATCTGCCGGACCTATATAAAATCTTGGACATAAAAATGATATCGGCAGTGATCGGGAGTGTTGTTGCTTTAGGAGTCCTGCTTTGCGTAATCAGCACCTTTTTTATTGTTAACAGACTGGTATCAATGTCCGGCGACGATATGTTCTATTAAACCAAATATGATAACAAATTAAATTACATCAATATGGATTCCGGAAAATTTGCAATTCCTTACAAAAATTTTGTCTATATCCTTGCAGGGCTGGCACTGATGATAATAGGCTATGCTCTTATGACAGGCGGAGGCACAACAGATCCAGATATATTTCCAAAAGAGGAGATGTTCAGTTTCAGAAGAGTTGTTCTGGCACCGGTACTAATTCTTGCCGGTTTTGTTGTTGAGATTTTCGCAATTATGCATAAGCCAAAAAGCAAATGAGTTTTCTTGAGGCACTACTGCTAGGGTTGGTTCAGGGTCTTACAGAGTTTCTTCCTGTGAGCAGCAGCGGTCATCTTGCGATAGGAAAAGAGATACTTAATATAGAGAGTGAAAATCTTGCATTTGAGGTTGCCGTTCACGCTGCTACGGTATTAAGTACAATAGTTGCATTTAGAAAAGAGATATCCAATCTGATTATTGGGGCACTAAAATTTCGCATTAATGATGAGACCACATATCTAATAAAGATTGCAATCTCAATGATCCCTGTTTTTATTGTAGGAATATTCTTCAAAGAGTTTGTGGAGTCTATCTTTGGATCGGGACTGTTGGTTGTGGGAATATCGCTTCTTGTAACCTCGTCTCTTCTTATGCTTTCTCATATCATTAAGCCAAAACAGAGGGAGCTCAAAAACAGAGATGCATTTATAATTGGAGTTGCACAGGCAATTGCTGTGCTACCGGGACTCTCCCGCTCCGGAGCAACAATCTCAACCGGGCTGATGCTTGGGGTAAAGAGGGAGGAGATTGCCCGTTTTTCGTTCTTGATGGTACTTGTTCCAATATTGGGAGAGGCTTTTCTGGAGATGATCTCCGGGGATTTCTCATCCGCATCTACCGGTGTAGATCCTTTGTCACTTATGGGAGGTTTTGCTGCCGCGTTTGTATCGGGGCTCTTTGCCTGTAAGGTTATGATAGCTCTTGTAAAGAGAGCAAAACTGACCGGGTTCGCCCTCTATTGTCTCATTATAGGCGTATTAACCATTTTGTGGTCTGTAATTAATTAACAAGTTTGCTTTAAAGAAGAGATTGTTCACAATATGCAGGATGTACCAAATCTACACTATTTTATCTCAGATGTTCATCTGGGTCTTAAGGGTTTCAATCCCCTGGAGAGGGAGAGGCACTTTGCCAATTTTCTGCTAACTATTCCGGAAAATACGGCTGAACTATATCTGCTTGGGGATATTTTTGATTTTTGGTACGAGTACAAATATGTTATCCCGAGAGGACTGACAAGAACATTGGGTGCGCTTGCCCTTCTTAACGACAGAGGGGTCAAAATTTATTTCATTAACGGGAATCACGATGTGTGGACATTCAACTATCTTCAAAATGAGGTTGGGTTTATTATTCTGGACGAGCTGACAGTGAGAGATATTAATGGAGTTAAGTTTTGTCTTGCACACGGAGATGAGCTTACCGGTGAATCTTCTCACATCTTCCTTAAAAAAGTGTTCAAAAATCGTCTTCTGCAGAGAGCCTTCAGCGCAATACATCCAAGATGGGCTTTTGGGTTAGCCTCAAGATGGTCAAGGCATAACCGACTAAATTGTGGCCGGAATTTTGAGTTCAGAGGCGAAGAGGACCCGCTATACAATGTTGCGGTTGAGTTTGAAAAGAGAGAGAAGGTAGACTACTTTATCTTTGGTCATATGCATACTGCAGGCAATAACCTCACCCCGAAAGGAGCAGGTTTTTATATCCTGGGTGAATGGATTTATGGATGTGACTATCTGGTTTACAACTCTATGACAAAAGAGATGGTTTGGCAGAGAGCAAATATGAGTTAAGAGAAATTTAAAAGATTGAGAAGTAGAGATACTCAAAGGTACCACTCTTATACATCTGCACAAGCTCTTCAGTCAGTTTATCATCTCCGAATTTATCATAAGGCTTTTTCATATCTGATCCGAAAATTTTGGCGACACCTTGCCAGAACCCTGCTGCTGCAGCTCCTCTGTAATTCTTAATAATAAAGTATGAGCTCTGCCCAATCTCCCTGTCTATAAGCTTTAAAAGCAACTTCCCCTGAGAGAATGTCATCTTGCGAAGAGGTTTCTCAAACTCACTAAAAAGGGTTTTTTCAAACTGTTGTATGAATTTCTCCCGCTCTCGTTTATTGAATTTTTGTGTTGCCAGGATGCTGTCTGCCTCATTAATCTTCTCTTTGGCTATAAGGGCGTAGGGGTAAGTCTTTCGGAAGTTATATACCAGACGATAGAACTCCCGCCACTCTTTATCTTTTTTTCTTTTATTGTCCCAACTGAAGAGATACACCTCTGAGAGATTCATATAATAAACTGTATCCCTGCCCTCGACTCTATATCCCAGAGAGTAACCCTTCTCTTGAGAAAACAGGTTATTTTGCAGAAAAAGAACGGGGATAAGTATTAAGGTATATAGGGTGCATCTTCTCATAATGGGCAAAAGTATCTCTTTTTTCGCATACGTTCAAGAATTGGACCAAATTCTAAATAAACAATAAAGATTTTGAAAAGAGTGTTGATAGATATTAAGATTGTCAAAAAAACACTGTTATTGCAATCATTTTTTTGTTTTATCTTTAGCCGAATAAACTTAACTATGTTTGATCAAAGTGCGTCGGAACTGAAAAATGGCTCAATCAAGGCCTTTGAAGAGATTTATCTTAAGTTTCTCAACAAGGTTGTCTATTTTGCTTATCAATATCTTCTAGATATGAACACAGCACGATGTGTTGCACACGATGTATTTTTGAGTTTGTGGGAGAATAGGACACATATTGAAGTAGACGGTAATCTCCAATCGTATATTCTAACGACTACTAAGCACAAGTGTATTAATATATTAAAACATAACCAGGTTGAATCAAATTATGTTTCAAAATTTGAAAAGGCTGCTCGCAATTTTAATTTAGAAGCTTTAACCGATACATCTGCAGATCTGCTTCTTACGAATGAATTTATGGAAAAATTCAGAAGTTCACTAAGTAAGCTCCCGCTTAAAACTCAGGAAGCTTTTATATTAAGCAGGTTTAACCATTTGAGTTATGAGGAGATATCTAAAAAGCAAGATGTGTCAGTAAAAAATGTTGAGTACAGAATGATGCAGGCTCTTAAATCTTTAAGACGAGATCTTATTGAATTTTTTCCTGTTATATTAGGGTTATTAACTTCTGGTTTGTATAGTATTTACAGGAATATATTATGAAAAAACAATTACTGATTAAATTCATTGAAGGGATAGCAACTCCAGCAGAACAGGAGCAAGTGTTGGCGTGGATTGATAAAGAGGAGGCGAATAGAAAATATCTCCTTCGACTGAAAAATCTATATGTGATTTCCAGTTTACCGTCTAAAACAGCACACAAAAAAGAATTTTACAGATTTCGAAAAGAGTTTCTCAATATTTCGAAAAGTAACAATTCATTTCGCTTCTCTTTATTGAGGATAGCAGCGCTTTTTCTTTTAGTAATTGCTATATCACTAAATTTTTATCAATATTTTTCAAATAAGGGAAAGATAGAAAACGGCTCAAACATTACTCTGTCAGACAGAAAAATGAACACTCTTAGCTTCTATACAAATAAAGGGGTTAAAGGGGTTGTGACCCTGCCGGACAGCTCAGTGGTATGGTTAAATTCTGACACTCGCCTTACCTATCCTGAGAAATTTACGGGAAAATATAGAGAGGTCGAAATCTCAGGTGAAGGATATTTCGAAGTCAAGAGTAACCCGGATACTGCTATGATTGTTACCACTTGCAAGGGGCTTAAAATAGAGGTTCTTGGAACTAAGTTTCTCATCAGGTCATACGAGGAGGATAATGAATCTCAGGCAACCCTCTTTTCCGGTTCAATAAAATTGACATCTCCAAAGGGGAGATATTCCAGAGATTATGTAAAAAAATTAAAACCGCTTGAGTCAGTAATAATTGATAATAATGTCCCTATAAGAGTTATTCAGAATGCAGATACTCTCAAATCCATAGCTTGGAAAAATGGAAAGCTGATTTTTGAAGAGACTCCCATTCAAGAGGTGCTCAAAAAATTGGAAAGGTGGCACGGTACGGAGTTTATTGTTAAAGATTATTCAATAATGTCTTGTAAAATTACTGCACAATTTCAATCAGAGTCTATTGTTCAGATTATGGAGGTGATTAAGTACTGTTCGCCGATTGACTATAAAATAAGAGACAAACAGATAATATTGAGCAAAAGATAAAATCAGGATTTCTGAAATTTATTTCAGATGTGTTTAGGGTTTTATTTCGCTGTAATGTATAGTACTGTATAAAACTTCTAAACATAATAAATATGAAATCTAACTTCAGGATTCTAATTATTCTTACAGGGTTGTTATTGTGTAGCATAAATTTGTCAGCACAACAGATTACCCTGAATTTATCCAAGACTCCTCTCAAAGTTGTTCTTAAGGCTATTGAGAAACAGTGTGACTTTACATTTGTTTATTCCAATTCACTCAATGGGATAAACGATGAAGTTACAATCAAAACCAACAAAGAGCAATTGGAGAATGTTCTAAAGACACTTCTTGTAGCTAAAAATATCGGTTATAAGATTACTGAAAAACAAATTGCACTAACTCCAAAGGAGCTTGTCCCAAACGAAACAACGGTTGTTCAGCAGACAACAGAGGTGAAAAGTCAAAGCCGCCCGGTTGTTAAAGGAGTAATTAAGGATGGAGTTAAGGGCGAGCCGGTACCATTTGCCACAATTTTCATAAAAGAGAACAAGTCGATAGGGGGATATACAGATGTTAACGGATCTTTCTCTATTATGGCAGAAAATGTAAATCAAACTCTTGTTGTTAGCTGTATCGGTTATACAACTCAGGAAATAGCTATTGGAGGGAGATCTGCAATTGATGTTTTTCTAGCCCCTGAAGCAACCAACCTTGACGAAGTGATGGTTGTTGCTTATGGTACCGCCAAGAAAAGCACCTTTACAGGATCGGCTGCTATTGTCAATGAAGAGAGCTTTAAAATGAGACCATTAACTGACATAACACAAGCTCTTGCCGCGACTACTCCCGGTGTTCAGATTGGTACTTCTAACGGACAACCGGGCTCTGAACCTACAATTCGAATCAGAGGTATAGGCTCATTTAACGCTGGTAATGCTCCTCTTATAATACTTGACGGTATGCCGTATGACAATGCGTTTTCAAGTATAAATCCAAGTGATATAGAGAGCGTTACGGTTCTTAAAGATGCTTCATCGGCCTCTTTGTATGGTGCAAGAGGAGCTAATGGAGTTTTGCTGATAAATACCAAAAAAGGCAAGAGTGGTAAACCTAAGGTAGAGGTTAAGTATAACTTTGGAGTAACATCTCAACAAACTGCAGATTACAAGCTTTTAAACGATAAAGACTATATGGAGTTGTACTGGGAAACTCAACGTAACACATTTGTCCTTAACGGTTATACTGAAGCTAATGCCAACTCCCTCGCCGGTCCTGCGTTTCTTGCAGGGATAAGCTATAACCCTTATCTGATGGATGCAACTCAGTTGTTTGATTCAAATGGTAAACTGAACCCAAACGCTGTTAACCACTGGAAAGAGGACACTGATTGGTACGGAGCAATTACTCAGCTAGGGAAAAGACACGATTCAAATATCTCTATAAGCGGAGCTAACGAAAATACCGATTATTATACCTCAATAGGCTATATGCAGGAAGAGGGATATGTAAAAGGATCCGAGTTTAATAGGCTATCTGCAAAAGCTAATGTCAACTCTAAAATAACCAAGTGGTTAAAGGTAGGAACAAATCTAAATGTGTCCTATTCAACCTCAGGCGGTGAACAGAACGAGTCAAGCGGATCCAACGCCAATCCATTCAGGTTCGTCAGATACATCGGTAATATACTGCCGATTCACCTTCATAATCCTGCAACAGGAGAGTATATATATGATGTCAATGGCAATAAAATGTATGACTTTGGAAACGGATGGCAATCAAAAGATGGGACTATCGTGGTTCCAAGTCGGGATGCATTTGCAGGGAATAATCACGCACTTGAAGTGCAAAATAATTACAGTGGATATCTAAGACAGACCATCAATATTAAGGGATATGCAGATGTGTCGCTCGCTAAAGGACTTAAGTTAACTATAAACGCAGGTCTCGGCTCCAATATGTATCGCAGCTGGAGCGGGGGGTATGTATATGAACAGAAAGGTAATGCGGGTTCATCGTCCAAGAACACATCAAATACAACTACCTGGACATTTCAGCAGCTTTTTAACTACAATAAAAGTTTTGGTAAACACAATTTTGATATTCTCGCGGGTCACGAGAGTTATCAATATGCCTATTTCTACCTAAGCACTTCAATGAAAACTCAGACAATTATCGGAGATAATTTCGAATATGCCAACTTTACAGAGGTAAATGCATTGCCATCCTCGTATACCAACAATTACAGGGTGGAGGGTTTTCTTTCAAGATTGAATTATGATTTTAATGAGAAGTATTTCTTCTCGGCATCTTACAGGAGGGATGGCTCGTCTCGCTTTTACGAAGATGTACGATGGGGTGATTTCTGGTCTGTTGGTGCAGGCTGGACAGTGGACAAGGAGAAATTTATGACCGGGGTAGAATTTGTTGATATGCTCAAATTAAGAGCTTCATATGGTGTTGTCGGCAACGACGATCTTTCCAGTTACTACCCCTGGAGAGCAACTTATGCAATCAACAATAACGGTGAGCCCGGATACATTCAATCAAGTTTGGGAAATAGGTCATTAACCTGGGAAACATCAAATAACTTTGATATTGCTACTGAGTTTCGTTTGTTCGACAGCAGACTTGAGGGGTCAGTTGAGTATTTCCACCGGGTATCCAGCGATCTGCTTTTTAGTGTACCACAGCCAATATCTTCCGGTATAAGCAGTATTGACATAAATGCCGGCTCTATGTACAACAAGGGGTTTGAGATTTCACTTAATGGAGTTGCAATTAGTAAAAATGATTTTCAATTGAGTATTAACGGAAATGCGACATTTCTAAAGAACAAAATTACTGACCTACCTCTGGACCCTTATCCTACTTCTGTCTACAAAATTGAAGAGGGACACTCTCGTTATGATTTCTGGCTACGTCAGTGGTATGGTGTGAACCCAGCGACTGGTTATAACCTGTTCAAGGCAGATGTTGATATGTTTACATTTACAGATGGAGAACTCCTTGAAATAAATGGTGTTAACTATACAGAGAATATTGCTAAGAGTCTTTACGATTATGCAGGAACCTCCTTGCCAATTGTTACAGGAGGAATAGGTGCAAATATTGCCTGGAAGAATTTTACGCTTAAGTTTAATTTCTATTATCAGTTGGGGGGTAAATTCTACGACAATAATTATCAGTCACTTATGAGCGGGTCAAACATCTACTTTGCTCAGCACGAAGATCTTTTAGGCAGATGGCGTAAACCGGGTGATGTAACAAATATAGCAAAGGTTGTAGCAGGAACAGCAGTAAATAACATTGGGGCAGCAAGCTCTACAAGATGGCTCCTGTCTTCAGATATGATAGAGTTGACCAATCTAAATTTATCATATAAAATTCCTTCAAAATTCCTTCAAACGAAGAATATAACCGATGCAACTATTTATTTTTCTGCAGATAATGCATTAATGATCAGTGCAAGAAGAGGAGTCTATCCAAGGAGAAACTTCCAGTCGGGTTATATCTCTAATGGAGATGTTTACGCACCTTCAAGGGTTATTTCTTTAGGTTTGTCTTTAACTTTTTAAAATGATGAGTATGAAAAAATATATATCGGCATTGTTTATAATAGCAATAATGTTCACAATGTCCTGTTCCAAGAGTTTTCTTGAGACAGAATCGACCAGTTCTGTAGACCAAAAAGTTATGTTTAAGGATACCAAAACAGCGTTGATGGCAATAAATGGTATTCATAGGATAATGTATGACAAGGGCGACTATGCCCCTAAAATGGGGTATCAATATTATATGTTATGGATGGATTTTATGGGAGAAGATCTTGTCTATACTAAATCAAATGCGCAGTTTATGACCGAGACTAACTGGACTCGTCATAGGGACCCGGTAAGCCAATACCCAAGACACATATATGAGTTTATCTATAAAATAATAGCAAACGCTAATATGGTAATCGAGAACATTGATGCAGCAGAGGGTACTCAGGAGGAGCGTGATTATGTTAAGGGGCAGGCAATGTTTTACAGAGGATTTGCACATTTTGCAGCCGTTCAGCTTTACGGCAGCAGATATGACAGGGCAGGTAATAATTCACAGGATGGTATAGTTCTTCGACTTGCCTCTACTACTGAGCCTTTGGCAAGATCTTCCGTAGAAGATGCGTATACCTCCATTAACGGTGACCTTGACGAATCCATTGCTCTACTGTCTGGTGTAGCTTTAAACAGAACTACCAAAATGCATATTAATGTTCACGTAGCCAGAGCTATCAAGGCAAGAGTGTTGCTTACACAGGGCAAATGGCTGGAGGCTGCTGCAATGGCTAAATTGGTAGTGGATAACTCGGGAGCTACAATGGATAAAACTTGTTACGATTACAAACAGGGCAGATGTACCGATGCCAGCAACAAGGAGTGGATATGGGCTAAGATTGCGCAACCCGAAATTGAAACAGGCACTCTGACCAATTTTTACAGCTACATTTCCAATACTAACATTTCGTATAACCGTAACACACCAAGGGCTATCTATAATCAGTTGTATAAGAAAATCTCCAGTACAGATATTCGCAAACAGCTTTGGGTAGAGAATGTTAGAACAGCCGTAAATTTGGTATATCCTCCGGGAGGTAACAGGTATAAATGGATGAGTCAGAAATTCATAGTTGATTTCCCGGTAAACACATCTACCTCATACAGTGGAGCCATAATTACCGCAGACCTTGCATTGGTCCGTCTTCCCGAGATGTACCTGATAATGGCGGAAGGTTATGCAAGAGGAGCCAGAGAGACAGATGCACGTAGTGCACTATTTGTAGTTGCAAAAGACAGAGATCCTCTCTACACTATGAGTACAAACAGTGGTGAGCCTCTAATTGAAGAGATTATGTTTCAGCGTAGGGTAGAGCTTTGGGCAGAAGGGTTTAGGTTCCTCGATTTGAAAAGGCTTAACTTACCTTTGGACAGAGGGCCAGCTCCAAGAACAGGGTACAATCAGGGTGGATCAGTAAATGGTTGGAAAACCTATACCGAACCGACCAACTTAGACCCTTTAGCATCAAATTTCAATATGTATGAAGAGCAGCCAATTGGTGAACTAAGCAGATATGTTCCTGCCGGAGATATTAGATGGCAATGGGTGATTCCACAGCTGGAGATTAGTTATAACCCTCTTTGTAAGCAGAATCCGCTATAGGTTAATATTATTTAGTGCGTTTCAAGCGAGCATGTTCGTTGTGTCAAAGAGATGAGATCCAACATGCGGGATCCATCTTATCACTTTTAATAAAATATTTTAGAATGAAAAAGATATTGATAACCTTTCTGGTAATAATGATCGGATCTCTTTTTCCTGCCGAGTCATTTTCGTGTACCTCTGTCATTATATCAGGAAAAGCAACAAAAGATGGGAGGCCCCTGATGTGGAAAAATACAGATACACAAAATATGAATCACCGACTAATTTATTCCGATTTTAGGGGTTACCCTCTTATTGGCATTGTTAGAAGTGATGCAACTGACGAAACCAGGGCCAGTATTTGGATTGGTACAAACTCTCAGGGGTTCTCAATTATGAATACAATGTCTTATAACTTGACTGAAGAGAGCATCGGTACAAATAATGGAGCACTAATGAGAAGAGCCCTTGAGGCTTGTAAGAATGTAACAGAGTTTAAGCATTACCTGGATACCCTCAGAAGACCGATGAAGGTCTCTGCAAATTACGGAGTAATAGATGCAGAGGGGAATGCCGCATATTTTGAAACATTCAGTGATGGCTACCATATGGTTGATGTAAATGATCAATCCAATGCACCAAACGGCTATTTGGTTTATACAAATTTCTCTTATAACGGAAAATACGATGCAGGGCAGGGCTATATTCGCTACCAAACAGCTAATGATATATTTGCAAAAGGAGCACCGGAAAAACTATTCTCTCCGCAATGGATTATCAACAATCTTTCAAGATCGTTTTACCACTCACTAACAGGAGTTGACTTGAGGAGCAATGAGGCACTCTCTCTGTTTAAAAATGGACTATTCCCCGATTCTGACTTTATTCCCAGAAGAATTACTGCCAATGCGTGTGTTATCCAAGGGGTAAAAAAAGGAGAGAACCCGGAGCTGACAACATTTTGGGCGGTTTTAGGATATCCACCCTGTTCTATTGCTATCCCGGCTTGGGTAAAGGCAGCAAATAACAACTCATATTTACTTAAAAAGAGTGATGACTCTTATAACTCCCCAATGTGTGATAAGGCACTTGCAATAAAATCGAATGTATTTGCAATAACCAGAGGCAACGGAGATAAATATCTGAATTTTAACAAACTCTTTAATGCAAAAGGTACAGGGTATATTCAACTCATAGAGCCGGTTGAAGAGAAGATATTTGAGATAAGCAATAGAAAGATAGATCAATGGAGAAAAACCGGTATAATTTTGTCTGAAATGAACTCTCTCACAAAAGAGATAGCCTCACTTATTGAGAAAAACTTTCCTGAGAAATGAAAAATTTACGATTTATTAATATAGCGGTATACACTCTTTCGCTTCTCTTATTAAGCTGTAGTAAAGCCCCCGAACCAGTTGTGACTCCGGGTGGAAACCCGGGGGGCGGAGGAACAGGTATATTTGTAAGACAGACTTTCACTAGTAGCTATATTGAATACAGAACAGGTAACTATCCGCTCATAATAACAGTTCCTCACGGAGGAACTCTAACCGACGCATCACTTACCTTAAGAACAACAAGTAACTGCCCAGACCCTAATTTTTCAACAGTTTATGATACAAATACTCCTGAGTTGTCGGAGTTGATTGATTCTGTGGTTTTTGCCCGCACAGGAAAATACCCTTATATTATCTTTTGCAGGCTAAAGCGTACATATATAGATGTGAACCGACAAATCGAATACGCTATACCCCGTGGTAGTGCAGCCGCAAAGAGTATTTACGATAAGTTTTATAGTTATATCGATCAATCAAAGAGTCTTATTTTTGCTAAATACGGTTCAGGGTTACTAATCGATATCCACGCTCACGGTCACGATAAACAGGAGGTGGAGATAGGATATCAACTGAGTTCTTCGCAGCTAAATTTGAGCGATTCAGAAATTGATAATAATAATTTAGCCAGTCAGTCCAGTGTTTATAACCTATACAAAACAGTAAGCGCAAAACAAAGTTTTTCTCAAATTCTCAGAGGAGACAACTCTTTCGGAACATTGTTGCATAATAACGGAATAGCCTGTATCCCAAATAAATCTAACCCCTCTCCCGGAATTACAGGTTATTTTAGTGGAGGACATATAACCGAAAGTAGCGGTTCGGGCGCAGGAGGGACAATTGATGCCATTCAGCTGGAGTTTAACCGAGACAGCAGAAATAGTTCAACAGTGAGAAAAAACACGGCAGAACAACTGGTAAAAGCTATTGAACTTTTCTTTAATTTGAATTATAACTTTAAACAATAAAACAGATAATATTTATATATGACACACAAAATCATAAAGTTAATATATTCAACAAAAGCGAAAATTATAATTTTTTGTTTTATAACATTCATAAATAATAGTTTGTTTTCTCAAGGCTATTATAAAGATATCTTTATGAATGGTGGGATAAAGCTCACATCTCGGACAGACCTCCCGGCAGCAAGAAGACTAAATCTTAGTATAGAGCACTTTGTGACCGGGAAGGATACTCCCCAATCGCCGTTGACTCACCAAGATACAATATTGCAGCAGCAGATTTTTTCCGGGAGTGAGACAGACCTCAATGGAGTTTTACTCTATCCCGATGGTGCCCCTCGTTTCAGGATGATTTATGTGAATGGAGGAAAAGCAACACCTCATGGTACATCCCTATCAGAAAAGGGAAGAGCAAATATCCAGACATTTGTAAATAATGGAGGGAGTTATCTCGGCACTTGTGCCGGAATGTTTCTGGCATCTCTTGGGTATGCTTCTTCTCCCGATTCAGTCAAAACAAACCCGTCCTATCTTGGAATATGGCCAGGAATTGCACATACAACAAGGTTAGCAAAAAAACCGACAGGCCATTTCATTGAGAAAGGTGCATCAATTTTAAAATATTATGATTTCGGAGGAGATATGCATATTGATAGTGTTTATCACAACGGAGGAGGATTTGCATACGATGTTAAAGAATTGCCCACTGGAACTGAGATTTTAACCAGGTACGATTATAAACCAATTATTGGGAAAAATAGCTCTATCGATAAAAAAATCAGCTCTTGGGCTTGGAAGAGGGATGAAAATGCCGGCCGAATAGTTTTAACAGGATCTCATCCTGAGAGTTATGTGTCAGGTGAAAGATTAGATCTTATGAGCGCTCTCATTCAACTTGCAATAGAAGGGTGTGGAAATCCTACAATTAAGGGGGAGTTGCTAAATGGAGTCACTAGAGATATGATTAAATCGACAAATGATAATGATCCGGGTTATACAAAGATAGGAGACAAACAGTACCATCATTTTACTGCTACAATCCCCAAAAACGTAAAAAACATAAAAGTACAACTAAAAGCAGATGACCAATATAATCTTAATCTTTATATGAGAAAAAAGGCTCCTGCGTTCAAACAATATGCCGATTATATGGACATTTCTTTGGGTGCAAACAAAGAAATTGTTCTTGACAATCTTCCTGCAGGCAAATGGCATATTGCGGTCGAATGTACCTCTACAGTAGATGTAATAAGTTCTGAGTGGGGGGAGTTATACACCGGGAACTTGTCTCTCTTAAATGGAGTTCCGTACTCAATAGTTATATCCTGGGAATAAATTTTATACCCAGCATCGGAGTGTCACTACAAATAATATCTAAATTTTATGATGAGGAGATTCTTAACAATCATACTATTTCTTAGCTTTACTCTCAGTGGGTTATTATCAGCCCAAAATTTAAGCTTCTATTTTCCGGATGAAATCAAACAATTGAATCCCGATATCCCTTCACCAAGGGAGTTTTTAGGATTTGAAGTCGGAGAGCAATATATCAGCTATGACCAAACAGTTTCATACTTAAGACTCCTTGCACAAAGATCTGACAGAATAGACATTATAGAAAATGGTTATTCTCACGAGCGTAAACCACTCATATTTCTTGTGGTAAGCTCAAAGAAAAATCTTGAAAGATCTGAGTTTATCAGAAAACAGCATCTGGATCTGTGTAATCCGGTCAAATCTTTAAAACTTTCCGTCGACACCCTTCCAATTGTCACCTGGATGGGATATAGTATTCACGGGAATGAGGCGACTGGAGTGAATGCCTCTATAGTTGTCGCCTACATTCTGGCTGCGGGCGAAGATGAATTTATTAAGAGAATTCTGGATAATAATGTGATATTAATTCAACCTGCACAAAACCCCGATGGTGTTCAAAGATACGCAGCTTGGGTAAATTCGAATAAATCTGCAAGTGAAAACAGTGATGCCAATACAAGAGAGTTTAAAGAGCCTGCTCCAAGCAGCAGATCCAATCACTATTGGTTTGATCTTAACCGTGACTGGCTCTTTGTGCAAAATCCGGAGAGTTATTACAGGATGGAAGTCTACTATAATTGGCTGCCAACTTTTGTTAATGATTTTCACGAACACGGGAATACTTCCGGAACATATTTCTCTCCCGGAATCAAAAATAGTACAAACCACCTAATTCCCGACGATAACTGGGATATTAGCAGGAAGATAGCAGATTATCACACGAAGACTCTAAGCAAAATTGGAACAATGTATTATTCAAGAGAGGGCTACGACGACTACTATACCGGAAAGGGAGCCGCGTTACCTGATATATTGGGAGGAGTTGGGTTACTGTATGAACAGCCTAACCCCAGAGGTTTTGTGAGGGAGGTTGATGGTGTGAAAATCAGATTTGCAGATATGATTAAAAATCAGGTTTTTTGTTCATTCTCTGCACTTGAGGCATCTGTTGAGATGAAAAATGAGTTATTAAACTATCAAAAGAGATTCTTTATCCAAAAGCAGAAAGAGGCACAAAAAGATGAAGTGAAGGGTTATCTGTTCGGCAGCAGTGATGATTTGTCCCTGACAAAAGAGTTGGTGAGGATTCTTAAAGTTCACAAAATTGATATTTTCAGACTTAGCAAAGATTTGTCAATCAATAAAAAGAATTTTAAAAAAGAGAGCGCCTACATTATCCCGGTAAATCAAAATAACTATTCTGTGATAAGGACTATATTTGAGAAAACGACAACTTACAAAGACTCTTCGTTTTATGATATTTCAACTTGGACTATTCCGCTCGGACTAAATATACAATATTCGGAGTTAAATGATCTAAGCACTCTTATCGGAGAAAAGCTGGTATCAGAGATCTTTTCTGAGTCAGATAGTGTGCCCTTAACCCATTACGCTTATCTGTTTGAGATAACAGATTTCTATGCATATAAATTTTTGTATTATCTTCAAAGCAAGGGAGTAAAGCTCAAGGTATCGGACTCTCCTTTCTCTATCAATAGAGGGGAGAAGAGGTATGAGTTCAACACAGGAACTGTATTGATATCTGTAAATGAGCAGTCTATGGGAAAAGAGGAGCTCAATCAAATTCTAAATAATAATATATCTGCAAATAAAATAGATGTTCTTGCAGTTGATAATGGCACAGGAGATGATTTTGATTTAGGAAGTGGACACTTTAAACCTGTGACTAAGCCCAAGATTGCTTTGTTGACAGGAAAAGGAGCTGCTTATAGTATCATAGGTGAACTGTGGCATTTAATAGACCTTAGGTTTGGAATGCCCGTGAGCCTCATCGATGTTGATAATTTGGCCACAATAGATATTGACGCATATAATATAATTGTTATTACAAACAACTTCAGATTGTCAAAAGAGGCAGCAGATAAACTTTCATATTGGGCAAACAGCAATACTTTAATCGGTATCGGGACTTCGTATAAAACGCTCAATGAGTTAAATATTTCGGAGATAAATATTACAAAAAGTATAACCAAAGAGGAGTCAAAAAAAGATGGCTCTTTCTATGATTACATAAAGAGAGATAACAGCTCATCAATAAACGGAGTTATTTTAAGTTCAATCTTGGATATGTCAAATCCGCTTTCATATGGATTAAGAGCAAAAGAGATCCCCTTATTTAAAGAGGGAGAGATTATTATTACCAATTCAAAGAGAGGATATATTACTCCGTTAATCTATTCCGAGAATCCTCTTATGAGTGGATATCTAAGTGCCAATTATTCATCCCAGATTAAAGGTACACCGGCTGTTCTGGCCGGTAAGGGGTTGATATATTTTGTTGATGATCCCTATTTTCGTGCTATTTGGCTTGGAAGTTCAAGACTATTTATGAACGCAATTTTTTTTAGAGAGTTGTTGGCAAAGGAAAAAGTCCTTACTGAAAAATAAAAAATCCTATCTTTGACTTAAATACTTAAACTATGTTCTCTTCTACATTCGGCCCCTGGTCTCTGTTTACCGATCTCGGTCTTATTTTTGGCCTATTACTTGTCGGGAAATTTATTCGTGTTAAGGTAAAATTTATTCAGCAACTCTTTATCCCACCCAGTTTGATTGCCGGCTTTTTAGGTCTTGCAATGGGCCCTAATGGGTTGGGTTGGCTACCCTTTTCGAATCAACTGGGCACCTATTCCGCAATTTTAATTGCTCTGGTATTTGCATCACTGCCACTCTCTTCACCAAAATTCTCTTTTAAAGAGGTTAGCGGGAGAGTCGGATCGATATGGGCTTATGCACAATTGGGAATGTTGTTACAGTGGTCAATAGTTGGATTGTTCGGCCTTTTTGTCCTTAAATTGATCTGGCCGGATCTGAACTCAGCATTCGGACTGATGTTGCCGACCGGCTTTTATGGCGGACACGGTACAGCTGCGGCAGTAGGATCCGCCTTTGAGGGTCTGGGATGGGACGAAGCTAGGAGCCTGGGAATGACAACGGCAACCGTGGGAGTGGTTATGGCAATTATATTCGGGCTTATATTTGTCAAGATGGCAGCAAAGAAAAATGAGACGTTATTCATTAAAGATTTCTCAGAGTTGCCTAATGATCTGAGAACCGGACTTACCCCAAAGGAGAAGAGGGAGCCTGCAGGAATGAGTACAACTTCATCAATATCTATAGATTCATTAGCCTTTCATCTTGCTTTGGTTTTCTTTACAGCCTTTATTGGATATCTGCTGAGTCAGGGTGTGAAATCGGTTTACCCCAAACTGGAACTTCCGGTCTTTTCCTGCTCATTTATAATAGGTCTGATTTTGAAAAAAATCTTTGACAAGTATAATGTATCTGACTATATATGCCCGGTTCAGACCACCAGACTGAGTGGAACCTTTACAGATCTTTTGGTGGCTTTCGGAGTTGCATCTATACAACTGAGTATTGTAGTAAAATATGCAGTACCACTAATTATTCTGATAATTTTCGGATCATTTACAGTCTGGGTAATCACTTTTTATCTGGGGAAAAGACTTCTCAAGGACTCCTGGTTTGAAAGATCAATCTTTGCGTGGGGATGGTGGACAGGAACAATGGCTATGGGAATTGCCCTGTTAAGGATAGTTGATCCAAAGATGGAGAGTAAAGCTCTGGATGATTATGCTCTCGCATATCTTCCGATTGCTCCTATCGAGATTATGGTGATTACTTTTGCCCCAATCTTGTTTGTAAACGGGATGGGATTTTGGTTTTTGATTACGCTGTTTATTTTGTCAATATTGATATTGTTACTGGCAAAAAAAATGAAGTGGCTTCATAAAGTTTAATATAGATTGAAAAACAGATGAGAAAAATAGTCAGAACTCTTGCCAGATATTCAGTTATCTCTGCTGCCTTGATATTTCCCGCGGTGTTGGTAAGCCAGAATCACACGGAAGCGGAGCTTATTAAAAAAGCAAATTCCATACATAAAAGAGTATTGACAATAGATACTCATAACGATACTGCGCTCAGGATTAACAACCCTAACTCAGCCACTAGGGTGACAACGGGGCAGGTTACATTCCCGCTTATGAAAGAGGGAGGGCTTGACGCATCTCTGTTTGCAATATATATAGGTCAGGGCGAAAGAGATAGTGTCTCATTGATAAAGGCAACAGAGTACGTTAAAGAGCAGCTTTCAAAATTTCGCTCGTATGTAGAGAGTTACCCTACTGTTTCAATTGCTTACAACAGCGAAGATCTTTTAAGAAATAAAAAAGAGAGAATTACATCTGTAGTGCTTGCAATTGAAAACGGGTATGCCATTGCAAAGGATATTTCAAACCTTGAGATGTTCCGGGATATGGGGGTAAGGGCAATAACACTCTGTCACAACCTGAATAATGAAATTTGTGACGCTTCTATGGATAAACAATCAGAACATAATGGACTCTCTGCTTTTGGAATAGAGGTTGTTAAGGAGATGAACCGTCTTGGTATTATAATAGATCTCTCTCACGCATCTACAAAAACTCTCTTTGATGTTCTTAAAGTGAGCAAAAATCCCGTTATGGCAAGCCACTCGGGAGTCTATTCCATAAAGAATCACAATAGAAATCTCAAGGATAACGAGATGAGGGCAATTGCAGATGCAGGGGGACTCATTCAGATAGCCACCGGTCGTTTTTTTCTCTCCGAACTTCCCAAAGACTCTGTTAATGTCAGCCACATCGCAGACCATATAGATTATGCAAAAAAAATTGTTGGGATAGATCATATAGGTATCGGCACTGACTTTGACGGAGGTGGAGGAGTTGTTGGGCTGGAAAATGCCTCAAAAATGAAAAACCTCACAATTGAGCTTCTAAGAAGAGGTTACTCCGAAAGTGAGCTTGAGAAGTTCTGGGGTGCTAATTTTCTGCGATTTCTAAAAATGCAGAAATTGTAAATATTTTTCAACATCCTTTTGCACATTTAAATTTTTTGGTATATTTGCATCCCGCCAAATATGCACTCAATATGGCTATTTCGCAGGGAATAAGGGGTTTAACCCCAAAATTTTTTTGACCAAAGCACACAAAAATATTTACTGTTATCGTTAAACTGTAAAAAAAGCAATGTTACAACCAAAAAAAACCAAGTTCAGAAGGCAACAGAAAGGCCGTATGAAAGGGATCGCACAGAGGGGAAATCAGCTCTCATTTGGATCTTTCGGGATTAAGACAACAGCGGCTTGCTGGTTAACCGGCCAGCAGATTGAAGCTGCTCGTCAGGCCGTAGTTAGGTATATGAAGCGTGAGGGTCAGATCTGGATTCGCGTATTCCCCGACAAACCATTTACCAAGAAGCCTGCAGAGGTTCGTATGGGTAAAGGTAAAGGAGCTCCGGAGGGGTTTGTATGTCCAATCACACCGGGTCGTATGATAATTGAAGCAGAGGGGGTTCCGTTGGAGATTGCCAAAGAGGCACTTCGTCTGGCAGCTCAGAAACTGCCGGTAGTTACAAAATTTGTAGTTCGCAGAGATTACCAGGAATAATTTAATGAAGAAATAATAAGATGAAAGCAACCGAAATTCGCGAATTATCTATAACTGATCTAAAGGAACGCATCGAAACCGAGAAGGCAAACCTCTCTCGACTTAAGATGAACCATGCAATTTCTCCGTTAGATGATTTATCTCAAATAAATAAGGCAAAAACAAATATTGCCAGAATGCTCACCATATTGGGCGAAATGGAAATTAAGAAGGACAAATAGAAGTCATGGAAAGAAATCTTCGTAAAGAAAGAATAGGAATGGTGGTAAGTAACAAGATGGAAAAATCTGTTGTTGTTGCTGTTAAAAGAAAAGTTAAACACCCTATTTACGGAAAATTCGTAAATAAAACCACTAAGTTTGTAGCTCATGACGAGAAGAACGAGTGCAGCGAAGGAGATAAGGTGCGCATTATGGAGACTCGCCCTTTGAGTAAGACTAAACGCTGGAGACTAGTAGAAATTGTAGAAAAAGTTAAATAGCCATGATACAACAAGAATCGAGATTATTGGTGGCAGACAACAGCGGTGCAAAGGAGGTTCTTTGTATACGTGTATTGGGGGGAACCCGCCGCCGTTATGCCGGAGTTGGCGACAAAATTGTTGTTACCGTAAAAAGTGCTATTCCCGGTGGAGACACAAAAAAGGGAACAGTTTCCAAAGCGGTAATCGTACGTACTAAAAAGGAGATCCGTCGTGCAGATGGTTCATATATCCGTTTTGATGACAATGCTTGTGTGTTGTTAAACAGTCAGGGTGAGGTCCGCGGAACACGTATCTTCGGCCCTGTAGCCAGAGAGTTGAGAGACAACTATATGAAGATTGTATCTTTAGCACCTGAGGTGTTATAATAATTTAAGAAGATATGAATAAGAAATTACATATTAAAAAGGGCGATACAGTTTATGTAAATGCCGGAGACGATCGGGGCAAAACCGGTAAAGTTCTCGAGGTCGTTACAGAGAAAAATCGCGCCATCGTTGAGGGAATCAACATGGTAAGCAAGCATACCAAGCCTAATGCTAAACATCCTCAGGGTGGTATTATCAAACAGGAGGCTCCGATTCATATTTCAAACCTTCAGGTGATAGATCCTGTTAAGGGAGGCCCTACAAAGATCGGACGTCGTTTGAATGACAAAGAAAAATTAGTTCGTTACGCGAAAAAATCTGGAGAGGAGATTAAATAATGGCAAATACTAAAGATGGAGCTGCAAAAAAACCAGCTGCAAAGACTCAGACAACAAAGGTCGAAAAACCTTCAAAAGCTGCTAAAGTAGAGGGAGCTCAGGTTGTGGTTAAAGGCTACATTCCAAACCTTCAGAAAAAATATAAGGAGGAGATTGTACCAAAACTCCAGAAAGATTTCGGATACACTTCAGTGATGCAGGTTCCAAAATTGGAGAAAATTGTAATCAATCAGGGTATCGGAGCCGCTACAGGTGACAAGAAACTGGTAGATGTAGCTCAGCAGGAGCTTACAATCATTACAGGACAAAAAGCTGTTCAGACATTTTCTAAAAAGGATATCTCCAACTTCAAGTTGAGAAAAGGTATGCCTATAGGTGTTAAGACAACTCTTCGTGCTGCAAAGATGTATGAGTTTCTTGAGAGGCTTATAGCTGTATCACTCCCTCGTATCAGAGATTTCAAGGGAATTAGCGAAAAATTCGACGGAAGGGGTAACTACACTTTGGGTATAAAAGAGCAAATTATATTCCCGGAGATTGATATCGACAAAATCACCAAGATGCTTGGTATTGAGATGACCTTCGTTACAACGGCTAAAAAAGACGAAGAGGCTTTTGCTCTGCTTCGTGAATTTGGACTGCCTTTCAAAAACATCAAGAAATAATCTTAACTTAAGAGACAGATAATGGCAAAAGAATCAATGAAGGCACGCGAAAGAAAACGCGCTAAACTATGTGCCAAATACGCAGAAAAACGCAAAGCTCTTAAAGAGGCAGGAGATTATGCTGCTTTGGATTTACTTCCAAAGAATGCAAGCCCTGTTCGTCTTCACAACCGTTGCTCAATAACAGGTCGTCCAAAGGGTTTTATGCGTGTTTTCGGCATCAGCCGTATACAGTTTCGTGAAATGGCCAGCAAGGGACTTATCCCGGGCATTCGCAAAGCTAGTTGGTAGAAAAACCGTGGCGCGAGCTACGTATATATATTATTAATTACCAGTTGGATATCGGGCACTCATAATGAGTGTCGCATAAACTAAAAACAAAACAATAATGACTGATCCAATTTCAGACTTTTTAACAAGAGTTCGCAATGCGTCTCTTGCAGGGCACAAAATTGTGGAGATCCCTGCGTCAAAAATGAAGCTTGAATTGACCCGTATTCTTCACGAAAAGGGTTACATTATAAGCTATAAACTTGTTGAAGGGAAACCTTTCGGCACAATTAAGATTGCTCTTAAATATCATCCTGAGACTAAAAAGTCTGCAATCAAGAAGATAGTAAGAGTCAGCAGACCCGGTTTAAGGCAGTACGCCGGCGTAGAGGATATGCCAAGAGTACTTAATGGCCTTGGAATTGCCGTTATATCAAGCTCAAAAGGGCTAATAACAGACAAAGAGGCAAAAGAGTATAATGTAGGCGGAGAGGTTGTCTGCTATGTATATTAATGAATAATATTTAATAAAGTACAAATAATGTCACGAATAGGAAAATTACCTGTAAACCTTCCGGCCGGAGTCACGCTTAGCGTTGGTTCCGACAATGTGGTTAAGGTTAAAGGCCCGCTCGGAGAACTTTCGCAAAAGGTGGATGCCGATATAAAAGTTACCGTAGAGGGAAATGTGGTTCACGTTTCAAGACCGACAGATCAGCCAAGACATCGCTCTATGCACGGTCTATATCGCTCACTCATTCAGAATATGGTTACCGGAGTACATACCGGATACACCATTAGACAAGAGTTTGTGGGTGTTGGTTACCGCGTTGAAGCTAAGGAGCAGATACTCGAAATGAGTCTTGGATACTCACACGATATCCACGTAATGCTGCCAAAGGAGATTAAAGCAACTACAGAGGCTGTAAAGAAGGGGCAGGCGCCAATTCTTTCACTTTTCAGCCACGACAAGCAACTGCTTGGAATGGTTGCGGCAAAACTGCGCTCTCTGCGCAAGCCTGAACCATATAAAGGTAAAGGTATTAAGTTTGTAGGTGAACAACTTCGTCGCAAAGCCGGAAAGTCGGCCAGCGCTAAATAACAAGTGGAGGATTTATGGCTTTAAGTAAAATAGAAAGAAGAGACAGGATACGGATGCGCATTCGTAAAGTGGTTAACGGTACAGCCGATCAACCTAGAATGTGTGTATTCAGGAGCAATAAACAGATTTATGTTCAGCTCATTAATGATATCGACGCGGTTACTCTCGCATCTGCAAGCTCTATGGATAAGGAGATTGTATCTGAGTGCAAAGGAAAACCTGGTATCGAAGTAGCAAAAATGGTAGGTAAATTGGCGGCGAAACGCGCAATAGAGAAGGGTATCTCACAGGTATCATTCGACCGCGGAGGCTACCTCTATCACGGAAGAGTTAAAAGTTTAGCAGATGCCGCCCGTGAAGGTGGTCTTAAATTCTAAGATATTGAGTATGACAAATACAAACGTAAAAAAAGTTAAGACTACCGATCTAGAGCTAAAAGACAGATTGGTTGCGATTAAAAGAGTTACCAAAGTAACTAAAGGGGGACGCCACTTCAGTTTTGCAGCCATCGTGGTTGTGGGAGATGAAAAAGGTGTTGTCGGTTACGGTCTTGGTAAAGCCAATGAGGTAACAACTGCTATCTCAAAAGGGATAGAGGATGCAAAGAAAAATCTAGTAAAGATTCCACTTAGCAAACAGACTATACCTCACGAGCAAACGGCCAAATTTGGCGGTGCAAGAGTATTTATGAAACCGGCTGCTGCAGGAACAGGAGTGAAGGCAGGGGGTGCGATGCGTGCAGTGTTTGAGTCAGTTGGAATACACGATGTTCTGGCAAAATCTAAAGGATCTTCAAATCCTCACAACCTTGTAAAGGCAACTGTCGCTGCCCTTCTTGAGATGCGTGATGCATATACCGTTGCTGGTTTGCGTGGTATACCAATGAACAGAGTTTTTAACGGTTAAGGAGGAAATTGAAATGTCTAAAGTAAAAGTTACACAGGTTAAAAGTAAAAACAGTGCTACTAAGAAGCAGGAGGCAACCTTACTTACTCTCGGTATCCGTAGAATACACCAGTCAGTGGAGATTGAGATGAATCCTGTTTACAAGGGAATGGTAGATAAGGTTTTGCACCTTGTTAAAGTTGAAGTAATTAACTAATAGGAGATTTTATAAATGAAATTACATAATCTTACACCTTCGACAGGATCCTTGGGAAGAGAGAAAAGGATCGGACGCGGCGAGGGGTCGGGTCACGGCGGGACATCTACCCGCGGTCATAAAGGTGCTCAGTCAAGATCGGGATACTCTCGTAAAAAAGGATTCGAAGGGGGGCAGATGCCTCTACAGAGACGCCTTCCAAAATTTGGATTCAACAACATAAACAGAGTTGAATTTAAGGCTGTTAACCTCTCTACTCTTCAAACCCTTGCAGAGAAGATGGAGGTAAGCACACTAACTATTGATACACTTATAGATGCAGGTCTTGTATCCAAAAATCACAAGGTTAAAGTCCTTGGAAACGGAACATTGACCATTAAACTGGATATATCGGCTCACGCATTTTCAAAAACTGCAGTAGCCCAGATTGAAGCTCAACAAGGAACAGCTACAATAATCTAGACTATACAATGAAAAAACTGATCGATACAATTAAAAATATCTTCAAGATTGAGGAGCTGCGCAAAAGGATAGTCTACACTCTTCTTTTGCTGCTTGTCTATCGCTTGGGAAGTTATGTGGTTTTACCGGGTATAGATCCTACTCAACTTGCGAACCTTCAGTCACAGGCATCTTCTGGTCTGTTGGGGCTGCTAAATATGTTTTCGGGAGGAGCTTTCGGTAACGCCTCTATATTTGCCCTTGGTGTGATGCCTTATATATCGGCATCTATCGTAATTCAGCTTTTAGGAATTATGATACCATACTTCCAGAGAATGCAGAGAGAGGGGGAGAGCGGAAGAAGAAAAATGAATCAGTGGACACGCTATCTGACAATTGCAATACTTGCACTACAGGGTCCTGCCTATATGGCAAATCTGCACGTACAGCTACCACCGAGCGCGTTTTTATTTGATAGTTTCACATTTAATGTTTTTGCCACTGTTGTTCTCATTGGCGGAACTATGTTCATAATGTGGTTAGGAGAGAGAATTACCGATCGCGGCTTAGGTAATGGTATTTCCCTCATAATCATGGTCGGTATCGTTGCTCGTATGCCTTTTGCCCTTTTAGCCGAGGGTGGAGCCAGAATCAATCAGACAGCAGGCGGTGGTATCCTTATGCTCATAGTTGAACTTATTGTACTGTTCTTTGTGTTCGTTGCAACAATAGCACTTGTTCAGGGGACTCGTAAGATTCCGGTACAGTATGCCAAAAGAATCGTTGGTAACAAACAGTATGGCGGGGTTCGTCAGTACATACCTCTAAAGATAAATGCGGCAGGAGTTATGCCAATTATCTTTGCTCAGGCTTTGATGATGTTCCCTCTCATTTTTTCAGGTTTTGACGCTACCCGCGGAATTGCTGCTGCTCTTACCAACCCTATGGGAGTTTGGTACAATCTTATTTTCGGCCTGATGGTTATGGCTTTCACTTACTTCTACACGGCAGTAACTGTGAACCCGACTATGATGGCAGATGATATGAAGAAGAATGGCGGTTTTATCCCCGGAATAAAACCTGGCAAGAAGACCGCAGAGTATTTGGATGCAATTATGTCTCGTATTACACTTCCGGGTTCGATATTTCTCGCACTCGTAGCTATAATGCCGGCTTTTGCTTCAATGCTGGGAGTTAATAACCAGTTTGCTCAGTTTTACGGAGGAACCTCGTTATTGATTCTTGTAGGTGTGGTTTTGGATACGTTACAGCAGATAGAGAGTCATTTGCTGATGCGTCACTACGATGGCCTTATGAAGACAGGACGTCTTAAAGGTCGTTCGGCGATGTAATTGAATCTCAAGTTCTTTGAAAGATGATAAGATTAAAAACCGAGGAAGAGATTGAGTTGTTAAGAGAGAATGCTCTCTTAGTTTCAAAAACTCTTGCGGAGGTAGGAAGGCACATTGTTCCGGGTGTAACAACGCTCGAACTCAATAGAATCGCCGAAACTTACATCCGGGATAATGGCGCAGAGCCGGCATTCCTTGGTTACGGGGGATTTCCCTATACACTTTGTATATCTGTAAACGATGTTATAGTCCACGGATTTGCATCGGATTACCGTCTGGTTGAAGGAGATATTATCTCCGTAGACTGCGGCACAATCTACAAAGGGTTTTACGGAGATTCCGCCTACACCTTCCCGGTGGGGAATATTTCGGAAGAGAGTAAGAAGCTTCTGCGTGTAACTAAAGAGTCTCTTTACCTTGGTATTGAGAAAGCAGTTAACGGAAACAGAATCGGAGATATCTCTTCTGCAATACAACAACATTGTGAGAAAAACGGATTTTCCGTTGTGAGAGAGATGGTCGGGCACGGTATAGGTAAGAAACTTCACGAGGCACCGGAGGTTCCGAATTTCGGAAGCAGAGGTCAGGGTAAAAAGCTTCAGGAGGGTATGGTAATTTGTATTGAACCTATGGTTAACGCCGGGGAGAGATCGGTCCATATGCACAAAGATGGCTGGACATTGAGCACTGCAGACAAAAAAAATTCGGCACACTACGAACTTACGGTAGCAATAACGAAGGGTAAACCGAGGGTCTTATCTACATTTGAGTACATTGAGAATAATAATATTTAAATTATAAGGATTATTTCGGATGGCAAAACAAGCTGCTATTGAGAAAGAGGGAACAATAATTGAAGCCCTGTCAAACGCGATGTTTCGCGTAGAGCTGGATAACGGGCACGTAATAATCGCCCATATCTCCGGAAAGATGAGAATGCACTATATTCGTATTTTACCGGGAGATAGAGTGAGAGTTGAGATGTCACCTTATGATTTAACAAAAGGAAGAATTTCTTTCAGATACAAATAAAATTTAGATAATATGAAAGTTAAAGCATCCATTAAGAAGCGCAGCGAAGATTGTAAGATAGTAAAGCGTAAAGGACGCCTTTATGTGATCTGCAAAAAAACCCCTAAGTTCAAAATGCGTCAGGGATAATTTTTAATTGTAAACATTAAAGAGAAAAGATAAATTATGGCACGTATAGCCGGAGTTGATTTACCAAAAAACAAACGAGGAGAGATAGGTTTAACCTATATCTACGGGATCGGAAGCAGTTCTGCCCAGAAAATCCTTGCCAAAAACGGCATCGATTTCAATACAAAAGTAAAGGACTGGAATGACGATCAGATTGCTGCAATAAGGGGAACCATTGCGGAGGAGTACAAAATTGAGGGTGAGCTACGCTCTTCAGTTCAGACGAACATTAAACGACTGATGGATATTGGTTGTTACAGGGGTATTCGTCACCGTCTTGGGCTTCCTGTTCGCGGTCAGTCCACAAAAAACAATGCCCGTACACGTAAGGGTAAGAAGAAAACTGTAGCTAACAAGAAGAAAGCAACTAAATAGAACCTAGATCATGGCAAGAAAGACAGGAACAACAAATAAGAAAAAAATTGTAAAGGTTGATGCGTTAGGTCAGGCACACATTTCATCTACCTTCAACAACATTATTGTATCCCTTACAAACAGCACAGGCCAGGTTATAAGTTGGTCATCTGCAGGTAAAATGGGATTCAGAGGTTCAAAGAAGAACACTCCTTACGCAGCTCAGACAGCTGCAGAAGATTGTGCCAAGGTGGCTTATGATTTAGGTCTTCGCAAGGTTAAGGTCTATGTTAAGGGGCCGGGTGCCGGACGTGAGTCTGCAATTCGTACTATTCACGGAGCAGGTATTGAAGTAACCGAAATTATTGACGTTACTCCACTTCCTCATAATGGATGCCGTCCTAAAGGACGCCGCAGAGTTTAACCTTTTTAAAATCATAATAAACGTTTTAACATGGCAAGATATACAGGGCCTACCACAAAAATCGCCCGCAAATTTGGAGAACCAATATTTGGTCCGGATAAAAGTTACGAGAAGAAGAACTACCCTCCGGGACAGCACGGACTGGCTAAGAAGCGTAAGAAAACTTCGGAGTACGGAATCCAGCTTAAAGAGAAACAGAAGGTTAAATATACCTATGGGCTTCTTGAGAGACAGTTCAGAAATCTATACGATAAAGCATCCAGAATGAAAGGCCGTAAAGGTGAAAACCTTATTTTACTGCTTGAATCAAGGATTGACAATCTAGTGTTTCGTATGGGTATTGCACCTAGCCGTGCTGCCGCAAGACAGCTGGTTATTCACCGTCATATCGTTTTAAACGGTGAGATGTGCAGTATTCCTTCCACCATAGTTAAGCCTGGTGACATAGTATCTGTACGCGAAAGATCAAAAAGTCTGGAGGTTATTCAAAACAACATCTCTCGTGGTGCTGCCAGACACTCTTGGATTGAGTGGGATGGTACATCGCTCTCAGGTAAATATTTAAATATGCCTCTAAGGAGCGAAGTTCCGGAGACTATAAACGAGCAGTTAATTGTTGAGTTATACTCTAAATAATAAAAAAATGGCAATTTTAGCATTTCAAAAACCCGATAAGGTAATAATGCTTGACGCTACCGAAACTTTCGGTCGCTTTGAGTTTCGTCCACTGGAGCCGGGATACGGTATAACAGTAGGAAACGCTTTGCGCCGTATTCTGCTGTCGTCTCTTGAGGGTCATGCTATCACCGCTGTAAGGTTTCAGGGAGTAGATCACGAATTTGCAACTATACCCGGAGTTATCGAAACAGTAGTTGATATCATATTGAATCTCAAGCAAGTTCGTTTTAAACGAATGGTAGAGGGAGAGGATTCAGAGATTGTAAACATTACGGTTAGCGGAAAACAGCAGTTTACTGCAGAAGATATTTCTAAACAACTCTCTTCTTTCAAGGTCCTCAACCCGGATCTTCATATATGTTCTATGGAGCCGTCGGTTACTCTCTCAATTGAATTCAGAATCGGAAAGGGTAGAGGATATGTACCTGCAGAGGAAAATCGTGTTGAAGATGCGCCATTTGGACTAATTCCAATTGACTCCATCTTTACACCTATCAAGAATGTAAAGTTCTCTGTAGAAAACTGGCGTGTTGAGCAGAAGACAGACTACGAGAAGTTAAATTTAGAGATAACTACAGATGGTTCGATTCACCCTAAAGATGCGCTTAAAGAGGCAGCCAAAATTCTGATCCATCACTTTATGCTATTCTCAGATGAGAAGATAACTTTGGAGACACCAATTGAGGTTGTAAGTAATGAGCTGGATGAGGAGTCACTCCGTATGCGCCATCTTCTTATGACTAAACTGGCCGATATGGAGCTATCCGTAAGAGCGTTGAACTGCCTTAAAGCTGCAGATATCGATACTCTGGCCGACCTGGTCTCTTTACAAAGGACAGAGCTTATGAAGTTCAGGAATTTTGGAAAGAAATCTCTTTCGGAGATCGACAACCTCGTTGAGCGTTACAGACTCAACTTTGGTATGGATGTAACAAAGTATAATATTGAAAAGAAAGTATTGAAAAATGAGGCATAATAAAAACTTTAATCACTTAGGCCGTAAGAGCGGACACCGTAAAGCGATGTTGGCAAATATGGCGTCGTCTCTTATTGAACACAAAAGAATCGAGACAACTCTGGCTAAAGCTAAAGCGCTGAGAGTATACGTAGAGCCTTTGATTACCAAATCTAAAGACGATACGACACACTCTCGTCGTACAGTTTTTGCATATCTTAAGCAAAAAGAGGCAGTAACTGAGCTTTTCCGCGTAGTAGCACCAAAGATTGCAGATCGTCCGGGTGGATACACCAGAGTTCTTAAAATCGGATTCCGTAAAGGAGATGCAGCCGAAATGGCAATTATAGAGCTTGTAGACTTTAACGAAGCAGCTTTGGCATCAACTGCCAAGCCGGAGGTTAAAAAGAGCACTACACGTCGCGGTCGCACCAAGAAAGATGCTGCAGAGACAGTAGCACCGGTGCCAGCTAAGAAGGAGACAAAAAAAGCTCCAAAAGCAGCAAAAACCGAAGAGGTTGCTAAACAGGTTGAAGAGCCTGTAGTAGAATCACCGGCTATAGAGGCAACTGAAGAGCAAACAGAGCCAAAAGAGTAATTTCATTCTATATGAAAAGGGCCGGTTAATAAGCGATTATTAACCGGCTTTTTACTTTTGGTATATAAAACAAAAATTTTATACTATTTTCGTTTGGGGGTAATCCTAATTTAGTTGTACTTATATTGTAGATAAACTGTAAATATATGAAAATAGAAAATCTGAAAAGTTTGGTTGGAAATACACCTCTGCTTGAAATAAGATTCTTGTATAAAGGGGAAGAGAGAGTCATCTATGCCAAGTCGGAGAACATTAATATGACCGGCAGTATTAAAGATAGGATGGCCTATGCCATTTTAAAGAAATCTTATCAAACAGGGGCTATTACTCCGGGAGCAACTATCATTGAGGCCACAAGTGGAAATACAGGAATCTCATTTTGTGCGATGGGAAGAGCTTTAGGCCATCCGGTAGTAATATTTATGCCAAACTGGTTAAGTGTTGAGAGATACTCTCTAATCCAGAGTCTGGGTGCCAAAATAAATCTGGTTACAAAGGAGGAGGGTGGTTTTCTTGGAAGTATAAGAATGTCCGAAGAGCTTGCTGCCAAAACCGAAAACTCTTTTCTACCCAGGCAGTTCTCAAATGAATACAACTCACAGGCCCATTTTGAGACCACAGGACCGGAGATATGGAGCCAGTTAAGGTTCAGGAATATAATGCCCGATGCATTTGTTGCCGGTGTAGGCACAGGGGGAACAATTATGGGTACGGGAAGATATCTTAAAATGATGAATCCAAAAATCAGGCTGCACGCCCTTGAGCCGGCCAACTCTCCCACACTTACGACCGGACATAAGGTTGGAAGCCACAGGATACAGGGAATATCAGACGAGTTTATTCCGGAGATTGTCAAGCTTAACGAGCTTAACGAGATAATTCAGGTTGATGATGGTGATGCAATTATTATGGCTCAGAAGTTATCTTCGGAGTTGGGCCTTGCAGTAGGAATATCTTCCGGTGCAAATTTCATCGGAGCATTAATCGCTCAGAATATGTTGTCTTCAAACGCAAATGTTGTTACCATTTTTTCTGACGACAACAAAAAGTACCTCAGTACAGATCTTATGAGACAAGAGCCTGTTAAAGATCACTTCTACTCAAAAGATATAGAGCTTACAGGATTTAAGGCAATAAAAAGGGTCTGTATTACCTGCTGTGACCCTGTAGAGTGTACTGGCGGCAATGATCCGGCATCATTTGAGATGGGCAAACTCCCTAAATGTGTAAGGAGGTAACAGGACGGCTATTACTATGCAATGAGCATACCCACCATTGCAGCTGACATAAGTGCGACTAAAGTGGCACCGAGCAGAGAGCGGAACCCGAATGCAGATAAAACAGGTTTTTGGTTATTTGCCATACCGCCTACCCCTCCTATCAGAATCCCGATTGAAGCAAAGTTGGCGAACCCGCATAATACATAGGTAGCCATTATTATTGATTTGGTAGATACAAATGCTCCTGTACGAATCATCTCAGCCAAACTCTGGTAGCCGATAAACTCTGTCATAATGAGCTTCTCTCCAAGCAGTCGGCCAACCAGGTCAAGATCTGAGCCGGAAACCCCTGTAAGCCATATAATGGGGGCGAAAAGATATGCCAGAAGGAATTGAAGTGAGAGCCCCTCGTATCTTCCGTTAGTAAAATCTGCAATCACCGGGTTTAATGAGACAAGCTCTCCGGCTTTTAGAAAAATGGTATTAAAGCCTGCAATAAGGGCGTAAAACACCAAAAGCATTGCACCTACATTTGCGGCAAGTTTAAGGCCCTCTGTTGTGCCGTTAGAGATAGCATCCAGTACATTCTTGCCAATCTTCTCCTTTGGAACCTCTACACTATTATCTATCTCCTCTGTTTGAGGTTTAAGTATTTTTGCAATGGCTATTGCACCCGGTGCAGCCATTATTGAGGCAGATAAAAGGTGCTTTGCAAACTCCAACTCCATAACTTTATCTCCGGCACCGAGCATTCCGATATATGCCGCCAATACTCCTCCGGCCATAGTGGCCATACCTGCTGTCATAATGAGCATAATCTCACTCTTGGTCATTTTTGGGATATACTCCTTTACCATAAGTGGTGCCTCTGTCTGCCCCAGGAATATGTTACCGGCTGTTGAGAGAGACTCCGCTCCGGTGAGTTTGAGTGTTTTTGAAAGCAGCCAGGCCATTGCCCATACAACTCTCTGAAGAATACCCAGATAGAAAAAAAGGCTGGTTAATGCAGAGAAGAATATGATGGTAGGAAGAATCTGGAGAACGAATATGAATCCGAAACTGTTAATATTCATTAATGAGCCGAAAAGGAAGGTGGAACCGGCCTTTGTCCAGTCCAGAACGGCTACAAATATCCCTCCCAGAAATTCAAAAATTGATTGTACCGCAGGAAATGCTATAACCGATATTGCGATTACAAATTGCATAGAGAGAGCAAACCCGACGGTTTTCCAGTTTACCTTTTTTCGGTCAAGACTAAAAATCCACGCGATGAAGATAAGGGAGGCCATCCCGAAGACTCCTCTTATAATGGACCAGATGTTGAAGGTAAGCTCTTTTTTTGCAAGAATATCTTTGTATGGATTAACTGCAACTGCGGGTACTTCGGTAGCCTCCTGTTGGGCAGCCACCTGTTGTTTAACCTCTGTTGATGTTCCGGCATTGTTGCTCTCCTGTGCCGTAATATGCGATATCGCAAAGAGAGAAATTATAAATACTAAAATGAGTTTTTTCACCTGTTTAAATTTTTGAATTTGCAATGAGAAGCAAATATAGCTATTATATTATTATCTTTGAGGGTTGTTTATAAAAGAATATGAGATTTGAAAAGATAGCGCAAGACCCACTCTCATCTGCACGGTGCGGACTATTTTATACAGATCACGGAGTTGTTGAGACTCCAATTTTTATGCCCGTTGGTACAGTGGGATCCGTAAAAGCAGTTTACCACAGAGATTTAAAAGATGACATTAAAGCTCAGATTATTTTAGGCAATACATACCATCTTTACCTCCGTCCCGGGCTGGAAATTATTGCCGGAGCCGGAGGACTCCATAAGTTCATTTCGTGGGACAGACCCATTCTTACAGATAGTGGCGGATATCAGGTATTCTCACTTGCAGAGAACCGTAAACTTACCGCGGAGGGGTGTATGTTTCGTTCTCACATAGATGGCTCAAAACACTTTTTCTCTCCTGAAGGAGTTGTGGATATTCAGCGGATAATAGGTGCAGATATTATTATGGCTCTGGATGAGTGCCCTCCGGGCAATTCAGACCACGCTTACGCAAAAAAGTCCCTCAAACTGACCCAGCAGTGGTTGGAGAGGGGAGTTACCCATTTTGACAACACAGAGCCTCTTTACGGTCACTCACAAACTTTTTTTCCGATTATTCAGGGATGTGTATACCCGGACCTCAGAGCAGAGGCTGCAGAGCACGCAGTAGCACTCAACAGGGAGGGGTATGCTATAGGAGGGCTATCCGTAGGAGAGCCTGCAGAGGTTATGTATCAGATATTGGAGGTGCTACAGCCGCTGCTACCGGAAGACAAGCCAAGATACCTTATGGGAGTAGGAACTCCGGCAAATATTCTGGAGGCGATTGATAGAGGAGTTGATATGTTCGATTGTGTGATGCCTACCAGAAACGCCAGAAACGGAATGCTCTTTACATCCCGCGGGATGATTAACATAAGAAACAAGAAGTGGGCAGATGACTACTCACCGATAGATGAAAATGGCACTTCATTTGTAGATGTTGCATATTCAAAGGCGTACCTGCGTCACCTCTTTGTCTCGGGAGAGATTTTAGGTGCTCAGATTGCCAGTGAACACAACCTGGCCTTTTATCTGAAGCTGGTCAAAGATGCGCGTGAGCAAATAAGAAGAGGCACTTTCCGGGAGTGGAAAAACTCTTATGTAAAACATTTGGAAACTAAACTATAGAGATGATCTCCAGGTTCAATATAATTGACAAATATATAATAAAGAAGTTTATCGGAACCTACTTCTTTGCTATTCTGATATTTATCGGGATTGTTATTATTTTTGACGTAAGCGAGAAGATAGATAATTTCGTAGAGAAGGGGGCTTCACTACAGGCAATAGTGGTTCAATATTACGGCAATTTTATCCCCTATTTTATGAATATGTTTAGCCCTCTGTTCATATTCATAGCCGTTATCTTTTTTACCTCAAAGTTGGCCTCTCACAGCGAAATTGTTGCTATACTGGCAGGAGGAATAAGTTTTAAGAGGATGCTCTACCCATATTTTATATCTGCTTTGGGTATTGCCATATTCAGCCTGGTTTTGAACCTTTTTGTAATCCCTCCGGCAAACAGAGTACGCCTGGATTTTACAGACAAGTACATTAAGGATAAATTTGTAAACACAAACAGAGACATTCATCTGCAGCTCTCTCCGGGAAACTATGTCTATATGGAGACCTTTAACAGTTGGAGCAATATTGCCTCAAAATTTACGCTTGAGACTATAGAGGGACACAAGATTGTGTCAAAACTAACAGCAGAAACAGCCATATGGGATACAACATTTGGTGGGTGGAAACTCTACAAATACTATATTAGAGATAACAGCTCTGCAATTCAAAAGATAACACAAGGAGAGACACTGGATACGGTTATCAATCTTACAGTAAATGATCTTAACCGGAGAGATAATATTGTTGAGTCCTATAACTACACCGAGCTTAACGATCTTATTCGAACACAGAAGATGAGAGGAGACAAAAGGGTTATTTATTCACAGATTGAGAAACACACCAGGTTTGCACTGCCTTTCTCTGCCTTTATCCTCACACTCATCGGTGTTTCACTATCTGCCAGAAAGAGAAAGGGGGGTATAGGTATAAATATGGGAATAGGTCTGATGTTAAGCTTCTCCTATATCCTGTTTTTGAGGTTTAGTCAGATGTTTGTCCACGTAGGAGCACTACCTGTATTTATTGCAATATGGGTTCCAAATATGCTGTATGCAATTATAGCTCTATTTTTATACAGAATTGCACCAAAATAGCTCTTTTAAGACTATTCCGGTGCAATCAATGTAAACTCTGTTATTCCTATCTATTTATCTTAGCCGAGATTGCTTTTAGCATATCATCCACCATCAACTCCAGATCCCAGGTTGGATTCCAACCCCACTCTTTTCTGGCACACGAGTCATCCATTGAGTCCGGCCAGGATGCAGATATCTTATCCTTTACCGGGTCTACCTCATATTTGAATGTTGCAGATGGTATTCTTGACTTAATGGCAGCAAAAAGCTCTTTTGGAGAGAAACTCATTGCAGTCACATTAAAACTGTTACGGTGAACGAGGTTCGCAGGGTCACAATCCATAAGTTGCGTGCAGGCGTTGAGAGCATCTGGCATGTAGAGCATATCCATAAATGTATTCTCCGGAATTGGACAGGTGTAGTGTCCGGTTTTGAGTATCTCATAAAAGACCTCAACGGCATAATCTGTGGTTCCACCACCAGGAAGAGCTCCGTTGGAGATTATTCCTGGGAACCTTACACTGCGGGCATCAACTCCGAAACGGGTATAGTAGTAATCGCTCAACAACTCTCCTGCGACTTTACATACACCGTATATGGTGTTTGGCCTCATAACAGTATCCTGAGGTGTGTTTATATGCGGGGTGGAGTGTCCGAACGCCCCGATTGAACTTGGAGTGAACACCGAGCAGTTGAACTCTCTTGCAAGCTCGAGAGAGTTTAGCAGAGCACCCATATTTATCTCCCAGGCCAGTTGAGGGTTGTTTTCACCTGTAGCAGAGAGCAGTGCAACAAGATTGTAAATTCTGCCGATACCATAATTGGATACAACCTCTCTGTAGGATTTCATATCGAGAGCATCCAGTGTTATCGCTCTGCAGCTCTCTCCAAGCCGCAAAACATTATCCTTTTTGAGATCTGCAGCTATTACATTATCTTCGCCATAGAGTGACTGAAGATGAGGAATAAGTTCAGTTCCGATTTGTCCTCCGGCCCCAACTACTAAAATGTTCATTCTATAATAATATTAAATAAATTCCGTAAGCAAAAAGCGCAGCAAAAGTAAGAAATTTATAGATATTTTCTCTTTTTCTTTAATTAATTTTGTGAAATGAGTCCCGATGAGTTACATATAAAAATTAACGATCTTGCAAACCGGCTTGGATTCGCAGGATATGGTGCCGTGGCTGTAGAGAAGATGTCTGCAGAGCGTGCTCATCTGGAGAGTTTTGTCTCAAAATCGTATCACGGCTCTATGAGATATCTTGCTGCAAATATGGATATCAGGGAAGATCCCTCCCTGTTGCTGGATAGTGCAAAAAGCATTATGGTTCTGCTGGTTCCATACAAGCCCCTTCAAAGGCAACAAGAGCACTACCCAAAGATCTCCTCCTATGCATATGGCCTGGACTATCACTATTTTATCAAGAGTCGGCTCCGGGTTTTGGCAGAGAGCATAAAGGAGTTATATCCTCAAATGAGTTACAGAGTATTTACCGACTCTGCGCCCATATTTGAAAGAGCTTTAGCAGTAAAGGCAGGTTTGGGATTTATAGGCAAAAACACCTTTTTGATTAGTAAAACTCACGGGTTGCATACATTAATAGGGATTATAATTACAGATATTCCTCTTAAATACAATCAACAAAAGGTCTCAAACGGCTGCGGGAAATGTACCCGATGTATGGAGGCCTGCCCGAACGGAGCATTGACTGCCCCTTTTGTGTTGGATGCAAGAAGATGTATCTCCTACAATACCATAGAGTCGCCTGTCGGAGAGAGGCTGTGCGACTTCTCTGTTTTGAGAGAAGATAATATTTTCGGATGTGAGATATGTCTGGATGTATGTCCCTGGTCCGGCAAAGGTGAGACAACAAGCTGGCAGGAGTTTCTCCCGATAGAGACAAAACAGGGGAGGAGTTCAATTGAGATAGCTGCCCGGGAGTGGTTGCAGATGGAGGAGGAGGAGTTTAAAATATACTTCTCAAAATCTCCGCTTTCAAGAGCCGGACTATCAAAGATTAAAGAGAGTGTTACCTGTGTAAACTTAAAAAAGTGACTTATGAGATGGCAGACTGAGGTTTTGATTTCACCACTTAAAGATAGGATCAACTACAAAGATGATATTATTTTTTTGGGGTCTTGTTTCGCTGCAGAGATTGGTGCCAAGATGGAGCAGCTCCGTTTTAAGGTTGTAGTGAACCCTTTTGGGGTGCTTTTTAACCCCGGGTCAATATCAAGCAGCCTTAGCAGAATTCAAACTTGTGAACTATTCACGCAGGAGGAGCTCATAAAGGCAGGAGATATCTACAAGAGCTTCTCTCACGGAAGTGAATTTGCCTCCATCTCCAAAGAGAAGTTCCTATCCCAAAACAACTCGACTCTAATGCGCGTTTCAAATCATTATAAGAGCTGCAGATGGGTTGTATTGACATTGGGCACATCCTGGGTATATCGGGAGCGCAAGAGTGGAAAAATTGTGTCAAACTGCCACAAATTGCCCCACTCTTTTTTTGAAAGAGCTACAATGGAGGTAGAGGAGATAGTAGACTCTCTAGCGCCCGCTATTGAGGCTAATCCGGAAAAGAGGTGGATAATTACCGTAAGTCCGGTGAGGCACCTAAAGGAGGGAGCTAACGGAAATCAACTCAGTAAGGCTAGACTTCTCCTTGCAACGGAGATACTTGTAAAGAGGTTCCCGAATCTCTTTTACTTTCCCGCTTACGAAATATTTATGGATCAACTTCGGGACTATCGCTTCTATGCAGCAGATATGGTTCACCCCTCAGCGGAGGCCGTAAACTACATTTGGGAGCAGTTCTGCTCATTTGCGCTGGAAAAAAGCTGCGACAAAATTATGAAACAGATAGATGAGATCAACCTAATGAAGAGCCACAGGCCAATGTTTCCCGAAAGTGAAGATTATAAGAGCCTGCTTGAAAAAATTGCTAATCTTGAGCAAAAACTAGCCGATGAGGGGCTCTAAAATGGTGTTTTTATAAAGGGAGATTACAATTTTTTATCAATTACTCTCTTTTTTTTCAAAAAATAGTATAAAGTCAAGAACAAGAGTAGAATATTCTCCAATAATTTCATATTTTTTTGGCAAATAAATTCCTAAATAATTTGTTTATAAGAATTAATCGCTATATATTTGCACTAAACCCTATAGACTCAACATCCTAAACAATAAATTATGAACAAAGCAGAACTAATATCAGCAATCGCAGCTAAGGCAGAAATTACAAAAGTTGATGCAAAAAAAGCGTTGGATGCATTTATCGATGTAGCCGCAGACTCTCTAAAAGCAGGAGATAGACTTACACTTGTAGGTTTTGGCTCTTTCTCTGTAACTAACAGAATTGCACGCAATGGCAGAAACCCTCGTACCGGATTGAAAATTAAAATCGCTGCTAAAAAAGTGGTTAGATTTAAAGCCGGCGCAGAGATTAACAAATTGATCAACTAAACTGTCTGCACCAAATTATTAAGACGCCTTACACAGGGGCGTCTTTTTTTTTAGTAAGTTATAAAGAGCAGAACACGACCCTTATCAAATTTCAATTCAAAACTATCCTCAATGGATTCGTTAAGTGTACCTCTCCACCAGTTGTCAAAAACAACATTATCCAATGGGTACTTAAGTCCTATGGACTCTATCTTCAAATTGCAATCCAGAGCAAATATTGAGACCTGACTACCTTTTGCTGCGTAGAAAATCCCTCCTGAGTTAACAGGGATAAATCTGCCTAAGTTGGTCCACAACTCTACACTAACACTGCTCATAAGTGAGTAATCCGATAGTAGGGATATATTCCCAAGAGTGTGATCTTCCCGAAGTCCGGTTGCTCCCAAAATTATTATACGGGACGGATTAAGTGAAAGGGAGTGGTTGAAGGCCTTTGTTAGATCGTTGGTTTGTTGACAATCAGACTCTATAATGATGTTTCTATATTTTTCGCGAAGAGAGAGATCCAGTGAGTCCAGATCACCCACAATAAAGTCGGGGGTGATATCGCAGGAGAGTAGCTTTGCAGCAGCACCATCACAACAGACTATCATAGAGGCATTTTGAAGCTTACGGGATGGAATCTCGTGAGTCGGAAACTCTCCGTCTGCCAATATAATGATCTCGTCCATTTTCAGTTGAATTTATATAAGCTAATCTCTCGTATCCCGGATAGAAACTCCCGTATTTCCAATCTTCTCTTACCTGCTGCCTGGATGGATGTTATCTTTATACTCCCCTTACCGCACCCTACTCTGAGGAAGCTCTTGTTATCTGAAGCTATCTCCCCCGGTTTTAAATTGCCGGAGATATCAGAATCTGAGTCAATAGATATTTCATCTAAAGCCGAATAGATCTTAACCGGAATAACTTTATCGCTATAGCTTAAAACGGAGGTTGCACAAGGGTAGGGACTCAATCCTCGAATAAGATTAAATACCTGATTGCTGGTCTGTTGCCAGTTTATTATGCCGCTCTCTTTAGTGAGTTTTGGAGCTTCGCGCAGAGTAATCTCCCCGGTAATCAGGCTGCTCTGAGGAGTTCTCTTTACTCTGTCGGAGATAATTGCGTCAATAGTCTCCACAACCAGATTGGAGCCCAAAACCATCAGTTTATCGTGAAGATTACCGGCACTCTCGCTCTGCTCAATTGCGCACTCTCTGGAGAAAAGGATCTCTCCTGTATCTATCTTGTCGTCTATCATAAAGGTTGTTACACCTGTAAGACTCTCTCCGTTAATCACTGCCCAGTTTATTGGGGCAGCACCCCTGTATTGTGGAAGAAGGGATGCGTGGAGGTTGAATGTGCCGAAGGAGGGAATGGACCAAACCACCTTGGGAAGCATCCGGAAAGCAACAACAACAAAGAGATCTGCATTAAAACTTTTAAGATCGTTTATAAAACCCTCCTCTTTTAGCGATTCCGGTTGAAGCACCTGTAGAGATCTCTCTTGTGCAAACAACTTAACGCTGCTTTGGGAGACTTTTAGTCCCCGTCCTACCGGCTTATCAGGAGTTGTAACAACTGCACAAACCTCGTGTCCGGCATCTAGGATTGCCCTAATAGGCCCGACTGCAAACTCCGGTGTGCCCATATATACTATTTTACACCTCATCGCTCTTCTCCCCCCTGTATGAGTTAATCTTGGCCAGAACTTTATTGAAAAACATTATGTACGAGTCTGCGTTAAAGAGCGACGAGTCCCGTGTAGATTTTAGAGTTAAATAGACCCCAATGGGGAATAGAACCGCAGAGGATATGAGTGTACCCACCTCCGGCCCGATAACTCCGTCTGTGGCCAGTTTTTTCCCGCTTATATCCACTACCCAATATATAACAAAGAAGATCATTGATACAATGACCGGAGTTCCCAGCCCCCCTTTTCGTATGATTGCTCCCAGAGGTGCTCCGATAAAGAAGAATATAAAGCAGGCGATGGATAGAGTAAATTTCCTCAAACGCTCAATTCTGATTTTGCGAAGGGGATAGATGTACTGAAACTCCTCAATCTGGTAGTTATCCAACAGCGTAACTGCACTCTCTAATTGCCCTATAGCCATTCGAAGGTTTCCCCGTTGCTCTTTGGGCGAATCCCACCGGAAAAGAGAGTCGTACTCTATCTCTCCTTTGTAGTTTCCAATGTAGGCCGTGTCCAACTCCCGGCTGAATGAGAGACCGCCGCCGCTTATGAGATTTCTGTATTGATACTGGTGGACCTTGGCATAGGATGAGTCCAGTGAATCTTTTGCGACTCTTAGCTGACTAAGGTTTTGCGACATAATCTCACTGCTGAATTTATTGTCGTCCGACCTCTGGAAAGCGTAGTTTGATATTGAAATAATCATCTCCTGCCTAGAGAATCCTATTCTCTGGAGAGTAAATGAGGAGTCCGAAGAGCCGTACTCTCTTGGTTCCTCTTCGTATGAGTAACCATCATAGAGTGTAAAGACGAGATTTTTTTTATCTGCAGAGAACTTTATAGAGCCGGAATCTGCCAGAGTAAGGCTGGTATTCCCTTTACTCTCCTTATGGGAGTATACCATCACATTGTAGATTGAACCGCTATTTTCGTTTCGGCTTCCGATTCTAATATTATAACCCTCAATCCCCTCATAGAAAATACCGGTGGGAATCCGTATCTCATCCTTAGTTTTGCTGATGTCGTCCCTCAGAGAGTAGATCTTGTTGTAGGAGACAGGAATTAGGTTGTTCGAGGCAAAAAAGGCCCCGATACTCACTGCAAATGATAGGAAAATCAACGGTAAAAGTACTCTCTGTAGAGGTATGCCTGCTGCCTTCATCGCCAGGAGTTCATTATCTTCTCCCATTCCTCCCAAAGTCATTATTGATGCCAGTAGTGTCGCGATAGGAAGGGCCAGCGGTATTAGTGTCGCAGAGCCCCAGCCCAGAAACTCCAGAATAACAAGCACACTAAGTCCTTTCCCTACAAGTTCATCGATATAGAGCCATAAAAACTGAAGCATCAGGGCAAATATCACGATGAGAAAGGTAAGAACAAATGGTCCGAGAAACGATTTGACGATAAATTGGTCTAATTTTTTCAATTTTTCCGGTTTAGTCGCTATAACCTCTTAGTTGCAAGTTCGATTAGTTTATCTACTGCCAATTTTATGCCTCTATTATCTTTTCCTCCCGCTGTTGCGAAAAAATTCTGACCGCCGCCGCCTCCCTGTATGAATTTGGCGGCCTCTCTGATATCTTTAGATGCATTGAAGCCGTGGGAAACAAGGTCATCTGAGTACAATAGTGCAAGAGAAGCTTTATCTCCGTCTGTAAAGCCGGCAATAAATGCCCCATTGCGAATTTCGGATCTTAGGATAAATGCCGTGTTCTTTACAACATCGGCACTGTATTCACCACTAAGAATATAGATATTTACTCCGTTTATACTCTCCATCTGTTCAACTACCCTATCTTTAAGCGATTGTGCCCTCTCCCTGACAAGCTCTTCAAATTTTTTGCGGTAATCTTCATTCTCCGTCACAAGCTTCTGGATAGAGTTGATTATGTTAGGGGAGCTGCCTAACAGATTTTTTATACCCTTAACCATATCTTCACTCTCCTGAACTATCCTCTGTGCACTCTCTCCGGTGGTCGCCTCAATCCTTCTCACTCCTGCAGCAATTGCAGATTCCGATATGATTTTAAAGAGACCTATGTTTCCGGTTGCACTTGTGTGAGTCCCTCCGCAAAGTTCAATAGAGTCTCCGAATTTAATTACCCGAACCTTCTCGCTGTACTTTTCGCCGAAAAGAGCCATTGCTCCCATCCCCTTTGCCTGCTCTACAGGAAGGTCGCGAAACTCATCGCGGGTAAGGTTTTTGCGGATAAATCTGTTTACAAGATTTTCTACCTGTCGCAAATCCTCGTCAGATATCTTTTCATAGTGTGAGAAGTCAAACCGGAAGTATTCTGAGTTAACCGAAGAGCCCTTCTGCTCTATATGGGTTCCCAGAAGTTCCCGGAGTGCCTTGTGAAGCAAGTGAGTGGCAGTATGATTGTTTGCAATACTCTCTCTTCTCTCTTTATCAATTATAGCTGTAAACACCCCGTGCAACTTTGTAGGAAGCTTGTCTGTCAGGTGAATGTTAAGATTGTTCTCCTTGATGGTGTTGGTAACGATTATCTCCTGCGAGTCGGCAGAGATTAACCTTCCGGTATCCCCTACCTGACCTCCGCTCTCTGCATAGAATGGGCTCTTGTTGAGGACTAACTGGTAATAACTGCGGGTTTTGGTCTTAACGCTGCGGTAACGAAGAATTTCAACCATCTCCTCATCTTTGTCGTATCCGACAAACTCTGCCGAAGATCCCGGCTTAACCTCTATCCAATCTCCCTCTTGAGTTGAGGTTGCGTTGCGGCTTCTCTCTTTCTGTTTCTCCAGCTCTCTCTCAAATCCGGCGTGATCTATACTGTATCCGTTCTCTTTTGCAATAAGTTCACTCAGGTCAATCGGAAACCCGAATGTGTCATACAGGATAAAGGCATCCTCTCCACAGATCTGCTTTGAGGCAGAGTTCTTCTCCATTAGAGTATCCATCAGACGTATTCCCTTCTCAAGCGTTCTGAGAAACGACTCCTCCTCCTCACGGATAACCCTCTCAATGAGGTTTTGCTGATGCACCAACTCTGGAAATGCACCTCCCATCTCCTTAACCAGAGTAGGTACCAACCTGCAAAGAAGAGGTTCACTAGAGCCAAGAAAGGTATATGCATACCGCACTGCCCTGCGTAGAATTCTCCTTATCACATAACCGGCCTTAACATTTGAGGGCAGTTGACCATCTGCAATTGAAAAACTTATTGCCCGGATGTGGTCTGCAATAACTCTCATTGCAACCTCTGTTGCGCTGCTCTCCATATATGGTTTACCGGTAAGGGCAGATATTGTCTCAATCATCCCGGAGAATACATCTGTATCGTAGTTGCTCTTTTTCCCCTGAATTGCCATACAGAGCCTCTCTAAACCCATTCCGGTGTCTACGTGTTTTTGGGGAAGTGGCACAAGCTCTCCGCTGGCCTTTCGATTATATTGAATAAAAACCAGATTCCAAATCTCAATTACCAGAGGGTCTCCACAATTCACAAGAGTAGCACCATCTACCTCTGCTCTCTGTTTATCGTCTCTAATATCTACGTGAATCTCACTACAAGGTCCGCAGGGTCCGGCATCTCCCATCTCCCAAAAATTATCCTTCTTATTACCAAAGAGAATTCTTTCCGAAGGGAGATATTTTTGCCACTCCTCTCTCGCCTGGTCGTCTGCAGATATTCCATCCTCCTGAGACCCTTCAAACACAGTGGCGTATAGTCGGCTGCTATCCAGCTTGTAAACCTTGGTGAGTAGTTCCCAGGCCCAATCTATGGCCTCTTTCTTGAAATAGTCTCCGAAACTCCAGTTCCCGAGCATCTCAAACATAGTATGGTGATATGTGTCGTGCCCAACCTCCTCCAGATCATTGTGTTTTCCGCTTACCCTGAGGCATTTTTGGGTATCTGCAACTCTTTTGTGAAGGGGCTCGGCATTCCCGAGGAACCAATCTTTAAACTGATTCATCCCTGCGTTGGTGAACATAAGAGTCGGGTCGTCCTTAACAACCATTGGAGCCGACGGAACAATCGCGTGACCCTTGTTTTCAAAGAATTTTAAAAAATTATCTCTGATCTCTTTTGATGTCATATGTGTAAATGGTATTTATCTCAATTCAAAATGAATCACAAAAATAGGTTTTTTATTAAAATTATATAAATTTGCACGAAATAAAGAGTTATTTTTGCAAATGGCAAAACAGAAAAGATATAAATTCAACCACGAAACTTTAGCTTACGAAATCCATAGAATCCCTATAAAACGCAGGTTTTCAAAAGGTTTTATTCTATTTGTGCTAAGTTTGGCTATCTCGGTGGGGTATTATTATATTTATACAAGATATCTGAATCTTGAGACTCCCAAGACACTTTCACTAAAAAGAGAGAATGACGAGCTTGCAAACAGACTGGAGCTTATTAACAGGAGGTTCGAAAGTGTTAACAGGTCTCTGGTAACTCTGCAGATGAGGGATAACTATGTATACAGGCCCATTTTCGGTATGGAGGAGATATCTCAGGATGTAAGAAATGCCGGGTTTGGCGGTGTAGACAGATACTCTCATCTTCAAAATTTTGAGCGATCGGGTATTCTGACAAAGACAGCATATAATCTGGATGTTCTGTACAAGAAAACCTTCGTTCAGACAAAATCTTTTGACGACCTGGCCCTTCTTGCAAAAAACGCAGATGAGATGACTCTGTGTGTGCCTGCAATTCCACCTGTAAATATCTCATCATCAAAAATAAGATACTCCAGCAGTTTTGGCTACAGAAGAGATCCGTTTCACGGAGATTACAGAATGCACTCCGGCGTAGATCTCTCCGGACCTGTGGGAGAGAGCATTTTTGCCACAGGTAACGGCAGGGTTGTAGATATAGGATTCGATTTCTTCGGATACGGTAATTTTATCTTAATAGATCACGGTTTCGGATATAAGACCCGTTATGCACACCTCAAGAGTGCCCTTGTAACAATCGGCAAAGCAGTCAAAAGGGGTGAACAGATAGGTTTAATGGGTAATACGGGACGCTCTAAAGGTCCACACCTCCACTATGAAGTAATTTACAGAAATAAAACTGTAAATCCGCTTAACTACTATAATAGAGATATTAATGATCAACAGTTTAGAGAGTTAATATCTCCTAAGAGCTAGGGGCTATGAGCAGATATAAATTTAACAGAGAGCAGCTAAAGTTTGTAGAGGAGAAGCTGGGGCTAAAGGGAAGGGTAGCTACGGTAGTGAAATATGTTGTCGGCTCCTTTTTGCTCGCAGTTTTGTACTACATAATCTTTGCCTCAATTTTTAACACCCAACAGGAGGAGGTTCTGCTCAAAGAGAATCAGATGCTCAAATCTCAACACAGAGATGCTTCCGAAAAGATAGATGTGCTGGATAATGTTATTGGAGATCTTCAGAAAAGGGACAGAGAGATATATTTGAGCATCTTCAAATCTTCACCGCCGGATCTTCTCAATGAATACAACCCTAAACTATATCTGCAGCTGGATACCTCTTCCGACATCTCTTTAGTCAGCTACACCTCAGACAGGATAATGTTTACAAGCTTTCTTGCCAAGGAGCAGACAGACAAGATTCAAAGAATCTACTCGGTGCTGCAGAGTGACAGAGATTTACTTTCCATACCCGCTGTGCTACCCATAAAGGGGATGACGGTGACACAAACAGGCGCGAGTGTCGGCAAAAAGATCCACCCCTTTTATAAGACAATGAGCGAGCATACAGGAATTGATCTTCTATCCGGAGTAGGGGCAGAGATTATTGCAACAGCTAACGGAACAGTAACATCTTTGGTTAAATCTGACAGAGACCGGGGAAATCAGATTAAAATTGACCATAACAACGGATTTGTTACCTACTATGCCCATCTTGGAGATATTTTGGTTAGGGACGGACAGAGAGTTAGCAGAGGGATGGTTATTGCCAGAGTAGGGAATAGCGGGCTCTCGTTTGCTCCGCATCTGCACTATGAGGTGAGGTACAACGGAAAGATAATGGATCCCGTAAACTATTTTTTTGCTGATCTTAACCCCGGAAGTTACAGAGAGATGTTGGTTATAGCCCTAAACAGCGGACAGTCTATGGACTAATGCTCCATTTTAAATAAGTAACCCTATAATTCTTTACATTATGCCTTACAAAGAGTTCAAAATTGAGAAGCTTTACTACACGATAGGTGAAGTGGCTGAGATTCTAGGGGAGAATACATCCCTCGTTAGATTCTGGGCTCAGAAATTCCCTGAGTATATAAAACCTGCAAGAAATAAAAAGGGTAACAGACTATTCACTGCAGATGATGTAACCAATTTCAGGCTGATACACTATCTGGTTAAAGAGAGAGGAATGACTCTTGAGGGAGCATCAAAGAGACTTAAGGACAATAAGAGCGGAGTGGATAGAAGGGTTGATGTGGTTGAGATACTCTCCGGTATAAAAGAGAGACTTAAAGAGGTTTCCGACTCCCTTTGATAATGAAAGCAAAAGAGATTATATCTGTAATAGAGGAGTTTGCTCCACGGAACATACAAGAGGAGTGGGATAACTCAGGACTTATGGCCGGAGACACCGGGAGGGAGGTAAAGAGCGTTCTTCTCGGGCTGGATTGTACACCGGAGCTTATTCTGGAGGCTTCAGAGATAGGCGCAGATATGATAATCACTCATCACCCGCTCATATTTAAAGGTATTAAGAGAATTGGTACTGATACAGTTCAGGAGAGAATGATATCTTCAATAATTAAAAAAGATATTGTGGTCTACTCCGTTCACACAAACATAGATAAGGTTCCCCTTGGAGTGAGTTCTCTTATGGCAGACAGAATTGAACTGAGAGATACAAAAATTTTAATGCCCCAACAGGATAGTGATACCGGTCTTGGTATTGTAGGAGAACTTACCCAACCTATGGAATTTAATTCATTTATGAAAATGGTTAAAGAGAGATTCTCTCTTAAGGTTGTTAAGACATCCAAACCAATAAACAGTAAAATATTGAAGGTCGCTCTTTGCGGGGGGAGCGGTGCCTCTCTCATTCCTGCAGCAAGAGCTTCCGGAGCTCAGATTTTCATAACCGGAGATATCTCATACCATAACTATTTCTGTGAAGATGAGTTTATGATTATGGATATTGGCCACTATGAGAGTGAGATAGATGTACTTGAACTACTGATGTCTGTTATTTTGAAAAAAATACCTAACTTTGCGGTTCACATCAGTGAAAGAAATAATAATCCCATATACTACCATTAATAGATTATGTCAGCAGCTAAAACAAAAGCAACGATAGAGACCCCGTTGGACGGAGGAACATTTATCTCACTACAAAAGAGCTCGGTAGAGGGTGACCTCAGCATGGAATCTAAACTTTTTCTGCTTTATAAGCTTCAGCAGACAGACTCCCAAATAGACCAGATCCACCTTTTAAGAGGAGAACTTCCCCTTGAAGTTCAGGATCTTGAAGATGATATTCTCGGGCTTAAAACCAGAGTTGAAAATCTTCAGGTGGAGTTGAAAGAGATTGAGAAGAGTCTTGCTCAAAAGAAGATTGATATGGAGAACTCAAAATCTCTTATCGAGAAGTACACTTCTCAGCAAAATAATGTTAAGAATAACAGAGAGTATGACTCACTATCAAAAGAGATAGAGTTTCAAGGTCTTGAAGTTCAACTTTCGGAGAAGAGAATCAAAGAGAATACTATCATTATTGCAGATAAAAAAGTAACTCTTGCAGAAACAATTAAGGCATTGGATGAGAGAACTCTCGATCTTGAAAACAAGAAGAGAGAGCTGGACTCAATAGTTCTTGAGACCTCCAAAGAGGAGGAGGATCTCCTTAAATACTCTTCGGAGATTCAATCTCAGATAGATGCAAGACTATTAGCTGCATATAAAAAAGTAAGATCAAACGCCAGAAACGGCCTTGCAGTGGTAACTGTAAGAAGGGACTCCTGCTCCGGCTGTTTTAATAAGATTCCTCCACAAAGGCAGATGGATATAGCATCAAGCAAAAAAATCATTGTTTGCGAATACTGCGGAAGGATTCTTGTTAACGGCGATTTTGAGGCTGAGTAGATGAGTACAGTGCCCTATACAATAAGGGAGCTGTTTTTCAAACATATAGCACAAACATCCCCCTCTCCTTTAGGCATTGAGATCCAAAGGGCAGAGGGGGTTTTTCTCTTTACCGGCGACAACAAAAAAATTATAGATCTGGTCTCCGGTGTTTGCGTCTCCAATATTGGTCACGGAAACAGAGAGGTTATTGATAGTGTTGTAAATCAGATAAAAAACCATATGCATCTGATGGTTTATGGAGAGGTAATTCAAGCTCCTCAGGTTGAACACGCAGCACTTCTTACGGCACAACTGGACAGTAGTCTCAACTCTGTTTACTATGTCAACTCCGGAAGCGAAGCAGTTGAAGTTGCACTAAAGCTGGCAAAAAGGCACACCAACAGAGGGGAGATGATCTCTTTTTACGGAAGCTATCACGGCAGTACCCACGGAGCTCTTAGCGTAATGGGAAGCGAGGAGTATAAAAGTTCATTCCGCCCGCTGCTTCCACAGGTGCGACATATAAGGTTTAACTCATTTGAAGATCTATCTCTTATCACCGACAGATGTGCCTGTGTTATTGCAGAGCCCGTAATGGCGGAGGCGGGAGTAATCTCTCCGCAAAACAATTATCTTAAATCCCTTAGGGAGAGATGTAACCAAACAGGGACTCTGCTTATATTTGATGAGATCCAAACCGGGTTTGGCAGGACAGGAGAGCTATTCTCTCATCAGAAGTACGGTGTAGTTCCGGATATAATGACATTGGCAAAGGCGCTGGGAGGCGGTATGCCTCTTGGAGCAGTAGTTGCATCCTCCTCTTTAATGAGCGATTTCATATCCAATCCGGTTCTTGGACATATTACAACTTTTGGAGGGCATCCGGTCTGTTGTGCAGCAGCACTTGCATCGCTAAAATTGCTTTTAAAGGAGAATTGGGTTGCAATGGTTAATGAAAAGAGTGCTATATTTGTGGATAGGCTTAAAGATCATCCGTTGGTGAAAGAGATTAGAGCTGAGGGACTTCTTATTGCAGTAGATCTTATTGGTGAAGATTATGCAAAGAGGGTACTTCCGTTGCTTATCGAAGAGGGGGTGCTGAGCGACTGGTTCCTTTTCTCTCCTTCAGCATTCAGAATTGCTCCTCCTCTGATAATTACCACAGAAGAGATTGAGTATGCTCTTGAGAGGATCTTGAAGGCTTTAAACAAATTAACCTAGTAACTGCATTACAGATGGCTAAGATAACAGGCAGGGGAAAGCCCAGAAGTAACGAACCCAATATTGATGTTTTAGGGCTGGAGATGGGCAAGAGACCACCTCAGGCTGTGGATATTGAGGAGGCAGTACTTGGAGCCCTAATGCTTGAACCCACTGCTGTTACCGATGTTCTGGATATCATCAGCCCGGACTGTTTCTATAAAGAGACCAACAAGAAGATCTTTACTGCAATATCTGCACTTGCATTAAGGCACGCTCCCGTAGATATCTTCACAGTTTCAGAAGAGTTAAAGGTAGTGGGTGAGCTGGAGAGCATCGGTGGGGTCTCTTACCTTAGCCAGCTTAGTATGAAGATAGGAGCGGCAGCCCATATCGATTACCACGCAAAGATTCTTCTTCAAAAATATATTCAGAGGGAGCTTATATCTATATCTTACGGCGTTCAGAAGGATGCTTTTGACGATACAATTTCGGTAGATGAGCTTCTGGATGGCACTCAGCAAAAGATCTTCACCCTTGCAGACAGAAATATGCGCAAGGAGGCTCAGGTTGTGCAGTATGTAATTAATCACGCGATTGACGATCTTGAGAAGAACCAACTCAGGACAGATGGCTTGAGCGGAATTCCTTCCGGCTACACCTCCATAGACAGGGTAACTTTAGGGTGGCAACCTTCCGACCTTATAATTATTGCCGCAAGGCCATCAATGGGTAAGACAGCTTTTGTGTTGACGATGGCCCGCAATATGGCTGTAGAGCATAAGGTTCCGGTAGCCTTTTTCTCTCTGGAGATGTCCTCTTTGCAACTTGTAAAGCGTCTGATGATAAGTGAGACCGGCCTGGATTCGGATAAAATAAAGGGTGGGAAAAAACTCAAAGATTACGAATGGGAACAGCTTCACACCAGACTTAAGCAGCTGGTTAAAGCTCCACTCTATATAGATGATACCCCGTCTCTATCTATAAATGAACTTCGTTCTAAAGCGCGTAAATTGGTATCTATACACGGGGTCAAGATGATTGTGATTGACTATCTTCAACTTATGACCGGCCCGTCTGAGCTTAGAGGAATGAGGGAGCAGGAGGTATCTGCAATATCAAGATCTCTGAAAGCAATAGCAAAAGAGCTCAATGTCCCTGTGATAGCTCTTTCTCAGCTTAGTCGTGCAGTAGAGACCCGGGGCGGAACAAAAAGGCCACAGCTAAGCGACCTGCGGGAGTCGGGTGCTATTGAGCAGGATGCAGACCTGGTTCTCTTTATTCACAGGCAGGATTATTACAGTATTGGAGATGACAACCCTGCACTAAAAGGGGTATCAGATATTATAATAGCGAAACACAGAAACGGAGCGGTTTGCGATGTTCAATTGAGATTCCGCAGTGCCGAGGTTAAGTTTGTAGATATGACAGACTCTGCCCTCTCAAGAGACCCTTTTGCCACAGGATCTGTAGAGACATATCCATCTAAGATGAACCAGGAGGAGTTCCGTTCCAATTCGGACTTTGACAGAGAATTTTAGGAATGAGAGCGATTCTAATAATTATACTCTCCTTAATCATTATGCCTGTAAAAGGACAGGTTAAGCCGTGTGCCCCCGTAAATAATATTCCCGAAAACAATAGAGCATTTGGCGATGGCGAACGGGTAGTCTATGTTATAAATTACACCTGGGGAGTCATTAAAACCGATGTGGGCGAGGCCGTTGTCTCACTTAAAAGGCAAAATAATGATCTCTACGGAGACTATTTTCATTCAATTATTACCGGTTACAGCTACAAGTTTTATGAGATGTTTTTTAAGGTGAAGGATATTTTTGAGTCTAAATTCAACACCACAAACGGGCGCCCCTTCTATTTTCACCGGGATATCTCGGAGGGGAGATACAGAATGAAAAACTGGCATACATTTAACCCGGACTACTCAATAAACGCAAGAGTCAAGAGGATGGAACAACCAACAAAAGACACTCTGCTAAAGGGAAGGGAGTGCACTTTTGACCTTGTCTCCCTCTTCTATTTTTCAAGGAATATGGACTTCTCCAGAATACTTCCGGGTGTAGAGCAGCCAATCTCATTCACAATCGATGATGAGATTTTTGATCTCTACTACAGATATATCGGACCTGAGGTTAAAAGAGTTCCCGGAATGGGTCAGTACCGGACACTTAAGTTTGCTGCAAGAGTAGTTGTGGGTGAAGTATTTTCGGGAAAGGAGGAGCTGGTTATCTGGGTTAGTGACGATAAAAATAGAATTCCGCTTATGTTTGAAACACCTATTATCGTCGGAAAGGTTACAGGGAGGATCTCCTCATATGACAATCTGAAACATCCGCTTTCGAGTAAAATAAAATAACGATGAGTAAACAGGACTATGTTAATCACGATGGAGTTATAACTGCAATAGATATTGACTATATCACTGTGGAGATTCTTAATAAATCTGCCTGCTCCTCTTGTCACGCAAAGGGAGTATGCACTCTGGGTGATGTTAAGATAAAGGAGATTGATGTTGAGAACACCGGGTACCAGACATACGAGGTGGGAGAGAAGGTAAATCTTTTATTAAAACGAACCCTGGGGTACAGAGCTCTTTGGCTCTCTTATCTGGTTCCCCTGCTCATTCTTTTAGTTTTATTAATATCTTTGTCTACTGTTGGGTTTTCGGAGCTTGCAGTCGGACTCTCCATCATCGGTGCCATCTCTCTCTACTATATTATCATCTGGTTATTCCGGAATAAACTGAAGAGAGAATTTGTTTTTACTATTGAAAAATTTAGCGAATAATGACAACTACAATTATTTTTACAATTGTCAGCCTTACTCTCCTTGGCCTGGTACTGGCCCTGATACTCTATTTTGTTGCACAGAGATTTAAAGTTGAAGAGGATCCCAGAATTGACGATGTAGAGGCAATTCTGCCCGGAGCCAACTGCGGAGGTTGTGGCTTTGCAGGGTGCCGTGCATTTGCCGAAGGGTGTGTTAAGGCAGAATCTTTAGATGCACTATCCTGTCCTGTGGGCGGTAATGAGGTTATGAAGAGCGTTGCCTCATATTTAGGGATGAGTGTCGCAGAGAAGGCACCTCAGGTTGCCGTTGTGAGGTGTAACGGAAACTGTGATACCAGAGCCAAGACAAACCACTATGACGGATACTCCTCTTGTGCGGTAATGTCTACTCTCTACTCGGGAGATACCGGCTGCAGCTATGGATGTCTTGGTCACGGAGATTGTGTTGTATCCTGTAGTTTTGATGCTATTCATATGGATCCCCGCACCGGTCTGCCGGAGGTAGATCAGGATAAATGCACAGCTTGCGGTGCTTGCGTCAAAGCGTGTCCTAAAATGATTATTGAACTCAGGAATAAAGGGCCAAAAAACAGACGGATTTTTGTCTCCTGTATCAACAAAGATAAAGGAGGGGTGGCTAGAAAGGCTTGTACGGTAGCGTGTATCGGCTGCCTTAAGTGCCAGAAAGTTTGCCCTTTTGAAGCTATAACAATTTCAAACAACCTTGCCTACATAGACTTCAATAAGTGTAAACTTTGCAGGAAATGTGTGACAGAGTGTCCGACACACGCTATTTGGGAGGTTAACTTCCCAATAAGGTTACCGAAGCCTGTGGAGAGTATAAATGTAGAACAGTAATAAATAAATCATATGAGCAGAACATTTTCCATTGGCGGTATTCATCCGGGCGATAATAAGATATCCGCAAATGCTGCAATCGAGAATTTCCCGCTTATGGAGACGGCATATATTTCGTTATCGCAGCACTTGGGTGCGCCGGCAGAGCCGGTAGTAGCCAAAGGCGATAAAGTTAAAACCGGTCAGCTTATCGCAAAAGCTAACGGCTTTATATCTGCCAACATCCATTCGTCGGTTTCGGGAACAGTGACCTCAATAGAGCCATATCCGGATCTCTCAGGCAATCTGGTGCCGCACATCATCATTAAGGTAGAGGGAGATGAGTGGTTAGAGGGGATTGACAGATCTGAAGATATTGTTAGAGAGATCTCTATGGATAGTAAAGAGATCATTGGCAGGATTGCCGATGCAGGTGTTGTAGGGTTGGGCGGGGCAGCTTTCCCTACCCATATCAAACTATCGCCTCCTCCAAATAAAAAGGCAGAGTTCCTGATGATAAACGGTGCAGAGTGCGAACCTTACCTTACATCTGACTATAGGGTTATGCTGGAGTCTACCGAGCAGATTCTTATCGGAACCAAAATTATGATGAAGGCTCTTGGTGTAAAAAAGGCTTATTTTGGAGTAGAGGAGAACAAACCTGCAGCAATAAAAAAATTGAAGGCGGTTGCATCCAAAGGGTACAAAGAGATTAAGATAGTATCCCTTAAAAAGATGTACCCACAGGGGGGTGAAAAACAGCTAATTGATGCGATTCTCAAAAGGAGAGTGCCATCAATGGGGCTTCCAATAGATACCGGAGTTGTTGTTCACAATGTAGGAACCGCTCTTGCAGTTTATGAGGCGATTCAGAAAAACAAACCACTCATTGACGGAGTAGTAACTGTTACCGGAAAGTGTATGACCGAGCAGCGAAACTTCAGACTACGGGTAGGGACCAGTTTTGACACAATAATGTTTGCAATCGGAGGGTTCCCTAAAGATGCGGTAAAGCTTGTGAACGGGGGGCCGATGATGGGTAAGGCGATATCAAAAATGGAGGCAGCATCTGTAAAGAGCACATCTGCACTTCTTCTTCTTACAGACAAAGAGACAAGGAGAGGGGTAGAGGGAAATTGCATTCGCTGCGGAAAGTGTGTAGATGTATGTCCGATGGGGTTGGAGCCCTATCTCCTTAACAGACTCTCAAGAGCCAACAGACTGGAGGATCTTGAGGTAAATATGGTGCACGACTGTATTGAGTGCGGAAGTTGTATGTACTCTTGCCCGGCAAACATTCCTCTGCTGGATACCATAAGACTTACCAAAACACAGGTTTTAAGAATTATCAGAAGCAGACCTAAAAAGTAACAGATATCACTATGAAAAAACTATTAGTATCACCTGCACCCCACATTCACGGAAAAGAGAGCACCCGGGGCCTGATGAGAGATGTAATCATAGCACTTGCCCCTTCGCTGCTGGTCTCTATCTACTTCTTCGGGTTCTCAGCCATAAAATTGGCATTTGTAGGCACAATAACCTGTGTACTTGTTGAGTATGCAATTCAAAAATATATAATTAAGGCGAAACCCTCTGTGAAGGACTACTCTGCAGCTCTTACCGGGCTGCTTTTAGCCCTGAACTTGCCACCCAACTCTCCCTGGTGGATTGTATTCATAGGGTCACTTGTCGCAATTGGGATAGCAAAGATGAGCTTTGGCGGCTTGGGACAGAATCTATTTAACCCTGCCCTTGTAGGCCGGGTATTCCTGCTGGTCTCCTTTCCGGTAATTATGACAGATTGGACAACCCCTGCATCGTGGTTTCGTGAAGGGATAGACTCATCTACAGGTGCAACAGCACTTTCAATTGTAAAGGAGGGTCTCTCAAAGGGGATGAGTATGGATGAGATATTTGCCCAGAACGACTTCTCCTACGCCCAGATGCTCTTTAGCAAGATTGGCGGCTCTGTGGGAGAGGTATCTGCTTTTGCCCTACTGCTGGGACTTGTATATCTTATTGTCAGAAAAGTTATTAGACCACATATACCACTCTCAATTTTGGGAAGTGTGGCAATCTTCTCGGGAATCTTCTGGCTCATAAGTCCGGAAAACTATCCCGATCCCGTCTTCACATTACTTACCGGGGGTATATTGATGGGGGCCATCTTTATGGCTACAGATTATGTAACCTCTCCGATGAGTTCAAAAGGGATGGTTATTTACGGAGTTGGAATTGGTATAATTACAGTTCTAATCAGGTTTTATGGGGCATATCCGGAGGGGATATCTTTTGCAATACTTATAATGAACGCAACAGTGCCCCTGTTGAACAACTATTTTAAACCCGAAAGATTCGGGAAGGAGGTTAAGAATGGCTAAGGTATCTTCACTTAAAAATATGGTTGCCACACTTTCGGTAATCACTCTTGTATCCTCTGCTTTGCTGGGAGGAGTATATGCGCTAACAAAGGGTCCAATTGAAGTAGCTATGACAGCCAAGACCAACAGTGCTATTGCCAGCGTCTCGCCGGAATTTGACAACGACCCTTCGTCCCAAATTATCTCGGTAGATTATATGGGAAAGAGCTATAAGGTCTATCCTGCAAAAATGGGAGATAATATTGTTGGTTACGCTATTGAAAGTTACGCCTCCGGGTTTGCCGGCAGAATCTCTATTATGGTAGGATTCGGCATTGAGGGAGTTATTAAAAGCATCTCTGTACTCTCTCACTCTGAGACTCCCGGTCTGGGAGATAAAATAGAGACATCAAAGAGTAACTTCAGTGTACAGTTTCAGGGTAAAAACCCCAATGAGTTCAAGATGGTTGTTAAAAAGGACGGAGGAGATGTAGATGCAATAACAGCCTCTACAATAACCTCCCGGGCCTATTGCGAAGCTGTTACGACAGCTTGGGAGGTATTCAAATTGTGTGTTGAACAAACAGAAAAACAGGGAGGTGAATAATGAGTAGACTAGCACTTATATCAAGGGGAGTAATAAAGGAGAATCCCGTATTTGTACTTCTTCTGGGAATGTGCCCAACTCTGGGTACGACAACCTCCGCAATCAACGGAATGGGAATGGGCATTGCCACAACTTTTGTACTTATAATGTCAAATATGGCGATATCTTCAATCTCCGGATTGATACCGAATAAGGTTAGAATTCCGTCATATATTGTTGTAATTGCGGCATTTGTAACTATTCTTCAGCTATTGATGCAGGCATATACCCCCGGATTATATGAGACACTGGGTCTCTTTATACCGCTTATTGTGGTAAACTGTATTGTACTCGGACGGGCAGAGGCTTTTGCTTCAAAAAGCGGAGTTATGGACTCAGCTGCAGACGGTGTCGGAATTGGGATTGGGTTCACCCTCAGCCTTACGGTTCTGGGAGCTGTAAGGGAGCTTTTGGGAAGTGCCTCCATCTTCGGAGTTAAGCTAATTAATTCAGACGGTATGCTGGTTTTCATACTTGCACCGGGAGCATTCATTGCACTGGGTTATTTGCTGGTTATTTTTAATAAGTTCAAATCCAGAATCTCTTAAACTGAAAATTATGGAGTACATTATAATAATTATTTCAGCCGTTTTTGTCAACAATATTTTGTTGTCGCAATTTTTGGGTGTTTGCCCTTTTCTGGGAGTATCCAATAAGGTAAGCACAGCTGCGGGGATGTCCGGAGCCGTTACATTTGTAATGGCTGTAGCAACTCTTGTTACCTATATGCTACAGTACTTTGTTTTGATTCCGCTCAAGATTGAGTTTATGCAAACAGTCACCTTCATAGTGGTTATTGCTTCTCTTGTGCAGATGGTAGAGATCATAATGAAGAAAATAAGCCCCTCCCTTTATCAGGCGCTGGGAATATTCCTTCCGCTGATAACAACAAACTGTGCCGTTCTGGGTGTTGCTATTTTAGTGGTTTCTAAAGAGTTCACTTTCGGAGGGGACCCTCATATGTTAAATATGGCTCAGTCTGTGGTATTTGCAGTAGCAAGCGCATTGGGATTCGGTCTTGCAATGATACTGTTTGCAGGTCTTCGGGAACAACTGGAGTTGGCAAATGTTCCTAAATCTTTTAAAGGTACACCGATAGCCTTAATAACGGCGGGCATACTTGCCCTGGCTTTTATGGGTTTTGCAGGTTTAGTATAGTATGGAAAAGAATCTGATGGAGATAGAGCAGATCCTTCGCCGGGAGGGAAGTGAGAGTGCACATAAAGAGCTACGAAAGTTTCTTGATAAAAATCCGGATAGTGCCGAAGGGTGGTATCTTCTGGGTGGAATATACCGCAGAGAGCAACAGTGGGGAGAGGCAATAAACGCCCTTAACAGGGCTAAGTTCCTTGACCCATCCGGCCCTGCAGCACACGCTATAGAGCATATTTACGAAATTTTAAGTTTCCAGAATACAGATCTTATGAATCCTTAAGGGCAGATATCTGCTATCTTAAGTTCTCTCTTTTATAGAATTTCCCTATAGGGTCGCCAATCTTAAAGGTGAGTGACTCTATGGGGATATTTATACCCGGGAAAAACTGAACCTCAATACTCCCTGCTCCCGAAATGGTTACAGTAAAAGTATCTCCGTTTTTATGTTTGAGTTCACCGGTAGCATCTTTTAGCGAAAAGAGGAGTCTACCCTCTTTAAGGGATACATTAACATCTCCGAAATCCTCTTTAAAATAACTGCCGGTATATAGTTCACCCCTTTTTGGCGCGATTGAGTCTTTACTCTCTCTTGCTGTCCCTCTTGCAGTTGATCTCATAAATTGTGAGAGATAGTGTTCCCGCCAGTTCTTTTCATCTTTTCCGCGATACATCTCAATAAGCTCCCGTGCTATGGCAAGATGAGGATTCGTCGTATTACCTGCATTTGTTAAAATAGCAAAGCCCATTTTGAGTTCGGGAACCATACCGACCAGAGCCGTATAACCATATGCCAGACCTGTGTGACGAATCAATCTGCCGGAGCTGCTCTGCTCTATGGTCCACCCCTGAGCATAGTTATTTACTGTTGTTGAGTCCCAGCCGCTGATAGTCTGCGGAGTGAAGAGATAGGAGTGATTCTCTTTAGATATGATTCTTGTACCGTTAAAAACTCCGCCATCCAGATGCATCATTAGCCAGTTTCCCATATCCCTGGCTGTTGAGATTACAAATCCTGCGGGAGCAATTGCGGACAACCATCTGTATCCGTTTTGGATATCCTCTCTTAAGGCAAATTTTATAGAATCTCCATCTTTATAGTGTCTGTGTCCTTTTGCAAGTTTTGTTGAGGTGAAAAAAGATCTGTTGCCGGTTGTGCTGGAAGTCATCTGTAACGGGGTAAAGATGTTCTTAACAATTGCATCATCCCAGCTCATACCGGAGTACTTCTCAATAATTTTTGCACTAACAGTATAGAGGACATTATTGTATGCATAGGTTGTGCGGAAGCTGTAGGATGGCTCTATATGTCGTAACAGAGTGTATATCTCATCCCTGTTGTATCCAAAGTGTGGCAAATCGTCTGCAGCATAGGCGTTGAATCCGGTTTTGTGAACCATAATATCCTTTACCAGAAAATTGGATGTAACCCACTTGTCGTAAAGACGAAAATCGGGGAGGTGGTTTACTACGGTATCACTCCATTTAACGGGGTACTTATCCATAATGGTTGCAAGAAGGGCAGATGTAAATGCCTTTGAGGTTGAAGCTATTACAAATTGGGTGTCCGGAGTTATATCTTCGCCATCCGGTTTATAGGTGCTCTTTCCATAACCCTCCAAGAACACCACTTTCCCATCTTTTACAACAACAATGGACATTCCCGGCAGGTTCCACTCTTTAAAAACACTTTGACAAAGTTTATCTATCTCCGATGAGCTCTGCCCAACAACAGATAAAGGAGTTGCTGCAAAAAAGAGTACTGTTAAAACTCTGAGGATAATCTTGTTTGTTCCCATTTTTAGATTGTTTAAGATTTGAAATATTGTGTTCGGGTAGCTAGCTCCTGAATCTCATCTCTATTGTGTGTTACGTGGATGATTGCACGGGAGCTGCTCTTTACCAGAGTCAGCAATGCTATGGCCTCCTCACGCAACTCCTGGTCCAGTGCAGAGAGGGGTTCGTCAAGAAGTAATATGGCAGGGTCGCAGGCTATCGCCCGTGCAAGGGCAACTCTCTGCTTTTCGCCGCCGGAGAGACCCTCCACAGACCTATTCATTAGATGGTCAATAGAGAGATATCCACCAAGCTCATCTGCACGCTCTCTCTTCTCATCTGCCGTATATCCCCTCATCTTGAGCGGAAAGGTTATATTATCTATAACAGACATATGCGGGAAGAGAGCAAAGTCCTGGAAAAGCATTGCAACCGGGCGCTTTTGGGGTGGAGTATAGGTGATTTCATTACCATCAAAAAGAATAGTTCCTGATTGCACAGTTCGAATACCCGAAATCAGCTCAAGAAAAAGAGATTTACCCGACCCTGAGGGGCCGAAAAGAGCGAGATACTCCCCCTTTTCGAGTGTAAGGCTTATTGGGCCGAGAGTAAAATTACCTACTGAGTATATGAGGTTATTGATTTCAAGCATATTTCATATTTTGCAGATATATAACTATCTCTTTTGGTAAATTCTTAGTATAACGAATATTAGTAGTGTGATTACAATAAATATTGCAGCTACAGGCCTTGCATAGTCCAGACCGAAGGAGTTGAATCTGTCAAAAATTAGCACCGGAGTTGTCATAGGGTGGTACGCAACTATAACCACTGCGCCAAACTCACTCATTCCTCTTGCGAACATCAGTACCAGTCCCGATATTACAGATCTCTTTGCCAGTGGCAGACTAATTTCACGAAAAACTGTAAACTGTCCCGCTCCCAGAGTCTCTGCCGCCCTCTCCAGCCTTATGGGAACTGCGGCAAAACCATCTCTTGCAGATGTAATGAGGAAAGGAACACTTACAAAAGCCATTGCAAGCCCAATAGCTATAGGAGAGCCCACAAGCGTTATTCCAAATGAATCTGCAACGGAACCCAGAAGAGAGTCTCTGGAGATAAATCCCAAAAGGGCAATTCCGGCAGCAGAGTGGGGTATTACAATCGGTAAGTCTATAATCGCCTCCACAACCCCCTTTAATGGGAATGTTCTTCTTGCCAGCAAATATGCCAAAGGAATGGCTAAAAGAGAGGCAGCAATGGTAGCCAGTGCCGATATGAGCAGTGTCCGGAGTATACTTGAGCGAACAGCGTTGTCTGTAAGAGTGGAGAAGAGCTCCGGAGATTTAACGGATATAAACATACCCACCAGAGGCGCAATCAAAAAGAGCAGTATAACACCGCCCAGAAACATAAAGAGTATGCGGGTATTACTATATTGACTATAACTTCTCATTGAAACAAAGATAAACATTTTCACATCTCCGGTTTCAATAAATTTCCTACCTTCGTCTCCGTTAATTAAAAATAATAGATTTATGCTAAAAACAAAACAACTGATAGCTCTTTTGGTCGTTTTTATGGTGTTTGTTAACATCACGAATGCACAACAGAGAGGATCAAGGGTGGCTCCCCCTGCACAGAAACAGGAGCAGACAACTGCTGTGGACAGTGTTAAGAAGGCACCGGAAAAGGGGCCGATTTCCATTGAAAAATTCATCAAACCGGGGACAAAACCAATGGTTGGTCTTACAACTGTCTACAATCAGGAGGGGAGGTTTTTTATAAACATTAATGACACACTCCTTGACAGGGATATAATAATGGTTACCAGGATCTCTAAGGCTGCTGCAGGAATCAGGTCAGATTTTGACGGATATGCCGGAGACCACCTTAACACAGCAATGTTCAGGTTTGAGATGGGACCGAATAACAAGATATTCCTAAGAAAGATACTAAACAGAGAGCGCTCGAAAGATAGCACCCAGGCAATGTTCACAGCTCTTCAAAGATCAAATCTTGCCGGTATTTCGGCCACTTTCGAAATCAAGGCACAGTCTGCAGACAAGAGAGATAACATTATTGATGTAACAGATCTTTTTAACACAGATTCCGAAACTCTCTTCTTCCGTAAATCTACTAAATCCTCATTTAAACTGGGAGCTCCAATCAAAGAGAGCAGTTATATAAGTGCTATTACAACCTATCCGATAAATACAGAGGTAAAAACTGTTAAGACCTATATGCTTGCAGATGGAAGTGCAACAGCCACTTATGAACTTAATAACTCATTTGTACTGCTTCCAAAGGTTCCTATGGTGCCTCGTTATGCAGATTCCAGAGTTGGATACTTCACCACAGGTTATACAGATTATGACCAGAACCCACAGGGTGTGAAAGATATAAGAATGATTACCCGTTGGAGACTTGAGCCGAAGCCACAGGATGTAGAAAAATACAAAAGAGGCGAACTGGTAGAACCGGCAAAGCCTATTGTATTCTATATTGATCCCGCAACTCCAAAGGATTGGGTTCCATACCTTATCCAGGGGGTAAATGACTGGCAGAAGGTTTTTGAAAAAGCAGGGTTTAAAAACGCAATCTATGCTCTTGAGGCACCGACTGCCCAGCAGAATCCTGAGTGGTCTCTTGAGGATGCCCGTTTCTCTGCAATAGTTTACAAACCATCCGATATTCCAAATGCAAGCGGCCCAAATGTTAACGACCCGAGGTCGGGAGAGATAATTGAGAGCCACATTAACTGGTATCACAATGTTATGTCCCTGCTTAGGAACTGGTATATGGTTCAGTGCTCACCTGTTGACCCTGCTGCAAGAAAGATGATTTTCGACACAGAGCTTATGGGCCAGCTTATCCGCTTTGTCTCTTCTCACGAGGTGGGTCACACCCTGGGTTTGAGACATAACTTTGGGGGCACCGGCTTTTATACTGTTGAACAACTAAGGGACAAAGATTTTCTTAAAGAGAACGGACACACAACATCAATAATGGACTACTCGAGGTTTAACTATGTGGCACAACCCGAAGATAATATTCCAAGAGAGCTTCTCTTCCCGAGATTGAGTCACTACGACGATTGGGCAATTGAGTGGGGATATCGCAGATTCCCGGAGATAAATGACCCGGTTAAGGAGCTTACGAAGATCAATTTATGGACAATTGAAAAGACTAAAGACAGAAGATATTGGTTTGGAACCGAGAGTAGTTCAAACGACCCGAGACTTCAGGCCGAAGATCTTGGAGATAACCAGATGAAGGCGAATGAACTCGGGATTAAGAATCTTAAGGTGGTGATGGCCAATTTGGGAGAGTGGAGCAAGATGCCAAACGAGGAGTATGATAATCTCAGGACTATGCATACAGAGGTTAACAATCAATTCCGCAGGTACATAGGACACGTTGCCAAGTGGGTAGGGGGCATCTATCAAGAGTCCAAAACCGTAGAGATGGATGGAGATGTTTATATCTATGTCGAGAGAGAGAAGCAGGTGGAGGCTATGGATTTTCTAAACAGAAACCTCTTTGTAAACACACCTTTGTGGCTTATTCCGACAGAGTATATGAGCAAATTCCCGAGTCGTAACGAACTCTTTATGGAGAGGGCATACTCTACAGCACTAAGCTCCATTGTTAGCAGACGGGTTATTATGAATCTGGTTGCTGCCGAGAGTGCATTGGGTAAATCTGCCTATAGTGTTGAGGAGTTGTTTAATTCGCTAAACAAAACAATTATGTTTAACCTGGGCACTTCGCGTGAAGTGGATATCTATAAACGGGTTCTTCAAAAGGTTTATGTAACCACTCTGTGTGATCTTTTTACCGGAGCGGCTACAGTCGCCAGAATGGGTGCAGTTGTTAAACCATCTTCAAATCCGAAGGATATGACAGAGTGTACGGCAATAGCTTATACACAACTCAGTGACCTCCTTAAAAAGCTTAAAAAGACTAAGAGCAGCGATTTTGCAACTGCTGCTCATACAACCTACTTAACAAGATATATTGAAAAAACTTTTATCTCTGTAGAGTAGTACTCTTTTAGATTATAGATAATTGTTCGGGGCTGGTGCAACATTAGTGTGTATCCAGCCCCGTTCTCATAAAGAAGAGGTGCTCCATTAAAGGCATAATCTCTGTCATATACTCATTAACTGCATTCAGACTGCCGGGAAGAGTGAAAATAGCGGTAGAGCCTTTAACTCCTGCTACACCTCTGCTTAGCAGAGCAGCCGGCATAGTCGCTCCGTATTTAACTCTAATGTGCTCCATTATTCCCGGAATCTCAATATCCAGCATAGGTTTTATAATATCAGGCGTAAAATCTGACGGACCCACACCGGTACCTCCAGTTGTAAAAATAAAATCATAGGAGTTTTGGATAAGCTCTTCTATTAATTTGGTCAGTAACTCTCTATTGTCCGGAATCAGCCGGTAATCTGTTTCAATCTCCCGCTTACTCTCTTTTGAGTACTCCTCAAGCAGAGAGATTATCTTTGGTCCGCTTCTGTCCGGATAGACTCCCTGAGATGCTCTTGTGCTTAGTGTGATTACCCCTATACGAAAAACTTTGGGTCTATAGATTAGAGTATCCCCCTTTTTTAGTTCACCCGCAGATAGAACCTTGCAAAAAATTCCATCCTTAGGCATAACGCAGGCGCCGGACTCTCTAAAAACTGCACACCCGCCTCCGTGACACTTTTTGCCGATTTGTGTAACCAGCAACACAACTGTACCTCCTTCAATAATATCTCCGGGGCGGCACTCGTTCAACTTCATCCCGGAAAGGGTAATATTCTCGGCAAACTCTCCCGGAAGATACTCTCTGCCGCTTATAAGGCTAAAGCTACCAATACTCTCTGTAGAGAGAAGGCTCACCTGTCTGTGCCAATCTCCCGAGTGAGCATCGGACACTATCCCGTTTAGGGTCAACTCAATTTTTTCACAAGGGGTTTTTATTGTCCCCTTCTCTTTTGAGATGTTTACAGATACAATTTTCAACAACCTCTCCATTAACTCTCCTCTTTATTCAAAATATTTTTCTCTTTAGATATCAGCCTTATATCGCTTATAACCATTGATTTATCTACAGCTTTGCACATATCGTATATTGTTAACAAAGAAGCGCTTACTGCACAGAGTGCCTCCATCTCCACTCCGGTATTTCCATTACAGGAGACATATCCCGTTGCCTCAACCCCGTCTACAAGAAAGATGAGTTCTACATTTGCAACGTTCAAATTGAGAGGATGGCAGAGAGGGATAGTCTCAGAGGCGCGTTTTGCAGCCATAATTCCGGCAATCTTTGCTACAGTCAAAACCGAACCCTTTTTTATTTTATCCTCTTTAATTTGCTCTATTGTAGAAGTGGTTAGAGATATTCTCCCCTTTGCAACGGCTTTTCTATGTGAAAGAGGTTTCTCTCCCACATCTACCATCTTAACTTCGCCCTGATTGTCAAGATGTGTGAAATTGGTTTTGTTTGAACTCTCCATAATTAAAACTTTTTCAACCTCCAATGTTATAAAACTTCCCTGAGTTGTTGTGACCTCCCTTTATGGGTTTTATTGCAAGAGCCTCCTCAATTGCCTTTTGGGAACCAAGTTTACGAATGTCTAACTCAATATCACTGAACAGGCAGGGTCTGAGCATTCCGTTTGGGGTTAATCTCAATCTGTTGCATTTGGTACACTCTCCTCCGTTTCCCCCTTCAACTACGCCAAAACTTCCCTTCTCAAGATCCATCTTTGGGATAAAGCGCACCTCACACCCTTTGGACTTTGCATAGTGCGAAACAGCAATTGCATCAGGTTCGTCAGAATTTTTATCTACTACACAGTTAATCTTTACAGGGTAAAGACCGGCCTTTAAGGAGGCATCCACCCCATTAAATACCATATCAAGATCTCCACCTCTGGTTATTTGAGAATATTTTACAGGATCTACACTATCAATACTAATATTTATTCTCATCAGCCCGGCCTCTTTAAGTTGACGGGCAAATTGGGAAAGAAGTATACCGTTTGAGGTCATTGATAAATCTTTTATTCCTGAAATTGCAGAGATTTTTTTGATTAGGGTAGTTATCTCCCTTCTCACCAGCGGCTCTCCTCCGGTAATCCTAACCTTATCTATACCCATAGAGACTGCTATCCGGGTGAAGTCTTCAATCTCATCAAAGGTGAGAATCTTTGAGTGATCCAATAATTTTACCCCCTCCTGCGGCATACAGTACAGACAACGAAGGTTACATCTGTCGGTTACAGATATTCGCAGATAATTTATCACTCTTCCCCTGCAATCGATCATCACTTAATATGTTTTTGAAATGCTGTTGCGACCTCCCAAAGGACTACCCCAACTGATACCGAAACATTCAGAGAGTGCTTTGAACCGAACTGGGGAATCTCTAATGTAAAATCACTCATATCTACCACCTCTTGTGAAACACCTTTTACCTCATTCCCAAAGATAAAAGCATATTTTTCATCTGCATTAGGCGTGAACAGATCCAGTGAGGTTGAATTCTCGGTCTGTTCTACCGATACAATTCTATACCCCTGCTCTTTTAACTCTTTGACGGCATCAAAGGTGTTAGCGTAATAGCTCCAAACCACACTCTCCTCGGCACCCAGGGCAGCTTTGCGAATCTCTGCAGATGGAGGGGTAGCGCATATGCCGCATAGAATCACCGACTCTGCTGCAAAGGCATCTGCACTTCTAAAAGCAGATCCAATATTGTGCTGACTTCTCACATTGTCTAAAATCACCACGAAGGGGAACTTTTTACCCTCCCGGAACTCCTGTAAAGTTGCTCTTTTAAGCTCGCTATTATCCAGTTTCCTGTACAAAGTCATAGATAATTTTATTATATTTGCAAAGATAGGGAATAAACAACTCATCTAAAACTGAAAAATTATGGATGCAAACGGTAAAGTTTCAATTAAGCTGATCCAGAACGGACCTGCAAAAGTAGAGGGTACGGTGACGGTAATACATCCCGACGGTAAAGAGGAGCAAAAGAGCAGCTGTTATATCTGCAGATGCACTCGTTCTCAAAATAAACCTTGGTGCGACGGCTCTCACGCTAAATAAAAATTCAAAAAAAAACTGCAGCATTAAACTTTTTTCATTTATTGTTGTCAAACTAAAGATAAATATGACCGTAAATGAAAAGAACACAAAAAATCCTGCTTTACATTAGCATTCCTGCACTCTTAGTGCTATCTATATTTGTTTATAATTCAATTTTTCGTAAGCCGGTAACAGCACCGGAAACCGCAATTGGATCTGCCAATCCTATGCAGAGTTCAACCGGCCAATCACCTGCAGGAGCTCGTCCAGGCGGGGCCGGGAGGTCACTTCCGGTATCTGTATATATCGCTCAGGAGATGGCTCGGGAGGATGGTTCAATGAGAATCGGAAACCTTGTAGCCAACGAGAGGGTAGATATTGTAAGTGAACTATCCGGCAGGGTAACCAATATCAATTTCCGCGAGGGAGAGAGTGTTAAAAGCGGCCAGATTCTCATAAAACTTAACGATGATGAGCTATTGGTACAGTTAACCAAAGCAGAGTATCAATATCTGCTGCTGGAGCAGCGCTTGGAGCGACAAAAGATTTTGTTGGAGAAGGATGCCGTGAGCAGGGAAGATTATGACAAGGTTCTTACAGAGTACAATGTTCTTAAACAGGATATTGAGCAGTTAAAAATTCGGGTAGAGAAGATGAAGATTCGCGCTCCGTTTGACGGAGTTGTGGGGTTTCGTGATATAAGTCTTGGGGCTTTCCTTCAGCCAAACTCAAAGGTTACAAACCTGGTAGACATTGCCAACCTTATAGTTGAGGTTGCAATTCCGGAAAAGTATGTGAATGATAACTTACTAGGAAGTGAATTGCAATTTACGGTAGAGGGAACCAGCAATAACTATTTTGCAAGAATTTATGCGGTAGACCCGCAGATAGACATTAAAACAAGAACCATTATTATAAGGGCGCGTTACAAGAATAGCGGCAGCAGGCTAAGGCCGGGGATGTCTGCGCGGGTTACCCTAAATACAGGCGGAGGCGCAAAGAATGTTTATGTTCCGAATCAGGCAGTTGTTCCCGATGTAAAGGGTCGTTCTGTTTGGGTTTTAAGGGGAGGAAAAGCGAAGCTTACTCCCGTACAAACAGGAAGCAGAACTGCAGATATGCTTGAGGTTCTCTCAGGAATTCAAAATGGTGATACAGTTATTACAACCGGGCTGATGCAGCTGAGAGAGGGTATTGCCGTTACACCTGTTAACCTTTAACCTAATTTCAGATGAGTATATCTACAACAACAATAAACAGACCTGTTCTGGCAACCGTAATGAGTCTGTTAATACTCATTTTCGGTGCAATCGGATACACATCACTTGGGGTCAGAGACTATCCAAGTGTAGACAATCCGGTAATCTCTGTCAGGTGCTCTTTTACGGGAGCTAATGCAGATGTTATTGAGACTCAGATTACCGAGCCTCTTGAGGCTGCGGTAAACGGAATACCGGGAATCCGTGCTATATCCAGTTCAAGCAGAGACGGATCGAGTTCTATCAACATCGAGTTTAACCTTGAGGTAGATCTTGAGACCGCAGCAAACGATGTTCGGGATAAAGTATCAGGAGCGATGCGGCGTTTGCCTCAGGATGTAGACCCCCCGGTCGTTGAAAAATCCGATGCAGATGACCAGCCTATTTACACAATAACACTAGGCAGCAGAACCAGAGATATCATAGATCTTAGCGAGTTTGCCGAGGTTAACTTCAAGGAGAGGCTCCAGACAATTAGTGGCGTTAGTAATGTAAATGTATGGGGTTCTAAGAGATATTCAATAAGAATGAGAATGGACCCTCTGCTTCTTGCTGCCTACAGAATCACTCCGCTGGATGTGCGACAGGCTGTCTCAAGAGAGAATGTTGAGCTTCCATCCGGAATGATAGAGGGCTCAACAATGGAGCTTACTGTTAGAACTCTCGGCCGTCTTAGAACTCTGGAAGATTTTAACAACCTTATAATTGCAAGAAACGGAGAGCGTGTGGTAAGGTTTTCTGATATCGGTACAGCAGAGGTTGAGGCCGAAAATACAAGATCTATTCTTAAGAAGAACGGTGTTCCAATGGTTGCAATTGCACTTGTACCACAACCCGGTGCCAACTATATCAACATTGTCGATGATGCGGTTCTTGCTGTTGAAGAGCTCAAAAAGAGTCTGCCGGATGATATTGAAGTGGGAGTGGGATTTGACAACACAATATTTATAAGGGACTCTATAAGCGAAGTAAAATTCACAATTCTACAGGCATTCTTTCTGGTAGTTCTTATTATTTTTCTTTTTTTAAGGAACTGGCGTACAACTCTAATTCCTATTATTGCAATTCCAATATCACTGGTAGGAGCATTTTTTATAATGTATCTTGCAGGATTCTCAATTAATATTCTCACACTCCTGGCTCTTGTACTATCGATTGGTCTGGTGGTTGACGATGCCATTGTGGTGATGGAGAACATCTATACAAAAATTGAGAGAGGGGTTGCTCCCAAGGAGGCAGCAATTGAGGGTTCCAAGGAGATCTTCTTTGCGGTTATTGCCACAACCATTACTCTGGTCGCAGTTTTCTTTCCTATAGTATTTCTTCAGGGGGTCACCGGCCGCCTGTTTCGGGAGTTCTCAATTGTAATCGCCGGAGCTGTAATTATTTCCAGCTTTGTTGCCCTTACATTTACACCGATGATGTCCAGTAAGCTTCTTAAGAAAGGTGCCAGTGAAGGGCGTTTTTACCAATTTACAGAACCTTTTTTTAAATGGCTAAACAATGTTTATGCCAGCTCTCTAACCTCTTTTATGAAGAGGAGATGGCTTGCTGTAGCGTTCCTTGTCGTATCATTAGGAGTTATAGCCTATATGTGGATGTCAATACCTTCGGAGATGGCTCCACTAGAGGACAGGTCTATGATAAGTGTCTCAAGTACAGCGCAGGAGGGTGCCACTTTTGACTATATGCGCAAATATACAGACGACGTCCTGGGAGTAATTGAAAAAGAGGTTCCGGAGAGTGAGGGAGTTATGCAGATGGTTGGAATGGGAGGCAGAAACAGAGCGAACTTTTCCGTTACACTCGTAGATCCTTTGAATAGAGAGAGAACTCAACAGGAGATTGCAGACGATTTATCACCGATGATGTCAAAAATGACAGGAGCACGCAGCTTTGTTAACCAGCAGCAGACATTCGGAGGACGCAGGGGAGGTATGCCGGTTCAATATGTTATACAGGCAAAAAATCTGGACTCTTTAAAAGTTGTTATTCCAATATTTTTAAACGAAGTTGCCAAGAGTGAGGTCTTTGCAAACTCAGACATCAACCTTCGTTTTACAAAACCGGAGTTGAGCATCAATATTGACAGGGATAAGGCCTCGTTAATGGGGGTCTCAATCCAGAATATTGCACAGACGCTCCAACTATCAATGAGCGAACAGAGAATAGGTTACTTTATCAGAAACGGGAAGCAGTATCAGATTATGAGTCAGATAGACCAGAGTATGAGAAATAAGCCTGTAGATCTTGCAAACATATATGTACGAAACGATGCCGGTGAACTTGTTCAGCTGGATAATCTAATAAAGATGGAGGAGAGCAGCACTCCTCCCCAACTCTTCCGCTATAACAGATTTGTATCGGCCACAGTATCTGCCTCGCTATCTAAAGGGTATACTTTGGGGCAGGGCATAGAGGAGATGGATAAGATTGCAGACAGAGTACTTGACCCGAATAACTTCTCCACAACTCTCTCGGGACAATCCAAAGATTTTGTCGAGAGTACATCCAGCCTTCTATTTGCATTTGTATTGGCTCTTATCCTAATCTATCTTGTTTTAGCCGCTCAGTTTGAAAGTTTCCGTGACCCGCTAATAATAATGTTGACGGTTCCTCTTGCTCTTATAGGGGCACTTCTCTCAATGATGCTATTTGGGCAGACTTTAAATATATTCAGCCAGATAGGGCTTATTATGCTAATCGGGCTGGTATCCAAAAACGGTATATTGATGGTTGAGTTTGCAAATCAGCGGAAACTTGCCGGGTTGAACAAGTTGGAGGCAATTATGGACTCAGCCGCTTCCAGGTTCAGACCAATCCTGATGACCAGTCTATCAACTATTCTTGGTATTGCCCCTATGGTATTTGCAACGGGAGCAGGGGCAGAGAGCAGGATATCTATGGGTGTAACTGTTGCCGGGGGGCTAATATTTTCTACCTTCTTCACCTTATATATAATTCCTGCGGTCTATTCAATTATATCTTCAACAAAAGCAAATTTCGAGGAAAAGAGATGAGAATCAATGCTATAATGACAGCTTTTCTAATTTTGCTGTCTTCAAATTTACAGGCTTCTACACCTGAAGGGGAGGATAAAAAACTAACTCTTGAAGAATGTATATCTAAAGCGCTGGAATCCAATTATTCCATAATTATTTCCGGAAATAATCTTGAGATTACAAAAAACAATGTTACACTTGCCCCGTTTTTACCGACAGTTACACTTGGATCAAGGGTTAGCGACAGTAAACTTAATCAAAGAAATTACAGCTCTCAGGAGAGCATAGATAACTCTGTTTCCAAGAGTACCTCCGTAATTAACAGCGCCTCTTTAAACTGGAGGCTCTTTGATGGTCTCTCTATGTTCGCTTCAAGAGAGAAGCAGATTGAACTACTAGCTCAGGGGGAGTATAATTTCAGATCTGTGGTAGAGAATCTCATTATGAAGATATCTACTCATTACTATCAGATTATCAGTCTTCAGAATCAGGTTAATCTTCTGACCGAGCTGGTGGCTATATCGCAGGTAAGGTATAATCAGGCGCTTACAAGATATAATATTGGTAGCGATTCGGGACTCGAGTATAAACAGGCAAAGATCTACCTCAACAGTGACTCTTCCAGATTGATGCTGCAAAAGGAGAATCTAAAAAACGGTTACCTTGAGCTCTACAGAATGATGAATATCCCCTTTGAATCAAATTATATAATTAGCGACACAATTATACCGGAGAGACAGCTAAACCTTAATCAGCTTCTAGAGATGGCTCTGGAGGCCAATACATCTCTTAACTCTATAAGAGCCGGAGAGAGAGTGGCACTATTAGATACAAAGATTGCCATATCTTCCAGATATCCGACTTTAGATCTCTCTGCAGGTTATAATTACAACATCAACCGAAGTCAGCTTTTCCCATCAAAATTTAATGAATCCAACGGGCTTAACTGGGGGCTCTCTCTCTCTATTCCAATATTTGACGGGAATGAGATAAACAGGAGAATAAAGAGTGCCCGAATAGCACAGGAGAGTGCGAGACTCAATATTTTAATGGCAGAGCAGAATCTCGAGAGCGAGTTAAGACAACTGTATAACTTGTATAACAACAATTTAAGGTTGATTGAATTTGAACAGGAGAGTAGAGAGAGCGCATATCTGAACCTGGAAGCAGCGATGGAGATGTATAGACTTGGTTCACTATCGGGGATCGAATTCAGGGATTACCAGCTCTCATACCTCGATGCATCGGACAGAAAGCTACGCGCTCTGTATCAGACTAAAGTTTCTGAGATTACTCTTCATCTTATGGCAGGAGAGTTGTTCAAAGAGAGGTAATTAATTTGAACATTTTTGTTAAAAATCTGTTCTTATAACAATCAATTTTTAAGTTATGAGAACAGATTTTAAATTATATATTTTCAGGCTCTTATTTTCGATGCTAATTGTCTCCGGAACCTCACTCTTATATGCCTCAGATGAGGAGGCTCCCAAGAGTTATACCCTCAATGGAGTAATTTTAGATAAAGAGAACCGGGAGCCGGTTGCTTTTGCCACAGTATCTATCTGGAAAGGGACAAAATTTGCAATTTCAGACTCTTTGGGAAGGTTTAAGATAGACAATCTGCCGGCCGGAGCATACAGGATACAGGTAGATCTGCTTGGATACAACCAATATATTTCAGAAGAGTTTATGGTCTCCTCCTCCGGCTATTTTATTAGGGCAGAGATTGAGCAGGAGAGCAGGATGCTCAACCAGATTACGGTAAAACCTAAAGCAGATCCATTCAGACGATTCCCGGAGAGTCCACTCTCACAAAGAAGCATCGGAGTTCAGGAGATAGAGAGAAATCCCGGAGCTAACAGAGATATCTCAAGAGTAATAGCCTCTCTTCCCGGAGTTGGGGCAGTAAATGCCGGAGGGTACAGAAATGACCTACTCGTAAGGGGAGGCGGTCCATCGGAGAACAGATTTTTTCTGGACGGGATTGAGATTCCAACAATAAACCACTTCAGTACACAGGGCTCTTCGGGAGGACCTGCCGGAATAATTGACGCAGATTTTATTAGAGAGGTAGATTTCTATGCAGGAACATTCCCTGTAAACAAAGGGGGTGCTTTAAGTTCTGTACTGGATATCAAGTTAAAGGATGGAGATCCCATTAGGAACAGCTACAAATTTACTGTAGGTGCATCGGAGGCCGGACTCAGTTCGAACGGACATTTAAGCAAAAGAACCAACTATCTTGTATCTGCACGTACCTCATATCTTCAGTTTCTATTTAAAGCAATAGGGCTGCCTTTTCTACCCTCTTTCTCAGATGTTCAGTTTAAAATTGAAACCAGGTTTGATAACCGTCACGAGTTGACATTTATAGGGCTGGCAGGATTTGATGATATGACCCTCAACGATAATACCAACGGAGAGGAGTCAAGAGAGTATATTCTTGCATATCTTCCTGTTATACAGCAGGAGGTGTTTACTCTGGGTGCTGCATACCGTTACTTCCACGGAAGAAATACATTGAACCTATACCTTAGTCACAGCTATCTAAACAACAGGAACACAAAATACAGAGGGAATGATGAATCATCTGTGGATAATCTTACCCTCAAGTACCGTTCTGTTGAACAGGAGACTAAGTTTCGTCTGGAGAATGTAACCAGAATGTCAGATTTTAGAGTTACAGTAGGCTTTGGAGCAGATCTTCCTCAATATTCCAATGATACATATCAGAAGATCTTTCTTGCTCAGCCGGTAACAGTCAATTATAACAGTGACCTCACTTTTGTAAAGTATTCAATCTTTGCAAATGCAAACTACACATCTCCCAATAAAAAATTCTCGGCAAACATAGGGGCAAGAGCAGATGCCAACAGCTATTCAAGCTATATGTCAAACCCGTTGAATCAATTCTCTCCAAGAGCATCTCTCTCATATGAGTTTGCCAAAAACTTATACATTAACGGAGCAATAGGTAAATATTATCAACTTCCTCCGCTTACAGCCCTTGGTTTCAAAAATTCAAACGGAGACCTTGTTAACAAGGATATGAAATATCTGGGGTCGTATCAGGCTGCAATCGGGCTGGATTATCGCAGTGGAGAGGGGTTTCAGTTTGGAGTTGAGTTCTTTCACAAATTGCACTTTAACGGAATGTACTCTGTTGCAGATTCTATACCGGTAGAGGGGAAAGGAGTTAATTACGGATTTGTCGGGAATGAAGAGATATCTTCACAATTAGAGAGCAAAGCCTTTGGTGCAGAGTTCTCATTCAGATGGTTTGTCTCAGATAAACTGAATCTTATAAGCTCAATTACAATTTTCCGAAGTCAGTTTAAAACTGTAGATGGCAGTTGGTTACCAAACAGTTGGGACAACAGAAGGTTGATGACTTTATCCGGCGGATACAAACTGCCAAAGAATTACATTATCGGGGCTAAGTTTAGATACTCAGGAGGGAGTCCATATACCCCTCTGGATGAGTTGAGGTCTTCCTATGTTGCAGCCTGGGATGCATCCGGACGGTCATATGTGGACAACTCTAAATATAATAGTGAGTATCTCAAGCAGTTCAATCAGTTGGATATTAGAGTAGATAAAGAGTTCTATTTTGAAAAATTCTCTCTCAAGCTATACCTGGATATTCAGAACGCACTCAATAAGAAGTATAAGAATGAAGATGTACTCTTGAGTACGGGAGTGATCGAAAATCCTCAAGACCCTTACTCTCAGCAGAGGTATATTATGAAGAGAATTCAGATTGAGAACGGAACGGTATTGCCCTCAATAGGGATCACTATTCAGTTTTAAATTCAAATAGGTCTCTTTGCGGCCACTCTGTAACCTTTTGTATTGCACCCCGAAAAAAGGCATCTATGTAGCCGGGGAATCGGGAACCTTTCCAGGAGCTGGTATTTGTTACAAATACCCAGGAGTAACCATCCCTGTTGTATTTAACCATTGCACTGGTTCCGGATAGTGTGCCTGTTCGGGACCAATCTCCGTTTGGTGTGCATTTAGCCCACCCAATTGGAAGAGTTGATGAGCTCGATGAGGTCATAATCTCTATGCACTCCTTTGAGAGAATATCCTTAATGTTATCCCTTCCATCCAAAGCAGCCACAAGTTTAAGAAGCTCCGAAGGAGATGCTGTCCAGCCGCCTGCACCTTGAAGAGCCTCTATGTTGTTTCCTCCATACCATCTGGGCATTAATCTGCCGCTTCCGTCAAATGATTCTACCATCTCTTCGTCGTTAGCTCCGTAATATTTTACCTCATTAGATAGTTTGTCACTGTAAAGATTACCTGCAATATGCATATCATAAACTCCTGCAGGATATAGAACGCTCTTTTTTACATACTCCTGATAACTCTCTCCCGTAACAGCCTCTATTACCCTGGAGAGAATAAGATACCCAACATTTGAGTATCTTGTTCCGGAACCGGGCTGGTAACCCAGCCTCTGTGAGAGTGCATATGAGATTATCTCATCGGTTGTTGCCGCTCTTGTTAAATTAAGTTTCTTTGAAACCTCGGCAAGGTTGAACATTGGGTCTCCGGCTCTGTTTGAGAAACCCCCTTTGTGACGGAGCAGATGTTCTATAGTAATATCTTTTACTCTTTTGTCTCTGATTTTAGAAAATTGAGGAAGGTTCAAAACTCCATTATCTGAAAAGATCTTGTCTGAGAGAGAGAGTTTACCATCCTCCCAAAGTTTCATTATTGCGGCAGCTGTGATTAATTTGGATACTGAGGCTATTCTAAATATGTGTCTTACCTCTGTGCTATCCCCTGCCTCCCTGTCTGCCCAACCGTAACCTTTGGCAAATATAAGGCGCTCGTTTTTCATTATTGCCAGAGAGGCCCCCTTGATCTCCCATCTATGCATAAACCGCTCAATCTGATCGTCCATTTTTTTGGTCTCTTCCAGATTTGACATCTCATTACTAAGAAGATGGTTGAGGGCAACAGGCAGCTCTTCGTCCAATGAGATATCCAGGTCTGATAGCGAGAAGGTTCTGTTGAATCCGAACAAGAAGAAGAGAAGCACAAGCAGAATGGCTGCAGGTATCAAATACTTTCGACCTCCTTTTTTTACAGACCTCTTCTTCATCGTCTAATTTTCTAATTTACAAGTTGATTTTATTCCAGAGAAAATCTTACTGTTACCTGATGCTCCAGCTTTATCTTCTGGAAATCCGGCTGCGAATTCATATCTGCAGATAACATAAGAGCGGAGTCCATAGATTGCCTTTTATACTCTGTGTTGACATATAAAGTTCTCGGGAAGCTTGCGTAGCTTTGGATATAGATTGCTTTACCCACAACTCTTCCCAGAGCAAGCGCAACTACATCTGCACTCTTTTTGGCGTTTTGTGCCGCCTCGGCCATCACCTCCCGTCCGGCCTGTTCAATATTGGAGAGCTCTGCCCGGGTAATCTTAACATCGGTTACTCCAGAGAGCTCTAACTGCTCAAAAAGAGCTATAAGCTGAGGGGTTCCGTTGACCATTATAATGTAGGTTTTAGTCATTAAAATGGAGCTCTTTTTAAGGAAGTATTTTTCTAATGAGGTGCTGATATCCTTGATTTGCACCTGCTTTGAGATGTCAATACCAATATTGGTCAACTTTTTAAAAAGATCCCTCTCCTGTTTTTCAATGGAGACCTTCCCTTTGTTATCCTTTTCGGTTATTGTCACCTCCAGATAGATCTCGTCGGGAGCGAACTCTCTCTCGGCTCTGCCGGCAACTTCGATATAGTTTTGGTCAATAAAGTTTTTCTCCTGAGAGCTCATTTTATAAGCTGTCAGTATTATAGCTAAAATTAATAAAACCCTTTTCATTATATTGTTTATTGATTTAAAATTTTTCTTTTTATCTCCTTTCTGTAGTTACCCGGTGTTGTTCCGGTCTCTTTTTTGAATGCCCTAAGGAATGAATTTACAGAAGCAAAGCCGGACTCTTCGGAGATATACTCCAGTATATATAACTTTTGGTCAAGAAGTAGTTTTTTTGCATACTCGACCCTATAGTGGTTAATAAGATCGGAGAAGGTAGATTTAAACTCGTTGTTTACGATATTGGAGACATAAGATCTGTTTGTCCCTAGTTTTTCTGAGATATCTGTAATTCTAAGGTTTGTATTACGGAAGATCTCTTTTTCATTGAGGAGTACAAGCAGTTCGTCGTGTAATTTATTACGTGTTGCCTCTGTTGAGTGTTTGTGGCTAATGTTATTATCTTTGAGGATATCACCCTGATATGTTTGAATGGAGTATTGTTGTTTAAATCCCAGGAATCCTATGGTAAACAGTATAGTGCTGAATGCCAGTGAGGGGAACAGCAGTAACATAGAGTCGTGAATAAAGAAGGCCTTTCCAAGGGTGTTTAGAATTAGGGAGAAAATCGCTGCACTCACCATTGCAATCATCATATTCCCGGCCCAGGTGAGTGTCCTCTCCTCTGTAGATGAGTAAAACTCTTTAATTTTTTTGTCGTATGCAGAAATAAGCTTCCAGCTGAAGTAGACAGATGGTATAAGTTGGATGGCAAATACAACTCTTCCAACCTTATAGAGTATAATCTGAATTTTTGCTGCGGTAGAGAATATAAAATCTGTCTTCTCTTTGTAAACCATATTCCTGATGTATGCGAAGAGCTCATCGGGAGAGAGAATAATAAAAAAGAGAGCAGTTGCAACACCAAAAAACAGACCCGGTAAAAGCATCCAAAAATCTCTTGGTTTTGGGTTACTATCTTTTGCAATAGTCTTTATGTAGAGATAGAAGAGCGGAAAGACAGAGAGAGATGCCAGAGTGTAGAGAGGATCCATTATTAAGTAGATGTCATAATCTTCGGAGAAGTAGACAGCGTGTGAGGCATAGAGGATAGAGGCAAACAACATAAAAACCGCAAGCAGAACTCTAGGTTTGTCATCCCGCTTTGCATCTGCAAATAGGGCAACTGACCAGAATAGGGAGACAAACATTGGAAGGGTAAAGACTACAAATTCTATCATAAGTTCTATGTTCGTAAGACAAAGTTAGCAAAACCATTCTTAAAACCCACTCTCAATTTAACATTGGCAGAATCTCAAATTTTCACCATATAAATAATAGGTTGCCTAATAAATAGATAGTCTGCACATTCAATTTATACTCAAAAATGTTTAGATATGTTATAGATATTCGCTATATTTGATACCGATTTGATAAAATCGTAACTTAAACCGTGAAGATTGTAGTTATAATGTGTTGAAAGGTTAAGTTTGATCTGTGAAATGCCCTCATTATATGGAATTTCGATCAAAAATAAATACAAACCAAAACTTTTAAAGAGCCTATGAACACACACGAAGAGAACTACGTCGGCAAATCTGCAATCGACGAGATTATCTCCAAGCACAAGGGCAAACCGGGCGAGTTGCTCACCACAATGGAGGAGATCCAGGAGGCGAGTGAGTACAAGTACCTGGATATGCAGAGTATGGACTATCTCTCATCACAGACAAAGGTTCCGCTTTCTCAAATCTACAGCGTTGCGACCTTTTACTCATTCTTTAACCTTAAACCACAAGGTAAGCACACCATTATAGTATGTCGGGGAACAGCCTGCCACACTAAAGGGTCAAAAGTGCTTCTGGACGATCTTTCGACTATGCCGGGTTGCAAAGATGCGCTTGAGGCCGGAGAGACCAGTTTTACTACCGAGGACAGACTTATAACTGTTAAGACAGTTGCGTGCTTTGGCCAATGTGCCCTGGCCCCTGTTGTAGCAGTTGACGGTGTCATCTATAGCAATGTAACTTCGGAACAGATTAAAAAAATATTACAAAACTTACAGGAGGATAATAAAGATGAGAATATCAGACTTTGCTAAGCTTACAGAGCTAAAAGAGATTGCTGCAAAGAAAATCCTTCCTGACAAACCTTATGTTGCGATAGGAATGGGAACCTGCGGTATCGGCCGCGGAGCAGAGGTGCTGTTTGACAGCTTTGAGAGAACAATAAAAGAGCGCAATCTGGACATAATTTTAAAGAAAACCGGTTGTTTCGGTTTTTGTGCCGAAGAGCCTCTTATTAACATTTACATACCCGGGAAGCCACTTATTATAATGCACCGGGTTTCGGAAAATGATGTAGTTCCTATCGTTATAGGAATAGAGAAGGGGATAATGCCGTACAGAAACATTATATGCAGGATTGAGGAGTGGGATTTTATAACAGGGAAATTCAAATTTGGAGAGGGGCTCACCGAGTATCCTCTCTGGAATGAGGTGCCTTTTTTCAAATGGCAAAAGAAGATTGTACTGCGTAACTGCGGGCTTATAGTACCTGACGATATTGAAGAGTATGTGGCAGTAGGAGGATTTTTCCCGCTATATAAAGCCCTTCACGATCTTACCCCTGTCGGGATAATTGATGAGGTGAAGAGTTCAAAACTGAGAGGTCGCGGCGGTGCCGGTTTCCCTACAGGCGTAAAATGGGAGCTGATGGCAAAGGTTGAGGCAGACCAGAAGTACATTATTTGTAATGCAGATGAGGGTGACCCCGGAGCATTTATGAACCGAAACGAAATTGAGAGTGACCCGTTTATGCTCATAGAGGGGATGACTATTGGTGCCTATGCAATGGGCGCTTCAAAAGGGGTTGTCTATATCAGAGCGGAGTACCCTTTGGCTGTTCAGAGGCTAAAAGGTGCAATCAAACAGGCTAAAGAGAGAGGTTTGCTGGGAGATGATATTTTGAACTCCGGTTTCCATTTCGATATTGACATTGTAGAGGGAGCGGGAGCATTCGTATGCGGCGAAGAGACAGCCCTGATACATAGTATTGAGGGCAGGTCCGGACGCCCGACACCCCGGCCTCCTTATCCTGCACAAAAAGGTCTTTACGGAAAACCGACCAACATCAACAATGTTGAGACTTGGTGCAATATTCCGGTAATTATCTCCAAAGGGGGAGAGTGGCTGACAGGCACCGGAACCGAAAAGAGTTCGGGAACAAAAGTTTTCTCTCTGGTTGGAAAAGTGAAGAATACAGGTCTTGTAGAGCTTCCGTTGGGATCTACACTGGAGACGATTGTTTTCAAAATCGGGGAGGGTACCGGAACTCACAAAAGGGTTAAGGCTGTTCAGTCGGGTGGCCCTTCGGGCGGATGTATCCCTGTTGAGTACCTGAGTACTCCCGTAGATTATGAGTCTCTTAACGCTTTGGGAACCATTATGGGGTCCGGAGGAATGGTGGTGATGGACGAAGATAACTGTATGGTTGACGTTGCCAGATATTTCACAGAGTTCTCCAATGGCGAATCGTGCGGAAAGTGCACCCCTTGCCGGGAGGGACTCGCACAAACACTCCATATTCTAAACAGAGTAACTGAGGGTAAAGCTACATCGGAAGATCTTGACACACTGGTAAAACTGGGACAGGTTATTAAAAGCACAGCTCTTTGCGGGCTGGGACAGACAGCACCAAACCCGGTTTTGACAACCTTAAGATATTTCCGGGATGAGTATGACCACCATATGATAGAGAAGAAGTGTGAGCCCGGTATTTGCCACTCACTCTTTACGGCACTTTGTGTAAACAGCTGTCCTCTCCATATGAATATCCCAAGATACCTGACCCTGCTTAAAGAGGATAAACTTGAGGATGCATTTGAATCTACTCTAAGAGATAATCCGCTACCATCTACAATAGGTCGTATATGCCACTTCCACTGCCAGATGAAGTGTTTGCGTGAAACCATTGATGCTCCCGTCTCACAGGGAGATATACACAGATACATATCGGATACCGTTTACAAAGAGGGTAAATCTCAGAGAATCTACAACAGACTTATCAAGGAGAAGCTACCTCCGACATACAAAAAAATTGCAATCATCGGCGGTGGCCCTGCAGGGTTAACTGCAGCATTCTACCTGGTTCGCCTTGGACACGATGTTACAGTATTTGAGTCCGAAAGCGCTGCAGGTGGAATTTTACGCTGGGGAATACCTAAGTACAGACTTCCTCTAGAGACTCTGGACCACGAAATTCAGTTTATCAAAGATCTGGGAGTACATTTTGTATTTAATACCGTTGTCGGCAAAGATATCTCAATGGAGGAGCTCGAGAGAGATTATAACAAAGTGATTATTGCTATTGGTGCTCACAAGGATATTATGCTCAACATCGAGGGTAACCATCTGGAGGGGGTTATCTCCGGTATGGATTTCCTTAAGGATGTATCCAAGGGGGAGATACCAAACATTGGCAAGAATGTAGTTGTAATTGGAGCAGGTAATGTTGCGATAGATGCAGCGAGAACTGCCCACAGATTTGGTGCAGAGGTGACTGTTGTCTACAGAAGGCTCAAATCTGATATGCCAGCCAACAAAGATGAGATTAAAGAGGCCGAGATAGAGGGTGTAAACTACCTATTTTTGAGCAATCCTAAGGAGATTCTTGCAGATGTTAATGACAAGGTGAGGGGAATAGAGCTTACCAAAATGAATTGCGGTGATATTGACCTCTCTAACAGACGCAAACCTGTCCCTACCGGAGAGTCATTCATTATTGGATGCGATACAGTAATTATGGCAATCGGCGAGGAGGTGGAAGCTCCATTCCTAAAAGAGTTCGGGTTAAGAACTCTCTCAGACGGAAATGTATATGCAGACCACTTCACTTTTGAGACAAACCACCCTAAAATCTACGCTATAGGTGATGCAATAACAGGGCCGGCAACAGCTGCCGAGGCTATGGGAATTGCGAAGAAGGCGGCCGAGATTATAGATTACAAATTAATGAACAAGAGACGTTTCCATAAATTATTCAGAGGATTTGATTACAGCGATGATGTTCCTTTAAAACCTGAAGGTGGTAACAGACACTACTCAATCAAGAGACCACTTGAGGAGAGGATAGGGAATTTCAAAGAGATCAATCTTGGGTATTCAAGAGAGCAGGCTTATGCAGAGGCTTCAAGGTGTCTGCGCTGCGATGTTAGAGTATCTGTTAATAATGAGGAGGAATAATTATGGAAAATAAATTTATAAATGTTAAAATTGATGGGAGAGACCATCAAGTTACAGAAGGGAAGACCATTCTTGAGGCCTGCCTTGAGACCGGTATAAGGATTCCCTCTTTGTGTTATCTTAAAGATGTATCTCACAATGCCTCTTGCGCAATATGCGTGGTAGATGTAAAGGGGGCAAAATCGTTAGTAAGATCTTGTGTGACAAGCATAAATGAGGGGATGGAGATTACAACTCACTCTCCGGCAATTAACCAGGCCAGGAAAACAAATCTGGAGCTGATACTTGCAAACCACCCAAAAGAGTGTCTTATATGCGAGAGAAACGGAAATTGTGAGCTACAGAGCCTATCTGCAGAGCTTGGAATGACAGAGACCTCATTCCCCCGCACAAAACCAACTGAGGCTTCGGATGAAACATCCCTATCACTGGTAAGAAACCCCGATAAATGTATATTATGCGGCCGTTGCATTGCCGTTTGTGCAGATGTTCAGACTGTTTATGCAATAGATTTTGCAGGCAGGGGGCTAAGAAGTAAGGTTGGCACCTATCAAAATAGGGGTCTTGGTAATGTTGCCTGTACAAATTGCGGGCAGTGTGCACTTGTGTGTCCTACTGCTGCAATTGTAGAGAAGGACGATACCGAGGCTGTTTTTGCAGACATCTATAATAGCGATAAGATTGTGGTTGTACAGACTGCTCCCGCAATCCGGGTAGGTATCGGCGAGGCGATGGGTATGAGTGAAGGTGCGTTAGTTACCGGTAAGATGGTTTCATCTCTAAGGAAACTTGGGTTTAATAAAGTATTTGATACTCAATTTACAGCCGACCTTACCATTATGGAGGAGGGCTTTGAGCTCATTAGCCGCATTAAAAACGGAGGCACACTTCCAATGGTAACATCCTGCTCTCCGGGCTGGATAAAATTCATTGAACACTTTTTCCCTAAATCGTTGAAACACCTCTCCACTTGCAAATCTCCTCAACAGATGTTTGGGGCAGTAGCAAAGACTTACTATGCCGAGAAGTTCAATATTGACCCGCGTAAACTTGTCGTTGTATCAATAATGCCTTGCACAGCCAAGAAGTTTGAGTGTAAAAGGCCGGAGATGAACTCAGCTTTTCACTACTGGAAAGATAAGCTCAATCTTACAGACAAAGAGAACTTCTACGATGTGGACTATGTTCTAACCACCAGGGAGCTTGCCAAGATGTTTAAAAAGACAGGAGTTGACTTTAGCTCACTTCCGGAAGAGGAGTTTGACCACCCTCTTGGAATCTCAACCGGTGCCGGAGTAATTTTCGGAGCAACCGGAGGGGTGATGGAGGCAGCAGTAAGAACCGCATACGAGGTTATTACAGGTAAACCGCTTCCTAAGATTGACCTGAATGTAGTAAGAGGTTTTGAGGGGATTAAAGAGGCCGAGCTGGATATTGACGGAACCAAGATTAAGGTTGCCGTTGCCCACTCACTCAAAAATGCCCGGACACTCCTTGAGCAGATTGAGGAGGGGAAATCTCCGTATGCATTCATAGAGGTTATGACCTGCCCGGGGGGATGCCTTGGCGGTGGAGGACAAGCTATTCCTACAACCTGGGCAATCAGGCAAAAGAGGGCAGATTCAATCTACAAAGAGGACTCTATGCACGCTATTCGCAAATCTCACGATAATCCGGCTATTAAAGCAATTTACAGTGAATTTCTAAAAGAGCCGCTGGGTCACCACTCTCACGAACTGCTTCATACCAGTTATGTAGAGCGGGGAATCTTTTAACCGGGAGTTACCGGGTAGATAGACAACCAAAGGGGTGCCGGTTTTTACGGTGCCCCTTTTTATTGGGATTTCTCTTAGTCGCTAAAAATGAGACTGATTTATTGGAAATATGACAATAACTTGTTAATTTTGGAGATAATTCGTCGCTGTTTGCCACCTTGAACCAAAATTCGTTAATGTTTTTATTATGGAAATCGTAAGACTTATATCGTGTAACACCGCTTTTGATGCCAATATCATCAAGACAAAACTGGAGAGTGAAGAGATAGAGTGCTTTATTACAAACGAAAATTTTAGCACCATCTACCCTTTTTTGACAGGGGGTATAGATATAATGATAAATGAAAAGGATCTCGAGAGGGCAAAAGAGCTAATTTCCGATGAGACAAAAAAGGAGGTCGTCTGTCCAAATTGCGGGTCAAAAAATGTGCATCTTGGTCTGGGGAAAAATAAAATCAAAAAGATCTTTTTGATTTTGATTGCCGTGCTCTCTTTTGCCCCTGTTGGAAATGTCAAATCTCAATACAAATGCAAAGATTGTAAGACCCTTTTTTAAAACGATTTTGGGGTTTTTTAAAAAAGGTGGCGGGAAAATTCCGGCCACCCTTTTTGTTGGTTTTTGATTTGTAAAATTTTACCGGCGTTTACGCGGAGTGTATTTAGTGTGCAGGAGTTTATGAGACATCTCGCCGCAAGGTTTTACAAGGAAGTCTTTGTAGATCTTAACAACTTCCGGATTCAGGTGAGATTTTCTCAATGGCATTCCGGCATCTTCGGCGTAGATGGCTGCTGCGCGTCTTGCACGAATCTCAGGGCTGGTTGGAAGTGGTTGCCCACCACCACCGAGGCATCCGCCCGGGCAAGCCATAAATTCGATGAAGTGATAATTCGCTTTCCCGCTCTTGATTTCATCCATCACTATCTTGGCATTTGCAAGCCCGTGTGCGATAGCGCATTTGAGCTCTACTCCCTCAAGGAAGCTCCACTCTTTGAGTGTATTCTCTATCTTGATGGTGGCCTCTCTTATACCCTCAATACCGCGGACAGGTTTGATGTTAAGGTTCTCAAACGGAACTTCACGCCCTGTAACCAGTTCGTAAGCAGTTCTTAATGCTGCCTCCATAACCCCTCCTGTTGCCCCGAAGATTACGCCGGCACCTGTTGATTCTCCCATAAGCCTGTCGTAGTGTGAATCTTCAAGCTTGAGAAAATCTATACCGGCCTGTTTAATCATAATAGCGAGCTCTCTGGTGGTAAGAACCAAGTCTACATCTCTGTAACCACTATCGTGCATCTCCGGGCGGTTGGCCTCAAATTTCTTAGCGGTACAAGGCATTATGGATACAGAAATTATGTTTGCTGGATCCAGGTTGCGAGCTTTAGCATAGTATGTCTTAACGAGGGCACCAAACATCTGCTGCGGAGATTTGCAGCTGGAGAGGTTGCCCAGATACTCAGGATACATATGCTCAATAAACTTAATCCAGCCCGGAGAGCAAGAGGTGGTCATTGGCAGCTTAATATTTGGGTCTTTGTCTACCAATGCTTTTTTAAGTCTTGTGAGAAGCTCTGTTCCCTCCTCCATTATGGTAAGGTCTGCAGTGAAGTCGGTATCCATAACTGCATCGAAACCAAGCCTTTTAAGTGCTGATACCATCTTGCCGGTAACCCTTTCACCCGGGTCAAACCCGAGCTCCTCACCGAGCCCGACACGAACAGAAGGAGCAGTCTGAACAACCACGTGTTTTGTTTTATCTGCAATTGCATTCCAGACCTCTTCTATGTAATTTTTTTCTACTAGCGCTCCCGTTGGGCAGTGGTTAATACACTGACCGCAGTTTGTGCAAACTACATCGTTCATAGCCTTTTCGAAGAAGGTGGTTATTTTGGCGTGCTCACCTTTGTAAGACATAGTGAGTGCATTTACCCCCTGAAGCTCTGCACAGGTACGAACACATCTCTGACAACGGATACATTTGCTGTCGTCTTTGATAATTGACGGAGAGAACATATCAATCGTATAATTATGGAATGGTACAAGATTGATGAAGTCTTGATTCATAATCTTATACTCCGATGCCAGACTCTGGAGTTCACACTTACCGTTTTTATAACAGCTTGTGCAGTCTGCATTGTGCTCAGATAGGAGTAACTCAATAATGTGTTTTCTGGAGTTTCTCACTTTTAGAGTATTGGTGAGTACCTCCATACCCTCTTCACAAGGGGTTGCACAAGCTGGAGATAGTCTTTTCTGTCCAACCAGTTCTACTATACAAACTCTGCAGTTTCCCGAGACACAAAGATCTTTGTGGTAACAAAGAGTGGGGATAATTACTCCTGCCTGGCCGGCTGCCTCAAGTATTGAGGCACCTTTTGCAACCTCTACAGTTGCACCGTTTATAGTTATTTTTAGATTTTTTCCCATAAAATAATTTTTTTGGCATTAGTAAATCATCTCCTCACGGAAGTTCTCAACTATAGATGAAAACGAGTTACCCACCGATTGACCCAGACCACATTTAGCAGTCACCTGCATAGTTTCGGCAAGTTTTAACATTTTATCCAGATACTGAGCATTTTTCTCCCCCCTTTTAACGGCTTTAATGCCCTTGAGGAGCTGTTGGCAACCGACACGGCAAGGTGTGCACTGCCCGCAAGACTCTTCTGCAAAGAAGTTAAGATAGTTGTCCAGTACATTGTACATAGATCTTGAACTGTTGAAAAGCATCATAGATCCTCCGGTAGGGAGTGAAATGCCAACCAGTTTGCCCTGGAAGCCAATATTAGTCTCTGAAAACCTCTTTCTTGGAACAAGAAATCCCGATGCACCGCCAACCTGAACGGCCTTTGTATCATCGTCACCGAACTCCTCAACGAAGTCAGATAGGCTCATTCCAAGCTCCAGTTCGTAGATTCCCGGTTTTGGAGTATCTCCCGAAACAGAAAAGAGTTTCGAACCTCTTGAGTATTGAACCCCAAGGTCGTAAAACCTTTTGGAGCCGTATTTGAATATAGTATAGGTGTGTGCAAGAGTCTCCACATTATTGATGACAGTCGGTTTACCCATATATCCGGAAAGAGTAGGGTAGGGTGGCTTGTTTCTTGGCTCACCTCTCTTACCCTCCATAGATTCGAAAAGAGCAGTCTCCTCTCCGCAGATATAAGCACCGCTGCCCATAAATATTTTTATGGAGAAATCTAGCTTAATCTCTTTACAGTAGTACTCAAATTCATTGATTGCTTTTAAAAGTTCGGGCCTAAGGAAGTTATACTCCCCTCTGAGGTATATAAAACCCTCTTTAGCACCGATAACATACCCGCATATTGCAATTGCCGTCAAAACTTTGAAAGGAACCATAGACAAAATTTCCCTATCTTTGAAGGTGCCAGGTTCTCCTTCGTCGGCATTGCAAATTACATATTTAACATCACTCTTCACCTCCGACGAGACCTTCCATTTTAATCCCGTTGGAAATCCTGCTCCCCCTCTACCTTTAAGTTCGGAGCTGATCAACTCATTTATCAGCTCTTGTGGTGGACGGCTGATACTTTTGCTCAGCACCTCTTCCCAATCATTTTCGTTTTTGAAAATGAAGTCGGCCCTTTTTAGTTGATAATTAGTTGACATTGTTCTCTCCCTCATCTTTTCGGTTCATATACATAGTAAGAATTTCACGAATCTTCTCAGGAGTAAGATCGGTGTAGACCTCGTTGTTGATGAGCATTGCAGGCGCCTTGTGGCAAAGCCCCAGACAGTTGGTCTGAAGTAAGGAGAAGAGCCCATCCTGGGTTGTCTCCCCGATTTTAATCTTTAACATATCTTCTATTGCAAGCATAATCTGCTTTTCTCCTTTCATAGAACAGGTGATGGTTTTACATACACGAATGATGTTTCTGCCCATCTTTTTGTAGTCCAAAAAAGTATAGAAGGTTGCGGTTCCATAAACTTCAGTCGCAGGTATATCAAGCTCCCTAGCTATCTCTATCATTGAATATTCGGAGAGATACCTCTCCTGTTCAACGACACCTTGTAGAATGGGAAGCAGGCTGTGCCTGTTGCGACCGTGCTTGTCGGCAAGCTCTTTTATGAGCTCAATGATTGGTTTCATCCAAAAGAAATTTTGGTGGATAGTAATTTTGAGGAACCCACTTAAGGGTCTTTAGATTACAACAAACTCCATTTTGAGAAGTTTGCAGATGAAGGTCTTCAAAGTTTAAATCAATTCAAACATAACTCTCCTTTTGAGAGCAGACTTTTCTAACACAAAATGTGCAGTTCAAAATTTACAGGTGTAAATATAAGAAAAAAACAGATACCCGACCTATCGCTTTATTATTTAACGGGAATCCCTGGGCAGAGAAAAAGAGAAACTGCTTCCCTCGCCCTTTTTACTATCTGCCCAAATCTCACAGCTGTGGCGGGTGATAAACTCCTTACAAAGAATTAGACCTAAGCCTGTTCCTCCTTCGTTTTCGGTCCCTCTGGTAGAGTAAAATTTGTCGATTCTAAAGAGATTGTCTATTTCACTCTTTGACATTCCTATACCGTTGTCAGACACAGTAACAATGCATTTATCTTCCGTCAATTTTGCCGAGACAACAATCTCTCCACCCTTACCGGTGAATTTAATAGCATTGGAGACAAGATTACGCAGGACAGAACTAATCATCGCTTTATCGGCATAACAGACAGCGCTATTTGGAATTTTAGAGTGGATTGAGACAGATTTTTGGTTTGCAGTATAATTTAAAAGGTCAACCACCTCATCTGCAAGTTGGGAGAGTCGCAAAAACTCAGGGGTAAAATCCATTCGGCCGGTTTGCGAGCGGGACCACTCTAGCAGGTTCGTAAGCAGGTTCATCGCTTTATGAGAAGAGTCCCTCATTATAGATGCATACTCTTCAATATCTGCAAACTCTTTTTTCTTAATCTGCTCTATGAGGAGCTCTCCAATTCCGATAATGCTGTTGAAAGGGCTCTTTAGGTCGTGTGCAAGAATTGAGAAGAACTTATCTTTGGTAGCGTTTAGCTCTACAAGCCTCGCTTCGCTCTCCCTCAGGGCCTCTTCCATCTCTTTTCGCTCAGTTATATCTGTTATGAATCCCTCAAGATGAGTAAGTACGCCCTCTTTAGAGTAGACTCCGCGACCCTGCTCCCAAACCCATCTTAGATGATTATCTGCAGTCACTATTTGATACTCCTCCCGAAAAGGTGTCCCTAAAGATATAACAATCTGCCATTTACTCCAGATTGCCTCTCTGAAATCGGTGTGAATGATATCATTGTAAGATATCTTTTTATTAAAGATAAAATCTTCGGGATGGTATCCGGTAATCTTGTAACACTCTTCGCTTATATAAAGCATTGTCCATTGATGATCAAAGGCGCACTTATATACGAAGCCGGGTAAGTTATCAATCAAAGAGGCCTTCTCCCGTTCGCTCTCAAGGAGCTTCTCCTCTGTCTGTTTTCTTGCAGAGATATCTCTCCAGGTTGCAATAAACCCATCTGAGAATTTTGATGCCTTAATCTCAAATGTCCTTTTTATAAGCTCCCCACTATATGTGTCCTGATATGCAACAGACTCTTTTTCTATTACATTTCCAGTTTCCACTAACTCTATATACTCATCAAAGAGGCCGGATGAATGGTGAGAGGGGAGAATCTCACATAAACCTTTGCCAATTTGCTCCTCTTTACTCATTTTATTGAGTTCACAAGCCTTTGGATTAACATAATCAATTTTGAAATCGGTTATGTTATTGTTTTTATCTCTGATTGCAGTGTACATTCCAAACGCATCCAGAAGACTGTCAATAGAACTCTTAAATTTTCGTTCATAAGCAATTAGTGCATCCGAAATCTTTTTGTACTCGCTGATATCCTGGAAAGCTCCGTGTATCTTTATTGTCTTCCCTTTATGATCTTTTACAGCCTCTCCGGTAGTTCTGACCCACACCCTTTTTCCTTTTAGTGTAATTATCTCCATCTCTTCGTCGTATGGTGTTCCATTTTTGACACAATTGGAGAATATCTCCGTTATCTTCTCTCTCCACTCAGGTGCGTAAAAATGGATTCCCTCTTCTACTGAAGGAGAGAATCCGGGCTCAACTTCGTGGATTTTTGCGACTATATCGGACCAAATCACTATATTCTTCTCAATATCCACTATCCAACCTCCAAATTTTGCTGTCTCTCCCGCAATTCTCAGAAGGGAGTAGTTATTTCTGATATGCTCTTCTGCCTTTTTTTTCTCTGTAATATCTTTTGAAAATACAGCAACCCGTTCTACTTTTCCTCTATGTGAAACTATGGGGTGAATAGAGTACTCGTTCCAGAATCCATCTCTGAAATCCTCTTTGTGAACAGGTTTGCCGGTTTGAATTACCTCCTTGATCGCCTCTTTTCTTGTTCTCCCTACATCCTGGGGCAGCAAATCAAAAACATTTTTCCCAATTAAATTCTCCCGCTCAATGTTCAATTTTTTTGCGTGGGCTTCATTCGAGTCTATTACTACCCCACTTGGGTCAAGAAGGATTATTACATCATCGGTGGACTCCATTATTGCCCTGGCATTTGCCTCGGAATCCATCACCTTGTGAATAGATCTCTTTATTGTCGTAATGTCCTGAAATGTGACAAAAACCGAGGTTGGAGCTTTATTACCGGTCTTAAATTGAGGGATCGCATTTATCAACAGCCACACATAATCTTTTCGGATAGGATTAAACACTCCGATAATCTTTTCGTAAACCGGCTCTCCTTTTGTTAATGCGATAGTTACCGGAAACTCTTTTGCAGAAATAGATTTGTGATTCTCGTCGATTAAATCCCAATCTTCCGTTCTGTTTGTTTTACTTAGAAAATCTACCTTATCAAAACCAAGAAGCTCCAGGGCAACTCTGTTTACATCGGTTATCTTTCCATCTGAGCGCATATTAAAAGCACCCTGTGTCATATGCTCAAAAAGTGATTTGTATTTATCTTCACTTCTCTCGGCCTCTATTCTTTTAAGAGTTACAGAAGCCTGTCTTACAAAAGTCTCAATGGTCTCCTGATGGGCAAGAGTATCCCCTTTACGGAATATCAATGCGGCATTTGCAAACATTTTGTTGTCTGCTATAAATGCGATACCGTATATTGAACCAAGATTTACAAGCCGTTCAAGAGATTTGGAGACGACTATAGGAATAGTTCTAAAAGAGAGCTCGTGTATACCCTGGTCGAATTTTCTTATATAGCCAGAGTTGAGCTCCAGAATAGATGAGTCAACCTTGTAAACCTTGCCCACGGGTTTGAATCCAAGGGTTGATATGATGCTCTCTAAAAGATTTGGCGGTGAAAGAAAGACCTCGGTTGTGCTGGTCTCCCTTTCCGGGTCAATTGAGTTAACTATAATAATTGCATTGGGATTGAGCTCTCGCAGAGATGCTCCAATGAATTGAAAGATTGAATCACCTATACCAGAGGAGGCAAATTTTATTGCCGTGCCCGAAAGGAAAGCCAAGCTATCCAGGCTACTCTCCTGGTTATGATTAACCGTTTTCATAGATTCACAATTTAATATCCCTAAATAATAGTAGTATAAATTTAAGAATTAAATGTGAGATTTAGAAATTAAACGAAGAGTAAAAAGAGATTATGCCAAGCTGTCTATAAGAGTGCAGATTTCATTGAAATTCCTCTCAATTGTGGTATCACCCTCGAGAGGGTAGTAATTCCCTCTCTTTTGGAATATCTCAATGAGCGGCTCTGTCTGCTCCCGATATGTCTCAATCCTGGTTTTAACAACATTAATATCGGCATCATCTGCTCTACCCTCAATTTCGGCCCGGCGAAGCATTCTTCGGATTAAAACATCTTCTTTTACAACCAGAGAGATAACTGCGTCTACTCTTTGTCCGATCTTTTGAAGAAACTCATCCAGCGCACTAAATTGATAAACTGTTCTGGGGAATCCGTCGTATAAAAAACCGGAATACCCTTTTGCGTTTAGAATAACACTCTCAATGATCTCAAGGATAATATCGTCACTTACCAAAGCACCCTCATCCATAAGAGATTTTACCTTAAGACCCAGCTTTGTTCCGTTTTTGATCTCCTCCCTTAAGATATCTCCGGTTGAGATATGTTTTAGGTTATATTTTTTGGCGAGAATAACCGCCTGGCTACCTTTCCCGGCCCCCGGAGGGCCAAAAATAATGAAGTTCTTCATAAGGATAGTTTTAACCAAATATAATAATTTTAATATTTAAACTAAATTTACATTTGCAGATTTATATTACTAAACCTAATAATTAAAAAATCGTATGATTGTAGCTCCAATTCGAAACCGGTGGCTGGTGGCTGTGATGGGAACAATTTTAATGATTGTTCTGGGGACTGTATACTCCTGGAGCTTTTTTCAAAAGCCCATCGTTGAGGCGTATGGATGGTCAAACTCGGGTGTGGCCTGGGTCTTTAGTACCAATATCCTATTTCTTGGAATCTCTGCTGCCTGGAGTGGGATAAACCTTCCAAAATTTGGGCCTACAAAACTGGCTGTTATTGGTGCAATTATGTACGGGACAGGGTTTGTTCTGGGAAGCCTGGCACTTAAATTCCATAGTTTGCCGGCTCTAATTTTAGGGTTTGGAGTTGTTGGCGGGTGGGGTATTGGAATGAGCTATGTGACTCCGGTAATTTCGGCATCAAAATGGTTTCCGGACAAACAGGGTTTCGTTACCGGAATGGTGGTTATGGGGTTTGGCTTTGGAGCTCTGGTAATGTCTAAATTTATTGCCCCTACTGTTTTGAACATTGCAGATGGCAATCTTATCACCTCGTTTTTTATAATTGGCGCAATAATTCTGCTACTTGGCTTTATTGCCGCCCTCTTTATTAAACAACCGCAAGCCGGGTACTTGCCCGAAGGCTATACACCCCCTGCAAAAATATCTGCAACAGATAACAGCAAGGGAGAAGAGATTACCGCCACAGAGGCCATTTTTACATTAAAGTTCCTAATGATTTGGGTAGTTTTCTTTGTTAATATCACTGCTGGTATAATGTTTATCAGTTTCCAGTCACCTATGATGCAGGATCTGTGGAGCCTCTACAGACCGGGTGGTGACCCTGTTTCGCTTGCGGCAATAGGAGGTACACTCATTGCCGTTAGCTCAATTTTTAACGGAATAGGCCGATTTTTCTGGGGAGGAGTATCAGACAGGATTGGACGGATTCAGACTTTTAGATTGATATTAGGGAGTCAGCTTATTGTGTTTGTAACTCTGCTCTTTGTTACAAACCCCTACATCTTTGCACTGCTTGTCTGCTATGTTTTGCTATGTTACGGAGGTGGATTCGGAACGATGCCGGCCTACATCAGAGAGGTTTTTTCTGACAGGCTGATGCCGGTAGTCTACGGAGCCATTCTAACTGCCTGGTCGGCCGGGGGTGTTCTTGGTCCGCAGATAGTAGGGTTTATGAAGGACAATTTTCCGCAAGACGCGGCTAATTACGCATTTTCAATAGGGACCATACTTCTTGCAATAGGTTTTGTGTTAACGCTTTTTCTTAGTAATAAACGATAGTCACTTTTCTGTTAAATTTTGAGATTTTATATCGACATTTCATAAAGAGTGGAAAAAGTTTATGCTTAGCCAAATTCTCTCTCTTCTATTCCCGCTAATAAATGAGTCTAACCTATAGTCTATCCCAATTTCCAGATCATTAATAGAAGAGATAGAGTAACCCAAAAGAGCCCCTAATCTGATTTCCAGGTCGTAATCACTTTTTTGCCAAGAGTTAAGATATTCATTATTGATTTTAAGATAATACTCTTTCACATCAATTGACTCTCCTTCCAAAGGAATCTCGGATGATATCCGGTACCGGAGTCTAAGTTCAGTGTCGGAGCTCTTTCCAAAAGTTTGGTCAGTCATAAACCTGTGTGCCATACGAAAGCCGGGATACTTTTTGCCAAAACTAATCTGTTGTATAACTCTGTTTTTAAATTCATCATCTTCTGCCCTTATTAAATAACCGGCACCTAATGTTATATTTGGCGCAATCCGTTTTGTTATTACCAAGGATAGCTCTGTTAGCAAATAATCATATTTCAGCACTTGGTTATAAATAGATTGCCTTGACTCAAGCTTAAAGTTTGTTGACCAGTTTTTAGGGAATTGCTTAAGTAAGTTTATCGATGGCATAACTCCATACTGATTGCCGGTTTGAGCGGCACAAATAACCGAAAATGCAGATAATATGAGTATAATAGAGAGTCTTTTCATATTTAGTAATCAATCGTATCTTTTCTTTTAGAGATTATTTGTTTGCTTTGCAGATATTCACCTTTTGCAGAAAAAAGATACTCCATCATAACAAAATTCCCATCCATTTTTGTAGAGATAATGACCTCATAACTTATTGTAATGCCCTTAGAGTTATTCCTGTTTTCTCTTAAAAACATCAGAGCAGAATCTCGTTCTCCGGTGTACTGTATTTGAACTTTCTCTATTTTGTGTTTTTTGTGACTTAGAGTCAAAAATCCTGTTATTTTTGTATAGATATCAGAAGGAATTTTGGATACATCTACCTCAATTTCAACATCCTGAAATATTCCGTTCTCAGAAAACTCAATGCTGTGCCTCTCTTTATTTGAAATTGCTTTAGCCTCGAATGTAATATGGTCTAAACCTATCTCCTTGTACCATTTAACTTTGGAGTCGAAGGTTATTGAGTCAACAAAAGAGAGAGCTCTAGATGGCACATCTGACTCCTTAATACGGAACTCTTTTTCATATTTTGATTGCGAAAACGCTTGAAAACTAAAAAGAGTTACCAGACACAAAACAAATAGAAATTTTTCTTTCAGGATGCTAATACTCTTATCTCCATAAGCGGTTTTGGAGGAGGCTGCACACTCTATCTTACATTCAATAGATGTGTTTACTGATTCTCTTTCCATTATATTACTCTTATTAATTGTTTAGCCGGGTAAATTTAAGCGCAGGATTGCAAAATTATATTAACACAAAACCCTGCGTTTTTGTTTGCTGGAGAAAACCATTACAAATCAATAAATTTGCCACACGGGGTAACTGTAAAAAGGGAATATACGATATGATCTTTGTTTTTTCTGAAATTCTCACAGAAAGATAGTTGAAGAAAATTCGACCGCTTCACGTTAATAACCTAATAGACAAATTGTCTAGTTATCCCTCAAACAACGAACAGAAAACCCGAAGGTCTTATAGCTGTTGTTTCTGGATACTTCGCTGGTACTGTATAAAATTGACCAGAACCCGGCGTAGATTGCACCGGACTCAGTAGAACTCCACCAGCCACCGTAGTAGCCAAAATCGTAGAATGCTCCACTGCTGAGACGGTCGCTACCTGGAAGGGCTGTGAAACCGGAGCTATTGGTTGCGCCTGTATTAGGACTTAACCAGTGGCTTGTACCTGCTTCTTTAAGCTTGCCGCCTGCTATGCTATTTCCTCCTAAAAATGTAGTCAATGTTGTCCATTCCGCATCACTAGGCAAATGCCATCCTGTTGGACATATCCCTCTACTATCTGTTGCTGTATGCCATGTATACAACCTACCATAAGTCGCAACATTACTCTCAATACCGTAATTAGCCCATTGATATTTTGGTGTGCTTTCAGCAGAAATATTCAATGTAGCTGGATTAGTTGTGCCTATTGAATTGCCATTCCGATACTTAGTTGTTTTCAGGTTTACGGCCATCCATACCTGTGTACCAATTGTTACTGTTTTATACACATTACCGTCAATGTCGGAGACAGTACCGGTAGGATTAAGTTTTGGAGAATCTTTCTTACAACTAAATGTAAAACAAAACATTACACCTAGAATGATTAACAGGATAATAGCTTTAAAAAAATTCATAGTATTCTTGGGTTTTATAAAAAAAAATGATTCTTTAGGCTCCTTCTCTTTCGTTTTATTTTGAATATAATTTTACGTCGTTGTTTTATTCATTTTTATCACTAATCTTTTGACGTTTAAATATAAATAAAAAATTAATAGTATGATAATTTGTTTTCCCACAATATATTTCGATTGTTTAGTAATTTCTTCGTATTCCGCGCTTATACATTTGAAAGTTTTATTTCTGTTAAAATTAATTTATCCCTACGGCTAAATTTATATAGAGGGGTATTTTATGCAAATCGTATGCAAATGAAAAAGAGTTACAACATATTAACGCTGTAACTCTTTTAATTCTAAGCTCCTCGTCTAGGACTTGAACCTAGGACCCCCTGATTAACAGTCAGGTGCTCTAACCAACTGAGCTAACGAGGAATTTGTTTTTCCCTTTTTGGGACTGCAAATGTAAATGGAATTTTATAAAACTGCAAATCTTTTATCACAATTTTTGAGATTTTTAAAATATCATCATTTTAGTTACATTTTTTTTAACTTTGCACAATAGCAACCAAATATGGATATTACCCTTTTCTCAAATATTCTCAAGGAGCTTATACTCGAAAATGACAGAGTATCACTGCCCGGTATGGGAAGTTTTATTGCAGAGATGGCACCATCTGTCTTTTCGGACAGGGCTTTGGTTATTCACCCCCCATTCAGGAGAATACTGTTTCGTTCCAGTGAGAGTTGGAATGACGGGCTTCTGGAAATAAGATATGCAGATGACAGGGGAGTCTCAATTGAAATTGCAAAGCACGAGATTGCCGAGTTTGTTAAAAGACTCAAGGTAGATCTTAGCACAAACAAAACATATAAGATTCCCGGCTTCGGTACTATGAGAGCCACAGAGCAAAATGACTACTTCTTTGTGGCAGACAAAGATCTTTTCAATTATGTAGAGGGTTACGGCCTTGCCCCTATTAATATTAAAGTCCTCTCAAAAAAAGGAGAGGTAGAGAAGCTTACCGGGAAACCTGTAGAGAGATTTTTCAAAGGGATACCTAAAGATCTTCTTGGATTGACCGGCTTGGGCACCGATATCGAGAGCATAATTGACGAGGCAGGTTCAGAGGAGTTTAATCCGGAAGTTATTCCTGAGCCACAGATGGAGGAGGTTATAGAATCTGAAATTTCTGCAGATAATAGTGAGAGAGGGCTTGAAGATCTTATATCAATAGACGAAGATGTGATTCAGGAACCGCAACAGGTGATTGCACCTAAGCCGGAACCTATTAAAGTTACACCTCCAAAACCGGAACCGGTTATTGCTACTGCACCAAAAGTGCAACCTGTCGCAGCTACTGCTCCAAAAGTACAACCTGTCGCAGCTACTTCTCTAAAAGCTGAAGATAAAAAGGGGGGCAACAAATTTGTTAAGAGGTTTATAACGATACTGGTGCTCACATTCCTGCTCATCGCAGTAATTGCGCTTTTGATAGTGTTCAAGGATGAACTTCGTCCGATACTTGAGTGGATACTCTACTCAAAAGAGGAGAGGGAGATTCTAAAACTCAGCTGATAGCAGAACCGTTCTCCAGCCTCTGTTCGGGGCTTACAATCTTCATTTTGCCGTTCTCCTCTTTGGCCATAAGAATCATACCTTTGGATTCGATCCCTTTGATCTTTCTAGGAGCCAGATTTGCAAGTATGCAGATCTGTTTACCAACCATCTCTTCCACAGAGTAGTACTCGGCTATCCCGGATACAATAGTGCGGATATCAAGTCCTGTATCTATTGTTAACTTAAGAAGCTTATCTGTTTTTGGCACCCTCTCTGCCTCAAGTACCGTTGCGGTGCGGATATCCATCTCTGAGAACTGCTCATAGGTGCACTCAGGCTTGAGCGGCATTAGCGGGCTCTTCTGGTCAATAACGGCTGTTGCCTCATTTGAATTTTTAGTTGCCTGCAACTTTGCTATCTGAAACTCTATTTCGCCATCTTCAATCTTCTCAAAGAGCAGAGTTGCTTCGTTGAGTTTATGCCCTGGATGAAGAATCGAGATATTCCCGAACTCTTCCCAGCGGCTGGTTTTCATATTGAGTATATAGCGCAGTTTTTTGGTTGTATGCGGAAGTATCGGCTCAAATGCTATTGCCAGGTTGGCACATATCTGCAGAGAGATGTTTAGAATGGTTGCAACCCTCTCCGGATCTGTTTTAACAACCTTCCAGGGTTCTGTATCTGTAAGGTACTTATTTCCAAGACGGGCCAGGTTCATAGCCTCGCGCAGAGCTTCGCGAAACTTATAGTTTTCCAGATTATCCTCTATGCTCTTTTTAAGGATAGGAATCTGAGAGAGAACTTCATCATCAATAGCTAAACAGTTTAGTGCGGCCGGAGTCTCCCCCTCAAAATATTTATGGGTTAGAACTACTGCCCTGTTCACGAAATTACCAAAAATTCCCACCAGTTCACTGTTGTTTCTGGTCTGGAAATCTTTCCAGGTGAAGTCGTTATCCTTTGTTTCGGGAGCATTTGCACAGAGTACATATCTCAACACATCCTCCTTACCCGGAAACTCGTCCAGATATTCGTGAAGCCACACTGCCCAGTTACGGGATGTAGATATTTTATTCCCCTCAAGGTTGAGAAACTCATTTGCAGGCACATTCTCGGGAAGGATGTAACCATCACCGTACGCTTTGAGCATAGCCGGGAAAACAATACAGTGGAAAACAATATTGTCTTTACCTATAAAGTGTACAAGCTTGGTATCTTCACTCTTCCACCACCTCTCCCAGTCGTTTGGCATAAGCTCTATAGTATTGGATATGTAACCGATAGGGGCATCAAACCAAACATAGAGAACTTTGCCATCTGCACCATCCACAGGAACCGGAACTCCCCAGTCAAGGTCACGGCTCACAGCCCTGGGTTGTAACCCGCCATCGAGCCACGATTTACACTGCCCGTAAACATTCACTTTCCACTCCTTATGCCCCTCAAGAATCCACTCTTTAAGCCAGGGCTCATATTGGTCAAGAGGCAGATACCAGTGTGAAGTACTCTTCATTATGGGCACATTGCCGCTTAGGGTAGATTTTGGATTTATTAGCTCGGTTGGGCTCAAAGTACTGCCGCACTTCTCGCACTGGTCTCCATATGCCCCCTCTGCCATACATTTTGGACAGGTTCCGCAGATATATCTGTCTGCAAGAAACTGGTTAGCCTGCTCATCGTAATACTGCTCGCTCTCCCTCTCTATGAACTTCCCCTCACTATATAGCTTTTTAAAGAACTCAGATGCTGTTTTATGGTGTATTGCAGAGCTTGTTCTGGAGTAGATGTCAAAACTGATTCCAAGCCTCTCAAATGAGTCTTTAATGATAAGGTGGTATTTGTCCACAATCTCCTGAGGAGTGCAGTTGTTCTGTTTTGCCTTTATGGTAATTGGAACCCCGTGCTCGTCCGACCCGCAGATAAAACGGACATCCTCTCCCCGCATTCGCAGATATCTTGCATAGATGTCGGCAGGAATATAAACCCCTGCAAGATGTCCAATATGTACTGCTCCGTTTGCATAGGGCAGAGCTGCGGTGATTAGGTGTCGTTTAAAGTTGCTGTTCATCGGTTGGAAAATTTTAGGCGACAAAGTTAAAAAAAATCTTAAATGGTCAATCTCTTAAGCTCCCTGGAGAAGGAGTTGCGAATGTGCATCAATATCTGAAGCTGCTCCATAAGCTCGTTCTGCCGGATACTGTCCCTCTCTTTCTCTGCCTGGGAGAGATCTTTACAGAGATTTTGATAGGCTATTGAAGTAATTTTTGCCTTATAGATGAGTATAGATTTAGGGACCATTGTAGAGAGCAGATGCTCCTCCGGAGGTATCTCGGCAACAAATTGTTTGATTGTGAGGTTATGCTCCTTATGGAGAAGATCCAGCACCACATTTACAAAATCCTGATTTCTGTGGTTCAGAAAGTGTTTTTGAATCTCTTGCTGACCAATCTCCTTTACAAGATAGTACTCGTCGAAGATGTTTTTGTATATAAGGTTCTGAAGTTCAAGATCGTCATTTGAGAGCTCTGTGAGAATAAACTGAGAGACAGTGACCGATGCCGGATTCTCTTCGTCTGCTCCATAGAGTGGATGCTCGCCGAATTTTATTAGATAGTAGAGAAGTTCCCTCTCTGCAGGTTCACAATAGGTGTTGGTGATAAATTCGGGCAGCCTCTCTCCTGTCTCAAGAACAGGAAAATAGAGCGGAACTCCCGGCTCGGGAGCAGGGGTATACTCAGTTGAGTAGGCTCCGTACTGCCTCTTTTTGCGCAACTTCTTAACCTCGGTAGAGAGAATCTCCTCCGAGATATTTAGTCTGGTAGAGCACTCCTCGATGTAGACAGCCCTGCTTATGGCATCCGGGATTACCGCTATGCTGGCAACCACCTCCTGAATAAGCTGAGCCCTCTTAATAGGATCCTTTTTTGTCTCTGCAGATAGCAGTCTGGTTTTAAAAGCTATGAAATCTTCCTGATTATCCTGGAGAAATTGTTTGAGAACTTCAGGGCTGTTTTTTCTTGCAAAGGAGTCCGGATCCTCTCCATCGGGGAAGAGAACCACTTTAATGCGGAGACCCTCCTCCAGAAGCATATCAATACCCCGTAAAGAGGCCTTGATACCGGCTGCATCTCCGTCGTAAAGAATTGTCACCTCTGGGGCAAATCGTTTTATGAGACGGATCTGCTCAGTGGTAAGGGATGTGCCGCTTGAAGCCACTACATTCTCTACACCAGATTTGTGAAATGCCAAAACATCGGTATAACCCTCAACCAGATAGCATTTCTGCATCTTGGTGATGGAGCTCTTTGCAAAGAAAATCCCATATAGAGTCCTACTCTTAATATAGATCTCTGTCTCGGGAGAGTTAATATATTTTGCGACGGTTTTATCTGCACGCAGTGTCCTGCCTCCAAAAGCAATAGCCCGTCCGGAGATTGAGTGGACAGGGAACATAACTCTGTCGTAAAAACGGTCTGTGAGCTCTTTATCTGAGTCCCTCTCTACTGAGAGACCTGCGGCAATAAGAAACTCCTTTTTGTAACCCGCTTTTAGAGCTGCTTTACTTAGTGAGTCTCTGCCTGAAGGGGCCCAACCCAGCATAAATTTTTTAATAAGAGCCTCGTCGAAACCTCTCTCCTTAAAATAACTCAGCCCTATAGCTACACCCTGATCTGTATTCCAGAGAGAGTCTGTGTAGAACTCCTGAGCAAACTGGGTGACTGCCAACAGAGATTCCGACCTTAATCTGTTCTGGGCATCCTGCTCTGTCTCCTCCCTGTCTGCTATCTCTATGGAGTACTTTCTTCCGAGGAACTTAAGAGCATCAACATAACCCAGCTGTTCGTGCTCCATAATGAAATTTACCGAGTTGCCCGCTTTCCCGCAACCGAAGCACTTGAATATCCCTTTAGAGGGAGAGACAGAGAAGGAGGGTGTCTTTTCGTGATGAAAAGGGCAGCAAGCCATATAGTTTGCCCCCCTTCTTCGCAATGCAACAAAATCGCCGACTACATCAACAATTTGTGCCGCATCCAGTATTTTCTCTATAGTCTCTTTACTAATCATCTCTGTTAAGGAAGCTCCTGAAGCCAACTGCTTTTCTAACCTCTTTGAGAGTTGCGTTCGCACTCTCTCTGGCCAGGTCTGTTCCTCTTTTTACCACCTTACGCAGGTAGTCTTCATCTTTGTAGATCTCCTCTATTCTCGCTTTAATCGGGAGCGTCTGAGCGCAGATATCCTCTGCGAGTTGCTTTTTAAGATCTCCGTAGCGTATTGTGCAGTTGTTGTAGCTCTGCATAAAGTGGGCTACTGTCTCTTTTTTGGAGACAATATTGAGAAGTGTAAACAGATTTGCAACAGAGTCCGGCATTGTGCTGTTTGGCTCTGTAGGGCCGCTGTCTGTTACTGCCTTCATCACTTTCTTTCGTATAGTTTGCTCATCATCACACAAATATACTCCATTACCCTCGCTTTTGCCCATCTTTCCGCTTCCGTCTAACCCCGGCACCTTAACCAGATCATCTCCGAAGTTAAAGGCTTTTGGCTCCGGAAATACCGGGGAGTTGTAGAAAGTGTTGAACCTTCTTGCAAGCACTCGTGCCATCTCCAGATGCTGCTCCTGATCTTTACCGACAGGGACCAGGTTTGCCCTATGGATAAGAATATCTGAGGCCATAAGAACCGGATAGGTGAGCAGCCCGGCATTGATATTGTCCGGCTGCTGTCTCACCTTGTCCTTGAATGATGTTGTCCTCTCCAGCTCCCCTTTATATGAGATCATATTCAACAGAATATAGAGCTCCAGTATCTCAGGAACATCGCTCTGTACAAAGATTGCAGATTTTTCGGGATCCAGACCGGAAGCCAGATACTCTGCAAGTATTGTCCTAACCCCGGCGTGAAAGTCATCCGGGTGAGGGTGAGTGGTTAATGAATGCAGGTCTGCAATAAAGAAGAAACAGTTGTAGTTCTCCTGCATCTTAATATAGTTCCTGAGTGCACCGTAATAATTTCCCAGGTGCAGGTGTCCTGTAGACCGAATTCCGCTTAATACAATTTCCATCTGTTTTTTTTGAGCTGTTTTAGTCTCTGCTCTCCTGTAGTTTGAGACGTATTTTTTGTTCTATCTCCTCCATCAAAGCAGGGTTGTCCAGAATAATCTGTTTAACGGTGTCTCTTCCCTGCCCAAGTTTGGTATCTCCGTAGCTGAACCACGAACCGCTTTTTTTAATGATCTCAAAGTCTACTCCAAGGTCAATTATCTCTCCGATTTTTGAAATTCCCTCACCAAATACGATATCGAACTCTGCTTTTCTGAAAGGGGGAGCTAGTTTATTTTTCACGATTTTTGCCCTAACCCTGTTTCCGGTAGCCTCTTCGCCATCTTTTAGTTGGGTAATCCTGCGCACATCCACCCGTACAGATGAGTAAAACTTAAGTGCGTTTCCTCCGGTTGTTGTCTCCGGATTACCAAACATAACCCCGATTTTATCGCGGAGCTGGTTGATAAAAATGCAGCAGGTATTAGTTTTACTGATGTTTGCAGTTAGTTTTCTTAATGCCTGGCTCATAAGTCTTGCCTGAAGACCCATCTTTGAGTCTCCCATCTCTCCCTCAATCTCTGCTTTTGGGGTAAGAGCTGCAACCGAGTCGATTACAATTACATCTATTGCACCGCTGCGAATAAGATGGTCTGTAATCTCGAGCGCCTGCTCTCCGTTATCCGGCTGTGAAATGAGAAGAGTATCCACATCTACACCCAGCTTTTTTGCATATGTTCTGTCAAAAGCGTGCTCTGCATCAATAATCGCAGCAATTCCGCCCACTTTTTGAGCCTCTGCAATAGCGTGTATTGCAAGAGTTGTCTTACCGCTGGACTCAGGCCCGTAAATCTCAACCACTCTTCCCCTTGGGTATCCGCCTATTCCCAAAGCGAAGTCCAGGGATATAGATCCCGACGGGATAGTAGAGACCTCCCATTTTGGCTGCTCTCCCAACTTCATAACGGTGCCCTTCCCGTAATCCTTCTCAATCTTGTCCAGTGTGGCCTGCAGGGCCTTCAGCTTCTCGGGATTAATCCCGGCACCTCTGTTAACTTCTTCCTTCTCCTTTGCCATAATGTTTATGTTTTAAATTCCTGCAAAAATAACAAATGATTTTCAAATTTCTCTACATTTGCAGGATGAAAAAATGGTTACTTGGAGCGACTTTGCCCGAACTCAGGGAAATAACAGATAATCTGTCACTTCCGGTATTTACGGCAAAACAGATTTTGGACTGGCTTTACAAGAAAAAGGTAAAGGATATCGCTCAGATGAGCAACCTCTCGGTGAGTTCCAGAGAGGCTCTCTCTGCCAATTTTGAGGTTGGGGGGTACTCTCCCCTTGAGGAGAGTACATCTGCAGACGGAACTAAAAAATACCTCTTCTCCTCCCTAACCGGAACACCTATTGAGTCGGTTATGATACCGGACGAAGATAGGGCCACTCTATGTATCTCATCACAGGCGGGGTGTAAAATGGGTTGTCACTTCTGTATGACGGGGAGGATGGGCTTTAAGGGGCACCTCACTGCGGGCGAGATAATTTCACAAATCATAAATGTAAAGGAGAGCGACAAACTCACCAATGTGGTCTATATGGGAATGGGGGAGCCGCTGGACAACTATGAACAGGTTCTAAGGAGCACTCAGATTCTCACATCTGATTGGGGTTTTGGATGGAGCCCAAAAAGAGTTACCGTATCTACAATAGGGGTTGGGAGCACATTAAGAAGATTTCTGGATGAGTCAAAGTGCCACCTGGCTGTTTCACTTCACAACCCTTTTGAACGGGAGCGTGCAGAGATGATGCCGATGCAAAAGGCGTGGCCGATTGAGGAGATTGTCTCGATGATCAAGGAGTATGACTTTACCGGCCAGCGTAGGGTAAGTTTTGAGTACATTATGTTCTCGGGGTGGAATGACACAAAAAGACACGCAGATGCCCTTACACGAATGCTCAAAGGGCTTGAGTGCCGTGTAAACCTTATTAGATTTCATCAGATTCCGGATTTTCAGTATAAAAGCTCTCCGGATCTTATCATAGAAAATTTCAGGGATAGACTTAATAGAGCGGGAGTAATATCTACCATAAGAGCTTCACGGGGGGAGGATATTCTGGCTGCCTGCGGTATGTTGAGCGGAAACAGTATAAAAAAAGAGTTCAATGAACAGGAGTTCTAATGTGTCAGATTACAAAGGTTTAACCAATGAACAGGCAAAAGAGAGCCGCAGAGTCAATGGAGAGAACATTCTAACCCCACCGCCAAGAGAGCCGATGTGGCGTCTCTTCCTTGGAAAATTTAACGATCCGATAATTAGAATTCTATTAATAGCGGCGCTGCTCTCGCTGTTAATCTCCATTCGCAGCGGAGAGATTTACGAGACCATCGGGATAATCTTTGCTATTCTGCTGGCAACCGGAATCTCCTTCTGGTTTGAGGCAGATGCTGGGAAAAAATTCAATCTGCTCAACAAGGTTAATGAGGAGAATCCCGTAAAGGTGATTCGGGACGGCTCTATTACAGAGGTTCCCAAGAGAGATATAGTTGTTGGAGATATTGTAATCCTGGATGCAGGAGAGGAGGTTCCGGCAGATGGAGAGCTTCTGGAGGCAGTTTCCCTCTCCGTAAACGAATCTGCACTTACAGGAGAGCCACTGGCGAGGAAGAGGGTCAACCCTAACGAACTCTCTAGTGAAGCCACCTATCCTGTCAATCAGATCTATAAAAGCACTACGGTTTTAGAGGGGTATTGCCTCTGCAGGGTAACATCTGTGGGAGACAATACCGAATACGGAAAGGTTGCAAGACGCTCGGCCGAGATCAGCAATGAGCCTACCCCTCTGAACAGACAGCTTGAGGGGCTGGCCAGGTTTATCGGATTTGCCGGTTTTATACTTGCCGTGGCGACATTTGCAGCACTCTTTGTCAAAGATATCTTTTTAGGAGAGGCGCATTACGGAGCTGCCCCTTTGTGGACCCTTTTTACGGTAATAGCTGCCGGGTTTGTTGCCATTGCAAAGGTTTGGATTCCGATTATTATGGAGGGGGTAGAGCTGCTGAGGCCGGGTGTTAAACATCCCGGTTTTGCTAAACTAAGCTGGGGAGTATATGCTCTTATAGCTATCACTCTGGCTCTAATATCTTTTGTTATAGGATACCTTGTCGGCTATAACCCGCTGGAGTCTGCATCCTGGATTGATGGTAATATGGCCCTGCAGATACTTAAATATTTTATGGTATCTGTTACTCTTATAGTTGTTGCAGTACCGGAGGGGCTACCTATGGCAGTGACTCTCTCTCTTGCTCTTAGTATGAGAAAGATGCTCACCAGCAATAATCTGGTAAGAAAGATGCACGCAACCGAGACAATGGGAGCAGCAACAGTGATCTGCACAGATAAAACTGGGACACTTACCCAAAACCAGATGCGGGTTTCATTTGAACATTTTGTTGAAAATCCGGAGATTATAGAGAGTAGCATTGCCCTGAACTCAACGGCCCATCTGGACAGATCTGTCGAGGGAAAAATCCGTACTCTGGGAAACCCCACTGAAGCTGCCCTGCTAATCTGGCTCAGTGAAAACGGCAAAGATTATCTAAAAATACGGGAGAGTTCAAAGATTATAAACCAACTTACATTCTCTACTGAAAGAAAATATATGGCAACAGTTGCCCTCTCTCCCGAATCGGGGAGATACCATCTTTTTGTAAAGGGTGCTCCGGAGATTGTTGCTTCATTTACAACAGACTACCCCGCAGATGTCTCCGCAATACTTGCCGGATATCAGGCCAGGGCAATGAGAACACTGGGCTTTGGTTATCGTGAAATTTCACCCGACAGGGCCATAGAGGATGTGGAGAGCCTTGTTAAGGAGGGTGGGCTTACATATCTTGGGGTTGTTGCAATTTCAGATCCTCTGCGGGAGGATGTTACCGAAGCTGTTGCCAATTGCGTAGGTGCAGGGATAGAGGTGAAGATGATTACCGGGGATACTCCGGGAACAGCCCGGGAGATTGCCCGTCGGATAGGGATTCTTGGAGAGGATGAGCTGGTAAGCGGAGTAATCTCGGGGCTTGATTTTGATTCTCTTACTGATATTGAGGCTATGGAGAGGCTCCCTTTCATTAAAGTGATGTGCAGGGCAAGGCCGGCAGATAAAGAGAGGATGGTGCGGTTGCTTCAGAGGTTGGGTGAAGTGGTTGCCGTTACCGGTGACGGTACAAATGACGCTCCTGCCCTTAACCACGCCCACGTAGGTCTCTCAATGGGCTCGGGCACATCGGTTGCCAAAGAGGCCAGCGACATAACCCTGCTGGATGACTCCTTCAGTTCAATAGTAACTGCAGTGCTATGGGGAAGGTCTCTCTACAGCAATATTCAGAGGTTCCTTATTTTTCAGCTCACAATAAATGTAACTGCTCTTGTGGTTGTACTGCTTGGCTCTATTTTCGGGAAGGAGATACCCCTCACGATCACTCAAATGCTATGGGTAAATCTTATAATGGACACATTTGCAGCCGGTGCCCTCGCTTCGCTGCCTCCGGATATAAGAGTTCTCAAGGAGAGACCAAGAAGCCCCGGGGCGTTTATTGTTACCCCATCTATGAGGGTCAACATTTTAATTACAGCTCTGCTCTTTATTGCCGGGCTTCTAACGATGCTTTGGTATTTGGGAGATGTAAACAATGAGATATCTGAGTATAACATCTCTCTCTTCTTTACAATCTTTGTTATGTTGCAGTTCTGGAATCTCTTCAATGCAAAGGCGTTTTTAACGGGAAAATCTGCCTTTAAAGGGATTCTTGCAAGCCCTGCATTTATGGTGGTTGCAAGTGCAATAATTTTCGGTCAACTTCTGATTGTGGAGTTCGGCGGAGAGCTTTTTAGAACTGTTCCGCTCACATTTCGTGACTGGATGTTGGTTATAGCAGGCACCTCTGTTGTGCTTTGGATAGGTGAGACTGTGAGGTTTTTCAAAAGAAGAGTTCTCTGAAATGGAAAAGAGCCTCAACGCTCTCTCTGCAATGCAGAGGATATGTTCGGTACGGGAGTGCTGCAGGAGTGAGATATTAAATAAACTAAAGAGATACTCCCTAACTTTGGAAGAGGTAGATAAGATTATTAAATCTCTGGAAGAGGATAAGTTTTTTGACCACAACAGGTATGCACAATCATTTGTTAGAGACAAGAGCTCTTTGAGTGGGTGGGGGCCGGCAAAAATACGGTGGTCACTCAGGAGCAAGGCAATAGAGGATGAGATAATTGAGAGTGCAATGTCAACAATAACTCCGCTTCAGAGAGAGGAGAAGCTCAACTCTATTTTGGAGAGGAAGCTGCCTACCTTAAAAAAGGAGGATAGGGAGAAGATGAGAGCGAAACTTATTCGCTTTGCCCTCTCCCGCGGTTTTGAGTACGAGAAGGTTTTGAGTGCGGTAAACAGATTATTGGCTAACTTTGCAGCAATAGATTGATTTAAAAAATAGATAAAATTATGTTTACAACGGATCAGTACAAAGAGATCCGTCAGCGGATTTTGGCGCTGGGGAGGTCTCTTTGACATCGAAAACAAGAGAGTAGAGTTACAACAGAGCGAACAGAAGACACAAGATCCCGACTTCTGGAAAAATCCTTCTCAGGCAGAGCTATTTCTTAAAAAGACATCAGCAGTAAATTATTGGGTCAAGAGTTATACCGAGGTAGAGACGCTTATGGAGGATTTGGGTGTGCTGGTAGATTTCCTCAAGGAGGACAGCTCCCTGGAGGAGGAGATAACCGGGCACTACAAAAGTCTCTTAACTAAGGTTGAGGCTCTTGAGACAAGGAGTATGCTGGGTTACGAGGGTGATAATCTGGGAGCGATTCTAAAGATTAACTCGGGAGCCGGCGGTACGGAGAGTAACGACTGGAGCTCTATGCTTATGAGGATGTATGTAAGGTGGGGAGAGAGAAACGGCTATAAGGTTCATATCTACGATATTGTAGATGGCGAAGAGGCGGGGATAAAGTCTGTTACCATAGAGTTTGAAGGGGAGTATGCATACGGCTATCTAAAAGCCGAGAACGGTGTTCACAGGCTGGTGAGAATATCTCCATTCAATGCTCAGGGTAAGAGACAGACCACATTCTCCTCTGTATTTGTATACCCTGCTGTAGACGATACCATAAACATTGAGATAAATGCTGGGGATATTGAGTGGGACACCTTTCGCTCCGGTGGAGCCGGCGGGCAAAATGTGAACAAGGTGGAGACCGGGGTTAGGGTTAGACACCTTCCTACCGGAATCACCGTAGAGAACACAGAATCTCGTTCTCAGCTGGATAACAGGCAGAATGCATTGAGGATATTAAAGTCTCACCTCTATGAACTTGAACTTAAGAAGAAAAGGGAGAGAGAGGCAGAGCTGGAGGGAAAGAAGTTAAAGATTGAGTGGGGCTCCCAAATTCGAAGCTATGTACTTCACCCCTATAAGATGGTAAAGGACCTGAGGACAGATTTTGAGACATCAGATACACAGGAGGTGCTGGACGGAGGCCTTAACGGCTTTATGAGAGAGTACTTAATGCAGAATTCCAGTGCAAATTAGAGAGAACTGCCTCTACAAATAGGAGAGAGGCGCACAATTTGCTGTTTGGTTTGTTTATAAATTGTGTACTGAAGAATAAATAAAAATTGAGAGAGATGGAGTTTAAATTCAATGAGATGTTCCCTTTAGGAACTGATAAAACAGATTATCATCTGCTTACAGATAAATATGTATCTACCTCATCTTTTGATGGAGAGGAGATACTTAAAGTTGACCTGCAGGGGTTGAGAGTTCTGGCAAAACAGGCAATGCACGATATTGCATTTATGTTGAGACCGGAGCATAATGAACAGGTATCTAAAATCCTGAATGACCCCGAGGCAAGTGTGAATGACAGGGCGGTTGCTCTCACAATGCTGCTTAATGCCGATATCTCATCTAAGGGTGTTTTACCCTTTTGTCAGGATACCGGCACAGCAACAGTTGTTGCCAAGAAGGGCGACAGGGTGTGGACCGGAGGTGGTGACGAGCAGGCTCTTGCCCACGGAGTATTCGACACATACCAACAGGATAACCTGAGATACTCCCAAACCATAGCACTGGATATGTATACAGAAAAGAACTCGGGAAACAATCTGCCTGCACAGATAGATATCTACTCCTCAAACGGGAGTGAATACAAGTTTCTCTTCGTTGCAAAGGGTGGGGGATCTGCAAATAAGAGTTTCCTTTTCCAGGAGACGAAGGCGCTTTTAAACCCTGCAACCCTGGAGAAGTACCTTGTAGAGAAGATGAAGCTCTTCGGAACATCTGCCTGCCCTCCATACCATATTGCATTTGTGATTGGAGGAACATCTGCCGAGCAGTGTATGAAAACCGTAAAGCTTGCTTCGGCAAAATATCTGGATGAGCTTCCAAAAAAAGGGGGCGAAGAGGGTCACGCTTTCCGGGATCTTGAACTGGAGGCTAAGCTGCTCAAGGCCGCAAACTCTCTTGGAATAGGTGCCCAGTTTGGAGGGAAATACTATGCACACGACATAAGGGTTATACGCCTGCCAAGACACGGTGCCTCCTGTCCGGTGGGGATGGGTGTCTCCTGTAGTGCCGACAGAAACATAAAAGCCAAAATTAATAGAGAGGGTATTTGGCTTGAGACTCTGGACTCAAATCCGGCAAGACTAATCCCCGAAAAACTCAGAAATATTCAGGCGACTCACACCGGAGCTGTTAAAATTGATCTCAACCGCCCGATGAGAGAGATATTGGCCAATCTGTCACAATATCCGGTATCTACATTTTTGCTTCTAAGCGGTACAATTGTGGTTGCCAGAGACTCTGCCCACGCGAAACTGAAGGAGCGATTAGATTCAGGGTTGGGTCTGCCGCAGTATGTAAAGGATCACCCTATCTACTATGCAGGTCCGGCAAAAAAACCTCAAGGTTATGCAAGCGGCTCATTCGGCCCCACAACCGCAGGGAGGATGGACTCATATGTTAATCCCTTCCAGAGCCAGGGTGGTAGCCTAATAATGATAGCCAAAGGTAACAGGAGCAAACAGGTTACAGATGCCTGTAAACAATACGGAGGATTCTATCTGGGCAGCATCGGTGGCCCGGCTGCCATTCTTGCACAGGAGAGTATAAAAAAGGTGGAGATGCTAGAGTATCCGGAGCTTGGAATGGAGGCGATCTGGAAAATAGAGGTGGAGAACTTCCCGGCCTTCATCCTCGTAGATGACAAAGGCAATGACTTCTTTAGTGGGCTGTTGTAAGTTCCTGATATTTAATTCCTGACATTTAATCAGATAATTTTACTCGGATTCCAGGTAATGTTTTATTCCCCTATTGTTCTTCCTGTTATGGAATAGTATCTACTTTGTAAGTTTTTTAACATTTTTTAGGTGTTAAATCTTGATTTTTAGGGAACTCCAGAAACAAAAAAGTATAATAACTATTTTTTTTATTCATTTTAAATTTTTAAATTTGATGCACTGTTCTACAATTAATTACTCTTCATTAGAGTAATTGTGTGGAAAGTTATATTTAGCTATATAACTTTATTTAAAAATATACTAATATGATTAAACTCGGTGTTATTGAAATTATTGCTTTAGTAGTAATAGTTATTGTCATCTACTTTGTTGTAAAATTATTTATTAAGCTTTATAAGAAGCTATAATATTGCTAAACAATTTAATATGTAATTAATTAACAACAAATACCTTATTTAGTTTATTTGCAATAAAGAATGAAAGTTATAAACGGAAGCAAGTTCTTCCGTTTTTTTATTTGTATTTGTATCGAAACGGAGACATTTAGGCAACCTATTGTGTAAAGTATTGAAGATTTTTCAATATTGTTTTGTGTATAAAATAGAAATGACCTAAATCTGTTTTGTCTATAGAATAAAACAGAGGTTATACGGGTTCTGTGTGGACGCTTATCTGTGTTCCTCTCCCGAATCGGTTGCGGAGTTCGGTCTCGAGTTCGGTAGCAATGTCGTGCGATCTTACAAAGGTAATCTCTTTGTGTAGTTTGATGTGGACATCAATGGCGTATATACTGCCTATTTTTCTGGTTCTCAGGTGGTGATATCTTACAATCTCCGGATGGCTGTTAATAATTGAGTCTATCTCTGTGGTAATCTCTTCCGGTAAGGAGGACTCCAGAAGCTCTTTAATACTTGGTATGGATAGCTCAACGGCGACCTTAATGATGAAGAAACTCACTATAACCCCTGCAATGGGGTCCAGAATCCTCCAGTTCTCTCCCAGGAAGATTGCTCCGGAAATTCCCAGAGCTGTTCCTATTGAGGAGAAGGCATCAGAGCGGTGGTGCCAACCGTTTGCAATTACAGCATCGCTCTTTATCTCTTTGCCTATTTTAAGCGTGTAGCGGAAGAGTATCTCCTTTGAAATAATTGAAATAATGGCAGCCCAAAATGCAATCATTCCCGGCTGCTCTATTTTGTTGCCGCCAATTGAAGAGATGATTTTTTCAACACCGTTTATAAGGATGCCGACCCCAACACCAAATAGTACAAGAGCAATTATTAGAGTTGCAAAGGTTTCGAATTTACCGTGTCCGTAGTGGTGATTTTCGTCTGACTCCCTTCCGGAGATGCTTACAAAAGCGATAACTACAATATCGGTTAAGAAATCTGACAGGGAGTGAATAGCATCTGCAACCATAGCAGAGCTTTTGCCAATTATCCCGGCAAAAAGTTTTGCCAGCGTAAGAAGCAGATTAATGAAGAAACCAATCCAGGTCACTCTTTTTGCTATCTTAGTCCTTTCGTTCATAACTTAGTATGCTTTTATAAACAAAAACCAAATATAGGTGTTTTAATCGTTAAAGTTTTATATGAAAATTGCATTTTTCCTCTTTATACTCACTTTCGTAATCGGTTATAACTACTATGTATTCGTACGGGGGCTTTCACTGATGCCCTCAATTACATTTGTAAGATATTTATACTCAATTGTTTTTTGGACTCTTACCCTCACGTTTTTTGTGAGAATGTTTTACGGAGATAGACTTCCTCAAACAGCAAATGTAGTGCTCTCTGCAGTAGCTTTTACCTGGCTGGTGGCAGTTATCTACTTCTTATTGATATTACTGGGCTTCGATCTTATAAGGGTTGTCAACCATTTTTTTGACATCTATCCCCGATTTATAAAGGAGAACTATGCTGCTGCCAAGTCTATTGCTGCAATTGTATCAATCACCGGAGTCTCGCTGTTGCTACTCTACGGGAACTATCGGTTCAACAACCCCAATACCACCAGGCTAGAGCTCTCCATCAAAAAACCTCTCCCCGGTAATGGTTTAAGATTGGTGATGATGAGCGACCTTCATCTTGGCTCAAATATAACCGGAGACGACTTAAGCAGATTTGTGGAGATGATCAACAGAGAGAGGGCAGATATTGTGCTTATAGCAGGTGACATAGCAGATATGAGCCTCAAACCACTCATCAAATGGGATGTTGCAGGAAGGCTCTCCAAAATTGAGTCTAAATACGGCACCTATGCTATCAGCGGTAATCACGAGTTCTATGCAGGTGAGAAAGAGAAGATATACAGCTACCTCAGGTCGTCCGGAGTTAAGTTGTTATTAGACTCCGTGGCTATTGCGGGAGAGAGTATTCAAATTGTCGGTCGTGACGATAAAACCAACTCAAAAAGGGCTCCTCTGAGCGAGATTTTAAAAGATATTGATAGAGAGAAACCTATTATTCTAATGGATCACCAACCCTTTAATCTTGAGCAGGCTCAAAACGAGGGGGTAGACCTGCAGCTCTCCGGCCATACCCACAACGGGCAGTTTTGGCCGGGAAGCCTCATTGTTAAGTGGATGTATGAACTCTCTTACGGACATAAGACCAAAGGAGATACTCACTATTATGTATCTTCTGGCATTGGACTATGGGGGCCAAAATTCCGGATAGGGACAAAATCTGAGATTGTAGTAATTGATCTAAAAAACTAAAATTTAGGCGTAAGTTTTTTAATTTTTTTTTGTCAAATATTAAGTTAACCAAACCTAATAATTAAAGATGAAACTAACGATTAAAAGAAGACTCTCTACTTTGGCAATTTTAATGTTTTCAATTGCACTATCTGCAAATGCTCAGATTTATAAAGAGCTGAAATTGTCCGAATATCTTGAGATTGTAAAAAGGAATAACTTAGAGTATGCAGCTCAGAGACTCTCAATTGACATTGCAGAAGCAGAGATAATCTCGGCCTCTGCCTTTAATAACCCATCAATTGGATTTGGTTACTACAATAGTGAGCTTAACAATATGCAGATGGGATATGGCGGAATTGTGGAGATAAGCCAGACAATCTCTCCCGGGAGAAGATCTGCTGCAATGAAACAGGCTTATACATCAAAGGAGATATCAGCGATGCTTCTTGCAGATTTTATGAGAATCCTGCAGCAGGAGGCAACCCTCACCTGGCTTGAGACCGTTCGGCTAAGAGAGCAGTATGAGCTAAGAAAGAGCAGCTATAAAGATCAGATCAATATGATGCAGTCCGATAGTATCAGAAGGGCTCACGAAGCTATTCGTGACCTAGATGCTTTGCAAAACAGGGTCGAGACGGGTAATTTATGTAGTGAGATTTTAGATATTGAGAGGGAGCTTAACTCTCTTTATCAAACTATTTCCAATTACTGTGGAACCGGAGGAAACGACACTATTTATATTCCAGAAAGAAAAAACATCTGGAACAACCGAAACTACAACCTTGATGAGATTATTAATACTGCAATAAATAACAGGGTAGATATCGTTGCTGCAAGAAAGGAGATAGAGCTATCTAAATATGCATTGGTTGCAGCGAAAAACGAAAGGATACCGGAATTTGACCTCTTTATAGGTTACGGAGTAAACGCAGATGTTAAAAATGAGATAGCACCTGCTCCAAAACATAACGGCATAGAGTTTGGGGTATCATTCCCTATACCACTCTTTAACAAAGGCAAAGGCGAAATATTAGCTGCCCGTACAATGGAGAGGGAGGCAGAGATCAGATACCGGCAAGCTCAGATGCAGGTGAGAAGTGAGGTGGTAAATGCATTTAATGCATATCTGTTTGCAGATAAGAAGATGAAACTATTTACCTCCGGATTGGTTAAGAGCGCAAAAGAGGTTATGCAAATTAAAAGAGAGGAGTACTATAAAGGATATATACACCTTATAGAGGTTATGGATGCTCAAAGAAGTTATGATGATATATTACTATCTTTCTATTCAACTATCTACGAGAAGTCTAAAGCACTTGTAATGCTGGAGTCCTCAATAGGAGTTTGGAACATTGAGAGTATAGGGCCATTCTAAGGTTACCAGCTTCCACCGGCACCGCCGCCGCCGAAGCCACCGCCTCCGAACCCGCCGAAGCCACCGCCTCCACTACCTCCAAAGCCGCCGCCAAAACCGCCGGAACTACCTCGTCCTCCCGAAAGCAAAGATCCCAGTAAAAGCAGATCCAGAGCACTAGGCCCTCTGCGGCCTCTGCCGCCAAGGTTAGTGGTGTTTCCACCTTTTTTACCAATTGCAAGAACAACAAAAAGAAATACAAAGAAGAGAATAGCAATCGCACCTGCAATACCACCCTCCTCGCCTTTTTTATAATCTTCAAAGCTATACTCTCCTGCAGCAATAGGCAGTATTACGGAAAGAGCAGCATCTATCCCTGCATAGTAGTTATCCAACTTGAAGTTTGGGATCATCTCGTTTTCTATGATTCTTTTACAGACGGCATCCGGAAGGGCGCCCTCAAGGCCGTATCCGGTTGCAATAAATGCTTCACCCCTCTCATTACCCACTTTAGGTTTTATAAGGATAACAATTCCGTTGTTGAATTTGGCATCTCCGACACCCCAGCTTTCACCTATGGAGTATGCCATCTGGGCTTTATCCATACCATCCAGAGATGCAACGATAACCACTACAACCTGGTTTGAGGTTTTTTTGGAGAACTCGACAAGTCTGTTTTCCAAATCGCTCTTATGGTTTGTGGAGAGAATCCCTGCAAAATCATTGACCAGAACAGTCGGTACAGGTTTTTGAGGAACTGCACAGAAGATAGTTGCAGGTAAAAGGAGCAGCAAAGATGCTACAAGCACCAGTCTACTCACCAAAGGATATCTCATTGCTCTGTTCATTAGTGTCGTCGGTTTGATATGGGAAGTAACTCTTTAGATTGTTTCCGGCAATTTCAATAACCGAAATAAGTCCCTTTGCAATCTCTCCCTCGCGAAGGAAAGAGAGCAGCAGCTCTTTCTCCCCGTCCCAGAAGTTATCCGGAACCTTCTCATTTATCCCGGAATCTCCTATTATTGCAAATTTCTTTGATTCAAATGCAACATAGATAAGAACGCCGTTGCGATCTTTTGTCTTATGCATCTTCAGTTTATTGAAAAGGTAGACTGCCCTTTCAAATGGATCACCAATGCAAAGAGATTCAAGATGAACCCGAATCTCCCCGGATGTGTTGAGCTCCGCAGATTCAATAGCCTTTACAATCTGCGCCTGCTCATCTTTGCTGAGAAATTTTGAGGAGGCCACGGCTAGAACTGCACTACAGGGGCATTCTCTGCACCCTCTTTAGCTTCAAAGTATACCTTTTTCTCAAAGCCGAAAATTCCGGCAAGAATATTCTTAGGGAAGAGACGAATAGTTGTATTATATAGTCTTGCTGTCTCGTTGTACTTTTGTCTCTCAACTGTAATTCTGTTTTCTGTCCCCTCAAGTTGTGCCTGAAGCTCTAAAAAATTCTGACTTGCTTTGAGATCCGGATACTGCTCCACAACCACCATCAGTCTGCCGATAGCTTGTGAGAGTTCACCCTGAGCTTGCTGGAATTTGGCCATACTCTCCGGAGTCATATTGGTTGGATCTATGGTAGTCTGAGTCGCTTTTGCGCGTGCGTTAACAACTCCTTCCAGAGTCTCTCTTTCGTGTGAGGCGTAACCTTTAACAGTGGCAACCAGGTTGGGAATAAGATCTGCCCTTCTCTGATAAACATTCTCTACCTGAGACCAGGCAGTGGTAACTCCCTCCTCTTGGCCAACCATCTTATTGTAGCCATTCTTCCCCCACATAAATATTAAAAACAGGACACCGAGAATAATAATCAGTGTAATGATGCCTTTTGACATTTTCATATGCTTAAAAATTTTAGTTATTAGTATTAATAAAGCTTTACGCAACGGACATTTGCTCCGAGATAGCCTTTGTCTCCAAAGTTGTATGGGAAATCCGGGGAGTCAAAATGGATAAAACGGTACTCTCCGTTGTTTGAGTCTTTTTGGGATGAGCTCCACCAAAACCCAAATTGTGAGATATTGGCAAAACTCTTAAAATTGTTCGAAGAGCTTCCTCCTGGAAGGGCGTTCCAGCCGATTGTATTGTTTTTTAAGTTATTTGGGCTGTATTTCCAGATTGATGTGCCGTTAAGTTTTGCATTTGCAGAGGCGATCTCTCCCAAGCCTGCCCAATTAGAGTCAAAGATAACGGGAGAGCCTTTGAGTGCCCCTCCTAAATTTTCCCAATCCTCTTTGGTGGGAATGCTCCACCCTTGCGGGCACACCCCTGTTGGACCGTTACCCAGGCCGCTTTTACTCTGCCCGCCAGTAGCCTCGTTCCAGGTGTAGAGAACTCCATAAATTGGAGAGAGAGCCTTCTCATTGTTGTATGCTTTTCCTGCACCTTCCCATTGAAGATTTGAGGTAAACCAATATAGTTTATCAAACTGTTTGTAGTTGTAAATCTTTCCGTCGCGGGTATCTATGAGTGTTCCCGGCCCTTTAATTGTTCCCGAGTAGCTCCCTTCTACACTCGGATTGATAACGACTGTAGTCTTGGAGAGTGTTTTTGATGCGTAATCCGGATGTGAGACGGTCAGGATAACTGTGTAGTCTCCATACCCTCCGGGGGCAATAATCTTGACACTCTCTCCAACAATTGAGTCAACTCCAAAACCGGTGGTGTGCCATTTATATGTTGCACCGGAAGTAGGGGTTGTTATGCCGGTAGCGTTGAGTTCTACCTCTTGAAGTGCCGTTAAATAACCTGGAAGAGTGTAGGCAAGAGTGCCTTCCATATATAGAGTGTCATCTTCTTCGGTGTCGTCCTTTTTACAAGAGGTAAAAGAGAGTGATGTTAAAAATAGCAGTGACAGAAAAAAAATTGAATACTTTCTCATATTATTTACTGAGGTCGAATTAAGTAGCAAAGATATTATTTTTATTCTAAATTTGTGCCAAAGTATACCACAGAATGAAATATTGGGGAATTAAATTCTTAAAGAGCGCATTATTACTGCTTTCTGTTATAGCATTTACCTGCTGTTCAAAAACTGAGTATAGGATGATTGACGGATTTACTCAGGGGACAACATATCATATAGCTTATAGTGACGAAAACGGTGTGCCCCTTGACTCACTTGTTGAGAGCATTCTTAATGATATTGATTTTTCACTGTCGGTTTACAACAAGGAGTCTTTAATAACAAAGATCAATAACGGAGAGGATCTTTCTGTTGATACTCTCTTCCGGAATGTCTTCGACAGATCTTATGAGATCTACAAATTGAGCGGAGGGCTGTTTGATGTCTCTGCTGCACCTTTGTTTAATATTTGGGGGTTTGGATTCAAAAACAAGATCACTATAACTCAAGAGAGAGTTGACTCTGCTCTCTCACTCACCGGAATGGATAAAATCTATATTGAGGAGTCCAAAGTGATAAAGACAAATAAGGATGTTACTCTCAACTTTAACGCAATTGCCCAGGGTTACACCGCAGATGTTATTGCATCTCAATTTGAAAAGATAGGGATTAACAACTATCTAATTGAGGTTGGTGGTGAAATCTTCTGCAAAGGGGTAAACCCAAAAGGCAAAAAGTGGAGTGTGGGCATAGACAGACCTGTTGACGGAAATATGGTGCAGGGAGAAGATCTGCAGGATATCCTGCTCCTTTCGGGCGGGGGGCTTGCCACCTCCGGAAACTACAGAAAATTTTATGAAGAGGATGGCCAAAAGTACTCTCATACGATTAATCCGCTTACGGGATATCCGGCCAAAGAGAGCATTTTAAGCGCAACGGTAACAGCCCCGGATGCAATGACTGCAGATGCATACGCAACCTGGTTTATGGTTGCAGGAGTCGAAAAAGCAATTGAGATAATTGAGAGTGACCCAAAAATTGAGGGATACCTTGTCTATTCACAGGGAGACTCACTCAGGGTCTATAAGAGTGCCGGTATACAAATAAGATAACTAATAAACGATATATTATGAGCAGCACAATTTCCAGACGAAAATTTATCCAAAGCTCTCTATTTGCCGGAGCAGCATTCGGCTTAGGATATTCAAGCAGTAGAATCTTAAAGGCGAATAACCGCTTTGACTCTATCATTAAAGGTGGGGTTATCTACAACGGTGAGGGTGGAAAACCCTTTCCCGGGGAGATAGGTATTAAGGATGGAAAGATATCTGCAATTGCCTCATCACTCGGAGATAGTGCAGATGTCATAATTGATGCAAAAGGGGCAGCCGTCTCTCCGGGGTTTGTGGATATTCACACCCACACAGATGGAAATCTTTTTGAGTCTCCGCTCGGTGACAGTAAAATTTACCAAGGGGTAACTACCGAAATAGGAGGGAACTGCGGCTCCAGCCCTTTCCCCACTACCAAATGGGAGAGTATCGGAGATTTTTACGGAGCCCTTTCGCAACAGAAGCTGGGGCTCAATTACGGATCATTTACCGGACAGGGAGATTTAAGACAGTTTGTTGTAGGGGATAAAGATGTCCGTTGCACAGATGAGCAGTTGGAGCAAATGAAGAGTATTCTTGCCACACAAATGGAGCAGGGCTCTCTGGGGATTTCGTGCGGTCTGGAGTACACTCCCGGCTCATACGCCTCAAATGAAGAGATTGCTCAGCTTTGCAAAGTTGTGGCAGATTACAAGGGCCTCTTTGCAATACATATGAGAAATGAAGATGACAGAGTAGAGGAGGCTGTAGCCGAGGCTATTGAAATAGCAAAAAAATCCGGTGTAAGGCTCCAGATCTCTCACCTTAAGGCTCAGAACGCTGCCAACTGGCATAAAGCACCCGCTCTTCTCAAGCAGATAGAGAGGGCAGCATCCCAGGGTGTGGATATTGCATTTGACCGTTATCCCTACATTGCATTCTCTACAGGTATGTCTACCTTTATACCTTTGAGTGACCGGGACGGATCCAAAGAGGATATTATTGCCCGGCTAAAAGACGAAGCCAAATCAAAAAAGATAGGGGAGTATGCGCTCTCCAGAATTGCAAGATTGGGGGGACCCGCAAATGTGGTGGTCACATCTTGCAGAGTTGATTCAAACAAGAGATTTATCGGGCAAAATGTGGAGCAGTGTTGCCAACTTACCGGGAAAGAGCCTTGGCCGTTTATCAGAGACCTGCTGATTGAGGAGAGTGTATCTGTAAGCATTATTGGCTTTGCTATGACAGAGGAGAATGTGAAGATGTTTCTATCTCACCCTCTGGCAATGCCTGCATCAGACGGGAGTGTCTACTCACCGGTTGGGACACTGTCTGAGAGTATGCCACATCCAAGATCATACGGGACATTTCCGCGATTCCTGGGTAAATATTGCAGAGAGGAGTCTTTGATGGATCTCTCTACAGCCGTAAAAAAATGTACTTCAATGCCCGCTTCAAGGCTGGGACTTAAAAACAGAGGCTCGATTCTGCCGGGTTATTTTGCAGATATTGTGGTTTTTGACCCCGCAACAATCATAGATACCGCAACCTTTGCCAACCCGCATCAATTTGCACAAGGGATTAATGAAGTAATGGTAAACGGAGTGTGGACACTATCCGGCGGAGAGCCGGCACAAAAAAGAGGCGGACAAATTATAAAGCTACTCTAACTCTCGGGTCTGCTTTACTCTTCTTTGCTTTTTTCGAAAGCCTCTACAATTTGAGAAACGAGGGGGTGTCTTACTATATCACATTTTTCGAAATTGATAACAGCCACCCCTTTTAGATTCCCAATCATCTCCACCCCCCGCAAAAGACCTGAGTCGCTCTTTTTGGGGAGATCAATCTGGGTAGCGTCTCCGGTAACAATGAACTTCGAGCTGTTTCCCATTCTGGTAAGAAACATCTTAAGCTGCCCCATAGTGGTATTTTGTGCCTCGTCCAGAATAACAAAGGCACCCTCCAGTGTTCTCCCCCTCATAAAAGCGAGTGGTGCTATCTGAATAACCCCCTCCTCCATAAGCTCTGTGAGCCTTCGGGCAGGAATCATATCTTTAAGTGCGTCATAAAGCGGTTGCAGATAGGGATCCAGCTTCTCCCTCATATCACCGGGAAGGAATCCCAGCCTCTCTCCGGCCTCCACAGCAGGTCGTGTGAGGATAAGTCTCTTAACCTCTTTATTTTTGAGTGCTCTCACTGCAAGGGCTATTGCTGTATATGTCTTTCCGGTACCTGCCGGCCCCAGAGCAAATAGCAGGTCACTCTTTGAGTAGCTCTCTACCAATAATCTTTGGTTCTTAGTTCTTGCCCGGATTATTTTACCCTCTGTTCCGTATACAATTATCTCACCGTCATCATCTGCAACTAACCTTGAAGAGTCAGTTGATTGCTCCTCAAAAAGGGAGTTTACATCATCTTCATTAAGTCTCCTTTTTCTCCCTCTTATCTCAATTAAAGCATTGAGCTTATCTTCAAATTTTTTCATATCGGAAACACTCCCCTTTAGGAATATTTGCGAACCTCTGGCTGCGATCTTCAGTTTTGGAAAAAAATATGCCAGCCTGTCAATGATTCTATTATTGACCCCGTAAATATCTACCGGATCTATTGCATCCAGTTCTATAACCCTCTCTGTCATTCCTTATTGAATTGTTTATAATAGTTCACAATTAAGTCGTGTTCCCGTAATTTGCCGATGGTTGGGCTGTTTGTAAGATAATCTTTGATGTGAAGAATTGAGTAGTTCTCACCCTTTAAGGTAGGTCTGACTGTCCAGATAAGATGCTTTTGCGGTTCGCAAATCTCTCTCTTTCCGGCGCTGTCCCGGGTAACTGCAATCTCCAGCATCACTCCTATCCGGGTGTTTTTTGCCGTCATATTGGATATTGCATTGCCTAGAGAGTAGGCGGTAATCTTGGATACTTTTCCGGCAGAATCTCTGTAAACGGCAACATCCTGAGGTACGTGAGGATGGGAACCTATGATAATATCCACCCCATTGGAGTAGAGCTCTCTCTCCCACTTTTGCTGATATTCACCCGGCTCGGTCATATATTCGTCACCCCAGTGTACTGCAGCACAAATAAGGTCGACAGATTTACTTTTGGCCAAAGCTAAATCTCTCTCTACTTGGTCAGATGTAAGCCGTTTAATTATGAAGGGAAGTGGTGTTTTGATACCGTTAGTCCCGTAAGTGTAATTGAGAAAGGCAATTTTAAATCCGTGTTTTTCAATGATAAGGGGATTTAACAGCTCTTCATCTGCCTCGGAACGGTATATTCCGGTATATGGTACTCCAAGTTGTTCATAGGTCTCGATTGAGCCCCTTAATCCTGCACTCCCGGCATCTGCAGAGTGGTTATTTGCAGCGAACATCAGATTTATTCCGCTCTTTACACACTCGGCTGCGAGTGAACTTGGTGAGCGAAATGCAGGGTAGCCTGCAAATGGAGGTGGTGCAAAGGTTGTCTCCATATTTGCTCCCACTATATGCGCCTTTTCAAAATAGCTTTTAAGGTTTGAGAAGTATGAAGAGTAGTCATACGAGAGGGGTTCGGCAGGGCTTTTTTTGCCCGGGAGACTTGTCTGGTTAAATGCAGCTTCAAGTTGCTCTTTGTGTTGCATAATATCACCCAGAAAGAGCATCCGTAAGGTGTCGGCCGGTTGTGCGGAGATAGTTCCGAAAAAGAAGGTAAAGAGGATAAGCGCTTTTATCATCTGGATTGTACGATTCTTATATTCGGGGTATTGAGCCTCACAGAGAGCCACTCCTGAAGTTTTTTTAGTTCGTTGTCATTAAGTGGCTTGGACCATTTGATTACTGCGACTATCTGATTTTTTGCCGCATATGGAGAGATTGAAATTTCGGAACCTCTGGCAAGGGAGAGCGACAGAACACCCGGGTGTTGTGCCATTATCTCTTTTGTAATCTGTTCGTATGGAATCTCTAAGCTCTTAATTGAGTCCAAACGGGAGCTGAGGTTTTTTATAATATCCTCTCTTTGTGCAACCTCTTTATCGCTTCTCTCAAAAATGCTCTTCAGCACAGCTTCGTCATTAGATTTATTATCATAGACAGTGTTTTCATTAAAGAAAACCTGACCTCTGGAGATTCCGTATTTTTCAAGATTCTGAAAAATTATCTCTTTTTTTGTATCACTTAATCTCTCCCCCGCAATTGACAACTCCAGGGTTGAGGATTTTTTTGAGTGGTCAATTTTATGATCGTATATATATCCGATTTCAAGACTCTTATTTTCGGATAAGAACCTTTTTACAGATTGATTAAAGTTGTTTTCGCGTATAACCACGAACCCGCTGTAGATACTTGGGATAATAATTACCATCGCAAAAAGACTTATAGATCGTCGTACTCTTCTCTCTTTGGCAGGATCTGCAAAATGGACAAACGGAAATTTTAAATACCTTATAATGATAAATGTAGATAGGGCTATAAAGAGAGAGTTGATAATAAATAGATACATCGCTCCGCTAAAGTAGGAGAAATTACCATTTGCAATACCATATCCGGCAGTACAGAGTGGCGGCATCAGTGCCGTTGCTATTGCTACACCTGCAAAGACTGTCCCTTTATCTTTGCGGGCACTCTCAATAATACCTGCCATACCCCCGAAAAATGCAATAAAGACATCGTAAATTGTGGGCCGTGTACGGGCAAGAAGCTCGGTAGGTTCTGCAAGTGCCAGAGGTGAGATTAAAAAATAGGTTGTGGATGCTGCTATGCTGATTACAACCATAACTGCGAAGTTTTTGAGTGAGCGCTTAAGGAGTTGTGTGTCATTTATCCCTACTGCCAGCCCTGTCCCCATTATAGGGCCCATCAAAGGAGATATAAGCATTGCTCCGATTATTACCGGAATTGAATTAACATTGAGCCCGACCGAGGCGACTATTACTGCAAAAGCGAGAATCCATACATTGATTCCTCTAAAAACAATGCTTTTTTTAATATTTTCTGTAGTACTCTCTATATCTATGTGATCCGAGATGTTTACAATTGCATAAAACTGCTCTTTAATCCAAGACATATCTATATTAATTTAACCTTCTAAATTCAAATATACATTTATTTTTCTCTTTTAGCTAAATATGTTACTTTTGTATATAGAGAAAAATCCTTAACACTAATCAATTATGAGAACGGTGAAATTTTTTTTAATCCTGATGACTGCAATTATGGTAGTTACAGGGTGTGACTGGATAAGAGTGCAGCTTGGTATGGCAACTTCTCAAGATATAGCTGCTATGAAAAAGGAGAGGCAATATGACGATTCTGTGAGATTGATGAACGACTCTGTCGCTTTAAGCGGAAACACCGCTGAGATGAGAGCAACAGATGGTAAAAGTATGAAGATATCGGACACATCTGCTTTCAATGAACAAAAACGCCAGCCGGAGCAAGTAGCAGTTTCTACTCCAGCTAAGACAAATCTAACCAATAGGTACTATGTAATCATTGGAAGCTTTAAGGATCACTCTAACTCTGCAAAAATGGCGGAGTATTTACGGAGTAAAGGTTTTACTCCCACAATTATGGATTTCAAAAATGGCTTCCGGGTAGTTTCAACTTCCTCCTACAGTACACTGGGACAAGCCTTTAATGAGATGTACAAGCTGCGTGACCAGAACTTTGGACCGGACGATATTTGGGTTTATGATGTTCGGCAAAATATGCATAACTAATTAATAATTAATGAATTTAATATAGAAATGAAGACAACAGCATTCACCGAAAAGCACATCGAGCTGGGGGCAAAAATGGTTCCCTTTGCAGGTTATAATATGCCTGTAGAGTATTTTGGAATTAGCGAGGAGCATAATCACGTTAGAGAAAAGGTGGGGGTATTTGATGTCTCCCATATGGGGGAGATTTGGGTAAAGGGGCCTAACGCTCTTGCTTTTTTACAATACACAACCTCCAATGATGTTTCGGTGTTAACTCCGGGTAAGGTTCAGTACTCTTGCTTTCCAAACGGAAAGGGGGGAATTGTAGATGACCTTTTGGTATATTGTATAGATAATTTAACCTATCTGCTTGTGGTTAATGCCTCAAATGTAGAGAAAGATTACGACCATCTATGTTCGGTAGCGCCAAAGTTCAACATCACTCCCGGCAGAGAGCTCTACAATGCATCTGACGAGATTTGCCAACTTGCAGTACAGGGTCCTCTGGCTCTTAAAGCTATGCAGAAAATATGTGACAGCAGTGTTGAGGATATGGAGTATTACACTTTTAAAAAACTCACTATTGCAGGTATCAAGGATGCAATATTCTCTACCACCGGTTATACAGGTTCGGGCGGATGCGAGATCTATGTTGCCAATAAAGATGCCGACAAATTATGGAAAGCTGTTTTTGAGGCAGGGAAAGAGTTTGATATTAAGCCAATAGGACTTGGAGCACGGGATACACTTCGTCTGGAGATGGGCTTCTGTCTATACGGAAATGATATTGATGACACAACCTCCCCTATCGAGGCCGGTTTGGGATGGATAACCAAGTTCAGCGAAGCAAAGGGAGATTTTACAGATAAGGATCTGCTTCTTAAACAAAAGAGTGAGGGAGTGACCAGAAAGCTGGTTGGATTCGAACTTATTGAGAGGGGAATTCCAAGACACGGTTACCCTGTGTGCGACTCAAAAGGGGTTGAGATAGGGATTGTAACTTCCGGAACAATGGGTCCGGCAATTAAAAAAGCAGTCGGAATGGCATATGTTACACCTGAGTTTTCAAAGACAGGCTCCGAAATTTTCATCAAAATCAGAGAGAAACTGTTAAAGGCAGTTGTTGTAAAAGCACCGTTTTATAAGGCTTAATATCTATTATGGATAATTTCGAATGGGCAGCAGAGCTCTCCTGTGCGGTAACAGTTTGCGACAGAGAGGGCTTTGTCTTGTATCAAAACCTAAAGGCAAAAAAGACATTTGAGTCATACGGAGATCTTATAGGTAAGAGTCTTAAAGATTGTCACGGAGAGAAATCCTGGAAGATGATAGAGGATATGCTTGAGAGCGGAGGCTCCAACTCCTATACAATAGAGAAGAGAGGAGTAAAAAAACTGATTCACCAGACACCTTGGCACAAAAATGGAGAGATATGCGGGTTGGTTGAGTTCTCCATCGAGATACCGGAGACAATGCCGCATTTTATAAGATAAAACAGCTAAATATGGCAAAATTCAGATTTGTCCACAACAATATCAATGTAAGGGAGCTTGACAAAAGCCTCGCCTTTTACAAAGAGGCCCTGGGGCTGGAGGAGGTTAGGAGAATTACCCCCGAAGATGGCTCTTTTATTATTGTCTATCTCATAGATGGCGACTCATCACATCAACTGGAGCTCACCTGGCTCAGAGATTGGGATAGAGCCTACAACCTGGGAGATAACGAGTTTCATCTCGCATTCAGGACAGACAATTTTGAACAGGCACACGAAAAACATCTGCAGATGGGATGTATCTGTTACGAAAACAGTAAAATGGGGATATATTTTATTAACGACCCGGATGGCTACTGGCTCGAGGTGTTGCCACCCAAAAAATAGATATGATTAAGAAAATTTCAGTTACAATAGCTCTGCTCACGATATGTGTGGCGGGGCTTTTCGCTCAGACGGAGGCAACAGACAGAATGAAGAGAGATGTTGCGGTTCTCTCTGCAGACTCTCTTTTGGGAAGAGCCTCAGGCACTCTATGGGAGTTAAAGGCAGCAAGATATATTGAGTCTATCTTCGAAAAGAGCGGAATAAACCTGCTCTATCCCTTTCCCGGACAGGATTTCTCTTTGGTAATGGATGGTAATGATACCCTGAGATCCCAAAATATTGTGGGAATAATTGAGGGTTGGGATCCGAAACTCAAAGATCAATATATTGTTGTGGGAGCCCATTACGACCATTTGGGTTACAACAATATGTTTTTTAACGGGAGAGATACCGTGCAGATATTTCGCGGAGCAGACGATAACGCCTCCGGTGTTGCGGTGATGATGGAGGTTGCAAGATTGGCAAAAGCACAATCGTTCAACTTCAGGAGATCTCTTCTGTTTGTGGCTTTCGGCGCAGAGGAGAGGGGTATGATAGGCTCCTGGTACTTTGCCAATAGGGCATTTGCCCCGGTAAACAACATCTCACTGATGGTGAATCTGGATATGGTAGGGAGAGCCTCACAAGGGAGCGACCTTAAGCTATTTACAGTTTTGCCAAACACAGAGCTGGTAACACTTCTAAAGGATGTCTCAGATATGCCGGCAATGATTACCCCACAGATCCATACCACCGACTACTTCCCGAGTGACCACCGTGTTTTTGCCACACTGGGTATACCGGTTGTGCTCTTTACCACATCTTTGCACAGCGACTATCACACACCAAAAGATACCCCCGAAAAGCTAAACCTGCGTACAATGGAGGATATCTCTCAATATGCATTTAACCTGGTAAAGAGTGCCGCAAACAGCGATAATATGCTTGAGAGGACGGTGCTTGCAGCCGACTCCTTAAAGCAGGGCTCTGCAGATAAGATTTACTCTCAGAATGAAGTAGATAAAAGAGCAACCTTCCAAAAATCTGACGAGAGAAAATTTCTGCAAAAATGGGTACACCACTACCTGAGATATCCTCCGGCAGCTGTAGAGGAGGGGGTTCAGGGAAGGGTAATAGCCGAATTTATTGTAGAGAAAGATGGAGAGGTTACAAATGTTAAAGTGACCAAGTCTGTGGATGAACTGCTGGACGCAGAGGCTATTCGTGTCATAAAGGCATCTCCCAAATGGAGAGCAGCCTCAGTTGCCGGGAACCCGGTGAGAGTTAAAATATCCATACCTGTAGAATTCAAGCTCAAGAGATAGCATTTTTTATTACTTTTGCAGCTGTTTTAAAAGCAGTAAAATGGAGTATAATTTTCTTGAGATTGAGAGACATTGGCAGGATTATTGGTCAAAAAATCAGACCTTTAAAGTAAATACAGACAATTCAAAGCCCAAATTCTATGTTCTGGATATGTTTCCCTATCCATCCGGAGCTGGACTTCACGTCGGGCATCCGCTTGGTTATATCGCCAGTGACATCTTCAGTCGTTATAAAAGACTCAAAGGGTTTAATGTTCTGCACCCAATGGGTTATGACGCTTTCGGGCTTCCTGCCGAGCAGTATGCTATTCAGACAGGGCAGCATCCGGCACAGACTACCGAAAAAAATATAGATAGATATCGCAAACAACTGGACAGAATTGGTTTCTCATACGACTGGTCCCGAGAGGTGAGAACCTCAGATCCTAAATATTATAAATGGACACAATGGGCTTTTCTTGAGATGTTCGGCCACTGGTACAACTGCTCTGCTCAAAAGGCAGAGAAGATCGAGACTCTCGTGAAGATTTTTGAGAGAGAGGGAAATAGTAAAGTAGATGCAGCTCACTCAGATGTGGAGCTCTTTAGTGCAGAGGGTTGGAACTCATTCACAGATAAGCAAAAGAGCACCATTTTGATGTGCTATCGTATTGCATATCTGGGAGAGACCTCTGTAAACTGGTGTCCTGCTCTGGGTACGGTGCTTGCCAATGACGAGGTGAAGGAGGGGTTTTCACTCAGGGGTGGACATCCTGTTGAGCAGAGAAAGATGAGGCAGTGGCAGCTGAGAGTATCTGCCTATGCTCAAAGGCTGCTAAGCGACCTGGATAATGTGGAGTGGACAGACTCTCTAAAGGAGATGCAACGAAACTGGATAGGGCGTTCGCAGGGGGCCGAGATGATTTTTAAGGTCTCGAACGGCATACAGAAGTATAATCTGGAGATCTTTACAACTAGGGCAGATACTGTTTTTGGAGCAACTTTTATGGTGATGGCGCCGGAGAGCGAGTGGGTAGAGCTGCTCACCACCGAAGATTGCAGGGAGGCTGTGGCGGAGTATATCACTGCCACAAAGCGTAAGACAGAGAGAGAGCGGATGGCGGAGACAAAAAAGGCGACCGGTGTATTTTGCGGTAGCTATGCAACTAACCCTTTTACAAATGAACAGATTCCGGTTTGGATTGCAGACTATGTTCTGGCCGGATATGGTACGGGTGCAATAATGGCCGTTCCTGCACACGACAGCAGAGACTACCTCTTTGCAAAGCAATTTAACCTGCCCATTATCCCACTTATTGAGGGGTGCGATATCTCTGTGGAGAGCTTCGATGCCAAAGAGGGCATAATGTGCAACTCCGGATTCCTCAACGGCCTTACAGTTAAGGAGGCTATTCCTGCCGCCATAGAGGAGGTAGAGAAGAGGGGTCTTGGAAAAAGAAAGGTAAACTTCCGTCTCAGGGATGCGATATTCTCCCGCCAAAGGTATTGGGGTGAGCCATTCCCGATCTTCTACAAAGATGAAGAGGCCTTTCCGGTAGATTTTAAAGATCTTCCGCTGGAGCTTCCGGAGGTAGATAAATATCTCCCTACAGAGAGCGGAGAGCCGCCACTTGCCAGAGCCGCCAACTGGAGTTATAATGGATACCCTCTCGAGAAGAGCACTATGCCCGGCTTTGCAGGGAGCAGTGCCTATTACCTTAGGTATATGGACCCGCATAATGACACATCACTAGTCTCAAAGGAGAGCAACAGCTACTGGAGAGATGTAGATCTCTATATCGGGGGCACCGAACACGCAACAGGACACCTTATCTACTCCCGTTTCTGGAATAAATTCCTATACGACCTGGGTTATGTATGCGAAGAGGAGCCTTTCAAAAAGCTCATAAACCAGGGTATGATACAGGGGCGTTCAAATTTTGTCTACAGGATAAAGGGGACAAACAAATTTGTATCACTTGGGTTAAAAGATGGCTACGATACCACAGAACTTCACGTGGATGTTAACATCGTACATAACGATAAGCTAAATACCGAAGAATTCAAAAAGTGGATGCCGGACTACGCAGATGCAGAGTTTATTCTGGAGAACGGAGAGTATATTTGCGGATGGGCAGTGGAGAAGATGAGTAAATCTATGTTTAATGTGGTAAATCCCGATATTATCTGTGATAATTACGGTGCAGATACCTTAAGGATGTACGAGATGTTTCTGGGGCCGCTGGAGCAGTCCAAACCCTGGGATACTAACGGAATTGACGGAGTGCACAGGTTTCTGAAAAGATTCTGGAGATTGTTCTTCTCATCCAGGGAGTTTGGAGTCTCTAATGAGAGTGCCTCTGCTGCAGAGCTCAAAGTTCTGCACAGGTTAATAAAAAAGGTGCAGGAGGATATTGAGAACTTCTCCTTCAACACCAGTGTGAGTGCATTTATGATTGCCATCAATGAACTTATGGAGCTCAACTCCAATAAGAGAGCTATTCTGGAGCCGATGTTAATTTTGCTCTCCCCCTTTGCCCCGCACATCACAGAGGAGCTTTGGAGCCGTCTGGGAAACAGCAGCACTATATCATCTGCAACATTCCCGGAATATGTAGAGTCATATACAATTGAGGATTCGATTGAGTATCCGGTCTCCTTTAACGGTAAAATGAGGTTTAAGCTGACTTTGCCGAGCACACTCGCTCCTGCAGAGATTGAGAAAGCTGTTCGGGAAGATGAAAACACACACCGGTATCTATCCGGCGGATCGATTAAAAAGGTAATAGTTGTTCCTAAAAAGATTATAAATATTGTATTCTAATGAAATTGAGATCATTTCAGGTTGATGCGTTTTCTGAGGGTATCTTTACCGGAAATCCTGCCGTAGTAGTTATTCTTGAGGAGGAGCTTGCAGACGACACACTGATGAAGATTGCCCGAGAGAGCTTTGTTCCGGAAACAGCATTTATTCTTGCACAGGGAGATAACTTCTCTCTAAGGTGGTTTACACCGGATATTGAGATGGACCTTTGCGGCCACGCAACTCTGGCATCTGCCCACATTCTCTTCTCTGAGCTTGGGTATGAAAGGGATGAGATAATTTTTAACACCCTCTCCGGAGAATTAATAGTTAAGAGAGAGGGAGAGTTATACTCTATGGATTTCCCTCTCAGGGAGGGCGAGAGAGCGACTCTTCCTATTGAAATTTACGATAGCCTTAGCATTAAGCCCGTTGAGGTATATAAAGCCAGAGACTATATGTTGGTTTATAACACAAGGGCAGATATTGAGCATATAGAGATAGACCGACCGGTATTTGATGAGATTAATATGAATCCAGGAGGTGTGATTATCACTGCGCCTGGAGTCGATTGTGATTTTGTGTCGCGATACTTTACCCCACAGGCCACAATACTGGAAGACCCTGTTACAGGATCTGCCCACTGCACCCTCGCTCCATACTGGAGTAAAAAACTCTGCAAAACATCACTCTATGCAAAACAGATATCTTCCAGGGGAGGGACTATTTATTGCACAGTTACCCCGGATAGGGTATTTATTAAGGGAAGTGCCGTAACCTACTCGGTTTCACAGTTGAATATTTAGCATCGCACATTAATTTAGCAGGAATGGATAATCTCATATTTAAAACTATAAAGTCCTATACAATAATGACAATAGGGCTTTTTGTATTTGTTTTCAGTTGGACGGCTTTCTTAATTCCGGAGCAGATAGCAGGCGGCGGGGTGAGCGGACTGGCTTCGGTAATTAATTATGCTACAGGCTTTAAGGTGGCATACTCCTATATACTCATTAACGGAGTGCTGCTTCTGATAGGGGTTCTTATGATGGGTAAGGCATTTGGGATTAAAACTATCTACTGCATTATAGTTGCGGCTATTATGTTTGAGTTTTTACCGCTCATCCCGTGGGTTACAGATATTGAGGACAAACTGATTAATGCCGTAATAGGTGGAACCCTAAGCGGTATCGGGATAGGGATGATATTTATGCAGGGTGGCAGCACAGGTGGTACAGATATAATAGCACTCATAATTGCTCAGTACAGGGAGACATCTCCGGGCAGGGTCTTTCTCTATTGTGACCTCATAATAGTGGGTTCGGTATTCTTTATTCCGGGAAAGGAGCTCTCCGATGTTATCTACGGTTATATTGTAATGGTATCCTTCTCCTATGTGATAGATATGATTCTCTCTGGTAACAAACAGTCTGTTCAGGTTATGGTATTCTCCTCCAGATATGAGGAGATTGCTCAAAAGGTAAACAGCACGATGAACCGCGGGGTTACTGCACTCACATCTATGGGGTGGTACTCCAAAAGCGAGGGCAAGGTATTGGTTATTATCCTCAGGAAGACACAACTGCCGCAAATCACGGAGATTATTAAAGAGACAGACCGCAATGCCTTTATGAGTGTAACTGCTGTTACAAGCGTATACGGGCAGGGGTTTGACCAGATTAAAGGGGGAAAATTCAAATGGAAACGAGAACAAAATCAATCTTTACAGGGGTAAAAGAGTACACTCTTATTGCCCTGGGACTGCTCATCTACTCACTTGGCTGGGTGGTGTTCCTTATTCCCAACGGCCTTGTCGGTGGCGGAGTTACGGGAATATCTGCAATTATCTACTATATGAGCGGCTTTCCGGTAAGTTACTCCTATCTTATAATCAACACAGTGCTACTTGCTTTGGCAGTAAAGATTTTAGGCAAACAGTTCGGAATCAAAACTGTCTATGCGGTTGCTGTGGTATCACTTTTCCTGAAATTCTTACCCGGAGTGATTCCTGTGGAGCTAATAGAGGATATTGCAATTGGTAACGGGAAGCTGCTCTCTGCAATAATAGGGGGTGCCTGTGCGGGTGCTGGAATTGCCATCACATTCACACAGGGCGGAAGCTCCGGTGGGACAGATATAGTGGCACTTATAATAAATAAATATAGGAACATATCACCGGGGCGGCTTATCCTTATGATGGATATCATCATAATTGCCAGCTCGCTGCTCATTCCTACAGAGGGCTCATTAGGTGGCAGGGTGGCAGTTGTTATCTACGGTTATGTGCTCATAGGGGTCTCAAGCTACACCATAGACCTGGTGCTCTCGGGGGCAAGACAATCTATCCAGATTTTTATCTTCTCAAAGAAACACGAAGAGATTGCAGACCGGATCACCGCCATCGGGCGTGGGGTTACCGTGATAAATGCGATGGGTTGGTTTACCAAACAGCAGGGGAAGGTGCTTATGGTTATAGTGAGACGCACCGAGAGCAACTATGTTTACAAGGTTGTGCGCGAAATTGACCGTAACGCATTCTTAAGCGTTGGTAATGTGATGGGTGTGTATGGGCAAGGGTTTGATGAGATGAAACGGTAAGTGTAATAAAATTTTTGTTCACTTGGAATTAATACTACTCGTAAGACAAATAGAGTTGGATATTGACATTTTAAATGTACTTGAAATTCCGTAGTCTATATTTTTGCTATTGTTTCTTTATTTATTCTTAGATTTTTTCTAATTCGTAAAGTTCATTTTTAAAGATTTCAAATGAATATTCTTTTGTCTGTGTGTAGTTTGTTTTCTTATCAAATAATCGAAACATCATATCCACATATTTAGCTGTCAATTTAAGATAATTAATGTCAGGTGAAAAATTATAAATTGCTGGCTTTCGGAAAAATTTGTGAAGAGGATTTTCTGACTCAACTAAATTGTATTTTGCTATATGGTTCCACATATTGTGAGCAGCACAACTGAATGGCTGATAAGCATAATTATATAAATTAATACAGTCGGCTTGCTCAGCCATTTGTCTAACACTTAACTCTGACCAATTCTTTAAACTAACGTCAGTTAGAAAAGTAAACCGTTGTTTATTAATCCAACTCTCTTTTGCTTGAATCATTAAATTTTCCTGTTCTTTAGGTTCACGATTTTTCATTTGTTCCTTTTGGTGTTCAAGTAGAAGTTTCTCTTGACCTAAACCGAAGTAGATAAATTTTCTTGCTCTCTCTAAGGGGTCTTCCATAATCCAAGCAAAGTTTATGTAATTGTCAACCATGCTTCGCATAATGATGGGAGCAATGTGTCTATTCCAAATGGAACTACAAGTCATAAAATTTAGTGCAATAGAAACTTGTCTTGACATTAATCCACCTACAACTTCAAACTTTTCAGGTATTGATAAATCTTTTTCCCAATTGTTCCAACGGATTTTTAAATCATCCTCAATGTTTTCCTTATATCGATTAATTATTTTCTCAAATTTTTCACTGTAATCCATTTTAGCTGAAATATAAGTTATCTACGTTAAAAGGCTCAAGTTGGTATGCCCGATTCCAAAAGTATTTTGACCACATACTGTTTTGATATATATATATATCATTACCAACAAACGGGTTAATTGATGCTCGAAGGAAACTTGCAATTTTTTTCGATTCGCCAGTGTCGGGATAATTAATTACCTCGTCCATATTTAGTAAACAACTGTCTTTTGTCAAATGTAAAACTCCCATTTGGTTAGCAAAATAAAATGTATTTGCTAAAATTAAAGTCGTTTCCTTGCTATCATTATTTAATAGTTTTTTTGTAATGTTTTTCACATATTGCAAATCTTTTTTGGAATATTCAGGAATTTTATTGTAAAATATTTTTCTTAGCGGGCATTCAGGAAATACACTTATAAACGGCTGGATAGCTTCAAGGAATTTTTTATAATTGTTATTAAAGAACAAGCGAGAACGTATTTTGTCAATATGTTTTTCATCAAGTATTTCATAATTGCTTATAAAACAAAAAAGTTTCCCCTTTTCTAATTTCGTTGCTTCATGAATCGCATGAAGTAAATACAACGTTATATCTACTGAATTCTTAATTCCATACTTATCATTCAAAAATCCTTGCCAAATAATTTCAGGTAGAACCTTGCATAAGTATGGTGAATCGTAAAGCTGTCTAGGGAAAGAATTTAAAAAAGGTGGCAAAAGTTTTTTACCAACTTGTTTATGGTCTGAAAGTATTTTTTTTTTGTCTTGTGCCATTATTTTTTCCCCTTTTTAGGCTTCTCTTTTGTAAAAAGGTCTGCAGTATATTTTTCATATAGTTCAAATAAAAACTCAATTCTTTTTGCTGCATTTATAAAAGGATGAGGTCTGTAACATAAATCAACGGACTTGTCGAGTTCTTGATGTGCCTTAACTAATATTGGGGGCATTGTTAAAGGGTCGTATAAATCAGCAAGTGAATAAGTAGGAAATTCATTTCTTGCAAAAAAAATACTTTCAACAGCTTTTTCGACTGCCTTTATTTGCTTTTCATTTACATTTTCTGGCCAAGGATAATTGTTGTAAACGATTTTATTTGAGTATATAAAATCACTTTTCATTCTTCCACAAACATAACTCATCCAAGCCATATGCATCTTGCTTTCCAAAATACCAAATAGAAATAAACTTGCATCAGGAATAAATGATGCTGTGTTATTTATTATAAATTCAGGTTCAACATAAGCAAATGGAATATAAACCCGTCTTTCGGATGAAACTTTTGGAAGCATCAAATACCTTGTCGTTGGTTGTCTATCTTCAGAAAAAAGAGTTGGGAAATTTGCCCAATGTCTTGTTCTTGCCTTAGTACTTGCTAATCGAAAGTTTTTAACTCTTTCAATTCGCTCTTGAATGAATGGAATATGCCTAATTTCGTTTAACGGAGCATCTTTTAACCATAGACAATATCTAACATTTCCGTTAATGAAGTCGCCTCCTCCAACAAATGGTCTAATAAATTTTGAACTTTCTGGACATTTATCTTTTAGTTGATTTACTTCTTCTAAAGTCAACATAAAATGTCCGTCGTCAGTAGTTTCGCTACCTTTTACGATTTCGGGAACATTACATAAAGGCTTCGTTCTTGTTGTGATAAACATGTCTTTCCCTTCAACCAAATAAGGATTAATGTTCTTCACTTTGATTACGTGTGCTTCGCCTTTTATATCCTCATATTCAAAAACACTTTTATCATTAGTATCATAATTGGCGAAGCCGATTATGACTACGTGAACAGCTGCATTTCCTTTTGCTTCATTGCCCCATTTAAAAGTTCTATGAGCAAAGTGGATTTTAATTTTGTATTTATGGAATAGCAAGCCCCAAATAATTCCAACTTGCTCGCCTTGTGTGATTGAATTTGTTGAAACGAAAGCAACTTTAATTTTTGTGTCTTGAATATATTGAGCCGCTTTAACATACCAAGCTGTTACATAATCTAAAGTTCCACCACCAGTTACACCTTCAAAAATATTTTCCATATCTACTTTTTGTTCAGGCTTTTGAACTTGTTTACCTGCGAATGGTGGATTTCCAAAAATATAAGTAAGTTCGTTTTTGGAAACTATACTTTTCCAATCTGTTTGCAATGCGTTACCGTTAATAATTGTAGCGGATTTTTTCAAAGGCAAACGTGCGAAATATTGACCAAACTCATTGCTTATAAGCATATTCATTTGATGGTCAATAAGCCACATTGCAACCTCTGCTATACGTGCGGGAAATTCTTCGCACTCAATGCCATAGAATTGGTCAATGTTAAGCCAAATAATGTTTCCAATGTCAGTAACTCTTTGACCTGATTTATATAACTCCCTTAAAATCTCTAATTCCAACAAACGTAATTCACGATATGTGATCACTAAGAAGTTACCGCAACCGCAAGCAGGGTCAAGGAATTTGAATGTACTCAGTTTCTTGTGAAATTCAGGTAGTTTGTTTTTATTGTCCTTAATACTCTCAAATTCACACCATAGTTCGTCTAAAAAAAGGGGTTTAATAAGTTTAAGAATGTTAGTTTCACTTGTATAATGGGCTCCAAAATTCCTTCTTTCGCTTGGGTTCATTACACTTTGGAACATTGAACCGAAAATAGCAGGTGAAATTTTGCTCCAATCAATGTAACTGCATTCTAACAATGCATTTCGCATTTTGCTGTCAAAGCATGCCATTGGCAATATTTCTTCAAAAAGTTTCCCGTTTATATAAGGAAAGACAGCAAGTTCTTCATCAAGATTTTTAAACCGGGCTTCTTTTGGCGTATTCAATACTTGAAATAGTTCCTGCAATTTGGCTGCGAGGTCGCTACCGTCTTCATTTGTGCGTTGTTCAATAAAGTCTTGAAATTGTTGCTTGTTGAAGATAGTTGTATCTTCTGAAAACAATAAAAACAAAATGCGAACCAAATAAACTTCTAGAGGATGTCCAGTGTAACCAATTTCTTTTAAACGATCGTGAAGTTTACCCATCAATTCCGCTGCTTTAATGTTAGCAGGGTCTTGCTCTTTGTAAACTTTTTTTTGATAGCCTAAAATGTATCCGAAATGCTGAACGTTGTTTATAAAGTCCTTTAGTTTAAATTCTAAATGCTTATCATCTTCAATGTCGTAAAGCCGAAAGTTTTCAAAGTCAGAAACAAGAATGTACTTGGGTAATTCATATTGTTTTAGTCCGTGTGTATAGTCAATTGCTTGTTTATATGCTTTGTCAAGGTTTTTACCTCGACTTTTCATTTCAATTAAGATTGTTCCTTTCCAAAGCAAGTCAATATAACCGTCTTTTTCGTCCAGTTTTTTAACTCTATGCTCAAAAGTACCAACACGTTTACTACTAATGCCAAAAACGTTAAAAAACTCCACCAAAAACGGTTTCGCGTCAGCATCTTCGTTTGAAGTGTCTTCCCATTCTTTTGAGAAATTTAAAGCTCTGTCTTTTATTTCATTCCAGCTTAAAACCATTTTCTCTTAATTCAATTTAGTCCTTAAATGTACAATTATTCTTGTTGTAAGGCTATAGGATTGAACTATTTTCAAAATCTTTGGTTTGAGGGCATTTCTCAAACTGTCCAAAATTTAGTTCAATACAGACTTCAGGGCTAGTCACTACTTGCCGCATAAAGTTCTACTTAACAGGGTTGTGTTTTCTTCTTATTCTATTTTTCCCCAATCATTCGGTATTAATTTCAGTCCGTCACGCCAAACTTCTATAACCGAATTTATAAAATTATCATTTTTTAAAAATGCGTGGTCTGTTATTATTACTTGTAAATTAGGTGATAGAGAAGTCACTACTTTAAATATAAAATCAAACATTTTGCTAACTGCAATTTCGTCAGTACTAACTTCTACTAAATCGTTTGTTTTCTCTGGGGGGTAGTAAACTTGAGTTGGTTGGTCAATTATTATAAATCTAGGAACCGGTCTATTTGATTGAATGAAATGTTGATGCAATGCAAAAATCAATAAAAGATGATATGCAACCCAATTAGCTCCACTACCAATTTGAGGAAGCGCAATTGGCTTAGTATCCGTATCAATGTACATTGTCAACTTATTTAAATCAAATCTAATTGGGTCGTTTTCATACTCAACATCTAATTCTTTTACCCACATGCTCATTTGAAGGTTTATCTTATTTAAAATAGACATCAATATTTCTTTTGCATTTTCACTATCTATCGAATTCTCAAGCTCAATGATTCTTACTTTTATGTTGTTTATCTTTGAATCAATATTTTCAAATTCAACGTCATGCTCTACACTTTCTAAGAACAAACTAACTCTCCCAATAATTTTTCCTCTTCTAATATTTAAATCTCGCATTGTCCTTGCTTTTTCATTTTCTATATACAAGGCTGAAATGCTTTTCTCTGTTTTTTTAAGCTCCGATTCAATATCATGATATTGAGAATCAATAGTGTCTATATAGGATTGTATCCTAGGACTTTCTGCTTTTGTGAACTTCAAATCATTTTTAATACTCAGCAATGAATTATTAATGTTTTCTATGGTCGGTATAGGTACTTCGAGTTGGCTTTCACATAACGGACAGCAATTTGCGTTAAACTCAATTTCTGTATTGTAGATATTTATAGATTCTAAACGAATTTCTTGTTGTTTTGCTTCTGTTGAATAGCCAAAAGAATTTTTCAAATAATCAGTTGCAGCTTTTCTATTATCGGATATTTTACCAAGTTCAATTTTGAGCTCATTTCTTTTATCGATTAATTCTTTTAATGCAGAATTTTCTGCCTTTGCTTTAAGGGGTTGATATTCCCAATTTGCAACTAATTCTAAATTTTTGTAAGCTTCTTTTTGATTTGTGGGTTTTGTATTTCTATCTAAAAGTCCAATTTCCTTAGCTTCCTCAATTAATGAATAGGCTTGACTAATTCCCTCTGACTTAATTTTATCCGATTCTTTTTTTTCTCGAACAAGTCTATTTAATTGCTTTTTTAACTGCGTGATTTCGCTCTCAATTAATAGTGATTCTTCATTAACTGCACCTAAAAAATAAGGTAAAGTATCTTTTATTGATTGCGGAACAAAATCTTTATTTTGATTGTAAAATAATTGATATGGGTCTGCTACTAAATATTGAGGTTGATAACAATAAAACCTTGAATGCTTAAAATTTGCTTTTAAAGGCTCTCGTGTTAGAGAATCTGGAATATGCAAATTTTCTGTGATGCCAATTTTTCTTGTTAAAAACTCTTTTAATGTATCAATATTTAGATTAGGACTAATTGTATTTAATTCTGGAAGCTCTTCTTTTATGTTTCTAATTAGACATACAGTAGAAGATGCATGAATTCCTTTTATATTTGGATTTTCTCTACCAATAAAAACAGTTTCCCCATCATTAAATGTGATACAAATTGAAAAATAGGAAACTGAATCTCGAATTATACCCTCGGGTATATCACAACTTGATGATGCAAGACAATAATTGACAATTTCAATTAATGCAGACTTACCAGATTTTGATTCCCCCGTAATGATGTTTACTTTACCTAATTCAAATGGTAAAATCCGTTTTTTGCCATCAAGGCTATATAAAACAATTTTATTAAGTTGCATAATCTATGGTGTTATTCTAAAAAATGAATAGATTGATTTTACTTCACTAGTTGTAGCTAACCATTTACCTAGCATTTCAGCTTTTTTTACTATTTCATTGTACTCTTGATGGTCATTATTATTTATTTGCTTGACCCTAACTTCTTGTGTAACAATATGGCCATATTCAGTTAATTCAATTCTTTTGTATGCCAATAAAAACGAAAGAGCTTCTTTTGTATACTTGACCATGCTTTTTGTCCTTATAGAAAAATCATAAAACAAACTATCATTTTCTTCAACCCAAGCAAAAAAATAGGTTCTAGTAGTTCGTGGCATCTTTAACCTTGTTTGTTTGTGTAAAAGAATAGGAAGCACAATAAAAGAAAAAGCAAAGGGAAATTTAGTATTTGTGTGCTTATTATAACTATTGGCAACAATTCTTATTATTTCCCCGCAAAAAGCTGGATTAAATAAATTTGCAACTATTATATTCCGATCGTCCCAAGGTGTTTTCATATTTTGTCTTTATAATTTGGATGCCAACCTACTTTTTTTATATCTGAGAGCATTTGATAGCTACCACGAGTTAGAAAGTCTTCATTAAATTTTTCTCTAATCTTAATTTGCGGACAATTTTTTGCAAATTTGTCAATATAAAAACTTTTTCCTAAAGCGATTAATTCTTCCTGACTTTTATCTTCTGCTTCATCACATAGAATTTCAAAAATATTTCGCCAGTAATCTTGAAGCTTTTTATCGTATTCTTCTTCTTCTTCAGGATTTAATAAATGAAGTCTGAGCCATTTTGACCTTTGTTCAAAAGCTCTTCTAAAATCACTAATAGCTCTTTTAACCGCTCTTGAATTGATGTTAACTTGAATAATTTCAAGCTGTTTGAGGAATTTTTTTTCTTTAAGAACATCTACATCCTCGTCATTAATCTCCAATGGCTCTGGGAAGTGGTTAGGCAAATTATCTGAGTTGAACGAATCTCTGATATTTGCTATTTTAAGCAGAAGTTCCTCTGCATTAATGTAGTCGCTCTTTGATAGCAAATTCTCTATAGCTTTCTTTAACCACCAACCATCTAATATTTCGAGAAAAGCATCTAAATGGTCTGGGTAAGATGATAGAATAAGCTGTTTCTTAATTTTACTATCAATATCCTCAATACTTATCGTGTTATCAATTATTCGAATATTTTTTACAATTTTCTTTTTTGTTTCAAGAGAAAGTTTCTGAAATTCTTTGTATGCCTTTTTGTTAGTTTGATTGTCTGAGTTTTCAGTTATTAAGTCTAGGTTCTTAACTATTTCATCTATTTCTTTTTCGGAATAATTATTTTCAACAAATTTGTGCAATAAACTTGTTTCGGGTACATTTTCTGTTGTAATTAAATTAAATATTGTCGAATCAATGTCAATCAATCCTTTTGTAATATGCTCTGACCAAATTCTGATTGTTTTCCAAAAGTCCACACTTGCATCAGTCAGATTAGCCTTATTTTTTATATGAAGTTTGGTCTGATATAAATTTAATGAATTAATATCTTCAATTTCAACATCGTCTAAGTTTTCGATTCGTAATTTTGGTTTATTAAGTTCGCGGGCATTAGTTAATAATAATAATAATGCATACTTTATCTGATAGATGTAACCCAGAGATGGTTCTTTTGCCGAAAAGTCAGTATAAATCATATTCATATGTTAGTTAAATAGGTCTTTTTAGCATTGTAAACGTTTCACAGCTACAAACAGTTGACGATTTCGAAGCAATTAAATGTCTGCTAACAAAGAACTTGATACAAAAGACAAAATTTCATTTAACCACTGAATTGCCATTTTTTTGTAGTCGCTTTTATCGGTTGCTTTTCTCATTCGATATAACTAGTTACACGTTGTTTTAAAAAAGCCAGTTCTTTAAATTCACAATTTCTTGCAAGTCTGTAAGTAAATGATTCAAGTGTCATTTGGGATAAACTAAAAAGATGTTCAATTCTATATTTTAGAAAGTTCAAAATATACTTGCCTGGAATATTGTTAAGAGAATTAGAAACATTCCGTAAATATTTTTTGAATGTCTTAAGTTGAGCATTTAATTTTAGTTTTGAACTTTTTATTCTTAGTGAACCTTCAATTTGTTGACGATATTGATTTACTTGTTCTATTTTTAATGTTGCTGGTATAGTATTAAAGCTACAAAACCGTGCGGCATCACAGTTAACGTTTTCAATACCTAATTCATGTTTTTGTATAGTAATGTAATAGCAAATTAGATCTGAAAAAAGCGAATGACATTCAACGAAGAATGAATTGATATCAAATGTATTTTCAATTTCATGATGTTTAATTTTAGGTCTTTGTTCTATTATTATTTTTTTAATTGCATCAAAGTCAAGCAAATAATTTTCAATGCTATACTTTTCTAAATAAAAAATATTAGTTGCAGTATTTCTAATATTTAGAATTTCATCAAAATCAAGGTCTACTATATAAACTTTCTTTTTATTTCCGAGATTTAAAGCAGCATCAGTAAACACATTTGGCTTGCCACCTAACGGGAATATTTTTTCAAATTTTATGTCAGGAAATAATTTTTTTAAAATTTCGAAATAGAAATTTTCTTGTTTAACGTCTTCAACATAGAATTCTACATCGTTGAATTGTGTATAAACGATATTTTGCCCTCTTAAAAAAGAATCTGTAATTTCAGGAAACCCAAACTCCATATTAATTTACATTATAAGGTAATAAAACTTTAGCCTTTTCTTTCTTCTTACCTGCCAAAATCGGGGAATGTGTCGCTAGTATTAATTGTGTGGATTTTGGGGTTATCTTTTCTAAATTATCAAGAAAGTCCTCTTGCCACTTTATATGAAGAGAAAGTTCGGGTTCGTCAATAATGAATATGCGGCCGTCATCACTGTTAAATGCTATATATGAAAATAAAATTAATATTTGCTGCTCCCCAGATGAAAGAAATTTTATGTCTTTAAATTCTGTTATAACATTCCCTTGACGGTCTAATGTGTTAAAAGAAAGTTCAGATGTTTCTTCATTAAAAATTAGTTGTTTTGCAGAATCTTTCAAGAAATAGTTAAGTGTAACAATATATTGATTTATACCTTCTAGTACCCTAGATGAATCAGTATCAAATTTTACAAATTCTTTTAATAGTTTATTGACTTTTAGAAATTGGCTTGCATTTAATCCATATAATAGTTTAACTCGGTCATCATGCGGATTTTTTTGATATTGTAACGTTATTTCTTTAAGATGTGTAAAGAATTTTGTGATAGAATCTTGTTCTGAAGTAGAAAATAATTTGGATTCAAATTTGAGAAAATATTCTTTTACTCTTTTTTCTGCAATTTCAATTTGGGCTAGATTTAGTTTTTGACGAATTCCAGCTGTGAAGGATTCTAAAGTAATTCCTCCTTCAAATGTCGAAAGCATTAGATGATTTTTTAAATTATTAGTTAAATTTAATACTAAATTCTTTCTCTTTCGATATTCTCTATTTACAATTTCTTTTACTCTGTCCAATGGCGATATAATTGGCCCACTTTGCTTTTTATATATCTTACCTCTTAGTGATTCTTCAATATAAATTCTTTCAGATTCCTCTGTGTATAAATTTCTGTCAAGTCCAATGATTGTTGGATTAGGAAAAGTGGATATTAAGTTCCATGTTTTTTTTTCTTTTTCATCTGGTAATAAGGCTGAATATGATTGAAATAAGTTAATTTTTAAAACATCATCGTTTTTTATTTCTTTAGGAGCAGTTTTTATTCTGACACTTAAAGGGTGGTATTTTTCTTTTTCACTTAATACTACATATTTAAATGTTGCCTTATTATGTTTGCATACAATATGATAACTTACTCCCTTTAGCTTAAAAAAAAGCTCAATTGAAGTAAATTCTGTTACACATAAGTTAGGTATTGAGGGCTTTATAATCCAATTAAGAATATTTAAAATACTTGTCTTACCAGAGCCATTTATTCCAACAAGCAGAGTAAGGTCCTTAAAGAAGTTGATTTCCTTGTCGATATAACCGTAAAGTCCTTTTATTATGAGTTTCTCTATTTGCATTTTTTTGACATTTTAATGTGTTTCATAAGTCTTATTAATATAAACAGTCATAGTTTAAATATACCGATACCTAGCTTATATAAGTATAAAAGAGGTTTTATACCGCTAATAATTAGATATTAACATCATAAAGTTAATACTATTTATTTAAATGATTATGTGTTTTTTAAAAAAATATGATATTATCTTTTTGAAAAAAATATTAAATCCATAAAATAGCTTCTCAGATGAGAAAAAATCGCAGGAGTTGCGCGGGCGGCTTGTTGACTATTTTGAAAATGAGAAGCCCTATCTAAGACCGGATCTTACAATACAGCAGGTTGCTCTCTATCTCTACTCAAATAAGACCTATCTCTCTCGCATTATCAACGAGTGTTTCGATAATAATTTCAACCAGTTTGTAAACTACCACAGAGTAGAGGAGGCAAAAAGACTATTCTATAACGACCCTAAATTATCAATCCAACAACTTTGTGATCTATCGGGGTTTGGCTCAATGGCTACATTCAGTATTGCATTCAGGTTTTTTGTGGGGAACTCTCCGGCAGATTGGTGCAAGGAGCAGAAAATTAAGGGGCTAAATGATAAAAAAGGGAGGGATTAGAAAACGGGCTCTCTACAGAGCTCTGCTGCGATTTACAAAACTCTTGAAGATAAAAGGCTCACGAAAGAGTAAAAATTCAAACCATAGAAATTTCATTGAAATTGTCCGCAAATCGGATGAGCTTTTGAATATAAAGCAGCTGTTTCTGGATCAAAACTTCAAGATTGAGACACTTGCCAGAGAGATTGGGACAAACAGAACCTACCTCTCCAGGTCTATCAGATATATTAAAAAGGAGAATTTTGCCGGTTATATAAACGGCAAAAGGGTTGAGTACGCAAAGAGTATAATAATCAAAAAGTCAAACTCTCACTCATCTGCAACAGATGAACCCGCAATGTCTACGGAAGATTTCGCAATAGCATCCGGCTTCGGGTGCAAAAGAACTTTTGTAAGGACATTTAAACAGAGAGAGGGTGTCACCCCATCTCAATACAGAAGCTTTTTAACGGTTCGCACTACAAGAGATTAAACAGCATCCTCCATCACCACCTCCGGCCTTAGGTTGGCTCGTATGAAGTTCTGTCTGTCGGGGGTGTTTTTTCCCATATAGAACTCCAGCAGTTCGGGGATGTTGTCGTCGTTGCCCAGTCGCACCTTCTCCAGTCGGATATTCTCGCCGATAAAGTACTTAAACTCGTCGGGAGAGATCTCTCCAAGCCCTTTGAAGCGGGTTATCTCCGGGTTGTTACCGAGTTTCCTTATGGCTTTGTCCCGCTCTTCGCTGGAGTAGCAGTAGATGGTCTCCTTCTTGCTTCTTACCCGATAGAGTGGGGTCTGGAGAATGTGCAGATGCCCCTGGCGAATAAGGTCGGGAAAGTATTGCAAAAAGAATGTGAGTAGCAGCAGCCGTATGTGCATACCGTCTACATCGGCATCGGTGGCAACCACAATCTGGTTGTAGCGGAGGTTTTCAAGATCTTCCTCTATATTTAGGGCTGCCTGGAGCAGGTTGAACTCTTCGTTCTCGTAGATGATTTTTTTGGTGAGGCCGTAGGTGTTGAGAGGTTTACCTTTTAGGGAGAATACAGCCTGAGATACCACATCACGGCTCTTTGTTATAGAGCCGCTTGCAGAGTCCCCCTCTGTGATGAATAGGGTGCTATCCATTGCTCTCTCGTGCTTCTCGTTGTAGTGGACACGGCAGTCACGCAGCTTTCTGTTGTGCAGGTTTGCCTTCTTTGCCCGCTCTCTTGCCAGCTTCTGTATACCCGATATGGCTTTGCGCTCCTTCTCCGAATCCAGAATTTTTTTGAGCATCGCATCGGCTGCATCTGGGTGCCGGTGCAGATAGTTGTTGAGCTGCTCCTTTATAAAGTCGCCGATAAAATTTCTTATACTGATACCGCCCGGAGCAATCTCTTTCGAACCCAGCTTGGTTTTGGTTTGCGATTCGAATATGGGCTCCTGCACCTTTATACTTACAGCTGCTATCATACCCTGCCGCACATCACTCGGGTCAAAATCTCGTTTGTAAAAATCCTTTATGGTTTTGGCCATCGCCTCACGAAAGGCAGCCAGGTGAGTACCTCCCTGGGTGGTAAACTGTCCGTTAACAAATGAGGAGATTCCCTCTCCGTAATCGTTTCCGTGGGTTAGGGCTATCTCTATATCCTCCCCTTTAAGGTGAACTGGGGGGTAAAAAGGTTCTTTTGTCAGCGATTCGTTGAGAAGGTCCAGAAGTCCGTTTTTTGAGACAAACTCCTTTCCGTTTAGTTTTATGAGCAATCCGGTATTTAGGTAGGAGTAGTTGCGAAGCATACTCTCTATAAACTCCATATTGAAGATGTAGTCTCCAAAGAGCTCCTCGTCCGGGGTGAATGTGACAACGGTTCCGTTCTTCTCGTTAGAAGGGACTCTCATCTCCTCAATGAGCTCCCCCCGGGAGAACCTTGCGTATTGACTCTCACCTTCGCGGAAAGATTGAATATAGAACGCAACCGAGAGAGCATTAACTGCCTTTATACCAACTCCGTTTAGCCCGACAGATTTTTTGAATGCTTTGCTGTCATACTTTGCACCTGTGTTCATACGGCTAGCCACATCTACCAGAGAACCCAGCGGAATACCCCTGCCGTAGTCGCGGATGGTTACAACCCTGTTCTCTATTGTGATTACGATGCTCTTTCCGTGCCCCATTGCATACTCGTCAACAGAGTTATCCATAACCTCTTTCAGTAGTACATATATACCGTCGTCTGGAGAAGATCCGTCGCCAAGTTTGCCGATATACATACCCGGTCTTTTACGGATATGTTCGTTCCACTCAAGGGTTCTAATCTCTTTCTCTGTGTATGTACTCATCATTTTGGGAATTTGCTGCAAAGTTATAAATTTTATCTTTTCACCAGAGCAGTTCTGCTATTTGAACGGCATTTGTTGCAGCCCCTTTTCTTAAGTTATCTGCAACAACCCACATATTTACAGCTTTTTTGCAAAAGAGATCTTCTCTCACACGCCCCACAAAAACTTCATCTTTACCATATGCATAAATGGGCATAGGGTAGGGTGGGTTATTTGAGTTATCCATAAATATTGCTCCGGGAGTTTTGCGCAATATAGCAAAAATATCCTCTATGAGAAACTCTTCGTGAAACTCTGCATTTATACTCTCCGAGTGTCCCCCCTCTACCGGAACCCTTACTGTGGTAGCACTTATTGCAATGGTGTTATCTGCAAATATTTTTCGGGTTTCGTTTACCATCTTCATCTCCTCTTTTGTGTAGCCGTTCTCTGTAAAGAGGTCTATCTGGGGAATCAGATTCATATCAATAGGGTGGGTATAAGCTCTATCTACGGCCCCTGTTACCGGCTCCCCGCGTTCACTCCGCAACTGGTTAATCCCTTTAATGCCGCTTCCAGTAACAGACTGATATGTAGAGACAACAACTCTTTTTAATTTGTATTTTCTGTGAAGAAGATTGAGTGCCACCACCATCTGAATGGTAGAGCAGTTGGGATTTGCGATAATCATATCCTCTTTTGTTATAGTATCGCCGTTTATCTCCGGCACAATAAGTTTTACTTTTGGGTCCATTCTCCAGCGGGATGAGTTGTCAACCACCCTGCACCCTACAGCCGCAAATTTGGGAGCCCACTCCCCGGAGATATCAGAGCCAGCAGAGAAGAGAGCAATATCTGGTCTCATTTCAACTGCCTCTTCGGGCGTCTTAACTATCCACTCTTTACCTGCGAATTTTATTTTTTTACCTGCCGATTTAGACGATGCGACAGGAATAAACTCTGTTACCGGGAAATTTCGCTCCTGCAAAACCTCAATCATCTTGGTGCCTACCAGCCCGGTAGCACCCACTACTGCAATTTTCATAGCTCCTCTTTTTTCTGATAAGAATTTAATTATATGCCCACTTTAAGTATGTCATTCAATACTCCACCCGCCGTAACCCGTGCACCTGCACCAGCTCCCGAGATTACAACCCCCGCCGGGTAGTTTGAGGTTGTTATCATTACTGAGTTATTTGTCCCCGAGATGTTGTAGAGCGGGTGGTTGGTAGGTAACGACCTCAATCCTACTCTGTATTGCCCCTGCTCAATGGATGCAACATATCTTAATCTCTCGCCCTTTTCGGCTGCCTCATTGTATCTCTGCAGGAACTTAGGTTCCCACTCTGCTACTTTGGTGTAGAAATCTGCAAGGGTTCCCGAAAAGAGGGCTTTATCTACAAGAGGTTCAATCTCTACATCCTTTTGCTCGGCACGGAAGCCGCACTCTCTGGCTATGATTGTACACTTCCTCAACACATCGGTTCCCGAAAGATCTACCCTTGGATCGGGTTCGGTATATCCGGCCTCTTTGGCCTCCTTTATGAGCGAAGCAAAACTTTTGGAGCCGTCATAACTGCTGTAAAGATAGTTTAGAGTTCCCGAAAGTATCGCCTCAACCGAAAGAATCTTCTCTCCGCTCACCTTTAGCCTTGAGATGGTCTCAATCACCGGAAGGGCTGCCCCTGCAGATGTCTCATATAGAAGTGATACCCTTCTGTCCAGGGCCACCCTTTTGAGTTGATCCCAGTACTCCATTGATGAAGAGAGCGCTATCTTATTACAGGTTACAACAGATATACCCTCTTCCAGAATATCGGCATACTGCATAGCTACAACGCTTTGAGCAGTGCAATCTGCAAAAATGGAGTTGCCCAGAGAGAGGGCAGATATCTCTCTCACAAAGCCGGTAATATCTGTTAATTTTCCTGCTTGGAGCAACTCTCCGGCACGGGAGAGATCGATACCCTCTTTATCTGTAACGGATCTTGAGCTGTTGCAGATACCGGTGACCACAATATCTTTACCCCACTCCCCGGCAATGTTTTTTCTGGTCTGTTCTATGAGGTTAACAAGCGATTTTCCAACATTTCCAAAACCTGCAATAAAGAGGTTAACCCGCTCCCGTTTGAATCCGAAAAACTCTTGGTGAACCACCCTCACTGCATCGTCGGAATCCTCTCCCTTTACAATTGCAGATATGTTCTTCTCAGATGATCCCTGAGCAATTGCTCTGATATTGATACCTGCCCTTCCAAGCGCATCGAACATCTTCCCGCTTGTACCTGCCTGGTTTTTCATATCATCTCCAACAAGAGATATAATTGCATACCCCCGCTCAACTTTAACCGGTTCTACCTTTGAAAGCGATATTTCGTATGCAAATGTCTCATCTACCGCATTCCCTGCAGTTTCGGCTGCAGACTCTTCAATTGCAACGCACATTGTGTGAAGTGAAGAGGCCTGTGTTATGAGAACAATATTCACCTTGGCGTTTGCAAGAGCGGTGAACAATCGGGCAGAGTAGCCGGGAATACCAACCATTCCGCTCCCCTCGAGAGAGAGCAGAGCTATTTTGTTACTCCCAGATATGCCGCGAATCTTTCCCCTGCTGTCGGGCGGCCGGTTCTCAATAACTGTTGAGGCACCATTGGGGTCGAATGTGTTTTTTACTACAATCGGAATACCTCCTGCAACTGCCGGTTGGATTGTAGGGGGGTAGACCACCTTAGCCCCAAAGTGAGATAGTTCAAGAGCCTCTTTGTATGAGATGTTCTCTATTGTTTTGGCATCTGGAACAACTCTCGGGTCTGCGGTCATCATCCCGTTTACATCTGTCCATATCTCCAGTACCCTGGCTCCCGATGCTGCCGAAAAGAGAGATGCAGTGTAGTCCGAACCTCCTCTTCCCAAGGTTGTTGTTCGTCCTTTGTGGTCGCTTGCTATGAATCCCGGAACAACCCACAACTTGGTGCCGTTTGCATTCAGAAAACGGACAATGTTTTTGTTTGTTGATTCAATATCTACGATGTTTTGGGAATTGTGGCAGATGGTCTTTATAAGCTCACGGGAGTCTGTCCAAATGTTGTTTATCCCGAGGGAGTTTAGCTTTGCAGATATTATTGATGTAGAGAGCAGCTCTCCGTAACTTACGGCCAAATCGCAAGAGCCCTGTGTCAGCTCTCCGGTAAGAGAGACTCCCTCCAGCAGACCTTTGAGGGAGTCAAAGAGATTGCAGCATCGGGAGTTGATCTGTACTCTGTAATCTTCCGGAATCAGCTCACCAATAATGTTACTATGGGCACTCACCAGCGATTCAACTATCTCTTTGTACCGGGAATCTCTCTCAGCTGCCAGGGTGGCTGCCCGTATCAGCTTATCTGTACACCCCCCTATTGCCGAACAGACCAAAATTGTCCTGTCTTTTTTTACGGCATCGGCAACAATTGTAGTCACCTTCATTATGTTAGCGGCGTTTGCAACCGAGCTTCCGCCAAACTTAAGAACCTGCATATACTTTTTTATTTACTGTTGTTATTGAATTGAATAGATCGGGGAAGGAGTTTAATATAGCATCTGCGGTCTGGTTATACTCCAAAAGAAAACCATCGTGCCCGAAGAGTGATTTTATCTCCCTAAAAGATGCATTCGGGATATTATCTGCCATAAAGCGCTGCTCTTCAATAGGGAAGAGTATATCGCTGTCGATTCCTACAACCAGAGTATTGGCCTCTATTTTGGAAAGAGCATTTACAACACCACCTCTTTTGCGTCCGATATTGTGACTATCAATGGATCTGGTCAAGGTGAAATAGGAGTAGGCATCAAAACGGGCCGAAAGCTTTTCACCTTGATACTGCTGGTAACTGCCTGCCCTTTTTGCAAAGAGAAAATCTTCATCCGGCTCTTTTTGGGATATTCCATACCCTTCGTAGGAACGATAGGATAGCAGAGCTATTGAGCGGGCTGTCTCAAGCCCTTTTTTGCCCCCGTTTCTATCTCTCTGCTCTGCAAATGTAGGGTCGGTAAACAGTGCAACTCTTTGTGATTCATTAAATGCCGTACCCCAGGGCGAGACCCGTGCATTACAGGCAATAAGAACCAGCTTATCAACAATATGGGGGTAGGTTACTGCCCACTCCAGAGCCTGAAAACCGCCTATTGAACCTCCTGTTATAAGATCTATCTGCTCTATGCCGAGTGCCTCCCTTAAAATATTATGGGCTTTAACAGTGTCTCTTATAGTTACTTGTGGGAAGCGCAGCAGGTACTCTTTTCCATCATTGCCTACCGATGTTGGGCCGGTAGTGCCGTAGCAAGAGCCAAGAACATTTGCGCAGATTATATAGAACTTCTCTGTATCAAACAGTTTTCCGGGACCTGTAAGCCCATCCCACCACTCCTCAGGGTTGGAGTTGGCGGTAAGTGCGTGGCATATCCAGATAACTCTTTTATCTGGAGAGTAGTTTGCCGTATGATGATAGCAAATCTCAAGGGAGTCGAGAACCTCTCCGCTCTCCGTCTCAAACTCTTTCGAATATCTAAAAATCTCTCTCTTCATCTTATCTCCTCCCTAAATAGTTGAAAAGGCGTTTTGGAGATCTCTCTTTATATCCTCTATGTGCTCAATGCCAAGAGATACTCTCAGTGAACTCTCTCCGATTCCCGCAATTAACAACTCTTGCGGAGTCATCTGGGAGTGTGTAGTTGATGCCGAATGGCTTATAAGGGTTTTGTTATCTCCCACATTGGTGAGATGGCTTATAAGATCCAACCGGCTTACAAGCTGTGAGGCCTGCTCTTTGCTCCCCTTTATCGCAAAGGAGAGTACACCTCCAAACCCGTTTGTCAGATACCTTTTAGCTCTTTCGTGATTTGGGTTATCAACCAGCCCGGGGTAGTTAACCGACTCTACTTTCGGGTGAGCTGCAAGCCATTTTGCCAACTCAAGAGCGTTATTTACAACTCTATCAACTCTTAATGAGAGTGTCTCTACCCCTGTAAGGATGAGAAATGCATTGAACGGACTCAGACAACATCCCCAGTCGCGAAGCCCCTCGGTTCGGGCTCTCACCGCAAAGGCGATGTTTCCGGTTGCCGAACCCTCTCCGAAATTCTCCCAAAAGCTAATCCCGTGATAGGACTCAGACCGGGTTGTAAATTGAGGAAACCTGCCGTTATCCCACCGGAACTTCCCGCTATCTACAACAACACCCGCCAGTGAGTTGCCGTGGCCGCCTATCCACTTTGTAGCTGAGTGGGTTACAACTGCTGCCCCCAACTCAATAGGGCGGCATAAGTATCCCCCTGCTCCGAAGGTGTTATCTACAATAATTGGAACGCCGTGTCTTTTGCTGATTTTTTCAAATGCTTCAAAATCCGGGATGTAAAAGTTGGAGTTGCTGATTGTCTCAATATAAATTGCCTTTGTTCTGTTGTCAATTAGCGCTTCAAAGGCGGCCGGGTCGTTTACGGGTGCAAAGCGGCACTCAATGCCAACTCTTGCAAAGCTTATCTTAAATTGGTTATAGGTGCCGCCGTAGAGTGAAGAGGAGCTTATGATATTGTCACCCTCTCCAGCAATATTTTGGATGGCAAGAAACTGAGCTGCCTGGCCCGAAGATGTTGCCACAGCCGCGGCACCCCCCTCCAGGGCTGCAACTCTCTGCTCCAAAACATCGGTAGTTGGATTTGAGAGTCGTGTGTAGATGTTTCCGAACTCTTTTAGGGAGAATAGGTTTGCTGCTTGTGCCGCACTGTCGAAATGGAATGCAGATGTCTGTACTATTGGTGTTGCACAGGGCCCGTTTGATGTAACATTGCGGCCTGCGTGTACCTGTAGGGTATCAAAATGTTTTGTCGTCATTTTAGATGATGATTAATGGAGTTGATAATTTTTTTTGATCTTTTTCCGGTGAATGCCCGGATCGGATTTATGGGCTTACACCCAATGGACCTTCGAAAGGCCCGGAAAACTATCTATGCATCTGCCGATGCATTCGCATCATCATCTGTTTGGATATGAGCCCTGTATACATAATTCCCGTAGCGAAAGCAGTTCCGCTTGTAAGCTTTTGTATGTTAGGGTTTATACTCATATATTAACTAGGAGGTGCAAAGATATAAATTGAAAATTAATAATCAAATAATCTGCAAATTTCTAACGGGTATAATATTTATAGGTAAATTCGCCCTAACTACTCAAAATTCTTAGATATGAAACGCTGCTTAAATCCAAGATCAATACTCCGGAGTCTGTCGGCTCTACTGTTACTCTGCTTTATTAGCATTACAAATATCCCTCAGGCAGAGGCTCAGGAATCTGCTGCTCAGGCTCAAAGTCCAAAAGTGAAAGATCTCCTTCCCGAGTGGAGTTTTACCAAGGGTATCGAAGGCCCGGCAATAGACGCTGCGGGCAATCTCTACGCTGTTAATTTTGAAAAACAGGGTACTATCGGAGTTGTAAACCTGCAAGATGGGGCCGGTGTGTCAGGTGCTTCAGGTGTGGCATCTCTCTATGTGACTCTTCCCGAAGGCTCCGTGGGAAACGGCATCCGCTTTGATAAAAAGGGGTTTATGTACATTGCAGATTATACCGGGCACAATGTTTTAAAGGTTGATCCCTCAGATAGATCTATCTCTGTTTTTGCCCACAACCCGACTATGAACCAACCGAACGATATAGCAATCTGCCCTAAAACGGAAAATCTCTACGCCAGTGACCCTAACTGGAAGGAGTCAACCGGTAAGCTTTGGCTCATTAACCGCAAAGGTGAGGTCATTCTGCTTGAAGATAATATGGGAACAACTAATGGTATTGAGGTGAGTCCCGACGGGAAACGGCTCTATGTAAATGAATCTGTTCAGAGAAAGATTTGGGTGTACGATATTAAAAGAGATGGTACGGTAGAAAACAAAAAGCTGTTTATGACATTTACAGATTTCGGGATGGATGGGATGCGTTGCGACTCCGCAGGGAATCTCTATGTGACCCGTCACGGCAAAGGTACACTGCTTATAATCTCACCGCGTGCCGTAACGCTACAGGAGATATCTCTTAAGGGTAAACTTTGCTCTAATGTGGTTCTCTCTCTGGACGAAAAGAGGGCATACATCACTATGGCAGACCGGGGCTGTTTTGAAGTAGTTGAATTTTAAGGGGTTTTATGAGAAAAAAATCAACTGCTAAAATCAATAATAAGGAGTCGGTAAAACCGGTAATTATCTGCAAAAATTGCGATACCTCTTTTCAAGGCCATTATTGTCCCAATTGTGGCCAATCTGTAAAGGATCTGGACATACCTTTCAAGGTGCTCATATTTGACATAATGGCAAATATGTGGGCATTTGATACCCGGGTATTTAAAACACTTAAATCGCTACTTTTCAAACCCGGAGATATGGCTCTGGACTATGTAGCAGGTCGCAGGGCTCGTTATATGCCACCTTTTAGACTCTATATTTTTATAAGTTTTATATTTTTTCTGTTACTAAACATATCTGTAACCAAAAGTGTAAACAGAGACTGGGATCTGCTCACGGTTCGGGAGAGGAGTGATACAGTTAAAGATGTGAGAAACAGCGTTATCTCCATCACAAAAGATAGTGACTCAGAGAGTGATAACAAGTTAAAAAATTTTATTGAAAAGATTGAATCTAATAAGGGGTATTATGTCACGAGATTCCTTACGATACTTTCCTGGAGTATGTTTCTGCTGATGCCTCTCTATGCATTTTTTCTATGGCTGCTTTTTAGAAAAAACCAGAGATTCTTTCTGGGGCACTTTATCTTTGCAATCAACCAGCACGCTCTCCTTTTCATAATATTTATCACTCTTCTATCAATAAATCTGATCTTCCCTCACAAGAGTACATTCCCGGAGAGCTGGCTACTACTCCTTTTCCCAATCTATATTGTGATAGGCAGCCGGAAGCTCTACAGCCGAAAGTGGATCTCCACAATCCTGCGCTTAACCACAGTACAGTTTATGTATATGTTGGTTCTAAGCGTAGCGATTGCTGCTGTTGCATATTTAACTTTGTCAAGGGTTTTAGGAAGTTCCTGATAATCATCCCACTCCTTCTTAATCTGTTCGCAAGCTCACTCCCAGCGAAATCTGTGAATAATGGAAATTTTTTCTGAAATGATGTAAGGTTTTACTTCATAACCATCCTTACCTTACTTCAGAAAAAATACAACTTTATGCACTATTCAGAAAAAATACTCACATTAACTACAAATAATCAAATAGTTAGTTATATAGATGAAGGATTGGTCAATGCTTCGACAATCATTTTTATTCACGGTTTTCCATTGAATAAAGAGATGTGGAACAAACAGGTTGGAGAGTTCAAGGATAATTACCGCGTAATCGCATATGACATTCGTGGACACGGTAAATCTGACTCCGGTGAAGAAGATTTCTCGATTGAACTTTTTGTAAAAGACCTGATTAGTTTGATGGACGTCCTGAAGATCGATAAAACCATACTGTGTGGCTTTTCTATGGGCGGATACATTGCTTTAAATGCTATTGAAAATTATCCCGAACGGTTTAATGCCCTTCTTTTATGCGATACTAATTGCGCAGCCGATTTGCCTCAAGCAAAAGACAAACGGATGGATACCATTGAAAGTATCAAGGAAAAAGGGGTTGAGCTATATGCCCAAGAGAGTCTGAAAAGACTTTTTGCTCCAATATCATTCTCAAAACAGATAGAAGAGATATCAATTGTGAGGGCGATGATAATAGGAACTTCCAAAGAATCACTCTTTAAAACCTTATATGCTATAGCACAGCGAGCAGAGAGTTGTACCAAGCTGCACGAAATAAAGGTGCCTGTACTTATTCTGGTTGGAAAGGACGATGAAATTACCCCTGGTGATGTAGCCTTGGCGATGCATAAAAAAATAAAAAATTCAACGATTCACTTTATTGACCGTGCGGGGCACTTAAGCAATATGGAAAATCCGATACAATTCAACTTTCAACTAAATAATTTTTTAAAAACATTAAAATAAAAAAATACAATACAATGGAATTACTTACAAAAGAATTGATTCAAGAGCTTCTGGCAGCAGATATGGCTCCTTGTCTTTCCGTGTATATGCCTACGCACCGAAAGCATCCTGAAAATCTTCAGGATATAATTCTCTATAAAAATCTTGTCCGGCAAATGAAAGAGTCACTGTTGCAGAAATACTCGACAGGTGAGGTGCAAAAATATCTTGAACCTTTCGAGACTCTTGCACAAGATAATGATACCTGGAATCACACATTAGACGGTTTGGCCGTATTTAGTGCAACAGGTTTGTTTAAAGTTATAGGTGTACATAAGTCTTTTGAGGAGTTGGCATTAGTGGCCGACAGTTTTCATACCAAGCCGCTACGACAATATATGCAGTCTCTAGACCATTTTTACGTTTTGTGTTTAACACTGCGTGATATCCGGCTTTTTGAGGGCAACCGTCACTCACTAGCTGAAGTTGAATTAACTGCAGATACTCCTAAAACCATAACCGAAGCACTTGGTGATGAATTGACAGACAAACACACAACTGTTGCTTCTTATGGAGGTTCCGGGGGAGAGAGTTCGCCTATGCACCACGGTCAGGGTGGCAGAAAAGAGGAGACGGAAAAAGATAGTGAACGGTTTTTCCGCGTTGTAGCGAATGCAGTCTACGAACATTATTCAAAACCTTCTGGCTGGCCACTTATTCTTGCATCTTTACCGGAACACCAAAGCCTTTTTCAAAAAGTAAATAAAAACCCACTATTATTAACCAATGGTATTGCAATTAATCCTTCATCACTTTCACCGGATAAATTGGCTAAAATGGCTTGGGATATAATGGAGCCCGAATATAATCTGAAACTTGACAGCCTTGTTGCCGGGTTTGAGCAGGCAAGGGCAAATTGTAAAGGAAGTGACGATTACAAAGAGGTTGCTGTTGCAGCAGTTGAGGGACGGGTTGATATGCTTATTGTTGAGGCCGACCGGATAATTCCTGTCAGAATCACAAATCTTGTAACGGGTAATACTCAGAATAAAGATTTGACGAATCCGAAAGTTGATGACCTGCTCGACGATATGGGAGAGTTGGTAATGAAGATGGGTGGAGAGGTTATGGTTCTTCCAACAGATAAGATGCCTTCAAAAACAGGTCTGGCAGCAATATTCAGATATTAATTAAAATGGAAAAATTAAACACAGATGCCATAAGGGCAGAGTACATCGAAGTAGAACCTAATGTTCAACTTCATATTACGGATGCAGGAGAAGGCAGAGCAGTTGTAATGATACACGGCTGGCCTTTAAGTGATGAGATGTATGAGTATCAGTACAATGATTTAATTAATGCCGGTTTTCGGGCTGTCGGAATTACCCTCAGAGGCTTTGGTAAGTCAGATAAACCCTACGGAGTCTATAATTATGATAAACACGCATCGGATATAAAAATGGTTCTAAGTAAGCTTAAAATAAACGATGCTGTTTTAGTTGGCTTTTCGATGGGGGGATCCATTGCAATTCGCTATATGTCTATATATAATGGAGATCACATTTCTAAGCTGGTATTGTGTGGAGCAGCAGCCCCGATCTGGACACAACGTAAAGATTTTCCATACAATCTTCCAAAGAGCGCTGTTGATGATTTGATTAAATTGAATAATAGTGACAGGCCTAAACTTCTTTCGAATTTCGCAAAGATATTTTCAGCTACCGAAACCTCCTTAAACGAAGGGATAGGTGCTTGGCTAAACGGAATTGGATTAAGTGCCTCTTCTTATGCAACAGCGCAATGTTTAGTGGCTTTACGCGATACCGACCTTAGACCGGATATGAAGAAAATTGCAATTCCCACCTTAATTATACACGGGAAGAGAGATAAAATATGTTCGTTTGATTTGGCCGAACAGATGAAGTCGGGTATACAAAATTCTCAGCTTGTTGCCTTTGAAAATAGCGGTCACAGTATGTTTCTGGAGGAGACAATTAAGTTTAATAAAGAGCTGCTTAATTTTATTTGATTAAAAATATTTATTATTAGGATTGATGTTTTTAAAACCCTCAAAAGTTTAGCTAACTTTTGAGGGTTAAATGCTTGATAAACAATCAAGCCCCACGATCCTTGGCAAGGTTTTTTATTTTTGTAGAGCTCTGTATTTTGTCAAGGCCTCCTGATACTCCTTAATTGTGCCGGTATTTATTGTTCCCTGAAACTCTCCACTTGCAATGGCTGCATTGCCTGCCTCTATTGCCTCCTCTTCGTTAGCAATGGCATTTGCCAGATCGTTCATCTTAAAGAAACACTGTGCAAGAAGATGGTAAATCATTGGTTTTAAAGAACCAGGTGCTGACAAGGCCTCAGTATAAGACTCGATGGCATGCTGATATGCCTCCTTCGGAAGTTTATCCCTCTTCGTTATCTCATTTGCTAAAACTAACTTGACTGAAGGATTTTCCTTACTCCATCCTTTCGCAAATGCGAGCGCCTGGGAAACATCGTATTTGAGGCAGGTTGTAAACTTCAATAGGTAAAATGGAAACTTGAAAACTGTATCAACTGTAACAATTGCGTTATCAATAGCGTTAAGCGCTTTTGAAAAATCTTTAGAAGCGACTGCATCTGCTACTGTTTTGTTTAAAATAATTAATGGAGCAATTTTATTTTCCATTTCGCTTATCTCGTCATAAAAAGCTTTTGCGTATCTCTTCATGTCGTAAGTTCCGGCAAATACCTCCTCAAGAGTTTTGTCAAGTTTTATGGGGTGCCCTATCCATATTATCTTACCCTCTTTAACAAGAAATGTGGCCGGTATACCTTCCTGCCAAGATGCCTTCATCCAATTGTTGGCCATATGCAGGTCGTTATTGTCCATCGCAACATTATAAGCCATCTTCTCGCCCATACTTGCGATAAACTCATTTAACATTGGGGTATAAGAATCGTAAGATTTTGATTCAAATCCTTTTTCCCAAACATCTACTCCAATAAAAGTAACCTTCCCCTCGTATCTTTTAGCCAGTTCAGATAGATGGGGCATCGCAGCCTTGCAGGGACCGCACCAAGTAGCCCAGAATTCCACTACATAAATCTTGTCGTTTTTGAAACTCTCAACCGGAGTGCCTTTTAACCACGAAACCTTGACTTCGGGAGCCAAATCACCAATTTTAAGTGTTATGGCAGATATTTGTCCGAAACTAAATGAGGTAAAACATACGATTAATGGCGTTAAAAAGCATTTTCCCAAATTATTCATATTAACATTGAAAGTAGAGGCTGATAAAAAATAATCAGCCTCAGTTATTAATAATTCACTAATATGCTATTTCTTGTAATTTTGTGGAAGCAGATTTGGGTTTAAATTAACTGCATTTGCCGGTAGTGGAAAAATCCACAGTTTGGAATCTGGTTTTAATTCATAAGTTTTCCCACTTATTGTTTTTGTTAGCGTCTGTTTATAATCATCCAACTGATTCCATCTTTTTTTGTTAATGAAGTTGTGGCAGGAATACAAATTTTCTCCATGAGAGGTCTGTTTTAATCTGATTATTGCTTCGGCCTTATTATTTATTACTCCCTTTAGTGGGGCATAAATTGAAGGATCAATTCTTTTAATTCTGATAGCGTCCAATGCCTCCATTGCCGCAGTAAAGTTATTTTTACGAATTTCTGCCTCTGCAACAATTAGGTACATTTGAGTCGTTTTAAACCCACCACCATTCCATCCTGAACTGATATCGTAAGTAAAAGTATAATCAAGACCTAATAATATGTTACCTAATCCTATAATATAGTCATACATCATTCGGTCAGAAGTCATCTTGTCTCGACTGGCATGTCCCGTTTCAAATGCATTCCAGGCTTCAGTTGTTATGGCATTCATCAACTCCATTCCAAAAGTTGTAAAGAGGTCCTCTTCACACTTTAACAAAGGACGCAATATAACATTGTATGTATTTCCAAGAATGTTACCCTTATAGGTTGTTAGCATTTGATTATAATTGTTTACAACATTGGTTATTGCAAGTGACTGTTTTGCAGCATCTGAAGCCTCATCAAACTTTTGCATACTTATCAAAGCCAGAGCTTTTACTGCAAATGTACAGGGTTTACTCATCCTCATCCGGTTTACAGCAACAACCGGTAAAGCATTCAGCTGAATTGCTTTATCAACATCTTTGATAATATTGTCATAAACCTCTTTAACTGTTGCTTTTTCGGTTGGAATACTTATATCCCAATTTTCGGTTACATAAGGTATGGCAGGATCTGTTGCGGCAGTTGCCGGATTGTAAGCCTTTGCAAATTTATTAACCAATATGTAATGGTAATAGGCACGTAGTACTAATGCTTCGCATTTTAACTGATTTTTTACAGATTCGGGGCCGGAAGCATCATCAACCCGTGAAAGAATAGCGTTTGCAATTTGTCCGATATTCACATATCCGGTCTCATAAGTATAATCATAAGCTGTTAGTTCGGCCATTTTATCAATGTTTGTCTCATCCCACGAGTAAATAATTGCAGGGCGGGTCTTGTTGGGATTACTTAAAAGCGTTGGTATATTTTGGAATGTTCTTATTACGTCACCAGACATCCAACGCATATCATCGTCGTTCATCATAAATATTTTATTGAGAAGCATCTCAAGTTGATCGGTTGTACTAAGTAAATTTTTCCCTTTTGGTTCAATATCGGTAAATTTTGAACACGAAACGGTGAGTAAAATTGCTCCTGCAAGGAGGCTGTATATAACTTTTTTCATTTTTCTGTCCATTTTATAAGTTAATATTTACACCAAAGATGTATGAGCTTGGATTCCGTATACCAAGGGTTTCCGGATCGACGCTTACATCGTTCTTTAGCCAGAAATATTTTGGATTATCTATCTGGAAACGAAGGCTTAGTCTGTTAATTCCTGTTCCTTTATACCATTTCTCAGGTAAATCATATCCGATAACAATATTTCGAACTTTAAGAAATGCCGCATCTCTTACTGAAATATCTGAATATCTTGGTTCCCAACCACTATCAGTAGACCCATAACGTCCAATTCCAGGAGTATTAGTAGGGTTTTCAGGGGTCCATGCATTGATAAAATAGCTTGCAATTGTTGAATATTGTACGCCTGATGTTTCAAGCTCTGAAAGTGCACGCATTTTGTGTCCTCCGTAATATGCCATCATTATATTCAAACTGAATCCTTTCCATGTAAAGCGATTCTCAATTCCTGAAACAATCTTTGGTTCGCTTTGTCCTGAATACTCCATTATACTAATACCTCTGTTTTGAGCATTCGTAGATTTAACATCATCTTCAATGTACCATAATGTCTGACCTTTTTGCCCGGCCTCATCACTGATTCCGGCAAAACGCCATGACCATAGGGCGCTTGTTGGGTAACCTATACGATATGGATTATCTATTAGTTCTACAGCATTTGTAGAAGCGTTTTCAACATCTGTTACCTTGTTCTGATTGTAAGAGAAGGTCAAACCAGTTGTCCAGCTAAAGCTGCCCGGTTTTAATTCACGGAACCAATCGTAATTAACTGTTATCTCAACTCCTTTGTTATGCATACTTGCAATATTTGCAAACATAGAGGTAAAACCAGTCGTTGGGTCAAGAGTTTTATTCGAAAAAATATCTTTTCCCACTTTATTGTACAGATCAATTGTTCCACGTAAACGATTATCTGCAAGAGAGTAATCAACTCCTATGTTTGTAGTTCTACTCTGCTCCCACTTCAGATTAGGGTTTGCGGGACTTTCAACTTCACTATACGGTTGATTTGTATATTGGTTAAAATTTGTAGAACTTGCAGTCATATAGCTAGTAGCTCCCTGATAAATATTACCTGTTACACCATAGCTTGCACGCAACTTTAAGAAGTTTATCCAACTTATATTTTTTGCGAATGATTCATTGTGAATATTCCATCCTACTCCAACTGACCAAAGTGGTTTCCCGCGAAATTTTGAATTAAGACCGTAAACATCGGCATAATCTTTACGTAAAGAGCCAAATAGATTATACTTTTCATCATATGTATATGTAAAGTTTGCATATCCCGATCCATAACGGTGAAACTGTTCTAATATGATTCCCATTCCGTCACGGAAATATGGATTGAATACGAATTGATTTGCAGGGTATGTGCCTAACATATAATAGGGAGCTAACGTTAATTGACTAAGCGATCCAAAGTCAATTGTTTGTGTGGAGCTATTTTGTAACTGTTCATCGTAACCTAAAACAAGTGATTTTGTACCATTTTGCTTTGTCTGTCTAAACTCCAGACCTGCAAGGGCAGTCACAGTATGTTTCCCAAAAGTGTTGGAATAGTCAATCTGACCCCGTGCTGTCCAGTAACTGCCATCGGTATTTGTAGTTCGTAACATGCCCCCTGTGCGTGGGGTGAGATATGTTATCTTACCGTCTTCAAGAGTGGTATAAGCATTTCTTATAGAACGCGCAACGTGGCTCTCTGTATTGGCATGCCATTTAGTTGTAGCATGCTCATTTTCATATATGTATTGGATATTTGTTGTGAGACCCTTAAATAATTTGAAAAGCAGATTACCGTGGTAACGTGTATTCTGACGGTCTGTGGATTGGATGTTGTTATAGAATTCATTTATAATGTTTACACCTAGATCATAAAGACCCTCTTCACTCTTGCTGCTCCAGTATTGGTTACCGTTGTACCAATAGTAATATGGCTTTATAGAACCATCACTTTTATAAAGAGTTTCATATGCAGGATGTGCCCATATATTAGTGTGGTTTGAATTCACGTCATAACCGGCCTCTTTGGCTTTGTTGTAAATCCCGTTAATTCCAAAAGTTGCAGTTAGCCAAGGAGCTACCTCATAAACTCCTTTATAACTGATGTTTAATTGGTTCTGTCCCCCGTTAATAATTCCGTTATTATCTGTTCTATAGTTAAAAATTAGGTTGCTTTGAAATTTCTCGGAGTTGTTGCGTAAAGATAGGTTATATTGCTGCCTGACCTGACGTTTGTAAATTGCTTCTCCATATTCCTTTGCAAAATTGTTTTTCTTTAAACCATTCAGAACGTTATTTAGCTGATCGCGGGTAATCTTATTGGTAGCAAGTTGATAATATGCATAATGAATGGGAGATATGCCGTTTGTACCACCCTCAATATGTGACTCGGTTGCAGCTATAGGATTTGAAATTTCACCGTTATTGTTGAAGAAATAGTATTCATAATAATCAGATTCTACTTTAACCTGTTGCCCGGCATTCATATAAAAGTTATCGGCATAATCCAAATTCTTTTTCTCAAAAACAGAGAGATTGGTAGAGAAATCTATATCAATTTTACCTTTTTTACGTGCGTTTTTTGTTGTGATTACGATTATACCGTTTGATGCACGCGCCCCGTAAATAGCCGTTGAAGCAGCATCTTTCAGAACGTTAATACTTTCTACATCATAGGGGTTAATATCCTGCATTTTGCCCTCAACAGGCATTCCGTCTATTACAAGCAAAGGATTTGTCTCTGCATATAGAGAGCTTGTTCCACGAATGGTGGTTTTGCCTCCATATGTACTCAATCCCGCTACCCGACCCTCTAGGTTGTTCAAAATATTTGTGGTGTAACGCTCCTCTATCTTTTTTGAGGAGACAGATGAAATTGAACCTGTGACTCTCTCTTTAGGTATCCCCTGATATCCAGTTACCACTACATTTTCCAAAAAGGTAATACTTGTGGTAAGAGTTATATTTAGGTTGCTACTCTTTCCCACCTTAACCTCTTTGGTCTCCATTCCTATTGAAGAAAAAATAAGAGCATCTCCCTCCTTTGCTTCAATCTGGAAATTTCCTTTAAGATCGCTCGAAACGAATTTGTTGCTGCTCCTGTTCCTAATGGACACTCCGGGGATAGGGTCTCCTGCCTCATCCGAAACCACACCCTTTACCAATAATAATTTTTCCTGGGATACCACTGGTGAAAGTGTTGCAGGAGATAGAGCTATATTTTTTCCCTCTATCCTATAAATAATTTTCTTGTCACCAAATAGCTGGTTAAGAACAGAAGTCAGGTTCTGGTTAATGCATTTAATAGTTACAGGCTCATTAATCTCCTTAAGAACATCGGAGTAGACAAATTTATACTCTGTAGCTTGTGTAATGGCAGCCAGTACCTCTTTGAGGGGCTTGTTCGTCATATCAAGTGTAATGTTACTTTGTGCGGCCACGCCCAGCGAGAATAAACAAAAAAACAAAACATAAAGTAGCCTATGTTTTGTTAGTACACAATTAAGTTTTTTATTCATAAGTTAAAAATTAGGTTTTATAACTATAACAAGTTAGTGGTGGTGCATCCCTAAATTTTAAATTTTTCTTACTTTCAAATAGACTTTATTATCAATAATATTATAATCTACCGGTGAGGTGAACTTAATAAGTTCCAGTATCTGAACCAGAGACTCAGAGTTAAATGATCCTGTAAAGCGATACCTCAGGACAGAGTTATCTGTTACAATAATTTTTGCTCCGTGCCATCTCTCCAGCATCTTCAATACCTCGCTCATAGGTGTCTCTTCAAAAAGGAGTTCACCTTTTTTCCAGGCAACTTTCTTGGTGGTATCGGCATTGTGATTAATTGATTGAACGCCGCTTTTGTCGAATATAACCACCTCATTAGGAATCATCTCAATTATCCGCTGTTCCATATTGCCGCCCTCTCCTTTAACCACCTTCGCCAATTGTATCTTGCCCGAAAAAAGTGTAGCTTGTTCTGTTTCATCATTGTTGTAAGAACGGATATGGAATTTGGTGCCCAGAACTTTGACTGACATACCCTTTGAAGTGGTGACTATCATCGGCCGTTCACTACTCTTTTTTACCTCAAAAAACCCTTCTCCTTCAAATTTTATCTCCCGGGAGTCATCTGCAAAGTGTTCCGGATATATAATTCTTGAATCTGAGTTAAGCCATACAATCGTACTGTCTGCCAGCACAATTTTACCTTTAACTCCCCTCTCAGTATAAAAAGTGTTTATAACATCTGTTTTAGACACAAATGCCAGAGATGTATTTTTGACACTCTCCTCCTTTGAACTGAACTGATAAATATTAATTAAAACAGATACAAATAAAAGAGTAGAGGCTGCAACAGCCACAGCTAGATAAAATCTTATGCCGTTATTTTTTTCTTGGGGATAAGAAGTTATTACTGTTTGTTCCTCCTTAATCCTTATTTTTTCTTTTACTACTAGCATCCTCTCTTTTAACTCCTCTCCGGAAATTGAGTTGTAATTCTCTTTAAGTAAGTCCTGAGAAATAATAAGGTTCATTAAATCTATATAATAGGATTCATTATTCTTACATTCAGATATCCATTCTTTCACTTCCAGTCTCTCACTTTCTGTAGTTTCACCAACTATATTCCTGATTAGTAATCTCTTGTTCATTGTTGATTTGCTTTAATGTTCTTAACTTCTTTATTGTTTTCACCAACATATTCCGGGAAATAGTCTTTTAGATTTTTGCGAAGAATCCTTAGTGCAGACATAATTCTATACTCTACGGTTTTAACAGAAACTCCCATAATTCCGGCAATCTCGTCGTTTTTCTTACATCTGTATCGGCTCAATTGAAAGAACTCCTTTGTTTTTGGCGCCATCTCAGACATACTCTTATTGACAATAAGTTCAATCTCTCTAAAGTGTACATCATCCAGTGTGCTGCACTCCAAAGCTCGGGATGATATCAGCATCTCACTGTTATGCAGATGAGTTTTATGTTTGGTTTTTACAATTTCTCTGTTCAGATAATTGAGAGTTTTGTTTTTTGCCACCATTAAAAGAAAGGGTAGAGGGGTTCTGTCAAAATCTACCTTAGATAAATTTCCCCAAAAAGTAATGAATGTATCCTGAGCCAGATTTTCTGACGCACCCCAATCTTTGCAGTAACGGTAGATATATACCACTAGCCGCTCATAATGTAGATTAAAAGCATTCTCAAAAAATTCCTGTTCAAGGGATTTTTTAAGCATAATCATATAAGCCTACTTTGTAAATATTTTCTACTTTTTACGGTTGTTTATAATAATAACAGTTTTGAGCTAGCCCTCCCTAAAGAATTCGGATCAATTCCCAAATATTAGACAATCTGATTATTTCTTATTAAGTGAGTTTTTTGTAAATTTACCAATAAAAGAAATTAATTAGGTATATTTATTCAAATCATATAACTATGTCGATATGTTAGAAAAAATAATTGATTTTAGCGTAAAGAATAAACTGATAGTAATTCTATTTACATTAACTATTGCCGCATTTGGCCTCTTTGCCGTTTTAAATATCCCAGTAGGTGCGGTTCCTGATATTACAAATAATCAGATTCAGGTTATCACCACCTCAGGTAGTTTATCTACCCAGGAGATTGAGCAGTTTATTACTACGCCTGTAGAGATGGAGATGGCTAATCTGCCGGGCGTTAAAGAGATACGCTCCATATCAAAATTTGGGATTTCGGTTGTTACAGTGGTTTTTGCCGAAAATATGGGAACTTATTTACCCAGGCAACTAATTGCCGAAAAAATAAAAACGGCATCGGCTAACATACCGGAAGCTTACGGATCACCGGAAATGGGGCCAATAACCACAGGGTTAGGCGAGATTTACCAATATATTGTAGATATAAAACCAGAATTCAGGGAGAAATATACCCCTATGGATTTACGGACAATTCAAGACTGGATAATAAAAAGACGCTTATCGGGAATAAATGGTGTAGTTGAGATAAACAGCTGGGGTGGATATTTAAAACAATACGAAGTTTCTATCTCTCCCTCTAGAATTAAAAGTCTTAATATAAGCTTAATGGAGATTTATGATGCACTCGAAAACAATAATAGTATAACGGGGGGGTCATATATTGAAAAAACAAATCAAAGTTATTTTATCAGGGGCGACGGACAGGCTAGGTCTTTAGAAGATATTGAAAACATATTGGTTAAGAATAGTGCGGGAACGGCAATTTTTGTAAAAGATTTGGCAAAAGTTAAGTTTGGTTATGCTAACCGTTTTGGAGCTATTACTGCTAATGGTAAGGGCGAAACAGTGCTTGGTCAGATTATGATGTTAAAAAATGCAAATTCAAAAGTTGTTATTAACGAAGTAAAGGCCAGAGTAGCCGAAATCCAGAAAAATTTACCGGAAGGTATTTTTATCAATCCTATACTTGAAAGGAGTGAACTTATTTCCAAAACAACATTCACAGTAGTTGAAAACCTGATCCTTGGCGCTATCATCGTATTACTTATTGTTATTTTGCTTTTAGGGAACTTTCGATCGGCAATGGTAATTGCATCAATGATACCCTTGGCATTATTGTTCACAATAGGAATGATGTATGTTTTTGGTATTGACGCCAACTTAATGAGTCTAGGGGCGCTCGATTTTGGTATTATCATCGATGGGGCCGTTATCATTGTTGAATTTATTGTAATAAAAATGTCCTTACAAAAAGAGGACATTCTTATGACTCAGAATGGTGAACAACAAACATTAATGGACAATATTTCTATTGCCGGTGCTTCACGAATGATGAAATCGGCTATTTTTGGACAGGTTATTATTCTTATAGTTTTCATTCCCATCTTGTCATTAAGTGGTGTCGAAGGCAAGATGTTTCGCCCAATGGCATTGTCTTTCTCTTTCGCCATAATTGGTGCAATGATATTAGGGCTTACCTGGCTACCTGTAGCTTCGGCGCTTTTTTTAAAACCTGCAAAAACTAAGAAAAAAAATATTTCAGATTGGATTATGGACAAGGTCCATAATTTGTATTCCCCGGTAATTAAGTGGTCCTGCTGTCATAAACGCTTAGTGCTTGGTGCAGCTATTGTTTCGTTATTACTTACAGGGTTAATGTTTACACGAATTGGTGGTGAATTTGTACCAACACTTGATGAGGGAGACTTTGTCATACAACCTGTTTTAAAAACAGGAACCTCCCTCACTAAAACCGTTGAAATGACTACCAAGATGGAGAATATTTTAATAGAAAAATTTCCCGAAGAAGTAGATCAGATTGTCTCCAGAATAGGCGCCGCAGAAGTACCTACAGACCCTATGTCAATGGAAGAGATTGATATGATTATTAAACTCAAACCTAAAAAATTGTGGACTTCTGCTAGTAGTAAAGAAGAGTTAGCCGATAAATTCAAAGAGGCACTTTCTGTAATTCCCGGGGTTGAATACGAATTTACACAACCCATTGAGATGCGTTTTAATGAATTAATCACAGGTGTCCGTTCAGATATTGCCATTAAAATATTCGGTGAAGACCTCGACTACATCAACCAAAAAGCGCTTGAGATTAAAAATCTTATTGAAGATGTGCCAGGTGCAAGTGATGTAATTATGGAAAAAACCGCAGGATTGCCCCAAATAAAAGTTAATTACAATAGAAGTAAAATAGCTTATCACGGTGTAGATGTTAATACTTTGAACACGTTTTTATCTGCAGCGTTTGGCGGGAAAACAGCAGGCGTAATTTTCGAGGGTGAAAAAAGATTTGATATGGTGATGCGATTTGATCACCAATACAGAACAGATATTGACGATATTCGTCAACTTCAGGTACCTGTTTCAACCGGTCAAATGATACCCCTAAGTGAGCTTGCCGAAATTCAGTACACCCAAGGTCCTGCTAAAATATCGCACGATAATGCTCATCGCAGGGTAGTGGTAAGTGTTAATGTACGAAACCGCGATTTACAATCTGTTATTGTTGATATTCAACACAAAATTGATAAAAATATTAAACTCAAAGCCGGCAATTATATTCAATATGGCGGACAATTTGAGAATCTGCAAAATGCGTCTAACCGGTTAATGATTGCAGTACCTGTTGCTCTAATTTTAATATTTATTTTTCTACATTTTGCATTCAAGTCATTTAAAGATGCAATTATGATTTTTACTGCAATCCCTTTAGCAACAGTTGGTGGAGTATTTCTGCTTTGGATTAGGGGGATGCCTTTCAGCATCTCTGCAGGTATTGGTTTTATTGCACTCTTTGGTATTGCAGTGCTAAACGGCATTGTGCTTATTGAGCATTTGAAGGAGTTACAACATCAGGGAATGACAAATATTCGTGAATTAATACTCACCGGAACAAAAAATCGTTTGCGACCGGTACTGCTCACTGCAGGAGCTGCCGCAATGGGATTTTTGCCAATGGCTATTTCAACCGGTGCCGGAGCCGAAGTTCAACGCCCGCTTGCTACGGTAGTAATTGGAGGGCTAATTACTTCTACTATGTTGACAATGATTGCCTTACCTTTGCTTTTTGAAATTTTTTATAATGTCAAAGGGATAAAATTATTTCCATTACGTTTTATTCGTTCCAAAACCCTCATTACATTATTTCTGCTTGGTGTACCTGCAATTTCTTCATTTGGACAGAATTCCGGTTTGAAATTGAGTGAAGCCATCGATACAGCATTACAGAATAATAAGCAAATTGCTGCTTATATGCTTAAAGTAGAAGAGAGCAAAGTGTTAAAAAAGACAGCATTTGCTCCCGATAAAACCATTTTTAGCTATGGTACAGACCAAAATAATATCGCTGAAAATGGTTATCCATTAAACGTTTGGAGCTTGGAGCAAAGTTTTAGCTTTCCTACACTCTATTCGGCGGAAAGCAAGTCAAGGCAAATTGAGGTTTCAATAGCAGAAGCAAATCTGAATATTGAAAAAAACAATCTTAAAAAGAATATCGCCTTTTCATATTTCAATTTTCAATTTCTATTGAATAAACAAAAATTGTATTATACCTTGGATAGTCTTTATGATGTATTGATTGCAAATTCTGAGAAGAGAGCAAAAATAGGAGATATCAATAAGCTCGAAGTATTAAATATTAAGGCTAAAAAAACCCAAATTTCAATTCAACTAAACGCCTTAAAAGTTGATATTGATAATGATTATAATCGTTTAAAAGTTTTGATGAATAAAAAAACTGATTTTACTATTCCAATAGCAATAGAGATTTTGCCGGAAATTATTGAGACACCAAATGCTTTGCCAATTTTTGATTTATTGAAAAAAGAGAACGAATATTCTCATTCACTGGTTCGGGTTGAAAAGAGTAAAATGCTGCCGGATTTTTCCGCGAACTATTTTTTAGGTTCAAATAAATATGAAAATGGTAAGTATTACCACGGATTTCAAGTGGGTATTGCTCTCCCTTTGTTTCATAGAGGTTCAAAAGCCAGAGTTAATGCAGCAAAACTTTCTGCTAACGCTAAAGGGTTATTGAGAGAAAACGAATTAACATTAATAAATAATCAGTTAAACTTGTTATTGAGTAATCATCATAAATTCAAAGTTTTGCTTGATAATTTTGAATTATCGGGAGAGCCTTTAATGAATGAAATAATGAAAACCGCATTAAAATCATATCAATTTGGCGAAATAGACTTTTATCAGTTTGTAACCAGTTACGAAACTGCAATACAGATTCAGTTAGATTACTTGGCTAATATTTTGAATTACAATCAAACAACTTCAGAATTAATTTATTTTTCACAGTAAGCAGTAAAAAAGTATGAAAAAAATAATAATTAAAGCATTCGTTTTTAGTGTGATAATATTATCGTGCAAAAGCAACCCGCAACAAACCAACAATAGCGATTCTGGACTTATTGAAATTACTAAACTACAATTTGAATCGGAAAAAATGGTGATAGGAGAGCTTGTGTTCTCACCATTTGCCGATGTAATTTATTTCACAGGTACAATTACTCCGTCAGTTAACGGGCAAGCACAAATCAGTTTGCCTCTGCCTGGGATAATAGATAAAATTTATTCTAACCCTGGACAAATAATTAGCAAAGGATCAGCAATGTTTGAAGTTTCCGGAAATGAATTTATCAACCAGCAAAAAGATTTTGCAGAGTCGTCGGCTATTGTTTCAAGGTTGAAAAGTGATTATCTAAGGGCTAAGGATTTGTTTGATGAGAATATCGCAACTCAGAAAGAGTTTACTTATGCCGAAAGTAGTTATTATGCCGAAAATGCAAAGTATAAAGCATTAAAAATCACGCTTGAAAGTATGGGGCTTGATGTTTCGAAAATTGAAAAAGGTGAATTTTATTCCTCTTATACTATAAAATCTCCTATCAATGGATTTGTTTCAAGTGTTAATACTTTAATTGGTCAATATGTTGAACCTCAACAAAATATTGCAGATATTATTGACCACAGATCTTTTCAATTAAGACTCTTTGTCTTTGAGAAAAGTATTGATAAAATAAAATCCGGGCAGACAGTGGAGTTCTACTTAAACGGGAATAAGTCTAAGAGATATAAAGCAATAATAAACTCTGTAGGGAAAAACATAATGCGTGATTCTAAATCTATAGAGTGTTATGCAGTAATATCAAATCCTAACGATATTAATATTATAAACAATCAATTTGTCGAAGGCGAGGTTTTTACTGCCGTAGATTCGGTTTTATCGGCTCCAGAGGCAGCAATTATCAATACTGAAAATGACTCATATATTTTAATTTATGAAAAAGAGATTGATTCAATTTATTATTTCAAAAGACTAAAAGTAACCACGGGCCGTAAAGCTAACAATTACATTGAGTTGAAAGAACAACTCCCATCAAACAAATATTTGATTAATGGAGTGTATAACATACAAATTGAATAAAAAAAACCTTCGCAACATAGGATGTTAACCACTGTGCGAAGGGTTTTGTAATCATAAAACATTCATTATAATGCTTTAATACTGCAAGTTCAAGACTTGTGTAGTTAGGTTACTCAAATTTTTGCAAAAGCAACTCCATCAGTTTAATGGCGGCAGAGGCGATGGTGGTACCGGGGCCGAAAATAGCCACTGCACCGGCTTTGTAGAGTGCATCGTAGTCCTGTGCAGGGATAACGCCCCCTACAATTACCATAATATCTTCGCGGCCCAGTTTTTTTAGCTCGCTCATAATTTGTGGAACAAGGGTTTTGTGACCGGCAGCCAGAGAAGATACTCCAACAATGTGAACATCGTTCTCTACTGCCTGCTTGGCAGCCTCTTCCGGTGTCTGGAACAGAGGCCCCATATCTACATCAAAACCGCAGTCTGCATACCCGGTTGCTACAACCTTGGCCCCGCGATCGTGACCGTCCTGACCAAGCTTGGCAATCATTACCCGAGGTTGGCGTCCCTCTTTTTGTGCAAACTCTGCAACCAGTTTTTTTGCTTTGTCAAATTCGGCATCATTCTTAACCTCACTTGAGTAAACACCTGTATTCATTCGAATTATTGCTTTGTATCTTCCGGCAACAGCCTCGCAGGCATCCGATATCTCTCCAAGGGTTGCTCTCACCTTTGCCGCCTCAATAGCAAGCTCCAGTAAGTTACCACTCTTTTCTGCTGCAGCTTTTGTAATTGCAGCCAGAGCAGCTTTAACCTTGGCCTCGTCACGGTTTGCGCGAAGCTCTTTAAGCCTTTCGATTTGTGATTCACGAACCTTTGTATTATCTACATCCAGAATCTCTAAAGGATCTTCCTTCTCCAGACGGTATTTGTTAAGACCCACAATTGTATCCAGGTGTGAGTCAATTCTTGCCTGTTTGCGGGCAGCAGCCTCCTCGATACGAAGTTTAGGGATTCCGGTCTCGATGGCTTTTGCCATACCGCCCAGCTTCTCTACCTCCTCAATATGGCCCCAGGCTCTCTCTGCAATCTCTGCAGTGAGCTTCTCAACAAAGTATGATCCTGCCCAAGGGTCCAGAGATTTTGTTATTTGAGTCTCCTCCTGGATATATATCTGTGTATTTCTTGCAATACGCGCAGAGAAATCTGTTGGCAGCGCAATAGCCTCGTCAAGCGCATTTGTGTGAAGAGATTGTGTGTGGCCGAGTGTTGCAGCCATAGCCTCAACACAGGTTCTTGCCACATTGTTGTAAGGATCTTGCTCTGTAAGTGACCACCCTGATGTTTGAGAGTGAGTTCTCAGAGACATAGATTTTGGATTTTTAGGGTTGAACTGTTTTACAAGTTTGGCCCATATCATCCTGGCAGCACGCATCTTGGCAATCTCCATAAAGTGGTTCATTCCGATTGCCCAGAAGAAAGAGAGGCGTGGAGCAAACTGGTCTACATCCATACCTGCCGCGATACCGGTACGAAGATACTCGAGACCATCTGCAAGTGTGTATGCCATCTCAATATCGCAGGTAGCACCCGCCTCCTGCATATGGTACCCCGAAATTGAGATAGAGTTGAACTTAGGCATATGTCCCGATGTAAACGAGAAGATGTCCCCAATAATTCTCATTGAAAAATCCGGCGGGTAGATGTAGGTATTTCTCACCATAAACTCCTTAAGGATATCGTTCTGGATTGTACCTGATAGTTCGTCCAGTTTCGCACCCTGCTCAAGCCCTGCAACAATGTAGAAGGCAAGGATTGGAAGTACGGCACCATTCATTGTCATAGAGACAGACATCTTGTTAAGAGGTATTTGGTTAAAAAGAACCTTCATATCCTCTACACTGCAGATGCTAACTCCCGCTTTACCTACATCACCCACAACCCTCGGGTGGTCTGCATCGTATCCGCGGTGAGTCGCAAGGTCAAAGGCAACCGAAAGCCCCTTTTGCCCTGCTGCCAGGTTACGGCGATAGAATGCATTTGACTCCTCTGCTGTGGAGAAACCGGCATATTGCCTTACTGTCCACGGGTTCATAACATACATTGTACTGTATGGCCCCCGAAGAAACGGCGGTATCCCGGCTGCATAGTTAAGATGCTCAAGACCCTCAAGGTCTGCGGCACTGTAAGTCCCTTTAATGCCAATTAACTCCGGGGTCATAAAGGTAGATTCTGCTGCTTTTGGAGCACTCTCCCCGTTATATTTTATATCTGTAAATTTTGGTCGCATATTACTCTTTTTTATCTATTTAATACCCAACAGAGATTGATATTTCTTCAAAGTATCAAGTACATTGCTTTTAACACTTATAAAATTGGTTACACCTGCAGCCATAAGCTCCTCTTTGCAGGCCGGCTCTCCGGCAACAACAATGATCGCTCTATCTTTGGTGAGATTTTTAATCTCCAATACAGCAGTTGCATACTCCTCGTCCGAAGAGCAGGCAACAATAATATCTGCCTTAGCTTCGAGTGCAGCTTTAACCCCCTCCTCAACTGTATTGAATCGGGTGTTATCTACAACCTCAAACCCTGCAACGGCAAAGAAATTGGATGCGAATTGTGCTCTGGCGCGGCAAAAAGCGAGATTGCCAAATGTGAGCATAAAGGCTTTAGGTGTTTTGCCGCTGGTGTTGGTGGCAAACCGGAGTGCCTCAAATGCCTGAGCACCCCTGTATTTCTCAATAGGATCAATAATAGGAGTTACGCTCTTGTCCCAGTTGGCTCCGCGGGTAACAACATCAAGAGTGACCTCTTTGTCTGCACATTCACCAAAATTTGGATACTGGTTTGTCCCGAGAAGAATCTCTCTTCTGGTTGCAATATTGAGATCTCTCTTTGAAGATGTGCTCTTGATTTCAGACTGGATATAACCCTCTTTTAGTGAATTGATGTATCCACCCAGCTCTTCACAAGATTTAAACAGACTCCAGGCGCTATCTGCAATTGATGCAGTCAGGCTCTCAATATAATATGAACCGGCTCCGGCATCTACAATTTTGTCAAAATAGGCCTCCTCCTTAAGAATTATCTGAGTGTTTTTTGCAATTCTGTTGCTGAATTCAGATGGTTCACGGAATGTATAGTCAAACGGGAGAACCTCCAGTGAGTCTACCCCACCAAGGGCGGCACTCATCGCTTCGGTAGTTCCGCGGAGAAGATTTACGTGAGGGTCGTAAACGGTCATATTCCACTTACTTGTTACAGCGTGGATATTGATTTTTTGTGAAGACTCCTTTATTGCTCCGTACTCTTTGGTGATATTTGCCCAAAGCATTCTGGCTGCACGGAATTTGGCGATCTCCATAAAGTAGTTTGGACTTATGGCAAATGTAAATTTGATTCGGGCTGCAGCTTCATCTGCAGAGAATCCCATCTCCATTAACATATTCATATACTCGCTTCCCATAGAGAGGGCAAAACCCAGCTCCTGAACAATGGTTGCTCCGGCATCATTGAATGCATACCCCTCAACCCCAACCACACGAATACCGGGGTAATCCTTAACTAAGTTTAAACAACTTTTTAGCGTGTTTATATAATCTGCACAGCAGAAATTCCCTGTTGTGGTAAGTGTTTTTAGAGGGTCAAAATCGAATGAACCCCTTATTTCACTGTTGTTTACTCCGTTTGTGTAGGCTACTTTTAGGAAAGAGGAGATAATCTCGGGTGTGGCACACGAACACCCCTCAAAGTTCACCTCAGTTTTAGAGAGATCTATACCCTTTAGAAGTATAGCCATCTTCTCCTGAGTGATTCCCCTTTTACCGTCAATGCAAAAAGCGACTGAATCTACCCCTTTCTTTAGGGCATCAACCGCCTGTTCATTGGCCTTTGTAAAGCTCTCCCAGGCGCAATAACCCTGACGAACCATCCAGTGATTGGTATCCTTAGTCCCCCTAACAAAAGGGAAGGAGGCAGGGGTACTCTGCAGATGGTTTAGCTGTTCAAGATCTTCGCTGCGATAGTAGGGACGAACTGATATTCCCTCCATTGTTTTCCAGATGAGCCTCTTTTCGTAATCGGCTCCCTTTAGGTCTTTGTTTATAACCTCTTCCCATTGTTGAGTGGAAACAGGCGGAAACTCAGAAAATAATTTTTCTGCCATATCTATTGTTTATTTGTTGAATATAATCAAAATAATTGCGCAAAGTTATAAATACTTTCCCGATTTATTAAACCTTTTCGTCTATTGTTAGTCTTACTGTCAGATAAACAAATTAAAAAATGAAGAGATGAAAAAATTTTACATCACACTAATTATGGCTATTTCAGTACTTTCTCTCACAGCTCAAAACCACCAGGTACAGAATAGAGGATTTATGGGCGCAAACCCTGCAAACCTTGAGCCAAAGTTCACACAGGAGCAGAGAGAGTCCATCAAAGCTCTAAGATTCGAACTTGAGAAGGAGATGGTACAGGTACAGAACCAACTCGGCGAGAAAAAAGCTCAGCTAAAAACTCTGCAGCAGGTAGATAAGCCCGATATGAAGGCGATAAACTCAAAAATTGACGAGATTACATCTTTACAAAATAAGATGATGAAAGCAAAAGCTGCCAACACTGCAAAGATTCGTTCACTTCTAACAGATGAGCAGAGGCTTATGTTTGATAAAAGAGGTGCTCACGCAAAACGCCCAATGATTGGAAGAAGAGGTACTCCTCAAGGAGTGGCTATGCAAAGAGGCGCTATGCAAAGAGGTTTAAGACCGGGAGCTATGAACTTCCAGTGGAAAGAGGGAGAGCCGGGAAAAGAGGTTAAGATTATGAGAATTGAGAGAAAAGCAGAAGCTCCGGTTAATAACTAAGCTCCTCTCTCCAGATCGCTGGCTTTGTCGCCATAGCTAATCATGTCGGCATCGGATTCACCGCTTATAGAGCTCCCTTTAAGAGGGACTACAGGTGAAGTTTCGGTGCCGGCATTGCTTTTTCTATCCTTTAGTACCGCCTTCCTAAGTTCAAAATTCTGACCCAGGTATTTCCTTCTAACCTCAGGGTTATTTGCAAGAGTCTCTGCTGAGCCACTCTCAAGAATGCTCCCTTCGTAAAGAAGATACGCCCTGTCTGTAATAGCAAGAGTTTCGTGAACATTATGGTCGGTTATAATGATTCCGATATTTTTTGTCTTGAGTTTGGCTATAATGTGCTGGATATCCTCCACTGCAATTGGATCCACTCCGGCAAACGGCTCGTCCAAAAGGATAAACTTGGGGTCTATTGCAAGAGCGCGGGCTATTTCGCATCGTCTTCTCTCTCCTCCCGATAGTTGAACTCCAAGGTTTTTTCTCACCTTATGCAGACCGAACTCATCCATAAGCATCTCCAACCTCTCATCTCTCTGGCTCCTGGTAAGAGGTGAGAACTCCATTACTGCCATAATGTTGTCCTCTACACTCATCTTGCGAAAAACCGATGCCTCCTGGGCTAGATAGCCAAGACCCATCTGTGCTCGTTTATACATTGGAAGGTTAGTGATCTCTTCGTTATCAAGAAAAATTCTCCCTGAGTTAGGCTTTATAAGCCCGGTTATCATATAGAAGCTGGTTGTCTTTCCGGCACCGTTTGGCCCGAGCAGACCTACAATCTCTCCCTGCTCCACCTCAATGGAGACATTTTTAACAACAGTGCGGGCACCGTACTTCTTTACCAGATTACTGCAATGTAAACGCATAATACTACTTTAATTCCAACTTGAGATCATTTTGCATCTCTTTAACCTCCGGGTAACTATCCATCAAAAACTTTGCCTTCTCCTCAGGCATATACATCTTTTTCTCTTGGGGGTCATCATCTGCAGTTACCTCAAGATCCAATTTTAACTCTCTGTTATTGAGATTTACCTTTAAAAACTCCAAAAGCCGTGCTTTACAGTTCTGCTCTATCCAGTTTTTTTGAAGTTCATTTTTCACAGGAAAGATAATTGTATTATCCTCCCGGAATATAGGTTTTGTCTGGTTGATTGCAGTTGACAATCTTGGCATATGACTCTCGGACTCTGCCATCTTTTTCCAAACATCAGTAAGTTTTTCGACATCTAAAACATCTGTACCAACCTCACCTTTCCTCACTGCAGATGCAGCTTTGGTGCTGTTCCCGGCACTCTTGATAAGATCTTTTATTGAGATTGAGACAGCGCTGCCCTCTTTTGGTGAAGGGGCCTGCTCTGCAAGCGATTTCTCTTTTTGGGGAGCGGAGGGCTCCGAAACAGGCTTTGCTATTACCTCAGGAGTGTTTTCTGCGGAGCTCTCTTGTGGAGCCTGTACCTCGGTTTGAACGGATAGATCTTTTATAGGTTCTCTTTCAATTTTCTTTGCCGGCTCTGCAGCTTTTGGCGGAGCACTCTCACCCACCCAGGCTGGGGAGTTGATGCGGCAGAGACGAATAAGCGCAATCTCTATATGAAGCCTTTGGTGCCCGCTGCTTTTGTAGCCCGCTTCACACGCAGATGTGATTCCGAGAGCATCGTACAGGAAGGCAAGGGAGCAGGACTCAGATTGCTCTCTGTATTTTTGTATAAATGATGGGGCAAGGTCAAGAAGTTGCATTGTGCTCTTATCCTTGCAAATTAAAAGATCCCGGAAGTGGACGCTCAGCCCTCCAATAAAGTGAAGAGAGTTGAACCCTTTAGATAGAATCTCGTCAAAAATCAAAAGCGCGTCACTATGTTTCCCCTCAAGAAAGAAATTTGTGAGCCTGATATAGTAGTCATAATCCAGTACATTCAGAGAGGAGATGACTTTATCGTATGAGATAGTCCTGCCACAGAAAGCTACTGCCTGATCAAAAATTGTGAGAGCATCCCTCATCGCCCCGTCTGCCTTTTGAGCTATAATGTGTAGTGCCTCAAGTTCAATCTCTACACCCTCTTTAACGGCTATAACTTTTAGGTTTTTCACTATATCCTCAACGGAGATCCTGTTAAAGTCATAAGTTTGACACCTGGAGAGAATCGTAGGTAAAATCTTGTGCTTCTCGGTAGTGGCAAGTATAAAAATTGCGTGTGCGGGCGGCTCTTCAAGAGTCTTAAGGAAAGCGTTAAATGCAGATGATGAGAGCATATGCACCTCATCTATAATATATACGCTATACTTACCTATCTGCGGAGGTATTCGTACAAGTTCATTTAACTGTCTTATGTCATCTACGGAGTTATTTGAGGCGGCATCAAGCTCGTGAATCGAGTAGGAGCGACCCTCGGCAAAAGAGAGACAGGACTCACACTCTCCGCAGGGATCCATACTCTCCCCCGGATTGAGGCAGTTAATGGTCTTTGCGAAGATTCTGGCAGTAGAGGTCTTTCCAACCCCCCTCGGACCGCAAAAAAGATAGGCGTGTGCAAGTTGTTTGCGGGTTATCGAATTCTTTAGGGTTGTCGCAATATTTTCTTGTCCGATAAGGCTTTCAAAGCTATCGGGACGGTATTTTCTGGCAGAAACAATAAATCTTTCCATACCGGGCAAAAGTACAAATTTTTATCTAATTTTGCACCTGATAAAGAAGTGAGATATGAGACATTTTATAATATTGGCAGCCTCTCTTTTTGTTTTTACCGGGAGCTTCAGCCAGAATCCTATCACCCAGACCCGCAACACATTTAACAACTACGGAAAAAAAACTACAAAAGTTGTTATCCCCTCTACCTCCCTGGCAGATCTTATGCTCAGGGATGCAGTAAATAAATCGTGGAGAATCTCCCCGTTTGAATTTTGTGATTATGCAGAGTACCAAAAGATCAAGCAGGATACAAACTACTTTTTCCTAATGCGGGTAGACGGGATGTACAAAAAAGATCTGGAGCCCAAAATCGAGTATCTGACCCTAATAAAGGGTGGGGCGGAGGTTAAGAGAGGGCTCTACAGCAGTCACAACATTATAAATTTGCCAATACAACAGAGTGAAGATCTTGACGGGGGTAACCTCTTTCTGATACCTGCCTATGTTGATATTATTCAGGATCATATATATAGAATCCAGGAGAGTGTTTTATTGGCTTTCAAAGGGAGTTTAATTTACTCGGACAGAGTCTCAATGCTAAAGGGTAAAACTGTTCTCTTCTCTAAAGATCAGCTTGGTTACGAGATTGCAGATGAAGAGTTTGTCAAGCTTTTTAAAGGGGATGCAAAGCTGGTATCCGCAGATGATATTGAGGATGCTGTAACCGACAATAAAGAGAATAGTGCCGTAGCCGTAGTGGTAATACCCAAAGGGGGTACTCCGGGATCTTACTGCTACAAAATGATCATAACCACAGATTCCCATCAGCTGCTATTTTTGAGAAGGCAAAAGATATCGAAAAGATCTCCCGCAGGATTCTCTGCCGAGGATATAAGAAAGATAACAGCTCCATATCAGTTTTAACAGATGAGCATTAATATTACCCAACTAGATTCCGGTATTGGTTTTGTTTTTCGCCGGATTACATCTCCCGTTGCATATTGTGCCCTTACAATAAAAGTTGGTACAAGAGACGAAGATCCCTCTATTAACGGGGTTGCTCATCTTACAGAACATATGCTTTTCAAAGGTACAACTACACGCGGGGCCAGACGAATTAACAACTATCTGGAGAGCCTTGGCGGCGAGCTAAATGCATATACCACCAAAGAGGAGACTGTAATTCACGCAACAGTACTTCGGGAGGACATCTCAAAAGCTGTGGAGCTTCTTGCAGATCTTGCATTCAACTCTACCTACCCTCAAAAAGAGCTGCTCAAAGAGAGGGACATTGTGCTGGATGAGATATCTTCCTACAAGGATACTCCATCGGAGCAGATTTTTGACGACTTTGACGAACATCTCTTTAATGGACACCCCCTTTCAATGCCTATTCTGGGCAAACCTAAAAGTGTAAAGCAGATAGAGGTCAACAATATCCGTGAGTTTACCGGGAAGTACTATCAGCCATCAAATATGAGCTTTGCGATTGTTGCAGATATATCTCCCGAGAGGGGGGCAGCAATGGTTAGCCGCTACTTCGGAAAGATGGAGAGTAACGGTAATACACTTTATTCTAAAGAAGGGTTAGCCGATTTAAGTTGCCGGATTGTTTCAAAAGGGGAGAGTGTAATAAGATTGCCAAAGAAGACACATCAGGCACATTGCGTGATGGGGAGCAGCGCCTACTCTCTCTACAATGAAAACAAACTCCCGCTTGCCCTGCTTACAAATATTCTGGGAGGTCCGGCTCTAAATTCAAAACTAAATCAATCTCTGCGTGAGAAACACGCTCTTGCATATACAGTTGATGCCTCCTATACTCCATATACAGATACAGGGCTCTTTACTATCTACTTTGGAACAGACAAGAGCAGTGTAGATAAATGTCTTAATATTATTTACAAAGAGCTGGATATTATCAAGGAGAGAGAGTTTAGTGCAATCTCACTTAAGGCGGCGAAGAAGCAACTTCTGGGACAACTTGCGATCTCCACCGATAATGCTGAGTCTCAGTGTCTCTCTATGGGGAAATCTCTCCTTTTTTATGGGAAAGTAGAACCGATAGAGGTTATAAGAGAGAAGATATCTGCAATTGATTCTACTAACCTGCACAGAATAGCAAATGAGATAATGGATAGAGAGCGATTTTTTACCCTAATATACAGCTGATATTCCGGCGTTAAAACAGTTTTTCCAGTTATGAACTCTTTAATAGACCAATATGTTCTTCAGAACATAAATCCGGCAGATCCTGTGCTGGATTGGCTCGAACACGAGACAAACATTCGTACAAATCACGGGAGGATGTTATCTGGGCCAACTTTGGGACGCTTACTCACAACATTTGCTCAAATGATAAATGCTCAGAGGATTCTGGAGATAGGAACATTTACAGGATACTCGGCAATTTGTCTTGCCAGAGGGCTTAGCAAAACCGGACATCTGGATGCCTTTGAGAAGAACGATCTTCTTGAACCTCTAATCCGGGAGGGCTTTGAGAGGGCAGGAGTCTCAGATAAAATATCACTCCATTTCGGGAATGCACTCGAAACGCTTCCGAAATTCTCCAACTATACCTACGACCTTGCCTATATTGATGGGAACAAAAGGGAGTATTGTAGATATTATGAGCTGATATTTAATATGGTAAGGCCTGGAGGATATATCCTGGCAGATAATGTTCTGTGGTACGAAAAGGTGGTGATGGAGCCTCTCCCGAAAGATGCCCAAACTCAGGAGATTGTGAGATTCAATAAGATGATAAGGGAAGACCGCCGCGTAGAGAGCTATATTCTGCCCCTTCGCGACGGTCTTACAATTATAAGAATTTTGTAAGAGTCTATTTTATATACTCTACCTCCATTTTGTAGCGCCAACGGCCGAAATAGAGATTCTCTCCCCTCCACTCAACCTCTCCTCTTTGGAAATCTACAGTTTCGCTGCGAGGATATATTTTTGCAGGGAAAAACTCTCCGCTGATATTGTCATTTACAATAAGCCGGTATGGGTCGAGCCCTTTGGTAAAGAAGTAGAATGCACTGTCATCTCCCTTTGAGCTTTTTACCCTGCCAAAGGATTGGTCTACGGGAACCCAGCCCACTCCTTCGAACCACACCTCTGCCCAGTCGTGAAGATTAATGTTCCCGGGGTGCATCATCCATCCGGATTGCCACTTGGCAGGAACTCCTGCACAACGAGCCATAGTTATGAAAAGGAGCGATACCTGGCCGCAATCTCCGTGTCGGTTTTTAAGCACATATTCCGGAATGTTCTCAATGGTAGAGTACTCTCTTGCACTTGCCCACGGGAAATTACTGTCTATCCACTCATATATCTTCCTTGCCTTTAGATATGGATTGCTCTCTTCGCCAATTGCCTCTTTTACGGCAGAACGGATATTGTCGCTAAAGCGTATGTGTTGCCCACTCTCACCGGTGTACTCTTTATAGATCTCACCGGAGATGTCATAATCCTTAATATCTTCGGCTCCAAATAGATGAACCTGTGCAAATGAAGTGTAGATAAGTTCGAACCCAAATTTTAGAGGCTCATCTTTTACAGCCACACCCTCCATATAGATGCTTTTATGGGCATAACTGTCGGGAGAGATAATATATAAAGGTTGAGTTGTAGATAGTAACTGAATATCTGTATGGGATTTTGTGTCTGTTCTCGGGTAAGGCATCCACACCCTAACGCTCTCTCCGTCGGGAACCTCGTTTGGTTTCACTGAGAGAGTATACCTAATCTTCATCTTCACCGGATTAACAAAGACCCCTTTTTTGGTTTTTGCCTCATTCACAAGTTGAGGAATTAGTTTTGAGAGCAATCTTGTGAGAGAGTCCGGCTTCTCACCCTCCTTGTACTGGAAGTGTTTTTCTGCCAGGGAGTCTATCCGAAAAAGATTTCTTCCTGCAAGAGAGAAGTATCTTTTTTGCCCGTCAATAACTTTGTTCTCCAGAGCGTTTCTCTTCTCCCACTCAGATATCTGCTCTGTTGTTGCCTGGGGGTAGTGTTTTTTGATATAGGCAATCACAGATGAGTCTGTTTGGTCAAAATCATCCTTTACCCTATCCATCCACTCCAGAAGGAAGCTCATCTCATACCTCTCTCTCGGGGTTAGAGTATCACAGGCGAGATAGAGCCGCACCATCTTCGAGGCCTCTGTGAACTCACCTTTTTCAATTGCTGTCTCTATTGTGCCCCTGTCCGGCATCTTATAAGACAAAGACTCTCCACAAGCAAACAGCAGAGTGGAGAGTAATATTATTGAGAAATTTCTCATATTTTGTTTATTTAACCGGGATTTTGCCTTCCGGAGAGTTAAGATTTACATCTCTCTGAGTAGCTTCTAGTTCTTGTGTCGACCTTAATTCTTTCGCCCTGATTTATAAAAAGTGGCACCATAATCTCTGCACCGGTTTCGGTTGTCGCAGATTTCATTGCATTTGTTGATGCAGTATCTCCTTTAACAGCAGGTTCTGTATAGGTGATCTCCATCTCTACGAAAGGAGGCAGCTCACAGGTGAGAACTCTCTCCACATCTGCCAGAAACATCATCTCCACATATTGTCCCTCTTTCATAAGATCTGCATTGTCAACCATATCCGGATTGATGCTAACCTGCTCATAGGTTTCGTTATGCATAAAATTGAACCCCATATCATCTTTGTAAAGATATTGGTATGGTCTTCTCTCTACATTGATAATCTCTATCTTCTCACCGGCGTTATATGTGTTTTCAAGAATCTTACCATTCTCCAGGTTCCTCAGTTTCACCTTTACAAAAGCTCCCCCTTTACCGGGTTTAACGTGTTGAAACCATATAATAGAACAAGGTTTGCCGTTGAAATCAATACAGAGTCCGTTTTTAAAATCAGATGTGTTTGCCATAAAACTATTTTTAATTTGATGCAAAGATAGAATAAAAGGAGAATCTTTTTTTGTAAAAATCAAAATTTGTTCTACTTTTGCACTCCCCGACCAAAAGGTGCCATAGCTCAGTTGGTAGAGCAAAGGACTGAAAATCCTTGTGTCCCCGGTTCGATTCCTGGTGGCACCACTTTTTAAAGGGTTTAATATTCAAAAATCCCTGAAAATTATTTTTTTCAGGGATTTTTTTTATTTCTGATCTATAAACACATTTTCTTTCATTTGAAACAAAAGATATCTTTCATTATAACGAAAGATTTGTTATCTTTGTGGTGAAAGATTATTCATATTACTGTTAATAAGATGATAAGGCAAGAAGAGATAGCTTTTGTTATAGAAGCACAACGGGAAACCTTTTTGAAGCAGGATTCGGGGTTCATTCGTGATGCACTCTCAGAAATACCCATTGCAGATTCGTTTGCTACGATAATAACCGGAATACGCCGTTGCGGAAAAAGCACCTTGCTTTTACAACTGCTTCGCCGGGATTATCAGGATGCCATATACCTTAACTTTGATGATATACGCCTATCTGTTTTTGAAACCGGAGATCTCGTGCGCCTCCACCGGGAGATAGAGAATCGGGAAGTAAATGTACTTTTCTTTGATGAAATACAGGCTATCAAAGGATGGGAAACGTTTGTCAATCAACTTTTGCGCGAAGGATATAAGGTATTCATAACCGGTTCTAACGCATCTATGCTTAGTATAGAATTGGGAACACATTTAACAGGCAGGCATCTGCCAATGGAACTATTCCCATTCTCTTACTCGGAGTTTGTACAGTTTAAAAAGCTGAATAACGGAGAGGACGCTGTAACGAATTATCTTAAAGAGGGTGGAATCCCCGAATACCTTAAAACGGGAACATCTGTTGTTCTGAATACATTAGTGGACGATATCTTAATGCGGGATATTGCTGTCAGACATTCAATACGTGATGTAGTCACATTGAGGCAATTAACATCTTATCTTATAACCAATATAGGAAATCTCGTATCTGCAAGCAAGTTAGTCGGAATGTTTGATGTAAAATCTCCCACTACTTTTCTGGAATATTTTTCATTCCTTAAAGATGCTTATCTACTGGAATTTGTCCCTGTTTTCAGCCACTCATTAAAGGTACAGGCACGTAATCCAAAAAAAGTATATGTGATGGATTTGGGAATCTATACGGAAAACTCTGTATCCACAAGCGACAATATGGGAAGACGTTTAGAAAACCTTGTGTTTTTGCATTTACGCCGGAAATATAAGCATATCTTCTATTACAAAGACCTGGGTGAATGTGATTTCATCACGATGAAAAAAAATGATGTAAAAGAAGCCATACAAGTATGCCTCACCATAGATGATGAGAATTTTAAAAGAGAGTATGACGGGTTACTCGCAGCAATGCAGAATCTCGGCATAAAAGAGGGGAGTATCATTACCCTCAACCAAAGTGATACAGTTGAGAAAGACGGTATGACAATTAGAATAATACCTGCTCATATATTTTTTCAAGAAGGAGGGTTGGTTGGATACAACTAAGGTGTTTTTGATGCAGCAGGGCTATCTGCAGACATTTTATCGTCTACCACAGATCTTCTGGCCTTCTTAATAATAGGGTTGAAGTTGCCGAATCTCCAGAATAGACCTAAGTTAACAGATCTCATAAAGATTTCGTTGCGGGCGCGCAGGCTGTAGGTGTTGTCGTACGAGTTATATTTGATAACCTTCTTTTCATTAAAAGGCTCCTGTACACTTAGACTCAGGGATAATTTATCTTTAAGAAACCGCTGACTTAATCCCATTGAAGTGAATAGCATTACAGGCATTTTTGACTGCAGTGAGATATCTCCTCCATAAAGATATGCGTTTAAGTTTAACATACCCCCTTTCCAAAGAGATGTATTACAAGAAGCTCCTCCGTTAAAATTGAACCCGTCATTCTCAAGGTTAAGATCTTGGGAGCTCACCTTAGTATAGGCAACTGCTCCGTTAATGTTGATGCTTAATCTCTGCCCGGAGCGGAAAGAGAAGTTAATATCCATTCTTGCATTACTGTTTTTTCCGATATTCTCATATGTGGCAATACTTATACCCTGTTCATTCACGCGTCGTATCTGTTCAATATTGTTGCGCGTGAAACTATTTGTCAAGTTAACCGAAAGATTCCAGTTTTGAGATGCTTTCCGGTAACCTAAAGTGATTGTGTTTCTCTTGACAGACTCAAGGTTGGGATTACCGTAAGAGATGTTCATCGGGTCTGAATCGTTAACATATGGATTCAGGTGCCAGATTCCCGGGCGGCTTAACCTTTGGGTATATGCTGCAGATACCATATTCCCTTTGTTGAGCATATAGTTTAAGTTCAAATATGGTATTATATCAAACTGTTCGTTTGAAAAAGGGATATTCTCCAGATAACTTTTTGAGAGTCCGTCGTTATAGGTGTACTCTATGCGAAACCCTGCCTTGGCAGTCATAGTTTTATGTTTAAAAGCATACCCACCGTAAAAACTTCCAATATGCTGGTCGTAATCCAGGTCGTTTACCCTTGTCGGATCGTCCTGCCACACTCCGTTTGTACTCAATCTCTCAATTTTTGTATCAGAAGTATTTTGTCTCAGGATATATTTTGCCCCTGTCTCTATTTGATGTTTTTTTGTGAGAGGGTCATAGTAGTCAATCTGGAATGTGTGCTCTTTCCCAAATGCGTCATTTATAGAATGTTGATCAAATCCTATGTAGTTAATTTCCGGAACTATTGAGTTAGTCACCTCTATTTTCATTGGATTATAATCCAAAGTGTAGCTTACGGTAAGGTTTTGGTCTGGTTTCTTATAAGTCTTTTGATATGAGATAGTTCCGGTCATAGAGCCATATCCGTGCCTGGATAGAGAGTTGTTTGTGTACTTGCGGGTCGCTGTCCCTAAAGCATTATATGCACTAAATAGTGAAGAGGACTCGTTTTCGCTTGACCCTACAAACCCACTACCGGAGATTGTAATGAGGTTTAGGGAGTCTATCTCATAACTGGCATCTAACGATCCTTTTGTAAATGTATTATCTGCATTATAAACCCCCTCAGTTTGAGAGTTTCTGAACTCTTCGCTCAGGAAGTTCTCTGAATCCAGCCTCGTTCTGTTTTTATTTGTTACCTGTTTTCCGGTAAAAATATTTGTACTGATTGCCAGTTTACCTATTTGCGCAGAGATGTACCCTCCAACATTATAGCCCCCAAGGTTATTTGCACCCATATTAATACTGCCGTTATACCCCTCGATGCTCTTCCGGTTTGTAATTAAATTAATTATACCTCCAATCCCCTCTGCATCATATTTCGCGGGAGGGTTTGTAATCACCTCTATAGATTTAACAGAACTTGCAGGCATCGCTTTGATTGCCTCTTTAAAACTCCTTGAGAGCATTCCGGAAGATCTTCCGTTTACCAGAACTTTGAAATTGGTCTCTCCGTTAAGCCTTACATTATCTTCTCCATCTACACTAATCATCGGCACTTTTCTAAGTATATCCACTATTGTACTGGTAGATGTCTGAGGGTCGGAGTCCAAATTATATGTCAGTTTGTCGGGCTCGCTTTTGATTAGTGGCACAACTCCCACGATAGTAATCTCTGCCAACTGCAAACCCTCTGCAATTGAAATTTTGCCCATATCCAGCTTCTTATCTTGAGCATCTAAGTTGATCACAGTTTTTGAATTTGTATAACCTATCATAGATGCAGATAATATATATCTGCCCGGGACCGGAGCCTCCAGGTAGAACTTGCCGTCTGCTCCGGCAGCAACGGCGTTTATTGGTTTTAAAGAGTCATTAAATATCGCTACAGTAGCATATTCGATACTTTTACCGGTTAAAGAGTCGACAATAACCCCGGTGACAATAGCCTTAGAGACTATCTTTTTTTGAGCGGGAGCAACAATGTACGCAGACATACACACGCAAAGTGTAAGCAGCAGATAGATTTTTTTCATTTTTGGGAGTAGTTAAGATAAAGAGCACTCTAGTGGTTAGTTATGAGCAGATTCTCTACAATAGATATGCCAAAAGTTATTTTCTAACAAATATAAAAGGGATAAATATTATATTTGTTTTAGAAATTTATCTATTAATTAGTTAATCGGCTATCAATCTACAAATAAATATTAATCTACTGACAGTTATGGTATACAATGAAATTAATTCAAAAGCCGTGTCTAGTCTCTCAAAGTTTGGATTAAGTGCGGCTATCCTTACAACTTTACTGGCAATAATCACATTTGGAATGGCTGTTTCGACACCACCACTGTCCGGACCGTTATGTACAGTTGAGGGTTTTACATATCCATACCTAGATATAGCCAGCCGTTTTCCGAGAGATTACCTCTGGATGTACCCGGCAATTCTGTTGTCAATTTGTACGCTTATACTTATAATCGCGGTCCATCAAGTAACTCCCGGAGGAAAGAAGCATTTTAGCCTTGTAAGTGTTCATATTGCAACAATCTCCTCTCTTATCCTTATTTTAACATACTTTGTACAGATCTCTGTAATTCAGCCTGCTTTACTTGCCGGTGAAAGTGATGGGATATCAATACTTTCTCAGTATAATCCACACGGGTTATTTATTGTAATGGAGGAGGCCGGCTTTTCTCTTTTAATTCTATCACTTCTCTTTCTTGCCCCAGTTTTTAGTAAACCGACCGGACTCGAAAGGATAATTCGCTGGAGTTTTATACTGGGCTTTATCTTTGCTCTCTTTGCTTTCGTTTTAATATCTCTTTTTTATGGTATAAATCGTGAGTACAGGTTTGAAATTGCGGTAATAACAATAGCCTGGATTGAGTTGATTGTGTCAGGTGTAGGGCTTGTAATTTTCTTTAATGATTACCAAAGTGTATAATTTGACTATATGGGTTTAAATTTGTGAGAAAAACTCAAATAAATGTTCAGTTTTTTGTAAATTTGGTAACGACTTTTTACAGATTAACCTCTTATTAAACTATGAAAAAATTACTCACATTTCTCACGATTCTCTTACTTGTTGCATCTGTTCACTCTTGCGATCTTATAGATGCGGCAACCGGAAAGCTAGGTGGAACTCCATCTGCTATGGGTGCAGTTGGAGTCACCGTTACAACATCCTCTTCCCCAATTTCGGGGGTAAGCAATTTTACCGCAACGGTTACTACTTCAAATGACGGAGTATCAACCTATTCAGGATCGGCTACAGTTACTAACAGCGCCTTATCAACCTTGTTTACCAATATTCCCGGGGTATCGGTCAACGGAAGTACTGTAAGTACAACGAATATGCAGTTCAAACAGACAACAAAGGGGTTGGAGTTACTCTCCGGGCCTACTGCAGGGATTATTGTAAATTATGACTCTAATGTGGGAGATAAGTATCCGGTTGGTAAAACCGGAGCCTACAGGGAAGTTATGACAAAATCAACTGGCGATGACTATAGTTATGGATTTTACCTTATTAAGGTGTTGAAGGTTGAGGAGATAGTTGGAGGCGTTAAAAGCGCAGCCGGAATTAGCAAAATTACCTATTGGGCAAACCATAAATATGGTTTGGTTGGTGTTCAGTTCAACTTTGGTGACGGCACTTTTGCAAAATTCCCTGTCTACACTACAGCCCAAAATGATTAACTTTTTTTAATGAGATATCTGAACTTTCCGGGGGGGAGAGAAAAAATCCCCCCTTATCCTCATCATAAAAATTTTGTCTATAGAAGTTCTGTTTTTTTCAAAGCAAACAATCTTTTTAATCTGTTTGCAATAAACGGGGTAAAATATGCCTTAAAGCGTAAGTGGCTTCAGTTCAGACACGGCTTCTCAATCCCCTATATACTTCTTATTGATCCTACAAGCGCCTGTAATCTTAAATGCACAGGTTGCTGGGCTGCAGATTACAGTAAAACGGCAAACTTGAGCTTCGAAAAACTGGATGAGATATTAACCGACGCAAAGAAGCTGGGTGTTTATGATATTATTTTTAGTGGCGGAGAGCCACTAATGCGAAAAGATGACATTCTTAATCTTTGTAAAAAACATAGTTCTCTATCATTTGCAATGTTTACCAACGGAATCCTGATAGATGAAAATTTTGCAAACGAGCTGGCTTCAGTAGGAAATCTCAATGTTTTTATCAGTATCGAAGGATTCAGGGAAAAAACAGATTTCAGAAGGGGAGAGGGTACATTTGATAAAGTTGTCAAGGTGATGGAGGTATTGAAATCAAAAAAAATAGGATTCGGCTTCTCAATTTGTTATCATTCAAATAATTGTGAAGAGATCAGCAGCGATAAATTTCTTGATTTCCTTAGAGAGAGTGGAGCCTGGATTGGGTGGCTGTTCAATTATATGCCGATGGGAAAGGGAGCAGATCTCTCACTTATAGCATCTCCTTCACAAAGGAGGCTTGTCTATGAAAGGATAATGAGTTATCAAAAGAGAGAGGATTTTACTCTGATAGACTTTGCCAATATGGGCCATTTTGCATTTGGTTGTGTAGCAGCAGGTAATGAATATGCCCATATAAATTCAAACGGAGATCTTGAACCGTGTGCATTCTTCCACTACTCAGATACTAATCTTCATACAATGCGGCTGAAAGAGGCTCTCTCCTCCAATTTTTACCGTCATTTCCGAAGACAAAAACCATTTTCTTCAAACCCATTTATGCCTTGTCCTATTATGGATTCCCCCGAAGCTTTAAGAGAGCTTTCAAAATGTGCCAATGTTAAATCTACACATTTGCAACTTTGCGAGCCAATGGAAGAGCTATACAAAAAGACAAAACCTGTTTCAGTTGAGTGGGAACCGGTTGCAAATGAGTTGTTCAGTTTACTGGGTAAAAGAGAGAGGAGAAAGATTGCTCTTTTCTCAAAATTTCTTATGTTTAAAGAAAAATAGACTTATGATTAAAGATTTAGCGCCATTTCCATTCAAAGCTAAGGTAGCCGGGTGGATGTTATTTATTGCCGGTCTTATTTTGGGGACTCTGTTTGCCTTTTTCAATCTTGTAATAAATTTCCCGGTGCTGGCTATATTCTCCTCATTTCTGGAGGAGAAATATTTTACTGTATTCACAACAAATGTAACAGATGAGCTTACCCTTCTTTTGATCTTAGGAGGTATGTTTTTGGTTGTCTTTTCAAAAGATCATCTTGAGGAGAATTCTCAGGAATCATCTGAAAAATTATTTGAGATTAGGGCTCAATCAATGTTTAAGGCGCTATATTACAACACTATATTGCTCTTCTTCTCAATAATATTTGTCTTTGGGCAGGGATTTTTCTGGGTAATGATACTCAATCTCCTCTCGGTGTTTGTCCTATATCTTGTCATATTGGCGATCAAAAAAAGAGGTACTACCAAGATATAAAGATATCTGTATTAGCGATTATTTGTTACAGAGGAGTTCAGCTTTACTGAGATATCAATCCACTCACTAATTTTTACGAGTCCCATCATCTCTACCGGAGGGGTTAGGCCAAAATCTCTAATAGTTAGACGAATCTCTCCCTCACCAATGAGCTCCTCTCCATTTTTAGTCGCTTTAAAAGGAATTGTGTAACTCTTGGATAGACCGGTTAAGGTTAATACCACAGATGCAGTACCTCGGATATTTGTGCCGGGGTTAGCTGAAGATATAAGATTGTCTGCATTGTTATCAAATATATTAATATCCTTAAGCTCAATATCTAAGAGAGGAAACTCCTTTGCCTTTATTAATTTGAGAAAACCATTAAGAGCAAGAATATTTCCAGAGTGGAACTTATCTACACTTAGTGAAATTTTGTTTTGGGATAGAGTGATTTTACTCTTTTCGACACTAGTATTAAATATAAATCTCGGTCCCGGAAAATCTTTACCCTCAAGTGTTAATTTGAATTTTGAAATATTTGTCGTCCCATTTATTACAAGAGAACTCTCTTTTTTTATCACTAAAGTGGTTGGGATCTGAGAAAACAGATTACTTGCAAGAGTGATTGTAACAAAAAGTAGAAATGATTTTAGCATAATAAAAAAATTAGCCGGTGAGATTGCTCCCACCGGCATTAATCATTACAAATTTAGAACCCAATTACAGCTTCAAGCACAAAACCGTTAAATTTTCCTCCGTTGCGAAGGTCACTTGCAGGAAATCCTTTATATTTTTGAGAAACATACTCAAGTTTTGTCATAATATTCTTTGTAAGGAACCATCCACCGCTAACAGCAACTCTATTAATATCTACATCGTTACCCGAAAGAACCGATGATACTGAGTTGTAACGGCCACCCAACCAAAAGTTTTCACTTTTGCCAAACCTGTAAACGATATCAGTTGCAAATTGATTGGCCTTTCTCTCAATAGTCTCGGTTTTGCTGCGGCCTTTTGCCCCTTCAAGAGTAGTAAACCACTCAAACCCGCCAACTTTTAGAAAAGCATTACCCATAACGGATCCAATCTTATCTGTAAACCCCGGGTTAAACCTACCCGAAGTGAAAACTGTTGTGGCTAAAGAGTTATCCATTACCCCAAAGTAGTGTGAACCCGCTCTGTCGCCGCCATAAAGAGTGTTTGAAATTGAACCGGCTGTGTAATATCCCGATCCTGTAACCCTTAGACGAACCTTTTCGTTGATTTGTTTGTCAAATCCAATTTTACCGATAAATGCAGGATGACTTTTACCGTCGCTTCCTCCGGTGTAAATAACACCTTTTGCGATATCTCCTTTAATCTTTCCGTTTGTAACACCCACAACAGCAAGAAATCCTTTGTGCTCAAAGTTGAACTCGGCACCTATTTCAGTAGTGAAGGCGTCCATTATGTAATTCTCAATAAACGGATTGTAAATAGAGTTACCATTGTCAGACCTGCGAAAATGAGCATCACCATAGTTGATCTCCATATGACCCACTTTGATGGTTGTGAACTCCATAATTTTGTCTATAAGCCCGCTATTTAAAAATGGAATTTTATCAAATTGAAGATATCCCCCTTTAACCCAGGTCTCGTTGTGGTGTCTTGAAGAAAGATAAAGTGTCATATTCAATGTAACTCCGTCTGCAAGGTATGCATCAAGATACAAATTCGCATTTGCTGTATTGAACCCGGGCACAATAGCAACAATATTTGTTGTAGCAGTAGATGTGTTACTGTGATCCAGCGTTTGAAACGACTGAGTAAAACTTCCTCCAAATTTTAGTTTGAATTTCTCATATGAGACTAACTCCTCTTTTTTTGGCTCAAATTTGTTGAGTCCCGATTTGTCATAAGGGCGAATCTGTGCTATTCCCATCGTAGTGAATAGGATAAAAGCAAGAAGTGAGGTTAATGTTTTTTTCATTTAAAGATAATTTTTATTTTTTTTAGTTTAAAAGTATGCCAAAAGGCTCTGTTGTGGAATGGTAACATCAAACTTGACAGTGATTAAATCTCCTGTTTTAATTAAGCCAAGCATAGCTACCGGTGGTTTTATTTTATAGTCGCTCATTTTAATGGGAACGCTTCCTGTAAAGCGGAATGCATCTGAAGTACTCTTTTTCCCTGAAGATTTTATAGTAATTTTCTTGGTAACACCTGCAATAGTCAGGTTTCCGGTAAGAGTTACTTCTGCATTTGATTCGCTAAAAACGGGAGTTGCAGGCTCTGTAAGTTGAAAAATAATATTGGGATTTTTATTTGAATTTAGTGCCTCATAAGTTTTTTTGTCCATAAGTTTCTCTTCATCCTTACTTTTGATTGAAAGGACAGGGATGTTAATGGTTAGTGACTTTATGATTTTTTGGTCAATAAGATACTCCCCGGTAGATTGTTCAACTTTACTCTCCCAATCGTGAAGTGTAGATGTACCTGTAATTGAGATTACCGGTTTTATAGGGCTCGGCTTTGAACTTTGTGCAAAGCCGGGGCTGTAGTTACTTATTAATAAAAAAGCAAAAAGCCCGAAAACAATATTAAATGGGTGGATTTTTGGTTTCATCATATATTTTAATTAGTGTGGTTATTATCGAATATTATTTGAGATAATCTCTTTTTTGAGAGCAATTCAATAAGGTCCTTTTTAAATTCTATCCAGTAGTCCCTGGATTTGCAATCGCAAGATCTGTTGCAAAACTCTTTATTTTCAATACAGTCGACAATTATTGTCGGCTCGAATGCAGTGTAGATATCCCATACAGTTATCTCATTGGGGTCTCTTGTAAGCTTATAACCGCTTCCTTTTCCTTTTGAATTTGCAATCAGCCCTTTAAGTTTAAGAGCAGCAATTATACTATCAAGATACTTAAGAGAGATATCCTGGTGTAGTGCAATATCTTTTTGAAGAACACCCTCCGGATTCTGAGAGTTTGCAATATCTATCATTGCCCTCATTCCGTAACGAATTTTTGTATTTATCTTCATAGGACTTTATTAAATTTTGTGCAAAGATAAACAAATAATATAAATCCTATAACATTGGTAGGATAATTTAATAAAAAAATAGATTTTTTGTGATTGGTTTCAGCTGAATCTGTTTCGTAAAACAGAAGAATAGGTTTTACTCATCATTACAGGCGCTTCAAAACCAGCGATATATACGCGAAAAGAGTAATTAAACCACTTCTCCAGCTTCTCTACATAATCTATATTTACTATGCTAGTCCTGTGTATTCTGCAAAATTTATTTGAAGGAAGCCTGTTTTCCCAATCTTTCAATGGTCTGTAGAGAAGGTGTTTTTCACCGTTTTGAATAAAAATTTTTGAATAGTTACCTGTAGACTGAATAAGAATAATCTCCTTTAAATTAACAAATTTCATAAACTTATTATCGCTGATAAATATCTTATCTTCGTAATTAAATCTTTGATTGGATATGTTTGAACCCTCACTTTTTGACAGCCTCTCGAGCATCTTCTCAATTCTATCTTCCCTTACAGGTTTTACCATATAGTCAAACGCATTTACATCAAATGCTTTAAGCGCAAAATTGTCATATGCAGATACAAAAACAATCCGCCCCTCAAAAGAGAGTTGATCAAGAAGATCAAACCCACTCTGCTTTGGCATCTGAATATCCAAAAAGATGATATCCGGGGTGAGGTTCTCAATAATTCTCTTTGCAGAAGAGACATCGTATGCCTCTCCAACCACCTCTACATTGTCAAATTTATTTAGTAGTCGGATAAGCCTTTGTCTTGCCAGCCGTTCATCATCTATAACCACTGCGCTATATTTTTCCTGCATCGGATTTTTTAATTAGAGACATTATTTAGTTAATAATTTTTTTGACTATGTTTTGTTTAAAAATACAAGCTTAACCTCAACAAACTCATCGGCAGAGATTATCTCAAAGGAGCATTTATCATCATATTCACAGTTTAACCTCTCTTTAACATTTGCAATTCCTGTATTGGTTCCCGAACTATTCTCAGATATGGCGTCAACCCATTTGCCGCTATTCTTCACACTTATTGTAACTCTGTCTTTTTCAAAATAGGTGGTGATATAAACCTTGAGCGGCAATTCACTGCTCTCCATTCCGTGCTTTACTGCATTTTCAACAATAGGATAGAGAATTGCCGGGGGTACCATCAGGGTTTCGGTTCTCGGATCAATATTTATATAGAACTCCAGATTCTGTTCAAAACGAATAGATTGGATGTATATATAGTGTTTGATAAATGAGATCTCTTTCTTTAGCTCTATACGGGAGCTCTCTTTATAAGTAAGGGTATATCTAAGAAAACTCGCAAGTTCGTAAATAATCAATTGAGCTCTTGATGGGTCTTCGTCAACCAGTGCAGATATTGAGTTAAGGGAGTTGAACAAAAAATGGGGATTAATCTGATTTTTTAGTGCCTCCATTTTTGCTTTGAGAGCATTATAAAGAGCCCTCTCTTTGTCTTCCCTCTCCAACTTCCAGCGATAGAAGAGATTTATAATAAAATATGAGGCACACCAAAGAGCAAGAAGAATGAAAATCCCTATAACCCTTTTTGCAAATGAGTTTATTGTAATCTGCGATATGGCAGATATGGGGAAGTCGTAGTATAGAAGGGTGAAGAGGGTGTCAGACAGATACCAGACGACTGAGGAGAGTAAGGCGGCTGTTGTAATTATTGTGATAGAAAACGCAAGAGAATATCTGTTTAATGAGATCCATTTAAAAAAATACCTCAGCAGAGTTGTAATAGCTAATGGAATTAAAAAATTTGAGATGAAGACCTTAAGAACATCACTTGCAGAAAAGTCGGCAGGAGAGTAGAGAATTGCCCATACAACACCAAATAGAAACCAACCGGATAAGTTTAATTTCCAAAAGCTAATCTTCTTAGAGTAGATGTTGTTGAAAATATAAAAGTTGCTCTTCACGGGGTTACTCAACGAAGCTGTAGGTTAGTTGAAAATCCATTTAAGATCACGGGCAGTACTATCTTTTTTATCTCGCGATGGACCATAATGAAAACAGAAAAAGTAGTCTATACTTGTGGTTTGTTCAAGAAATCTTGTGTCCCGTTCCAGAATTACAGCTATCGAAGATTTAGAACAGACATTGACCAATTTAGATTTATATCTTTTACACGAGAATAGAAGGACGGAATTTGGATTGATATTATTTATGGTGTAACGCCCCTTAGAGTCTGTTACAACGACATCATCACTACCCGGGAACATAATCTTTACCCCTTTTACAGGGGTGTTTTTAAGGGCATCAATAACTGTCCCGCTTACTGTGATGTTCTGAGCAGAACTTATATGGAAACATGCCATAAGAACAAATACAATAATAAAGAGCTTATTCATATCTAATAAAATTATTGTTTCAATTGACAGGTTTTTGTACCTATTAGACGAAAGTTCCTGCAGGAATGTTGCACTAATTTATGTTGCTCTCTAAATTATTTTTTGGCAACTCTAAAATCCTTACTTCAATTCCCCATAGCTTCGCTTTATACTCGATGAATTTTTTAAGTCCGTAATAACTCCAGTTTCTTAAAAGAAAAGGGTCACACTTTGCTCGCTTCTCTTTATCTGTTTGGTTTATAAGGTTTATACTCTTACACCTGTTTGCTACAGCGAAATCTACAAGAATTTTTGAGTAGGTGTGCAGCCGGGTTTTTATATAGTCTCTCTCTTTGTTATGAAAATTTGAGACAGCCATAAATTTTCTTTTACGACCCTTTCCTCCGGCGGAAAATTTTGAGTTAATCTGAGCTCTTCTCATTGCCGACTGTATCTGCAACCTGCGATGCATAAACTCCTCCCTGTTCCCTATAAGTTTGACATCACCTTCAAATGTGGCAATTATTGGTGTCTCTGCCGATAGAGAGGCATCTACAGATTTTGCGTCATTCAAGAGAACCGTTTTAGAACCACATTTGTAACATAGCAGCAAAAAGAGTTTTCTCTTTGTATCGTCAATAAGAATTGAAGATTCGCAAAGTTCGACTGTTTTGCAGATACAACTTTCGAGCACCTTTTTATTATTGCTTCTATCCCTTCCCAATGTTATACCAAATCGTATCCCAAAGAGAGTAAATTCAAAATGGTTCAAATCTTGGTTCCATCTCAGATTCTTAATAGAGATTGAACTGAAAGGGATAGGAGTATTGTTTTTATAGGTGAACAGAGAACAGGTTCCTTTGAAAAGAGCAGGTTTAAAGCAGGTGTATTTTTTAGTGACAGTTTTCTGGAGGCAGTTCAAAATATCTGTAGGTACCTTTCCCTTCATTCTTTCGGATAAAAGGACATAACCTGCAGAGCCCTCTTTTACAGGCTCTCCCCGTGCACCGGTAATTCCTAGATCAATTTTTGACTGCTCTGTAATAAATTTGTAATACTTAAGTCTGTCAATACTATACAAATAGGATAACATCTCATTTGCCCCATTTACAATTAAATATCTCCAGTTATACAGTTGACTGTACAGCTCTTTCTTTACCTCTTTATCATCTTCACAAATGTAAATCTCTAATCTGCGTGTAAGGGTCATATCCGGTGCTACAAATCATCAGTTTGGTTTAAAATAAAATTTTTGTACATTCGTACTTAATTACTAACCGCTGCATCTGCTCTGTACAATAATCTCTTATTGGGAACTGAAGGCCCCTTTTTAAAGCAGTTTATGAGTGCAAATGCCCCACATTAAGGGCTTACAGCAGCCCCGGTTTTAAAATCTAAATCACTCCACATAAGAGTTTTGGTTATATCTCTTATGTGGATTGATTTTAAGTATAGATTAGTCAATCAAAGGATTATAGTCAGTTTCACGAATAGGAATTAGCCAGGTCCAGTTGTTACCAAAGCTTGGATCTCTTGTAACAGCTAGAACACTAACAAAATTTCCTCCTTCGGTTGGACTTTTTCGGGTTACACTATCTCCCCAGCGTTTAAGGTCAAACCAGTCAAAACCCTCTCCCCAAAGCTCAAGTGCACGATACATCTTGATCTCTTCTAAAAGTAATGTCCCTGTTTTTGTACAACTGTACTGAGGGTCTCTTGAGCTATCCCTGTTAAGTGAATTCATTGCACTTTGTGATCCGGGTATATCATTCAAACGGTACTTAGCCTCGGCCTCAATAAGATACATCTCAGATGAGCGGAAATGGTTTAGATTACCAACGCCGGGATAGTCAATAGCCTTAAATTTGAATTGCATATATGCATACGGAGAGGCTGTACTATACAGATCCGGGTAAAGCTGAAAAGCTCTTGCCTTTAATGCAGTGCCGGCAACACCGGTTGCAGTGGTGTATGAGTACCCCGTCGGATCTAAAAAGAGACTTTTTCTTACATCTGTAGCAGGAATCTTATCGAAGAGCTCTTTACTTATGCATTTAGGATAGAGCCTTACATTGCTGGAGTTTGAGTTATACCCTATATAGGCGTGGAATGAGTAGTAATATAGATTCTCATCGACAGAACCGAAACTACCCCATATCCATTCGCTATTAGGCGTATTAAAACCGGCTTTGTAATCATTTACCGACATCAACGGATATCCGTTTCTGGCGTTGACAGCCATTGTAGAGGCTTTAGAGTAATCTTCCCTGGTTATTGCTGCTCTTGCATAAACTGCATATGCAACATTTTTGTCGGGATCGTAGTTGTACTGTCTGCTTTTCCCTGAACTTGTATAGAGTGCAATAGCATCATCCAAGTCTTTATATATTTGAGTGTAAACCTCTGCAAGAGTGGAGAGAGGCATTTCTCCCGTAGATTCATCCAGTCTTAGAACCAGACCCGGAGTAGCTCCGCTATTGGAGTCTTTCCATCTTTTGCAATACAGTTGTGAGAGCATATAGTAGGAGTATGCCCTGTAGGTAAGAGCCTGAGCTTTAACAAAATCTTTATCTGACTGAGCTCCTGTTGCTTTATCTACATTCACAATAATTGCATTGGCATTCCCTATGATTCTGTAGTAGTAGTACCAGGGATAGTAGAGATAGATACTCGTCGTAACCTCCCTGTACTCTCCGTTTATGATGGATGACCACCCGGTAAGGTTTACGAAAAAGTGATTACCCGGGTAGTTTCCATACCACATTTTTATCGTTCCCTCTCCATTGAACCCTTGTGATTCAAGATATTGCGTCGTCATTAATTTATTTATACCATTGATGGCAAGCGCAACATTTTCAACCGACTCAAATACAGTAGTTGTCGTTGTTGATGCTGTTGGTTTGGTGTTGAGGTAATCTTTTGAACACGAGCAAAGAACCAGAACACTCAGAACAGTTAATATTTTAATTATTTTATTCATAATATTTTAATTTTAAAGGTTTACATTAATCCCTACAGAGAGTATTCTTGCAGTGACAAATCCGTTGTCACTAACTCCGGTAAATGATTGCTGAGGGTCCATACCTCTGAGCTTGGTAAATGTGGCAAGGTTTTCAATTGACATATTCACCGATACATTATTGAGATCCAGCTTTTCTGTTAACCTTTTTGGAAGAGTATATCCCAGCGAGATGTTCTTGATTACGAAATAGGATGCGTCCATAAGGAATCTTGAAGTTACTGCGTCGTTATATGTACTCAACTGATAATTTGCTACCGGGATTCCTTTTGGATCTATTCTGTTGGCTGAGTTCTCGGTAACTCCGGCAGGAACTCCATCCCAGGCTTTGAGAAGATCTTTATGGAGGGAGTGAATGTTAGTTGTCACCTTCATATAGTCTGTATAAGGGTAATCCAGAGTCTTACCACCCAGAGAGTATGTGCACAAAACAGAGAGGTCCAGGTTTTTATATGATAGAGAGGTCGTTAAGCTGCCAAAAAGATCCGGGATAGCACTTCCGCTCCAATCTTTCTTTGAGTAGCTGGAGTTGGTTGTATAGTTCTTCTCATTTATAGTAACCAACCACTGAGCCGGGAACACTGTTTTTCCCTCAACTGCTTCTCCAATATAGTATCTGTCTAAATCCGGAAGATAGAGCGAGTTACCGGTCATTTGGTCTACCCCTGCAAACTGATACATCCAGAATTTATATCTGTCGTGTCCCTCCATAAACTTCTTTGTTCCCGAAACAATCCCGTTCAATCTGTTTTGTTCCGGCAGACTCAAAATCTTATTTTTCATATGAGTTGCCATAAGGCCGATATTCCATCTGAAATCTTTTTTCTGAATCAAATCCAAGTCAAATGTGAGCTCAACTCCTCTGTTTGATACCGAACCGAGATTCTTTTTAACTGTTGACTCTGCTCTTATTGTAGATGTTGCTCCTGCAGAGAGAGGCAGATAGACATCAAAGAGAAGATCTTTTGATTTTTTGTCAAAATACTCCACTGCAAGATTTGCTCTGTCGAAAAATCTCCCTTCAAGGGCAACCCCGAATGAACCGGCAGCCTCCCAAACCAGGTCAAGTGCTTCGTTTTGAGATTTGTAGATAGCTCCCCTGTTTCCGTTTTGATTCATATAGTAGAGTGGCATATATGCGTGGAAATCTATTGCGGCATTGTCTGTTCCGCCATCATTTCCCACTTCACCATATGAGGCTCTTAACTTAAGAGTGTTAATCTCGTCTCTTAAAGATGCCATAAAATCCTCTTTGGTAATAACCCAACTGCCCCCTACAGACCAAAAGTTCCCCCATCTGTTGCCTGCAAAGAATTTAGATGAGCCATCCCTTCTGATCGATGCATCGAAGAAGTATTTATTGTCGTAGTTGTACCTTATTCTGGATAAATAACTCTCTGTCCTATAATCTCTTTGATATCCGTCAAGGTCGGTGATTACTGTAAAATTGTTAAATTCCTTATTGTCACCTTTGAATGTGATGTTGGTTTTAAACCCAAACTGATACACATAGTTGTAGCTGAAATTCTCGTGTGCAGCTAAAAAATCTATACTGTGTTGGTTGAACTCTCTGCTCCAGGTGAGCATCTGTTGTAAGGTGTAGTTTTTGTATCTTTCATTTGTCTTCATCGCTCTTCCGGTGCCCATTCCATCCCCAATAAGTGGATTTTGATAGCGCTGCCTTTCGGAGTTTCTGAGTGACACATCGCCCCTGAGAGTTAAGGTGAATCCGTTAAGAAATTTAATATCAGCAAAGGCCTGGCTTGCAAGGGTATTTCGGAATGTTCTGTCCATATCCAAATCATACTCCCATATAACGTGTCTTCCTGCAAATTGCGGTCTTGAGTGCATATCTCCGCCGTCATATTGCCTGTTTCCGTTCTCATCCAAAATATACTCCCCTGTCTCCATATTATGCAGATAGACCGGGTATATAGGAGCAATGCTCCTGGCATACATAAATGGATTTGCAAAAGAGGCAGCATTGTCTACAGGGCTTCCACTTGAGGAGTTTGAAACCTGGTGTGACCCAGCTACTGTAATTCCTGTTTTGAACCACTTTTTAGGAGTTAATGAGATGTTAGCTCTGGCTGTAAGCCTGTTAAAATCTGATGATTTTATATATCCCTTTTCATCCAGATAGCCAACGGAGAAGAAGTAGTTGTGTTTATCGGATGCTCCATCACCTGAGAGAACATAATCTTGTCTATAACCCATCCTCTCTATTGCTTTAAACCAATCGAGGTCGTCGTACCCGGGGCGAATTTTTGCATTGGCAACCAGCTTCCCGTTTGAATCAAAGAGAGCATTTGCCGGCTGGTCATAGAGGTTGTATTTCAGATATGTAGGTATAAGGGTGGCAGTTGCCTGCGCATTTGCCAGAGCTTGTGTCGGATACTGTGTAGGCTGATTCGTCATCAGACTGTTTCTGTAACCCTTCCACATAAGCTCCATAAAATCATCTGCACTTACTCTGTCATACTCTTTAAGACCTCTTGTAAAGGCACCCTGATTGACGCTCACTCTTACAGATGTCTTCTCATTTGTTCCCCTTTTGGTTGTAATCATCACAACACCGTTGGATGCTCTGTTGCCGAAAAGGGCACTTGAAGCGGCATCCTTTAGAATTGAGACATTTGCAATATCTGCAGGGTTAAGGTCGGAGATATTCCCGCCGAATGGAACTCCGTCAATAACATATAACGGAGAGTTTGACCCGTTGATTGAGGTGAATCCACGAATTCTTATATTCGGATCGGACCCCGGCTCTCCATAGGTGTTGTTCACCTGAACTCCGGCAGCCTGCCCCTCAATTACTGAGGCAACACTAGATACAGCCCTTCTCTCGATAGCTTTTGTATTAACTGTTGTGATTGATCCGGTAACCGACTCTTTTTTTGCAGTGCCGTATGCAATCATAACAACCTCATCCAGGGTTAAGGCATCTGTCTGAAGTTGTACATTAACGATCAGCCTGTTTCCGATGGGAATCTCTATGGTTTTATAACCAATAAAGCTAAAGATCAAGGTGCCGTTTGCAGGCGCATTGATTACATATGTACCATTCTCCAGAGTAGAGGTTCCGACAGTGGTGCCCTTTAACTGAACAGATACATACGGCAGTGCAGCGTTTGAACCCAATTCGGTTACAGTTCCCGTAACCCTTGTGTTCTGTGCCAATAGCATACTATTTGATATAAATAGTAGTACCGTAATTAATAAAATGGTTCTTTTCATTTGGAAAGTTAATTAGTTATTAAGTTAGTGGGTGAGTAGTTCTTCTTAATTTCAGTTGCCGTTTTATACTAACCAAAATTCTCTTTATCGGCTCTTTTATAAAATAGAAATATGACCAAAGCCCTCAATTATTATTTTAAAAGCATAAAATCCTTTTTAAAATCAAGGAGAGGATTTGTGCAGATAGTCGTAAGAAATGGCTAAGTTTGCGGTCTCATTAGAAATATACACAACTACAGTTATGAAGAGGCTACTCACCATTTTTACGATAATTTTTATTCTATCCCCATTTTTTAACACAACATCGGCACAAAGCTCTCTTTCCGGGAGAGTAACTCAGGGGCAAAATTCTGCACCGGCAGAGTTTGCATCTGTTGTTTTAAAAGAGCTAGACAGTAAAATTGTAGCAGGCGCAATGACAGATAACAAGGGAAGATTTACAATTGCCAACATAAAAAGCGGGGAGTATCTTCTCCAGGTTAGCTTTATTGGTTATCGCACCAATAACAGGAAAGTGGTTCTGAATGAGGGAAAAAATGTTATGGAAGAGCCTGTTAACCTTAAAGAGTCCGAAGATATATTGGGAGAAGCGGTTGTTACAGCTTCATATTCACAGAAACAGTCAGATATTGAGCGTACAAAAATTAATACGGCAGGCTCTATTGCAGCATCAAGAGGCTCAATTACAGATCTGTTAAAATCTGCCTCATCTGTTACAATTGACAATGATAATAAAATATCAATCAGAGGCAATTCAAACATTCTACTGTTAATAGACGGAATTCCGACAACAGTTGGGTCACTGGACGGAATCCCGGCATCGGCAACAGAGAGTGTAGAGATTATTACAAATCCAGATGCAAAATATGATTCAGAGGGCACGGGTGGGATTATAAATGTCATAACAAAAAAAGAGAAGAGAGATGGTATTTCGCTGGTCTCAACTTTAAACTACGGCCTTTACACCAGGGTAAACGGTGATATTATGACTGCGTATAATAAAAATGGGTGGAGTTTGGCACTTAACTACTCAGGAAAATACCATCAGGAGAGAATTCAAAGTGATCTCTTCAGGTACTTTTATTCAACATCTGCATCAATAGAGCAGAACATAGCTTCGAGTCAAAAACAGAATACCAATATAGTCGGGTTTAATGCCATTAAAAGATTTGAATCTGGAGATCTCCTTACAATTAACCTTAAATATATGCACCCGGAGATACTCAACAGCCAGAATATTACTAATATAAACACCTCTACCGGGGGAGGAAATTTTATAAACAGAGTGAATGAGTTTCACCACATAAGAACAACTGGGGAGGCAATTGGAGAGTATAAAATGGTGCTTAAAAAGGAGATAAGTGATCTAACTTTTAGGGGCTCATTTTCAAGGACAAAGGGGGAGAGACCGGGCGAGTATTACGAAGACGGAGTTTTCGTTCAAAAATCTGATGGAGGGGGTCATCCAACAAATTTTTCATTCCAGAGTGACTATGCTCAAAAGATACCGGGTATTGGACTTGCCGAGGGAGGTTTGAAATTTTTCTCCAGGGGAAATACTTTTAAAACAGAAACTTATTTGTTTGATCAAACTTCACAAAGTTGGATTTACAACACTTTTTTGAGTAGCGATCTCACTCACGATGAAGATATTCTCTCTGGATATCTCAATTTCTCATCAGCTTCAAACAAGAGTTTTACATATAAAATAGGAGTAAGGGCAGAGTATAGCACATCGTTTTTTAGAATCATTGAAAACCCCGAAGAGATATACACAACTAAGCTTTTTTTATCACCTTCTCTCTTATTAAAACAGAATCTCTCCAACCAATCCTCTTTAGCTTTCAGTTTTACAAGGAGAATTACCCGCCCCACATATCCTCAAATAAACCCATATGTAAATATGATTGACAAGACGGTTTTTGAAACAGGGAATAAAAATCTGAAACCCGAAGAGGTGAGTAAATTTGAGATTGCATACAATTTAGGCAATAACGGACACTCTTTAATGGCATCACTATATCTTAGCTCCGCGACAGATTTTATTACTCAGATATCCTCATTGTATGACCAAAACTCCCTTATGCTCACATATGTAAATGGTGAAAAGAGTATAAAATCCGGGATTGAGATAAACGGCAGGTATAAATTCTCCTCCCTTTTCTCAGTGGGCTTAAACAGTAATCTCTATTACGGTAAAACTACCGGGGAGTCAAATAACTTTGATCTTAACAGCAGTAGCGTAATGTTCTCCGGAAATATAACTGCCAACATTACCCCTGCAAAAAAAGGAGATTTTTCGCTTCAATATTTTTACACATCTCCTCAGACCTTTCCTCAGTTCAAAACCAAATCTGTTCACTATATGGATATTGGTTACAAGAGAGGTTTAATAAAAGATAAATTGAGCGCAACAATATCTGTTTCAGATATTTTTAATACTAAAAGGTGGGACATCGAGTCAGACAATAGAATTTATTCACTCAAAAACAACAGTAAGAACCAAAGTCGTGTGGTATGGATTGGACTGACATTCAATATAAACAAGATGCAGCTATCCAAGCCGGCTAAAAAAGATGAAGAGGCTGACGGAGCTCTCATAAAACTTGGTTTGTAGTTATTTCTTAAATTGCAAGAACTTTTAATTGTGTAGATTGTTTATGTTTATATATTTAATAATACCATAATTATGAGCTTAGTTAAAAGCATTTTTGCAGTGTTTACACTGTTTTTCACTGCATCACTTACTGCGCAAACCCCTGTAAACCCAATTGTAGATTTTTACTCTCTGTCATTCAATACAATTACAGGAGAGGCTTTTAAATTTGATAAACTTAAGGGCAAGAAAGTACTCATTGTAAATACTGCATCTAAGTGCGGCTATACTCCACAATTTAAAGATCTTGAAGAGTTGAGCAAACAGTATAAGGATAAACTGGTTGTGATTGGTTTTCCTTCAAATGATTTTGGAGCTCAAGATCCCGGCAGCAATACAGATATTAAAGCTTTTTGTGAAGAGAACTACGGAGTTACTTTTATGATGATGGAGAAATCATCTGTAAAGGGTCCAGGTAAAAACATCGTTCACCAGTGGCTTACAGATAAAAACAAAAATGGATGGAACACCAATGAACCATCCTGGAATTTTGGAAAATATCTTATTGACGAAAAGGGGAAATTGATTGCATTCTACCCTTCAAAAGTTAAACCAATGGATCCGGAGATTATTCTCAACCTTAAAAAATAGATTGGGTCATCTTTATATTCGGAGTTAATTAAGAACTTTGAATGAGTGAGCGAGAAATGTTTCGCTCACTTTTTTTTGATAACTTTTTGAGACCGGTATGTCAATAACACCTTCTGTATCTAGCTCTATAAACAGCCCCTCTCTATCTCTGCGAATAACTTTTGCTCTGTCCAAATTTACCAGATAAGATCTGTGGCAGCGAACTATTCTGCTTCTCTCAAGTGCCCCCTCTATATTTTTTAGAGTGTTTCTGAGAAGATATTTTTTGACCTTCCCTTTGTTTGAATAGTTTATAACCACATAATTTTCCGATGATTCTATATAGAGCAAATCACTGCATAAAACCGATAGACGCAGAGTGCCCTTTTCGTCGTTAAAGGTTATATTGCCGGGAGTGTCCGTCTCTTCGTCATCTGCACGCTCTATCTTCTCCAGTCTAGTTGAACTCTCCCTCCATCCGAAATAGAACCAAAGCACAATATAAGGGAGTAGAAGTACTAACGCAGTATTAATAAAAGAAGATTCAAAGGTCTCCATTACATCCCTCTCTTTGTTGAGAATAATTGTATACATAGTGTAAAACACAGACATAAGTAAAATCTCAAGAAAAACCCACAATGCATATTTGCCATATGAGATTGTGTGCCTCCTGCTATACAAATACATAATTATACGGCTGATTAAAACAACCAGTAAACCTGTCAGTATTACAAGAGAGGAGTAGACAAAGAACATAAACTCCGAGATATTATACCAGAGGGATGAGCTGAAGGGTTTATAAATATTGATGAAAATAAGTGCAAAGAGAGCTGTAAACCCTATAAGACGAACGATGTTTCGCTTGTTATTTATATGATCCGGTATATTCATATCGGTACAAATTTAATTATTTAACCCATATATCGCTATTTAATCCCAAATAACTGATACTCGTCCCAAAACAGTACATCCCAAACCATTTATTTCGTAAGAATTACAAAGCTCTCTTTATTTGCAAAAAATGAGATATGAGAGAGTATTCAATGCATTTCGAAGAGAGGCTTGGCAAAAGGGAGATATTCAACTCCCGTAAAGGGATAAAGATGCCTGAACTTCTCGTTACGGAAGATAATGAGATTAACGAAAACAGGAGTTTTGATTACATAGTCGCTCTTCCGGAAAAATTAGACCAACAACAAAAGCACGACTCTGCAATCCTGCTTTTTCACGGTCTCAACGAGAGGAGTTGGGACAAATATCGCCCCTGGGCAGAATATCTTTCGGAACACACATCAACCCCAGTTATCCTATTCCCGATAGCACTACATATTAACCGCTCGCCAAAGCTTTGGAGTAACCCAAGAGAGATGCAGAGGCTTATCTCTATAGAGAACCAAAAGGGTGAGGAGGGTATCGGTAAGAATGAGAATCTCTCATTTGCAAACTATGCACTAAGCTCCAGAATTAAAGCAGATCCGTTTAGGTTCTATCTCTCCGGCAGGGAGACCATAATGAATGTCTGTCAGTTAATGGACGAGATAAGAGGTGGCTCAAATAAGATGTTTTCAAAGGATTGTAAAGTAGATATCTTTGCCTACTCTATCGGGGCACTTCTCTCGCAGGTTTTGCTTATGGCAAATCCCAAATCACATTTTTCCGATAGTCGGCTCTTTATGTTTTGCGGAGGATCCTTCTTCTCAGATATGAACGGTAACTCCAAACTGATAATGGATAAAGACTCCTTTGATCTTCTTCACCGCTACTACAGAGGAACTTTTGTCAAAGAGGGAGCAGAGAGTAGAAGAGTGGGAGACTACCTTGAGCAGGCATTTGTATCACATATAGATCCCAGGTTCTATAAGCAGGAGAGAAAGACTTTCTACCTTAAGGCGAAAGAGAGAATAAGAGCAATATCACTAAAAAAAGATAAGGTTATACCCACTTTCAGTATTAAAAAAGCATTAGGTAGCATCTGGAAAGAGAGCCTGAAGGAGTTTGATTTCCCATTTGAATATTCTCACGAAATACCATTTCCGGCGGTATGCGGGCAAAAGGTAAGTCTCCAAGAGAGGGAGTTCTGGTTTAAGAAAGTTTTTCTGGAGGCTTCTCAGTTCTTAAAAAAGAAGTGATCTAGGGTCCAGGTTGTCTCTCTCTATATCTTTGAAATAGTTTACTGTTCCAACCTTGAGCTCTACGGTTGAAGCATCGTCACAGATTATGATCCCTTTTCTGTGCATCTGCAAAACACTAATAGTCCACATATGATTGACACTACCCTCAATTGCGTGGTGAAGCGCTCTAGCTTTATGATGTCCGTTAACCAGTATCATCACCTCCTGCGAGTCCATAATTGTGCCTATGCCTACAGTAAGTGCCGTTTTTGGTACCTGGGATATATCATTGTTAAAGAAGCGTGAATTTGCAATGATTGTATCCGTAGTGAGACTCTTGACACGCGTTCTGGATGAGAGTGAAGAGCCGGGTTCATTAAATGCTATATGGCCGTCCGGGCCGATACCACCCATAAAGAGATTTACCCCACCGTAAGATTTCATCTTTTTCTCGTAGTTCTCACACTCCAGTTCTAAATCGTGAGCGTTACCATTGGGGATATTTGCATTCTCACGCTCAATATCTATAAACTGGAAAAAGTTTTCCCACATAAAAGAGAAGTATGATTGCGGATGCTCTTTGGGAATACCTATATACTCATCCATATTGAATGTTACCACACTCTTAAATGAAACCTCACCTTCACGATAATAACGGATGAGCTCTTTGTAGGTACCGTAAGGTGTGGAGCCTGTTGGAAGCCCAAGGACGAATGGTCTGTCGGAAGTTGGTGCAAACTCCTTTATTTTTTTTACAATATAGGCAGCTGCCCACTGCGATATCTGCTCGTATGAATTCTGTATGATAAGTCTCATATATTGTTTTAGTTTAGTTAGTTTATATAGTAAGGTTAAATACCGTCTTTTATTCAGAGAGAAAGACCCTGGCGTTGGCCACTGCTGCAAGGGTAAGCTCTGTACCGCTCAACATCCGCGCAATCTCCATTACCCTCTCCTCTCTCTCTATCTTCTTAATTTTTGTAACTGTACTGCCAGCCTGCAGAATCTCTTTGAATACAAGCAGGTGACACTCACCCTTGGAGGCAATTTGAGGTAGATGTGTTATTGCAAAAACCTGCATTTTTTTAGAAAGGTCATCAATGAGTAACCCCATTTTATCTGCAATACTACCGGAAACGCCGCTGTCAATTTCATCAAATATGAGGGTTGGCATACCCTGTCCTGCCATTATTGCCTTTAGGCAAAGCATTATTCTGGAGAGTTCGCCTCCCGATGCCACGCGTGAGAGCTCCTTGGTAGGGACATTCTTATTTGCAGAGAAGTAGAGGGTAATACTATCTTTTCCGTAAAAGTTGTAATCTTCACACATCTCGTGTCTAACTTCAAATTGTGCGTGAGGCATCTCAAGCTCCCTTATCTTTGAGATCATCTCTGCAGAGAAGCCGGGGGAGGCCTCTGCTCTTGATTTTGAAAGCTCCAGCGAACTCTCCTTCATATCTTGCCTGCTCTTCTCAATATTAATGGTTAGCTCTTCAAGCTTCTCCCGGATGCTGTCTCTCATAAAAAGTTTACCCGACAGCTCATCTCTTATCTCTATCAACTCTTCGATAGTAGAGACTTTATGTCTTTTAAGCAGATCGTAAAGTGTAGATAATCTATCTTCCAGTATAGAAGCCCTTTCGGGATTGACAGTTACTGCCTCCGCCATTGTCGCAAGCTCTCTCTCAATCTCTTTCAGCTCAATGCGACAACTCTCTACCCTCTCCGATACCTGCCCCGCTTTAGGGAGTGCTGCAGATATTTTAGATGCAATGGCAGTGATCTCTTTTAAGTTCTGAACAACAGATAGACCATTTACATTAAAAAGCTCTGTCATCTGATACAGAGAGCTCTTAACCTCCTCTGCATTACTGAGCAGGTTAAATTCCGACTCTATCTCTTCAAGTTCACCAACGGAGAGCTTTGCATCCTCCAGCAGATTGTATTGAAATTTATTGTACTCCAACTCCAACTCCTCTTTTGCCAGTTTATCGTTGAGTTTTACAAACTCTCTCTCTAAATCTTTTACTCTTGTGTAGTGGTTGCGATATCTCTCCAGAAGATGTGCATTGTTTGCGTAGGAATCCAAAACCGAGAGCTGAAATTTGCTGTCTCCTATAAGCAGATGCTCGTGCTGAGCGTGGATATCAATAATTTTCTCGGAGATATCTTTTAGAAAAGAGAGGCTCACGGGTTCGTCATTAACAAAGGATCGGGTTCTTCCGTTAGGTGAGACCACTCTTCTTATAACAATCTCGCGGCTGGGTTCCAGTGAGTTTTCCAGAAAAAGAGAGTCTGTTTCAGGATTCATATCTATTGTAAAGGTGGCCTCAACTACACAGTTTTTATTTCCATCCTTGAGAATCTCTTTATCTGCTTTACTTCCAAGTAAAAGGGAGATGGCCCCTAACAATATGGATTTACCTGCACCAGTTTCACCTGTGATAATTATGAGACCATCCGGAAATGATATCTCCAGACTCTCAATGAGAGCATAGTTGGATATTGCAAGTGACTTTAGCATACGAGCATATTTTCCACATAGTCAACTATATCTGAAGCAACCTCTTTTTTATCCTTTAGTGGGAATTGTAGACTTTCGCCGTTACCGGAGATTATTGTTATTTTATTTGTCTCTTTTCCAAACCCTGCACCCTTATCATTCAAAGAGTTCAGTACAATGGCGTCAAGATTTTTTCTGTGAAGTTTGGAGAGTGCATTTTCAAACTCGTTGTCTGTTTCAAGAGCAAATCCGATGTGAATTGAACCCTCTTTTTTAATCTCCCCAAGAGAGGCCGCGATATCCCTGGTTGGCTTTAGTTTTAGTGTGATTTCATCACCCACTCTTTTGATTTTTGCCCTCTCAATAAGGGCCGGAGTAAAGTCCGAAACGGCTGCAGCCAGAACGACAATGTCTGCCCCTGCCTTATAGGCGACGAGTGTTTGGTTGTACATCTCCTCAGCTGAGTGTACACTGCTAAGCCGGATATGTGAGCTTCTAAGCCTCTCGTTAACAGGCCCGCTGATAAGAGAGACTATTGCCCCCCTTTTTGCAAACTCCTCTGCAATTGAGTATCCCATTTTACCTGTCGAGTTGTTGGAGATAAATCTAACCGGGTCAATCTGCTCAACTGTAGGTCCTGCTGTTATCAGAACCTTTTTTCCTTCAAGGGTGTTCATAATCTTACCGGCGACCATATTCTCTTGCGCACTCTTCTTGGAAAGCTCTCTTCCAACAAACTCTGCAATGACCTCCGGCTCCTCCATTCTACCTTTCCCCTCAAGACCGCTTGCAAGCTCTCCCGAGCCGGGTTCAATTATGGAGACGCCTCTCTCACGAAGTGTCTGAATGTTTCTTTGCGTTGCTGTATGAAGATACATATCTACATCCATTGCTGGAGCGACAACAACAGGGCAGCGTGCGCTCAGGTATGTGGTGAGCAGAAGGTTATCTGCAACACCCGTTGCCATTTTTGCAATTGTATTTGCAGATGCAGGTGCAATAAGGTAGAGGTCAGCCCACATCCCAAGAGAGATATGGCTATTCCAGTCTCCGTTTTCGGGATTATAGAACTCCACCAGAATAGGGTTTTTAGATAGTGTGGCCATAGTTAGGGGGGTGATAAACTGTTTGGCCATTTCGCTCATAATAACTTTAACTTCTGCACCCTCTTTTACCAATGCCCGAACCAGTACCGCAGCCTTATAGGCCGCGATGCTACCAGTAACTCCCAACAATATGTGCTTACCTTTAAGCATTGGTAATTAAATAGATGTTACCCCTCAATCTTCCTTACCTGAATCTTATCCTCTTCAAATTCGTAAATAGCGAGCAGAGTCGCTTTCGGAAGCCTCTCGTAGTAGCGTGAGATCTCAATCTGCTCTCTGTTTTCGAAAGTCTCTTCAAGAGTATCTGCAAATGTAGAGAACTCTTCAAGTTTCTGTTTTAGCTCTTGCTTAAGCTCTGCTGCTATCTGATTAGATCTTTTGGCAATAATCATAGTCGATTCATAGATGTTTCCGGTTGGCTTGGCAAGCTTGGAAAGATCTCTTGTCACCGTGTTTGTTGGTACATTTTTGTTAATATCCATATCTGATTTTTATTGTTTTAAATATGACTGTGATTTCTGAAACATTTCATCCATCTCTGCCCGGTATTTAGACTCGGGGTATTCACTGATAAAGTTATAATACTCATCTACCAGTGCGAGAAACCTCTCTTTCTGTTTGTTGCTTACACTATTGGTTGCATACTGGTAGTTTGCGCATACAATGTAGTACATCACCTCTTCACGATAGTTATTGTCTGCATTCTCTTTGAGAACATTTTTAAGTGCATAGGCGGCTGCTTTGTAGTCCATTATTGTGTAGTACAGTTTTGCAGATTCAAAGCTCTTTTTATCAATCCTATCCTGTAAATCTATGAGCATATCTCTCATTCTCTCCAGATGTTTACTCTGGGGGTACTCATAAATAAATACATCTATTGCAGACATTGCCTTAAATGAGGGCAGCTGATCCAGTTCGTATCTGTATGTAGAGCCGTACAGACACTCGATCCGGTAATATTTCGCCTCTTCTGTAAATGGGCTTCTTGGGAAAACGCTTATAAACTGATCGAAATTGGCCTCTGCAATTGTGTAGTCTCCAAAGCGATAGTTACTCATTCCCAGGTAGAACTGAACAGTATCATCTTTGCTGGTTCCTCTTGTTGCCAGTAGAAGCTGGTCAAAAAGATCTGCAGCTCTGGTGTATTTTCCGGCATTATAATAGTTGAATGCACCATCATATTTTTCCTGCACATCATTTGAATTGAGCAGAGCCTCAAACTGTGATTTGCAGGAAACTGTTGCAAAAATCAGAGAAAACAGGATTGCAATTTTTAAATACTTCATCACTTTTTATTTATTATCTGAAAGAAATCTCTCTGCGTCAATAGCGGCCATACAGCCCGAACCGGCTGCTGTAACTGCCTGTCTGTAGTGAGGATCCTGAACATCTCCTGCTGCAAAAACCCCCGGTACATTTGTTTTGGAGCTTTTACCTTCGGTTAGTATGTAACCCTCCTCGTTTGTATTTATCCACTCACGGAAAAGTTCAGAATTGGGATGGTGTCCTATAGCCAGGAAAAACCCGTGAACATCAATCCTCTTCTCGCTCCCGTCCTTATGAACAAGAATCGCACCATTAACACCTCCAACAGGAGTTCCAACGATCTCTTTTGTGTTATAATTCCAGAGAATCTCAATATTTGGGGTATTCATTACCCTATCCTGCATCGCTTTAGATGCTCTGAGAACATCTCTTCTTACAATCATATAAACTTTTTTACACAACCCTGCAAGGTATGAGGCCTCTTCACAAGCAGTATCTCCTCCGCCCACAACCGCAACATCTTTACCTCTGTAGAAAAATCCGTCACAGGTTGCACACGCAGATACTCCCTGACCCCTGAATGTCTCTTCGCTCTCCATTCCCAGATATTTGGCAGTTGCTCCTGTAGAGATTATAATAGTTTCGGCAAAAATCTCTTTCTCGTCGTCTACAACCACTTTGAAAGGTCTTTTTGAAAGATCTGCCTTAGATATAATTCCAAAACGCACATCGGTGCCGAACCTCTGAGCCTGCTCTTTAAGATGTTCCATCATCTCGGGTCCGGTTACTCCTTTAGGATACCCGGGGAAGTTGTCTATTTCGGTTGTGGTGGTAAGCTGACCTCCGGGTTGAATTCCTTCATAAAGTACAGGGTTGAGATTTGCGCGGGCGGCATATATTGCAGCAGTATATCCGGCAGGGCCGCTGCCGATAATAAGACATTTGATTACTTCCGGGTTCATAATTATGAGTTAAATATTTAATGATTATTCTTTCAACCTACAAAGGTAAAAATTTTTTCCTTAATGCCATCTCAAGGCGTAGCTCCCAAACAAGCAGAAAGGCAAATACCCACCGCGCAGCTAAAAGCCACCAAATAACTGCACCCACCGACCCAAGCAGGAGAACATCTTCCAGGTTGCTGTGAGAAATTGATATGTGATGGTTAAGCAGATCTACATCTCTCTTTGTTATCTTTCCGCTCTCCGTCTCATCTATCATTACTGCAGCACCATATGCGAGGCCAAGAGTATTTGCGACAATCCATAAAAAAGAGGTCTTGGCGGGGAGTCCAAATACTGCAAGGATTGGCCTCATAAAATTTGAGAGCCATTTAATAACTCCAAATTCCGAAAGTAACCTCTGAAGGATAGAGAGTGAGAAAATAAGAACAGACATCAGAGCGACCAACTTTAAAGTCTTTATTGCCCAGGCTCCCATCATCTCCCAGAAAGTGAGAATAGGTACAGTCTGTTCTATATGAACGCTTTCACCGGCCGCAGGCATAATAAGGTTGAGAACGAAACCCAGTACAAAAGCGCTTAGTGTGCGGATAATTACAATTCTCACCGCAGAAGATCCCGTCTTCTTCTGAACAGCTGTCTCTGCAATCATATTATGGGAGCAGAGTATCATAACAGAGAGTATGGTGATGGTTCTGACATCCAGGTTAAGAGTGGACATAACCGCAATTGCAGAGTATACATTGACAAAGTAGCCGGTAACATAGGCTAATGCCGCCTCTCCGGGTAGTCCCAGAACATTGAAAACAGGGCTGAGTAAATTGGATATCCACGGTAGAATATCAAGATAGTCCAGAAATTGAACTCCCAATGTTATAAGTACAGTAATACGAATAAGCCAAAGACAGGTTTTAAGTGTCTTTGGCATTATCTCTTTAATTGAGTCGAAAGCCCTCTTTAATGCAGAATTTTCCATATTAGAAATAATCTGCAAAGATAGACTTAATTTGTAGTGTTAATAATTATTTTTCTTCGGCTCGAAATACTCTTTCGGATGTTGGCAGGCCGGACAGTTCTCCAGGGCTTTTTTACCTTTATGAACATATCCGCAGTTACGACACTGCCACTCAATATCCTCCTCTCTTTCAAAAACTTTCCCTGCTTCAACTCTTGCAAGAAGAGTTCTGTAGCGTGCTTCGTGCTCTGCCTCTACCTTTGCAATCATCTTGAAAGCAGTAGCAACCTTCGGGAAGCCCTCCTCCATTGCTATCTCTGCAAATTCTGGATAAAGCTCAGTCCACTCCTCATTTTCACCCGCGGCAGCTGCAGCAAGATTCTGTGCAGTTGTACCAATTATACCGGCCGGATAGGATGCTGTTATCTCAACCATTCCACCCTCAAGAAAACTGAAAAATCTTTTTGCGTGCTCTTTCTCCTGCTCTGCAGTCTCTTCAAAAACAGCAGCAATCTGCTGATAACCCTCTTTCTTTGCTACAGAGGCGAAATATACATAACGACCTCTTGCCTGCGACTCACCTGCAAAGGCCTTAAGAAGATTTTGCTCTGTTCTTGTTCCTTTGATGCTCTTTTCCATAAATTAATTTTTTGGTTAGTTCTACAAATTTAGTCATAAAAGAAAATTAACCAAGCATCTTATTATATTTGTAAGAGATAATATTTGACATGAAAAACATAAAGGAGAGATTGACAGCACTAAGGAGTTTTCTTAAAGAAAATTCTATCGGAGCATTTATAATTCCATCTACAGATCACCATTTCGGGGAGTATATTCAAAAACACTTTTCCTGTAGAGAGTGGCTCTGTGGCTTTACCGGATCTGCAGGCACACTTGTAGTAACAGAACACAAAGCAGCACTATGGACAGATTCAAGATATTTTGTTCAAGCGCGGCAGGAGCTGCCAGGAAGCGAAGTAGAACTTATGAAGATGCGAATTGCCGGTACCCCCTCCATACCGGATTGGATTAAAGGAGAAGTTGGCGCCGGCTCCTTTGTTGGAATAGATCCTATGTTGTTTTCAAAAGGTGAATTTGAAACACTCTCCGGAGAGCTCTATCCTTTAAAATTAAAATTGACGGATGATCCATTTAAAGAGATATGGAGAGACAGGCCGCCTGTTACTTTTAAAAAGGCAACTCTTGAGGATATCTCGGTGGGAGGGTGTGACTCCAAAAGCAAGCTTAAGCTTCTCTTTCAAAAATTAAATATCGAGAAAGATTTTATCTATATACTGTGTAGTTGTGACGACATTGCCTGGCTATGTAATATCAGAGGGACAGATATTCCTTTCAACCCTCTTGTAATCTCCTATGCCGCTTTTACAAAAGAGAAGATCTACCTCTTTGCTTGTGCAGAGGCTTTCTCTCAAGATGATAAATCTATACTTAGCAACTCATCAGTAGAGCTCAATAACTACTCTGAATTTTCGGAATTTATAAAAGGATTTAACCAAGATTACATAAGAGTCGCACCTATTGATAAAATCTCCGTAAAGATTTTTAACGACGCAGTATCCTCCGGGGCAGCCTTTTTCCCTGACCCTGTTAGAGGAGGTGTGACAGCTTCACAAAAGGCTGTAAAAAACAGTGTTGAGATTGATGGTTTTAGAAAGGCTATGCTCTACGATGGTGTTGCGTGGGTAAAATTTTGGATCTATTTGGAGGAGGAGCTTAAAAGGGGTGCACAAAATCTTACTGAGGAGCTGCTTGCAAATAAGATTGGGGAGATAAGAGCTGAGTACAGTGAGTACAAAGGAGAGAGTTTCTCTCCGATTGTGGCATTCGGAGAGAACGGAGCATTACCTCACTACTCTCCTTTTGGAAATGGGCCGGTAAAAATTTTGGGTGACAGTTTTTTACTTGTAGATACAGGAGCGCATTACCCGTTTGGAACTACAGACACCACCAGAACTTTTGCCATTGGTAGTCTTACACAAGAGCAAAGAAGAGACTATACATTGGTTTTAAAAGGAATGATTAACCTGAGTATGGCGAGGTTTATTAAGGGTACACGAGGTGCATCCCTGGATTTTCTGGCCAGAGGGGCTGTAAGTTCTGCCGGAAAAATTTACACTCACGGTACCGGACACGGCATAGGACACAATTTGTGTGTTCACGAGGGGCCTCAAAGCATAAGGATGGAGGAGAACCCGGTACCTCTGGAGCCCGGGATGGTAATATCAAACGAGCCTGCAATTTATGAGGAGGGTAGTTATGGAATTCGTATAGAAAACACCATAATGTGCAAAAAATGGGTTGAAAACAGGTACGGAGAGTTTTACGAATTTGAGACACTCACTCTGGTACCTATAGATATAACTCCGGTTGATAAACAACTTTTAGGGGCTGAAGCAATTCAATGGCTCAACAGCTATCACTCTTTTCTATACGAGAAGCTCTCTGTACTGCTCAACCAGAGAGAGAGGGAGTGGCTATCGGTTAAGACCCTTCACATCGATTGAGAAGTCCGGTTTATAAGTAACCTGTCTTAAAGCGCTGTTTGTGTACCCTTTCTCTCCATCCCGGAGTATAAAATTAAAATCACTTTGGAGGAGCTCTTTTTTGTGGTTGTCAAGGTCGTATTTAAAATCCTCTCCGTAACGAATAAGCGCGCTCAAAAAATAGTAGGCAATATCGTACGCCTGAAACGCATACTGAGATGGTTCACTGTTATATAGAGCTCTAAATCTAGAGAGAAATCTGCGGACACTCTCATTTGAGTAATCTACATAGTATTGCATTGAGACGGTAAGGTTCATACCGTGGTAGTAATTGATGTCTACATTCTCAAAACTTCTCCAACGAGGAGTACCATAAACAGAGATGTTGTAACCGTTCATCGTTTGGATCAGGTTAAGATTTCTTAACACATCTGAGACAAAAGCCTCAGAGTTGGAGGCAACAATAACGTGATTTATCTTGTCCGATTTAAGTAACTCTGTCATCTTTGGTAGAATAGAACGACCCCTGAGTATATCATACGAGAGTTGTCTGTAGTTGACATTTCTCTCTTTAAGCAAATTTCGGGTTATGGATACAAGATTTGTATCTGCACCGCCATCCTCAAAAATAACTGCCACCTCCGAAAATCTGGTAATCTTTGTGAAGATTCCATTCTGAATATATACCAGCGGAGTGGTAACCTGAAATAGATTAGGATTGTCCATAGTAAGGTGCTCACTAGAAGGATTGGGAGATACAACAGCAATTTCACTATGTGCGGCATATTTTAAAACCGGCTCAAGTTGGTTGTTGAACATAGGTCCTATGATAATATTGCTCCCCTGAAGTACCCCATCTGATACCATCTGTTCGCTGCTTGAGTAGCTGTCAATATCAAAAACGCGTATTTCCAGATTGCTACCCGGAAAGTCTCGTTTAATATCATCGAGAGCAACTAAAAAACCCTGATAGAACTCCATAAAACTCTCTGCAGTTTCGTTTTTAACAACAGAGCTGCCGTTGAGAGGGAGTACCAGAGATGCAACATATTTTTTGTCATACCCGGAGAAGATCTCTCTGCCTCTTTTTGCTCTCTGTTGTTCAGTGGGAGTCTCTGCAACCCTCTCTTCACTCTTTGCCAAAGTGTCGCTCTCCATCTTCCCGGAAATCTGGGGAGTACTCCCCGCCACCGGAATCTTTAAAACCATACGGGTCTCAACTCTTCTGTTGGAAAGAGAGTTGGCTTTTATGATCTCATCTTCTGTAACACCGTATTTCTTTGCGATTGAATAGAGACTTTCGTACCATCTTACAATATGCTCTGTCTGTAAATTGATATTTCCGGAGGAGAGTTTCGCACTATTATCCGGCTCAACTCTCTTGGATGGTTCCGGGGTTATTACTGTATGATCTGGTTCTTGTGTGGATTTTTTTTCACCTGCTTTTGCAGCACGGATATAGATTCTGTCACCCTCTTTGAGCCCGGAGGCGAGTGAAGGATTATCTTTGATAATTGTTCCAATCTCTGCTCCGTATTTTTTTGCAATAGAGTATAAGGTTTGCTGTTTTTCAACACTGTGCAGATAAAAGACCTCACCCTTTATCGTAACCTTCTCCTTTGATATCTCAATCTTTACAGGTGTTTGTTGAGAGTAACCAAAACCCGTGAAGAGGAGAAACAGCAGAACAACTATCGGTAATCGATGTTTCATAACCTGGCAAGCATATTTCTTACATTTGTGTCAATTCTTTCGTAAATATCATCTCCATACGGCGCTTTAACAAAAGGGAATCCTGTTATTTTTTCGTATAGTTCAATGTACCTTTCAGATATTGATGTCACTATCTCATCGGTCATTTCAGGAACTCTCTCTCCATCGTTTCCCTGAAATCCGTTATCCATTAGCCACTCTCTTACAAACTCCTTTGAAAGCTGCCTCTGTGACTGCCCTTTATCAAAAAGTTCCTGGTATGTATCCTTGTAGAAGAATCTGGACGAATCCGGGGTGTGAATCTCATCTATCAGATAGATCGTGTCTCCCTTTTTTCCAAACTCATATTTGGTATCAACCAAAATAAGACCTCTCTCCGCAGCAATCTGAGAGCCTCTTTCAAACAGCGCCAGTGAGTACTCCTCAATTTTTCTGTAATCACTCTCACTTACCAATCCGCCGGAGATAATCTCCTCCCTCGAAATATCAGCATCGTGAGCACCGTGTTCCGCTTTAGTGGTAGGGGTGAGAATCGGTTTTTCAAACATTTGATGCTCTTTCATTCCGTCCGGAATTGCAACTCCGCAGATAGATCTTGCCCCTGCCTTGTAAGTTCTCCAAGAACTTCCGGTTAGATAGGCTCTTACTATCATTTCTACCGGTAGGGAGGCACATTTATGACCAACGGTAACCATAGGATCCGGAGAGGCTATTTTCCAATTTGGCACTATATCAGATGTGCTGTCCAGAAAACGGGAGGCAATCTGGTTGAGAACCTGTCCTTTATATGGTATACCTTTTGGAAGTACTACATCAAATGCAGATATCCTGTCTGTGGCAATCATTACCAGATAATCATTGCCAATTGAGTAAACATCTCTTACTTTACCTGTGTATTTTCCGCTCTGTCCCGGAAAGTCAAACTCTGTTCTTGTGATTGCAGCTTGCATAAATATTTAAGTTTTATATACTCTTGTTAAATTAATGTATGATAATAGTCTGTGACCTTTTTTGCAAAACTCTCCCAGGAGAGAGCCTCTTTTGACTGTTCTATGTTTCTTATATAGATATCCCTGTTACCATCTTCAAAAAAAGATACTATTCCCTTTGCAACCGCACCACTTTCGGGAGTATCAACAACAATTCCCGTGCCTCTATTCTCTATTGCCTCTTTTAACCCGCCTACATCTGTAGTAACCATAGGAACTCCAAAGTGTTGAGAGATTGCACTTATGCCGCTTTGAGTTGCGCTTCTGTATGGAAGCACCACAACATCTGCAGCAGAGAAAAAAAGAGGAACCTCATTGTCATTTATATACCTTGTAAATAGTTTTACCCTGTCGTTTAATCCAAATGTATCTATCTGCTTTTGGTAACTGTCAAAACTACCATATGGCTCTCCTGCAATAATAAGTTGATAACTGCTGTCCAGTTTTGAAAAAGCATCTATAAGAATATCCAGCCCTTTATACTCCCTTATTAATCCGAAAAAGAGTATGTTTTTTTTGTCAGGTAAAAGGGCAAGAGACTTTAACGCTGACTCCCTCTCAACCTTTTCGCCGAAGTGGTTGTATATCGGATGAGGTATAGTTGTGAATTTTGCATCAGGCTTTAATTTGAGAAGATCTTCACCCACGGAGGATGAGAGAACTACAAAACCATTACAGGATGATAAAAAGTATTTGGTAAGTGGTGTGTCAAAAAATCGTCTCTCGTGAGGAACGACATTGTCAAGAATTGAGATTACCCGTGTTTTCTTAAGCTGATGCCTGGCAACAAATCCAAGTGATGGAGCAAAAAATGAGATCCAATATCTCATTAAAAGAAGATCCGGCTCCCACTGCCGGATAGCTTTTGCCGTTCTTATATATGAGAGAGGGTTAACAGAGTCCAGAAGTGGTGTACTCGGTATTTCGATGGCATTATCCTCTTTTGTAACATATTGAGTAATACCCGGAAATAATATATCCGGATACTGCCTTTTAAAGTTAAATGCCCTTACTTCGTGAATTTTGCCCAGCTCTTTGAATATATTCGCATTGAACTGGGCAATTCCTCCACGGTATGGGTAAAAACAAGATAGAATGGCAATTTTCACCCAATATTATGTTATTTGCTATTTAGACTTTGTTTTAATATACTCCTGATTCATTCCGTCAACCACCATCTTTGTGATGTTGAGTGCAGGGTCTCCGTCAAGAATGGTGTTAGTGGCACCTGTAGAGCTGATGATAAGAGAGTACCTCTTTTGCTCATTCAGAATTTTCAGATATGAACTGAGTGCGTCAAAAACTTTCCTGTAAAGTACAGCCTCCTCTTCGGACATCTCCTGCTGTTTTTGTTGGGCATAACCCTGAAGCTCCTGCTCGCGCTGAGCAAGTGTCTGCTGTTGAGCCTCTGCCTGAGAACGAGTTATAAGACCTTTTTGAACCTTCTGCTGAAAATCTTTTACGTCATTTTCAAAGGTTCTGCTTCTTTTATTCAGATCGCCTTGTATAGTTTGTGCTTTACTTTCAAATTCCGAACGCAGATCATTAAACATATCGTACTGATTTATAAGAGAATCTATCTGTATAAATACAATATCTCCGGCTGCTGCAAATTCGCTCTGACTGGCCTCTGAAGTACCATTAGTACCCGGCTTTGATGTAAAGTGTAAAATAAACAGTACAATAACTGCTACTGAAAGAATAATGTTTGTGATTGTTGATGCGTTTTTCATCTGATTTTTCAATTTAAACTACAAATATAACTAATAATTTTTTAACTGCCTAAGATAGCTCTGAATAGTATTTTCCAGACCTATGTAAATAGCGTCGCACACCAATGCGTGGCCAATTGATACCTCCAGCAACTGAGGGATGTTCTTATGAAAGAAATGTAAATTTTCAAGGCTCAGATCGTGTCCGGCATTCAATCCAAGACCTGCTTTAATTGCTGTTTCTGATGCAATTACAAATGGCTCAACTGCAGATTCCCTCATCCCGAGAGCATAACTCCTGGCATATGCTTCTGTGTAGAGCTCTACTCTGTTGCATCCGGTATCTGCTGCATACTTAATCATCTCAGTATCCGGGTCCACAAAAATTGATGTTCTAATACCGGATTCTGAAAAGAGTTTGCAGGTTCTTTTTAAAAATTCTAGATTCTTCTTTGTATTCCAACCGCAATTAGAAGTGATTGCATCGTGTGCGTCCGGAACCAGTGTAACCTGAGCCGGTTTTATCTCCAGAACAAGTTCAATAAAAGAGTCTACAGGATTTCCCTCAATATTGAATTCGGTTTCTAGGATGGGCTTAAGATCTCTAACATCGCTATATCTTATATGCCTCTCATCCGGCCTGGGGTGTACAGTAATGCCTTGTGCACCAAATCTTTCACAATCTTTAGCTGCTTTTAGTATATCAGGCAGATTGCCACCTCTAGCATTCCGTAATGTGGCAAATTTGTTTATATTTACGCTCAGTTTTGTCATAATGGATGCAAATTTATCTATTTTTGACGATTAATACACTTTACTTATCCAATGAAGATAGCAATTTTTGCAAGAGATATAAACGAGAAGTGGAGGAAGAGACTCTCGGGAATCCTTAATGCACTTGATAAAAGGGGTATTTTACTCACCTACTACCGCCCCTTCTACCTCAATATGTGTGACTACGACTATATGAAAATTCCGCAGGGGGCACTCTTTACAAGTGAGAGCGATCTGCCCTCAGATACAGACATTTTTCTCTGTTTCGGAGGAGACGGTACTTTTCTGGAGTCCTTAACAATTATCAGAGACAAAGATATTCCGGTGGCCGGTGTTAATTTTGGTCGTTTGGGGTTTCTCACCAGCGTAGATTTAAAACTCGGAGATGAGTGGATTGACAGAATTCTATCCGGAGACTTTCTGGTAGAGAAGAGAGGATTATTATCAATTGAGACGACAGCACTGCCAAAAGGCTTTTGTAAATATGCTCTTAATGAGGTCTCTTTTCAGAGAAAAGACCCCTCTATGCTCACTATTCACGTTAAGATAAACGGAATGGAACTCCCGCCATACTGGTCCGACGGACTTGTTCTTGCAAGCCCGACCGGATCTACGGCATACTCTTTGAGTGTAGGTGGTCCGATAGCACTACCGGGTGTACGGGCGCTTATTTTGGCACCTATTGCTCCTCATAACCTAAATGTAAGGCCCCTCGTTGTCTCCGACGATTCAGTCATAGAGATTTTCGTGGAGAGCCGTTGGGGTGAGGCAATTCTGAGTCTGGATAATCGCTCCTTAACAATTCCGGTTGGGGTGAAGGTTACGATATCCAAAGCGAATTTTGATCTTAAATATATCTCTCTCACTAAAGGGGGCTTTATAAACGCCCTTCGGGAAAAACTGATGTGGGGAGAGGATAAAAGAAATATTTGAAAAGCGAATTAAAACAGATGAGTAAAATTCCTAAACACGTCTCCATTATAATGGATGGAAACGGGAGATGGGCTAGAGGCAGGGGACTTGAACGATTGGCAGGTCACAAGGCCGGAGTAGAGTCGGTAAGGGCTGCCACGGAGTTTGCCGCGGAGAATGGTATAAGTTATCTAAGCCTTTTTGCATTTTCCGAAGAGAACTGGAACAGACCGCAGAGTGAGATATCGGGGCTTATGGAGCTTATGATTGACGCCATAATAAATGAACGATCTACATTAATGGATAATAATGTACGCTTCAGGGCCGTCGGAGATATGAGCCGTCTCTCCAAAACATTGGTAGACAAGATTGCAGACATAGAGGAGTCTACCTCTGCAAACGATGGTCTGGTACTAATAATTTTCCTAAGTTACAGCGGGAGATGGGATATAATCAACGCAGTCAATAAATATCTGGATAAATTGCGAAGTTCAGTTGCATCAATGGATCAACCTGTTACTGCAGAGTGTTTGGAAAATCTTCTTAGCACCTCAGGCATACCCGATCCCGACCTCCTTATCCGGACAAGCGGAGAGCAGAGGGTAAGCAATTATATGTTATGGCAATGTGCCTATACCGAATTTTACTTCACAGATGTTCTTTGGCCCGATTTTCGCAAAAATGACTTCAAGAGAGCTCTGGACACATACGCCGACAGGGAAAGAAGGTATGGTAAGACAGGAGATCAGATTAACAAAATCAATTAAACAGACCTTGGATACAAATAAAAATCTATCTTTGCAGCTTTACAGTCGAAAAGTGCAGATGAAGTCATTACCACTTATCCTTTTATTGTTATTTCTATCTTCCCTCAACAGGGCAGATGCGCAGGACAGCACATTGACCAGGGGAGCTGTCGTTGATTATAACAAACCTCAGGATTACATTATTGGCGGAGTTAAAGTCTCCGGAGTAAAATTTCTTGGCGAAGAGCAGATAATATCACTAACAGGTTTGTCTGTCGGAGATAAAATAACAATTCCAGGAGATGAGCTCTCATCTATTGTCAAAAGAATTTGGATGCAGAGGTTCTTCTCTGATGTCGGAATTTTTATTGACTCCACCCATATGGATACCGTATTTCTAAAGATCAATCTTCAGGAGAGGCCGCGTGTCTCAAGATGGGAGTTTGAAGGGGTTAAAAGCGGTGAGAAGACAGACCTTAACGAAAGACTTAAGCTTAGAAGAGGAAGTGAGTTGTCAGATTATATACTTAGCTCATCTTCAGAGATTATACGCAAATTCTATGTTGAGAAGGGTTTTCTTCAGACTGAGGTTTCCGTTAAGCAGGAGGAGGATACACTTATCGTTAATGCCGCAAAGGTTACTTTTGTCGTAGACAAAAAGAGCCGGGTGAAAATCAAACAGATTATTTTTGAAGGTAACAATAATATAAAGGGGTCGAAACTTGCATCTGCAATGAAAAAGACTAAGGATATGCGTATCCTTAATTTTTTCAGCAGCAAGAAGTTTGATGAAAAGGAGTACGATAACGACAAAAAGCTACTCTTGCAAAAATATAGCGAAGCGGGATATCGTGATGCCAGAATTCTGAAAGACTCGATCTACTATTTGGAGGATGGGCGTCTGGCAATAAAATTTGTTATCGACGAAGGAAATAAATACTATTTCCGAGACATTACCTGGACAGGTAACTCAATTTATGACAGTGAGGGGCTCAACAGTATTCTAAGAATTGCCAAAGGTGATGTATATGATGTAGTCTCAATGGAGAAGCGTCTATTTGAGGCAGAAGACGGAAACATCTCCAAGTTGTACAGAGACCGTGGTTATCTATTCTTTAGAGTTATCCCTGTGGAGAAGTCTATTGTCGGAGACTCCGTGGATGTAGAGATGAGGATGTTTGAGGGTAAACCGGCAAACTTCAACAGAATAATTATAAACGGTAACAATGTTACTAATGAGAAAGTTGCGCGTAGAGAGCTCTTTACCCGCCCTGGATATCTGTTTAACCAGACATACCTGGAAAGATCACTTCGCGGTCTTGCCGCAATGGGCCATTTTGACCCGGAGAAACTTATGTCTGCTACCGGTTACAGTGTTGTTCCAAATGAAAACGCCAACACGGTAGACATTACATACAACCTTGAAGAGAAATCCAACAGCCAGTTTGAAATCGCAGGCGGATGGGGAGGAAATACATTTGTGGGAACACTGGGTATTAGTTTCAATAACTTCTCCCTAAGCAAAGTGTTTGATAAAAAAGCGTGGAGGCCTGTTCCACTTGGAGACGGTCAGCAGCTCTCAATAAAATTCCAGACTAACGGATCTTATTATACTGCTTTCTCTGCAAGTTTTACAGAGCCGTGGCTATTCGGGAACAAACCCACATCGCTAAGCGTATCTACATATTACACCAAGCAGACTAACTCAACCTATTTCTACCAGAATTCCGGTCAGAGTATGGAGGTGTATGGAATGTCAGCCGGGATAGGAACACGACTTAAATGGCCGGATAATGAGTTTATTCTCTACAATGAGCTGAGCGTACAATCTTATAAGCTAACGGACTGGCAGTATTACTTCATATTTAAGGATGGTATTTCCAACAACATTAGCTGGAAAATTCGTCTCCAGAGAAACTCCACAGACCAGCCGATCTATCCAAGATCCGGGTCAGATTTTCAATTGGGATTGCAAATCACCCCGCCATATTCTCTCTTCCGTCCTGCGGATACCGATTACAAGGGTATGACAGATGCTCAGAGATACAAATGGATTGAGTACCACAAGTGGACATTCAAAGGCTCTACATTTAACAAACTGGTGGGAGATCTGGTTTTGATGACACGGGTTAATTTCGGTTACCTGGGTTACTATTCGCGAAGTCTGGGATACTCTCCTTTTGAAGGATTTATTTTGGGAGGTGACGGTATGTCCGGGTATAATACCTACGGCTCTGAGGTTATTGGATTGAGAGGTTACCCGAATAACTCACTCACACCGAGAGTAAACGACAGCTACTCTGGTAATGTTTATGATAAATTTACACTTGAATTAAGATATCCGATAGTACTGCAACCTCAATCCACTATCTATGCCCTTGTATTTCTTGAAGGGGGTAACAGCTGGTCCGATATCAGAGATTTTAATCCATTCTCAATAAAACGCTCTGCAGGTTTCGGGGTAAGGGTATTATTGCCGATTGTGGGAATGCTCGGAATTGACTGGGGATATGGATTTGACCCTGTAGAGAGTAAAGCTAGAAGCGGAAGTAACTTCCACTTTGTAATAGGACAACAGTTTTAATAAAATAAATTTCCGGTTATGAAAAAGTTATTTATAATTTTGGGAGTAATGTCGGTGATGAGCACAACAGCTTTTGCACAGACAGCAGGATATGTAGACACCGAGGTGATTTTGTCAAAGATTCCGGAGTATGTACAGGCTCAACAACAGCTGGAACGGTTAAAGAGTCAATACGAGGTACAGATAGAGAAGGAGATAAAGGTAATTGAGAACCTTTTTAGTCAGTACCAGGCAGAGAAGATGAATCTTAACGAACTCCAGAGACAGTCAAGAGAGAGTGAGATAATTTCACGCGAGCGGACTGTTAAAGAGAGACAAAAAGAGATTTTTGGACAGGATGGAGTAATGGCTGCTAATTCCAAAGAGCTTTTGGATCCAATCCGTGAGGTAGTTCAAAGTGCCATAAACTCGGTAGCAAAAGAGTCAGGTACAATTCTTGTATTTGACATTCAGACGGCCCAGGGAATAATCTTCAGCGACCCTAAGGGAGATCTCACGTCAAGAGTTTTGAAAAAGCTGGGAATTAACACAGAAACCAAATAATTGCAATAATATGAAACATTTATCTAAAATTCTTTTAATCCTTTTTGTTTTGGCATCTTCTTCCGGTTTTGCGCAAAATCTTAAATTCGGACACATTAACTCTCAGGAGCTGATTGCTGTTATGCCGGAGAGAGACAGCGCAGTTGTTAAACTTGAAAAATTTGCGGCAGAACTTGATGGTGAACTGAAAGCAATGCAGGCGGAATTCCAAACGAAAGTAAACACATATCAGCAAAAGCAAGCCACCTGGACAGCAATAGTTTTGGAGTCAAAAACCAAAGAGCTTCAGGAGTTGGATGGAAGAATTCAAAAGTATCAGCAGGATGCTTCAGAAACATACCAGCAGATGCAGCAGGTGCTCTACGCACCAGTTTTCCAAAAAGCAAACGAAACTATTCAGAAAATAGGCAAGGAGAGAGGTTTGATCTACATCTTTGACACAGCCTCAGGGTCAATTCCTTACATCAATGCAACAATCAGTGAAGATATCCTTCCTATTGCCAAGGCAGAACTTAAAATACCTGCAGATAAAAAGCCTATGCAAACAGCTCCGGCAGCAAATTCGGCTGTAAATTAATTTTTTTAGTAGAATAGTTTAGCAGATTTTTTATAACTTTACTGTCGCTTCATCTTGAGGCGACTTTTTTTATTATATGCGCATCACAAAATTTGACAAAAAACCAATCGGAATATTTGACTCAGGAGTAGGAGGGCTCTCTGTTTGGAGAGAGTTAATTAAGCTTATGCCGGGTCAGGAGTTTATATATATTGCAGATAATGCTTTCTGTCCCTATGGACCCAGGCCAAAGGAGGAGGTAATTGAAAGATCTTCAAGGATTACCGAATTTCTAATTGAGCAAGGTGCTGCAATAGTGGTTGTGGCGTGTAATACAGCAACATCAGCAGCTATTTCGACTCTTAGGAGTCGTTTTTTTATTCCATTCGTGGGTATGGAGCCTGCAGTAAAACCGGCTGCCAGCTTTTCAAAAAGCGGAGTGATTGGCGTTCTTGCAACAAAAGGAACTCTCTCGGGAGATCTTTACAATAACACTCTGGAGAGGTATGCATCCAATGTGGAGGTTATAGAGATGGCGGGAGTAGGCCTGGTACAGCAGGTAGAGGAGGGAAAGCTGGAGGACCCTCTAACGGAGACTCTTCTTAACAAATATATTAAACCAATGGTTGAGGCAGGTGCAGACCATATTGTATTGGGATGTACCCATTACCCTTTTCTTAGTAAATTGATTCATAAAATAGCAGGAGAGGGGGTCACAATAATTGATCCTGCCCCTGCAGTGGCCAGACACACATTATCTCTTGCGAGCGAACTCGGAATTTTCAACACAGGAGAGTCCGGTTTTAACACAACTTTTTACTCAACAGGAGGAGTTGAGGTTTTAAAATCTCTGGCAAAGAGTATCTCTTCCGAAATTCCGGACTCCTTATTCCGGAACCTGAATATTTAACTTGAATATTATTAATAACTTACTTTATGAAAACTGAAATCTTATTCTACATTGTGCCGCTGGCTTCCCTGGCTGCGCTTGGTTTTGCCTGGTATTTCTTTAAGCAGATGATGCGGGAGAGCGAGGGAACCGATCTTATGAAAGAGATTGCCCAGCACGTAAGAAGTGGTGCTATGGCATATCTTAAGCAACAATATAAGGTTGTTGTGATAGTGTTTGTTGTTTTAGCCATCTTCTTTGCTGTATTGGCTTATGGTTTTGGGGTACAGAATCCTTGGGTCCCTTTTGCTTTCCTTACAGGAGGTTTCTTCTCCGGATTGGCAGGTTTTATTGGAATGAAAACTGCAACCTATGCATCTGCAAGAACAGCCAACGCTTCGATCAGGTCTCTGAACAGCGGCCTAAGGCTGGCATTCAGGTCCGGAGCAGTAATGGGTTTGGTTGTTGTGGGACTTGGATTGTTGGATATCTCCGTTTGGTATCTAGTGCTTGACCATTTTGTGGAGAATATCTCACAATCTCAGAAAATGGTTATAATCACCACCACAATGTTGACATTTGGAATGGGAGCATCTACTCAGGCACTGTTTGCCAGAGTGGGAGGGGGTATCTATACAAAAGCAGCAGATGTAGGTGCAGACCTGGTTGGGAAAGTAGAGGCAGGAATTCCGGAGGATGACCCGAGAAATCCGGCAACTATTGCAGATAATGTAGGAGACAATGTTGGTGATGTAGCCGGTATGGGAGCAGACCTTTATGAGTCATATTGTGGTTCAATTCTGGCAACTGCTGCATTGGGAGCATCTGCTTTCTATATTAATCCGGATATGCAGATTAGGGCCATTTTCGCCCCTATGCTCATAGCTGCTGTCGGAATCGTTTTATCCATTATTGGGATATTCCTGGTAAGAACCAAAGAGGGAGCAGGAATGAAAGAGCTGCTTCGCTCTCTTGGAGTTGGAGTTAATGTAAGCTCTCTTCTTATAGCTCTCTCGACTTTCGGAATACTCTATATACTAGGTTTGGAAAACTGGCTGGGAATCTCCTTCTCCGTGGTTACCGGACTGATTGCCGGGATTATTATAGGACAATCTACAGAGTACTATACATCTCACTCTTACAAACCGACTCAGAGAATATCTGAGAGCGGGAAAACTGGGCCGGCCACCGTAATTATTTCGGGTATAGGTCTTGGGATGGTCTCAACAGCTATTCCGGTTATAACCATTGCCGCAGCAATAATACTCTCGTTTCTGTTTGCCATTAATTTTGATGTAAACAATATGACGGCAGCAGAGAACATCAGCTATGGTCTTTATGGAATAGGTATTGCCGCTGTTGGAATGCTATCTACTCTTGGTATAACACTTGCAACCGATGCCTACGGCCCGATTGCCGACAATGCCGGCGGAAACGCACAGATGAGCAATCTAGACCCCGAAGTTAGAAAGCGGACAGACACATTGGACGCTCTGGGAAATACAACCGCAGCAACAGGTAAGGGTTTTGCAATAGGATCTGCAGCGCTTACTGCTCTGGCCCTAATGGCCTCATATCTGGAGGAGGTAAAAATCGGGCTTGCCCACATTGGGCAGAACACTATTGATGTTGCTGGCAGAATCGTAAATGTTGCCCAGGCAACAATACCGGATTTTATGGAGTACTATCAGGTTACCCTAATGAATCCTAAGGTTTTGGTTGGGGTATTTCTGGGGTCGGTAATGTCATTTCTTTTCTGCGGCCTTACAATGAATGCCGTTGGAAGGGCTGCTCAGAAGATGGTTGAGGAGGTTAGACGCCAGTTTCGCGAAATTGCCGGTATAATGGAAGGTACAGGAAAGCCGGACTATGCCAGATGTGTAGAGATATCAACAAAAGGGGCTCAGAAAGAGATGCTTGTTCCCTCTATACTTGCAATTGTAGCACCTATCGTTACAGGAATAGTCTTTGGTGTATCAGGTGTTATGGGTCTGTTGGTAGGAGGTCTTGGAACCGGTTTTGTTCTTGCTGTTTTCCTTGCTAACGCAGGAGGTGCCTGGGATAATGCAAAAAAATATGTAGAGGAGGGGAACTTCGGAGGAAAGGGATCTGAGTGCCACAAAGCTACGGTAGTGGGCGACACAGTGGGAGATCCATTTAAAGATACTTCAGGACCATCTCTCAACATCCTTATAAAACTTATGAGTATGGTTTCTATAGTAATGGCCGGATTGACAGTTGCCTACAGCATACTCTAAGACAAAGATTTATACTATTTTAAATTTTATATCAATAGCGAACATATGAAGAGAGTTGTGTTATTGTTTTTATTAATCGCGTTTGGACTTACAAATGTGAACGCACAAAATGAAACAAGTTTGCCGCAAACACCCTCAGGTGGAGGGAGTGCTATTTTTTTTGAATTAGGCGGACACTCTCTCATTTTTGGCTTTAACTACGATACCAGGTTCAATAAAAAACCGGATGGTATCGGAGGAAGGGTTGGTATCGGCTATATGGCAGTATCAGGAGCAAGGTTTTTTTCACTGCCTGTTGCACTTAACTATCTAATGGGAAAAGATGGTAAGTACTTCGAGATGGGAGCAGGAGCAACGCTCATTTCAATGGGAGAGAAGAATGACAATTATCCATACACTGAGATGGGATATTCTGCCCCTACCACAACAAACAGAACAAAACTTCTTGGAAACATCTCATTTGGTTTCAGAAGACAACCTGTAAATAGTGGCTTTATGTTCCGGGCAGGAGTTGCTCCTGTTTTTGGATTAGAAGATGATAAATCATTCTTTTTCTTTCCCTTTCTGCCCTATATAAGTTTTGGCTATGCTTTCTGATTTTGTTATTGACGCAAAAAGAAAAAGGGTGACCATTTAGGCCACCCTTTGATTTTATATTAATGTATAATTATTTGGCAAGAAACTCTGCAAGAAATGCATCAATCTCATCTTTGCCTACTTTACGCTTCACGATCTTACCCTCTTGGTCTACGAAAATGTTCTGAGGGATATATCTAACGTAATATAATTTAGCAGCTGCGCTGTTCCAGTACTGAAGATCTGAAACCTGAACCCAGGTAAGTTTATCATCTGCAATAGCTTGGTTCCAAACATTTGCGTCATTGTCTAGTGAAACTCCAATAATACCGAAGCCGGCTTTGTTGTATTTTTTGTAGATCTCTACCAGCGTAGGGTTAAAAGCACGGCAAGGGCCGCACCATCCTGCCCAAAAGTCAATCATTGTTATCTTGTTTTGAGTATAAACACTTGAGAGAGTAACAGGGTTACCCTTAGGATCATTAAGTGTGAACTCAGGAGCTAGCATACCTGGCTCTAAACCTTTAAGAGTGTTTACTGCTGTCTCCATATCTGCAACAAAACGGTTTCCTGCAAACTCAGGAAGTGCTTTGTAAGCAGCAATCTTAGCCTCCATCTCTGCTACTGGATAGTCTTCAACTTTTTTAAGCATCTCATTAACAGTGTAGAAAGAGTTAGGATTATTTGCGAAGAATGTTGAATCTATTACTGCGGTCTCTTTTTGAGCTACTTCGTAAATTGCAATGATTGAATCTTTTCTCTCTTTTGTGGTTGTCTCTTTGTAGAACTCTGTAAGAAGAGAGTCCAGATTGTATTTAGTGTTTACTACTTGTTTCTCTGCATTAAGTGCTTTGATAAGTTCATTTGTAACACCACCTGTAATATCTGGTTTATTGAAAGCTCCAACTGTAGCATTAACTGTAAGTGTAGAGTTATCTACGAAAAGCACAACTCTTCCCTCTATACCGTCAAATGTGATTGCATAGTTCTCGGGAGTTGTTACTTTACCTTTGAAAGAGAATTTACCTGCAATAAAATCTGCAGTATCTTTAATAGGTTCAACCCGTGAAAGGTTTGTTAAATAAGCTTTTCCATCGGTTATATTATCGCCTGTTACGGTACCTTCGATAATGAAACCGTCGTGTTTAGGTGTGCAGGCAAACATTGCAGCTGCCACAACCAGTAATAAGATTTTTTTCATTTATTGATTTTGTTTTAGAGTAATTATTGACCTTTTGAAAGATTATTTTATTGTTTGTGTTTTCACTTTTTCGGCGGATTCTCTTCGTTTGAGTTATCATTGACAACTTCATAACTGTTAAGATACCAATCTTTGTACATCATATATCCCTGAGCATTCTTTAGCGCCGACTCAGCTATTTGTGCTGAGCCCTCTTTTACCTTTTTTGCGGGAACTCCGGCATAAACCCCGGGTTCAAGGGTTGAGTTACTTAGTACTACTGCGCCGGCAGCTATTATGGTATTGTCCGGAATTACTGCATTATCCATTAGTATTGAACCCATTCCGACCAAAACGCTGTTTCCTACTTTTGCACCGTGTACAATAGCGTTGTGTCCCACAGAGACATCATCTCCAATCTCAACCACAGAGCGTTTGTGAAGAGTATGTAAAACAGCGCCATCCTGAATATTCACTCTATTGCCAACTCTAATAGGATTGACATCCCCTCTCAGGACAGAGCCATACCAAATGCTGCAATCATCTCCAATTACTACATCTCCGATGATTGCTGCGTTTTCTGCTATGAAGCAGTTCTTCCCGATTTTTGGTTCAATCCCGTTTAACTTCCGGATTATGGCCATCTGTCTAATTAATATTATACAAATATATAAATTATTACTTCTATTTAATAAATAATAACAATAGTGCTCTTTTTTTGTTCAATCTATTGCTATTTCAATAAAAACCCCCTTTTTTAGCAAAATCTCCTCATATGAGTAAATCTATAAGGGTGAGTTCTACTATTCCTTATTATATTGTATAAAACAACTGTCGTTTAATAATAATTTAAAATTTCATCTGATTTTCTTTTTCGGATTGGAATATTAACTACATTTGTAGAATATTTTAACTTTAACAGGATAGAGCACCAGCTTATTTAAACTATTTTATATGCAACACAAGGTTATTGATACTAAAGAAGTTGTTATCAGATTTACAGGTGATTCAGGTGATGGAATGCAGCTTACCGGAACTCTCTTTGCAGATGCATCGGCGCTGTATGGCAACGACATCTCTACATTCCCGGATTTCCCGGCAGAGATTCGTGCACCGCAGGGAACCGTTGCCGGAGTTTCAGGGTTTCAGGTAAACATTGGTAGTGGAGAGATTCTCACACCGGGTGATTTTTGCGATGTTTTAGTCGCTATGAATCCTGCTGCGCTGCGTTCAAACGCACAGTGGGCAAAACCAACTGCCTCAATTATTCTGGATTCAGATACATTTGATGAAAAGGGGATAAAAAGGGCCGGATTTAAAACGGATGATCCGATTAAAGAGCTTAATATTCAGGATAGACACATAATTTTTGCACCTATCACTACTCTTACAAAAGAGAGTCTTAAAGATAGCGGGCTGGATCCGAAATCTATTGTACGCTCTAAAAATATATTTACTTTGGGAATCTGTTACTATATGTTTAACAGACCAATGGATTCCACCGAAGATTACCTGGACAAGAAATTTCGTAAAAAACCGGAAATTGCCGAAGCGAATAAAAAGGCACTCAGAGATGGATTCAACTATGCCGGAAATGTTCACGCAATTCCAAATACATACAGAGTAGAGCCGGCTAAACTTGAGAAGGGAACCTACAGATATATAAATGGAAATCAGGCTACAGCTTGGGGACTCCTTGCTGCGTCGGAGAAGTCCGGAATTCCACTCTTTTGCGGCTCTTACCCTATCACCCCTGCAACCAGCATCCTTGAGGAGCTGGCATTAAGAAAAGATCTGAATGTAAAAACACTTCAATGTGAAGATGAGATAGCAGGTATCTGCACATCAATCGGTGCTGCTTATGCAGGTAATCTAGCCGTTACAACAACTTCAGGCCCGGGTCTCTCACTTAAATCGGAGGCTTTGGGGCTTGCAATGATTACAGAGCTCCCCTTAGTAGTTGTCGATGTTCAAAGAGGAGGTCCCTCAACCGGAATTCCTACCAAGACAGAGCAGACAGACCTAAACCAGGCGCTTTACGGAAGAAATGGAGAGTGCCCTATAGCAATAATTGCCGCACACTCGCCGTCACACTGTTTTGACGCTGCATTTTACTCTGCAAAATATGCAATGGAGCATATGATGCCGGTACTGTTGTTAACCGAAGGTTTTCTCGGTAACGGATCGGAGCCCTGGAGAATACCGGCAATGAAGGACTATCCGTCAATAACCCCTCCTATTATAAAAGAGGCACAAGAGTCACCTTTCTGGCCATACAAAAGAGACGCCGACAGGATGGCCAGACAGTGGGCTTTCCCTGGTACAAAAGGTCTTGAGCACAGAGTTGGTGGTCTGGAGAAAAACAACAATGGAAATGTCTCATCAGATCCACTCGTACACGAGAGGATGGTAAAAGAGAGGGCAGAGAAGGTAGCCAGGCTTGCAAACTACATTCCAAACCAGAGCGTAATGGGAGCAGAGAGTGGAGATGTTTTAGTTGTCGGATGGGGAGGAACCTACGGCCACCTATACACAGCTGTTAAAGAGCTGCAGGGAGAGGGCAAGAGTGTAAGCTTAACCCATTTTGACTACATCTTTCCATTGCCAAAGAACACAGCGGATATCTTTTCAAAATTCAATAAGATAATTGTTTGTGAACTCAACAGCGGGCAGTTTGCCAACTATCTCAGAACACAACACCAGCAGTTTATCTATCATCAATACAATAAAGTACAGGGTCAACCTTTTATCGTAAAGGAGATTTATGACGCCGTAAATGCAATTCTATAAAAATCAAACTCGAAATTATTTTGGATATGAAATACACTCCACAAGATTTTAAAAGCAACCAAGAGGTAAAGTGGTGTCCGGGTTGCGGCGATCACGCAATTCTGGCCAGTATTCAAAGGGCTATGCCCGATGTATGCGAAGCCCTTAACTATACAAAGGAGAGGTTTGTTTTTGTTTCGGGAATAGGTTGCTCCTCACGCTTCCCATACTATATGGATACCTACGGTTTCCACGGAATTCACGGAAGAGCTGCCGCTATAGCTACCGGCATTAAAGTTGCAAACCCCACCCTTACCGTGTGGGAGATTACAGGAGACGGAGATGCTTTGGCGATAGGAGGGAATCACTTTATTCACGCAATAAGAAGAAATATTGACATCAATATAATTCTCTTCAACAATCAGATATATGGTCTTACAAAAGGCCAGTACTCTCCCACTTCAAAGCTTGGGATGGTTACTAAGACCTCTCCTTACGGAACTGTAGAACATCCTTTTAACCCGGGAGCACTTGTGTTGGGTTCAAGAGGAACTTTTTTTGCCAGAAGCATTGATGTAGAGCTTAAACTCACACAGGATATAATGCTGCAAAGCGCAAAACACGATGGTACAGCTGTAACGGAGATTCTCGTTAATTGTGTGATTTTTAATGATAAAACCCATTCAGAGATTGCAGATAAAGAGTTCCGTGCAGAGAGAACAATTACTCTAAAACACGGACAGCCTATGATTTACGGCAAGAATAGTGATAAGGGTCTTGTTATGGTTGGAAATAAGATTATACCTGTTGTTTTGGGAGAGAACGGAATTACAGAGAAAGATCTTATGGTTCACGATGCCACAACTGAGAATCCGGGAGTCCACTCAATGCTCATAGATATGGCATACCCGGATCTTCCGGTTGCCCTGGGAGTAATTAGAGCTGTCAATGACAAAACATACGACGACAATGTGAGGGATCAGGTAATAGACGCCATTGAGCACGCGCAAATTCACAATATGGATGAGCTGCTTCACAGCGGTGCAACTTGGGAAGTTAAATAGAGTCCCGAAATTTTTTACCAAACAATATAAATCAACTTATTATGAAAGTAGCAGAGATAATGGCCTCTCTTGAAAGAAAACACGGCCACGAAAAAGAGTTTTTACAAGCAGTCCACGAAGTTCTCGAGTCAATCGAGGTGATTTACAATCAACATCCGGAGTTTCAAAAAGCAAAGATCATTGAAAGGCTTATTGAACCGGATCGTATCTTCACATTCAGAGTGACCTGGCAGGACGACAAGGGCGAAGTTCACACAAACCTTGGTTACAGAGTACAGTTTAGCAACGCTATCGGCCCGTATAAGGGAGGTTTCCGTTTCCACCCTTCTGTTAATCCGTCAATCCTTAAGTTTTTGGGTTTTGAGCAGATGTTTAAGAATGCCTTAACGACTCTCCCTATGGGTGGAGGTAAAGGAGGTTCAGATTTTGATCCGAAAGGAAAATCTGATGCAGAGATTATGCGTTTCTGCCAGGCATTCATTACTGAGCTATGGCGCGATCTTGGTCCGGATACAGATGTACCTGCAGGTGATATAGGTGTAGGCGGCCGTGAAATAGGGTTTATGTTCGGATGGTACAAAAAACTGGCACGTGAATTTACAGGTGTACTTACAGGAAAAGGAGCTACCTGGGGTGGTTCACTTATCCGTCCGGAGGCAACCGGTTACGGTGGAGTCTACTTTGTAACACATATGCTGGCAACTAAAGGACTCAATTTAAAAGGTAAAACAGTATCAGTTTCCGGTTTTGGAAATGTTGCCTGGGGTGCAGCACTAAAAGCAACCGAACTTGGAGCCAAAGTGATAGCTCTATCCGGTCCAGATGGTATGATTCACGACGAAGCTGGAATGACAAGCGAAAAAATTGCATATATGCTGGAACTTCGTGCTTCTAACAACGATGTGGTTGCCCCTTATGCAGAGAAGTTCCCTGAGTCAAAATTCTATCCCGGCAAGAAAGCGTGGGCAGTAAAAGTAGATATCGCTCTACCGTGTGCTTTCCAGAATGAACTTAACGGAGATGACGCAAGAGAGCTTATCAAAAACGGAGTAATTTGTGTTGGCGAGTTGTCAAATATGGGTTGCACACCGGAGGCGATTGCAGAGCTTCAGAAAGCAAAGGTTCTTTATGCTCCTGGAAAAGCAGCTAACGCAGGCGGAGTAGCCGTTTCGGGTCTGGAGATGACTCAAAATGCTATGCATATCAGCTGGACAGCAGAGGAGGTAGATGCCAAACTTAAGCAGATAATGGAGAGTATCCACGAGCAGTGCGTTAAGTACGGAAAACAGAGTGATGGCTTTATTAACTATGTAAATGGTGCTAATATTGCCGGATTTATGAAAGTTGCCAAAGCTACTCTGGAGCAAGGTCTTTGCTAAAACAACGGAGTAATTACCCTAATTTGCTTAATTAGAGTAAAATATTGAAAATCAGAGCCGCAAAAAATGCGGCTCTTTTTTTTTAATAGGCTTATAAATAGTCAATAATATTCAATTTTACAAGTAGATTGGTAGTATTTGTTATTGATTTTTTTTTATTAACTTTGCTATGCTCAATAATATTTGAGAAAACTACATAACCAAAAATACTTAAATTACTAACCAAAATTTAACTAAATGAAAAAAATTAAACTACTCTTTACAGGGCTGTTGCTTGTTGTGGCTGTTGGCTTCGCCAGCGCTCAGAACATACAGGTAACAGGTACTGTTACTGATGCAAAAACAGGGGAACCTGTTGTTTATGCATCTGTTCAGCTGAAAGGTACTGTCACAGGTGCAGCAACTGATTTGATGGGAAAATACACCATCAGTGCTCCATCTACAGGTACGCTAATATTCAGTTTTATCGGGTACACAGTTGTGGAGGTTCCAATCAACGGACGCACAGTTGTTAATGTTGCCCTCTCACAGGATGCAGTTCAATTGGAGGATGTTCTGGTAGTAGCCTACGGTACAACCAGAAAAGAGTCTTTCACAGGATCTGCCGAGGTTATCAAATCAGAAAAAATCGAAAGAAGAACTGTTTCCAATGTTACTAAAGCAGTTGAAGGTCTTGCAACAGGTGTACTTGTTACATCCGGTTCCGGTCAGCCGGGCTCTGCTTCAAGTATTATTATCAGGGGTTATGGTTCAATCAACGCTTCTACAACTCCTCTATATGTTGTGGATGGAGTTCCTTACGATGGTAGCATCTCTGCAATTAACCCTGCAGATATTGAATCTATGACCATTCTTAAGGATGCCTCTGCCGGTGCTCTTTACGGGTCACGCGGAGCGAATGGCGTTGTAATGATTACCACCAAAAGAGGAGCAAGAGAGGGAGAGAGAATCAAAGTTAACTTCAGAAGTGTTTGGGGTGTAACTTCACGAGCTTTCCCTTCATATGAGCTTTTGGATGAGAAAGAGTGGATGGAGTATCAGTTCCAGTCCTATAAAAATGAGGAGATTATTTTTAAAGGTGCTAACCCTGCAACTGCAGGTGTTACTGCAATCCAGCAGATGCTCACAGGACCGAGCAAAATATTTGGTCTCAACGAGCAGTATAACCCTTATAACTTTCCTTTAGCTCAGTTGTTTGATACATCTACAGGCAAAATCAGGGATGATGCAACTCTTCGTTACAATGAAGATTGGATGGAGACAGTTACTGCCAGCAACCCTGTAAGACAAGACCATATTCTTACCGTTACCGGAGGTTCGGAAAAGGCAAAATATATGGCATCTGTAGGTTACCTTAACGAAAATGGTATACTTCAGACAACAGCATTTAAGCGTTACTCGGGAAGAGCAAATGTAGATGCTCAACCAAATGAGTGGCTAAAATTCGGTCTAAACACCAACTTTGCACAAACAACCAGCAACTTCCTTAGTGCAACAGGATCTGCCACTTCAAACGTGTGGTACTCTTGTATGCTGATGGCTCCTATATATCCTGTATATATTCTGGATGCAGCGGGTGCTCCTGTTCTGGATGCAAACGGTAAGAAGCAGTTTGACTACGGTAACAACCGTGCTTCCGGTGCGCAGCAAAACTACAACAGTGTTGCAACACTTTATGACGACAAATTCAAATCGGTTAACTCAAGTGTGAGCGGAAGAACTTATGTTGAGTTGCTGGACTTTAAGACCGGTCCTATTCGCGGTCTTAAACTATCTGCAAATCTGGGATTTGACTTTATTAACCAAATGCAGCACAACTACGAGAATCCATATTTCGGAAATGCAGCAGGTTCTTCAGGTAGAGCATACAAATACAGTATGAATACACTGAGCAAAACTTTTAACCAGCTTATATCGTTCAAGCGTACCTTTGCGGAGAAACATAACCTTGACGTTCTTGCCGGTCACGAGAGTTACTCATACCTGTATAACTATATGATGGGTGCAAAATCCGGTTTCCCTTTCGGTGGTCTCTATGAACTGTCGGCAGCTGCAACAGTAATTACTGCCAACTCATACGAAGATAACTACACAATTGAGTCGTACCTCTCTCGTTTGAATTACAACTATGCAGATCGTTACTACATCTCAGGGTCTTTCCGTAGAGACGGGTCATCTCGTTTTTACAGTGAGAACAGATGGGGAGATTTCTGGTCTGTAGGAGGTAACTGGCGTGTTAGCCAGGAGTCATTTATGCAGGGAGTTTCCTGGATCAACAATATGAATGTAAGAGCCAGTTTCGGAGTACAGGGTAACGACGCAGTCGGTGGATTGTACCCTTGGCAGGCACTTTACGACCTTGGTTTCCCTAACGCAGGAAGAAACGGAGCTGTTGTTGCATCTATTGAGAATACAAACCTTAAGTGGGAGAAAAACGAGAACCTAAACATCGGGATTGATGCCAGAATGTTTAACAGAGTATCAATATCTGCAGAGTGGTACAAAAGGGTTACCAAAGATATGTTGATGGCCTATCCTTTGGCAATGTCAACCGGTTTCATAAGCTATAACAAGAATATCGGAAGTATGCAGAATACCGGAGTTGAAGTATCTATCTCCGGCGACATCGTTGCAAACAAAGATCTTAGATGGACTATGACAGTTATGGGTTCTACCGTTCAGAATAAAGTTCTAAACCTGGCAGATAAACCTGAAATCACAAGCGGTAACTATATTACTAAAGAGGGTGAAGTTCTTAACTCATTCTATCTTCCAAGATCTGCCGGTGTAGATCCTGCAACAGGATATCAACTATACTGGGTATGGGATGTAGTGAGCGGAGTAAAATCAGATCCGTATATCTCTGCAGATAAAGCAAAAGCTGCAGCATCAAGAGTAATTGCAGGTAACCGTATGCCTAAACTTTACGGCTCTATCAACAATGACTTCAAGTTTTTTGGTGTGGTTGACCTTAGCGTTCTTTGTACATACTCACTTGGCGGAAAAATTCTTGACGGTCTCTATGGAAACCTTTTAGATCCTCTATATCAGGGTAACTCACTATCTAAACACCTGCTAAGGGCTTGGCAAAAACCTGGTGATATCACCGACATTCCAATACCTCAGCTTGGTGCAAATATGCAAACATCAGATCGTAACCTTACAAACGCATCCTTCTTCTCGATTAAAAACGTAACCCTGGGTTACTCTTTACCTAAGAAATGGATGACCAAAATAGGTGTTGAGAGCGTAAGAATATCTGCTATAGCAGACAACATCCTTTTGTTCTCGTATCTGCAAGGTATGAACCCTCAGTATAACTTCTCAGGAGGAACTGACTATGCGTACACTCCTACTCGTTCAATATCATTAGGATTGGATATCACTTTTTAATGAGAAATAATAATAAGAAAAGACTTATATGAAAAAGATAATAACATTATTTGCAGTAGCAGCGCTTCTTGTATTAAGCTCTTGTGAAAAGGAGTATCTTGATACAGTTCCTACTGATTCGGTTTCGGGGAAATTGATCTTCAACAATACCGAAAGTGCAATGGTTGCCCTTAACGGTGTTTACAGAGCTCTATATTTGCCTAATAGTACTTGGTTTGGTACCACCGGTAACGTTCAGCAAAACTTTGGTATTGTTTCGCACAATATGGTTGCAGACCTTATGGGTGAAGACTATGTACAGGCAGAGCAGGGTAACGGTTGGTTCTATTTTGACTACAGATATGATGTACGCTCAAGGTATGCCAGCGCATCCTGGAGATGCTACGGCCTTTGGAATTTCTATTACAAGATAATTACAAATGCCAACTATATTTTAGCCTCTAGAGAGACTATCGCAGGAGATCCTAATAAGATTAAAAGCGTTGTAGGACAAGCTCTCGCTTTAAGAGCATACGCCTACTACTACCTTACTCTATTCTTCCAGCATACATATAAAGGGAATGAGACAGCTCCGGGAGTTCCTCTCTATACTGCACCTACACTTGTTGGTGCACCAAGAGGTACACTAAAAGATGTTTATGACCTAATCACTGCAGACCTTGAGGAGGCATCAACTCTCTTAAAGGCAGCTAAAGATGCCGGTGTTGCCAGAGCTCATAAATCTCAGATTGACTACAATGTTGCCAAAGCAATTCAGGCAAAGGTATTCCTTACTATGGAGAACTGGAGTGGTGCAGCAACAGCTGCAGCCGAGGCTCGTCAGGGATATGCTCTTCTATCGGGTGATGCGGCCCTATATTCAGGATTCAATGACATCAAACTATCTTCAGTTCTATGGGGTGGTGAAGTTATTGCAACTGAGGCTATTTCCGGTGGTTGGGGTACATTCTTCTGCCACGTGGATGTAGGAAGTACGCCTGCTGTAATTACAGCAAACGGATACGGTGTAACCTCCAGAAAGTGTCTTGACTCTTGGTTATACAACCAGATTCCTTCATCGGACAAGAGACTTCAGTGGTGGAATGTTGCTATTGCTTCTCCTTCAAGCTCAGGCCCTAATAAGAGTCACGCTCAGTTCAAATACAAATATAAAAACATCACAGACTACACAGGTGACTATATCTACTTAAGAGCAGAAGAGATGCTTCTTATTGAGGCAGAGGCAAGAGTACGTTTAGCACAATATCCTGCAGCAAGAACACTGCTTCTTGAGCTAGGTGCAGTTCGTGACCCTAATATGGCAACAAGACTTGCTAACCGTACAGATGCCGCTACATACAACAGCGATACTCACGGAGCTTTTGTTACTATTATGGACGAGGTACTGTTCCAGCGTCGTATTGAGCTTTGGGGTGAGGCAGGTCGTCTGTTTGACATCAAGAGACTTGGTCTCGGATTCACCAGAGATTATGCCGGAACAAACCACTCTCAGTTGATTAAGACTATCTCTACCGCTCCAAAATCTAAGGAGTTTGTTCTCCCTATTCCACAACAGGAGTTTGACGGTAATGAGAATATGGACATTGAGACAGACCAGAACCCTCTATAATATTTAATACCTTTAGTAAATGAAAAATTTAAGATATATAACAACACTGGTATTATTATTTGTACTAGTTGTTTCGTGTAACAAAGATGAAATCAAACCTTATATCGCCAGCAGCGATATAGGTAGCGTGGATGCTGCGTTCCGTTCTACTCTTTTAGTATATGGACTTAGCCAGGCAGATAACGGTAAAATTAATGTTTTAATAAACAGAGGTAATACCAAAGATGCAGCTTCAGTTCCAATAACTATCTCAGGAACAGGAACTACTAAATTAAGCTTGGCAAGCGGTACTGTTCAGTTTGCTGCAGGCGAAGCATCTGCCTATGTAGTTATTAATTACAGTATTTCCAGCGTTGCTCCTGCAACAAAATATACTGTAAAACTTACAATCGCAGATGATACTATGGTATCTAAATCAAAAGTTAAGGAGATTACTGTTGAAGCTATGTTACCACTGGTATATGCTGCTTTCGGAAATGGAACCTATACATCTGAGTTCTATGAAGGAAGCTGGAGCCAGCCTGTAATGAAAGCCCCTATCTCTGCAACACTTAACTTCTACAGATTGACCAACTGCTACGAACCTGGATACAATATCGAATTCAAAGTTGACGCCGGTGTTATTACCTGTGCACAACAGAATATTGGATGGTTATACAGTGCAGCTTATGGTTATGTATATGTTAGCCCTCAGACAACTGAGATAAGCGGTAAAGATCATATATGGTACAGTCGCTTTGTGTTACCAACATCCGGGTTAGCATTCGGAGGTACTTTCGCAGAGAAATTCACAATGCCATAGTAGGTAATTTTTAGAATTAAGAGGATGATCATTTTTGGTCATCCTCTTTTTTTTACAACACGGCAATGTAAGAACCACTAATAAAATAAACTTATTATCGTTAAATTTGTATTATTATAAAACAGGTAAAATATTATGAGAAAAGCACTGTTGTTTCTCTTCTTTATAGTTGTTATTATCAGTTGTAAAACAAACGATGAGGGCTATGAAGTAAAAGGGGTTATAAAGGGCGAAGATATGGCCCTAAAGGATGGGGTTGTTTATATCCAAAAGGCCAACACAAAAAGTGTTTTTGATTCTACTGTCATTAAGAGGGGAAGATTTAAGTTCTTCGGTAAACTAGAGATGCCGGACAAATACCTCATCTTTATGAAAGAGCTCAATTATAATATTCCCATCTATCTGGAAAATACAAAATTCCGGATAGAGGCACTTTCCGAGAACCTTAGAGAGGCAACGGTAACTGGAGGCCAGACACAAGATTTGATGAACAAAACTGCCTCAAAAAGCCAATCTGTGATGACAAAGTATAATCTTAATTATGTTCTGGGAGAGTTAGTAAAACCAGATACAGATGACAAATTAAGAGCAAAATATTCATCAATAGTAAATAGCGCGAACAGAGAGATGAAGAGCTTCTCCGATTCACTAATCGCTGCTAATCCAACCTCTTTCTACTCGCTGCTCAATTTGTATGAGTTAGTTAATGTAGGAGATATTGAAGAGTTGCAAAATAGGCTGGAGATATTTGAAAACTCATCAAAATATAAAGGCAGCAGCTATCTTATAAAAATACGCGAGACTATTGAAAAGAGAAAACTTCTGGAACCCGGAAGAGTCGCCCCAGATTTTACTCTTCTCTCATTAGATGAATCTCCAATAACTTTTTCTAAGATATATGAGAAGAATAAATTTACAATACTTATCTTCTGGTCTTCGTGGAGCAGGGAGAGTACACAATTTTGCATAGATATCGGGATAAATTACAACCTATATCGTAAGAATGGAATAGAGATAGTTGCTATCACAATTGGGGATGTAGAGAGAAACTGGAGAGAAATAATCCGGAAAGAGAACTTCTCCTGGATACAACTAAAAGAGAACAACCAAAGTGCCGTCTCATCTGTTTATAATGTACAGATGATACCGCACACCATATTGGTAGATACTGAGGGTAAAATCATTATGAACAATAACTCGGTAAAGGAGATTGTAGAATATTTGGAAGACAATTTGCAACACAAATAGTACCGGAATTTCATCTTTATCTCTTTTTTATATATATTTGATGTTTATAGTGAAGATTGAGATTTATATATTTATATGACTACTTTATGTTAAAGATACTTAGAATTACAGCCATAATATTAGTAAGCATTTTATCACTTTCGTGTGAAAAAGAGCCCCCTGCATCGCTGGAACTATCGCTTGCACAGGTTATGATAGGCAATATTGACGGAGAGGAGAAGATCACAGTTACGTCCAACGGCAAGTGGACAGCGACTATTACCTCTACCTGGTGCACCATCTCTCCTGCCAGCGGAGAGGGAAATGGAGAGATTACAATTAAGGCGACAAATAATTTCAGCACGCAGGAGCGGAAAGTTACTCTATCTGTAACCAGCAAAAGTTTAAAAAAATCTGCAGAAATTATACAGAGTTTTTCAAATCTTGAAACAGACAAGTCCGATATCCAGTTTAACAAAGATGCCACATTAAAAGTTGTTGCTGTAAGTTCTAACACAAAGTGGCAGGTTGAGATACCTGCTGAGGCAACCTGGATAACTGCATCACCAATGAGCGGAGAGGGAAATAAGCAGGTAACTCTAACCTTTACTGCAAACGCAGGTCTGGAGAGAAGTGCTTATGTTAACTTTAAGTATGCAGATACTTACAAAAGTGTAAGAATTGTACAGGAGAGAGGTTTCAACAGTTCACCCCAGGCGCCTGTTTTAAAATCACCTGTTAACAACCTTACAGATGCCAACAGACTACCAACATTCAGATGGAGCGGGTCTAAAGATCCGGATAATGATGAAGTAACCTATAGAATTGAGTATTCAGACAACCAAACCACCTGGACCTACTTTGCAACATTAAAGGATACTGTCTATAACCTTCCTGCATATCTTGATGAAAATAAAAAATATTACTGGAGAGTACTTGCAACTGATGCGTTTGGAGGAAAAGGCACATCTGCAGTAAATACACTCACCACAGGGATTAAAAAGAGCTATTTCGACGGTGATTATAAGGTTGCTCAGGAGAACACTCTGGGTGGAGCTCCAAACGAAATTCTTTTTTTGGGAGACGGGTATATTTCGGAAGATTTTGAAGAGGGTGGCCTTTTTGACAGAGATATGGATCTTGGGATAGAACATTTTTTTAGCGTAGAGCCATATAAGAGCTACAGGGGATATTTCAAAGTTTATAAACAGGCAGGATACTCCAGAGATAGTGGTGTTAAGCAGACTGATAAATCAATAAATAAGAATTCAAAATTCAATACCGATTTTCTGGGTGGCTCTTCAATGTCCACGAATACAGATTTGGCATTTGAATATGCCAAAAAAATTCCGGGAGTAGATGATAATAAGCTTAAGAAATTGCTTATTATAATGGTTGTTAACCAAAACAGATATGCCGGAACCTGTTGGACCTGGTCTGACGGTAAAGCGGTGGCAATTGTTCCTGTAAATAAATCTACAACACCAGGTTCTAATTATAGTAATCTTCTGCAACACGAAGCAGGAGGACACGGCTTCGGGAGGCTGGCAGACGAATATGTATCTTCTGCCAATGTCGGTAAAACTCTTCCTGTAGCGGACTCTTCAAAATTTATGACTTGGTCTAAAGCAGGATTCTATCCCAATGTAGATTTGACTTCGAATGTTACAATCATTAAGTGGAAACATTTTATTGACAGACCCGGATACGGCAGGGTCTCTGCTTTTGCCGGGGCATATTACTACTCATTCGGAGCCTGGAGGCCGGAGACCTCAAGTTGTATGATTCAGAATGAGCCATACTATAATGCACCATCACGGGAGCATATGGTAAAGAGGATTCTCTCTACAGCTGGAGTTGAGTTTAGTCTGGATGAATTTATTGCAAAGGATATACAGAAAGCCCCATCGACATCTGTTTTGATGCAAACGAAGAGCTTTAACCCTCTTACATTTGTTCCACTTGCTCCACCTGTAATGGTTGAGTAATTGTATTGTCCTATTAATGCAGTGGTAAGTTCACCGGCTGAGGACCGTTCAACGACCGTAGGGAGGCGTTCCGGAAGCCCCGAAAAACTCAAAGAAAAAAGCGTTTGAAAAAACTGCGTTGCTGCCGGTGAGCTTACCACGCATAAGTAGCGAGATTGTATATAGAAGAAAAGGCTGCCTGATTAGGCAGCCTTTTCTTATTATAGAGTATGTTTTTACTCCTCTTTTTTACTCTTGAAGACCCTCTGATAGTCATCTTTAGAGGTAACGATAATCTTTTCGAACTCTCTTGTACCAGTACCTGCCGGTATAAGGTGTCCGCAGATAACGTTCTCTTTAAGACCCTCAAGTGTGTCTGTCTTACCGAATGTTGCAGCCTCAGACAGTACTTTGGTTGTCTCCTGGAATGAAGCAGCAGACATAAAGCTGTTGGTGCGAAGCGCAGCGCGGGTAATTCCCTGAAGAACCTGGTTGGAGGTTGCTGGAATTGCATCCCTTGCCTCAACAAGTTTCAGGTCTCTTCTCTTAAGAGTTGAGTTCTCTTCACGAAGACGCCTAACGGTAATTATCATTCCGGCCTTAAGTTCGGTTGAATCTCCGGCATCGAGAATAACTTTCTTATCGTAGATGTCATCGTTCTCTCCCATAAACTCCCACTTATCTACCAACTGCTCAGGCAAGAATCTTGTATCGCCCGGATCTACAATCTCGAGTTTACGCATCATCTGCCTAACAATAACTTCAAAGTGCTTGTCATTAATCTTTACACCCTGCATTCTGTAAACCTCCTGAACTTCATTTACAATATACTCCTGAACTTTTGTAGGTCCCTGAATTGCAAGAATGTCGGTAGGGGCTATGGCACCTTCGGAAAGTTGCATACCGGCTCTAATGTAGTCGTTCTCCTGAACAAGAATCTGTTTTGAGAGCGGAACAAGATAACGCATCTCTTCGCCGGAACGGGATTTAATTATAATCTCCCTGTTACCGCGTTTGATTTTACCCATCTGCACCTCTCCATTAATTGCAGATACAACTGCCGGATTGGAAGGATTTCTTGCCTCAAAAAGCTCTGTAACCCTTGGAAGACCACCTGTGATGTCACCGGATTTACCGATAGCTCTAGGGATCTTAACCAGAATATCGCCCGATTTAACCTTTTTGCCGTTCTCCACCATTATGTGGGCACCAACAGGCAGGTTATACTGGCGAAGTTCCAGTTTGTTCTCATCCATAATACGGATAATAGGGTTTTTAGATTTGTCCCTGGACTCTATGATAACCTTCTCTTTGTGAAGTGAGTACTCATCTGCAGCCTCTTCGCGGAATGTTACACCCTCAATAAGGTTCTCAAAGTGGATCTTTCCTCCGATCTCTGCAATTGTAAGGGCATTATATGCATCCCATTCGCAAATTCTGTCCCCTTTTTTAACAAGATCTCCATTCTTATAGAAGAGAGTAGCTCCATAAGGAATATTGTGTGTAGATAGAACAATACCGGTGTTTATATCCACAGTTCTCATCTCTGCTGTACGACCTATAACTATCTCCGATTTCTCTCCGTTTTCAAACTCTTTTACCAAAGTCCTAAGCTCTTCAAACTCCAGTCGACCATCATATCTTGCAAGAATCTCATTCTCAGATGCAATGTTGGAAGCTGTACCTCCGACGTGGAATGTTCTGAGTGTAAGCTGTGTTCCCGGCTCTCCAATTGACTGAGCGGCAATAACACCTACCACCTCTCCAATCTCAACCATTCTGCCGTTTGCAAGGTTTCTTCCGTAGCACTTGCCGCAAACCCCTTTACGAGATTCACAGGTAAGTACCGAGCGAATTTCAACCTGCTCGATTGGAAGACTTTGGATGAGTTCTGCAATCTCCTCGGTTATCTCTTCACCTGTCTCAATAATCTTATCACCTGTTAAAGGGTTGTAGATATCGTGAACAGATGTTCTACCAAGAATCCTGTCGTAGAGTGACTCCACAATCTCATCTTTGTTCTTGATAGCTGTTGCCACAAGACCGCGAAGAGTTCCGCAATCATCTTCATTTATAATTACATCGTGTGATACATCCACAAGACGACGAGTCAGATATCCTGCGTCTGCCGTTTTAAGGGCGGTATCTGCAAGACCTTTTCTGGCTCCGTGTGTAGAGATAAAGTACTCAAGAACCGAAAGACCCTCTTTAAAGTTGGAGAGGATAGGATTCTCGATAATCTCTGCAGAACTTGAACCGGATTTTTGTGGTTTGGCCATCAGACCCCTCATTCCCGAGAGCTGACGAATCTGCTCTTTGGAACCCCTTGCACCTGAGTGAAGCATCATATAGACAGGGTTGAATCCCTGCTTGTCTGTTGCAATTCTCTTCTCAACGATGTTGGTAAGTTTTGTGTTTGTAGATGTCCAGATGTCAATAATCTGATTGTAACGCTCATTGTTGGTTATCAAACCGTTATTGTAGGAGAACATAATATTCTCTACCTGTTTGTAACCATCTTCAATAAGACCTACCTTCTCCTCAGGAATAATTACATCTTCCAGATTAAAGGAGAGACCTCCCTTGAAGGCCATTTTGAAACCGATCTCCTTGATATCATCCAGAAACTGAGCTGTTCTGGCAACACCAGATACTTTCAGTACATTTCCGATGATATCCCTCAGAGATTTCTTGGTTAGAATCTCATTTATATATCCTACTTCAGGGGGAACAACCTGGTTGAACAGAACTCTTCCCACTGTAGTTTTTACCATTACATTTCCTTTTGAAGGATCACACATATCTTTAGGCATTCTAACCTCAATCTCTGTGTGAAGAGCAATTGTGCCTTCGTTATAGCCAATTATAACCTCTTCCGGTCCATAGAACTTCCTTCCCTCACCCTTAGCTCCAATACGGAGTTTTGTTATGTAATAGAGCCCGAGAACCATGTCCTGAGATGGAACGGTGATAGGTGCCCCATTAGCAGGGTTAAGGATGTTGTGTGAACCCAGCATTAAAAGTTGTGCTTCAAGAATGGCGGCATTTCCAAGTGGAAGGTGAACTGCCATCTGGTCACCGTCAAAGTCGGCGTTGAAAGCAGTACAAGAGAGTGGGTGCAGCTGGATAGCTTTTCCCTCAATCAGTTTTGGCTGGAATGCCTGAATTCCGAGTCTGTGCAGGGTAGGGGCTCGGTTTAACATAACCGGATGTCCCTTCATTGCATTCTCAAGAATATCCCAAATTACAGGATCTTTTCTGTCAACAATCTTTTTGGCAGATTTAACTGTCTTTACGATTCCACGCTCGATTAGCTTCCTTATAACAAATGGTTTAAACAGCTCTGCAGCCATATCTTTAGGAATACCGCACTCGTGCATTTTGAGCTCCGGACCAACAACAATCACGGAACGAGCCGAATAGTCAACCCTCTTACCAAGCAGGTTCTGACGGAAACGCCCCTGTTTACCTTTAAGACTGTCCGAAAGGGATTTTAGGGTACGGTTAGCTTCGGTCTTAACGGCATTTGATTTCCTCGAATTATCGAAGAGTGAGTCAACTGCCTCTTGAAGCATCCGTTTCTCGTTTCTGAGAATAACCTCCGGAGCCTTAATCTCTATTAACCTCTTTAGACGGTTATTTCTGATAATAACCCTTCTGTAGAGGTCGTTAAGGTCTGAAGTCGCAAAGCGTCCTCCATCGAGTGGAACCAGTGGGCGTAACTCCGGTGGAATAACCGGGATAACTTTAAGGATCATCCACTCCGGATTGTTAATAGCTTTAGATTCGCGGAATGCCTCAACAACACTTAGCCTTTTTAGAGCTTCTGCCTTTCTCTGCTGAGAGGTTTCGTTCTCTGTTTTATGACGAAGGTCGTATGAGAGCTGATCCAGATCAATTCTGCCCAGCATCTTGTAGATTGCCTCTGCACCCATTCCAGCCATAAACTTGTTCGGGTCGTTGTCGTCAAGAAGCTGATTCTCTCTTGGAAGAGAGTCAAGTATATTCATATACTCATCCTCAGTAAGGAAATCGTGCTCTTTAACTCCGTCAGCCTTTTTTATACCGGACTGGATAACAATATAGCGTTCGTAATAGATGATAGCCTCCAGTTTTTTCGAAGGAATTCCCAGGAGGTAACCTATTTTGTTAGGGGTACTGCGGAAGTACCAGATATGAGCCACAGGAACTGTCAGGGATATGTGTCCCATTCTCTCTCTGCGGACCTTCTTCTCTGTAACCTCTACTCCGCAACGGTCGCAAATGATGCCCCTGTAACGAATTCTTTTATATTTACCGCAATGGCACTCATAATCTTTATAAGGACCAAAAATTCTTTCACAAAACAGTCCGTCTCTCTCCGGTTTATAGGTTCTGTAGTTGACGGTCTCCGGTTTTAAAACTTCACCGGAAGATCTTTCCAGAATCTCTTCGGGAGAGGCCAGACTTATGGTGATCTGGTTAAAATTACTCTTTACCTTTATATCTTTTTTTGTAGACATATTATTCTATTTCAAAGATTTGCAATTACTTAATCTAATTAGTCAAGGGTTATGCTTAAGCCCAATCCGCGAAGTTCGTGTAGTAACACATTTAGCGATTCCGGTATTCCGGCGGCCGGCATAGGGTCTCCCTTAACAATAGCTTCATAAGCACGAGATCTACCCGATACGTCATCGGACTTAATCGTTAGAATCTCCTGCAATATGTTGGCTGCACCAAAGGCTTCAAGTGCCCAAACCTCCATCTCTCCAAATCGCTGACCTCCGAACTGTGCTTTACCTCCGAGAGGCTGTTGAGTGATTAGCGAGTATGGGCCGATAGAACGAGCGTGCATCTTATCGTCTACCATATGTCCAAGTTTAAGCATATAGATAACACCTACAGTGGCCGGCTGATCGAACAGATCTCCTGTTCCACCGTCACGAAGATAGGTTTTTCCATATCTTGGAACTCCTGCACTTTCGGTAAAGTCGCATATCTCTTCCAGGTTTGCACCATCAAAAATAGGAGTACTGTATTTTTTACCAAGCTCTTTACCTGCCCATCCCAGAACTGTCTCATAGATCTGTCCGAGGTTCATACGGGAAGGTACACCTAGTGGATTGAGTACAATATCTACAACCGATCCATCTTCAAGGAAAGGCATATCTTCGTCTCTTACCACCTTAGCAACTATACCCTTATTACCGTGCCTTCCTGCCATTTTATCTCCAACTCTAATCTTTCTCTTCTTGGCAATATAGACCTTGGCCAGCTGCATAATACCTGTTGGAAGTTCATCTCCGATTGTAAGATTATATTTAATCCTCTTAAGTTCGGCATCAAACTCTTTATGAGCTATCAGATAGTTATTAATAAGCTGTTTAATAAGATTATTGGTGCTCTTTTCTGTTGTCCACTTGGTCGGGTTGATATTTTCGTAATCTATCTTATCAAGAAGGTCAAGTTTGAACTCAACACCTTTTGATATAATTTCAACGCCGTAAAGATCTGTAATACCCTGAGAACTCTTATTTTGCAAAAGTGCAAAAAGCCTCTCAAGGAAGTTTATCCGAAGCTGAGCAGTTTTTCTGGTAAAGTTCTCCTCTGCGTGCTGAATCTGATTTTTTGAGGCAGATTTTCCTTTCTTCGAGTTCTCTTTTGCAACTCTGGAAAATAGTCTCTTCTCAATTACAGTTCCTCTCAAAGATGGAGATGCTTTTAATGAAGCATCTTTAACATCGCCTGCTTTATCTCCGAAGATGGCTCTAAGCAGCTTCTCTTCCGGAGATGGATCACTCTCTCCTTTAGGAGTAATCTTACCGATGAGAATATCTCCCGGCTCAATGTTTGCCCCTATTCTAATGATACCATTCTCGTCCAGATCTTTGGTAGCCTCTTCACTAACATTTGGAATATCGGATGTAAGCTCCTCCATTCCTCTTTTAGTGTCGCGCACCTCCATTATATATTCATCAACGTGAATTGATGTAAATACATCTTCACGAAGAAGTCTTTCAGATATAACAATCGCATCCTCAAAGTTGTAACCTTGCCAAGGCATAAATGCCACTTTAAGGTTTCTTCCGAGAGCGAGCTCTCCTTTCTCTGTACCATAACCCTCAGAAAGAATCTGACCCGGCTCTACCTTCTCTCCCTTTTTAACAATAGGTTTAAGAGTTATAGAGGTGTTCTGGTTAGTCTTTCTGTATAGAGGCAGTCTGTAAACCGTAATTTCCGGATCGAAACTTACAAATCTCTCATTCTCGGTCATTTCGTATTTCACGTGAATCTCACGAGCATCTACATATACAACCTCACCTTTTCCTCTGGCAGTTATCTGGGTACGGGAGTCTTTTACAACAGGTCCTTCAAGACCTGTACCAACGATAGGAGATTCCGGTTTAATAAGCGGAACCGCCTGACGCATCATATTCGATCCCATAAGCGCACGGTTTGCATCGTCGTGCTCAAGGAAAGGAATAAGAGAGGCTGCAATAGATGCTATCTGATTAGGAGCAACATCCACAAGATGGACATCCTCTTTGCCTACTACAGGGTAGTCTGCTTCAAAACGGCATTTGATTCTATCGTCTGTAATCTGACCTGTTTCGTCAATATGGACATTAGCCTGAGCTACCATCTTCTCCTCTTCCTCCTCTGCACTCATATAGACGATACCCTTAACAGTCATATCTACTTTACCATCCTCTACCTTGCGGTAAGGAGTTTCAATAAAACCAAGGTCATTTATTCTGGCATAAACGCAAAGAGATGAGATAAGACCGATATTTGGTCCCTCCGGTGTTTCAATAGGACAGAGACGACCGTAGTGTGTATAGTGAACGTCACGAACCTCAAATCCGGCACGGTCTCTTGACAGACCGCCCGGCCCCAGTGCAGATAGACGACGCTTGTGGGTCATCTCCGCCAGAGGGTTGGTCTGGTCCATAAACTGAGATAGCTGACTTGTTCCGAAGAACGAGTTAATTACAGATGATAATGTTTTGGCATTAATCAGGTCAATTGGTGTAAAGACCTCATTATCCCTTACATTCATCCTCTCTCTGATGGTTCTGGCCATCCTTGAAAGACCAACACTAAATTGGTTTGCAAGTTGCTCGCCTACTGTCCTGATCCTACGATTACTCAAGTGGTCGATATCGTCCACAATAGCTTTTGAGTTGATCAGCTGAATAAGGTATCGGATAATTTCAATTATGTCAAGCTTTGTAAGAACTCTGGTCTCATCTGCAATGGTGAGATTCAGTTTGTGGTTGAGTCTGTATCTTCCTACCTCTCCAAGATCATATCTCTTGTCGGAGAAGAAGAGTTTATCAATCACATCTCTTGCAGTCGCCTCATCTGGTGGTTCTGAGTTACGAAGCTGACGGTATGTATAAAAGACAGCCTCTTTTTCTGAGTTTGTCTGGTCTTTTTGCAGTGTATTATGTATGATGGCAAAGTCATTGACATTTGCATCCTCTTTATGAACTAATATTGTGCTGACTTCGGAGTCAAGGATCATCTCCAGATGGTGCTCTTCCAGAATTGTCTCCCTGTCTACAACGATTTCATTTCTCTCAATATATACAACCTCTCCTGTATCTTCGTCAACGAAATCTTCATTCCAGGTTTTAAGAACTCTTGCTGCAAGCTTACTCCCCAGGCATTTCTTTAGATTGTTCTTATTTACTTTGATTTCGTTAGCCAAACCAAAGATATCCAGGATATCTTTGTCACTCTCATAACCTATGGCTCTGAGGAGAGTGGTTACAGGTAATTTCTTCTTTCTGTCGATGTATGCATACATCACATTATTGATGTCTGTTGCAAACTCGATCCAAGACCCTTTGAAAGGGATTATTCTTGCTGAATACAGCTTGGTACCATTGGCGTGCACACTCTGTCCAAAGAATACACCGGGTGAACGGTGCAGCTGTGATACGACAATTCTTTCAGAACCATTTATAACGAACGTTCCCCTTGGGGTCATATAAGGAATTGTCCCAAGGTATACATCCTGTATAACAGTATCGAAATCCTCGTGTTCGGGATCTGTGCAGTATAGCTTAAGCTTCGCCTTTAATGGCACACTGTAGGTAAGACCTCTGTCAAGGCACTCCTCTATGGTATAACGAGGAGGATCTATAAAGTAGTCTATGAATTCAAGGACAAAGTTGTTACGGGTATCCGTAATTGGAAATATCTCCTGAAAAACTTTATAAAGGCCTTCGTTTTTGCGATTTTCTGGTGTTGTCTCAAGCTGGAAGAAATCTTTAAAAGATTTCAACTGAACTTCTAAGAAATCCGGATAATCTAAAAGGGATTTAGAAGTCGCGAATGTAATCCGCTGATTAATAGTTTTGTGCGACATTTTTTTCGGATTGGTTGAAAATAAATAAAATAACGACAAAAAGGTTTAGAGCCGTTATGGCTCTAAACCTGATGGTGTTCCCCGATTAACGGGATGTGGAGTTATTTAATTTCAACTTCTCCGCCCGCCTCTTCTATTTGAGATTTTACTTGTTCAGCTTCGGCTTTTGAAACTTTCTCTTTAACAACTGCCTTAGGTGCTGTATCAACTAAATCTTTAGCCTCTTTAAGTCCAAGACCGGTGATCTCTTTAACAACCTTTACTATTTGTAGCTTAGCTTGTCCGGCTGAAATTAGAATAACATCAAATTGAGTTTGTTCAACTTCTGCAGCAACAGCTGCAACAGGACCTGCAACAGCAACAGCTGCAGCAGCAGGTTCGATTCCGTACTCCTCTTTTAGAACTTTTGCAAGTTCCTGAACTTCTTTAACAGACAGGTTAACTAATTCTTCTGCAAATTTTTTGATATCTGCCATGGTTATATTTGTTTTAAAATGATTAATTTTTAATTACTCTTTTTCTGAAAGGGTCTTTACAATACCTGCAATCTTACCACCGCCGTTTGAAACGAGAGCGGAGATAACATTTTTAGCAGGAGATTGAAGAAGACCGATAATATCACCGATAAGTTCATCGCGTGACTTAATAGCAATGAGTGCTTCAAGTTGATCTTCACCAACATAAGCGCACTCTTGTACAAGTGCTCCTTTAAGGACAGGTTTCCCGTGCAATTTTGCAAACTCTTTTATGAGTTTTGCAGGTGTGCTCACAGTCTCTGTGAACATAACTGCTGTAGGACCTTCCAATATAGGGTAGATAGCCTCTGAATCTGCAGGTGCAATTTTCTCTAAAGCTTTACGCATCAAGGTGTTCTTAACAACAAGAAGCTTTATCTCTTTTTCGAAGCAAGCACGGCGCAGCAGAGCTGTTTTCTGAGCATTAAGCCCTGAAATGTCTGCAATATAAAAATTTGGAGTTTTCTCCAACTGTGCTGCCAGACTTTCAATAATTTGTGTTTTTTCCTCTTTTCTCATAAAACATTAGTTATTTTATTCGGCAGCATTTATTGATTTGCTATCTACATTAATACCGGGACTCATTGTAGATGAAATGTAAATACTTCTTACATAAGTACCTTTTAGCGCCTGAGGTTTCAGTTTAATAACTGTATTCAGGAGTTCCATTGCATTTTCAACAAGTTTTTCATTCTCGAATGAAATTTTTCCAATCGAAGCGTGAACAATACCCTGTTTGTCTACCTTAAAGTCTATCTTACCGGCTTTAACCTCGGTTACAGCCTTCCCAACTTCCATAGTAACAGTACCTGTCTTTGGATTAGGCATAAGCCCGCGTGGACCAAGAATTCTTCCGATGGCACCAATTTTGGCCATTACGGATGGAGTACAAACAATTACGTCAACGTCTGTCCAACCATTTTTGATCTTCTCTATGTAGTCGTCCAGACCAACATAATCGGCACCTGCTGCTGTAGCTTCTGCCTCTTTGTCCGGAGTACACAGTACTAATACACGAACTGTTTTACCTGTTCCGTGCGGAAGAGTTACTACGCCGCGAACCATCTGGTTCGCCTTACGAGGATCAACTCCTAAACGTACAGCGATATCAACAGATGCATCAAATTTTGTGAAAGATATCTCTTTTACAAGTTTGCAAGCATCTGAAAGCTTATACTGCTTATCGGCGTCAACCTTGGCGTATACTATTTTTTGATTTTTTGTTAGCTTACTCATTATCGCAGGATTTTTCTATTTAACATCTTCGGGAAAATCCCCGGTAACAGTTACACCCATACTGCGTGCAGTACCAGCCACCATTGTCATGGCAGACTTAAGGGTAAATGCATTCATATCGGGCATTTTATCTGTAGCTATTGCACGGACTTGTTCCCACGTTACAGAGCCCACTTTTTTGCGGTTTGGTTCAGCCGATCCCGACTGAAGTTTAGCAGCCTCTTTTATCTGAATAGCCACCGGCGGTTGTTTTACGATAAACGTAAACGACTTGTCGCTGTAAACAGTGATAATAACCGGTAATACTTTACCGGCCCTATCTTGGGTGCGAGCATTAAACTGCTTGCAAAAATCCATTATGTTTACACCCTTGGAACCAAGTGCCGGACCTACCGGAGGTGAGGGGTTGGCTGCTCCGCCTTTAATCTGCAATTTAATGAGAGCGGCAATTTCTTTAGCCATAATGATTGAATATTTATTCTTTAATTACTTGAACGAAATTTAGCTCCAGAAGAGTTTTTCTTCCGAAGATCTTTACCATTACTTTGAGCTTCTTCTTGTCTTCGAGAATCTCTTCAACTGCTCCGTCGAAGCCGTTGAAAGGACCATCTATAACCTTTACGGGCTCACCTACTATGAATGGAGTGATGTTCTCCTCTTCTTTGTCTGCCAATTCGTCAACACGACCCAGTATCCTGTTAACCTCCGACTGGCGGAGAGGAACAGGCTCCTTGTCTTTACCAGATTTCTCTGTGAGAAACCCGGAGACGTGAGGAAGGTTGCGGATAAGGTGCTGAATCTCTCCTGTGAGGGCTGCCTCAATGAGAATATAGCCGGGATAGAAAATTCTCTCCATACTGACTTTTTTACCATTTTTTACCTGGTAGATTTTTTCAGTAGGAATAAGAACCTGGGAGACAAAGTCTTCGAGATTTAATCGCTTAATCTCGTTCTCAATGTACTCTTTGGCCTTTTTCTCTTTTCCTCCGGCTGCCCTTACGACATACCACTTTTTGGAAATTTCACTCATAATAAGACTAGTACAGCATATTGTAAATAAAAGTCATAATGTTTTTGAACCCAAAGTCCATAGCAGATATGACCAAAGCGAAAATCAGAGATGCGATCATTACTACAATGGCCGAACTCTGAAGCTGAGCCCAAGTAGGCCAGCTCACTTTTTTTACTAACTCAGTGTACGATTCCTGGATGTACAATCTAAATTTGTTCATTTCTTTATGATTGCGGCTTGAGACACTGGAAGCTGTTGCTCTCACCGGTTATTAACTTCCGGCACGTAACTGCCGGCGTTGCAGGGGCAGAGCGATTCGAACGCCCATCAACGGTTTTGGAGACCGCTATTCTACCCTTGAACTATGCCCCTAAATATTAAGTTAGTCACCGGTAAGGTGACTAACTTATAAAGTTGTTAATTACTCAACAATCTCTGTCACCTGTCCGGCACCAACTGTACGGCCACCTTCGCGGATTGCGAAACGAAGCCCCTGGTTGATAGCTACCGGGTAGATAAGCTCAACTGTGATAGTAACGTTATCACCAGGCATAACCATCTCTGTTCCTTCCGGAAGGAAAATCTCTCCGGTAATGTCAAGAGTACGGATAAAGAACTGAGGACGATACTTGTTGTGGAAAGGAGTGTGGCGACCACCTTCATCTTTCTTAAGTACATAAATCTCAGCTTTGAACTTAGTGTGAGGAGTAATTGTATTTGGCTTGGCAATTACTTGTCCGCGTTTGATATCTTTTTTGTCGATACCACGAAGTAGTAGACCTACGTTATCTCCGGCTTCACCTCTGTCAAGAATCTTACGGAACATCTCAACTCCGGTTACGGTAGATTTTTTAGGCTCTTCTCCAAGACCGATAATCTGAACCTCTTCTCCGGTTTTGATAACTCCTGTTTCGATACGACCTGTAGCAACTGTTCCGCGACCTGTGATTGAGAATACGTCCTCAACAGGCATTAGGAATGGCTTTTCGTTCTCACGTGGAGGGATAGGAATATATTCGTCAACTGCTTTCATCAGTTCAACAACTTTATCTTCCCACTGAGGATCTCCGTTAAGAGCTCCAAGAGCAGAACCACGGATAACAGGAGCGTTATCGCCGTCAAACTTATAGAAACTTAGAAGTTCACGAACCTCCATCTCTACAAGGTCAATCATCTCAGGGTCGTCAACAATGTCAACTTTATTAAGGAAAACAACAATCTTAGGTACATTTACCTGACGAGCAAGAAGAATGTGCTCGCGAGTTTGTGGCATTGGACCGTCTGTTGCAGCAACTACGATAATAGCACCGTCCATTTGAGCAGCACCTGTAACCATATTCTTTACATAGTCGGCGTGACCCGGGCAGTCTACGTGAGCGTAGTGACGATTCTCTGTAGAGTACTCTACGTGAGCAGTGTTAATAGTAATACCACGCTCTTTCTCTTCCGGAGCATTGTCAATAGAGTCAAACGAACGAATCTCCGAGAGACCTTTTCTTGCAAGCACCATTGTAATAGCTGCAGTCAAAGTAGTTTTACCGTGGTCAACGTGACCAATGGTCCCAATGTTTACGTGTGGCTTGTCCCTTTTATAAGTTTCTTTTGCCATAATAATAGATTTTTAATTAAATTAATTTTTTTGCACACTTGTAGAGCCGGTGACGGGAATTGAACCCGTGACCTCTTCCTTACCAAGGAAGCGCTCTACCTCTGAGCTACACTGGCTTACTAAAGAGCGGAAGACGAGGTTCGAACTCGCGACCCTCAGCTTGGAAGGCTGATGCTCTACCAACTGAGCTACTTCCGCAATCAAATAAAAAAGTGGGGAGAGCAGGATTCGAACCTACGAAGGCGTACGCCAGCAGATTTACAGTCTGCCCCAGTTGGCCACTTTGGTATCTCCCCAATGTTAACATTTCAAAAAACTTATCTAGAGCCGATGGAGGGATTCGAACCCCCGACCAGCTGATTACAAATCAGCTGCTCTGGCCAACTGAGCTACATCGGCATTATATCAAATTCCCCTGCTAAATTTGGGGACTGCAAAGATATATGTTTTTGATTAAACTCCAAAAAAAATATAGAATTATTGTTGCAAACCACATATTTATTATTAAACCAATAACAATAACCCGATTTTATATGCAAAAAATGCTGCAATCCAGGCCACTGCAATTGTTGAGAAAATAGACAGCAGTGCCCATTTCCAGGTACCGGTCTCCTTTCTTATTGTGTAGGCTGTAGCAACGCACGGCATATATAGAAGCGCAAATATCATAAACGAGAGGGCATTTGCTTTGTTGAACATCTCCTCCTCTTTTATCCTGGCCATTAGTGATGTGCTCACCTGCTCACCCTCCACGGGAACCTCCTCTGCTTTGTATACAACTCCTAATGTGCTAATTATAAATTCTTTTGCAGTTATTCCGGTTACAAGGGAGACGCTCATCTTCCAGTCAAATCCCAGAGGAGCAAGCGCAGGTTCTACAACTTTACCAAATCTCTCCAGATAGGATACTCTCTCAACCTGAGGATTGCTCTTATCTTTAAGGGGTAAGTAGTCAAGTGCCCAAACAATAATTACAGCCAGCAATACAACGGTTCCGATTTTTTTAACATACTCCCAGGCAGCATTCCACATATTGTTTACAGAGTATATAAACGAGGGTCTTTTATAGCACGGAAGCGGAATTGCATAATCCTTTATTCCAAAATTGAAGAAGAGTCTCTTAAACAGAAGGGCCATAAATACACCTGTGAGAATACCGCCGAAATAGAGCAAGCTTAGTGCAAGAACCTGATTGTCCGGGAAAAATATTCCCGAAAAAAGCAGGAATGTGGGTATTCTAGCGCTGCAGGGGATATATGGTATCATTAGCATCGTAAGGATCCTGTCGGATTTCCTTTTTATTGTCCTGGTAGCCATAATTGCAGGAACATTGCAACCAAACCCCATTAACAGGGGGATAAATGAACTCCCGTGCAGCCCGATTTTATGCATATATCTATCCATAATAGTAGCCGCTCTTGAGATATATTCAGTCTCCTGAAGCAGTGAGAGGAAGAAGAAAAGAATCAGAATGTTGGGTAGAAAAGCAAGAACGCTTCCCACACCCATTATCACCCCCTGGCTGAGAAAATCTGAGACCCACCCCTGAGCCATACTCTCCTGAATAAAGAGAGCCCCCTTATCCATAAGCCACTCAATACCTGCCTGCGGATACGCTCCGAGCCGGAAGGTAAAGAAGAAGATCATCCAGATTATAAAGATGAATGAGACAAGACCCCAGATTGGGTGAGTCAGAAACGAGTCTGCTTTTCGGGTTTGCTCTTCGCTGTATTCGTGCTGCCTGCCGAAATGATGCTTGTGCCTCTTCTCGTGTTTTCGTCCCTCTTTTTCCGGCCCCTCACCTCTACCGTGGTGTTTGTGTTTGAAATTTCCTTTTCTGTAAGTACTTTGATCAAATGAGACAACAGGCTTACTATTTTTTTCGTGTGACATCCATTATTGTATTATAAATGCCATCTGCATCGTAACCGCATTCAGCTACCAACTCGGCAACTGTTCCCTGCTCGATGAATCTGTCCGGTACTCCAAGCCCTATTATTTTTATTCCCAATGAGTTTGCAGCTATATATTCCGAAACAGCAGAAAAAAGACCGCCTTGAACGGATCCGTCCTCTACCGTTATTACAGCTTTGCATTTTTTTGACATATACTCAAGAGCATTGGTATCTATCGGTTTTAAAAAACGCATATTGTAATGGAGTGTATTTATTCCTGCCTCTTTTGCTTTTTCTATTGCTTTTTGTACCAAATTCCCAACCGGCCCGATTGATAAAATGGCGATATCACCTCCATCCTGCAAAAGTTGTGCCTTCCCGGGTTTAATGAAGTTAAAATTTCCTCTCCAATCCAGACCCTCTCCGTAGCCTCTGGGGTACCGGATAACAGTAGCGCCATATTCGGGAGATTGTACAGAGTGTAAAATATCTTTAAGCTCAACTTCGTTTAGGGGAGAAAAAATCGTGAGGTTCGGGATACATCTAAAGTAGGCAAGGTCGAAGACACCGTGGTGAGTTGCTCCATCTTCTCCCACAAGACCACCCCTGTCCAGACAGAAGATTACCTTTAACTTTTGAGTAGCCACATCGTGAATCACGCTGTCGTATGCTCTTTGCATAAAGCTGGAATAGATGTTACAGTAGGGTAGCAGCCCTTGGGCAGCAAGCCCTGCAGAGAAGGTTACAGCGTGTTGTTCGGCAATTCCCACGTCAAAGGCTCTTTCCGGCATCTCTTTCATTATAATGTTCATAGAACATCCGGAAGGCATTGCAGGAGTAATCCCGACAATCTTCTCATTCTCTCTGGCAAGACGAAGCAGCGTCTCGCCGAAAACATCCTGGTATCTGCTCTTCTTATTATCGCTGCCAGAAATTCTCTCTCCGGTATTTTTATCAAATGTGCCCGGAGCGTGCCACAAAACCTGATCTTTTTCTGCAGGCTGGAACCCTTTACCCTTTTTTGTTATTATGTGCAGAAGTTTAGGACCGGGAATCTCCTTTATGTCACTTATAGTTTTGATTAGCAGCGGCAGATTGTTCCCGTCAATAACACCAAAATAGCGAAACCCCAGAGATTCAAAGATGGATCCGCTACGGAAAAATGCCATTTTGGTACTAAACATAAAATTCTTAAACAATTTTTTGAGCTTTTGGGAACCGATTACTCTCCAAATTTTGTTTTTTGTTTCGTTGTATATCTGAGATGTTGTGATCTTCAAAAGATAGTTATGAAGAGCACCCACATTGGCGTCAATTGATATCTGATTATCGTTTAGAATTACCAGCAGATCTGATTTTTGCGCCCCTGCATTGTTGAGCCCTTCAAAGGCAAGCCCACCGGTTAGGGCACCATCACCAATTACGGCAACAACCTTCTCGTTTGTCTTTTTTAACCCGGCAGCCACCACCATTCCAAGAGCAGCAGAGATTGATGTAGAGGAGTGTCCAACCCCGAAGGAATCGTACTCACTCTCACTCATCTTGGGAAAACCGCTGATACCTTTATATTTTCGGTTGTTGATAAATGAGTCTCTTCTTCCTGTTAAGACCTTATGGGAGTAGGCCTGATGACCTACATCCCATACAATCTTATCAACTGGAGTATTATAGAGATAGTGAAGTGCAACAGTAAGTTCAACAGTGCCCAAACTGGCTCCGATATGACCCGGATTCTTTGCGCAACAGGTTAAGATGTGATCCCTCAACTCTACACAAAGTTTCTCAAGGTCTTTAATGTCCAGCTCTTTTAGGTCGTCGGGGGAGTTTATCTTACTGAGTACTTCCATATTTGAATATAGTGCTATTTTTTAATGTTAGGTAATTGAAGACCGTAACCCATCTTCTTGTCTACTCTCTTAAGAAGCAGAGAAACAATAATTGCAAGTGAACAGATTCCGGCAAAGATTGACATTGGAAGAGTATATTCGTATGTATTTACCGCTACTCCATTTTCTATTGTTGTAATAACGCAGTAGTTTTTAAGTACGCTTCCAATGAGGATAGGTACAATCATAAGACCGATATTCTGAATGTAGAAAGTGAGTGCGTAGGTTGTTCCAAGTTGTCTCTCAGGCATAATCTTGGCAAGTGACGGCCACATTGCAGATGGTACCATAGAGAAAGCTATTCCCAGTAGAACCATAAGTATAATTGCGATCCACCACTGTGTAATAAACGGCATTGCAAAAAGTATATGTACAGAGACAAGCAGGACAGAACCTCCAATCATAAGGTCTGCTCCGTGTCCGATTTTGTCATAGATTCTTCCGAAGAGAGGAGTTAGGATGATAGCCCCGAAAGGTAGCATACTCGGGATAAGCCCGGAAAGCTCCGGATCTACGCCAAATTTATACTGCATAAGCCCGGCAGCATATTTTAGAAACGGAAAGACTGCAGAGTAGAATACTACACAAAGGATGGCTATTAACCAGAAGCCTTTGTTTGAGAGAATATCCTTAACATCTTTCATATTGAAAGACTCTTCCGGCTCGGTTTCGTCTGCTTTTATCTGCTTATCCAGCCTTCTGTCATAAATTGAGTAGATAACAAAACTCAATCCACCTAAAACCAACAGAACAAGCCCGAATAGTACAGGGGTACTTACGCTTGCAAATTTTACGGCAATCATAGGAGAGAAAGCGAGAGCTGCCGCTGAGCCCAATCTTGCCAGCGAAAGCTGCATACCCATAGCCAATGCAAGCTCTTTGCCTTTGAACCACTTTACGATAGCCTTACTTACAGTAATTCCGGCAACCTCTGCTCCAACACCAAATATCCCAAAACCAACTACTGCCCAAACAACCTGCATCTTATACTCGTCACCAAAGAATCTCATTGTTGTGTCAAGAAGAGCGTCGTTTGAGATAGCCCAATACTTAATGGCAATACCTATTACCATAAGTGCACTTGAGAGAATTCCGCTGAAACGAATCCCTTTTTTATCAAGGATAAGTCCGCCAAAAATTAGCATCCCAAGAAACACATTGAAAATTGAATAAGATCCGGAGAACCAGCCATACTCGGTCGGATTCCACAAATTATGCTTTTCAAGCAGGGTTTGTAAAGGGGAGAATACATCGGATGCTACATAGGCAGCAAACATTGTTAATGCGACCAATAGCAACATTAGCCATCTGGTAGATGCTGAATCTCTTAACTGGGCTGTTTTAGTTTTCATTGATTATTATATTTAGGATTAAATTTTTCTGAGATTCTAGCTGGTTCTTATGATGGTTTGATCTCTGTCCGGCCCGAGTGAGATGATCATAATCGGAACTCCCACCTCTTTTTCTATAAACCTGACATAGTTCATAAATTCGAACGGAAGGTCCTCCTCTTTCGATATCTTGGTAAGGTCTCTTTTCCATCCTTTGAACTCTTTATATACCGGCTCAATTTGAGCAAAAGTATCGTAAGGTACGCAGTCGGTAATTTTGCCGTCTACTTTATAATGAATTGCTACAGAGAGTGTCTCAAAAGTGTCAAGAACATCTGCCTTCATCATAATAAGCTGGTCAACTCCGTTTATCATCACGGCATATTTCAGGGCAACCAGATCCAGCCATCCTGTCCTGCGAGGTCTCCCGGTTGTGGCGCCAAATTCCGACCCAAGCTCTCTGAGCATCTCTCCGGTTGAGTTATTCAACTCTGTCGGGAATGGACCGCTACCTACTCTGGTGCAATATGCCTTGAAGATACCATATACGGAGCCTATCTGTTTTGGAGCAACTCCAAGACCGGTACAAGCTCCTGCACAGGTTGTATTTGAAGAGGTTACAAAAGGGTAGGAGCCAAAATCTATATCCAGGAGAGAGCCTTGCGCCCCCTCTGCAAGAACCCGTTTGCTCTCTTGGAGAAGATGGTTGATAACATACTCCCCGTCTATGAGCTGGAACTCTTTAAGATACTCCACGGCTTCAAACCACTGAGCCTCTCTCTCTTGAAGATCATAACTGAAATCGAACTGTTTAAGAGTTGAGATATGTTTGTTTTTAAGGGTATTGTATCTATCTGCAAAGTCGGGAGTGAGAATATCTCCGACCCTTATTCCGTTGCGACCTGTCTTGTCCATATAGGTTGGCCCAATTCCTTTTAGCGTAGAGCCAATTTTTGAAGCCCCTTTTGCCTCTTCTGAGGCTGCATCAATAACTCTGTGGCTGGGTAGAATAAGGTGAGCTTTTTTGGAGATAAATATTCGCTCTTTTACGGGAACATCAATCTCTTCAAGCTTTAGACACTCCTCCATAAAGATGATAGGATCAATTACAACGCCGTTTCCAATAATGTTTTGGGTATTTTTGCGAAAAACTCCGGAAGGAATAGTGTGCAATACAAACTTCTTATCTTCAAACTGCAGGGAGTGGCCTGCATTTGGCCCACCCTGGAAACGGGCAATCACCGGATAATTTTTTGCCAGAACATCTACAATTTTACCTTTCCCCTCATCTCCCCACTGGAGACCCAGTACTACATCAACTTTCATATATTTTTCTAATTTAAAACGGCAAATCCTCTATCTCTGAGGATTCTGCTCTGCTTTCGCTCATTTTGTTAATAATCTCTTCAATCTTTGCCCTGCTGTCGCCGGAATCTTTGTCTATGCTTTTACGACTTTCGTCACTGGCTCTGTCCAGAAGCAGTATACTATCTGCAAAGATCTCTGTTGCATACTTTTTCTCCTGAGTAGATTTATCTATCCAGCTGTTGGTACGGATTCTCCCCTCAATATAGAGCCTTGTCCCCTTTTTTATATACTTCTCTGCCAACTCTGCAAGAGCTCTCCAGCATACTATGTTATGCCACTCTGTCTGCTCCTGAAGTTCTCCGCTCTTTGTTTTGAATTTTTCCGATGTTGCCAGAGGGAATCTGGCTATCATTGAATTGTTTGCAAGGTGTCGGATATCCGGATCTCTCCCCACATTCCCAATTAACATTACCTTGTTCAGAGACATAATTACTACAATTAACTAAAGACAAAGATAAAAAAAATTAGCAATCAACAGCCACTTCAAACATTGCTTTACTGTCGGGCTCCATTTGCGTGAAAAGTTTAAAAGAGGGAATGGCCTGGGATATAAGCCACTCTTTACCGGATATATATTTATTGCACTTACTATCACTAAAAAGCGGGGTTTTATAGTTTGCCTCAAGAACTGTGTGTTGCATAAGGTTAGCCCGCTCCAATCCGGCTATTGGAGCATCTATGGTGTAGATTAGTAGTCTAAACTCCCGGATAACTTTCTCAAATTTCTCCAGCGGGAGCCAATCGGTTTGGAACGCTTTTGCCAACTCCTGTGCTTTTGTATCTGTCCTGTTGATGATGGTTACATCTATTGACATCTCTTTCAACGCGATAATTGCAGCCTTGGCTGCTCCTCCCGCACCTACCACCAATGCTCTGCTCTCTTTTACCATTGCTGCCTCAAGAGAATTCTTAACCCCGTAATAATCTGTATTATGACAGTGGAGAGAGCCTCTGTTAAAAAGAATTAAGTTGGCAGCTCCGATTTTTGACACAAACGGATCCCTACTTGAGCAGTATTTGAGAACACTCTCTTTATAGGGTGATGTAACATTTGCCCCGGAGTAGCCTTCGCGTATAAATATATCCATCGCCTCTTCAATGGTGGGTGAGTCGATAAGATCATAACTAAACATACTACTGTGGTAGGCAGCCCGGAAAAGGGCAGGACTCAGGCTGTGAGATATGTTGCTTCCGATTAAGGCAAACTTTTTCATTTGAAGATCTATTTCCGGAACTCTCTTTGTCTTAACGCTTCAAAACAGATAACTGCAGCAGAGACCGAAACATTGAGGGAGTCTATGCTACCCAACATAGGAATCTTAATTCTGTGGTGAGCCCTCTCTCTCCAGAAGGGCTTAAGCCCCAGAGACTCTGTGCCCATAACTACTGCAGATGCTTCGCTCATATCGCAGTTGTAATAGAGCTCTGCATCCTGAAGTTGTGCTGCAAATATCTTGATATTATTATCTGTGAGCCATTTATATGTCTCTTCGGAAGAGCTGACACACACTTTATTGGTGAATATTCCTCCGATACTGGATCTTATAATGTTTGGATTGAACAGATCTGTAAGTGGGTCGCAAACTATAACGGCATCTGCATTGGCAGCATCTGCAGTACGCAAAACAGCTCCAAGATTTCCCGGCTTCTCTACACTCTCCAGAACTATAATCAAAGGATTTGAACTGAGGGAGATATCTTTTAAGGTGTGCGCTTTGTATCTGAATATGGCTATGACTCCCTCTGTTCCACCTCTGTATGCTACTTTTGAGTAGACCTCCTCTGTGAGAGAGTAGTACTTTTCGGCGGGATATTGTTTCTCAAGGGAGGCGCTCTCCTGGGAGTTTAAGATGTTTGATAACCCGGTGCATAGAAAAAGCTCATATATTTTGTATCCTGCACTAAGGGCCGCCTCTATCTCTCTCTTCCCCTCTACCACAAACAGAGCTCTCTCCCTGCGTTCTTTAGATTTTTCTGAAAGAAGCAGAAGCTCCTTGATTTTTGGGTTTTTGGAGGAGGAGAGAGTGTCTATGTACATTTTTGAATTATTAAACTAATATTATTGATTCTGAGTATTCTCAGTATCTGGTTTTACGATTTTTTCGGGACGCATCTGAGGAAAGAAGAGTACATCCTGTATAGAGTTGGTATCTGTAAGAAACATAGTGAGGCGGTCAATTCCTATTCCCATTCCTGAGGTAGGGGGCATACCATACTCCAGAGCCCTGATAAAGTCCATATCTATAAACATAGCCTCGTCATCACCTTTATCTTTAAGCTTAACCTGGTCACGGAACCGCTCAAGTTGATCTATCGGGTCGTTCAATTCGCTATATGCATTAGCCAGCTCTTTCCCGTTTACGAAGAGTTCAAATCTCTCCGTCAAAGCAGGATTTGTGCGATGCCGTTTAGTGAGTGGAGATGTCTCAACCGGATAGTCGGTAATAAATGTCGGTTGAATAAGGTGCTTTTCGCAATACTCACCAAAGATTGCATCTATCAGTTTGCCGACTCCCATTGTGTTGTTAACCGGCACATTTAACTTTTTACAAGCCTCTCTCAAACCCTCTTCATCCATACCTGCCACATCTACACCTGCATACTCCTTGATTGCATCCAGCATAGGTAGTCTTCTGTATGGTGCTTTGAACTCTATCTCTTTATCTGCTAAAATAAGATTTGTCTTGTTATGAAGAGCAATTGCCACCTTCTCAATCATCTTCTCCACAAACTCCATCATCCAGAAGTAGTCTTTATATGCAACATATATCTCAAGTACGGTGAATTCCGGGTTGTGAGTTCTGTCCATACCCTCGTTGCGGAAATCTTTGGAGAACTCGTAAACTCCATTGAACCCTCCAACAATAAGGCGTTTAAGGTAGAGTTCGTTGGCTATTCTCAAATATAGCGGGATGTCAAGTGCATTATGGTGAGTAATGAATGGTCTTGCAGTTGCTCCTCCGGGAATGGGCTGAAGAATTGGGGTTTCAACTTCAAGATATCCGTACTGATTGAAGAACTCCCTCATTGTATTCATAATCTTTGTACGCTTGATAAATAGCTCTCGTACAGAGGGGTTTACAATCATATCTACATACCTCATACGGTATCTCTGCTCAGGATCGGTAAAGGCATCGTACTTCTGTCCCTCTTTCTCCTTTACAATAGGAAGAACTCTGAGAGATTTGCTCAAAACCTTTATCTCTCTTGCGTGAACGGAGAGTTCACCGGCATTGGTTATAAAGGCATAACCTTTAATTCCTACAATATCTCCTATATCTAGTAATTTTTTGAAAACGGTGTTGTACAGAGTCTTATCCTCGTCCGGGCAGATGTCGTCTCTCTTAAGATATACCTGGATTCTGCCGGTCTCATCTTGTAACTCCATAAACGAGGCAGCTCCCATAACTCTTCTGGTCATAATTCTGCCTGCAATGGTTATATCTGCGAGATTGGGTTCGGTTGGATTGTATCTCTCCTTAATCTCCTGAGTGGTAATATTAACCGGGTACTGTTCTGCCGGATATGGATCGATTCCCAGCTCTCTCATTGCCGTAAGAGATTCTCTTCTAATTATTTCCTGTTCGTTTAGCTCAGTAAGTTCCATTTAGCGTGCATATTTTAATAACATACAAAAGTAATTTTTTTTAATGACATTGGAAATTAATCTGTAACTTCGCCTGATATGGCCTTAGATAAAAAGTGGATAGTAAAAGAGCCTGGAAACCCGGCGTTGGTAAGGCAACTTAGTGCAGAGCTTGGTGTAGATCAGACTCTTGCAAATCTTTTAGTACAAAGAAACATCAAGTCACAGGCCGAAGCAAGAGCTTTCCTGAAACCTCAACTGGAGCAGCTTCACGACCCTTTTTTAATGAAGGATATGGAGAAGGCTGTAGAGAGACTCTCAAAGGCGATTGAGTCAAAGGAGAGAATCCTCATCTATGGTGACTACGATGTTGACGGGACAACGGCAGTTTCGTTGGTCTTCTCATTTCTTCGGGTTTACGGAGAGGAGAATCTTGAGTATTATATACCAAACAGATATACAGAAGGATACGGAATTTCTTACAAAGGGATAGATTGGGCACACGAAAACGGATTCTCACTAATAATTGCGCTGGATTGCGGGATCAAGGCCGTAGATAAGGTAAATTATGCAAAGGAGAGGGGAATAGAGTTTATTATATGCGACCACCATCTACCCGATGACAAGCTGCCGGATGCGTGTGCTGTCCTAGACCCAAAGAGGATGGATTGCTCATACCCATTTGACGATCTCTCGGGTTGCGGAGTAGGGTTTAAATTTATGCAGGCATTTGCCTCAACTAAAGGGATACCGTTTGATAATCTTTTGCCGTTGCTGGACCTTATGGTGGTGAGTATCGCATCAGATTTGGTATCTATTACCGGAGAGAACAGAGTTTTGGCCTACTACGGTCTTAAGCAGCTTAACCAATCTCCGAGAAAAGGGCTGCTATCTATAATCAAATTGGCAGGGCTTGAGAAGCATATGATCACCATAGATGACATCGTGTTCAAGATTGGCCCCAGAATCAACGCCGCGGGAAGGATGGAGTCGGGAAAGACGGCGGTAGATTTGCTCACCTCAAGAAATGACAATGACGCCAGAATTATCGGAGATACAATAAACACCCACAACAACGACAGAAAGAACGAAGACAGAAAGATCACCTTTGAGGCGAGTGAGATGGCCTCTCTGGTTAAGGATTTCTCCAAAAAAAGATCTACCGTCGTCTACAACCCCACCTGGCACAAGGGTGTTCTTGGAATTGTGGCATCCAGACTTGTTGAGAACTACTACAGGCCTACAATTGTGTTGTGTAAATCAAACGGGTTTATAACAGGATCTGCACGAAGTATTCCCGGGTTTGACCTATATGAGGCAATTGAAAACTGCTCAGATCTGCTTGAGAATTTCGGAGGACATATGTACGCTGCAGGACTCACCCTCCGCGAGGAGAACTTCGAGAAGTTCAAAGAGAGATTTGAAGATTATGTATCTGCAAAAATAACTGCAGAGATATTGACTCCCGTAATTAATATAGATACATATTTGGATTTTAAGCAGATAACTCCAAGGTTCTTCAATGTGTTAAAGCAATTTCAACCATTTGGTCCGGGGAACTTATCTCCGGTATTTATCTCAGAGAGAGTTTACGACAATGGTAACGGAAGGAAAGTGGGATCCGAGTCGGGCCACCTCAAACTAGAACTGATTCAGGAGGATGATTTTCACAGGCACATATCTGCAATAGCCTTTAACAGGTCGGAACATTTTGACCATCTAAAATCGGGAAGCCCTGTGGATATCTGTTATTCCATTGCAGAGAACTACTACAGAGGCATTGCAAACATTCAGTTAAGGGTCAGGGATATCAAACTGATTGAAGACCCTATTTAACTAAATAATCGAGAGAATTTTTACCAAAACATCTTTTAGCGAAAGGTTATCTACATCGATGATTATTGATGCACTCTCTCTATAACCCTGCTCTCTCTCCAGATATAGCTCATCTATCTTATTGCTTAAGGCGTGATTCTCCTCTTTATGAACGAGAGGTCTCGATTTCCTGCTGTGCATAAGTCGTTGCGTAAGAGTTTCAATACTAGCTCTTAAATATATGCACTGAGTTTGACTCTTAATTAGCTCTCTGTTTTTTGGAGAGATAAGTGCACCTCCGCCAAGAGACAGAACCATCACCTTCTCTCTGTTTTGAGAGAGCAGATTTTCAAGAGCCTGCTCCTCAATCTCCCGAAAATTCTCTTCGCCCAGGGATGAGAAAATATCCACGATTTTTTCACCTCTCGACTCCTCAATATAGCTGTCAAGATCTATATGCTTACAGTAAAGATGTGCAGAGAGCTTCTCTGCTATCGTGCTCTTACCAACACCCATAAAGCCGGTTAGTGAAATAATCATCGCTCTTGCTGCTTATATTTTTAGAATAGGGTAGGAGAGATTTCCGGAAAATCTCCTGTTTCAGGAACATCTCCTGTTTCCGGCTCATCTGATATGTTCTCCACGATATCGATAATGCTCTCTTTCTCCAGTGGCTCGATAAATGATACCGACCCCACTTCAAATGTTGTAACCCTCTTACCTTTTGCCCGGAAGCTTTTGCAGGCAATAAACTCCTCTACATCTATCTTCTCCTCTGCCCGTTTGTGGTGTTTCCCCGTAAAGGAGATTGCCAGTTGCGGGTATTTATCGCTTGTGATGGAGTGCAGATATGAGCCTGGAGTCTCGCTTATAAAGAGCTGTACTGTATTGTCGTTTGGCTCGAATGAGAATCTTTTAACATAGAAGCATCCGGCCTCTGAATCATAATAGATTGCGGTATAAACTTTATGAATATCAAGCTTTTCTACAATCTGAATATCGCCCTGATATCTATTGCTCAGGTCAAAATTTGTTGTGTAATACTCTCCGTTTTTGCACACTACCAGTATGTGGTCATTCGCCATAAAATCTCCAAGATAGAGACCTCTTGAGTCTGTGTTGAGACGGTTGATATCACCGTCAAACCAGATTGACTGTCCTCCAAACTGAGATACACCTTTGGCCTTAAGCTGAATTTTGTGGATAGGGTTTTTACTTAAAATGTTACCCATAGAGCTCCTGCCCTTAATGGCAAGATTGGAGAAATCAAACTCCAGAATGAGCTTTTTAAGTTTAGGCCTTGGTTTAAGAAAAATCTTGAGAACCTCTGCCTCTCCGTTCGGGTTGGCAGTAAACCACAGCACCTGGCTCCCATCTTTACCCTGGGTAAGGTCATACTCTTTATCCCGAGTAACTCCGGAAACGGCAAAGCGTTTAACATAAACCTCTCCACCTTTCCCGTTCTTGTAAACAGCGTTGTAGATTGTCCGTTCATCATTTTTGGTGAAGAGCCCCACATAGATTATATCCTTACCGACAAACTGTTTTTCCGAAATCTTTGTAACGATATACCTTCCGCTCTTAAGAAATACTATGATATCGTCAATATCGGAGCATTCACAAACAAACTCAGCATTTTCGTCACGCTTAAGATCCATCCCGACAAAACCCTCCTCCATATTTGCATATAGTTTGGCATTTACAGCAACAACTTTTGTCGCCTGGATAGTCTCAAAACTGCATAACTCGGTCTTTCTCGGGAAATTCGCGCCATACTTTTTCTTTAGCTGAGTAAAGTGCTTTATGGTATATTGAGTAAGATGCTCCAGATTATATTTGACTTCGGTTATCTCCGACTCTATTCTGGATATAGCATCTTCGAGCTGCTTAACATCAAACATTGAGATCTTTCTAACCGGCTTCTCTACCAGCCGGAGAACATCTTCCGGTGTCACCTCTCTTTTGAGTCTGGGTTCAAATTTTTTGAGCTCCTGTTCAATTGTTACAAGTTGCTCCTCCCAGTTCTTGGCATCCTTCTCTAACAACCGGTATACCCTCTCCTCAAAGAATATCTTCTCCAAAGATGTGAAGTGCCAGTTATCCTCCAACTCTGCAAGCCTTATCTCCAGCTCCATCCGAAGAAGATCCCGGGTGTGGTCTGTATTGTAACGAAGAATAACATCCACACCTATAAAGTGTGGCTGACTATCCATTATCACACAGGAGTTTGGAGAGATAGAGATCTCACAATCCGTAAATGCATACAGTGCATCTATGGTTTTATCCGGAGAGATGTCGTTGTGCAGATGTACAACTATCTCGGCCCCTTCCGAGGTGTTGTCGTCTACCTTTCTTACCTTTATTTTGCCCTTGTCGTTAGCTTTTAGTATTGATTCAATGAGCTTTGTGGTGGTTAAGCCAAATGGAATCTCAGATATGACCAGTGTTTTTTTATCAAGTTTGCTGATTTTAGCCCTCACTTTTATTGCGGAGCCGCGAAGCCCGTTATTGTATCTGGTACAATCTGCAAGACCTCCGGTAGGGAAGTCCGGATAGAGAACAAAACTCTCCCCTTTTAGGTAGGAGATAGATGCATCTATGAGCTCGTTAAAGTTATGTGGAAGAATTTTGGAGGCAAGACCCACTGCAATCCCCTCTACACCCATTGCCAAAAGAAGCGGGAACTTTGCCGGCAGGCTAACAGGCTCCTGATTTCTGCCGTCATAGGATTTCATCCATTTGGTAGTCTTTGCGTTAAAAAGAACCTCGTTGGCAAATTTACTTAGCCTGGCCTCAATGTAACGCGGAGCTGCCGAGCTGTCACCTGTGATTGTATTTCCCCAGTTACCCTGACAATCTACCAAAAGATCCTTTTGCCCTATCTGCACCAGTGCATCACCTATAGATGCATCTCCGTGAGGGTGAAACTGCATTGTGTGACCAATGATATTGGCAACTTTATTGTAACGGCCGTCGTCCATCCTCTTCATAGAGTGAAGAATACGCCGCTGGACAGGTTTAAGCCCGTCATCTATATGGGGTACCGCACGCTCCAAAATTACATAGGAGGCGTAGTCGAGGAACCACTCTTTGTACATACCGGTAAGTTTGTACCTTTTGTCTCCCTCGTTAATCAGTTTGTCGTATTTACTTCCCTCTGCGGGTTCGGAACTCTCCAAAGGTTCTTCCGCCTCGAAATCAAAGTCAAGATCTGGATTGCTCATTATCAAATATAAAGTTGTGTTCTAGTCCTGAATATACCCGAACTGCTTGAGCTTTTTATTGTCTTCGCGCCAGTCCGGATTAACCTTTACAAATATCTGCAAAAAAACCTTTTTTTCAAAAAAGCTCTCCATATCTTTTCTTGCCTGGGTTCCCACTCTCTTAAGAGCGAGCCCCCCTTTGCCGATGAGGATTCCCTTCTGAGAATCTCTCATTACATAGATGACTGCATCAATATGGTGAATTCCTTCGTGCTCTTTGAATGAGTCAATAACCACCTCCGTACAGTAGGGAATCTCCTTACCGTAGTTTAGCAGAATCTTCTCACGAATTATCTCGCTTGCAAAAAAGCGCAGGTTCCTGTCGGTGAAGATATCTTTATCGTACCAGGCGGGGTTCTCCGGTAAGAGCTCCAGTATCCGGTTAAATAGCGGATCCAGATTGAACTTTTCGGTTGCCGATATCGGAAATATCTCTGCCTGAGGGATAAGCTCTTTCCAGGTTTGATAAAGTTTCTCTATATCCTCCTGATTACTCAGGTCAATTTTGTTCATCACCAGCAATACAGGTACGGAGGTAGATTTGAGTCTCTCCAGGTACTCTATGTTTTTGGTGTTTTTCTCTACAACATCTGTCACATAGAGAATAACATCGGCATCAGACATCGCGGTGTTTACAAAACTCATCATACTCTCCTGAAGCTTGTAGTTGGGCTTCAAAATTCCAGGAGTATCTGAATATACAATCTGATAATCTTCTCCGTTTACGATACCCATAATTCTGTGACGGGTAGTCTGTGCCTTTGATGTTACAATAGAGAGTCTCTCCCCAACCAGTGCATTCATAAGAGTAGATTTGCCAACATTAGGGTTACCTATAATGTTGACAAATCCTGAACGATGTATTTTATCTGTTACCATCTCTCTACTCATAGGCACCCATTCTTAACATAGCAACCTCCTGGTCTGTAAGAAAACGCCACTGTCCGCGACGGAGATTTTTCTTAGTAAGCCCGGCAAAGAGTACTCTGTCAAGTTTTTTTACTTTATAGTCAAGATGTTCAAAAATTCTTCTTACAACTCTGTTTCTTCCGGAGTGAATCTCGAGTCCGACCTGACTCTCATCTCCATCTACATACGAAAGTGCATCTGCGTGAACAGGACCATCTTCCAGAGTTACCCCTTTGAGAATTGCCTCAAAATCTGAAGTTGTGAGGTTTTTATCTAAAAATACGTGGTAGATTTTCTTTTGTAAATTTGAAGGGTGAGTGAGCTTTTCGGCCATATCTCCGTCATTTGTAAGAAGTAGCACTCCTGTAGTCATTTTATCCAGACGACCAACAGGAAAAACTCTCTGTGGACATTTTCCCTCAATCAGATCCATAACAGTTTTATCTGCGTTTGGGTCTGACATTGTTGTTACAAAATCTTTCGGCTTATTCATAAGAATATAGACCTTCTCCTCGCCTTTTAGTCTCTCTCCGTTAAAGCGGATATCATCGTTGTAACTCACCTTTACGCCGAGTTGTGTAACAATCTCTCCGTTAACGCTTACCAAACCTGCCTCTATGTACTCGTCCGCTTCGCGGCGTGAACAGATTCCTGAGTTTGATATAAATTTATTTAGACGAACCGATCCGTCGAAGTTATCTGTGGATGCAGTCGTTTTTGAACGCCTTTCGCGCATAATCGGTTTGCGGTCACTCTTGAATGAGTTCTCGTCAAAATATACCGGTGCGTTCTCTTTACTGTATGGTTTACGCTCACCGTCAAATGGTTTACGGTCGCGGTCAAATGGCTTACGCTCACCGTCAAATGGTTTACGGTCGCGGTCAAATGGTTTACGATCTCTGTCAAATGGTTTGCGGTCGCGGTCAAATGGCTTACGCTCACCGTCAAATGGTTTGCGGTCGCGGTCAAATGGCTTACGCTCACCGTCAAATGGTTTGCGGTCGCGGTCAAATGGTTTACGATCTCTGTCAAATGGTTTACGGTCGCGGTCAAATGGTTTACGGTCGCGGTCAAATGGTTTACGATCTCTGTCAAATGGTTTACGCTCACCGTCAAATGGTTTACGGTCGCGGTCAAATGGTTTGCGGTCGCGGTCAAATGGTTTACGATCTCTGTCAAATGGCTTACGATCGCGGTCAAATGGCTTACGCTCACCGTCAAATGGTTTACGTTCGCGGTCAAATGGCTTACGCTCACCGTCAAATGGTTTGCGATCTCCCTCGAATGGTTTGCGGTCGCGGTCAAATGGTTTACGGTCGCGGTCAAATGGTTTACGGTCGCGGTCAAATGGTTTACGATCTCCTTCGAATGGTTTACGGTCGCGGTCGAATGGTTTACGGTCGCGGTCGAATGGTTTACGGTCGCGGTCGAATGGTTTACGGTCGCGGTCGAATGGTTTGCGATCTCCCTCGAATGGTTTGCGGTCGCGGTCAAATGGCTTACGCTCACCGTCAAATGGTTTACGATCGCGGTCAAAAGGTTTACGGTCGCGGTCAAATGGTTTGCGGTCGCGGTCAAATGGTTTGCGGTCGCGGTCAAATGGTTTACGATCGCGGTCAAAAGGTTTACGATCGCGGTCAAATGGCTTACGTTCACCGTCAAATGGTTTACGGTCGCGGTCAAATGGTTTACGATCTCTATCAAACGGTTTACGCTCTCTGTCGAACGGTTTACGCTCTCTGTCGAACGGTTTACGCTCTCTGTCAAAAGGTTTCGCATCTCTGCGATCACTGTCGAACGGCTTCGCATCTCTGCGTTCGCGGTCGAATGGCTTGCGATCTCTGTTAAATGGCTTCGCATCTCTGCGGCTGCTACTTACTGGTTTACGATCACTCTTTCCTCTGCCCGAAGCCCCGGCTCCGGCACGATTTGGTGTTTTATTATTTCTCATTAAATTTTAATTCGGCGCAAAGTTATGTTAATAAGAGATATTTTCCTACTTTTACAGACTCATTAGGTTTAAATAGTTTTTTTTAAATGACAAATCCTCTGTTAAGGATTGCACGAAAGTTAGGCTTTACTCCACTGATGAAGGAGAACTTCAGTGTGTCTATGAAGTCTATAAAAAGCAGCAGGCTACGCTCAATTCTCACAATAATGATTATTGCAATAGGCATTACCTCGCTGGTAGGTATTCTCACAGCTACCGACTCTCTCAAAGCTTTGCTAAATGAGAATTTCGGTAAGATGGGGGCAAACTCATTTTCAATCCGCTCAAAATTCTCAGATTCTCAAACTGCAAACAGGCGGGCGCGAGTAATTAACAGACGCAATATAACCTATAACCAGGCAAGAGACTTTATTGCGAATTATAACATCCCTTCGGTTACAACAATTTCCGCTACAGCTTTAGGCAATGCAACAATAAAATATGGATCTGCAAAAACTAATCCCATAATAAGGGTTGTAGCTACAGATGAGTACAATATAGGATATATAGGCGCAAAAATCCAATCCGGTAGAAATTTTAATTTCAGGGATATGGAGTCATCTTCATTCAGTGCTATCATTGGATCCGGGGTGGCAAAAACACTCTTCAAAGGGGTAGATCCTGTGGGTAAAATTATCTCTGTGGGGGCTGTGAGATATGAAGTTATCGGGGTTTTGGAGGGCCAGGGGGCAACTTTTGGCGGAGGTGTAGATAACCAGGTTTGGATTCCAATTTCAAATGCAAGATCAACATTCCTTAGCGATAACTCTTTTTATGTTATAGGTATAATACCAAATCTTGGCGTTAACCAAACAAAAGCGATAGATGCGGCAGAGCAGATTTTCCGTTCTATAAGGCGTCTGAGTCCTATCGATCAATCAGATTTTAGAGTTACCAAATCGGATGCAATGATGGAAGATATTATGAACATAATGTCCTATGTCACCATTGCCGCTTTTCTTATTGGGATAATAACACTTTTGGGGGCAGCAGTGGGTCTGATGAATATAATGTTGGTCTCTGTTAAAGAGAGAACCAGAGAGATTGGTACCCGCAAAGCGTTAGGAGCCAACTCAAAGACAATAAAACAACAATTTCTTTTTGAATCAATAGTGATTGGCCAGCTTGGCGGAGCTTTTGGAATTTTATTCGGGGTGATTGTTGGGAACTTAACGGCAATGTTAATGAATAGCCCATTTGTAATACCTTGGCTATGGATGTTTTGCGGGGTGTTGGTATGTCTTATTGTAAGTGTGGCATCCGGGTATCTCCCGGCAGTTCGTGCCTCTAAACTCGATCCTATTGAGGCTTTGCGCTACGAATAGATTATCTCAGCTTAAATATGTAGGTGATTGTTCCCTCTTGTGCAGCAGGAGCTGCAGAGCTTATGTTGAATTTGGCTTTTAAGGCTGCTCTCTTTGCTGCCTCCCACAAGGTTTTATCCTGAACTGTTGTTCCTGTTACCCCAGCTGTTGCAGATATAACAGTGCCAAATTGATCTACGGATATTCTAACCACAACTTTTCCGGATTTATTAACATTGTACTCCGGCTCCGGGAGCGATCCCATAATACTTCTGCCGGCAAGTCTCGCCTGAGGCTCTCCCTCTGTTGATCCTACTTTTGTGTTTCCATCACTGTGTCCTGCTGTCATCTCATTGCTTCTCTCCCTGGCAACCTGAGGGGCTGTGGAGTCTGCATTTGCGGCGGATGGGAAGAGGGCTCTCCTGTCTACCGGTTTAGGCTTGGGAGGTTCATATTGCTCTACATCTCCCTTATCTCCGGCAGTAGCCTCTGCGCCTCTGTTTGCTCCCGCTCCTGTAATTGGAGATTGAGATCTCTGAACCAATCTCACCTCCTCTTCTGGATTGGGCCTCTCAACTCTGGGTTCACTTCCGGAGCTCACCTGAATAGGTTTTACCGGCTCCAGCTCTAAATCTACCTCAATGCCCATCTCTGTCGGAGGGGGATAGATAACTTTGAACCCGGTGTTAAAAAAGAGAGTCAGGGCCAAAAGGTGTAACCCGATTGCCATAGAGGCGCCAATTACCTTTGCGCGCTGCTCCTCTTTTAACTCTCTCTTTGGTATTTTAGACATAATTTAAAACCCGGACACTATTTTTATTCCGGCGCTGTAGCCAAAATGATTCTGTACTGATTCCTTTTGGCAATATTCATTACATTGACAACCTGCTCCATAGGAACAGTTTTATCTACGTGAAGTGAGAGTGTAGGCTCCTCTTGATCGATTAATTCGTTTTGAATCAATTTTTCTATTTCACTTAGTGCTACAGGTGTGTTTTTCCCGTTGATGTGATACGAAAAGGTGTTGGACTGCAAGTAGTGTTTAATTGAGATACTCACCATTGGTTTTGCCGATACCTGATTGGTGCTTTTTGGTAAAAGCAGTTTTAAGGCATTTGGATTGACCAGTGTAGATGTCACAAGAAAAAAGACCAACAACAGAAACACAATATCCGTCATTGAGGACATACTGAATGAGGGGTCAACTTTTGAACGACGTTTAATAGCCATAATTTTATCTCTTATTTTCCTGCAGGTTCGTGTAGCAGATCCATAAATTCAATCGTATTGCTCTCCATTTTGTATACGATATCGTCAATTCTTGCTGTAAGATAGTTATAACCGAAATAGGCAAGTATACCAACAGAGAGACCGGCAACAGTTGTGACCATTGCGGTATAGATACCTCCCGAAAGCAGAGTAATATCTACATTGCTACCAGCCTGAGACATATTGTAAAATGCCTGTATCATACCTATTACAGTTCCAAGAAACCCTAACATTGGGGCACCACCGGAGATGGTTGCCAGCATAGGTAACCCCTTCTCTAATCTGGAGACCTCTACATTTCCCATATTTTCAACCGCAGTCTGAATATCTGTTAACGGACGGCCTATCCTCTCTATCCCTTTCTCTATGAGCCTGGCAATAGGAGTCTCTTGTGACTGGCACAGGTTGATTGCTGCCTTTATCTTGCCCTCGTGAATATAGTCGTGAATATTTCTCATAAAATTCTCATCAATCTGAGAGGCTTTTCTTAGTGCCCACCATCTCTCACCAAAAATATAGATTGCCAGTATCGAAAGAGCTAAAAGCGGAAGCATAATCCACCCACCTTTAAAGGCCATATCAATAAGTGAAAATGAGAGCTCCTCTCTAACGGGAGGAATCTGAGCTACGGCTTCGGATGCGTTCTGGCTTAAAGCCATTAGAAAATGAGTAATCATAATTTTTGACAGTTATTAAATCTTATAATATAATCTTTGTTTGAACTCAATCTACAAAAATACAATAATTGAGCCATATCTCAAAAGTTATTCTTCCTGCGAAAACCGATAGTTACCGCGATCTACTTAGTGAATTCCACCATTTGCCGTGCGACTTCGGTCGCTTCAACTCCCCTGTACTGCTTTAGTGGTCCAACCATCATCCACCCGAGTGACCTCATTATCACAGATGCAATGTGCTCTCCTGCCCGGTGCTCCTCTCTATTTCCCAATAAAAGCGACGGACGGATAAAGTTGAGAACTCCTGTGTACTCTTTAGCCACCCCCTGCTCCATCTCCCCCTTAGTATGAAGATAGAAGTTGGAAGATTTAATATTGGCACCGATTGAAGAGATGACAACCATCTGCCCTACATTGAGCTTTTGAGCCATCTTTGCAATATTGACCGGCAGCTCGTAATCTGTTTTGCGAAAATTCTCTTTTGTTCCGGCCTTTTTAATGGTTGTCCCGATACAGATAAAATATACATCTGCACCAATTTTACTCTCTATTGTGGGTAGTTGGGAGAAATCTCCAAGGAGAATATTCTCTGCTTTTGGGCTAGTTGCAGGGAGTAATTTTCTGGTTATCAGCTTCACTTTGGAGTAGTCACTCTCTTCTAAAAGAATTTTTACAAGCTCTTTTCCAACCAGACCGGTTGCTCCAAAAACAGCTGCAACTTTGTTTTGTCTATTGTGGGGTGTTTTCATTTTTGGGGTTGTTAAATTTTACAAAGGAGGATAAGATTCAAATTAGTGAAGGATTAGCTTCATCAAAGTTATTAGGTGTAAATTTAGCAAATAAAATAGTTACCTTTATCTATTAAAACAGGCAGATGACAAGAGATATGAGATTTCCCAGACATACCATTTTTATTCTTCTCACAACTCTTTTCTCCCTCTTTTTGAATCTGAGTTATGGATATAGAGAGAGCGACAGGAGAGAGAGTAACAGTAGCGAGATTGGCATTAGAGATGTTGACAGTAGAGAAATTGGCAGTAGAGAGAATTACAGTAGAGAAAGTGAAGACACTTTAACTGTTTCGGATGCCGTTAGGTTTCTTAGTAAATATGTAGCGATTCCATCTGTGAGCGGGCAGGAGAATGAGGCTGCTTACTGGCTTGCGCTGCAGTGTGCCGATAAAGGGTTACACATAGAGTATATTACAAATAGTCCCGGCTCTGTCAACTTTACTGCATCGCTCTATCCGTTGAGCAGCCAAAAACCCAATATTGTGTTTCTCAACCATATGGATGTGGTTTTTGCGGGAGATCATAAATTGTGGAAATACCCTCCTTTTGATGGTGTTATGGCAGATGAGAGAGTGTGGGGGAGAGGTTCGTTTGACAACAAAGGGTTGGCAGTTATTCAGATATTTGCAGTGGAGCAGTTTGTAGATTTGGCTGCGAAAGAGGAGCTCCCATTCAATGTAACGGTACTTTGTGTCTCAGGAGAGGAGACCGGGGGGATCACCGGAAGTGCATTGGTAACTAAAGATTTCATAGAGAGATTTAACCCTATGGTTGTTATTGGAGAGGGGGGGTCCGGAATGGAGGATCTCTCATTTTTGGATGGAGCAGGTCCACTTTTTGGAATCTCTATTGCAGAGAAGGGGTGTATGTTGGTTAAACTAAGCTGGACTTCTGACAATGCCGGTCACGCCTCCATTGCGGGTAATTATGCCAGCTTAATGATGATAAACGGGTTGCACAAACTTTTAAATGCACCTCACCCAATTATTTTGACCCGGGAGGCCGAGCTTATGTTCTCCAGCGTCGGGAAAAAGTTGGGCGGGATTAAAGGGAAGGTAATGTCCAAACCCAGCTCCAAACTTTTTATGAGTTTTCTCAAACAACACGCCCTAAAAAATCCCGAACTGAATGAGATTCTTACAAATAAAATAACCTTATCTGCACTTGAAACAAGTAAAACCAGCTATAATCAAATCTCTAATGTGGAGTCAGCGATTCTTGATTGCAGATTACTGCCCGGAGAGACTCCCGAGGATATAATCAATTTTATCAAAAATACTCTTTTGGACTCCCTGGTTCAGATTTCGGTTGTTGAGCAGGGTCCCGTGCCACTTACAACCGAGCCGGAATATTTTTTCAACTTACTTTCATACGCAATTGAGAGCGAGTTCGAGGGAGCCTCTGTTGTGCCGATGCTACTCCCGGCATCTACCGATAACTCCTATTTTCGGGCATTGGGAGTTCCGGTGTATGGTCTTAACCCAATGATAGTAAGCCCGGATCAGCTCAAGGCGATTCACAGCTACGATGAATTCATTAAGTTCGTTGATGTTGATAGGGGGATAGATGTCTTTGTAAGCTTTTTAAAATCGGCTTTGCCAGTGTTTGATGAAAGACATTAATTATCAATATGTTATAAATGTCAATTTTCCAAATCTGGAAAACTGTCTTTTGTAAGCACTTAGCTATCAAAATGTTTCATCAAACACTGGCAGTGTTAAATGTGATCAAAGAAGAGGATACCGTTAAGGTGGTCAATCTCGTGCTGAAAGATTACTGCTGTGAATCCCTCAACCATCTCTCTCACAGGCTTGTTGTCAAAACCTGTATACTCCACCAAGATTGAGTAAGATCTGTTTTTGGTCACTCCTCTTGTTACCGGTACAGAAAGACACCCCTCTCTGCAATCTTGTTTCATCTTTGAGTATTGAATAATCTTTGGATTGAGATAGGTTTCAAAAGGGGAGCCCTTCTTATCTGAGCGCTCTACTAAAATTACATTTTTTAACACCCCCACCTGAGGCGCTGCAATACCGACCCCCAGTGAGGCAGAGTCGGTGACTGTGAGGTACATTCCCCGGATGAGTTTTTTTAGGATAGCTGAATCTGCAACCGGGTCTACATCTGAACTTTTACTCCTTAAAAGTATAGAGTCACTATGAGAGTCTGTCTTGAATACCCTCATAGGCTCTGCAGTGTCCCTGCCGGTAATCAGGGCGGTCTCATCTGCACTAAATGTGCCTTTGGGAAGCAGAGCAGTGTGCCTGTTGGTAAATATTGCGCAACTGCTAACTAATAGAAAAACTATTAGATAGAGTGCTGCCGGTGATAATCTGCTGGATTTCATATTGTGGGCAAGATGTTTTAAAATTTGTGGGCAAGTTATTTTTTGTATTTGTAGGCGGCCTTTTTAAGTCTGTCCATAATTGCAATTCCAATCTCTCGAAGAGGAACGGGCTCTGCAACGATAAAGTCTACCTGAGGGTTGTCTTCCAGCCTGTGGAGTGCTCCAAAGAGGTTAACGGCCGCCTCTCTAAGATCTCCGGTTTTTGAGAGATAGTCAACAACACCGTAAGATTCCGGGGTTTTCCCGCTGAAAGATAGATATGCACCTCTATAGAGTGATGCGTTTTTTAAAAACTCAACGCTTTTTGGGGAGTTATCTCCCTCTATGAATATCGGTTTTAACGGGCTGTAGTGAGAGTTTAGGAGCCCGGGAGATGAGAGTTTGTTACCGCTCTCAACCGGGAAATTGGAGGAGGGCAAAACTGTTTTAAGATCATCTGCAGTGATAAAGCCCTCTCTAAGAATGACAAACCCATCTGAATTGAGTGCAATTACTGTTGATTCTATTCCGACAAATGAGGGGCCGCCATCCAGAATACAATCTACATTGGGAAGCTGTTTTCTTACGTGTTGGGCTGTAGTGGGGCTGATTCTGCCAAACTTATTTGCACTTGGAGCCGCTATCGGGCATCCGGAGCTCTTTATAAGAGCAAGGGCTATGGGGTTGTTTGGCATTCTTATCCCTACCGTTGGTAAACCCGATGTGACAATATCGGGTACAATGTCACTTTTGGGAAGAACAATAGTGAGTGGGCCGGGCCAGAACCTTTTTGCAAGGGTATATACTCGCTCATCTACATTGCGGGTTAGGCGGGGGATGTCTTCAAGTGATGCTATATGAACAATGAGGGGGTCAAATGAGGGTCTCTCTTTCTCAGCAAAGATCTTAGCTACAGCTTCGGGGTTGAGAGCATCTGCACCCAGCCCGTAAACAGTTTCGGTGGGAAAGGCAACCAGCCCGCCCTCCTGAATTATTTTTACAGCTAATGATATATTGGTGGATTCAAACATTTTAGTCGTGAGTTTTGGATGAGCCGGAGACCAGTCTGTTGATCTCATCCATCTCTTTGTCGGTGAGGTATCTCCATTTACCCACCGGGACATCCAGCGGTATGTTCATAATGCGCACGCGTTTAAGGTTATATACATTGTAGTCGAGATAGCTGCACATTCTTCTAATCTGGCGGTTTAAACCCTCGGTTAGAATTATCCGGAATGTATCTTTGGTTAACTGCTCTACATAGCACTGCATTGTTACCGTGTCCAGCACAGGTACACCCCGCCTCATACTTGTGATAAACTCCCGGGTTATTGGCCTGTCTACCCTCACAATATACTCCTTTTCGTGGTTGTTTCGGGCTCTAAGTATTTTATTGACAATATCTCCGTCGCTGGTTAGTAAGATAAGTCCCTCACTATCTTTGTCAAGCCTTCCGATTGGAAATATCCTCTTGGGGTGGTTGATGTAGTCTATGATATTATTTTTTTCGCCTTTGGTATCGGTAGTACTTACTATTCCTACAGGTTTATTGAATGCAATGTAGATATGCCTCTCATTAGGGGTAGATACCCGCTCTCCGTCTACGCACACCACATCATCGGGACCAATCTTGGTTCCCTGCACCGGTACTGCACCGTTTATTGTAACTCTACCCTCTTCAATAAGTTTATCTGCAGCTCTGCGGGAGCAGTAACCTATCTCACTCAGATATTTATTGATTCTGGTTGTATTTGAATCCTCCATCTCCTGACAAGCTTATATTACTGTAATGAAATTAACACGACGCAAAAGTAATACTAAATATCTAAAATTTTGGCTCTATTTACCACTTCGCAATTTTCCGGCCACATATCCGGTTGTCCAGGCGCACTGTAGATTGTATCCTCCGGTTATTGCATCTATATCCAGAACCTCCCCGGCAAAATAGAGATTTTTTACACATTTGCTCTCCAGAGTGGAGATGTTTACGCTAGAAAGCGAGACACCGCCACAGGTTACAAACTCCTCTTTGTACGAAGATTTTCCATTCACCCGGTGGATGTCGTTTGAAAGGGCATCAGTAAGAAGATTAACCCCCTTTTTCCCGATTTCGCACCACTTTTTATCCTCTTTTAACTCACACCTCCAAAGAAGATATCTCCACAACCTGGAGGGAATACCATAGGGCCTGACGCTATAGAGTTGTTTATTGGGACTCATCTGTATAATTTGATTAAGCTCCCCTGAAATTTTTGAACTGTCTGGTTGGTTAACCCAATTGATATGAATCTTAAAGTTATAGCCCATCTCATTGAGCAGCCGCGCACCGTATGAGGAGAGTTTTAAAATTGCGGGCCCGCTCACACCCCAGTGGGTAATTAGGAGAGCTCCCGCAGATTTTAATTTTGAACCCTCCAGAGAGAGAATAACATCTTCAACGACAACTCCCATAAGCTCAGTGATACTATCGCCGGGTAAGTTAAATGAAAAGAGAGAGGGCACCGGGCTCTCTATCTTATGGTCAAGAGCGGCGAGCCAATCCAGAGATCTCCTTTTGGGTGAGCCTCCAGTAGTTACAATAACTTTTTCAAAGAGAGCCGGTTGGGTGACATCATCTTTAAAATGGAGCTCAAGCATATCATCCGGCGCTTTGGAGAGAGAGCTCACCTCCATCCCGGTAGATATCACAACTCCAAGACTCTTTGCCCGGCTTACCAGAGAGTCAATAATTGATTGTGAATCCTGGCTTGCCGGGAAGATACAACCATCTTCCTGTGTCACTAGAGGAACTCCTCTGGACTCAAACCAATTGATAGTGTTAAAGTTATCAAACTCCCTGAGCAGCCCGCGCATCTGCCTGCCACCTCTGGGGTAGGCAAGTGAGAGCTCCTCGATTGATGGAGAGCTGTTTGTAAGGTTACACCTTCCCCCTCCGGTAATCTTAACTTTTGATAAGGGAACAGCGCCCTTCTCAAAAATTGTAACCGAAGAGCCCGGATAACTCTCTTTTACAGTAATTGCAGCGAAGAATCCGGCTGCCCCTCCGCCTATTATTGCAACTCTCATCTCTCTCTGCTCTCTGTTTTTATCCAGTGAACCTCTTTGTACTCTAAAAATCCCATCTTTCTGGCCAGTAGAAGAGACTTCATATTACTATCCTCTACGTGAATGAAGACCATCTCTCCCCTCTCCCGTATCTTGTTTGCCAGAGCGTTGGCTAGATCTATTCCGTAACCCATCCTGCGGTACTCCGGAAGAACATTGATAAATCCCATACAGCCGTCGTCGTGGGTGATAATCCAAGCGACCAATTTACTGCCGTCATAGATACCAAGGCCGATCCCATTCTCAATTCTATCTGCAATATACTCCGGACATACATATTTGCTGTATGTGTAGTTGTCGTAGATATAGTGAGCTTCGTTCGGGCTTAGTGATCTGATGCTGTTTATTGTGGCCGGAAGTATGACATCGGGAGGAAGCCAGTATTTTGTGCAGGAGAGATTCCATACCACATCTCTTTTTTGGAGAATTCCCGGTAACATCCACTCTTCAATTATTGCAAAGTGATTGTCTTCAAGGGTAAGCCTCTCTGTGAGTCGGGCAAACTCATTAATATCTGAACTGCTTATATAGACCCAGTTAGCATAACTGCACCCTCTCACCATCAGGGAGTCTCCGGCAAAATCTATACTCTTTATGGGATACCCTTTAATAAAGTTAATAAGATTAATATTTCTTAAAGGATCTCTCTGAAGGATATCTATTGCCTTTGACTCTTGTGGTGATAACTGTTTCATTTAGTGCTATGCGATGCTTTTTGCGTGCCTTTTGTGATGCTTTTTGTTACTTATTGGAGATAAGCGGAGAGTTCTTCAATACGTTGATAGGTTTTTTATTGATCTCAATATCTTCAATTAAAATACCGTTTGGATATACAACTGAGGTTGGAACGGCACCCTGATAAAGGTAGCCGGAGACCATCTGCTCTCTGCTCACACCCAGAACTCTCTTTAGCTTGTTTAGGGGTACAGGAGTTATCTCTGTGCCGATAACCAAAGATTCCGAACCATCTTTTACAGATACTCTGTAGATATATTGATCCGTTTGATCTGCAATCTTTCTTACAATATAGGCGTAGTCAAGACCCTCCTCTATAGCTGCTTTTATAAGCTCTTTTTTGAGATCTGCAGGTGTAGATCCTTGGTTTGCAGAGATGAAAAGCGTACCCGGAGCCGTCTCAATAGGGATTGCCCTTGGCCTTACCCCGTACCTCAAACTTCCTGTCGATCCGTTTGTCTTTCTTGTAGGAGTTCTTGTGCTTAGCAGATTTTTGAGGATTCCGTTCTCTATGAGTGAAACCTCTTTTACCGGAGCAACACCCTGAGCGTCCATAGTGTAGATTCCCAGCAGCGGATTGCCGTTGAAATTATCTAAATCTGTTCTGTTTATAACAGATATTCTGCTGTCAATCACTTTCTTATTTATTCTATCTTCAAGAGCTTTAACATCTCGCCTTGCGGCAACATTTTCTACTCTTCCCACTGATGCCATTACCTGTACAGGCTTTCTGATTGAGATAATGCCGGCTGGAGATACAAGGTTATTTGATAAAATAGTTGCTGCAGCTTCGTTTTCGAAGAGAACAGGTCCCAGGTAGTACTCCTCCATCTCTGATGCCTCTGTGAGCCCCTTCATTCTTGAAGCGAACTCGTTAACGGAGGCAATAAGCTCCTTCTCCGAAGGCAGTGTTTCAAATGTACGGGAGTAGATGGTGTGTCGGTCTGAGATAACCTGACCCTTTGCATTTCTTACTCTGCCGGAAAATGTAACGGCAACATAACCGGCTGGTTCTACAACCTTTGTCCCCTCTGTTGTGAGGTAGTAGTAGTTGGTTATGATTCCGTCTGCCTCAACTCTGGAATTAAAAACTTGAGGGTATTTGGAAAATTCTGCAGATAGTTTGCGGGTAAGCTCTTCGTAAGATTTTTTACTGAGGTTGAATTTTGCAGGAGCATTGCTCATCTGCTCAACTCTTGCAAGCGGAAGCATATCCGGCAAAGCCTTCTCTTCCGGGGTTAGGTTTGCACTCTTTAAACTGTTAATTTTAGAGTTATAGACCTCAACTGCGAATTTGTATGCCAGGTCTGATGTTTGCCAGAAGTTTCTCCGGAGTTGATCATAATTGTCTTCCGAGGATGAGAGGGATGCAGATAAGATACCGTTCCCGGTGTAGGCATAGTCGCTCGAGAGTTTATTATCTCCCACTAAAAGGTTTACAGAGTGAACTCTCTCCGACGGACTCTCTTTTGAGCTGAGTATTGTTCCCAAAGAGCCGGAGACTGTGATGTATGATGTCTCTGCGACAGTGTAGGAGATAAAGTAGGGTGCAGGTGAGTTTGGAAGAATAAGCTCGTTTTTGCTTCTGTTCATCTCATCTTTCATTGCCCTGAACAATGTAGTTTGGTCTGTCTGGGCACTTACTGTAGCTAAAGAGATTATCTGAGCAATAGATGCAACCAGAAAGAACCTCATTATTATATATATATGTTTCATTTCTATTGACTGTTATTTATATTGAAATATTAGGGACGAGGCAGAAGTGCCGGAGTAACTGTAGGTTTAGCCTTTTTTTGAAGCTCAACCTTGTTTACAAAAATAGTTGGAGATATTGCAGTAACCGGTACATTGCCGGATGATGCCCCGCAGGTGCCGGTAAATATCTCAAACTCTCCGCCTGCATACTCAATATTGGAGAACATAGAGAGCGGTGTACCAATCATATCTACTCCTCTTACCAGTTCGTCTTTCCTTCCGTCTACATATATTCTGTAAACCTCCAGAGGGGTTACATTAAATGAGTTAGCGCCTGCTCTTCCGGTTTGTGTGAAGCCTCCGGTAACTGTTTTGAAGAAGTAACCATACTCCTTACCCTGTTTTTTAGCCTCCTCAATAAGAATCTTCCTTAATTCGGCGTCTGTTTTATATGAGTTTGTCTCAACGATGAGGTTTGACTGGCGGGAAGTTGGGTCATATTCAAACTCTGCCCTGGAGTGACCGTTGGATTTTGGGAAACCGTCAAGTCCTGTACGGGTCATTAGGAAGTTTTTAAGAATACCATCTTTAACCACCTCAACTCTCTCGCCTCTCACCCCTTGCTCATCAAAAATATAGTAGCCGTTTAGAGAGCTGCCGCGAAACTTTTTCATTGTAGGGTCGCAATATACACTTAAAGAAGCCGGGAGAACACTCTCCCCAACCATATTCTTAAAGGTCTGTCCGTCACTCTCACTCTTCATCTTCTGCCCCTCGATTCTGTGACCGAAGATTTCGTGGAAAAAGACTCCGCTTGCAGATCCCGACAGAAGTGCAGGTCCTGTGTAGGGCTGAACCAATGGGGCAACCTTAAGCTCAGATAGTTTGAGGGAGATCTCTTTAAGATCTTTCTCAATTTGTGACGGAGATGGCAGTTCGTCCGGGAAGTATGCAAAATAGCTTTTGTTAAGCGGAAGCTCCATACCGTCATCTGCCATAGTAGCGGCTCTTACACTAAGAATGGTGTATGTCCTGTTCTCTGCAATCTCACTACCCTCTGTAGAGACAAAGTATTTTCTCCAGATTCTGTATGTAAGAGTTACATTTGCGCTTATAACATCTTTATTGTCAATAAAAAGGGCACTGTATTTATTCAGTTGTTTCTGCCACGCCTCTTTGTCCAGGTTAGCCTTATCTCCCTTTATTGCCGGTTCAAAATATTTTTCGGCCTTAGCGTTGGTGAAGTCGGGAGATTTATCTGCATTCTCTACCTTCACACCCTTTTTTGCAGTCGCTCTCTCGTAGCTTGTTATGGCAAAACGGTAGCGTGTGTTTACCTCCTCTTTGATAATCTCTTGTAACGCACTCATCCCGTTTTGAATATCCTCCGGAAGGAAGATTGTGGGCGGGCCTGCAAACCTGTTTGTAGGAGAGCCGTTTTGCGATTCGTGAAAATTGTCAAACTCAGGTGATCCTATCCTGATTTGAGGGACAAACAGAATATGTTTATCCTCTTCTGTGTTTACAGTGGCACCCATAGATGAACGAATAATCCTGGTATTGTTGTCCAGAACTCTGTAGTTCATATAAAACGGAGGGTACTCACCCTTTTGGAGTGTAGTCATCTGACTCTTTAACTCACTTTTTAGAAAATCGAGCATCTTATCCTGTGCAGATAGCTGCTGGGAGAGAAGAGCCAGAATAGGGAGCAATAAAAATTTTAATTTCATTTTTGTTGTTTTTAATTTGCCGTTAAAAAATTGAAAATTGTCAATCCCGCAAATTTAGCCTTTTCTTGACAAGAATGGATAAAAAAAGAGAGAGACTCATTAATAAAAATGAGTCTACTCAACTGCAAGCTATTAGCAGATATGTTCTCTTGGGTTATTATTTAACTTTTCCGATTGGCATTATGTAAAGCGGAACCTCATTTTCCGGAAGGAGCATAACTGCTTTTACCATCTCGTCATTGAAAGCCCCAATTGCACAAGTTCCCAATTTGAGTGCCTCTGCCTGGAGATAGACATTTTGGGCAGAGTGCCCGAGATCCATACAGACATATCTATCGCGACCCCTGTCTCCATATCTATCTGTAATTCTGCTGTATATTGCACTGTAAAAGACGCTGAAAGGGGCATCTGCCACCATCTTCTGGTTTAACGCTGCAGATGTGAGCTCCTTTCTTACATCTGCGGCAATTACCCGTATGATTCTATGTTGAATTGCGTCATATTTGTACACTCCTGGTTCTATACCGGGAACGTTTCCTACTACGGCGTAGATCTCCAGCGGATATCTGGCTCCGGCCGATGGTGCACTCCTGAGACCGCTCCTTTGTGGGTTGGTACTTGGCTTGGTAACACCGTATGCACTCCACAATATTTGAGAGAGGTGAACATCGGTAACACCGTCCGGTGCAAAAGAGCGTCTTGACCTTCTGCTGTTAATGGTCTCTTCAAGAGAGATATCTCCCTTAAGTGAAGGTGATGCAAGCAGATAAATAAGCTGATCCCCTTCGGTTATCTTTGTGAAAACCTGTTTGTCCTGAGCTGAGGCAGATGTAAACATCAACATAATCAAAAAAGAGATAATTGTTTTCATATAGTTTTCTATTTAAATTTTGAGGTTATCTCAGAGAGGTTAAATGTCCCCTCTATGTCCTGAATCTCGGTCTTTCCGTAGAGAATGTCAAAGAAGAATATACGAAGCTTCTCCATTGTAATCTCTGCCACCTCTCCCTTCTCGTTCACTCCCAGGTCGTAACTTTTGAGCAGCTGGGCACCCAGACTTGCTGCTGTGAGTAAGAAGTGGTTATTGAACTTATCGGTGTCAATTAGGTCTGCTGCAAGAACTTTACCTACAACCGTATAACTTCGGATTGTCTTTTGAATATCATCTCTGGTCAGAGTTGTCTTAACCTCATCTGAGATAATATCCATCTCAATTTTGCCGGAGCCGGCAGCCTGACCGACACCCTTATAGAGTGATCCAAGATCTGCAAGAGTGAGATTGTATAACTTTGAGCCGGGAGCTATCATAACCGGGTTGATTGAGAAGGCACTTGGCAGCAGCAGGTATACAGTATCTTCCAGCTTTACGGAGGGGCTGTTGAATGTACCCACCAGCGAGTTTGTAATCTCAAGACTTTGAGTAGAGAAGAGACCACCGATAACGATAGAGTTCTCAAGAATAATCTCATCTGCATAGATACTACCCGCAACAAAAGCGTTACATAGTGTGACCCTCTTTGCATTGATATCCGAATAGAAGGAGAGTTTACAGTTTAGTGCGCGGGAGACAACCGAATTTGCGGAGCCTACGCTTTTATTAAAGATAATCTCACCGGTTGCTTCGCTATTAATAAAGAGCTCCAGCTGGGTGAAAAGAGCCCCCATAAAGTGGGCATCACCATTATTAACCTCAAGTTTATATGCATAAACGGCGCCCTCTATTATGCTGTCTCCCAGCACAGTTATATTTCGCCCAAGCTCAGATGATTTCTCGGGCAGGATTGAGCTCCTTACAAGATTATTCTTTAGTTGAAGATGAGCTTCACTGATTCTTATCTCTTTTAAATCTTTCATTTTGTAAAATTATTACCGATTGCTCATTACGCAGATTGAATCTAAGTTTGCGATTTTCCTGATTGTCTCTCTGACCCTGAATGAGTGCGGGTCACCCTGTTTTACCCTCTTCTCCAGTTCGTACTCAAAATAGAGGGCTATGTTACTTTTATCTTTTTGTGAAATTGCCTCCCACTTAATATCTTCGGATGAGATCTGCATAATAATATGGTCCCATACCTCGCTCCCCTCTTTTTGTGCTAAATCTTCCTGAGAGTATATCTTTCGTTCGTAGCTGTTTGGGTTGCTGTAGCTCTCAATAAAGCAAACGGGAACAACAACATCTCCGGATATCTCTTCGTTAACTATACCCTTTTGAATTTCGTTGTAGAGCCGCTTTTGGGTCAGAATGAAATTTTTGGCCTTTGTGATAGTGTCGATTGCTCTCTTTTTTGTAACAGAAGAAGATATTTTGGATATCAGGCTTGAACACTCTGCTCCAAAGACTGCAATCACATTTATCAGATCGCTGTTAATGGCTCTTACCTTGTGGTTGTTTGTCTGTGATTCAAAATTAAAGATATATTTATTGAGTTCATAGACGCGATAAGATAACTCCTTATTGAGATCCTGGAAGACTTTTATGTAACGGGAAGAGATTCTGTTAAAATCCTTCTCCATCTGACTCTTAACAGATGTCGATCGTTTTATAAGCTCTTTTAAAATAATCTGTTTACCCTCTGCCACCTGAACCAGCTCTGTTACCTGTTGGCTTATCTCGGAACGGATATAGCTGAAAAAACCATTTACCACAGAGTCTGCAACCCGAAGAGAGTTCTCCTCCTTTGTACGGACCTCCACCTGCTCTGTGGCAACCACAGCTGCAGTTAGCAGTGTAATATCGTTTTCACAACTCTTTACACTTTCGGAGAATGGGTCTGTGTTGAAGTGCAGATTTATCTCAACAGGGATATCTACGGTAACCGACTTTGTACCCCCTTTATTTGAGGCCTCATACGGTACAGATACCGTTTTGCTGACTGTCTCTTTATAACTCTTTAAAAAACCCATATCATCAAGATTTTTCTCGTTGAGGTAGTCCGGAGTTAAACAGTTCAATTGCGACATCCCTCACTCTTGCAGGTTTTTTTGAGTCGGATATCAGTTTCAGAAATTCATTTCTCACCTCCTGCCTGCTATAGAGATCTTGATTTTGGGGTGTATTGTGAAACTCTGAGTGAAGTGCATTTGAGATAGATGTTACTGCGGCCTGATGCAATGACTCTCCGGGAGCAAAAAACTCGGTGACCCTGTTACCTAAGGAGTCGTTCTCAAATTCGCAAAGAGCAACAGGAAGATATGCTTCACTGTTTCTTGTAACGATGTCATCAACCAGAATCTTCTTGGCAAGACTCTCCTGGTTATGCATCTCCAGAATAAAGGCCTTTATGGAGTTTATAGCATTTAAACCTCTCTGTTTAATGTTTGAAGCAACAATTTTTTGGCTTGAAGCAACCGACTCTAATTGAGTAAGAGGGACTACGGCAGTAAGATACTTAGACCTGTTGGTCATTCTTCCGATATCTCTGTAGGAGAAGTCAATCATTGGCTTATCAACCTCAAAAACCCGAGTCTGGAGGTTTGAATTCAATCCGTTGAAGAGTTTGGTGTATCGTTTTGAGATCATATTGTAATCTCTCTCCATAATTGTCTTGATGCTCACCAAAGCCCTTTTCTGGTGTGAAAGCAGCATCCTTTTAGACTCATATTCGCTTTTGTACTTTGCAAGCTTTTGAGAGATCTGAGAACGGATGAGAGAGTAAAAACCTCTGTTTACATTATCACAAACAAGGTCTGAGGCTCTCTCTTCGGCAGCAACTACAGCTGCCTGCATAGCAACTACAGCACCGGTTGTGAGGTTAACATTCTTAGAGACATTACCCATCTCCTCTGCCAGTGGCTGCGTATCTATATGATAATTAAAGGTTGACATAGTATCAAGTTGGGATTTCTAAGTTAAAGCTCCTCCTGGAGTTCGTGTTCAAGTTCTGCAATGGCATCTTTTGCCATATCCGGCAGACTCATCGATACCAATTCAAATGTTATACTGTCTACGCTTGGCTCAGGAGGCATCTCGGACATCTTTGCAAAAAGAGGATTTACGGCAATGAGAGGTCTTCTTCTTTCGTCCATTTCATAGATCTCTTTGGCTGCAACAGCTGTTTCTTTAGAGTTGCCGTCCCTAAGCAGAGCTTCGTAGTAATCTATGTGCTCAAAACTGTCTGCTTTTTTAACGATATCCTCCTTAAGCTGCTCCATATAGTTCTCGAACTCTGTCTGAACACTCTGGAACTCTTGTGACTGCTTCTCAAAAGCAGCAAGAATCTCTACACTGCTTGAGACAGATTCTACAAGTGAGGAGTCCAGCGATCCGTTTGACTGCTTCATACTCTCCTCTGTTTTTTGCATTGAGATCATAGTGTTGTAGGCAGCAACATACTCGCTTAAAGTGTTCCGCATTAAATTAACAAGATCTGCACTCTCCGCCCTGTTTCGTCCATAAAAATCTTCTGTATCCTGATGCCATTTGTTAAGGTAGCTTATCTTTTGATCTTTAATATGGTTGTAGATTTTTAGACGCTCTACCCGTGTCTCCTCCATAAGGCTCTGTACAATTGGGGCGACAATCTCTTCGTGAATCTGGTGAATTCCAAACGGCATATTGGTGGCGCTTCCATCCTCTGCAACCCAGCTGTCCGAAAGCATATTATACCTCACCCTGGAGCTGCTCTTAAGCTGAAAAGGGACATACTCCTGTATTGACTCTCCGTAATTGAAACTCTCATTGCGTATTCTCTCAATCTCTGCCTGCTCTAAAACAGGGGAGTAGTGGTTGTATGGAGATTTGAGTATCTTGAAAAGAACTCTGTTTGAGTCAAATACTATTTTATCTGCAGATGCAATCTTAAGTGAAGAGATTGTCTGAACAGATTGAGCAAGAGTGAGCATAAGCCCTTTGAGGACATCTTCAAATTTGGATGTGTGCCTTGAGAGAGTATCTTTCATTCTATTAAGTTCGTGGAACTTAGATATTTGAGAGTAGTATCGGGAGGTGTCAAAAACTTCAAAAACTGGGGCTCCTGCAGGAATTTCGTTGGTTGAGTACTCCCGAAGAAAGTTATGGTAATCGCTGTTATTGGAGACTAAAGGGAGAGATACCGAGGTGGTATCTATATCGTCAATACAGTAAGTTATTGTGCGAAGAGCTCTCTCGAGTGACCCGAAATAGTCATTTTGATTCAACTCCTGCATAGATGATGAGAACTCCTGAGTGTTGACAGACTCAGAGTTGTGTGAAGATTCAACCATAGGAGCCTCTTTGGAGAGCTGCTCCAGCTCCTCGATTTTTTCTACCAGAGTCTCATTGTGTTTTGGAATCTGAAGCTTAAACTCACTCTCTGCTGTAGTGCCGGTATAATCTACAATAAAGCTCTTGTTCTCATATTTTACCTGGCTAGCTACGGGTACATAGGCAATTGCCATTTTGCTCACTTTGTAACCCCGGAAAATATCTTTGAACTTCTTATTTAGCTCCTCTATCTGCTCCTGTAGTACAGACCTGCTCTTTTTTAAATTGCTCTCTTTAACATAGTAGAGGATAAAGGGGATAATAAATATTAACAGTAGCCATTTTAACAGAGAGGTGCGGGAGATATCTTTATTTAAAGCAGCAAGCTCCTCTTCGAGTTCAGATTTTCTCCGCTCTATATGTTTCTCTTCAAAAACAATTTTTTCGGCAGCTTTTTCGTAGAAATCAAGCAAAATCCTAGCCTGATCCTGGAAAACGTTTTCGGAATCTTTAAATATTTTGCCCTTCATAAGTATATGCAATTTTCTAAACCGCGTAAATTTATATGTTTTTTTCCTAAAAAACTAAACTCTATTTCTTTAATTACGCCATTTTGGTTAAGACAATAACTAATTGACAATAATCTCATCAATGAATATAAACGCATCTCCTCCGGCTCCAAGGTGCCAGGCGGGAATTTTGCCGTAGTTTATAGCTTTTACTTTAACATATCTGCCTCTAGATTTGGTCTTTAACTCAAAATCCTCTCTTGAGATTTCGTAGTCATCATCCGCGATGGAGTTTTTAACCCTGCCTGCCTCTTTGAAATTGACTCCATCTTCCGAAGTATAGAAAATAACACTCTTGGGGAACCAAATCCAGGAGCGGATATCCCGAACAAAACCGCCGGCAAGATATTTTATGTTCTCCACCTTTCCCAGATCAATCACAGCCTCAAAATCTGTTGCCTGATAACCCTGCCAGCCACCCAGTCGCCAATTTTCTGAACCCCGGATTCCGTCTATAAGTGCCTCCGGCCCCCCGCCCGTGTAGTTTCTGTTGTAGGGGGTATTTATAACGACAGAGCGATTGAGTGCAATCTTGGTAAACCTTCCCTCAACACTTTTGCTTAAACCCTCACCCTGCTTGTAGGCAACGGCTTTCACTGTTGTGGTTGTCTTAATGTTAAGCGGGGATGTATACTCAGCCGAAGTGGTGTCGGGCTCACTTGAGTCAAGGGTGTAGTAGATTTTGCATCCCGGGATAATTGTTCCCATAGCTACTGTGGTGGAGTCTTTAATGATAGGGCCATCTGCAATAAGGAAAGGAACCGGCACAATTAACTCATCCTCAATAGCAGTGGCTGGGGTGTTATCCTCACCAATGCCCCACTCTTTGTTTGGCTTGCTGCCCATAACAAAGCGTAGCTCTCCGCCGGCCATAATTGCAGAGTGGGAGATGTAAGATTTGGTGTAGGTTTCTCCGTTTAGGGTTGCAGATTGGATGTATCTGTTTTTTGCAGATACCCCCTTTGCCACTATCCGGAACAGATTCCCGTTTTCCAGTCTGATCTCTGTTTGTGGCAACCAGGGAGTTCCAATAATGTAGTCGGTATTTCCGGGAGTGACGGGGTAGAAGCCCATTGCGCTCATAACCAGCCAGGCAGACATCTGCCCACAATCTTCGTTCCCACTCAACCCGTTTGGTTGGTCTGTAAAAAAGTCGTCCATAATCTGGCGAACCCTGAATTGTGTTTTCCAGGGCTGATCTACAAAATTATAGAGATATGCCATATGGTGGCTTGGCTCATTTCCCTGGGCATACTGGCCGATAAGGACGGTAATATCCTTCATATCCATACCGGTTATCGGGGCATCGGTCTCAAAAAGTTCATCTATTTTAGCGGCAAGTCTCTCTTTGCCTCCGTGGAGCCGGGTTAACCCCGTAATATCCTGGGGAACATAGAAGCTGTAGTGCCAGGAGTTGGCCTCCACAAAATGCCAATCTATGGTAGTGGGGTTAAATGGTGTGAGCCAGCTTCCGTTTAGACGGGGCCTCATAAACCCGGTAGTTGTGCAGAATATGTTTTTATAGGATTGTGCTCTGGTTATATACTCCCTGTAGAGAGCGTCGTTACCCAAATCTTTTGCCATTACCGCAATACACCAGTCGTTGTATGCATATTCAAGTGTTTTGGAGATTGACCCGTGCTCTTTATCGGATGGGATAAACTGGTGCTTTATATAGATTCCGAGCCCGTAGTGCTCTTTGGTTGCGCTGTTTACCATCGCCTTAAGTGCAACATCTCCGTCAAAGCTCCTTATCCCTTTCATCCAGGCATCTGCAATTGCAGATATGGCGTGGTTTCCTATCATACAGTATGTTTCGTTCCCGGCCAGCTCCCAGATTGGCAGCAGCCCCCCTTTGTCATAGATGTTGAGCATTGTATTTATATAATCTGAACTTCTTTTCTGGTCTATGATTGTCATAAGCGGGTGCCAGGTCCTGTAGGTGTCCCAGAGAGAGAAGATGGTATAGTTGGTAAACCCTTGGGCTGTATGGATTTTACGGTCTATACCCCTGTATCGCCCATCTGTATCCATAAAGATATTTGGTTGTACCATTGTGTGATAGAGAGCAGTGTAGAAGACCCTCATCTGCTTTTTGGTGCCACCCTTAACTGCAATTTTACCCAACTCACTGTTCCACAGCTCTACCCCCTTTTCACGAATAGAATCAAAGCCCCACTCAGGAATCTCGCTCTCCAAATTGAGTTTGGCACCCTGAGAGTCTACTGCAGATAGTGAGACCTTCACCTCTATGGTCTCTCCCTTTTTTGTTTCGAACCCGACAAACGCTTTTATGTTGGTGCCGGTTGCGGCACCGGCTGTAATGAGTGTGTCGTTCACGGCTATGCCGCTTCGGGAGAATGGTTTGGAGAACTCCATATGAAAATACCAGATAACATCCTTCGCCCAGTTTGAGGAGCGTCTCATACCACGAATCTCACGATCATTAATGATCTCTATCCGGGATTCGGTTACCTTATCCCGGTGCTTAAGATCTATGATGATGTTGGAGAGTTCGCTCTTTGGAAAGGTGTAACGGTGGTACCCCACTCTCGCGGTTGCAGTCATCTCTGCCAGAACCCCGGGCTTATCCAGCCACACCCTGTAGTAGCCGGCTCCGGCTTTTTCGCTCTCTTTTTTGAATTCAGATGAGTAGAGCAGATTGTCAAAAACCGGCTCCCCAACCACAGGCATAAGCAGGATATCTCCATAGTCGCTTATTCCGGTACCGTTAAGAGCAGTATGGGCAAAGCCGTAGATAACTGAGTCACTGTAGTGGTAACCCGAGCATCCGTCCCATCCGGTGAGCCTGGTCTGCGGAGAGAGTTGAACCATCCCAAAGGGTACAGTTGCCCCCGGATATGTGTGGCCGTGAGCATCTGTTCCAATAAAGGGGTTCACGAATGAGGCCGCACCATTTTTTTCGATGCTGTTTACACAACATTGCAAAATTACTATCGCGATAATAAGTAGCGCTACTACTTTAGTTCTCATTGTTATATAAGTTTAGGTTGTATATTTTTAACTGTTTTGTAAAGCTCTTGTAATCTAAATCACTCCTGCAAAAGAGCTCCATTGGGCGACCGGGCCACAGGTGAAAGAAGTTCTCTTCAAACCAGGCGTGGCTCTCCCTCAGGTATAGCTGAACAAAAGGGGAGAATTGGTCTGAGTTAAGAACAATCTTAAACCCACCCTTCACTTTAGTCACCTCCATTTTAATATCTGCCTTATTGAGGTTAAGCGAACCCAGCTTTGTGAGAAACTTACTGTTTGTGTAGAGATTGCCTCCGGATGTTTTAAAACTTGCCTCTATTATGGAGGAGCCCCTCTCCCGGATGGTTCCCAGAGAGCTTAACGGGATGGAGAGTACTTTTACTGAGCTGTTTGGCTTAATTGTAAAGTTGTTGTCTGTTAGAATGTTGCGCTGGTTGTTTAAGTTTTGAAAATTGGCAAGATTAACGTTAAGCACCCCTTTTGTATCTGTTAACCTATCTGAGACCAGGTGGATATTACAGCTGTCTCTCTCAATAATGACAGAGAGCAGAATATCTCTGTATAGATTCCGGACAGAGTACTGCAGCGCCTTCCAGTTATTGTTGACATCTGTGCCGGACCAGCTGGTTACCGGCCAGCAGTCGTTTAGCTGCCAGTAGAGAGTGCCCATACAGTATGGCTTAGAGCGTCGCTGAGCCTCAATTGCCATTCCCACACCCTTTGCCTGGACTATTTGACTAAGGTGAATATAGGACTCCAGAGTTTTGGGATAGAGGTTTTCCATTGCAAGGTATGCTCCTATGTTTTGATATCCGGTGGGATGCTTTTGATGTGAGCGGAGCTCATTTGAGAAGAGGGTATCTGCATTGGCAGGCTGAAACTCCCGTATGGTAGAGATAGCGGGCATTGACTGGACACCAAACTCACTCATAAAACGGGGAACCTTTTCCAGATACTTTTCAAATGGCTCCAGACCCCACCATACACCCCAGTAGTGGGAGCTTGAGTGGGTCATACTCGCCTCTCTTCCCCAACCAACCATAGGGGAGGAGGGGAGATAGAAGCGACCGGGGTCAAGCTCATTGACCGCCCCGGGGAGAATATCGTGAAATATTCTCAGATATCCGCTCCACAACTTAGCGGCATCTGCAGAGTCAATTTTATGACTCTTTTGCCACTGCCAGTTGTGCCACCCTTCGTTGGACTCATTGTTGCCGCACCACATAGCCAGGGCGGGGTAGTTTCTAAGTCGTTTTATCTGATATTGGGCCTCTCGTTTAACACTCTGTGCAAAATTGTCGTCCGGAGGGTACATTGCGCAGGCAAACATAAAATCTTGCCACACAAGTATCCCGGATCGGCTGCACAATTCGTAGAAGATCTCTTTTTCGTAAACCCCGCCTCCCCAAACACGAATCATATTCATATTGGATTTGACCGCAGTTCTGATAACCTCTCTGTAGTGATTATCGGCCACCTCTGTAATAAAGCTGTGCTGAGGGATATAGTTGGCACCCTTCATATAGACCGGAACTCCGTTTAGCTTTACATAGAGCGGTTTGCCGATGGAGTCCTCCAGGTTTACCACCTCAATTGTGCGGATTCCGTAAGGTATATGCCGCGACCAGCTTTTGCCGGACTCTGTTTTAAGTTCAAACAGCAACTCGTAGATGTGAGGCTCTCCAAGACCATTACTCCACCAAAGCCGGGGGTTATCAATTTTAAAGGGAATCTCATAGAGGGTCACCCCGGGAGTGAGATTCAACTCCCCGCTGTAATAGGTGGCATCTCTATCGCTCACGGTTATTGTGGCCCTTTGGGCAGATGTGCACTCAATCTCGAAAAGTGCGGTTATTTGAGCTCTGTCTTCCTCAATCGATTTTGTAATTAGTTGAATATCTGTAGGACGGGCATCATCCCAAATCTCTAAATAGAGCGGAGCGGTTATTCCTGAGGTTATAAAGCGCGGCCCCCAATCCCACCCGAAGTGGTAGGCAGCTTTGCGGGCAAATACCCATCTGCCCCCGGGAACAGGGTAACCATATGAAGCGGAGTCACTTAAAAACCTGTTGAGAGCAGATTCAAAGAGAATCTCAACAACATTCTCCCCGGGCTTGAGCAGCTCTTTACAGTTGAACTCCCATTTGTGGAACATATTGTTGGTACTGCCAAGCTCTTTACCGTTGAGCTGTACTCTGGCGTAGGTATCCAAACCCTCAAAGATAAGATTGATTTTGCTGCTCTCCAGAGTTTCGCTATTGATGGTAAAAGTTTTGGTGTATATCCAGTTTTTCTCTCCAATCCACTGCAGATCCCTCTCGTTGCACCCGTAAAAGGGGTCGGGAATCAACCCGTTGTGGAGAAGATCGGTGTGGACAGTTCCGGGAACTATCGCCTTGTGCCAAATCGCGGACTCTTGGTCAGCGCGAAACTTCCAGCCATCTGCAAGGCTAACCTTGCGGACCATCTCCTTGGGGCTGCAAGAGCAAAGAGAGAGTGCGACCAGAAAAGCCAGAGAGATAAGTTTCATATTTTCTTTGGAATATATCCTCTCCATCCGTAGAATGCGAGGTAGAGATATGGTAAGACCAGTATAAGATATGACATCTGAATACCAAAGCTGTCTGCGGCAATACCAATAAGAAGCGGGAGAATGGCACCACCCAGGATTGCCATTACCAGTATGGAGGAGCCCTGAGAGGTCTCTTTGCCAAGGCCGTCGATTGCAAGGGTAAAGATGTTTGACCACATTATCGAGTTGAACAGACCCACTCCCACAATAGCCCACAGAGCCACCAAACCGCCGGTAAAGACAGTGGTGAACAGGAGCGCTATGATAAAGAGGCTGAAAACAGTGAGTGTCCTGGCAGGGAGGCTGCGCCCGATTATAAAGCCGATAATATTAACTACAATTAAGATAAAAAACGGAATAACAACACTTAGGGAGATGCTGCTCTCCAGATAGGTAGAGCCGTAGATTACAAAGAATCCTATAAGCGAAATCAGTATCATATAGAGATACTTACGCACTTTTGCCATAGAGGAGCCCAGCGATACAGCCCCAATAAAACGCCCGATCATTGCGCCACCCCAGTAGAATGCCAGATATGTCTTGGCCTCCATCTCCGGGTAGGAGAGAATCTCTTTAAGATAGTTTATAATTGTGCTGCCAATAGATACTTCCGACCCTACATAGAAGAAGATTGCAATGGCCCCCAGCGAGAGCTGACTGTAACGGAGTGCCCCCGCCCCCTTTACAACTTCGTTCTCTGCAGATAGTGAGGGGAGTTTGGCAACGGAGAAGACAACTGCCAGCAGTAAGAAGATTGCTGCAAATATAAAATATGGGATATGAACCCCGCTGGCGGCAAAGTAGTGGAAAACGAGATACCCTCCAATAATGGGGGCTATTGTGGTGCCAAAAGAGTTGAACCCTTGTGAGAGATTGAGCCTGGAGGAGGCTGTTTGTGGAGAGCCAAGAATTGCCACATATGGGTTGGCGGCAATCTGCAACATTGTAAAGCCGAGACCAAGCACAAAGAGGGCAAACAGAAAAAAGCCGTACTGGTGGAAATGTGCTGCCGGATAGAAGAGCAGGCAGGCAACTGCAGATGTAATCAGCCCTGCCACAACTCCCTTATTGTACCCGATCTTTTGAATAGGATCTCCAATGAAAGAAGAGATTATGAAATAGATTAGTGAGCCGATAAAGTATGCACCAAAGAAGGCAAACTGGATGAGCATTGCCTGTGTGTAGCTGAGCTCAAAGAGAGTTTTCATATAGGGGATGAGGATGTCATTCATACAGGTAATGAAGCCCCACATAAAGAAGAGAACCGTTATCAGTATAAAGCTGCCCCGGTAGTTTGAAGTTTTGTCCATAGTAGTTTTTATCTGTTATAAGTTTTTATATCGAATCAAGAGCTCTTTGAAGTGCTTTAACCCTTCGTAAAAGAAGAGAGTCTCCCCCTTTAAACCGTTAGCTCTGTTGTATTTTATTATCTCTTCCAGCATTGCGGCGTTTGGGATAACGCTATCCTCCACCTGAATTAAAACACCCGGGTAAAAGCGCTCTTTGTCGCCGGGGCCAAGATACTCCAGTTGCCGGTCCAGCGTATTTTTATAGGCTTCCAGGGTGTGCCGGTACACCTGTGGAATTATGATATCACAATAGCCCTTGTTCAGCCACTGTGGCCAATCTTGCAGATACTCCTCTTTTGCCCAGGGGTGGATGCTGGGAGCCATACTCACAACAGTGTTGGGTTTGATCTCTTTGACCTCCCGGTATAACCTTCCCAGAAACTCTGTTAGTTTACCGGCTCGCCAGTTTATCCAACCGGAGTCCCTGTAATTTGTCGGAGGCAGGGTGTTGTTATGTTCGCTTTTATAGAGCTCAACAGTGAACGGGTCGTACCCCCCGGTAGATGGCATTGCCGGAAGCCTGTCGTCGCCCTGAACTCCGTCTATATTGTAGTTTGTTACCACCTCTTTAACAAGGGATATGATAAAATCTTGTACCTGAGGATGAATAGCGTTCATCCACTGGAAATTGTTCTTTGAGACCAGCTTGCCATCTATATCCATTGCAGCCCAGTGGGGTTTTTCTCTTATGATTACACCACCATCCTCCTGCCTATAGGAGCAGGAGAAGCCAAACTCAAACCAGGCGTGCACCTTGATACCCCTTTTATGCGACTCCTCTATAAGCTCTTTTAGCGGATCTCTTCCCGCAAACCTCTGCTCAATCTCAATCCCGGTGATCGATGCTGCAACTTTGCTCGGATATGTGGTTGCTGCCCTGTTCCAGGTTACCACAAAAATATGGTTGATGCCAACCTCCCGGCATAACTCAACTGCTTCGATGATGTTTGCTCTGGAGTCCAGCACATCGCTGCACACATTGGTGAGCCACACCCCTTTTAGCTGTGATTTGGCAGATAGAGAAAAAAGAAGGAGAAGAGCAGATGTGAAGATTCTTATTGATGTCATTATGAGTGTATGTATAAATAAAGCTCTATACCAAAGGTACAAAAAAATTGAACCGGTAAAGCGCTCTCCTTATAAGGTTGAAGTTCGGCAAAATTCCCTGAAACCTCCACTAGCATTGGTTTCCCGCTAACCCCACTGACAATCAGATTAAACGCCATTTATCTAAAAATAGTTTTTTTTGTATTTCAATACAAAAAATTTGTTGAAATATATAAAAATCATAACTTTACGCTGCATTGCCTGCGCACAGCTGTTCCCTCATTAGTATGACCGGTCTTTAAAACATTTGAACCCCGCCGATGACTTTAATTTACAGCAACTTTTTTCCGGAAAATTTAAACTAGTACAAAGGAGTTTCGAGCCCATACATATGCGGAATTAGATGCACTTTGTTAGATATATAAACACGTTGTGGGCAATTTGCTGCCAATGAATTATAAAACTATAAAAATCAATAAAATGAACAAAGTTATTGTCTCTCTTATTATTTTACTGTTAACCTCATGTGGATCAAAACGGTATACATATAATGATTCAATTATAATTAAATCAACAAAAGAATTTCAAAGTTTGGATTTAAAAAAAATTAACGGACTCATTCAAAATATTAAAAAAGAAGAATTTAGAGACAAATTGCTAGCACAATTCCCTGATGCGTTGACAGATTATACCGGTAAAATAAGTGTAATTGTTATGTTACAAATGAATTACGACAATTCAAAAGAAAAACAGGCAAATCAAATTGTAAGTTATTATAAGGAGTTGGTGACTGCAGAATTGAATAGAAATGGTATTATAACTGGCAATTAAACTGCACATTATGAACTAAAACCTAATTAATGATAGTAATATGATAAAAGGAGCAAAATCATTTCGCCATTCGGCAGCTTTTGGCAAACGTATTGAGTACTACGTTATCGGTCTAATGCTTAAAGAGGGCTTGGATGTTTACGTGCCTATGGTTGATGATGATGCAATTGATGCTGTGATTAAAAAAGCAGATGGTACTTTTGTAGAGGTGCAAATAAAAGCCCGCTCAAATGAGAATATGTTTGGTTCTGCAGCTCTTTTTGCAGGAATACCTCACAAACATAGAAAAAACTATTGGTTTGTATTCTACTCGGAAAGGATGGATACAATTTGGATATTGTCATCAAAAGAGTTTATCGAAAATTCAAGACAGAACAAGACTGGAAAAAATCTAGGGAAATACTCAATTTGGTTCAACGGGAAGAATTCGAAAACCAATACGGAACACGTAAGGCCACAATTCAAAAAATACTTAGCAAAAGATTTTTGTCGTATATTGAACGAAAATCCCGATTATTAATGGTGGAAAATAAGAACGTAGATAATAAATCGCTGAGTTTTCTGAAGGGGAAGCAAACCGATTGGGATGAGCTGGCAAAGGATTGCGTTGCATTTGCCAATGCTCAGGGGGGGTTTGTATTTATTGGCATTGAGGATAAGGAGAAGCACCCTCCGTTAAACCAAAGCATTACTGATAGAAACATACCCGATGTTATTCAACAAAACATTGCCCACCGTACCATAAATGTTGGGATTGCTATAACCATAGAAGTCGCAGATAATAAAGCAGAATACATAAAAGTTCAGGTTTTTAGGAGCGCTCAAACCATTGCTTCCACAACCGATGGCAAGTATTATGTGCGTGTACATGATGAGTGCAGGCCGGTGCCACCCGATGAAATGGCACGGTTAGCCGCCGATAAGAATGCTTTTGTTTGGGAGGAGCAAACAAGTAAGCGAATACCATCCACTCAGTTCGACGAGCAGAAGCGCATTGCATTTCTTAGGGATATTAGAAATTCACAACGGGTGAGTTCTTTTATTAAGGAGATGAGCGATGAAGAGCTGCTCGATTTCTACTTCTTCCAAAAAAACGGCTACCTTACCAACCTAGGCATTTTATGGATTGGGAAGCGTAACGATAGGGCGTCGCTGCTTTACCCGCCTGCGATTCAAGTTATTCGCTATGACGATAACGATGAGAAGGTGTGGAAACTTCTACTCGATGAGTATTTTGCAAATCCAAAGGAGCTGCTAGAGCGAGTGCTAAACGATATCCCCGACTGGCAGGAAAGCATTGAAGTGTCGGAGGGTATGTTCAGGAAAAATATTCCGTTTTTTTCCATCGAGGTGGTACGCGAGCTAATTGTTAATGCACTTGTACATCGTACATACACAACGAGGGGAGATATCTTTATTAATATTTACCCCGACCGAATGGAAATTCATAGTCCAGGCAGGTTACCGTTTGGCGTAACACCCAAAAACATTTTAAGCCAATCGATACGCCGAAACGAACATCTTTCAAAGATTTTTTACGATTTAGGCTTAATGGAAAAAGAGGGCAGCGGTTACGATTTGGTATATGCAAAGCTGCTAGGTACGGGAAAACCTCCTCCCATAGTAAAGGAAACGGATGAACGGGTTTCTGTAATAGTTAAAAAGCAATTTGTGAGCAAGGAGGTGGTGCGACTAATGGACAAAGCCAGCACAGAGTTTGCTTTAAAACAAAAGGAGCTAATCTCTCTAGGACTTTTGGCTCAACAGCAATCGTACACTGCCCTTGAAATTTCGAGAATTTTAAATCAGAACGAAGAGGTAGGTTTAAGAAATTGGCTAGGACGATTACTCGATTTCGAGTTAGTTGTAAAAACAGGAAAAGGAAAGGGTACTCAATATGCTGTTAATCCTGAGTTTATACGTCAAATCAATTTTAAGGGTAAAACTAACCTTAAGAATATCGAGGATTACCGTTTAGAGGAATTGATATATAAAGATATTAAAGCATATCCTAATAGTGGTTTTAGTGAAATACACCAGCGGATTGGTCTTGAAATAAACAAGCATAAGGTTCGAAGGGTTTTAAAACAAATGGTTGATAATCATAAACTAAAAAGTGAAGGTGTTAAAAAGTGGGTTAGATATTTTATTGAGCAGAATTTGTAAGAAAACGAATAAAACTCATTATAATGCTCAATAAAAACACACTTGAAGCATTAGCAAATGGTAGAAAGAAGATTTAATTATACAATGTGACACAAGTTGACAATACTCTTTTTTAGGTTTGTGCAAAAATACGAAAGAGATGATAACAAAACTAATATGGCCAAAATGTTACTTGATGGATGGCAAAAACTCATTCTGGGTGGGATGCACAGATGATGAAGTTATCAAACAGATTATTCCTCATCTTACAGGAAACGATGAGATGCAAATAGAGTCTATCAAGAATAACCGAGGTCCAGCCACTATTGAAGAGATGCAGAACGAGGTGATGTACACCAATTTCTTCCTTATCTCTGCAGATGGGATAAATATAAACAGCTATTCCTGGTATATGCCCTATTCAGGTCTATGGAATGCTGGGAATCCATTCCGAATGATTGATAAAGAGATAATAACAAATCTTAATGATCTGAAGCAACTGGAGGAAAAACTGCAGAAAGAGGGTAAATTTAATGATGAGTCTGATTTAATTTTCGAGGATATATAAAACTTATATCTATGGATACCCCGCATTCGCGGCAATTTCGGAGCAGATCGTTTTATCAAACTTAAAGGGGCATTGCACTTACTGCATCTTAACCATTATGGTTCTCCAGGTGTTGAGAAGATTCGGGCCATCATAAAGTGTCCCGTAAATTGTACACTCATCGTCATCTTTTACGATAATCTCAAACCCGTTTAAAGAGGAGTCACTCACAGTGAATTTAGAGTAGACGATGTTTCTGTCTACATTGAAATCACCTGTCTGTTTCCCGAGTTCCGGATTCTGGCACTCAAAGTGGTATTTGAGATCTGACTCTTTTTCAATTCTATAGCAGTTGCAGATTCTTTTTCCCTCTACACAGGCCCAGGTTTCGTTAATGATTTCGGGGCCCTCAACAATAATTTTGGCCTCTCCTATAGCCCTTAAGATATTACCATCTTTGTCAACGAATTCGGAGTTTGTCATCCATTCTGCCGAGTCCGACAACAAATGTTTTTCTGCCCTCATATATAGAATTTTTAGTTTCGTCTTAACCAAAGATACAAAAAAAACAAAAATGAGCAAACAGAGCGGGCTCTACCTGGAGTTTATGAACAAAATAGCTCGCTCAAGTATGTCATCTTTACGAAGATCCCACCAGTTGAGTTCGCAAAAAATCTCCGGGTTAACTCCATCTTCGGAGTAGTTTATTTTGTTTAAATCGTATGATTGTGATATGGAAAATCTGTATGTCCATCCGTTTGGCAACTGGCCTCCGTTTGGAAGGCCACCGCCGCCACCTGTCTTATCTCCGATGAGAGTGATGTTTGGAATGGCTTTTGAAGCAAGAGCGAAAAATGTCGTGGCACTGTATGAACCTCTATCGATAAGAACCACAAGAGGTTTGCCTATATATTTTATTCTGGAAGATGGGCTGATGTAGAACGGTTCAAAGGGGCCAAAGTCATTTCTCCCCTTTCCGTTGCGGGTGCGGTTGTACATAACAAGGGTCTTGGAGGTTATAAAGCGGCTTAAAATCCTTGGGATGTTGGAGAAGTTCCCCCCTCCATTCTCCCGCAGGTCTAAGATCAGCCCCTTGGTGTTTTTATATTTATCAAGGATAAAATCTAAAGCACCCTCACCTGCCGTATTCATAAAGCTGCTGTACCTTATATACCCTATATTGGCTCCGGGAAGAGGTCCGTGCCGGAAGCTCTCGGTGGTATACTCTCCAGCTTTGAGATAGATATCCTTAATTATTCTGTACTCAAAATTGTCCCGCCCTTTGAGGTATGCATTGTAGCGCGACACATTAAAGGGTGCAACCAGGTTTGTGTGGTCGTCGCGCAGCTCGTTGAGCATACTTCCCATCACATTGAAGAGCGAGTCTTCGCTCATACGGGAGTAGATTTTTTTTCTATAGATCTCCCGCAGTTTGTCCCAGTCTACATTCTTAAGCTCGAAGTAGGCATATTTGCTGTCTACCTCTTTCCAGAGATAATCGAAATTAACAAAAGGGTCAGTTGAGGCCAGCTCTTTTTCAAAAAGCAGATCTTTGCAGGAGGTCAAAACAGATGCCAGAACCAATATGTAAAGTATCCTCTTCATAGCCCTTTATCTGTAGTTAAATAAAAATGAGAGTTGCAGGGAGTGCCTCACAAAGTGGAATGGCTCATATTTGCCCGGAGCGTTGTAGATATCAAAAAGGTAGGAGAGTTTGAGGGCATTCCCGTTAAAGAGGTAGTGAGTGTAGTCTGCTTTGGATTGGATGCGAAATCCATTAACAGATAGCTGGTAGTCACTAAAGTTTTTTATCTCGGAACCTGTGATTTGAGGTAGATAGTTATAGGCATATCCCGGCCTGTAGTTAAGGTTTAACGCCCCGACTGCCAGTGAAAAGGAGAGCTCCCTTTGTGCAGGTTTAAGATTTTTTCTGAAAAAGAGAACCTTCACAACCCTACCCTTTACCCTTGGAACAGAGAGGGTAACCTTTGAGATCGCCATTATGTTTAAGATATTCTCAACGCCAAGGGAGTTATTCATAAACGCCTCGTTCTCTCTTATGTTTGTGGTGTTAAGAATATTAGCCCCAACTTTTGTGTTCCATCGGCCCGAAGTGAGGCGGTTAACTCTGTAGAGCCTGTAGTAGTTGATATCCAGGCTGTAGAAGGTGGCAGATTTGTATGTGTTGTTAAAATTGTTGGTATTCATCCCGAAACTGTAGGAGCAACCCAGGTGGCTCTCTGTTTTGCTGCCCACCCTCATAAGACCTCCGGTAAAGGTGTAGGAGGCGCCGTTGTAAAAGAGAGGTGATGTTGCCAGATCCCGGAATGTGGTTGTACCCACTCCGCTGGAGAACTCGATGAATGAACTGCCCTGCTGACCAAATAGAAAAGAGGAGAGAGAAAGAGATAAAACTACCTGTAAAAAGATAAAAGATATAACTTTTCTCATAGGATTTTCCTGAGTTGAAATTCATTCAAATATAGAGAAAATTGTGTGCAATACATAGCTGTTATTGATATAAGTATTAACTTTATAGTCAAATTATTGCCACACAGATGAAATCATCAATTAAATTTCTGCTCAACGGAGTACCTAAAGAGGTTGACTTTAAAACATCTGCACAGCTATACCCGCATATGACAGTGATGCAGTACCTACGAGAGGGTCTAAAACTTACCGGAACCAAGGAGGGGTGCGGCATTGGAGATTGCGGGGCGTGCACAGTCTGTTTGGCAGAGAGAGATGAGAACGGGAATACAGTCATAAATTCTGTTAACTCCTGCCTCATTTTGTTGGGGATGCTGGATAACAAACACCTGATAACAGTAGAGGGGGTTGCCAAAAATGGGGTTTTACACCCCGTTCAAAAGAGCCTTTTAGAGAGGAGGGGCTCTCAATGTGGTTTTTGCACACCGGGTGTGGTAATGAGCGCATACACTCACTATATTAACAATAAGGAGTTTACAAGGGAGTCTGTAGAGAGTGTTCTCTCCGGAAATCTTTGCAGATGTACCGGTTATGAGAGCATAATGGAGGCTCTGCTGGCCCTTGAGAGCCCCTCCGGGGTAGGGACTAAAGTAAAATTGCCTCAACTCAATTGTGAGGAGCTGGTTTTTACCCGTGGCAGCAGCAGCTATATAAAACCCTATGATTTAGAGTCTCTGTTAAAGTACAAAGCGGAGTTTCCTATGTATGAGATGGTATCCGGGGCGAGTGATGTTAGTGTAAAGCGCAAGGTAGAGGAGAACTTCGATGCCAAAATCATAGATATCTCAGATATAAACGAGTTAAAGAGAGTTGATATACAGGGGAAAAACATAATTATTGGGTCAAATCTCTCTATAGAGAGTGTAAAAGATATTCTCTCGCGCTACTATCCCGGGGTAGAGGAGTACCTGAGTGCATTTGCCTCTTTGCCAATTCGCAACAAAGCATCTATGGCGGGCAGCGTTTACGGCGCCTCTGCCGTGGGAGATATTATGCCGATGTTACTGGCAATGGGTGCGAAGATGAAACTATCTTGTGCAGGATCTTCAAGAGTGGTAGATTGCAGAGAGTTCAACTCAGGTTACCGCAAACATATTCTACAAGAGAACGAGATAATTGAGAGCTTTATTATCCCGGTACCGGGTAAAGATAGAGTGCTCTTTTTGCATAAGCAGTCCAAACGAAAAGATATGGATATATCTGCAATGACCTTCTGTATAGGCTTTAAGCTGGATAAAGGTTTCATAAAAGATGTACTTACAGGGTATGGAGGGATGGCTCCCATACCACGCCCATCCCCAATTCTGGAGCAATTTCTCACCGGGAGACTCTTTAACGAAGAGACATTCACTCTGGCAAAAGATGTTGTTGCAAAGGATTTTAGCACAATATCAGATATGAGAGGCAGCGCAGGATACCGGATGATGGTTGCCAAAAACCTGCTCATCAAATGTTTTAATGAGATAAAAAGAGGGAGAGATGGATCAGGCAACTAAACGGATAGCAGCTCACTTCACAGGGCAGACAAGGTTTGTAGATGATATCGACAAGCCTTCCAATACTCTATATGGCTATATTGTTAAGAGTGATGTAGCATACGGTAGAGTCGAGAGTGTAAACTACGAGAAGGCTCTAAAGTCACCCGGGGTTTGTGCCATCTTAAGCCACAAAGATATTCCGGGAAAGAACTCAATGGGGGCTGTCTTCGATGATGAGCCGGTTCTGGCAGAAGATTATGTGGAGTTTATTGGGCAGGCTGTTTTACTTATAGCGGCAACCAGCAGGCAGGCAGCCGCAGATGCAGCAAAAAAAGTTGAGATAGTGTTAACGGAGTTGGAGCCGGTGCTGGATGTAGAGGAGTCATTCCGGAAAAAGAACTTCCCTTTTGACCCGCTCTTTATAGAGAGTGGAGATGTGGAGAGCGGCTTTGAGGGGTCTCATTTTGTGATTGAGGGAGAGCTGGCCATTGGAGGGCAGGAGCACTTCTATCTGGAGACCAACGCCGCAATGTCAATCCCAAAGGCAGATGGCACAATTGTGGTCTACTCTTCGACTCAAAACCCATCTGAGAATCAGCTGATTATTTCACACGCACTGGATTTGGAGAGCTCTAGAATAGAGGTGATTACAGATGTTATAGGTGGCGGGTTCGGGGGTAAAGAGACCCAGAGCAACTGGTGTGCGGTGTGGAGCGCCCTTTTGGCAACTCACTGCAAAAGAGCTGTGGTTATGGTTCTGGACAGGAGGGAGGATATGCTCATAACCGGCAAACGGCACCCTGTTAAGGTAAACTACAAGGTGGGCTTCAACAGTAATGGAAAGATTAACTCCTACAGTTCCAGGTTCCTCTTTGATGTGGGCTTTAGTGCAGATCTCTCCAGATCTATAATTGAGAGAGCCCTGCTACATCTGGATAACAGCTACTACATTCCCGCCCTAAAGAGCGAGCTCTACCCGTGCAAGACAAACAGATCTTCCAATACCGCATTCCGGGGCTTTGGGGCACCACAGTCAATTGCCGTTATAGAGTACATTATGGATGAGATCTCGCGCAAAACCGGGATAGATGGGGCAGAGGTGAGGCGAAAAAATCTCTACGGAGAGAGGGTGAGAAACAGAGCTCCATACGGGCAGTTGATTAAGGATAATATTTTGGGAGATCTCTACAGGAGCATTATGGAGTCGTCCGATTACAGCGCCAGAGTTAAAGAGATCAAGAGGTTTAACCGCAATTCACAGTGGAAAAAGAGGGCAATTGCCGTAGTTCCGGTAAAATTCGGGATATCATTCACAACCACATTCCTCAACCAGGGGGCAGCACTTGTCAATTTGTACAAAGATGGCTCTGTTGCTCTGCATCAGGGTGGAGTAGAGATGGGGCAGGGGCTTTACGACAAGATGATTGAGGTGGCATCGCGTGAGTTTGGGATTAAAAAGGAGTCTGTAAGAATCTGCTCAACCAACACAATGGTTATTCCAAATACATCTGCAACAGCGGCATCTACCGGGTCAGATATAAACGGACACGCCATTAAGCTTGCAATTGAATGCCTAAAAGCTAGACTGAATGTTTTTGCTGCAACTCTCTACGGAATTGATTTAATAGATATTGTTTGGGAGAACTCTACAATCTACTCCCGCAAAAAGCCATCTGAAACACACCCGCTCTCACACCTAATTCAAAATGCCTATCTGGCCAGGATCAGCCTGAGCGAGCAGGCCTTCTACAAAACTCCGGGAATCCATTTCAACAGAGAGAGCTCCAGGGGAGAGCCCTTCTACTACTACGCCTGCGGCATAGCTGCAAGCGAGGTGGAGGTAGATTTTTTAACCGGCTCACACACCGTTCTGCGGGCAGATATTCTTCACGATGTTGGGGAGTCGATTGACCCTTTGATAGATAAAGGGCAGATAGAGGGTGCCTTTGTGCAGTGTATGGGGTGGACTACTGTAGAGGAGTTGGTCTATAACAATAAGGGGTTACTGCTCACCGCCGGGCCGGACAGTTATAAGATCCCGGGAGTTGCAGATATTCCAAAGGATTTTAGAGTATCTCTCTATAAAGATAACCCTTTCAAAGATGGGATATTAAGGAGCAGGGCAGTGGGTGAGCCCCCGTTTATTCTGGGGTTATCTGTGTGGCTTGCCATAAAACAGGCTATCTCCAAATTTAACCCGGGGGAGTTTAGGCTGGATTTGCCTGCAACAAAGGAGAAAATCTTAAAATGTGCATACGGTTATGAAGAGTAGATTGAATATCAATATATTTATAATCCTGGCGGGTCTCTTATGGGGGCTCACCGAGTTAACGGGCGGCTATTTTTTGCATCTGCTCAAGGCCCCGGTGGCCGGTGCCCTTCTAATGCCGGTGGGGGTGTTGTGTATGTCCGTAGTTTACTGGAGGAGCTCGCGCAAGAGCTCTATAGTGTTAGTCTCGCTTATTGCCGCATCTGTAAAGCTTGTTACAATATTTTTTGTTCCCGCTGCCTCTTTGTACCTGGTTATTAACCCGGTTGTGGCTATAGTGCTGCAGGGGCTCATTATGATAATTCCTGTGGCGATGATTGCCGATAGTAAATCTCACCGGGCAGCGGTGGTGTTTGTATCATTCTATGCGGCAATTGTTCTCTATAAACTTGCCTTTATCACATTTCAGATAGTGCTCAAAGTTAACACCGGGGCACCGGCTCTCGGGGGCCTTAACATTGCCCAAAACTCCGGGTTTCTCTTTGTGGAGACACTCATCAGTACTATTATAATCACCGGCTCTCTATTTGTGGCCGAGATGCTCAATGCAAGAGCAAAGAGGGTAAGGTCATAATCACAAATTAGTATATACACGCAACTATGAGAAAATTCCCGTTAATTATTGTCTTTTTAACGCTTTATCAATTTTGTTTTGCCCAAACAAGCCTGCCGCCCGGCTACCTGAAGAGTCTTTCGGGCAAAGAGGTAAAAATATTGGATGTAATATCACCCGGCAAACCCATTGTAATATCTTTCTGGGCAACCTGGTGCAACCCCTGTGTAGAGGAGCTGGAGGCTGTTGCCCAGCTGTATGAGACCTGGCAGGGTGAGATAGATTTTGAATTTGTTGCAATAAGTATAGATGATTCAAGGTCTGCAGCCAAGGTAAAGAGTTTTGTACAGGGAAAAGGGTGGCCCTTTAAAGTACTGCTGGACCAAAACCAGGATGCAATGAAGGCGATGAATGTCTCACTGGTGCCATTCACATTTATTCTTAACAGTGCGGGAGTTGTAAAATACAGGCACTCCGGCTATATCAACGGAGATGAGCAGACCCTTTTCAAAGAGCTAAAAAAGATTTCAAATGAGTAGAAAGATATTTATTACCGCTGTCGCTCTGCTGCTTGCTGCGCAGGCTCACACCCAAAACAAAGGCCTCTTCTCGGGCAGCTTCTCATCTGCAAGCCACTACTACCAAACAGACAGATCTATTCTCTTTATAAGGCCGAATGACCCTTTTGCCTCCAACAACATTTTGAGGCTCAACTACAGCCAGGGGAGTATTGTTGCCGGGTTGCAGTATGAAGCATATCTGCCCCCTATCTCCGGGTTCCCGTACCAGCTGGAGGGGGATAAAATTGTCTACAGATTTTTCCGTTACACAAAGAACTCAATTGATATTACCGTCGGGAATTTCTACGAACAGTTTGGAAACGGGTTGATATTGAGGGCATACGAGAACAGAGATTTGGGAATAAACAACTCGCTGGATGGGTTTAGGGTTATCTACAGGCCGCTCTCATTTTTGCGTATCACCGGAGTTTACGGTAAACCACGCAGGTTTCTGGAGAACAGCGCCAACTATGTGAGGGGTGTAGATGCAGATATAGTTGTGGATACAGTTTTTAACTCCAGTGCCAGCCTAAGGTTTGGTGCCGGAGTGGTTAGCAAGTTCGATAAATATACCGGCCCTCTGACAGATTTTCCGGAGATGGTCACTGCAACAAGTGTGAGGGCATCTTTGAGCTCCGGGAGCCTGGATGTGAATGGGGAGTATGTGGTAAAATCTGCCGACCCGAGTGAGTTTAACGACTACAGCCATACAAAGGGTTCGTCACTTCTGCTAAACGGGAACTTTACTAAAAACAGGTTTGGACTCTTTTTCTCCCTTCGTTTTCTTAAGCAGATGAACTTCCTCAATGAGCGGGAGTCCAACGATATCTACAATACAATCAACTACTTGCCCTCTAACACCAGGCAGCACTCCTATATGCTCACCAACATCTACCCATACTCTACCCAAACCGGCGAAGAGTTCTCTCTGCAGGGGGAGGTAAACTACACATTTGAAAAGGGGAGTGCTGCCGGGGGTAAATACGGCACCTCTGTAAGGGTAAACTTCTCACAGGTGAGAGATCTAAAAGCTACCGGTAACAGCAACGAAGTGAGTCTTATATCTGCAGGGGATAAACTCTATTTTCAGGATCTTAACATAGAGATCTCAAAAAAGTGGAGCAACACTCTAAAGTCGGTTCTCACCTATGCCAACATTCAGTATGACAAAGGCTCTCTCGAGGCGCCTGTCTACGATTTTGTGAGGTCAAACATTGTGGTTGCAGATATCAGCTACAAAGCCTCCCGAAAGTTATCTCTAAGGGGCGAGGCTCAACACCTGTGGACAAAAGAGGATGAGGGGAACTGGATCGCCGGGTTGGTGGAGATTGGGTTTGCACCATATTTGAATCTGTATGCATCCAATATGGTTAACTACCGCTACAGCAACAAAGCCAACTACTACAATGTTGGGCTGGGATATAAAAACAACTATGTGCGCCTCTCTTTAGGTTACGGAAGGCAAAGAGAGGGTTTGATGTGTGCAGGGGGAATCTGCCTTAAGGTGCCATCTTACAAGGGGTTCAACCTCAAGCTGGATGTAAATTTCTAGTTAGCTACTACAAAATCTTTGTTATTACCTACTGAACCCTCAATGCAGTTTACAACCTTTTTGTTGTTCGCTCCGCCGGCGTAGGTCACAAATGCCACAACCTTAATTTTGCTCATCTTGTCTGATGCTATATTGGTGAAATTAACGCTTTTGGCATAGGTTTTTCCAGCCCCTACGCTTGCAGATGGGATAAGATCTCCAAACATATCTGTTCCGATTTTGGTGAGAACATTATTGTGGACAAAATTTGGAATAGGGTTTCCTTTGTTGTAGAAAGGGGAGGTGTTGTCGGTATTGTAATAGTTACTCTGGTTAGCAACTATTCCACTCTCAAGAAGATAGATAGATAATTTAACTCCGTCCGGGAAGTTTGTCCCAAACTGTACCCTTACATTTGCAGTGACTGTTGTGCCGGATGAGAGAACCTCAATTGCCAGCCCCGCGTTTGCAGGAGCGTGCATTGCAGATATTACGCTAACGCTTCCCGTCCAGGTGGCGGCCCTGTCTGCGTGAACAGTGGGCACACCGGTAAACCCGAATGAGGAGAAGAGAGAGCTGTTGAGGTTAAATGTCATAACATCGTTTAGGTGAAGAGCCATATGAACAACTTTTTTATCCAGAGGGAGCAGATAGTCTATCTGAGCAATTGCTCTGGTACAGTATCCGCACCAGGTGCCGGTGTACTGCTCCAGAAGTACATTTTTCTCGTACTTAATATCTGCAGATGCAGTAGTGAAGGTGAGCTGATTACCGTATGATGTCCCTTTTTGGTTAACTGCGTATGCCCTTACAAAGTATGTTGTGCCGGCAGTGAGCCCGCTAAGATTGCTTATCCAGCCCCCCTTTCCGACACCATCTGCACTCTTTGAACTTGAAGTTGTGGGCATTGGAGATGTTCCCCAGCAAACCCCGCGTGCAGTTACCGCAGAGCCGCCGTCATCGCTAACACCACCCCCTGTCTGGGCTGTCGTTGCAGTGATGTTTGTTACACTTGTGGTCTCAACTTGAGGGAGCATAGCCCCGGACTGTTGCGAACCCTCTTTGGTGCAGCTGCCTGCCAGCGTTAAGATCAAAATTGCTGTGAGTAGATTGAGAGTGTTGCCGAAAGATTTCATTTAGATAAGGTTGTTTAGTGTTACCGGGTGACAAATTTTAGCCCTACAATTGAGGCGATAAGTGTTACAATAAAAAATATTCTCCAGAAGTGCGAGGGCTCTTTGAATACAAAGATTCCGATAAGAACTGTCCCCACTGCGCCGATGCCTGTCCAAACTGCATAGGCGGTACCTATCGGGAGCTCCCGGGTGGCCCGTACCAGCAGGATCATACTTATTGCCAGACAAATCACAAACCCTGCATACCAGTAGATAGTTGCCGCTCCGGTGGCCTCTTTGGCCTTACCCAGACAAAAGGCAAACCCGGTCTCAAAAAATCCCGCAATTACAAGTATTACCCAGCTCATTACTAAATCTTAATTAATATTAAAGACAAAACTTCCCCAAAGATACATCATTGCAGTGATAACTACTGCACCAACCAGATTGAGAAATAGCCCCGTTTTTGCCATCTGCCCTACACTTATGCGGGAAGTCCCAAATATTATGGCATTTGGCGGAGTGGCAACCGGCAGCATAAAGGCCATTGAGGCAGACATTGTTGCCGGAATCATTAGCAACAGCGGGTTGATATTTGTGGTTATGGCAATTCCCGCGAGTATGGGAAGTATCATCTCTGTTGTGGCGGTGTTGGATGTGAGCTCTGTGAGAAATGTTATTATCAGAGATATAACCAGAATAATCACAATAGGGTGGAGCGAGGCCACTCCTGCAAGCTGGCTGCCAAACCAGAGCGATAACCCGGACTCTTTGAACCCGGTGGCCAGGGCAAACCCACCGCCAAATAGCAGTAGTATGTGCCAGGGGAGCTTCGATGCTGTGGCCCAATCCAATAGTTTAGCCCCCTTTTCACTGCGTGATGGGACCAGGAAGAGGATTAAAGCCATAAATATTGCCACAGTTCCGTCATTTATAAACGAAGCAGTCGGGAAGATTCCACCCCATCCCGGAATCACAAATCTGCCAAAACTGAGATCTGCACGGAAAATCCAAAGAGCTGCAAGCAGGCCAAATATCACAAAGACAAACTTCTCCTCAAAGCTTGTTCTCCCCATACCTTTAAGCAGATTGTGAAAAGTGTTCTTATCTATCTCTATCCACTCCTCTTTTTTGGGTTTGAAACTCATAAAGAGATATCCCCAGGTAATCGCGAAAAGGATAAGCGAGACCGGCAGAGCAAAAATTATCCATCCCGAGAAGGAGATCTCGGGCAGATTTGGAAAGTAGATTGTGAAGATTCTCACCAGGGAGAGGTTGGGAGGGGTGCCCACCAGTGTTGCCATACCTCCGATAGATGCGCTGTATGCTATACCCAGCAATAGACCCACGCTAAATTTGGTGCTGCTTTTATTGTTCATATAGTCGTCCAGCTGCCGGATTATTGACGTAACAATCGGGATCATCATCATCACAGTTGCAGTGTTGGAGATCCACATTGAGAGAAAGAAGGATGAGGCCATAAATCCCAAAAGAATTCGTGCGGGGCTCACTCCGGTCACAGATAGTATTTTGAGAGCAATCCGTTTGTGCAGGTTCCACCGCTCCATTGCCAACGCTACCAAAAATCCCCCCATAAAGAGGAAGATAACATCATTAAAGTATGTTGCAGATACAGCTTTGCCATCCATTATCCCAAAGAGCGGAAAGAGAGCAACAGGCAAAAGTGAAGTAATCGCCAGCGGAACCACCTCCGTTATCCACCAGACCGCCATAAGCAGCGCAACGCAAAACGCATAGGTAACCTTTGGATTATCCGGAACAAAATCTACAAATAAAATTATCCACAAAATAACCGCCGGAGTAATTACAAAGCTTATAAGTTGCTTTATATCTATAATTTGCCCGATTCCTGTCAATTGCCCGCTTTTCATATTGAAGTTTATCTATAGAGTTTTGTTTTAGAGCATTCTGTTTAACTTTTTGTCTTAAAGCTTCGCTCTAGCGTTTAGTCTTAGAGCATTCTGTTTAACATTTTGTTTTAGAGCTTTGCTCTAGCGTTTTGTCTTCTGGATTTTGTCAACCGCTTCCAGGTAGAGTGGGAGAGCGGCAGAGCCGTACCAATTAAAGAGCTCTGCTTCCAGCAATTTCTCTTTTACGGCAGGATCACCTTTTAGAAGCTCTTTTGCTTCCTCAAAATCCTTTGCGTTAAGAATGAATATCCCCCTGTAACTCTTCTCGTTCTTCCCAATAGGCCCTGCAACAACCAGTTTCCCGGCCTCAACCATTTTGCCCATATTGCTCATATGCCCGGCAAAGCAGCTGTCAATGAATTTTTTGTCGGTTGTAGTATTGCTGCCGGTCTTGAGAATTACAAAAATATAACTCTTCATCCCGTAATCATCTGCACCCAATTTTTTTGCCAACTCAGAATCAAAATTCTGATTATTTGCGGTCTGGCTAAACGCCATAGAGATGATTAATAGTGAAATTATTGTTAATACTGTTGTTTTCATTGTATTACTTTTAGATTGAGTTTAATATCATCATTTTGTTATATATTTATCCGGCTCATTTGTAAATTCCTCAAGATTAATTACTTTGGAGTAGCCCCCGGCCGTAAGAGTAGCAAAAGTACTGTTATGCACATCATCTGCAGCAATTACCTTACCGTCAAATTTGAGATCTTTGGTAGCACAGGCATCCTTGATTACAATGCATTGAAAACCAAAATCGTGACCAGCCCTCACCGCCGCCTCCAGGCACATATGGGTTTGCATCCCGATAACCACAAGCCGTGTTATCTTGTTCTGTTTGAGATATTCAAGCAGATCTGTTCCCTGAAAACTGTTTACCTCCTTTTTTGTAATCACCTTCTCGCCGGAGAGAGGCTCTACGCTGCTGTGAATCTCAAACCCTTTCGAGGCCTGATGCCTCACGTGAACAACGGTAAGATTCCTATCCCGGAATACTTTGAGAACTTTACCAGCAGCAATCGCTGCCTGATGAACATTCACAAGACCCGGCCCATCTCCCGGAAAATAGAAATGCTGGATATCAACTATAAGAAGGGCTGTCTTTATGGTATCTGCCTTTTCGGTATCTGCCTTTTCGGTATCTGCCTTTTGAGCGGCTCTTGAAACACCAAATACTTGCGCCAACAAGAGGATTAAGATGACTATTTTCTTCATATTTTCTCGTAATTACAAATATAAAGATACATTTTTATGACAACTTTGCCAGCCGCCCCATAAAAGGCAGGCAGCTATGAGCGGGAAATAACCGTTAAAGCACGGGCAAATAACTCCCTGGGAGTTTTTTACATTTACTTGTTTATATGCGTTTTAGCCTGAGAGACTTTGCGTTTAATGTGTTTTTGAAAAATCGATCTCATTAAATACCCGCAAGTTGTAAAAAACTCCCAGGAATCAATTGGTCTGCTTCGCAGTTATGTGGTCTGCTTCGCAGGTGTGTTATCTGCTTCGCAGTTATGTGGTCTGCTTCGCAGGTGTGTTATTTTTTGAACTGGCAGTCTTTTGTGTATCTGCCTGGATACTAATATGTTAAAATTTGCGTTTTTCTATATTGCCAGAATCCATTTTTGCAAGTACTTAAAAAACAACTTGTTTCGCAGAACACTGCCAGTTCAAATTGCGCACTAAACACTGCCAAAGTTTACGTCAATCTGTAAAATGAAATCTTGTCAATCTGTAAAATGAAATCACAATATTTTGTAAAATGACTTTATTTTTATATCTTTAATCAATATTTGACCAATGACATACCTTCACAGAATTGTTGAATCAGAAATTGAGAGCAAATTGCGTGCTTCGGGTGCTCTATTGATAAAAGGTCCTAAGTCGTGCGGCAAGACAGAGACGGCTAAGCAATTTGCAAAGAGCATTTTGCAGGTAGACAGAGATGAGCAGGTTCCTATAATAATGGGTATTGATCCCAAAATTTTGTTAACGGGAGAGACTCCTAGGTTGCTGGATGAATGGCAGGAACAACCTAAATTGTGGAATTATGTTCGTCACGAGGTTGATGAGAGAAAGAGTAAGGGGCAATTTATTCTTACAGGTTCGGCAAATCCCGATGAAGAGATAAAATTGCACAGTGGGGCCGGGCGGTTTACAATTGTCGAAATGCAAACAATGTCGTGGCAAGAGATGGGATACTCTTCTGGGCAGTTAAGTATGAGTAAAATCCTTGTTGGCAAGTCTTTTCCGTTTATTGAAGTTGAACTTTCCGTTGAATTGATAATCGAGCGTATGATCAAAGGTGGATGGCCTGCTTTGATTAATGTTTCTCTTGAGGATGCTATTTTATTAAACAGGAGTTATATTGATTTACTGGCTGATATAGATATGAGCAGGGTTTCCTATGTAAAGAGGGATCCGCAAAAAGTAAGGTCGTTACTTCGTTCAGTTGCCAGGAATGTAGCAACCCTTGTAGATAACAGCACGCTGGAGAAAGATATTAAAACGGTGGAAGATGCCGATGTTTCCCGTCCGACTATAATTGAATATCTGGATGCACTATCAAGATTAATGATTTTTGAAGAGCAACCGGCCTTTAATACACATATAAGATCGGCAAATTCGCTGCGAAAATCTCCGAAACGTCATTTTTGTGATGTCTCTCTTGCTATTGCCGCTTTGAAACACACAAAAGAAGCTTTGATGAAAGATCTTAAGTTTTGTGGGTTTTTATTTGAGTCACTTGTTTATCACGAGTTGAAAATGTATGCCCGTGCCAATGATGCCCAGGTTTATCATTACCGTGATTCTACTGGTTTGGAGATAGATGCTGTTGTTCAGCAAAGTGGTGGTGCCTGGGCTGCGTTTGAAGTTAAACTCGGAATAGGAATGCACGATGAGGCAGCCGTTAATTTATTGAATTTTAGCAATGTAATTGACTCAACAAAATCTATCAGACCAGCATCATTGAATATAATCACCGGGTCCGGAATGAGCTATACCAGACCCGATGGTGTAAATGTTATATCAATAGCATCACTTGGACCGCCCCATAAAAGGCAGGCAGCTATGAGCGGGAAATAACCGTTAAAGCACGGGCAAATAACTCCCTGGGAGTTTTTTACATTTACTTGTTTATATGCGCTTTAGCCTGAGAGACTTTGCGTTTAATGTGTTGTTGAAAAAGCTATCTCATTAAATACCCGCAAGTTGTAAAAAACTCCCAGGAATCAATTGGTCTGCTTCGCAGGTGTGTTATCTGCTTCGCAGTTATGTGGTCTGCTTCGCAGTTATGTGGTCTGCTTCGCAGCTGTGTTGTCTGCTTCGCAGGTGTGTTATCTGCTTCGCAGTTATGTGGTCTGCTTCGCAGGTGTGTTATCTGCTTCGCAGTTATGGGCTTTATTGCTGATTATCAGCAATACCCCACGATGCTTGGCAAGATTCTCTCCGTTTCAAATGGCTAATGCATTGTTAATCAATTACACCCCACGATGCTTGGCAAGGTTAGATTGCATTTGTTTTGCAGGTGTCGCTGCAGAGGTTGCATTGGATGCAGTCGTAGTTGGAGAGTTTGGTGATTTTGTTTTTGCGGTCAATTAGGATTGACTGGGTTGGGCAGATCTTTTGGCAGGCGGTGCAGAGGTTGCACTTTTCGTTGTCTATTTTTCTTGGGTTGAATGAGAACATTGAGACGAAGCCGACAAGAACACCATATGGGCAAAGCAGGCGGCAGAATGGTCTCGGAATCCAGTAGCCTACCACCAAAATGAGTGCAAGGTAGCTCCAGGAGAATATTCCGAAAGCCGAGAGGAATTTAGGCTCCATCGGGTTGCCGGAGATAAGGGCCACAATCTGCTCAAACCAAACGTGCCCTGTGAAGAAGAGAGCCTTGTAGGGCTCCAGCTGACAAGCCAGGAAGTAGGTAGATTTTATTGCAAAGTAGATTGTTGCGACCAAGATGAGGATAGGAACAACCCTGACTATTTTATTTACAACCAATGGAAGCTGTATATGTTTTCTCTTTTTGTAGAAGATGTGCTGGACAGCACCAAGCGGGCAACCCGAACTGCAAAATACACGACCTGCAAAAAAGGCAATCACCAGCGGAGAGATAAAGACCAAAAGAGTTGCCAAGCCTACAAGTTTAGGGGTGATCATACCTATGGTCACATTGGTAATTACACCAACCGGGCAGATACACCCACCCCGGACAAGCCCAAGGTAGACAAGAGTGAATATTGCCAGGAACTTAATGTAGCGCGAATGCTTTCTCTTCAAGACAAAAAACATCCCCGCAACCATTATAAGGATAAGAACCGCCAGATCTACAAAAACCATATACTCCGGGGTGGGGTTGTACTTCTTGGGTACATAACTCTCACGAAACTGCCACACATCGCTGTTCTCATCTACCTCCCGAATACAGTTGGGGTCACTCTGCTCCTGAGCATAAATAGCAGCTATTGAGGGATATACAAACGGAACAACCACCGAAAGCAGCAGAACCAATGTTATTGATTTTAATAAGTTTCTCATATCTGCAACCTTAGTTTTGTTCATACTCAAGTTCATACTCCCCTTTGAAATCATCTTCGGGTCCGAACCACACTCTGTCAATTGCATTTTGCGGGCATTTCGCGGCAATGTTGCAACTGTTGCAGGCTATACAGAGGTCCGGGCGAATAATTAGGAACATAGATTGTGTCCCCTTTTCGGTGCAGTTTTTTACACATTTGCCACAACCGGTACACTTCTTATCATCTATGGTATAGATAAATGTACCGTCAACTGTTCCGGAGTAGCTCTCCCTCACAACAGCATCGTGCGGGCACACCCTTTTACCATCTGAGATAATTTTATCTGAAGCAATCTGTTTATCGGAGATGTGACCATAGCAGACTACACAAAAACTGCACTTCTTTTGATCATTCACAGCTTTTACTGCAGATGGTGTCCTTACACAGGCAACTTCACAAATCCCGCATCCGTTACATTTGTGAGGGTCTATAGCCCACACAAACCTGGTTTTGGGACCCGCCCCCTGAGGATTTAACTGGTTTTTTACCACTCTGTAGGTTACGCCACCAATCACAATAGCACACGCACCCCTCCCTAAGTTGACCAAAAATTTCCTTCGATCCATTACTGATAGATTTTAGATAATGAGAATAGCTTATTTTGTTTCAGCTGTAACATAAGGCACAGGTATCCAGCTTGCCGGAGACACAAAACCTCTGCTAAGAAGGCCTGCAGGAGCACTATCTCCCGAAATCTCCAGAAGCGCCTTTTGAAGACGAAGCGCATCTGCCTCACTCACCTTAGCCATATCCAGAATAACGGAGCACAAAGGCATCTGCGCGGTAACTCCTATAGAGCGAAACTCATTGGGAGTTATAAAATCAACCGCACAACTTGCTGTAAGAGAGTAATCTGAAATTACAGCAACCTCTACCTCATTTTCGTGAAGCATATTGAGAGTCTCCAGACAGCTGGCTTTGTAGATAGTCTCTTTTGGAGTAATCTTGCCCTCTTTAAGCATTGCCATAGGCAGATGGTACTTCTCATAGGAGTCCGGCTGACCAATAGCCAGCGACTTGCCGGTGATCTCTTTCATACTCTTTATCTCAGACTCAATCTTTACAATAAAATGGCCGGTAAGCCACTGATTATTGGATGGGTCCAGCAAATCTGCAACCCTTTTATAGTCGATCTTATACTCCGGAACCAACATAAAGGCAAGCCAGGGTTTGCAGATAACTCCGTCGAACGCTTTGGTTCTTAAAGAATCTACCATCTCGTACTCCTCTATGTAGTATGTGAGTTGAAGGTCAATATTGTATTTTGTGAGCAGAATATCTACAAGCTGGTCGTACTCCCTTGCAGATAGATCTGCAATACAGGAGCAGGCAGTCTTGAGACAGTAGGCTTCGTTAACTGCAAGTGAAATTTTTAGAACAGAGTCCTGTGCAGATGGTTGCGCATTGGCAGAGGGCACAAAGGCTGTCTCCTGATAAAGATCGGCAGCCTTATTATTAGCATTAATGCAGCCTGCAAGAAGAGCGCAGGCTGCAAAGATGATAAATGAAAATTGGAATTGTTTTGGGATAGTCATTCAATAGAGCTTTTAAATCTATTTAACAGAAACGCATTTTACAATACCGTCTGTTTTGGATGCAAGATACACATTATCTTTTGAATCTACAATCATTGGAATATATGCACAACCCTTAACGAGTTCATCTATACCCTCAATTTTCTTGGCACCCTCTTTACTGTAAACCTTAATACGGGTTGGATCCTTCTCAACAGATACAATACCTCCGTTAGATAGGAAAGCAACACTTACAGGGTTGCAGCAACCGTGAAACTCATCGATTCCTGTACCACGCTGGCCAAAAGCGATTGTAGGTGCACCTGTAAAGTCATAACCGTTAACACGGAAAGCACCCAGGTTAGCTACCAGAACCTCGTTGTTATTACGAACTCCAAAATCCAGAATACCGCAGCAAGTGCGAAGTTTCTCGATTGCAGATTTTTTTGCACCTGTCTCAAGATCGTAAATATTAATTAATCTGCCGCGGGTATCTGCAACCAGAATGTTGTTTTCCGATACTCTAACGCCGGTAGCTGTGATAAGACCTTCCAGTTTAAGATCTCTTACCTTAACACCTTTTGAGTTCAATACCACGCACTCAACCCCTGTTGGAGTCTCTACCTGCATAGATCTTCCTCTGGATTCAACTGTCTTCTTCTCAACGATAGTTCCAAGAACATAGATATTATCTGCCTTGTCTACTGCAATTACAGATGGCTTAGAGTTGAGTACAGATTTGAACTCAGCTACTTTTGCACCTGTTGGGCTAACCACCAGGACCTTACCATCTGCAGTGATAGCACAAACATTGTCGTTTGTCATTACTGCCAGGTAGATTACATTTTTATGATCTTTCCCTGCAAAGGTGTTATCTACACCGTAAGTTAGATTGCTGGCATTTGGGATGAAAGAGTCCATAGAGACCTCTGTCTTTTTCATCTCTGTAACTGTCTCACGCATCTTAACGACACTTGGAAGCTGGGCAAGTTTTGGATCCAGCATATTTATGTACTCCTCAACAATTGCTGCACTTTTACCTGAGGTGGCGCGGCCAACCAAAATTACAGAGAAGTTAGCTTTTGGAAACTCCTTAATATAATCAATGGTAAGTTGTTCGCTCTCTAAAGTGTATGTATCAAGGATGGCTTCAATCTCTTTTTTCCTCTCCTCGGTTACAACTCCCTGAGCACCTCTTGAGTACATCTCGGTTCTTAACTCATTTACTTTGAATTTCTCGCTAAGGGCTTTAACTCTCTCGCTGTAAAGATTGGCTTCATCCTGAATTTTACTACCCTCAATCACAGCTTTGTTTAATGTATCTGCGTGACCTTTGATGGTAATTTTGGCGTTCTCATTGTAAAAAGAGAGTGTAGACATTCTTTTGCCATCTACCATAAGGTAGTACATAGATGGTTCCTCTACACTACCGGTGAAGGTAAAGGTTCCGTTTGCTACAACAGCAGTATCTGTCAAAGTTCTGTTTGACATAGACATTAGAATAACCTTGCTGCCATCTTCGATGCCATCCAGGGTTCCCGTGATTTTGAAAGTAGTGCTTGGTTTACAAGAGGTAACGGCTAATACTAATACCAGCATAAAAGCACCAAAGCGCGATAGATTTTTTGTATTCATAGTAATTTTATAAAGTGTTTATTTTAAAACAAATTTAATTTGGAATATATTTTAATATTCTAAAAGCACATTAATAGCAAAAAGGGTGAACCCGTACCTATATAAGTACAACTTAAACCCGTTTCTCCCTAAACTCAATTTGCAAAAAGTGTAAATATAAACACCACCGACAATACATTTTTGCAATTCGGTGTCAAAAATAGTAATAATTGTGAGCTGAATTACTATTTTGATTTATTCTTGTTAAGAAAAAACAAAAAAAGATAGCCGCTAGATAATATGTTTATTTTTAGTGTGGATTAATAAATTTGTTTCATAAATTTGTGAAAGTAAGATAGAAACAAATTTTATTAGCAATTCCAAATAATTATGGAAAGTAATAAGAATCTAAAAGATTATCTAGAGAAATTTTCCACCCTAAACACTAACAAACAACAAGGTAAGATAGCTCCTCACAAGGCAGTTCTGCTATTGTCTGTAATAGATTTAATTGGAAAAGGAGATATTCAATCTAATAAGGTTGAGTTAACTGATAAACTAGAGAGTCAATATAAGTTGAACTGGGAAAAATTTGTTGAGAACAAAGATATTTTTAAACCAAATATTGGTGCTCCTTATGTACATTTAAGTGGAGAGTCATTTTGGAAGTTAATTCCAAAATCGAGTAACAAGGAGGTAGATTTATCTGCAAGAATAAATTCGTACTCAGTTAATCATCTAAGGTCTCAATTTCTACATGCCCAAATAGAACAAGAATTATTTTCTCTATTATTAGATTCTAATAATAGAGAAAATTTTAGAGAAGTACTCATTTCTACATATTTAATTTCAAAGAAATCAACTACCATGAAATTTTACGATCAATTATTGAAATTCCTTGAACAGACAAAAACAGAAAGTTTGCAAACGACAGGTTATGTAAATATCTACAATAATCTTAAAGTTAAAGTGAGCTTTGGAATAGGGACATTAACATACGTCCCTTGGTTTGCATTTCTTAGAGAAGGTCAAACTGTTCAAAAGGGTATATATCCAGGATATTTATATTATAAAAAGAATAAAATTTTAGTATTGGCTTACTGTGTAAGTGCTACCAATCCGTCTGACGTAGATTGGCCACTAACGGAGCCTCTATCTATATCTGAATATATGAAATCGAAGGGTATTAGGGAGAAAATTAAATATGGAGACTCCTATGTATTTAAAGCCTACGACGTTTCTAAGCCACTCGATGAAGATACGATAGATAAAGACTTACTAGAGATTACCGACTATTATAATTCCTTGGATTTTAACACTGATCCTATCACTAATGCCAATCCTATTCCATTTCCAGTAACTCCAATAATTCCTCCGGCTTCTACGCCTTTTACATCTATTCACTCTGAGTTTTCTAAGTGGCTAATGGAAGCTAAATTGGTTTTTAATGAAACGCTCGTAGTAAGGTTTATCTCCTCCCTACTAACTAAACCATTCATAATTCTTACCGGTCTATCGGGTTCTGGTAAAACAAAACTGGCTCAATCTTTTGCAATGTGGTTGTGCAAAGAGAAGAGCCAGTATTGTCTTATTCCTGTTGGGGCAGACTGGACAAACCGAGAGCCTTTATTAGGGTTCCCAAATGCTTTAGAGAATAAAAAATATGTAAAACCAGATAATAGAGTTCTAGACTTAATCTTGAAAGCAGGGGAAGATAAAGAGAGACCTTACTTCCTTATACTTGACGAGATGAATCTGAGCCATGTTGAGCGTTACTTTGCAGATTTTTTGAGCACGATGGAGTCTAAAGGAGAGATTTTCTTACATGAAGATAGTGGAGACTGGGATGGAGTTCCACCAAGCATCGTCCTACCAAAGAATCTATTCATTATAGGCACAGTAAACATAGATGAAACAACCTATATGTTTAGCCCAAAGGTCCTCGACAGAGCCAACACAATTGAATTTAGAGTAACAGAGAGAGAGATAGAAAAATTCCTTGACAACCCCGGGAATCTAAACCTTGAAGTTCTTAAAGGAAGGGGTGCCGAATTTGGATCTACTTTTGTTAACATTGCGAATGAACCTGTTAGCTATCAAAATAATATAGAAGAGATTAATATAGCTTTACTCGATTTCTTTGTTCAATTAAAGATTTCTGGGGCAGAGTTTGGTTTTAGGACAGCAAGTGAAATTCAACGGCTTACACAAATAGTTCCATTATTGTCTCCCGATACAAATACGAGCGAGATTATTGATTATGCAATCTTACAGAAACTCTTACCTAAGGTACACGGATCAAAAAGGAAGTTAGAACCAGTTCTTATAGAGCTAATTAAAATGTGCTTGATGGATGGTGTTAGTACAAGTAACTATACAACTGGGAAAGCGCAAGTAGAGACACTTGATCTAAAAGACATCAAATACCCATTGTCACTTGAAAAGATAGTGCGGATGTATAATAATCTGGTGCAGAATAGTTTTACTAGTTTCGCAGAAGCATAAGATATTATGCATCTAACCTCGATTGAAATACCTATTGATTTAAAAGATCTAACGCTGATATTAACTATACGGCCAGAGAGCTCTGTGAATAGTGTGCTGGCTGTTGTAGATGATGCTTTAGTAAATGGCGAGGCAAAGTATCAGATTAAGGAGGGAACGTTTTATAGCTATGTTTTGAGCGATTCTAAATATTGTCTAGAAGAGAGCGAGATTGTAAGTAGATCTCCATTCAAAGAGCTAATACATACCGGGAGAATATCTCCGAATATCTATGTAGGAACGCTTCAAATAAATGTGCTAGATGCAGCAACTTTATTAAAGCTTGGCGAGATTTTTCTGGAGATCACTTCCAAGAAGGTTAACTATAGGAACGAGTATAAGTTTATGCTTGAGGAGATTACGGAAAAGTGCACAGAGCTCCTTTTTGAACACAGCTCCCTAGTATCTCAATTCTTCAAACCAAATTACAAACAGGATCCAAAAGTACTATATCAAAGGTTTGCCTTTGTTAAGTCAATTATAGACTCGAACGAATTTGACGACTCTGTTAATAAAATATTAACCTCGCCTGTCACTAGATGGACTAATAGCGAAAGTGTTAGAGATATTAGAGGTGTAAGGAGAATGGGAAGTTCACAAGTTCGACAAATATGTTCATCTAAAAACAGAGCAAACACTCCAGATAGTCACTTTCTTAAAGAGAAACTAAACTCCCTCCCCCTTAAATTGTCGGTATTTGAAAAATCGGAAATAGTAGATACTCCAGAAAATCGATTTATAAAGCACGCACTATCTGTATTTCAACGATTTTGCAATGATATATCTACAGTAGCTCCCGAGAAGAGTAGACTCAAAAGTGAATCTTCCCTGCTGGATGAAAAGTTATTAAGTAGCCTATCTCACTCAATCTTTAAAGAGATATCTGCACCAAAAACCCTACCTCTAAACAGTCCTATCCTTCAACGAAAAGAGGGTTATAGGGAGATTCTTAAAGTATGGCTGATGTTTGATCTTGCGGCGAGTCTCTCTTGGGATGGTGGTGAGGAGGATGTTTACAAAGGTGGAAAGAAGGATGTTGCGACACTTTACGAATATTGGCTATTCTTTAAGTTACTTGAACTTGTAGAAGAGACTTTTGGCATTATACCTCCGAAAATTGAGGAGTTGATATCCATATCGGAGGACAAATTAGGGTTAACGCTCAAACAGGGGAGACCACTTCATATCTCAGGTATTTATACTGCGAAAGGTAGGCAGCTAAATATTCAGTTTAGTTATAACAAATCATTTGAGGGCGGAAAGAGTTACCCTAGTGCAGGGAGTTGGACCAGAGCAATGCGGCCAGACTACACTCTTTCATTTTGGCCAAGTGGGTTGGATTTGAAAATAGCAGAAGAGGAGGAGTTGGTTGTGCACGTTCATTTTGATGCAAAGTACAGGGTTGAGAAGATTGAGGATATTGTAGGCTCCGAAGATAACGAACTTAATGAGGAGAAGAGAGATAACGCCAAAGGAATATATAAGAGGGCAGATCTCTTAAAGATGCACGCATACAAAGATGCTATCCGCCGAACAGCTGGGGCTTATGTCCTATATCCGGGAGAGAACGGCAAAAAATTTGAACCACGGGGTTTCCACGAGATTATCCCCGGACTTGGCGCTTTTGCCGTAAGACCATCCAAGGTTAACAATGGAACAACCGATTTGAAAAAATTCCTTGAATCTGTTGCCGACCACCTAATGAATAGGGCATCCCAAAGGGAGAAGATCTCTTACCATACATACGATGTACACAAAACTGGCTTGACAGCTCCTCTAAACGCATCCCTTCCCGAACCGTATGGAAAAAACAGGAGCCTTATTCCAGATAATACAAATGTCATTATTGGATACTATCGTAAAGAGAACTGGGGTTGGATTGAGAACAAACTGCTTTATAACCTTAGAGATGACATTAATATCAAAACAATAGGACCAAGGCTGGCAAGCGCAAAGTTTCTGCTACTACATACAACCGGAGACAAATCTACTGACCTGTTGTACCGCATTACTTCTCCCGGGCCAGAGGTAAAATCCAAAGAGGAGCTAATTACTTTGGGCTATATAAACCCCAGTGAAGATTATTACTTTGTATTCGAAATAGAACCAGCTTTCGACTCTGCCTTTGCCGGACAGAGCTGGGACCTCGAAAAACTCTGCGGAACCCCTATCCCATCAAAACCTATGGTAGTTAGCCTAACAGAGTTGATGCGGACTGCGTTTGGTCAGTCCCGTGAAGATATATAATAGTGGAACAATTAAACTATGTCCTTTAAACAGGAGGTTCGACAGTATCAGCTACGTCACATTCAATCTCTTTGTAAAAGAGGTCTAAGAATTTTTCGCTTATGCTTGGTTTAAAGTCCATAATCAAAGTATAATATTCTCAAATGTGCTGCAATGTGGGTGGGGTTTCTTTCTTCTTTTTTGCTGGGGGGGAGAAAGAAACAAACAAATTTTCATCAAATTTGCATTATCCTATCAAAAAGCTAAATCCTTTCTTATTTCATATAATCACTATCGTATCTGTCTGCTCGTCTGTCTTTTTACACTTGCTGCCAACTTTTAAGTGTAAGTTCCGTAAGGGATTGCGGGTGATTTCCTTTCAAGTTACACAAAAAGTTAAAGCTGACTTCTGACCTTCGCAAACCTCTGAAACCCTTATGGTATTTACAATTTGTTGGGTTTAGTTATTTATTATTCTACATTCTCCTTTTTTAATATCTTCTATTACTTTTTTGTATTTTGTAACAAGTTCTCGACCATCTTTATATTTTACTTTCACAAATTCATTTCTTCCCGGTTCTCTTTCTACTTGAATTGGTTCTATTGACTTTACCTGCTCAAAATTTCTTAATAATGACTTAGTTTGCTTTTCGATATGTTCAATTCCTTTTTTGTCAACATAAGAAAGTTCATTAAGCACAGGTTTTACAATATCTACCAATGAAAGAATTTTTTTCCCATAATCTGTCGCATTAATTTTATCACCAATAAAAGCATAATAGTCCATTATAAAGAAAAGAATAACTATACTATTTGCTTTATTTTCATAGTTTAAATTTTCATCAAAATATTTTTCTATGATCTTAGCAATTTCAAAAGACTTTTCATATTCTTTCTTCTCCCGATAATAATCTAAGAGCGTATTAAATGCATTGAAATCTATTCCTTGAAGCTCTTCATTGAAATTCTCATTTTCTTTAAACAGTTGAACATATTTTGATAAATACTTTAGGCTTTCAGAAATGTTTTTTGCATTGTATTCCAAAATACCTAATACTTGATAACAGTATTTTAAAATTTTGGCATCAACGTCATTAAAGTTAATAACTTTATGCATTAATTCTTTACCAACTTTTAAATTATTGCTATTAATAGCAAATACAGATGTCTTGTATAGTAACTCATAGTCTTGTAGGCTGTTATCATAAACTACACTAAGAGAATATTCAATCAATAAATTGAAATTTTCTTTAAGATTAAACTCTAATAAATTACTCAGAATAAGGAAAAGTTGTAATTCATTAAATTCAGGAATTATTGCTTCTTCGGATTTCCCAAATCTTATCTGCTTTTCTATAATTAATTTAGAAAGATTATCATATAATTCTGTTCGTTTTGCTTTGTCTTTATCATAGTTGCTGTCAATAAGCAAATAAAAAATTGCAAGATTTTCATTTGTTGCGTATTGAAGCCCTTTTTCAAGAATGGATACAGCATTATTCGATTTTTCTTTGTCTTTTAGGTAATGCTCACCTAATCTATAATAAATTAAACTTAATAATTTTTCCTGTTCACTTATCTTTTCGGACTTTTCACTAATGTATTTAATCGCTTTTAGATAAATATTTTCTATTTCTTGTGACTCATATTTTATTGGCGAATTTATTAACAGTTCACCTTTATTTACCATTGCATTTATTACAACTTGGGCAATATTAGCTTCGTTTATTATTTCTTCGAAATAACTCATAGCTTTTTCAAACTGTCCTATTTTTAAATAATTGGCACCAGTATAAAACAATTGCCAATAATACAATTCGCTTGAAGTGTCTTTATCAATAGGCTTTTCAACTAAATATTGATTTGAAAGTTCATACAATCCAATTTCATAATATGCTTTACCTATATCGTGTTTTGCAAGTTGAGAAAAACTTCCTTTTGGTTCATTTTGTAAATACTCTTTGAGTAACTGAATACCTTCTAAAAATAGACCTTGCTTTATTTTCTCATTTCCAAAATCATAATATCCTTTTTTCTCTAATTCTATTTTATCAAGCCAATCATTTGATAGACTTAACTCAATTACTTTGTTTTTAATTTTTAGATTTTCTTTCTTTGTTTTTGAAGCTGTAATACCGAATAAATAGAATTTATTAATTATTTCATCTGTAAGTTCTTCAATCTGACCATTTTTGAGTTTAATTAAAGCTTTGCGAACATCTGTATTATGTTTTATTAAATCTCTAATATGGTCAATTGGCGGATTTTTGAAATTTGTTAAGTAAAAATCATTTATTGCTTTATTTACAACAGCTATGTTGATTTCATTTCCTGCAATAAATTCATCTTCTATTAAAGATAAAATTTCAAATGACATTCGTGGATTACCTTGTAACCAGTCATAAATGTATTCTTTTATTTCATTTTCTAAAACAAGTTCACTTTTGTTTATTAATTCATAAAACTCTGTTTGATTAAAGTCTTCTAAATATATTGGAATTGCAATATTAAAAGGTGAATTTTCCTTTGTCTTAATTAATTTTTCAGGGTCTATAACTCCTGAAAGAACATAAGTAATGCGTTTTAGAACAGGATATGTTTCGTTAATAAAATATGTTTTACGAATTTGCCCAAAAATATCATCTGAAAACGCATGTTTCCTTAAATCATCAACTTCATCTAAAAAAACAACTAAATTGCCTTTGTGTTTTTTTAAAATTTCACGTATTTCGTTTTGATACTCTTCTGTTGCATTATTCGTTGAAGTTTGACGCAAAGACTCGATTTGCTTTTTAGCTTCTTGGAATGCTTCAAGTTCTTCATTTGAATTTAGAATTTGATTAACTATATATCGAAAACAGTCTTGTGCTGTTTCAAACTTATTTGTTATATCAATGTAAACATACCTGTTTGTTTCGTTTTGTAATTCCCTTTTTGTTTGAATTAATAGATTTGTTTTACCCATTTGACGGGCAACTGAAATGTATGCAGGTTTCGACATCCGTAGAATAACTTCTTTTAGTTTTCTATCTGCGTCCCTTTGAACATACAATTTATCAGGTATAATTGCTGAACTATATAATTTTTTTTCTTTCATACTAAACATACTCTCGTTTAACAGTTTCAATTGCAGTTTCAATACTGCATTTATCAATAAGTATTAGTTCAATAACCCTTTTTATAGTGTTTGGAATACCGTTGCTTATATCTATCATTTTTTGTTTTGTGTTACTTGAAACACAAAAATTCAAGTTCTTCTCTAATAAACTTATTAATGAATTTAACTCTTCATTTGTCCAAAGTTCAAGTTTTTTAAAGTGGAAATGTTTAACTGCTTTTTCTTTATTAATGAGACAATCATTTAACTCTTTTATATAATTATAGGGATTAATTCTTGTAGAAACAATCCATTTTATTTGATTGAGGCCTTTGGTGGTATTTGAAAATTTTTCTGAAATCTTGATGAAACCAGATAAAAATGCCGAAAAAATTTCTTCATTCTTAATTGGAACTTCGTCAACTGAAATAATTAATAGTTCTTGATTTGTTATTTTTTCTAAATTTAAAGCAATATTATCATATATATTACCATTTTCAACAGGTTTTTCAATTTCCTTTTGATTAATAATTTCCTTTTTAATAATTTGAAAGTATTCTTCGATATTGTCTTTGGGTGATGTTGTTAAATCTATCGGAATAAAATTTTGATGGCCTAATTTTAAATTTCTATTAATTAGAAGTGTCTTTCCTACGCCTGGTTCTCCGTTAATCCAAATATTTTTTGGTGATTGTAAAGCACTATTAAATATATCGTCAATAGACCTTGTTAAATAATGCTTTTCCAAATCAGAATTATAGCTTGTAAAAGAAAAGGAATAATCTGAAATAATTTCATCAAAATAATCTTCAAATAATGATGGTAATCCATTTGAAATAATAAGTTTGTCAAAAACGCTAATATGAAATGCACAAACAGTATTATAAGCTCCGTCAGGTGCTTTCAATGTAGTTAGAATGCCCACAATAGAAATATTTTCACTGTTTTCATGGAATATCCCTGAACCAGAAAACCCCTTAATTGTATCAGGAGTGCTTTTATCAAATGTGAATTGAGTGTTTGAAAACTCAACATCAGAATGATTTTCATTACGAAAAGAAATTTTCCCTGATAAAATCTGGCTTTCGCCTTTTAAAAGATGTGGAAATCCAAATAATTGAATTGGAAGGTCTTTTTGGGGATTAGTAAATTTTGATAATTCAATTTCAGTTAATTTATCAATTTGAATTACTGCAATATCTAATTCATTGTCTAATAAAACTTGATGAATGACTATTGGTTTCGTGTCAGCAAAATTGCTATATGTTATTGAAATTTTTGCATTATCAATAATATCACTTTCTGTTAAGCAATGTTTAGCTGTAAAAATAAATGTGTAATCTGAATTATTTGGCTGAATAATACAACCACTTCCACTAATTCCGTTACTGTTAATTTTAACAGCAATTTGCTCGTATTTTTGTTCAATTTTAATCACTTAACTTTATTGTATAGTTGTTTTCTTCCGTTAAATATTTTAATTCAAAATTATAGTCTGAGAAATCCTGCTGAGAAAAAATGTTTTGAGTGATTTCGTTTTTGTAATTAAAATGTAAAAATACTTTTTCTTTTCTGTGTGCAACAATTCTTGCCAAACATTCTTTAAAAGGCAAGCCATTACTGCCATTTGTAGAAATTATAAAATCTTTACAATCTATAATTTCTAACAGAGAAGGACTTATACCATAGGTGCTTCCATGATGTGAAACCTTTACGCTATTTAATTTACATTTATTAGTTTCATTATATCCTAATTTACGCAAATTGGCTTCAATAACAGAAGGATAAGCATCACCCATCAACATAATACTTTTCTTATCGTAGTTTAAAATAAATGCTATACTCGTTTTGTTTGCCAATGTTCCATTCTCTGTGTATTTTATCTTTAAAAGTTCATTTATCGGTTTATCAAAATCACTCGCTTTTGACATTTGCAACTGCTTCTCAGTTTCTAAATTCCATTCAACAAGGAAATTATCTAAATCACTTACATCAGGCGAAAGAATTGTAATTTTAACGTTACCAAAATTAAAGATTTTACCCGCCTTTATTAGCTCATTTGATGATAACCCAATATTCTTTAAATTCTTTTCTAGAGATATTCCTTGCGATACGCTTAATTCTAAATTATCTGGGTCATCTAATAAAATTTCAGGTATTTGCGTGCTAGGCTGAGCTAAATTAGAATTAATTTCTTCCCCATTATTGAACCAAATTTTTGTGAATACATTCTGTTTTCTTTTTTTATCGTCTAAATATTTTATCAGTCCGCCAATATGGTCTTCGTCTGTATGAGTAAGAACTAACAAATCAAATTTATCTTTTTTAGCAATTTCTGATTTTAGAATACCCTTTGAATACGCTCTTTTAGTTCCAGTATCAACCAAAATACTAAAATCATCGTCAATACAATTAACCACAATTGAATCACCTTGAAAAACAGGTAATATTTTTAGTTCAAAGCGCATTTTCTATAATTAAACCCAACTTGTTTATGTACGTAGTAAAGTGTATTAGAGGCAGCATATATAAGGGGATTGAAACATCTTTGTAGTGAAATACATTTCTGAATTAATTGCTTGATAAGTAGAAAACATCTGTGGGTTTTTGTGTTTTTGAGGCCTATATATTGATGAAAATTTGGGTGGCTATGCCTTACTGCTTTTTGAACTGACAACTCGAAAATATGCCTCAAATTAATACCCACTCTTTCGAAAGTTGAGTTGTCTGGTTCTTTAGTTGGTTAAGCTCCGTAAATTTATGATTTTTATGTGTTTCACCAAAATTTTTGTGATGAAATTAGAAAAAAAATCTTTTTTTGAATAATTGTTGTTTAATCTGATTGTCAGTGGGGTTAGCGGAAATATAGTGCTGGTGGGGGTTTTCTGCAGTAGAACTAAAAAACTCGTAAATGAAGTCACTATGACTTTTGCTTGTATAATTTGAGAAATCTCCAACAATTGCAACTCTAACTTGATAATAGAGACTTCCAAACCAAGACTTTCAAGAAGAAACAGGGTGCTTTATAAATCATCTGTATAAGCACCATTCTCTTTAATTAATTTTTTAACACTAAAACTCCCGCAAATACGTCTTGTTTACCCACCTACTATTTAGTGCAATTTTGGCCCAGCCGGCCTCTTCCTCCAAAACGAAAACCTGATCGTCTTTGGCGAGCTTGCTTACAATAGGATGATTGGTGCCCGGCCCGAACCTGACGTTCAATGAACTTGCATCTACGATGAATCGTTTGGCTTTAAGGGTAAACCTTTGCGACACCCAATGACTTGCAGAATTAGAAATCTTGAGCCAACCATCAGATTCGGCATAGACCCTCAGTACGGCCCCAAGCTGAACCGGGTCCCTCCCTGGAGCCAAACTGTTTGAAGCCCCGGGGCCAACCCTAACATTCAATGAATCTGCAGTAACCGAGGTTTTCAATGCAAATCGCCCCGGTATTCCTGTTTTTTATGCCAGCCGGATTGACATCCAGACTACGTCCGGTCAAAATTGCCCCATCGGGAAAAATGGTGAAATGTTGTGGTGTTGCTGAATAGTAAGGATTGTTCGTCCAACCCTTTGTTCGTCGATCCAGTTTAAAAACTCGGATAAACCAATTTTTGTAAATCCATACTTAGTTTACATCAATAATCTGCCAATTTACTAGGACAATTCATCACAATTGCGGTTATTTGCTCAATCGTTATGTTGTTTCCTGTTATTTTATATAGTATCATATGATAGTATCAAAAGTAGCGTGTTTGTTTTAAAATTCAAGTAAATATCTGTATTGCAGCTTGTCGTAAAATTGAGACTAACGAGTTAACTATATACAGTTGAGGATTGCAGGGTGATTATCTGTCCACCTACACCGAAGTTTGAGCGGGGCAGAACGCTTGAATTACCACTGAAACCCTTATTGCATAGAGCTTTTGTTAGCCATTCGCTTTTTTTTATAATTATTAATCCGTTTTTATTTTACATCAAATACATCTCCATCATGAAGAGGAATAATAGTAGTTTGTTTGTGAAACAATTCTTGAAATTTTTCAGGTGCTTCTGTGTGAATAGGTATAATACCACCTTTGGGTTTAACTGTTTCAAAAACTGTCTTTAGTGTTTCCATATCAGCATGCCCACTTGTGTGCATATACTCAATTTCATAAGGCTTCAAAAAATTATATAACGATTCATTAAAAGCCGTTTTCTTACAATCCAAATATCCGTTCCACATTGAATAAATTACTTTTGAATCATTTGATTTAGCATATTCAGTGATAAGAGGTTGAAATGAATCATTTGAGCGTACAAGCATACAAAAACCATATTTTTCTAAATACGATTTTAATTTACCATCGAAAGAAAATGGATTTTGTCCTTGACGTTTTAAATCAAAGAAACGACCTATAGAGCTTGTTGTTTGGTTGAAATCTATATCGTAAAAATTAGTGAATTGCTTATGATTATCGGAAACTATTTTTAAAATATTAGTCTGATAACTGTCACATACAAAACAGCGTTTTGCATTTTTTGAAGCATGGTACAATGCAAATATTCTGTCAATATTAGTAGAAGAAACTAAAACAAAGTTGTATTTGTTTTTGCTAAATTGCTTCTCAAATTCTTTTTGCAATTCTTGCTCCGTTTGGATTGTCGCTTTTGGACGTTGAACATTTGAACCTTCCGAAATTATGTAATCAATGTTTTTGGCATAGCTTTTTAGCGTTGGAATAAGTCCTTTACTTCTAAATCCGTGTCCGCGAAAATCGCCCGTGTGAAGTATTCGTTTGTTATCAGCCTCGACAATAAACATATAAGCATCGAAAGCGGAATGGTCAATTAATAATGGTGTAACAGTAATTTCTCCGATTCTTTTTTTTTGTAATTGCTCAAAAGAGTTGATTGTCTTAATACGCTCAACAATTCTTTTATGTTTTTCCGCCTCGTTTGGGTCTGGAATATATGACAATCTGCTTTCGAGACAATTAAAAATTTCGAGTGCAGTTTTTCCAACGTATATTGGTAAATCAACGACAGTATCGCAAATTTTTCCAATATGGTCGCCGTGATAGTGAGTTATGAATAATGCACTTTTTGAAATATCACCAAAAGTTAGTCCATCTATCGGGTTCAATTCTTTAATCTTCGTTCCTGGCAAATGCTCGCCAAAATCAATAAAAATCTTATAGCCGCCACTTTCAATTTCGGTTATGCAACCTCCAATTTGATTTGTTCCTCTATGTATTGTTAGTTTCATGCAGGTAAAATTCTTTCATTGTAAGTGCCATCAACTATGTCTGTAATTCCAATATTTTCAAGCGTTGCTTTTGAAAATAAAAATGTAGCGAAAAATTTATTATCCTTCTTTGTGATATCACCAAACATTTTCTCAACAGAATCTTTAGTTGTTAATTTTCTACAGCCCCAACGCTTGTCATTGAAAAGGTAGCCTGCCATTGTTTGCTTGGGTGTGCTTGCATTTTCTTTTTCAGCATTATTGTCTAATGTAATAAAGTAAAATTCAGGCGTTAATATATCAAACTCTTCGGGCGATTCAAATTGTACTGCTATTCCAAGTTCTTTCTGACTTTTTACTATTTCAATAATTTCTTGTTTTAATTGTCCCTCAAAATAACCTTTCTCGCAAAATTTGCTAAAATCCGCAACATGTTTGTAAATTCCACTTGTGCCTCCTATGGCACCGCTGCCATATTTTAATTCTATTAAGGCAACCTTATGCGGTTTTATTTTGGAAAGTGCGATAATATCAAATCGCCCGTTAAAATCTGCTTCCTTTTTTTCTGCTCTATTATTAAATGATTTTACATATTCAACATCAATACAAAACCAATTAGAATCTAAATTCTCATTGTTTAAGAGAACTAATTTTGATTGAGCCTTTTTTTCTGGAGTTGCTTTATCATTGCTGTGCTGTTTAATAACTTCGTATTGTTTGCATATTTTTTTCTGCTCAATTTTATATCGTTTTTCTTTGTCTTTGCTGTTATAATGATTTCCGTCTAAATAATACTTGTCAATTTCGCAATCAATTTTCTCGTCTTGTTTTTTGTATTCAATCTTGGCAATGCGATCACAGTTGTAATATAAATTCAGATAATCATTCCTCACACCAATAAATAATTCGTCTTTATGTTCTCCATAAAGTTTATAAAGTTCACTTTTTTTGAATGCTTCTGCAAAGTCTTTAGAAATTCCTCGTGTTATTTTCTTTTTCATTTCTTTCGTTCTTATTTTCACCTCAAATCAAACTTGGTGTACGTTTCTTAGATTGACGGCTAACGTTTGAAGGTATGTTGTCGTGCGGGATTACGAAGCGATAAACTATCCAGTTACAATAACTTTTTTTACGAGCCACGAACCTTCGCAAACCACTGAAAGCCGCATGCAATATACCATGTGTTACAAGCTGGCCGTTCTTGTTATTCGATATTCTGTCTTTCATTTTCGCTGCTTGTCTTTCTGTGCGTGCGTTGGAATAGGCACAATCTTTTACAGGCTTTGGCTTTTGTGACGGCTTGTAAGGCTTGCAAATGTGTGTGACTATTGAGTTTGTATCATATTTATTTGTTATTTTTTTTGTTTTGTTAATCCAAGTTGCTTTGCAATATCCATTGTCATTTTACTAAACGGTCTTTTGTGAATATCCTTTTCCTCGGTGTAATTTCCAACGATTACTCTATCAAAGTCAGACTGACTTAATGATAGTTTTGAGAAATTATTTTGAAGTATTCTTTTGAAGCTTTCATTATAGACTTGACTCTTAATAATCAATTCAGCTATTATATCTTTTTGTGTATTGTGAATTTCTATAACATTAAAGGCACTTTGTAAAGATTTGTTCCCAATTGGCAACACAGATAAATCATTGAAAATTATTTCTATTTTTTCTGTGTCCTTTGTTAACAGAAAATTGCATTTTGAAGTTTTAGTAATTTTAAAATCGTAATCTGATTTTTTTAATTTAGAAGCATCTTCTGTGTAAAGTTTGAAGTTTACTGGTGTCGAGCTTTTTCTTTTATTACAAGAAGAACAGCAAGGAAATAAGTTAAACAATGATATACTAAAAAATGGGAAATCACTTTTCGAATAGTGATGGTCAACTTCAAGTCTGGCGTCTATTTCTGTCTTACTTTTGCTAATTACTATAGTCAATTGAGAATTACAATAAACACAAGTTTTTATTCCAATATTTCGAAAATATTTTGGATAAAAGGTCTTTCTTAATTGTGTATACCCAAGAGCTTCTTGAATATAATGAGTTAATTGTTTCTTTTCAGGCCTGCCATTAGTATAAATAGAAATAGGGGGCAAACCTCCTATGTTATTCTTTATAGATTCTATTTCCGAGGGTGTCTTTAGTAAAAAGGAGGCGTCATTAAACAAATGAATAACACTTTGAAGGTAGGTTTGCTCTGCAATACTGAAGATAGTTGGATCAATCAATAGAAGTTTATTATAGGCAGATTTTCTTTGATCAGTTATTTCTGCTTTAAAAGTTTCTTGTACGTTTTTTACTTTATCTATATGTATCGAAATCATACTTTAGCTTTTAGTAGTTTTCTTAACTTGTCAATTTGTGATTGGATGAAATTCTTATCATCATTAGGGAATGCTTCATTATATAATTCCATTAAAGCATTGTATAAGACTGGTTCACCTACGATTGAAATTATTGAACTGCAATCTTCCTTTTTCAATGTAGACTTTTTGTATGTCGAAATTTTCTCTTTGATTACTTTTATTTCCGCCTTTATCTGAGCACTCAAATCTTTCTCTATTTTATTGTCTAATCTAATTTTAAGACTTTTAATATCATTACAATTAATTATATATGATAAATATTCAGAAACAGATTGAATTCGTATTCTAGCCCATTCACCCATAAACCCATTTCTCATAAAAAAATCATTTGCTAATAAGTCGTGTATATTAGCACCGAATGTTTGATTGTTTGATTCTCCAAAATTGGGTTTTCCTTCATCTAGCTTTAAAGTATTTGAAGTAGGAATGTCTGATAGGATGAATGGTGAGTGTGTTACCATTATGCAGTTTATTCTTTTGATTCTTTTAAGGTTAAGTGTTTTAAGACTATCCAAAAAATCACTTACAAAAGTTTTTTGAAACTCTGGATGAAAATACAATTCAATTTCATCAAATATTATATTTACGTTTTCATAAACTTTAAATGGCTCTTCTGTAACACTATCTAAATTGTACAAATGGTACTTAAATGTTGAAGTACTGAAAATTCGTTGCTTTTCCCCAGAACTTAACCCATCGAGTGTTTCCTTACTTTTTAACTTTAAATCGTACTTGAAAAATGAAGGTGGAATATAATTTATTACATCTCTATTTTCATTTTGAATTGAATTGATATGTTTATTTAATTCAACAAGAGGAATCCAACTACCAATGTTTTTAACTACAAAATCGCTATTCTCAATGAAGTTTATAGCCTGATGAAATTTAAAAGCAATATGACTTGGTTCCGATTTTAATTTTAGAAGTAGTCCAATTAGTTTTTTTCTATTAAGCTTATTCTTTTCAAGAAATCTAAAATCTTGATTGAATGGTTTGTATCTCTCGGAAATATTGAAAATTTTTACTACAAGATATTTGTTTGCAAAATCTAGGTTAATATTATTTTTGAATTGTTGACTGTATTTATTAATTACGTGAGTATATATTTCGTCAATGATTGAATTGTAATTTCTTTTCAGAACAGGTATTTCATTTATGTTCATACTTACTTTGTCTACTTTCTTTTCATCTAATGAAAACTTAATATCTGTAGCGATTTTGTTTGGAATTAATGTTCTCCTTTTATTTATCCAAAATGCGCCTCTCTCTGATTTAGGTGATATCAAGTTTGAAAGAAGTCTTGACTTAGTAAGGTACTCTTCATCATTAATTTCAATAATCCCTCTTTTCCTAAATGGATTGAGTACAAGAGGAGTTTGATAGCCATCATTTTTGTGAAAAATATTTTTAACCCAATCACCAAGGTAGTCTGAATTTAAGGCATAATGAGAATAATTAATTGCAATTGTGTAAAAAAACTCTTTTGAATTAAATGATTGTTCATTAAACGCATACTGTTTGCCTGAATTGATTTGACTAAAGGTAATATTTTCATCAATAATTCTTACCTGATAGTAATTAGTATCAATCAAATAAAACAACTCAATTCTTAGTTTTTCTTCTATTTCAATCGGTTCTCCATCATCATTATATAATGGGAGTAATTTTGCCTCAACTGAAATATTGAATAGGGCAGCATACAATAACTCAATTATACTGCTCTTTCCAGAACCGTTTTTACCAACGATTGCAGAGATAGTTACCTCTATATTGTTGCCCGATGTTATTTCTAAATTGTATAAATTTAAAGGTGCAACTTCTTCCGTTGCAGAAATGACCACAACTTCATTATTTTTCAGTGTAAAATTATATCCATTATAGAAAGGATATAGTACATCCTCTTTTAAAATCCTTAGAAATTTTACATTGCAATTTTTTAAAGGCCTTATTGCTAAAAGTTTAAAACTGCTCATCCGTGTTTATTATTGAATAGACCTTTGTATTTCATTAATCATAATTGGGGAAAGACCTAATGTTGTTATTTTATTTGATTTTAGCCAGTTTAAACATTCCTGTCTATTTGTCAGAATCCCCATTTGTCAGGGCCTTTTTAAACTGTTTTGTTAAATTGCTTCTTTAATTTCTGTTAAATTTTTCATGTTTTCAAGGTAGGCAATTGGGGATAAATCTCCTAAAACTTCGTGTGGTATGAACTCGTTGTAATCTTTCATCTAGTGTTGTGTCAGTTCTCTTACTTGATAAAGATTGTCAAATAAATATGCATCTAATATTCCTCTGCGATAACTACCGTTAAAGCGCTCAATAAATCTATTTTGAGTAGGTTTGCCAGGTTGAATATACTTAATTTCGATTCCGTTTCCGCTACACCAAGATTTAAATAAGTCCGCTATAAACTCCGGCCCATTATCTACCCTTATGCTTTCAGGTTTACCACTACACCATATAACTCTTTCCAAAATGCGAATAACCCTTTCTGCCGGCATAGAAGTGGAAACTTCCATAGCAACCACCTCTCTGTTAAAATCATCAATAATATTTTGGACTCTAAACCTCCTACCATTTGTTAAAACATCACTTACAAAATCCATTGACCAGCTTTTATTATTGTCATTCGGCGTTAGAAGAGTTTCTTTTTCTCTTGTTGGCAACCTGCGTTTTAACCTTCTTCTGTAAGTTAAATTCATCAATTTATAAACCATGTAACCCCATTTATGATTCCATTGATAACCTTCATTCCTCAGGCGGCAGTAAATCTTCCAAAAACCATCTTTTGAATGCTCTACCATCTTACTGATTGCATCAATTACCTCGCTGTCATCACGTTTCCTTTTATAATAATAACCAGATCTATGAACTTCCAATACTCTGCACGCCCGAACGATGCTAACTTCATTTTCTGCTACAATTTCTTCTGCTATGGCTCTTCTGGCTTCGGGCTTTTGAGCTTTTTTTCGATTACTTCCTTTAATATCTTATGGTCAATGGAAAGCTCTGCATACATATGTTTTAGCCTACGATTCTCTTCTTCAAGTTCCTTTAATCGTTTTAGCTGGCTTGATTCCATCCCGGAGTATTTCTTTTTCCACAGGTATAATGTGGCTCTTGAGATGCCGTACTCTCTGCAAATGACCTCTGAAGTTGTTCCCGAGTCATACTCTTTAATGGCTTTGATGATTTGTGTTTCACTAAATTTTGTCTTTTTCATAATGTCGTTTCTCCTTACAAATTTATTAAATTTATCTAAAGAGACGCTGTCCTCAATTTAGGGGTTCCGACATAAGTAAAGAAAATATCAAAGTTTCGTTTTGCTAATTCAGTGCAAATTGAGTAACCAATTCCTTTCAAACGACTAACTCCTGTAACTATGGCTATTTTTCTATTCATTATTGTCGGTCTATTGTTTTGTTGTCGGTTTGTGGTTCAGTAAACTTGCCACTAACGTGCGGTGGTATGAAAAGTTGCCGATTGCGGGCGATTTCCTATCAAGTTACACAGAAGTTGAAGCGGGCTACAACCCTTGAATAACCTACTGAACCGGCAATTTTTTATACCGCTTGTTAGCACCCGTTTTTTAATTTAATATTTCTTCCGTTAATACTATTCGTCTTATACTTCTTTTATCGTCAAAAGGAACAATAAATTCATCTCCATCAGTTCTTTGTTCTATGTCAATAAACTCTAATTCAGGTTTTTTGTTGGTTGAAATTAAGTCTACATAAGTTCCATAGTCTAAGCCAAAAACATTATATCTTACACCAGGATTATCTTTGTCAGCATACCCTCTTTTAATAAAATGGATAACTCGAGCATCAAATAATTTTTGAATATTTTCATGTTTTTCTAATTCTCTTGGAATAAGAAAAGAACGAGCCCTTCTTTTCCCAATTACTTCATCAACAATTCGCCTTAATATTTGAGATAGTTTTTCATCTAAATTCTGTGATTTATCTCTTTCAAACCATTGTCGAGAAGATTCAACAATTGATTTCTTATCAATTTTGTTTTTTCCTTGTCTTTGAGAATCAAAAAATGAAAGAGTAAAAATGTTTATCATATCTCTAATTACTCCTTCTGAAGCCCTAACAAGTTCTTGAAAATTATTAGAATCTGTTAATATTGTACGAATAAAGTCCTTCCCATTTTTTATGCCAAAAGATTTTAAAAGATAACCTTCCTCTAATTCATTATTTATGTGTTTATAAAGTATTTCAGAAAAATTAGAAGTTATTTCATCTGGATTTCTATCAAAAACATAATAATCATCCAAATCTAAATTAGTTGAAATGTCGCTTCCTAGTTCGAAGCCTAAATGATTGTTTTTCTCTTGTTGAATAGTGAAATTGGATCTGTATTCAAGTGCCGCAATTTTTATTGAAATTTGAGGTATTGGTAGAAAACTTCTTTTAAAGAATTCTGCAAGTAAAGGTTGAATTTCAAAAGGTAACGAAGACCACTCATCAATAAGCAAATAAATATAAGCTCCAGTAAATTCACATAATTTTTTTAACCAATGATGTAAGTCTGGAAAAATAATTTTTTCACCACTGATTATATTGTATTTTGTAGTTTTTTCAATATCTGTACCAGTAGAATCCTTATCCCCTAATGTTAAATTAATTAAGTCTTTAGGATTTATTGAAAGTGACAGTCCAGCTTCATTTGATAATTTTTCAAGGGAACGTTCAGTTATTTCTTGCGATGTAATTTCATTATTTTTAAATCTTGTAGCAAGAGAAATATTATCTAGGGCTTCAATTGCTTTTTCAGCATCCTTAGGAGCTTCGTATGCAATATAATGAAGAGCCTTATCGTATATCTCATCCACTATATCTTTGAAAAGGGAAATGCATCTTTTGTTTAATGCAATATTTGAATTATTATAATCAGCTGCACTACCTAAGGTTCTGCAATCTAAGTATATTACAATAGCTTTATTATTTGCCTTCGTCTCATTTTCCAAATATCGAAATAGATGAGTTTTCCCTGTACCTCGTCTACCATATATTATTTGATTATTTCCATTCGTAATTTGTGGCAAAATCCCAACTTCAACATATGTCTTAATCACTTTATTATCATCAAGTATTCTTTCAGCTCTTTGTGAAATACTTGAAATCGCTTTTGAAATATTTTTATCTGTCAACATATTGATCTATTTTCTTGGTTGTCGTGCAAAATGGGTGCTAACTTGTTTATATATACAATAAAATGCATTCAAGTTCACTTTTATGTGAGCCTTGAACCACCTTTATGGTGTCAATTATTTTTGAGATAACAGGGTTGTAAATCGAACTCATCTGCAAATTCTTTTTGTAGTTTGAGGCCTGGGGTGCTTTGTGGGTATGGGTTTCCGTTGTTTCTGCATTTGCGACCGGGAAACTCTAGATTAGATTTCAATCTTACCCACGCCTCTAATTGATGAGTTGCATAGATTTGTCGCAATCAATGCAGTGTAAAGTTATACTTTATATCTTTATTTGCCAAATATTTGAGGAGGAACCAGGTTACCCAACCCGGATAATCATCTCCATAGGCAGATACCTTATACCATTCTCCTCGGTTATGGGTCCGGTCTCCTTAAAGCCTAATTTTTTGTAAACCGAAATCGAATACGGGGAAGAGTGTACAAGAATCTTCTCAGTTGAAGGATCTCTTTCAAGTATCTCATCCAAAGCCACTTTAAAAAGCGATTTGGCAATCCCCCGGCCCTGAAACGCTTTATCTACAAATAAGAGGGAGATATATTTATTATCCCTCGTTTCAACCATTCCAACCAGCACCGACCCTTCATAAGCAACCCAGAGATTACGCCCATCAATCTGCCTCTGAGCAATTTTTGAAGGCTCAATCCAATCATAAAAGAAACGATTCCCCACCTCGCTGTAATCCATCGCAACAAATTCATCATACACCCGCTTAATAAGCTCGTAAACAGCATTTTCCTGCCCCATTTGGAATCTCAGAATATTAATTGAATTCATACAGATAGTAAAGAAAAAAAATGATAACCCAAAGTTAATTTAAGATCAACTGAATACAATTTTTTATCTGCATTATTCTTTAAACCAGTAATGTCTCTTTGTAACAATATTTGGTAACGGTTGGGGCTATACCGGGTGTTATGCAAAGTTATTTTTTTATTCTAAATACTATATATTCTGTTGAATCTGGACTACCAGGGGAAATCCTGAGTTCATTATAATCTGTATTGAACTCCATAATTGTAGAAACAAAAGTATTGCTATTGCAAACTGGTTTTGTAGAAAGCGCATTCATAATTGTTTCCAAACCAATGGACTGACTATTTAATATTTTGCTTTTCATTGTTTCTAATCTTTTATCTGAGAAGCTTATAGTCTCAGGAATTGTGCCGTATATTGCTTTTAAATATACTAAATATTCAGGATGATATAAAGTATTAGTAAGAGGTTTGTTGGCATGAAAAGTATAATTTCTTGTCGAATCTGGCCAATATTCAGTTACCAAATCAGACGCACATTCCAATGATATTATCTCTTGTCTTGAGCCAATAATATAATTCTGACCTGAGGCATGTTTAATAGTTTTTATGAAATTCACAGCGTCATCAAATGAAGCTTTTTCCAAAACACCCCTTATTATGCAACAGACAGGTAATCCATTAAGAGAACTCTTTAAATCAGATAAGGTATTCCCAGTAATTCCAATGTTTTTGTTTAGTCCATTTGCACCTATGTATCCAACAAAGGTTGTAACGAATTTTCTTGAATTAGAATCCTTATCATTAATGTCTAAAAGCATTTCAAAACCATGGTAAAATGGTGTGATATCTATATTTTGAGCAATATAATTTGAACTTCCATCTTTTTTGTAATTGTTTATCCCAACAGACGTACAATGATGTGGTATATTTATCAATCGTGCATTTGTCCATATCTCATCAATGAGCTGAAACGCAAAAATGGTATTAAAATCTATTCCAGATCCGGCACTAATACCTTTAATCTCTTCCAATAAATCCGGTGTCCATTTTTTAATTGCCGGAATATAATTAGTCGAGTCGAGAAATATTTTAATAAATTCAACTGCAGATATTTGATAATTATTTTCAATCTCTTTTTTCCATAGTCCGACAAGTTCAATAATTCTGTTCTTCATAATCGTTCCGTGTTGAAATCCATTTTCATACGGAGTCCCATTTAAATGAAGAATTGGTAAATTAGAATACGTACTATCAAGGATCACCTCTTTTCTTGAATCATCTTTAATATTCACAGATGAAATCAAAATAACAGATAATAGAATAATCAAAATGGCTTGAGGAATATTTTTCATTTGTTTAAACTCTTGGTAGATTTCTGTCATTCGCGAGGTCTTTTTTTAATTTTGCATAACGGTTCCACGCTAAATTTCGGTTGGGAGCCAAGAACCGATTCTGTCTCCCCCGATAAAAGCAACCTAAGTTACTAAAAACATTGATATCAGCATATCAGCCCAACTGAAATTTAGCGTGTGTTGTGTGTAGTTTTATTCGTCAATTCGGTGTTCAATGTCCATTCTTTGGTGTAAAACTCTTATTATTTCAACAACATTACTCTTGGATTTCTTGTAGAAAATAATGTGCGACTTCACCAAAGATGCTCTGTAACCTTTTTTAATGTAGTCAACTGATTTACCGCTTTCAAAGTTTTCTGCGATAAATTCGATTTCGTCCAAAATTAGATTATAATACCTATCTGCTTGCTCAATCGACCAATTTTCATAGGTGTACAACCATATTTTTTCGATATCTTGATTTGCTTTCTCGCTAATTAAGTATCTCATTTCTTCAAGTGTTTAGCATGAAGATTTTTGAGATTCTCTTTTCGGTCAAAGTCTTTAACAAATCCGCTCTTTTCGCCAACTTCAAGTTCTTTAATCAAGGCTTTATACCTATTTTCCTCATTTTCCAAAAGTCGAAGAGCGGTTCTAATAACCTCGCTAACAGATGAAAACTTTCCAGATGAGATTTTCTCATTCACATAGTTTTCGAAGTATTCGCCCAGTAAAATTGATGTATTCTTTGCCATAGTCAAAATTTTTTTAAATATACCAATTCTTGGTATCTGTTCAAAATATCCGTGCAGCTTTTTGATAAAATTACACACAAATTGTCTATATATGAAACAAAGTGCATTCAAGGTCACTTATGTGTGAGCCTTGAAGCACCTTTATGGTGTCATCTATTTTTGAGGGAATTGCGTTGAAAATTGAACTCATCTGCAAATTTCTTTTGTGGTGTGAGGCCTGGGGTGCTTTGTGGGTATGGATTTCCGTTGATACGCAGAGTAAAGTTATACTTTATGACTTTATCTGCCAAATGTTTGGAGAGATTATTTGAAAAATAAGTTGCCAATCTAACCTATAGCTTGCTCTATGTAGTATTGTAATATTTCATCTTTATAATCATCAGTTTTACTGATTCTTAAGTTGAGGGTTTTGTTCCCTGTTCCCTCTAGCAAAGAGTATTTATCTTCAAATTTTTTACCCTCAGCAAAAGAGAAGGTGATTCCCTTTTTGGTAGGACTTAAGGTTATTATGATTTTATTATGTCTATAAACTGGGACACCGTAATACTTTTCGGTCCCGCCACGCATCTCCTCTTTCAGATAAGGGTATTTACTCTTTATGAGAGTTCTAAACTTTTCAACGATAGGTTGATATTCAGGTAAAACCTTTGATTCAATAAATAATTGAATGGGTGTTTTCATCGTTACTTTTTTTACGCTTTCTCTGCGATGAGGACAACCAGGCCAACAGCAGGGTCTTTTCTTTCCCTCCATTATTTCGATAGATAAACGCTCAATATGTTCTTTGCGGGTTTTCGGGGTTTTCACAATAGTAACCCAACAAATCCACTCATTTCGAGCAAGAGGAGTGAGCTTGTTCCATTTGGCAAGCAGATCTTGATTGGCAACCAAAACATTTTCCAGATCTTCCGGTACTTCGTGAACTACTCCAGAGGCAATCTCAATATTTTTCTTAGTGTTCATTTTATTCCAGCTTGATGATAATTTTTTTACATAGTTGGTCGTAAAAAGTCATATAACGCCCGACGCTAACACCCGCGTGGGCATTTGGTGTCAATTAGTCAGCGAGTTTGTTGTTAAGACACTACACTTTTTCCAATAACCTTTACGTAAGTAGGTCTCCATTTTTTAAATGCATTTAACGCGTGATAGGTGCTGATCCAATAAATCATCCCTTGAAACATCCATAAGCATCTTCATCAACAATTTTCAAAAAGTCGTTCAAGTTTTTTACTGTAGGTTTAGGATCATATGGATACCATTTTAAGTTTGCTCTCAGCCAGAATATTTTCCAGACACTTCTACTTTGAACAAAAGTTGCTTTTGCATATGCGTGCCTCTGGATTTCCTGTGGGTTGTTCCATTTAGGTCTAATCTCGCATAAAAATACACTTTGATCTGTCAGATCAAAGCCGATATCAAGCTTTGGTCTGATTTTAGGTTCAGGTCTAATGGAAGCGATGTAATTTTCCATTATATTAATGATTTCCCGCGACTTAGTAATATCAAATGCCATATAAAAATTATTAATTAAGAATCTGCCTGCGTTGCACCTAACGGCTGGGCATTATCTGTTTGCCCGATAGGGTAACATATAGTGCTTGTTATCGGTTTCCTCTTATTTTTCGGTCTTTGTACGTGCTATTGTTTGCATAATGTTAAGATAGTTTAAAATTCCTAAAACTATTTAAATTTAATATTTTTTAGGAATTTAATAATAAACCATAATTTTCATTGTAATAATTATCAAAAGGGCGGGATCTAGAAATCGAATGTAAAATCGGAATTCCTTACCAGCTCTTCGAAACGGGAGCGGTCGAAGCGGTATATTTTTGCAGGTTTATGTTTTACGCCGCTCACCACTTCGCCGGTGTCTATAAGGATTCCGGTGTTTTTCTTTAGCTCTTTTCGTGGTCGATTGTAGTATAAAATATCTTCCATTACATTATTAACTTCCATCTTAAATTCGATGGAATTTGCAGATGTTCCGACCATCTTTTTATGAAAATTTCCGCGGTCGAATCTCTTGTCCAGGATGCTTTCATATACCGTTTGGAGCTGTTTAATGGTAAAGCGCTCATCCATCAACTCAAATGCGATAGGGTAGTGGCGAATCTCCTGCCTTAGCTTCTCTATGGCTGTGTCGATGATTATTTGATGGTCGAACGCCAGAAACTTAACACTAACAACATCTTCAAGGTTAAACCACCTGGCATCTGCAGCATCATCTCCGGCAGTAATTACTATACTGTTAAATAGGGTAGGGTTTATAAGGGCGTAGTAGGCTACAGATACCACTCTTCCGCGCGGGTCTCTGTTGAGCGAAGAGAAAGTCTGGATCTGCCTCATAAATACTCCCGATACCCCTGTCTCCTCTTTTAACTCTCTTTGGGCGCACTGGTCTGTGGTCTCCTCTATTCTCATAAAGCCACCCGGGAGAGCCCACTTGCCTTGGTATGGCTCTATCCCCCTCTTAATAAGGAGAATTTTTAGATTCTCTCCGTCAAATCCAAAAACGACGCAATCTGTGGTAAGCGCCGCTCTTGGATAGTCGTAGGTAAACTTGCCTTTCATCTCGCTCTATTTTTGTAATAATTACACAAAAATAGAACAAAAATTGTTAAGACTCCGTCTCAGACTCGAGCCGCATTCATCTCAGAGCTATAGTGCCAAACGTTAGATTATAAGCTACTTACGTCAAATGTGAAATTTGCAATAATTCTTTGATATTAAGCACATTGGCACTACATCTCTGAGATAAAACTTCCTCACAGTTAAAATGTCATTAGCTTTTTATTTGATTTTAAAATCTCTGTTAGTGGCTTGCCCATATATTTTACTTCAATTCCTAAAGATTTCAGATTCTGTGATACCCCGTATTGGTCGGCACAAGCTTTACAAGCCTCAATTTTTACACCATTTTCGACCATTTTCACCAATGTTTCCTGAATTTCTTTATTTTCGGATGCAAGTTTAGCAGATGGTCCCCAAACAATAAGTTCCACTTCATTGAACCATCTGTTTTTTTTGGCTGTATTGGCATACATAAAAACCATTTTCAAAGCCACATCCGGGTCTCCACTTGTCCAAACGATGCAAAGAGTATCAGAATTGTAATGTGAATTAGAGGATTGAGCCATTGCATTATTAGTCAATAAATTTAGTGTTAAAACGCCTATTGAAATTAGAATAAATTTTTTCATATCTTTTGTTATTACTTTATTGCTATCTTCTTCTCAACTCTTGGATTCATAAGTGAATACTTTCATCTCATAGTTTGTACTTCGTCCACCTTGTTCGGTTTTGGTCATAATACCTTTCTCTATTAAATCCTGAATGTCACGGAGTGCCGTGTCTTGGGAACATTTTCCGATTTTTGCCCATTTTGTTGTATTAAGCACTCCTTCAAAATCTTCCATTAACAAATTGAGTATTTTTCTCTGTCTGTCGTTTATAGTAACTTTTGAGTGTCTTAACCAAAACTCGTGTTTATAAATAATTTTGCCCAGCAGTTTTTCTGAACTCTCAATGGAGTGTAATAAACTATTCAAAAACCATTCGAGCCAACTTGTTATCTCCAGATTACCTTTTTGAGTTTTTTCCAGTATGTCATAGTAGGAGTTACGCTCTTTTCTAATTTGTGTAGACATACTGTAAAAACGGAATGATTGTTCGTCGGAACGAGCCAGCAACATTTCTCTTAAAGCTCTGGAAATTCTTCCATTTCCATCTTCAAAAGGGTGAAGTGTCACAAACCACAGGTGTGCAATGGCAGCCATTATAACAGGATCAAGTTGCTGTTCTAAGTTAAACCAATCAATGAAAATTCGCATCTCGTTTTCAAGTTGAGCTGCCGGCGGTGCCTGATAATGCACCTTCTCTTTTCCTAAAGCTCCGGAAATCACTTGCATTGGCCCTGTGGAATCGTCTCTCCAATTTCCGGTAATTATTTTATGCATCCCACTATACCCGCTTGGGAAAAGTGATGAATGCCAGCTGAAAAGTCGTTCTTTTGTCAGTTCTTTGTCATAATTTTTAGTAGCATCAAGCATCAAATCTACAATTCCATCAACATTCCGTTCAGAATAAACCAATCCCGAAACATCTAGCCCTAATCTTCTTGCGATAGAAGACCTTACTTGTGCCCTGTCTAGAATCTCCCCTTCGATCTCTGTAGATTTGATAATCTCTGTGGTCAACACCTCTAAATTTGCTTCATTTTGAAGTTCAAAGCCCAATGCACCCATTTTCCCAATGAGTTTTCCTTGTTGGTTTCGCACATACGAAAGTAAGGGTAACAGCTTCTCACTATTCCAACTAAAGATAGGCCAGTTTTGATTATTGTATAGGTACATCTCTTTTATCTCCGCTTATTATGCGGTAAAAATAGAGTTTATTCTCCGCATATCAAAATATTCTCCGCAAATAATGCTGTAAAAGTGCATTTTATTCTCCGCATTGTGGGAGGTTTTGGCAATGGTTAAGGACCTTGCATATAAACTTAGAGCCCACCCCGGACAAAAGGTGTCGCGGCAAAAAATTTAATTCAGATGAATAAAGAAATTAGATACTTTATTTGATAGATACTAAACGGAAACCGACGCAGTGAACGGGAGTAATTGGGTTGTCCATTGAACGATAGGCGCTTCGGCAATGGCCGGCTGGCCAGTCCCAGCTACCTCCGCGGGTCACACGTAAAGCCCCTGTAGATGGCCCTTTAGGGTTGGTTTGTGGCGATGTTGAATAGGTTCCATACCAATCACTGCAATACTCTCTTACATTACCGTGCATATCGTACAAACCCCAGGCGTTTGGCTCAAAACTGCCAACCGGTAATGTTTTTTTTCGGTTTTCTCCGGCGGCATTTTCTTTATATGGTAGGGTCCCGTTGTAATTGGCTTGTTCTGTGGTCAAATTGCTACCTGTATTGAAAGGAGTGCTGGTTCCTGCTTTGCAGGCATATTCCCACTCTGCTTCGGTTGGTAGCCGTGCTCCTACCCATCTTGCAAATGCAACAGCATCATCCCAGGTGATGAATATTACCGGACGATTGCCTCGACCCCAACCGTGATCATTAGGCTTTTTCCTGCCGGTTGCGTCACAAAACAGGTCGTACTGGTTAAAAGTTACTTCATACTTGCTCATTTTAAATGCGCTAAGTGTTACCTGATGCCTGGGGGCATCTTTATAACTATCCCCTTTTATTCCGGGGTTTCCCATATAAAATGAGCCGGCCGGGATAGAAACCCATTCAATAGTGGGCCTGGTTTGTGCAAATAAGTTTATTGACACAAATAATACAGAAAGCACAATAACTCTTTTCATTATTATAAAATTTATTGAACCTTGCCTACTCTTTTTGAAGGGTTTTCGGCTTTTCCCTTTATATAACTTTTAAATTATGAGATCCTATTTTAGGATTAAGTTTCAAGGGCCTATAAATTTACAAATAAATATTTAAAATCTATGCTTATTTCTAGATGCAGCTAAAGATCTTTTTTAAGATAGATCATATCTACCAGTTGTATGTCGCCCTCAAAAATAGGGTGGTCGTAATTATCGGTGAAAAAGTTCTTTACCCGATATGACTTTACAAACCCACAACTTTCATAAAACGACAATATTGCAGGTGTCTCACCCGTCCCCACAAGCATTGTTTTGTACTCATTTTTATAGAAATTGGAGATGAAACTTATCAAGGCTCTTCCATATCCTTTACCCTGATACTTCTGGTATGTCGCAATATTTTTTAACTCACAGGTCTCACTATCTACCTGCGCAACAACGCAAACACTTTTCAATTCGTTATCATATAGGGCAAACAAATCTCCACTCGGCAAATATTTGTCAATCATACTCTCCTGCTCATCTGCCAGCAATAATAGATCAAGAAAGTGCTTCTTATTTTCGTTAATTTTTTCTATTGTCACCATATGTCATTCCTGGGAGTTTTTTGTAATTAGTTGTAGTTCAAAGATGTAATTCCTAAGATTTAGCGTTTTGTATGTAGTTGACTAGAGCTATATATCACAATATGCTCAAAATACAAAAAACTCCCGGGGATACACTAAGTCCCGCAATAGGTTTTGTAATTTTTGTCGTAATTATTGGGTACAGAAGAGTATTTCTCAATATCATCTACCAGCGAATAGGGTTGTTTTACCAGTGATAGAAGTTGGTTAAAGAGGGTGTAGTCATTCTCATCTGCACCGGCCAATGCCTTCTCTACAAAGTAGTTCCGGGGGATAAAGAGTGGGTTCGTTTTTTCCATTAAACCTACAGCCGCTAAGAGTCCCCTTTCGCTCTCCTCCAGCCGCCGGGTCCAGTTTGTAATCCAGGAGTTGAGGGGATCCAATTGATGGGATTGATGGGATTGACTGGATTGCTTGGATTGGCTCTCTTTGGTGGGGATGCTTTTTTTAAGTGCAGAGAATGTATTTGTGTAGTCGAGTCCGGAGCTCTTCATTGTTGTTAGCAGTTCATCTACTAAAGCTCTATCCTCTGTTGCGGGGTTTACCAAACCTATTTTTGAAAACATCATAGCATACCACTTGTCCGTAAATTGATTATCAAATTTGTCAATTATCTCATTTGCAATCTCAATGGCTCTGTCTTGTTGAGGATGAAGCAGGGGTAGGAGTGCCTCTGCAAGTTTCGCGATGTTCCATTTAATTATAGCGGGTTGGTTACCGAAAGCATAGCGCCCGCCGGTATCTATTGAGCTAAAAACCGTATTGAGGTCAAAAGCGTTCATAAAACTACACGGTCCGTAATCGAAGGTCTCACCGGAGATTGAGGTGTTGTCTGTATTCATAACCCCGTGAATGAAACCTACCCTCATCCAGTTTATTATAAGTTCAATTTGACGGTTCATTACATATTCAAGCAAACCGGCAGCGGGGTTTTTGCTCTGCAAAAGAGATGGAAAATGACGCTTAATCGTATAGTCTAAAAGTGATTCCAAATCATTTGGGGAGCCATAATACCGGGCATATTCAAAAGTTCCCACCCGAATATGACTCGACATAAGCCGGGTAAAAACAGCTCCATCAAAGGCTTTATCACGGTAAACTTTTTCTCCGGTTTTTGTAACAGCTAAACTTCTTGATGTTGGTATTCGCAGATAAAACATAGACTCGCTCATTAGATACTCCCGAAGCATAGCACCCAGGGTAGCTTTGCCATCTCCTCTGCGGGAGTATGGTGTTCTTCCACACCCTTTTAACTGTATATCATAGCGCTCCCCGAATGGGTTAATGTGCTCTCCAATTACTATAGCGCGACCATCTCCCAACATTGTAAAATGGCCAAACTGGTGTCCGGCATAGGCTTGAGCAAAGGGTGCCGTCTTCTCCGGTACCCGGTTTCCGGATAACAACTCACCCCACTCTTGTGGGTTTGTTGAGCCCTCGAATAGATTTTGACCCAACTCCTCGTTAAATATTACAATCTCCGGTTTTGGTACGACAGAAGGTTGAACCATACTATAAAACATCTGAGGAAGAGAGAGGTAAGTGTTATCGAAATTTAAAAGCTTATCTACCATTAGTCCATTTTTTTTGTGCCGGAACCCGCTCTTTAAACATCAAAAACATAAGTTTGTTCAGCAAAACTGACCGGCGGTAACATAGATTTAATGAAAATATATGATGGAAGAGCTTGATGAATTAAAAAATAACTGAATCAAATTCTTATATATTCAACTATTATTTTAATTATCCAAACAAGAAGATTTATGTTACAGAGAGCTGGTTATCACATTGATTACGGATAACTGAGCAAAAGGGAATTTCACTTTACTTTTGCAAATATTTTTAATATATTTGTAAAAGGTATGGATGAAAGAAAAAAACCATTCTCGAAAGAGAAAAAAAGCGAGTTGGTACTGTTTCACGAAACTTTTACAAGGTTACACGGAAAACTTACCAATTTCTGTTTTTATTATCTAAGGGACAGAGAGGAGTCAAGAGAGATTGTTCAGGATGTGTTTCTAAAATTGTGGGAGGGGGATTACAATATTGAAGATTTACACAAAAAGTCGGAGATTGACTCACTGCTTTTTACAATTACAAGAAATAAATGCCTTGATTCTCTCAGGCATAAAAAGGTAGAGCTAAAATACAACGAGACAAAGCGTGAAGAGTATTTGAGTTATGCAATTTCCGAACACGCTCTTAACGATGATAACTCGCTGGAATTCATAATTTCAAAGGATATTGAAAATGCTATAAACAAGGCAATAAAAGAGCTCCCGGATTCAATCCGGGAGACATTTATGTTGAACAGGTATAATCAGATGACCTATAAAGAGATTGCCGTTCATTTATCCATTTCGGAGAAGACGGTCGAGTACAGAATCTCGCGAGCTTTGAAGGATCTCCGTTCAAAGCTTTCTCCATACAACTATATGCTACTTGTAATACTATCTGAAAATGTAGTTAAAAGTATTAAAGAGACCCTGTAGCTATCTTTTTACCGGCTTTTTCTCCAGACCGGGAGGCCTCATTGAGTACTCTCCAACTCCTTTATCGGGCGAATTCAGCAACTTCAAAGCCTCTTCAGTTCTGCTCTTTTTTATCATATATTCAAGTAAAAGAGCATAGTTATAATGAACTGAGCCCTCATTTCTGTCCGGATTGTTATATGCAGCGTATCTGGTTAAAATAAAATAGATCTCCAGAAGTTCCGGTGCCAGAACCTCATCTTCGTACTTTCCTCCCGGAATTCGGATCATAAAATTGATATCACGGCAAAAATCTGCTGTGCGTCCCTCCGGATTACGGATAATATCATCCAGCTTTTCCTTTGCTAATGCATAATCTTTATTACGGATGGCCTGATTAAGAGCTAGTCTCTTTTTTAGATACTCTTTACCAGGAAATTCGGGGGCTGTCTCAAGTTCCACGGCTTCATTTACTGAACGGAACAGAGAAAATAATATTTCATCTGTTTTCTTTACGCCATAAGCTGTGCTGTATTTATCTCTGTTATTGAGAAACTCAACAGCCAGAATGTTTCTCTTATCCTTGACAAAGGTGTTGAAATACCACCACAAACCGGGATTCAGGAGATTATAACCACTTTCTCTGATGTACATTGAAATATATTTATCTGCCAGCTCCCTGTTCCACTTTGAGGCGTTGTAAACCGCGAACTCAAACATAAATGAGAGATCTTTTGAGCCCTCTTTTGCAAGCTTTTCGAGATATGATGAGCGTCTCTCATTTTTTAGGGCAGATTCTCCGGTTAGCAGGAAGATCTCCTCTTCCTGCCTTCCGGTTGAATAGTGAACCAGCTCAAGTGATTGCGGATCTACAAATGCATAGGTGGGGAATACAGCCACATTATAGTTTTTAGCAATTGGAGCGCCAGTCGCAGTCTCTGCGTCAATTTTTATGCTTATAAAGTTCTGATTATAAAAATCGCCAATCTGTTTTATAACAAAAATTTCATCGGACATAGATTTGCAGGGACCGCACCACTTGGTATAGAAATCAATGAAAACTAGTTTTTTCTCACTCTTTGCCTTGGTTATTGCCTCCTCCCAGGCGCCGTGAAAAAAGGAGATTCCCTTCTCCTGAGCCGTGGCTTCAGAAATAAATAGTATAAATAGAAGCGATAGTATTATTCGATTAAACATATTTATGAGCATTGTAAAATTTATCAATTACTTTGTTACCCTCTTTACAGGTCGGGTTGAGACAAATCCTGCAGTATTATCGGCACTATTTGTTAAAATATAGTACCCGTGATAACTTGGATTTGAATGGAAGTCAAATGTGTAAAACCTTTTACTTGGAGCTGTGGGTGTTCCTGCGTTTATTGAGGTAGATGATAAATGATAGGAGGTGGCCGAAGAGCTTATCGGAAGAGCAGTCCCATACATAAGTAGTGCAGCATTCACAGTTGCCAGATTTGCATCAAGTGCTTTAAGCTCATCTACAGCAGGCAGATACCATCCGATTGTGTTTCCGGGTGAGGCTTTGTATTCGTAGGCATATATAAATGCACTGGTTGATGCATTCAGATTGAGATTAGCCTGTCTTACTCTGTCAATCAGAGCGAGAGTATTCCCGTATCCATCTTCAAAACTTGGGGTAAAGAAGGTGCTGCCAACCGGTCCGAATTTTCTTGTGACGTGTTCGAGGGCAATTATCTTAGCCTCTTTAACATTTGCCGGATTTACCCAGAAAACCACACCTGTTGGTTTGTAGTTGCTGTCGTAAACCAAATCGCCAACTTCAAAATAGGTTTTTGGAGCTTTTAAAGATATCGGAATTGAGATAGTTACAGACGCACCGTTTAGTTCGGCTTTGATTTTAATCTCACCTTTTCTGTTTAATGTTGTAGGTGCGAAAAAATCATCCGGGGCCTTAACTGTAAGAACTTTGTTTGCATATGTAACTGTCCAGTCAGATGGAGAAGATAAAAGAGTTATAGTTGCACCGTCGGAACATTTTATTGCAGATGTAAATGTTTGTCCCTCCATAGCATCTATTGATTTAAGCTCAGATGATACATACAGAGATGTTGAAACAACACCTTTCGGATGGGTGTTCATAAAATTCCACATTAAAGGCATTATATAGTACCAGTTAATCCCGTGACCTTCTCCGACAATTGTAAAGAACTCAATATCTGCATTTGCCCCTCTCCACACTTTTGTAAGATATTGTTTATAGTTGTCAATTTTGAGAGTGTCACTAACAATAGCATCGGATGCAAAATATCCGCCCACGGTTGCTGCCCAGATGTTGATATTATCCAGAGCCGCACTGTATAGAACAGTATTATCGTCCTTACCGTTAAATGCCCTTACAGGCACAGCTCTTGGAGGGACCTCTCCTGTTGTGAGTTTCATTTGTCCCGATACAGGAACAGCAGCAGCAAAGATATCTGATCGCTTAAATGCCAGGGCAAAAGAGAATATTGCTCCACTTGAGTGTCCGCAGGTGTAGATTCTGTTCTGATCTGGAACAGGGGTGTGTTCTTTGAAGTATGTAACCATTGAGTCCACAAACGGCAGGTGATAATCTGTGTTCTGCCAGTTAACGGCCGATCCGGTATCTTCGCCTGCAGGGAATACAATAATACAGTTCTCTTTAATAGCAAGTTGTGATATTGGATTACTCATTGAGACACCTTCAAGCGGATCGACTCCTGTGTTGTAACTTCCGTGGAAGTTAAAGATAAGAGAGATCTGTTTTGATTTATCGATTGAAACCGGCATAAAGTACTTGAATCTCCTTTCGCTTTGTGTTCCGTTATATGTCACATTTATTCTAACCTGGTGGATACCGGGAGAGAGGGAGCCTGCCGGGATTTCCGGATTAGTATTATCTGGGTTAAACTTATCTACATTTACCTCTTTTTTGGATTGAGGCAGGTAAGCGCTTGTGTCCTTCATACATGATGAAAGAAAGAAAAGCGGAATAAATAACAGTATATAATATTTCTTCATAATTCTTTGATTTATTGCTATATGCCGGTTAAATGTTGTCCATCAGATTAACGCCACCGTTAGATCTTCCATCCCTCCAGTGTGTCTGATATTTTATCTGTACATCAACAGGTATTCCGGCAACTCCTGTATGTTTCTTATTCAGAGTCAATCCAAGGCTTACTTTATCAAGATCGAATACAAGAATGTCACCTTTGTTCTCGTCACCATTTCCGTTTTTATCGCTTCCATAGCGTGAAACACCCAGAATCATTGTCATTTCGGTACGCGAAACGAAAATGCTGGTGATTACTGCATCGGCAGTGTAGCCAAGAGAGGTTAGTGATAATACAGCGTTATTCTCAGATGGGGTGCTGTTCGATTTTATATCAAGAATGTTATACTTGTAAAGTTTATTACCTGAAGTGAAAAAGAGGTATGGTGATGTCTTCATATTATAGAATCTGGACTCAGCAGTTGCTGTGCCTCCACCTACCTCTCCGGCAAGAGAGTATTTAGTTCCTGTTTTTCCAAGAAGAAGAAATCTTAGTGTATTATCGGTAGCTTTCAGTACTGCAAACGATGTCCCTGACTGGCTTGTAGCAGATCCGTAAATGAGATCGTGTCCCGGAAAAGCTTTTACATCTGTTGTTGGGATGCTATAGCTGCTAGCATAACTAGAGTATGCAAACCTTCCGTAAACCTTATCAAACACAACGAAATATCCAAGTGTATACCCGTGCTGGAAAAGGTTGTTGTTGGCAGTAGGAATCATATCGTCATAATATCCGAATGATGAAAAATAACCATTTGAGCCATAAACACTCTTCTTGTTGAAATAGAAACTTGGCGACCAAACAGAAGGAGCAAGTGATGCAAAATAGAGAGCTCCTCCGGAGATCAGGTTGAATTGGGTCATTTGTTGGAAACCTGTACCATATGCATTACTTCTCCACACATTTATTCCTTCGTGGAAAAACTCAGGTTTATATCCGGACACATCGGGTGGCGGGTAAGAAGAAATTCCGGTAAATGCCTCTCCTGTAAGATATGGAGTTGGATCAGGGTCGAGTGTTCTCTTATCCAGCAGCGCGATTTGATCATCGGCCAGAACCATTATCCTGCCAAATCCGTTTACAAATGGATAGTTCTGAATTTTGGTTGCCTCAACCATAACAAATCCAAGCTTTTGTGGGTTTGTTCCAAGTGGTTTTCCGTATCTGGACTCAAAGTAGTTGATGGCCCAGTTTGCAGGTTTGTCAAGCCTTAAGTAGGATAGTTCTGCTTTCCCTTTCGATTTACTCAGAACCATAATAAGATTTCCTGCGGTAGATGAGGAGACATTAAGGTTAAAACGGTAATATTTCTTAATGGTGGTCTCTTTATCTTCAACGATAAATCTGGATATCTTGTTTCCCGGTAGAAAGTCTACTTTAATTTGCAGATTAAGTTTTGTAGATACGATTTTATTGTCAATCTCCCAGGCATATTTGAATTTACTGGTGTCGCTGTAAAGAGTACCGGTCAGCTTAGGGTTTATCTTTAAACTGTCATCGACATCCTTTGAGTACTGTTCGTCAATTCCCTCAATAGCCAACTCATTGATCTCTCTGTAATCTTTCTCGCTTGTCCCAAGATCTTTATAACATGAATTCATAATAAAGAGAGCGAGAATTAATAAAATTATATTTTTTTGTTTCATATTCTGTTCTTTTAAATTGAATTAATTCTGAGGGACCATTCTGTCTATATAGATTCTGTATCCGGTCTCATCGTCGAAAGTCGGAATAGCATTCAGATAGTTGGCAAGCCCCTGAAAATATTGTCTGCCTTCGTTGTTGATATCAAACGGGCAGGTCTCGGCATTGGAGAATCTGCTGTTAAATGAGATGAGGATTTTCCACTTTTTAGGGTGATAGAAGCCTATATAGTCATATCTTAAAGGGGTATCCCACCATACAGGTTTAGAAAGATAGTTGTTTATATAGAGGTAACTCCTCAGGCCATCTTTCATTCCAAGGTCAAAATCGTCACTTGGCTCCATCTCCAGAGCAAGGCGCTTATCTTCCGGATTTGTAAAACTTGTACTCAGACTTCCTCTGTAAACGACAATTCTTAGTGTATCGGTGAATTTACCTGCACCGAATGTCTGAGTATTGGAGAGTGCTTTATAGTGTGTGCCGGCTACTGCTGTTGTAGAGTCGGCAGCTATTTTAACCTTATAGGTACGGCTAACATCAGAAGGGGTTCCCAGAAACTCTACAACTATTTTTGCTGTATCTGTAACCACTCCATCTCCTTTCATTCCAAAAGAGAAGGTTGTTCTGTTGTTGAAGATCATCTTTTTATTATAATCCAGTGTATAATATTTGAACTGGATTCTGGCCTTATCTCTATAGAGGTTATCGATACTCTGATCGCAGGAAACCGAGATAAAGATTGTTGCCAAAATTGTAAGATATGCCAGTATTGTTTTCATTTTCATAATATTTACTAGATTTTAATTTCTGTTGCCGGTTTCTATCTCTTTCAATGGAATCGGGAAGACAAATACCTTATCGCTTGGGGGAACTACCCCGATTACTCCGCTGCTTGTTGGTATTCCGGTGTTAAGCCTTTTAAATGCATACCACAGCTGTCCCTCACCGATAAATTCTCTTTTTATCTCTTGAATGATATATTCCATTGTAAGATATCCCCAATGTGAGTTATTTCTGATTCTGTGGTCTCTTAAGGTGTTAATATATGAGAGAGCCTGCAGGTCATCTTTTCCCAGGAAACACTCTGCAAGAATCAGATACATCTCTGATAGCTTTATCATTGGCATCTTCGGGAAGAATTTCTCTTTATTATCTACATTGAATTTGGTAAAATATCCGGTTGCCACAGAGAACCACTTAATATTTCTTACATCGTCATTATTACCTTCATAAAGTGTAGATATATTAGCAAATGGAAGATATGCAAAGCGAGTTGATGTTGCCGTGATTTCCGGGTAGTGAAGACTGATGGTGTAATCGGACATGTTCTTGTTGCGTAGAGAGAAGATGTGTTCATCGGAGAAGAGAATATCAATCTCTTTATCCGATTTATCGGTACTTGCAAAATCGAGGAGTTTGAATTTCCCTGACTCAACAACCTCCTGAGCATATTTAATGGCATTTGTTTTATCGCCTCTTATGAGACTTACTCTTGCCAGTAGCGCTTTTACTCCATAGAGATTTATTCTTGCGACGTATTTATCTGCATCATTTTTATTGGTCAGTTCAAATGGCTTCACTGTTGTTACCGGGTCATTACTTAACATTTTTTCGGCCTCTTTAAGATCATTAACAACCAATTGAACCGCCTCTTCAACAGTATACATCGGAGGAAGGGAAACTCCGAACTCCGTATTATATGGAATTCCTTGTGCTTTAGGTGAATTTTTAACATCCGGACAGAACATCCTTATCAAATCTAAATGTAGGTAAGCTCTTAGTGCAAGTGCCTCTCCAAGAACCTGATTTCTCATCTCCGGCGTCAGTACGGTTGCATCTTTCCCTGCCCATTTAATTATATTATTGGCCCCGCCTATTGCCGAATAGAGATCTCTCCAGATTCCCAAAATAGTGGTCTGGGATGAAGCATCTTCATAATCATAATTTCTCATTTTTTCATAAGAGGTGGCAATTCCGTCGTAGCTGTAATACTGAGCCAGCAGATCAAGATTCTGCATTGTCAGTTTCATCCCGTACAGAGATGATGAGGCCATTGAACTGTAAACTCCTGCCAAAGCCTCTGTGTATCCTTGTGGTGTGCTGAACAGTTTCTCTTCTGTAACCTTATCGGCAAGATCAATATCCAGCCACTTATTGCAGGAGAAGAGAGTTGCAGTAAGACATATTATTGTAAATGCTTTGAATTTCATAGCTTTAATATTAGAAGGTTAAATTAAGTGAAAGAGAGAATGTTTGAGCGAAAGGATATGACGTTCCTCTTTCAATCTTTACAGTTGACAATCTGAACAGATCACTTGTAGAGAGGACTAGTTTTGCCCTTTCAATATTGGCTTTCTCAAGATATTTCTTAGGAAGTTCATAAGATAAAGAGAGTGTCTGCAGCCTAAGGAAGTTGTTTTTCTGAACAAGTCTGGTTGTCTGGTATGGAGCAGATGTGTCATCAATTCTTTTAAAAAGAGCAACATCTCCGGGACTCTTCCATCTGTCATAAAGCACGCGTTTATCTGCATTGTAATATGGTGATGAGCCCTCAACTTTCTGAGCGAGAGTTGAGTTGTAAATTTTCGCACCATATTCATAAGCCATCACAACATATAGGTTAAACCCCTTATAAATGAGGTTCGACTGAATTGTTCCAAGCAGAGATGGGTTGACATCTCCAACTAAAATTTTGTCTTTTGGATCATAGACGAATGTGAGATCGCCGTTTAGTTTTCTGAATATCTCATTACCTGTTGCAGGGTCTATTCCAAGAGATTCAACAACCATCAGTGCACTTTGTGAACGGCCGGCCTGATATGTTCTCAATGGTTTAGGGCCGGTAACATTCTGTTGAGAATTCGCCTCCTGATTCATCGCCTCGAGAGCGTTAGAGAGATTCTTTATCTTATTTTTATTTGAAGAGGCTCCAATTGTTACATTCCAATTCAGTCCATCGTTGTAATTGCGGATAATGTTAAACCTTAGTCTCATATCCAATCCTTTATTCTCCATAGATCCAAGGTTTTCGGTGTAACTGCTGAAACCTGTTGAAGGTGCCACATCAATTGGAAGTAAAAGATTCTGAGTTTGCTTAATATAGGCATCCATATTTAGAACAACTATGTTCTTCCACATATTTAGATCAAATCCAATATTGTTTTGAATTGTATTTTGCCATCTGAGAGCAGGGTTTCCGTAGCCGAGAAGTTGGGCGCCATATACCCCGTTATATTCATAAGATGAGTTGTACTGGTATTTTGTAATTGCCTGGTCTGCAGAGAAATTTACTGAGCCTGTACTACCAATTGAAGCTCTCACTTTAAGAGTTGCGTCGCTGTTCCACCACTTTTCCCTGTCAATGTTCCAGGCTGCTCCGAATGACCAGAAAGGGGCAAAACGTGACTCCTTTCCAAAACGGCTTGAACCATCTGTTCTGAAAGAGACGTCAATATAGTACCTGCTGTCATAGCCGAGGTTAACATTGGCAAAGAATCCGATAAGCCTTGATTTATCAAATGAGCCTGAAGGCTTGGAATTTTCTTTAAACTGCTGGGCATATTGTACGAATCTCATATTATCACTTAGAAATCCTGTAGCAGTGTATCCGTCACCAATCGCATCTGTTGTTGCTGCATTTGAACCTACTCCAACATTTGCAGTTATCTTATCGGCAAAAGTATTATTATATGAGGCAGTTATGTTTCCGTCAAAATTAATATCGGTTCTGTTTGATGTGGTGTAACTCCCTCTCTTATTGGCATCGGTCTCCTTATCAAAGGCCGAAGATAGTGGAGAGAGATATTTCTCGGTTTTGGAAAGGTTCTTACTGATTGATGCTCTTCCCGTAACTCTGAAGTTTTTATTAATCCTCCAGTCCATATTGAAGTTGTCCTGGAATTCGGTATATTTATTAATGTCAGTATTTGGAAGGTTGGCATTTACCAACGGGTTTACTGCATTGTTAAAAGCAAAAGTTCGTATAATATTACCGGTGGTCTTGTCATAAGCTCTTTCAATAGGGTTTTGAAGTGCATAAGTGGAAAATGAACCGTAAGGTGAATTAGATCCCTCAACGTTATTTATGGTAAGATCGTTTCTGATAAGGAAGTTTGTTCCTATGTTATAGTTAAAACTTACATTGATTCCATACCTTTCACGACCGGAGCCCTTCATTACCCCCTTGTCGCTATCATAATTAAGTGTAATACCATATTTAAAACTCCTGTCTCCTCCTTCGACAAATGCATTGTATCTCTGATTTATACTGGTTCGTAAGGGCTTGGAAAGCCAGTATGTATCTACACCGCGCACAACCTCGGCCAGGCGATCGTTATATTTAATATCGAGGGCAATCTGCTCTTCACGGTTGTTTGTACGACTTTTAAATACTCCTGCTAATTTTTCATATTCAAGTTTTTCAGTCGCATTCATAAGGTTATAGTCTCTTAAATCTGGAATTGAGACAGTAAAATTTGCGTTTGCAGATACCCTTATAACGCCCTCTTTCGGAGGTATTGTTGTAATAAGAATCACTCCGTTGGCACCCCTTGATCCGTAAAGCGAGGTGGCAGAAGCATCTTTTAAAATGACAAATGAGTCTATGCGGTTCATATCTAGGTCATAAACTCTTGTTGGAGATACCTCGATACCATCCAAGAGGTAAAGTGGAGCATTCGGATTTGATCTGGCATCATCGGCACTGGAGCGGAGGTCAAATCCATTCTCACCCCGGATAGTTATCTCCGGAACTCTGTTTGGGTCAGATCCGAATTCAGTGTTGGGAACTATACGGATTGAGGGGTCAAAAGCTGATATTGCCTGCATAAAGTTAAGCGAGCCAACCTTTCTCAGTTCATCTCCCTTTACAGTAACCTGTGAGCCTGTAAAGCTGGATTTGGTTCTGTCAAAATATCCGGTTACAACTACATTATCAATGCTGTATGCAGCCTCGTTCATTACAACCTTTGCAAATGAAGCGGTGTTTGAAGGGTTAAAATCCATAATAAGATCGTCAAACCCTATATAAGAAAACTTAATTTTAGTTGTACCAACCGGTACTTTTAATTTGAATTTTCCTTCAAGATCTGTTGATGTCCCTTTTGTTGTTCCCACTACCAGTATATTAACTGCAATGAGTGGTTCTCCTTTAACATCTACAACCAACCCCTCAATTTCAATCTCTTTTGGAGTTTGTTGGAGCTGATTCTCGTTCACACTCTCTTTTTCCTTTGTCGGAATAATAACAATCAGATCATTTTCAATTCTGTAAGTTAAGTTAGTTGAACTTAATAAATTTTCCAGAACATTTTCAAGTTTCTCATTTTTAAAGTTTACTGTAACTTTTTTTGCAAGATCGGTCTGGTTATTGTTCTGAAATATGGCAACATTGGTCTGTTTTGAAATTTTATCCAAAACAGCGGTTATTGGCATATTTGCCGCTTCAAATGTAACCAGTACCTGAATTGAATTAGCTGCAAAAGCTTGGATAACAGCAATCATAGTAATAGAGAGCAGTAGCAAACCTCTTAATGATTGTGCTATTCTGCTCCTGGACAAATAAAGTTTATTCATAGATTATTAATTATAAATGATTTAGTTTTATGTTTATTTCTATGGTTTAAATAGAATTATTGTATCTCCTTCAACAATCCATTTAAGACTTGCACTTTCAGAGATGAGATCAATAATCTTTTTGACATCGTAACTTTTTGTAAGTTTTCCTGAAAACCTTAATGCAGATAGGCTTTCGTGTGAAAGCATTACTTTTATCCCGTAAAATCGCTTAATCATAATTATGAGCTCATTCAATGGGGTGTTGTTGAACCAGGTCTGGCCATCAATCCAGGATGTGAACTCGCCGGTATTAACCTGCTCTTTAAGGATTGATCCGTTTTGCTGGTTGAAGCGCAGTTGGTCACCGACTTCTAGGAGCATCAGATTCTCTTTAATTCCAACTCTTACGCTTCCTTCGGTGAGAGTAACGTGCTGATTTGTATTGTCGGAATAACAATTAATATTAAAGCGTGTTCCCAAAACCTGAGTTTCGAAATTGCCCGTCTCTACAATGAATGGAGTTTTGTTTGCCATTTTTGAAACCTCAAAATAGGCCTCACCTTTGAGGATAACTCTTCTCTCCTTCTGCGTGAATGTTACCGGGTAGGTAAGTTCACTCTCCGAGTTTAGCCAAACTTTGGTCCCGTCACTCAGTTTTAGCATATAGGTTGTTGCAGTCGGAATCTTAATTGTGTTGTATGCTGCATCTGCTTTTACTGCTGCTGCCTGATATTCAAGTCCGTTTGTGACATCTTTTGAAATCCTGGCTCCTGCATCACTAATCTCTGCAGTCAACTTAGAGACAGGAATTTCTCTACCATCCGAGAGAATGAGAGTGGGGTCGCTCGGCTTGATTACGGCGACATCTGCAGTATTGCTTTTATCTGTAAAATAGTCATCACCCAGATAATTATTGATTGCAAGGGCAAATAAAATTAAAATTGCAGCAGCTGCACTGCTCAGGTAAAAGCGTTTCACTCTTCTCTCTCTGTTGAGTGCCGATACTCCGATGTCGGCTTTGTTTACTATATTCATCCACATTATCTCGGCCTCTCTTTTCTCCTGGCGTGAAAGTGCGGCATTTACTTTTGCAGCAACGAAAATCTTCTGTATATTAATGAAATATAGTCTGTTTTCTTCCGATTGTTCAATCCAGTTTAATAGAGACTCGCTCTCTTGCTGAGTGCTTTCATTTGTCAGAAATCTGATAATTATCTGATCCATTTTTAGTGTATTTAAATTAATAACGATTAGCCGGCTTCTATACCCTAAATAATATACTATTTTTTTACATTTGTTGGTGAAAAATCATCCAATATGATGGGTGGGCTGACTCCCGTTGACTCATATAGCTTTAATATATATTTAACATTTATGTTAGAGAGAATTTTTTTGTTCTCTTTATAATATTCTTTGCTCTCTCTTGTAATAATGAGAGAGACAATGTTCTATGACCCAGCAACCCAAATAGTCTGTGAAAAGCTAATTGCTACCAGCTGTAGAATAATAGCGTGAATTGTCAAAAAGGGGCCTTGAACTGTATTATCTGGTTATTATTCTATCGACTCCAAAGCTCTCCCAAGCCTTTTTATCCCCTCTTCAATTTCGGCTTCGTTACTTTTTGCTATAGAAAGGCGGATGTACCTATCTTTTGGGGCGCTAAAAAAGAAGTTTTTGCCATCTATAACCTTAACCCTGTATTTTAGAAAGTGCTCTTCTATATTAACGTCGGGCTTTATATTCAACTTAATCCATATTAAAAAACCACCAAGGGGTTCGTCCCAGGAGGCTCTATCTTTAGGGATGTACATTTTAAGTGATTTTAAAGCTACTTTCATTCGTTTGCGAAATGCGCGCATACATTTTCGGATATGTAGTTCGTATTGACCGGATTTGCAATACTTATACATTAAAAGTTGGCTGAATGTGCTTGTAGATAAATCAAAAATGGTTTTTAGGGCAGTAAGTCGATTAATACACTCGACATCTGCAATAATCCACCCTAACCTTAGCCCCGGGGCTAAAATCTTTGAAAAAGTACCAAGATAGATTACAATACCGTTTGTATCTATTGACTTTACCGGTAAATGAACCTTACCAAAATATTTCAGCTCCTCTTCTATACTATCTTCAATAATCAAAATATTGTTATCCTCGCAGATATTAATTAACTCCTCTCTCTTTGCCTGCGACATAGTTATGCCGGTTGGGTTTTGAAAAGTAGGCGTTGTAATTAATAATTTTAGTTTGGTTTGGGATGTGATTTTTTTCAAAACTTTCAAATCCAATCCATCTGAATGCATTGGAATCTCATACACTTTACAGCCGTAGTATTTGACCAATGGGATAAGCATAGAGTAGGTTGGTGTTTCAACTGCAATAGAGTCCTCTTTGCCAACTAAAGATTGAAAAATTAACTCTAGAGAATTTTGTGATCCATTAGTAATTAGAACATTATCTGCCTCTACATTCACGCTGTGCAAACGCATATGTGAAGCGATGGCCTCTCTTAACGGCTTAAATCCCATTGAATGGCAATAGCCAAAAATGTTTTGTTCTGTATCGTTGAGGGCATCGCGGAAGCAAGATGCAATTATTTTTTTATTGATGAGTCTTGGGTCAGGTTCCAGCCGTTGAAAACTAATAACATCTACATCTGTCTTAGTATTTTTTCTATAGCTGTTTAGATTCTCTATAAATAAGTTGTTATCGCCAATAAAGTGGTTACTCCAAAAATCATCCCTTTCACTCTTTTCGGAGTTTATATGTTTAATTGATTTGCGCTTACGCACTTTTGTGTATGAACCCGGAGTGCTCTCAAAGTATCCCAGCGACCATAGCTCCTCGTAGGCTCTAACCACTGTAGAGCGATTTACTCCTAACGATGAGGCCAGTTGTCGGGTAGAAGGCATCAGAAAACCGGGAGCTAAATCTCCACTATCAATTAGATTCCTAATTTGATTTACAATCTGATCAAAAATAGTTTCACTCTTACTCTTATCTAAATGTAGTAGCATTGTTATCTATATTGGATGGGTAAATATAGTAATAAATTGGATGTTTTAGCTCACTCAATTGCTCCCTATTTTTGTCAAAAAAAAGAGATTTCAAAAACATTTTAATTTAACATATTATGAACTACATTTTTGAAGAGTTATGCGAAAGGCATAGAGAACCGGTTATTGATATATATAACCATTATATTGAAAATAGTTTTAGCGCCTACCCGGAGCAAAGAGTTCCATACGAATTTTTTGTCCCGATGCTGGATAAAGTGAAGGGATATCCGGCCTTTGCCATAGTAGATGCCGATATAAATAGAGTTGTTGGTTTCTGCTTTCTTAAAATGTATCACCCTTTTACAGTTTTTAAAGAGACCGCAGAGATAACCTATTTCATTGATCCTACAGATGTTGGTAAAGGGATTGGTAAATTAGCTCTTACTCTTCTTGAAGATAAGGGCCGGGAGATGGGAGTTAAGCAGATACTTGCAAGTATCTCTTCAAAAAACGAACAGAGCCTCAATTTTCACATTAAAAACGGGTTTAAAGAGTGTGGCAGATTTATCAACACAGGTAAAAAAAGAGGAGAGTACTTTGATATTATTTGGATGCAAAAAAGTATTAACTAGAGTAATCTTATGGAAACTAAATCAGAATTTAAGAACACCTGGGATACTCAATCCGCGGCATTATCCTACTCCAAGCTCGAATTTCCCAACACCTACTACTTGGCTTATCGGGATTTATCCGATATCATTTTAAAGCACACAAAGATTGGCCGCGCAATAGATTTTGGTTGTGGTGTTGGTCGCTCTACCAGGTTTGTTTCAAAATTAGGGTTTAAAACTATTGGTATCGATATCTCTCCAAATATGATTCAAGTTGCCAAAGCCGTAGATCCTAAAGGTGAATATCAGCTGGTTAGCGATGCAAATTACAGCCACTTAGGCAAAGGAGAGTTCAATTTAATCACCTCAATATTCACTTTCGATAATATCCCCGGATGGGAAAAAAGAACCAATATTTTGGTTGCATTAAGTGATCTGCTCTCTATTGATGGCAGAATCATTTGCCTGGATTCTACACCTGAATTATATGTTAATGAGTGGGCATCATTTACAACAAAACCTTTCCCTGAGAATGCATTTGCAAAAACCGGCGATATTGTTTGTGATATAGTACTGGATGTTGAGGATAAAACCCCTTGTGAGGATATCTATTGGACCAATGAAGATTACCATAAACTATTCACACTGGCGGGATTGGAGGTTGAAGAGATCTACAGGCCATTGGGCTATAGCAACGAACCTTTTGAGTGGATCAGCGAGAAAGAGATCGCTCCGTGGGTAATTTATGTGCTTCGCTTTCCCAAATTAACACTAAATTTGCATCAAACAAATACGCAATGAAAACCAGAGAGTACTATTTTGAATTACTAAACAGGTATGTTAAGAACCCGAAGATGATTGCCCACTCGCTGGCATCGGAGGCTGTGTTGAGGGCACTGGCGGTAAGGCTGGGAGAGGATGAGAATTTGTGGGGCATTGCAGGGCTGTTGCACGATATTGATGTTGAGATTACAAGTTCTAACTCTAAAGAGCACTCTTTGGTTGGGGCCGCAATGCTTCAGGAGGAGGGGTTACCGCAGGAGCTTGTAGATGCCGTAAAGATGCACAATGAGATGTCAACCGGGCTGGAGCGATCTACCCGTTTTCAATATGCACTTGCTGCCGGAGAGACAGTTACCGGGCTTATATTTGCCACGGCTCTGGTGCAACCGGATAAGAAAATATCCAGTGTAAAGGTAAAATCTGTAGTTAAGAGAATGAAGGAGAAGCTTTTTGCAGCCTCTGTAAACCGCGAAACAATAATGGAGTGCGAAAAAATCGGAATCCCTCTGGACGAATTTGTCGCACTCTCAATTAATGCCCTGCTACCGGCAGCGCCGGAGTTGGGAATGTAACCAACCCGGAACTAGTTAATATCCTGTTCAAGGATTTTCTCTTTCTGTTTTTCGTACTCCTCTTTTGTGATGAGTTTTTTGTCAAGAAGCTCTTTCAGTTCCATTAGTTTTTGAACTTTGGTTTTCGAGCTACTCTCCATACTCTGTTTTTCGGTTGGAGCGGAGTTCCCGGGAGCAAGCGGAATCATCTCGTAGGTGTGGGTTGGTTTGTACTTCATAGTCCACAGGAATGGAACCCAAACGAACAATCCCCCGATAATAGCTCCAACATCTGCAGCCTCGTTTCTTGCAAATGAGGTGTAAAAAGGCTCATAGCCCTCTTTTTCCAGCCTCACATTAGTAACGCTTCCAACAATTTTGGTGTCGGTGTGCAGATAGGGAGTCTTCCCGACAGGCTCTCCGTCTATATAAATTTTTGCATCTTCGGGTGAAGCATAAATCATTGTTGAACTGGCACAACTGCTTGCCAAAATAGCGCAGATAAGAGCAGATGATACAATTCTTAAAAGTGGTGATGGTTTTAACATAAAATAAAAAATTTAGAATTCTGAACTCTTAGACGAAGAGAGTGAAGAAAATGTTGCAACAATTTACTCAGAGAGAAAAATTATACCCCTATATGTTTAAATAGTTCGTAAACCATAATTGCAGGCCATACTATTGCCTTTAAAACTCCAAGGACTCCTGTCCAGAAGCTGGTTGCCTGAATAATAAAATAGATTGCTGCCCCTATGAAGCCAAGTCCGTAAACTGCCCCTGCCGGTGCTCCTTGTTGGATTTCGTTTTTCATAATGCGATGGTTTTAAGTTTATTTAAAAAATTTTGTAGGGATACTCTATACTATTTAGGAATAGGGCGTGTGAGGATACCGAGCTGCCGGCGGCACCTCTATCCTTTTTGTCCAGCACCTCAAGAATCCACTCCGGCCTCTCTCTTCCCCTGCCAATCTCCAGCAGGGAGCCCACAATTGCCCTTACCATATTGCGCAAAAAACGGTTGGCACTTATTGTAAAGCAAAATGTGTTTGGGTGTTCAAAATCGCCGGGGGAGTTGTGCCTGTCAGGGCCTGTAATGTTTAGTGGTGAGAGTGGCTGCCACTCTGCCCGGGTTACTGTGCAGATATGGTGTTTAACATCTGTGTGAAGTTTGGCCATAGATGTGAAATCTCTCTCTCCAAGCAACATTGCTGCGGCTCGGTTCATTGCATCTATATCCAACTCATAAGGGTAGAAGCAGGAGTACTCATTCAAAAATGGCTCCTTCTTTGTGTGTACAAAATATTTGTAGGTACGGCTCACCGCATCGAACCTGGCGTGACAACTGTCAGAAACCTGACAAATATTATTTACTACAATGCCGGATGGAAGAATGGCATTTATTTTGTAAAGTAGAAGTTGCTGTTCTTTTATCAGACTGTCGTTGCAAGAGTCCAGGTGGGCAACATAATTTATGGCGTGAACACCTGTATCTGTCCTGCCTGCTCCGGTTATCTCAATCTTCTCCCGAAGATAGGCCGAGAAGGCAAACTCCAGGTGCTCCTGCACAGACGGACCGTTTATCTGCCTCTGCCACCCGTTGAATGCAGAGCCGTTGTAGGATAGTAAAAGAAAGAATCGCATTATTAACTAAATATCTTAAATTTGCAGGTTGTAGAAACTTTAAGCGTAAATACAAAAATACTAAATCATTCGATATGGAAACCGTAAATATCAAAGAGCTAAACGAAAGAATCCAAAAGGAGAGTGCCTTTGTGGATATGATTACGATGGAGATGAACAAGGTGATTGTGGGTCAAAAGCATCTGGTAGAGAACCTTATGATTGGACTTTTGGCAAATGGTCACATACTTCTGGAGGGTGTTCCGGGTCTGGCAAAAACTTTGGCAATAAACACGCTTGCCTCAATTGTAGATGCCAAATTCAGCAGAATTCAGTTTACTCCGGATCTGCTTCCGGCCGACCTAATTGGTACACTAATCTACAGCCAGAAGAGCGAACAGTTTCAGATAAGAAAGGGCCCTATATTTGCGAATTTTGTATTGGCAGACGAGATCAACCGCTCTCCGGCAAAGGTGCAGAGTGCACTGCTGGAGGCGATGCAGGAGCGCCAGGTAACTATTGGCGACACTAGCTTTAAACTTCCCGAGCCGTTTTTGGTAATGGCAACCCAAAACCCTATTGAGCAGGAGGGAACATATCCGCTTCCGGAGGCTCAGGTAGACCGTTTTATGCTAAAGGTTGTGGTGAGTTATCCAAAAAAAGAGGAGGAGAAGCTTATCATTCGTATGAACAACAGCGGTAAGTTCCCGGTTGCAAACAAGGTTCTCAAGCCGGAAGATATTCTAAGGGCCAGGGAGGTTGTGCGCGAAGTATATATGGATGAGAAGATTGAAAAATATATTGTAGATATTGTATATGCCACTCGTACCCCGGAAGATTATAACCTGGGTAAGCTTAAAGAGTTAATCTCTTATGGTTCATCTCCGAGAGCAAGTATAAACCTTGCGATGGCTGCCAAAGCATATGCATTTATTAAGCGCAGGGGGTATGTTATTCCGGAAGATGTGCGCGCAGTGTGTTACGAGGTGCTCAGGCACCGTATTGGTCTCACCTATGAGGCAGAGGCAGAAAATGTTACAACAGAGAGTATCATTACAGAGATAATGAATGCCATTGAAGTTCCATAGTAAAACTCACCTATATGTCTAAAGAGTTACTAAAAAAGGTCCGTAAGATAGAGATAAAGACCAGGGGTCTTTCGAGGCAGATTTTTGCCGGAGAGTACCACTCTGCTTTTAAAGGGAGAGGTATGGCCTTTAGCGAGGTTCGCGAGTACCAGTTTGGAGATGATGTGAGAAGTATGGACTGGAATGTTACGGCAAGGCTCAACGCTCCATATATCAAGGTTTTTGAGGAGGAGAGAGAGCTCACCGTGGTGTTGATGATTGATGTGAGCGGCTCCAGATGGTTTGGCTCCACATCAAAGACAAAGAAGGAGCTTATGACAGAGATCGCAGCTGTACTCTCATTTTCGGCATCTGTAAACAACGACAAAGTTGGGGCACTCTTTTTCAGTTCAAAGATAGAGAAGTTCATTCCGCCCAAAAAGGGGAGGAGCCACCTGTTGCGCATAATACGAGAGCTCATAGAGCTGGAGCCTACAGAGAAGGGTACAGATATCTCGGAGGCACTCAGGTTTCTTACCAACGCCATAAAGAAGAGGTGCACCGCATTTCTTCTGTCAGATATGATAGATGTGGGAGAAGATCTAAAACCGAGATACGAAGATGCCATTAAGATTGCTGCCGGCCGCCACGACCTGTGTGTGATTTCGGTATATGACCCGCGTGAGAGAGAGCTGCCGGATGTCGGGCTGCTTCGGGTTGCAGATAGTGAGAGTTCGCGTGAGCAGTGGGTAGATACTTCGGATAAGAGCGTGAGGGCCCATTTTGCAAAGTGGAACAAAAGTGTTCTGGAGCAAACCTCCCAGCTATTTCGCAGGTACAAGATAGACTCTGTCTCTATCGGCACAAATCAGGACTATGTAAAAGGTCTTATAACCCTTTTTAAAACCCGTTAAAAAATGAGTTACGCAATAAAAGATACCCTTTTAATAGGCGACCAGACGACTCTGCGGTTCAAAACGCAAATATCGCAGGGTGAGAGGTTTATATTTCCTGCACCACAGAACCCCATAATGAAAGGGCTTGAGGTTATCGGGGCTCCCGTGACAGATACACTGAGTAATAAAGATGGGGTGGTAGAGCTGGAGAGCAGGATAACGGTCACTTCGTTTGACAGTGGCTCATACTCTCTTCCCGGGTTTACTGCATATCGTGTAAAGAGTGACGGAACAACAGATACCCTATCATTTGACGGAGGAACTCTTGAGTTTACCACAATTCAGATAGATACCACCTCGTTTAAGCCTTTTGATGTAAAGGGTCAGATGAACTACCCCTATACCATAAAGGAGGCGCTACCCTGGGTGGGGCTGTTGCTTTTGATAATTGCTGCAGGATACCTAATCCGCAGAGCAATTAAAAACATAAGAGATAAGAAGAGCATCTTTGGAAAGCCTATCGTTGAAGATCCTGCTCATATAGTTGCCTTAAGGGAGCTTGAGAAGATTCGCAACGAAAAGATGTGGCTCAAAAATCAGAAAGAGTACTACACCCGGCTTACCGATGCTCTGCGTGGCTATATAGAGAAGAGGTACGGAATTCAGGCAATGGAGCAGACTTCAAACGAGATTCTTAAAGATCTTGCAAAACAGAAGATGGAGCCCAAAGTTTACACTGAATTGTCAAATCTTCTAAACCTCTCCGATCTTGTAAAGTTTGCCAAATACACAGCACCGGACCAGGAGTGCGAAAGCTCCATCCCTGCTGCAGTGAGGTTTGTGAACGCCACATTTCTTGAACAGATAGAGGAGAGAGATGCTCCCAAAGCGAAAAATATAAATGATGGAGGCAAATAGTTATGTTTTTTGAATACCCAAAACTACTTTTTTTGGAGCTGCTTCTTATCCCAATAGTTGCGCTCTATATTTGGAGAGAGATTCGGGGTCAGTCGCCCTCACTTTTGGTGTCGTCACTCTCTCCCTGGGGTGGAGCAGGTGGAAGATTTAAAAAGATAGCGAGACATCTGCCCTATATTTTAAGGTTTATTGCACTGGCTTCCATTATTGTGGCGCTGGCCAGGCCTCGCTCTTCCCAGGATTTTGAGAGAATAGATACAGAGGGGATTGATATAATCTTTGCTCTTGATGTCTCTACCAGTATGCTGGCGAGAGATTTTAAACCGGACAGGATAAGTGCTGCAAAGGATATTGCAATTGAGTTTATAGCCCAGCGTCCTCGTGACAGAATGGGTGTGGTGGTTTTTGCCGGAGAGAGCTTTACCCAGTGCCCGCTCACTACCGACAGGGCTACCCTCATCAATTTGATGAAAGAGGTGGAGACAGGGCTTATTGAGGATGGAACTGCAATTGGAAATGGTTTGGCAACCGGTATTGCAAGGCTAAAAGATTCGCAGGCAAAGAGCAGGGTAATAATTCTGCTCACAGATGGGGTAAACAACAGAGGCGAGATTGCACCGCTTATGGCAACCGAGATAGCCAAGACTTATGGTGTGAGGGTTTATACCATAGGTGTTGGAGCTATGGGTGTTGCGCCATATCCGGTTATGACACCCTATGGGGTAGAGATACAGCAGGTTAAGGTAGAGATTGATGAACCTCTGCTTAAGCAGATTGCTCAGGAGACCGGCGGAAAGTACTTCCGGGCAACCGACAACACCAAGATGCTTGAGATTTACAGCGAGATTAATAAGATGGAGACCAGCCGGACAGTTGTGGACTCATTCCCTATATATAAAGAGCTCTTTATGAAGTATGCCCTCATTGCGCTTGCGGCACTTCTTCTGGAGCTTTTGTTGAGAGTCTTTGTTTTAAAGAGATTACCTTAAAGATATTTCATTAATATGATTCAGTTTGCACAATCAGAATATTTGCTTCTAATCTTGATAATACCGTTTCTCTTTATATTTCACGGTATTAACAGAAGGTTGAGACGCAAGAAAATTGAGAAAATCGGTGATTTATCAATACTGGAACCGCTTATGCAGGGGGCATCCAGGGCAAGAGGGTGGATAAAGCTCATTATCCTGAGCATTGCGCTCTTCTTTTTTGCCATCGGAATATCTCGCCCTCAGCTTGGTGCAAGGTTAAAGGAGGTAGAGGGCAAAGGAATTGAGATTATGATTGCGTTGGATGTCTCAAACTCTATGCTTGCTCAGGATTATTCGCCTAACCGCCTGGAGAGGGCTAAGTTGGCAATCAGCCGCCTGACAGATAATCTTAAGGAGGATAGAGTCGGTCTTATTGTCTTTGCAGGCCAGGCATTTGTTCAGCTTCCAATAACCACGGACTATGTCTCTGCCAAGATGTTCCTCAACAGTATCAACACCGGCTCTGTTCCGGTACAGGGGACCTCACTCTCAGATGCCATAAATCTTGCAATCAAGAGCTTCAGCGCAGAGAGCGCAAACAGCAGCAGGGCTGTAATACTGCTCACAGACGGGGAAGATCACGAAGATGACCCTGTAGATGCAGCAAAGACTGCAAAAGAGTTGGGAGTTTTTGTATATACTCTCGGTATTGGTTCTGAAACAGGAAAGCCCATCCCGTTGGAGAGCGGAGAGCTTCTCAAAGATAAGGATGGTAATATTGTTGTAACTCGCCTGGACGAGCCTACTCTTATGAAAGTTGCCGAAGCGGGGGGTGGAAAATATGTGAGGGCCGGTAACAGTGATTTTGGTCTTGAGGCGATAGTGACACAAATTAGGAGTCTGGACAAACAGGAGTTTAAATCTGTTGTCTTTGAAGATTTCAACGAACAGTATATGTATTTTTTTGGAATTGCACTCTTCTTCTTTATTCTGGAGTTTTTAATAACAGATAGAAGAGGCCGTAACTTCTTTAGGTAGATTTTATGAAGGAGGATGTTAATATGAGGATAGTTTTAATAATGCTTTTTACCTTTGTCTTCTCTGTGTGCAGTGCACAAAAGGAGAAGGGGGAGGTGCGTTCCGGGAACAAGGCCTACGAAAAGGGAGATATTGAGAGGGCAGAGCTGGAGTACAGACGGGCACTGGAGCAGAGCCCGGAGTCTGTTTTTGCAAGGTATAATTTGGGTAATGCACTATATAAGAGGGGTAATGCACAGGAGGCAGAGAAGGTTGTGTCACCTCTTAAAGACTCTATGGTTATAGATGGTGCAAAGTCCAAGGTGTTTCACAATTTAGGTAACTACTCGTTGGATCAGAAAAAATACAGCGAAGCGGTAGAGCACTATAAGAGCTCTCTTAGAGATAACCCGAACGATATGGAGACTAAGGCAAATCTGGCATACGCCCAGAAAATGCTTAAAGATGAGCAGGATAAGGATAAGAACAAAGATCAAAATAAAGACAACAAAGACAATAAAGATAAAAAAGAGGATCCAAAAGATGACAAACAGGATCCTAATAAAGATAAACAGGATCCAAACAAAGAGAACGAGCAGAACCAGCCCCCTCCCAAAATAACTCCTCAGGCTGCCCAGCAGATGCTTCAGGCAATACAGAATAAAGAGAAAGAGACTCAGGAGAAGGTAGATAAAGAGAAGGCAAAGGTTATGGAAAGCAGGCAAAAAGAGAAGAACTGGTAGAATTGGCAATAATCATATATATGATAAACTATTTAGATAAAATCAAAAATTCGGGAGTGACGCGCAGGCTCTTTTTGATATTGGGCTCTTTTATTGCAGGGGTCTCTCTCTCTGCGCAGACCTCTCTTAAAGTTGACGCTCCCAGAGTGGTGGAGTCGGGGGAGAGTTTTCAGGTGGTATTTAGCGTTAATGCAGAACCATCTTCCTTTAACCTCCCGTCTATAACTGACTTTGACCTGCTTGCGGGCCCTTCCCAGTCGCGTATGAGTAGTACGCAAATCATTAACGGCAAACGGAGCGAGAGTATTTCGATAAGCTATACCTATGTGCTTGCGCCTCGTTCTGAGGGTAAGTTTACCATCCCCTCTGCCACAGTTGTGGTGGATGGCAAGAGTTACTCATCTTCACCCGTAACTATAGAGGTGGTTAAGGGAGATGGTTCGGCTAAGAGCAGTGAATCTGCCCAAACGGCCACAACTGTAAGCAGCGACGATCTTTTTTTAAAGATATCACTCAGTAAAGGGAGGGTTGTGAAGGGTGAGCACCTCATTGCAACTGTGAAACTCTACACAAAGGTGCCAATCGCAGGGTTTGAGGATGTTCGTTTTCCCTCTTTCAACGGCTTCTGGAGCCAGGAGATAGATACTCCGCAAAACATAGAGTTTGTAAGAGAGAGTATTGACGGAAAGATATATAACTCTGCACTGTTAAGAAGATATATGCTTTTGCCACAGCAGAGCGGCACCCTCACAATAGATGCTGCCGAGATGATTTGCCAGGTTCAGATACGCTCAGCCGGGGGAGCCTCCAGAAGTCTCTTCGATGACTTCTTTGACTCCTACTCTACAGTTCGTAAAAGAGTATCATCTACAGCAGTAAGAGTTGTAGTAGATCCTCTTCCACAGGGAGCTCCGGCATCTTTCCAGGGTGGTGTGGGTGAGTTTACAATGAACGCAAAACTTTCCAGAGACTCTATCAATGCAAATGAGGCCCTATCTCTTATTGTAAATATTAGCGGTACAGGAAACATTAATCTCATTGAGGCTCCAAAGATTGCCTTTCCTGCAGGGTTTGAGGTCTACGATACAAAGATTTCTGATAACAGCAGCAAAGGGTCAAGAGGAGCTACCGGGAGTAAACAGTTTGAGTACCCGATTATCCCACGAGGGCCGGGTGAGTACACCATTCCAAAGGTTGAGTTCAGCTTCTATGATATTGCCAAAAAGAGATATATAACCCTCTTCTCAGACGATCTTAATTTAAAAGTGGGAAGAGATGCCGGCGGCGGTTCTGTTTCACAACCGGGACTCTCTCTTGGGGTTAACAGACAGGCAGTGAGGAGCATTACCGAAGATATTAGATACATTCACTCCGGAGCATCACGGCTTAAAAAGGGTAACCTATTCTTCTTTGCCTCTCTCTTTTACTTTTTTGCAATTCTGATGATTATATCTCTGTATATATTTACTGAGAAGATTCTCTCAAAAAGGGTAGAGAGAAACAGAGATATTGCCGGTGTTAAAAACAGAAGAGCCAATAAGGTTGCCCGCGCCCGTCTTAAAAATGCCGAGACCCTTCTAAAGCAGGGCATCTATATGGGATTCTATGAAGAGCTGCACAGGGCCCTTCTCGGGTATGTGTCAGATAAATTAAATCTTTCACTTGCAGATCTTTCCCGTGATAAAATTCGGGAGGAGCTGGTTTTTAAAAAGGTCGATTTTGGACAGATTGAGGAGTTGCTCTATTTACTGGAGCAGTGTGAGTATGCCAGATATGCACCGGACCCGGGTGGAGGAGAGATGGATAAAAACTATACAAAGGCAATAAGCCTCATCTCTGAGATGGAGTTATAATGAGCAGTGTATTTTTCAGTAAGTTTAGTAACGATATGTTTAGAGTTAATTATATGGATATGAAAAAGGCAATTATTGGAGCTTTGCTTGTGTTGTTACCTTTTATCGCTTTCTCCCAGGCTGCTTCACCCAAAGTTTCAGATTTATGGGAAAGTGCTGGGGAGCTTTACTCTAAGGGCAATTTTAGCGAAGCGCTGGCTCAATATCAGGAGATTGAGAAGAGCGGACACACCTCGGAGCCCCTTTTATATAACATCGCGAACTGCTATTTTAAAGAGAAACAGTGGGGTAAATCTATCCTCTATTATGAGAGAGCGCTCAAGCTAAATCCCGGCAGTAACGATACTCAAAATAACCTTAAGCTCGCCAAGGAGTTTGCCATAGATAAGATTGAGGAGCTTCCGGAGTTTATCCTGCGCACCTGGATAAGAGATGTAAACTATATGTTATCTTCCAATGAGTGGACATATATATCGCTGCTCTTTTTTGCCCTCACTGCACTGCTGTTGCTCAATTTCCGTTACGGACCAAGCTCTGCCGTGAGAAAGATCTCCTTCTTTGCATCTATGTTCTCTCTTCTGGTAGGTATAATCTTAACCCTGTTTGCCTGGAGCCAGAGAAGCTCATACAACAGAAGGGATACGGCAATTGTAATGATGCCTGTTAGTACTGTGAGGAGCTCTCCGGACGGATCCGGGAATACTCTCTTTATCCTTCACGAAGGGACTAAAGTAGAGATGATTGAGCAATTGGGCAGCTGGAAGAGAATTGAACTTGCAGATGGCCGCCAGGGCTGGATTCCGGCGGGAGATCTGGAGGTAATCTAGAGAGGTATTCAGCGGTGATCCGGATGTGATTTAGCGGTAATCTGGCGTAGTTGAGATAACACTCTCAATTGCTGTGGCAAGAATTTTAACCCCTTTTTCAATCTTTTCGTTTGGGGCATAGGAGAAGTTGATTCTCATTGTGTTCTTACCCTCACCGTTACAGAAAAAAATCTCTCCCGGGATAAAGGCTAAGTTCTCAATAAGTGTCAGCTTGAGAACATCTGCACTTTTATAACCAAATGGAAGTGTTAAAAAGAGAAAGAGCCCCCCTTCGGGAACGGTCCAGCTCACACTCTTGGGCATATACCTCTTGAAACACTCCAGCATCAACTCTCTTTTCCCTCGGTAGAGCTCAATTGTCTTAATAAGATTACTATCAAAGAGTCCATCACCCAGGTAGCGCGCCGCAATAGCTTGGTCAAAGACCGACGCACAGAGGTCTGCGCTCTGTTTTGCAACAACTATTTTGTCCAGAATTTGGGGGTTGGCAACAATCCAGCCAAGCCTAAACCCGGGGGTGAGTGTCTTGGAGAAAGTTCCTAAAAGTATGACCCGCTCTTTGTCCATAGATAATAGGGTTGGCAGCTCCTCTCCGCTATACCTGAGCTCTCTGTATGGGCTATCTTCAATAATGGTTAAATCGTAAAGCCGGGCAACTCTTATGATGTTCTCTCTCTGGGCTAATGAGAGTGTTACTCCCGAGGGGTTCTGGAAATCGGGGATTGAGTAGATGAATTTTGGCTTGCGACCCTCTTCAATGAGCTTTATAACAGTAGACTCCAAATTGTTTTCATCTGCAACTCCAACCGGAGCCCCGCCCCAAAACCAAAAAGATTGAAGAGCTCCAAAATAGGTGGGGAGGCTGCACACAAGAGTATCTTCTCTGTTTAGAAATATCTTGGAGCAGAGGTCAATGGCCTGTTGAGAAGATGTAGTGATTACAATATCATCTTTGGTGATATCTACTCCTTGGGAGCGGTACCTGTTGGCAAGCTCCCGGCGAAGTTTGGGGTCTCCCTCGGTAGGGCCGTACTGCAGAGAGCTTGAGGGGCTCTCCCGCAACAGGGTCTCTACAATCCTCTTAAGGTCATCAACCGGAAATGTCTCCGGGTTGGGGTAGCCGCCCCCGAACGAGATAAGCTCCTCTCTGTTTAGCCCGGCAAGAATGTTTCTGGCAGGAGAGGGTCTCATTTTTGAGGCATTTTCGGATAGTATTGACTCTAAATCTATTTTACTCATCTCAGTAGATCTTCCAACTCTATTGCGTTATCTGTCTTGCTATCCCTGTATTTGATTATCACCGGACAGTAGAGGTGAATTGAGAACTCTCTGCCAAAACCGCTGCTTATGGGGCGGCTGCCGGCAACTACAACTGCGTTTTCGGGAATTGTCAAAGGGGTTGTGTCGCTTTTGCGGATATACTTTCCGGTGGTGTTGTCAAAGATGGGTGTAGATGCATTTAAGATAACTCCGGTAGCAATTACTGCCCCCTTTTTCACAATTGTCCCTTCGTATATTCCGCAGTTTCCTCCCACAAAGACATCATCTTCAATAATCACAGGCATTGCATTTATGGGCTCCAGCACTCCCCCTATCTGCGAAGCTGCAGATATATGAACCCCCTTTCCAATCTGGGCACAGGAGCCCACAAGTGCGTGGGAGTCTATCATACAGCCGGAGTCTATATAGGCTCCAACATTGATATATGAGGGTGGCATAATAACAGTTCCATCTGCAACATATGCTCCACTGCGTACCGATGAGCCGCCGGGTACAAGCCGGATATTTTGATCTGCCCTAAAGGATTGGGCAGGGTATGTATCTTTGTCGTAATAGGAGAGCGGGCTGCCCTGGTACTCTCTAATTTTACCGTAACGAAACCCCCACAAAATAACCTGTTTAACCCAGGAGTTGATACTCCAGTTGCTATGTCTAATTTGGGCCACCCTAAGCTCCCCGCTCTCCAGGAGATCCCTTACTTTGTAAAAGAGGGCTAATGCCTCTTCACTGTTGTTGTTGAGCGATATGTGATTGAACTCTCTCTCTAAATTTGTCATCATTACAGTAGTTTAAGCTCTTTTAATACCTCACTCATCAGTTGGTCAGTTTTTGAAGAAGAGCTAACCAAAGGTAGTCTTAAAACATTCTCTGTTAATTTCATCAGGCTAAGTGCCGCTTTAGTGGGGATTGGGTTACTCTCAACGAAACAGGCTTTAAATAGTGGCATAAGTTTATGGTGCAATGCCTGTGCTCTCTCTGTGTCTCTCTCTTTGAGGCTCTGTGCAAGTTGAACCATATGTTTCGGAGCAATATTTGAGGCTACACTTATGATCCCTTTTGCCCCGGTGCTCATTAGAGGGAGGGTCTCATCGTCATTTCCACTGAGGACCGAGAAGCCCTTTGGGGAGAATTTTATGATCTCGCTTATTTGGGAGTATATTCCGGATGCCTCTTTTACAGCCACAATGTTTTTTAACTCTGCCAACCTGAGGGTGGTCTCACTGCTCATATTTGTGCCGGTCCTGCCGGGCACATTGTAGAGTATAATTGGAGTGGAGGTAGATTCAGATACTGCGCGGAAGTGCTCGAATATCCCCTGCTGGGTTGGTTTGTTGTAGTATGGTACCACAACTAGAAAGGCATCTGCATTAAATTTTGAGAAGCTCTTAATGTTCTCAATAACTTTTTTTGTGTAGTTGGAGCCCACACCTGCTACCACAGCTACCTTACCGTTGTTCACATCCTGTGTTATCTCAAGTATCTTGTGCTTTTCGTAATCTTCCAGACAGGGGGTCTCGCCTGTTGTTCCCAACGGCACCAGAAAGTTGATGCCTGCATCTAATTGTCTTTGAACCAGTACCCTAAAAGCCGGGTAGTCAACCTCAAATGTTGAGGTGAATGGCGTTATAAGTGCCGTACCGCACCCGCTAATCTCTTTCATTGTTTAATATTGTAATAAATTTATCTTCAATTATATCACGGAAGTCAAACACTCCCTTGAGCTGTGTAGCCCACCCGGCGGCAGTGACTGCTCCAAGTGCAAACCCGCCTCTTGAGAAAGCTTCGTGTTCGAGAACAACTCTATCCTGTACAGATTCAAATGCCAGGCGGTGTATTCCGGGAATATATCCGCTCCTGATACTCTCTATGGCCACATCGCGCCCGTACTCTTTGGATACAATCTCCTTTATGGTCTTGGCAGTGCCCGATGGTGCATCCAGTTTGAACTTGTGGTGCATCTCCAGAATATACGGGTCGTACTCTCCCATTGAGTTGCACAGCTTTGATGCTATCTCGCACAACTTAAAGAGTATACTCACCCCAATTGAGAAGTTGCTGGCATATATCATAGTGGTCCCGCACTCTCTAAAACAGGCTGTAACCTCATCTTTTATATCGTTCCAGCCGGTTGTTCCAACAACTGCTGCTTTAAAATTCTCTGCAATAAACCTGTAGTTCTTACGGAATGCCGCCGGTTCCGAAAAATCTATACATACGCTCTCCTCTGCCAGTCTCTTATCTATGCCCTGTATATCCTGGGATCTGGCAACAACATTATGAGTCGTTCCCTTTAAAACAGAGTCAATCTCCTGACCCATCTTTCCGTATCCAGATAGTACTATATTCATTATTCAAAAAATTCTTTGTGAAGAGCTGTTATTACACAATCCAGATCCTCTTTGTTTACTACAAAACTTACATTAATATCGGAGGCACCCTGGCTTATCATTGTTATGTTGTGTTCGCAGATTGCCCCGAAAATTCTCTTTGCCAGCCCTTTGGTCTCTTTGAGGTTTTTACCCACAACGGAGACCTGGGATTTGTCGTATTTAACTGTAACATTTGCAAAACCGGAGATCTCCTGTGTCAGTTTATCCAGGTTGTGGTCGTTATCTACCGTTAACGACACGCTCACCTCCGAGGTGCTGATAAGATCTACCGAAACCCCATATTTACCGAAAACCTCAAAAAGTTTGGTAAGAAATCCAAATGTGTTTAGCATCTTCATAGAGAAGATGTTGATTACTATTATGTTCTCTTTGAAGGAGATAGCTCTCACTCCGCTGCTTGTAATCTTGTCGTCTCTTAGGATGAGGGTTCCTCTGTTTTGGGGCTCAGTTGAGTTGAGCACTCTTACGGGGATGCTCTTTTCTATTGCAGGTTGTATGGTTGCAGGGTGAAGTACTTTTGCCCCGAAGAATGAGAGCTCTGCTGCTTCGCTAAACGACATTGTAGAGATGCTTCTGGTGTTTCCCACCCTTCTGGGATCTGTCGTATGAACTCCATCTACATCTGTCCAGATCTCAATCTCGGTGGCACCCATTGCCATCCCGATTAGGGCGGCAGTGTAGTCAGATCCGCCTCTACCCAAAACGGTGTTGAGTCCATCCTTTGTTCCGGAGATAAATCCCTGGGTAATCACAACATCGTTTCCCTCCAGTGCACTATTTAGTGCCTTTGGAGTAAGCTCCCGGATGGAGTTATAGTCTGGTTCCCCTTTGAGAAACTCATCGTCGGTTATAATGAAGCCTCTGGCATCTGCAATTGCGCACTTAACGCCGGAGTTATTTAGAGCACGGTAGATTATATATGAAGAGAGAAGCTCCCCGAAGGAGAGAATTTTTGCCATACTCTTGTTTGAGAGCTCTTCCAGAATATTTACCACCCCTACAATCTCTCTTAGTTTAACGAAATAGTCATCTATCTGAGAGAGGCTCTTTGCCAGATAGGCCTGGTTCTGGCTTAATAACTCTGATGTCATCTCTATATGCCTCTTTTGCAGGCTCTCTGTAAGGGCCAGAGCAGATTTAAGATCTCCTCTAAATGATAGGTTCGCTATATTTTGAAGGGAATCGGTCACTTTGGATAGGGCAGATACTACAATAACAGGGCGTAGCTCAATTTTTCTTTGTACAATCTCTATCAATCTCTCAATCGCGGCGGAGTCCTGCACAGAGGTCCCTCCGAATTTCATCACTATCATCTACGCTATCTCCTGAGTTAATGTTTTGAAAATGTTTTTTAGGTCAGTCACAGCTCTCTCAATATCTGCAAAGTCTATAAACTCTTTATCTGTGTGTGCAACCTTTATGCTCCCGGGTCCGTAAAGAAGGCATTTTCCGAGATTGGCAAGGCAGGGGCCGTCGCTGGCAAATGCAACGATATCGCTGTGATAACCATCAATATAGTGGAATCTAAACGGCTTATCTTCGCGGATTTTTGTAACCGAAATCTTATCATCGGAGATACCTTTGAGCCTGTTCTCTATGAGCAGATGTGAAGAGAAGGTGGTTCTGAAATATATTCTGAATGTTACCAGGTTTGGCAGAACATTATGTGCGTTGTTTGAGGCTAGCATACCAATGTTGTATGTGGTTGTGCCCAGAAGATTGTCTACAGGGAATTTCACCTCTGAGAGCTTGTTTAGAAATACTCTCATCCTCTCAATGGCATCGTCGCCAAATTGGGGGTATCCCGAGTGTGCGCTAATGCCTTTAATACTAACTTCATACAGCTGAATGCCCTTCCCTGCCCGAATGAGTTTATTTTCGGTAGGCTCTCCCACTATAACATACTGGCAATCTTTTATAAGGTTATTTGCAACCTTAGCCCCTTTAGAACCAATCTCCTCTCCGGCAACAAGAAGCAGACCGAAGTCTGTTTCACCCTCACTTTCAAGTTCTTTACAGGCGTTATAGGCAGCAATAATCTGACCTTTGGCATCACACGCACCTCTGCCAAAAACTTTTCCGTTATCTGCCCAGGGCTCAATATATGGAGGAACAGTGTCCAGGTGTGTACAAAATACAATCTTTGGAGTGCCCCATTTGAAGAAGAGATTTACGCTTCCGTCTCCCACCTCCTGAATCTCGAGTGTAGACCCGGGGGTTTTAAATGTTCGGGCAATGTAGTTTGCCAACTCAACCTCTTTGCCCGAGGTGGAGTCGATTTTCATAATTTGTACAAGTTCTTCGGTGTTCATAGTATTTAATTTTCGGTTATTTTTTCAACAAAAAAAAAGCACGAATCGGAGATTCGTGCCTATTATTAATACACAAAATCCCCTCATCGCAGATGTGGTTTCTTACCGGCTGGTTTTATAGATTTTGTGCAGTATGTGCTGTTCATTGTTTTGTAGTTTTTTACTAAACTGTGTGCAAATGTAGTAGAAATATCTTTTTCTCCAAATAAAATTAAAAATTATTGTCGCTTTCTTCGCTTAGTCTCTGTTTTTGGAGCAGGCTGCTCCTCCTTGTAAAGATCCTCTCTGGAGAGTAACTTGTCCGTATTGGCAAGATTGTAATAGACTATTGCCATTACTGCAGATGTGTGGTCCATATATTCGGGGATACTCATATTGTATGTATCTCTCTCTGTGTGCCAAATCTCTTGATAATTAAAGTCATATCCCTTAGGGTCTGCCGTGCCAAAACTTATTGTAGGTACTCCGTTTATTGCAAAATATGCGTGGTCGGAACCTCCCGCTGTAGTTGGTTTGGGCCTTGCCTCGCCGCTCCTGAGGTTGAGTTTAAACGGAAATTCGGGGTTAATTCTGTTGAGATCTTCAGTGGCTTTTTTAAAATCTTCATACATAGCCGCCGGAACTGTAATTGAGTTGGCAATAGTCGGTCCGCCGTCTCTGTTAAAGTAGTTTGAGATTTTGTTCAGATTAGAGATATTGCTCTCTACCCAGTGTTTGGATCCTAAAAGGCCAAACTCCTCCCCGGCCCAAAGGCAAAACGCGATAGACCTCCTGGGTTTCCCGCCGGCTGCCATAATTAAACGGGCAGCCTCCAGGTTTGGAGCAACTCCGGTACCGCAATCTACACCTCCCGTGGCTACATCAAATGCATCCAGATGGCCTCCGGACATAACATACTCGTCCGGAAACTCTGTTCCGCGAATAATGCCAATCACATTATGGTATTTTACAGGCCCGGGTTTAAAGTGGTTGCGAATATCAAACTCTAACAAAAAGTACTCTCTCTCTTTAACCTTTTGAGCAATAATGCGATACTGATGCTCATTCAGTTTAATGTCTGGGCAGGTAGGGAGATTTTCAAAATCCATATACTTTAAGTTCTTTCTGTCGTAGAGTGCTCTTATCGGAACTGTGGAGGATTGGATTATTCCCAGGATTCCTGCATCTCTCATCTCTTTGTAAAAGAGGGCAGGGGAGTCTTTGTACTCTTTGAGGGCAACTTTTGGTTTGTCCGGATTGGCTCTGTTCACTCGGGTTACAGAGTCGTTGTATCTGCCAATTTTGTCGTTCTCTTTAATTATAATTGAGCGGAGAGTATCTGCATATTCAGAAATGTCAACCGGAAACCCGTCACTCTCTCCCGATATGAGTACCCACGCCCCTTTGAGTTTTCCCTTCATCCTCTCGAAATCTGCTCTGCTTTTAGGCTCCATAACCACGTGACCCCTTTGAACACCTTTTGTGCCGGATGTGTAGGAGGGGGTTGCAAAATGGAGAGTCATTCCATCCGGTGAGAGCATCTTTCCAAACCAGGGGCCTCTATTGAAACCCACAGGCAGCTCACCAACCTCAATCACCTGAACCTCGAGCCCCCATTTCCTGAACAGACCTGCTGCCCAGTAGGTGGCATTTTCGTAAGCATCAGAACCAATGAGCCTTCCGCCAATCCTGTTTGTAAGGATATCCAGATGGTGCATTGTTTGGTTCTCTTTGGTGCCAAGTTCAATGATTTTGTCTACAACCTTTTTACTCTCCTGCTCTGTGAGAGGGGTGTTTTGTGAATTTAAACTGTTTTGTGAGAATAGAGAAGCGGAGTATATGAGCAATATGCCCAATAGAGAGATTAAAAGAGATTTTCGTTTCATTGTTTTACATTTTAAAACAAATTTAATATTAAAAAATTCGGAATTGACGATTGTGAAATTTTTTTCCCATTTTTGTCCGGAACTATAATCTAAACTTCAAAAAGATGGACGAGAAAAAGAGATTCCGTATTCCTCACACCTTTGTAATAATTTTTGCTCTTATTGTTTTGAGCGCTCTGGTAACATTTCTTGTACCCGGGGGAGAGTACAATAAAGAGACTCTGGAGTTCAGTTATGTAGATAGTCAACCTCAAAGCTGGCAGATATTGACAGCTTTTTATAAGGGGTTCACCAGGCAGGCGGGTATTATTGTGTTTATTTTGGTTATCGGGGCAGCTTTTTGGGTTGTGAACTCCTGCAAAGCCATTGATGCGGGCATCTACTCATTTCTCTCATTCACAAAAGGGTTGGAGAGGCACTCTTCTCTTCGGAAGGTAGGTATAAATAATATTGTTATAGTTCTAATAATGCTTATGTTCAGCCTCTTTGGGGCAATTTTCGGGATGAGTGAAGAGACAATTGCTTTTACAATAATTATCATTCCTCTTGCCGTCTCAATGGGCTATGACTCTATCGTAGGGATAGCTATGGTCTATGTAGCTGCTCACGTGGGATTCTCCGGAGCAATTCTAAACCCCTTCACAATAGGGATAGCTCAGGATATTGCAGGACTCCCAATATTCTCCGGGATTGAATATAGGTTTTTCTGCTGGATTGTTCTCAATGTTATAACTATAGCCGTGGTTTTATGGTATGCCAACCGGGTTCATAAAAACCCGCACAAATCTCCGCTTTACCTGGAGGATAAATACTGGAGAGATAAGCTGGAGATGCAAAAGGGGGAGGCAATTGAGTACCATACTCCAAAATCTGCCTGGGTAGCATATTTTATTACTATGGTAGTGTTATCCCTCTTCTCAATTTTCTATCCCCACACATCAATTAAGATAGGTGGCAGCATATTTGACATACCGTTTCTGGTGCCTGTTATTTCTCTGCTCTTTGCCTGGTTCGGTTATAGGGGGCTAAGAAAATCTGTCCACTTTTTTGTTCTCTATCTCCTCTTCTTTACAATTATATTCCTGATTGTGGGGGTTATGGGTTACGGATGGTATATAGGAGAGATATCTGCACTCTTTCTCGCACTGGGAATATTGAGTGGTATCGCTGCTAACTACTCTGCCAACAAGATTGTTGCCAAACTCACAGAAGGGGCAAAGGATATCCTTTCGGCTGCACTGGTTGTGGGGCTGGCTGCCGGGATTATTGTAATTCTGGAGGATGCAAAGGTGGTGGATACAATTCTGCACAGTATGTCTATGGCAATGGCAGAGACGGGCAAAGCTGCCTCACTTGGGGTTATGTATATGATTCAGACATTTATCAATATTGTAATACCAAGTGCAAGCGCAAAGGCAGCAATCACAATGCCCATAATGGCACCGTTTTCGGACCTGATTGGTGTTTCCAGGCAGGCTACGGTTCTTGCTTTTCAGTTTGGAGATGGCTTTACAAATATGATAACCCCTACATCGGGAATCCTCATTGCAGTTTTATCTATAGCCAGAGTACCATACAGTAAATGGTTCAAGCTTATTCTTCCCTTTATAATCTTGTTGATAGTAATAGGATTCCTGCTGCTGTTGCCAACAATATATCTTGATTTGAACGGGTTTTAGAGCTGTGAACCTGCTCTACTTTGGCAGGCGCGTTTTGTAAACTCCGTAATCGGGAGCATCTTCGGGAGCGGTAAGCCTGTTTGCAGGTGCTGCAGATGGTGCCCCCTGACCAAGTGGAGGAAGTGGAGGGAAGGAGCCTATAGCGATATACTGAAGTACAGATTTTACCCAATCTTCCTGAAGGCCAAAGTCGTGATAGAGGTCATCCGGACGGTAGTGATCCGGAACAATACCATCTACATAGTGGCCGTAACCGGTACTATTTACACTAAAGAAGCAGATTGGCAGAAAGACAAACTGAGGCGAGTCGTAGTTGCCATCCGGATATGGAAGGACATACATCCCGTTAGGTTTGCCGTAAGTTGTGCTGCCAATGTGGACAACAGTCATAAGGGGTTTTAGCCCGTTAAGAATCACCTCAGAGGCAGATGCTGTTCCTTTTGTAGTAAGGATAAACAGCCTATTTAGATCCAGCGATCCGTTTATTCTCTCAATAATTGTCTGGGTTTGAACATCGCTGTCCCAGGAGCTGTATTTGTCGTTGTGCTCTCTTCTTGCAAGAAGTTTTTTATCTGCAGATGCGGGAGCGATATAGTTTGCCAGCAGAGTTGTTGCCCTGCTGTCACCTCCGCCGTTGTAACGAAGGTCCAGAATGAGCTCTTTGATTCCTGCGCTCTTGAATGTAGACATAGCGTTGTTAATGTCGTCCAGCATACCTGCCTTAAAGGAGAGATAGTGGTAATAACCTACATTATAGGGTAGCCCGGAGTACTCTGCAGGGGTGATTACCATTGTTTTAAGATATGATCGGGTACTCACTTCACGCGCTGTTGCCGTAAAAGTGTACGATTTATTACTATGATCTATAAATGTGAAGGAGTTGGTTTTTTGAGCATAAATAGTGTAGTATGTTCCGTTGCTGATTAATGTGCTCACCGGAATTCCGTTAATGTGAGAAAGCTGATAACCCCTTTTAACATTGTTATCTGACATCGGTGAGTTTGGGTGTACATACCTCACCCTTAGGGTGTAGTCTTTGTAGTACTCTATAGGTTGCCCGATACTTATCCCGTATGTCTCCACAATACCTGTTTCGGAACTGAGATACTGGGCTCCTGTCATCATCCACGACCATCTGTCTTCCGGAACTACAAGAGTGTCAAAGTAGGCCTGGATGGTTTTAATTGGCTTTGCATCAATATTCTTTGGGACACCTTTGTACCAGTAGTAGATGTCATTCATTATTGCATAGGTGTAGCTCTTAAGTGCTGCCAGAGGATCTGTCTCGTTGCCGTTAGGATCCGGGTTCTCCTTTTGGCAAGAGGGTGCAATGTAAAGCACCACAGCCATAAGGAAGAGGAGCGGGAGGAGCTGTTTTCTAATTTTGCTAATCATTATTATGGCAATTTTGGTCAAAATTAAACATTTTTTTAGATAATATGTTATATAGGTACAATTAGAGAGAGAAAGCTATTTCTATAAACCACAAAGAATAAAATAATTAAAGAATAAAATAATTTAATATTAGATTGAAATGATTGACATTAACACCACCGAAAGAAAGAACATATTTGCAGTTAAAGGTAACCCTGTTACTCTGCTTGGAAATCCTATAAAAGTTGGAGATGTTGCTCCGGAGATAGTTGCATCCGGTAGTGCTCTTCAAGATGTAAAACTGTCAGATTTTAAGGGCAAGGTAGTAGTTGTGAGCGTCTTTCCTTCAATTGATACCGCTGTGTGCGCAAACCAAACAAGAGCATTCAACAAGAGAGCGACAGAACTTTCCGACGAGGTAGTTATTCTGACAATCTCTAAAGACCTCCCTTTCGCTCTTGGTCGCTTTTGTGCCGCAGAGGGTATAAACAACATACACACCTTATCTGACTTTAAATTTTCAAAATTTGGTCTGGAATACGGCTTTCTTGTAAAGGAGAATATGCTGCTTGCCAGAGGTGTTGTAATTATTGACAAAGCCGGTATAGTTAAATATGTAGAGATTACAAAAGATATTATAGAGGAGCCAAATTACGATAAGGCAGTAGCTGTTGTGAAAGAGATCTTAGGCTAAACAAAAATTTAGGCTAAAAAGAGATTTGGCATAATCTATATGTTGGCACCTGTAAGGTGGGGGAGGGCATAAAGCTCTCCCTTTTTTTATCCGGCTTATGGAGCCTTCAAAAGAGATTAATTTTTCTTTCTCGTCTTTTTGAGAATAAGGTGAGTAGATACACTTATGGCAATGATAATTAGTATTATCTGCACGTGTAATTTATCTGTTGCAAAAAATGTGGCGTAGAGTATTGTTACCCATAAAAGTGTGAGTGTGCGAATCTTAAGCCGTAGTGGTATTCCCTCTTTGGATAGATATGATCTGATATAGGGGCCAAGATATCTGTTGGACAGTAGCCATCTGAGCCTCTGTTTGGAGGAGTTCATATAGAAGTATGTGGCCAAAAGCAGGAATGGTGTGGTTGGTAAGAGTGGAATAAATATACCCAGTGCCCCTAAACCGACAAATATTGATGCAAGTATTATATAAAGTTGTCTCTTCAAACTCTTGTGTGGTCTCTCCATTTTTCTAACTTTGCAAAGATACTTAACTTATACGGAAACTTTAATCTTAAATTATGGAAAACTTCTCTGCCATCGTCGAGAAGGTAAGTTCGTTTTTATGGGGCTGGCCAATGATTGCTCTGCTTCTTGGAACTCACCTTTACCTCACAATTATTCTGAAATTCCCTCAAAGGAGAATATTTCAGGCAATAAAATTATCGGTTACAAAAGATAAATCCGGAAGTGGAGATGTGAGTCAGTTTGGCGCTTTAGCCACATCTCTGGCTGCAACAATCGGGACCGGAAACATCGTGGGTGTAGCCACGGCTGTGGCCCTTGGAGGGCCCGGTGCCGTGTTCTGGTGCTGGATTACCGGGGTTTTGGGTATTGCAACCAAATATTCAGAGGGGTTACTCGCAATAAAATACAGAGTTAAGACTGCAGATGGAACTATGCTGGGAGGTCCAATGTATGCCCTGGAGAAAGGACTCAATATGAAGTGGATGGCTGTTCTGTTTTGTATTTTCACTGCCGTTGCCGCATTTGGAATAGGTAATACTGTTCAGGCAAACTCAATCTCCCTTTTGCTTAAAGAGAGTTACTCAATATCTCCCTACATAAGCGGCTTGGTTATGAGTGCGGCAACTGCCCTTGTAATTCTTTTCGGGGTGAAGGGTATTGCAAAAGTTTGCGGAACATTGGTCCCTTTTATGGCATTCTTTTATATTTTGGGTTGCCTGTTTATCCTCTATGTTAATGCTCCATTCCTAAAGGAGACCTTCTCTCTGATATTTGAATCTGCATTCTCTTCAAAAGCAGCAGCGGGAGGTTTTGTGGGAACGACAGTAATGATGGCAGCAAGGTTTGGTATTGCGCGCGGGCTCTTCTCAAACGAATCCGGTCTGGGTTCTGCACCAATTGTTGCCGCTGCAGCAAAGACCAGCAACCCGGTTCGTCAGGCCCTGGTATCCTCTACCGGCACTTTCTGGGATACTGTTGTTGTGTGCGCATTAACAGGTCTTGTTCTGGTAAGCTCAATAATTGCACATCCGGATATTGACCATACGCAGGGTGGGGCACTCACACAAGCCGCCTTTTCAAAAATCCCTTATGTGGGTTCTATTATACTCACCGTCGGGATCATAACATTTGCCTTCTCCACTATACTCGGTTGGTCATACTACGGAGAGAAGGCAGTTGAATATCTTGGAGGAAAAAGATTGATCTTATACTACAGACTATTCTGGATAGCCGCCGTTTTCGGAGGTGCCATCCTAAACCTTCACCTGGTTTGGGGCATTGCAGATAGTATGAACGCCCTGATGGCAATACCCAATCTAATTGCAATACTGCTCCTCTCCGGAGTGGTCATAAAAGAGACCAACAAATACCTCTGGTCCGGCAATATTGATATGGAAGATCCCGAATGTGTGCAAAAATAACCTTGCCAAGCATTGTGGGTAAAACTTTGCCAGTATTTGATGTAAATTAATGATATATAAATATTTATAAAGAGGGTGTCCAAAAGCAATTTTGGCCCCTCTGTTTTTATGTAATCTGTCGCTACAATTTTATGAAGTGGTAAGCTCACCGTCAGCAACATCTGTTTTTTAGCTTATTTTCTGAAGGGTTTTTCGGAAAAAGGCCGAGGACCGTTCAACGACCGTAGGGAGGCGTTCCGGAGGCCCTGAAAAACACAAAGAAAAAAGCGTTTGAAAAAACTGCGTTGCTGACGGTGAGTTTACCACGCATAAGTGGCGACAGTAAATAAAAACAGAGGCTGCCTACTATTAGACAGCCTCTTTATAATTATATGATTAACAACCAATTTTATCAAATACTGGCAAAGTTTCCCTCACCCCACGATGCTTGGCAAGGTTAATATTTTTTGCCGTAATCCAGCATCTGTTTTAGGAAATCTTTCGGGTATTCTACTTTGTAATCTACCACTTTACCCTCTTTCTCTACCGGGGTAATGTCCGGGTTAATGAACCCGCCGTATGGCTTGAGGTTTAGCGTAGCATAGCGCTCTTTAAGCTCCTTGTGGAGGGTTGGGTCTATCTCTATACTATATTTTGTGATAAGATCTTTACCGGCCTGGTAGTCTCCCTCAGATTTTACTCTTTGGAGCTCTTTGAGAAGTGTTCCAAAAAGATCACGAAGTTTGAGGAAGTCATTTATAACAAAGTATGTTTTGTTGTCACGGACTCTCTTCTCAATAACATTTTCTCCCTTTCCGTTTTCGAAGCACCACTCTGCAATAAGCTTACGCCCCTGCATATGGGCCTGAGTTACACTTTTGCCAAGGTCAATTCTTACAAACTGAGTGAAAATTCCGTTGCGGATATAGTTTATATAGGCTGCTTTGTAGGCCTCCTCATTTGGAAGCACTCCCAGCTCAACAAGCTTAGGATCTGCCATATAATAGAGTGCAAAAATATCTGCCCGGGCCTCTTCCAGAGGAGAGCTAAACTCTTTAAGCGCATTTGAAGATACCCCCTCCAGTAGTTGACCCGACCCGTGGCCGAGACACTCGTGAAGATCTGTATGGATATCATTTGTGACAGCTCCGAACTGTTTAACCAGGGCAATCTCTGCTTCGTCCCAGGAGAACTCGGTGGTTATGCTTTTTGGAGCCTCTTCTGCCGCCATATTGTAGGCCTCGCCAATATTTGCAATTGTAACAGACTTAGAACCATACTCTTTACGAATCCAATCTGCATTAGGAAGATTGATTCCAAGCGGTGCTGCAGGATGGCAATCTCCTCCCAGCTGAGCAACGGTAATTACCTTTGCAGATACCCCTTTTACCTCTTTTTTCTTAAATTTTTGGTCTACAGGAGAGTTATCTTCAAACCATTGGGCATTTTTGCTGATTATATCTGTACGCTTGGAAGCCTCAATATCTTTAAAGTTAACAACAGCTTCCCAGGTTGCCTTCATTCCCAATGGATCGTTGTAATTCTCAATAAATCCGTTAATAAAATCTACCTGACTTTGTGTGTCTTTAACCCACGCAACATTGTATTCATCCCAGGTGCGAAGGTCACCGCTCTTGTAGTAGCTAATCAGAAGTGAGATATACTCTCTTTGAGTGTCATTTTCGGCAACTGCAGATGCTTTTTCAAGATGAGATATTATCTTTTCGATGGTTGGCCCGTATAATCCGCCAACCTTATATACATCTTCAAATATCTGCCCCTCTCTTTTTACAAGCTTGGAGTTAAGCCCGTACGAAACAGGACGGGGATCTTTCGGATTCTCCATTTTTGCATAGAAAGCTTCGGCTTCGGCCCTGCTGACACCATCATAGAAGTTTACCGAGCTCTCTAAAAGAAGATCTCCTTTACCCGAGATGTTTTTTCTCTGAGGGTAGAGAGTGGGGTCGTACAACATCGGGATAATCTCATCTGCAACATCTGCCTGGCCGCTTTCGGTTAACAGTGAGCGGAAATAGTCTTCACTGCAGCCCGGAATAAATTTGTCTTCGGCATAGTGGTGGTGAATTCCGTTACTAAAAAAGACTCTCTTGGCATAGATTACAAAATTATCGTAATCTGCACCACTTCTCTCGCCTTTGTAATTTTCGAAAATAGTCTCGAGCACTTTGCGAATCTTCAATCCATATTTAAAATTCTGATCCCAAAATATATCACGACCGCTTTTAGCCGCTTCGCTAAGATGGTATATGTACTCTTTCTGGTTAAAGGTGAGCGAATCCCAACCCGGAATCCTGTACCTGATGACACGAATATCTGCGAACTCATCTGCAAGATACCTGAACTTCTCCTCTTTTGTCTCTTTTGTACCGGTTTGACACGAGCCCGTAAACAGCCCAACTGCCATAGCAAACAGCATAATTTTAAAATGTTTCATTATTAATGTGATTAAACAATTATTGAATGTTTATGTTTTGATGTCACTCTCTTTGATCTCTTCTGTCTCCTCCGCTTCTCTGCTAAATATTTCAATTACAGATCTGTAAAGTTTTTTTGCCATTTGAAACATTGGCATTATTACAGAGATTTTGGTGATGAGATTGGTTAAAAACCTGGTTAAACTCAAACTCTCCTTTAACTCTGAGTAGTTTAGACTAAGCATTAACTCTCTGTTGGCTATTTCACTTTTAAGCTTATACCGCTCCTCCCTCAATTTGGAAAGGGAGTCAATTGTTGCATACTTATGTGATCTTTTCATAGATTATCCTCCTTTGAAGTTGTCTCTCCCGGTTCAAAGAACATTTTTGAAAACATTGTTACCAGGGAGTTTATAAATAGTCTGTTCCTCCTTAGGTAAAGAATAAAGGCGATGAGCAGAAACACTCCTCCGGTAATTAGAGTCCCTGCAGCTTTAGATTCCAGTAAATCTCCAAGCCACCAGCTGAAGGCAGAAGCCATAAAGGCTAACGCAATTCCAAGGGAGATTATAAGCAGAGCAGCATATACAATCTTTGAGAAAAGAACGGATAGACTCTCAACCATCTTTAACTTAATTGCATCCAGGCGCATATCCAGGTACTCCTTTGCAGAATCTGCCAGATTCTCAAGCTTTCCAACCGGACCTGTCTCTTCTTTACTTGTTGCCATAGGTATAATTTTAGATCAAAGATATGCTTTTTTGACTACTTTTGCCCTCAGTTTTATCTAAAAGGTATATGAACAGAGGTTTACTAAGCATTTTACTGCTTGTAGTATCAAATAGTTTTATGACACTGGCCTGGTATGGTCACCTGAGATTCAACATAGAGAGCAAACTTGGCAAATGGGGGCTCTTTGCTATTATTCTTCTAAGTTGGGGTGTGGCACTCTTTGAATATATATTCCAGGTTCCGGCAAACAGAATCGGATACAAAGAGTTTGGCGGGCCTTTCTCTCTGGTTCAGCTAAAGGTAATACAGGAGGTTATAACCCTGCTCATATTTGTTGTATTCTCTCTGATATTTTTTAAACAGGAGAGTTTCAAATTAAACCACTTTATTGCGTTTATCTTTTTGGTTCTGGCTGTATTCTTTATATTCAGAGATTAGTTTTAGACTAAACCACCTCCGAGATTATAACCACGTAGTTTTTTCCATATTTTTTTGCACACTTGGGGCAAGTTGTATACCACATATACATTTTTTTTATCTCCAGCCCTTTGGCTTTGGCCAGGCTTGAGTAATCCTGACACCACTTCCCGGTATCATTGAAACTCCCCTCATACACCTTGCTGTAGAATTTGCCACTCAGCAGTCTATTATCTGCGTTAGGGATCTCCTTATCTACTGCAACATAGATATCCATATTCCATTTAGAGGTGTGTTCGCTAAGGCATAACCACTCTACCATTTTGGCATCTGCCTTAGTCACCTTTTTATCTACACGCCGGATTGCAGCCCCAAACCCAACAGGCATATAGAAAATGGTAAAAACTTTATCCTTGACAAAAGGTTTGTTGACCCACTCAACAATTTTATCATCCCAGGGAGCAGGATCGAATGGCGGGCAACATTCGATGCTCTTTTCAGTTTTTGACATAACTCTGCTTTTTTATTTGTGAGTTTAACAATTTTCTCTCAATTCTCTTACCGTGACCCGGAAGGAAAGAGGTGCAGCCGGAATCCAGCAACTTTTGCCAACTCTTGAAGAGTTGTTTAGTGTCGTCTGCAAAGGGAGGTAATATTGATCCGGGAAAAACGCCGAACATAGCATCTCCCACCAGAGCAATCTCTTTATCTACCAGTATGCTTAAAGATCCGGCGGAGTGCCCGGGTGTGTGGATGATTTTTATGTTTACACCGTGAATGGACAAATCGTAACAATCTTCAACCTCAATATCAGGAGTAAAGGGGGTGTATGAGGCGAAACTGCTCTCAAACTTTCTCCCAAGTGCAGATAAAATCTTTGTTACAGAAAGGGTCCCCTTTGGAATAGGGGTGATACCTTCAGATACCATTGGGCTCTCTATTTTGCTCAAAATAACTTTGCAACCATACCTCTGTACCAATAACGCGGTATTTGCACAATGATCAAAGTGGGAGTGAGTAAGCACAATATAATCCAGTGTAAAACAGTTAAGTGAGGTTAGCCCTTTAATGAGTTTGTTGTAGGAAGATTTATCTCCCGTGTCTACAAGCAGGTTAACCAGACCGGATTTTACAATATATGAGTTGCTTCTTCCTGATAGAATTCGGATAACTCTGCTCCCTTTGGTAGTTATATGTGTCTCCATTTTATTTCGACTGTTTGCCAGGCATAACCCAGGTCAAAATAAACATAAGAACGCCTGCAATTGCTGTAACAGGCTGCATCCAGGAAACATAGCCGATTAAAATTACCTGAACTGTCAGCCATCCGAAAACTATAGCCACAGAGGCAAATGATAAAGTACGGGAGAGTTTGTGGTTTGCAAAGCAGGCAATTGAAGCTGTTAAAAAAGAGCCGCCCACAACTGAAAACAAAATGAGACTGGGAATAAAATAGTTTTTAAATGGTGTACCTTCAAGCCACTCTATGGGGACCCCCTCTGCTCCGCTCATACCGTAATAGCCTCCACCAAATGCGTTTAGTGCTCCAAAAGTGAGCAGTACTCCCAGAGTGTATCTTACAACTCCGGATGGGTCAGTATTTTTATTCATATTTTAAGTTTTATTGGAGCGATAGGTTATGGAGCCGATAAAGGATTTCGGGAGTAAATCTAATAAATTTTCTCCTCTTTTTTGTTAATTTTGGCCAATAAATTAATTATCTGTTTAAAAGCCCATAATGATTGAAAGTTTTGCAGCAATAGATTTTGAGACGGCCAACGAAAACCTTAGCAGCGTGTGCAGTGTTGGTATTGTAGTTGTTAGAAACGGTGTAATAACCGACGAGTATTATAGTCTTATTCAACCCGAACCTAACTATTACAACTATCATAACAGCTGTATTCACGGACTTACCAGTGACGATACAGATAACGCAAGAGTCTTTTCTTATGTTTGGCAAGAGGTAGAAGCTTTAATAGCGGGGTTACCGTTGATAGCCCATAACAAACAGTTTGACGAAAGCTGTCTTAAAGCGGCTTTTCGAACCTATCAGATGGACTATCCGGACTATGATTTTTACTGTACACTATCTGCTTCCCGAAGATCTTTCGGCAAAACTTTACCAAACCACCAGCTGCACACAGTTTCTGCCCATTGTGGTTTTATACTTGAAAACCACCATAATGCACTCTGTGACGCCCGTGCTTGCGCCGCGATTGCTATTAAAGTATTCTGACACTATTTTAACTCTTTGGCGGGGAAGTGTTATCTTGATTTTAAATACCTAAATATCAGAAACAAAAACCAAAGAAGGTGTACAACAGAGGCAATGAGAATGATGAAAACAGATTGAGGGTTTTTAACTACCATAGTTATCCAGTATGGAGGAAATGCCCAGGAGATGACTGTAAGCCAACGGAGAAGAAAAAGATCTGAAAATGCAAAAAGAGCAAAGGAATTTAGCCCTTTCGCATAGGTAAGCGCCTTTACTTTATTATCTGCACCTGAGTAAATTAAAAGTCCAATAATAGCCGAATATATTGAGGTGAGTATAGAAATAATAAATATATTCAATATTGGAACTGTGCCTAAATCCAGTATAAGAGGAGCTGCAATTGAGTAGATAAATGCGGGAAAGGCAGCGAATGATAATCTGTTTATAAGATAGCCGCTCTGCCCAAGCGGGGTTACTGATATCAGTTCCGAAATATTTCCATCTCTTTCGTCTATCATAAGAAATCCTGTTACAATTCCCATCATTCCAGAAATCATCACAACAATACCGGAGAGTATATACTGGTAATATTGGGTTATGTCAAACGACAGCTTTGAAATTAGAATCGGAGGCAGAAAAATAAAGATGATTTTAAACAGGCCAATCATCAGCAGCGGTGCAAATATTAAAATTCTCATTACAGGATCCCGAAAGACCTGTCTGGAATCATTCCTGTAGTGTGTAAAAAAAAACATTATTTTAATCTTGAAAGACTATTTTGTTTTCAAAAATTCTAACCGCATATCTGAATAACAGATAGTTTGCCAAAAGCAGATATAGAGTAAGGCCGGCAGATTCATACCAGGTTATCTGCGTAAAAGCCCCAAGCATAAGCCGTAGTGCTGCTACACTTGGGACCAGGGTTAAAGGGTAGAGAAGAGGAGCCCCTAAAATAGAAAAGCAGGGTAATACCAGCAGGAGCATATATGGTATAGTTTTTAAAATATATTGATTTACATTATTGCATCCCGCATTTATGACAACTCCGCATAGTGTAAATATCCCCGAGGTTAACACCACAGAGGTTAGAAACAAAAACCAGTTTATTGTTTCTGAAGAACTTAGTATGGTTATAGCTGAGGCAGCTACGACTGCAACTACAGAGAGAGATATTACCTTTGCTATAATATACTCTACTGTTGTTAAGGGAGAGACAACCAGTACCTGAATAACACCCTGCCCCTTTTCCAGCATTATAATTCCTCCAATAAAAAATAGTCCCAGTACAGAGGGGTCAGAAAATACGACCAGAGGGAGAGCTATCCTTAAAAAACTCTCTGGCAAGAGAGAGAGAATAATCAGATACATTACGGTTATTATGACATAGACCAGGTAAAAGCCCTGTTTAGACTGAAACCTTATATCTGAGATTATTGCATTTAAAAGTCTCATAGCAGATTCTTTCCGGTAAGTTTAATAAAGATCTCCTCAAGTGTTGCTTCACAACTGTGGATTGTCTTAATTTCATAGTTGCGTAGAAGCTCAAGAAAATTTTCGTTTCGGCCCATAGAGTTCATCTCAAACTCTTCTGAAATGATCTTCTCCTCTTTGAGGTACTCAATTTTTAAGATTTTTTTGCCGTGCTCCAGCATCAAATCTTTTGGAGAGCCGGTTACAACTATTTTTCCATCAACAATAAAAGCGACTCTGTCACATAACTGTTCGGCAACAGTCATATTGTGAGTTGTAAGAAAAATTGTTTTTCCTGCAGATTTTTGTTCAAGGATAATCTCTTTAATAATGTGAGCGTTTACCGGATCCAGCCCGGATGTGGGCTCATCAAAAAACATAAGTTCCGGGTTGTGCATTATAGACCGGATAAAGTTGAGCCGCATCTTCATACCCTTTGAAAAATTCTCGGTCCTGATATCTTTTTCGGCTAAAAGCCCAACCCTCTCCAAAAGAGGGGCGGGGTCTCTTCTCCCACTCTTATAGTAGGCTCCAATAAGTTTTAAATTCTCCTCTGCAGATAGTTTAAGGTATAGGTTTGGAAAATCAAATGCTACTCCGATATTTTCATAGAACTCTTTTCCCCAGCTTTTACGCTCCTTTCCAAAAACTTTTATACTCCCTTTATAGTTGCGTAGCAGCCCTATGATCAACCTTTGAGTAGTGGTTTTCCCTGCTCCGCTCGGGCCGAGAAATCCAAAGATCTCCCCTTTTTTAATCCTGAAATCCATATTGTTGATAGCTTTTTTATTGCTGTTGGAATATGTAAATTCCAGGTTTTCAATCTGAATCATCTTGTTATACTCTCATTAATAAATGCCGAATTTACAACTTTGGAATAATAAATTATAATATAATTCAAATTACTATATTTGTCTACTTAAACTACAAATCATAACTTATGAGAACTGCTTCATTATATGGGCTATACAAGATGGGAATCAAAAAAATATTGATTTTTTGTACTATGTCACTTATTATTTATTCCTGCTCCAAAGAGAATCTGGAGCCGGATAATCCACCAATAACTCCACCCCCTTCTACAGAAAAACCCAAGCAGTTCAACACATCTACAGATAATTTAATAATTAAGCACGAGCTAAGGGCTGCGTGGCTTACAACAGCCTGGAAACTGGACTGGCCGGGCACAACTACCGGTGCAGATAATCAAAGAAATCTGCTTATATCAATAATAAATAACCTTAAGAGTCTCAATATTAATGTTATCTACTTTCAGGCAATGACATCCTGCGAGGCATTTTACTCCTCTTCTATTTTTCCTTGGTCTTCCTATATTACAGGCACACAGGGGCAAAATCCCGGGTTTGACCCACTCGCGGTGGCAATTGAGGCTGCCCACTCAAGGGGTATGGAGCTGCACGCCTGGATCAATCCTTTGAGAGTCGGTGCAGTAACAACGGTCAATGTGCCTTCACACCCGGCTGTTTTGTACCCAAACAGGTACAGTGAATATAAAGGGGTGCGCTACTGGAATGCCGGATTGCCGGAGGTGAGGGTTTTTTTACAGGATGCGGTTAAGGAGATTGTCAATAATTACAATGTAGATGGAATCCACTTTGATGACTACTTCTATCCCGACGGCCTTAAATCATCTGCAGATACCTGGAACGATAGTGCTGCTTATGCACTTTACGGTGCAGGTAAAACCCTTAACGAGTGGCGGGAAAATAATATTGATATGATGGTTAAGGCCGTCAACGAGGCAATTAAGGGAGCAAAGGCTAAGGCTGTATTTGGTATTTCACCATCCGGCCAATATGCAAACACCCTTGCACTATATGCTAACCCAATAACCTGGATGAACAATAAATGGATTGACTATCTGGCTCCTCAGATCTACTGGCAGATTGGGCACTCTACTGCAGATTTTGACAAACTGGCCAGATTTTGGAGTTCGAGTTCTGCCGGAGTTCCGGTATTTCCCGGGCTTGCTGCCTACAGGCTGGGAGAGTCAGGTTTCCCTACTGTGACAGAATTTCTTAACCAGGTTTCGTTATGTCGTGCTTTACCGAATATTAATGGAAATGTCTGGTTCCGGACAGAGCACATTCTTAAAGATCCGATGAACAGTTTCATCAAGCAGAATCTATATCAAACTCCTAGTCTGGTTCCAAAAATAGGCACATACAATACCACCATTCCACAGGCACCTTCGGTGTCTCTCTCACAAAAGATAATTACCTGGAATTTTGTAGATAATGCAACAGAGTATGTTGTTTATGAGCTACAGCGCATTGGCACCGGAAATGACTGGAATGCAGTTATCCGCTATAAAGGCGGCAATACCACATTCAGCGGGGAGAGTACAAAGAATTATGTTGTTATAGCAGTCAACGGAAGAGAGAAATCTACCTACCAGAAGGTTGTTTATGTCCCTTAATGTTGCTGTTTAGTTAGGCTTCTGTTAAGCTCTTAACAAATGCAACCATCTCCTGATAATGCTCTTCCATACTTTGGAGGAGCTTTATTTGTGCCCTTGCGCGAACAAGGTTGTGCTGAGGATATCCGGTTTTGTATTTATAATATTTATCTCCGTCAATATAGTCATCCAGAAACCTTACTGCCTGTTCGTAGGCCAACAATCTTGGCCCAAAAGCAAGTGAGTCAATCTCCTGTGGAGTGAGAAAATCTTTTGTCTGTGAGAGGTAGCCTGTAAGGAATCCTTTAAAGATATTCAAATCTACACTCACATTATCCAGATTTTCATCATCTTCTGCCCCTGTATTGGCTCCGGAGCGAATAGCATCTCCAATGTCGTAACATACATATCCGTGCATAACGGTATCCAGGTCAATAACACATAGAACATCTTCGTTAGTATCTAAAAGCACATTGTTGAATTTTGGGTCTTGGTGTATTACCCTTTTTGGTAAAGTCCCCTTCTTACCCATCTCCTCAATCTTTGAATACTCTTCGCTGCGACTTAGAAGAAAGTCAATTTCCCACGAAACCTCTTTAACTCTTCCCACAGGATCCTCTGTAACTCTCTTTTTAAGGCTATCTATTCGCATTGGGGTGTTATGAAAATTCGGAAGAACTTCACGAAATTCATTTGATTTAAAATCTAAGAGCTGTTTATGGAATTTTCCGAATGCTTTACCCGCAAGCTCTGCCATTTTAGGATTTTGCATTCTGTCGTAAGAGTGAGCATCCTCAATAAATACATACATTCTCCAGTAATCTCCGTTACTGTCCCAATAATACTCGCTGCAGGCACCGTTGCATTGGATACTTGCAGGAGTGAGGACTCTTCTCTCAAGATCTGTATAACCCTCCTCTTCCAGTTTCTTGCGGATATGGTCGGTTATTAGCCGAATATTACGCTGGAGTCCGTCTACATCTTTAAAAACTCTTCTATTTATCATCTGAAGAAGAAAGTTCGGATGTTCGGGATTTTTAGTGATAACCTTGAAGGTGTAGTTTATAAGGCCATCTCCGTGCTCTTCAATGGATTTTACAGGAAAAGGAAGTAATCCCACCGCAATAGTTTCAGCTACAGATTTAGGAATGATATTCATAATGAGGCATTTGATAATTAAGTAAACAACAATAATCGAACAACCCCGTTACCATATTAGAATAACAAGCGGTTTTCCAAAGTATAAAAATAACGATAAAAAATTGAACTGCAAAAAATCAGAACTTTATTCCAAGTGATATTCCGGCTCTAACTCCTGTCCAAGGTCCGTCCACTACCATCTTTGCTCCGTTTGCACTTACCGTAACTGTCTTTTTAACCATCGGGATATCAAAATCTTCTAGGTTCTGACGAATCTCTTCTTGCTCGTCCGGGGTGAGAGTCCTACTCGAGTTGCCTATAAGTTCACCATTGCTTTTGCCGTAATGCGGGCCGATTATCCACCAGTCAAGCACAAAAAACTTGCTTAGAGACCATTGAGCACCAAGTAAAAGACCTACTGTATTTGCTTTAATGTCTCCGGAGAGGGTGATGCTTTGCTCAACATCGTTTTCGTCGTTATAATTAAAGAGTAGATTACCCCCTGCATAGTTTGCATTTCTAAAAAAAGGAGCAATATAGAAACCCCTTCCATAACCCTTTTTGCCCATATAAAATCTGATTTCGGGTGTTATGGCGTAGTTGCTCAAAGTGAAGCTGTTAATGACATCGACTGCCTCTTGATCTTCACTGTCTATCTGTTTAATAATGAAATCTTTCATCGGAAGATTGCCTTCAGGCATATTACGATAGGCTACAGCTATAGATACTCTCTTACCAAGCACTCTTTCAAATTGAACAGAGTAGTTCCTAAGTGGGATAGCGGTCAAATTCAGCTTTAGAAGATTCTTCTTTGGTTTGTAACTATCTTCGTAATATGCGCCACCAGCGGCCAAAGAGTTTGCAGATGAACTTACAACTGATAGGTGATTAGAAAAATAATTCGGAGACTCTCTCTCTGTTAACGATTGTGCATTTACAGAAATTGATGCAAAAAAGATAAGTGCAGATAAAATTAATACCTTTTTCATAATGTAATTTATTTTTGCCTACTCTTTTAAAAGTCAGTTTTCGGCTTTTCTGACCGATATCAAATTATTAAAGAAAACCATTAAAGAGCCATTGTAAAATCTATGTAAATATAATAATAAATTAATCAGGATAGAACACTTCTCTTTTTTATCTGTTCATATGGTAATGTGTTATACACATTGTTCATTCTCTGTTTTTTTACTAAATTGTGGCCAATTTTTATGCATCCGAAAACCATCAGGCAGCTAAATTTTTACAATTATGAACTATATTAAATTTATGGCATTGACAATATTAGCCTCTATCTCTATATTTGGATTTACCTCGTCTAAGGAGATTGAAATTAACATTATTCCAAAGCCGATATCTGTAAAAATCGATCAAGGTCAATTTGTAATTGACCAAAAAACAAGAATTTTTTACAATTTTGAGAGTAATCACACGCAAAATATTGCATCTGCACTTAACAATCATCTAAAAAAATTCTACTCCTTTGAACCTCTAAAAGGCTCTTTTTCTAAAGAGGCAAAAAAAGGTTCAATTTTTTTAAAATTGGATTCAGCACTAAAGATGCCAAAAGAGGGTTATAGAATTGAGATTTCAAACAGAGGGGTAACAATAGAAGCTTCTGCACCTAATGGGCTCTTTTACGGGGTTCAGACTCTGATTCAGATGATGCCCCCGGATGCAAAAAAGTTGAATAAGATTAAGTTACAGATGGCTCAAATCGTTGACTATCCAAGATTTGACTGGCGTGGCCTCCATCTGGATGTGTGCCGTCATTTTATGCCAAAAGAGTTTGTTTTAAAGTATATAGACTATATGTCTATGCACAAACTCAATACTTTCCACTTTCATCTTACCGAAGATCAGGGTTGGAGAATAGAGATTAAAAAATACCCACTGCTTACAGAGGTTGGGTCAAAACGAGATGAGACACTTATTGGCAGCGGAAGAAGTTCAAATCAGTATGATGGAATACCTCACTCCGGTTTCTATACCCAGGAAGATATCAAAGAGATTGTAGAGTATGCTGCTAAAAGATATGTTAATGTTGTCCCGGAAATTGAGATGCCCGGCCACGCTTTGGCAGCCCTGGCTTCCTACCCTCATCTGGGTTGTACATCCGGACCATATAAAGTTGCAACAAGATGGGGTGTATTCGACGATGTAATGTGTGCAGGAAAGGAGAGCACTTTTGAGTTTATTGAAGATGTGCTTGAAGAGGTTCTGGCTCTATTCCCCTCACAATATATTCATATTGGTGGAGATGAGTGCCCTAAAAAGAGATGGATTGAGTGCCCCCTTTGTCAAGAGAGGATAAAGCAGGAGGGACTAAAGGATGAGCACGAACTACAAAGCTACTTCATACAAAGAGCCGAGAGATTCCTTAATTCCAAAGGGCGTAAGCTTATAGGATGGGATGAGATACTTGAGGGCGGGCTTGCTCCTAACGCAGCTGTTATGTCTTGGCGCGGGGTAGAAGGTGGAATTGCTGCCGCAAAGCAGAGTCATTATGTGGTAATGACTCCCGGAAGCCACTGCTATTTTGATCACTATCAGGCAGATCCTCAAACCCAACCACTAGCTATAGGAGGGTTTACTCCACTAGAAAAGATATATTCATACGAGCCTGTCCCGGAAACTCTCACACAAGAAGAGGCCCGCTTTATTATGGGAGCTCAGGGCAATGTCTGGACAGAGTATATGAAAACTACATCTCACGTTGAGTTTATGGTCTATCCCAGAGCAGCAGCCCTTTCGGAGGTTGTTTGGTCTGCCAAAGGTGAGAGAGATTATAATGAGTTTTTGAAAAGATTAAGGGAGCAGGTTAAAAGATACGATGTATATGGAATAAACTATTCCAAAGCTGCAATTGATAAATAGAAGATTTTGAATTTTTAAAAAGGCGATAAATTGAATAACTATATTTTTACACTATTTTCACTGCTGTTTCTGGCCTCAAGCCTTGTCTCATTTTTTGTTTCATTCGTAGCCTGGCAAAGAAAGAGGGAGCGGGGAGCAGTTGAACTTGCACTGCTAATGCTATCTGCAGGCTTGTGGGCTTTTCTTATAATTTTTGAAACCGCTTCTACGACATTAGAGGGGAAAATATTTTGGTCAAAAGCAGCCTATGTTGGTGCTTTATCGACACCTGTACTATTCCTGATGTTTGTTTTAAAGATTACCGGCAGAGATAAATACCTTAATACCAAAACTATTCTGTCTCTGTTTATCTCTCCTGCAGTCGTTTTTATTCTTGCACTCACAAATGAATTCCATCACTTGATATGGACCGGATTTGCACCTATTTCCGAAGTTACAAATCTTACTACATATTATCACGGAATATTATTCTGGATTGGGTATTTTGGATATGCATATCTATTGCTCATTATCTCATCTATTTATCTTTTTAAATTTATTTTACACAGAGCATCTCCTTTTAAGTCACAAGCAAGAGCAATATTTGTTGCACTTTTATGTCCGTGGCTTGCGAGTGTTTTATATGTTTCTGACTATAATCCAATTCCGGGTTTTGATCTGGTCCCTTTAAGTATGATTATTAGTGGGACATTACTGGCTTTAGCTCTATTTAAAAATAGACTGTTGGATATAACACCTGTCGCCCGAGAGACGCTATTAGAGACTCTGGAAGACGGAATCTTGGTTCTTGATAGATACCACAGAGTTCAGGATATTAATAATTCTGCGGTATTGTATCTGGAAGTAGATAAAAAAAATATTATCGGGGAGGATTTCAGTTTAATAGGGTCTGGAGTAAAGAGTATTGCAGATGCGGTTTTAAATGATCTTACAAACCAAATGATTCAGGTAAAATACCCGGGAAAGATTAAGCACTTCAATATTACTAAACAGGAGATTAAGAACTATCCCGGTAGTAAGCTGGTTATAATAAGGGATAAAACAACTGAGATAGAGAGGGAGCAGGAGCTGCTCATAGAGAAGGGCAGGGCACAGGAGAGTGACCGGCTTAAATCCTCTTTTGTCGCAAATCTAAGTCACGAGATTCGGACCCCGATTAATGTGATTACAGGGTTTCTGGATCTTCTTAACCAGAAAGATATCGAAGAGAAAGATCAGGCAATCTATGTAGATCTTCTCAAAAAAAGTACAGACAGGATTTTAAATACTCTTAATGACATAATTGAGATCTCAAAAATTGAGGCAGGGCAGGCTAAACTTACAGAAACCCAGATTAACCTCAACGAAATTATGGATTATCTCTTCAATATTTTCATAAAAGATGCCCAGGCGAAGGGTATAGCCCTCAACTTCGATAAAGGGATGGACGATAAGAGTGCTTTGATAATAGTTGACAGACCAAAACTTGTAACCATCTTTTCCAACCTAATAAAGAATTCACTTAAATTCACAGACAAAGGTTCAATTGAGTTTGGCTATAAGCTTAATGATGATACACTTCTTTTTTATGTTAAAGATACCGGTATCGGGATTCCTTTGGACAGAAAAGAGATGATATTTAACCGTTTTGTTCAGGCAGAGCAAACAATGAACCGTCCTTATGAGGGTGCCGGATTGGGTCTATCTATTGTAAAGGCTTATGTAGATATGCTTGGAGGAGAGGTTGTCCTGGACTCTGTGGTTGGCGAGGGCAGCACTTTTTCGTTCTCAGTAAAATATAAGCCGGTAATATTTCCCTTAAACATTGATTAAGCGAATCTTTTTATTCGTAAGATCTCTCTAAAAAAATCTCTGTTTATAACTACAATATGTAATTAGTATAATTATACTGCTTTTCCAATCAATTGAAAATTAGTGAGTGAACTTTAAAGAAGTTTAAATAATCAAATAATGTGACAACCTCACCAATTATTAGCTATCTTCCCAAAAAAATTGAATGGGAAAATTTTCTATCGGGAACCTTAACTTGTCGGTTCCTATTGTGCAAGGTGGCATGGGTGTCGGGATTTCACTTTCGGGCTTAGCATCAGCAGTGGCGAATGAAGGCGGAGTAGGAGTAATATCGTGTGCCGGTATAGGACTGCTATACAAAAATTCATCAAAAGATTATCTGGAAGCCTCAATTATAGGACTAAAAGAGGAGATAAGGCTTGCTAAAGAGAAAGCAAAGGGTGTAATAGGTGTAAACATTATGGTTGCCCTTACAAACTTTGCAGATATGGTTAAAACTTCAATTGCGGCAAAAGCAGATGTTATATTCGCAGGGGCCGGTTTGCCTCTGGATTTACCCTCTTTTCTGCAGAAAGATAGCACAACCAAGCTGGTTCCAATAGTTTCATCTACAAGAGCAGCTTTAATCATTTGCGAGAAGTGGATAAAGAACTACAACTATGTCCCGGATGCAATTGTACTTGAAGGGCCAAAGGCCGGAGGGCATCTTGGCTATAAGGAGGATCAAATTTCAGATGAGAAGTACTCTCTGGAGGAGTTGCTCCCAGATCTTGTTAAGAACATAAAGGTTATTGAGAAGGAGAATAACTGTAAGATACCGATAATTGCCGGTGGCGGAATTTATAGCGGAGCAGATATGAAGAGAGTGCTGGACCTTGGTGCCTCAGCTGTACAGATTGGAACAAGATTCGTCACCACAGATGAGTGTGACGCATCAATGGCCTTTAAAAAGAGTTATCTCAATGCTGTTGAATCGGATATAGAGATAATTAGAAGCCCTGTGGGTTTACCGGGCAGAGCAATCTTCTCCAGTTTCCTCGGGAGAGTTAAAGAGGGTCTTGAAAAACCCAAGAGTTGCCCGTTTCACTGCATAAGGACCTGCGACTATACAAAGAGCCCGTACTGTATTATTGTTGCTCTATATAACGCATTTAAAGGTAATTTCAACAAAGGGTATGCCTTTTGTGGCAGCAATGCCTTTAAGGCAGATAAGATAATGAGTGTGAAGGAGACCATTAAGTCGTTGATGGATGAGATGAAGGCAGCAAAAATTCTTCAAAAAAAGTAGAAATGCTATACCAATAAATATAAATAACTCATTAATTATAATAGCGTTAGTAAAAATTTGAAAAAATATTTTATAATATTTGTAAAACTTATTAATTAAATTCATATCTTCGCCCCCACACAAATTAACAACATGAACAAAGGAACAGTAAAATTCTACGATGAAACTAAAGGATTTGGATTCATCAAAGACGAGAAAACAGGAACAGATTATTTTGTACATTCATCTGGACTGAAATCAAGAATCAGAGACAACGACGAAGTTACATTTGACCTCGAACAAGGAAGAAGAGGCTTAAATGCTGTAAATGTAAAATTAGCGTAGCTTGAAACAACTTAAAAAGTTTTTATATAAATAATTCTTTTTTTAAGTCATTAAAAAGCCCCACATCCGTGGGGCTTTTTATATTTATAGAGTAAAATTTATGTTGGGAGAGTAATCGGGCTAATTTACAAATAGAGGGATAGTGAATTTAAATGAGCTTCCAACATTGAGCTCACTCTCAACCCATATCTTGCCACCGTGTGTCTCAACAAACTCTTTACAAAGAATCAGCCCCAGCCCTGTTCCACTCTCATCCTTTGTCCCTTTTGTAGAGCTGCCGGCCCCAATCTGCCAAAGATTTTCAAACCTGGCGGGATCAATTCCAACCCCTTTATCGGTTACAGATATTAATGCATTGATTTTTTCGGGTTCAGCAGAGACAGTAACAGAGCTTCCCGGGTATGAAAATTTGATTGCATTGATAACTAAATTCCGGAGTATTATCTTAAACATATTTGGGTCACAAAAGAGCATCACTTTTTGAGGATCGTGAAAAACAATATCTATATTTTTATTCTTAGCCTGATTGATAACCAATAATTCAATCTCTTCCCACAACTGATTTAAGGATATCTTCTCCGGCTTGTAGGTTATCTTTCCAAGTTGGCTGCGAGACCAGGTTAACAGATCTTCGAGCAGCGAGTATGTAGAACGGCTTGAGTTATTCATTAGCTCTATCATATGCTCTGCTTCATCGGGGTCTATACTTTTAAAATTCTCTTTAAGATAGTCTGTAAAACCAATCAGAGCAATAAACGGATTCTTAAGGTCGTGTGCAATTATTGAGAAGAACTTATCTTTAGTGGCATTTGCCTCTTTTAGCTCTTTGTTTACACTGCTTAACTGTCTTAAGGTCTCCTCAAGATTGCGTTTCTCTTTTATAAGCTGCCTCTGGAGATTATTTACCTCCCGGTTTAGCTCGTGCAGCAATGAGTTGTTTTGGATAAGCTGGTTCGCATCTGTTCCACCGGAGATTAGGATTCTGCCATTTTTAAGAAAGACGCTCGCAGTTATTGAGTTATTAATGGAGGAGTAGTTTCCGAAAGTGATGAATCCTTTATAGATAAGGGTACTATCTGTATTTGTATTGATGAGCTTTTCAAAGGTAGGGTTAAGCAGACATTCTTTAGGAATGCCGTCTCCCAAAAGCAATCTCATAGCACTATTTGCAAATTCCAGTTCACCGTCGGTTTTAAAGACGGCTATGCAAAATGTATTGTTTCCAATTATGCACTCGGTCAGCTCTTCACTCCACGCTTCAAAAGAGAAAGTATCCGGCTCCATAACGGTTCAATGTTTAGATTTCAATGCATCGAGTTTCTCATCCGAGAAGTAGACAAAAAGAGGAATATTAAGCTGCATCCACTCATAGTAAGGGTAGATCTCTGAATAGGCCTGAGGTGAGAGCTCTTTTTTGATAATGTCAATCCAGGCATTAAGCTGAGCTGCCCAGTAAGTTGTTGTAAAGTTGTGACTTCTGTATGCCCGGAAGACCCAAAGAATAGTCTCAACAAATACTTCATCATTTCGACTTCCAATGATAGAGGCTATGAATCTAACGTGGTTTGAGTGATTATCTTTCATCATTGCGATGTTCTCTTTACCTATGAGGCTAACTATATCCTCTCTGGATGTCATACATCTGTTTATTTCGGCAACAAGCGTGTCGCTTTTGTCAATATACTCTTTAACAGAGTTGGGGCTAACACTTTTTAGTTTGTTTGCCGATTCAATAAGTGTTTTCTTATCCATTGTATTCTATGCTTTTGATAAACTCTTCCAATTTAAATAGATCTGGAAAGTAGAGGAGATTGGGATACTTGCCTGTTATCTCTTTCTGATGGAGACGGAGTCCTTGACCACCAACAATTATGAGAGTTTCGGGGAATAGATCTCTAATTCTATTGATTACCTCTTCAAGTAGATGAATATGAAAGTAGATACTCATCGAGAGTGCAACAATTTTTGGGTTTACAATCTCTATGAATCTGATTAAATCTTTTAGCGGTGTATTGGCACCCAGAAAATGGACATTCCAACCGTGCATTTCAAAGACATCTGCCACCATCTTTATACCAATCTGATGTGCCTCATTCTCGACGGAAGATGCAACTACAGTATTGTTCATTCTTGATTTGGAGATGATTGTTGAATAGAGTTCGTTTAGAATAGATTCTACAATTGCAGATGCCATATGTTCGGATGCGACACTTATCTCACCTCTCTCCCAAAGCTCACCTACCTCATAGAGGGCAACCCGAATTAAATTCTCATAAATATCGTTAATTCCGACTTTGTCTTTGACTAAGTCATTGATAATATTCGAACAGGATAATCGGTTGCCAACCAATAATCCCTCCAGAAAGTCTCTCTGTACCGCTGTGAAATCCATAAGAAAATAAAAAACCCCACACTAAGTTAGTAATTTTTAAAGAACTTTCTCCATTACATAGTCCTCCATAAGAAAACCATTACCAATATCGATGTTCTCCTCATTTACAATTTTAAACCCAAAATTTTTATAAAAGGTTATAGCCCTGTTGTTTCTGTTGACATTCAGAGATAGAATAGGGGAGTTGTTAAATAGTGCAATTTTTTCGATCTCTTTAATCAAAGCCTTACCACAGCCGCTGCCTTGGTATTTTGGTAGTACGTATATTTTATGAATTTTAGTTTTGTCTGATCCTGCGATGTTTAACTCGTAGGATGCATAACCGATGTATCTGCACTCCCGATGACCACTCTCTTTATTATTGCTCTCCAGGTCATAAAAAAAAGAGAGTAGGAATCTGTGGCCCTTAATATCGATCTGTTCTGTGAGAGACGATGGACTATACATCATCTCAAGCATATAATCTATCTGCTCGGGTTTAAGGATATCTCTAAATGCAATTGGCCAGGTCTTATAGGCAATATCCCGAATAATTGGGATATCATCTGTAAAGGCGTTACGAATGTGTATCATCTCAAAATCTCCTTCATTTAAATTAGCCTAAAGATGTTTAAACGAAGCCTGTCAAGCTGTCTACTTGTGTTTAACCGGCAGACTCCTCTTGTGTTTCGGGAGATGAATCCATCTCTGAATCGGAGTCCGACTCTTTTTCGGGAATCGGAGCAGATACAATTGCCGGTTTAGGCATATCTACCCATTTTTTTACATTGAAAGCGTTCATCCCTCTAATCCCTCTCTCAATTTCGAATGAGACAATGTTGTTCTCGGCGATATCTTCCAGAAGCCCGTGTACGTGAACAAAAAACTTCTCTTGAGTCTCAAGCTCCTTAATAAAACCAAAACCTTTCGAACTGTTGAAGAACTCAACCCTGCCTTTGCGAAGTGCAGGCTTCTCCTCTCGCTCTCTTTTCGGTATAGAGACCTCAATATTCTCCGCTTTAATCTTAATTTTTTTGGAAGGATCCGGTGGAGTATCTGTGATCATTCCGTTTTCATCTACAAATGCGAGCATATTTTCAAGCCCTCCCCCCGGAGCACTGGCTTTACGATCCTCTTTCTTTTGCTGTTTTTCTACTCTTTTGCTTAACCTTTTTTTCTCTTTTTCTCTTTTGTTAAATGTTACTTGTGATTTTGCCATTCGTTATTATAAATTAAATTTTGGACCGCTCGCTTTGAACAGCCCGGATGGTCTTTGTGGGATTTCCGTTTTGCAAAGATAGTAAATTTATCAGCCATTGGATTTAAACTTCCTTATTCATAAATTTGTTTAAAATTAAGAAAAATAAAAACAACTTATTTCAGATAATTAATATTATACAAATGAAGAGATCACTTTTAATAATCACTATGCTGCTAACCTTTATGGGGAGCCTGGAACTTATGGCTGCCAATGAGGAGGCCAGACTGCTTAGATTTCCGGATATTCACGGAGATAAAATTGTATTCTCCTATGCAGGAGATATTTATATTGTACCCGTTGAGGGGGGAGTTGCCAGACGACTCACTTCACACATAGGTTACGAGATGTTTCCAAAATTCTCCCCGGATGGTAAATACATTGCATTCACCGGTCAGTATGACGGAAATACAGAGGTTTTTGTGATATCTGCTCAGGGTGGAGAGCCCACCAGATTAACTTTTACTGCAACATTGGGAAGAGATGATGTAGGTGACAGAATGGGGCCCAACAATGTTGTCATAGACTGGACACCGGATGGAAAGAGCATTCTTTACAGGACCCGGGGATACACCTTTAACGATTTTACCGGTCAGTTGATGACAGTGCCTGTTGAGGGCGGACTTTCGCAAATGATTCCTTTGAAAAACGGAGGTTTTGCAAGTTACTCTCCGGATGGAAAGAGGTTGGCATATAACTATGTATTTCGTGAGTTTCGCTCCTGGAAAAGATACTCAGGGGGAATGGCAGATGATATCAGAATTTTTGATTTCGAAACCAAGATATCTGAGAGAATAACCGACAATGTTAACCAGGATATCTTTCCAATGTGGTCAAAAGATGGCAAGATGGTTTACTATATATCTGACAGAGATAGTTATATGAATCTATACTCCTGGGATACACAGAGCAAAAAGACAGAGCAGATAACCAAATACAGAGATTACGACATCAAGTTTCCTGCTATTGGAGATAAATATATAGTTTACGAGAACGGGGGTTATATAGTTAAGCTGGACCCTGTTTCCAAAAAAGAGGAGCGTGTTAAGATATCTATCGGTAATGATCTTACATATGCCAGGAGTGAGTGGAAAGATCTCTCCAAGAGTATCAGATCCTTCTCTCTATCTCCAAACGGTGAGAGAGTACTTGGTGGAGCAAGAGGAGATATTTTTTCAATTCCTGCAAAAAGTGGGATCACATATAACCTTACCAACTCGTCCGGGGCAAATGACAAGAGCGCAGACTGGGCTCCCGACGGGAGTGGCTTTGCGTATATCTCAGACAAGGATGGGGAGTTTAATATCTATTTCCGTGACATACGCACAGGCAAAGAGAGAAAGCTGACAGACATCAAAGGGTACATCTTCGGTTTTGAGTGGAGCCCGGACTCCAAAAAAATTCTATGGAGCGAGAAACTCAATACCCTAAATCTGCTCGATTTTGCAACCGGAAAGAGCACGGTTGTCGAACAGTCCGAAATAAGCCCTATAAACGATTATAACTGGTCTCCGGACAGCAGGCTTGTGGTCTATACACGCCCCGGAAAACAGACCTCTACAGTTATGGTTTTTGACACAAAAGAGGGGAGCAAGAGAGAGATAACAGATCAGTGGTACAGTTCAAACAACGGTAACTTCAGTAAAGATGGAAAGTATCTGCTTTTTGTCTCCAACAGAACCTTCAATCCAACCTACAGCAGCACGGAGTGGAACCATATCTACTCAAATATGAGTAAGATATATATACTTCCTGTTGTTAAGGATGCAGAGGTTCCTTTTGCCCCTAAGAATGACACTATTGCAGTTACTACAGCTACAGTGGCTCCCGTTAAACCGGCAGCCGATAAACCGGCAACAGATAAATCAAAGAGTACAACGGATTCAAAAACAGAGGTTGTATATAATTTTGAAAATATCGCCTCCAGAATAATTGAGGTTCCTGTTGCCGCGGCTATGTATGCAAACCTTCATATGATTGGCAATTCAATCTATTTCAGCTCCAGAAGAGGTACCGCAATGTACGATATTGAGGCAAAAAAGGAGACTGACCTTCAGGCGATGATCATCTTTAGCCACGGGTACAAAAAAGCATTGGCAGTTTCAGGGAGTAGCGCTCAGGTTGTTGAAATTCCAAAAGCTCCTGTTACGGTAACTAAACCAATCTCAACAGCCGGTGTGAAGAAGCTGGTAGATTATAAGCAGGAGTGGATGCAGATATATAAAGAGAGCTGGAGGCAGATGAGGGATTACTTCTATGCAAAGAATATGCACGGAGTAGATTGGGATAAAATTTACAAACGTTACGAACCGCTTGTGTCTCACGTAGCTCACCGTTCGGATCTTACCTATGTCATAGGAGAGATGATCGCAGAGCTTAACATTGGACACGCATATTCTCAAAACGGTGAGAAACCGGAACCTGTAAGAGTTCAAACAGGGCTTTTAGGAGCTCGTTTTTCAAAGGATAAATCTGGTTTCTTCCGTGTAGATAAGATAATTGATGGTGCCAATTGGAATGCCCAGACCCGTTCTCCGCTGACTATGCCGGGAGTTGAGGTTAAAGAGGGAGAGTATATTCTCGCAATAAACGGACATTCACTAAAAGATTATAATGATATCTTTGAACTGCTTGCAGGAGCTGCAGGCTCATTGGTTGAGATAGATGTAAACGGGAAACCGGAGATGTCAGGCTCCAGAAGAGTGCTGGTTGAGCCAATTGCAGATGAGTCTGCATTGCACTACTATAATTGGGTACAGAACAATATCCGAAAAGTATCAGAGGCTACAAACGGAGAGGTTGGATATATTCACATTCCGGATATGGGCCAACCGGGGCTGAACGAGTTTGTTAAACATTACTATCCTCAGTTGGATAAAAAAGCCTTAATTATTGACGATAGAGGTAATGGCGGCGGGAATGTCTCTCCAATGATTATCGAGAGATTACAACGCACCATTACATTCTTTACAATGCACACAAACCAGAAAGAGGGATCTCTTAACCCTGTAGGTACATTTCAGGGGCCTAAAGTACTGCTCGTAAATGAGTACTCCGCCTCAGACGGGGACCTCTTCCCATATCGTTTTAAGCATAATAAACTTGGAACAGTTATCGGGAAGCGCACCTGGGGGGGTGTCGTTGGCTATAGCGGAACAATTCCTGTAGTGGACGGAGGTTCTATTGTAACTCCATCCTATGCACCGTTTGCTGCAGACGGAAGCGGATTTATCATCGAGGGCGAGGGGGTACACCCGGATATTCTTATTGAGAACGACCCGTATAAAGAGTTTATGGGAGAGGATGAGCAGCTCAATAAAGCCATTGAGGTGATAAAACAGCAGATGAAGGAGTTTAAATATTTGCCTGCTAAGATTCCGGCTTTCCCGGATAAGAGTGCCAAAAGATAGAAGAGGAGTTTAAAACCACGCTGCAGTCCGAGGATATTTTAATGTGTGTTGTGAATCAATTAGTCTGGTTGTTTATCATGACAATTATTAAAGCAATAGACATACACACCGGACTGCAGCGTCGTTTTTTATTTAACGGCGATGCAAACATAGCCAATTATGAATGGAAGAGTGTTGCCTTTATAGCCTGTTGCAGATTGTTTCGCTAAATTGAGAGATAAGCGCTTTAAAAACAGATTTGTAAAAAATGGCTGTTTCGTTTTGTTTCAGAGTATGCCCCTGTTTTTGGTCTAAGATTTTTGGATTTTCTTAATGATTTTACTTTTCATTGTTCTTATACTAGCCTCAGAACTGTTGAGAAAATTGGCTATCTCCTGGTTTGAAAAGCCCTCTTCATTGAGCACATATATTAGCTTTTCAAAATCTGTCAGCAGATCCAGATTTTCTATCTCTCCATATATTGAATAAAACTCCTCCGTGGTGGTGATAGATGAAAGAGAGCTTCTGGAGAGAGAGTTTGCCTGATCAATAATGTTGTTAAGACTGTCAAAAATCTCGTTGGATTGTTTCCTGGACCTCACAGCCTCCATATACACATTATCTATAAGCTGAGGGAAGATAAAAGATGTGCTCTTACAAATCTCTGATGTAATCCATAGTTTGTTCACATCCTCTTCAATTTTTTTTGCGTTGCTATCCAGTTTTGACAACCTCTTTTGCATCCTCTTTATCCTTAATGCGTAGCTAAAAATTGTTACGATTAAAGCAAAAATCAACAGTAAAATAAAGTTGATAAAGATCACCCTCTCTTTACTTAATGAGGCGATTTTAGAATTTTTTTGATCTACATCATATTTCCGCTCTATCTCCTGAACTCTCTCTCGGGATAGCTTGGTATAGGCATTTATATATGAGTGGTATGCCTTTTTATAATAAAGCGAAGAGGATTTTAAATCTCCAATGGAAGAGTAGATATCTCCCAGATAGCGAAAATAGAAGTGGCTGTCTACACTGTTGGAATCTTTAATTGAGCTTACAGAGAGAACTGCGTAGTGTAGAGTGCTGTCCGGTTGCTCCATTCTTTTAAACTGAAGTGCCAGTTGATAGTAGATTTTTGGATAGTTTACCTCGAGTTGGTGAGTATTGGTAATATTTAAAATCTTCTTCAGATACTCAATTGCAATTTTGCTCTCTTTTTTTGCCACATAGTAGGTATATAGTGAGCTGTACAAATTATACTCAATGTAAGGAGGGAGTTGCTCTTCGTCACCAAAGCAGGCAATACTGGAGAGCGCCTCACTGAATCTCTTGGAGCTAAGATAAAATGTAAATAACTCAAGACTGGAGTTTAGTTTTCCATTTCTATAATTTACCCTGTTACTCAACTCCAGGCTTTTCTTGATATACTCCTCTGCAAGAAGAGCTTCTCCTCTGGCTCTGTTTATTCTCCCGAGATATAGATATAGAGTTGCTCCAATATGTTCATCCGGGATACTTTTTTTCTCGTAAAGGCTTTCAGCCTCTTTAATAATACGGTATGCACTGGAGTCCTGCCGGTTTAAACTATATAAAGCAATGGAGTTGTAAAGCATTGCACGGCAGCTGTTATAGTAATCTTTACCACTGCTATACCATTTTGCACTTTTGGATATTAGAGAGTCAATCCGAAGAACCCCAAATTTTTGTTCAAAAGCTATGGAGTAGAGCAGGATTCTGTAAGCAGAGTTTTCATCTTCGAATCTCTCTTTTGGGGAGAGTTCCCTCTGTTCATTTAGTTCAGCTATAAAGCCGGATAACGAATCCAGAACATCTCCCGGCCTGCTGTACAGAAAAACTTCATACCCCTTAACACTATTAAGGTCGTCATTTTGCAGGTTATCCTCTTTCCCTTTTGAACAGGAAATTATTATAATGCATAATAACAGAGGTTTAAAAAATTTCATAACGAAATTATTACTGCTTGCAAATATAGTAATTAATGAGAGTTTCTGCCTCATAAAGATAGCCTGTGCCGAACAGATTCAGATGATTTAAAACGTGGTAAAGCCTGTAAATATTCTCACGCTGTTGCCACCCCTCCTGCTGGGGATATTCATCGTTATATGCTTGATAGAATTCCGGCGGAAACCCTCCAAAGAGCCTTGTCATAGCCAGGTCTGCCTCTCTGTGGCCGTAATATACTGCCGGGTCAATTAATACCGGCACCATAGTGTTATTGCATAGGTAGTTGCCGCTCCAAAGATCTCCGTGAAGTAGAGAGGGGCTCACTTTTACACCATCCAGAATTGATCCTATCATAGACTCCAGGCGAGAGATACTATCTCTCAGTTTTTTTGCCGCCAGCCCTTTTGATTCAGCCAGCTTAAATTGGAAAAGAATTCTCTTTTCGAAATAGAACTCACTCCAATTTGTGGCCATTGCTCCTTTGGCTATATTTAGCTGAGGAGTGCCTCCAATAAAGTTATCTTCATAAAAACCAAAGCTTTTAGATGTTTTTTTGTGAAGTTTAGCCAAAGAGCGACCAAGCTTATCAAAAAATTGAGAGTCCGGCTCTTCCCGTGAGATATACTCCATAAGGATGAAATCTTCGTCTGTCGCAACTATTTGTGGTGTTTTAACAACATTTGCAGCTGCAATCTCTTTAATCCCGTTCTCTTCACAGAAAAACGATCTGCCCGGCTCTCCGCTTTTAAGAAAATAAAATTTCCCGGATTCAGTTTCGATTTTCCCGTCCAATGAGGCAGAGTTCTTTGATAAATTGCCTTTTACAACAATTTTCTCATTTAAAATCTCCTCAAGGCGGTTAATTAATTTCATACCGGTTTTAATTTATATGTCAATGGTAAAGCCGCAAGTTAGAACAAAAAATTTATATTTGCAGCAGTTATGAAATATAAGCAGGAGAATCTTGTCGCATTAGTTAAGAGTGGAGATAGAAGAGCTTTCGACCATTTTTATGGAATGGAGCATAAAAAGGCTTTTTTCTATACTTTTAATTATGTGCATAATAGAGAGATTGCAGAGGATATAGTTCAGGACTCTTTTGCCTCATTATGGGTGAACAGGGACTCTCTTGATACCGCCTACCCTCTACAGCCGTATCTCTACTCCATCTTAAGAAACAGATCTATTAATGTGCTTAAAAGGTTAGCACTGGATCAAAAGATTATGAGCGAAATAACTAAAAGAGAGTATCGGGCTAATCTTGTCGCATTAAACGATGAGAGTTCAGACTCTCTTGTACGATCTCAATTGGAGGAGTTTATTAATAAGGCATATATTGATTTACCCTCCAAAATATCATCTTCCTTTACAGACAGCAGAATAAAAGGTATGACCTATCAGGAGATTGCAGATAAAAAGGGAGTGAGTGTTAAAGTTGTGGAGTATCACATAACTCAAGCTTTAAAACACTTTAAAATTAGATTAAAGGAATTTTTAGAATAAATAAGGGAAAAGAGTGTCTCAATTGTAATAATAGTAGTATGAGCGTGAATAACATAGATAGAGACTTGCTGGTCAAATTCATTTCCGGTAAAGCAACTGACCAACAAAAGGTTATGGTGCTTGATTGGATTGAGTTAAGTGAAGAAAACAGCAGAGTGTTCGCAGAGATGAAAAACCTTTGGGTTTTGGAGGGGATGAAAAGTATTGATAAAGAGGAGTATTCTCAAAATTTCAAGAGAAGATTCTTTCGCAGAGTAATTGGGTATGCCGCAGCCTCTGTTCTACTTATAGCATCAGTTACAACGGGGTTATATCTCTATAACAGAGAGAATAATATAGCAATTGCAAATCAGCAACCCGTTATCTTCAAATATGTTGTCAATACCGGAGTGAAAGGTGTGGTAGATTTACCGGACGGAAGTAAGGTGTGGCTCAACAGCTCCAGCTATATTATCTGTCCTCAGAAATTCTCAGAAAACGCCAGGGAGCTTGAGATAGAGGGAGAGGGTTATTTTGAAGTTGTACCCAACAAAAGCTGGCCTATGCTCATTAAGACATCTAAGAAACATACAGTTAAAGTTACAGGAACAACCTTTAATCTCTCATCATACTCAAACGACGACAAACTTGTTGTTACTCTTATTTCTGGAGAGATCTCCCTTATCAATGATAGGAAAAAGAGCGAAATTAAACTAAGTCCCAAACAGGAGATCGTGATTATAGACGATAAAGGAACTCAACTCCTTAAAAACCCAAATATCGTTAACAAGACTGCCTGGAAAGAGGGTCTTCTTCTTTTTGACAACACCCCGATGACAGATGTTGTAAAGAGAATGGAGAGGTGGTATGGAGTTAATTTCAATATTAACGACCCAATAATTTTAGACTATAGGTTTACGGCAAAATTCAGGTCGGAGTCTATAACTCAGGTTCTTGAAATACTGAGATTGTCTTCAAATATCAAATACAAAATAGACAGCACCACAATTACTCTGGCAAAGAAATAATTTTCACCCTTTTTTTGAGGGAACTCTGGTTGTCTTTTGTATTAGTGTTAGAACTTAACCCAAAAAATTGACATCTATGAGAAAAAAACATTCTTGCTCCAGGGTAAGAGAAACTATCTTACTCCTGGGAGTTATTGTGTCTCTATTAATCCCGACTGGCTTTATTCAGGCACAGTCAATCACACTAAATCTTAAGGACGCTCCTTTAAAAGAGGTTCTTAAAGCTGTGGAAAAACAGACGGATTACACATTCGTCTATAATAACAATCTGGTAAATGCCAATAAAACAGTTACTGTTAATATCAGTAAGGCAGATATTAAAACCACTATGACAGCGGTTTTAAAAAATACCGGCTACGAGTACAAAATTGTAGAAAAACAGATTGTTATCTCTCCCTCAAATCTTTTTGACGAGAAGAACATCGAGGCTGTGACATCAAAAAACGCTCCCACCGGAGCCGTACAGCAGGAGATTGTTGAGGTAAAGGGAAAGATTCTCTCATCTAAAGATTCACAACCGATAATCGGAGCTTATGTGATGATAGATGACACAAAAAAGGGAACCTCTACCGACCTTGACGGTAATTACACAATCAAAGTTCCCAGGGGAACAAAAAGATTGGTAATATCTTGTCTCGGGTATCAGAAAAAAGAGATTGAATTTAATTCGGCAAATCTCTCGGCGCTTAAAATAATCTTGATTGATGAGGCAACTCAATATCTTAATGAGATTGTCGTTCAAGGTTATGGAGCCACAACCATCAAGGATGCTACCGGTTCGGTTTCAAGACTTACTACAAAGGAGATTGAAACGGTTCCAATGGGTTCATCTGTACAGAGTATGCTTCAGGGACGTGCTGCAGGTGTGAATGTAATGATTCAGTCTGCTTCACCTACATCTCCAGTAAGTGTAACAATCAGAGGTGTATCTACACTATCAAGCTCAGGTACTCAGCCTTTGTGGGTAATTGACGGGGTTCCGGACTACTCTTCGAACACCTCCGGTGATATTACAAATACACTTTTTAATCTTAATCTCTCAGATATTGAGAGTATTGACATTCTTAAAGATGCCTCTGCAACCGCTATTTACGGCTCTAGAGCTGCAAACGGAGTTGTTATGATTACAACCAAGAGAGGTGTAAAGGGACAGGCTCCAACTGTTGATGTTAACATTAAAAGCGGTTTCCAGAAGGTAAATTCAAACAATCTTAAAACTCTTAATGTAGATCAGTATAAGTACTTTACCGAAACTTTAATACGACAAAGAGTTAATGTAGACGGAAGTATAGGGTACAACGAAAAATTTTACATTGATGAGACTGAATTCCTAAAAATTAAAACCAGCCAGTGGACTCCGGATATGCTCAAATTTCGTTCCGATGCCTATATGTCCGGTAATACAGATTGGTGGGAAGAGATGACCCAAACAGCAATGACCAACCAGGTTGACCTTTCGGTGAGAGGTGGAACAGAAACTACAAACTACTATCTGTCATTTGGCTATACCGATATCACAGGTGTGGTAAAAGGTGGAAAGAGCAATCTTTACAACGGAAGGATGAACTTTGAAACTTTGGTGGGGAAATCGGTTAAAATAGGTTTAACACTTTACGGCTCAACAAGGGTTGCAAACAATAAAGATGCCCTCTTGAAGAGTATCCCACGATTCCGTCCCGATTTTGATGCCTTTAACCCGGATGGGAGTATTAATATAATTCCTCAAAATACAACTATTGAGAACCCCTATATCACATATTACAACAGAAACGACGGTGTTGGTAAGGTGCTTAACGGGACCGCTTTTTTTGAACTTAAACTTTTACAAGGGTTAAAATTCAGATCTGCAGGTACAATCAACTACTCGAACTCTACAAGCGATATTTTCAATAAAAAAGGGACTCAAGGTTATGCCTCCAGCTATAACTCAAGATCTCTTTCAAATTTTGAGAACAGTACTCAGGTATGGGATAACACCATTAACTATGCGGCTGTTATGGGTAAGCACGATATTGTTGCAGTTGTAGGTCAATCCATAGAGACCTTCAATGCAAAATCTCAAACAGCTACAGGAAGCGGATTTCCTGACGAAGATGTTCTTACAAACATTAATAGTGCCTCAACAGTTGGGGCGAGCAGTGACGCTTACGGAAGTGCTCTGGCATCTTTCTTTGCACGGGCAAACTATAAATACCAAAACAGATACTTGGTAACAGCAACCTTCCGGGCAGACGGATCCTCAAAATTCGGTCCGAATAACCGTTGGGGTTACTTCCCTTCCGGAGCTGTTGCGTGGATTATCTCGGAGGAGGGGTTTATGAAAGATTTCAGCGATAAAATTCCATACTTGAAATTACGTGCCTCATTAGGAAAATCGGGCTCTCAAAACCTGGGATATTACGACTGGATGACCACCCTATCTGCAGCACCATACACCGAGCAACCGGGAATAAAACCATTTAATCTGGGAAATCCGGATCTTCAGTGGGAGAGCTCTACACTACTTGATGTTGGTCTGGACTTTGGATTGTTAAAAGAGAGAATAAGAGGTACAATAGGCTACTACAGCAAACAGGTAGACAACCTTATCTATACGGGATCTGTACCTACAAACTCATCTTTCCAGACTATCAACCAGAATGTGGGCTCTATTACAAACTCCGGATGGGAGTTTGAAATCAGAGGGGATCTTATTAAAAAGAGAAATATGACTCTCGAGCTTGGATTTAATATTGCTACCAACAGCAGTATTGTTAATAAACTGGATGGAGTTCAGAAGTCGATAGTTATGCCGTACTACTATGAGTGGGTAAAACTTGTAGAGGGTGGTAAACTGGGTGACTGGTATGGTTATCAATCTGCAGGTAGATACTTTGCAACAAATGAAGAGATCTACGCTTTGAAAAAAACCAATCCTACCACCGGTGCACAACTTAACTACCGTACAGCAAGAGAGGTCGCAGGAGATCCGTATATAATAGATCAGAATGGAGATGGTGTAATTACCAGTGCTGCAGACAGAGTTGTTCTTGGCAACTTCAACCCGAAATTTTACGGTGGATTCAATGTTGCCTTCACATACGGTAATCTATATGCATCTGCAGTGTTTACATACTCCTACGGAGCTAAAAGGATGTGGAATCAAACATATTCTGCTGTAACTGCAGGTTCCAGCACATACAACGCCTACAACAATCTGCTGGAGAGCTGGAACTTTAATCAGAACCCGGAGGCAATCCTTCCGAGGATTGGTTTGAGCGCAACTTACAATGGTTTGAGTGACTTCTTTATTCACGATGCATCATTCATAAGACTAAATGCACTCAATGTAAACTACAGGTTACCAAAGAGCTGGTTCAACAATAAGTTCTTAAGCAATGTAGACCTTACATTCCAGGTGTCAAATCTATTCACCATTACAAAATATCCGGGATTTGACCCTCAGGGAAACTTTGGATCAACAGATATGGCCAAATCTTATGTAGTTGGAACAAGAACATCTCAGGAGTTGATAGGTATAGGATCTGGAGTTGACTACAGTGCATATCCATCATCTACAACTTTTAATATGGGAGTTAAATTAACCTTTAAATAGTCTTAGCTATGAAAAAAACTTTATACAATATAATTATCGTTTTTGTCTTAATCGGCCTCACCTCTTGTGATAAGTTCCTCTCTATAACACCGCCTCACAAGTTGGTCGTAGACAACTCTGTTACAACATACGACGGTGCTGTCTCTATTCTTAACGGAATGTATGCATCACTATCAAAAGGAAGCGGCACCTCAACCAGCGACTTCTTTGGAGGGAGCCCCTTTATTGCCCTTTCTGCACAAGCCGGTATAGGACGCGCCGGAGGAGTAGCTTACTATAATATGAGCTACCTCTCTACCCAAAGTGCATTCTCTACTTACTGGCAACAGTGGTACGCCTGTGTAAACTCTGCAAACGCTGCAATTATCGGAATCAGCGGCTTGGCAGATAATAAATTTCCATCAATTGAGGTTAAAACCAGAATGCTTTCGGAGGCCAGAACCTTTAGAGCGTGGGTATACTCTCACCTTATGTGGTGCTTCTCACACTACTGGGCAGATGATGAATACGGTGTTCTTTGGAGAGAAGATATTGCAGACTTCAAAAACATATTTGCAGAAAGAATCTCTGTTAAGGAGAGTTACGAAAAGATTCTTGCAGATGTAGAGGAGGGTGTAAAAAATCTTCCGGACTACACAACCTCAAAAAGGCTTTCAAAACAGATGGCTAAAGTGATTAAAGCAAAACTTCTTATGAACAGAGGTTGGGCAGGAGACTACGCTGCGGCATTGACTATTGTAGATGACATTATTGCAACATCACCTGCAGTTTTCAAAATGGACCCGGATATGAAAAAGGTCTTTAACGATGCTTGGGATTCAAATGAGGTTCTATGGTCAAGATATATGGAGGATGCAACCGGAAGAGCTTACGGTGAGGCATCATACTCGCAGATAATTATTCAGGCAGGAGATGCCTGGAGTACTGCAAACCAGAACAACCCGTCATCTCTAAAATCTTTCTTCCCTGAGTTTGACAACTGGATTAAGGCAGACCCTCGCTTTGCACAAACAATGGGCTGGGCAAGAGCAATCAGTGCAACAGGTATTTTATACTTCTGCCCCACAAAACTTGCCAGACAAGGGAGAGCCTCTACAGATCTTATGAACGACAAGTTCACAACCTACTACTTTAGATATCCGGAGCTATACCTAATGCAGGCAGAGCTTAGAGCACGCACTAACCAAAGTCTTGCCAACTCTATTGCCCCGATAAACTTAATGCGCTCCAAGAGAACCAACCCGGTATTGCCTGCACTGGCAGTTCCTGCTACTCTGGAACAACTTATGGAGACCATCTTCAGAGAGTATTGTCTGGAGCTTTATCAAGAGAATGGAAGTGAGTGGTTTGCATCTGTAAGGATCAAGAAAGGGAATCAACCTATTCTATATCTGATGAAACCGGATATTACCCCTGTAGGTGTGGAGAAACATTGCTGGCCAATACCTTCTACAGAAACATCTACCAATAAAATGATAAAACCGAATCCTGGTTATGATAACTAAAACTAGAACAGATATGAAAAAAATACTATTTATAATAACTGTGACTCTATTGTCATTGGCATCCTGTACAGATAAAGATGAGCTTCTGGTACCTTACCCCGATGACATTACATTCAATGAGCTCACACTTGGAACATATACTCACAATATTCCAACGGGAGGTTTTACCTCCGGTGGCGTAAGGTTCAACACTATTAAAAGGGGTGATGGTACATTCTCCGGATTTGCCTACTCAAACCAAAACAACAGATCGTTTGTCTGGACAGATACCAAGGCTGCCAGGGATACAAACATTATGAGTGTCTATACAGCTTACAGAAATATGACGGAGGTCTATGCTGTTGCCTGTGCAGATAGCGATACCGATACCTATTTTACCATAGATAAACCGACAGTTGTTGAACACATTCTTATTGCTAACAATACCTATAACTATCTTGCTATGAACTATGGTGCAAATAGTGGTACCAAGATTGCCAATCCAAACATACCGTCAGCTCCACAGGCAATATGGAATACCTACGCTCCCGGTGTCACAAGAAAGCTCACAAATGACGGAGATTTCTACAAGGTAATTGTTAAGGGTTATAATGGGAACAACCTTACCGGAACAGTTGAGGTATACCTCTGTTGCCGAAAGGGTGCCGACCCTGCAAATCCTGCCTTCGCATTTTTGAGGACAGACTGGATTGCGGCTAATCTATCTACACTTGGTGCTGTTACAAAGGTTTCATTTACAACCAGCTGCTCTTATAAAGGGATAGACGGAAAAGATCTGATTCACTCCTATTTCTGCATTGATGGTATAAGGCTTAAGAAAAACTAATATTGATTTCTGATGAAAAGAGTAATTTTGACATCCCTTTTTGTGACTATTTTGCAAATCGTTATGGTTGGGCAAAACAGGAAGATAGAGCTTCTCAAGAATGAGCCGTTCGAAAAAGCATCTGCAATGGCGAAAAAAGAGAAAAAGCTGCTATTCCTGGACTTCGGTTCACCCAGATGCTCCCCTTGTCTCTTTATGAAAAATAATATTTTCACGATTGACAGTGTCGCAGATTTTGTAAATGCGAGGTTTATAAGTGTAGACTATACAGAGGGAGAGGAGAAGAGCAGGTTGAGTCAAATCTACTCGGTAAATACCGAACCGGTATTTCTGATTGTAGATGCAGATGGAAATCTGATGCATCGTACAGAGGGCAAATCAACTGCAGCAGAGATGTTGGAGAGATTCAGGCAAGGTATAGATCCCACCAGGAATCTTACAGCTATGAACAAAAAATATGATTTGGGAGAGAGAGATGTCAAATTTATCCTTGAGTACATCAATACTCTTCATATTGCAGGGTTAAGAGAGAAGAAGATGGCAGTTCTGGAGAATATCTTCCATTCAAATTTTCCTCTCGACTCACTCAAAACCAAAACCTACTGGAGTATCTATTCAAAATTTGATGAATCTCCGGTTAGCAGACAAACTCTGTTTGTAATGGATAATATGGATGAGTTTATCTCAATCTTTGGAGAGAGGCCTGTTTTGTCAAAAATTGATATTCTCTATGGAGGTCGCTCCAGAGGATATATTTTTGGCAAGAGGGCTCCTGCAGATGATCCAGAGTATAGTGTAGTTTTGAAATACGCGCAGAAGTCAGACCATCCGAATGCATCTAAATGGCTTGTCTATCTGGTTCCTGCAGGGTATAAATTCTCTGACTGGCCCCGTATGGCAAAAGAGATTGAGAGTGCCTTATCATTTAATATATTTAAAGGTTCCGAAAGAACCACATATATTAAGATGATGTCCGAGCAACTTGCGTGGTATTGCAACGATGTTAATGCGCTTCCCTATTCAATCAAATGGATTGACTCCCTTTTGCCGAAGGCAGATGCACAACTGAAGAGCTCTCTTATGGAGACCAGATCTTCCGTTGAGGAGAAGATTGCCAGACTTTCAAAATAGAATCTCTTCTGCCAGGTATTACCAGTATTTGCAGAAGACTCGAGGGGATGACTCTTTGCTGAATCAGTCATCCCTTCTTTTTTTATTAAGTAATAATGACTATTTTTGGGCTGCAATTCTAAGATCATTATGAGAAAAATAAAATATATAGCACCTCTGCTCATTCTTGCCATTTCGTCCCTTTTTATATCGTGTGAAAAAAATCCCTTCTCAGGGTCTGAGTTCAGAAGGGTAGTTGTTTTGTATATGGCTGCAAATAACAATCTCAGCAGTTTTGCAGAGCACAACATCTCAACAATAAAAGATGGATTTGTACCGGATAAACAGAGCAAAGATATCCTGGTGGTCTATGTACACCTTCCCAATAAAGACCCAAAACTTGTTCGGGTATATAAGGAGAGCGATGGTGTTGTTTTGGAGGATATTGTGGCTACATACACAGACCAGAACTCTGCAAACGGAGATGTTCTCAAGGCAGTATTAAATAAAATCAAGGTTATCTTCCCTGCAAATGAGTATGGTTTAATACTTTGGTCCCACGCAACAGGGTGGTTGCCTCAGGGGTACTTTAACACCTCTGTAAACCAGGGAGCTTTTTATGAAGACCCCTATAGAGATATTGTTAAGAGTTTTGGAGAGGATAGAGGGGTCGAGATGGAGGTTAAGGAGCTAAAGGGAGCTCTCCCGTTTCGCTTCTCGTTTATTATCTTCGACTGCTGTTTTATGGGTGGAATCGAGACCATTTATGAACTTAGAGATAAGGCAGATTATATCGTTGCCTCACCAACCGAAATTCTCGCATACGGTTTTCCTTACGACCAGATAATGAGCTCTCTTTTTCAGACAAAATTGGATCTGGAGCAGACCTGCCAACTATTCTACGACTACTACAACAACCAATCTGGTGTGCATCAATCTGCAACCATCTCTATTTACAAAACCGCAGAGCTGAAACAACTGGCAGATGTTACAAAGAGCATATTCAACGCTAACAGGAGCAAAATTGCAACGCTCACTATGAGCACTGTTCAACCATTTTTCCGTCTTAATAAAAGCTGGTTCTGGGATTTGGGTCACCTTATAGAGAAGATTGCCACCCCTGCAGAGTATGAGGCCTTCAACACTGCGTTGAACAAGGTTATTGTCGCTAAATGGAACACCCCTTTCTTTATAGACCTGGAGATAAAAAAATATTCCGGGGTGAGCACATACATTCAAAACCCGGAAAATAATTTTCTGGATAGTTTCTATAAGGGGTTTGACTGGAATGTTGCCAGCGAAATGATTAAATAGATTTTTTTTTATATCTTTGCCCCCTCTAAAAAAGGAGACTTTTTTGGTGCAATGGGATCCGGACCGATCCGGATTGAGTAACACATTTTAAATCACTATTATGAAAACAATTACATTGAAAGGTAATCCAAGAGAGATTACAAAAAAAGGCAAAACCGCTCAGATGAGAAGGGATAATCAAATTCCTTGTGTTCTTTACGGTCCGGAGATGCAAAACATTCACTTCTCGGTTTATGACAGAGATCTTAATCAGATTCTCAACACCCCTAACTCATATATAATTGAGATTGAGATTGACGGCAAGAAATACAACTCGGTACACCACGCATCTCAGTTTCATCCAATGACAGATGAGCCATTGCATATGGATTTTCTAGCTGTTACAGATACAAGACCGGTTGTTATTAATGTTCCTATCGTTATTACCGGTAACTCGGAGGGTGTTCGTCAGGGGGGTAAACTTATCCTAAACACCAGAAAAGTTAAAATCTCAGCAAATGTTAAAGACCTACCGGATAATATCACAATAGATATTTCAAATCTTGGAATAGGCAAATCTATTGCTGCCGGAGATATTAAATTGGATAAAGTTCAGATTCTTACTGCTAAGACAACAATCATATGTGCAGTTAAGATGACACGTGCAGCTATCGGAGCCGCTGCTGCCGCTGCTGCTGCCGGAGGAAAATAGTAAACAGGGGAGAGTATGAGCTATCTGATAGTTGGTTTAGGAAATATCGGATTTGAATATGCAGATACTCGCCATAATATAGGTTTTATGGTATTGGATGCCTGGGCTCAGGCATCCAATACTATTTTTGTTTCATCAAGGTATGGTTCGGTCGCGGAGTACCGCTTCAAAGGAAATAAGCTTATCCTACTCAAACCATCTACATATATGAATCTTAGCGGTAAGGCGGTAAACTACTGGCTTCAGAAAGAGAAGATTCCGTTAGAGAATATGCTGGTTATTGTGGATGATCTCTCATTACCGTTAGGTACCATCAGGATGAGAAAGCAGGGTAGTGACGGAGGTCACAACGGGCTTAAGGATATCTGCGAAACTCTGGGCTCAACAGCCTACACTCGTCTGAGAATAGGGATAGGAGATAATTTTTCAAAGGGCAGGCAGATAGATTATGTTTTGGGAAGCTGGAGCGATGATGAGAGAAAGATGCTGCCCGATATTCTAACAAAAGCTGCCGAGGCCTCTAAATCTTTTGCTGCGATAGGCCCGGACAGAACAATGAATCTCTTCAACACTAAATAGATATTGTTTTAATAATCTTATATGAGCAGGTTGGATAAATATCTGTGGTCCGTTCGCATCTTCAAAACCAGGAGTGATGCTGCAGATGCGTGCAAATCGGGTAAGGTAAAGGTAAACGGAACGGAGGCCAAGCCCTCCAGAGAGGTTAAGGCAGGCGATGAGCTGGTTGTTAGAAAACTCAATATCCTATTTGAGTTTAAGATTATTGAGCCAATAGATAAAAGACAGCCTGCGCGTTTAGTGCCCAACTACATTGAGAACCATACATCGGAAGAGGAGCTCGCTAAGCTGAATACACCCAAAGAGAGCCTATTTCTATACAGGGAGAGAGGGACAGGCCGTCCGACCAAAAAAGAGAGAAGAGATATGGATGGGGTTATGGGATTTCTGGAGATGGATGACGAAGTTGATGAGTAGAGCAATCACGCTTTTCCCGTTATCTCAAGCAGTGAACATTTACCCTCCCACGTGTAGGCTCCCATATAGGCAGGAACGAGAATTACCTCTCCTTTTTTAATACTCTGCTTCATACCGCCGCCGGTTATAACGCCGTCTCCTTCAACACAAAAGTATATGATAAAACTCCCGAACAGATGGCTCTCTGCTCTGTAGCTGCTCTCTATATCAACTCTCTTAATTTTAAAATAGGGATTATCTGCATTTCCCCCTTTGAGGACAACAGAAGAGGGGTCTAGTTTTGTGTAGTTTATGCAATCTATAGCCAGGTCCAGGTGCATCTCTCTGGCAGTTTTTGGGTTCTTCTCCCTCCCCCAGTCATAAACTCTGTAGGTGACATCAGATACCTGCTGAATCTCTGCAACCAGAATTCCTCCGGTAGCAGCGTGAAGTGTTCCCGGTTTAATATAGATTATATCTCCTTTAACCGGCTTTATTACATTGAGGGCATCTACAATTGAATCATCCTTGCATTTTTCGAACAACTCTTTAGGTGTAAGTTCGCGGTTAAGTCCCAAAAATATTTTTGCAGATGGTGCTGCATCCAGTATGTACCAGCACTCCGTCTTTCCGTAGCTGTTATGTCTCTCCATAGCTGTCTCGTCGTCCGGGTGAATCTGGAGTGAGAGGTTATCCTGTATATCCAGAATCTTTACAAGCAACGGAAACTCATCTCCGTATCTCTCATAGATGGAGTCTCCGACCAGATCTCCCAGGTAAATCTCTACAAGGTCATTTATGTCGTTACCCTCCAGAAAACCGTTTGAGACCAGTGAAACATCATCTTCTACACCGCTAATCTCCCAGCTCTCGCCCACAGGATTCTCTGTAATACTCTCTTTGCCGAGATTGTTGATAATGCCGCTTCCGCCCCAAACCCGCTCTTTGAGAATGGGATTAAATTTTAGAGGATATAGATTTTCCATATAATTTGTTCAAATAATAGATGACAGCTGTTGTGTATACAAGTGCCAAAAAGTAGATTAAATAGTAGTAGTTACCGGGAATAACATCTGCAAAACCAAAATCTGCCGGTATCTCCGGGAAGAGAATTGTAATGAAGTAGGAGAATCCGTTATTTATAAAGTGAATAAAAATTACAATCCATAGAGAGCGGGTTTTCCAGTAGATCCAGCCCATTAAAAGTCCCAGCAAAAAAGCGGGTATAGCCTGCCAGGGATTCAAATGCATAACCCCGAACATTAGGGCGCTCCAGAAAATTGCCTTTGCAGGAGTGGTGTGATGCAGGAGTCCCCGAAGAATTATCCCTCTGCAAAAGAGCTCTTCGAGCAGTGGTGCAAAAATCACAATAGTAAAAAAACTGCTAATCTTGTTAGATTGAATCTGCAGCATAAAATCTTTAAAGAACTGAGGAACCTCCATCCACGATGTGAGAGGTTCAGTTACCAAATTAAAGCTAAAGACCAGGGGTAGTATTAAAATAAAGGAGAGAAGAGCACCGATTGATCCAAAATTTGGTTTATTAATTTCCACAGATACCCTGACGGTTTCCCCTTTTAGAAGGGTTATCCTTTCGTCACTTCTGACCGAGAAGTAGATAAGAGCTGCAGGAGGGATAAATATGAGAGGGTAGGAGATAATCTCTCCCCATCCCGAAAAGCCCGGGAAAATCATATTGATAAAGATTGCTGCCACTGCACCAAATATGGATCCCCCAATAGCCAGAGCTCCAATTAGAAACCAGCTCTCTGTAAGGTTGGGAAGGAAATAAGAGTATCTTCTTAGCATAGATTAATCTATTTATTTAAACAGTGGAGTAGGGTAGAGCCCCTTATCGCATAGATCACATATTCTTTTTGTTACTGACTCCCTATCCTCTTTATATGTAACTCCAAACCATAGATCCGGTGTAGATAGTACCCGGCAGGTGGCATAACCCTCTTCAAGCAATTTGTTTACTATGAAAGGGATGTAAAATTCACTTTTAGGTTCATCTCCCCTCTGTTTTAGAAATTCGGTAAAGAGTCTCCACCCCTGCTCAAAAAGATCGGGAGTAAAACCCCACATATTCATTGAGACAGGAGTATCTGCCTCTATATTGACCCGCCCCCCTTTGCAGTTCTCTCCGGTAATTACTCCATCCTCTGCTTTGATGTTGTGATGCTCCTCCACAGAGACAAGAAAACCGTCGCTCCCCACGGTACAAACCCCTCTTGATACAGATCCCGATTCGGAGAGGGTATTTCCGGTACGGAACCCCACCATTGAGAACTCTCCTTTGCTGCCGGCAACCTTAACAAGGTAATCTGCAATGACCTTAAATGATTGTTGTCCGTAGTAGTCGTCTGCATTTATAACTGCAAACGGGGTAGTTATTTTGCTGTGGGCTACCAATACTGCGTGTCCGGTTCCCCAGGGTTTCTCTCGTAAAGAATTTAAAACAAAACCTTTAGGGATAACATCAAGCTCCTGCTCCACGAAACTGATATCTATAGAGTCTCCGTAGCGACTTCTAACTCTGGCTTCAAAATCATCCCGAAAATAGTTACGAATCACAAAGACAACTTGCCCGAACCCGGCCTGAATGGCATCGTATACGGAATAATCCATAATTGTTTCACCATTCGGACCCACTCCGTCCAGCTGTTTAAGGCCTCCGTATCTGCTCCCCATCCCTGCAGCCAGAATCAATAACGTTGGTTTGATCATATCGCTCAATTAAAATTAATACTAAAGGACAAAATTATTATTAATTTTGTAAAAAATTGAAGTTTTGAGACTAAAAGAGAGATGGCACGCCTTTAATGATTCCCGGACTATGAAAATTGTCAGGAATAAATATCTTATTACAGGTTTGGCATTTGTAATATGGATAACTTTTTTTGACTCAAACAATCTTCTTGAGTGGACCAGGGTGGTTCTAAACATAGGAAGACAGGAGTCACAGAAAGAGTACTACAAGGAGTCTATAAAAAGCACCGAAGAGAAACTCCGGGAGCTTTCCTCAAACAGAGATTCACTGGAAAAATATGCCAGGGAGCAGTATCTATTTAAAGAGGATGACGAAGAGATCTTTATCGTTGAGGAGAGACCTTAAGGAGATCTCTTAAATCTGAGGAGTCGTAAGTGGGTCCGCCATCACACGGGATGGACCTGTAGTTATAGAAGAACTGATCTATCCCGAATATCATTGCCCCCTCTATATCGTTTGCGAAATCATCTCCAACCATTAAGGCCTCACTCTTGGTGCCATTTATGGCCTTGAGTGCTCTTTTAAAGATTATTGGGCTGGGTTTATGTACACCCTGCTCCTCCGAAATGAGAACAGCATCAAAAAAACTGTCAATACCGCAGCAGATTAGCTTCTTATACTGAACCTCCTTAAACCCGTTTGAGATGAGTGCCAGGGTGTACCCTCTCTTTTTGAGCTCCTGCAACACCTCAAGAGCGTACGGCATCAGAGCTTTTTGATAGGGCATCCTCTCGAGGTACTCCTCACCCATCTTTTGGGAGAGCTCTCTGTTATCAATACCAAATAGGAGAAGAGTTTGGTAAAATCGTTCAGATCTTAAAACAGCTTTTGGCAGCTCACCTTGTTCATATAAAGCCCAAAGCTTGTGATTAACACTATCGTATGTTTTATAAAACGCCTCTTTGTCTAAATGTTGCAGGGAGTAAATATCCAGTAACGAATATATGTTATTGCAGGCGTTGGTGTCAAAGTCCCAAATGGTGCGGTCTAAATCAAAAAGAAAATATTTGTACTCTTTTTTTAACATTCTTTGAGGTTGTTATGCTAACTCTTTGTTACTACTTTGTGTAGTAATCTATCATTAAGTTTATTGCCCTGCTGCAAACCGGGCAGAATCCTTCGGCACTGTTTGTCTTCATTCTGCAGTCCAGATACGGGCGAAATATCCCTTTTGCCATATAACCACCCCCTTCGAAGAGGCCTGTTATGTTTTTGTAAGCCGGGTCATTCGGAGTCGGTTGAGGTACATCTGCAGATATCATATCCCTCCATTTGCTTGCAAAGTTGACCATTGTGGTGATGTTTGGTTCCCACGGTTCGACCTTGAGATTATAGAACTCCTCATATGCAACCTCAGATGAGTAGTACTCATCTCCAAGCCCTGCAAAGCTATGACCAAATTCGTGAACGAACACCTCTGCCGACTGTTTATGGTCCGACATACTGAGCCCATAGAAGTTATAAATTCCGCCCCCGCCGTATTTTTCTGTGTTGACAATAACATAAAGGGCGTCACAGTTGCTGTTTGAGGCCGCAGAGGCAACTATCTTCTGGTTTGGGGCTGTTAGGTACCTGTCAATTTCAAAGGTGTAGAAATTGGACGAAACGGCTGTTCTCTTCCATATGCCCTGATGAGGTATGTCGGTGCCGGAGTCTTGAGAATCTGACAGTACAGCCCAGATGTTAAAATCGCTCTTCCTGGATTTGTAAGGTTCAATATCAAAAAGATAACCTGCAAACCTTTTGGCATCCTTAGAGAATTTCGCCATCTCCTGCAATGTATATCCCTCTGCAATGAATACAATATCTACTTTGTTTTCCGGGTTCCCGTTGAAGAGTACTGTATCTATCTTATAACTATTTTGAATCTCTCTGCTAATCAATTTATCTGCAGGATCTACAGGGAACCTACCCATCTCCCGAAACTCTCCGCTCTTCTTATCTCTTTCAAAGAAAGCCACTACCACTCTCTCCTTTGGAAAGGGGATCCAATAGGAGCATTCAAAAGCTCTTTTACCCTGCTTTGCCTGGGGTGTGGTTCTCCACTCCTGAAAAAGAGAGTTAAAACCTTTTGAGAATATCTCCCGGCCGCTTTCAGTTATAACCTTGTATTGGTACTCTCCGTAATTGAAAGGATCTTTGAGAGTTACCCGTGAACCGCTCCAAAATTGCTCTCTGTGAAGTGAGTTGAGATAGACGCTCTGAGATGAGGCATCTCCGGCAAAAATAACATCAATCCTTAGCCGCTCAGGGGTGAAATATTGGTCGTAATCCTGAGCATACGCACCACCAAGGAGTGCAAACATAAGCACAACCAGAGTGTACCTTTTAATTGCAAGATTCATATTTTTCATAATTATATTCCGGTATAGCTTTGAGGGGTAATATTTCGTAACTCATCCTTGATTGCGTCACTTACCTGTAAAGAGTCGATAAAATTTGCAATAGACTCTTTGTCAATTGGTTTGTTTGTACGAGTAAGTGATTTCAACGCTTCGTAAGGTTTTGGATAGCCCTCTCTGCGAAGTATTGTCTGAATCCCCTCTGCAACCACAGCCCAGTTATTTTCCAGATCTTTGTCAATTGCCGTTTTATTGAGGATAAGTTTATTTAACCCCTTCTCAATCGATTTAAAAGAGATTATGGTGTGAGCAAACGGAACGCCGATGTTTCTCAACACTGTGGAGTCTGTAAGGTCTCTCTGTAGCCTGGAGATAGGCAGTTTTGCCGAGAGATGTTCAAAAAGAGCATTGGCAACACCCAGGTTTCCCTCTGCATTTTCAAAATCTATCGGGTTAACCTTGTGTGGCATTGCCGATGACCCGATCTCCCCCTCTTTGATTTTCTGACGAAAATACTCCATAGAGATATAGCTCCAGACATCTCTGCACAGGTCTGTAAGTATATTGTTTATCCTCTTCATATTGTCGAAAAGAGCTGCAATATAGTCGTAGTGCTCAATTTGCGTTGTAGGGTAGGAGCGTTTGAGGCCCAACCTGCCCTCGGTAAAAGATACGGCAAAATTGTTCCACTCAATTTGTGGATAGGCGGCATAGTGTGCATTAAAGTTACCTGTGGCTCCTCCGAATTTGGCAGCGAAAGGTATTGTACTTAACATTGAGATCTGCTCATTGAGTCTCACTGCAAAGACCTCTATCTCCTTACCGAGCCTGGTGGGTGATGCCGGCTGACCGTGAGTTCTGGCCAGCATAGAGACCTCCGACCACTCCAGTGACATCTCCTTAAGTTTTTTCTGAACTACATTCAATTGCGGCAGGTAACAGTCGCGAACCCCTTCCAGTAGAGAGAGCGGTACAGATGTGTTATTGATATCCTGAGATGTGAGCCCGAAGTGGACAAATTCGCAGTATCTCTCCAATCCGAGCTTTTCAAACCTGCTCTTTATGAAATATTCAACTGCCTTTACATCGTGGTTTGTAACCTTCTCTATCTCCTTAATCTCCATTGCTTGTTCAATAGTGAAAGAGGTGTAAATTTGTCGCAACTCCTTGAATATTTCAGGATCAATATCTTTAAGCTGTGCCAGTGGAATCTCACACAACGAAATAAAATACTCGATCTCTACCCTAATTCTATATTTAATAAGAGCGAACTCAGAAAAGTATTGGGTGAGCTCCTTAACCTGAGAGCTGTATCTGCCATCTACCGGAGAGATTGCTGTTAAAGGTGTATTAAGCATATCTTTGTTATTATCTGTTTTTGGTTATTGTTCTGTATAGAGTTATAATCTCTTTTGCCTCCTTTACATCGTGGACGCGAAGTATATCTGCCCCATTTACAAGTGCCAGCAGGTTTAGTGCAGATGTGGCAGAGAGGACCTCATCCGGGCTACTCTCCAGCAGTTTGTAAATCATACTCTTTCTGGAAAGGCCTGCAAGAAGGGGGTAGTGTGTACCATCTTCCTTTTGTGGCTTCAAACGATTAAGATTGTTTAGTAGTTTATAGTTCTGGTCAAGATCTTTTGCAAATCCAAATCCGGGATCTACGATGATCTCGTTTATACCGGCCTGTGTAGCCTTTTGGACAAAGAGCCGGAAATACTCTGCAACCTCTTCTACAACATCATCATATTGACAAAGGCTCTGCATAGTCTGCTGAGTCCCTTTTTTGTGCATAGCAATGTAGGGAAGCTCCAGTCGTGCAGCCATAGGAATCATCTCTGAATCATCCTCACCGGAAGATATATCGTTGATGATGAAATCTCCGACAAAATCGTAGGCTCTCTCAACTATAGATGATCGGAATGTATCCAGTGAGAATGTAGAGTGAGGAAAAATTCTGAGGATTATCTTTAGTGCAGGTTTTAACAACTCCCACTCAACCTCCTCATCTGCCGGAACAGAGCCGGGTCTGGTGGAGCAGGCTCCTATATCAATAATATCTGCCCCCTGCTCCAGCATCTCTCCATACCTCTTCTCAAAATCTTCTTGAGTAAGAGATCGGCTTCCTTTGAAAAAAGAGTCGGGGCTCAGGTTTATGATTCCCATCACCAGAGGTTGACGGGTTTGTAGAATATTTGCCATAAAATGCCTAACTTTGCTTGGAGCACAAATATAAGATTTTATTATGTTAATCGTATTAGAAGGTTTGGATGGAGCGGGGAAATCTACCCAGATAAATCTTTTGCAACAATATTTTGAGACCAGTGGGTCAAAGGTTAAGTATCTTCACTTTCCGAGGTTCGATGCTCCTGTTTTCGGAGATTTGATTGCCAGGTTCTTAAGAGGAGATTTTGGAAAAATAGAGCAGGTTCATCCGATGCTTGTTGCACTTCTGTTTGCAGAGGATCGCAGAGATGCATCGTTGCAGATAAAAGATTGGATTAAAGCGGGATATCACATAATATTAGACAGATACCTATACTCCAATATAGCGTTTCAGTGTGCAAAATGCAGCGATCCAAAAGTTGCGTTGGAGCTTCGTGACTGGATTTTTGATACAGAATTTAAGAAATTCGAGATTCCGGTTCCGGATCTCAACCTTTTTTTGGATGTACCCCTAAATTTTGTAGATGAGAAGTTAAAGCAGACCAGGTTGGGTAGTGAGAGGGAGTATCTTAACGGTAAGCAGGATATTCACGAAGAGAGCATCTCTTTTCAATCTAAGGTTCGGGAGATATATCTTTCTGAGTGCGAAAGGGGAGAGGGTCTGATACGAGTGAACTGTTCCTCAGATAAAGGAGTTATGCTATCTGCAGAGTCCATCTTTGGAAAGATTAAGGGATTGTTGGAAAATATTACTAACTGATAGATTCAATATGAAGTTTCTCAGAGCAATATCCAGAGTTGTAATAGGAGTAACTTTCCTACTCTCCGGGTTCGTTAAGATTATAGATCCTGTCGGGATCGGGCTCATAATTGAGGAGTATATGAAGGTTGCCGGAATTGACTCCTGGCACTTTATTGCTCAGACATTAGGGGTTGCACTCTCAGGAACAGAAATGCTCATAGGGATATCACTTCTTGTAGGTATACGAATGAAGATTGCCTGCAGGGTTTCGCTGTTTTTCATATCCATCTTCACCATTTTAACACTTTTTCTTGCAATCTTTAATCCTGTTACAGACTGCGGCTGTTTTGGAGAGGCAATTAAACTTACCAATTGGCAAACCTTTTACAAGAACATAGTGTTTCTCTTTTTTGCCACTCTTCTCTATCTCCAAAAAGAGAAATTTATCCCGATAGCTCCGGCAAAGTGGGAGTGGGGTTTCGCAATCACTTATGCACTTCTTATTGTCTCTCTCTCTCTCTACTCATACAGGCATCTGCCAATGATAGATTTTATGGAGTTTAAAGTTGGTACAGATATTAAGGGGAGGCTGGATTTTATCTCAGAAAGTGACACTCCGGTATTTGAGACCACTCTCATCTACTCAAAGGATGGTAAGAGATACGAGTTTTCAATAGAGAATCTGCCTGACTCGACCTATCTATTTGAAGATTCAAGAACAAAAAGAGTAAGCAAGGGTTTCGCTCATATGGACTTTGCTGTCTCTGACCTGAACGGCAACTACGTGACAGACTCTCTACTCTCGGTAAAGGGGGCACTCTTCATTGCCACTGTCCCATTCATTGACCAACTGGGCAGGAGAGCAATAGAGAGGGTAAATCGTCTCTACGATACCCTAAGTGTCAGAGGGGTTGATTTAATTGTGCTTACCGGATCGGGGTTGAGCCCCACAGATTCGCTCTCAAATTTTAACAGACTCTCACCCAAGATCTACAACACAGATTTCAAAACTCTTTTAACTATGAATAGATCAAATGGTGGTGTTCTTTATTTATATGATGCTACAGTTATTTCAAAATGGTCAACAATAGATATTCCTTTTGATAACATAGACAACATTCTCGGGGAGGATTCAGAGCTTGTCTCGGCAAAGGCCAGGATAAAGGAGCAACTCTCGGCAGAGATAACGGCTTTTATGTTGCTTATAATCATATCTATGATGAGGTTTATCTGCAGGATCTTATATATTCACAAACCAATTATAAAAGATAGCGATAAAGATGAGAGATCTTCTGTAGCTCCGGATTCCGTAATTCACGATATTTAACCTATGATATTAGAGAGAGATAAAGATTTAAAGAGGCTTAATACTCTGGGCATAAGTGCAAAAGCATCCTGGTATGCAGCTCCCGGTTCGGTTAAGGAGGTAATAGAGCTTCTAAGTGATTCCCGTTTTACCGATATACCAAAACTTGTACTGGGCTCAGGTTCAAATACCCTTTTCTCCGGAGATTTTAACGGGCTTGTGGTTCACCCGGATATTATGGAGATCTCAATTGTCGATATAACTGAGAGCTCTCTCAAGTTAAAGGTAGGGGCAGGTGTAGATTGGGACAGATTTGTTGCATATTGTGTAGATCGAGGTTGGGGAGGGGTGGAGAACCTATCCGGAATTCCGGGCTGTGTGGGTGCAGCACCGGTTCAAAATATTGGAGCATACGGATCGGAGGCAAAGGATACAATTGTATGGGTAGATTATGTAGATATTGTCACCTCACAAGAGCGGAGGGTAACTGCCAAAGAGTGCCGTTTCGGTTACAGAGAGAGCATTTTCAAACAAGAGCTTAAAGGAAAGACAATCATAACCTTTGTAACCTTTGAACTTGCTCTTGACCCGGTCGTTAACACCTCCTATGCCGATGTACAGGAGCGCCTCTCATCTACAGAGAGCCCGACTCTTTACGACATTAGAAAAGCGATCATTGATATAAGAACAGCAAAACTTCCGGATCCTGCCAAGATAGGTAATGCAGGTAGCTTCTTTAAAAATCCGATAGTAGAGGAGAGTTTTGCACAGGGATTAAAGGAGGGCAACCCTACACTGAGGCTCTATCCCTCTTCACCCGGTTTTGTAAAAATTCCGGCAGCCTGGCTGATTGAGCAGTGTGGTTTCAAGGGTGTCAGAGAGTTAAATGTGGGAGTTCATCAGAACCACGCATTGGTTCTGCTTGCATATGAGGGAGCAACCGGCAGAGAGCTTCTGGAGTTTGCACAAAAGATAAAGCGGACCGTAAAAGCCCGCTTCTCTATAGATATTGATATGGAGGTTAGCGTTACAGCTTCCTCTTGATCTCCACAATTGTGTAAGATTCAATTATATCTCCAGTTTTGATGTCGTTATATCCGTCAATATTAAGTCCGCAGTCATAACCTGCAGCAACCTCTTTGACATCATCCTTAAACCTCTTAAGTGATCCGAGACCACCTGTGTATACCACAATTCCGTCGCGAATAATTCTCACCTTAGCATTTCGGATTAGTTTCCCCTCTTTTACCATACAACCTGCAATAGAGCCCACCTTAGATATACGGAATACCTCACGAACCTCTGCAGTTGCAGTGATCTCCTCCTTCTGCTCCGGTGCAAGCATACCCTCCATACCATCTTTCACCTCGTTTATTGCGTCATAAATCACAGAGTAGAGTCTTATCTCTATCTCCTCTTTCTCTGCAAGTTTGCGTGATGATACCGATGGACGAACCTGGAAGCCTATTATAATAGCGTTAGATGCAGCAGCCAACAGAACATCCGATTCAGAGATTGCACCAACTGCTTTGTGAATTACATTTACGTGTACCTCTTCGGTCGAGAGTTTTATCAGCGAGTCCGACAAAGCCTCAATTGAACCGTCTACATCTCCTTTAACAATAACATTGAGCTCCTGGAAGTTTCCAATAGCGATACGACGGCCAATCTCCTCCAGAGTAATGTGTTTCTGAGTTTTAAGACCTTGTATTCTAAGCAGCTGCTCCCTTTTGTTTGCTATATCTCTTGCCTCTTTCTCATCCTCCATTACATTGAAGAGCTCACCTGCAGCAGGTGCTCCGTTAAGTCCTAGAATCGAGACAGGCGAAGCGGGTGCAGCCTCGGTTATCTTCTGCCCCCTTTCGTTGAACATAGCTTTGATCTTTCCGGTATAGCTTCCGCTGAGGATAATATCTCCAATATGTAGAGTTCCTGTCTGAACCAGCATTGTGGTGATATAGCCCCTCCCTTTATCCAATGAAGACTCTATTACGGTACCTTTTGCCCTCTTGTTTGGGTTTGCCTTAAGATCCAACAACTCAGATTCAAGAAGAATCTTCTCCAGAAGTTTGTCTACATTTATTCCCTGTTTTGCAGATATCTCCTGACACTGGTATTTACCACCCCAGTCCTCTACAAGCAGGTTCATATTGGCAAGCTGCTCGCGAATTCTCTCGGAGTTTGCACCCGGCTTATCCATTTTGTTGATTGCAAATATCATCGGTACACCGGCTGCCTGAGCGTGGTTGATAGCCTCTCTGGTCTGTGGCATTACTGCGTCGTCTGCAGCGATAATAATTATTGCAATATCTGTAACCTTGGCACCACGGGCACGCATCGCAGTAAATGCTTCGTGACCCGGAGTGTCCAGAAATGTGATTCTCTCTCCACTGGCTATCTGAACATTATAGGCTCCAATGTGCTGGGTTATTCCCCCTGCCTCACCGGCAATAACATTTGCTTTACGAATATAGTCCAACAGTGATGTTTTACCGTGGTCTACGTGTCCCATTACAGTTACAATAGGAGGTCGGGTTACCAACTCCTCCTCGGTATCTGCCTCTTCCTGAATAGATCCCTGAAGGTCTGCGGTTACAAACTCAACCTTAAAACCAAACTCCTCTGCAACCAGTACCATTGCCTCTGCATCCAACCTTTGATTGATGGATACCATCAGACCCAGGTTCATACAGGCCTCGATAACCTTGATTACAGGCACATCCATCATCATTGCAAGGTCGTTAACAGTAACGAACTCGGTCATCTTTAGGATGTTGCTTGAAATTTGCTCTTTTTCGTGCTCCTCCTGAAGCTTTTGAGAGGCGTGCTCTCTTTTATCTTTACGATACTTAGATCCCCGGGTCTTACCTTTACCCTCAACCATACGCAGATAGGTCTCTTTAATCTGCTTCTGTACGGCATCTTCATCCACCTCATTTCTTACAGGTTTGAATTTCTCTTTACCTATTACCGGTTTGGTATCTTTCTTCTTATTGAGTGGTGGCCTGTTCTTATCTGCAGCAGCACCTCTGAATTGGTTATCTTTTGTCTCCTTGGAAACATCAACCTTCTCTTTGTGAGGTTTGCGTATTCTTTCGCGTTTCCCTTTATGACTCTCCTTAGAGGTTGGTTTGGTCTCCGGTTTCTTTTTATCAAACTGAGAGAGATCCATTGTACCGCTAATTTTTGGCCCGACAAGTCTCTCTACTTTTGTCTCTATGTGTTCAATTGGAGCTATAATTGGCTGCTCTTTTGCAATCCTCTCCTGCTCTTTGGCTTCGGCAAGCTGTTTTGCATCTGCCACCCTTTTTGCCTCTACTTTCACTTTTGCCTCATTCCTCTGTTTTATCTCCTCTCTCTCTCTCTCCTCCCTGCTCTCTTTCTGTTCTCTGCGAAGTTTAGCCTCAATTCTGCCGTTCTGCTCCTGCCTCTCCCTAATCTCCCTTCTCTCTCTCTCCTGAGCTCTCTCTCTGCTCTCGTGTTGCGGGATCTCTCGCTTAACCTCCAAAGGCTCTGTAACGGGAGTCGGAGATACCTGAGGAACCTCCGGGATCTTCACTTCCTCTTTTATCTCTGGGGCAGGTACCACCTCCGGTTTTGTCTCTGCCTCCACCACTTGGGTTATTATTGGTTCAATTATAGGCTCAACTACTTTAACGCTCTCAGGTTCAGGCTTGTGAACAATGTTGGGAACCTCCGGATGGGGGGCCGGTTTATAAAGTTTGTCAATATCTATTTTGCCGATTATTTTAGGAGAGGGGTGTTCTGAGACAGTAGTTTTAATGAAAACCTCCTTTACCGGAAGCTCATCTTCCGAGTCATCTAAGTCGTGATGATCTGCTTTGTCTGTGATATCTTTAACCTTAATAGCGATCTTCTTGGATTGCTCCTTTATGATCTGCTCCTTTCCAAACTCTTTTCTTATGAGTTCGTAAGTTTCGGGAGTAATTTTTGTGCCGGGTGAGGCCTCAATCTCTATCTTCTTGCTTTTAAGATAGTCCACCAGGGTCCCCAGCCCTATATTGAACTCCTTCAATACTTTACCAACTCTTATTATGTTGTCTACTGTCATATTTTATCTCCCATTCATTTATTAAACTATTCGAACTCCTCGCGTAAAATTCGCTGTATATCCAATACGGTCTCCTCTTCAAGGTCTGCTCTTCTTACAATCTCCGAAACAGGAAGAGCAAGAACACTTTTTGCGGTATCACATCCGATAGATCTCAATGCTGCTATTACCCATTCGTCAATTTCGTCACTGAATTCGGTAAGAAGGACATCCTCCTCCTCCTCCTCAATGTCGCGGAATACATCTATCTCCATATCTACAAGCATACCTGCAAGCTTAATGTTGCTGCCACCCTTGCCTATAGCGAGTGAAACATCACCCGGTTTGAGGAATACTCCAACCCGTTTCTCCTCCTCGTTTATCTTTACGGATATAATTTTGGCCGGACTCAGAGCCCTCTGGATGAGAAGCTGCATATTTGAAGTCCAGTTGATAATATCTATGTTTTCATTGCGAAGTTCGCGAACGATTCCGTGAATCCTGGATCCCTTAACCCCGACACAAGCTCCAACCGGGTCAATCCTCTCGTCATAAGACTCAACAGCAACCTTTGCTCTCTCACCCGGTATCCGTACAATCTTTTTGATAGTGATAAGACCGTCAAAAATCTCCGGAACCTCCTGCTCAAACATTCTCTCCAGAAAAACAGAAGAGGTTCTTGATAGGATAATAATGGGGTTGTTGTTTTTCATCTCTACAGAAGAGACTACTGCTCTTACGGTGTCTCCTTTTCTGAAGAAGTCAGATGGTATCTGCTCTGTTTTTGGCAGAAGAAGCTCGTTTCCGTCCTCATCCATAATGAGAACCTCTTTCTTCCAAACCTGATATACCTCTCCAACTACAATCTCTCCAATCTTCTCTTTGTACTTGGTGTATAGGTTTGCTTTCTCTATATCCATAATTCTGCCTGAGAGATTTTGCCTAAGGTTAAGAATTCCCCTTCTCCCGAAAGATGAGAGTTTTACCTCTTCCACGAACTCCTCTCCAATCTCGTATGATGCGTCAATCTTTGCAACATCCTCTAAAGATATCTCGGTACTTGGATCCTCAACGACCTCTACCACGACTCTGTTTCTCCAGATTTCAAAGTCTCCTTTGTCAATATTGATGATGATATCAAAATTATCTGCAGTTCCGTACATTTTAATTAGCTGACTGCGGAAAACATCCTCCAGAACGCTCATCATTGTAGGACGATCTATGCTTTTTAACTCTTTAAACTCAGCAAATGTGCTGATTAAATTTAACCCTTCCATATAGGTAAATTCCTTTTAGATATTATTTGAAATTAATTTGTGTTTTTGTGCTCTTAATGTCGCAGAGATTATATGTCTCAACAATCTCAACTGTCTCTCTTCTCTTTTTGCCCTCAACTCTCTCCTGTCTGGAGTAGGTTAGTTCAATCTTATCGGGGAAGGCCCGGGTAAGAGTTGCAACTATCTTTGCTCCGCTTTTCAATACAACAACAACCTCCTTTCCCAGAGATTTTTTATATTGGTCAAATACTTTATATGGCTGGTCCAGCCCTGCAGATGTTACCGTAAGAGAGAAGTCCTCCTCCTCTCTGTTTAATCCGGCATCTACAATTCTGCTGATATCGGCGCAATTTTTGATATCTACCCGGTCATATGAGTCTATTGCAATCTCTATGTCGTTTTCTGAACTGATAGTTATATCAACCAGAAAAAGAGAGTTATCTGCGAGATATCCCTCGATTAGTGTTGCTATTTTCTCTTTTATTATCATTAAAATAAATTTAATAAATAAGGGGACAACCGTGTCCCCTTATCTCTCTTTCGCTCTTAATCGCAGCAAATATATCAATAATTTATAAATACGACAAATTTTTTAATATTATTGTAACTTTACGCAATGATTACCAGTTATAAAATAATCAACGATCCGGTTCACGGATTTATAAATATCCCTAAAGGTATTGTTAGTGATATTGTAGCTCATCCATATTTTCAGAGGCTTAGAGATATAAAGCAGCTTGGTCTTACAAATTTGGTCTATCCCGGAGCAACGCATTCACGCCTCTCTCACGCCCTGGGTGCTATGCATCTTATGAGGGATGCTGTGGCGGTTCTAAGGTCAAAAGGAATAGAGATTACACAGGCAGAGGAGGAGGCGGCATCTGCAGCGATGCTTCTGCACGATATTGGTCACGGCCCTTTTAGCCACGCGCTTGAAAATAATATAATTGTAGGGGTCTCCCACGAAGAGATATCCTTAGAACTGATGAAAAAGATAGACAAAGATTCCGGCGGAGCCCTGGCTATGGCGGTCTCAATCTTTGAGGGGAGATATCAAAAACACTTTTTACATCAGCTTGTATCTGGGCAGCTGGACGTAGACCGTCTTGATTACCTTAAACGGGACAGCTTCTTCAGTGGAGTTGCCGAAGGGATGATAGGTCTTGAGAGAATAATAAAAATGTTATCTGTTAAGGATAACAGACTTGTCGTGGAGCTAAAGGGGATCTATTCAATTGAAAAGTTTCTTATATCACGAAGACTTATGTACTGGCAGGTCTACCTTCATAAAACTGTTGTTGCTGCCGAGCAGCTTTTAATCAGCATTTTAAGGAGAGCGAGATATCTCGCGGTCAACGGCCACTCATTGGCAGGGTCTCCTGCGATTTGCTATTTTCTGGTTAGAGATTTTACACCCCAAACATTTGGAAGAGAGGAGGTTCTTGAGATGTTTACCCGGCTGGACGATACAGATGTAATGTCTGCAATTAAGCAGTGGCAGTTTTCTGAAGACCCGACTCTCTCATTATTATGCAGAATGTTAACAGAGAGGAGGCTCCCTAAACTTAAGCTCTTAAATTCACCAATAGAGAACCCGGAGTATGAAAAAGGGTGCAAAACCATCCGGGATCATTTCAAAAATGAGATTTCAGAGGAGGAGCTATCCTATTTTATCTGCACGGGAGAGGTAATAAACCGAGGCTACGACTCTGCCGAGGGTGAGATAGAGATTCTCTCCGAAAATGGTGAGGTAAATGATGTGTACAATATCTCCGATATGCTATCGGCAAAAGCCTTTTCTCAAATCACAAAAAAATATTTTCTTTGCACAGCAAATTTTAACTAAAATATAGAATGGAGATCACAGCACAATATATATCAGACTATCTCAAAGGAGAGATTCAGGGTGACCCTCTGGTAAAGGTGAGTTCAGTTGCCCGCATTGAGAGCGGCAAGCCCGGCACTCTTGTATTCCTGGGTAACCCAAAGTATGAGAGCTATCTCTACACCTCAAAAGCATCCATAGTAATATTGAACAGATCCTTTGAACCATCATCTCCGGTAAACGGAACTGTGATTCGGGTAGATGATGCCTATCAGGCAATCGCCTCCGTTTTGGAGCTTTTTAACTCTCTTAAATCTACCCGAAAAATGGGGAGATCACTCTTTGCAAGAGTAGCCTGGAGCTCCAAAATAGCTAAAGGATGTTATATCGGAGCCGGTACAATAGTCTCAAAGAGAGTGTCAGTAGGAAAAGGGAGTCAGATATATCCGCAGTGCTATCTTGGCGAGGATGTGGAGATAGGAGAGAACACAACTATCTACCCGGGGGTTAAGATCTATGCAGGGTGTAAAATCGGTTCCGATTGTATTATCCACGCAAATGCGGTTATTGGTGCAGATGGTTTCGGGTTCGTCCCACTGCCTGACGGGAGCTACAAAAAAATCCCTCAAACCGGAAATGTGATAATTGAGGATAATTGCGAAGTTGGAGCTAACACTACAATTGACAGAGCATCAATAGGATCTACCATTATTCGGAAAGGTGTTAAGTTGGATAATCTTATACAGATAGCACACAATACGGAGATTGGAGAGAACACCGTAATAGCAGCCCTAACCGGCATCTCCGGCTCTACTAAAATTGGAAAGGGTTGTATGTTCGGTGGGCAGGTTGGAGTTGCCGGACATATATCTATTGCAGATAAAACAATGATAGGAGCTCAGGCAGGAGTTATGTCATCAATCAAAGAGGAGGGGAGATCCATTGTTGGAAGTCCGGCAATAGACTCAAGAGAGTATTTTAAGTCATATGCAATATTCAAGAACTTACACAAAAGATAGGTGAAATTTTCTAACTTTGCGAACTGTTCTAAACCACTTGGAATATATGCAGGATAAACAGCAGACTCTAAAAAAGATATATACATTTGAGGGGAGAGGGTTACATTCCGGAAAGAGTGTTTTGATGAGAATATTACCTGCAGGTGAGAACCACGGTATAAAAATAAGACGCAGCGATATTGAGGGTTCACTTCCATTTAGCGCCTCTGTCAACTATGTTACAAACACTCAGAGGGGGACAGTATTAGAGCATAAAGGGGAGTTAGTCTCTACAGTTGAACATATACTCTCTGCTCTTTGGACACTTGGAGTCGACAACGCACTAATTGAGGTAGATGGTCCCGAAATTCCGATTCTTGACGGAAGCGCGGCCCCTTATGCAGATGCAATATGGGCAGACGGAACACAGGCGCAGCAGGAGGAGAGATGTTATTTAACGGTAAAGGAGAAGATCTTTTACAAAGAGCCGCAGAGTGGGTCTGAGATAACAATCTATCCGGATGATAACTTCAGTGCAGAGGTTATGATAGATTTTAACTCTAAAGTGCTGGGTAATCAGTATGCAAAATTTGATAACAGTGTAAACTACTCAACTGAGATAGCCTGCTGCAGGACCTTTGTTTTTTTACACGACATTGAGCCTCTCATAAAAAACAACCTCATTAAAGGGGGAGATCTAAACAATGCGGTTGTTATAGCAGAGAGGGGGCTCACAGCCACCGAGTCTGAAAAACTTCAGGAGATCTTCGGAAAACGAGAATTTGATAGTATTGAGAGTGGATATGTAAATATAAAGGAGCCAAAATTTCCGAACGAGTGCGCTAGGCATAAACTACTGGATCTGCTAGGAGATCTGTCGCTTTCGGGAGTGAGGATAAAAGGGAGGGTAATTGCCCATAAACCAGGACATAAAATTAATACAGAAATAGCAAAAATTATCAAAAAAATGGCAAACGAAACTTTAAACTCTAAGGAGATTCCGCAATTCGACCCAAATGCTCTACCGGTAATTGATATTAATGGAATTAAGAAACTTCTACCTCACAGACCTCCGTTTTTGATGGTAGACAGAATAATTCAGATGAATAAAGAGGAGGTTGTGGGTATTAAGACTGTTGGAATTAACGAAGGCTACTTTATCGGCCATTTCCCCGATGAGCCGGTTATGCCGGGTGTTTTAATTATTGAAGCTATGGCTCAGGTGGGAGGAATATTGGTGATGAACGATTTGGATGAGCCGGAGAGGTACTCTACCTATTTCGCAAAGATAGATAACGCAAAGTTTAAGAGAAAAGTTGTTCCCGGAGATGTTTTGGTTATTAAACTCACCCTGACTGCACCTATGAGAAGATCTTTAGTCTATATGAAGGGAGAAGTTTATGTAGGCAACACATTGGCTTGTGAAGCAGATTTGGTTGCTCAGGTTATTAAAAATAAGTAATTAATTTATTTATATGAATCAATCTTATATACATCCGGATGCCAAAATTGGCAAAGACGTTACAATTGAACCATTTGCATATATTGCAGGAAATGTGGAGATTGGAGATGGATGTTGGATAGGGCCTCACGCCACAATATTGGATAATGTAAAAATCGGCAAAAACTGCAAGATTTATCCCGGGGCAATAATCGGAGGTGAGCCTCAGGACTACAAGTTCTCGGGGGAGGTTACCTATGTTGAGATTGGAGATAATACTATTTTAAGAGAGTATGTTACCGTAAACAGAGGCACTCTAAAGAGCGGAAGGGGAGTTACTAAAGTCGGAAATGGGTGTATGATTATGTCATACTCTCATATTGCACACGACTGCATAATTGCAGATAACGTTGTTTTGGTAAGTTATGTGGGAATAGCAGGAGTTACCGATGTAGATGAGTATGCAATTATTGGAGGTCACTCCGCCGCACACCAGTTTACAAGAATTGGAGCACACTCTATGCTCTCGGGTGGCTCAATGGTCGGAAAGGATGTTCCACCCTATATTGTCGCAGGCAGAAGACCTCTCTCATTTGGAGGTGTGAATGTTATAGGGCTTAGAAGAAGAGGTTTTTCCAACGATAAAATTGATGAGATAAGGGATATCTATAAGGTGATATACAACGGAGGGCTCAACACATCTGATGCCTGCAACGAGGTAGACGCAACTTTTGCGGAGACCCCGGAAAAGAGGGCCATAGTAGATTTCATCAGATCTTCAAAAAGGGGAATAATTAGAGGCGGCGGTAAATCTATTGATGAGTAGTACAGCAATTCTTTCAACTGCATATCTTCCTCCGACAGACTACTTCCGGGTGATAAACACTTTTGCAGATTGGAAAATTGAACAGTGGGAAAATTTTCAAAAACAGTCATTCAGGAGCCGTTGTTGCATTTACAGTGCCAACGGCCCTCTATCTTTACACATCCCCATTGTCAGAAGTGAGGGATTCTCTATCCCAATCAAAGAGATAAGAGTAGATAACTCTAAAAGGTGGCAGAGTCAACACTGGCGGGCAATTTTATCTGCATACAAATCTTCACCCTATTTTGAGCACTATCAGCAGGATCTTCTACCTTTTTACACCAGAGAGTATGACCATCTGTTTGAATTCAATAAAGATCTGATAAGTTGTCTGCTGGAGCTGTTGAATCTGCCTGCAAACATCAATTTTACAGATGAATTTTTAAAAGAGGGCGATACTGAAAAAGATCTTACTATTAGTGATTTCAGAGAGAAAATACATCCGAAGAGAGTATCTCCTTTTGCCGGTGAAGATGAAAAAGGGCGATACCATCAGGTATTCGCCCATAAATTTGGTTTTTTTGCCAATCTTTCTGTTATTGACCTGCTCTTTAATGAGGGGCCACACTCCAGGTATTTTCTCTAAAATCTAAATCCAAGTGTCATAAGGAATTTCCATCCGGAGATATCCATATTCCCTACCGGGGCAGTATGGTTGGTATAATCGGAATAAAGAGAGTAAGTTTCACTGTTTTGCAGTAATTTCTGGAAGCCTAAATCCAGGAAAGTACCCCCTTTGGAGGTGAACCCGACTCCACCGGAGATGTACTCCATTTCGTAGCCATAGCTCTTTTCCGGATTACCATATTTGGAGTATCCTGCTCTGAGGGCAAGAAAATCCATAGGTCTCACCTCTGCACCCACTCTTAAGTTGGTTGCGGCTTGGAAGTTTGTCTCAATATATTTATTCTCTGTGTTAAACTCATATTTGTCAAAAGACTCGCTCATCATTAATATTTTGGAGTAATCTGCCCCTTCGTAATCTACACTTATAATGGCAAACTTACCAAGTACATATGATGCTCCGATATTCCACCTGAATGGTGATGTTACTCTGTAGTTGTACTCGCCCACAGGTGAGAGAATCTTGCTTTTATAACCGTCTGAGTAGCGGGCATCTATTGTCTCCTCCCACTGGTCCGACATCAAAAGCCAGGTTGGTGTTGATATACTTCCACCCACTCTTAGCCCGGCAAAAGGAAGAGCGATAAATCCAAATTTTGCATTCAACCCCACACCATTTGAATTCTGTTCAAACAGGTGAGAGAATGATGAGAATTTTGAGTCGAAGAGTGCAGGGTTAACAGCACTTTCGGAATATTTCTGATAATCGTTGAAACTTATTGACTGCATCCCCAGATTGATTCCGAAAAATAGTTTATCCGAGATATTTGCCCCGGCATTAAAGACTATCTCAGATAGGTTTCCCTTTCTTTCGCGGTAGAACTCCTGTTTGAGCTCGCCTGCAAGTACAATCTGTTGACCGGATATATTTTCGGTTGCGCCTATATAGTCATAATCTGAGTCCGGAAGAGGGTCCAGCAGGTTTGAGTTCCAGGAGAGAATCTCTTTCCAGGATGCCTGAGGGAAGTCGTAGAATGGATTCCACTGGTCATTAATGTCCAAATCTCCGTTAAAGATTCCGCCTAACCCGTCTGCAAGAGAGCCTAACCAGCTGGAGTTGGCATTTAAACCGCTGGTATATGATCTTGAGGTGTAGTTGTTTAGCTTATTTACTGCTACCCCGAAGCTTATGCTTTTAAGTCCATACGGGCTGTTACCAATCTTTATAGAGCCTGCAAACCCCAGGTTTGATATCCCTATTCGTGTCCATTTTTCACTCTCCCTGTTATTGAGATAGTTTGTATTTGTACTGTTCGAACCCAGTGAGGGTGTAAAGGTAAACTCAGAGTATCGGTAGATTGCAGATGATGCAGGGTTAATGCTCATTGCATAAGTATCTCCTCCGAGAGAACCAAAAGCATTTCCCATTGCAATTGTTCTTGCACTGCCTTCGTACCTGATTTGAGAGAATTTTAGTGCGTCAAAGGCATTCTGAGCGACAATAGTGTTTGTAACTACTATTGCAATAATAATAGATAATAATCTTTTCATAATAATTTCAATACTTACCTGCGATATGAACTTCCGCTGCTTGAGGAGCTGCTCGAGCTGCTGCTTGATGTGTTTGAAGAAGATGAAGATGACGAAGATGATGACCCCGCATTGCTTACCGGCGGTGTAGAGACCGAACTTCTTGAAGGGTTGCTGTTATAGAAACTGCTGTTAGAAGTTGAGGAGGAGCCTCTGCTATATGAGTTGTTACCGGAGGAGCTGCTCCTTTGGTTTTCTGATGGCCTGTAGTTGCTGGATGAGATTACATCATCTCTTCTCTGTGAACTTCCTCTTGTTGTTGAGCTTCCGCTTGTAGAAGAGCCGGAGCTTCTGTTAACTGTACCTGTGCTTCTGTTAACTGTACTTGTGCTTCTGTTAACTGTACCGGAGCTTCTATTAACTGTGCCTGTGCTTCTGTTAACTGTGCCCGAATTCACGGTCTGTTGATTGTTACTGCGTCTTACCGAAGATTGTGAGTTGTTTGAACCTCTGTTTACCTCTGTGCCACGGGTTATCTCGCTTCCTCTGCGTGAAGAGCTTTCACGCTCTACTCTTGAGGCAGATTCTGTATTGCCTCTTCTTTGTCCACTCACCTCTCGGGTTTGGCTATTAGTTGTGGAGCCGTACCCCTCAAACCTGGAATCTCTCCTGAACATACTCTCTGTTGAGCTGATATCCCCTGTATAGAATCTATCACCTCTAACCTGCTCTACTCTGGCGGTGCTATTATTGCGTCTTATGTAAGAGCCGCCGGACATTGCCACATTTGAAGAGGAAGATGAGTTTGATCTTGCACTCTCCCTGCGACCGTAATAGAAATCTCTGGAGCTGGTGTAACGATATCTCTCCGGGTCATTCCAGTTGAAGTACCAGTATCCGTATGATTCGCCCGGATAGTACCAGGAGGAGTAGTAGCTGTCCCAAGGAGAGTTAATCATATTATATCTGTTCCACCAGATATAGTTAATGCCTGCAAAAGGATCCATAAAGTACTGGTTGTATCCGTAAAAGCCACTACTAAACCAAGGGCTCATAAAATATGAGTACCACGGACTATACACATTATGCATTCTTCTCATTCTCCAAAATGAAGAGTAACCAAAATCCCAGAACCAAGGATTGTCAAAATCCATATAAGAGTAGGTTATATTTATTTGGTACTGAGGGTTCTCAAATTTTGTGAGCCGCTCTTCAAAAGATTCACCGGGGTTTAGAATGAGATAGGTCTTCTCATCCATATCATCAATATCTATGTTCACATTGCCGTTTTCATCCACATAGGCTGCCTCAACAACCTTACCGTTGATTATGGCACGGTTAGACTCTTTGGTTTTACCCTTTAAGATCTCTACTTTTGAGTCACTCTCTGTGTTAACAACAATGTAACCGTTTGCTGACGGTTTTTGATAGATGGCATCCTCATATGTAGAAGATGCATATCTGGTTGTGGTTCCGCAAGAGCTAAGAATCAATCCCAGTATTATAGGAACAATAATTGTAATTGTGTTTTTCATCTTGCACCTCCTGTGTTTTAAATTATTTTGTACTTTTGTGCCTTCATTGCAAATGTACTCAAAAATCATACCATATAGCACATAATAAGTAGCAAATTATAATATTAAATCAATAAAAATGGCAAAAGAGATTGTAGGAAGAGAGGAGAACTATTCACTATGGTACAACAATCTGGTAACAAAGGCAGATCTTGCAGAGAACTCTGCCGTGAGGGGGTGTATGGTTATCAAACCCTACGGATATGCAATTTGGGAGAAGATGCAGGCTCAGCTGGACAAGATGTTTAAAGAGACAGGGCACGTAAATGCCTATTTCCCACTGTTTATTCCGAAGTCATTTCTAAGCAAGGAGGCCGAACACGTTGAGGGTTTTGCAAAAGAGTGTGCAGTGGTTACCCACCACCGTCTTATGGCAAATCCGGATGGTCCCGGAGTTGTTGTGGACCCGGATGCCAAACTGGAGGAGGAGCTCATAGTAAGACCAACCTCGGAGACAATAATCTGGAGCACATATAAAAACTGGATAAAATCTTACAGAGATCTTCCTCTGCTTATCAATCAGTGGGCAAATGTGGTTCGCTGGGAGATGAGAACCCGCCTCTTCCTAAGGACTGCAGAGTTTCTGTGGCAGGAGGGACATACGGCACATTCAACCCGCCAGGAGGCCATTGAGGAGACCGAGAGGATGGTTCAGGTCTATGCAAAATTTGCCCGGGAGTATATGGCTATGCCTGTTATAGTGGGTAAGAAAAGCGAGAGCGAGAGATTTGCCGGTGCACTGGAGACTCTCTGTATTGAGGCCCTAATGCAGGACGGAAAAGCTCTTCAGGCAGGCACTTCCCACTTTTTGGGACAGAACTTTGCCAAGGCATTTGATGTTCAGTTTGCAAACAAAGAGGGTGGTCTGGAGTACGTCTGGGCAACATCCTGGGGAGTATCAACCAGGTTGATGGGCGCTTTGGTTATGGCTCACAGCGATAATAACGGGTTAGTGCTTCCTCCAAAACTTGCACCTATTCACGTGGTTATGGTCCCTATTTTCAAGACACAGGAGGAGAATGACAAGATAGTTGAAAAGATGGGTGAGATGAAGGTTCGGCTGGAGAAGTTTGGTCTTACCGTTAAAATAGATACCAGAGATAACCTTCGTTCCGGCTTTAAGTTTGCAGAGTGGGAGCTTAAGGGGGTTCCTGTGAGAGTTGCCATCGGGCCGAGAGATCTTGAAAACGGAACTGTCGAGGTTGCTCGCAGAGACACTTTAACCAAGGAGTCAAGAGAGCAGCAGGGGGTTGAGGAGTATATACTCTCTCTAATGGATGATATACAGGAGAATATATACAACAAAGCTCTGGATTTTAGGATTAAGAACACCTTTAAAGTAGATGACTTTGACACCTTTAAGACAAAGATTGAGGAGGGTGGTTTTCTTTTATGCCACTGGGACGGAACAAAAGAGAGTGAGGAGAGGATAAAAGAGGAGACAAAAGCAACCATCCGCTGCATTCCGATGGAGGAGGAACAGCAGGAGAGCGGTTTTTGTGTTTACAGCGGAAAACCGTCAAAAGGGAGAGTATTTTTTGCAAGAGCGTATTAAAATATTTATTTTTACAAACGATATTAATTAACAGTTACAACAAAATAAAGAGTGATGTCAACAGATTTACCGTCCCGACAGAGAGAGATTCTGGCAGGTTTCAACAGCAAGTCTCAAATCAAGCTGCAGGTTTTTAACCACTCAATGGAGCTCTTTAACCAGATTAAAGAGATTCTCAATGAGATGAGCAACGATCTCAACGATTTGTTGGATAGCAATGACAGAAGAATCCGTCTGGAGTACCGGGACCGGGGAAAATTTGAGGCAGAACTTAAATTTGCAGATGATGTCCTAATCTTTAGTATGCACTCAGATACCTTTATCTTTGACAGAGATCACCCGGTATGGAAGAGTGACTATCTTAAAAAAGATCCGAACAGAGGTTTCTGCGGAATTATCAGCGTATACAACTTTCTCTCAGATTCAATTAAATATAACAGACCGGACGATTTGGGATATCTGGTTGCAAGAATTTTTATAAACAAGGATAAACATTTCCTGGTTGAGGGTAAAAAGCAGCAGGATAATGTGGTTGGGACATTCGGTAAAAAGCAGCTGGGGAGAGAGGAGTTGGTCGGAATTGTAGAGAGTGCAATTTTATACACCCTGTCCTTCGACCTTTTGGTTCCCCCTTTTGATTTGGTGAAAGTTGCAAGTGTAGAGCAGATAAACGATAAAATCGAAAGCGCCAAACTGCAGACAGGTAAGAGGATGGGATTCAAATTCAACTCTGACGACGTTCTTGAAGATTAGTATATTTTTAATTGTTCCATCTCTAAACGAAGTTTTAATGTTAAAAAAGCTCTTACTCTCTGCCATACTCTGTTTTTTTACATCTTATGCTGCCTATTCTCAGGATAAAGTAGTTAAAGAGGTTGTCTCTAAGGAGGTTCCGCAGCTGAGCGTCGGGCACGAGTTGTGTGTTATTATTGCCTCTAAAATACAAATCCCGGTTCTAGTTCCGCCACCGCCTCCACCAAGCAGATGGAAGGGGGGGACCCTTTTTCAGGTAGGTTTTTCGCAACTCTCTTTAACTAATTGGTCATCCGGAGGATACGACAATGTTGCTTTGAATACCTTTATAAATATCTACAGAAACTACGCAGTGAGAAAGGAGATGTTTTGGGAGAACAGGTTACAGATAGGCTATGGCTTTGTCCACTCTTTTGGAGACAGATATAAGAAGAGCGACGATAAGTTTATCTTCGACAGTAAGCTGGGTTATAGAGCCTTTAATGAATTTTTTGCCGCTGCCTCGTTTAACTTCAGGAGTCAAATGGCAAATGGCTTCAGCTATCCGGCAAACAGAGATCCAATACTGCTTTCGGGACCGTTTGCGCCAGCTTATTTCTCTTTAGGTGTCGGGGTAGATTATAAACCTATAAAATCTATCTCACTTAACTTCTCACCCCTTACAGGAAATCTTGTGGTTGTCGAGAAAAGAGAGCTCCGTGTGAGATATGGGAATAAAATAGATCAGGCCACAAAGCTGGAGCTAGGTGCTCAGTTTAAAATGGAGTATAAAAATCAGGTTAGAAAAAATCTAAATATAACTACTACACTTAATCTGTTCTCCGACTATCTTGGTAAACCCGAGAACATTAAGGTACACTGGGACTTTTTTGCAGACTCAAAAATCAACAAGTACTTCTCTGTCAATCTGAGGACAAATCTAATCTATGACAATGAGATTCTCATTGCCAATAAAGATGGAGAGCTTGCTCCGAGGCTGCAGTTTAAAGAAATTTTGTCCGTTGGATTCTCGTATACAATCGGTGATTTCAAAAAGTAATGATTACTAAATTTAAAGAGTCTCTAGTTCAACTGACAGGGCAGAAGGATTTTCATCCCGCCTCGCCGGATAATCCCAAAATACTTCTTGCCGTAAGCGGCGGAATTGACTCTATGTGTATGGCACATCTGTTTGCCAGAATCTACTACTCAAACTTTGCAATTGCAACGGTTAACTTTTCACTGAGAGGGGAGGAGAGTGACTCAGATGAAGATTTGGTGAGCGAATGGGCAGCCGAGCGGGGAGTTCAGTTTTTTTCCAACACATTCGATACAAAAGGGTATGCCAAAAGTATGGGTATCTCAACTCAAATGGCAGCCAGAGATTTGAGATACAACTGGTTTGAGACTCTTATTACAACACACGGTTTTGACTATCTAGCGGTAGCTCATAACCTTAATGACTCGGTAGAGACCTTTTTTATAAACATTCTAAGGGGTACCGGTTTACAGGGACTCACCGGAATTAGGAAAAAAAACGGTACAACCATAAGGCCTCTGTTGGGTTTTTCAAGAAGGGAGATAGCTGAATTCACAAAAAAAGAGAGCATCCCCTTCCGTGAAGACAGCTCAAATTCTGAGAGCCACTACTCCAGGAATCGTATCAGAAATATGGTCTTCCCGGAGTTTGAGATTATAAATCAATCATTTCTCAAAACAGTAGAGAGAGATATGGCCAATGTGGAGGCTGCATCAGATATCCTTGAAGATCTTTTCAAACAGAAGCGCAACTCCCTTATCGATGATAAATCCGGCAGAATCTCTATCCCTGCCCTACTTAAAGAGAGGCGCCCGGATTACTGGCTCTTCCTTTTATTGGATAAATATGGTTTTAACCCAGGGCAGATAGAGCAGATTTATGACTCACTCCAAGGACAGCCCGGAAAGGAGTTTCATTCAGACAGCTGTCTGCTACTTAAAGACAGAGATTATCTGCTAATCTACCCGAAGGGTACTCCTGTGAATAGCCCGCCAATAGCTCCTGATATAGCAATGTTTGAGAAACCCAAGGAGTTTCTTGACTCCTCTTTAGATGAGTTGCTGGAGCTGCTGGACGATGAGCCTGTACAAGAGAGTGAGCCCATTTCTGATAAAGGTGTTAGTGTTGAAATTACTGCTAAGTTAGAGAGTGTAGATGTTGATGTTGTCAAAACAGGAGATTATCGCGAACTCTCATTCGAAGGCACTCAAATGAGATTCTCAATCTACCCTAAGCCGCAGGGATTTAAGTTTAAAAAAGAGAGGGCAATCAGGCCTGAGTTTACGGGTGATCTCTTTGTCGTATCATCCGACGCAACTGTGACCGAGAGCACCCTGCTTATAGATGCAGATCTTGTAAAATTTCCGGTTTCGGTAAGGAAGTGGAGAGAGGGAGATAAATTTATGCCTCTTGGAATGAGTGGCTATAAGAAGATAAGCGACTATCTGACAGATATTAAGATGGATAAAATAAGAAAGGAGACCCTTCTTGTTACTCTCTCCGAAGATAAGATAGTTGCAATTCCGGGGTTTCGAATTGATGAGCGTTTCAAGATATCACAACATACAAAAAATATCCTGGAGATAAGTCTTTTATAACTTCTACTCCAGGATACTCTCTTAAATTGGTTATCGCCTAATCTCCAAAGATATTAGTTAAACCAGATATTGTACGGCACCCTTGCATAGTGCTTGATTCCTGTCTCAGACTTAAGTGTCTGGTACGCTTTTTCAATAAGATAGTTCGGGTTGGAGATAGCTTTGGCGGCTGCCCCGCTGTTCATAAGCATCTCCATCAGTTTATCGATGGGTGATTTCAAAACTGGATACTCTACTATTCTGTAAGATTCAAGATTTGAGTAGGATGCAGCAGAGCTGATAGCCTCTGTCAAGCCACCCCTCTCGTCTGCCAAACCAATCTTAATAGCGTCCACTCCGGACCAAACCCTTCCCTGAGCAATCTCATCTACTCTCTGCGGAGTCAAATCTCTGCCCTGAGCAACCAGATTGATAAAATCGGTGTATATCTCCTCTACAGCAGATCTTACAAACTCAACCTCCTCACTGTCCAGAGGCCTGAAGCCGGACATAATATCGCTGTGTTTATTTGTATTGACTGTTTGAGGATTAATCAGGAGGTGTTTTTTCATTGTCTTGGCAATATTTGGAACCATACTGAACACCCCGATAGACCCTGTTAAAGTAGTATTGTTGGTTATGATTTTTGTGGCTTTAGCCGAGATCCAGTAACCGCCTGAGGCTGCGTAATCTCCCATACTTACAATAACCGGTTTCTTCTCCATAAGAAGAGAGAGTTCGCGGTCTATAAGATCTGAACTCTGAGCAGAGCCTCCCGGTGAGTTAACACGAAGAACTACCGCTTTAATAGTGCTATCTTTTCTTACTTTTGAGATATGCTCGATAAAAGAGTCAGAGGCAATGTTCTCTTCCGATTTACCCATTATAATCTCGCCATCTGCATAGATTATGGCAATTTTACTCTTCTCTTTGAAATTGATCTTTTTGGTTGCGGCAGAGTAGTCGTTGCTTGAGATCATTTTTAGGTGCTTTTCATCTTCTACTCCAAAGAGTTTAAAAAGTGTATCAGATATTTGATCTTTATACATAAGTCCATCTACAAGACCTGCATCAAGTGCCTTTTGGGCAGTTGTGAGCTCCAGGTTATCTGTCATCTGATTTATCCTCTCCGGCGATAATCCTCGTGCGGCAGATATATCTGCAACCCAGGTGCCCCAGACTCCATCCAGGTATGCCTTGAGCTGCTCTCTGTTCTCTGCACTCATCTCGTTACTGATAAACTGCTCTGCAGCAGCTTTAAATTTGCCGTGGCGGATCAACTGAACCTCAACTCCCAGTTTGTCCAGCATATCTTTAAGAAAGAGGGAGCTTATGCTAAGTCCGGTCAAAGGAGACATACCTGTAGGGCTCATATAGATCTTATCTGCAGCTGTAGATAGGTAGTATGCTGCCTGCGAGAAGTTATCTGCATATGCAATCACAGGTTTGCCGCTCTCCCTGAAACGGGTGATAGCGCCTCGAATCTCCTCCAGATGGCTTATCCCTGCGCTGATCTCAGTAACATTCATATAGATGAACTTAATTGAAGGATCGGCAGCTGCTCTGTCGATAGTCTGAATAAAATCCAGAATACCTTGTGTTTTTTCGGCTCCTCCCATCGGGTTGAAAATTGCAAACGGATCTTCGAAGGCCTGCTCTGCGATTGGATCGCTGAAGTTTAGCCTTAGTATAGCAGATTTTGGTACTGTAGGCTTGGCGTTACTTGAAAATGTAGCCATTGAGCCTGCAATTCCCAGAAGGATAAAGAACCCTATTGCCAGTGCCAGCATAGAGCCGACAAAAGTTCCGAGAACAATCTTTAAAAATGTTTTCATATTTTTTAGTATTACAATGTTTTTTGATTACAGTATATTATGACAAATATAGATATAAATAAACTCAAAAAGCAAGTGGTTTTTAACGCAAAGATGCCTTGGAAAAGATGTGTTCCGGAATCTGCTGGTCAAAACTTATTGTATTGGTACGGAACTCGGTTCCCTTGCCCTCTTTGAGCATATCTTTGTATATAACAAGAGATGGGTACCATCTGTTCTCTACTCGTTTAATATTTTTCATCTCCGCCCTCTTAAGCAGCTGCCCACTCTTAGCGTACATCTCCTGTTTTAGCGGAATATACCTCTCGCTGTCTACCCACATCTTTTGCCTGTAGTAAGCAATATCATTCACATTGGCAGTGAGTTCCAGAATAATCACATCCCTGGAGTCAAGAGTATCCCTGCCTGTAATATTAACATCATAAACATCACTAAGCTTGCGGTCATCCATCATATCTTCGTAGGAGAGGTCAGATCCCATAACCGACTGTCGAAGCAGATGCCCCGATATCTGAATTGTACGGTCAGCCGCAGGGGTGTATATCCAGAGCTGGCCCCGGAGCTTGAGCATTTTGGTCCCCGCCTCAGATGCAGGCGAGAGATACTCTGTGAATGATTTTTGATCTCCCTCTGTCCAGCTTTTTGCAGTAATAGTGCGGCTGGAGCGTCTGCCGTGAATGGTCATTGAGGACTCTGCAATCTGATTTCTGGAGGAGAGATTTTCATCAATTTTTCTTAAAATTGATTTACCATCCTGGCTGCTCGCCTCTGCTGCATATAGGGTAGTAGCCCCGATTAAAAGAGCTGTCAGAACATTTTGGCAGAGACAAACTTTATATCTTCTTAACTTACTATTCATATCTATAATCTGTTTTAAATAAACTGTTTTACACTCTGTTTTGGAACAATCACACCTCGAGTTCATTGAAGAGTCTTGCCGTCTCTCTTTTATAGATCCCTATTCCGGCCAAAGCGTTGCCAAGAATAACCGAGAATATTCCGGGTATAAAACCGATATAGTAGGTTGTGGGGGTTATTGCTGTTCTCATTACAGAGGGCATAACCATTGTAGAGTTTTGCATCATCCCGGACATATCCACTCCGTGAATATTGATGTAGAGCACTATCGAGTAACCAATAACAGTTCCGAAAATTGAGCCTATTGTACCAATCAGCAGTGCCTCAAAGAGGAGAGTTTTATAGATGTGTCCTTTGCTCTCACCCATAGCCAGCCTTATGCCAAACTCGCTATATCTCCGGAGTGCTCCCAAAAGGCCTCCGTTCCAGAGCACAATTGCCATTGCAGATACAAATATGAAGACCATTAACCCGCTCACAAAATCGGTGTAATCTACCATCTCTGCCATACCTGCCTGGTCACGGAGGGTGATCATTACCGGAGCAAACTCATCTTCGTTTTGTGCTAAAGTTGGCTGTGAATTGAAACGGGTTTTTATTGCCAGCGCCTTCTCGGAGTTGAAATAGGTGTCGGGCAGAAACCCGAGTATTTCACTACAGGCCCCCTCCATACCAAAAGCTTTTTGAGCATCTGCAATATCCATAACAATAGCCCCTCTGTCCAGCCCGGTAGCTCCAAAAAGCAGAGTGCCGGATACTTTGAGGTTATAGAACGCAAAACCTCCATCCATTGTAGATCCGAATAGTGTAAATGTATCTCCGGGTTTAATGTCAAACCTGCGGGCAAGCTCATCTGAGATGAGAACCTCTCCCGCATTTGCCGGCATACCTCCTTTTACAATAGACTCCTGCAGGTTAAACCTGCCTGCCTCCTTAGACTCTTTGCTAAAAAGATCTACTGCCCAACCTATTGCAGGAGCTTGTCCTCTGGTCTCCCCGTTTGCATCGGGAAAATCTGCAAGCGCCCCGAAACGGATTCGTTTAACCCAATCTACCCCGGGTTCAAATGCTTTGAGCTCTGTCAAAAGGTTGTCTGCGTCAAGAATGGCAAGATCGTTCGGAAACTGATCTGCATCTGCTGCATAGGCTTTAGTCATAACTTTGAGCTCTCCGGTGTTGAAGTTCGCATTCATACGAATGGAGTCTCCCATTATACCGGTGAGCCAGCTGTACATAACAACGGTGAGCATTGTTCCGGTAGCGACAACTATTATTGGGAGCAAACTTCTTCCTTTGTCCTTGATTACCCCTTTGAGTAAAAATCTCTTCATCTTCTCATTTATTAATGTGGTGTAATTTTGAGAATTATACAATTTTGCCCCTTAACGCATCTGTAGGTCTCATCCTGGAGATTCTTCTGGTAGGGATATAACTCACAACCAAAGAGGATAGGACAACCAGGATTACAGAGGTTAGAATCATTCCTGCTCCGTAATAGGGGGTGATTTTATCTGCAATTGCAATTCCGGCCTGGTCTGCACTGGCGGGCATCGGAATACCTGTCTTCTGCAATAAAAGAAGAAACGGAACTCCCCAAATCATACCCAAAAGAATTGCAAGAAGAGAGTGAGTTGTACCCTCTATTGTGAAGAGCCCTACAACTTTTTTTCGTGTCATCCCAAGTGCAATATAGGTTCCTATCTCTTTTTGTCTGCGAAAAATTGAGAGCACCTGGGTGTCAAATATTGCCAGAAGAGCAATAGCCAACAGAAGCCCCGAAATCACAGTTGAGCCACCTTTTTTGGCGGTCATAATATCTTTGAGATCTTTAAGCAGATAGTCATTATCTCTGTAACTCCATCCACCATACTGTTGCGGTGCAACTGCCCCCTGAGAGAGTACCACTAGAGTGGCCTCATTGTACATAGATGTCATCTCCCGGAGTCTCTCCAGCGGGATGTAGATCTGGTTAAGATCTGCAGTCGGTACATTTGTCTGGAAAACGGATACAATGGTAACCTCCCGTGCATCAAAGGTGCCGTTTGAATCTCTCCATCTCACAAGTACTCTGTCACCCTCTTTAAGCCGGGCACTCTGTGAAAACCTCCTCCCGATAATTGCCGGTATATAATCCGGATCACTGTTATCTGCTGTCAAAAGTTCACTTGGAATCTTTAAAATCTTCTGATTTGGGTCAATCCCTTTAATGAGTGTGTTTAACATTCTTCCTCCCGGGTATGCAGTTGCCTGAGTGAGCAATATTGATGCAGCATCTCCTCTCTCTATCAAAGTAGATATCTCAGGTGGAATTGAGGAGTGTGCATCTGCAAAAGTATATGGGTCATAGGGGTCATATCCGGGGTGCCAAAGCTGCCCCGAGCCTATCTCCCAGTCAATTGTGTCTCTCTGAGCCTGCATATTCCATCCGTCCAGCATACCGTTATAAAAGAGAATTATGACGAATGCAATAGAGAGAACTGTAACATTGAGCCAGGTTCTTAACCCGGATCCGTACAGATTTTTGAAAGCAAGTTTTAACTCCAGCATAGTTTAACCCTCCGATTTCCTTTCGTCCCTCTCTACCATTCCATCTTTTAGATAGATTATCCTATCCAGATATTGCATCACCTTCTCGTCGTGCGTAGAGAAGATAAATGTGGTGTTGAGCTCCTTGTTAAGTCTCTTCATAGTTTGGACAATCATATGTGAATTCTGGGAGTCCAGGTTTGCAGATGGCTCATCGGCAAGCACCAATGCAGGTTTTTTTACCATTGCCCTGGCTATTGCCACCCTCTGACACTCACCTCCGGAGAGTGTTGAAGGCTTGGATTTAGCCCTATCTGCCAACCCCACCCACTCCAGCGCATCCATAACAGCTTTTTTTCTCTGTGAGCCCGAGAGTTTCTGCAACAACAGGGCAAACTCTACATTATCATACACATTATAGACCGGAAGCAGGTTATAGGTCTGGAAGATAAACCCGATGCCATAATTACGCAGCTCGGCAGACTCTTTGTGACTTAATGAGCTTATGTTTTTACCCAGTACCGTTGCCACCCCTTCGCTAGGGCAATCCAGAGAGCCAATAATATTAAGCAGTGTTGTTTTCCCCGAACCACTGGGGCCAACCAGCCCGGAAAATTCACCTTTCCGGAAGGTAAGTTCAATTTTATTCAGAGCGGTGAATTGGGTTTTCCCTGCCGGGAACCGTTTGGTCACCTTTTCCAGGGTCACAATGATGGGATTCTCCATATTAGCGTAAGATTTTATTTAACATTTTCTTGGATTGATGGTTATAGACCAGCATAATCTGAAATCCGGAGCCGGAATATCTGTTTAAAGAGTTACCCGTTAAGGGAATGTGTGATTCTGTAGGATTTATGTATCCCATAAGATTCAGCGAAAATTTTGTGAAGGTGTGTCTCCAGTTCACAAAATTATAGACTCCCCCGTTTTTCCAGTCATAGTAGAGGATATAGTTGATGCTATCGAACATACCAAAAGGGTAATTTCCGGATAGAGCTGTAAGATTCATTGTGTTGGAAAAAGAGAGGGGCTCTCTATCCGATGAAAATATTAGGTGCTCTGCAATTATGTTGAGCCCGTTACCAAGCCCGAATGTGTAATCTGTTCCTACACACACCATCTCCTGGTTGGTCAATATTCCAAGATCTGCTCTTTTGTTTATCCAGGTTGCCTCCAGAGAGATTCCTATAGTTAAATCCATCTTAATGTCAAATGCATATCTGTTTTCGGCAATACCTGCAAAGCCGGTCAACATAGCCTCCCTTCGGTGGAAGGAGATTGCCGCCTCACCACGCGGAATTGCTATCTGAACTCTCCCTCCAAACTCAGGCCTCCATTGCGAGGTTAACCCAATCTCCCAGGGCCTGCTATCTTTGTTTCCGTATAGAGCCCAAAGCCATATGTTTGAATTGTCTCGAAAATAGTACCTCCCCAATGCACCCCAGACCCCTTCTGTAAACTGGAGCGGGTCGCGCGGGTCAACGCGGTCAAACCACATAAGCGGTCTCAAGAGAGTTGCAGATCCAAAATTTATTTTTTGAAGCCCCACCCGAAGCTCAGCCCTCTTGGAGGTTAACTTTATCCACCCCCTGTAGAGCTTAATATCTCCCTCCCACAAAGACTCCGTAAATGGTTTTATGCTTGAATTTCCAAATATGTTAGCTGCAACCTCAAACTCTGCACCTTTAGTCTCGTAGTTAACCTGAGGCAGATATCTCCCCCCTGCAAGTAAAGGAAGAGTGGCACCGGTGTAGTAGCCCGCCCAACCGCTCAACTGCCCCTTAAAAATTATTTGCTGAGAGCTCCCCTTTTCACAGACTAATAGCAGTATTGCAAATAGAGCCACCAGGTTTTTTATGTATTTTAATTTTATCACTTTTACCCTTTTGTTATTTTTGTTTTTCGGGTGCTATTCCGTAGGCGACAATATTGGTAAGCTCCATAATAATCTCCGATGGAGAGTTGTAGAGTGCCATAATTGATTTATCCTCTAACAGAACTGTCATTTGAGTGCTCAACGCCACAAGCAGCTCCGGCTTGAATCCATTTCGAAGCACTCTGCTTTGCTGAGCCTTTTTTATCGTTGATACAATCTCCTCCCGAGACTCTTTGGTTTTCAATAGCATATGTAACTGCAACTGTGACCCGCTATCGGTATATAGATCCTCAATGAACTCCCTGCTAATCTCTTTTGTCCCCTCCATTTTAAGCTGTATCATACGGCGCATTCTCTCGCCGGAATCACAATCTGCCTCCATTATCTCCCGGAACTTAACCAAAGAATCATCTATGACAATATCAAGAATTCTTTTTGCAAGCTCTGTTTTATTTGGATAGAGCCTGTAAAAGGTCATTTTACTAATGGAGGCCTTTTTGCAGATCTCCTCAATAGTCACCTTTTTAAATCCGAAACGCCAGAAAAGATCTTTTGCGGCGATAATCAACCCATCTTCTCGGGTGGACTTTTGGGTTTTTACTTTAACCATATTTAGAATATGTACATTTACTGGACAAATGTACGAATAAAGTAATATATTCCAAATAAAGTAACAATTATTTTATAATTTCACCTATTTTTAAAATGTTTGTAAAAAAATAGTTACAAAAGAGTAATATTGGAACAGTTTTTGAGGGGCCTGTTTATCAGCAATCTATGAGCGATAAGTGTAATGGATAATTGCAGGGCGGTTCTGAGAGATCTTTTCTAAAGAAGATAATTACCATAAATAGATATAATTATGAAACGATCCTCATTAAGCACTTCATCTGTTTTACTGTTTTGCATCTTATTTTTACTCTCTTGCAAAACTTCAGTTAATAATCAACCCGGAACAACTCCTGTAATTGACCTGGCATCTTCAGTTGGAGGGGGTAGGGTTGTAAACTTAAGCGATATTGCCACAGATGTGAGATATGTAAAGCTTGAGACATCGGATAGCTCTTTAATAGGAATGTTTCCAAGAGTCTTTTATGAGAACGAAAGGATCTATGTAATGGCATTAAAGATAGTTAAGGTGTTTGATAAAGAGGGTAAGTTTCTTTTCAAATTTGACCGCAGGGGAAGGGGGCCGCAAGAGTACTCAATGAGCAGATATATAACTGCTATGCCATCTACGGGCAATATTACGGTTCAAACACAGGCGCCGGGTGAGAGTGACAATCTGTTATTCTACGACAGAGAGGGTAATTTTGTTAAAAAAGTGAACATTCCCTATCAAAGATCTACCTTCCAGAGTAAAACGATAAAAATTAACGACAATCTTTTTGTAACGGCAGCATCACCAAAATACAGAGACTCTGCTCAACTCTCCGCTATTGTATATGACTCTCTGTTCAATATCCTTAAAGAGATTCCGACTCCATATTTGCCTGAATATGAAAAGTTGTCCGATGGAGAGGTGATTTTCATATCTACCGAGAATGCTGCAAAACCTCAAAAAGCTAATAGGGTATTTTCACTGAATTTTCCTGAGATCTACAAGTTTGAAGACAATGTCCGTTTTTTAACATCTTCAAATGACACAATTTTTTCCATTGACTCAAAGATGAACTATGCCCCTGCTTATAGGGTAAATTACGGAAAATATAAAAATGAGTCCCCTAACAGAGAGGATATCAACCTATTAGTGGGAGACCATGTCAGTTTAAGAGCTACCTACTGTATTGAGTCCCAACAGAGTCTAATATTACAGTTCTATATGAGAAATTTTGCTCACGAGCCATATGAGACAACAATGACAAACAGATTAGGAACCAGGGTACAAAAACATACAGACAGCTATGCCCTCTATAATAAAAAAACAGGTGAATTTACACTTCTTAACCAACCGGTCAAGGGTAAACCGGGTTTTCGGGATGACCTTATGAACGGACCATCGTTTATACCAACACACATCTCATCGGATTTTTACGCATCTGCACTCTTCTCTGCGACAGAGATTATCGAACACGCAGAGACAAACAATGTTACGGGAGACCTAAAAAAGCTGGTAACCTCCCTTAAAGATTCCGATAACCCTGTTGTGGCAATCGCAAAAATGAGATAAAATAGTCTGGAATTCTTATATTTATAAATATTTTAAATCATATTCATTATGGGGTATAAAAAAATCTATCCGGCAATTGTGTGTATTGCGATGCTTTTTTCGTGTTCGCCTAAAGATGAGGGTGTTACAAGTGATCTCAAGTTTATTGATGTAGAGGGGGCTATAGGAAGCGGAAGAGTTGTTAAACTGAGTGAGTTATCAAATGAGATTAAATACATCCCACTCGAGACAGCAGAGCAGACAATAGTAGGTAATCCCGGCAGAGGATTAATATATGAGAACGGGCTCATCTACTTCCCAGAAAAGCAAGCAACTAACTCTGCTATTAAAATTTTTGATAAAGATGGCAGATTCATTAAAAGATTTGACAGACAGGGCAGGGGGGCACAGGAGTATGATGTTATGGGTGGTATGAGAATAGATTTTGAGTCGGGAAATATTCTTGTAAAATCTATGACAAAAACTCTGGAGTATACTGCTCTCGGTGAATTCGTGAGAAGTATCATTAATCCAGATTCTGTCGATGTTTTCTCTTACAACAGCACCTTCAAACTTGACCATAACAGATATCTTTTACCGATAAATATGGCGCGAAAGACGGAGTACTCTGCAATTATTATAGACTCAACATCCCATATCCTGCATAAGATAGATTATCCCGAAAGTGGTAGGGCACTTTTGGCTGCTTTGGGTGGTTTTACCAGTATCCAAGATTCATATCTCTTCGCATATAAAGGGGTTCCAAGGATAATGAGAGCCCAGGACGGAGAGATTATCTCCATTTCTAAAGATTTCAAAACCGATACTCTCTACATCCTCAATTATGGCAAATACAAGATCACTGCAGATAATGTAAAAGGGATGAACAATCAAAGCCCCTTAATTCACAGGCATCTTAACATTATGGAGAGCGAAGATTATCTCTTTTTTCTTTTTAATTTAAGATCACTTGCTCACAAACCTATGGTTACACTGGCAAAACAGACACTTGATACTGAGGTTATCCAGCCTCTCTCTTATGCACTATTTAATAAGAAGAGCGGCATCTTTACACTGGTAGATCAACCCGAAAAATATGAGAAAGGTATGGTGGATGACCTTGGCGGAGGGCCTGCATTCTGGCCTGAGTACATATCAAATGATGGATATATGATCTCATATATCCCGGCACTTGATTTTATAAATTACTCTCAAAGAGAGGGCTGTTCGCGTGATTTTAAAAAAGTTGCCTCTACGCTAAAAGAGACAGATAACCCGGTTATGGTGTTTGTAAAGCTAAAGTAGGCTCCTGCAAATTAAGAGTGAGATCATTGATTGACATTATCAAACAAAAGAGATATGGTAAAAAAAATATTAATTCACCTTTTTGTTCTGGCCCTATTAACCGGGCCGCTATCTTTTATCAGAGCCTTTTCTCAACAGAAGCATCAACTTACGATGACTCTGGAACAGGTGCTCGAGAGTGCCGCTCAGCAGTCGCCAAACGCTCTGGTTGCCAAGCATAATTTTCTTGCAAATTACTGGCAGTTTCGCTCATACAAAGCGCAGTTTTTGCCATCACTAAACCTTAATGCCTCTCTTGGTCAGTATGACCGATCCCTGAGGGCGCTTCAAAACAGCCAGACAGGGGAGATAAACTACATAACCAATAACAATCTGAGCAACTCCCTTTCACTATCGGTAAACCAGAATATTCCTCTAACTGGAGGTAAGATTTCACTGGTTACAAACCTCTACAGGCTGGATCAGTTCTCCCCGTTCGAGAGCGTCACCTATAACTCCAAACCGATAAGTCTTCAGTATCAACAACCTTTAAAGGCATACAACACTCTCAAATGGGAGAAGATTACAGAGCCGAAAAATTTTGAGAGGGCGAAAAGAGCCTATCTGGAGAGTATGGAGGAGATCAACATACAGGCAACCAACCTCTTTTTTAGTGTACTCTCTGCACAAATGAGCAAAGAGATGGCTGTGAAGAAATATGCCTCAACCGAGCTCTCTCTTAAGATTGCCCAGGAGAGGTTTGAGATAGGCTCTATCTCAAAAAACGATCTCTTGCAGTTGAGGCTGGGTCTGTATAATGCTCAACTGGAGATTAGTGACAGCGAACTGAGTTACGATATGAGTATGCTTAGGCTTCGCTCTTTTCTCGGATTCAATGAGAGTGTAGAGATCAGTCTGGTAATGCCGGATAAGGTTCCGGATATTCAACTCAATTTCAACCAGGTCTACTCCAACGCTCTTGAGAACTCATCCAATACAATCAATAATGAACTTTCGCTGCTCAGTGCACAACAGGCAGTTGCCCAAGCAAAATCTGTGAACGGACTGCAGGCATCGCTCTTTGCTCAGTTCGGCCTTACCCAAAAGGGGAGCGACCTCTCAACTGCATACAAAAATCCGATGGATCAGGAGATGATTGGTTTGACTCTCTCTCTGCCTATTCTGGACTGGGGTCTTGGAAAGGGAAAGATAAAAGTTGCCAGCTCCAGGGAGGAGGTTGTGAGAACTCAAATAGAGCAATCTATATCTCAGTACAGGCAGGATATGCTCATCAAGGTTCTGGAGTTCAATAAACTAAACATTAAATGTACCACATCTGCACAGGCAGATTCAATAGCACGGCTCAGGTATGAGATTGCCAGCGAGAGGTTTAAAAACGGAACCCTAAGTGTTCTGGAGCTTAACTCTGCACAGTCAGATATGGACAACTCTGCCTCCAGATATATCAGTGAGGTCTCTCGCTTCTGGCAAAACTACTACACCCTTAGAAAGCTTAGTCTCTATGACTACATTAACAACAGAGAGATAAGTGTCTCTTTTGAAGAGATGGCAGACTAACTGAAGCCGATCGGCTAATTAAGAAATATATGACAATAAATATAGAAACGATATTAAAACCCCGGATTATGACAAAAGGCATTTTTATTACAATTTGTGCACTGATAATAGTTTCGTGCTCTCCCAAAGGTGGAGAGACAACCGAAGATTCTGAGGCTGCAAAGGCAGGTTTTGTTGCGGAGAAGAACCTGGTAGATACCATAATTTTAAAAAGAGAGGATTTTAACAGGCAGATAATTACAAATGGTAAGCTCAGAGCAGTAAGAAAGAGCGACCTGACCTTTAAAAGTATGGGTACAATATCGGAGATATTTGTAAAAAACGGTGATTATATCCCCGCCGGAGAGAAGATTGCTCAGCTGGAGACAAAAGATGCCCAGATAAAGCTTAAGCTGGCATCCGAGAGAATGGAGAAGGCAGAGCTTGATTTTGCAAACGAGCTGATAGGTTACGGATATGGAAGAGATACATCTGCAGTGCCTACCGAGGTGCTAAAAATTGTAAGGATAAGATCCGGATATAACTCATCCATCAACGATCTTAATCAGAGTTTAATAGATCTTAAAAACACAACCCTTACCGCCCCTTTTTCGGGAAAGATTGCAAATATTCAGGGGAGAGTTTACGAAGGGGCAACCGGAGCTTTTTGCACCCTTATAGACGACTCGAAATTTGAGGTGGAGTTTAGCCTTCTGGAATCTGAGCTCTCATTTATACGGGTAGGGAACTCCGTAAAGGTGGCCTCCTTTGCAGAGCCGGAAAAATTCTACACCGGTGTTGTGAGTCAGATAAACCCGGTGGTAGATGATAAGGGGCAAATTAAAGTGATGGCTGTGGTTAACAACAGCAGCGGAAAACTTCTGGAGGGGATGAATGTTCGGGTTTTAGCGGAGAATCTCCTTCACGGGAAATTGGTGGTTCCAAAGAGTGCTGTGGTTATGCGGGATAATTTTGATGTTCTCTTCCGCTTAAACCCTGCCACAGGGAAAGCAATGTGGACCTATGTAAAGGTCGAGATGACCAATACCGGGTTTCACGCCGTGACTGCTAATGCAGATAAAAACGCAGAGATTAATGAGGGTGACATAATTATTGTTTCGGGTAACCTCAACCTGGCAGAGGGTTCAAATGTAGAGATTAAAAGCAGATAGGTTATGATAGGCAAACTGATAGAGAGGCCCATTGCCGTTACAATGACAATTATTGCCATTGTTGTCCTTGGTGCCGTAGCAATAGGGATGCTGCCCGTCTCTCTTATGCCGGAGGTGGATATACCCAGAATCACCGTACAGGTGAGTGCTCCGGGATATTCGGCAAGAGAGATTGACCGCACAATGCTAAAGAGCCTTAAATACCAGCTAAGGCAGGTATCATCACTAAAAGAGCTAAGGAGTGAAGCCAGCAACAACTCAGGAATCATCTATATGGAGTTTGAGCACGGCTCAGATATTCAGTATCTTTTTGTAGATGTTAATGAGAAGATAGACAAGGCAGGGTTACCTAAAGAGCTTGAGAGACCAAAGGTGGTAAAGGCGAGTGCTACCGATATTCCCGCCTTTTTCGTAAATATGACTATCGAAAACACCACTACCGAAAAATTTCTGGAGCTAAGCCGTTTCGCCTCAGATGTAATATCAAAGCGAATAGAGCAGATTCCGGAGGTGGCGTTGGTAGATATGAGCGGACTCTCTCTCCCGGAGATACTCATAACCCCTTATACTCAAAAAAACAGGGCTATGGGGGTTTCGGAGAGCACTCTTATAAGTGCAATTAACGCCAACAACCAGCAGTTGGGAAACATATCCATAAAAGATGGCCATTATCAGTGGGATATCAGGTTTATGTCGGAGATACGCTCCAAAGCGGATATTGAGAATATAAACCTTAACATAAACGGAAGAGTATTCAAGTTCAAGGAGCTTGCAGCGGTTACCGAACAACCGGCAAGAGCCAAAGGGATGGCCAGGTCAGACGGGAAACCTGCTGTTTGTATGGCAGTGGTAAAGCAGTCAGACGCCAAGATGGCCAACCTAAAGAGTTCACTCAATACTCTAATGGCAGATTTTAATAAAGAGTATCCGGATGTGCAGTTCAAGGTAACCAGAGACCAGACCCAGCTGCTGGACTACTCTATATCTAATTTGAGAAACAACATTCTACTAGGGGCAATCCTTGCCTGTTTAGTGATCTTCTTTTTCCTGCAGGATTTTCGCTCCCCGATGCTGGTTACCATCACAATCCCTCTCTCCCTTATAGTCTCGCTGCTCTTCTTCTTTGTTGCGGGTATCTCAATAAATATTATATCTCTCTCGGGTTTGATTCTTGGGATAGGGATGATGGTAGATAACTCAATAATTGTAATAGATAATATTACACAGATGCGCGAGCGGAGAGTGCCTCTTAAAGAGGCTGTTGTTAGGGGGGTGGGAGAGGTTTTCGCACCAATGTTAAGCTCTGTTCTCACCACCTGCTCTGTCTTTCTCCCTCTGATTTTTTTAAGCGGCATTGCAGGCGCTCTCTTTTATGATCAGGCAATGGCTGTCACAATAGGGCTCATCTCATCGCTGCTGGTGGCAGTGCTGGTTATCCCTGTCTACTACTACCTCTTCTATGGTAAGAGCAGTGAGGTGACAAAAAATAGATATCTCTCAAAAATTCAGATATTTGACTATCACGCATTTTACGAAAAGAGCCTTAAATGGGTCTTCAGGCATCAGAGGCTGGTCTGGACTATTTTTCTTCTTATAATTCCTGCCACTTTTTTTCTTTACAAGGAGATTGATAAATCTAAATTACCCCCCGTTACTCACGATGACACAATTCTCTATATAGACTGGAACCTGCCGCTTAACCCCGCAGAGAGTGATTCAAGGGTGGAGTTGATATCTAAAAAGGCAAATGAGTTTATAGCGCACAGAAGCAGCTACATTGCCGGCCAGCAGTTTATCCTATCTCACACCCCGGAGCTCACACAATCTGAGGCTATAGTCTATATAAGGGCTAATAAACCGGAAGATTTGGTTGAGATTGAAAAGGTTATCTCAAATGCGATAACCTCTCTATATCCGCAGGCAACATTCCGCTTCTCAATGGCAGACAATATCTTTAATATGATATTCTCCGACAAAGAGTATAACCTTGTGGCCAAAATAGTCGGAAAGGATAACAATCCGCCCGACCCCGATAAACTGAACCTCTTTTTGGAGAAGATATCTGCACAAATTCCAACACTTTACATAGAGCCTGTACTTTGGCAGGAGCAGATTTTACTTGTGACCAGGCCGGAGATGCTCTCACTTCACAAAGTAGAGCACAGTGCCATACACTATGCAATCCAGAACGCTGCAAGAGAGAGCCGACTCTTCTCAATCAGCCACGGAACCTACTCTGTTCCAATTATAATGGGAGATGAAGAGAGCTTTAGCAGCGACTTCACCAAACTATCACTTAAGAGCGCAGCCGGGGTTGACATACCATTAACTGAGCTGCTGCGTGAGAGTCGTGTACGGGACTTCAAAAGTATAGTCTCCGGTAATGAGGGTGACTACTACCCTTTAAACCTCAAAGTTGCAGACAGGGATGTTAAAGATGTGATGCAAAAAATTGAGGCAGCCGCAAAGGCAGATAAAAACTTTGATATTATTTTTGCAGGGAGCTATTTCTCAAACAGAGAGCTCATAAAGGAGCTTGTGATAATTCTTACCGTGGCGTTGCTGCTTCTGTTCTTTATTCTGGCAGCCCAGTTTGAATCTTTGATACAGCCTCTGATAATCCTCTCGGAGGTCGTTGTGGATATATTTGGAGCGATGCTCTTTCTCTGGATTTTCGGGTCAGGTCTTAATCTTATGTCAATGATCGGTATTGTGGTGATGAGCGGGATTATCATTAACGACTCTATACTAAAGGTAGATACAATTAACCGGTTAAGGCGGGAGGGGTACTCTCTGCTCAGGGCAATTATAACAGGGGGCACCAGAAGACTTAAGCCTATCTTAATGACCAGTCTCACCACCATACTTGCGATAGCTCCTTTTCTCGTGAGAGGGGATATGGGTTCAGATCTTCAGTATCCGTTATCTCTCGCCCTTATCGGGGGTATGATTGTGGGTACAATTGTGAGTATCTACTTTATTCCGGTATTCTATTACAATATCTATAAAAAGAGGAGCAAATGAGACTACCTTCATTTTCCGTAATACTCATCTTTGTAGTTCTTGTTGTGGTAGGCGCGGGAATTGCACCACTGCTTAGTCTTCAGTACAGCCCCACGGTTAAGAGCAAAAACATCTCTGTATCATTCTCCTGGCCGGGAGCATCTGCCAGGGTAATTGAAGCCGAGGTTACATCCAAGCTGGAGGGGGTTATCTCCACGCTATCGGGAGTGGGAGATATTACCTCAACATCATCTAAGGATAGGGGCTCTATAAGTGTGGTTTTAAAGCCATCTGCAGATATTGATGCCGTTAAATTTGAGCTGGCTTCTCTAATCAGGAGAGTCTATCCAAAGCTGCCAAAGGAGGTCTCATTTCCGCAGATATCTTCAAGATCGCCATCAACCTACTCGCCCTACTCCTCGCCCTTCTCTCAACCGGGCTCCGCACCTGCCGATGCACGGCCAATTCTCACCTACACAATCAACTCCTCTCTCTCCCCTTTAAAGATTAATGAATATGCTCAGGAGAATATTGTAAAGGAGCTCTCTTTAATTCCGGGGCTGGGAAGTGCAGATCTTTCGGGGGCTACATCTTATGTGTATGAGATTGAGTATAACCCGGAGTACATAGGGAATCTTGGAGTTACGGCTCAGGATATTACATCTGCAATAAACAGCAACACCGGAAGGGAGAGCATAATGGGAAACAGAGACGGTGTTGCAATTGTGTTGAGAACCGAGGGTGCAAATGAGTCTTTAAAAAAGATACCTGTCAAGAATGTTAACGGCAGAATTATTACTCTGGAGGATATCTGCACAATCACCCTCAAAGAGGAGCAGCCGGCAAGATATAGCAGGATAAATGCACTCAACACAATAAATCTCTCTGTCAAGGCAGAGAGAGGGGCAAACAATCTGGAGCTCATCAAGGCTGTAAAGGCGAAGATGAGCGAACTGAGTGAAAGGTTCCCTGAGAACTTCTCTGCAATTATCATTCACGACCAGTCTACCGAGATTAAGGGGGAGATCAACAAGATTTTAAGAAGAACAATTCTCTCTGTAATTATACTGTTGCTCTTTGTATATGCAGTGAGCAGGAGCCTGAGGTACCTTGCAATCATTACCGTCACTCTGGTTGCAAACATCTTCATTGCTTTTATCTTTTACTACATATTCAAACTGGAGATACATATCTACTCTCTTGCCGGAATAACGGTCTCTCTCGGGATCATAATAGACACCTCAATAATTATGATATCCCACTACGGATATTATAAAAACCGAAAGGCCTTCATAGCAATTCTGGCAGCTCTGCTCACAACAATAGGAGCCCTGGCGGTTGTCTTCCTTCTTCCGGAATCTGAGAAGAGCATTCTTCTGGAGTTCTCTGCGGTGATTATAATAAACCTTGCGGTCTCAATGGCAATCGCTTTGCTGCTCATACCTGCCCTTATAGATACATTCCCGATTAAGGGGGTAAGCTCCTCCCAAACCATAAAGAGGGCAAGAAGGAGTATAAAATTCAATAACTACTATATCCGTTATATAAATTTTGCAAGAGCCCATAAATGGATCTTTATTTTGCTCATAGTGCTGGGTTTCGGAATTCCGGTACACCTGCTCCCATCGAAAATTCAAAAAGAGGAGAATACCTTTCATAAGGTTTACAATAAGACAATAGGGGGCTCCTTCTATCAAAATAAGATGAAGAGCATTGTGGAGCAAACCCTTGGAGGATCTTTGAGGCTGTTTAGTAAGAGCCGCCGTTTCGGGGGGTTCTACCGGGGTCTTGAGAGACAGGAGATCAATATCAGTGCATCTCTTCCGGATGGGTGTACCGTGCAGCAGCTAAATGATATAGTTACTCATATGGAGAACTATCTTACACAATTTGAAGAGATTAAAATATTTCACACAAATGTTAACTCATACAATAATGCATCCATTACTATATCATTTAAAGACGAATATGAGTTTTCGGGATTTCCTGCAATGCTTCAGAATGAGATTATTGCAAAAGCCATAGACTTTGGAGGGGCAAACTGGAGGGTGTGGGGGATTGGAGAGCAGTATTTTAGTAATAATGTTAGTGCCGGAGAGTCCCGAAGCAACAGAATTGAGCTTACAGGTTATAATTACGATATTCTGTACAAGTATTGTCAGGATCTGGCCGCTTCTCTGTCGCAAAATCAGAGGGTGAACGGAGCGGAGGTTGCCGGTGCATCGGGTTATGGCAGAGTGGGAAGAAATGAGTACTTTATTGAGTTTGACAGAGAGAGGCTGGCGGGTTTAAACATAAGCCCGGCAAGTATCTACTCATCTCTCAACAGAAAGCTGGCCCCTTCGGGGAGTGCTCAGATAAAAACTTCTGACGGTAAAATTATTAAAGCATCTGTAATATCAGACGAGAACAGCACTTTTGATATATGGAATCTAAGAAGTGAATATCTGGATATAGGAGACAGAAAGATTAAATTTTCCGACATCGGGAAGATAGATATGCGCCGCTCCGGCAATGATATTTTTAAGAAGAACCAGCAGTATCTCCTAAGTGTTGCCTACGACTTTATCGGCGCTTATGAGCTATCTTCAAGAGTGAGGGATAGGGAGATAAAACGTATGAATGAAGAGGTTCTCCCTATTGGATTTAAGGCCGGAAGTGAAAGTTATGGTGGTATGATGTCCGGATCCAGTTACTTTTGGATATTGTTGATAATCATAGCAACTATCTATTTTATTTGTGCCATTTTATTTGAATCACTCACACAACCGCTCATTATTATAGTTCTTATCCCAATCTCATTTATAGGCCTTTTTCTAACATTTGCCCTCACTAAATTTACATTTGACCAGGGAGGTTTTGCGGCACTGATAATGTTGAGCGGAATCTCTGTAAATGCCGGAATCTATGTGATAAACCAGTATAACCTGCTTAAGAAATATGGTAAAGGTGCACTATCTTCTGTTGTGCTGTATGTTAAAGCCTATAATCACAAGATTATACCCATAATGCTCACAATTGTCTCCACAATTCTGGGGTTGACACCATTCCTTACCGACGGAAAAAACGAGGTATTCTGGTTCTCCTTTGCAGTAGGAACAATGGGTGGATTGCTCTTTTCAATAATCGGGATCGTCTTTATCCTTCCTGTTTGGGGGAGAAGAGAGGCTAAAGCTCCTCTTTCCTGAGCCTGTAACCCACGCCTCGGATATTCTCAACAACAAGGAGGGTATCCGAGAGCTTTTTACGAAGATGTGAAGCGAGAGCCTCAAGTGATTTCTTTGCATCTATATCCTTATCGCCCCAGATATTTATGAAAAGATCGCCATTTTTGCAGATCTGGTTAAAGTTCTGGCAAAGCAGCTGCAGAAGTTTGTTCTCATAAAAAGAGAGGGTGATTGTGGTTCCATCCTGCTGGAAAAGGCACCTCTCCTCGGGAGAGTAGTTTAGTGTTCCAAGGGTGTAGATATCGTTGTCTTTTGTAGAGATACTAAGGCATTTTTGGACTCTTATGAGCAGCTCCCTTAACCCGAACGGTTTTTTTAAATAATCGCTGCATCCAATCTCAAATCCGTTAGCTACACTGCTGTCGTCACTGATTGAGGTGATAAAGATAATTGGGATATTCTTGTCAACGGCACGTATAAGTTTGGCCAGCTCAAAGCCGTCTATCTCCGGCATATTTACATCAAACAACAGCAGGTCCGGGTGAAACTCGTGGTACTTCTCAAATGCTGTTTTACCGTCATTGACAAAGGTGAGATCGTAACCGTTCATCTTAAGGAACTCACACATAGCGTAACCGAAATTCACCTCATCATCTGCCAGCAGTATCTTCTTTGCCATTGTCATCGTTTTTTAAAGATAGTATAAACTTACTCCCAACCCCCACTTCGCTCTCCAGCTCAATCTTCCCTTTGTGCGCCTTTACCACCCACATCACATATGTTAAACCAAGACCAAAGCCCTTCCCTTTTTGAGAGTGCTCTCTCTTGCTCACTCTGTAAAATTTCTCAAAAACCTTAGATTGCTCATCTTTAGGTATTCCAATACCGTTGTCCTCCACAATAATCCTAAAATAGCTCCCTTTAGTCTGGGTTGTGACTTTAATAACTACAGGGTCGTCCGAATATTTAATGGCATTATCTATAAGATTCCCAATAGCATTTGTAATGTGAAGTTTGTCGCCCCAAAGCATCTCCTGCCCCGGTTGTGTAATGGCACTAATATGGACACTTTTTTTGGAATCTACACTGTGTCTTACAATGTGTGGCTCTATTGCCTCATTTATATTAAAAAGTGCTTTATTGAGAGGTGCCTGACGCTTCTCAAATTTGTTGATATCCAGGATGTTCTCTATTAGCCCATTCAAGAAAACAAGCTGCTCCTTTGCCTTACCTAAAAAGTATTTTGAATTTGCCCCTTCGCTCATCTCTCCCACCTCAAGGTTGGTAATTGAAGATTGCAGCGGTGACCTCAGCTCGTGGGTAAGGAAGTGTGTGATATTCTCTTTAACCTTTGCCAGTGATACCTGTTTGTAGAGCATCCTGGTCTGCATAATAATGCTAAAGAGAATGAAGATGGTCACAATTAGTGACAGAACCAAAATTGTAAGTAGATCGCCTTTAAATACGGATGTGGGGTAAAAAATTGTAGCTGTGATTAAAAGATCTTTGGAAACTGTCAAAGGTATTGTTGTTTCGAATGAGGGTGTTAAAAATGCGATACCATTTTTTTGGATTAAAGACTCAAATGTTTTTACTGTGTCAGGTGATGAAAACTTCAATATAAAAGCAGTATTTTTTTTTGCTAGAGAAAGAGATTTTGTAAAATATGCTGCTAAAGTATCCAGTCTTAAAGGAAGGTCTTTTTTATATGCTTCCTGCAGTGCCTCCTGTAATGTGACTGTTGTAAAAGATTTTTGATCTTTTTTTATGTCAACATCAACAATTTTTCTATCATTTTTATTAGCACTTTCAGTGAGCGAGTTTGATATAACCACATTTAGTACCTTACCCTTATTCCTGCTTAACAGACGGCTATTTAACTCCTTATTAATTGACTCATTTAACAGTAAATCAGCATTTTTCCTGAACTCGGTCTTCTCACTCTCTATGATACGGAAGAGCCACACCCCCTGGAGAGCGAGCAGGAATAGTATTGCAATTATTGAAAAAGTTAGTGCGCGATTCAGCATTTTCAGCAAATTGTCAGCATTCTGTATGCATTCTGTGTGCAAATCTAACAAATATTATTAATTTATTTGTAATGCAAAACAACAACAACTAAAAACAAAAAAGTTATGGAAACAACATTTGAAAAACTGAATGATCAAGAGATGATTAATGTGGTAGGCGGTCTAGAAAGAGTAGTTAGAATAACTGACGAACACGGTAATGTTTTCTACATTATTATTAAGGAAGACCTTGATGATAGCGAACCAGGAAATTAAGGAAATTTAAGATTTCTTGCCAGTTTGCTTACAAAACGCTGAAAATCAGAATGTAAGCTTGGAAGGCAACATAATTTTTATTATGTTTGTGGTGATTATTGACTCTAAAAGAATAGTGAACTTTGAAGACTTTTAAATTTTTCTCTCAGATAGATGCAACAGATTGTGGTCCGGCAGCGCTTAGAATGGTTGCCAACTATTATGGGCGTCATTACAATATGGAGAGCTTAAGAGAGAGATGCGAAAAAGGAAGAGTTGGAGTTAATCTGTTAGGAATCAGCAAAGCGGCAGAAGGGATAGGGCTAAGAACCCTTGGGGCAAGACTCTCATTCGATGAGTTACGCAAAGCAACCCTGCCGGCAATTGTTCACTGGAACCAAAATCACTTTGTAGTTCTTTACGGAGTAAAAGGGAAGGGAGATAAGATAAAGATGCTTATTGCCGACCCGTCAACCGGACTTGTAAAACTAAGCCCGGAGGAGTTTAAAAAATCCTGGTTCAGCACTGTTTTAAACGGTGAAGGGAGAGGTATTGCACTTTTTCTTGAACCTACACCAAAATTCTATGAGGAGCCGGGGGACAAAATAGACCCAAAAGGGTTTCGTTTTTTGCTCTCATACCTTAAACCTCATAAAAAACTTATTATACAGCTGATAATCGGGCTTCTTGCCGGTAGTATTATTCAGCTGATATTTCCTTTTTTAACACAAAGCATTGTAGACATCGGTATCGGCACCAGAGACATCGGCTTTATATGGCTTATTCTGCTTGCCCAGCTTATGTTAACAATCAGTTCTGCCCTTGTAGATTTTATCCGGGGGTGGATTCTATTGCATTTAGGGACCAGAATAAATATATCTCTGATTTCGGATTTTCTGAGTAAGTTGATGAGACTACCAATTGGTTTTTTCGATACCAGAATGACCGGAGACTTGCTTCAAAGAATAGGAGATCACAAAAGAATTCAGAGTTTTCTCACGGGATCTTCACTCACAGTGCTCTTCTCTATGGTTAACATCTTGATTTTCGGGGTAGTTCTTCTTTATTACAGCGTCACAATCTTTTTGGTTTTCCTCTTTGCATCCCTAATCTATGTGGGGTGGGTTCTACTCTTTATGCGAAAACGAAGAGAACTTGATAATAGAACTTTTACACAAAACGCTGCAAACCAAAGCTCTATTATACAGCTTATTGCCGGAATGCAGGAGATTAAACTCAACTCCTGTGAAGAGCAGAAGAGATGGGAGTGGGAACATATACAAGCAAGGCTATTCAAGCTCAATATTAAGGGTCTGGCACTTGGTCAGTACCAGGAGGCCGGGGGAACCCTTATCAATCAGCTTAAAAATATACTCATAACTGTATTGGCAGCCTCATCTGTCATAAGCGGGGAGCTTACATTAGGTATGATGCTCTCTGTACAGTATATTATTGGACAACTTAATGCACCTATATCCAATGTTATAGGCTTTATACGCAACTCACAGGATGCAAAAATGAGCCTTGAGAGATTGGCAGAGGTGCACGAAAAAAACGACGAGGAGAGCCCCGACCAGTCACTTCTTTCTGATATCCCCACATCCAAACCAATCAACCTGGATAACCTCTCATTCCGATATGAGGGTGCGGGCTCTCCTTTTGTTTTAAAAAAGATCAATATCACAATACCTCCGGGTAAAATAACCGCTATCGTAGGTATGAGCGGAAGTGGAAAGACTACACTTATAAAGCTTTTACTCGGTTTTTATAAACCTGTCTCCGGAGATATCAGCTACGGCGACCACCGCCTCTCATCTATAAGTATGAGTAAATGGAGGCAGCGTTGCGGGGTAGTGATGCAGGATGGTTATATCTTCTCCGACACTATTGCCCGAAACATAGCCCCGGGAGATGAAAACATTGACAAAGAGAGATTAATAAAGGCAGTTGAAACTGCCAAAATACGAGAATTTGTAGAGTCTTTACCACTCTCCTATAATACGAAGATAGGACAGGACGGGCTGGGATTAAGCCAGGGACAGAAACAGAGAATTCTCATTGCAAGAGCCGTTTACAAAGATCCTGAATTTATTATATTTGATGAAGCTACTAATGCTCTCGATGCGAAGAATGAGCGAGATATTATGAAGAATCTCGATGAGTTTTTCAAAGGCCGTACAGTTGTTGTTGTTGCGCACCGCCTTAGCACCGTGAAAAATGCCGATAATATCATTGTCCTCGACAGAGGTATGATGATAGAGCAAGGCACGCATAAAGAGCTTGTTGCAAATGGAAGTGTATATTACGAACTTGTTAAAAACCAGCTTTATGTCTAATGAGCGCAAATTTGAAATAAGATCGGACGAGGTTAATGACATACTCTCCAGACCACCCTCGTGGATGGTAAGGATTGGCAGTATAATTATGGCCTCTGTCCTTTCACTTATTCTTATAGGTGCAGCATTTTTCAGATATCCGGATATTATCAAGGCACCTATTGTAATAACTTCCGAAAACCTCCCCGCACAACTGGTTGCCAAAAGGTCGGGGAGGATACAGAGTATATTCCCCGATAACGGAGAGTATATAAAGAGGGGTGAGGTGATAGCCATCCTTGAAAACCCCGGCTCCTTCCAAGATTATCAAAAGGTAAGGGAGATCTGCACAAACTATCTCAATCTATCCTCACCTCTGCCGGAAAAACTACTTCTCGGCGAACTTCAGGGAACCTACAGTCAGTTTGTAAAGAGTCTCAAAGAGTACAGAACCTTCATCTCTCTTGATTACCACAGAAAGATGATAAACTCGGTGAGGCAGGAGACAGAGGCAAAGAGAGGGCAGCTTAAGATTGCTCAGAGAAAAGAGGCTATGGCAATAGATCAGTATGAGATTGCCCAGAATTTGTTTGACCGCGAAAAGTCTCTCTTTGACCAGAAAGCAATCTCTCAGCAAGATTTTGATCGAAGCAGAAGTAGTTATCTTGCAGCAGGTCAACAGCTGGAGAGTGCCAGAGAGGAGCTTAACAGAAACAGGGTAGAAGTCATTAAGGGTGAACAGTCTATTCTGGATCTTGAGATGGAGAGAGAGGAGGGGTATAATAGATTAAAAAGAGCAGTTGAGGCCGATCTTGATATTCTTATGTCACAACTTGGAGAGTGGGAGCAGCTTAATCTCTTTATAAGCCCGGTAGACGGAGTAATCTCATTTACAAGCTACTGGCAGGAGAATCAAAATGTTCACAGCGGAGATATTGTTTTTACAGTACTTCCGGAAAAAGAGAAGAAGATTTCGGGAAAACTATTTATACCAATGGCAGGAGCCGGTAAGGTGAGGCCGGGTCAAAAGGTAAATGTAAAACTGGACAGCTATCCCTATATGGAGTTTGGAATGGTTCAGGTTGAGGTAAAGAATATCTCTCTATTGCCGGCTAACATCGGAAATGAGAGAGTCTATATTGTAGGAGTTGAGTTTCCGGAAGGTTTGCGTACCAACTATTCTTTAGATCTAAATTTCAGTGAGGAGATGCACGGTGTGGGAGAAATCATTACCGACAATGCATCTGTTCTTAAAAGAATCCTATATCCTGTAAGGCATATGATAAAAAATAATTTTTAACTGATTCTGTTTTTTATTGTATATTTGCCCCGTATGGCCAATCTTGTTAAATATACACTAGGTATTCTAATTCTATCTGCTTACTTTGTAACCAGTCCGGGATTTGGTATTCACGTGTGCTCTAAAGAGGGGACAAGGGATCTTATACTGCTCTCATCAAACACAAGTTGTGACGATATTCACTCTCATTGCGGATGCTCTTCCGGCAGCTGTACCGGGACAAAACACGATAACAACTGCTGTGAAACTGAGATTCACCATTTGGATTCGGAGTACAATATTGTAGAGATAACCTCAAATACTCCGGTACACTTTTCTGTATTGGATAATGCAATTTTTACATTTGAAGAGGTTGCTCTTTTTAATTTGCAGCTCGGGTATAAATATACCGAGATTCGCCACGGCCCCGATATTCCACACTCAAAAAATATCTGTTCGTATATATCTCAGTGGAGATTGTAGATTTTTTAATAGTAAAAATCACGGCTTAATGTTTTGGTTTTTAAGTCTATTATTAACAATCAACAATTTTTATTGAATTTATTATGAACTATAAAAGATTAATATTTTTTACTCTATTTACACTATTTAGCGGATTATCTCTATACTCCCAAACAGTCAGCGGATCTGTGCGTGTTATGAAGCCGGATGGTTCTGTTGAACCAATGGCTTATGCCTCTGTTTACTGGCTTGAGGGTAAGATTGCTTTGGAATCTGACGATAAAGGACGTTTCTCGTTTGACAGAAAAAAAACCGACACTGTCTCCCTTATTGCCACATTTGTAGGCCATACCAGAGACACAATTATTTTAGGGAAAGGCGAAAATAAGGCAGATTTTCTTATAAAGGAGGGAGAGGAACTTCAGGCAGCCAGAGTGGTTACCAGGCAGCAGGGAAACTATATATCTAAACTCTCCTCTGTAAAGACAGAGGTTATATCTGCGGCAGGTCTCTGTAAAATGGCCTGTTGTAATCTGGCTGAGAGTTTTGAGAATAGTGCCAGTGTCACTGTAGGCTATTCAGATGCCATTACAGGAGCTCGTCAAATCCGTCTTTTAGGGCTTTCCGGAATCTATACCCAGATGCTGGATGAGAATAGGCCTGTGATGCGCGGAATAGCCTCCCCTTTCGGATTATCATATATTCCCGGACAGTGGCTGGAGAGCATTCAGATTGCCAAGGGTCCATCCTCTGTTATTAACGGAACAGAGGCAATAACCGGGCAGATAAACCTGGAGCATCGTAAACCTACAACAGAGGAGCCATTTTTCCTGAATCTATTCCTGAGCAATACACTAAGGACTGAGGCAAATGTCGCCTCCTCAATTCAGTTGAATAATAAATGGAGCACTGTAATGTTGGGTCACTTCTCTACCGACCCTTCGGATCACGACGGTAACCACGACGGATTCAGAGATGAACCTCAATCACTTCAGTTTAATTTCTCCAACCGCTGGTTATATTTGGGAGAGAATGGGATGCAGATTCGTTTTGGCATAAAAGCATTGAGCGATAACAGACTTGCCGGGCAGACTGCATTTAAAAGGGATACCGAACGGAATCTCAATAGTTGGGGTTCAACTATTAAAAACAAAGGTGTAAACGGATATTTTAAGATAGGTGTGCCACTTAGTCCGGGAAATACCAAGAATATTGCAGCTGTATTAGACTACTCATACCATAAGCTGGACTCATATTTTGGTCTGAAAGATTATAATGCAACCCAGAACTCGCTCTTTGCAAACCTGATGTTTCAGAATCAAATTAATGATTTCCACAAATACACTCTCGGTTTAAGTGCAACTGCAGATGACTATAACGAACATTTCAGAGATTACTATTTAGGCAATTTTTACGATCTTTATCCTGGCAGGTTTGAGAAATCTGTTGGTGCTTACGGTGAGTACACATATACGAACGGGGAGAAGATATCTGTGGTAACAGGAGTAAGAGTGGATTATAACAACTATCACGGCTGGCTTCCGGCACCAAGAATCAACATTAAATATGCATTTGACGAGAAGTTGATTTTCCGTGCACTTGGAGGACGCGGATTTCGCTCTACCAATGTTATCCCGGACAATCTTGGAGTACTCTCTACAGGAAGAAGAGTCGAGACCGGGTCAAACCTGGATATCGAAGATGCCTGGACCTATGGTGCAAACTTAACAGGATACTTTCCATTGGGGCTTGAAGATGCCTCGTTGAGTTTTGACTACTTTAGAACAGATTTCAGAAATCAGGTAATTGTAGACCAGGAGTATGATCTCTCAAAAATTTCGGTCTATAATCTGGATGGGAGGTCATTTACCAACACATATCAACTCGACCTCAATGTAGAGCCAATAGAGAGACTCTCCATTCTTACAACATTCCGCTACACAGACGCAAAGGTTACACTAAAAGGGCAGGGCCTTGTAGAGAAACCGCTAACAAGCAGGTACAAAGGGGTATTTAATGTTCAGTATGCAACAAGAATGAATAAGTGGACGTTTGATGTAACTGCCCAGCTGAACGGACCCTCAAGATTGCCTTCATTTTATCAAGAGGGTGGATACTCACCTGTCTATATGATGTTCTATGCACAGGTTACCAAAAAAATCAAAGGTATGGACATCTATGTCGGAGGTGAGAACCTATCTAACTACAGGCAAAAACACGCAATTATTAATGCAGAAACCCCATATAGTGAGGGCTTTAACTCAACAGTAATCTGGGGCCCTCTAATGGGGATAAAGGTATATGCCGGACTCAGATATACAATTTTCAAATAATAGTCGAATTATAACATTTTTTTAATATTTTTACAAAAGATACAATTATGAAAACAATTCATTTAATTACAATTGCAATTCTGTCTGTAATGTTATTTGCAGCAGGCAGTGCCAACGCTCAAACTAAAAAAGCTAAAACAGATGCAGAGGTTCTATTCTCTGTTCCTGTGGACTGCCCAAGTTGCCAGAAAAAACTTGAATCTAAACTTCCTTACGAAAAGGGTGTGAAAGATATGAAGATAGACCTAGAAGCCCAGACTATCTGGTTTCTATACAGTTCAGATAAAACAGACAAAGTGACACTTGCAAAAGCACTTGATAAACTTGGATATCCTGCAAAGGAGATAGTTCCGGAGAGTCCTAAGAAATAACCTTTTAATTTTGTAATAAGATGATCTATAGGTTCATCTGTTCATTTTTAGCAATAATCGCCTTTTGCCCTCTCTTCTCACAGATGGCAAAAGGCGGTTCTGTTTTCTACGAGAAGATGAGAACACTCTCCTTTGAGCAGAGGGAGACTCTTATCGCAGAGGAGCTCATTGGCAGGAATATGCCACGGTTTTTAACCGATTTTGTTCCCGTAACGACCAATCAAAGAGATGCTGCCGGCAAAAAGAGACGGGTTGTGATCTTTGTCTCCCCGGATTACCTCTCTATAGGAGACGAGAAGGACTACTTTATTATACCTATGGGTCCGCTCACAGCACAGAGGGTTGCAAATTCTATGGATGCCTCTCTGCCCACACCAAAGGTGGTGGATATAATCTATATAAACTCCAATCTGAAATTGGAACCTTTTAACTTTATCCCCAGAGGTAACAGAAACGAAACCCCCGATATTCTCTACGACCACTCTAAGATAATACAGGCTCAAATTAAGGCCGCCGGTAAAAAGCCCGGAGTATTTGTGGCCGGGACAAAGAAGGATATAGTTATCTCTTCTAAACTGACCGACCCTGCCAGAACAAGACACGTAACAATATACGGATGGCACAAAAAGGATGGGAAACCCATTCAGCCGGTTACAAATGTTCATATAAATACCTATGTAGATTACAGCCACGGAGTGAGACTAATCTCTAACCGTGTCCTTATAGACGGTAAAGAGTACCGATACAGGGATATTCTAAAAGATAGCCTTCTGCATACGGTACTAAGTTATGAAACAGAACCTTTTACCATAGTCTCTTATCTGGAAAAACCCGATTTATTATGAAAAAACTCACACTTTTACTTTCGCTGATACTGCTTTCGTTTACATTATCGGCAAATGATGCTACATCCTGGATACGGATTAACCAGGCAGGATATCTCCCGAATGATATTAAAGTGGCAGTTTATATCTCTCTAAATGAGAAATCTTCTCCGGACTTTGTATTGTTTGATGCATTAACAGACAGAGAAGTTTTTAAAGGCATCGGGAAAATTTCCAAAGCATCGGAGTGGGGAATGAAGAGCGCATTCCGGTTTGACTTCTCTAATCTAAAAAGAGAGGGGGGGTACTATATAATCTCCAACGGAGTTAAGTCTCCAAATTTTAAAATTGCCTCAGATTCCTATGAAGGCCTTGCAGATTTTATGCTAGTCTATATGAGGCAGCAGAGATGCGGAGATAATCCCTATACAGGAGTGTTATGCCACCAGCACGACGGCTTTATTGTCGATCACCCTACAAGGAGCGGCGAGAAGATAGATGTAAGGGGAGGGTGGCACGATGCCACAGACTATCTGCAATACCAAACCACATCTGCGACAACTGTCTATCATATGATGTTCGCCTGGGAGCAGCAAAAAGATAAATCTGTTTTCAAAGATCTTTATGACAGCAGAGGCAGGGCCGGCTCAAATGGCGTTCCGGATATTCTAGACGAGATACGCTGGGGTCTGGATTGGCTTATGAAGATGAATCCCGAAGATAAGGTTATGTTTAATCAGATTGCAGATGACAGAGACCACGCAGGATTTCGTCTTCCGCAGAATGATTTGGTAGATTACGGTTGGGGTCCCGGAACAGGGCGCCCGGTCTATTTTGTAACCGGTAAACCCCAGGGGTTGGGTAAGCATATAAACAGAACTACCGGAGTGGCATCTACGGCAGGAAAGTTCTCTTCGAGTTTTGCAATGGGTGCACAGGTTTTTAAAGATATTGATCCCGAATTTGCATCAAAAATGAGAGAGAAATCTATTCAGGCGTTTGATTTTGCTGTTGAATTTCCGGGAAATACCCAAACAGCTTGTCTAAAGTCGCCATACTTCTACGAAGAGGATACTTATGTTGATGATATTGAACTGGCAGCTGCCACAATGTACAACTACAATAAAGATCCCGAGTGGCGCAAAAAGGCAGATTACTGGGGAGAGTTGGAGCCGGTAACTCCCTGGATGGAGCTGGGTCGCGGGAGACACTATCAGTTTTACCCTTTTTTAAATTTGGGACACTACTATTTGGCAAACTCTTCCGACAAAGCAACCAGAGATAAGTATCTGGGCTTTATGCGTGATGGGCTTGAACATCTTAAAAAGAGAGCCGGGGAGGACCCTTTTGTTTTCGGCATTCCATTTTTGTGGTGCTCCAGCAACCTTGTATCTGCAGCTATAACTCACGCACACCTCTACAGAAAAGCATCGGGAGACAACAGCTATTATGAGATGGAGTGTGCTTTGCGTGACTGGCTGTTTGGATGCAACCCGTGGGGAACCTCTATGATTGTCGGTTTTCCAGAAGGGGGCGATTATCCGGATCAGCCTCACTCTTCATACACCAGACACAATGGAGATCTCACATACGGAGGGCTTATAGATGGTCCAATCGAGAGGAACCTCTTTCTAACCAGAGCAGGAAATGCTCTTACCAAACCCGATTCATACGCCATATTCAACAATGGAAAAGCTGTATATCACGACGATATTGGAGACTACTCCTCCAACGAGCCTACGATGGACGGTACTGCAGGTTTGTGTTACTACTTTGCAGCAATGGAGCAGGAGGGTAAAGAGCTCTCAACGGTAAAAGATAACTGGGGAGCGGTAGTGAGATTAAATCCCGCATCTAAGACTATCTATCTTATCTTCTCTGCAGATTCAATGTTTCAGGGGGGAGATAAAGTACTGAAGACTCTAAAGAGAAACAAGATTAAAGGATCTTTCTTTTTAACCGGTAACTTTTTGAGATTAAAAGAGCAAAAGGGTATGATTGAGAGAATTATAAAGGAGGGTCACTATACCGGAGCACATTCAGACAGACATATTTTGTATGCACCGTGGGATAAAAGGGATAAATCTCTTGTTACAACAGATAGCCTTGCAACAGATATAAAGAGAAATTATGACGAACTGGCAAAATTCGGTATTGGCCTAAAGGATGCTCCCTGGTATCTTCCTCCTTACGAATGGTACAATAAAGAGTCTGTAAATGTCGCCTCCCGGCTCGGATTAAAGACAATGAATTTTACCCCGGGCACAGCCACTCCGGCCGACTATACCACTCCGGATATGAAGAACTACAGATCCAGCTCCGAACTCATAGATAAACTCTTCGCTTTTGAGAAAAAAGAGGGGCTAAACGGGGCGATTATTCTTATTCACCCGGGTGTGGAGGATAGCCGTACAGACAGGTTATATGATAAACTGGAAGATATTATTAAAAGATTAAAGAGATTGGGATATAATTTTGAGCGTTTTTGATATTTTTTAAATACAATTTATAACTTTGTATCGCACCTTGCATATCTTATTTGCGGGTGCGATATTTTTTTACCCAGTAATATTGGTTTATGTATAAAATTGTCAGGAAAAAATTCCTAACACCCTTGATTGCACTTATGGATGTAGATGCACCAAGGATGGCGCGCTCTGCAAAGCCGGGGCAGTTTCTTATAGTAAGGGTTCACGACAAGGGGGAGAGGATTCCTCTTACTGTTTGTGATTTCGATAGTGAGAAGGGAACGGTAACAATAGTAACCCAGGTTGTGGGTGCATCCAGCAGAAGAATCTGCAATATGGATGAAGGGGACTCTTTTGTAGATTTCGCAGGCCCTTTGGGTCAACCGTCGGAGTTTATACATATGTCAAGAGAGGAGTTATCTGCAAAACGATTTATATTTATTGCCGGTGGTCTGGGAACGGCTCCGGTTTACCCTCAGGTGAAGTTTCTTCACTCAATGGGTGCAAAAGTAGATGTAATAATCGGGGCTAAGAGTAAAGATATGGTAATCTTCGAACAGGAGATGAGATCTATCTGCGACAATCTCTATATCTGCACCGATGACGGCTCATACGGGAAAAAAGGTTTGGTGACCGAGATGCTCAAAGAGCTGCTGGACAGGGGAGAGAGATACGACCAGGCTGTTGCAATAGGACCTATGATTATGATGAAGTTTGTAACTCTTACTGCAAAACCCTATAATCTTCCGCTCATTGTGAGTTTGAATACCCTTATGGTAGACGGTACCGGAATGTGTGGAGCTTGCCGTGTTTCAGTTGGGAGCAAGACGAAATTTGCGTGTGTAGACGGTCCGGAATTTGATGCTTATCTTGTAGATTTTGAGGAGGCTATGAGACGTCAAGGGATGTACAAAAACATCGAGCAGCAGGCCGACCATAAATGTAAAATTGGGATAGAGCGGCAGCAGTAACCCGGGTAAAAAATATTATTCAGAGATTTTATGAGAAACAAGATACCAAGAGTTCCGGTTAGGGAGCAGGACCCCAAAGAGAGGGTTAAGAATTTTAGTGAGGTTTGTTTTGGATATAACGAAGAGGAGGCTATGCTGGAGGCCTCAAGATGTTTAGGTTGCAAGAATCCGGCCTGCGTTAAGGATTGTCCTGTCAATATTCAGATTCCTCAATTTATCTACCAGGTGGAGCTGGGCAACTTTGAAGAGGCTGCGAGGATTCTTTTTACAGACAGTTCACTGCCCGCTGTTTGCGGAAGGGTGTGCCCTCAGGAGTCCCAGTGCGAAGGGAAATGTATTCTTGGAGTTAAAGGAGAGCCTGTTGCAATTGGAAAACTGGAGAGATTCGTGGCAGACTGGAGTCGTGAGAAGGGGATTAAATTTACAGACCGTAAACCTCTTAACGGCAAGAGTGTTGCCGTAATAGGCAGCGGACCGGCAGGAATAGCCTGCGCAACCGACCTTGCGAAGATGGGTTATGATGTAACAATTTTTGAAGCTCTTCACGAACCGGGTGGTGTTTTACAATATGGTATCCCGGAGTTTCGTCTTCCCAAGGAGGATGTAGTGAAGGCAGAGATCGACAATGTACGCTCGCTTGGGGTTAAAATTGAGACCAATGTAGTTGTGGGCAGAACAGTTACAATCGATTCACTTATGGATGATGAGGGGTTCTCTGCAATCTTTATCGGTTCCGGAGCAGGACTGCCTAAATTTATGGGTATTCCGGGGGAGAATCTCAATGCGGTTGTATCTGCAAATGAGTTTTTAACCAGAAGTAACCTTATGAGAGCATACGATCCCGAGTATGAAACTCCAATATATGTTGGAAAGAGGGTTGCTGTTGTTGGCGGTGGAAATGTGGCAATGGATGCTGCGCGTACTGCACAGCGTCTGGGTGCTCAGGTAACTGTGGTTTACCGCAGAACTGAGAAGGAGTTGCCGGCCAGAGTAGAGGAGGTCCACCACGCAAAGGAGGAGGGGATAGTTTTTAGAATGCTTACAAACCCGGTAGAGGTTCTTGGTGACGAAAAGGGCTGGGTAAGAGGGTTAACCTGTATTAAAATGGAGCTTGGAGAGCCGGATGCCAGCGGAAGAAGGTCTCCTGTACCTATTCCCGATTCAAATTTCGATATAGAAACAGATGTGGTGATTATGTCACTTGGTACATCTCCAAACCCACTTATTGCAACAACCACTCCCGGCCTGCAGACAAATCGCTGGGATTGCCTTGTGGCAGATGAGAGCGGGGCTACAACCCGTCCCGGAGTATTTGCCGGAGGTGATGTTGTAACCGGAGCTGCTACTGTAATTCTTGCTATGGGTGCCGGACGAAAAGCGGCAGAGGCAATTGATATATATCTGCAGAGCAAATAAACAACTTTTTTGACTAAATTTGCGGGTTTAATAATTGGATGTAATGGCACAAAAACCCTCAATACCTAAAGGAACAAGAGATTTCGGACCTGTGGAGATGGCCCGCAGAGACTATATTTTCAACACAATCAGAAGTACTTTTAAATTGTACGGATACTCTCCGATTGAGACTCCGGCAATGGAAAATCTTACATCTCTGCTAGGTAAATATGGCGAAGAGGGAGACCGCCTGCTCTTTAAAGTGCTCAACTCCGGAGATGCGTTTGCAGGCGTGGAGCCATCTATGCTTTCAAATAGCAATTCTCTTTCACTCAAGGTTTGTGAGAAGGGGCTCAGGTATGATCTTACTGTACCTTTTGCCCGTTTTGTGGTGCAGCATCAGAATGAGATAGTGTTTCCGTTCAAGAGGTATCAGATTCAACCCGTATGGCGTGCAGATCGTCCTCAAAAGGGGCGCTACAGGGAGTTTTACCAGTGCGATGTAGATGTTATCGGCAGCAACTCTCTGCTTAACGAGCTTGAACTTGTTCAGATAACAGATGCCATCTTTCGTTCTCTGGGAGTTGGGGTGACAATAAAGATCAATAACAGAAAGGTTCTCTCCGGGATTGCAGAGGTGATAGGGCATCCCGATAAACTCACCGATATAACTATTGCAATTGACAAGATTGATAAGATAGGGCTGGAAGAGGTTAAAAAAGAGCTCTTCTCAAGAGGTATTGAGACAGAGGCAATAAACAAAATTGAGCCGATTTTGCTCCTTAGCGGGTCAACAGCCAAAAAACTTGAGGCTATGAGGCCAATTCTCTCTTCATCTGCAGTGGGTACTCTTGGGCTGGACGAACTTACCCGGATGTTTGAACTCATCTCTATTGCCGGGGTAGACCGGGAGTGTGAACTGGATCTTTCGCTTGCCAGGGGGCTCAACTACTATACAGGGGCCATCTTTGAAGTAAAGGCAAAAGGGGTTGAGATAGGGAGTATTTGCGGAGGGGGCAGGTATGACGATCTTACCGGTATCTTTGGTCTTCCCGGAGTGTCGGGAGTTGGTATCTCGTTCGGGGCAGACCGTATCTATGATGTACTGCTGGCCCTAGATAAGTTCCCGGCTGAGGCTGCCGGAGGAACCAAGGTTCTTTTTGCCAACTTGGGCGAAAAGGAGCAGGAGTTTATAATACCAATCTTAAAACTCCTCAGGGCACAAGGGGTGGTTGCAGAGATCTATACCGAGACAACAAAACTCAAAAAACAGTTTGACTACGCAGACAAAAGAGCCATACCATATCTTGTTATTGTGGGAGAAGAGGAGGTATCTAAGGGGATTATGAACCTGAAAGAACTTAAAACAGGGGAGCAAAAAACGTTCTCTATTAATGAGTTAATAGCCTTTTTCTCTAATTAACGGAAATTAAATTTGGATTCTGACGGATATTGCTTTATCTTTGTAGCCCGTTAAAAAATTGACATTACCAACATAAGAAATATACCGCGGAGTGGAGCAGTTGGTAGCTCGTTGGGCTCATAACCCAAAGGTCACAGGTTCGAGTCCTGTCTCCGCTACTTAAAGAGCTGTCTGAAATATCAGGCAGCTTTTTTTTGCGGTCAATAACAACGGCTTCCGGTGTTAGCTCGGAAAATCCTCCCCACCTGCGGCGGGTCCCGTCCCTATTCGGGAGCCAATGTTTTCCTTTGCTAACACCGATATAGCCTTTTTTGTTATTGACTGCAAAAAACTATCTTGCTTGTTTCTGTTAATAGTAAAACAATTACAGTAAAATATTTCATAATTATTTGGGCAAAATATATTAAAATCATAATTTTACGCTCCATAGCCTGAGACCTCTTCTACACTTGAATCTACAGATGAAAATTGTAACTCATAATATTAACGACACAATAATTGCCGAGGTTACTTCGGATGAAATTATCATTAACAATCCGGAAGACGGGCTGGACTTGATGGGAAACCTGTACTATCAAGGCTTCGACAGAATTGTCATTAATGAAAAGAACATCACATCTGACTTTTTTGATCTTAAAAATGGAATTGCAGGAGAAATTCTTCAAAAATTTTCAACTTATCGCATTCGTTTGGCAATAGTTGGCGACTTCTCTAAACGCACAAGTAAAAGTTTAACTGATTTCATTTATGAAAGCAACAAAGGCAAACAAATTATTTTTGTTACTTCTACTGCAGATGCTATAAAAATCCTTTCAACCTAATGAACTTTAACATCAGAATTATTAATGTGTTTTTACAATTGTAACATAGCAAATATTATTGCGCGATCAGAAAAATTACACTTAATTTATACGTTATAAAAATGACATTATAATGAAAAAAAATCACTTTGGAAATATATTGGTAATTGCAACTACATTCATTCTTTTTGCAATAGCACTTTTTACTACCGGTTTAACAAAAGATTTATTACTTGAATCTGGAATATTGTTGGTCTCAATTAAAATAATAATAATGAGCCATAGAACTGCTAACTCAAATATGGAGATAATTAAGAAGTTGAATGAGATAAATGAAAAACTTAAGAATCCAAAAGGGATCTAAATTCAGCAAATAGTGCACCTAATCTCACTTATGTTAGGAGATCAATTTATTTTTATTGATGAAAGTTATAACTCATAATATTAACGACACAATAATTGCCGAGGTTACTTAGGATGAAATTATCATTAACAATCCGGAAGACGGGCTGGACTTGATGGGAACCCTTTCAACCTAATGATCTTAAACAATGCCAAATCTTTAAACCTTTGTTTTAAAAGAATAAGTGCAATTTAATATAATTTAAAAACAGATATATGGTAAAAAACTCTTTTGTTGTTTTATTTAGCTGTGTTTTATTAAGCAGCTGTTCATCATTTTATCAATTTGTTAATGTAAGTCCTTCAAGCAAATTGAAAGAGATATCTTATTCAAAAGAATCTCCGAATAATCTTTATGAATTTTATTATTCGGACACTTTAGGTAACGAATATCTGCGTGAGCTAAAAAACGAGTATAATATAGAACTTTTAGTGAATGGAGAAAAGAGCGACATTGATAAAATCAAGAGTATCTTAGATTGGACAAGCAAGCAGTGGGTGCACAATGGAAGTAATAATCCAACAAAACAAGATGCTTTAACAATTTTAAAAGAAGCTCAGGAAGGGAAACGATTTCGTTGTGTAGAGTATGGCATTGTCGCGACGGCCGCCCTTAACAGTGTTGGAATACCAGCCAGAACATTGGGACTAAAAACAAGAGATGTAGAAAAAGTAATGCGTGGAGCAGGACACGTTGTTAGTGAGGTATATTCTAAAGAGCTTGACAAGTGGATTTTTATAGACCCTCAATTTAATATTATTCCGACTTTAAACGGATACCCATTAAATGGCGTAGAATTTCAAAAAGAGATATTCAACAAAAATGCGGAATTAAAGCTTATTAACAAGCAAGGAGAACTGACCAAGGAGGATTCAGACAATTATATTAAATGGGTAGGAAAATATTTATTCTATTTTGATGTTTTGTTTGACCAAAAAACACTAAATTCCAGCAAAATAAAGACAATCAACGGAATGACTAAAATTACTTTGGTGCCTGTAGGATATAAAGAACCACGAATTTTTCAACGACGCTATAAAATAGACTATAGTTATTATACTAATTCATTGAATGACTTTTATAGAAAACCAAGTACCGAATAATTATTGACAAACGAATAACTGCAGATGGTAAGTAGATTAACCTTTAGGAGTATTGCTCCTTGTGGCGTTATATGTGATTTATGTCTGGGATATCAGCGACAGAAAAACAGATGCGTCGGGTGTTATGATATTGGCAATAAGCCATTTCACTGCACTGTTTGTAGCATAAGAAAATGCGCTGAAAAGGGAGAGAATGAAGACCTTCTGTGTAATGAGTGCGATAAATTCCCCTGCAGGAGAATTAAGGATTTAGATAAACGGTACACAAAAAAATATGGCGAAAGTCCAATCCAAAACTTGAAAAGTATAAAAGAGATTGGATTGGCAAATTTTATTGCCATAGAGGAGGTCAATTGGAAATGTGATGTTTGTGGCCAGATGTTGTGTGTTCACAGGGAGCTTTGCCTGATATGCGGAAGCAGGAATAAGAATTTTCCACAGAACTTTTAATGTTTTTTTAAATGAAATTTAACACAACATCAATTTTTATAATTGCTTTTTCGTTCAGCTTTGTATTTAACAATATGAGCGCTCAAAATGTGAGGCAAAAAACGGATGAGACCATTTTTGTTTTTGGAGGAGACATTAGCCTGAAATTTGTCCAGTATGTTGTTGATTTGACAAAAAAGCAAAATCCAAAAGTTTGCTATCTCCCAACAGCCAGTGCAGACAATGAAGATAACATTAAGCTTTGGAGCTTTTTCTGTAAACAGTTGTCAATTGAGCCTTTTGTTTTAAAAGTTTGGGTCAGTTCCGATGATTCGCCAAAAACTTTTGAGGAGACATTGTTAGATATGGATGCAATTGTTGTTGGTGGGGGCAATACTCTAAATATGATTGGCATTTGGAAAGCGCAGGGTATTGATATTATCCTAAATAAAGCACTAAAAAAAGGGGTAGTCCTAGCAGGCGGTAGTGCAGGCTCAATCTGCTGGTTTAAAAGCGGAATAAGTGACTCTCGTCCTGTAAAATTGAGCATTGTAAATGGGTTGGGATTTCTCAATTATAGCAATTGCCCACACTATTCTGTAGAAGCAAGAAGCGCTCTTTATCTTCAAATGATAAAAGAGAAACAGATGCCTTTCGGGTATGCGTGTGATGACCGTGCCGGGATTCTTTTTAAAAATGGAAAAGCTGTAGATTTTGTGAGTCAAAGCGACAAACATAACTCGTTTTTTATCAAAAAACGGAACGGTGTTATTCAGGAAATTAAAATGGAGTCACGAATCCTAATCAATAAAAATGCTCTTGCAGATAGTACTTATATCTGCACATCTGTTAAGCAGAAACTTAAGGATTTAATAGACATAGACAATGTAACCATCCCGTTAAACTCATTTGTGACTGAACAAAAAAATGTTCGATTAAAAAAAGAGGGTATAGCAGAAACAGAGAGAGATGCCGTATTGAATATTGGGATTGAGAAAATCTTCATATATGATAATAAGTTAGCCGGAGTAGTAAATGATGCCTACATAAAATCGTTTGGATATGGATTATGGTATTTTTACAATTGTAACGGAGTGTGGAAAAGCGTTGGCGAAGACATTGGAGGAGAAACCGTTTTTGAAAGTGAAATAACATTCAGGGAAAAGGCAGCAAATATGATTGCTCGGGCAGAAAAACTTTATCCCCCCGATTCTTTATAATAAGAAACCTGCCTGTAGCTAAAGTCCCAGCAATAATTTTAACAGGGGATAGTTATTATATAGAGATGATAAATGAAAGAATTTTCCCCAAATCGTTGAAAGTACTCTCAATAGTTTTATGTCAGAATGATATCTTTGTAAAAAATGAGCTATGAACTTTAGAATAAGAGAGGCCAACCCGAATGATATTGATATAATCTTCAATTTTATTTGTGAGCTCGCCGAATATGAAAAGCTGCGTGATGATGTTACTGCAACACCCGAACTGTTAAACGAATCTCTATTTGTGAAAAAGCAGGCCGAGGTACTGATTGCCGAAGTGGCAGGTGACTCGGCAACCATTGTGGGCTCTGCCTATAACTCTGGTAATTATACCGCCGTTGGGTTTGCTCTTTTTTTTCACAATTTCTCCACCTTTAAAGGGCGGGCCTGTCTCTACCTGGAAGATATCTATGTAAAACCGGAGTACAGGGGTAAAGGTTACGGTGGGCAGCTTATCAAAGAGTTGGCGGCAATAGCCGTGAACAGAAAATGTGACAGATTCGAGTGGAGTGTTCTTGACTGGAACGAGCCTTCAATAAAGTTCTACAAATCTTTGGGTGCGATACCTATGGATGAGTGGACAGTTTACAGGCTAACCGGAGAGTCACTCAAGAAGCTTGCAGGATTGTAAAACAGACGAGGTTATTGAAAGCCATTCAAACAGTGGAAGGGTTATGCGGAAATAATCTTAAGTTGGAATATGGAGGAATCTCCCCTTTTCCCTTCAACAAAAATTTCCGGGTCGTATGATACATAAAGATCAATCTCATCTGAGGGAAGTGATTCATTATTGAAGTTGATCCATAACTCTTTAACCACCATATTGTAACCTATTTTGGGTGAGATTACATCCATTGCCCACTCTACATAACGGGCATTGTTGGTATGCATATTTATATCAATATCAGACAAACAGACAACCCTCTTACCGGCAAAGAGAGCATTAGACGGGGTCGATAATCTCTGAGCAGGCTCTTTTATTGCATCTTCGGAGAGTGCGCCCTTCATTTCATCCCCTAAAACACTCTCGATTCTCTGAACCCTTCTGCTTATATGATTGATTACCAGCCAAGATGAGGTGGCTAGTATAACATCTTCACCCTTTTTATCTGTAACCTTAAAATCCCTGAATCCAAAAAGTCTGTCTGCCCCTTTATGCCAGGTGGTCATAGAGAGCTCCTCTCTCCAAACCGGCATTTTCAAGAATTTAACGTGAACTCTGGAGAGAACCCAAACATTACCGGACTCTATAAGTTGATCATAACCAAATCCCAGTGACAGTGCGTGAGTGCCAGCCATCTCCTGGGCGTGATTCATAAATGCGAAGGGCTTAAAATTACCCTTGTGGTCGGTCTCATAACTTTTAACCGAAAACTCCTCAGTATAGCTCATCATAATAGTGCAAAGTTAAGATTTATGTACTACCTTTGTATCCCTGTATAACAATCCATATTAATTTTTTTTATGAGCACCAAGTATGTATTTGTTTTGGGAGGAGTTACCTCTTCCCTGGGAAAAGGTATTATTTCGGCATCGTTGGCAAAACTTCTTCAAGCCAGAGGATTGTCTGTGACAATTCAGAAATTTGACCCCTATATCAATGTAGACCCGGGAACTCTTAACCCCTACGAACACGGCGAATGCTATGTTACCGAAGATGGTGCCGAGACAGATCTCGATCTGGGACACTATGAGAGATTCCTGAATGTTCACACCAGCAAGGCTAATAATGTAACTACCGGCAGAATCTACAGGACAGTTATAGACAAAGAGCGGGAGGGAGCATATCTGGGAAAAACTGTACAAGTTGTACCCCACATTACCGATGAGATTAAGAGAAGAATGCTCCATCTTGGAAAAGGTGGAAAATATGATGTTATCATTACAGAACTCGGTGGAACTGTCGGTGACATTGAGTCACTTCCATTTGTGGAGGCTGTTAGGCAGCTGCAGTGGGAGTTGCCCGACGAAGATTGTTTGGTAATACATCTTACCCTTGTTCCTTACCTGAGTGCTGCAAAGGAGCTTAAAACAAAGCCGACTCAACACTCGGTGAGAATGCTTCAGCAAAACGGAGTACACGCAGATATTCTTGTTTGCAGGACTGAGCATCCGTTATCTGCAGAGATTAGAAGAAAGGTGGCACTCTTTTGTAATGTAAGGCCAAACGCAGTTATTGAATCAATTGATGCAAAGAGCATTTACGAGGTTCCTCTGCTTATGGTAAAAGAGAAATTAGATGAGCTTGTTTTGACGAAGTTCCGCCTGCCTGCAATTAATAACACTCCTGATCTTGCCCGCTGGAGATCTTTTCTGGAGAGGCTTTTCAACCCCAAAGAGGAGGTTCATATTGCCCTTGTCGGAAAATATGTAGAGTTGCAGGATGCATATAAATCTATCCTTGAGTCATTTATTCACGCAGGTGCAGAGAATGAGTGTAAAGTTGTTGTACACACGATACACAGTGAACATATTACTGAGACGAATGCATCTGAATTGTTAAAGGATATGCACGGAATACTGGTTGCCCCGGGGTTTGGTGAGAGAGGGATTGAGGGAAAGATAAATGCAGTTAAGTATGCCAGAGAGAACAAAATTCCGTTTCTGGGAATTTGCCTCGGTATGCAGATGGCTGTGATAGAGTTTGCCAGAAATGTACTCGGCCTGGAAGATGCAATGACAACCGAGATTAAGTCAAATGCAAAGAATCCTGTTATAGACCTGATGGAAGATCAAAAGTCTCTCACAACAAAGGGTGGAACAATGAGGCTTGGCGCATATAATTGCAAAATAGAGAAAGAGTCTCTTGCAAACAAAATTTACGGCACACTTGATATATCTGAGAGACACAGGCATCGTTACGAGATGAATAATATCTATGTAGATATGCTTGCACAAAAAGGGCTTGTACCAAGCGGTAAAAACCTGGAGACAGGGTTAGTCGAGATAGTTGAGATACCAGCACATCCATTTTTTATTGGAGTTCAATTCCATCCGGAACTTAAAAGCACACCGGAGAACCCTCATCCACTTTTCGTAGCTCTTGTAAAGGCAGCAATGAAAAGGAAGAGAGGTGAGCAATAAAATTTTGTGGTGCGGTTATCATAACTTGGTCTGATTCTTGATATATAAGTTGTATTATGATACAATTAAGAGCCATAATAACGATAGCATCTCTAATAATGTTCTCATCAATTGTAACATCAGATGCTCAGGCACCTAAGGTAAAGCGTTATACCGTTAAAGTGCTTGAGACACTGCCTCACAGTGTTAACTCATATACTCAGGGGCTCTTCTTCTATAAGGGGAGGCTATTCGAGAGTTCCGGTCAGTACGGGCAATCATTTTTCCACGAAGTAGATTTAAAAAAAGGAACTTCAATAAGAAGCTTCAAACTTCCATCAAAATACTTTGCAGAAGGAGCTGTTGCATATAAAGATAGGCTCTACCTGCTTACCTGGCAGGAGAGAGAGGTTCTGGTTTATGATATAAATACCTTCAAACATTTGGGAACCCTCTATAATCCAAGAGATGGGTGGGGTCTCACAACTGATGGTACTAACCTTATCACTACAGACGGCTCATCATTTATATACTTTCACGATCCGGAGAGCTTCCGTCAACTCTCAAAAATTGAGGTGACCCTAAGCGGAGAGAAAGTAGAGTATCTAAACGAACTGGAGTTCATCAACGGCGAGATATGGGCAAACATATACGAAGAGGATGTAATATTAATAATAAATCCCAAAACCGGAGTTGTGCGTGCCACTCTCGACTGCAGGAGGCTTCTCCCTGTCGCTCTCAAAACAACCTCTACAGATGTGCTTAACGGCATTGCCTTTAACCCTGCAGATAGTTCACTCTACCTTACGGGTAAAAACTGGCCTAAAATGTATCGGGTCGAGTTGCCAAAGTAATATGCCTTTTCCCCGAAGGCCCCTTCAATCTTTTCACGGTAAAACCAGATTCTCTTAATGCAATTTTTACACTTCCCCTTGATGAGTATGTAATTAGGATTGACCCACCGGACATCATTGAGAATAAACCTTTAAAAATTTCTCTGCTCCAAAGTTCCGGCTGAATATTAGGTGAAAAGGCATCAAAATAGACAATATCTACATTCGATATTACCCCTTTTAAACTATCACCTTCAAGCTCTTTTATATCACGCTCAATTTTTGTAAGATTGAAGTTATTTAGAATTTTTTCGCTTACTCCCCACTGGACGGAGTGAATTTTCTCAAGGATGGAGTTATAATCTCGCCCTAAAAAAATCTCGTAATTAAGACACTTTAACTCCTGTACGGTTACCGGATATTTCTCAAGAGCTATATAGTTGAAAATTAAATCTTTGTGCTTTAAAGCCTCAATTGCGGTAAGTACACAGTTTAGACCGGTTCCAAGGCCTATCTCCAGGATGCTAATGCATTTGTGAATCGGTTCTACCGAAGCTCTCTTCTCATTAAGAAAACTATTTAATCCGTTATTGATAAAGATGTGCAGGCTCTCTGCCAGTGCTCCGTTAACAGAGTGGTAGCACTCATCCTCTTCGCACAACCTTATTGTAGAGGAGCCATCTGCAGTTATTACTATCTCTCTTTTCAAAATATTAACCAATTCTGAGCCATTGTTAATGTTGCAAATGTAAATCTTTCTTCCAATTTTTTTATCTTTGCATGTTAGAGATTGAATGATTTAAGATTTAATCAAATAACGTAACTAAAAATAAGATATATAAAATGGCATTTATTACAGGTTTACTAAAAAGATTTTTCGGCACTAAATCTGAAAGAGATATAAAAGAGATTCAACCATATGTAGATAAGGCTCTCCTTGCATATTCCAGAATAGATCTGCTCACACATAATGAGCTTCGCAATGAATCTCAAAGGCTTAGAAAGGTTGTTCAGGATAAAATTGCAGCTGATGAAGAGAGGAAAAAATCACTTCGTGCAAGGCTGGACGATGTTATGATTGATGTCAAAGAGAAGGAGGAGCTGGCAACAGAGGTAGATAAACTCACAAAGAAGATTGATGAAAAGATAGAGGAGGTATTACTGGAGATATTGCCGGAAGCTTTTGCCATTATGAAATCTACCGCAAGGAGATTTAAAGAGAACTCTCAAATTATTGTAACTGCCTCTCAGTCAGATAGAGATTTGGCAGCCAAACACGACTTTGTCTCTATTGAGGGAGATGATGCAATTTGGAAAAACAGCTGGATGGCAGGTGGAAATGTCATTGTTTGGGATATGGTTCACTATGATGTACAGCTAATTGGCGGGGTTGCCCTGCATCAGGGTAAGATTGCGGAGATGGGTACAGGTGAGGGAAAAACTCTGGTTGCAACGCTGCCGGTATTCCTAAATGCAATAGCCGGAAAGGGGGTACACATTGTAACTGTCAACGACTACCTCTCAAAGCGTGACTCGGAGTGGATGGGACCGCTCTATCAGTTCCACGGACTCAAAGTAGATTGTATTGACAAACATCAGCCTAACTCAGACCAGAGAAAAGCAGCATACAAGGCAGATATCACATTCGGAACAAATAACGAGTTCGGGTTTGACTATCTGCGGGACAATATGGCAATCAACCCGGAAGATTTGGTTCAAAAGAAGCATCACTATGCAATTGTCGATGAGGTTGACTCGGTGCTTATCGATGATGCCAGAACTCCGTTGATTATTTCCGGACCTGTTCCCAAAGGAGATGAGCAGCAGTTTAATGAATACAAGCCAATAGTAGAGAGACTTTATAGTGCCCAAAGAACTCTTGTAACCCAATTGCTCAACGAAGCCAAAAAGAAACTTCAGGAGAACAACGAAGAGGAGGGGGGAAAGCTGCTTTTAAGAGCCCATAAAGGTCTTCCGAGATACAATCCGCTTATCAAATATCTGAGTGAATCGGGTATGAAGCAGGTTCTCCTTAAGACTGAGAACTTCTATATGCAGGATAATAATAAGCAGATGCACATCGTTACAGATGATCTCTTCTTTATTATTGATGAGAAACAGAGGTCTGTAGAGCTTACCGATAAAGGTCACGAATTAATCGGTAAAAATGTGAGTGACAGCGATTTCTTTATTTTGCCGGATATTGGAACCGAGATTGCAGATATAGAGAGGAGTGAGAAATCTCCGGAAGAAAAATTATCTGCAAAAGATTCGCTTCTTGCAGAATATGCAATTAAGAGCGAGAGGGTCCATACAGTTAATCAACTGCTTAAATCCTACACAATGTTTGAGAAGGATGTTGAGTATGTGGTGATGGATAACAAGATTAAGATTGTAGATGAGCAGACCGGTCGTATTCTGGAGGGAAGGCGTTACTCAGACGGACTTCACCAGGCAATTGAAGCCAAAGAGTCGGTTAAGGTAGAGGCTGCAACACAGACATTTGCCACCATTACCCTGCAGAACTACTTCCGTATGTACCATAAGTTGGCCGGTATGACCGGTACAGCTGAGACAGAGGCTGGTGAGTTTTGGTCAATCTATAAACTTGATGTGGTTGTGATACCTACCAACCGCCCTGTGGTTAGAAAGGATCTGGAAGACCTTATATACAAAACTAAAAGAGAGAAGTACAACGCTGTTATAGATGAGATTGTTGCACTTACAAAAATTGGCAGGCCGGTACTTGTAGGTACAACCTCTGTTGAGGTATCTGAGCTATTGAGCAGGATGTTAAAAATCAGGGGGATAAAGCACAATGTCCTAAATGCAAAACAGCACGCCAAAGAGGCAGAGATTGTGGCAGAGGCGGGTCAGGCGGGCTCGGTTACTATTGCAACCAATATGGCTGGTCGAGGTACAGATATAAAGCTTGGGAGTGGTGTTAAGGAGGCAGGAGGACTTGCTATCATTGGTACAGAGCGACACGACTCACGACGAGTAGACCGTCAGTTAAGAGGTCGTGCCGGTCGTCAGGGAGACCCTGGATCTTCAAGTTTCTTTGTATCTCTGGAAGATGATCTTATGCGTCTTTTCGGTTCTGAGAGAATTGCAGGGCTTGTAGATAAGATGGGTATGAAGGAGGGAGAGGTTCTTCAACATTCAATGCTCTCTAAATCAATTGAAAGAGCTCAAAGAAAAGTGGAGGAGAACAACTTTGGGCAGAGGAAAAGGCTCCTTGAGTATGACGATGTAATGAACTCTCAGAGAGAGGTTGTCTACACTCGTCGCAGAAATGCACTTTATGGAGAGAGGATTGATGTAGACATCCAGAATATGATGACAGATTTCTCGGAATCAATAACTCAAAACTCTCACGGATCTCTTTCATTTGAAGAGTTCAGCCTCGAGACAATCAGGCAGATCTCCATTGAACCGGGAATGGATGAAGCGTTCTATACAGATGCCAAAGCAGAAGAGGTTGCCGAGAAATTGCTGGAGAATGTACAGAGTGTGTATAAAAGAAGACAGGATATTCTTGTAAACCACGCCTGGCCAATTGTAAAACAGATTTACGAAACCCAGAGCGCTACTTACGATAATATAGCAATTCCCGTAAGTGACGGAGCAAAAATAATGCAGGTTATTGTAAACCTGAAAAAGGCATACGAGAGTTCTGGCCGCGAAATTGGGAGATCTCTAAACAAAAGCATAACTCTTATGTTAATTGATGAGTTCTGGAAGGAGCACCTCAGAGAGATGGATGAGCTGAAACAATCTGTTCAAAACGCCACTTATGAACAGAAAGATCCATTGCTTATCTATAAGTTTGAGAGTTTTAAACTCTTCCAGACAATGCTGGATAAAATAAACAAAGATGTTCTCTCATTCCTTCTAAAAGCTCATATTCCACTGAGAGAGACACAAAAAGAGCCTGTAACACTGCGTCAGGAGCAGAGGAAGAAGACAGATATGAGTAACCTGCAGGCTACCAGAAATGATTTTATCACATCTGCAGGAGAGCCAAAATCACAAGCTCCTGTTCACGTGGAGAAGAGGGTAGGAAGAAATGACCAATGCCCTTGCGGTAGCGGAAAAAAATATAAGAATTGCCACGGAGCGAATGAGTAGAGGGTAATTCATTAATGTTTAATTAGATTATAATTCGAGATATATGTATGATCTTATAGTAATTGGTTCGGGACCCGGAGGTTATGTTGCAGCAATAAGAGCATCACAACTGGGTTTGAACACAGTGGTAATTGAAAAATCGGAGCTTGGAGGCGTTTGTCTCAACTGGGGGTGTATTCCTACTAAAGCACTTTTAAAGAGTGTTCAGGCACTTCATTATGCTCAAAATCATAATGATTACGGTTTTGATATTGTAGGCGAGATTAAACCGGACCTAAACAAAATTGTTGAGCGAAGTAGAAATGTTGCCAATGGTATGAGCAGGGGAATTGATTTTCTGTTTAAGAAAAACAAGGTAAGTGTTTTAAATGGAACCGGAAAAATTCTGAGCCCAAACAAGGTGGAGGTTATCTCTAATGATGGTTCTGTTACTGTTGTTGAGGCAAAAAATATAATTATTGCGACCGGAGCAAGAGCCAATTCACTCCCTTTTGCACCTATAGATGGCAACAAAATAATATCTTACAGGCAGGCTATGGTTCCGGAAACACTTCCAAAGAGTCTTGCAGTGATTGGTTCCGGAGCGATAGGAAGTGAGTTTGCATATTTTTACAGATCTCTTGGGGTAGAGGTTTTTCTGATTGAATATCTTTCAAATATTGTTCCTCTGGAGGATGACGAAGTCTCGGCTCAGCTTAGCAGATCCTTCCGTAAAATGGGAATAAAAGTACTCACCTCAGCTCAGGTAAAAGGGGTTGATGTAAGCGGAGAGATGTGCGTAATAACAGTTGAAACTAAGAAGGGCGAAGAGAAGATAGAGGTGGAGAGGGTACTCTCTGCTGTAGGTGTTGTGGCAAATATTGAGAATATTGGTCTGGAAGAGAATGGAGTAATAACTGAGAGAGGAAAAATAAAGGTAGATAGTTACTATGCAACAAATGTAAAAGGGATCTATGCAATAGGTGATGTGCTTGCCACTCCTGCGCTTGCCCATATAGCCTCTGCCGAGGCGATTTGCTGTGTTGAGAAGATAGCGGGTATTGATGTTAAGCCGCTGGATTATACAAATTTCCCGGGTTGTACATATACTTCTCCCGAAATTGCATCCACAGGCCTCACTGAGAGGGCTGTTAAGGAGAGCGGGATTGCCTATAAAATTGGTAAATTCCCATTTACGGCATCCGGGAAAGCATCTGCAGCAGGAGAGAGAGACGGCTTTGTAAAACTGATTATAGACTCCGGGAGTGACAAAATACTTGGTGCCCATCTTATAGGAGCCAATGTTACTGAGATGCTCTCGGGAATTGTTGTTGCGAGAGGACTTGGAGCAACGGCAAAAGATATTATGCACTCAATTCACCCTCATCCAACAATGAGCGAAGCTATTATGGAAGCTGCAGCTGCTGCGCACGATGAGGTAATTCACATTTAAAATTTAATCTATGTCTAAGAACGAAAATACAACCCAGGTTAACGAAGTTAACAGAATATCCGGCGGGACCGAATTTCACGGAGTTATTAATTCAGTATCAGATATCAGAATAGATGGCCTATTCGAGGGTAAATTGACAACTATAGGGAAGCTTGTAATAGGAGAGTCAGCTCGTTTAATTGGTGAGGTGATTGCAAAAAGTTGCGATATTTGGGGGGAGGTAGACGGGAAAGTATTGGTAAAAGAGGTTTTCGGGCTTAGAAAGTGTGGATCAATTAAGGGTAAAATAGCCTGCCAAAAGCTATTTATTGAGGAGGGAGGCATTTTTAACGGATCCTGTAAGATGATAACCGAAGAGGAGTTTGAAGATAACCTCAAATCGCAAAATCAATAGAGGTTTTGTAAATATAAAAAGAGGGTGGCAATTTTGACCACCCTCTTTTTATATTAGTTATTAGGTTCTTAGTATGAGTTTGATATCACAGAGACGCAGGTATTGGCGTTTCCGATATCTATCCCTACATACACAACTTTTTCCTCTGAGTCCGGAGTGTAGGAGAATCCATCTCCCTCTTTATTCTCAACAGATGCTTTTGAGTAGAGTGCATATCCGATAGAGGCACATTTCTCAGGAGCATTGAAAATGGAGATATTACAAATTTCACCAAACTCCTCATTGAACATCTCAACAAGATCTTTGTGTAGTGCACCTCCACCGACAAGAATCATTTTTTGACAGTTTTCAAAGTCTTCATCTGTAATATAGCGCCTTATGGTAGGAGAGATAACATTGTTATAGTACATACTGATTGCAAGTTTCTTCTCCTCAGTAAAATCTTTTCTCTTTCTCTCTACAAACATAAAACCTTTAGAGAACAGATGATCTATCTGGTGTTCTGTTCTTAGTTTCAAATAGGTGTGTTTACTGATCTCCTGACTGAATACATTCACGGGATAACTTATACCGTGAGTGCTAAAGAAAGACCTGGTAGTTAGACCTTCCGGTGTACTTACAGCTCCCTCGCAAGTACCGTAACCCAGACTGATTATTATGAAGTTTCCATCAACAGGTTGGTCACCTTTTCTTACAGCTATGTCACAACCAACAAGCTCAGGAATTACATTTGCAGATGCTACTGAAACAACTCTCTGCTCAGAACTGAGTGAGCCATTGTCATCTGCTTTGTAGTAAGTGATAATCTTCTCCTCTTTATAATACTCGATGGCATTATCTTTATTAAATTGGTAGGTAGCGTAAGGGAATCCGCTTGTTACTACCATTTTAGGAACCTTGCCGTTTTTTGACTCACCTTTTAGAGCATTACTGGCAAGCAGAAGTGCAGATTGAGTAATAATTTTATAATCTACATCCTCTGGTGATGCATTTATTGATTTGTGAGGAGAAACGCCTTCGTTAAGAGCTTGTAATCCAACCAAATAATTCGCACCATCAAATTTTAATTTAGAAAAACCAAGGATAGGATCATTACTGGTAGAAAAGTCTCTTAGCGTTGACTCGTATACGCTTGGAAAAGAGTAAGTTTTTATCATAGTAAAAAATTTTCCGTGAAAGTACAAAAAAAATATTGATATGTAAAGTTATATCGATTTTTTTATTTTATAATGATTTCTCTCACTGCCGTTTCGGGATATTAATTCAGCCAAAAACCCGGATAGAAACAGCTGCATACCAATAATTAACGCAACTAGGGAGATATAAAACAGCGGTTGGTCTGTTACGGCTCTAAAAGGTAACCCTTTAGACTGGGTTACAATTTTGTTAATAATTAGATAAAGTGAGGTGAGTGATCCTATTAAAAAAGTGAGTGAACCGACAAGCCCGAAGAAGTGCATTGGCTTCTTTCCGAAACGGGATAGAAACCAAAGAGTGAGAAGGTCCAGAAATCCGTTAATAAACCGGCTCTTGCCAAATTTACTCTTACCGAATTTTCTCGGTTGGTGCTTTACAACTTTCTCCCCAATTTTTGTAAAACCTGCGTTTTTAGAAAGATATGGTATGTAGCGATGCATCTCTCCGTAAACCTCTATATTCTTAACTACCTCTCTCTTGTATGCCTTGAGACCGCAGTTCATATCGTGCAGCTTGATTTTGGTAACTTTTCTTGCCGCAGAGTTGTAGATTCGCGATGGAAGGTTTTTTGAGAAGAAGCCATCGTAGCGTTTCTTTTTCCAGCCTGAAACAATGTCAAGATTCTCAGCTTTAATCATAGCAACCAGCCCCGGAATCTCCTCGGGACTATCCTGCAGATCTGCATCCATTGTCACAACAATATCTCCTTGTGCGAGTTCAAATCCGCAATAGAGTGCGGCAGATTTTCCGTAATTTCTCCGGAAAGAGATCCCTTTTATAGGATACTCTTTTGAAAGCTCTTCAATTATACTCCAGGAAGAATCTGTACTGCCGTCATCAATAAGAATAATCTCATACTCCATACTCTCTCCGGAAAGTGCCTCTTTTATCCAGGGTATGAGTTCGCGCAGAGACTCCTCTTCGTTATATACAGAAATTACAATTGAGAGATTCATCTTTGTCTGGTTTTAAATAGTTTCGCTTCCGGTGAAAATGTCCCCCTTCTTGGTATAGTTCGCAATTATTGCAGATACAATGGCCCCGAATATTGAGTTGTAAAAAAGAAATACAACAAACATCAGCTGAGGAAAGATCTCCTCTATTGATGCAATCTGTTCTGCAGCATCCGGGTTGGAAGATCCCATCATTGTCATAGCAGCCTCCATCTGCACTGCAATTGAATCCGGGAATATAAGCGCGTAATGAATAAATATATACGCGGCAAAAATAATTGAAGAGAAGACGCTTGTTATGAACCCAAATCTAAAGCCCTCTTTATAGGTGAAAACCTCTGCCGATGCAGAATACTCCTTAATAAAATATAGAAGAAGCCAAATGCTCCCGACAAATTTTGCTGCCCAAAGTAACAGACTGATAGCTGTACCGGGAGCAAACACTGTCTGGATTAGTGTGTAAACTATTGTTACCAGAGCCAGTAACAATCCGTATGTGGCAGCGATACTCCATTTGTTCGATTGCATAATATTTAAGTTAATTGGTTAAGTGCTGATATTATTTTCCTCAAAAATAGCTAAAATCCTTATGGTAGCAAAATTTAGAGTTTTTTTAAAAATATGATTATCTTTGCCAATTGATTAGAATTGAACGAAGAGATGATTAATATTACTTTCCCGGATGGCAGTATCCGCCAGTTTGAAAATGGAGTAACTGCTTTTGATATTGCAAATTCGATAAGTCCAAGGCTTGCAGCAGAGGTTTTGGCTGCGACTGTAAACAACCAGATATTTGAGATTAACAGAGCCATTAACTCAGATTCATCAATAAAACTGCATAAATGGGAGGATCCGCAGGCAAAGAGTACATTCTGGCACTCATCTTCACACCTTATGGCTGAGGCTCTCGAGCAGCTATTCCCGGGAATTAAATTTGGGATAGGTCCTGCTATAGAGGTTGGCTTCTACTATGATGTGGATACAGGAGATAGGCAGATTACTGAGTCGGATCTTAAAAGAATAGAGGAGAGAATGCTGGAACTTGCCAGAGAGAAGCAGACGTTTGTGCGCAGGGAGATAAGTAAAGAGGAGGCGATGTCTACTTATGTAGAGAAAGGAGATGAGTATAAATGTGAGCTGATAAAGGATCTGGAAGATGGAACAATCTCGTTTTATACCAATGGAACCTTTACAGATTTGTGTCGCGGCCCACATCTTGCAGACACATCAGTAATCAAGGCTGTAAAACTCACCTCAATTGCAGGTGCATATTGGAGAGGGGATGAGAAGAACAAGATGCTGACCCGTATTTACGGAGTTACATTCCCGCAGAAGAAACTTTTAGATGAGTATCTGGTAATGCTCGAAGAGGCTAAAAAGAGAGACCACAGAAAGCTTGGCAAAGAGCTGGAGCTATTTGCGTTCTCTGCCAGAGTGGGGCAAGGGCTCCCTTTATGGTTACCAAAAGGGGCAATGTTGCGCGAGAGATTGGAGAATTTCCTGAAAGGCGTTCAAAAGAGATATGGTTACCTCCCTGTAATTACGCCTCACATCGGTCAGAAGGAGCTCTATGTAACTTCCGGACACTATGCAAAATACGGCAAGGACTCTTTCCAGCCAATCCATACACCACAGGAGGGAGAGGAGTTTTTGTTAAAACCTATGAACTGCCCTCACCACTGCGAGATATATAAAACTAAACCAAGATCATACAAAGATATGCCATTAAGGCTGGCAGAGTTTGGAACCGTTTACCGCTATGAGCAGAGTGGAGAGCTTCACGGGCTAACAAGAGTGAGAGGTTTTACTCAGGATGATGCACACATATTCTGCCGTCCGGATCAGCTGAAAGAGGAGTTTATCAAGGTTATTGACATTGTTTTATACATATTTAAAACTCTTGACTTTAAAGATTATACTGCACAGATCTCACTTCGTGATCCTTCAAACAGAGAGAAGTACATAGGAAGCGACGAGAATTGGGAAAAAGCAGAGGCTGCAATTATTGAAGCATCTGCAGAGAAAGGGCTAAAAACTGTTGTTGAGCTGGGTGAGGCTGCATTCTACGGCCCCAAGCTGGACTTTATGGTGAGAGACGCTATTGGAAGAAAGTGGCAACTTGGTACAATTCAGGTAGATTATAATTTGCCGGAGAGATTTGAGCTGGAGTATATCGGAGCAGATGACAAAAGACACAGGCCTGTAATGATTCACAGAGCCCCGTTCGGTTCTATGGAGAGGTTTGTTGCTGTTCTCATTGAGCATACCGGTGGAAAATTCCCGCTTTGGCTAACCCCGGAGCAGGCTGTTGTGCTCCCTATAAGTGAAAAGTACAACGATTATGCAAAAAAAGTTGTAGAATTCTTGAATAATAACGATATTCGCGCCTCAATTGACGACCGCAACGAGACAATCGGCAAGAAAATCAGGGAGAATGAACTGAAAAGAGTTCCATTCCTCTTGATTGTTGGTGAGAAAGAGATGGAGACAGAGATGATCTCCGTGCGCAAACAGGGAGATGGAGATAAGGGCCAAATGTCAGTTGTAGAGTTTGCGGAGATGGTTAATGCAGAGGTAAAACAGCAAATAGATTATTAAGCATATAGATTATTAACTAAAATTTAGGAGGAAAACTTATCGCTACACCATTTAAACCTCGTCCCGGAGGGTTTGTCAAAAGGACAAACAGTTCATCTCCAAATAACAGACCTGGTGACAGAAGAAGTATGTCACGCAGGGTTGATGATGGACCAAGGATGAATAATGATATTACTGCTCAAAAAGTTCGAGTAGTAGGGGATAATGTACCCAATCCTGGAGTTTTCTCTCTACCGGAGGCAATCAGGATGGCTGAGGCGTTAGGGCTGGACCTGGTTGAGATTACACCAAATATTGATCCACCTGTTTGTAAGATAGTTGATTATCAAAAGTACATCTACCAACAGAAGAAGAAGGCAAAGGAGATGAAGGCCAATGCCACAAAAATAATAATCAAGGAGATAAGATTCGGTCCCAATACCGATGAGCACGATTATCAATTTAAACTAAAACACGCACAGACATTTCTGAGCGAAGGAGCAAAAGTAAAGGCCTATGTCTTTTTTAAGGGAAGGTCAATACTTTTTGCAGAACAGGGAGAAAAACTGCTGTTAAGATTTGCACTTGAGCTGGAAGATTTCGGCAAAGCAGATCAGATGCCAAAGCTTGAGGGAAAGAGAATGATTATGATGATGACCCCCGTCAAGAAGAAGTAAAATTGTAAACACTTTAAATTAAAACAGATAAGTACAATGCCAAAGATTAAGACCAACTCCGGTGCTAAAAAGCGTTTTAAGCTTACCGGAACAGGTAAAGTGAAGAGAAAGCACGCCTATAAGAGTCACATTCTTACAAAGAAGACCACCAAACAGAAGAGGAATTTAACCTACTCTGCACTGGTATCGGTGTCAGACGAAAAGAGAATCAAAGCTCTTTTGGTTGCTTAATTTATTTATTTATTAACCTGAATGAACAGCAGGAAAAGTTTCTCATAAACAGGAGAGCGCTGACATTCTTAAAACCAACTAGTGTAGTATGCCAAGATCGGTAAATTCGGTGGCCTCAAGAGCCCGCCGTAAAAAAATTCTAAAATTAACACGCGGTAATTTCCTTGCTCGTGCAAATGTATGGACAGTAGCTAAGAACACCTATGAGAAGGGTCTTACCTATGCCTACCGCGACCGTAAAAACAAAAAACGCAGTTTCCGCGCTCTTTGGATTCAAAGGATAAATGCTGCGGCAAGAGAGCACGGTATGAACTATTCACAGTTCATCGGCAAATTAGCCAAAGGCAATGTAGGTCTGAATCGTAAAGTTCTTGCAGACCTTGCAATGAACAACCCTCAGGCTTTTGAAGCTATCATCAACTCTGTAAAATAGAATTAAATTGAATACACTCCAAATAACAGGCAACAGATGGTTCAGATTTTCAATTTGGGCATTCATCTACTTGCTTTGGGTGATATGGTTCGGTAATTGGTGGTTCATTCTTGGGCTGGCGGTTATTTTTGATATCTTTATTACCCGAAAGGTTAAGTGGGCATTCTGGAAAAAAAATTATAAAGAGGGAGAGAAGAGAAATGCGTGGCTGGACTGGCTGGATGCAATTATTTTTGCACTTGTGGTCTCTACCTTTATTAAATCTTTCTTTTTTGAGGCGTATATGATTCCCACATCCTCTATGGAGAGGAGTCTTATGACGGGTGATTACCTGTTTGTAAGCAAACTCGCATACGGGCCGAAGGTTTCGCAGACACCTCTCTCTTTTCCGCTTGTACATAACATTCTTCCTGTTACAGGGGGTGAGTCATATCTTAAATGGATACAGAATCCCTACAGAAGACTTGCGGGTCTTTCAAAGGTGAAGAGAGACGATATAGTAGTATTTAATTTTCCTCACGGTGATACCGTCCTTAAGGCGATACCTACAGAGGATTACTATACTCACGTAAGAATTCACGGAAGAGAGCAAACGCAGATGATGTACGGGCCGGTTGTTGTAAGACCGGATGATAAAAAGGATAACTATGTAAAGAGATGTGTAGCCATAGCAGGAGACACACTTGAGATTATTAACGGTAAGGTATATGTAAACGGAGCACCTCAGCAGGCGCTGGGGGGAGTCCAGAACACCTACCGTATTTTCACAAACGGGACTCCTTTCAATGCGAAAATTATTGAAGGGTTGGGGTTAAGCCAGGAAGAGATATATTTTGACTCTTCAATGCCGGGCTACTCTGCTTTCCCTCTTAACGAAGATGAAGTTAAGAGCATTGCAAGTATGTCTAATGTATTGGAAATAAGACAGAATATTGATATCTATCCACCGGATTTTCCTGATTTTCCGTTAATGATTTTCCCTTTTTCGGAGGGTGATAATTTCAAATGGACCCGCGATAATTATGGTCCGCTGTGGATTCCTGCCAAAGGAGCAACTGTGGAGCTGAATGAGGGAAATCTGCCGCTTTACACCAGGATAATAACATCATACGAGAAGAATACTCTCGAGGTAAAGGATAGCACCATTTATATAAATGGAGTTCCCGCATCTAGTTATACCTTTAAGATGGACTACTATTTTATGATGGGCGACAACAGACATAACTCCCTGGATTCCCGTTACTGGGGCTTTGTACCGGAGTCTCACGTTGTAGGTTCCCCTTCGGTTATCTGGTTCTCGAAGGACCAGTATAAAACTTTTCCAAAGAGTATTCGATGGAAGAGGATTTTTAAATTTGTGTAAATATTTTGGATAAAACAAAAATATTCACGATATTTGCAACCCTTGAAAAAATATTAAATTTTACGATATACAATGGCACGAGTTTGTCAAGTTACAGGAAAAAAAAGGATGATTGGGAACAATGTTTCTCACTCTAAGCGCAGAACAAAGCGTGAGTTTGCTCCTAATCTTCAAAACAAACGTTTTTGGTTAGAGGAGGAGAGTAGGTTCGTGAGCCTTAAGGTTTCGGCCGCAGGGATGCGCACAATAAATAAAAAAGGCCTTAGCGCTGTTCTTAAAGATGCAAAGGCTAAAGGTTTTCTTAATGTGGTTTAAATATTAAAGCAATATGGCAAAGAAAGGTAATAGGGTTCAGGTGATTCTGGAGTGCACCGAGCAAAGAGAGAGTGGTGTACCGGGAATTTCCAGGTATATAACTACCAAGAACAAGAAGAATACTACCCAGCGCCTGGAGCGTAAAAAATACAATCCTTATCTGAAGAAAGTTACTCTTCATCGCGAGATTAAATAAGAACAATTTAAAAAAGATATAAAATGGCAAAGAAAGTAGTTGCTACATTCGGCGGTGGAAAAGGATCCGGTAAGACAAGTGTGAAATGCATTCGTATGGTTCGTTCAGACCGTAGTGGTTCTTACGCATTCAAAGAGGAGATGATTCCGATTGACGGCGTAAAGGAGTTTTTCAGCAAGAAATAAATTAAGCTGTAATAATAGATTTTTGAAAGAGGGGTGGCTTGTAGCCACTCTTTTTTTGTATCTTTGAAGGTTTAATAATTCACTATGGCAATTTTCGGAATTTTCGGTTCAAAATCAAAACAGGAGAAGAGTGCTCTTGAACAGGGGCTGGAGAAGACAAAATCCGGTATATTTGACAAGCTTGCAAGAGCTGTTGCAGGCAAATCAAGGGTAGATGAGAACACTCTGGACGATATCGAAGAGGCTCTTATTGCATCTGATATCGGAGTGGAGACAACACTTAGAATAATTGAGCGACTTGAGGAGAGGGTGTCGAGAGATAAGTTTCTCAACTCTGCAGAGCTCAATATGATATTAAGAGAGGAGATAGAGGCTCTTTTAAATATAGATGAGAACTTTAGGGAGGAGGAGCCGTTTGACTTTTCCCGTAAACCCTATGTTATTATGGTTGTGGGCGTAAACGGAGTTGGGAAGACAACAACTATAGGCAAACTGGCAGCAAGGTTAAAAGCTTCCGGAAAAACCGTTATTCTTGGCGCAGCAGACACATTTCGTGCAGCAGCTGTTGAACAATTAACTATCTGGAGCGAGAGAGCAGGGGTTCCAATCGTAAAACAGAAGATGGGAGCAGATCCTGCCTCTGTTGCATTCGATACAATCTCATCTGCAATATCGCAAAACATTGATGTTGTTTTAATAGACACCGCCGGCAGGCTTCATAATAAGGTTAATCTGATGAATGAGCTCACAAAGATCCGGAATGTGATGAGAAAGATAATTCCTGATGCTCCTCACGAGGTGTTGCTTGTGCTTGACGGCTCTACCGGGCAGAACGCATATCAGCAGGCCAAAGAGTTTACAAAGGCTACCGATGTTACCGCTCTTGCCGTGACAAAGCTTGACGGTACTGCAAAAGGGGGCGTTGTTATCGGTATCTCAGACCAGTTCAAGATACCGGTTAAGTTTATAGGTGTCGGAGAAAAAATTGAAGATCTTCAGGTGTTCAACAAAAAGGAGTTTGTTGAGTCACTCTTTACTGTAGAAAAATAGGTCATAATAGATATTCTGTAAAATAATTTCATAGTATGAAAATTTCATATAATTGGCTTAAGAGGTACCTAAATACCGAGATTGCTCCGGTTGAACTGGAAAAGATACTTACCTCAATAGGGCTTGAGGTTGAGGCAATGGAAGAGGTGGAGGATATTCCGGGCGGGCTTGCCGGTGTAGTGGTTGGAGAGGTAGTTGAGTGCTCCAAACATCCGGATGCAGATAAACTTAGCCTTACCAGGGTAAACACAGGGAGCGGTGAGCTGCTCTCAATTGTGTGCGGTGCGCCAAATGTGGCTGCCGGGCAGAAGGTTTTGGTTGCAACTGTTGGAACCACACTTACATTCACGGGCGGTGAATCTGTTAAAATTAAGAGGTCTAAGATAAGAGGGGTTGAGAGTATGGGGATGATATGTGCAGAGGATGAGCTGGGGATTGGCACCTCGCACGAGGGGATAATGGTGCTTCCGCAGGAGTCTATAATTGGAACATCTGCAAAGGATTACCTTAAACTGGAGAGTGATACCATATTTGAAATAGGGCTAACACCAAACAGGATTGACGCTGCATCACACATTGGAGTTGCAAGGGATCTCTATGCATATTTGAAATATAACGGTCACGATGTGACCTTTAACATTCCATCTGTAGGTGACTTCGACTCTCTTGAAAGAGGGTCATCTCTAAAGTCTGCTCAAGTTGTTCTGGAGGCTCCCGATGGAGCTCCAAGATACTATGGGCTCACATTTGAAGATGTAAAAGTAGGTCAATCTCCGGAGTGGCTTCAAAAGGCTTTAAGATCTGTAGGTTTAAGGCCTATCAATAATGTTGTGGATATTACCAACTATATTCTGCAGGAGGTAGGGCAGCCTCTTCACGCTTTTGACTATAATATGATAGAGGGGAGAAGGGTTGTTGTGAGAAGAGCAAAGCAGGGGGAGCATTTCACAACTCTGGACGGAGTGAAGAGAGAGATGAGTGCAGATGACCTTATGATATGCGATGCCGTAAAACCTATGTGTCTGGCAGGGGTATTCGGAGGTGAAAAATCTGGAGTTACCGGCTCTACCACAGCCGTTTTCCTGGAGAGTGCATATTTCAACCCTGTTTCTATAAGAAAAAGCTCTAAGAGACACTCTCTTAAGACTGACGCATCCTTCAGGTATGAGAGGGGAGCAAATCCCGAGATTATTCCCTATGCAATGATGAGGGCAGCCTCTATGTTGCAGGAGCTTACCGGGGCAAAAATTGTGGGAGAGGTGGTAAAGGCATATCCAAACCCTATTGAGAGAGCTAAGATCTCTTTGAATTTTGAGCGGATGGAAGATCTTATCGGTAAACGAATTGGAGGGGATGAGATTTTGAAGATTCTAGTGTGTTTGGATTACGAAATTGTGAGCAGCAGCAGTGAGGGTGCAGAGATTTCGGTACCGGGATACAGGGTAGATGTTACAAGAGAGTGTGATGTGGTTGAGGATGTGTTAAGAATCTACGGATATAACAACATAGAACTTCCTCAAAGGATGAGTGCATCGCTTGCGCCGGGTATTAAGCCGGATCCTGAGAGAGTAAGGGAGCTATCTGCAAATCTTTTAGTTAATAACGGCTTTTATGAGATGATGAACAACTCTCTCACAAAAGGGGACTATTACACAAAGTTAAAGAGCTTCCCGGCAGAAAATCTTGTTAAGATTATGAACCCGCTGAGTTCCGACCTTAACTCGATGCGCCAGACTCTTATTTTAAATGCTCTTGAAGTTGTCTCTTACAATATCAACCGTCAGCATACAGAGCTCAAACTTTTTGAGTTCGGAAATGTATATTCAATGTGTGAACCTGATGCCAATAGCCTTGGTAGCTATAAAGAGTTCCCGAAACTGCTGCTTGTGGTTACCGGACAGGGGTATCCATATTGGAGAGGGAAGCAGGGTGCAGGCTCATACTTTATGCTAAAGGGTTATCTGGAGGCTCTCTTAAAGAGATTTGGAGTGGAGCTCTATGATATGGATTACAGTGCTGCTCCTGCAGACATCTTTAACGAGGGGTTGGTTTACTCTGTCAAAGGGGGTAAAACTCTTGCTATGATGGGCACATTAAGCAACTCACTACTCAAGCAGTTCGATGTGAAACAGCCTGTTTTTGCCGCTGAGATATCCTGGGATGTTTTTATATCACAGGTTAAGAAACAGAGGGTTCAATACAGGGAGCTACCTAAATTCCCTGAGGTGAAAAGAGATCTTGCTCTGCTGCTGGACGAGAAGATCTCATTTGCAGATATTAGAAAAAGTGCCTATTCGGTAGAGAAAAAGCTCCTTAAAGATGTTGTTTTGTTTGATGTTTACAGAGGAGATAAGATACCCGATGGCAAAAAGCAGTATGCAGTTAGCTTTACCCTGCAGGATTTGGAAAAAACCCTTACAGATAAATATGTAGAGGATATAATGAACAAACTTCTATCTAAGTTTGGGGAGAGTTTTGGGGCCACATTAAGATAGATGATTTTCAACCTCCCTATTTTGGGAATAGGAGAACTCTTATGAGAATAAAAATTTTGGAGGGATTTGGCAAGTATCTGAAACTTGTGAAATTTGCGCACACAGTTTTTGCGCTACCATTTGCGCTTATCGGGTTTGCATTGGCTTTGACCACAACAGATAGCCATTTCACCTGGAGGCTTTTCTTACTTATTCTTTTTGCAATGGTGAGCGCACGCAATGCTGCAATGGGTTTTAACCGATATTTGGACAGAGAGATTGACGCCAAGAATCCAAGAACGGCACAAAGAGAGATCCCCTCCGGAGCGGTTTCGCCGACATCTGCCCTAATTTTTGTTATTATTAACTCCACCATTTTTATACTGGCGGCTTTTTTTATAAACCGGTTGTGCTTTGTGCTCTCATTTCCAACGCTGGCCGTTTTGCTTGGATATAGCTTTATCAAACGCATAAGCTCAACTGCTCACTACATACTTGGACTCTCTCTTGCGATTGCACCGGTGGGAGCATACCTGAGTGTTACCGGCAGTTTTCATCCTGCTCCAATAATTCTATCGGCTATTGTACTTTTATGGGTGAGCGGGTTTGATATCATTTATGCTTTGGCCGATGAGGAGTTCGATAAAGAGAATAACCTGCACTCTGTACCCCAGCTTTTTGGAAAGAGATTGGGGCTTGTAATATCTTCGGTAGGCCACTTTTTGATTTTGCCTTTACTGGGATTATTCTATTTTGTGGTCAATTCCGGCGCAGTTGGCCAACTTGGATGGCTATATGTAGCGGGCAGTGTTATATTTTCCATACTGCTCCTGTGGCAGCATTTAATTGTGAGCCACAAAGACCTCTCAAGGATTAATGCAGCTTTTTTCACCCTTAACGGTATAGCATCTGTGCTCTTTGCCGCCTTTGTTGTGGCAGACCTAATCTGATCTTATTATCCGGGATGATTTATCCTATAGTCAATTCCGGCTTTTTTGGCTTGGCTTATCTGGAATTTTCTGTTGATTCTGTATAGTTTGCCGTTTTTAAGGAATCGTGCACCTGTTTGGTGAAAGCAGAAGGGGATATCTGCCTCTATACACTGCTCTCTTATATCCAGCACCCATTCGTAATCGCAAATGCGCGCCTCATTCCCGGACTCTCCGCTCGCGGCAACCTCTTCTATTGATTTGTCAAGCCACTCTCTCAGCTCTACTCTTTCCAGCAGTGGTGCGCATATAATAGTTTTGTGTCTGATGGGAAGTTCCCGGAATATTGGTATCCTGTAGTTTGCCCTCTGTTGATTCTCAATTGTGCATCCTATAATAACATTTTCATAACCATCTTCCCAGTCGGGTGGCAGGGAGACATTGAAACGGTCAATTCGTTTGGTAAAGATGTAAAAGACAAGATCGCTTCTCTCTTTTATTATCTTCCACGCCTCTGTGCGCCAATTATCGGCCTCATCTACAAAAAAATCGGAAGTAAAACAGGTAAAAACCAAAGTCCCGCTCTCCAGCTTAAAACTTTTATCTCTCTTCCTCTTTAAAGGAAGGTCAAATGAAGATGTTTTGCGGACTTCACTGCTCTGAATTTCGGGGTTGTATCTGCTGTCCTGCCTGTAAACATAACAGTACCTGCACCCTTCGCTAATTTTTTTGCACCCGTGCCAGGGGTTCCAGTTTGCAGTTTTCATAGGAGGGCTATAGCAAAAAGAGCTTCGATACCGGATAGCGATTTGCATTTGGCTCTACATTTTGCCTCACCTTCTGCATAAAGAACTGGAGAATTGCCTCAGGGTTTTTTGCAAATGTTGAGTCTGACTCAATTTTTTGTTCGAACTCTTTTCTGAGTTTCGGATCCTTTTCGAGCATCTCTCTCCCTTTAACCTCCATATAGTTGAGGCGAATCCAGAACTCTGTAGCAGGTCTTGCATAGAGGTTATAGAAGCCCCAGTAAACCAGTGATGTGGGAGATTTTGGTTCCAGAAGGTGAGCAATTACCTTAACTTTCGGTTGGTTGGTATATACTATAATATCTCCTTTACTGTATCCTACGACCTCTCTTTGAGTTTTGTACTCAGATTCAAGAGTTACTCTCCCTTCATAAGGGAACTGTGACCATTTGGGGTTGATAAAACGATATGTCTCCACTTCAAATTTGGCATCTTGCGGTAGTTTGTCGTACTTAATTCCGTGAATATCGAGTAGTTCAATTGTTGATATATGCTCCTGCGGTATAAGGTATGCCTCCGGAAGTTTAATCTGGAGCTCTTTAGAGTATGAGATAAAAAACGGCATCTTAAGGGTAACAGGTGCAGATCGGTCTGAGTAGCTCCACTTTGCACCCGAGAGGTCACTTATGACCGTTTTCTCTCTCCAGCCGAGAAAGTCCACCTCGATACTCTCTTTACGGTCGTGTTTAAACATCAGCGGAAGTGAGTCAGCACGGAACTTTGCCGATGAGACAAATTTGTCGGACAGGGCAACAGCGGATTTAAGTGAAGCTGCATTTGCACCTAATATCTCCATAGAGTGTTTTATCATAAGATAGGCAGACGTAACCCTCTCTTTGTATGGTTTGTAGATGTGATTCTCTATCAGCATCCCGATTCTGTTGTTTGCAGATGCATAGCCGTTTGAGTATTGCGGGGGAAAGTTATCCGGGAGCACTCCGGCTCCGGGGTTTGTGTAGCTGTTGAATTCGAAGTATGGGAAGATAGGGTAGCCTTTTGACTCCATTTTGGTTTTGAGCTCCTTTTCGAAGAGCTCTTTTGTCCATTTAAAGAGATCCGGTGCAAGGAACCCGCAGTGATCCAGCCCGTAAGTTGTTACATACTGAAAATCTGCACCGTTGGTTACGTGAATATCTATAAATAGCTCCGGCATCCACCTTGAGTAGAGTTTAAGGAGGGCTCTTGTTTCGGGTGCATCTGCCTTTATAAAGTCGCGGTTCATATTAAGCCTTTGAGCGGTAAAACGGGCACCCACTTCATCGGGGCCATTTTGGTTTATACGGTAGTGAGAGCCGAAATCTTCGTGGCCATCTACATTTATAATTGGAATAAACAGTAGTGAAACATTATCTAAAATTCCCGGAAACATCTTATTTATAGCAATATCCCTTATGAGCATCAAACCGGCATCTTTCCCGTCCGGCTCTCCGGCGTGAATTGCTGCTTCTGTGAGAATTACAACTCTCCCCCGTGCCCTTATCTCCTGAGGATCTGTTAAACCATCCCTGTCCAGAATAAGTAACGGAATCTCTCTGCCCTGAGGGGATGTGCCTATAGATAAGTAGGTAACCATTTTGGAGTTTTGGGCAAGCAGTTTACAGTACTCCACAGTCTGCAGGTAACGAGGGGTCTTATTATACCCGTTTATCTCGTACCAGGTGAGGTGTTTATCCTGTTGCTGTGCTGTAACTCTTTGATTTGCAATTAATATAATTAATGCAGATATAAAGATTTTTAAAATTGTGTTTCTTATAGGTGCTAACTTCATAATAGTTGGTTTAATATCTCAAAAGTAGGAATTTTTTGGCTCTTCTAAACTCTCCTAAATTATAATATGCCTGTCATTCTCACAACAGGAACACATCCCTTGTACGTTACGGGCTTATAAAACCCGTGGAGAGATTAACAGAGAATCCTTGGCAAGGATTGTGGAACTTGCATACTTTGTGGAAAAATAGTGTTTCAGCTATTCGTTTGGGAAGAATAATTATTGATATTTGTAATTAGATTAAACTCTAATCTGCTTAGTTCTGAAGTTTCTACTTCTTTACGGAACGAGGATAGATTATTGGTATTAACACAACAACGATTATTATGAAAAGAGTTTTATTTTTATCTATTCTATCTCTTGTGACTTTATACGGCAGATGTCAGGTAACTATGGAGTCGCTTTTAAAGGAGATGGCCTCGGCAGAGTCTTTGGCAAAGTTTCCTTCGCCTGAGTTTAAGTTGCTGCAGTTTAGCAGTTATGACAGGATGAGTGTTGCTGCGGGTGAACCGGGGTGGTTTGCCAATTTCGACCTCTCAAATTTCTTAAGAGTGGAGAGAAGAGAGGGTAGAAGGGAGTTTGTCCTCTTTGACCATCAGGGGCCCGGTGCTATTGTAAGGTTCTGGATGACTTTTGCCGGAATTCACCCCGGAGAGGGGGTAATGAGGATATATATTGACGGATCTGAGATTCCTGCTGTACAAGGCAGCCCTTTTGAACTGATAAGCGGAGGTAAACTTGCACCAGAGCCTTTATCTTCTTCTGTACCTAAAAGTTACAGATACGACAGACGAGGACACAATTTGTATCTGCCAATACCTTACTCTCTAAGCTGTAAGATTACTTATGAGAGTGAGTTTGTAAAGGAGGAGAATGCCGGTTTTGGAGGCGAGAATGTCTACTACAATATCAATTACAGAGAGTATCCTGCCGGAACAGAGGTGGAGAGTTTTTGTGATAAGGTGCTCAAAAAGAACTCAGAGCAGATAAAAAGCGTAGCACAAAAGTTGGCAGGAGCAGTAGAGAGGCAGGTTTTTACTGCGGGTTTGAGCAAAAGCAAAGTACTTGAAAGAGGAGAGTGTTATTCTGAATCTCTTACCGGAGAGGGGGCAATCGGACAGATATCTATAAAAGTAGAGAATCCCGGGAGTGAAGATTTCAATTTAAATCAAGCGTTAAGATCTGTAGTGCTTGAGATATCGTTTGACGGAGTTAAAAGGGTTTGGAGCCCTGTCGGTGATTTTTTTGGAACCGGATATAAGATCTCCCCCCACAGAACATTTTTTACTCAGGTGAGTGAAGATGGGTCGATGACCTCTCTTTGGGTTATGCCTTTTCGTGAGGGGGCAGATGTTACTATACGCAACCTTGCCGGTTTCCCTGTTAAAATGATACTGGAGATCTCTAAGATTGAGTGGAAGTGGAATGATAGAAGTATGCACTTTGGAGCATCGTGGAGAGAGTACCACCGCCTTGATGCAGGAGGGGTAAAGAGTAATGCAGATTTGGGAGAGGGTGCTTATGATATTAACTATGTAACATTAAAGGGTAAAGGCATCTATGTTGGCGATGCTCTTACTCTCTTTAACAGCGCCTACGCCTGGTGGGGAGAGGGAGATGAGAAGATATATGTAGATGGTGAGAGTTTCCCTTCACACTTTGGTACAGGAACAGAAGATTACTACGGATACGCCTGGTGCAGGCCGGAAAAATTTACAGATCACCCATTTATCTCCCAGCCCGATGGCAGCGGTAATCTGGAGGCGGGCTATACGGTTAATCTTCGATATCGCTCTCTGGATAAAATTCCATTCAAAGAGAGCCTTGTATTGAATATGGAGGTGTGGAGCTGGACAGATGCAATTCTTAACTACTCTCCGGTCACCTTTTACTATCAGCTCCCGGATCATATCCTTTACAAAAAATACTCATCACGAGAATTTACCGACCCTACCGGTTCTTTGTTAAGTGGAGAGGAGGGTGCTACAAAAAAGGTTGTAACCGATAGACTGGAGTTGGTCCCGGCAATTGTAAGAGAGGGGCGGTCAGAGTTTGACCAGCTCGATTTTCACTACCGGAGTGCGGGAAGAGTCTCTTTTGACAGATCTGTGGGCTTTAATACAAGTAATAAAGCGTTTGTAAACTGGAGCGGAGCATCTGCAGGTGATACCCTTGTTGTGAGGTTTTATACCAATGAGAATTTAAAAGAGGGGGCTATCAAGATTGGCTTTATTAAAGGGGCCAATTTTGGAAGATTCAGAATTTTACTAAATGGGAAACCCTTTGGGGATACTTTTGATGGTAGTTCAGATACCCAATTTGTGACAGAGGTAGATTTTGGCAGGCAAACACTTAATAAAGGTAAGAACCAGTTTATATTTATAAACCTTGGACCTTCGCACTCCGACCAAAAAAACAGCTTTGTGGGTATTGACTATATATATTTTAGTGCGAAGACCTTTTTTTAAAAGTGTGTCAATTATTCTTTCGAAAAGAACAATATTGCCTTATTTTATTCTTTTATAAAGAATAATTAACGCCTTATCCCAATTTGCTCAATGATATCTATACGCTTCATTTAGAAATTTATCGTACCGAGCCGATTTTTTTCTTTGACGAAATTCAGCAGGTGCCGGGATGGGAAAAGTTTGTCAACAGGATGTAAGGAGTATAAATTGGAGCAGACCTCTACAAAACAACGCTTATTTCTTCTGAATTATTTGCATAACTATATGGAAAATGGTGGTTTCCCACTTGTCGTCAAGGAGAGGGACTTAAAAGCCTGAGTTCGGTCAAGAACTATTTACAGTATTACCAGGCAAGCTATCTGTTTTACTATTTAAGAAAATTTGATTATTCTGTCAAAAAGCAGATGATCAACTCTCGCAAAGTATTTGCTGTTGATAATGTAATACCTAACCGGCTTGGATTCAGATTTTCTGAGAGCAAGGGAAGGCTACTGGGAAATATTGTATTCATCGAGCTATTAAGACGGGGGTGTGAACTCTTTTACTTTTCGGGAAAATACGAGTGCGACTTCCTGGTAAAAGATAATTTAATGATCAAGGAGGCAATACAGGTAACTTATTCATTGAATAATGAAAATTTCAATTCTTTGAGGGAGGATGACAATCCGGTTTTAATGCTAATAAAATTTAGGTAATAGTAATACTAATAATAATCAAATGATTTTTCGAAGATTTTGTGCAAAATATCATTTGATATGATTCATAATGCCTTGTATATTAAAATATTAATCATATCTTTATTGAACTTTATTGGGTGAGTATATAAATATTTAAATGCTTAAATATTAGACTATAAGATATGAAAATTAAAATTTCTGCTATACTTCTTTCTCTCTTCTTATGTAAGAATACGACAACTGTTTTTGCGCAAACGACAGAAAGTAAAAGAGTTAAACTTACAATACTTGAAAATTCTAAGCAATACAAAAAAGTGTTTGACAGAGATTTTTTTGGCAAAACTCCAAATTCAATTACATACAAAGAGAGTATGTACAAAGCTGTCATGCCGGATTTAAAGGACACATTAAATTATTCATTTTCTGAAATCTGGTATGAAAGAGAGTTCATTGATAAGATAAATGAAACAGGCGGAGTGGATATATCTTTTAATCTTTATGATAGTGGCGATCACTCAAAAAAAAATAATTTTATATTCTACAACACTGCAAATTTAAAACTCGATTCAAAAACCGATTTTATTGTTAACTGGCACAATAAGTTCAACAGAAAGAGTAAAACAAATGAGTATGAGGGCACCGAAGTTCATGTTTATCTGATTAACGACACTATATATACTTATAATAATTCCGATCCTTGTGGAGGGACTACTCCGGAGGGAAACAGTTTCAGGTTTTCTGGCAAAGAGATTAAGAGTGTAACAGGAAGAAGTCGAGGTGTTTTTAGTATTAACCAGATTTTTTATAATAACGAGAGAGAGGCTTGGCTTGAGGATCTATATTATCTAGAGACTCCGTGGAATAACTGTTTTATAGATAGTATGACATATAAGCTGCCTGTATTTAAAGATGTTACAATAAGCAAGGATACTTTCCACAAAATTAAAGAGAAGGCAGTTGGAGTTCAAAAGTACTTTTTAATTGAAAAGAGAGACTCTGTTATTGCCTCTTATCGTACTCATGGAGAGGGTGCTGTGAATAGCATGAAATCTGTATATGAATCTCTCGAAAAACGTCTAAACCCAAATTTCGATGATGCACGTACTCCAAATGAACTTTACCTGCTAATAGAATTTGAATACTTTGTAAATGAGTTGACGATAAAGTACAACGATGGAACATTCAAGAGAGTTGTTCATTTTGCCGACTACATAATCTCTGTACTTTAAAATAATATTAATCAATAAAGGGATGAAAAAATATTTGTTTATCTTATTAGTATTCATATTATTACTCACACGTGTGTCGGCTACTTCTTTCGACATACAGAATATTGAAACACTCAACGGAAAAATAGTTGACAGCAAAGGGCAGGGCGTACCCTTCGCCACTGTTGCTCTCACAGTTGAGATAAATACCCATAGAAAAATTGTATCTTTTACATCCAGTAAAGAAGATGGAAGTTTTATATTCCGGGACACCCCTATTGGTAAATATACGCTTGAAGTATCAAGCCTAGGATTTACTCCCGGTAAATTTCTGCTTGAAATCGACTCTAATAGCGCAAATTTAGGCACATTTACAATTTTGGAAGGGATCGAATTGAATGCGGTGAATGTTACCGCAGCCAAACCATTGGTTAAAGTGGAGATAAATAAGCTTATTTATGATGTGGAAAACGACCCAGATGCTGCAAAATCAAATACATTGGCAATACTTAATAAAATTCCTTTTATTCAGGTAGATAAGTTGAGCAACAAGATTAAGGTGATGGGGCAGGAGAGCGGTTTTTCAATAATAGTTAACGGAAAAAAAAGTCTTTTGTTATCGGAAACTAATCAATATGTAGCTAAAATGCTACAAGCCGGTCAATTGAAACAGGTTGAACTTATAACAAGTCCGGATGGAAAGTACTCCCATCAGACGGCTGTAATAAATATAATTACAAAGTCTTCATTACCCGATGGACTAGTTGGCGAAATATCAATCTATGGTAGTAATCTTGTAAGTATGAGTTCTGGTTTTCGACTTACCTCTAAAATAGGAAACTTTATCTATAATGCCAATTATAACTATGTATACTCTAATCTTTATGGTTCGACAATCAAGTCTAACACTGTAGATTACAGGAATGATGAGTTCAGATTCTCGGAAAGCTATATGAGAAACTCTCCAGGATTATCAAATAACCATAATGCAGAGATAAGTGCCAGTTATGATTTAAGTGACCGGGATTTGGTGGCTGTAAATTTCAAAACTACATTTGATGATGGTAAAAGCAATATTACCTCCTTCAGTAAATATCAGAATTCCAACAATGTAATAACAAGAGAGTTTAACATCAATAGCAGCAATGAAATTTATACAGCTCTGTATGTAGGAAGTGTTGATTACCAGCGGTCATTTAAAAACAAACCCAATAAACAGCTTACTGCTACTTACAGTTTAGATAATCGCAAAAATGAGATGAAATATGATAGGATAACGGAATCTATAACCGGATATACCGATAGCCGGGATCAAACTCTTAATAATCTGAATAATTTCGAGCAGACGGCAGCCGTTGACTTATATAATACTATAGATAAGAATCAAACTTATTACATAACTGCAAAATATGTCAACAGGAGATATACGAGTGATATTTGGTTGTCAAATATGAACAATACTCCGGTGCAAACAACACAGACAGATGCACTGGAATATATTCAGCAAGTGGGGTCGTTACTCTGTAGCTATTCAATAAAGGCCAATAAGATAATGGCAACCGGTCAAATTGCCTTTGAACATACTGACAACGACATTAATTTCGGGATCAGCAATTCCGGGCTTAAAAAAAGGGATGATGCTTTGCTTGCAAATCTTCGTTTCAACTATCAACCTACAAATAGAAGCATGTTTGTTTTAACACTAAGTAGAGAATATTTCCGTCCTGACATAACATATTTAAATCCGTATGAAGACAAATCAATAGCCGGGCAGATATTTAAAGGAAATCCTGAGCTGGATAATCAGAAATCATATTTCACTATGTTGATGTTCCGTTACTTCTTACGCAAAAGTCTTAATGTTAGAACACTCGCCTCTTTTAGATATTCAAATAATGCTGTTCAACAGTATAGTTTTGTTAATAGCAACGGTGTACTTGTAACTACTTATGGGAATATAAGCAAAGAGAGTATGATTAATTTTTCCATTGGAATAAATTATAATCCTACATCCTGGCTCGATATAAATCTCAGTGGCCGTATAGCACGCAGATCTTTCGAATACCCCGGGAACAAAAACGCTTATTGGGATCCTATGTATATGTTAAGTTTCACCAGTGAATTATGGCGTGGAGCAAATTTCAGGGCTCAGCTTCTTTATGTAACCCAAAATTGGGGTTCTAACCCTAATGTACAATCCAGCAAACAGCATATGAGAGTTGATGGGATGTTTGATTTTTCTCAAAACTTTGGTAGGAGACTAAAATTGGGAATTTTTACACAGAATCCTTGGCAAACATATCAAAATCAAATTGTTGAGCAAACTGCTTCTGATTTTTACCAAAAAAGTGAAAATAGAATTTTGGGAAGGTCAATTGGGATTCAACTCACCTATAATTTTGGACAATTCAAAGAATCAGTAAAAGCAGCTAGAAGAGCTGTAAGGAATAGTGATCGTAATAAATCAGATAATTAATAAGAAACAGTGCCTCAGACTTATTATTTACAGAAATCTGTGTCAGCTAAGATCTCCTTTGCTGACACAGATTACTGCTAATATTTACAAAAAGAGGCGAAAATTACTTTCTTCCGTAAATTGCTAGGTCGCCAAGCTCCTCTTCTATACGAAGGAGTTGGTTGTATTTGGCCATACGATCTGAGCGGCTTAGTGAGCCGGTCTTGATTTGGCCGGAGTTGGTGGCAACTGCGATATCTGCAATTGTTGAGTCTTCTGTTTCGCCTGAACGGTGTGAAATAACTGATGTGTACTTATTTCTGTGTGCCAGTTCAACAGCATTCAGAGTCTCTGTAAGAGTACCAATCTGATTTACTTTAATTAAAATCGAGTTTGTGCAACCAAGCTCAATACCCTTTTTAAGGAACTCAACGTTTGTAACAAAATTATCATCTCCTACCAGCTGAATTTTTGAGCCTAAAACATCGGTAAGAAGTTTCCATCCATCCCAGTCCTGCTCATCCATTCCATCTTCGATAGAGTCGATAGGGTACTTCTCTGTAAGTGATTTAAGGAACTCTACCTGAGCAGCTGCATCTCTCTTTGCACCGTTTGCCCCTTCAAATTTCGAGTAGTCGTAGATTCCATCTTTGTAGAACTCGCTGGCTGCGCAGTCAAGAGCAATGCTAATATCTTTGCCAGGCTCATATCCTGCTTTTTTAATTGCTGCAATGATTGAATCGAGAGCATCTTCGGTTCCGTTAAGAGCAGGAGCAAACCCACCCTCGTCACCTACAGCTGTGCTCAGACCTCTGTCGTGGAAGATCTTCTTAAGATTGTGAAACACCTCTGCACCCATTCTTAAAGCCTCTTTGAAGCTTGGAGCTCCAATAGGGCGAATCATAAACTCCTGAAATGCGATAGGAGCGTCTGAGTGAGAGCCACCGTTGATGATGTTCATCATAGGAACAGGAAGGGTAACGGCATTTGTTCCACCTATATATCTGTATAGAGGAATCTGAAGATAGTCTGCAGCAGCACGCGCTACGGCAAGAGATACTCCAAGAATGGCGTTTGCACCTAATTTAGATTTTGTAGGGGTTCCATCAAGTTCTATAAGGTATTTATCTATCTGTACCTGATTAAGTGCGCTCATTCCCATAATGGCGGGAGCTATAACCTCATTTACATTTTTTACTGCATTGAGAACCCCTTTTCCCATATAGCGGGATTTGTCACCGTCTCTAAGTTCAACGGCCTCGTTGATTCCGGTTGATGCGCCGGAAGGAATTGCGGCTCTTCCGAATGCTCCGGAGAGTAGTTGAACATCTACTTCGATTGTCGGATTTCCGCGTGAGTCAAGAATTTCGCGGGCGTGTACATTACAAATTTCCATAATTGCTTTTATATTTTGTGTTAGTTCTTAATTTTATCTATTTAGTCACGAAGCATATAGTCTACCGTGCTTACAACCCTTACAACCTTAATCTGAGGTGTGTTGGCATCTCTATCGGTAATTGTGAACTGCCCCTGATTTGCCCTCTTTATTTTACCAAGTTTACTGTTTGAGTCTGTGGCAAACTTCTCTGCAGATGCTCTGGCACTCTTTGTTGCCTCCTCAATCATTGATGGTTTTATATCATTGAGGAGAGTATACATATATTGTGTCTGATATTGATAATCTCCGGCCAAAAGAGCAATTCCCTTTTGAAGCAGCTCCGACTGGCTTGAGATGATCTTCATAACAAGATCTACCTTATCTGAAGTGACTGTTAGAATGCTTGTTATATTGTATCTGTATGAAGATGGCTGGCTCTGGTACCTCTCTGCACTCATATCAATAATTGAGGGAGCAGATACGGTTATTTCACTCTCCAGGAGACCTTTACCAATCAAGTACTCAGTAATGATTTTATTCTTCTCACTGATGGCTTTGTAGAGGGCCGGAAGATCGTTTCCAATCTCCTTATATACAACCGGCCAGATTACTCTGTTGGCAGGGACCTCAACCTCTGCCAGACCTTTTACGCTCACAACCCTATCGTAAGACTTTAAAGAGGTAACTGCACTCTTCATAAAAATACCAAGTGCGATGAGCCCGATCATTATGAAAAGACCCGGAAACAGCGATTTTTCGTAAATATTACTTCCCATAATTTTTAACTAAATTTGTGAAAATTAGCAACCCAATAATAGCAAATATCAAGCCATGAAAACTAACCTGAAATTACTGTTAACAATCTTGTTAACCCTTGTTCTACTGCCTTTTGCATACTCCCAGAGCAACAATAACCTTAGAGTTGTAAGGGGTAAGACAGATACAGTTACAACATCTAACCACTTTGTGGTTGGAGTAGCGACACCCGGTTCAAACATATATATCAATGACCAGCCTGTAAAACAGTACTCTACCGGCTCGTTTGGTACAGAGTTGATCCTCAGGGAGGGAGATAATCCCATTACAGTCAGGGCCACTCTTGGTGCAACAGATGTATCGGAGAGTTTTACCGTCTTCTTTAAAAAAGTTCCTCTTTTGCCACGTGAAGATCCTATCACTTTTTTCCCAAAACTTGTGGTAAAAACCAAAAAAGGTGCCTACCTCAATTATGGAGCGGGAGAAGATCGTCTTGGCGGTGCAAAGATAAATTTTTTAGCTGAGGGAATCAAGATGGAGCTCATAGATTCTACTAAAAATCTTTATAAGGTAAAGTTGTCGGAAAACAGTTATGCATTCATACCCAAGCAATTCACAGAAAAAGTTGCCTTTGGAGTTGCGCCACCCTACTCACTGACAAGTTCGTGGAGTGTCTCTAATGCAGGAAAGGCAGACAGAGTGAGAGTCTCTCTGGAAAACAGGCAACCATACACAATTCACAGAGAGCTGGATCCTAACAAATTGATAATAGATATTCACGGAGCGGCTTGTAACTCAAACTGGATAACACAGTATCTGGATCTTAAAGCAATTGAATATGTTCATCTGCAGCAGAAAGCCTCCGATGTATTCTCTGTAATAATTAAACTTAAAGAAAAGTTCAGCTGGGGTTACACCGTTGACTATGTTGGAAACTCACTTGACATAACAATCAAGCATACCCCGGAAGCTATTGCAAACTCTTCAAAACCATCTCTCAAAGGTTTGGTCTTTGGGGTTGATGCAGGTCACGGCGGATCTGCTTCGGGTGCTGTGAGCCCATCCGGGATTAAAGAGAAGGATCTGAATCTGGATATGGTATTTATGCTAAAAGAGGAGCTTGAGAAGAGGGGGGCGAGGGTTGTACTAAGCAGGAGCGAAGATATTGATGTGGCAATGCAGGAGAGACTGGATATTTTCAAAAGAGAGAACATAGATATGATGATCTCAATTCACTGCAATGCAGGGGGTAACCCGCTTAAACCTATGGGTACCAGCACATATTACAGACATATCGAGTACAGAACTTTGGCGGAGGTGATTCTTAGAAGGTTGCTGGAGCTGGATGTTATTAATTTTGGACTTGTTGGAAACTTCAACTTCTCTCTCAACTCTCCTATTGAATTTCCTACTGTACTGGTAGAGACTCTCTTTATGAGCTCCCTTCCGGATGAGGAGAAGATTGCAGATCCTGCTTTCCGTAGGGAGATGATGGTTCGGGTTGCCAAAGGTTTAGAAGATTACATAAAATTGGTTAAAAAAGAGAAATAGATAAATTAGAGAGCAGAGCTTAAATGGGATTTAAACTATCTTCAGATTTTAAGCCCACAGGAGATCAGCCTGAGGCAATCGAGCAGCTTACCGCACATATAAATGAGGGGGTAAATGCTGTTACGCTTCTTGGTGTAACAGGTTCCGGCAAGACATTTACAATGGCAAATGTGATTGAGAAGATACAGAGGCCTGCTCTTATTCTCAGTCATAACAAGACACTTGCTGCTCAGTTGTATGGTGAGTTCAAAGCCTTTTTCCCCGACAATGCCGTGGAGTACTTTGTCTCATATTACGACTACTACCAGCCGGAGGCATATCTGCCGGTTACGGACACATACATAGAAAAGGATCTTAGCATTAATGATGAAATTGAGAAGCTGAGGTTATCTGCCTCGAGTGCTCTGCTCTCCGGAAGAAGGGATGTAATTGTTATCTCAAGTGTATCGTGTCTCTACGGTATCGGGAATCCGGAAGATTTTCACGCAAATACAATAAAGATATGTGCCGGAGAGACTGTCTCGAGGAGTAAACTGCTCTACTCTCTGGTGGATAGTCTCTACTCCAGAAATGAGAACGAGTTTAAAAGGGGGGTCTTCCGGGTTAAGGGAGATACCGTGGATATCTATCCTGCATACTCAGATACAGCTGTGAGAGTTATCTTCTTTGGAGATAAGGTAGAGAGCATCGAGCTCTTTGACCCAATCTCGGGAGCTCACATTGAGGAGCTTAAAGAGATCTTTGTATACCCTGCCAATATCTTCGTTACCACAAAAGAGCGGATGAAAAATGCCATTGTCCAGATTCAGGACGATATGCTCCGTCAGCACGATTACTTTGTAGAGATAGGTAAACATCTTGAGGCAAAACGCCTTAAACAGAAGGTGGAGTTCGATCTGGAGATGATTAAAGAGATCGGATACTGTTCCGGGATAGAGAACTATTCACGCTATTTTGACGGCAGAAAGCCCGGAATGAGGCCGTTTTGTCTGATAGATTACTTCCCTGATGACTTTATCACCTTCATAGACGAAAGCCACGTTACAATCTCTCAGGTGAGAGCAATGTACGGCGGAGACCGTTCCAGGAAAGAGACTCTCATAGACTACGGGTTTCGCCTTCCAAGCGCGGCAGATAACCGTCCTCTCAAATTTGAGGAGTTTGAGAACATTATCGGGCAGAGGGTATTTGTGAGCGCAACCCCTGCAGATTACGAACTAAATATATGCGAAGGGCTCATTGTGGAGCAGGTGGTAAGGCCTACAGGCCTGCTTGACCCTCCCATTGAGGTTAGGCCGACAAAGAATCAGATAGACGATCTGCTTGAGGAGATAAGGATCCGGGCAGATAAGGATGAGAGGGTTCTGGTTACCACCCTTACCAAGAGAATGGCGGAGGAGTTGGATAAGTATCTCTCAAAAATTGAGATCAGATGCCGCTATATCCACTCAGATGTGGATACTCTGGAGAGGGTAGAGATTCTTGAAGATTTTCAGGCCGGAAGGTTTGATGTACTCATTGGAGTAAATCTGCTCAGGGAGGGGCTGGATCTTCCTCAGGTATCGCTTGTAGCTATTCTGGATGCAGATAAGGAGGGCTTTTTAAGATCTGCAAGAGCACTTACTCAAACAGCCGGAAGAGCTGCCAGAAATATAGACGGAAGAGTTATTATGTATGCAGACACAATAACCAAATCTATGAGGATAACTATTGAGGAGACAAACAGAAGAAGAAAAAAACAGGAAGATTATAACAGAGAGCACAACATATTACCCAGACAGATTGTTAAACAGGTTAGAAATGCGATGGGCAGAGTGAGGGATTATAGTATTGAAGAGGAGGTACCGAACCCGTTGCTTTTAGACCCGGTTATGGCAAAATTCAATCCTGATCAGATCAAAGAGGCCATAACGGCGGCAAAACTGCAGATGGAGAGTGCTGCAAAGGAGCTGGACTTTTTAAGAGCTGCAAAGTTCCGGGACGAGATGAATGCTCTTAAAAATTTACTGGAGAAAAAATAGAGTTCAAAAAACAGAAAGATGTTCTCACAAAAAATGGAGAAGATTCTTCAATCTTCATCCGAAAACGAAAAGAGGTGGGTGCAGGAGTCGTATCAGATTGCCGCTACAGCTTTAGCAGAGGAGAAACGGGGTGACGGTACTCCCTTTATGAGTCACGTGGTTGCAGTTTCGGAGATAGTGGCTACAGAGATGAGGCTTATGCCGGATTCTGTTGCAGCGGTATATCTTCACGAGGCCACCAGACGAAATTCTAACACTCTGGAGGAGTACAGGAGGCTCTTTACAGATGAGATTATATCTATGGCAGAAAGCCTTAACAGGATATCTCAGATTAAACCCAAAGATACCGGACTGCAGGCAGAGAACTACAGGAAACTTATTGTGAGCTACTCCAGAGACCCAAGGGTTACCCTTATAAAGCTGGCAGACAGGCTTGAGATTATGAGAAGCCTGGAGATGTTCACAAAATCTATGCAGCTCAAAAAGGCAACCGAGACACTTCTGCTCTACGCCCCCCTTGCTCATCAGCTTGGTCTGTACAACATTAAAAGCGAGATGGAGGATCTCTCTTTTCGCTATACCGATCCTGAGAATTATAGACTTATCACCAATAAACTCAAGGCATCTGACCAGGAGCGGCGCAGGCTCACCGATCTTTTTGTTAAGCCTATTGAATCGGGGCTCAAGAGGGCGCGAATAAAATATACATTAAAGAGCAGGACCAAGACAGCCTATTCGATTCATAAGAAGATGCAGACCCAACAGATCTCTTTTGAGAGTATTGCAGATATCTTTGCAATCAGGATTATTATTGACTCTGCGCCGGAGCGGGAGAAGGAGCTCTGTTGGAGTGTCTACTCTATTGTTACAGAAAACTATAGCCCGGATACAAACCGACTTAGAGACTGGATAACAGTTCCCAAGGAGAACGGTTACGAGTCGCTTCATACCACAGTTATCACAAAAGATAAGCACATAATTGAGATCCAGATTCGAACCAAACGAATGGATGAGATTGCAGAGAGCGGGTATGCAGCTCATTGGTCCTACAAAGGGGTTAAGAGCGGGCAGGGGTTATCTTCGTGGCTGGGTAGTGTCAAGAGACTCCTTGAGAGCGGAAACATAAGCAGTTCAATTAATAATCTTGATTCTGCAATCAACGAAATATTTGTCTTCACCCCCGACGGCGACCTCAGGCGACTCTCTCCCGGATCGTGTGTTCTGGATTTTGCATTTGATATTCACTCTAACTTAGGACTCAAGTGTTCCGGAGCAAAAGTGAACGGTAAACCTGCCTCAATAAGGGATCGGCTTAAAACCGGAGATGTGGTGGAGATTACCAGCAGTAAAAACCAGAAACCATCTCTGGACTGGCTCAACTATGTTGTCTCATCTAAAGCCAGAGCAAAGATCAAACAGAAAATCAAAGAGGAGGCAGGAAAGAGGGCACAAGAGGGGAAAGAGTTACTCGAGAGAAGAGTTAATAACTGGAAACTGGAGTTCAACGATGAGGTTATTGTATATCTTCTCAAACACTATAAATTCAAAACTGCAGCGGAGTTTTATGTTGCAGTGGCAACAGAGGAGATAGATATCTCTCAGGTTAAGGGAGTTCTCACGGCCAGGGAGAAAGAGGGGGGGCTTCCCGAGCAGCGAGAGCCATTCATTCCGGCAGCAGTTAAGCCCGAAAAACCGGGGATGGGAGCACAGGACTATCTCATTATTGACGAAAAGGTAAACAATGTAGGGTTCAAACTTGCTAAGTGCTGTAACCCGATTTTAGGGGATGAGGTTTTTGGTTTTGTAACAATTAAAGAGGGCATCAAGATACATAGGATAGGGTGCCCCAACGCCTCCAGACTATTCGATAACTACCCCTACAGGATTCAGAAGGTGAAGTGGCGGGAGGGCTCTTCCGGGCACAGTTTTCAAACAGCTCTCAGAATTAGCGGTTACGGAGATGAGGCAACCGGGCAGCAAATTATGGAGATAATAAATCTGCTTAATATATCTTTGCGTCACTTTTCAATTACAGATTTGAAAGGGAAGTTGGAGGCAAAGTTGCAGGTATCTGTTTCCAATAACCAGCAGCTGGATAAATTGATATTTAATTTAAGAAAGTTAAAGGGGGTAAAATCTGTGAGCAGAATCTCCATTTAGGACAATAACAGAATGCAGGAAAGAGTCGTTAAAGAGAACAGTATAAAGATTAAGGGAGCAAGGCTTAATAATCTTAAGAACATAAATCTGGATATTCCAAGAGATAAGATGGTCGTAATAACGGGCATCTCGGGTTCCGGAAAGTCCAGCCTTGCTTTTGACACTCTCTTTGCAGAGGGACAAAGACGATTTGTGGAGAGTCTATCCTCATTTGCACGCCAATTTCTTGGAAGGATGTCTAAACCGGATGTAGATGAGATTACCGGCATCCCTCCCGCAATTGCAATAGAGCAGAAGGTTAATACCAGAAACCCGCGCTCTACAGTGGGCACAAGTACAGAGATTTACGACTATCTGAGGCTTCTCTTCACTAAAAGCGGGAAAACCTACTCACCGGTTACCGGAGAGGAGGTGAAAAGAGATTCAGTTGCAGATGTTGTCAACTACATAAAGAGCTTGCCACAGGGAGAGACGGTATACATATTATCGCCATTCGGGTGGGAGAGCACAGATATTCGTACAGAAAACCTGCTTGCACTTAAAGAGGAGGGTTTTACTCGCCTGTTCCACAAAGGAGAGTTAATCAGAATAGAGAGCGCACTTAATGGAGATTTCAATGCCTCTTCCGGCGATTTAGATGCCTCCTCAGGAGTATATCTGCTGGTAGACAGGGTGATAAATGAGAATAGCGAAGAGGTTGAGAACAGGCTCTTTGATTCAATTTCAACTGCTTTTTCCGTAAAGAGGGGAGTAGACAGTGAGAGAGAGACTGTCTATATAGCAGCCGGTAAAGAGTTAAAGCTGAAACCCTTTTCGGCCCTTTTTGAGAGAGACGGAGTAATTTTTGAGGAGCCTACAGAGCTTCTGTTCAGCTATAATAACCCGCTTGGAGCGTGCCCGGCCTGCTCGGGATACGGCAAAATTGTTGGTATTGACGAGAGTCTGGTTATACCAGATCCCAGCCTGAGCATCTATCAGGAGGCGATTGCCTGCTGGAGGGGAGAGACAATGAAAAACTATCTTAATGACCTGGTTATTAACTCTCATAAATTCGATTTTCCGATACATAAACCATATCTTTCCCTCACTGCAGAGCAAAAAAACCTTCTCTGGGAGGGTAACAGCTACTTCACCGGGCTAAACGAATTCTTTAAAATCATTGACTCGAACAAATACAAGATACAGTTTCGCTTTATGCTAAGCAGATACTCCGGGAAGACAATCTGCCCCGAGTGCAAAGGTAAAAGATTGAGAAAGGAGGCGCTCTACATTAAGATTGGAGGTAAAACCATTATCGATCTTTTGGAGATGAGCATAGAGGATCTCTACACCTTTCTTGCAAATCTTAAGCTGGACAACTACCAGCAGAAGATAGGGGAGAGAGCTCTTAAAGAGCTAAAAAACAGATTGGGATGTATGATATCTGTAGGCCTTCCTTATCTCACACTTAACAGAGCATCCAACACCCTCAGCGGAGGAGAGAGTCAGAGAATAAATCTTGTTAGCACCTTGGGAAGCAGCCTGGTAGGTTCACTTTATATACTTGATGAGCCCAGCATCGGACTCCATCCGAGAGATACTCAGAGGCTGATTGTTGTTTTAAAACAGCTCAGAGATCTGGGCAACAGTGTGCTTATTGTTGAGCATGACGAAGAGATAATGAGAGCTGCAGACCAACTCATAGATATCGGCCCTTATGCCGGAAATTTCGGCGGAGAGTTGGTATTCCAGGGAAAGATAGATGACAACCTAACAGAGAGTGAGTGTGGCAGAAGCCTAACATTAAAGTACCTCAGGGGATTTGAAAAGATAGAGACTCCCGTATCGAGGAGGCAGTGGAGCAGTTACATAGAGATAAAGGGTGCCTGTGAAAACAATCTTAAAGATATTGATGTTAAGTTTCCGTTAAGAGTTCTCACTGCGGTTACCGGGGTGAGCGGATCCGGCAAATCTACTTTGGTGAGAGATATTCTATTTCCTGCAATAAACAGAAGACTTAATCAGTTTGGAGAGAGACCGGCTCTTCACAAAGAGTTGTGCGGAGATATCTCCAAAATAACAGCTGTTGAGTATATAGACCAGAATCCCATTGGTAAGTCAAGCCGTTCCAATCCTGCAACCTATCTTAAAGTTTATGACGAGATAAGACGATTGTTCTCCGAGCAGCCCTACGCAAAGGCAAACAGATATGGACACTCTCACTTCTCGTTTAATATTGACGGAGGGAGATGCCCGGAGTGCCAGGGTGAGGGAGTTATAAATATTGAGATGCAGTTTATGGCTGATGTTCAGATGGTTTGTGAATCGTGCGGGGGTAAAAGGTTTAAACAGGATATTCTGGAGGTCAGGTACAAGGAGAAGAATATTAACGATGTTCTCAATATGAGTGTAGGTGAGGCTGTTGAGTTCTTCTCGTCGCAAAAAGAGGCAGCCTCTTTAAGAGTTGCCCATAAGCTCAAGCCACTTATGGATGTGGGGTTGTCATATGTGCAACTCGGACAGAGCAGCAGTACCCTTAGCGGGGGAGAGAGTCAGAGAGTGAAGCTGGCATCGTTTCTGGGTAAAGAGAGTGGGAGCGAATCTATCCTCTTTATTTTTGATGAGCCTACAACAGGACTACATTTCAATGATATAAAGAGTTTAATGGACTCTTTTAATGCACTCATTGCAAGAGGTCATACAGTTATTGTTATAGAGCACAATATGGATGTGGTTAAGTGTGCAGACTGGGTAATAGATATGGGTCCCGAAGGGGGAGATGGAGGAGGAGAGGTGGTTTTTGCCGGAACGCCGGAAGATATTATTAAGTGCGACAGGAGCTATACTGGAAAAAGTTTGGCTACACTATCCGGTTTTATAAAAGGCTGTTAATAAGATAAAACAGAAGCTTAGTCCGCTCGGCTAGAACCGGATAATTGATAAAATAGTGCTCATCTGTAGGCTTATAGGTGTGCATATGAATCCCGGATGTAAACATAACAGAGGGTATTCCTGCAGCTGTAGTGTTGTACTGGTCCGAAGTTCTAAGAAAAATCTCATAGAATGCAGGGCTGTTGTAGAATGAGTGGTCAATCTCTATATCCATTCCGTACTGACGCTTAACATCGTCCATCCTCTTTCTGATATCCCCCCTAATCTTAGAGTCAGCTACATAGAGTAGGTAGTTATCACTCTTTCCCGGAGGGGCGAAGGTGCACCCTACCTGATCAATATTTAAACAGTGACTTATTTTAGAAGATTTTACAGGGAGATTTTTGGAGAAGTGGTTAGAGCCCTCCAGGTTACTCTCTTTGGCATCGAACAGAGCAAAGATAATATTCTTTCTGGGCCCCTGCCTTAACTCTCTCATCTTTGAAAAGAGATCTGCAATTGTTAAAAGAGCTGTTACTCCGGAAGCGTTATCATCTGCACCGTTGTAAATATTACCTCCAATTATTCCCAAATGGTCGTAATGGGCAGATATTAATATGTATTGATCTGTATAATATAGAGATGGTATAACTCCAATAATATTTCTCCCTATTACAGAGCTCTCCGGTATAGTAAAACTTTGAGTAAAGGTAGTGCTGTAAAAGGGAATCATACCCAGCCTTGAGAACTCCTCTCTCAAAAATGAAGAGACAATAAGGTTCCCCGGGGTTCCACTCGCTCTACCCTTGGTAAGGTCATTCGATAGAAATGAGAGTTGGCTCTGCATCTTCACGCTGCTTATTGTTGAGGTTAGTTTTGTAAGCTCTGCAGATTGTGCGTTGGAGATTACGGAAGACAACAGTAAAGTGAAAACAAATATTACGGTGCGGATATAATGCATCTATATTTTTTTATATTTGTCAAAAATAATTGTTTTAGCGTCAATTATGCAAAAGAAAAAGAGAAGAAAAACGGGCTCAAAGCTTAATCCTCTAAAAAATAGAGTTTTGAGCATTGTTAAATTTATATTTATATATCTTCCCATCGCTCTTTTTTTAATATCTGCTTTTTGGATTCTTGTTCTCAAATGGGTGCCGGTTTGGTACACTCCATTGATGGCAATCCGTTCGGTAGAGAACATTGGTAATGATGGATTCAAAACAGAGAAAAAATGGGTTCCGTTGAGCAAAATTTCACGGAATATGGTAATGGCAGTTATTGCTTCTGAGGATAACAGATTTATGGAGCACAATGGGTTCGACTGGATAGAGATTGACAAAGCAATTGATGCAGGTAAGCGGGGAAAGAGGCTCAGGGGAGCAAGTACAATTTCTCAGCAGACTGCAAAGAATGTTTTTCTCTTCCCATCCCGCTCCTGGGTGAGAAAGGGTCTTGAAGCATATTTTACATTAGGAATTGAGTTGGTGTGGGGGAAGAGGAGAATAATGGAGGTCTACCTTAATGTAGCTGAGATGGGAAAGGGTGTGTATGGGGCTGAGGCTGCTGCCGGGAAGCTATTTAATAAAACGGCACAGAAATTGACATCCAGAGAGAGCGCGCTTATTGCTGCAACATTGCCAAACCCGTTGCGAAGAGCCGCAAACAATCCTACCGCCTACCTAAATTCACGGGCTGCTGCAATTGAGAGCCTTATGGGAAAGGTGCCGGTGCCGGAGTGGTTTAAAAAGTAAATTAAATAAGAATAGATATGAATAGGTTCCTTCTTCTTTTAGTACTAAAGATTCTTGTTGCAACATCACTTTTTGCACAATACGATAAACAGCAGTTCTTTTTAAGGGGAAGACAGGCACTTATTGAGGGAAAATATGGTCAGGCTATTGAGCACTTCAATATTTTAGCTCAGCTGGACACAAATCTCCACGAAGCCTTCTTTTTTCGCGGAATCGCAAAGTACAACCTTGGAGATTTCTACGGGGCACAAACAGATTTCGATAGAACCATCAGAATCAACCCCATCTATACACCGGCATATCACTACAGGGCTATCACCCTTAGCCGGATAGGGAAGTACGACCTGGCAATCAAGGATCTGGAAGAGGCTGTAGATCTTCGCCCGGGATATACGGGTCTCTATTTTAGCCGGGGTGTAACCTATTTTCTCTCTCAGCAGTTTGATAAGGCAGTTGCAGACTTTAACCGATTTCTCAGGAAAGAGCCAAAGGCAGCAGACGCATATCTCAACAGGGGGGCAAGCTACCTCTTTCTTGGGGATACACTAAAGGCTATAGACGATTATAACACAGCAATAAGTCTGAATAGATTTGATCCGGAGGGGTATGTAAGGAGAGCCAGAATCTATATGTTGCAAAAGAATCACAGAGGCGCTCTTGATGATTTGAACTCTGCACTTGAGCTGGATAGTGTAAACACCTTTGCGCTGTTTCACAGGGCTTTGGTAAGGTATGAGAACAAAGAGATAATGGGCTCCCTCAAGGATCTTGAGAGTGTCCTCAGGCTTGACCCCGGTAATGCACTAACCCTCTATAACAGGGCTCTGATTCGCTCTCAGATTGGAGACTACAATAACGCAATAGATGATTACGACAGAGTAATTGCCATAAACCCCAACAATGTTCTTGCCTACTATAACAGAGCCTCAGTTTTTGTTCAGCTGGGCCGTTTCAGGGATGCGATGGATGATTACTCTTCGGCAATTAACCTCTACCCGGATTTTGCAAATGCTTATGTCAACCGGTCATATGTTAAAAATCAACTTGGTCAGTTTACATCTGCCAAAAGCGATTACGACATAGCACAAAAGAAGGTGAGCGAGTACCGGGCAATGAAAAGAGATACCTCAATGGCATCTGCCTTTGCAGATACAACCAGGAAATTTGATAACCTTATTGCCCTGGATGCAGATTTTGCCAAAAAAGATTTTAATAACGAGCTGCTTCAGTACCGGGATGTTGATATCAGGCTCAAACCCCTTTTTAAATTTAGGATAGATACAGAGAAACGGGAGTTCATTGCATTGGACAAGAGATTTGAAGATAGGGGCATATCTGAGTTTATAACATCTATGCCTGTACCAGTCTCACTATCATCTTCACAAAGCACATTTGCCTACGAACTTCAACGAAGATACCTCCATAGTGTAGACAGCACTTTAAGAAGAGGTAAGGATGGGCTGAATCTGTTTGCAAAAGCACTTCTCGAATCCGGGAATAAGCAGTTTAATACTGCTCTTGAGTGTTACAGTCAGGCGATTGAGATGGAGCCAGAGCAGACTTTCTACTACATTAACAGAGGGGCACTTCAATCTGAGATGATAGATTTTATCTCCTCAATAGAGAGCAATGTACAGGTTCTTACTCTGGATAATTCGGGAGCAACAAGAGCAAAGGTTAAAGAGAATGTTACCAGAAGTTACGACTATACAGCCGCTATTCACGATATGAAAAAAGCAGCTTCTCTTTCGCCGGGCTTCCCTTATGTCTATTATAACCTGGGTAATCTTTACTGTCTCTCGGACGATCTTCCCGAATCTATTTTGCAATATTCAAAAGCAATTGAGATTTTCCCTTATATGGGTGAGGCATATTATAACAGAGGGTTGGTTCATATCTACCTTCAGGATAGAGAGAAGGGGTGTCTGGATATGAGTAAAGCGGGAGAGCTTGGTATTACAGATGCCTATAGTGTAATAAAGAAATACTGCAGCGAGAAGTAAAAGCTATTTTCTTGCGCGCCCGGATTTTCTTAAACGACTGGTAGATCTCACAATCGCTTCGTCTCTGGCAATATACCTCATTGCAATTATTGAGAGTATGGCTGCAACTAATGGGAATAGAGCGCTTACAGAGAAGGCACTTCCTTGTGGACGGTTAAAGAACATCCATAAAATCCACCCCTGAAACGCCAAAAGTATTACACTGTTAAAAACGGAGACTCTTATCTGAATAACTCTCTGCTTGTAAAGAAAAATTGATACAAACGCCATAGAGAATGTTACAATGTTCATTATCAGAAGAGGTGTTACTTGACTGTACTTAACACTCTCCTGTGAAGATGTGACCATTGTGCCGAAGAACATTGTGAAAAGAAGGGCCGATGCGGCAAGAAGAAATAAAGTCTGAACTCGTTGTATCATATGGATTGAATTTTGCGTAAAAGTATAAAATAAATGGCTATTTTTGTCTCTTAATGATATAAAAAATGAATGCAATTGCACCATCAGAGCTTATAATCAACAGCGACGGCTCTGTGTTTCATCTTCACATTAAACCCCGGGAGCTCTCAGACACTGTTATTCTGGTTGGAGATCCTGGCAGGGTGGAGCTTGTCTCCTCTTTCTTTGATTCAAAAGAGTTTACCCGCTCTTCAAGAGAGTTTGTTACAGTCACCGGCAGTTACAAAGGCAAAAGGATTACAGTACTCTCTACCGGAATTGGAACAGATAACATAGATATAGTACTCAACGAGCTTGATGCTCTTGCCAATATAGACTTTAACACCAGAAAGCCAAAAGCTGAACATAAAAGGCTAAGGATTCTAAGAATCGGAACATCGGGTGCAATTCAAGCGGATATCCCGTTGGGCTCTTTTGTACTCTCTCACATCTCGGTGGGATGCGACGGGCTTCTTAATTGGTACCAAGGGAGAGAGAGGGTAACCATAAAAGATATGGAGGATGCTTTTGTCAAGCATACCGGTTGGCTTAATATTTTGCCATCACCCTATTTTGCAAAGGCGGCCAACTCTATTATAGAGGCTTTTAAAGATGTTACTATTAAAGGAGTTACAATATCGGCATCGGGCTTTTACGCTCCACAGGGAAGGGTGCTGCGACTTCCGTTGGCTATGCCGGATATGATCTCAAAGCTGGAGTCGTTCAGGTTTAATGGTGAGCGAATTACAAATTTCGAGATGGAAGGCTCTGCTATTGCCGGATTGTCTACTCTGCTGGGGCACGAAGCGGCAACTGTTTGTTGCATAATCGCAAACAGGCATCTGCACGAAAGTCAGCCAAATTACGGTAGCTACATTAGAGAACTAATACAATTATCTCTGGATAGAATATGAAACCGGATAGCGAACTAATCTCTTTAATCTCCTTAATGGATGATACAGACTACATTGTAAGGGATGCAGTGAGAGGTCGACTCATAGAGCGGGGAGAGGATGCAATTGAACAGATAGAGAGATATTGGCTCCCTGAGGCACCTGTTCATAAAAGAGATTCATATCTGGATTTTCTGGAGGAGGTAAAAACTGATATTGCGCTGGAGAGGTTAGATAAGTTATTGGAGAGCCCCCAACCGCTTTTAAGTAAAGGGCTTTTTCTTGTTTCAAAGGCTGCAGACACTACCGCAGAGGAGATTATCTACAACAGCACCCTTGAGAATCTCACAGAGGAGCTAAATCTGGAGATCTCCGGAGATAAAACTCCGGTGGAGAGTGTAAAGATCTTTAACTACATATTTTTTCGCAGATTCCGGTTCCATCATACAGATACTCAGATTCAATCGGAAGAGAGTGCTCTTGTAGACAGAGTTCTGCTCTCCAGAGCAGGGAATCCGGTCTCAATAACCCTAATCTACTTCCTTCTTTCAAGATCGGCAGGCTTGCCTATTTATCCACTCTGCTTTACAGGTGGTTTTGTACCGGTTTATCTGGATAATGACAATAAGATTATGTTCTATCTGAATATCTTCAAGCAGGGTTCAATATTTCTTGAAGATACTCTGGTTCAGTTTTTCGAGGATATCGGTATGCAGTACAACCCGGAATCTCTAAAGGTTGAGCAGGAGAGGGCCCTGGTTACAATTTATGCAGAGCTTCTCAGTTTTATCTACAGAAATAGCGGAAATACAAAGATTTATGACAGGATGGAGAGGATTACTCAAATTCTGGGAGGGCCGAGATATCTATAAAAAAACCTCCGCAATCTTTTGGATTACAGAGGCCGAAGTTAAGTAATTAGGTTAAGTAATGACTAACAGTACGCAAATATAATAATATTTTTTAATTATTGAATACAAATTTATTTATTGCAAAAACATTGTGGGGTAACGGCTCGCATAGGGGCGGGCTTGGTAAGGGGAGTGCAATTATAGCCGGAGTATCCGTTGCCGTTAGTATAATGGTAATGGTTTTGGCAATCTCAATTTCGGATGGTTTTAAGAAGGAGATAAAAGAGAAAGCTGCAGGGTTTTCGGGTGAACTTCTGCTTCATAGCCCGGGTACAGAGAGCACTACAAATCTTTTTCCCATAAAGCGCAACCTCTCTTTTTTGGGTGAGATTGAGGATATGCGTGAGGTATCATCAATACAGCCATATGCATATCGTTCTGCAATAATTAAGAGTGAAGATCAGATACAGGGTGTTCTTGTAAAAGGGGTTGACTCTAGCTTTAACTGGGATTTCTTCAACTCTGTGATTCATCAGGGAAGAGTTCCAAATGTGTCTGACACACTCTCTGTGGGGGAGATTTTAATCTCGCTTCGGCTTGCCAAAATGCTGGATTTCAAAGTTGGAGATGAGCTGATGTTGTATTTTATAGACAACAATGTAAAAATCCGGAAATTTACCCTTACCGGTATTTACAATGCTCAGCTGGAGGATATTGACAAAAGTCTGATAATAACATCTCTTTCACAAATACAATCGGTAAATGGATGGAATGAAAATGAGCTCTCCGGCATTGAGATTAAGCTTAAAAAAGGGTCGGATATTAAGAGGAGTTCTACGTTGGTTGAGGCTATAATTGATAACTCAAAGGGAGATGACTCTGTTTTTGTTACAAGAGTAGACGAACTCTTTCCTCATCTGTTTGATTGGCTCACACTCCTGGATTTTAATGTTTTGGTTGTTATGTTGCTTATGCTTTCGGTCGCAGGTTTCAATATGATATCGGGGTTACTGATTCTGCTTTTTGAGAAAATCTCTATGATTGGATTGCTTAAAGCATTAGGTATGAAAGATTCGGGAATACACAAGGTCTTCTTGATTCGTGCTCTCTATTTGGTTATTATAGGAATGGTTACAGGTAATGTAATTGCCCTGATTTTAGCTTCAATTCAGAAGAGATTTGAAATCATACCGCTTGACCCTGTAAACTACTTTGTAGATCACGTTCCAATCTATATCAGCTGGACTAAAATAGGATTTCTTAACGCAGGAGCTCTGGTTCTTATAACTCTGCTTCTAATGATACCCTCTTTCTTTATAGCAAAAGTGAGCCCGGAAAAGACATTAAGGGTGAAATAGAGTCTCTGCCCGGGGTTATCTCACTAAAACCTTGTAATTCTCATATCTGTCAAGAACCTCTTCTACAAATTTAAGAGTCTCTGTACCCTTGAAATTTCCCAGCTTTAATATACCATCCGGAATTTTTTCGCTGTTTTTCATATGGGTTATTATCATTTTTGTGCTGTCCCAGTTATTTGGATTTGCACCCTTATGCTCTGCCAGTCTACGGATATCATCTACCCTTCCCTCACCTGCATTATATGCGGCAAGAGCGAATTTTATTCTGTTGACAGAGTCAATATCATCGGATTTGTATAGGTTTAGCAGCCTTTTAATCATAAGGGTCCCTGCTTTAATATTCTGTTCGGGATCATAAATATTCTCAATTCCAAACTGCTTTGCGGTTGCACTGCGTATCTGCATAAGTCCGTAAGCCCCTCTCCCGGACTTGGCACCCATTGAGAACTTAGACTCCTGGTATATTAGGGATGCCAATAACCTCCAGTCCCAACCGATTGATGAGGAGTAACTCTTAATAATTGAGTCATATGGAGAGAGTTTAGATACCGCACCGCCGGTGAAATTTACACGGGTATAAGTTCTGTAATAATTATTGACTAAGGTTCTGTAATCTTTTGAGTTCTGAAAGTAACCGAACCAGTAGTTCATATTTTGAAGCAGATTGTAATTCTCTTTCGTAACAACCCAAACCTGCTCGAACTCATTTAGTTCAAGACTAGAGATAAACAGATGGGAGTAGTCGTCGGGAATGGTGTCCCTACCGGCATCTGCAACTACTATGTCTACCCGCCCCAGCGCAAGCTCTTCCCAGGGATTGCAATCGGTTACAGGTTTTATCTTTATAATGCACCTTTGATGCTCTGAGAAGCGATTTAAAAGATCGAAGTGAAACCCAACAGGGTGTCCGCTTTTGAGAAAGATACCCCCTTGAATATTGATAAGTGCTTTGAATTCTGTTCCTTCAAGAATAACGGGATCTCGGTCAGTGATTATATCTTCTTTGGTAGATGATATAATTATGAGAGCAAACAGGAGAACAAAGATTGATATGTATTTTAAAATAAGCCTCATAGGGCAGATTTTTATTTTACATAAAATGGCCAGTGTATACCGAATTTAATGGCTTTTTCGGGCCTTATGTAATGGTGTGCAGAGAAATAATCGCCATCGGGCCACCCTTGGGTAGCATTGACATATTTTACAAATATGCTTGTTCTTTTCCACTGCAGGTTGACAAATGCATCTATATAGGGATAATTACCGATTTTTCTGTCGTTCTGATTGTGGAATATGCCAAGTGCAGGGCTGTATGCCGGAGAGTAGTATTCACTATGGAATGTAATATCTGCACCCAGCTGAGCTGTAAGAACATTCTTAACAAGCTGGAACTGCATATAATATCTTAGATTTGCACTTATTGCCGGTAGCGGGAATACCTCACTGTTTGAGGTCATCTGATATAGTACCCTGTTATCCAGGTGTAGAAATCCTATTGTGAAATTTTTCTGAATGTAGGCAGATAGTATTCGAATCAAACTATTATGTTGTGCCGCAATACCCTGCATTCCATAGTAAATTGGGTTGTTTATTAATGAGTATCCTGCAAAGAGAGTTAACTGATATTTGGGCATTTTAAGATGACCCTCAATCTTAGTCTCTGTTATATTGGAAAAGTTACTCTCCCAACTATAGTGGTTTGAGTAGTATGAGTTGGAAAACCAACTTGCTCTTCTATTCTCCAACAGGAATCTGCCTGTTAAGTGAATGCCCTCTTTGTGCGGATATAATGATAAACCGGCTTTTGCATCCAACATAAAATTGTTTGCATAATAACCGGATAGGTAGTAACGGGCAAATGCATCCCAGCGGAAATATTTACGAAAGTTACCATCAGCACCAAAATAGAGATAGACATTGTTATGTACAACGTTAGATTTATTGCTGATGTAAAATTCCGGGCGGAAGTTATAGATGCCAAGAATCTGGTATCCAATACCACCATCTAACCTGGAGATTATAGCCTCTTTTGCCCAGGGTTGAAGCCTTATAAAAAACCGGTTATCTATGTTATTGACCCGGATTGAGTCGTATGTAGTTGTCGGGGACATTAAGAACATATTGTTGTATAACGCTCTTGCAATAGAATCGGTTAGACCAATTTCGTCTGTGTACTTCTTGCTGTATGTGGAGTATTCAAATGAGTGTCCAAAGTATGTAGTTGTTCCCTCTCCCGATTTGAGGGTATCACTCTTAAATATCCTGATTGGTATTCCATAGGAGTGGGTTAGAAAAAAAGTTTTTCTTTTAAGGAGGTTATCTGCAGATTCCAATCTGTATTCAAGTGTTTTTGAGTCTTCTACAGTGGTATCTGTTACCATTGTGTCATCAATAATTCCTCCATTCTCCTCCCTCTTAACACTTTGAGAGATAAACCCGGAGTGCATTACATATCTTCTTCCCAGATAGTTTGCGTAGAGTGCAAGTGTCCTGTTGTCTGTAGACTCTCTTCCGAGAAGACCTTTTCCGCCGAATCTATGATATGAGAAGGTTATATTGAATGCGGGCGAGAGGTTTTGAGAGTGAAGGATTTTAATATTGCTCTCCTCTTTCTCTCTGTTGGCAAAAAGAGTTCCCCAGTAGCCAAACTCTGTATAGGGGGTTTTTACGTTGTAGAAACGAAGATTTGACGGTGTGTTGCTATATACCAGATATGGTTCAAAAGGCTCAAAAATATCCAGCTTCTCTCTTTCAAAATAGTTATGAAGCTGAGTTGCAGAGCCGGCAACACCGAGATAGGCAGCTCCCACATCTCTCCTCATAAAGGTATAGTCATTAAAGTTTTCCCTGTAGGTGGTGTCAGGACTAACAAAAGTTATCTTATTTAGATAGCTATCCTGATTCCAGGTAATGAGTCTTTTGTATTTAAGAGAGTCGTCTACTATATATGTGTCCAACATTCTGGGTACCGACCAGCGAATGCTGTCCTTAACCGCCTTTATGCTGTCTTTGATCTCCCTCTCTTTAACCCTCTCTTTGTATCTAGCCTCTTTGGCCTGTAATTTAAGCTCCTTTGCCGAGAGAAGAGTAGAGTCAGATACTATTTTTGATGTATCTGTCTGCTTAGTAAGTGTGTCGGACTTTTGTTTAAGAGTATCGGCTATTGAAGTTGTTACCCAATAGTCGCGGGATTGAGCAGGTATGTACAAGAGCATTACGGCTGTAAAAGCCGTAATGCCCATTATAAAACTTCTCAAATTGTCTCTATGTCTGCTCATAACAACCCGCAAACATACAAAAATTATTCCAATAATAAGTTTGGGAGCAGGCTATACCCCTGCAACCCTACTCTTGTACTCTGCAATACAGGAGTCCAGTCTGTCGTGAGCAGTAGTATCTCCCGGCACATTATGTGATGGGTGAATATAGAGCTTAACCCCTCTATCTGCAAGAATTTCGGCTGTTGTAGTAACTGTCATCCATACCAAAGTTATAAAAGCAAGAGTTGAAACCGGACCCACTTTGTCTATGTGGTTTTTTAACGGAACACTTGCATCTACAAGTGGTGCACAGGAGTCAACAACCAGGTCTGCAATCTGAAAAAGAGTCTTTCCGCAAGAGTGTCTTGTCTTTTTATCGGCAGATTCAGCTGCAGATCCAAAAACAATAACTTTCATTCCCAGCTCCTTCGCCTTCAATGCTACATCAATATTGACATTATTGATTCCGGTATGGGAGAAGATCCACATTGTATCTCTGCTGTCAAAGTTGTATGACTTCATAATGGCATTGCCATAACCCTCTGCTCTCTCCAGAAAAAGGAACTGATGGATTCCCATCTCTCCGGTAATCTTTGTAAAGAAGGTGAGGGGAAGCTCAACTATAGGGTGAAAACCCACAAAACCACCAATTCGGGGATACATCTCCTCAACCGGGATAGTGGCGTGTCCGCAACCAAAGGTGTGTACCCATCTGCCCTGCTCTATAGAATCTGCCATTAATGTGGCGGCCTTTTTAATGTTTTCGAGTTGACTCTCTTCAATACGGGACATCACATCCCTTGCGTTTTTTAACCAATCAAGTGCTAACATAATTTTTTTTGGTGTTATTTATTAAAAGTAATTTTTCTGTTCGTTAAGGAGAGGTTGGTCAGGTAGAGTATAATGATTGCAGCAGCAGAGCCGACAACTATCAGATGGAAACTACCCAGAGATACAACCCCGACCAACAGGTTAATAAGAGTGTTGCCGGTAAGGGCTATTACCAGCGCAAAGCTAAAGGCACTTCCGGATATCTCTTTGTATTTTTGTCCAATCTCACCTAAAATTATTGGGAAGGTAGACGCGAACCCCAGACCCATCATAAAAGTACCCGCCAGAGCTGTGGCAAAACCGGGGATTAGTGTAATAATAGTAATTCCCAAAGCAGAGATTACCATACTGATAATGAGAATAAGAGTTTTTGACAGAACTCTCAGCAGCACACCCAATACAAGCCTGCCCACTCCAATTCCCACTATTATTGATGTAAGGGCCAGCATAGCTTGTTGTGGGTCAACTCCCGCTTCGCTCTCAAGATAGGTAGGAATCCAGTTATTACTAATACCCTCAAGGCCGCTTTGGAAAAAGAGAGTAAAACTGAGCAGAAGTATTGCGGGCTCTTTTGCCATCGATATTATTTTACCAATAGGGAACCCCTGTTTGAACTTCGCTTTTGGAAAGGTTACCATTGTAAAATAGAGTACGCAGATGTACATTATGACTCCTGCTCCGCTAATTATTGAGGTGTACGGGATATTTTTTGAGAGGGTTGCAAACAGAAGCGGAATTGCAATTGCCCCCACAGTGTAGAAGACCCCCAGGATACTGAGATTGGAGGCTCTCTCTCTATCGGAAGAGATGTCTGAAACCAGAGCATTTGTGAGACCATTAAGAACTCCTCCTCCAAACCCTATAAGGAAGATTGAGAAGCGGACCATCGTAATTCCATCTACAAAAGCCAGCATCTGCAAGCCAGAAATAGTTACAATACTGGAAGAGATAATGAGCCATTTGTATCCGAAACGGTCTATTACAGGGCCAAAAAGCAGTGAGCCCAGCAGCACACCTAACGGAAGTAATCCTGCAAGGGTAGAGGCTGCAGATGTGTCCAGGGCAAATTTTTTAATAAGGGAGGGGAGGACAGCGCCCATAATCACAAATGCAACGCCAAAGAAGATCATCCCCGTAAATCCGGCAGCAAGTACGAAGGGTTTTTTTATCTCTTTTTCCATATATAATTTTTTAAGGGTCTGGTGTTTATATTTTGTTGCTGTTGATATATCCAATTCTGGCTATTGCCCCGGCTCCGTATAGACCGGCACTCTCCGGCAGCGAAGTAACGGCAAAGCGGCATTGATTAATTGCTATGGGCTGAGCCCATTTTTTTGCCTCCGTGTAGATTTCATCTATAAATGAAGCTGCAGGGCCAAAGACTCCCCCTCCAAAGATTATCATCTCCGGGTTGAACAGACTTACAAAATTGGCAGCAGCCATTCCCCACATCTCTATTGCAGTATCCAGCACCTCCTTGGCAATTGGGTCACCACTCTTTAAAGCGGCAAAAACTTCATATGCGGTGATAGAGTCTATAGGGTATTTTGAAAGATGGCCATTGTAGGTTCCCTGAGAAACTCTGCTTGATAATATCATTTTTGCCCGGGTTGCAATTCCGCTACCGGATGCGTGACTCTCAAAGCAGCCGCAACTGTCCCACTCTTTATTATAGGGTGGCTTTAGTGCCATCCATCCTGTAGCCCCCACAATATCGGATGCACCGTGGAGAACCCTTCCGTCAATTAGGATACCGGCACCAATTCCCGTACCAACTGCAATAAAAACCGCATTCTCGCACCCTTTTGCGACTCCCTGGCTCACCTCTCCCAAAATATAACAGGTTCGGTCACTCTCTACCATAACCGTAGAGTTGGGAAAACGATCAAAAAGTCTCTCTCTAAGTGGGTAGTTCTCCCAGCCGGGGATGTTTGGAGCCCATACATTGCCACTCTTTGAGTATGCAATTCCTGGGACACAAATACCTATACTCTTTTTGTGGTCACTCCCGATTGACCCTTTAAAAAGAAGGTTATCGCAAAGAGTAAAGATCTGCTCTGCAACTTCGTCACCAACCCTACCCTCCAGATAGAGGGTTTCGCTTAACAGCATTGTATTATTCTCTGTGAATAGTGCCCCCGAGATTTTTGTACCGCCTAGATCAAGTCCTATATATACCATAAAATTAAGTGTTAACAGGGTTAGGTTTTTGTGTGGGAAATGTTGTCAGATAAAATTTACACCTCGTTTCAAGAGCTCATCTATTGTCTCTAAATGTCCCTTTTCATCTACATATGAGAGAGCATCTTTAACAACATATACGATGAACCCGGCAGCCAGCAGATCAATTGCGGTCTCTTTTACACAATACTCTGTGGCAATACCACTTATAACTACCTCTGAAACCCCCTCAGATATGAGGAACTCTCCCAACTTAACAGCAAAACGAGATTTTGCCTCAAAGCCGGAGTACTGCTCCTGAGAAGGGTTCTCCCCTTTTCGAAGAATGTTTAGTTTGTTCGGCCTGCTCTGTGGCCGGATTACCAGTTTATAAAAATCTTCGTGAACCTGATGCCCCTTGGTGCCAACTATGCAGTGAGGAGGCCAAATACCACCGTTTTCGATAAAGGAACAGTGGTTACGAGGGTGTGAATCTGCAATATATACCACAATTTGATCCGGATTCTCATTAATATACTCTATGCTCCTCTTAACTGCATTAAATGAATTTTGGCAGGCCAGAGATCCGTTAATAAAGTCGTATAACATATCTACGACCAGGTGTGCTCTTTTTTTATTGTTTGGTATCATAAAAATCTTTAATCTCTTTTACAAGAGAGTTTATAAGGTTGTTTTTCAAATCATAAAGGTCATCTGAAATGTCCACTTTATAGTAGTGAGGGTTTATTAATCTCTTCTGCGTTTCGTTCAGTGATCCAAGGTTGTGTAGATAATACTCTCGTCTTTGTTGAATAGGTTTACGAACCAACACCACCTCTCCATCTTTTATTATGAGACTCTGAAGAGGTTTAAAGTCATAGCTGTCTTTCTCAAATGATGTTGCTTTTGTGTCGTCAAACTCATCGCGGATAGTTATAAACTCCCTGTTCTCAATTTTTTTTGAGAGAGAGTCACCTCTGAGACAGGTAATATCTGCCTTGAACATACCATTTCGAATTATCCGGTAGGTAATCTGAAATCCCGGGTTAATAGCTTTGCTTTTATCCTCGGATCTTTTTAGGACCGGCTCATTATCAATCTCAACTAACTTATATACATTCCCAAAGCAGGGGTTGTGTTTGCTTGTGGCAATGGCATCACCTACTCCATATGCGTCAATTTTAGCATTCTGACGCTCAAGTTCTGCAATAATATATTCGTCCAGTGAGTTGGTTGCAAATATCTTACATCTTTTAAGCCCCGCTCTGTCCAGCTCCTCTCTGCAAACCGATGATAGATATGCAAGGTCTCCGCTATCCAGCCTAATGCCATAGCTGTTGGTGTAGCTATCGTCAACTCCGTTATCCAGATAGGCTCGGATTGCATTTTTTAATCCACACCTTAAAGTGTCGTATGTGTCTACCAGAAGTACCAGAGGTTCTCCGTAGTGGCTCTTTATGTATGTATTGAACGCCTCCAGCTCTCCGGCGATTGTGCAGCCGAATACATTTATAAAGCTGTGTGCCATTGTGCCGGTTGAGTCAATATTGAAAATATCACCGGTGATTATGTTGGATGAGTTAAGACACCCTCCGATGATGGCAGCCTTAGCTCCGTAAACAGCTGCCCAGGGTCCGTGTGCTCTTCTGGAACCGAATTCACTTACAGGTTTATTGGTAGACCTGGTGACGCGGGACGCCTTTGTGGCAATTGCCATCTGGTGATTCATTATTGATAAAAGAGGTGTCTCAAGAAGTTGAGCCTCAATCAGTGGCCCCTCAACCGTAATTATGGGTTGGGTGGGAAAAGCAATCTCACCCTCCTGCATAGCATATACGCTTCCGGTAAATTTCATTTGGGAGAGGTATCTCCGGTACTCTCTGTACTCCTCTCCGGGCAAGAACCTCTCAAAAAAAGGTTCATCTGCACTACCCAAACCGGATATCATTTTTACAGCCTCCTCAATGCCGCTCACCACAGCCCAGTTGTTTTTATCCGGGGCACTTCTGTAAAAAAGATTGAAGACAGCTCTTTTGTTTTGAAACCCTTTGTCAAAAAAGGTTTTTCCCATAGTGTACTGGTATCTGTCCGAGCAGTATGATATATTGAAAAAATTATCCATTGTCCGATTGTTTCATATAGATAACAAAGGTATGAAAAAACTGGTACTTAATCCTCCTCTTTGAGGAGCTCTTTTGCTACCAAATCCTGTGCAATATGGATAACTATTACAGGGTAGATAGAGCCTGTAAGATAGAAGATTGTGCCGATTGCAACTCCTGCTAGAGCCGGTTTAAAAGCCTCTTTGCCCTGATATATGTGTCCAATTGCAAAGAGCAGCGAGGTGACTCCAATGATTGCCAAACCACTTACCCGGGGAAAGATTAGTGGAATCGCAAAGAACAGATATCCCCTGTAGTTTATCTCCTCCGTGATGCCTGCAGATATTGCAAGCAGAGTCCACGCCCTCTTCTCTTTAATTGAAACCGGAAGCATCATCCTCATAGCGGCGGGGATTTTATCTGCGTGCTCCAGGCGAATTTTATTACTTAGGCGGAACGATAAAATTGCGTATAAACTATATATAAAATATATTGCTGCTCCTGCGAGAGCTCCGTAAAACCAGATATTGCCGACCCTGTTAATTTGTGCCGATGGTGTTACGAAGCCAAGATCTGCCAGGTTGAATCCGGATATTAAAACCAGAAACATAATTGCTAAAGTGGGGACCCAACTCCAGATGATTGAAGATCTGTACCATAATATTTTGTTATAGACCCTGTTAATCATTTGGTCTCGCAGCCTCTTGCTTTGATAATAACCGGCAATAGGGTAGACTACTGTCATCAATACTAAAACCACAATTAGGAGAACAAGATTTAATGTTATATTGCTCTCTGAGGAGGGTACAATCATTTTGGGATGATTATGTTAAATCTTATCAATTGAATGCTATATATGTTAATGCACCGGCAACATATCCTGCAACTGCTAAAAGAGAGATGTGTTTGAGGTACCAGTTGAATCTTATCTTCTCCAGCCCCATAACTACCACCCCTGCAGCAGAGCCAATAATCAGCATAGATCCTCCAACTCCGGAGCAGTAAGCTAAAAATTGCCAGAAGGTTCCATCCATAACGAAGTTCTGCATAAATTCAGGATTGGCTATAGTGGAGAGTGTTGCAGGATCAATAACCGGGTACATACCCATTGCAACAGCAACCAGAGGAACATTATCCACTACAGATGAGAGAGCTCCAATGGCCATATCTATAAGATATATATTCTGAGTCTTTTCATTCAGAAAATTTCCGACAATATTTAAAACTCCTGTTGCCTGAAGAGATAACACAGAGAGAAGTATTCCCAGGAAGAAGAGTATTGTGGTTGTGTCAATCTTTTTTATAACTGTAGTTACCCTGTTTTTTAGGGAGTCTTTGAATCTGGCACGACTGAAAAGGATCTCTGTATATATCCAGATTATAGCAAGAGATGTGAGCACTCCAAGGAAAGGTGGAAGTCCGGTAAAATATTTGAATACAGGAACAAACAGAAGTGCCAAAACCCCAATTACAAGAATTGTAATGCTCTCCCTTCTCCCGATAGCATCCTCTTTGACAGTAGTTACTGCCTTTTTCAATACATTTTGGGCCCCGCCTTTGAGCAGTCTTGTTACGAAAATGAGAGGTACCAATGTAGAGATTAAACTTGGTAACAGAAGTGACTTTATTAGAGGGAGTGAAGATATCCGCCCTTTTATCCACAACATAATGGTTGTGACGTCACCAATTGGAGACCACGCACCGCCGCTGTTTGCAGCAATAATTATCATACTGGCAAAAACCCACCGCTCTTTGTAATTTGGAATCATCTTCTTGACAAGCATAACCATAACAATGGATGTGGTGAGGTTATCCAGTACAGATGACATTACAAAAGCAATTCCCGCAATAATCCAAAGCAATTTCCTTTTATCCTTTGTCTGAATTTTACGGGTAATAATATCAAACCCGTGATTTGCATCGATAAGCTCTACAATTGTCATTGCCCCAATAAGGAAAAAGAGGGTTGAGGATACATCTCCCAAATATTCAATCAGCTGAAAATCAACAATAAATCTACGGCTCTGTTCAATAATAGAGAGATCTTTTAGATGTTGATTGTTAGCTATAAACTCGGCAAATGAGGTTGAGTTCTCTCCGGAAGCAGCCAGAGGGGTAAGAACAATGTAAATAACCCACATTACTCCGGCCATAAGCAGTGCAACGGCTGCCTTATCAATTTTAATCTTGTGTTCCATAGCTATACAGACATAGCCAACAATGAACACTATAATCATTAACTCCAAAACTGAATTATTTTTTAAAAAGAGATGGCGAAGTTATGTATAAAATGAAGCCGTTGTTCAAAAACTATGCTTTTATTGCATTAGAACTTTCGGTTTTTGTGGCTCTCCGATATCCTCACCGTTCAATCCAAGATATTTTTCAGATTTAACATACTCTATACCAATTTTATCCAGCAATGGTTCTACTGCCACCTGGTGAACCTGAAGTCCGATATCCCACGGATTATAACCCAGTAGTAGTGCCGTAATCTCTTCATAGGTGAGAGACGGTATCCCGAAGCCACCCTCTCCGTATGTAATTCCCTCCATCTCGGCTATAACATACTGCCACCTGTCCAGGAAGAATGTACAACCGGGGCAGTTGCCAATGATAAGATCCGGCTTATAAGGCTTCATAGAGTCAAACTTGATCTTTGAATTTGTAACAGAGTATCCTCTGTTCTCTTTTAAAAGATATTGCCGGAATCCGAAACCACAACAGTGCCTCCTCTCAGGATAGTTAACCTGCTCTCCGCCAAATTCGTCTGTCAGTCCGGCCAGAACATATGGATACTCTGCTCCGCCAATACCCTTCTCCGGAAATATTTTTGCATAGTGGCAGCCTATATGGTCTACGACTTTTAGGGGTTTACCGGTCTCCTTATTTACTAATCTGTATTTTAATTTTTTAGAGAGCTCCTCTCTGAATTTGAAAATGAGATCACTGGCGTGAACAACATTTTTTGGAATCTCAAACACCCTTCCGGTAGATTTTAATAGCTGCTCCCTGGTTTTTGCCAGTGTTTCGGGAAAATGGTGCCAAGTCTCAATAACCTCGGAGTATATCCCAAACGAAGTAACACAAGAGCATACGAAATTTTCATATCCTGCATCCTGCATTAGCGAAAACTGCCTTGCCACGACAGTCATTGTAGTCTCAAAAGGAATTAAACCACTATGATATGCAATTCCGGTGCAGGTGGTTTGAGCAGGGTCGTCAAAGATGTCTTTACCAAGCTCTTCTCTTAATATTTTCATAAAGATATCCTCTGCGGCAGGGAATACATTCTGCCTGATACAGCTTCTGGCGAGATAGTAGTGGTCATTGGCAATCTCTTTCTGATATTTTTGCCACTCAAGGTTTTTTACCGGTACAATTAAATTACTCATTACAACTCCTCCAGTTTTTTAAATCTCGCCATTGCCCCTGTCTCCTTAAATATTGCCTTAAGATCGTCAAGCGAGCTTTTAGGAATCGCCCTAAGGGAGCCGGCTCGGTCTTGTTTATAGCTGCATCCCAACCTCTCGAGAACCTTCTCTTTGTTCTCTTTTATCCAATCCCATACCGGTCCCTGCTCCGGAAATTTCTCTGTATCTATTCCGTCAAAATAGACACAGTAGCCATACTCAAGCATATGGTCACTCATCGTTCGCATAATATCTCTCTGCATTCTCCCCTGGTGGCTCTCCCGAAAAAGCCCGCTCTCTATTGAGAGAGCCCTCAGTGCCTGGATTATGTATGCGGGAGTATTGCTGCGTGGGCATCGAGTTTTGCAAGAGAGGCACTCACCGCACCTCCAGATAGTATCTGAACTAAGTAGTTTTCTAAGATCATCTTCACTCCCGGACTGAACAATATCTACAACCTCTCTAGGGTCGTAATCAGAGACTCCTGCAGCAGGACATATGGCTGTACAGGTGCCGCAATTGATACAGGCTTTGAGCCCCTCCTGATATCTTATGTCCTCTTTAAGTGAATCGTAAAGTGTTTTTTTGTACATCTAAGTTGCAATTATACTGCTCTTTTATTTGGTTCAGTTAACTATGTTTAAAACCTGTAGGCAGCTTTTCTCATCTGAGAAGGGCTCTTGAAAGGTTTTGCAGGGGAGAGGTATCTCTCCAGAAATTTATGAATCTCAAAACGGATATCGGTAGCCACTTTAGTGTCAATTCTGTCAAACCCGTGTCCTCCGGGGGAGTTCTCAAACACTTTGTAGTCAAATTGACGATTGTGAGCCTTAAGAGAATCTATCATCAGAAGCACCTCCTCTACATAAACATCGTTATCATTGGTGTTGGTGTGAATAAGGAGCGGTTTTGTAAGCTCTTTGGCGTAGGTAGATGGAGATCTCCTTTTGTACTCCTGAGGGTTCTCTTCAATTGACTCTCCGATGTGATATTTTGCAGTGAAATTTGCACTGTACTCCGGGGTATGGGAGGCGAGTCTGTTTGCAAGATCGCTAACCGGAACTCCGGCAAATGCGACATTGTATTTCTGGGGATGCCTCAATATATGCATAAGAGAGATCATCCCGCCGTGGCTCCAGCCAACTATCCCGACTCTGGTTGAATCTACAATGTCGTAGTTCTCTACCATATAGTCACGGCTTACCATTACATCTTCATTCTCCAACCCTCCGTAGTCTATGTTCTCATAGGTTGCTTTGCCATACCCGGTACTTCCCCTGTACTCGGCAGATACTACAATATATTGTTGTGCGATAAATTCTCTTACGATATGTGCATAGTAGGTAGAGAAATCTGCGTGAATTCCGCTGTGAGGGAGCACTATTAGAGGGTACTTTTTGTTTGGATTAACAGATTTAGGAACAAAAACATAGCAGTAGAACTGCAGCGGATTTGCCGCAAAACGATCATCTTCACGAAGCGGTTTCCACCTTGGCGGCCCCGCTAACCTCACTTTGTCTACAAAGGCAATATCTCCAAGCATATTATGCCACATAAGATCATCCACCTTTTTAATTATCAAATCGTGTGTGTGTCTGTACCCATCTACCTGCCTTTTGAGAGATTTAACCTCATTGAGCAGCTCTTCGTTCTCATTTTGGGCAAAAGCGGTGCCGGTAATTGCCATCAACCCGGCCAGTGTTATTATGAGTGTAAGCAGATTTTTATTCATAGGATTAAGTTTTTCGAAACAAATATAGTGAAAATTAGCCCTCCGCACAACGGGCACGTCCATCCTCATCAGCACGTCCATCCTCATCCGCTCACAAGTTCGCTCCTTCCGGCTGAGTGTGCCCTATTGTTGCGAAGGGTTTTTATTATACAGCCCGTGGAGAGAATTGTGTTCCTGCTGTGGAAAATTGGTGATTGTGGGAATTTTGCTTAATTATCACCTTTTAGTTTTACCTTTATCAATATGTGGTTATCTGACTCTTTGAGCTTGTCTGCCAGAGCTTTATACTTTTGAGACACATTATTTTTATCTGCAAAAGATTTAAACTCGAAGGCTGATATAATAGAGATCATATAATTATCGGCACTAACGTATTTTGGCCAGAATGCCGGCCCTCCTTCAAAATCTTCATTAAACCCAAGTTGGTATGGCATGGGTTGATCTAAAAAGGTGTATTTGCCTATTTTCTTATTAAAAAAAGAGCACGAATGGTTGTAATTAAATTCTTTACCCATTACATTTAATAAAATGGTTGGTTTTTTTAATAGAGTACCAACGTGCATCTTTAAAAATAGATAATCATCACTTTCAAAAGCATCTAATCTTTGCCATAAGTATGGAGAATCTGGATTAAGTGGGGTTTTTGAATTTTTAGCATCATATTTCCCATAGTTTAATATGAAAGCGGTATCAATTGACAAATCTTTGTTTATACTCAATATGTTTTTATTATGACCATTTATTATTCTGATTTTATCCCCATATCTAAATATCCTCGGATCAGTAGAAGGAGGTCGTCGATAGGTAATTTTTTTTACAAACTCCTGCTCTTCTTTAGGGTATTCAATTTTCATAATAATGTTAAATGTTGTATCAGTAACAAATGCTGAATATCTAGAATTTATATCAAGATTAGAGGTAATTAGAAGATAATTACCAAAATCTCTGAAAAAAACGAATCTTACAGTATCTCCCATTGAATACTCCGGGAGATTTATCTTTCGTATAAAATCTCCATTATATTTATATTCAATAATTATTCTATCCCCTCGTATATAAATATTCCCGGTAACATGGTCAATATTATTGTTTAAATATCGTCCGTACTCTTCCGGTCCCCTTCCTTCCTTATGGATTGTATTAATGAATTCTCCTTTTTTATTAAAAACTCTCACACCCTCATTTAGCACAGGAATGTAAATAAGTTCTTGCTCACGAAAAATTCTACCTCCATGTATTATACCTATTAACGACTCTTTGCGAGTTTCAAGAGGGATATATTCTATTGAGTCTGCTATTTCTGAAAGATTAACAGTCCGACTATTGTTAACAGCTCCTGCTACATCAATAAACCTTAAATCATTTAATCCTTGTTTATTGGTGTTGCAAGCTATTAGTAAAATTGCAAAAATGTAAATAGCTCTTTTCATATTAATAACATTTTATTTAAACTTTATAAGCATTAAAACCGGATTATCATCTTCGGTCATTTTATCGGTAATTTTTTTGAGAGTGTCTGAGAGGATTTCGTAATTTTTCTGAAGATTTGAGTAATATAGGTACTTTGCCAGATAATTTTTATTCAATGTTTTACTAATCATAAAGTCCAACAAATTAATATTCTCCGGGGAATATTGAATAACAGTTCCATCTAATTTTCTTTTTTTTAGTACTCTGTTAAGAGTATATATTTTTTTATCGACTTTGTCATAGGCTAAAAGTTTTAAATTTTTCTCATCCAGTTCAACTGGTTTTCTTGGAAAGATAATGCTAGAGGCCAGAAATATATACCTTTTTGTTTCAATCCCGGGGAAAATATATTTTTCACCCTCATTTGGATATTTTGAAATATCAACAAATCTTGGGGTAATTTCTAAAGAGTCATTGATAAAATATGTTGTATCGCAACAAATACTGAAAAAATAAAAACCTCTCCCTGTATTTACTATTGATGTTGAAGTACTCCAGATATTATCTCCATTGTATATCCTTTCAAAGTTAAAATCCGGAAAATCAAGAAGTGTCAGGCTCTCTTTGTCTATAAAACTTAATGCCCTACCTCTCTTTTTAACTTCACGATCCTTTGACAACCATTCAGGTGTTGAGTAGACAGCTTTAGGATTAAAACCTATTAAAGTACTATCGTTGATAAAATCAATATTCGTAACGCCTAATCTTGGTTCAAAATCAACAGACCTTTTATAATTCCCCTCAATGTCGTATACTACCAACCTATTTTGCATCGGACTTAAAAGAAATACCTCTCTACCTATAGTATCAACAGCAAAACATATGCTACTGAGCAATTCTCCCGGTCCTCTTCCTTTCTGTCCAATAGTATATAAAGGTTCTCCTGAATGGTTATACACTACAACTCTTGGATTATCAACATTTCCATCTGCAATAAAAATCTTTTTTCCAGTAACAAAAAAAGGGCGAAAATTTGAGTGCATTATTAAAGTAGTATCCTTCCCAAGTTTTAAGTGAATATAGGAGATTTCTGCGATATCATCCAGATTAAGATCAAGTTCCGGGTACTCTTTGTAAGCGTCAATTTCAATAATGTCATTTGAAACTTGGTTGCTTTCACAAGAGTTGATAGAAAATATTATCAATCCTAATAAAAAGAATCGCCAAACTTTAAGATTGTAACACATATATTAGCGAATTACAAGTTTATGGTACAAATACGATACGGATGATAGGTTATTCATTTTCTTCATAATAATACGAATAATCAATTCCTTTCATAAACATTTCTCGGCTATTAATTTCATCTGTAAGGGCATTTTTTAGCAAACTCTTCAGCTTTGTGCTATTTGTAGAGCTTTCTATCATCGCACTCATATAATCGTTTTTGTTGATTTTACTCCAATCCACACAAAGTTTTAGTCGTTTCTTGAATATTAAATCCAACCAAATTCTGGCGCTTCGTCCGTTGCCCTCCATAAAAGGGTGAGCAATGTTCATATCAACATATTTGTCGACAATTTCGTCGAATGTGTTTTCGGGCATTTGTTCAATTTTCTTCAAGGTATTACCTAAAAAGTGTGCTACTGCAAACTGAAAGCCACCTTTTGAAATATTTTTCTGCCTGATTTGTCCTGCAAAGTCATATAGCCCTCCAAAAATATAGGCGTGAATTTGTTGTAAACTCTTTGTTGTCCCGACCTCATCTTCTTTAATGAGGTTACTATCAAAAAAAGAGTAGGCTTTTTTCTTACTTTGTCCATCAATGCTGTTGTCGCTATAGGTAAACCAATCAAGGAATTTAACGGCTTTGTTATTAGGAAAATGCTTGGCAAGAGTAATAACTCCATTACTGTCAAGAGCATCAGTTAAATACTTCTTTCCATCCGATGCTGTTAATTTCAGTTGGTTAGTAGCGCTAACCAACTCATTCTTTTCTTTTCTAAGCTTACGCTTGAGATATTTCCAATAGTTTCGAGTTTTCGCATAATCGTTTTGCTCAGTAAGAATAGCGACAATATCTAAAACAGAAAACCACCATTTGTTGTTCTCTTCATCCCAAATCGCACGAACTTCACGGTCGTGGAAAAAACGGATTGATATTTTTATGTTGCTGCTCATAGTTATGATCTATTGTTGGGTTTAGTTCTGGATTCTATGGGAGCAACCCGAGCAGGTACTGTAGAGTGTTCATTGTGTCCAGTTTTGCTAAACAAAGATAGTCAGTTTTTGTATATTAATACGAGTAAATGCCATCTTAATTTATAAATAATATTGCGTATAATATTTGATAATCTTAGTGTTGTACATTATGTAAGCATAGATTTTACAGTAGTCTGGATATTCGCTCACGGCTTAGTTCCGTCGCTTTGCGCCGGATTCGCTCACGGCTTAGTTCCGTCGCTTCGCGCCGGATTCGCTCACGGCTTAGTTCCGTCGCTTCGCGCCGGATTCGCTCACGCTCGGGAATGCAGAAGCAGCAGGCTGGAAGCCTGCTTAAAAGAGAGAGACCCCAGTGAATGGCCAAGCAAGCTTGTCAATTAACCGGGATCTCTCTCTTTTATTTCGCTTCGCGAAATGCTTTTGCTTCTGCATTCCGCTCGCTTAGTCGCTTATTTCACCTCTTCAAAATCTACATCGGTAACCTCTTTGTCTCCTTGGCTGGCAGATGAGTTATCTCCTCCCTGCTGCCCGGCTCCGGGGTCTTGACCTGGTGCTGCTCCGGCGCCGGATTGAGCGGCTTTTGCCATATCTTCCGATGCGGCGTGCCAGGCGGCGTTCATCTCTTCGGTTGCTTTGTCGATTGCAGCGATGTCCTGAGATTTGTGTGCCTCTTTAAGGTTTACAAGAGCTGCATCAATTGCAGATTTTTTATCCGGAGAGATCTTGTCGCCGTAATCTTTAAGGTTCTTCTCACTCTGGAAGATCATTGAGTCTGCAGCGTTGATTTTGTCAATCTTCTCTCTCTCTGCTTTGTCTGTCTCTTCATTGGCTTTTGCCTCATCGCGCATTCTGTTGATCTCTGCCTCGGTAAGGCCGCTGGATGCCTCAATACGGATCTTCTGCTCCTTACCTGTTCCCTTATCTTTGGCAGATACGTGAAGGATACCGTTTGCATCGATATCAAATGTAACCTCGATTTGTGGAATACCTCTTTGTGCCGGAGCAATTCCGTCCAGATGGAAACGACCTATTGTTTTGTTATCCTTTGCCATAGGTCTCTCTCCCTGAAGTACGTGAATCTCTACAGAGGGCTGGTTGTCGCTCGCTGTACTGAAGACTTCCGATTTCCTTGTTGGAATAGTTGTGTTTGACTCAATAAGTTTTGTCATTACACCACCCAAAGTCTCAATACCGAGTGAAAGAGGGGTAACATCCAAAAGCAGAACATCTTTAACATCACCCGAAAGTACTCCTCCCTGAATTGCAGCTCCAATCGCTACAACCTCGTCCGGATTAACCCCTTTACTTGGAGTCTTTCCAAAGAACTTCTCAACAATCTGTTGAATTGCCGGGATACGGGTTGAACCACCAACCAAAATAACTTCGTCAATCTCTGAAGATTTGAGATTTGAGTCGCTAAGTGCTTTACGACAAGGCTCTATTGTTCTCTGGATAAGATCGTCGCAAAGTTTTTCAAACATTGACCTTGAAAGGGTTTTAACCAGGTGTTTTGGAACTCCGTCAACAGGCATTATGTATGGAAGATTGATTTCGGTTGAGGTTTGGCTGGAGAGCTCAATCTTAGCCTTCTCTGCTGCCTCTTTTAGCCTTTGCAGAGCCATTGGATCTTTTCTAAGGTCAAGACCGCTGTTCTCAGATTTGAACTCATCTGCAAGCCAGTCAATAATCTTCTGATCGAAGTCATCACCACCAAGGTGTGTATCACCATTTGTAGATTTAACCTCAAAAACGCCGTCACCCAGCTCCAGGATTGAGATATCAAACGTACCTCCGCCAAGGTCAAAAACTGCAACCTTAATATCTTTGTGCATTTTATCCAGACCATAGGCAAGTGCGGCGGCTGTAGGCTCATTGATAATTCTCTTTACTTTAAGACCTGCAATTTCGCCTGCCTCTTTGGTGGCCTGTCTTTGAGAGTCGCTAAAATATGCCGGAACAGTGATAACTGCTTCGGTAACTTCGTACCCAAGGTAGTCCTCAGCTGTCTTTTTCATCTTCTGAAGAATCATTGCAGATATCTCTTGCGGTGTATATAGACGACCGTCGATATTTACTCTGGCAGTGTTGTTCTCTCCCTTGTCCACTTTAAAAGGGACCCTTCCTCTCTCTAGTGCTACCTTATCGTAGCTCTCTCCCATAAATCTTTTGATTGAAGAGATGGTTCTGGTTGGATTGGTAATCGCCTGTCTTTTGGCAGGGTCGCCAATCTTTCTCTCTCCGTTGTCGGCAAAAGCCACTACCGATGGGGTAGTTCTTTTACCTTCACTGTTAATTATGACTACTGGTTCATTCCCCTCCATTACTGAAACACAAGAGTTTGTTGTCCCAAGGTCAATTCCGATAATTTTTCCCATACTGTTATATATTTTAAATTATTTTTCTCTTTTGAGAGTATAACTTCTAAGATTGTGCCACTAAATAATTACTGACAAGCTGTCATATATAGCACTATTACCGTTTATATTGAATATTTATATAGCTTTGTGGCGCTAATAAAAATTGATCTGAATATGTCAGTTGAGGGTAAAAACCGTATCATTACAACGCAGAGATTGCTTGAAATGAAGCAGAAGGGCGAAAAGATAGCGATGCTTACAGCGTATGACTACACATCTGCCAAAATAGTGGATGAGGCAGGGATAGATATAATTCTGGTCGGAGACTCTGCCGCAAATGTGATGGCAGGACACGAAACCACGCTTCCAATCACATTGGATCAGATGATTTACCACGCACAGAGTGTTGTGAGGGCAGTAAAGAACCCGATGGTTGTTGTGGATATGCCATTTGGAACCTATCAGGGCGACTCGAAGCACGCAGTATCAAGTGCTATTCGCATAATGAAGGAGTCTGAAGCTGATGCCCTTAAAGTGGAGGGTGGGTCAGAGATTCTGGAGTCTGTGCGAAGGATTCTCTCTACCGGGATTCCGGTAATGGGACACCTTGGACTTACCCCTCAGTCAATTCATAAATTTGGAACCTACAGCGTAAGGGCAAAAGAGGAGGAGGAGGCGAATAAACTCATTGCAGATGCCATTGCTCTGGAGGAGGCCGGTTGTTTCGCAATCGTGCTTGAGAAGATTCCTGCAGAGTTAGGGGCAAAGGTCTCTGCCAGCGTAAAGATACCCATAATAGGTATTGGCGCCGGAGGTGCCGTAGACGGCCAGGTGCTGGTGATGCACGATATGCTGGGCATCAATACAGAGTTCTCTCCCCGTTTTCTGAGGCGTTACCACAACCTACACGACGAGATGCTGGGGGCCTTTCAAAGATATATAGATGATGTTAAGAGCGGAGATTTCCCGAATGAACAGGAGCAGTACTAATTTAACTATTCAGATAACTGTAATATGGCAGATTTAGAGATATTGTATGAAGATAATCACCTTATTATAGTGAATAAGAGGGTCGGGGATATAGTTCAGGGCGATAAAACGGGAGATAAACCACTTTCGGAAATTGTTGCTGAATATATAGCCGAACACAGTAAAAAACCGGGAGATGCATTCATTGGTGTTCCACACAGGCTGGACCGACCGGTAAGTGGAGTTGCCGTCTTTGCAAAGACCTCAAAGGGGCTGGAGAGGATGAATGAACTTTTCCGAAACGGAGAGGTGAAGAAGTTATACTGGGCAATCGTTGCGAAGGCGCCTGAAAATCCGGAGGGATTACTTACCCAATATCTGCTTAGAAATGAAAAACAGAACAGATCCTTTGCCTACCCAAAACCCGGCAACGGAACAAAGGAGGCGAGACTTAAATACAGGGTTGCAGCCTCCAGCGATAACTACTATCTTCTTGAGATTGAGTTGCTAACCGGGAGGCATCACCAGATTAGAAGCCAACTCTCTGCAATAGGCTCTCCAATCAAAGGAGATCTTAAATATGGAGCACCACGCTCAAATCCCGACGGAGGCATATCGCTCCACGCCAGAAGTATAAGGTTTATTCACCCTGTTAAAAAAACTGAAATTTTTATTGAAGCACAACCTCCAAAGGAGAGTATCTGGGATTTCTTTACAGAGGCTGTAAAGAGGTAGTTCTAAAGTCTGTAGGAAGACATATCTGTTCCGGAACTTTCGGCCTCGCGTATTTGAGTGGAGGAGATATCTATAAGAGGCGCACTAAGAGCTTTACAACCATACCTTTGACATAACGCTTCGGCATCATACCCGCTTCTTGGATAGACCCATATGCTGTTTTCGACTAGCAGCTCCTCCCATTTGTGCCACTTCTCAATAATTGCAAGATTGTCTGCCCCAATTATGAGGATAAAATTGTTCTCAGGCTCTGCCTCTTTGATTTTTCGCAGGGTATTTATTGTGTAGAGAGGTTTTGGCAGAGAGAATTCAAAATCTGAGACAACCAACCGATTCTCCAACCCTGCCCTTTTTACTGCGGCGGTGACATAGTCGAGTCGCGCTTTTGCGGTAAAGGCGTATTCACCCCCTTTAAGCGGATTCAAAGGACTCACTATCAGACGCAACTCATCTAAATCGCTACTGTCAAGCAGATATCTGCAGATTGCGATATGCCCTATATGAAGTGGGTTAAAAGATCCGAAATAGAGCCCGATGTTCATTCTATTGATTATAAAATCTTTCCACAATCTTCTCTGCCTCCCTAAGGCAACTCTCCAGATTGTCGTTGATAAGTGTAATGTCAAATTCAGATGCGTAGCCAATCTCCTCAGTAGCTTTTGAGACTCTTCTCTCTATTGACTCCTCTGTTTCGGTACCCCTGAGTTTTAATCTCTCCCGCAAGGCTTCTACATTCGGAGGCATAATAAATATTGAGAGGGCCCTCTCTCCGTATAGTTTTTTCAGATTTATTCCACCCTTAACATCGATATCAAAAACGGCAATTTTTCCCTCATTACATATCCTCTCAACCTCACTGCGAAGTGTCCCGTAGTAAAAGCCCTTATAAACCTCCTGATACTCTATTAGCTCTGAGTTTTTAATTCTCTCCTCAAACTCTGCAGTGGTTAGAAAGTAGTACTCCTTTCCATTTTGCTCTTCGCCTCTTGGATGTCGTGATGTTGCAGATACAGAGAATCCCAGATATGGGTATATCTTCATAAGATGTTGAACAATAGTGCTTTTTCCTGCTCCGGAAGGGGCAGAGAAGATAAGTATCTTTTCGCTTAGTCTACTCTTGTTCATATAGTCCCTCTTCCGATTTAACCTTTGAGAACTCTTTTATAAACTCTGCAAGTTTTTTGGTGCAGCACTCAAGGAACTTCTCTCCCTTCTCGGGGGTGGATGCCGCAGGGTCACCAACCCCGGTGTCTTCACTGATATATACCCATCTTCTTGGTGTCCAGGCCCACCTCTCCCTAAACCCGCGTATCTTCATTAGACGCTCTTTGCCTTTGCCGGCAACATTTAAAGGAGAGACCAGAGTTGGGGCTATTGCCTGCATACACGAGGTCTCAAGCTCACCTGCGTGGTCGCCGGGTTGTTCAAAAAAGTCGTTCTCGTTGCATATTTTCCACCAGTTAACCGAGCACATAATAGTATCCGGATACTCAAGGGAGAGCTCGCGGATTATAGGTTGAAATGCATTTCCTCCGTGTCCGTTAACAATTATTAGTTTGTCAATGTTGTGTGACTCCAGTACAAAAAGTATATCGCTCAAAATGGCCATCTGTGTAGAGGGGTTGATATTCATACACAACTTAACCTCTATCTGTCCCGAGTTGACGCCATATGCTATAGAGGGTAGAACTATTGCTCCGGCTCCATCTCTGTTGGCTAGCTCTGCCGCATTTGAAGCTACTCTCTCTGAGAGCATTGTGTCAGTTCCGTATGGCAGATGATAGTTGTGAGCTTCGGTTGCACCCCAGGGGAGCAGGGCCACTTTTATTTTGGCCTTCTCAATCTCTTTCCAGGTACTTTCGTTAAGCAGGTGTGATTTCATAGCTGTACAATTTGTACAAAGTTATCCTTTTTTGTTAAAATTTGTTGCTATTTTTGTGGTCAGATTAAATATAACAGATTATGATTTCATACAAAGAGTTGGGCCTTGTTAACTCAAAAGAGTTATTTGCAAAGGCTGTGAAGGGGGGATATGCTATTCCGGCTTTCAATTTTAATAACCTTGAGCAGATGCAGGCAATTGTTGCTGCTTGTGTTGAGACTAAATCTCCGGTTATTATGCAGGTTTCAAGCGGAGCCAGAAAATATGCAAATCAGACACTTCTCCGCTATCTTGCTCAGGGTGCAGTTGAGTATGCCAAAGAGCTTGGTGCCAATATTCCGATTGTACTTCACCTGGACCACGGAGATAGTTTTGAGCTATGTAAATCCTGTATTGATATGGGATTCTCATCAGTGATGATAGATGGCTCTCACCACAGTTTTGATAAAAACATAGAGCTTACCAAACAGGTTGTAGAGTATGCACACGCCCACGGAGTGACTGTAGAGGGGGAGCTTGGAGTTCTTGCCGGGGTGGAAGATGATGTAAGTGCAGAGCACCATACATATACACAACCGGAAGAGGTTGAGGAGTTTGTTAAACGCACGGGGGTAGATTCACTGGCAATTTCAATAGGTACATCCCACGGAGCTTTTAAGTTCAAACCGGGTCAAAATCCGGAGATCAGGCTTGACATTCTTCAGGAGATAGAGAAGAGAATCCCGGGATTCCCAATTGTGCTCCACGGAGCATCCAGTGTTCCACAGGAGATTGTTGCAGAGATTAACAAGTATGGCGGTAAACTAAAAGATTCTATCGGTATTCCGGAGGATCAGCTTCGTAAAGCAGCAGCCAGTGCCGTTTGTAAAATCAATATAGATTCAGATGGAAGGCTCGCTATGACAGCAGCTATCAGAAAGGTGTTCGCAGAGTCACCGGAAGAGTTTGACCCGCGTAAATATCTTGGACCTGCCAGAGAGTCTCTAAAGCAGCTCTATAAACACAAAATATTAAATGTTCTTGGGTCAAACGATAAGATGTAACTATCGCTCCTGAAGTCCATTTTTGTAAACCATTAAAGCCCGTTCGCGGGCTTTTTTGTGCTCTACAACCGGCTCCGGATAATTAATACCGCTATCTGCACCCGAACTTAGCTCCGGCACCCATTTGTGAATATATAGCATTTGGGGGTCAAATTTTTTTGTCTGCTCCCAGGGGTTGAATATACGGAAATAGGGGGCTGCATCACATCCGCAACCGGCAGCCCACTGCCAGTTTCCGTTATTTGATGAGAGATCGTAATCCAGAAGTTTATCGGCGAAATAGGCCTCTCCAACTCTCCAGTCAATAAGCAGATGTTTAACCAAAAATGAGGCTGTTATCATTCTCACCCTGTTGTGCATAAGTCCGGTTTGATTTAACTCTCTCATTCCGGCATCCACAATAGGGTAGCCGGTAGTTCCGCTGCACCATCTCTCCAGCTCTGCAGCGTCGTTTCTCCACGGAATGAAACGGTATTTTCTCTTAAACGGAGAATCAGTAACATACGGGAAATGTAACAGAATCATCTTAAAAAACTCCCGCCATATCAATTCGTTAAGCCAAACTTTATTAACCTCCATGGCTGTTGCAACCAGCTCTCTGGTACTCACGGTGCCAAATCTAAGATGTGTACTTAAAAGTGAGGTTCCCTTTAAAGATGGAGTGTCGCGGGTAAGATGGTATAAGGAGATCAATTCCCTGTTTACAAGTTGTTGAGCATAACCTTGTGGGGAGAAGCCGTTTTTCCACGGCAGCACCACTCCCGAAAGCTCCGGGTCGCTCTTTTTAAACCCAATCTGCTCCAGAGAGATAAGCCCTGTATAAGGTGCAGCTAAGCTATCTACAACCCTGCTATCTGCCACTTTATTCTCCTTAAGTATATTTTGAAGAGTTTCAGCAGATATAAATCGATTGATATAATTGCCGCTCGGGTAAGATCTTAACGCCTCATCTTTGGTTCTAAAAAGAGCCTCTGTCCAGCGTTTTGAATAGGGGGTAAACACTGTATATGGAGAGCCGTCCGGCTTAAGAATCTCACTCTTTTCAAAGATCACCTGATCTTTAACCCTCACTAATTTAGCCCCCGCCTGTTTGAGAAGAGTCTCTACAGAGTTGTCCCTATCAATGGCATAGGGTTCGTAATCTTCATTACAATATACTGTTACGATAGAAAAAAGGGATAGCAGTTGTTTGAAAACCTCGGTCGGGTTACCATATGAGGTTAAAAGCGAAGAGCCATTGAGGGAGAGAGTCTGCTGGATGGCAGAAAGAGCTCTGTGAATGAAATCGACTCTTCTGTCTTCTCTCACGGCTATGATTGAATCTCTCCCTTTAAATGACTTTATTTCAGAGCCGGATTGGGTTTGGGAATTGATTCTATCCAGAATTTGGGTATCAAAAATGAACAGTGGAATAACAGCAAACCCGCTACTCAAAGCCTGGTAAAGTGCTGCATTATCGTTGAGTCTTAAATCTCTTCGAAACCAGTGTATTACTATTTTTTGCTTTTCCATATACAAATCTAACCATTTTTTTTTAACTTTAACTGTTAGAGTTTTGTGAAACAGTCACATAATCAGATATATAAAAATTGAACTCTAATAGTTTTAATGAAATAGAATTTTCATTCAATTATGATACAGTTAATTACACAAAACACTAACAGATCAAATCTCTTATGGTTATTTGTTGCCTCTGTTGGGTGTAACCCGCTCTTTGCACAGGGGGGCAAACATCAAAATGCAAGCGAACCCCTCAAGGGAGATAATAAGCCTCTCAACATTGTCTACATTATGTCGGATGATCACTCGTACCAAACCATAAGTTGCTACGACAATCGTTTTATCCGAACACCCAATATAGATGGGATTGCCGCAAATGGAGTGAGGTTTACCAACAGCTTTGTTGCCAACTCAATATCGGGACCAAGCAGGGCCTGTTTGTTAACGGGCAAGTTCTCTCATAAAAACGGAATGACAACAAATGCTACCCGCTTCGACAGCACTCAGGTTACCTTCCCAAAGCTTTTGCAAAGCGCGGGATATCAGACTGCTATCTTTGGGAAGTGGCATCTTAAAAGTGAACCGTCGGGTTTTGACAGATGGGAGATATTGGTAGGGCAGGGGCAGTATTACGACCCGATTTTTATAACTCCCTCCGGAAGGGTTACCCACAAAGGTTACAGCACAACTGTAATAACCGACCTCACCCTTGAGTGGCTGGAGAGGGAGAGGGACAGAGAGAGGCCATTTTGTCTAGTGATTCACCATAAGGCACCTCACCGCAACTGGATGCCGGACACTGGAGAGATTGATCTTTTTGAGAATATTACCTTTCCCGTTCCGAATACTTTTTATGACGACTACAGAGGGCGTCCTGCAGCGGCAGCACAAGAGATGAAGATTGCAGGAGATGAGATGGACTTCGCTTTTGATCTTAAATTAAACTCAGATGATATTCAGACCAGGCTTAAAGAGAACCTTACTTTTGCATTAAGGAGGCTTGATTCAACTCAGCGGTTTGCCTGGAACAGAGTTTATGACTCTGTTCTGAACGATTTTAAAATGAGAGATCTAAAGGGCAGGGATCTTGCAGAGTGGAAGTATCAGCGCTATATGAAAGATTACCTCAAGTGTATAAAATCTGTAGATGATAATATCGGTAGGGTTATGGAGTATCTAAAAGAGAATAACCTGCTGGAGAATACAATAGTTATCTATACATCGGATCAGGGGTTCTATATGGGAGAGCACGGTTGGTTTGACAAGAGGTTTATGTATGAAGAGTCTGTGAGAACACCTCTGGTAGTTCAGCTACCAAAGGGTAGGGGAGAGTTTGCAAAGAGAGGAGATATAGATCTGTTTGTGCAGAACATAGATTATGCACCTACAATTCTTGAACTTGCAGGAGTGCCGGTTCCAAAGGATATTCAGGGTGTGTCGTTTGTCCCGCTTTTAAGAGGAGAGAGACCAAAAGATTGGAGAAAATCTATCTATTACCACTATTTTGAATACCCTGCAGAGCACTCGGTAAGAAGACATTATGGAGTAAGGGACGACAGATATAAGCTTATTAAATTTTACGGCCACGATATTGATGCCTGGGAGTTGTATGACCTTAAAATTGACCCGAATGAGCTAAATAATCTCTACGAAGATTCCAGATACTCAAAGATTACCAAGAGATTGCACACTGAGCTTTTAAGGCTGATGAAAAAGTATGACGATAATCAGGAGCTTTAGGAGTACTATTTATCATTATTTTCTTTGAGGATAATACCTCTCCAAAACCCTATCATCTTTTTTTGACTCCAGCTGTGGCATCCGAAGGGGAGTCGGTTACCGTTAAGTTTATAGCAGTATCCGGGATGTTTATCGAACGAGAAATTGAGTGCGGTAATATGGTCCGGATAACTAAACGGTACGCCGGGGTGTTTGTTTACCTCAATTGACCAAAAGACATCTTCATTATATAGATGGTAGTGTCTCGCCTTGATGAACCTCTCAACAACACTTGGATGGTTATCAATAAAGTTGATGTGGCTCTTAACCTTTCTAAGAGAGAGCCCTCCATTCCCGACCCTGTTAAATAGCTCTTGCCTGTCCGGTTTTCCTGTCAACTTTGTAAAAAGTCTGCTCAGTTTCATATAGCTTTTAATTACCGGCAGGTCGTATACAGCCCTCTTAATCCAAGGAGCACCTATGTAGTCGTAATCTTTGCTGCACCAGAGATCAAGTTCGTCTCTAAAAATGTAACAGTCAAGTTGGTATATAAGAATATACTCACAATCAAGAAATCGCTCATAAAAGATGCGCGACATCATTAGAGTGTTGTAGGCCTTAATCCCGTCAAAATAAGAGTCCGGAAAAGACTCAAATTGGGCCGAAGGGCAGGCAGCTGTGAATTTTTCACGTGAAAGAGATTGAGGCAGGACGAAAACAACTTGGTAACTGCCCAGAACTTCGTTTAATCTGTTAAGAGATATAATCTCGTATGGTGTTAATTTGTCTGTGTAAACAGGAACAACAACCTTTACCCTCTCAGATTTATTACTCTTCATAAAAACTATCTTAGGTTTATGTAAACTGTTTGTATATAAGCCAGAATGACATTCCAAAAACAGCTGCGGCGACCACAAAGTTAATTATCTTAACGCCCCATTTAAAGGCCATCTTTGACCCGACCACACCTCCGGCCACATTTCCTACTGCATAGATTAGCGCTACCGGCCAGTTAACCTGATCGTGCCAGATAAATATACCCAGGGCAAGCGGTGTATACATAAGTACGGCAAACTGTTTTATACCGTTTGAACGTAACATATCCAGCCCAAGCAGGTAAATAGAGCCGAAGATTATAAGGATCCCTACGCCTGCGTGAGTAAAACCACCATAAATTCCAATAGCAATAAATGCAATAAAATGCAGCGGACCAAATCTCTTTTTAAGGCTCTCTTGTGCGACTGATTTAAGATCTTTGCCTCTGCTCTGGTTGTAGAGCAGAAGAGTTGCCAGTATCGGCAACATAATTCCCATAACAATCTCCATTACTCTGGGATTTACCAATGCTGCAAAATAGGCTCCGGTCAATGAGCCGATGGTTATTGGGATTCCAACTTTTACAGCCAGTTTTATATCCAGTAACCCCCTCCTTTTAAAAAGGATGGAGTTAACCGAAAACTGAGCAAAAATCCCGAATCTGGTTGTACCGTTTGCAATATTGATCGGCATCCCCATTGCCATAAAGAGACCATAAGAGAGTGCAGATGCCATACCCGCCAATGTGTTTATGAAGCCGACCACAAATCCTGTAATCACGAGAATTGTAATCATCTCAATCGAGAAGGGATCTGCATTGAGCAGAAAATCTGCAATGTTCTTAAGCACTACCGTCTTTGATTAATGGAACTGATGTGCAAATCTACAACTATTTTTTACCTTCCAGCAGCTTTTCAAAGTAGATGGCAAACGATCTGTAGAGAAAATGTGTCCACTTTCCGAAAGGAACAATTATGAGTGCCCATTGAGCCAGAATAATAAGATGGAACAGGTAGAGCCATAGATTGCTCTCAAGGATCTCCAAATCTATAAAGAGTCTCACCGCAAAAGCGGTTACACCCATAAGAAAGAGCCAAGCCACAAACATCCAGTCCGATGGGCGGGAGTGTTTTGTAACCTCTGTTTTTTGCTTGATTCTGCTCATCACAAAGAGGAGAGTCACCACAAAAACAACCGCACTTACCACATATCCCAATACCACTACAAACATACTTTCTGAGGAGAACCAGTCAAGGAAAACAGTGGTAAACAACAGAGTAAGATACCCAATAACTAAAACAAAGTGGGCAAACCATCTGGTCTGGTTATCATCACAGCCAAGAGCTCTCTTTTGGGTGAACATATGTAAAAAAAGATCTGCCATTGAGGAGATGTATCTTTTAAAAGGGACCTTTTTGCCGGGTTTTATAACAGTAAAGTACCACATCCGAATTATATTTGGAAGCAGAATAGTAGCGAAAACTCCTGCAATTGCATACATCTCAAAGTAGTGACCGAAATGGATAATCTCATTCAGGTTGAAATCTTTTGCAAAGGCGACAGCAATAACACCGACTGCAACTATAACCATAAAAATTAGCAATGATGCAAAAGATTTATAGAGGATTGCCGAGAGCCCTGTCCAGTCATATTTTGCTGTCAGCCACCTTCTAAGTGACATCATCAACTCTCCGGGATTGGCCTTACGAGGGCAATCAGTTGAACACTCTCCACAGTAGTAACATTGCCAGGGTTTAAGAGATGATGTGATCTCACTCTCCAGTCCTAGTGCACTGTATCTAACCATCTCGCGTGGGAATGAGCTTTTTTCATCGGATAATGAGCAAGTTGCTGTGCAGGTTCCACAATTGAAACAGGCATTAAAATCATCTGCTCCATATTTTTTTATCTCAGCCGAAAATTTTGGATTTACTCTTGCCATCTTAACGATTTTTAACTTTGTAATAGTAGTAAGCTTCATCTTCATCCATCCCATCTGCAGTTATAATTCCATACTTATTCATTGTCATAAGATTGTAGGTAACAATCTCACTTTTACACGTGAGCTCCTCAGATAACTGAGGTATTGTCTTCTTACTCTCTCCGATATTTTGAATTATATCCTTCCAAAGTTGAGGATACTCTTTCATCTTAGCACTTTCACTCTCTTGCTGAACCTCTGTTGTCTCCTCCTTAACCTCCATCTCAATCTTTTGTATAAAGCCATCTATCATAGACTCTATCTCAAGGTCGGTATATTGAGCAATCTCAATTGCGTTAACAGGGCATACAGGAGCACATATACCGCAACCGGTGCAGATAGCTCTGTTTACCAAAGCCACTCTCTTTCCATCTTTATCAATCTCTTTGATTGCAGTGTAGTCGCAAACCTTCTCACACTTACCGCACCAGGTACAAACATTTTCATCTATCACAGCTATTACCGGATCTATAGAGATAGTGCCGCTTTTTAGCAGAGCATTAATCTTTGCCGCCGCAGAGAGTGAAGATTGAACAGATTCGCTTATGTTTTTAGGCCCCTGACAGCACCCCCCGATATAAACTCCTTTAATTACTGTCTCTACCGGCTTAAGTTTAGGGTGTATCTCATTAAAAAATCTGTCGCTGCCGATTGGGATTTTGAACTTTTCCGAGATTTGAACGCTCTCTTTGCGGGAGACCATTCCTGTTACCAGCACCACCATATCTGCCTCTATCTCTAGCTCCATCTTAGCACTGAGGTAATCTTTGACTTTAATCACATTGGTTTTACCGTTATACTCAACTACGGGCGGCTCCTTCTCCTCAAATTTAATGTAGATATCTCCAAGATTGGATGACTTCTCGTAAAGAATCTCCTGTTTACCATAAGTTCTGATATCGCGATAGAGATGGTATGAGGTTATATCTTTATACTTCTCCTTAATATTTAGGGAGCTGAATATTGCAGATGTACAGCACGATCTTGAGCAGTATCTGTTCTCTCCTTTAGATTGTCTGCTGCCCACACAGTAGATATAGGCAACACTTTTAATCTCCCGGTTTTGGAATACAAGTTTGTTGCTGCTCAGCTCTGTTAACCTGTTGAATTCCGGAAGGGTCAGGACATATGGCGAACTTTTGTATCCATACTCACCGGAATTTGGGATATATGAGTCGAATCCTGTAGTAACCAGAACTCCGCCAACAATAAATGAGAGTAGCTCCTCCTGTTGATTTAGATCTATTATATTGGCATACTGTAACATTGCCTCAGGAGAGCTTTGGAGTACCTCAAGATTAACTGCAGGTATGTTAGGCATAGCATCCGGGTAGTTCTTATATATCGCCCCTCTTTTTTTGAGCCCTAAATTGAACTCATCCTCCACATAAACCGGACACTCGTTAAGCGCTTTTACAACCAGATCATAGTCGGCCTTAGTGTTGATATATCTGGGCCGGATCTTTATATCTATATGAAAGTTGCCGAGGCTCCCGCTAACCTTCTCTATTGTAGCTCCGGTAAAGAGAGTAATGTTGCGGTAACTTTTAATCTCTTTAAATAGCTTAGAAACAATCTCTTTACTATTCTCTCCGGTGGTGAACAGAGTCTCCTGCTGTACTATATGACCTCCAACAAAAAAATCTTTTTCAACCAGGTAGACCTCATTCCCGGTACGGGCAAGATCTATTGCGGCCTTCATTCCTGAGACTCCTGCTCCAACAACCAATGCAGATTTTTTTACAGTGAGCTCAATGTTATCAAGCGCCTGAGAGTGTGCAACCCTTTTAATACCAGCCCGAATTAAACCAGCAGCTTTAACTGTAGCCTCTCTGGGATTGTCTGAATGGGGCCACGAACACTGTTCGCGAACATTTACCTGAACATAGTTGTTGGGATTAAGACCACCCCGTGAGGCCACATTCCTAAAGGTGTGAAGATGCAGTTTGGGAGAGCAGGATGCAACCACAATCGCATCGAGATTAAAGTTCTTAATATCTTCAATCATCTCTTTCTGATTTGAGTCTGCACAGGCAAACATCACATCTTTAGAGACAACAACACCATCCTCCTTATGGAACATTCTGCCCAGCTCCTCAACATCTACATAGTCAGAGATATTTCCTCCGCAGTGACAAATATATACGCCAATTCTCTCTTTCATCTTACACATTTTTAATAAAACTGAAATGTTTAGCCGGGTTTATCTCCTTGCTGTTGAGATAACCGGCAACCTCTGATGCTGCACATCCGGCAGAAAGTATAGAGTCCGGGATATCTTTAGGGCCTGAGGCTGCACCTGCAACAAAGACCCCTTTAATACTTGTCAGGGATGGAGTGAATAACTCATCTGTCTGTTTCACGAAATTGAACTCATCCAATTCAAGTTTCTCGTTGGTAAACATTGCCGGAATCTCTTTGTTTGGCAGAACACCTACAGAGAGAACCACAAGGTCGTGTTTGGCCTCTTTTACCACACCCTTTGTAACATCCTCATAACGCAATATGAGATCTCCGCTGCCATTTTCATTTTCTCTGATCTTTGCAACCTTCCCCTTTACAAAATTAACTCCCATAGATTTGGACTGCTGGAAGAACTCCTCATACCCTTTGCCGAATGCACGGATATCTATGTAGTAAATTGTAATATCTGCCATAGGCAATGCTCCCATTAGAAGCTGCGCCTGTTTAATGGAGTACATACAACATATTTGAGAGCAGATAGGGTTATTTGAGCACTCCCCGCTGCAACTCTTGTTCTCCATTGAGGAGTCTCTCGAACCCGTACACAAAACATATGCAATATTGTCCGGAGTTTTACCGTCTCCCGGCCGGAGAACATTGTTGAATGGTCTGGTAGGGGCAATCAGCCTGTCCATCTGCATTGAGTCTATTACATTGGGATACTTTTCGTAGCCATATTCGGGTTTACCGGATGGCGGGAAGAGTTTATACCCGGTTGAGACAACCACAGATTTTACTGTGGTGCTATATTGCTCTCTCTTTTGAGAGAAGTCAATTGCATTTGCGGGGCAGATAGTGAGACACTGGTGGCATTCGCGGCAGTTACTGCAATCCAGACACCTTTGAGTGCTTGCCCTGAGCTCATCCTCTGTATATGTATACTCAACTTCATCAAAGCTCTTTATTCTATCTTTTAACGGTATAGATTGGTTCTCTACCGAAGGTACACTATTGCCGGTGTACCGTTTTAGCACTTTTGCCTTATCTGCTGCAGGTAGTTTGTCTCCACTTTCAAAATCCTCCATATTGAGGTTATTAAGAAACTTATCTATATAGAAGGCTGCTCTTTTGCCTTGACCTGCAGCCTCTATAAGGGTTGTTGCGCCTGTTACGGCATCTCCCCCTGCAAAAATATATGGAACAGAGGTTTGAAGACTCTTTTCGTTTACCTTGATTGTCCCCCCTCTGTTTATCTCAACCTGATTTACAAAGGGAGAGGTAGATGGTTTTAACCCGATAGCTTCAATAACATAATCTACATCTGCAATATGCTCCGAACCTTTAATCGGATCAGATCTTCTTCTTCCACTTGAATCGGGATCTCCAAGTTTCATCTTTATAAGTTCTATCTTTTCCAGTTTCCCGCTTAAACTTAAGAATCTAACAGGGTTACGCAGAGTGACAATCTCTACACCCTCCTCTTCGGCCTCCTTTATCTCCGGTGCGAAACAGGGCATCTCATCACGGCTTCTTCGGTATATAACCTTCACACTCTTTGCACCTAAGCGCATTGATGTTCTTGCTGCATCTATAGCGGTGTTACCTCCGCCTATTACCATTACATTTTTCCCTGTAAGATCCTCTTTTTTACCGATGTTGGCCTCTCTTAGAAAATCTAGACAGGAGACAACTCCATTTAGGGATGAGCCTTCAACTCCAAGTGATACTGTATCGTGTGTCCCCACAGATACAAAAATAATATCGAACCCCTCATCCTTAAGTGCTTTTAGATTCTCAATTTTTCTATTACACTCGATCTCTACTCCCAAAACTGTGACATTTTGGAGATCTCTGTCCACAATATTTTTAGGGGCTCTATACTCAGGTAGTGCCAGCCTTAGCATGCCTCCTGCCTGGGGTGCCGCCTCAAATATCTTAACAGAGTGTCCCTTAAGTGCCAGATGGTAGGCTGCAGTAATCCCTGCCGGTCCTGAGCCTATTACGGCAATCTTCTTTCCGGATTTGTATTTTATATCCACTGCCGGTGCAACCGGATATTTCTCGTAGTAGTAGTCAGAGAAAAACCTCTTAATTTTTCGAATATCGACTGACGAGTCTAAAGATGCTCTTGTACAAGCATTTTGGCAAGGAGAGTAGCAGGCTCTGCCAAGACTTCCCGGAAATGGGATATCCTCCAGATGTAGCTTCATAGCCTCTTCGTACTGCCCATTTCTGGCCAGGGAGATATAACCATATGCCTTTACACCACCCGGACACTCATTTATACAGGGAGCAGATGTATCCTCCCGGTCTATTGTCGCAATTCTTGGATTGGCGAGGCTAAAGGGGATATATGCTACTTTGCGCCCTGCAAGGTTGGTGTTATACTCATCTGCCCGTACCTCCGGGCAGACAACCTCACACTCCTGGCATCCTGTACAGTTCTCCTGAATTACATACCTCGGTTTTTTGCCTATGCTCACATTGAAATCGTTCCCCTGTTTGGAGATGCTCTCAATGTCGCTGTTAAGCATAAGTGTAATGTTGGGGTGCCTTGCAGTTTCAGACATTTTTGGAGTGGTAATACACGCCGCACAATCGAGAGTAGGGAAAACCTTGCTCAGCTGAATCATCTTACCACCTATTGAGAGACCCTTCTCAACCAGAAGTACTTTGTGATCCATATCTGCAAGATTAAGAGCTGCCTCTTGACCCGCAATACCACCTCCAATAATGAGGGTGTCGAAATTCTTCTCCTTATGACTCATTTTGAATTTAATTTAGCTATTCTGCACCTGATTGTTTTCCAGGGATATATCTCCCAGCCCAATCAGAATTTTTGTAAAATTATCCATATGATTAGCGAAAGGCTCTGCACATACAGAGCAGATGGCTGCCATCCGTATGCGCTTTGGACTTATATTAGAGGCCTTCATCAACTCCTGGGACTCCTCAATAATTCTGTTGGTGTGCTCTTCACATTTTGGACTGAAAGAGCACTCGTGTCCGTCTGCCGCAATAAATACTCCGTCAAATCCTCTTTTAAAAGCGTGTAGTATCCATTTGGGCTTTATCCCGGACGAGCAGGGGAGGCTGATTACATAAACGGCAGGAGAGTAGTGAAGTTTTCTCAATCCTGCCTGGTCAATGCCGGGGTCGGAAATTTTATCGGTAGAAAAAACCAGTATTTTTGGTTTAAAATTTTCGTTTGACATACAATTTCCTTCTAAAATCTAGGCCTTCTTCAGGAAAAGTCTTGTGAAACTATCCTCCTCAACCATACCCAGGAAATCGTGCTCCATTTTATTGCACCACCTTGGAATATCGTGCTTGGTTCCCTCATCTGCAGAGAGGATCTCCATAATTTCACCTGATTCAATCTCTCCGACAGCTTTTTTTGCTGCTAAAAGTGGTCCAGGACAGGCTGTTCCTCTTGCATCTACTGATTTTGCAACTGTTAAGTTTTTTAATTCCTCTGTTGTCATAACTTTGTAATTTAATTAGTTATATGATTTTATATTTTTTTGAATTTTACACGAAAAGTTGAGCTGCGCTTTCGCCTGCGTCAGTTACGAATGTTGCTGCCCCTGCATATGTGAAATGAGGATAGTCAATAAACTCCTCTTTTTTGAAGCCCATAAGACCCATAGACATCTCGCAAACAATAATCTCCACGCCAAGCTCACCTGCTGTTTTAAACATCTCGTCCAATGAGAGAACATTGTGTTTTTTCATAAGGTATTTGATCATCATCGGACCCATACCGGCCATATTCATATTGGAGAGTTTCAATTGGTTCTTCCCTTTTGGAAGCATAATACCAAACATCTTTGAGATGAAATCTTTCCCTTTGGGATTTTTGTTTTTATCCCTAAGAGCACTTAAAGCCCAAAAAGAGAAGAATATTTTCACTTTTGTGTCCATTGAAGCCGCTGCAATAGAGATAATCATTGTAGCAAGGATTTTGTCCATATCTCCGGACACGCAAGCAATTGAAAGCTGGTCCTTTCTGCTGTTCTGCATTTTGGTTACGCTCTTTTGCAATTTTTCAACCTGCTGCTGCAGTTGTTGAATCTGTAATTGTAAATCTTCCTGCATAATCTTATAAATTTATTTTTACAAAGAAACTCTATATATGGTATAAATACCCGATTTACTCTATGATATTGAATTACTATTATTGTGATTTATGTCACATTATTACTATATTTGCTTAGATAAATAATTTGCGATGGAAATAAAATGTGCTCACTGTGATATGAAATCTCCCGCTGCAAGAAAACTGACACCGCAGGAGACGGAGAAGCTTTCCGGTAACTGCCTTACAGTTAAGTTTAAAAAGGGAGACTCAATAATTAAACAGGGAACTTACTCTACAAATGTTGTCTACCTTAAAAGAGGACTTGTAAAGATTCATATTGAAGGCCCTTACAGGGTTCAGGTTGTGAGAATTGTGAGACCTCCCAGCTATCTTGGGTTGCCAACCACATTCGGAGACAAAGTAAATCACTACTCTGTATCTGCAATTGAGGAGTGCGAGGTCTGTTTTATTGATATAACAACATTCCGTACACTTCTCTCTACAAACTCAGACTTTAGCAACCAGATATTGATTGAGCTTTGCAAAGGAGAGTTGGAGTCCTACAACAAGTGTGTAAACAGAACGCAAAAACAGGTAAGAGGTAAGTTGGCAGATATGCTTATAGATTTTTCCGACAATATTTTCAGGGCAGATAGTTTTGTTCTTAATATAACTCAGGAGGATATCGGTAACCTGGTAGACGCATCGCGAGAAAGCGTTTCCAGGGTGATGACGGAGTTTGCAAAAGACGGGATTATTGAAATGAACGGGAAGTCGCTGACAATCACTGACCGGCCGATGTTAAATAATATAAGCAGAAATGGATGAATAAATTTAGATACGGTAAAAAGGAGATAGAATATCTCTCTGGCAAATCTCCGCAATTAGCTGAAATTATTGAAAGAGCAGGCTTTTTAGAAAGAGAGGTTATTACTGATATTTTTGAGGCCTTGGTTTCAAGTATTTTGTCCCAGCAGATATCCGGAAGAGCTGCTCAAACTATTTTAGGCCGCTTTATTAATCTCATAGGAGAGATTACTCCGAAAAAAATATTAATGACAGACCCTCTCAAAATAAGAGAGTGCGGAATCTCCGGGAGGAAAGTAGAATATATTAGAGGAGCTGCCTTAGCAGCAACAGATGGAACAATTGACTTTAATTCTCTCTCTAACCTGGAGGACGATAAGGTAGTGGAGATTCTCACCTCACTAAAGGGGGTTGGGGTATGGACAGCAGAGATGCTACTTATCTTTTCGCTTGAGAGGGCAGATGTGCTGAGTTGGGGCGATTTTGCCATTAAAAGGTCCATTATGAAACTCTATAACCTTGACTCTCTATCAAAAGAGCAGTTTGAAACTTACAGAAAGCTTTTCTCTCCATACAACTCAGTTGCATCTCTCTATCTTTGGGAGGTATAGCAACTTTCGGTTTAATGCCATTTTGTCTTATCTCGCTTTCTGGCAAATTATTTGTGACTATATTTGCAGTCCGAAAATAAAAATAAGTTTAGATAATTAATTAAGGGAATGAAAAAGCATAAAAGCGAAAGTGAAAACCATAAAGAGAAAGCAGATTTAGAAGCAGAGGAGAAGGGCATAAATGTACCCGATGAGAGTAAAGAATCAGATGAAATCTCCAGGCTAAATGATCGCTATTTGAGACTTGCCGCAGATTTTGATAACTTCCGCAGAAGAACTCTTAAAGAGAGACAAGATTTAATTCTATCTGCAGGAGAAGATTTGATAGTTGGTATACTTCCTGTGCTTGATGATTTTGAGAGGGCATTTGAGATGCTTCACAAAGCAGAGGGAGATAACTCTACAGCTATAGAGGGGACTGAAATTATCTACAAAAAGCTTTTAAGTTTTCTCACATCAAAAGGACTTAAGGTTATAGAGGCACTCGGAGAAGAGCTTAACACCGACTATCACGAAGCAATAGCACAGATTCCGGTTGAAGAGCAGGAGAAGAAAAACAAGATTGTGGAGGTGCTTCAGAAGGGGTACACCCTCAATTCTAAAGTAATCCGTTTTGCTAAAGTTGTAGTAGGTCAATAATTAAATAAGATGGCGAAAAGAGACTATTACGAGGTTCTTGGAGTTTCAAAAGAAGCGACCGCAGAGGAGATCAAAAAAGCCTACCGCAAGATGGCTATTAAATATCACCCGGATAAAAACCCGGGAGATAAACAGTCGGAGGAGAAATTCAAAGAGGCTGCAGAGGCTTATGATGTTCTTAGTAATCCGGATAAAAAATCACGATATGACCAATTCGGACATTCAGGAATGAATGGAGGAGGTGGCGGATTCAGCGGCGGCGGATTCTCAATGGACGATATATTCAGTCAGTTCGGCGATATCTTTGGGGGCCATTTTGGCGGTTTTTCGGGATTCGGAGGATTTGGCTCCAGCACCGGCAGAGGAGGAAGACGAGTAAACAGAGGATCTGATATAAGAATCAGAGTCAAGCTGGATCTTAAGGAGATAGCGCACGGAGCAGAGAAAAAAGTAAAGATAAATAAACAGGTCTCTTGTAATGCTTGTGGAGGAAAAGGGGCAAAATCCGAAGCGGATATCAAGACTTGTGATACTTGTAAAGGAGCCGGTCAGGTGACAAGAGTAACTCAAACTTTTATCGGTGCAATGCAGACATCATCTGTTTGCCCCACTTGCAACGGAGAGGGAAAAATTATTTCAAAACCCTGTAATGTTTGCTCCGGAAGCGGTTTAGTGAAGGAGATGGAGGAGATATCCTTCAAAATACCAGCAGGGGTTGCTCAGGGAATGCAATTGACTGTTCAGGGAAAAGGTAATGCTGCAAAACGAGGTGGAGTAAACGGAGACCTTTTGGTGGTTATTGAAGAGGAGGCTCATCAAGATCTTCAAAGGGATGGCAATGATCTCATCTACTCACTCTTCATATCAATACCGGATGCAATACTTGGTGTTGATGCAGATATTCCTGCAATTGACGGAAAACTGAGAATAAAGGTAGAACCCGGAACACAATCAGGGAAAATTCTTCGACTCAGAGGAAAAGGACTTCCGGATGTAAATGGTTACGGATTTGGAGATCTTTTAGTCTATATTCAGATATGGACTCCCAGAAAGATTGAAAAAAATGAGAAGGAGCAGTTGGAGAAGATGCGCCTGTCGGACAGCTTTAAACCCAACCCAAATAAAGAGGACAGAAACTTCTTTGACAGAATGAGGAAGATCTTCTCTTAAATTTTGTAAATCGTTTAACAAATTTTCAGAATGATATATTGCGGGTTTTCAAGGAGTATTGGCAGACTATTTTTATCACTGATATTAACATCATCTTTACTTTTAGGATACAAAACGGCAAGAGGAGATGAGAAGCGAATCCCGCTTAACTATAGGTTACCAATAGATTTGCCGGTATCGCTATCAGGAAATTACGGAGAGTTAAGATCAACTCACTTCCACGCAGGAGTAGACTTACGTGTAGGTGGCGTTTCGGGGGAGCCGTTGTATGCTGTACAGGATGGTTATATCTCAAGAGTATCTGTCTCCCCGGGAGGTTACGGGAATGCAGTCTACATAGATCACCCGGATGGTAAGACAACACTTTACGGCCATATGCACGAGTTTGCACCAAAAATTGCAAAATGGGTAAGGGAGCAGCAATATAGTAAAGAGAGCTTTTCAATCAATCTCTATCCGGAACCGGAACTTTTTCCAATCAAGCGAGGCGAAGTTATAGGTAAAGCAGGTAACTCAGGATCGTCCGGAGGTCCTCATCTCCATTTTGAAATAAGAGAGAGTAAAACACAATTACCATTAAACCCGATTAAAGAGGGAGCTATTAAGGTAATCGATAATATCCCGCCTCAAATTCAAAAGGTGAATATCTACTCAATCTCCGCTGTAGCATCTCTCCCTCAAAGAGAGATTCTCTACTCGTTAACTGAGAGTGTGCAAAATGTATTAATTGTGACTGATACCTTTTATGTAGCTGTTATGGGAATAGATAAACAGAATAACACAGTTGCGAGGCTGGCTGTTTCCAAATATAGCTACTTCCTTGACGGAGAGAAGATTTTCTCCTTTGTCCCCGATAAAATCCCGTTTGACCAGGGTAGGTATATAAATAGCGTTGTTGAGTATACAGCGAAGCAAGAATTTGGAGAGTCAATGATTAAGAGTTGGGTAGAGCCGGGGGGAGGAATTAAATCCAATATTGATGCAATAAATGACGGAGTGTTTATTCTTCGTGATGACCAGATACACTCCCTTAAAATAGAACTTTCAGACGAACACGGTAATGTGGCTGTGAGAAGTTTCAAGATAAAAAGGGGTGCTTCATATAAACCAAATATTATCAGTGATACAATGCGTGTGAAATCCGGTGTTGTTATGCCTTGGTTTCTTCCTAACAGATTTGAAAGAGATGATATCAGAGTAACAATTCCTCCGGGATCACTCTATAGTACAATATTTTTTGAAGCCGATAGTTCAACTTTCAATGGACTTAAAGGGTGGAGAGTTCATACAAATAAAACCCCGATACACAGCTCCGGCAGAGTCTCTTTTAAGGTAAGTATACCGGACTCTTTAACAAGCAAAGCACTTATTGCTATGGTTAATGAAAAGGGTGGCTTAAGCTCAATAGGGGGAAGATACAGCAACGGATGGATAGATGCACCAATTGGCTCTTTCGGTTTTTTTACTGTAGTGTTTGATACCATAATTCCAAAAGTTGTTCCATCTTTCAAAGCAGGGGCAAATCTGGCCGGCAGGTCGTATGTCAGGTTTACGATAACCGACGACCTCTCGGGAATATCAGAGTATAAAGTGACCATTGACGATAAGTGGATTTTGGCTGCCTATGACCCTAAAAACAGGAGGGTTGAGGTTGAACTAAGGAGTGATAAGATAAAAAAAGGTGAGAGACATAACATCGTTCTCTCTGTAACAGATTATTCAGGTAATGTAAACAACTTTAAAAGCTCATTCATATGGTAAGAATTATTGGACTGATGTCAGGAACATCCCTTGACGGACTGGATATGTGCTATGTAGAGTTTAACTACAATGAGGGGTGCTGGAGTTATAAAATCATAAAGGCAGAGGATGAGGAGTATCCTCTTGAAATCAAGAATAAATTGGCAAATGCTCAGACGATGAGTGCTCTGGAGTATGCTCAATTCAATTCTGATTACGGCCTCTATCTTGGTCGCCGAGTTAAGAGTTTTATTGATAAGTACAACTTGAAGCCAGATTATATCGCATCCCACGGCCATACCATATTTCATCAGCCTGCAAAGCGCTTTACCGCTCAGATAGGCTCCGGAGCCGGAATTGCTGCAGAGAGCGGCGTAAACACAATATGTGATTTCAGAACAACAGATGTGGCACTATATGGACAAGGGGCGCCACTGGTGCCGGTTGGGGATAGAAATCTTTTTGCCGAATTTGATTACTGTCTTAATATGGGTGGGTTTTCAAATATATCTTTCAATAGCTTAGAAGAGAGAATTGCCTATGATATCTCTCCCGTAAACTATGTTTTGAACCACTACACCCGTAAAGTAGGGCTTGAATATGATAAAGATGGGGAGATTGCCCGCACCGGTAAGGTTAATTCAGATCTTTTAGAAAAACTGAATAGTCTTGATTTTTATAAAATAAAGGGACCCAAATCGTTGGGCAGAGAGTGGGTTGAGGAGGTTGTAATCCCTTTAATAGACTCATATTCGCTTGGACTTGAGGATAGACTTGCAACCTTTTGTGAACATATAGCAATGGTTACATCATCTCATATTAAAAGTGGTAAAGTTTTGTTAACCGGCGGCGGAGCCTTTAACAAGTTTCTGGTAGAGAGAATGAGTGCCAATGCACCACAATGTGAATATTTTGTTCCGGATTCTATGACTGTTAATTTCAAGGAGGCACTTATCTTTGCTTTCCTAGGTGCACTTTATGTTCACAATATACCAAATTGCCTTAAAAGTGTTACCGGTGCAAAGTATGATAACATAGGAGGGGCTCTCTATAAAGCTGGTATTTAATAATAATTTTTGGTATGTAAGAATAAATTTCTATTTTTGCAGTCCCAATTAAAAAAGCAACCTCTTAACAGAACGCAGGAGTCTTTAATGTTGCGCTAATAAGATTAAAGAGATGGATTTAATTAAAATTGCAGAACAGGCATTTGCCACAGAGCTAAAACAATTGCCTGATTTTAAGGCGGGTGATACAATCACAGTGACCTATAAAATTAAAGAAGAGAACAAAGAACGCCTTCAGAAATATCGTGGTGTTGTTATCCAGAGAAGAGGAACAGGCTCTACTGAGACTTTTACTGTAAGGAAAATGTCCGGAAATGTTGGAGTTGAGAGGATTTTTCCAATCACCTCTCCTTTTATCGACTCTGTTGAGATAAACAAACGCGGTAAAGTACGCCGTGCAAGAATCTTCTATCTAAGAGAGCTTACAGGTAAGAAAGCTCGTATCAAAGAGAAAAAATACGTAGCAATTAAAGCTGCTCTAGCTGAGTAATTTAATTGATTATATACCGGCCCCGTAGCTCAACTGAATAGAGTATCTGACTACGGATCAGACGGTTACAGGTTTGAATCCTGTCGGGGTCACATTAGAAAGAGGTTGTCTGTATGAGGCAATCTCTTTCTAATTTTTTTGCCTCTCTGTTCTCTCATAATTTTGCTTATATGGAAGCGTGAAGTGGAAAGTAGAGCCATTGCCTTCTGTGCTCTCAACAAAAATTTCTCCTCCATTTTTTTCAACAAACTCCTTGCACAAAATCAAACCCAATCCGGTACTATATTCATTATTTGTTCCCGGTCGTCCGGTCATTGAGTTCAGAGAAAAAATCTCTTTAAGCATTATTTCAGGTATTCCTATTCCTGTATCTTTAACAGAGATAAGAACTTTGTTATTACGAATACTGTCCCACACTACTACCTCTCCACCCTGATTTGTAAATTTAATAGAGTTCGTAACGAGATTTCGAAATATGATATTAAGCATATCTTTATCTGCAAAAACCGTCGTATCATCTTTGATATTATTGATTAATTCTATGTTTTTATTATTTGCACTCTCATTTAAAACCATTAAAGACTCCTTTAATGTAGAGTTGAGGTTTAATATTTTAGGGTTGAACTCCATTCGCCCTATCTGAGATCTTGCCCAGGTTAGCAAATTTGTAATAAGTTCCATACTCTTTTGGGATGATTTGAGAATAACAGATGCACACTCCTCAACCCCCTTCATATTCTTATCGTTGATATTATCAATCAACAACTCTGTCAACCCTTTTACGGCACCAAAAGGTCCCATTAAATCGTGAGCAATAATTGAGAAAAATTTATCTTTACTTGCAACCGCGTCTTTAAGTTCATCTGTTTGCTTAGAGATTATATTGTTTTTTGTATTAAGTTCATCAAGGAGTGATTTGAGTTTTCTGTTTTTTCTGGAAACGGTTATTGTCGCTATAAATGAGAATAGAAGGATAAAGGCAAAGAAACCAAGCAACATCGCCAATCTTAAACTGCGATTCTTAAGTTCTGTCTCTCTTTTTGCAAATTGATAGTCCATCTGTTCAAGTAAAAGCTTTAATCTCAACTCTTCAAAAACGAAGTGTTTAGAGAGCTCTTCATTGTTTTTTATGAAAGCAATAGCGTTTTTATAATCTCCGGATGTGATGTAACACCTCTGAAGTACTGTATTTATAAGATATTTGTATAGTCTTATGTCGAATTTTTTTGAAAGTTGCAGAGCTTCCAGAGCCAGTTCAATTGCTTTTGGAATATCATTTATATTTTCAATGTAAACCAGCGACTTATTATAGAGAACGAGAGGAAGCTCAGTAAAATATCCAAATTGGTTTATATCGGCTATAATTTTGTCGAAAAGTATAATAGCTTCATCAGTTTGTCCTGTTGTCCTCAGATGAGATGCGTAAATTATATCCGTAGAGATAATTATGCTTATTGAATTACAACAAACTGCATAGTGTTTTGCTTGTGAAATATAGTTTAGAAGAGTGTCTACAGATTTTTTAAAATCTGGAACCAGTGAGACAGCCTCATTGTATGAAAGTTTGTTAACAAAAACATTGGTTATGAAAGATTCAAACTCAGGATTTTTAGTAATGAATTCGTACTGTGTAGCGGCAAGTCGGTTATAGGTCTTAGCAATCTCCAAAGAGTCATTAGTGCTAGTAAAATATTCCAGGGCGCTATTGAGAAAACTGAATGCTAAATTGTAGTTGTTAGATGCCCTTAGTGTCTCTCCGATATCGTTTTTCAATATTGAGATATCTCTCTTCATTGATCTTTTTTCGTAGTAATCAAGAGCAGTGTTAAGTCTGGCTGCAGATTTATTATAGTCTCCCCACTTTTTCCAGGCAATGCCGGAAAGATGATTTGCTTTTGCATTTTCATCTCTCAATCCCAATGAATCTGTGAAACGAATTGCCTTCTCTGCTAAGGATACTGCTGCAGATGAGTTCTCCTCAATTTCACAAAGTTCCAGAAGATATTGAGCTCTTTTTTTGCTGTTTTGTTCACTATTATATTGATGTAGAAGTGAGTCCTTCAATCTATCTTTTGAGGGTTGAGCATATGACTCTGCTTTTGAAAGTAATATAAGGAGTAAAACAAGAGAGAGTTTTAATGAATCCATATCCAAGAATATAATTATACTATTTATCCCATCCCCAAGGTTTCCCCGGAGTGTTTATCTCTTTTGAAATGTCAAAGCGTACAGAGAAAAGTCTATCTGTATTCACTCTGCGAAGGTTATATGTAAAATGCTCTCCGGGAACTAGATCTATCCACCATACATTGGTTATTGCGCCGGGCAGCATATCTGCCGTCTGTTGATCTGCAGGGAAAATCTGGCGTACAGCAGAGCCGAAATTTGATGTCCTACCTCCGTACATAGTAAGGTCGTCGTGAGATCCATCCCTGTGCCGGTGGTCGTGTTTGAGAACTATTCCCAATGAATTCTTTGTGAATACCCAGGTTCTTGAACTGTCACTGCCTACAAAAAAAGGAATTTTTATCATATCGGACTCACAAAGACGCACGTGCATCACCAGAGCCTTGTTGGTGAATGCAGTATCATTTGCAGGAGCCGAAACTACTACTCCCTGATAAGCTTTTCCGTAGAGTTTACTCAGCTCTTCCCAGAAGATATTTTGTGTTGTATCCCTGGCAGAGATCTCTGTAATTTGGGGAGGAGTGAGATTATCTTTTCTGCTTTGCTTGCAAGACATTGTTAAAACAGTAAAGGCAATAAAAGATATTAGAAAAAGGATATTTCTCATTTTATATTGTTTTAGGAGATAGTTATATCAAAGGGCTGAGTAATCGTGCGAAAGACTCTTTGATCTGGTTCTTGACACTGCGTTTTGCCCATTTTGAACTAGCCAGACTTTTACAACGCTCAGTGTCTTTAATAAACTGATTTTCTATTTTTTGAGCCATTTCGTTATTGTAGATAATCGCTGTGATTTCAAAGTTGTGTTCGAGTGAGCGGTTATCCATATTTGCAGAGCCGATAATACAAAACTCGCTATCTATTGAGATTACCTTTGAGTGGTTGAATCCCTTTCCGAAGAGGTATACCTTAACCCCGGCCTCCAGCAGTTCAGTTGCATATGACATTGTACTCCAGTGCGCAACATTGGTGTCGGATTTTTCCGGAAGCATCAGTGAGACCTCAACTCCTCCCAAAGAGGCAATTTTGATTGCGTTAAGTAATGATTCATTGGGTGTAAAGTAGGGGGTAACAATATAGATATGTCTCTTTGCACTTGTGATTGCACTGAAATAGCACTGCATAATGCTGGCCCAATCGCTGTCCGGTCCAGAGGTAATAATCTGGGAGTAGACTCTCTTCACACCAATATTCAGATCTAAACTCTCCTGAAGAGGAATAGGGTAGTATTTTTTTCTCTTTTTGAATTGCTGATTTATTATGAAATATCTATCCAATAAGAAACTTGACTGAAGTGCGGCAACAGATTCACCGGTCAACTTAATATGGCTGTCTCTCCACTCAGGGTAGTTACCTCCGTGATAGTATCTGTCTGCAATATTTACTCCTCCAAGGAATCCGTAAAGCCCGTCTACTACAAGTATTTTACGATGGTTACGGTAGTTTAACCTGGAGGTTGGAGTGATAAACCTAACCGGAGAGAAGCTGAGTAGCTCAACGCCGTTTTTAATGAGCTCGTTCTTATACTCAGAAGTCAGACTCCAGCATCCCACATCATCAAAGATTACCCTAACCTCTATGCCCTCTCTAGCCTTCTTTATCAGTAGCTCTTTAAATCTTACACCGATTTTGTCCGGTTCTATAATATAAGATTGCAGATGGATATGTTGTTTAGCATTTTTAATAGCATCAAACATAGCATCAAGTGCGTCTTTGCCCGATAGGTAGAGTTCAATATTTGAATTTACGCCCAATGTGCTCCTACAACTGCGTAAGTTAAGAAGTATAAGCTGTATATGTCTTTTTAAAGACTCTTCAAGAAAGCTGTTGTCTGTTTTTAATTGCTTTAGTTGATTGTTGGCTGCAATTCTTCTTACCCTCTCATCTCGAATTCCCTTACGGTTGAATATTTTTCTTTTACGAAAGTTTTGTCCCACCAGAAGGTATAAAATCAAACCTACAAATGGCAGCAGAAGAATTACAACAATCCAGGATAGAGATTTGACGGGATCTAGTTTACGGTAAATTATTCTGGAAGATGCAATAACCGCCAGGATAAAATATCCGAGATACAGTATAACTGAAAGGTACTCCCAGTATGGCATATAGGTCTATTTTATTCAGTTGATCCAGTTCTGTAAGCAGTGTATAGAATTGCAACTCCCCCTGTTAAGGATTTATATTTTACAGAATCAAACCCAAAATGCTCAAGTTCATCTGCAAACTCTTTATATTGAGGGAAGCTCTCCACTGATTTTGGAAGGTAGTTGTATGCGTGGTTGTCCTTTGAGACTATTTTACCTACAAAAGGGAGTATCTTTAAAAAGTATATGTTGAATAGGGCTCTCCAGAGCTTGTTCTTTGGAGTTGCAAATTCAAGAATTGCAAGTGTTCCACCCCTCTTTAAAACTCTTTTGATCTCAAGCAAAGACTCTCCTCTGTTCTCAAAGTTCCTGATTCCGAATCCAATTGTGACTGCATCAAAAGTTGAGTTTTCAAAAGGGATCTCATCTGCAGAGCCGCAAATATATTTTGGTTTGGGAGCACCGGTGGAAAAACTTTCATATGCTTTGTCGCTTTTCTTTTTTGCGATTGCAATCATCTTGTCTGCAATATCCAGCCCAATAACCTCAACACCTCTTTTGTAAATGGCAATAGTAAGATCTCCGGTTCCGCACGCAATATCCAACACTTTTTTAGGTTTACGCTTAACAAGCTTTTTTACTAAAACTGCTCTCCAGTATTTGTCAATTCCAAATGAGAGCAGATGGTTGAGAATATCATAGCTGGCCGCAATATTATTGAACATTGCAGATATGCCGGCTCTATCTTTATTTAATGTTCCCCCCATTAATTAATATAGTCCTGAATAAAACCGAAAGAGAGTTCGTCCATTCGAAGTTCTCCTTTGGTAACGTGTCCCAGAAGTGTAATTTCAAGCCCGTTGTTATATATGTAGTCTACGAATTTACCCTCTTTATCTGCACTGACACTAACCAGAATTGCAGGATTGTTGTCTTTAAAAAGAAAATCCTTATCACTTATCTCTGCATCAGAAGTAATATCAAAACCCAGGAGTTTCACAGAGCACGATTCAATGAGTCCTGCAAAAAGACCATCCCTGCTTACAGAGTGCGCACTAGTTAACAGTCCGTTATCCATAGCGTCCAGAACTACCTCGATTGTTGAACTATTATCATCCTCTTTACCTGAGTAATCTCCAAGAAGATAGATAGTATCTCCTTTCTTGTTGAAGTTCATTGGAATTTTGTTTTTACCACCAGGCAGAAAGCTGTCATATGGGTTTTTCGAGTATTTAGAAATACTCTCGTGTAACTCTGTACTAAGAGAAAGTATACCCGCGATTTCAATCAGATCATCAATGTCTACTATCTGTTTTCTAAAATTTTCATTCATCGTTATGATGGTTTTTATTTTTTTGCTAAGTTACAAAAAAAAAATTTATATTTGCAGTCCCTAAGCCCAGATGGTGAAATTGGTAGACACGCTACTTTGAGGGGGTAGTGCCGGTTACGGTGTGCAAGTTCGAGTCTTGTTCTGGGCACCAAGTTAAAAACCAAATTGTTGAGGTTCAATAATTTGGTTTTTATTTTTAATGCACGTCCGCAAGTATCTAAAAGGATCTCTTATTCGTTCAATCACATTTGCTGGCTAAATAGACCACCCTATGTTATTATGTAATGGTAGCAGATTCTGCATCCTATCAAACATTGGAATATGAATATATCCCTCTGCTGTTCCATCCGTTTGTCATATGATTAAGTTGTATTTTTTAAAAATGTAATTCTTTCAACAAATTATACCTATGGTTTAAACCTCAGAACAAATAAAGAGTGTAACTTTGATGTAGAATCTTTTATAAAATAATAGAAATCTAATTGTGAATGCGATTCAACAAGAATAATAACTCAATATACTATGAATAATATTTTTAGAGGATTAATTGCAGGTTATGGAGCAAAAAAATTAGGTGGTGGCTGTATAGGGACTATTGTAGTTTTTATAATCATCTGGCTATTGCTTGGAAAGTGCAGTTAAATTAAACTACTAGATAATTGATCTGTAATTTTTGTATTTTTGGGCAGTTTAAAATTATTGCTCATAAATAGTATATTATGAAGATTGTATTTTTGGATATTGCCACAATGGGTGATGACATAGAGCTGTTACCATTACAAAAACGGGGAACTCTAATATCATATCCTCTTTCCAATGCTCAACAGGCAATAGATAGAATTAAAGAGGCAGATGTTGTTATAGTCAACAAACAGTATATAGGGAAAGATGAGATTGATGCTGCACAGAATCTGAAGCTTATTTGTGTCTCTGCAACAGGAGTTAATAATATTGATGTAGAGTATGCCAAAAGCAAAGGGATTCCTGTAATGAATGTGGTAGACTACTCAACTGAGAGTGTTGCTCAGATTACATTCGGCTCGTTGCTCACTCTGGTTAACAATACAATCTACTTTGATGCGGTTGTGAAGGATGGAAGATACTCTGCCAACCGACACTTCACAGATACAGGACGGTTTTTCCACGAACTTAAAGGTTCTAAGTTTGGTATTATCGGTATGGGAAACATTGGTAAACGGGTTGCTCAGATTGCCACCTGTTTCGGATGCGAAGTATCTTATTACCCTACATCGGGTGTAGCTCATTGCAACAATTATCCGGCACTATCTCTGGAAGAGTTGCTGCGGTCAAGCGATTTTGTATCCATACACTCTCCTCTTAACCAAAAGACAACTAATCTCATTACAATGAGAGAGATTAAGAGGATGAAACCTAATGCTATACTTATTAATATGGGCAGAGGAGGAATTGTGAATGAGAGTGACCTGGCAGAGGCTCTCAACCTGGAGATAATTGCAGGTGCAGTAGTTGATGTCTATCAGAAGGAGCCGATTCCATCGGATCATCCATATCTCAGACTAAAGAATCCGGATAAAATGCTCCTCACACCACATATAGGATGGGCAAGCATTGAGGCAAGAAGAACTTTAATGGAGAGGCTGGGAGAGAATATTGACACTATTACGAATCAGAGTCTACTTTAGAGGTGAATTTGGCTCTTTCTTCATAAAGTTGTACTCCAAACGGTCTACAAGACGCGGAAAAAATTTATTCAAAAACACAAGCAGGTTACCAATAAAGGTGAGAATTACCTCTGCTCTTCTTCTCTCTACCCCTTTTACCAGATGTTTGGCGCACTCGGCAGCGCTCATCATTTTTGACTCATCCCTCGGCGTCTCGCCTTGCCTGCTCCCATCTGCAACAAGAGCCTGCTCTCTTATATTTGATGCGGTAAAGCCCGGAGCGAAAATCATAACGTGAAGATTGTCTTTAAGATGCTCAATCCTAAGAGTGTCAAGAAAGCCGTATATAGCAAATTTGGATGCCGAGTAACCGGTCCTGGCTGGGAGCCCTTTATACCCCGCTATTGAGATTACACCCACCACTGAACCCTCTCTCTCCAAAATGTAGGGTAGGGCATATTTTGTGCAATACACTGTTCCCCAGAAGTTTACATCCATAAGCTGCCTTATTACGGCAAGATCCAGATCTTTAAACAGGGCCCTCATAGATATTCCGGCGTTATTTACCAGAATATCTATGTGCCCAAATTTTTCTACAGTTTTATCTATTAGATTTTTGCAATCTGCCTCTAATGTAACATCGCACTCTACCACCAGGGAAGAGTGCGATGCAATCTTTTTCAGGTTGTTTTCAACCTCAATTAATTTATCTGCTCTTCTTGCCGCAATCACAACCTTGCAACCGTTTCTTGCGAACTCTTCGGCTGCAGCCATCCCTATTCCGGAGCTGGCACCTGTAATTATGACAACTTTATCTTTGAGCATTACATAGCCATATCCTTAATCTCGTCACCTTTATAGATGCCGGTCTTAAGTTTTTCGTGAATCTCACCAAATGCGTTGAGTGTATACTCCACATCTTCTAGAGAGTGCATAGATGTAGGTATAAGTCTAAACATAATAACGCCTTTAGGTACAACAGGATAAATTACTGCAGAGCAGAATATCTTGTAGTTTGTACGAAGGTCGATAAGGATGTTTGTGGCCTCTGGAACATTCCCTTCCAGAAACACAGGAGTAACGCAGGCTTCTGCTTTACCAATATTGAAACCTCTCTCTCTCAGCCCTTTTTGCATTGTGCGCGTAATCAGCCACAACTTTTCGCGAAGTTCCGGCATAGTGCGTATCATATCAAGCCTTTTGAGGCAACCCTCCACCATTGCCATTGGCAGTGACTTGGCATATATTTGGGAACGAAGATTATATCTGAGATAGCTTATGATATTCTCCGGCCCGGCAACAAAACCACCTATACCGGCCATAGCTTTTGCAAATGCACCAAAGTAGAGGTCAATCTCATCCATTACATTATAGTGTTCAGAAGTTCCTCTTCCGTTATCTCCCATAACGCCAAAACCGTGGGCATCGTCTATAAGAATGCGGAATGAGTACCTTTTTTTAAGCTCAACTATCTTGTCGAGAATTCCAAGGTCTCCGGTCATTCCGTAGACACCCTCTGTGATGAGTAAAATTCCGCCTCCTGTCTCTGCAACAATCTTGGTTGCTCGAGCAAGTGCTTTTTCGCATTTCTCTATATCGTTGTGAGGATATACAATTCTCTGACCCATATGGAGCCTTACTCCATCCATAATACAGGCGTGTGCCTCTGAGTCATAGACAATGATATCGTGTCTGTTAACAAGAGCGTCAATAGTTGAAACCATTCCCTGGTAGCCAAAGTTGAAGAGATATGCATCCTCTTTTTTCTCAAATTGTGCAAGCTCCCTCTCCAGTTGTTCGTGCAGGGCAGTTTGTCCCGACATCATTCTTGCACCCATAGGGTAGCCGAGACCCCATTTGGCAGCTGCATCGGCATCTACCTTTCTTACTTCGGGATGGTTTGCAAGTCCGAGATAATTATTGAAGGTCCAGGCAAGTACCTCGGTGCCGTTGAAGGTCATTCTGGGCTGAATCTGACCCTCAAGCTTAGGGAATGCAAAGTATCCGTGAGCTCTCTTACGGTATTGCCCCAAAGGGCCCCCTTCGTCATTTTTTATTCTTTCAAAAATATCCATAGTTTATGATTGATTATGTGTATCTTAATCTCCTGCCTATTCTCAGTATTGTGGTACGCTTAATACCATTGAGCGAGCATAGTTTTGCAATTGATACTCCTGTTCTTTGAGAGATTCTACCCAGGGTGTCGCCGTTCCGAATTGTCCAGAAACGGATTTTGTCAATCTCTTTTTTATACTCAAAGTGTTGTGCATTAAGAGCGAGTATCTGGTTCTTAATGGTGAATTTTTCAAAGTCTATCAGGTCGTTTGGGTTGATAGGGTTACCCAGATATCTGATCTCAAAATGGAGGTGGTAACCTGTAGAGCGGCCGGTACTTCCACCCAGCCCGACAGGCACTCCGGCCTTGATAGTATCTCCGGGATTGACTGTTATCTTATTCAGATGCGCATAGAGTGTTTCGAGCCCGTTAGAGTGTCTTACGAGTACATAATATCCGTAATCACGCGCTCTTTTTGTAATTCTTACCACTCCGTCAAATGCATTGTAAACGCTGTCTCCTTTGTGTACTTTAAGATCTATCCCATAGTGAAATCTCCATTTTCTGAACCCGAAGTTGGAAGTTACATATTTGCTGGATGGGTGATAGTAGGTACTGAGATCGATCTTAACGGTATCCTTCATATCTACCAGGCTAACCTGATAGGGGTTGATTTTTGTATCGCTCCAGATATCATACTCCTCCGGCATCTCAGTAAATTCTATGGTTCTGAGGTAGTCAGATATAGGAACAATCTCTTTTTTTGTATCGATCCCAAAAATTATTGGGTTGTATTTGGGAGTGTATCTTGGGGGCGTTGGGAGTGTGATTACAGAGGTAGGAATCTCCGCCGGAACCACCACTCTTCTTTTGCCGGCTGATGATGCTTCCAAACTGTTGAAAAACAGAATAAAAACAACCTGCAGCAGGAGCCCTTTTTTTAGAACGCTAAACATCAATATTTGCGTATTTTGCGTGAGTTTCAATAAATTCTCTTCTTGGCGGAACTTCGTCACCCATAAGCATTGAGAAGATTCTGTCTGCCTCAGCAGCGTTATCTATATTTACCTGACGAAGTAACCTGGTCTCAGGATTCATAGTGGTGTCCCAAAGCTGAACCGCATTCATCTCTCCCAAACCTTTGTATCTCTGAACGTGAACCCCGCTCTCTTTACCTTTACCAATTTTCTCTATGGCATCTTTTCTCTCCTCTTCGCTCCAGCAGTACTGCTCCTGTTTACCTTTTTTTACAAGGTAGAGCGGAGGTGTTCCAATATAGACGTGACCATTTTTAATGAGGTCCTGCATAAAACGGAAAAAGAAGGTGAGGATAAGAGTTGCAATATGGCTTCCGTCCACATCTGCATCGGTCATAATTATGACCTTATGGTACCTAAGTTTGGTAAGATTAAGAGCCTTGCTGTCCTCCTCGGTTCCGATGGTTACTCCAAGAGCTGTATAGATATTTCTAATCTCTTCGTTTTCGAATACTTTATGCTCCATAGCCTTCTCTACATTGAGGATTTTTCCTCTTAAAGGAAGAATAGCCTGGAAATTTCTGTCTCTTCCGCTCTTGGCCGTACCTCCGGCAGAATCTCCCTCAACAAGAAATACCTCAGAAACTGTAGCGTCCCGGTTTGAGCAGTCTGCAAGTTTGCCCGGCAGACCCGATCCAGACATTACAGTCTTTCTCTGTACCATCTCTCTCGCTTTTCTGGCGGCGTGCCTGGCAGTAGCGGCAAGGATCACTTTATCGATAATATTCTTTGCGTCCCGAGGATTCTCCTCCAGATAGTTTTCTAGAGCAGCTGTTGTAGCTTGCGAAACAGCAGCCATAACCTCTGAGTTACCAAGTTTGGTCTTAGTCTGTCCCTCAAACTGAGGTTCGGCTACTTTAACTGAGATAATTGCTGTGAGCCCTTCACGAAAGTCGGCTGCATCTATCTCAAACTTTAGTTTAGAGAGCATTCCGCTTTTATCTGCATAACTCTTAAGTGTGGTTGTAAGACCTCTGCGAAAACCGCTCAGGTGAGTACCCCCCTCTATAGTGTTGATGTTGTTTACATATGAGTGGATATTTTCAGAAAAACCGGAGTTGTACTGCATTGCAATCTCAATTGGGATTCCGGTCTTATCTGTCTCCAGGTAGATTGGTTTTTCTGTAAGTTTGTCACGGGTGCCGTCCAGATATCCTACAAACTCCATTAGCCCCAGAGTTGAGAAATAGGTGTCTGAACGCTCTTTGAACTCTGGGTTATCACCATTTTCGCTCGGTTGCCCGCCATTTTCGTATGTTCTCAAATCCCTCAAAGTGAGTTTCACCCCTTTGTTTAGGTATGCTAGTTCTCTAAGCCTTGTAGCAAGAATCTCGTAGTTATACACTGTTCCCAATACAAAAATCTCGGGATCCGGGCGAAATGTAATTACGGTTCCTCTCCTGTCTGAGTCTTCCAGCTCCATTACCGGGTAGAGAGGAACACCCTTGCTGTACTCCTGACGAAAGTGTTTCCCGTCTCGGTAAATATCTGCAATCAGCTGAATTGAGAGAGCATTAACACAGGATACACCTACCCCGTGAAGACCTCCCGAAACTTTATATGAGTCTTTGGAGAATTTACCTCCGGCGTGAAGAACTGTTAGTACAACCTCCAGTGCAGAACGACCCTCTTTTTCGTGCATTCCGGTTGGTATTCCCCTTCCATCGTCGGAAACAGTGACGGAGTTGTCTGCATTGATTATTACATCTATGTTAGAGCAGTAGCCCCCCAGGGCCTCATCAATTGAATTGTCTACTACTTCATAAACTAAGTGGTGTAAACCCCTCGATCCTATATCTCCGATGTACATTGACGGTCTTTTACGAACCGCTTCTAATCCCTCCAGTACCTGAATGCTGTCTGCGGAATAATGGCCGGTGGCCAAAGTAGACTCATTTTCCTTCATCTTTATTAACTACGTTTTAAAGTTGACAAAGATAGTGATTTTAGTAAAAAAAACCTAATAATTACACAAGAATTATTAGGTTTTTTTTATGTTTTAATTATCAATTAATCAGAGTTTTATGGCAATACCTACACCGCCGTTGAATCCCGGCATAGGATAGTTGGCAAGATAAATTATATCTGAGTTCAAGATGTTGTTCAATTTAAGGAAAAGGGTGAACTTTCTGTCATATATGTAGGAAACTTCCAGATTAATAAGTGTGTAAGAGGGTATGTACTTTATTTGCGGGACACCGCCTATATAAAGATCTTCTATAAATAGTGCAGGGCTTTTTTGCCTGTAGTGCCAATCTGCCCCAATTACAACTCTCTCCCTCCAACTATACCTTGCGTGCCCTTTTAACTCAAATGGAGAGTAGTTGTAGTGTCTGTTTGTCATATTGTTCTCATCTCTGAAACCATAAAAGTCTGCATTGATTCCACCTTCAAAATTTTCCAGTTTTAGGAGAATCTCTCCTCCCATCCCGACCCTCTTCTCATCTCTGTAAATAGCTCCAAAGCTGTTGGCAGGATTGGGGGCTGAGAGTGACAGAGAGCTGTTGGTATAGAAATGAATCTGATTACGAAATTCGTAATACCCTCCATATAAGTTAAATGAGACTCTATCCCTGAATTTCCCTTTTATCCCTGCTCTGGCAATAACGGGTTGCTCAATATTCATAATCTCTATGTTGGGATGAATCCAGGGGTTAAGCGCTGCCATCTTGTGGTAGTTCATAAAATTATTCTTCCCATCCAGCAATCCGTATAGCCATATATTATCTTTGACCAACTCAAACGAGGCAGATCCGCTGAAATATATATTATACCCGTTGGTACCACTCTCTCTCCATAAGTTGTATTTGAATCCAAGATCGACGCTCCATCTTCCTTTATTAAAGAGATACTTTGGATGAATCTCAAGATTGCTTCTGTTGACAGAGTCCGAACTTTTAGTGTTGGATGCCTCAAATCTAACCCCGGCACGAATTTTATTGAATGATGAGAAACTGCCTCCTAAGACCAGCCCTGTATTGATGTACTTTTCATTAAATTGATAATCTGTTAAATCATATAGGGGAGTCGTGTGAAAATCGCCTATCTCGTAGAATTTTGCTTTAGCATTTGACTGAGAGTATGCGATATCGAAATCGTAATAAAGAGATTTTGCACTTTCGTTGATGGAGCGGACGTAGAGTGTTCCTCCGGTTTTTGAAAAAATTCCGCTTAGAGAATCTTTCATAAATCCGGCCCTCCGTGGGTTTGGGTAGGGGGAGATTTGGGATAAAAGTGAGAGTGTGGTTTCATTGATTCCGTAGTAACTGTTACGATAACTGCCTACACCTGCATCTGCGCCAATTTCGCCCTTTTCCCAACTATATTTAAACCGGATACCAAGGTCACTTGCAGATGATGGGGCAGCTCCTCTGTCGGATCCTCTGCTCACTCTATTATCTAAGATAATAACCCCGGGGAGTTTGTCCATAAATGAGTTGTGTCCACCGTTAACGATAAGTGAGAGACCTTTTCCCAACCGGGGTTGCAGATAGAAATTGCCGTAAGGATTAAGCGGAAAATTGCTCCCTGCCTTTAAGTAAAAAACAGGCTGAACAAGTGATGGACTCCTCTCAATGGTTGCAGAGGGGAGTGGTGTAAACTCATATAGATCTTTTATGGGTTTGTCAAATATTGTATATTTGAAAGAGAGGTTGAATATACCAAGCGAGTCTGCAAAACTGCTGTATAGTTTCCCTTTTGTTATCTCCATTAGTTTTGCATCAAAATCTCTTTTAACCTCAAGAGTTGGGTCAATTTTTTGCTGAGCCGAAAGGGCGGCCGAAGACAGAGTTACAGCAGTTGCTATTAATAAAAAATAAATTACTCTCATCTTATTGTAGGTTAGATTTTTTCTCTTCAATTCGGGATAGCCTCATCTTTATCTGCTCCTCAATATCGTCCTTTATTTTTGGCTTATAGGATTCAAGGATGCTATTGTAAGTTGCGCGGGCCTGTTGCCAGTTTTCGCGCTCGGCAAAGGTGTCGCCTAATAGGATGTATGCTTTTGCCAGCCAGTAACTTTGCGGAGTCTTTGAGTCTGAAAATGCATATACCTCTCTCTCCACCTTCGCGAAATCTCCTTTATCAAAAATGTCGGAAATAAGAAGATAGGCGCTCTCTGCACCCTCAGGGGATATCCGGTTCTTTGCCAGCTCAGTAAGTAACGGGAGTGCTTTTGTTCTCTCTCCCAACATATAGTAAGATTTTCCCTTTATATACCGAATCCTTACACGATCTTGCTCCTCTGTAGTCACTCTCTCTGCTCTTTCTGCCTGGGCAATAGCATTTTGGTATTGTTTATCCATAAAATAGGCGTTCATAAGACCAATCTGAGCCTCTGCCTTATTGTTCTCCAACTTTGCGATGATACCCAGGGTTGAGTACGCTTTCACTGCCTGAGAGTAGTTCTCCAGCTGATATGATATTCTTGCATAGTTAAGTGTTGCAAGCTCTGCAAAGGATTCATCACCAATATTCATCACCTCCATATATGCATCCTGTGCAAGTTCCGGTTTGCCGGTTTTAAGCAGTGATTCTCCAAGATAGAACCAGGCCTGAGCTGCTTTTCCCCCTTTAGGGTAACTCTTTAAGAAGGAGTTAAGCGAACTTACTGCAGATGCGTAGTTTCCGGAGATAAACTGTCTCTCTGCAGAACTGAATACGATAAGCTCTCTCTCAGAGGTGGTTCTGCTCTGTGAGAGGCCCAACCCATCTATGTAGCTTAGGAACTCCTCTGCCCGACCCGTCTCTCTGTAGATATTCTCCAGACCGGCAACGGCACTCTGTGCCTCAGGAGATTGTGGGTTGGTAGTGAGAATTTTTTTATAATAATCTATGGCCTGATTCTCGTTTCCATTGTTAAGACTAATTAAGCCAAGCTCCAGCAGAGCCTTTGAGTAAAAATGGCTGTTTGCAAATTTTTCACTCAACTCTGTAAGGTAGTTTACAGCTCCAGAGTTGTCGCCTGTCTGAATTAATGTTCTCCCAAGTTCGTAAAGAACCTCAGGAAGAAGAGTGTTACTCACCCCCTTAGAGATGAGCTCTTTGAGCATTTCTGCCTTTTTCACATCGTCTCCCAGCAGTCCCCTTGCTATGGCGGATTGATATACTGAATAGTTCTTAAGTGCAGTGCTGTTTTGATTCACCAGTGTGAATACCTCAATTGCCTCCGAATATTTCCTCTGCATAAAATAGCTGTCTCCAAGTCGTGTTCTGGCTTCGTCAAGGTAGAGAATATCTCCCCTTGGCAGACTCAGGTAGCGTTTAAACCAACTTTCGGCCTGCTCAAAATTTGCCAGTTTAAAGTAGCCGTAGGCCAGATTGTAAAGAGATGTCGGATATTCTTGATTTCCCCGAAAATTTGTGTTTTTAACAGCCAGGTTTAGGTTGATATCTACAGACCTCTGAAATTGATTACTTCTATAGTATGCCTCTGCAAGCCAGAAATTTGTGACATTATAGAGATTATTATTGTAAGATCCGTTCTCCAGAGAGAGTTCAAATACCGCCACTGCATCCCTGTAGGCACCAAGGTTTAAAAGCTGCATCCCTCTGAGGAATGTTGCCTTTTGCAGATGTACAATCTCCCTTGAGGATGGATTTTTTATGGTTCTAAGGACATCAATTGCAGATTTATAATCCTGTTTAACAAGGTAAGATGATGCTATATAGTTTTGAATCTCATTGAATTTTTCTACGCCAGGAGAGTAGGTGTCCAGATATTTTCTAAATTTTGTGATATCCGAGTTTAGATCAAATGAGAGTTTTGCATAGTTAAAGAGAGCATCCTCTTTAATAGAGAGGTCTGAATTACCTTCGGAAGCAATGCGAAAACTGTTGAGAGCCTCGAACTTATTCTTAATCTCAATATAACATCTGCCTAAATGGTAGGATGCGTTCTGAGTTAGAGAGTCCTCAACAGAGATAACCTGTTTGAGTATTCCGATTGCATCGTCATAGTTTTTTTGTGTGTATGCAAGAATCCCGGCGTAATAGATATCTTTTCTGGATAGATTATCATTGTTCTGAGAATATTTTTCAAAATAGAATTTTGCCTTTTCGGTGTTGTCAAGTGCAAAGAATGCCTCAGAAACCACCCGGGCACATTTGGTTTTTAAATCTCCCGATAGCAGGTTGAACAGCTCTTCTCCCTTTTCAGTTACAAACTTATACTCCTTAAGCATAAATTTACTCTCAAGTATGTAATATCTGCTTAAAAGAGAGAATCTGGGATCATTACCAATCCGACTGAACAGATCAATAGCTTTAGTAAAATCCCGCATCATATAGTGGATGTGTGCAGAGTAGTAGATTGCCGGATTTGTATAACTGTTGGAGCTGTTATTTATAACATAGCCGAAGCGAGAGAGAGCTATTTGCGGGTTACCTGTGCGAAAATTTGTATAACCGGCTTTGAAATGGTACTCATTTAGCTGCTTTTCTGTTAAGTTTTGTGAATCTATAAGTGAAAAGATCTCATATGCAGCAGTAAAATCTCCACTATCAAAGAGGTAGGAGCCATATTTAAGTCTTATAGTTGAGATTAGAGAGCTTTGTGGCCATCTCTGCTCCATTAATTTATATTTTGAATGAAGATTAGCTCGTGAGCTCTCTATGGAAATAAGTGTCAGATATCCCTCTATATCTGCCCGGAAGAGACTTTTACTAATCTCTGTATCTTTGAGAAGAGACTCAAATACCTTCTCTGCAGACTCGAGTAACCCCTTCTCATAGAGTTCAACCCCTTTTTTATATTGATCTGCCTGGTTATCCCGATACTCTGCAGAGTATATACCGTCGGATAAAAGAGATGATAGTGAGATCAGCAGGATAATTAGAGTGAACCTAAGTTTTGCTCCCATCTTTTTTTGTTTTAAATAAATGTCGCTTTAACTGTCAAATTTAGTAAATTTGCCTCTAATAACAGAGAAAAATATGATTTCGGATCCTTCAAAGCCAATTATTGAATTTACGGAGGTAGATATAGCAAAAGAGGAGAACCTCATTATGTCCGGGTTGAATCTCACTATCTATAGAGGAGATTTTATATACCTGATAGGGAGGGTAGGAAGCGGTAAGACCTCTATTATCAAAACAATAATTGGGGAAAATCCAATCAAGCACGGCACTGCCACTGTTGCAGGTTTCTCACTGGGGAGGTTAAAAAAGAGAGATATTCCTTATCTGCGCAGGAGAATTGGGGTAGTATTTCAGGACTTTCAGTTACTATCAGACAGATCGGTTTATGACAACCTCTATTTTGTACTTATGGCAACAGGCTGGAAAAACAGAAAGGAGATAGACAGCATAATAAGAGAGAGGCTGGAGAGTGTCGGGATGTTATTAAAGAGCCATAAGATGCCACATCAGCTTTCCGGGGGTGAGCAACAGAGGGTTGCTATTGCTCGTGCCCTTCTAAATAATCCGGAGATTATTCTTGCAGATGAACCTACAGGTAATCTGGATTCTGAAACTGCAGTCGAGATTATGGAGCTGCTAACCAACATCCACAGGTTGTACGAACCGGCAATTGTCTTTGTCACTCACAATAGGGCTCTGTTTAAGAAGTATCCGGGTAGAGTTATGCTTTGTGAAAATATGAGTTGTAAAGAGCTGGAACAGTCACAGGAGATAGATTTTTCTCAGTTGCTGGATATTTAAAATGTTCATTATATCTCTATCTTACTCTATTACTTTATGAAGATTAGTCAAAAAGAGAGGTATTTTAAGGTTTTGGAGTGGTTTCAAAATAATATGCCTGAGGCAGAGAGCGAACTCAACTATAAAAACCCATATCAACTGGCTGTATCTGTGATATTATCTGCACAATGCACAGATAAAAGGGTGAATTTGGTAACCCCTGCACTTTTTGAACGCTATCCTGACCCATTTGCAATGTCAAAAGCAACAGAGCAGGAGATCTTTAAATATATCAGCTCTGTAACTTATCCAAATAGTAAAAGCAAACACCTTTCAGAGATGGCTAAAGTGCTGGTGGCAGAGTTTCAAGGTGTAATACCTAAGGATACTGAAGAGCTCCAAAGGTTACCGGGTGTGGGAAGAAAGAGCGCAAATGTGATTGCATCTGTTATTTACAACACACCTGTCATTGCCGTGGACACTCACGTCTTTCGTATCTCACGACGTCTTGGACTATCAAAAGGAGAAACCCCCCTTGCAGTTGAGAAAGAGCTTACAGAGAATATACCTTCGGACAGACGGGCAATTGCACATCACTGGCTAATACTTCACGGACGTTATGTTTGTGTTGCCCGAAAGCCTAAATGTGAGATATGCGGGTTAACTCTCTTTTGCCTCCATTATCATATGGCCGGCAGGGCAGATCTCCATAAAGGTGGCACCCGCTGAAGGGCCAAAACTGCCTCCTACAACTCCAATCACATCCTCTTTAGTAAACCGGTTATCTTTTAAAAGAGTGTTTATAGAGCTCTTTATGAACTTATCCTTGCTTTGGGTAGGATCCATAGAGTAGGCGTAAACGCCGAATGAAAGTGCCAGCTCTCTCATAACGTGAGGGGTATAGCACATTGCAAAAATTGGAGTTTTTGGTCTGAATGCAGATAGGTATCTGCCTGTACGTCCGGTTCTGGTATCAAACACCATCGCTTTAATAGGCAATTTACGGGTTGCGTTAACCAGCTGACAACTGAGAACTGCTGCAACAGGATGTGTAATGTCTTTTAATTCAAGTTTATAGTATGGCCTTAGCTCCTTCTCTGTCTCTTTCGCGATATTTGCCATAGTTCTTACAGACTCCTTTGGATACTTTCCGTTTGCAGTCTCACCGCTAAGCATAACTGCATCTGTTCCCTGATAGATTGCATTTGCAACATCGGTGACCTCTGCTCTTGTTGGCCTCGGATTCTCTATCATTGTATGAAGCATCTGGGTAGCTATTATTACCGGTTTTTTTCTCTCCTGACACTTCTTTATTATATTTCTCTGGATAATAGGTATTTTCTGATACTCTACCTCTACTCCCAAATCTCCCCGGGCTACCATAACTCCATAGCAGTGAGAGAGAATTTCGTCAATATTGTTGACCCCCTCCTGATTCTCGATCTTCGCAATAATCTTGAGGTGGCTTTTGTGTTGGTCTAGAATTTTCTGGATCTCAATAACATCCTCTTTGTTTCTCACGAAAGAGTGTGCAATAAAATCGAGGTCATTTTCTATAGCCCAGAGAATGTACTCTTTATCTCTGTCAGATACAGGTGGAAGTTTTATGGATACATTGGGAATATTGATACTCTTTCTCCCTTTGATTATTCCCGGATTATCTGCCATACAGTAAAGTCTGCCGCTCTTTTTCCGAACAACGGTAAGTGACATCTCTCCGTCATCTATAAGGATATGAGATCCTACAGGTACCTCTGAGACAAAATTGTTATAGTTTGTATAGAGTAGACCATTCCCGGAAACTCCAAGCGGGTTATCTTCAAAAATCACCTCATCACCCGTCTTTACGGAAAATCCCAAATCGTTAACCATTTTTGTTATCCGGATCTCGGGACCTTTGGTGTCAATCAGGAGAGCAATTTTGTCCGATACCTTTCTTGTATTTTCTACAATTGGAAGAGAGGATTCAAGAGTTGTGTGAGCTGAATTTATTCTCACCACATTCATCCCCTCATTATAAAGAGTTTCAATAAATTCAACACTGCAATTTCTGTCCGACACGGTACAAATAATTTTCGTTTTCTTTTCCTCCATAATTCTTCTAAATTTGTACGCAAAAGTAATGCATTTTATTTGAAAAAGACCATTCGTAATAATTTGGTAACTGATTTTTCCACCTATCTCAGGCTGGAGAGATCTCTCTCTCAAAACACTATTGATGCCTACTGCTCAGATATTAAAAAGCTCGAGAGGTTTCTTGAGAGCTCCTCAAATGAATCCGGAGTAAACAATTTTGAGAGGGCCACTTCCGATACTCTCAATCTCTTTATAACATCACTCTTTGGCAGAAATCTCTCCAAACGCTCCCAGGCAAGGTTAATAAGCTCTTTAAGAGCTTTCTATAAATTCCTGGAGATGGAAGGAGTTGTAGAAGAGAGTGTTGCAGAGATGCTGGATTCGCCGAAAGTTAAACCCTATCTGCCTATTGTCCTATCGGTTGAGGAGATAGAGAATATTCTTAGCGGAATAGATCTCTCCGTTGCGGAAGGGCATAGAAACAGAGCCATTATTGAGATGCTATACTCTTGCGGGATGAGGGTAAGTGAGCTGGTAAATTTAAGAATATCAGACCTGTTTTTTAATGAGGGTTTTATAAGAGTAGTGGGAAAAGGGAGCAAACAGAGACTTATTCCGGTAGGAGTTCCGGCTATTGAGGCTGTCAACTTTTATCTCTCTCAAAGGAAGTTTATGAATATTGCCAAAAACGCACAGGATACTCTTTTTCTTAACAGACGAGGCTCTAAATTATCAAGAGAGATGATTTTTCTTATCATAAAAAAGGAGAGTAACAGAGCGGGCATTCTAAAAGAGATTTCACCTCATACATTTCGCCACTCATTCGCAACCCATATGGTAGAAAATGGTGCAGATCTCAGAGTTGTTCAGGAGATGCTGGGTCACGAAAGCATTCTTACAACCGAAATTTATACTCACGTTAATAGTGAAAAATGGAGAGAGAGCATTCTCCGATGCCACCCAAGAGCAGAAAAGAGGCGATTAGATTAATCCAACTAAGATATTATATTTGCACTTTCATAAAACAGGATTGTTAATTAGTATATAAAGATGGTGCATCGTGTAGTTTATAAAATAAGAGTAATGGGGATGGTTACCCTCCTCATATCACTTTCGGTAAATCTTTTTGCCTCTCAAAAGGAGAAAACTATTGAAGTTAAAGATACACTAAAGTCTGTGAGCTTAAATTCTGTAGTGATATCTGCCAATAAAACCAAGGTTAACAGAAGCAGCGTTCCACTCACTATCTCTGTTTTGGAGAGAGAGGATATTGAGTCAGGCGGAAATTCTGCACTACTTCCTATTTTATCTCAGCAGGTGCCGGGACTCTTTGTAACTCAAAGAGGTGTTACCGGTTTCGGAGTCTCATCGGGATCTGCAGGAGAGATAAACATAAGGGGTGTAGGACAAGGGAACAAGGTTCTTATGCTCTTTGACGGTCAGCCGCAATGGGCCGGTCTGTTCGGGCATTCCCTGCCAGACCTTTATGTCTCTTCTGATGTTGAGAGGGTAGAGGTGATTCGCGGGCCGGGATCTCTTCTTTACGGATCAAACGCAATGGGAGGTGTTGTAAATATAATTACAAGAAAGTTTGAAGGAGAGGGAAGAGAGAGCAGGGCAAGGATATCATATGGTTCGTACAATACTCAGAAGTATATGGTAAACAATGGCTACAACAAAGGTCGTTTTTCGAGTTTTGTCTCCATAAACCACGACAGAAGCGATGGACACAGAAGTAATTCGGATTTTAAAATTACCAATGGATTTGCAAAAGCCGGTTATAAAATGGGTGAGCATTTCAATCTTTTGGGGAACGTAAGTGTCGCTAAGATATACAACGAGAACCCGGGGCGGAAAGACGATCCTATAACTCAAAACGAGATGGATATTTTGAGAGCATCTGCATCAATTTCTCTTGAGAATACCCACAAATATGGTTCCGGTGCTCTTCAGATATTTCTAAGTGCAGGAGATCACGAAATTAATGATGGTTACAAAGTGGGGGAGTTACCAAAGAGCTATCTCTTTAATTCACAAGACCATAATTACGGGGTAATGTTATATGAGAACCTTCGAATCTTTAAAGGAAACTCTTTCACTGTAGGCTTTGATTATAAGAACTGGGGAGGAAAGGCCTGGAACTCCGATATCTCTACCGGTATAAATACAAATCTTGCAAACAGAAATGTTCACGAAACAGCAGGTTATTTCATTATTCAGCAGGAGTTCTTCGATATGTTAACAATTAACGGAGGCTTAAGATTTGAATACAGCTCCTCATTCTTGAGTGAATGGGTACCTCAGATAGGGCTAACGGTTAAGGCATTTAAGAACAATGTAATTAAAGGTTCAATATCGAAAGGGTACAGGAGTCCCAATATTCGTGAAATGTATATGTTTCCCCCTCAGAATCCCAATCTGATGCCCGAAAGTATGGTCAATTTTGAGCTGTCGGTAGGGCAGACAATGTTGAATTCAAACCTGAGTGCAGAGCTATCTCTTTTTTACATAGATGGATGGAATATGATAGAGACAGTGAGGATTAATGGTATCCCTAAAAATTTAAACACTGGATATTTTGATAATAGTGGATTTGAGATTATGGCCAGTTACAGAGTAAAACCAAATCTAAGGGCAGATATAAATTATAGCTATCTTAATACCAGTAAGCCACTTCTTGCGGCTCCAAAACACAAGCTCTATCTCTCAATGGATTACTCTCCGGGGCCGTTTACATTAAACGTTAATAGTCAATATATTGGAGGGTTATACCTGAATAGGGCAACAAAGCTACAGGAGAACTATCTCCTGTTTAATCTAAGAGGCTCATACAGAAGGTTAATAGGAACTCTGGATACTCGGTTTTTTATTAATGGTGATAATATTACAGGTGTATCGTACTCTGTTAATGAGGGATTTCCGATGCCGGGAGTGATTATTTCAGCAGGGATTGATATAAATTTTTAGGAATTAAAAAAAACTTCTAAATTTGCGGTCGATTTTAATTAACCACAAAACAAACACCAAAAAAATGAAAAAATTTTTCGCACTACTCCTGTTGGCAGGATTTGCCCTAACATCTTGTGGCAGCAATGCAGCAAAAACAGAAGAGGTTGTTGAAGTAGCTGCTGACACTACAAAGGTAGTAACTGACAGCACAGCAGTTGCAGCAACTGACAGCACAAAAGTAGAGACTGTAGTTCAGTAATCCTTTACTTTATCTAAAAAAAGGTGTTCCCGAACGGGAACACCTTTTTTTATCTTACTCCCACTCAATAGTTGCAGGTGGTTTTGAGGAGATGTCATATACAACCCTGTTAACTCCTTTAACTTTATTTATGATGTCATTTGAAACTTTCGCCAGAAATTCATAGGGTAGGTGTACCCAGTCTGCTGTCATTCCGTCAGTTGATGTAACTGCACGCAGTGCAATTGTATATTCATAGGTTCTCTCGTCTCCCATAACCCCGACGCTCTTGATTGGAAGTAAAACTGTTACTGCCTGCCAAACCTCGTTGTAGAGGTTATGTTCACGAAGCAGGTTAATAAAAATATAATCTGCCTCCTTTAGGATGGATAATTTCTCCTCTGTAACTTCACCCAACACCCGAATGCCAAGACCTGGACCAGGAAAAGGATGACGTGATATAAGTTCATTCTTAATGCCTAACGCCCTCCCTACACGACGAACCTCATCTTTAAAGAGTGACCTCAATGGTTCTACAATTTTAAGTTTCATAAAATCCGGAAGACCACCAACATTGTGATGTGACTTAATTGTTGCAGATGGTCCGTTTACAGATACGGACTCAATGACATCGGGATATATAGTCCCCTGTGCAAGCCACTTGGCATTCTCTATTTTATGAGACTCACTATCAAATACATCTATAAATACCTTTCCAATTGCCTTCCTTTTAAGCTCAGGATCCGAAACACCCTTAAGGGCATCCATAAAAAGTGCTGAGGCATCTACCCCGGTCACATTCAGACCCATATCTTTGTATGAGTGTAAAACACTCTCAAACTCATCTTTACGGAGCAACCCATTATCTACAAAAATACAGTGGAGATGTTTGCCTATTGCTCTATGTAACAGGACTGCAGCTACAGTGGAGTCGACTCCTCCCGAAAGACCGAGAACAACCTTCTCATCTGCAATCTTCTCTTTTAGCTCCTTAACTGTGCTCTCAATGAAAGAAGTTGGGGTCCAGTCGCCTTTGCATTTGCAGATTCCTTTTACAAAGTTCTCCAGAATAGCAGCTCCCTGCTCTGTATGGTAAACTTCGGGGTGGAACTGAAGTGCAAATGTATTCTCTCCATCAATTCTATATGCAGCATTATCGATGTCGCGAGTTGATGCAACCGGAACAGCTCCCTCCGGTAATTTTGCAATAGTATCTCCGTGAGACATCCAAACTTGTGAAGTTGAGGCGATTCCTTTGAAAAGTGGGCAGCTGTTGTCATTAACTGAGAGAATTGCTCTGCCGTACTCTTTTGCCAGTGAGGTGTTTACTTCACCACCATAGTGGTGGGCAAGATATTGTGCACCATAACAGATAGCCAGAAGAGGAAATTTTCCTTTTATACCATCAAGATTTACGGTAGGTGCCATAGTATCTCTGACCGAAAAGGGACTTCCGGAAAGAATAATCCCCTTTACATCCTCTCCGAGTTCAGGAATTTTATTAAAAGGAACAATTTCGCAATAAACATTTAACTCTCTTAACCTGCGCCCTATCAGCTGAGTAAACTGAGAACCAAAGTCTATTATAAGAATTTTTTCAACCATAAGAGGATTATTTTCATAAATTTAATCCGCAAAAGTAATATTTTTTCTACTTTTGCGCCCTAATTATTATGCAGAAAATACGCAATATTGCCATTATCGCTCACGTTGACCATGGCAAAACCACTTTAGTGGACAGAATGATCCTCCAGGCAATGCTTTTCAGGGATGCCGGAAAAATGGGGGAGTTGATACTAGATAACAATGATCTTGAGAGAGAAAGGGGGATAACCATTCTGGCAAAGAATGTGTCGGTTCCTTACAAAGACTACAAGATTAACATCATTGACACACCGGGTCACGCAGACTTCGGTGGCGAAGTTGAGAGGGTCTTGAATATGGCAGACGGTGTTCTGCTTCTTGTAGATGCATTTGAAGGAACTATGCCGCAAACCAGGTTTGTGCTATCCAAGGCGATAGGAATGGGTAAAAAGGCTATAGTTGTCATAAATAAGGTTGATAAACCAAACTGCAGGCCGGATGAGGTTAATGAGCAGGTTTTTGACCTGATGTTCTCACTTAACGCTACCGAGGAGCAGTTAGATTTTAAAACTGTCTATGGTAGTGCAAAGCAGGGATGGATGTCGCTGGACTGGAGAAAACCAACCACAGATATAACGGCTCTTCTTGATACAATTATAGAAGCAATTCCTGGTTCGGAGTTCAACGAGGGCACACCTCAGATGCTAATCTCATCGCTTGAATACTCTCCTTATGTAGGCAGAATTGCCGTCGGAAGAATTCACAGAGGAATTTTAAAGGCCAATATGCAGGTCTCTCTTTGCAAGCGAGACGGCTCAATCGAGAAGAGTCGCATACGGGATTTGATGGTCTTTGAGGGTTTGGAGAAGGTAAAAGTGACCGAGGTAAGGAGCGGAGATATATGTGCCGTTGTCGGAATAGAGGGGTTCGAGATAGGAGACACAATTGCAGATTTTGAATTTCCGGAAGCACTTCCTACAATTGCCGTAGACGAACCTACTATGAGTATGCTATTTACCATTAATGACTCACCATTCTTTGGACGAGAGGGTAAATTTGTTACTTCAAGACACCTAAAGGAGAGGTTGGAGAAGGAGCTGGAGAAGAATCTTGCTCTAAAGGTTAAGGATGGTCAAACAGCAGATTCATTTGTGGTTAATGGCAGAGGAGTACTTCACCTCTCTGTTTTAATAGAGACAATGCGCCGCGAAGGGTTTGAGATACAGGTTGGTCAGCCGAAAGTTCTGGACAAAAATATAAACGGAATTCGTTGTGAACCTGTGGAGCATCTCACAATTGATCTGCCGGAGGAGCTGGTGGGAAGAGCTATAGAAATGGTTACCAGAAGAAAGGGGACACTTTTGCATATGGAGCACAGGGCAGAGAGGGTACATCTTGATTTTGATATTCCTGCAAGGGGGCTGATAGGGCTAAGAAGCAATCTTATGACTGCTACTCAGGGCGAGGCAGTGGTATCACACAGATTTAAAGGCTATGAGCCATTTAAAGGTGAGATTGAAAAGAGAACCAACGGCTCTTTGATTGCAATCGAAACAGGTATTGCCATTGCATATTCAATGGACAAACTTCAGGACAGAGGGCGCTTTTTTATCCATCCCGGAGAGGAGATATACGGCGGTCAGGTTGTGGGAGAGAATACAAGAGGGGACGATATCGGAATCAACCTCTGCAAAACAAAGAAACTGACTAATGTTCGTGCCTCCGGAACAGACGATAAAGTTGTTCTTCCGCCTCCGGTTGAGTTCTCCCTTGAGGAGGCTTTGGAGTACATCCAGGAGGATGAGCTGGTAGAGGTTACACCTAAGTCAATACGCTTGAGGAAGATATATTTGGATGAGAATGAAAGAAAGAGAAGAAAGGGTTAACAGGGGTTGCTAGTTTAAAAAAATAGATTAACTTTGCGGGCTCATTTCCTTTATGACTAAAGCAAGTAACAGAGACTACATTATCCCGATAAAAGGGATGTCAATTGGTAAACACAGTTTCGATTTAACAATTGACAACAGTTTCTTTGAAGAGTATGAAAATAGAGATATTCTGGGTGCAGATCTAAATATCTCTCTTGATATTGAGAGAAGCACATTGCTTCTAGAGGTAAAGGCATTGATTGAAGGAGTGGTAAGAACCGAGTGCGACAGATGTCTAGATGAGTTGGAACAGAAGCTGGAGACAGAGGCGAAACTGATTGTTAAGTTTGTCAAAACTGTACAGGAGGAGGACAATGAAGAGGTTTTAACATTAGACCCGAATGAGAGTGAACTAAACCTGAAGCAGTTTTTATATGACTATATTTGTCTGGCACTGCCCATTCAAAGAGTACACAACGAGGGAGATTGTAATCCCGAAATGATAAGAAAACTAGGAGCTTACAGCCGAACCACTGTTCCGGAAGAGGATTCCGGATCTCCATTCGGAAAGCTCAAAGATTTATTAAACTAAAAGATTAATTGAATTAATATTGTAAACATTATAGACAATGGCACATCCGAAACACAGAATTTCCAAGCAACGCAGAAACAAACGCAGAACTCACTATAAAGCAGAACTTCCTACACTGGGAACCTGCTCAAACTGCAGCGCAGCTGTTTTGTATCACAGAGTATGCCCTGAATGTGGTTACTACAGGGGACGTCTTATCATTCAAAAGGCAAACGCATAGTTTTGAAATTTACTTCTGGGCGACAAGTCAAGAATATCTCAGATATTGATGCAATCGGAGCAGATACTCCGATCTGTGCAACTGTTTGAAAAATTTATAGAGAGAATCACCTATGAATGTTAAAAGTAGAGCTATTATAACTGCCATTGAGGGATATGTTCCTGAATTCATTCTGGACAACGAAATGCTCTCTAAGATGGTAGACACTACCGATGAATGGATTATGTCCAGAATTGGTGTAAAAGAGAGACGAATTTTAAAAGAGGATGGTCTTGGCACCTCACATCTTGGTGAGATGGCTGTAAAAAAGCTCCTTGAAAAGACAGGTGTAAAGCCGGAGGAGATAGATATGTTGCTTTGTGCAACAGTCTCTCCAGATATGATGTTTCCGGCAACTGCAAATATTATTTGCGATAAAACGGGGATAACCAACGCCTGGGGTTATGACATAAACGCAGGTTGCTCCGGTTTTATCTTCTCGTTTGAGACTGCAGCTGCCTTTATTGAAACCGGCAGAGCAAAAAAAATGATTCTTGTAACAGGTGAAAGAATGTCATCAATTACCGATTACACAGACAGAACAACCTGCCCTCTATTTGGAGATGCAGCTGTTGCGATGCTCATTGAACCGACTCAGCAGGAGGATATGGGTCTTTTAGACTCTATACTCCACGTAGATGGTGTAGGAAGACACTATCTCTATCAAAAAGCGGGAGGATCTATGTACCCGGCAACCGAAGAGAGTGTAAAAAATCGCGAACATTTTGTTTATCAGGACGGTCAGACAGTTTTCAAATATGCAGTAAGCCGTATGGCTGATGTCTCAGTAGAGCTGATGGAAAAAAACAGTATAACATCAGAAGATATAGCTTATCTTATTCCTCACCAGGCCAATATGAGAATCATTGAGGCCACCGGCAAAAGAATGGGTTTGCATAAAGAGAAAATTTTGATTAATATTGAAAAGTTCGGTAATACGGCAGGTACCTCAATACCTTTGGTATTGTGGGATTTTGAAAAGAGATTCAAAAAGGGTGATGTTCTAATTATGAGCGCTTTCGGAGCAGGATTCACCTGGGGATCTATGTATTACAAATGGGCTTACGACCCAAAATAGTTTAATGGTCCCATAGTTCAAGGGATAGAACGGAAGTTTCCTAAACTTCAGATTCGCGTTCGAGTCGCGGTGGGACTACCAGGAGCCGGCAGAGATGTCGGCTTTTTTATATTACCTGCCGTGTCTGTGATGACAAGCATTCAGATTTTTTCATCTATCTTTGATTAAATGTTATACCGTTGAAAGTTACTAAGGCAGATGTTTTATGGAATTACGGTGCGACCTTTATGAGGGTTGCTTCGGCTCTCATTGTTCTTCCACTCATACTTAGGATGCTGCCTCAGGAGGAGGTCGGGTTATGGAGTGTGATGATAGGCCTTAATTCAATGATATATCTGCTTGATTTCGGATTTTTTCAAACCTTCTCCAGGGCTGTTACTTATATCTACTCGGGAGCAACCAAACTTGAGAAAGAGGGATTTATACCTGTTCAAGAGAGTAGAGGAGTCTCTTATCCTCTTTTAAAGGGGCTTTTGAAGGCTATGAGTCACTTTTACGGCTATGTTGCAGCTACTCTCCTTGTGATACTGTTGACAGGCGGTGTGTGGTACATAGAGCAGCTGATGGAGGGCTTTACTGGAGATGCCGACACAGCACGCATAGCCTGGTACATTTACGGAGTTCTACTCTGTTATCAATTCTTTACCTACTATTATGATGCAGCTCTGGTTGGGAGAGGAATGATTAAACGATCAAGGCAGATTATTGTCTTTTCACAATCTGTACATATTATAATCTCTTCACTGCTACTTATTTCAGGTTTCGGGATAATCTCAATGGTAATTGGGCAGAGCGTGGCAACTATTTTAAACAGATATCTTGCCAGAAGGGCATTCTATGATAGTGAAACTATTAAAGAGTTGAAAAAATCTCAAAATTACGATTGGAAATCAATTATAAAAACACTCTTCAATACTGCATATAAGAATGGGTTAGCAAGCTTGAGCTGGATATTTACAAACAGGATGCTGGCAATTGTGGGGGCGCTCTTTATACCGTTAACAACAATGGCATCTTACGGAATTACCAAACAGATCACAGACATTACCATAACTCTTTCTGCTGTTTGGTTTGCTACATACTACCCGAAACTCACGGGAGAGCAGATTAAAAAAAGCGTAGCAGAGGTTAAGAGGATATTTATTAAGGCTCAAATTATTACAATCGTTATCTTCTTTGGTGCTACATTTTTTGTTGTAATTGCAGGGGCTCCGGCACTGGAGTTTATTGGCAGTTCTACTCCGCTTTTACCGATTGGTTTAATGCTTTTGCTATTTTTCGCTTCTCTGTTGGAGTCTTTGACCCAACTATCTACCTCGGTATTGCTTAGTAGAAATGAAGTGCCTCATTACAAAGCTCAGTCAATAACAGCTTTGGTAGCTGTGGTTTTAATGTTTGTTGCTTTAGAGTATAGTAATGCAGGTGTTATTGCGCTGATAGCAATACCATTGGCTGTGCAGCTGCTTTACCAACACTGGAGATGGACAACTAAACTTTGGCGGGAGTTGGAGATAAGACCATCTGACTATCTAAACGGCTTTAAATCCCTCTATAAATCCATCCCAGTTCTTTACAACAATAAATAGAAGCACCAGAATTAGTACAACAACCGTCCACCCTACAATTTTTTTTGACTCTTTTTTCATATTAATTACGCTTAATGAAGTTAACCCAAAGCTATATTAATAGATAATATCTCTATATATTTAATTAGAAAATGTTTATATTTGTAATTGAAAAATACTTTTTTGATACACAATTGTTTGAATTTTGAATAATTATGCTGTTATTTAAGGCAGATTTGCTTTTTCTAATCATATACCAGTAGTCAATAGATATCAGAAATACCGGTTTAGCAGTCTCATTTTTTAATTTTAACCAGGAGAATTATGTCGGATAGCAAGTTCAGTACCCACACCAATATCGTAACAGATTCAAATTCAAGTTATGGCAGGAGTAGAGAATCTATATCTGAATCAGATTCAAATTCATCATCAATCGTCAACTCATATACAGATAGCATTAAGACAACATCGGAGAAGAGAGTGAGTTTGACTAAAGATTGTACAAAAGAGGAGTTGATAGCCTGTTTACAAGAGAGAGATTCCCTTAAGATTGACGAACTCATTCAAAGTGCCTACAAGATTAAAGCCGAGAACATTGGGAAGAAGGTCTATTTGAGAGGGGTAATTGAACTCTCCAATATCTGCACGAAAAATTGTTACTTCTGCGGAATCAGGCAACTTAATAGTAATATAGATCGTTTTGAATTAACGGAAAATCAGGTTATTGAGGCATCAAAAATTGCCTGGGAGTCCGGCTATGGCTCAATTATACTCAAAGCAGGTGAGAGAAGCAGTAAAAGGTATCAGAACAAGGTTACCCGGCTTATAAAAACAATTAAAGAGATCTCGGGCGGAATGTTAGGGATAACACTCTCTTTGGGAGAGCAGCAAAAAGAGATATATCAGGAGTGGTATCAAGCAGGTGCTCACAGGTATATACTAAGAATAGAGAGCTCAAACCCGGATCTGTACGCAAGAATTCACCCAAAAAACCATCACCACTCCTGGGATAGAAGAGTTCAATCAATAATGGATCTTAAAGAGATTGGATTTCAAACAGGATCCGGAGTAATGATAGGGATGCCATATCAAACAACATCAGATCTTGCGGATGATTTGATCTTTATGAAAGATATAGGTTTACATATGGTTGGAATGGGGCCATACCTCAGACACCCGGATGCTCCAATGAGTAAATTGATTACCGAGAATCAAACTCTGGACCTTTCGCTTAAGATGGTAGCACTATTAAGACATATGATGCCAAAAATCAATATTGCTGCTACAACATCAATGCAATTAATTGACCCTTTCGGGAGGGAGAGGGCTGTTCTTGCAGGGGCAAATATTATAATGCCAAACATCACCCCTTCGGGGATGAAGAGTAGTCATCAAAACTTTGAGAATTTGTCTCGTGTTAAAGACTATGCCGGAGAATCAAAATTAAAGATTGAGAATAGTCTTGCCAGGATGGGTATTGAGATAGGGTGGAATGAGTGGGGAGATTCCAAACTAACCTAATCTATTCTATTCTAATTCTACCCGGGACCTCTGCCTCTCTATCCATTCAAGGAGAATCTCCTCCTCTTTATAACTGATTGCAGATCCGGGACGAAGAATTGTGAAGGAAAATGGTGGCATAGACCCATTTGAAACTACCTCTTCAATCTTATTAAGCGCAAAACTATCTACCTGGTCACCCTGATCGAATTGCCTCAATGGGATGGTCAAATCTATTCTTGAGAAAGCATTGGAGGCCTTCTTTTTAATATTACCTCCAAAAAGCGGCCACTCTGCATAGAAGGGTAATTTTGGATTAGGGTTATGACACATACTGCACCCCGAATTATCTATGATAGCCCTGAATTTATCGTTAAGGTGTAATTTTTGAGAAGGGGCCTGATTAATAATCCTGAATGTAATTATTAATGAGGCCGCCCCTATTAAAATTCCGAGAAAAAATTTTGAAACTTTACTCATAATTTTAAAGCTTTATTCGACTATTAATTAAAGCTTTTACCTGTAATAAAGCTTTAATTTATTTTGTTTTCAGTTGCCTTCTTAAGTACAATCTCTACATTTTTTGTTACGGCATCAGCAGTTATTGTTGCTCCGGTATAACTGTCTGCCGCTGCCTTCTTCTTTAGAGCTCCCTCAACAGTGAGCCCGTTCCAGTTGTCAAAAAACTTAAGTCTGTCCAATTTTGCAACATAAGCAGTCGTTTCCCAGTGACTTAATATTGCAACTTTTTTTATAACTTTATCTTTATCCATTATCACGATTGCAGGGGTGGTTTTATGGTAACCTATAATCCCCTCTGAATAGGGTTTGCTTGAGAGAGTATAACCCAGAACTTTTTTTCCGGAATCTACAATTTTAAACCATACTTCATTAACCTTCTCTACACCTGTTGCTTGTGGATAGACGCTTTTAATTACCTCCAAACCGGATATCTCCTTAAGAACAGGTACCTCCTTCCCTCTGCCTTGTGAATAGATTGCTGTTGTGATGGTAAAGATAATAAATAATGATGCTGTTTTTTTCATTTTGTAACCAATATTTCATATTAAAAGAGAGAGCTGTCCCATAATAAGACAGCTCTCCAATATTAAATCTGTAACACAACAGACTATTTGTACTCTTTGATTGCTGCCTGAGCTGCTGCAAGACGCGCAATCGGTACTCTGAACGGTGAACAAGATACATAGTTCATGCCAATCTTGTGACAGAACTCTACAGATTCAGGATCTCCCCCGTGTTCTCCGCAGATTCCAATCTTAAGTTTTGCATTTGTATTACGACCTCCTTTGATACCCATCTCTACAAGTTTACCTACAGATGACTGATCCAGAGTCTGGAACGGATCTGCAGGGATAATCTTCTTGCCAAGATAATCATTCATAAAGGCTCCAATATCGTCACGAGAGAAACCGAATGTCATTTGAGTAAGGTCGTTTGTACCAAATGAGAAGAACTGAGCTGTTTTTGCCATCTCATCTGCAAGCATTGCTGCTCTAGGTATCTCGATCATAGTTCCGTAGAGGTAAGATATTTTAATACCGTACTTCTTCTCAACCTCTGCGTGTACTCTATCGCAAATAACTTTCTGGTCATCCAACTCTCTGACAGAAACTGTCACAGGAATCATAATCTCCGGTTGTGGCTCAAATCCATCTTTAATTAGTTCTGCTGTTGCTTCGAAAATTGCTCTGAACTGTGTTTCGCTAATCTCCGGATATGTGATTCCAAGACGAACTCCACGGTGACCCATCATAGGGTTAACTTCGTGAAGTGTCTCTCCTCTCTTCTTAACATCTTCGATAGATATTCCAAGCTCTGCAGCAAGTTCTGCCATCTTCTCGGTTGTCTGTGGAACAAATTCGTGCAAAGGCGGGTCAAGAAGACGGAATGTAACAGGCTTGCCGTTCATAACCTTCATCGTGCCTTTAACTGCGTTTCTCACATATGGCTCAAGTTCGTTAAGAGCTGTTATTCTCTCTTCCAAAGATTTTGAAAGGATCATTTTACGAAGTTTTGCAAGCGGCTGCTCGGAGTTCACTCCGTAGAACATATGCTCGATACGGAATAGACCAATACCTTCTGCTCCAAAACCTATTGCATTTTGTGCATCCTCAGGAGTATCTGCATTGGTGCGAACTCCCAGAACCCTGTATTTGTCTACAATGTTCATATACTCAACAAATCTTGGGTTCTCCGAAGCATCCATTGTCTCAATGGCACTGTCGTAAACAAAACCCTTACTTCCGTTAAGGCTGAATACATCTCCCTCTTTGTAGGTTCTTCCTTTGATTGTAACTGTTCTATCTTTAAGGTTCAAGTGAATTGCGTCACAACCTACGATACAGCATTTACCCCAACCGCGTGCCACAAGAGCAGCGTGTGAAGTCATACCGCCGCGAGCAGTAAGAAGACCATCTGCAGCGCGCATTCCCTCAACATCTTCCGGATTGGTCTCCTCGCGAACAAGGATAACCTTTTTACCTTTTGCGTTCCACTCAACTGCGTCCTCTGCAGTGAAAACGATTTGACCTACAGAGCCGCCGGGACCCGCAGGCAGACCTTTTGCTATTACCGTAGCTGCGTTTTCTGATTTTGGATCTAGTATCGGGTGAAGCAGCTCGTCTAATTGAACCGGAGCAACTCTCATCACTGCAGTCTTTTCGTCGATTAGACCTTCGTGAAGCATATCCATTGCCATATTAAGCGCAGCAAGTCCTGTTCTCTTACCTACGCGGCACTGAAGCATCCAAAGTTTACCATCCTGGATGGTGAACTCTATATCCTGCATATCGTGGAAATGTTTCTCCAGATTTTTCTGGATTGCATCCAGCTCTTTATATACTACAGGCATACCTGTTTCAAGAGATTGCAGATGCTTGTTCTGGTCGTTCTTTGTAGATTCATTGAGCGGATTTGGTGTACGAATACCTGCAACCACATCCTCTCCCTGTGCATTTACAAGCCACTCTCCGTAAAATTTGGCTTCACCTGTTGCGGGATTTCTTGAGAAAGCAACACCGGTTGCAGAGTTGTCACCCATATTACCGAATACCATCGCCTGTACTGTAACGGCAGTTCCCCACTCATCCGGAATTCCCTCTATTCTTCTGTAAGATATAGCTCTCTTTCCATTCCACGATTTGAATACTGCGGCAACACCACCCCAAAGCTGTTCAATAGCGTTATCCGGGAATGGCTTGCCAAGAACCTCCTGAACACGCACTTTAAATGCTTCGCAGATGGCCATCAAATCCTCTGTAGAGAGATCTGTATCATTCTTGTAGCCTTTTTTATCTTTAACTTCGTGAAGCATCTTATCCAGCTGAACACGTATTCCTTTACCCTCTTCCGGATCTACACCCTCAGATTTCTCCATTACAACATCTGAGTACATCATAATCAGACGGCGATATGCATCGTAAACAAATCTTGGATTTCCTGTCTTCTTGATAAGTCCGGGGATAGTATCCGAGCAAAGACCTATGTTAAGTACAGTCTCCATCATACCCGGCATAGAGCTTCTTGAACCAGAACGGCAAGATAGCAGAAGCGGATTCTCTTTGTCTCCGAACTTCATATCCATTACTGATGATACCTTGTTCAGAGACTCTTCAACTTCTGCTTTAAGCTCCTTAGGGAGTTGCATATTGTGTTTGTAAAACTCTGTACAAGTCTCGGTAGTGATGGTGAAACCTGCGGGAACAGGAATTCCCATTGCACACATCTCAGCCAGGTTAGCACCTTTACCGCCTAGTAGATTCTTCATTGAGCCGTCTCCATCGGCAGTTTTGCCTCCGAAGAAATAAACTCTTTTAATTTCTGACATAAAAATATTAGTTTTCGGTTTATATTTCATTTTAATATGGGGGTGCAAATATAATAAAAAATTATAATAGTTTGCCCGCCATTTCCGATAGCTCGCTCCTCTCTCCTTTGGTAAGGTTTATGTGACAGAAAAGTTCCTGTCCATAAAGCTTTTCGCCCAGGTGAGTCAATCCGTTTGAGTGGATGTCAAGGTAGGGAGAGTCTATTTGGTGAATATCTCCGGTAAAGACCAATTTGGTACCTTCACCGGCACGTGTAATTATTGTCTTCACCTCGTGAGGTGTAAGATTCTGTGCTTCATCTATTATAAAAAATGTATTGGAGAGGCTTCTTCCGCGGATGTATGCGAGAGGCGAAATGAGAAGTTTCTCATTTTTTAGCATCTCTTCAATTCTTACAACCTCTCTGCTTGTATTTTTGAATGCTCTTTTTATAACTGCAAGGTTATCGTAAAGAGGAATCATATATGGACCAAGTTTCTCCTTTATATCTCCGGGTAGAAAACCCATCTCCTGATTCTTTAGAGGAATAACTGGCCGTGAGAGGAGTATCTGATCATAGCTTCGCTCCTGAGCAACAGCTGCAGCCAGGGCAAGAAGAGTTTTTCCGGTCCCGGCAGTTCCGGTTAGGGAGATCAGTTTAATATCTGGATTCATCAGAGCGTCAATTGCAAAAGTTTGCTCTTCGTTTCTCGGTTCTATTCCGTAGCACTTTTGTTTCTTAACTGCTATTAGAGTCCTGCTGGTGCTATGGTATCTGGCAAGAATTCGGTTATCCTTTTTACTTCCTATAAGAATATATAGTTGATTGGCAGGCACACCTTTTAGCTTAAGTTCATTTATAGGTACTCCGTCTGCCTGAAAGAAGAGCCTCTGTAGTATCTCTTCGGGAACATCAGTAAGAGTAATAACCTCTTTCATAATGTTCTCTACTCTCTCTTCGGTTATTTTGTCGGTCAGATAATCATCTGCCATTAGATGAAGAGCTTTAGCTTTCATTCTGAGGTTAATATCCTTAGTGACCAGTACTACCATCCTCTCGGGATTCTTCTCCTGGAGCCACTCTGTTGTTGAGAGAATTCTATGATCCTGAGTATCTTCAAAGAAGGACTCTGCCATTAAATCGCTAAATGGGTGGCCGAGTTCAATTTTGACTATCCCCTTCCCTTTACCGATTGGGACTCCGGAATCAAACAGTTTATTATCGGTTATTTTATCCATCTCCCGAACGAACTCTCTGGCGTTGTAGTTTAGAGTATCATTCCCTTTCTTGAATTTATCCAGCTCTTCAATCACTGCAATCGGAATTACAATGTCGTTCTCCTGGAAATTGTGGATGGCACGAAAGTCGTGTAAAATAACATTGGTGTCAAGCACAAAGATCTTTGGTAATTTCTTTTTTTTCATAGTGCTATATATTAGACCATATTTTTACTTCTGCTTCTCAACCCAAATACGAGCGTTTACAAACATCTCTATCCACGGGGTAACTTCGTGCGACCGATCTTCTCTGCCATACCAGGCCCAGTTGTGTGGGTAGATACACCTCTCCGGATGGGGCATCATTGCAAGGTGCCTTCCGTTGCTGCTGCACACTCCGGCTACTGCCTCGGGTGAGCCGTTTGGGTTTGCCGGGTATTCGTTGTAGTTGTATTTAACGGCAATATTGTATTGGGAGATCTCCTGCGGAAAGGCAAATTTGCCCTCACCGTGAGCTACCCAGATACCAAGTGAGGAGCCCTCCAGTGATTTGAGCATCACAGAAGGTGACCTCTCAATAGTAACACCTACAAAGGCACTCTCATATTTATGACTGTCGTTGTGGTGCATCTTTGGTGAGAGCTCCCTGTTCTCGGGAGTGATAAGACCAAGCTCTGCCATTAACTGACACCCGTTGCATATTCCAAGACTTAGGGTATCTTCCCTGAGGTAGAAGTTCTCCAAAGCTTTTGAAGCTTTCTCGTTATAAAGAAAAGCTCCTGCCCACCCCTTGGCCGAACCCAAAGTATCTGCATTGGAAAAACCACCCACAAACACAATAACCTTTGCATCTTCTAAATTCTCTCTTCCATAGACAAGATCCGTCATATGAACATCCTTCACGGCAAAACCTGCCAGATGGAGTGCCCAAGCCATCTCTCTGTCACCATTGGAGCCCTTCTCACGAATAATTGCCGCAAAGGGCCGGAGATTAGAGGAGGTCTGGATGCCATTAGAATCAGAAGTGTATTTGCTTAACTCTCCATTAAATCCTTCAGGGAATTTGAATTTTAGGGTTTGGCTCTTATAGTTATTGAATCTTTTTGCGGCCAGCTCTTTAGGTATCTGTTTTGAGTCAAACAGATATGATGTTCGGAACCAAATATCCCGCAAGATCTCTATGTTGAATTTGAAATGTTTTTTGTGAAGTTTAACATCGATAGTCCGTTTATTGCTGTAGTGACCAATGTTAAATATGGCAACCCCAAACTCCTCGGCAATCTTCTCAACCTCACCCATCACAGAGTTGTGAACCTGAACTAAAATAGCGGGGCTCTCTGCAAAAAGCAATTTGATTGGATCACTCTCCTCCATTGAGCTAAGGTCTATATACAAGCCCCCGGATGAGTTGGGAAAGTTCATCTCCAGCAGAGCTGTAATGAGACCACCTGCAGAGATATCGTGCCCGGCGAGAATGAGTCTCCTCTCCACCAATTGCTGAACTGCAGCAAAACACTCTCCAAAATATGTTGCGCTTAGTACATCCGGACACTCATCTCCAAGCTGTGCAGTCACCTGTGCAAATGCACTTCCTCCAAGAGCAAAACTTCTCTCATTCATATAGTTGAATGGGATATAAATGATAGAGCTGTCGCTCTCTATCTCCAGAACCGGCTTAACCACATTTGTGATATCGTTACTTTGGCAAACTGTAGATACTATGAGAGTACCGGGTGAGAGGACCTTCTCTCCATCCGGATATTTCTGAGTCATAGAGAGGGAGTCTTTCCCGGTTGGGATGTTGATTCCAAGCTCAATAGCAAAGTCGCTTGCCCCCTTTACAGCTCTGTACAGGCGAGCATCTTCGCCCAGGTTACGGCAAGGCCACATCCAGTTTGCAGATAGTGATACTCCTTTTATGCCACCGTCAATTGGTGTCCAAATAAGGTTTGTGAGAGACTCTGCAATTGCTATCCTGCTGCCTGCTGCCGAGTCGATCATAGCAACTGCGGGGGCGTGTCCGATAGAGGTTGCCATACCCTTTTTGCTTCCATAACCAATCTCAACGGCCCCCAGGTTATTTAACGGAAGTTGAATCTCACCAACAGTTTGCTGAGCGGCAATAAGTCCTGTCACAGAGCGGTCTACCTTGTTGGTAAGCCAATCTTTACAGGCAACAGATTCAAGCTGAAGAACCTGTTCCAGGTAGTACTCCACATCATCTTCGTCATATTCAAGCGGATACCACTTTTCGCCTACACTCATATCCTCCATTATGGTCTTTGGAGCAGAGCCGAACATATCTTCAAGAGCAAGATCGATTGGTTTCTCGCCACTCTTCTTATCTTCCAGAGTGAAGTTTCCTCTGCCGGTTGCCTCTCCGATTATATACATAGGGGCTCTCTCCCTCTGCGCAATCTTCATAAAGGCATCGGTATCTCCGGCCTTCATTACCAAACCCATTCTCTCTTGCGATTCGTTTCCAATTATCTCTTTTGCAGATAGGGTAGGGTCCCCTTTTGGCAATTTGCTGATATCTATATCTCCGCCGGTCTCCTCGATAAGTTCCGACAGACAGTTCAAGTGTCCGCCTGCGCCGTGGTCGTGTATAGAGACAATCGTATTATTTTCACTCTCCGCAAGAGCCCGGATAGCATTATAAACCCGCTTTTGCATCTCCGGATTGGACCGCTGAATTGCGTTCATCTCTATTGCGTTGTTGAACTCTCCGGTTGCAACTGATGATACAGCTCCACCACCCATTCCAATTCTATAGTTGTCTCCCCCCAGAAGAACAACTTTGTCTCCGGGTTGTGGACTCTTCTTAAAAGCATACTCTTTTTTTGCATATCCGATACCACCGGCAAGCATTATCACCTTATCGTAACCGAACCTGCGATAACTCTCGCTGTGCTCCATTGTAAGAAGTGAACCGCAGATGAGAGGTTGTCCGAATTTATTCCCGAAATCGCTCGCTCCGTTTGAAGCCTTTGTTAAAATCTCCTGAGGTGTCTGGTATAGCCACTCCCGTGGGTCACCATCCTCCCAATCTCTTCCCTCATCTTCAAATCTCGGATATGATGTCATATAGACTGCTGTACCTGCTATTGGGAATGAGCCCATTCCGCCGGCCATACGATCTCTTATCTCTCCTCCTGAACCTGTGGCAGCTCCATTGAATGGCTCTACTGTTGTAGGAAAGTTGTGCGTCTCCGCTTTAAGGGATATAACTGTCTCACTTTCTTCTATTTTAAATAGAGAAGAACTCTCCCCGCTCTCGGGGTGAAAGAGGTGTGATTTAGGTCCCTCTACAAAAGCGCAATTATCTTTATATGCAGATACTATCTTATTTGGATTAGCTGCAGAGCTCTTTTTTATAAGTTGAAAGAGTGTGGACTCCATCTCAACTCCATCAATGATGAATGTACCGTTAAAGATTTTATGACGGCAGTGCTCTGAGTTTACCTGTGAGAAGCCGAAAACCTCTCCGTCGGTAAGGGGACGACCAAGTTTTTTGCTTAGATTTTCCAGATAAATAACCTCTTCCTGGTTGAGAGCCAGCCCCTCCTGAACATTATAGGCTTCAATATCTGTAATCTCTAAAACTGGCTCCGGCTTATGCAAAATCTCAAAAATATCCTGATTCAACCCATTGTACATCCTCTGCAACATCTTATCGTGAGGAGCATCTTCACCCTGAGCAGGAAAAAACTCCTCAATCCTGGAGATACCGTCAATATTCATATTTCGGGTTATCTCTACCGCAGTGGTGCTCCAAGGGGTAATCATCTCCCTTCTTGGTCCTGTAAACCAGCCATCTACTTTATTATCGTAAATAATTTCTGCCCCTGCAAAGAGCCATTTTAAAGCATCTGCACTCTCTTTGGATATAGTTGAATCTGTTTTTACAGCCAGAACAGGCCCATTGCCGGCACGAAAGAATGAAATCATAGGAATTAACTGCTATTAATTAAGCTCCAAAATTACTCCAATTTGCCCAATTCCCGAAAAAATATTTAGCCATATAATAATTTTCTCCCTTTTATTTATGAAATTTGCCATTAATTGGTTTTTTATAAAATGGTTGATTCCGATAAATATAATCAGGAGATAGAGTATATCTTCCGTCAATTTCCATCTTACCAGCAGGTGGGTAAGATTGCCTACAAAGAGGGGCTGGAGACAATGATTGAGTTTGACCGGCGTTTAGGACACCCACACAGAGATTATCCGGTGATTCACGTGGCAGGCACAAACGGCAAAGGTTCTGTAAGTCATATGCTCACGAGTGCCCTTATGAGCTGCGGGGTTAGAGTTGGGCTCTACACTTCGCCGCATCTTATAGACTTTCGCGAGAGGATTAAAGTAAATGGAGTTATGATCTCCAAAGAGGAGGTTTTGAATTTTCTTGTAAAATGGAAACCATTTATGGATGAACATAAGCCCTCCTTCTTTGAGATTACCACTGCTATGGCTTTTGACCACTTTCGCAGGGAGATGGTAGATATTGCAGTCATTGAGACCGGGCTTGGCGGGAGACTGGACTCCACAAATATTGTAACTCCTTTGGTGAGCGTAATAACCAATATCGCACTGGATCATATCGAGCAGTTGGGTAGCACCATTAGTGCAATTGCGACAGAGAAGGCAGGTATTATAAAACACAGCGTACCTGTTGTTATTGGTGAATACACTACATCTACCAAGGAGATTTTTGAAAGTGTTGCAAATAAAATGGGGGCACACATTGTCTTCTCTCAGGATTCACTATTCTCAGAGATTAAGGCAACCGACTATGAACTGGATCTCACCGGAGATTGCCAAACGCATAACCTGAGATGTGTTCTCACGACACTTTCTGTACTCTCATTAAACCCAACCTTTATTAATGTGGTTGGAGAGGGGTGGAGTGACGAAAATATCCGCAACGGACTTAGAAGTACAGCTATGGCTACGGGGCTTAGAGGCCGCTGGGAGTATCTCTCTAAAGAGCCTCCTGTTGTGTGTGATACAGGACACAATGTAAACGGACTTACTATGGTATTCTCTCAGCTGAGGCGCCAGAGTTATAAACGACTTTTTTCGATAGTGGGATTTGTCGCAGATAAGGATATTGAGAAGATAGTGGGACTTCTGCCGGCAGACTCTTACTTCTTCTTTACTCAGGCAAAGATTGCACGGGCTCTTAATGCAGATATTTTAGCGTCAAAATGTATGTCGGTTGGTTTAAAAGGGGAGGTATGCCCTACTGTTGAGAGTGCAATTATACGTTTTAAAGAGATTTACAAAGAGGGAGACTATCTCTTTGTTGGGGGAAGCACCTTTATTGTTGCCGAAGCGATAGATTTTTTTGAAAAAAACGCGAATTATTTTGCAAAATAGAAAAATGCAGATATCTTTGCACTCCCAATCCAATAGGATCGGGGAATCAAAGGGAGCATAGCTCAGTTGGTTTAGAGCATCTGCCTTACAAGCAGAGGGTCGGGGGTTCGATTCCCTCTGCTCCCACAAAAAGAAGATGGCCGTTGGGTCATCTTTTTTTGTTTCGTATAAATTTCATATATTCGGGAAGATATTTATCTATTGCCAAATATATTTTTATGAAATACTTCATATCTCTTTTATTGTTTTTGGCATCATTTTATAGTCAGGCAAGGTGTGAAAGCTTTCCAAAAGATTCAGCAAGGCTGGACAAAAGGGGGCAGTTACCGGGATTTATGCATAACTCCTATTTTGAGGTGAGTGTGGGCTCTATTAATTATCCGTTTTCGGAGAGGTTACTGGAGCCTGGTTTTCAAATTTCTTCTATAACCGTGCGCCACCCTGCTGTGAGACTGGTACTGCTCGGGACAGATATAAACAGATACATTGCTGCTCAGGTTACCTATATGAGGCCTGTTTGGTGGGTTAATTATAAATACCGGGAGAGTGGAGAGGCTGCTGCAACTCTATACAGCCGCTCGGTTTGGATGAATATTGCAGGAGTGGTTATAAAAGCAAAATTACCAATTAGCAGCAGAGTAACCCTTTATTCCGAGGGTGGGTTAGCTGTTATCACCCGTCACGGAATTACTCACGATAACGGATCTGTAGTTGTGAAGGATATGGTGGCTGCTACTACCACTTTTGGAGCAGGTGCCTATTACAATTTAAGCGATAAATGGGCCTTACAGATGGCTGCAAATTATACTAGTTCAATAAAAAAGCATACCCAACCATACACTACTTATGTTGGAGTCGGCGGCAAATATTCATTCCGGCCATTTTCAGAAGAGAAGATGCAAAAGGCTGCTCACTCCGGACGAATTCATCCAAAACAGTGGGTGCAGATAGGGGTTTCTACCAATTTATTTGGGTATAACACAAATGATATTCTTAGAAAGAGTTACCTGTTTTGGGGTGGGGGTTCTGAGATTAGAAATGGTTTTATAATAAGCTATAAAAGAAATATATTTCACTCTCCAAAAGTTTTTGCGATGGATTTTGGGGTTAATGCAGCCTATTGGAACACAAATAAAAATAGAGAGAAGTTTTTTGGGATATCGGTTTTCCCTGTTTTCAGGATAAATTTTCTGCAAAATAAGTTGATGGACCCCTACTTTTTTTATACACTGGGGGGCCCGGCATTTATTTCCAGGTCACTGTTGGATGGAATAGATACAGGTAAACGCTTTACCTTTTATGATGCAATAGGTCTTGGAGCTTTCTTGGGAGTAGATCGTCGGTTCAATGCTGAGGTTAAGGTTGCACACTACTCCAACGGAAATATCTTTCCGGAAAACGCCGGAGTTAAGATTCCATTAACATTTTGTTTAGGATTCTGTTTTTAATATTTTTTACGGAGCTATCAGATTATTTTTTAAATTTGTATATCTGTTGCCACACTTCCGACTAACCTAAACTTCAAATATATGGATGCACAAAAAGTTGATATGTTCATTATGACAAATGGGAAGTTCTTTGAACCGCACCAGTTGGCATACATTAGAGATCGCCTCATTAATTGTGACGATTCAAAATCTTCTATTCTCTACACCATTCAATTTAAAGATCCCGTGATTGTATTGGTAGTTTCAATTCTTGTTGGAGCCTTGGGTATTGACAGATTTTTAATTGGAGATACCGGACTTGGCCTCGGAAAACTTTTTACCTGCGGTGGATTGGGCATTTGGACAATAATTGACTGGTTTTTAATAATGGGAGCAACCAGAGAGAAGAATATGGCTCTGTTGCACCAGGTTTTATATTAATGCAGCTCAACAGAAACAGGTTATATCTTTTTTTTATTCTCTCTGCTGTTGCCGGTTATATATGGTTACTCATTAACTCAGGAACGAGATTTACACCATCTTCCGCCGAGAGTGGCATTTGCTTTATAAAGACTGTTTTTGGTATCCCCTGTCCATCTTGCGGATCTACGAGATCTTTAATCCATCTTTTTCAAGGTGAGATTGCAGATGCTATTAGATGGAATCCATTAGGGATTGTACTCTTTCCGGTAATGACCATTTTCCCGCTATGGATTCTCTTCGACTGGATTAGTAAGAGGAGTTCATTTTATCATTTCTACAGGAGGGTAGAGTTATTTATCCGGCAAAAATATGTAGCAACAATATTGGTAATATTGCTGATTGCAAATTGGGTCTGGAACTTTTATAAGGGCTACTGATTTATTAAGTTTTGAATGTCTGGTTGGAATTAGTGCTCTCGTCTGCTTCTAACAATCTTTTTTTGAGTGGATTATATGGAATTGAGAAGAAAAAGGTGCTACCTTCTCCCACGACAGAGTCTACCCAAATCTTACCTTGAAGAGAATCGACATAGGCCTTTACAATTGATAGACCAAGCCCGGATCCTTCGTTCGGACGACTGTTATCATAATCTGCCTGAACGAAACGATCAAAGATTGCCACCTGTTTATTGAGTGGTATCCCCATACCGCTATCTTTAATATAGAAAATAATCTTATCCCCTTTTGTGTAGTTTCCAATCTCTATTGTCCCCTGTGAGGTGAACTTTATAGCATTTCTTATAAGATTTATTAGTATTCCGTCAATTTTATATTTGTCAGTATCAATTAGGGCATCCTCTCCGCGGACCGTCTCGTTTAGTATGAAATTGATCTTTTTATCTTTTGTCTGTTTACGAAAAAAATTGAAGTGAAAGTCCATAATTTCCGAGATATTTATAAATGAGTTTGTTACGGGAAGTTGTCCCGCCTCAATCTTGGATATCTCAATTATGTCGTTAATTGTATTTAGAAGTCTCTCTCCGCTGCTCTTTATAATATCAAAATAGAAGTGCCTCTCCTCTCCGGATATATCCATATCTTCCAAAATACTCAAGAAACCAAGGATCCCATTCATAGGAGTACGAATTTCGTGACTCATATTAGCAAGAAAAGCAGATTTCAGACGGTCACTCTCCTGTGCTTTCTCTTTGGCTTTGGTGAGCTCCTCGATGGCTGCGTGCTTTTCGCTTACATCCTCAAATATTCCTATACATCCGGAGATCTTTCCCTCTTTGTTGAATTGTGGAGCGAAACTACCTTTGACATAAGTCTTTTTTCTGCCCGTTACAGACTCATAAATACCTTCGTAGTATGAAGTTCTGCCGTTAATCGCCTCCGATACAGTTTCGATCATTTGAGAATCTTGGACATTGCGTAATATGTTAAATCCGATAAGATCGTTATAGGTTGAGCCTAATATGTTTATGAACTCCTGATTGACATCAATAATGTAACTCTGAGGATCTATCTGTACTATTCCGATGGGTGAAAAGTTGAAGATTGTCTTGTAGCGCTCCTGATTATCCAAAAGTTGCTTTTCGCTTTTTTTTCTCTCTGTAATATCCTCAACGAATAGAGTGAAAAACCCCCTCTCGGTAGAGAAAGCAAAGGTTCTGAGAGTTCTCTCTTCATCCGGAGTGATATATTCAAAGGTTTTGCTCCCACCATTAAGGGCTATTTCACCATAATCTCTTACTCTCTTGTCCAGTTCATCTTTGCCCAATGCCTTGCCCACCTCTCTGAAAGATCTTCCGATAACATCTTTTGCCTTTGAATTTGTAAGCTTTTCAAAAAGTGAATTTACTTCAATAAATGTGTAGTCCTGAGGAACCCCGTCTGCGTCAGAAACTATTTCAAAATGAGCATATCCAAAAGGGGCGTTGAGAATAATTGATTTGTATGATTCGGTTTTCATTGAGTTTAGATTTGGCAACTAAGATAAGAAAAACCTTGCTTAGTAAGCTTTTTTGTACCTTTACAACTCATCAAAAAGTACCAAAAATGAAAAAAATCCTCTTTGTAGCAATTTTTCTTATCACTTTCGGCTCTTTGAGCGGTCAGAAAAAAGTATTAAGCGAGTCAATTTATGATGGATGGAGAACAATTGAGAGCATTTTGATATCAGATGATGCAGATGCTGTTCTTACAGAGTATAAAAGTCACCTAGATAAGAGTGTGCTCGAAATCGTTATTAAAAGCCGGGGTTATGTGAAGGAGATTAAAGGTGGAGCCTCTCCCGAATTTTTCAATAAGCAAAAGTTTGCAAGATACCTTGTCAAAGATACTCTTTATGTTATTGATCTAAAAAATGGCACAATAGACTCCATTGGAGTTGTGAAAGATACAGAAAGCAATAATGAGAGCAGCTTTATTACCTTTTTCAAGGGCAAAATGAATGACTTTCACATTAAATGCACAGATGCCTCAGGCACTCTCTGCGGGAGAGAAGATTCAATTACAGGGGTTGTAAAAAGTATATGGCTCAACCGTGAGCAGATTGTGGTTTTAACAAAAAACAGTCATCTGATAACAGTCAATTTGGCGGAAAAAGCACTTTTTAAAAGGGATACAATCTATAAAACAGATAGATACATCGGGGAGATATCTGCCAGCAAAAACGGCGATAAGGTTGTGTTTTTCACATCTGCAGACAGTACCGGCAAACTGGGAGTAGAAGCTGTTATGTTAGAGTTTGGGAAGAGGAAGGGAGGAGTAAAGTTTAGTGTTGAGGTAAAACGCACCGGTCTAAATGATAGTTTATTGCCGGAGGGTACTCGTTTCAATATCAAAAAGGGAATTACCTTCTCTAAAAATAACAACTACTTAAAATTTGAACTTGCCCCTTTAAATGATAAGAGTATTGATGGTGTAGTAAAAAAAGGGAAGAAAACATCAGCATCAAAAGATAAACCGGCATTTGAATATGAGTTATGGAGATGGAGCGACACACTTATACCCTCTCAAAAGAGGAGTTTGGATGGGGCATTTGCAAATAGTTTCAAGTGTGCTTTCTATCTATTTTCCGGGAAATTGGTAAGACTCTCTTATGGTAAAGGTGTATTTCTTATGACCGATGATAACTCCCCTTTCGGGTTTGAGTTGGACAGCAGGCCATACGCCTTCACCGAGTTGTGGGAAGATCCGGTTCCTAAAGACTTTTACTTCATAGATGCAAAGAGTGGAGAGCGAAAAATGCTCTTCAAAAGTTTTATTGGGAGTTTTGCTGTCTCTTCGCTCACCCCTCATATCTTCACCTTTGAACCGGACAGCAGAGCTTGGTTTGTGACCGACCTATATGCCGGAAGCAAAAGGATAATATCAGATAAAATACCTTATTCAGTTATGGATGAGAAGTTTGATAAACCTCAACCGGCAGGTGCATATGGGCAGGCGGGACTATCTTTGGACAGTAGATTCTTCATTGTTTATGATGAGTATGATATATGGGCTCTGCCAATTAAAGATGGATCCGGTGAGGCGTTTTGTATTACAAATGGATATGGGCGCAAAAATAATGTGAAGTTCAAGATACTTAACCTAAGCTCTACAAGAGGCCAGAAAGATGGTATAGATCTGAAGGGAGATATTTTGCTTGAGTATCTTAACCTCAATAATATGAACAGCGGATATTACAAAGTCAGATGTGGTAATGATCCTGTACCTTTATTGGATGGTCCTTACAAATACAGTTTTTCCAGAAGGTTGGGCGACAATTATTTTGTTGTAAAACGAGAGAGTTTTAGTGAGGCTCCGGATTATTGGCTTACAGACAAAAATTTTAAGCTGATTCGCAGAGTTTCAAACTTAAATAACCAGCTTGAGAATTATAGAACCGGTAAAACAAGTTTGATTAGTTGGAAAGATGGTGCAGGCAGCACTCAAACGGGACTTCTTTATACCCCTGAAGGTTATGACTCAACCAAAAGATACCCGACTATTGTCTATTTTTATGAGACAATGAGCCAGGATGCCAACTACTTCTACACCCCGGCACCAACCACGTCAACAATCAATCCTCTTATGTTTGTAAGCCGGGGCTATGTGATATTTATGCCTGATATCCGTTACGAAATAGGTTGGCCTGGAAGGAGTTGTCTAAATATTGTAGAGAGCGGAACCCGTTACCTTATCGATAAAGGCATTGCAGATCCTTCACGGATAGGGCTACAGGGTCACAGTTGGGGAGGATATCAGGTTGCGTACCTCATTACTCAAACCGATATCTTCACCTGTGCCTGCAGTGAGACAGCAGTTGCGAATATGACATCTGCTTATACAGGACTTAGAGCAGGAGCAGGAAAGCCGAGAATGTTTATGTATGAATCTACCCAGAGCAGAATAGGCGGGTCGCTATGGGAGAGGCAAGAAAACTACATTCAAAACTCGCCTCTTTTCTTTCTGGACAAGGTTAAGACACCTCTTCTCTCCCGTCACAGCGACGGCGATGAGGCTGTTCCCTTCTCACAAGGTCTGGAGTTGTTCCTGGGGCTTAAACGCCTTGGTAAAGAGGTGTGGATGTTCAACTACAAAGGTGATGGACACAACATCAAGAAACGTGAGATTGCAGTCGACTGGACAAAAAGAATGGACGAATATTTTGATTACTATCTTATGGGAGCACGCAAACCAAAATGGATGTAGTATTGCCGAGGTTTACCCCTCTGTTACAAATGCTTTCTCTTCCAAAAGCTCCTGCACAATTTTAGTCACGGTGCGGAAGTCAATCTTTCCTGTTCCCATCATTGGCAGCTCCTTAATCACAATAAAGTGTTTTGGGAGAGCAATATTTGGAAGTTCTCCGCTCATCTGCTTAAGTATCTCTGTTTTATTCACCTCTATGGTAACGGTGGCAATAATTGATGAGCCGCGAATTTCGTCAGAGACATCCACAACGCAGCAAGAGACACCTGTAGGTAAAAACTTCTCAAGAGTATTTTCTACCTTGACCAGAGAGACCATCTCTCCGCCAATTTTTACAAATCTTTTAAAACGACCGGAGTGCCACAGGTAGCCATCTTCGTCCAAATAACCCATATCGCCTGTGTTGTACCAACCATCTTTTATCGCCTCAGCAGTGAGTTCCGGGTCGCCATAGTAACCTTTCATCACAGAGTCTCCTTTCACAAGAATTTTCCCTACCTCAAGTGGATTACACTCTAGACCGGTTTCGAAATTTTCTACCCTAACCTGAACGCCCGGAATCACCTTACCGGTACTCCCGGGACGGTTCATCTCAAAGGAGTTGACTGAGATAACGGGAGATGTCTCGGTAGCCCCATACCCTTCCAAAAGAGTTACACCGTGCTTAGCCTTCCACCCGGCCCTTAAAGCATCAGGACATTTATCTGCACCGGCAACCATAATACGAATAGATTTGAAGTCTCCCGGTTCCGATTTATGCAGATATCCCCAGAAGAAACTTGGTGTTCCCACCATTATGGTAGGTTTCTCTTCTCGGGCAATGTTGCAGATAGTCTGGAAGTCGAGAGGATTTGCATATGTTACCATTGTCATTCCATAATAGAGTGAAACCCAAAGATTAACTGTCAGGCCGAAGATGTGGAAAAAGACCAGATTTGCAAGAATAATATCCTCTGATGAAATATTCACATAGTTACCGAAATTCTCAATGTTTGATGAAATATTCTTATGTGTAAGCTGTACAGCCTTAGGGTCTTTTTCACTTCCGCTGGTAAAGAGAACTGCAATAGTATCATTCTCGTCTCCTTTGTGGATAGTTTTTAAAATAAGGTCTGTAGGAAGTTTTGATGTAAGAGCTGCTTTTAGTTTATCTCCTGTTGTAACGCCGGCCATAATATCTTCAATCATTACCATTCCATCCATTACAGGGCATCCAATCTTCTCCAGCAGAGCCTTTGAGGTAATAACTGTCTTAAAGCCACACTTTTTCTGAGCATACTTTACATTTATTTCGGCACCTGTAGAGTAGTTTATCATTACAGGAATTCTACCGCTCATAATTGTCGCAACTGTTGCTAGAGTACATCCGGCAGATGTGGGAATCATTATACCCAGAAAGCCGGGATCATATTTTTTAAATTTTTTGCTTAAAATTAGAGCACCAATTAGCGCTCTGTCGTATGGAACTTTTTTATCTGTTGTCTTGTCAATGATAGCTAACTTTTTAGCACTCTTTTTAGCCATTCGGACAAATTGCTGATGAAGTAGCATAGGGTTTAGTTTTAGTTTGTAGTTTTTTATCGGGGCGAATATAATGATAAAAAATTTAAACTTGCAAATGTGAGTGTAAAAATAGGTATGCTCTACAATTAAGTTATACTAACAGTTAGTTGAAGTGAAGTTTATGAGTGTAAATATTAGTGTAACCTTTTACTATTATGAAAGGTAGGAAATTCCAGGTATGGGAGTTGTCACTTACCAATATCATATTCATATTGGCCTCTTTAAGAAAATGCTCATTTACCATATTGCCGATAAGTGCCAGGAGATGGTCGTAGAACCCATTGATATTGAGAGTAGCAATGGGTTTATTGTGAAGGCCAAAAAGCGGGCCTGCTCCAGGTAGATAATATTGCTACCGGAGCTCGACCCGCAAAAAACTAATATTCGTTTAAAATGCATAGTGAGAATCTGCTATTTGGTATCTTTTTTTAACCTGCCGGCATCTTTCAAACTTTTGTTAATCATCCATTCCAACTGACCATTGATGCTCCTGAATTCATCGGCAGCCCATTTTTCAATTGCTTTCATCGTCTCTGAGTCGATGCGTAGAACAAATGATTTTTTTTCTGCCATCTTCTATTGGTTTAAAGTTCCTGCATTGATCACCGGTGAAGTCTCCTTATCTCCGCAGAGAACAACCAGCAAATTACTCACCATAGCAGCTTTTTTCTCTTCGTCGAGTTCAACTATCTTCTTGTTAGATAATAACTTTAGAGCTGTCTCTACCATACCTACTGCCCCCTCTACAATTTTGCTCCTAGCAGCGATTATTGCTGTTGCCTGTTGTCTTTTGAGCATAGCTTGTGCTATCTCCGGTGCATAAGCAAGATAACCTATTCTCGCCTCAATTACTGTTATTCCGGCAAGCTTTAACCTCTCAGAAACCTCCTCTTCAAGACTCTTATTTACATCCTCAAAGTTAGAACTTAAAGTAATACTTGCCTGCTCGTCTTCGAACTGATCATAAGGGAATGAGCCTGCGAGCTTGCGAACAGCCGAATCTGTCTGAACCTTTACAAACTCTTCAAAATTGTCTACCTCGTATAGAGCTTTGTAAGTGTCATCCACTTTCCAAACCAATATTGAACTAATCATAATTGGATTCCCGAGTTTATCGTTTACCTTAATCCTTTCACTCTCAAAGTTACGAGCCTTCATTGAAATCGCATACTTAGCATAAAACGGAAGCACCCAATAGAATCCGCTCTCCTTAACAGTCCCGGTGTATGCGCCGAATAAAAGTAACACCTTTGAATTGTTAGGATTGATGATAAAAAAACCGGGAAGCATAAACCCGAAAACGATTAGGGATGCAATTCCGGGAATTACATAACTCTGTGACAAACAATAAACACCGCTGGTGAGAGCTAAAACAAGAACAACGAACATAAGATATCCGCTGGTAGCATTGATGATGACCTCTTTTTTCATAATAGTGATATTAAAATGATATTATAATGACATCAAAAATAATACAATTATTTTAATTGCAAAAAAAAAATAAAAAATATGGGTTCTCAGATATCCGCTATTAGAGTCAACAAGTAGTTCTGAAAGCTTTTTAGATAGATTTCAATGCCATAACAACAGGATAGATCATTGCAATTATGAGCAGTAGCGTAATGATAGGTCTGTTGATATTCTGCCATTTATAATTTTTTCGTTTAAACGCATCAATTGCGTGATTAAGGCCAGAGAAGATAAAGAAGAAGATAAAAGAGAAGAAAATGGTAAGTTCCGCTTTTATACCCCAATTAGTGAAGTATATAACTACAGCTATAACTGCATAAGAGAGAAGTGCAATTGCAGATTGTCTTTGGTAGTTGCTCCCAACTTCAAATCCCTTGAGTTCTGCAGATTTTTTTGCAAACAGCAGCCCCTCCATACCCGAAATTCCGGCTATTGCGAAAACTATTAATGGAATCATAAAGTGGAGTTGACCTATTGGGTCGTATCCATTCTCAAAGCCGATTGAGTATCCGAAATAGATAGATATTGATACTAAACTAATTCTAACTATGTCCAATATTTTCAAAAATATTTCCATAAACTTGATATTTTTATTGTTTTAAAAACCAAGGTGTTGATGTTGGATCTGTGGAGAAGAATTGAAGCAGCATATTTGCTATTTTGAGACGCCCCGAATTTGATGGATGAACACCATCTGCCTGATAATCCGATTGTAACCAGCTAACTCCGTCATCTCTTGGTTTTGTTCCGTCGGTCCAGAAATATGGTCCCCAGGCAAGCCAGGCAGATTGTGGTTGTGAGCCTTTGTAATTTAAGGAGCTTGCTCCGTTTATTTGTTCCTCTATCAGACGCTTAACGGCCCAACCGCTGAACCAGGCGTACGGCTCCGGGTTTAAAGTGCCTGTTGCCCATCCGGCATATGTTCTACTACTTAAATAGACAAGTTTAAGATTGGGAAATTTTGATTTAAGCATCTGTATTGATAAAATAAATTTATCTTTCAAGGAGTTTGGGTATGAGTCAAAAGCTGTGTCTCTAGGGGCAATCTCGGCCTCTTTGTACCATATTACTTGAACTTGAAAAGCAGTTACTCCGGCTGCAGTTAGGCGATTATTAACTGTTTGCCAATAGGGTGCAGACTCTATGTTTATTTTAGTTATGTCCTGTCCTCCCTCTGCGCCATCTACAAGGAGCAGCTTTTGATTTTTGTTTGAGTATGCCTGTGCAATTGGTATAAATGCAGATGTCTCCTGTGATGTGTTAGACATCCCAATTGAGATCCATACAATTTTACCGCCCGTTTCATCAATATTCCCCGAGGTGTTTAGTGGTTTAATTGATTTGGCAATTGATATGCCCTCTGAGTTATGGTTTTCTGGGCGAATGTTCGATCCATTCGGATACAATCCACCGGAATGACCTCTAAAAGTTCCGGATCCAAAGTCTGTAAGAGGGGTAGGTGAGGTATAAATCAGATTTTCCTCGCCCGTTGGTTTACTCTCTTTGTTACAAGAAATTATTATAACAATAAGAGAAACAACCAAAGCAACTATAACCTTCGTATAGATTTTCCCGAGTCTCATTTTATGATCCATTGCTATTGCAGATAAGATCAAATATAAATATTTTTTACAAACCTAAACCATTGCTAAGGGTAATAGTGCAGATTCTTTTCTCGGAAAGGAAATTTCTATGAATATGGGTTAAAATATTTTTGGATAAGTGGTAGAAATGTCTCTTTGATGATGGGTTTTGTAATATGATCGTTACATCCAGCCTCTAATGCTTTAATTCTATCATAGGTTTGAGCAAAAGCTGTTTGAGCAATAATTATTATATCTTTATTAAATTGGCGTATTTGACGGGTAGCTTCATAACCATTCATATCAGGCATTTTTATGTCCATCAGAACCAGGTCCAGATCCGGATTGTCCCGGCAAGCTTTTACGGCTTTAGTCCCTGTCTCTGCGTGCAAAACCTCATTGCTTACTTTTCTGAGCATAGTCGTCAAAAAGAGGTCACTGGTTAGGTCATCTTCAACAATCAAAACTCTAAGTTTTTTAATTTGTACATTTGCCCTAACGGTATCTTGAACAAAAGATTCAATGCCAGTAAATCTCTGCTTATAAAGGTTATACGGTGTTGTAAAATAAAATGTAGACCCTGTCCCCTCTTTACTTTTCACCCATATTTTTCCACCCATTAACTCTACAAAAGCTTTGGAGATAGAGAGGCCTAGCCCAGTTCCCTGATTAGCCCTTAAATCTGCTATGTCTGCCTGAATAAAACGTTCGAAAATGGCCTCTTTTTTCTCTTTTGGAACTCCAATTCCTGTATCTTTAATAAAAAATTCCAGTACTTTTGTTTGTTCTTCTTTTTTTAGGTTGTACCCAAATTTTATAGATCCTTCGTCGGTAAATTTTATTGCATTTTTAACAAGATTGGTAAGAATGGCATACATTTTCTCACGGTCTGTAATTATAAATGCCTCTTTTTCCGATAATGGTTTTCTCATTGAAAACTTAATTTTTTTTCTCTCCATCTCCGGTTTAAAAAAAGTATAGATATAATCTATCTGCTCATTAATGTTAGACTCCTTAAAACGAACCTCCATCAAACCGGATTCTATTTTTGAGATATCAATTATATCATTTATAATATTGAGCATACGAATTCCGCTTTGTTCAATAAGTTTAATATACTCCTGTTGCTCTTCTCCGGTAAGATCTGCCTCTTTCAATAAACTGGCAAAACCTAAAACGCCATTCATAGGAGTTCTTATCTCGTGTGACATATTTGCTAAAAAAGCAGTTTTGAGACGGTCGCTCTGTTCTGCCTGATCTTTTGCAATTATTAGCTCTGCAGCACGTTTCTCTTTCTCATTGTTTTGAAATGCAAGCTCATCGTTTGCAATAACCAGCTCTGCAGCACGTTTCTCTTTCTCTTTGTTCTGAAATGCAAGTTCTTTGTTTGCAATGACCAGTTCGGCGGCTCGTTTCTCCTTCTCTTTGTTCTGAAATATAAGTTTCTTATTTGCGATAATCAATTCAGCAGCCCGCATCTCTTTCTCTCTGTTTTGGAATAGAAGTTCTTCATTGGCAAGCATTAACTCTGCATCACGCTTCTCCTTTTCATTATTTTGAAATGAGAGCTCTTTATTTGCAATCACCAGCTCTGCTGCACGTTTCTCCTTCTCTTTGTTTTGAAAGAGCAGCTCTCTATTTGCAACGATTAATTCTGCTGCTCGCTTCTCTTTCTCCCTATTTTGGTAGAGAAGCTCTTCGTTGGCAAGTATCAATTCAGCAGCGCGTTTGCCCTTTTCATCATTTTGAAAAGCAAGTTCTTTGTTAGCTATGATTAACTCGGCAGCACGATTCTCCTTTTCATTGTTTTGATATGCAAGTTCTTTGTTTGCAATCACCAACTCTGCAGCGCGTTTTTCCTTCTCTTTGTTCTGAAAGAGAAGTTCTTTGTTTGCAATCACCAACTCTGCCGCGCGTTTTTCTTTCTCTCTGTTTTGGAAAAGAAGCTCTTTATTGGCAAGAGTTAACTCTAATTCAGCTTTATTGATCTCTTTAAGATTCATTTTTTTGTTTGTAATTTCAACTTATCGACTAACTTATTAAGTTTACAGATCTCTTTATATAGTTTGTCATTTGCTATCTCCAATAGATTTTTTCTTCCTTCGATATCCAGAGTTTCGTTAACATTCTCTATTCGCAGTGCACGCAAAGCATTTATCATATTTACAAGTTTTCCGATAGTCTCGTTTAATTCAACCTCTTTCTTCTTCAGGTCAGATATGTCAGTTGCGATTAGTATGTAATTTTCACCTTGCAGATATGGTGGCAAGAGGTGGATTGAAAGTCTGAGGTATTGCGTTTTTTTATTCAGAGAGACAATAATCACATCGTGTTTTTTGTGAGTTAGTTGAGAAAGAAAGAGACTCAATTTTGAGTTATCATCCTCAGAGATATAACGATTGATAGAAGATCCAATAACCCTTTCATAAGGCGACTGTACAATTTCGGCAAACCTTGGGTTACAATAGAGGATAACCCCCTCTTTAGTTAGAGTTACTGCACCTTCACTCATCTGCTCTATAAAAGTACGATAAGGAGTTTCTGCAGAGCTTACAGAGTAAACCTGTTCTCCATTCTTGCCGGTGACCATAATCGCATCTACATCTCCGTTTCGGATAGCAGACATAGCCTCTTCATAATCAGACAGGCGCGTCTTTAATATCTCATTATCTACTACGAGTTGTTCTCTTGTTCTGGTCATTTCTCTTTGTCTCTCAGGTCTAATCCTAAAAGTACTTTTTCTCTGTTTGACATATCTCCAATAATACGCCTGAATGGAAGCGGTAATTTTTTTATCAGAGTCGGGGCTGCAATTATTTGGTCGCCTTTTGCCAGGCTTGGGTTTTGATACAGGTCTATCACCTCCAGCTCATATCTTCCCTCGAGATACTCTTCACAAATCTTTTCAAGGTTCGTTAAGGCCAAGACAGAACGACACGTAGATCCGGTAAGATATAGGCGTAAAACATACTTGTCATTATCGTGAGATGATAAAATTGGCTCTAGATCTTTTGGCCAATTTTTTACTATTGTTCCTTTTTTATTCATAATAATGTAAGATTACTATTCAATTTACAAATTATTAACGGGCAATAAATCTAGTCCAACAAGAACACGCTCCGTATTTGAGAGATCACCGATTATTTTCCGAACAGGTACAGGCAACTTCCTGACCAGTGTAGGTAACGCAAAAATCTGATCGTCGGCTCCCAACTGTGGATTTCTTAAAAGGTCAATTACTTCAATTGAGTATTCTCCGTTTAATTGCTCTTCACATATTTTTTTTAGATTTGTAAATGCCGTCAGGGCTTTAGGTGTTTGACCGGCAACATATAAACGAAGCACCCACAAATCATTTGTAGTCTCAACCTGTTTTTCCACTCTGATTTTTTTTGCAGAATTCTCCTTTTTTATTGTCATAGGTTATTTAGTTTTTTTCGCATTTATAGATTTTATATTTTCGCTATCTGCGTGTCTGCTCTCTGCCATTTCCAGTTTGTCCTGGTTTAATCGTTTAATTTGGTCTTGTTCGATCTCAATCATTTTAATAGCTTCAGACTCTTCTGATTCAAATTTAAAATGTAGAGCAGATACTTGTGCATTTAGTGTGTTTCTCTTTTGTTCAATTTCCCGTTTTTTTCGCTCAATATCTTTTTTACGAATCAAGAGTTCTGCGCTCTCTTTTGCCTCCTGAGCAATCCGTGCAGACCCGGTTAATACCCCTTTTGAACCAATATAGGCTTCTCGTAATTCGACTCCGTGATCTGTTAGCATAAATTCGCGAATTTGGTTTGAGTTTGCCATACCCCGTGATTTTAGAACATACATTCCTCTATTTCTCTCCCCGCTTAATTCTATATCACGCAGTAATATCCAGGTGTCAATAAGGGATGAGATACCGGCCTCAGAACTCTCCAGTGAACCTTCACTCGATGTGAGACTTGTAAAAAGAGCTGTAATTTGGCTCGCCTTAAGGAAATCTACAATTCGCATCAGCATTGTTTTTATCTCAAACTCTTTATCACTAATGACAAAAGTGTTTATTGGATCAAGAATAACGATATCCGGCTTAAAGGCATTTACCGCTTTGTGGGTAACAGCTAAATGCATCTCCAGTCCATAAAGCGTAGGACGGGTTGCGTGGAATAGTAAAACTCCTTTCTCTACCCAGGGCTCTAAATCTATACCTATTGATAGCATATTGCGAATCAGCTGATTAGGCGACTCTTCAAAACAAAAGTAGAGTACACGCTCTCCCCGTTTACAAGCTGCCTCTGCAAAGTGGGCTGCAATGCTTGTTTTTCCCACCCCTGCAGTTCCGGATACAAGCACGGTACTTCCGCGATAATAACCTTTCCCTTCTAGCATTTTATCAAGTGCAAGTATGCCGCTTGAGACTCTTTCATTTGATACAATGTGTTTCAATCCCAATGAAGTTACCGGCAAAACGGAGAAGCCGGTCTCATCTATTAAGAATGGATATTCATTTGTACCGTGCATCGAACCGCGATATTTAACGATTCGAAGCCGTCGTGTTGATGTTTGCTCATTTACTCTATGATCAAGCATAATTACACAGTCTGATACATACTCTTCCAGACCTTGTCTGGTTAATTTCTCATCTCCCTTTTCTCCTGTTATTATTGCAGTTACACCCTTATCTTTTAGCCAGCGAAACAGACGCCTTAACTCTGCACGCAATATTAATTGATTTGGCAATCCTGCAAATAGAGATTCAATAGTATCCAGAACAACTCTTTTTGCACCAATGGAATCGATTGCATAACCAAGCCTTATAAAAAGAGCCTCCAGATCGTACTCTCCGGTCTCCTCTATTTCGCTGCGTTCTATGTGTACGTGGTCAAGTATTAGCTTCTTTCTTCGAATCAGATCTTCAAGATCAAATCCAAGTGATGCAACATTAACGGTTAACTCTTCATTTGTCTCTTCAAATGACATAAAAACACCCGGTTCATTGAATTCAGTTGCACCTCGCACAAGAAACTCTATTGCAAAAAGTGTTTTACCACAACCGGCACCTCCACAAACCAGAATAGGCCTGCCTTTAGGTAATCCACCTCCGGTTATTTCATCAAACCCCTGAATTCCGGTTGGAGACTTCGGAAGTTTCTTAGATGATAATTCGTGATTAAGTTTTTTCATTAGGTTTTAAATGATAGTTTATTACTATGTTAAAATGGCCAACACCTTTGGAATTGAAAACATAGATTGTCTACAAAACCAACGGGTTAAAGGTTGTAAGAAAGCAGTGAAATTGCGTTACATCATTAATAAATAAATTTACACAATTCACACATTTAGTAGCCATCTCTAAAACCAAAAGATAACTTTTGTTAGCCCTTGATCAGTTGATGGTTACTTGCGCTTAAACAGTTTTGTGATGTTTTTTCCTATTTCGTCCAACCTCTCGATTGGTTCCAAAAGTGATGGGTTATTGAGATCGATTGTTCCATAATCGGTCACACCAAATTGCATAGGATATATAAGGATATAGCTATTAGTTTGAAAAAACTTGTTGAGGTATTGCGGGATGTTAGCCATTATTTCGTGATAGGATGGTTTGTGAATTCTGCTTAGTACAACTATTAGATTATCGTCATTTTTTATATCTCTGGAGATAATCAGGAACTCATTCCAATCTTTAAAAATTTGAAAATCTGCCTCAATGGGGTGTTTCGACTTGATCTCTCTAATTATTTTAATTGTAGCTTCATCTGCGTAAAAAACTAGCTTTGAACCTGTGTTTTTGGGTATGTTCCAAATTTTTGATAGCCAGAAAGGAAACCCGATCTCTTTCTCTGCATTAGGAGGTACGATAATTATGTGCTTTCTAATAGTAGATATTGGCTGGTAAGGCTTATATACAAAAGTAGTTATGTTGCATTTAGATAGAATATCATCGGTTAGTTTACCAAGAAAAGATTCAGATATGTTTTTTGATAGGTGCAGCCCCATTACAAGATCTGTAATGTTTTGCTCTTTTATGACCCCGGTAATTCCATTGGTAATGTTAATATCGTACCTGAGCAGCTGGTTTAGCTGAGTATCTGTTGCAGATGCCGTGAAAACAGCCCTCTCAAGTATTTTTTTTGCTTTGGAGCTGGATTCGTTATCTTTTTCGTTGCTTAATATATTAAGTGCATACAAGCCATTTTTATTCTCCTTTGATTTTATTATTGTGCTCAGATTTATAAGCTCTTCTATCGTTTCCGGGTTGTTAACGGGAATAAGTATCCTCTCTCTGTTTTCGGTAATATCTCCATCTGTATCGGAAGATACCTGCAATGAGATGTTTTTTCCTCCCTTTTGTGCAACAAATGACGCAATTGTACAGGTGATAAGTATCATTATAATTGTTCCGTTCAAAACTGCTTCGTTAAGTAGTCTGATAGGTTCTCCACCTGCTGTTTCGCCTATTATCACATTGTAGCCAACCAATACTGCGGCAAGTGTGGCAGCGGCTTGAGCGTTGCTCAGCCCGAAAATTAATCTGCGTTCATCTGCAGAGAACCTGAATGTTTTTTGGGCAAGCAATGCGGCCATATATTTAGCAAAAGTTGCAACGATAGTCATTATTGCAGCAACTTTTATAGTCTCAAAATCCTGAAAAAAAACCCTGTAATCTATAAGCATTCCCACGCCGATTAGAAAGAACGGGATAAAAACTGCGTTCCCTACGAATTCTATTCTGTTCATTAGCGGTGAAGTGGCGGGTATGAGCCGGTTTAGTGCGAGTCCTGCAAAAAAAGCACCGATAATTGCTTCTATTCCTGCTGCTTCGGCAAGGACGGCACCAAGAAAAACCATAACCAAAACAAAAATATACTGGGAGACATTATCTTCATATCGTTTGAGAAACCACCTCCCTATAATAGGAAAAATGAGTGCTATAGTCAGGACAAATGCAACAATTGAGATAGAGAGCTTTGTCCAGAAGATTGAGTTTACCTCCCCTGTTGACATTCCGACAATTACGGCAAGAACCAGCAGGGCCAGGGTGTCTGTAATCATAGTACCTCCAACGGCAATGTTTACAGCACGGTTTTTTGTTACCCCAAGTTTACTAAGTATCGGGTATGCAATCAGTGTGTGTGAGGCGAACATACTTGCAAGTAAAACCGATGTTAGAACGGAGAAATTGAGGAGATATAGACCGGTTATAATTCCCAATACCATTGGAATTGTAAAAGTGTACAACCCGAATATCAAGCTCTTTTTGCTGTTTTTTTTGAATTCGGCTATATCTATCTCCAGCCCTGCAAGAAACATTATATATAGTAACCCTGCTGTCCCCGATAATATTATACTGCTATCGCGTAACAGCACATTAAACCCATTGGGGCCGATTACTGCACCTGCAATGATAAGACCGAGAATATGTGGAATTTTGAATTTATTTAAAAAGATAGGTGCTGCCAGTATAATGACGAGTATAACTAAAAATTTTAAAACCGGATTTGTTAATGGCAATGCTAAATCTACTATATTCAGAAAAATCATATTTACTAAAAAATAATTTCATAAATTTATTAAATTTTTTTGGATAAAAATTGTTTCAAGAATCGGGACAAGGTGCATAGGTAACTGTTGTTTAAATATTAATAATCATGAAATCAATAATATCCCACGATGCTTGGCAAGGTTTACTCCTATTTTTGTTTCTGTTGGTTGCCGGAGATAGTTACGGGCAGACCGAAGTGCTTAAGTGGAAAGATGGAAAAATAGCAGCTATTTCAATAACTTATGACGGTGGTACGATAAACCAGTTTAGGGTAGCACTGCCAATAATGAATGAACTGGGGCTGCCCGCAACTTTTTACATTGTTACGGGGGATATTACCGGAGCAGAGTATAGGGGAGAGTTTATTGGAAGAGATGTAAGTGAGATTGTTGAGGAGTGTAAATCTATAAAGACCAATTTGCAAAATCTATATGAGCGGGCAGCCGCAGTGAGGTATCTGCAAAGCACAGAGGCTCGTCTATACCACACCAGAGCAGGCGATTTATTTGAACTGGGCAAAGCAGATGATGCCTGCAGGGAGATTGACAGAGCATTTGCGGCGTTTTCCAGGGGGGTGTTAAAATTGGATCTGCCGGGTAACAAATTTGATAACCCGGATGTAGATATATCCTGGATTGAGATAAAGAAAATAGCATCTGCAGGACACGAATTTGGAAGCCACTCCGTAACACATCCGCAGCTGGGGATATACGACTTTCCAAATATGAGATATGAGATTGAGAAAAGCAGAGAGGAGATTGTAAAGCATCTTGGTGAGAGTCACGCCTTCTCTGCAGAGATTCCTCACGGTATTGAAAACCCTCGTGTAATGGAGTTTGCCGGTAGGTTTCACCAAGCCCTTCGTAACAAAATGCCGGCTCCATATCTTGAGGAGATAAACCGTTGGAGTAGAAAAACTCCATCGGAATCCGGTATGCAATATATACAATGGCAGAGAGGAGCTAAGAGTAACACATCGCTAAAAGCGATGAGTTCGTGGGTTGACACCTGCCTTGCTTATGAAAATGTGTGGCTGGTTCTTACTTTTCACGGTGTGGACGGAATAGGTTACGAACCAAAAAGCTCTGCAGAGTTAAGAGAATTTTTCAGCTATATCAAGAGTAATGAAAACAGAGTCTGGGTTGCTACCTTTAGAGATGTTGTTAAATATATCCGTCAGAGGGACGCTTCATCGGTTACACAAATAATGGAGAACTTGGAGAGAGAAGATATGAGCACCGGGAAGAAAATTGTGGTAGGCCTTAAGCACAATCTGGATAAAGAGATATATAACTATCCGCTGACACTCAAGAGCTATCTGCCTCAGGGTTGGAGTGAGGTTAGTGTCACTCAGGGCGGCACCACTCTTACTTACAAAAAGTTTAGCGATAAAGGTGGAAACTATATTATCTACAATGTTTTACCAAATAAAGAGCTAATAACAATAGAATTACCTATAAGTTTATAAAGAGAATGAGGCTGCCTGCATTTTAGACAGCCTCATTTTAAAATCTGTCAGGAAAGGTTATTTCTATTCGTCGTGGTGGTAGTTTTCGACCTTGGTTGCATTGTGTTTTTGCGTTAAAAGTGATACTACTACAAGTACTATAACTGCAAGAGGAATAGAGATTATTCCGGGATTGTCTATTGGGAAAGGGGCTGCTGCCTTAGCCAGACCATATTTTTCGTACATAGTAGGGGAGAATAGTATCAGAATCACGGATGAAAGTATTCCTGTTACTATGGACCAGGCAATACCTTTCGCTGTGGTCTTATCCCAGAACAGCAAAAAGAGAATTGCCGGAAGGTTGGCCGATGCTGCAACCGAGAATGCAAGTCCTACTAGGAAAGATACATTCATACCTTTGAAGAGGATTCCCAGAAGAATTGCAAACAGACCGACACCAAATGCCGCAAGTTTCCCTGCTCTCACTTTTCTCTTGTCGTCCATCTTCATATTCAAATATTTATCCATAAAATCGTGGGCAATCGCTCCCGATGATGCCACAATAAGCCCACTCACAGTTCCAAGAACTGTAGCAAACGCAATTGCAGAGATTATTGAGAAGATTCCTATTCCAAAGTATTTTGCCAACAGAGGCCCGGACATATTACTGCTCTCAACATCCAGTACCCCGTTCACAGATGCTCCAAGGCCCATATATAGAGTTAAAATATAGAAGAACCCAATTGCAGCAATGGCCACTATTGTAGACTTTCTTGCCGCCCTCTGGCTGGATACAGTATAGTATCTTATAAGGATGTGAGGGAGTGCAGATGTTCCCAAAAACAGTGCAAGCATTAGTGAAACGAAATTCACCCGATCCCACGGAGTTGCTCCTGTTGATTTGGATATTTTATAGAGAAGCCCCGGCTTGATCATATTCTTTCCGTCTGTAATATTTTGATACCAAACAGTTGTTCCTGCAGCTTTAATCTCCTTTTTAGCGAACCTTACAACTTGAGAGTTTTCCATAGTTGAAAGAAATTCAAATGGACCAAGAGGGCCTGTTTTATCAACCTCAACACCGTCAACCACAATCTTAGACAGATGTCCCACCTGATAGAATTTAGCTGCAGATTTAGGCTCTCCGTTATAGAGTTTGGTGCCATTCTCAAGAGTTGTAATAAATAGTACCTCCTCCAGAGTTGTGGAGTCTTTGGAGAGTTTGAACCACTGGTCTACTCCACCTTTATCTGTTTTTACAAAGGTATAACTGTTATCTACAGTAAAACTCTCCTTAAAAACATAACCGGGATCTGTTGTGCCTGTGATTTTTTGATCTTCAAGAACAACTCCAATGGTGGTAAATTTATGGTAATCTTTTCCCGGGTTAAGTGTAAACCCATTGTTTAGAATATATATTGTGAGTATTGTAGAGAATATGATTAACAGTGCACCCTTAATGAACTGTACATAGGTTGTAGATGTCATACCCGCCGTAGCTACAATAAAGATAACTATAGAGCCAACTATTACCACACCAACCCAGTGCGGAAGGCCCAACAGAGGTACAACCAAATCTCCGGCTCCTACCATCTGAGGAATAAGATAAAAAATAGAGACAACAAGAGTACTTATTGCTGCGGTGAGTTTAATTGCCTTGGAGTTGAAACGGGCATCCAGAGCATCTGTGAAGGTGTATTTGCCTAAACGTTTCATTGGCTCTGCCACAATAAAAAGTGCAACAACCCATCCGGCCAGGTAGCCTATTGAGTATAAGAAGCCGTCATACCCGGAGTAGGCAATCATTCCGCAGATTCCTAAAAATGAAGCAGCAGAGAGATAATCTCCTGCAAATGCTATTCCGTTTACACCCCAGTGGATATTACCGCCGGCAGCATAGTAACCGGCAGCAGATTTGGTCTTTCTCGCAAAATAAAATGAGAGGCCCAACACGGCGGCAACAAATGTTAAGAAAATTATTATTGCCCAAATTGATACATTATAAATCATACCTCACTTTTCTTATTTGTTTAACCTGTTTTCCATTCTGGTGCACACGGCGTTGTAGATAAAGCCCATTATTATAGCCAGGACAATCAGTCCAAAGCCATAGACTATGGCAAGATTTTGCGCGCCGATAACGTGTAATCCCATAAGTTCGGGATTTACGAGGCCAATTAATACAAAGCCTCCATACACAAGTGTATAGAATAAAAAAAGAATAACGCCCAACCGAGTTTTTTTCGATGCTGCGTTATCTTTACCAAGTTTTGCTGCTGGTCCGTGCATATTGTTTAAATATTTTAGGTTAATAAAAAAGATTAAGTTTTATATGAACTCATAAATGTTGCAGTAACTATTTCGGTGTAGTGATTCATTTGTGTAAAGACCTTCTTTAATATAAAGTTCTCCATCTCGCTAAGACTCTTTGGAGGAATACTATTATCCGGTAACTCACCCCGCAGTATCTGATCTGTCTGGTGTCTTAACCTCAGACTCATAAGATAGTCAAAGTGATATTTCACCTCATCTGCAGTCTCTTTGCTTAATATTCCTGCAGAATGGAGTGCAGATACCCTCTCTATGGTTCCCTTTTTGCGGATGTTGTTGTGAAGTGCGTAAATCCTTGCAAACATTACCACTGCAGTAAGTGCCCTCTTTATCTCCAGCATCTCGCTGCTTTTTCTGGAGGACTCGGTAACAATATTGCCAAATATATTAACGGGTGGTTTAAAGCTGGTAACAGATTGAGCAAGAAAGTAGAAAAAAGCACTTCTACCTTCAAGAACCTGAAATATATAATCTTCCAGTTTTAAATAGAGGTCTTTATCTCCATATATATACCGAAGATCGAAAAATACGGATATATTCATAATATTCCCCGGCTCTGCGTTGACTATCCACTCCTCAAAATATCCCTTCCAGATGCTCAAAGGAGAGCACCATTTTGGATTACTTGCCATATACCCGCCCGAACAGAGTTCAAGCCCGGAATCGTGAAGGTTATTACATATTTTTGTCGAAAGTGCTGCAAAGTAGATATCAGTTTTCTCCTTAGGAACAGCAGGGTCATCTGCATACAGAAGAGCATTATCCTGATCTGAATTAAAGACCAGCTCCTCTCTCCCTTCACTTCCCAAAGATATAAAGGCAAATGGGACAGGTGGTTCTCCAAGCTCTTTTACAGCACTTGTGATTATCTTTTGAGTGATTGCATCGTTGAATCGTGAAACCATCCGGTTTATGGTATGGGCACTGCTCATCCCGTCTGATAGCGGTTTTACAAGAAGAGGTATCTTTTTGCGTGTTTGTGCCAACTCTTTCACGGTATTACTTTGAGAAATACTCTCTAATATGTAGTTGGGGCTGTTTGAGAAAAACCCGAAGAGAGTTCTCTTCTCTACGACTCCTGTTGTGTCGCCTGCAAAGTTTGTGATAGCAAGGTGGGAGATCTTTTTACTCTCCATCAACGAGACAGCCTGTTCAACGGAGGAGTCTTCTCCAATGGTAATCAGAGGAGAAGTCATAATATCCGTTATGGATTTTTTGGAGCTCGACTCCCGGGAGATTATATCTGAGTATGTTACAATACCCAAATAGCAACCGTCAATTGCAGGAAGTATAAAGTCACAATCATTTTGCTGCATTATCTCAACTGCCTGCACTATGGAGGAGACTGCCCTGCAGCTTACCAACGGAGTTTTGAAATCTAAAACAGGCCGGCTATTTAACACCTCTTTGGAAGCAATTTCAAGAGAGAGACGAGAGAGCTCTTGTGGAAGAGACATATTTTTTAAAAGGCTTTTAACCTCTTTAAGTTCATTCTGAACAGAGTGGTAATCACTTGAATCACGCAGAGTTAATAATAGCCCCTCTTTATCTGCAAAGCTTACAGGCATAACCATCAAAATAGCTTCGGCCGGCTTCCCGTTCTTGCGTCTGAGTTTAACCTCAAATCTAGACTCGTTGGTTATTGAAGTGAAGTCGGGAGAGTCATTCAGAAAAAAGAGCTCCTTAAGATCCATCTCCATAAGTTCACTCTCGGAATAGTCAAGCCAGTTTTGAATAAATGAGTTTGTGTATGAGATTTTTAGATTTAGCAGCAGAACTATGCCCTCTGTAGAGGACTCAATAAGGGAGCGGTATTTCTCCCTGGACTCAATAAGTTGCAGCTCTGCCAACCGGCGTTGTTTGTCAATTCTAAAACTCTGGATTGCTACATATGTAATAATGAGAGATACTGCAATTGTTATCAATAGAAGGATTAACAAAATCTTTCTGGTAAGGGTGCTAATCTCTTTCTGAACATCATCCAGATAGATACCGGTACCTATAATCCAGTTCCAGGGTTTGAATGCCTTTACGAAACTCATCTTAGGGACAATTTGAGTTGAGTCGTCATTCATCTGCCATTTATAGTTTATAAAACCCTCTCCGATGCTCTCTGCTATCTTAACTGCCTCAATAAAGATCTTAACACCATCCGGGTCTGAGTAGTTATGCAGATCTTTTCCGGTAAGCTCTTGAACATAAGGGTGCATTACCATAAAAGGGACCATATCTGTAATCCAGAAATAGTCTTTCTTATCTACACCATAACGAAGAGTCTCAATTTCGGTTTTAGCTTTATTCTGAGCCTCCTCTAACGAGATAACTCCGCTTAGTTCATCTGAATGGTACTTTTGAAGAATGCTCCAGGTGGTACTGGTGAGTTCGCTGAGCATCGTCTGCTTTTGAATAAGGGCGTTTCGTTCGAATGTCGGGATAACGAATAAAAACAGGGAGAGTACAAAGAGAAGAAGCGCCAACAGTGCAGGCAATACTATTTTCAGAAAGAAACCTATTCTGATTGGCTTGTTCATAAAATAAACCTACGATTTGTATTCAAAGATAATGAATTTATGGAATAAACATTATTATTACACTCTTTAGTAATATTCAATATAGCAAACCCATTCTCCTGACCGTTATCTGCAATAGCAGGAATAGTTATGCAAGAAAGTCGCTTTCTAATAATTCTTTCACCGTAGGAGTAGTAGACAAACCCGGGGAAGAGTTTTGAGAAGAGACTATTTTGAGCTTCGTACGCGATTCCCAACCCCTCCATATGTAAATGGCCGCAAATGCTAATCTCAATTTGAGACTCTTTCAAGTAGTGGAAGTGCTCTCTGAGTCTTACAGTGTCGTGCCGGGATGCGCAGACATAGGCTGTGAAGTTGGGATACATAGAGTGCGAAAAGAGGATATTTCTATTATTTACCTCTATTGTTGAGTACTCCTGTAGTGAAAGCATATACTCCCTCTCTCCCTCGCTAAGAGTTATGGGTAGATCGTCGGAGTAGTTCCAGACCCTATTTTTTGAAAATAGGGTTTGCTCCTCTTGCGAGAATTCGTACCAGTTATCCGGGAATTCAAATCCTTTGTAAAATTTGGGTAGCCACTTCATATGAAACAGGTCGTGATTTCCAAGTAATACGGTGCTGCAATTTTGCCTTACTATGTTTATGCACTCTGATAAATCTCTGCTCTTTTCATATCCTCCTCTCATATAGGGATATCCCAGAGTATCACCCAGGCAGACAATCTCGTCGCACCTCTCACGCTCAATGATCTTAAGAGCACTTTTCAGGCTGATGATATCTTCGTGGATATCAGATATGAGAGCAATCCTCATTTAAAATCAGCTTCACAGCATCTTTGAGAATAGAAACAGATGCAGATCCAGGGCAAATATCCAGTATGGCCAGTTGTGTACACCCGGGCTCATAATAAGGATATTCGGAATTCCAAGCTCATCACACTTGGAAGAGAATTCACGACTACTTTTTGCCAGGCCATCCTGTGCCCCGCAACTGATAATCATAGTTCTTTTTATCCCTTTAATGCTCTCCAGTCTTTTAATTGCAGAGTTCTGGTCGAACAGGGTGTTCTCCTTTGTATATGGACCAAGCATTTCGGTCATCTGACCCTCTTTTAACCTGGTGTCGTGCAGATTAAGAACTCCGGACATACTACCTGCAGAACGGAATCTGGTGGTATCGTCAAGAAAGATATTTATTGCACCGTGTCCACCCATACTTAGTCCCGATATGAAACTCCTGTTAGGGTCCAGTCTATATTTTTTCATAATTGCCGGGTAGAGCTCACTATCAAAGAATTTTCTCCACTGCATTTTGTTAGGGTCTATATTATTGACATACCAGCTATTATAGAAACCATCCGGAGTTATTATTATAAACCCATATTTATCACTAACAGCCTGAATATCGGTTTTATCTCTCCAGTTTTTGTAATTACCGCTCCATCCGTGAAGTAAAAACAGAGCAGGGGTTACATCTCCCGGAACTGCATTTGCAGGTGTAAAGACCAGTACCGAATCGTTGCACTTCAGGTGTTTTGACTCAAATACAATGAACTCCTGTGCATTTGCTGTGCCAACAGCAGCGAAAACGGCAAGAAATAGCAGCTTTTTTATAATTGTTTTCATACAGATAAGTTTAAATCTTTAAAAAGTTTCACCAAAAATAGACTATTTTTGTTTATATTCCATTGAATAGAGAGTAACAACTGTAGATAATGAATTATTTAAACTTCATAAAAAAGCATAGGATATATATCAATATTTCGTTTGTAGTTATCCTGCTGGCATTAGTAATACCAAATAAAGGAAAATTCCGTTATGAATATCAAAAGGGTCGTCCGTGGTTATATGAATCTCTGGTTGCTCCTATAGATTTTCCGGTACTTAAAACTGTTTCAGAGATTAGAAAAGAGAGAGAGGAGCTCTCATCTTCTGTTGTCCCATACTACAATTATAAAGAGGGAGTAGAGCAGGATCAGATTAATCTTATTTCACGCAACCTGGTTTTACCTCAGGATGATTCAGTAATAACCTCATATTTATATAGCTTAATTAAAAATATTTACACAAAAGGGGTGATAGACGAAATGCCCGACACTTCATACTCAAAGGGTGTTGTGGCAATTGTTAAGTTTGGAAAGACTACCCTCCATCCACTTCGAAATCTCTTTACTCCGGGCGAGGCATCTGCCCACCTGAAAAAAATGATGTCAGATAAATTTCCCGGTGCAGATGAATTGATTATTAGAGCTATCCCATCTAAAACTATGCCGGCTAATCTTTTTTTTGACAATAACACCACTCAACTTGTGCTTAAGAATCAGATTGCAAACATATCCCCTACAAAGGGTGTAATCTATACAGGACAGCTAATCATAAGTAATGGAGAGAGTGTAACTGCAGAGAGTGAACAGCTGCTTAACTCTTTCAAAGCAGAATATGAGCTTAGTATGGGCTTTTCGGGGAGTTCTCTACTGCTTAAATTGGGCTATGCACTAATTATTCTGCTCATATTATTGATCTTAATTGTAGTGATTTACTATTTGGACAGACAAATTCTCAACGAACCAAATAGATTTAATTTCATTCTTCTTCAGTTTATTCTGGTTGTTATTGCAACAGTTGTGGTGATGGATACAGGGCAGGAGTATCTGATGATTTTCCCCTTTAGTGTTATCGCTCTTTATCTCACATCTTTGTACTACTCAAGAGTTGTTATCCCTCTCTATATGATTATTATGTTACCTGTGGTATTTATTGCAACGGGTGGCTTCGAACTCTATTTTCTGAACATTGTCTCGGGGGCAGCCGTCTTTTACACTTTTCAATATCTGGACAGGGGGTGGAGACAATTTGTCAATTCGCTTATCGCCTTTGCTGCACTTTCGCTCACCTATCTCACCCTTAGGATGGTTGAAGATGGCTCGCTGGAGAGTGTAACAAGATTGACATTTATTTACTTTGCCTGGAACTCGGTTCTTATTATTGCAGCTTACCCATTGCTCTATCTGTTCGAAAAGATATTTGGCCTTCTATCCAACTCCAGGTTGAGAGATCTCTCAGATACCACAACGCCGCTGCTCTCCTCTTTGGCAGAGAGGGCTCCCGGTACTTTTCACCACTCATTGCAGGTTGCAAACCTTAGTGAGAGCGCAGCAAGAGAGATAGGTGCATATGCTCTGCTTGCAAGGGTTGGGGCTCTCTATCACGATATTGGAAAGATGTCCAATCCACCGTTTTTTATTGAAAATCTTCCGGCCGGAGAGAGCAGCCTGCACACCGATCTTCCCGGTGAGGAGAGTGCAAAGATTATAATTCAGCACGTAGATGAGGGTGTTTTAATTGCCCGCAAAGCCAGGCTTCCTCAAATGGTCATTGACTTTATTATCACACACCACGGAAAAACACAGGTTGGCTACTTCTACAATAAGTATGTAAACAGTGGTGGAGACCCTGCCAATATAGCTCAGTTTACATACAAAGGAGAGCTGCCTCAAACCAAGGAGCAGGTTATTGTTATGATGGCAGATGCAGTTGAGGCCTCATCCAGATCTCTTAAAGATCACTCGAGAGAGAGTATATGTGCGTTGGTAGACAAAATGGTAGATGAGAGAATTAATGAGAAACAGCTTGTAGATGCAGATATTTCAATTAAGGAGATCTACGCTGTCAAAGAGGTGTTCAAACAGAAACTTGGCCAGGTGTATCACTCACGCCTGAAATACCCCGAGCGTAAAAAAGGGGTGAAGATAAAACCATCATAAATTCGACTTTAGTAATAATTAAAAATTATTTGAGTGATGGATATTAAAGAAAAAATAACGAAAGAGAATAGTGGCCTTGCAAACGGGAAGAGTTCGCTAAAGGAGATTGCTCTTCTTTTTCTTAAGTTGGGCTCAACTGCATTTGGCGGTCCGGCTGCACATATTGCAATGATGGAGAGCGAAGTAGTTCGTAAACGCAAATGGATGGACCACCAGCATTTTTTGGATCTGATTGGAGCAACAAACCTGATTCCGGGGCCAAACTCATCTGAAATGGCAATGCACTGCGGCCACGAACGGGGTGGTTACAGAGGTCTTCTGGCAGCGGGTGCAGCATTCATATTGCCTGCTGTGGCAATCACAATGCTCTTTGCCTGGCTCTACTCAGAATATGGTACTCTTCCGCGTGCAGAGCAGTTTATTTATGGAATAAAGCCGGCAGTTATAGGAATTATTCTCTATGCTCTGTATGGCTTGGGTAAAAAGGCATTCAAAACAAATCTGTTAATAGCCTTGGGAGTCATAACACTTGGGGTGACATTTATTGGGGTGGGGGAGATAACTGCTCTCTTTGCCTGCGGCTTCGCCGGTGTAGTAATCTATATATTTAAAACAAAAATAATTAAAGGAGATAAACTCTTCTGTTGTGCTCCAGCAACTTTTTCACTCTCATTGAAATCTTTGATTCAACCGTCAACATCTGCACTTTCTGCCGGTGCAACAACATTGGCAGCAACAGGGGCTGCCTCGCTCTCTTTAATGAATATCTTCTGGATCTTTCTTAAAGTAGGAGCGCTTCTGTATGGGAGCGGATATGTTCTCTTTGCGTTTCTGGACAGCGAACTTGTATCTGCTGGTATGTTGACCCGGGAGCAGCTTATGGACGCTGTCGCAGTGGGGCAGTTCACCCCGGGCCCGGTCCTATCTGCAGCAACTTTTATCGGATGGCAGCTCTACGGATTCCCGGGAGCAATTCTGGCCACCCTTGGAATTTTCCTCCCCTCTTTTCTGCTGGTCTCTTTACTAAACCCGCTGATTCCCAAACTCAGAAAATCCAAAATAATGTCCGCATTTCTGGATGCTGTAAATGTAGGATCTGTTGCGGTTATTATGGCTGTGGTTATCGGAATGGGAAGAGATGCGGTGGTTGACTGGCGCTCTTTTGTGATTTTACTGGTAAGCATTTTTGTAGCATTTAAATTCAGTAAATTAAACAGTGCATTCATTGTATTAGGCGGCTCCCTTTTGGGATATTTGCTATTGCTTGTTTAGAGATATGTGTTTAAAAAAAATATATTACAACAAAAGTCTAAGGATTATTATTATAATTGTTACCTCAGTTTTTTTCTCTCTGATCTTATTAAGGGGAGCAATCCTTAGGTATGCATTCAATGGGTTTGCCAATAAATTGAAGGAGAGGTACTCTCTTGTAGTAGATTATGGTAAGCTCAAACCGTATGGAGTATCGGGTATTGTGGCAGAGAATCTCTATTTGTACCAACAGGAGAGAGATACACTTTTTAGATGCAGCTATCTCAAAGCGAGGGTTAATATATGGAGCCTAATGCTCTTAAAAATAGATCTTCTGGAGTTAGAGATGAATAATACCCGTGTCAATTTTGTTAAAGGAGACTCTATATCAAATTTTGATTTTATCTTTCCATCTTCGCCGGATAAAAAAATGAATTCACAATCTGAAACAGAGAGAGAGCCATCTTCAAAGAGAGTCTCACTCTCCACTGCCGCAGATTGGGCTATTTCGCTATTAATGAGAGTTCTGCCTTCAAATGCAACTATTAACGACTTTACGCTGAGTTATATAAAAGGGGATTACAATCTATCACTGCATTTAGAAGAGCTACTCATTAACGATAATATCTTTAACACACAAATCTCCAGTAATGAGAATGGTTATCTTGAGAGTCTTATTGTCAGGGGAAGTCTAAACGATTATGAGCGGAGAGTAAGTGCAGATGTCTCGGCCGAAAACAGGGGCCGTTTTACCATCCCTTTTCTGGATTTTCGCTGGGGAGCAAGAGTTATGTTTGACAGTCTCGCATTCAACTTTACTGCTTCACCAAAAAAAAGTGGCGCCATAACTCTACAGGGAAACTCTGCATTTTGCGGTATATCCCTGTTTCATAAAGGGATATCAAGAGATACTATCTTTTTAAACAGAGCAAAATTTGAGTACAAAACCTTAATCGGCAATAATTTTGTTGAACTGGACTCCTCTACCGTTGCATCCGTGAATGACCTATCACTATCTCCATACCTTTTGATAAAGAGAGATAAAAGGTCAACATTAGGGGCAGATTCAACTGCCATACTCAATGGTTGGGTTGCCACAGCCTCTGTAAACAAACCTATGTTTGACTCAGATACCCTCTTCCGTTCACTCCCCGTAGGGCTCTTTACAAATCTGGAGGGGATAAAGACATCCGGGAAATTAGAATACCACTTCTACACAAATATAGATTTTAGTAACCCGGACTCCCTGAAACTGGAGTCATCGCTTAGAGGTGAGAAATTCCGGATAGAGAGCTTCGGCAATGTAGATTTTCGATATGTAAACTCAGATTTTGAATACACTGCCTATGAAAACGGTGTGCCGGTAAGAACCCTGTGGGTGGGACCCTTAAACCCCAATTTCAGACCTCTTGAGTCCATTTCTCAATATTTACAGGTGTGCGTATTGCAATCGGAAGATGGAGGGTTTTTCTATCATAACGGATTCCTCCCGGAGAGTATCCGTGAGGCTATGGTGGTCAATATTAAAGATAGGAGATTTCGCCGCGGAGGCAGTACCATCAGTATGCAACTTGTGAAAAACCTCTTTTTGAGCCGCAACAAAACTCTTGCACGCAAAGTAGAAGAGATGCTTATTGTATGGCTAATTGAGAACAACCGCCTTATCTCAAAAGAGAGAATGTTTGAAATATACCTCAACATAATAGAGTGGGGCCCCGGAATCTACGGTATAACAGAAGCATCCCACTTCTATTTTCATAAAGAGCCCAATGAACTCACAATTAATGAATCTATATTCCTGGCATCAATAATCCCATCTCCAAAACGCGCCCTGAGAGATTTAGAGACCTACAACCTCTCCGAAATCCTTAACAACGGACAAATATTCGCCCTGAAACCTGGCTACGAAGAGTACCACAAACTTCTGATGAGCAGACTTCAGGCAAAAGGATTCTGACAGAAGCAGGGCGTTTAAAGAAATTTTTTGAAAAATTTCGAAAAAACAATTTTCCTACCAAACCCTAAAACACTCAACCTGGGTTCATTTTTCCACATTTTCACCTCTAAAAAACTGGTTGTCAAATTAATTTAGCTACAATTTAAGCCTAAAATATTTTGCATCTGTTTTTTTATTTTCTAACTTTGATGGTGCTTGGACAATGTATCTATTAGAGAGTTACGACCAAAATTATAAATTGAACCATTATAATTAATAAAAATATGAAGAAGGCATTATCGCTTATTCTGGTAATTACATTGATTTTTTCGTGTAATTCCGGCAATAAAAAGAACAAACTAGAATCGATTAGTCTGAAAGACACCATTTTTGTCAAACCCGAAATCCTTAAAACAGATAAACTATTATCTGTAATTTGGAATATCAAGATTTATGATTCAATTCTAATATTGAATTCGCCAGATGGTAAAGGCTCTGTACAATTACTGAATAAGCATACCGGCAAATATATTTCCACCAAATGTATAATAGGGAGAGGACCTGGTGAATTCTCAGATATGATTGATTATAAAGTTGTTGATGATTCAATTTATATTTACGAACCCACTGAAAACTCATTATCTGTTTATAAATCAGATACGTTTTTTAAAGATTCTTTATCACAAGGCGCGAATAAAATAAAATTTGAAAAACATAAAGCAAATTACGATGTTATTCCCTTAAATAGCTATTATGTTTCCAGAGCAGCCATGGGCCCAAGATTCGCCCTATTCAATCGAAATGGAAAATACATCTCGGAATATGAATTTTTCCCTGATTACTATAAAGATGTTAAAAATTTTAATCATAAGTCTCAACTGGTACAAGGTTTCATATTTGATCTAAAACCTGACTTATCAAAATTTGTCTCAATAGGTAATATTGGCGGTATACTTGAGATCTTTAATGTTGAAAAGGATTCAATCAACAGGATTTTGGAAAGAAAAATTCTGGATCCGAATCTAAAAATCGAAAGTGAAAACGGTTGGTTACAGAATGAGGATTCTAAAATCGGATTCCATGGATTATTCACAACTGACAACTATATTTATACATCTTATTCAGGATTAACCATTAAGGAATTCAAAGAGAAAAAACTAATGGATTATATTATAGTTTTTGACTGGGACGGCAATGTAAAAAGACTTTACAAAGTAGAGGGTGGATTAAGAGCCCTTGCCGCCGATGAAGCCGAAGGCAAAATCTACATAGTCACAAAAGATAGCGAAGGCGGAGATGCAGTAGGGGTGATTAAGATGTAATCGAAAACGCACCCTAATTTACCTCCTTGTAAACAATTCTCAATATCATTGGAGATGTTGTGACAATATCTTTCCATTTAACCTCAATTGTCGCAGGCAGCCCGTATTCGTTATATGTATATGACCACGAACCTCCATCGATTAATTTGATCATATTATTTGCAGATAATTGTCTTTGCAGATCGGCCTCTTCAAAAAACGGAAGGGGCTCATAAATGAAGAGATAGTCAAGATTAAAGTTAGGCCTTGAATGATTGTCGTAATTGAATTCCTTAACAGATACTCTTTTCGTTTCAGGTATAGGCTGCCCAACGAAATTTAATTCAGGACCTTCGTGCAGATATTTGATAACATTTCCTTCATTGTTATAGACAATTGAGTCCATATATACCGTTGTCCCTAAGCTATACTTTATAGTTCCGGTTAGAAATCCATTCGTGTAACGATAATCGGACCTGGAAGATATTGGATGATTGTCTATATGTACTTCAGTTTTGGTTATTTTACCCAGAGAGTTGTAAAAAATGTGTGTTTCGTAATTAAACTGATTATAAGAAATATCCTTATGAATGATCTTTGATACAAGGCCACTCTTATACTCAAATTCATCGGAATAAGCAGCCCATTCAGATTGATATTGCTGTCCTAAATGTTCAGTCACAGACTTCTTTATCAGTCTATTCTCTTTATCATAAGAATAGACCGCCACAAGATTATTATTGTAGTCAAATATCTTATCCACAACAAATTGCTTTTCCGGTTTAACTATTACCGTATCATCTTTTTGGCAGCCGGATAGAACCAATAAACCTGCCAAAGCTAGTATAAGGATCAAAAACAGTTGTTGTCTCATATGTCTGATTTTATTTTCCGGCCAAAGTAAAAATGGCTTAAACATTATTACCCTTCAAATATAATAAAAGTATATAAATTAACACTTGATAATTAGTTATTTCTTTAGCAGATACTAGTTGTTCTTAAAGACTAATAAAGTAACGAAGTTGGGGAGGATTTTCCGCGATGATAACTCTCCAAAAACATCATCAACAACCCCCAAGAATCTCCATCCCATAAAAAGAGGCCCGACCCTGCAGCCTCTAAGTTTTAGAGTAAATACTAAATGTGAACGGGGGGAGTATCAGCAAAGGAAAACATTGGCTCCCGAAAAGGGAGGGGACCCGCCGAAGGTGGGGAGGATTTTCCGTGCTGATACTCCCCCCGTCCACTCAACATTTTAAAAGAAAAAGAGGCTGCCGGGTCGGGCAACCTCTTTTTGTGGAGATGGGCGGATTCGAACCGCCGTCCAAACAAACCATCCAAAGACTTTCTACACGCTTATCCTCTCTACGATTTTGGTCCTTAAGCTGCCGAAAGGCAGGCCACTTAAGGCTTATCCTCTTAATACTTAGGAGACTTTAGAGGCGTAGATCTCCGCATCCGTACTTTAATGATACCCCATATACCGAAACATAGACGGCGCAAAGATCGGCGGGATACTCGTCGCGACCGGACCTGGCCGGTGGCAATTAAGGAATCAGGCAGAGCCTAATTACGCAGCGAGTGCTAAGTTGTTATTGCCTGTTATGGCTTGTACTCCGGGATTTACGAGCCGGGGATACAACGCTCGACGTGCTTACCTTCCGATTGTGAATGCTGTCAAAACCAAAACATCCCCATTTGAAAGTGGTGCAAAGGTATGCAAAAATTAGATGCAAAAATAGTGCTACGAGAAATATGACATAATAAACCTCCAGCTCCCCTCTGCAACCGAGAAGAACCCCAGTACCATTATTATCACTCCGGCAACCCTGTTAATCATAAGGAGTTGCTTAAGACGAAATCTATTCCTGAAAATATTTATGGATGTACTAAGAATTATCCACCAGGCGTTTGCGCCAAGAAATACCCCTAAAAGTGCTGCGAAAATAACATCTCCGGAGGAGCTGCCGTCCACATCAAGCCCCACAAACGCAAACAACCCCAGAATAAGAAATACAGCCCCTGGATTGGTTATGGTCATTATTATTGATGAGAGGAAATCTTCAAAGAGTTTCTTGCCACCTCTGTTTCGGCGTATCTGCTTAACCGGGTTTGTGAGAAAGATTTTAAGACCGATGATAATTACAGCCAGCCCACCGTAAAAGAGTACAGAGACCTCATTATCACGCACGAACTCCTGAATTAGTGCGAGACTAAGTATGGCAAGAGAGGCGAATATTGTATCGGTAACAGAGGCTCCCAGTCCTGTGACTATACCGGAAATCCTACCTTTGCTCAGGGTCTTCTGGACACACATTACCCCGAGCGGACCAAGTGGTATGGAGGCACCTATACCGACTATAAACCCTTTTACTATACTCTCAATTATCATCTATCGGGCTCTTAAACTTGCTTAATATTCCTTTGGGTCAAAAATATAAAAATTATAACAAATCCTTTAATAAAATGTCTAATATTAATATATTTAGATATCAACCTCTCTTTTTAATGAATTTTAATGAAGGAGAGTGAATAAAATCACCGATTCCAAGTGAATCCCATTTTTTATCTACGGCCTCTATAGTCTCTATGGAAGAGAGCGCAAATTCCGGCCAGTCACGGGTAAATCCATCTTTACCTTTAACTTTGGTTTTGCTGTCCATTACAAGGAGCTCTCCTTCAAACCGGGAGTCTCTTATCGGGTCACAGTTACTGCCCCATATCCATAAAAGTGTATATTGTTCATCCAGAGGAATTATAGGGTCTACCAATATGTTAATGAGACCTTGTACATCTTTATTTGAGTGTGTAAAATAGAGTGGCACCACACCATCAGGTTTTGCTCCGGGATAGGAGCCTAGCTCTTCTGTGAGTTTTAGGGTTGCATCAAACATCACCTTCCCTCCGAAACCGCACTGTGGAGCTGCGTGGTCAAGAACATCCAGTGGACCCCGGCTAAAGTGTGTGTCTCGTCTTGGGATGTAATTTTCGCCAATTACCTCCCAAAGCTGCTCTTTGTTACGAATATCTATATCTCTGTCTGTTATAATCATTATTTTGTTGAACATCATCTGCCCTGCTCCCCAAAGTGCGTGAGCCACCTTGATAGCCTGCCCCGGATAACTCTTATCTATCTTAACAACAGCGATGTTGTGTCCTATACCCTCTTCCGGCAGATGTAGATCCAATATCTCGGGAACCATTGTCAGCTGAATAGGAGTAAGGAATATCTTTTCGGTTGCAATTGCGATGTATTTGTCCTCCTGAGGGGGGATTCCCACCAGTGTAGCAGGATAGATCGCATCTTTTTTATGAGAGATACAGGTGATATGGAGTTTTGGATAAAGATCTTCAAGTGAGTAAAATCCTGTGTGGTCGCCGAACGGGCCTTCAACAACAAGTTGTTCACTCTTTTCTATATACCCTTCTATAACAAAATCGCAATCTGCAGGTACCTGAAGCGGCTGGGTAAGGCAATCTGTAAGTTGAACAGCTCTGTTTCTAAGAAAACCGGCGAATAGATACTCATCTATCCCCTCCGGAAGCGGGGCTGTTGCCGCATATGTATAAACAGGATCTCCGCCAAGAGTGATTGCAACGGGAAACTGTCCGCTTTTGCATCTAGAAAAGTGCTTTGCACCGGTTTTATGCCTGTGCCAGTGCATTCCTGTACTCTCTTCGGAGAGTACCTGCATACGATACATACCAAGGTTTTTGATCCCCGTCTCGGGGTCTTTGGTATGAACCATTGGCAGAGTTATGAAACGACCGCCATCGCCCGGCCAGCATTTTAAAATAGGGAGCCTGCTAAGTTCCGGTTTAAACAGAACCGACTCCTGACAAGGGGCGTGCCCTTTGAATTTTTTGGGAAGCCACCCGGCAGCTTCTCTAAGGTGGGGCAGAAGTTTTAGTTTCTCAAGCAGTGACCCTCGCTCTTGCATCAACTCCTTCATAAGATTATCCATATAATCTGTAATCTCACTAAAGCTGTTAATACCTAAGGCCAGGGCAACTCTGCTCTGAGAGCCCATCATATTGGTAAGTACGGGAAACTGGGTTCCGGTATTCTCAAACAGAAGCGCTTTGCCGCCACCCGGCTGTTTGCTCACCCTGTCTGTAATCTCTGCAATCTCCAGAACAGGATCTGTAAACTCCTTTATTCTTATAAGTTCTCCTTTTGAATCAAGGAGATCTATAAACTCTTTCAGGCTCTTGAACATATTAATGTTGTCAAATAACGTTAATAATTAAACTCTATGGGCTTCGCTTATGCGAAGTAATTTAAATAATCTTACTCAATAGGTGAGATTATTATAAAACAACATAGCTGCTAGCCTCCTCAACAAGATATACAATTGAAGAGTAGGTTATTCCGCTATGGTTTGAGAGCCCTATCTCACAGGTGCGGCTGGTTGCATATCCTTGTGAGCAACCATCGCTTTGGCGACGAAGATCTCTCAACCCGTGCTTGTTGAGCTCCGGCAGCAAAAATCCCCTGTCACCGGCAAAGCCGCAGCAGTTACTGTCAATTATAACAACTTCCCTGGCACATCGTTTAGCAATATCGTACAGATATTGATCTACCTCCATCTTTTTGGCGCTGCAAACAGCAAACACAGAGATCTTTCTGTCCAGTTTTTTTACGTCAAGTTTATCCAGAACAAACTTGGATATGAATTCGGCAGGTTCGTATAGCTTAAGCCTCTCACCAAAGTTACTCTGCATTGTGTACAGGCAAGGGCTCATATCGCATAAGATTGGTATTTTTCCGCCATCGGAGGCATCAAAAAGTGCTCTCTCAAGTTTGTCAGATGACTCTTTTCCGGCTTCTACAAACCCTTTACTTGAGAAGGCCATTCCGCAACAAAGGGAGTTAAGCCCGGTAGGGTAGATAACTCTATAGCCGGCTCTTTTGAGTAGCCTCTCGGTCATTTTTGTAACCTCGGCCTCCTCAGACATCTCCCGGGAGAGACCCATACTGCGGGTAATGCAGGATGGAAAATAGACCACTGAGTTGTTGTTTACGCTATCCCCGGATTCATTATCCTTTATTGTTGAAATCTCTCGTGTGGCAAGCTGCGAAGCAACTATGCTTTTATTGGATATCTTTTTAGATCCTTTAGGGAAGTATGGATTCCAGAGTGGTACTAGTCCACCGGAGATCTTATGAACTCCTGTAGCTACAGAGCCAAAAACTTTTTTACCGGTTAATAATCGCAGATAGTAGAAAGTATCCAAACCCAATCTCATTCCTGTTGTTACCCCTCCCATACTATTTGCGACAGATAGTGCAATTTTCTCTGCTCTTTTGCTATGTCCTTCGTGGCGAAGCTCTTTTACCAGTTTACCGGTATCTATATCAAGAGGGCATTTAATATAGCAGAGGCTATCGGTGGCACAAGTGTCAAGACCGGCATACTCATATAGCTTATGCAGCTCTGCACAGCGGTGTGGCTCTTCACCCGTAGCTTTAAGTCGCTCCATCTCTTTATAGACAACTATTCTCATTCTCGGAGAGAGGGTAAACCCTTCGGAGACACAGGTACCTTCACAGAAACCACACTCCATACATCTGTCTACGGTCTCTCTTGTAGATGGAATCGGTTTTAGATTCTTTAGGTGAATCTCTTTATCACTGTTTAGAATCACGCCGGGGTTAAGTATCCCTTTCGGGTCAAACAGCTCCTTAATCTGTTTCATAAGAGTGTATGCCTGCTCTCCCCACTCCTTCTCCACAAACGGAGCCATATTTCTGCCTGTACCGTGCTCTGCCTTAAGTGAACCGTCGTAATTGTCTACAACCATAGAGACTATATCGTTCATAAAGTCGCTGTATCGTTTAACCTCACTTTCGTTTTGAAAATCCTGGTTAAAAACAAAGTGCAGATTTCCCTCAAGAGCGTGACCGAAGATTACCGCCTCATCGTAGCGGTGTTTTTCAAAAAGAGATATCAGCTCCAGCGTTCCCTGAGCAAGTTTATTAATAGGGAAGCAGATATCCTCAATGATAGGGGTGGTGCCGGATTTTCTCATCCCGGCCACTGTGGCGAAGATCTCTTTGCGAATCTTCCACAGCTTTGCCTGCTTTGCGCTATCTATTGTGAATTCAACCGGGAGCTCGGTCTTAATGTGCTCAACGCTGGCAAGAATACTCTTGATGTTCTCGTCCAGAATCTGCCCGGTTTCACCCTTTGTCTCAACCAGAATTGCACAAGCCTTCTCGTGCAGGCCCTTTATATATTCGGGTACCCCTTTGGCGGAGTCCACCGATTTTAAAGCCGCTCTGTCCATTATCTCTACAGCCGTTACACTCTCTTTTTTAAGAATAATAACGGCATTGCAGGCACTCTCTATATCCGGGTAGACCATCAAAGCGAGAGCCTTATTGGGATGTTCTGTAACAGTATTGAAAGTTATGTCACTGATAAAACCAAGGGTCCCTTCGGAACCAATCATTAGGTGCTTGAGAATATCTATACCGTCGGAATAGTCAGTCAAGGCATTAAGACTGTAACCCGTGGTGTTTTTTATCTTGAATTTCTTTATGATTCTCTCTTTAAGTGACTGGTTGGAGGCCACCTCTTCCGATAGCTTTTCAAGTGCAGATACTATCTTTGAGTTCTTCTCCCTGAATAACTTTACACTATTTTCAGATGCAGTGTCTAATACTGTTCCGTCGGCCAGTACAACTCTAATCTCTGCAATGGTCTTGTATGAGTTTTCGCTGGTTCCGCAGCACATTCCGCTTGCATTATTGGCGGCTATTCCTCCTATCATAGCGTAATCTATGGATGCAGGATCCGGCCCTATCTTCTTTCCGTATTTCACCAGATAGCTGTTTGCGTTTGTTCCGCGAATACCGGCCTGAAGCCGAATTTTATTACCTCCATCCAGGATTTCGTGCCCTTTCCATCCGTGGGTTGCAACCACCAGTACGGAATCGGTTACAGCCTGACCGGAAAGAGATGTTCCGGCCGCCCGAAAGGTAAGCGGTATGTTGTATTCATCTGCCTTCTTAATCAAAAAACAGAGCTCATTTTCATTATGAACTTTTACAATCAGCTTAGGGATAAGCCTATAAAAGGAGGCGTCTGTCCCGAATGCCAATGTGCTGAGCGAGTCGTGAAGCAGACTCCCGGCAGGAATCTCTTTGGATAACTCTTTGTAAAACTGGAGATATTTTCCTGTAATCATAGTAAAATTTCTTTTATTTCCGGAGGATATGCCCCTTTTGAGACTATTTTTCTCTTTTTATCCAGAATATATATTTGTGGAATATTGTTTATTTCGAATTTGTCAAAAAGCTCTATACGGTTATTTTCCAGGGAGTAAAATACCTCCCACGGAATTTTTTCAACTTTGACAAACTCCGGGAGCTCATCTTTTTGATCACCTGTGTAAATTGCCACTACCCTTACCCGTTTTCTCTTCAGCTGAGGATAGATCTGCTTAAGCTCAAATGTAAATGGTTTGCAGATGGCGCAACCGGTATTGAAAAAGTATAGTAGTGTGTAAGGAGATCTTTTTGCGGTTAAATTTACAAGCCTCCCTTTAGCATTATATAGTTTTATTGACGGAGCCTCTGCCCCAACCCTGTTGCTCTCTATTCTGGTAATAACTGCCGGAACTCTTTCGGTGATGAATTTTTTATCATACCAAAGAGTGGAGTAGGGTAGTATGAAATTTTTGGCAGCGTAGATTGCAGCATCTTTTGTCTTCTGGTCATCCTGTACCCACAGATGTTCGAAAATATTATAAAAGACGGCGTTATACATATCCCTGCTCTCTTTGGTAAGCCTTTCAAAAAGAGGTGTGAATGCATCTTTAAGATCTGAAGTATCTCCCAGATTGAAAATCTCCAGATATTTAGGTACAAAAGCCTCTGCCTGACTGTAGTAGTATGCTATCTTCTCTGCTTCGGCCTCCAGAAGTGTTTTTAGAGCTTTGTTATCCAACTCTCTTCCGATAATCTTTTTCTGAGAGTCAATTAAAAACATCTGCGGAGTTTTGAGAACATTGTAGAGCTTATGAAAGTCACTTGTAGAGCCCGGGTCGTGAACAAATCGCCAACCAGACTCAACCGCTGCTGCGGTAGAGCCGAAATTGTCGGTTATGAATTTTAGTAATCTGCCTGAGTCGCTATGTGTAAAAACAGCGTAGACTGCAAGATTCAGATATCTGAACTGCTCTACACTCTGTTTGAGCTCTGCAAACCTCTCTTTACACACAGGGCATTCGTCGTCAAAGAAGTAGATAATGGTGTACCTGTCTGTAAGTTCCCTTAGGGAGACTGGTATTAAATCTGAACCTGAAAGTTGCAGCTCCGGAGCACTCATCCCTATGAGCGAATTCTCATTAAATTCGGTATAGAGCCTTAGAAGAGCCACTCCTCCCTCTCCGTTCCACTTTAATCTTGAGTTTAGAAAATAGTTTTTTGCTATATAAACTGCCACACTCTCATACCCCATAAAGCCGGAAGTACTGAAGTGGTTGAAAAGATATCCGGCAATCATAGATTTGGTAGTTGTATCACTGCTTTGACTAATGAGATAGTCACAAGCAATTATCATAGAGTCTATTTGTGCGGGGATACTCTTAAGATAGTTGTCAATTGCCAAGTAGAGTTTTTGTGGTGTAGTCTTAATCTCCTGTTGGAGCGTGTGATCATACTGTTTAATGTGAGCCCTCTCTTTAGCCGGTAAACAGAGTGGAGAGGCTAAAAGTAAAATTATACCCAGGTAGAAGAGAACTATCCGGCTCATCTTTATAACTCGCGTTTAGATGTTAAACAGACACCATCCGCCATAAATGCACTTACATCACCTCCGTTAATGAGTACATCTCGGACAACTGTAGATGTTATAAACGAGTATTCGTGGCCCGATGGAATAAATACTGTGGTAATATTTGGTGACATCTTATTATTTGCCTGAGCTATAACTCTCTCTAATTCAAAATCTGTTGTGGTTCTAAGCCCACGCACTATAAACCGGGCGTTCATTTTTTTACAGAAATCTATAGTTAAACCCTGATAACTCTCTATCTGCACGCCCTCCATCCCCTTTACCGAACTGCGAATTATCTCTACCCGCTCCTCTACGGTAAAGAGCCCACTCTTTTGCAGATTGTATCCAACAGCGACTATAACTTTGTCAAAGAGTCTCATAGCTGAATTTAGTACATCCAAATGTCCAAGAGTAAATGGGTCAAAAGAGCCCGGGAAAACTGCTATTTTCATAATTGTGGTTTTTCAGATTTCAATATCACATTTAAAGACAAAAGATGCATTCCCTTTCAAAATAATGTTGGTGTATCTCTCTCCCCCCATATATTTGAAGGTGACCTCAAGATCGCCCCCTACTGCTTTTACCTTTGTGCGGATATTTGTCGGGTATATCTCGTTATTATATGATCTGTTACGGAAGTTCTTACTCAGCAAATGGTGGTATGCAACAGCAGAAGCCGTGATACCTGTCCCGCAAGCTAAAGTCTCATCTTCGACTCCTCGTTCAAAAGTTCTTACAGAGAGCTCAAGATAGTCTCCTGTTTTGAAAATTGAGCTCCAACCGGCTGAGTCTTTACCCCAGTTACCCTGCACAAAGTTGACATTGGTTCCTTCGGGAAACATTGTGTGGTGTCTCCAAAGTCGCCCCTGACCAATAACATCATACTCCTTTAAATTGTCTACAAAATTAACCATATGAGGCGAGCCTGTGTTAAGGATAAAGCTCTTTGGAGAGTGCTCCTTAATTGAGGTTACATCTATCATACTCAGCTCCACAAAACAGGTAACCGGTGAGTAGCTGATAACTTTTGCAATGTGTTCACCGTCTATTGCCTCAAATCTGTAACTCTTTAATCCCCTGTGGGCTGCAAAAGCCACGAGACACCGACCGCCGTTTCCGCACATTGTTCCCTCATTTCCATCTGAGTTAAAGTATGTCATTGAGAAGTCATAATTCTCACTTTTGCCTAGATACATCAGCCCATCCGATCCAATTCCGAATCTTCTGTCACACAGCAATTTAATCTGTTCCGAAGTGAGCGACACATCTCCTTTTCTGTTATCAATGATAACAAAATCGTTTCCGGCTCCCTGGTACTTATAGGCCTTAACTATCATTATTGTTGTTTGTTATGTTTGTAAAGAGAGAGTTGTCTCCTTTTTCATAAGCCTTTTCGTGATTAAGAAGAAAGCTCTTTTTATCTACTCCTATTGCAAAACCTGTTAACTTGTTATTGACTCCGAGAACTCTGTGGCAAGGAATAACTATTAACAAAGGGTTCATTTTACAAGCAAGTCCTACTGCTCTGCTTGCGTCCGACGAGCCTATTATCTTTGCAATATCTCCATACGACTTCACCTCTCCGTAGGGTATTTTTTTAAGTTCGCTCCAAACCTTTTGCTGGAATTCGGTACCCTCAGGTTTTATAGGGATGTCAAAAGAGTCTCTTTTGCTGGCAAAATAATCTTCAAACTGCTTTTTTGCATCCAGAATTACCTGAGGCAGCTCAGATTGAATCTTATCTGGATTATCACTCTTATCTCGCTTATTGGAGAGCCTCTTCTTAGTATCTTCTACATAATTTACCTCCAGAAGATAATCATTATCGCTTGTTAACCTGAGCGTTCCAAGTGGTGTGTCAATGTTGAGATAAAATCTTTGTGCCTCTCTCATTTTATTATACTCTTCTATCATAGATGCTGCTACCTTAACTGAGGCACCCTCTCCGCCAAGCATCTCTTTTACTTTAGCATATTTTTTAAAGAGTTTCTCACGATGTTTCTCATTAAGCAGATATTTAATCTCATCTGCAATTTTCTCGGTTGTACAGTCGTGCTGAAGCAGCTCTTTCACAAGGGGCATATCCAGAATAAGATTCACAAGGCTGGCATATTTCACCTTTACCAGCCTTTTTGCTATCTGGTAAGAGATTTCGTTTCCGCCATAACAGACTACCTGGGGTGCATCCAGCAGTGCAGCCTCCAGGCTTGCTGTACCTGATGCCAAAACAGCAACTTTAGCGTGGCGCAAAATGGAGTAGGTCTCTCCAAAAAGAAGTTTAATCTTGGTGTTTTCTAAAAATTTTGAGTAGCTGGAGAGATCCATAGAGGGTGCCCCGGCAAGAACAAAGTTGTATTCCGGAAAGATCTTCTCCAACTTGATAAACCTTGGCATCAGGTAATTTATCTCCATAGAGCGGCTTCCTGCAAGCAGACCAATAATTGGCTTATCATCCAGGCCTGCTCTTTTTCTGAACTCCTCACTGCTCTCTTTAATAGAGGGGTGTCCCGCTATAGAATCCAGGAGAGGATTTCCGTTGTATATTGCCTCTATTCCCTGTTTTTTGAAGTAATCTATCTCAAATGGAAAGATAATAAATAGCCGGTCTATATCCCTTTTAAGATACTCTACTCTGCTCTCCTTCCAGGCCCAAACTTTTGGAGAGATGTAGTAAAAAACCTTTAGCCCGTTCAGTTTCGCAAATTTAGCAATACGAAAATTGAAGCCCGGATAGTCTATTAGAATCAGAATATCCGGATTGTACTCTAAAAGATCATTTTTACACAAGTTGAGGTTTGAACTGATTTTTCGGATGGATTTTAAAACCTCTACAAAACCCATTACTGCAGTCTCTTTATAGTGCTTTACCAGTTCTCCTCCTTCATTTGCCATAAGATCCCCTCCCCACACGCGAAATCTTGCTTGTGGATCTGCAATCTTAAGCCCTTTCATCAGATTGGAACCGTGAAGATCTCCCGATGCTTCGCCTGCAATAATGTAATACTTCATAAGCTCTCCTTTTAGATTTTAAATTGCCAGAGTTTTTCAAGCCTCTTTAACTCATCGTAGTCAGTAGTGTCAATTTTATGAGGCACTATGCTAATGTAGTTTTTTGCAACCAAATTATGATCTGCAAGGGTGTCATCACCTTCAAGGCTGTAAAACTCACCTGTCATCCAATAGTAGTTGAAACCATATGGATCTTTCCTCTCTTCAAACTCTTTTATCCACTGCCCCTTCCCCTGATGTGAAAAACGGATTCCCTTAATCTTCTCGATTGGAACTGCTGGAAAGTTCACATTCAGGTAAATATCTGCACCGGGAGGTGACTCCATATATTTATCGACAATCATCTTTCCATAGTGAACGGAGGCAGAAAAATCTGCATTTGGGTCGTGAGATGTAAGCGAAAATCCGATTGAAGGAATTCCGTAAACGGTACCCTCTGCTGCTGCTCCCAATGTGCCTGAATAAAGTGAGGCTATGGAAGCATTGGAGCCGTGGTTGATGCCGGAGAGGAGCAAATCCGGGGCCTTTTCGTGAAAAACCTGGTTCATAGCCATCTTCACACAGTCTGCAGGTGTGCCGGAGCAGGCATAAATCTTAAGACCATCTTCCGATTTGAGCTCCGTGAGCCTGAGTGGTTTCCCTATAGTTAATGCTGCAGACATTCCGCTTTGTGCCTCAAAAGGGGCTACGACGGTTATATCTGCGTAAGGTCTCATCATCTCTATCAAAGCACCTATCCCTTTGGATTTTACTCCATCGTCATTAGTTATTAGAACTCTTCTCATCGGCTGGTAGTTGTTGGGGTAATTTAATTTACGAAGGTAGCAAAATTTGGCCGGATTTTTGTTTATAAAATGGCAAATTAATGGTGCTTTTTTTTTATTTTTATTAACTTTGCGCCTCCTTATTTAGGTTAACCTTGTTCTTGGAATTCAAATTAAAATATATTCAGTATGAGTAAAATTAAAATTGGTATCAATGGTTTTGGCCGTATTGGCCGTCTGGTATTCCGCGCAGCACAAATGAGAGACGATGTTCAGGTTGTGGCAATTAATGACCTGATAGATGTGGATTATATGGCATATATGTTAAAATATGATACAGTTCACGGACGTTTCAACGGATCTGTTGAAGTTAAGGACGGTATGCTAGTGGTAAATGGTTTCCCGGTAAGGGTAACATCTGAGAAAAATCCGGCGGACCTCAAATGGGGAGAAGTAGGAGCGGAGTATGTAGTTGAGTCTACAGGTCTTTTCTTGACCAAAGAGAAGTGTCAGGCTCACATTGATGCAGGTGCAAAAAGGGTAATTATGTCTGCCCCGTCTAAAGATGACACTCCAATGTTTGTTTACGGAGTTAACCATAAAAAATATGCCGGAGAGCAATTTGTATCAAATGCATCCTGCACCACAAACTGTCTTGCTCCAATTGTTAAAGTTCTTAACGAGAACTTCGGTATAATTGAGGGTCTTATGACAACTGTTCACGCAACTACAAACACCCAAAAAACTGTTGACGCGCCATCTTCAAAAGATTGGAGAGGCGGTCGCGCAGCAGCAGCCAACATCATTCCTTCCTCTACAGGTGCGGCAAAAGCTGTTGGTAAAGTTCTTCCGGAACTAAACGGTAAGCTCACCGGTATGTCTTTCAGGGTTCCTACCATTAATGTATCTGTGGTTGACCTTACCTGCCGTATAGAGAAGGCAGCCTCCTATGCTGATATCAAAGCTGCAATGAAAAATGCTTCAGAGGGTGAGTTAAAAGGTATTCTTGGTTATACAGAGGAGGCGGTTGTTTCGAGTGACTTTATTACCGACCCTCGCACATCAATATTTGATGCAGAGGCAGGTATTATGCTCAACCCTAACTTTGTTAAGGTTGTTGCCTGGTATGACAATGAGTGGGGATACTCTTGTAAAGTTCTTGATATGCTTGGCCATATGGCTACGGTTAAGTAGTAATCTTACAATTTTATCGGGGGGTGTCAAAATCTTAGATTTTTGACACCCTCTTAATTTTATATATATATTTGCACTCTAAACTTTATCTGGTTATGGGAATCCGAAAAAAAATTTCTTTGGGATTTGTTGTCATAGGTTTCATACTACTGTTTTCTAGTGTAATAGCGGTATTTGAATTTAACAGAATGAGAAATTCTGTTACCGTTTTGATGAAATCTAACATCAATAGTATAAATACTTCAAGGATGCTTATGGAGCTTACAGATGAGTATAACTTCATTCTAATGAGCAGGGTTATTGTAGATTCTACATTTGGTGCTGCAGATGTTTTATATGACGACAGGTTTGATAATTACATATATAACATTAAGAGCAACTTCTCATCCCAAACCGAAATTGAAACAGCAGACTCACTTGCGCTATCCTACTCTCAGTATCTCTCTGTTATCAGCAAAGCGAGAAATATTATGGCAGAGGATATCAACACACGAAAAGAGTGGTATAAGAACGAGTTGGAACCAGTTTATAATAAATTAAGAAAATACAAAAAAGAGTTGGGTATTCTTACTCAAAGTGCTCTTGCTCAAAATACAAACGAACTTCAGGAGGGATACTACCGAAGCATAATGCCCGGAATTATTGCAGTTAGTGCCGGTATTGTCCTGGTACTGCTTTTCAACTACTTTATAAACCTCTATTTCATTTCGCCTATTTTATTAATATCTAAAGGTATAAAGAACTACAAAGAGTTTCGTAAAAGTTACAATGTACAGTTTGATAACGACGACGAAATTCAGGATATCAACTGTGAGGTAAGAAGTATTATCGATGAGAATAAGAAGTTAAAAAGCAATACTTTATGAATCTGAAGGTTGTCACCCGTAATGTGGGAATTGCACTGTTGCTCAATGCACTTTTTATGTACATTTCAGCAATTGTATCTGCCATATATGGTTTTGACGCCTCTTTCTCTCCCCTTCTTCTCAGCGCAATAATCACAACAGTGGCAGGAGGTTTTCCTCTCATATTTGTCCGCAAATTTTACTCAATTAATATCAAAGAGGGTTTTACTATTGTAGTCCTTTCTTGGGTACTCTCCTGCCTTTTTGGTATGCTCCCATATGTTTTATATGGAGGAGAGTTTACAATTATCAACTCCTGGTTTGAAAGTGTATCGGGATATACAACTACCGGATCTACAATATTGAATGACATAGAAAGTATTCCAAAAGGACTTCTTTTTTGGAGATCGTCTACACACTGGTTGGGGGGAATAGGAGTTGTTCTCTTTATGCTTTTAGTCCTTCCAGCGGTTAGTTCATTTCGTATGAGGCTCTCAAAAATGGAAATTTCCTCTTTGTCGAAAGATAATTTTAAATTTAAGGCATATCAGACAATCAGGGTTATTTCAATTGTTTATCTTGGGCTTACATTATTAGAGACATTAATGTTGATGTTGGCTGGAATGAGTTTTTTTGATGCAATAAACCACTCTTTTGCAACTATTGCAACAGGAGGGTTCAGTACCAAAAATCTTTCCATCAAAAGCTTTGACTCAGTATGGATTGATATTATCATAATGCTGTTTATGCTTCTTTCCGGTATTCATTTTGGGCTGTTATATAGTGCTTTTTCAGGCAAATCGTCAAACCTTTTCCGTTCACCTGTAGTGAGATATTATCTTTTGTCAATTTTGGCAGGTGCGATTATTGTAACATTAAACATAAAATTTAGCGGTATATATACAAATTGGGGAACTGCCATAAGGGAGGGTTTTTTCCAAGTAGTTTCAGTCGGTACAACCACAGGGTTTGCTAACGGTGACTCCTCAATTTGGCCAGGCTTCTCAATATTAATCATAATCTTCTTTACAATTCAATGCGCCTGTTCCGGGTCCACATCAGGTGGAATGAAAGCAGATAGAGTGCTGATTTTCTTCTTAGCTGTTAGAGCTCAGATAATTAAGCAAATACATCCAAATGCTGTTGTTGGTGTAAAGATGGGAAATCAGACTATCGACAAAGAGGTCATATATAGCACAAATCTTTTCATTGTTTTATATATTCTTATTGTTTTTATCTCTGCACTGTTTCTAACCGGTATGGGAACACCGCTTTTGGAGTCGTTCTCCGCTTCTGCAGCATGTATGGGTAATGTGGGACCCGGTTTTGGAAAGATAGGTTCATTAGGAAACTATGCTTCAATTCCTTTTCTTGGAAAATTACTATTGACAATTCAAATGCTACTAGGGCGCCTGGAAATTTATGCATTATTGCTAATATTCGCTTTGTACAGGAGGAGGTAGGAGAGTAATTATGCCACTTGGAAATTTTGTCTCAGAGAAACTGCTTGCAGCTCTTGGCTTTGAACCTACAGATTGTCAGGTGTCAATGTTTGATGCCCTATCCGGTTTTATTGTGGAGAGTGAAAATTCTGAAAGTATTATGCTGGTTAACGGATATGCGGGAACCGGTAAAACATCTGCGATAGCTTCTCTGGTATCTGTTTTAAAAGAGTTCAGCAGAAGTTTTGTTCTGATGGCCCCCACAGGAAGGGCTGCCAAGGTTCTCTCCGGATACACCGGGTGCAAGGCGTGGACAATTCACAAACAGATTTACAGACAAAAATCTGTTAAAGAGGGGATTGGTCAGTTTACTTTGGATCTCAATAAAAATAGAGATACAGTATTTATAGTGGATGAGGCATCCTTGATTTCATCGGGGATTGGTGACTCCGCTCTTTTCGGGAGCGGCAACCTCATTGATGATCTTGTCCAGTATGTGAGGTCTAATACAGGAAATAAACTCATTCTGGTAGGGGACTCGGCACAGTTACCTCCAGTTGGAGAGGAGATATCTAATGCGCTGAACACATCTTATTTACATAGGTACGGCGAGGTTCGCTATGTGCTTCTAAAGAGTGTGGTAAGGCAGGCAAAGAGCTCCGGAATTCTTTTCAATGCTACAATTATAAGAGATATTATCGAGAGTCGTAAAGCTACCTACCCAAAGCTAAAGCAAAAGGGATTTGATGATATTGAGAGGATTTCGGGTGCAGATCTTATAGAAAGACTATCTCAATCCTATGATAAATCTACTATGGATGAGACTTTGGTTCTGTGTCGTTCAAATAAAAGGGCAAACCGTTACAACCAGGGAATTCGCTCCAAGATACTTTACAGGGAGGAGAGGATAAACAGAGGAGATAAACTGATGATTGTCAAAAATTGCTATCAGTTTCTGGAAAATATAGATGAGATTGACTTTATTGCAAACGGAGATGTGGCAGAGCTTGTAAAGATATCGGGGTATGAAGAGAGGTATGGACTCACATTTGCTCGCGCAACTCTAAAATTTGCAGATTATAACGATGTAGAGATAGATGCCAGAATAATTTTAGATACTCTTGAGAGCGAGAGCGCAAGTTTAAGCTCTGAACAGCAGCGTGCACTCTTTAACGCTGTAATGGAAGATTACTCCCACATAAAGCTTAAGAGAAAGCGGATAAATGCCGTTAGGGAGGATATCTATTATAACGCACTTCAGGTAAAACACGCAAATGCGATTACTTGTCATAAATCTCAGGGAGGGCAGTGGAAAAATGTTTTTATTGATAACCCTTTTTGGAGAGACGATATTACAACAGAAGATCTCAAATGGTTATATACTGCTCTGACTCGTGCTGTGAATAAAGTTTATTTTGTTAATTTTGACGACAAATTTTTTGTCAATAGTTAACAAAATAGTAGATATGTATTTCGAATCACTCTCTAAAAAATTTCTTGCACCTTTTTTGTGTTTGATCATTCTCTCTCAGCAGTCGTTTGCACAAACGGCTGTACAATCTATCCCCTCTCCAGTCACCTGGAAAGACAATGACAACATAATCCTTCTGCATACCAAAGGGATGAAGCGTGTTTATTACGAGTACAACATCAAAAAAGGGACAATGGTAGAAATTGATTCTCCCACACCTCCAAAAGCTGTCCCGACTGTTGCTCTCAAGAGTGGAGATATCATTTACAGAGATTTAACCGGGCTTGAAAAACAGATAACTTTTACTAAAGATGCCGAGCAAAACCCGACTCTCTCTCCGGATTATAAATATGTCGCTTTTACAAGAAATAATGATCTCTACTCAATTGAGATAGCGACCGGGAGAGAGACCAGGTATACAAATGACGGCTCTGAGTTGATTCTCAATGGTTGGGCATCCTGGGTCTACTTTGAAGAGATATTCGGCAGAGGTGGGCAGTATAGAGCCTTTTGGTGGTCACCCGATAGCAGGAGACTTGCATTTTATCGTTTTGACGATACAAATGTACCTATGTTTCCCATCTATGATGCTGCAGGAAAACACGGAACAGTGGTGAGAACAAGATATCCCAAAGCGGGAGATCCAAACCCTGAGGCAAAGCTTGGGTTTGTTGCAGTTGAGGGAGGGGATATTGTGTGGGCAAATTTTGATCCTAAGGCAGATCAGTATTTTGGAACTCCATACTGGAGCAATAATAGTGCAACCGTTATGGTTCAATGGATGGATAGAGATCAAAGCAATCTGGTTCTATATGGAGTAAGCTCCTTTGACGGAACAATGCGGGAGATTTACAAAGAGTATCAGAAAACCTGGATTAACTGGATTTCAGATATGAAGTTTGGAAAGCTGGGATTCTATTTTGTCAGAGACTTTGAACTTTGGGAGCATATCTATTATCAGTCATACGATGGTTCAGTTTTAGAGAGACTTACAGATGGTATGAACTGGGGTATCAAAATTATCAATATCGACGAAGAGAGCTCAACAATCAACTTCACTGCCAGAAGAGATGCATCTGTCCGTAACGATATATACAGACTTACCCGTGACGAAGAGGGGAGAAGAGTTACAAAATTATCTCTCGGCGAATTTAACTTTACCACTCCACTAATCTCTCCTGACGGGAAATATGTTGTTGCAATGTGTTCAAACATATCAACTCCGTCAAGGCTGGTTTTACTCTCTGCTGCTAAAAGGGGTGTTGTAAAGGAGGGTGAGATGAGAGTTATTGCCGACAGTAAATCTGAAGATTTTGATAAACAGAAGCTTCCTGTAACCGAGATGATCTATATCACAACTTCGGAGGGATTCAGGTTACCGGGCTCAATTACATATCCGCTAAATTTTGACAAAAGCATAAAGTATCCGGTTATAGTAAATATTTATGGAGGACCCAACTCTACCAATGTTATGGATAGCTGGCGGACTCCTTCCAAAAACACAATTATGTGGGCACAGGAGGGTGTAATTCAGGTATCGCTGGACAATCGTGCATCCGGACATTGTGGCAAGGAGGGGATCAACTATATCCATAGAAATTTAGGCCACTATGAGCTTAAAGACTATATCTACTGGGCAAAATACCTATCATCGCTTCCGTATGTCAACTCAGAAAAGATTGGCATTACCGGTTTTAGTTACGGAGGAACAATGACCGCCCTGGCTCTTACTGAGGGTGCAGACTATTTTAAGTATGGTATTGCAGGTGCAGGTGTGTACCACTGGCACCTATACGACAGCCACTACACAGAGAGATATATGGATCACCCGGATGACAACCCGGAGGGTTACAGCTCCAGTGCTGCAGTTTTGAAGGCAGATAAATACAGAAGCGACAAAGGATCATTACTCTATATCACGCACGGCACCGGAGACGACAATGTCCATTTCCAGAATACAATTCAACTTGTAGACGCGTTGCAAAAAGCTGGAAAACAGTTTGAACTGATGATATATCCCGGCGGAATGCACGGCTACAGAGGATATCAGGGCGCCCACTCAGATGAAGCCATCAATGCCTTCTGGCGTAAAACACTTTTAGGTAAGTAGAAGAAAAATAACTAATAAGAGATCTGACCGCCCTTAGATTATTAAAAAAAGAGAGGATGACTAATTATTTATTAGTCACCCTCTTTGCCTTTCCAACCAAGTACTTAAATTAAACTAACCAAAATTTATTTATTGTTTTATGCTGGTAAGGACTTTTTCCTGTTTCTGTTAGTAGTTAATTGCCAGCAGCATTATCAGGTTGTAGACATCCCACTCAGAGGCAATTTTGTAGTCTCCAATTTTATCTGCAAGGATATCTGTAGATTTGAGAAGATCTTTCTTGTCAATTGTAAAACCCTCTGCTACAAGATTGGTAACAGCAAGCTGAGAATTGACATTGTAAACATCGTATGTACTTTCGACTTTGTTTAGGATATTGAAGGTAATATTTGAGGTAGAGTAGTCGAAGTACCATTTGTTATCATACTCTCTGTAGTTAACAACATAGTCTGCAGAGATCATCTTTACATCTGAGTGTTTCGGTCTGCTCTTGAAAAATCTTGTATAGGCCCAGCCTCTATTTTCCACATTCATAGAATACTCCACCTTGGCAATTGCAAGAGATTGTGATTCAATGTATAGTTTGCCTCTAAAGAGCATCTCTCCATCTGCATACTTCTGGTTGAAATTTACTACATAGAATTTCTTACCGGCGATTTCGGTTGGTTTTGAGAACTCGAAGTCATAATTGTCGCCAATGTTGTAGATGTCACTTCCAAGAAAAGGGTACTTGATTACATCTAATTGAAGTGATGTTACAGGTCCGCCCTGTAGTTTAATCAAAAGCGGATTCATAAGTTTAGTGTCGCAATTTCCACGTGCATCCCTTACGGCAACCTGGTCTGTTTTTGGAGTTATATAAGATCTCTTATTTATATCAAGGATTGCTTCATTTACGGAGAGACAATCACTGTTCTTTGTAAGACGCTCTTTGTAAAAAGCGTTCATTTGATTGTCACTCTTAGGGTAGTTAACGGAGATTTGTTTCAAAGCACGCTGAACCAATGCGGTAGCGTCCATTTTTGGATTGCTCAGATCCGATGAGGCAGAACTTTTTGCCTCGGCATTAAAAGTAATTGTTAAAATGGCTACAAGCAGGAAAAAGAATTTTGTTTTCATAACGATATTGTAATTTTAAAAGGTTTTTCTGCCTAATAGACGAGGTCACCCTTTAAAAAGTTGCAATTTTTTTGAGTTTTTTTAAAAAATATTTCAATTTGTAAAAAATCGATATTAAAAAAAACAGAAAAAAAAGGTGTTTTTCAAAATTACAAATATCTGTAAAACAATGTATTTAATAGCTTACGGTACTATGCTAAACAAGGTTCAAGGTCTGCTCTTTTATTTTTTCAAGTTCATCTTTCATCTGCACCACCAGCATCTGAATTTGGGAGTGATTTGCTTTTGACCCCAGGGTATTTATCTCCCGACCCATCTCCTGTGCGATAAACCCAAGTTTTTTTCCGGGATACTCCTCACCACTTAGTGTGTCAAGAAAGTATTTACAGTGCTGCCTAAGACGAACCTTCTCCTCTGTAATATCCAACTTCTCCAGATAATAGATAATCTCCTGTTCAAAACGGTTATTGTCACCGGCAGGAATAAACTCCTCAATCTTAGATTTAAGCCTCTCTTTAACACTTTCTACTCTCTCAGATTCATAAACCTCTGCCCCTTTGAGGTGCTCCAGAATATAATCTACTCTCGAACGAATCTCCTCTTCAAGTTTTCTTCCCTCCTCTGTACGAAACATTTTCAGCTGCTTCACAGCTTCATTAACAGTCTCTTTTATTCTCTCCCAGCTCTCTGCCTGAAGAGTCTCATCCACCTCTCTCTTATTACTGTCGATAATTTCCGGCAATTTGAGTATTGCAGATGCTATTTGTGAGGGATCTACCTTATGACCGCGCGCGTCAAAGAGAGTCTCAATCTGGTCATAGTATGAGTTAAAGAGATCTGAGTTAATAGATCTTGAGCTGTTCCCGGGTGAACTCTCAACAGTGGCGAACAGGTCTATATTGCCTCTGGAGAGCTCCTTTGTTATCATCTGTCTAATCTCAATCTCTTTCTCCCTTGGGATTATCTGACTCTTGAGAGATATGTCTGCCCCCTTTCCATTCACGGACCTTATCTCAATTATAATTTTATCCTGTCCGCAGATACACTCTGCTTTTCCATAACCGGTCATTGATTGCACCATTGTGTGAGTTGCTGGTTTTTAATTATTGGCAATATTGGGCAAAGTTATAAAAATGAACTCAAGAAATATTATATTTGCCGGTTAAATAAAAAGAAGAATGGAAGAGACACTAAAAGAGAGTGCTCCCGAGAGGAGTCTCAATTTTCTTGAAGAGATAGTAGAGGCCGATCTTGCATCTGGCAAGCATAAATCTATACTTACAAGATTCCCGCCGGAACCTAACGGTTATCTTCATATAGGGCACGCAAAGAGTATCTGCCTAAACTTTGGACTTGCCAAAAAATACGGCGGAAATACAAACCTGAGGTTTGATGATACAAATCCAACCAAAGAGGATGTTGAGTATGTAGACTCAATCAAAGAGGATGTTAAGTGGCTTGGATTTAATTGGGCTAAAGAACTTTACGCTTCGGACTACTTTGAACAGTTGTATGTGTGGGCTCAGGAACTTATTCGCAAGGGGCTTGCATATGTAGATAACCAGACTCAGGAGGAGATTCGTCTCAACAGAGGCACCGTAAACAAAGCTGGTATAAACAGTCCTTACCGGGATCGCTCCCCACAGGAGAATCTGGATCTTTTCAGTGAGATGAGAATGGGTAAATACCCAGATGGGGAGATGGTTTTAAGAGCAAAGATAGATATGTCGCACCCAAATATGTTAATGAGGGACCCAATTCTATACAGAATAATTCACGCACATCACCACAGAACCGCAGATAGATGGTGTATATATCCGATGTATGACTATGCTCACGGTCAGAGCGATTCACTCGAGGGAATTACCCACTCAATATGTACTCTGGAGTTTGATGTTCACAGAACTCTTTACGATTGGTTTATTGAGAAACTTGAGATCTTCCCCTCAAAACAGTTCGAGTTTGCAAGACTGAATCTTACATATACAGTAATGAGTAAACGCAAGCTTCTGGAGCTTGTAAAGAATGGTTATGTAACAGGGTGGGATGACCCCAGGATGCCTACAATCTGCGGGCTGAGAAGACGCGGTTACACTCCGGAGAGTATACGGATGTTTGCAGATAAGGTGGGTGTGGCAAAGAGAGATAACATAATTGACCTATCGCTTTTGGAGTGGTGTGTTAGAGAGGATCTCAACAGACGCTCCAACAGATATATGGTAGTTCTGGACCCTGTGAAACTTGTAATAACAAACTATCCTCAGGAGGAGTCGGAGTTGTTCACTCCGGCACTCAATCCGGAGAATACAGATGCAGGGAACAGGTCTGTTCCATTTTCGAATGAGCTCTATATAGAGAGAGACGACTTTATGGAGGATCCGCCAAAGAAATATTTCCGACTCCGTCCCGGAGGAGAGGTGCGCCTTAAATACTCCTATATTATCAAATGCGAAGAGGTAATTAAGAACAGCCAGGGTGAGATTACAGAGATCCGTTGCACCTACGATCCATCCAGCAGACCAGGAACAGGTGAGTGGCGTTCGGTTAAGGGAACCATTCACTGGGTGAGTGCATCTCACGCTACAGAGATAGATGTAAATCTGTTTGACAGACTCTTTACTAATCCGGAGATGGACAACCTTGAGGAGGGTAAGGAGTATATAGATTACCTTAATCCGGATTCTTTGAAGGTGGTAAAAGGGTATGCAGAGAGGGCACTCTCATCCGACAATTCGGGTATTGCAGTCCAGTTTGAAAGGTTAGGCTATTTTATTAAGGATACAGACTCATTGGATTCAAAAGCTGTTTATAACAGAACTGTAGGGCTAAAATCTACCTGGTAAGTTAATTAAGAGCTGTTTTTACCCTGTGTTTTTTCCACAATCCGGAGTTGTAATACAAAATTGCACCTATGCAACCTGCTGTCCAGGCTATTGGAATTGACCACCAAATGCCTGACGTTCCGAAGTAGTGGGATAACAGATATGCTAATGGTACTCGTATTACCCACAGAGAGAGTGTGGTTATAAGCATAGGAACTATTGTAGCCCCTGCACCTCGTGTTACTCCGTTGTATACAAACATTGTTGAGAAGACAATATAGAAAGATGTAACTATTACAAGATACTCTTTACCTATAGTAATAATCTCGTTATAATCCGGTGAATTGATATCTGTAAAGAGCCTCATAATCTCCCCGCCAAAGAAAACCACAACAAGACTTAAAACAACACATATAACCGTAGAGTATAAAAGTGTTGAGTAGAGACCTTTTTTTATTCTGTCATATCTCTCGGCTCCAAGGTTTTGGCCTACGAAGGAGGATAGAGCTGCAGCCAGGTTCATTGCCGGCATCGAGACAAACATATCTACCCTTCCTGCCGCAGTGTAAGCTGCAAGAGCTGCCACTCCAAAGGGAGATACAATGCTAAGCAGAGCCATTGAACCCAGACCTACAAGGGTTTGTTGAACACCGGAAGGGAGTCCTATCTTCAAGGAGAGGCGAAAGTTTGTCCAGTCAAACTGCCACTTTTTATAATTGAGATTGAATCTTATTACTGTGTTCTCTTTACTGTTGAGGTGGTACCAAAGTGCCAACCAGGCTGCAATTGTAGCAATTGCCGTTGCCCAGGCAACCCCATCTATTCCCCAATCAAATACCAAGACAAAGAGCAGGTCTAATATTATGTTAATTACTATTGATATAACTACGAATGTAACCGGTGTTTTTGAGTTCCCTACACCTCTTAATATGGCAGACATACCAAAAAGTGAGAACATAGGGATGGTCGTGGTGAGTATTACTATGTCAAAATATCTTACTGCATCCGGTAACACTTCCGGGGGTATAGAGAGAAATTGAAAAAGAGGGCGGCTTATTGCGAAGAAAAGAAGAGAGAGCGCAGCAGAGCTTACCAACAAGAAAATCTGCAGAGTATCTGAGGTTATCTTGATTTTTTGAAAGTTTTTTGCCCCAAAATATTGAGAGATAAGAACCGAACCTCCTATGGTGATTCCACCAACCAGAGCGGAGAGTGTGAATAATATCGGAAAACTGGCACCTACTGCTGCAAGTGCGACAGAGCCGATATATTTCCCTACAACAATACTGTCTACAATGTTATATAGTTGTTGAAACACGTTTCCGATTAGCATCGGAATTGCAAACAACATAATCTGTCTCCCCTCTCTCCCCTGTGTTAGATCATTCATCAAAAACTATTTTGCCTGCAAAAATAGAAATTTAAAAATGAATGAGCTTAAAATCTTTTTACATAGGAGTGGCAGTAGGGCTGAGAGCCCTTCTTTACATAGTAGTCCTGGTGATAACTCTCAGCTTTATAAAACTCTTGAGCCTTAGTAACCCGTGTGGCAACATCGAACCCTTTTTGAGTTAATCTTTTTATTATGTCAAGTGCTACTTTTCTTTGTTCATCGTCTATGTAAAAAATCTCCGATCTGTATTGAGTGCCAATATCCGGCCCCTGTCTGTCAACTTGTGTCGGATCGTGTATCTCCATAAAAAATTGTGCAAGTTTTTGGTAGCTTATCTGATTTGCATCAAATACAACCTCTACTGCCTCTGCGTGTCCGGATAATCCTGAGCATACCTGTTCATAAGTCGGGTTTTTGAGTTTTCCTCCCGTATAACCGCTAACTGCAGAGATCACACCCCACTGTTGCTCTATAAGATGCTCTACACCCCAGAAACATCCGCCTGCAAATATAGCACGCTCTCTCTTGAGTGGTATAAACTCCAGTGATATAGAGTTAACACAGTGGCGGGTATTCTTTTTAGTAAACTGCTCTCCCAGAAAGACGTGACCGAGATGACCTTCACAATTGGAGCAGATTATCTCCACTCTCTGCCCGTCGGTATCTCTTTTTCTGGTAACAGCCCCTTTGATCTCATCGTCAAAACTTGGCCAACCGCAGCCCGAATCAAACTTATCACTTGATTTGTATAGCGGGGCATTACACTGTTTGCAGTGGTAAGTGCCTGCCTCTTTATTGTTGTTATATTTTCCGGTAAAGGGAGCCTCTGTCCCTTTATCAATAATCACTCTCCTCTCTGCCGGGGTGAGCTCTCTCTTATTTTGTGAGTGCAATGTCATAATTACTAAAAATAGTGTGCCGATTATTAGAAAATATCTTTTTTTCATACGGGATCTCTTTTATTATTAATAACACACTTTTTTGGTTAAAGTTGAATAACACAATAAAGTGTGAATTATATAAACTCTTGCACGAATTTTGTAAATATTGAATAAGTATAGAGAGCTAACTTTGATATCATAAAAAATAAGATAAATGAAAAAAATATTTTTGCTTCTAGTTCTATTAACCGTAGGATTAACCAGTCGGGTAGAGTCAGCCTCTGCACAAATCAGTTTAAGGATAAATATAGGTAGTCAACCGCTTTGGGGTCCCTCCGGACACGATTATGTTGAGTACTACTATTTACCGGAGATTGAGGCATACTACTATGTCCCAAATCGTCAATATATTTTTATAGAAAACGGCAGATGGGTTACAAGGCGATATTTACCTATGCGATATAGGGGTTTCGATCTATATAATGCGCTTAAGTTTGTAATAAACGAGTCAAAACCATACTACAGGCACGACTACTATAAATCTAAATACTCTTCGAACAAAAATCACAAACGAGAGATAGCTATTAGAGATAGTCGTGATTCAAGATACTATAGTAACAGAAATCATCCTCAACATCAAAATTGGAGAAGGGAAGAGCAAAAGAGGAAAGAGTACAACAGAGACAGAGATGAGAGGAGTAGAGATAATAGAGAAAATAAGAGTAGAAAAGAGAACGAAAACAACAGGAGCAAAAAAAGCAGAGAGAGCAGAACAAGGTAATTTAATCAAGCACTATTTTTGAAAATTAGTAACACAACAAAAAATAAAGAATTAGGGTCCGGTTAATTTAAAATCATTAAGCGTATGAGATGTTAGGTTCCAGTTTAAGTTTTAGTTAGGTTAAGGAGAAACGGCAGCCCCAGCAATTGGCTGCCGTTTTGTATAATAATTTATAAAAACTACTTCTCCCACTCTCTGAGTTGAAGAATCTCATCTCTCCAAATCTCTTCATTAGGCGTTTCCAGAATAAGGGGCATATTGTCGAAGCGGCTGTCTTTCATAAGGATTTTAAATGTTTGCTCACCTAAAAGACCGGCTCCGATTGAATCGTGGCGGTCCACTCTAGAGTTTAATCCCTTTTTTGCATCATTCAGGTGCATCCCCCTCAGATATTTAAACCCGACAACATTTTCAAAATGGTCAAATGCTTTTTTGAAACCCTCATCGTTAGATAGGTCGTAACCTGCTGCAAACGAGTGACAGGTATCTACACACACTCCAACCCTGCTCTTATCCTCTACATAGTTAATAATTTGGGCAATCTGCTCAAATGTGTGCCCCAGGTTACTACCCTGGCCGGCAGTGTTCTCTATAACTGCAGTAACTCCGGTAGTCTTTTCAAGTGCAATATTTATTGAGTCGGAAATTCTTCTCAGGCAGCTGTCGATATCTATCATATTAAGATGGCTCCCGGGGTGAAAATTTAGACGATTCAAGCCAAGTTGTTCGCACCTTTGCATCTCATCCAGAAAAGCCTCTCTGGATTTGTTAAGTCCATCTTCTTGCGGGTGCCCCAGGTTAATAAGATAGCTGTCGTGGGGAAGAATCTGCATAGGGGAGAAGCCAAATTTTTCGCAGTTCTCACGAAATTTTGCAATGCCGGCTTTTGTTAGAGGAGCAGCAACCCACTGCCTTTGGTTCTTTGTAAAAAGGGCAAATGCGTTTGCTCCTATGTTGTGTGCATTGAGTGGTGCATTTTCTACACCTCCTGATGCGCTTACGTGTGCTCCTATATATTTCATATCTAATATTTTAATTGTTTTTTTTATGGTGTTGTTTTTGATTTAACTTATCTGTGAATAGTCTCTCTGCTCTCTTTTTAAAAGTGAGAGAGAGATCTTGAGTTGTACATTCTTTTGATTTTCAAGTTGAGGATCTTCCTGCAATATATCTGCAGCAACCCTTCTCGCCTCTTCGAGTATTTGTGAGTCTTTTGCAAGGTTGGATAGCCTGAGATCTACAGGAAGTCCACTCTGCATTGTCCCCTCCATATCTCCGGGGCCACGCATTCTTAAATCTGCCTCAGCAAGCTCAAAACCGTCATTTGTAGAGCACATAAGTTCAATTCTGTGTCTTGACTCTTTTGAGAGTTTGTGTCCTGTCATAAGGATACACCAAGATTCATCCGAACCTCTTCCAACTCTACCTCTAAGTTGATGGAGTTGCGAAAGTCCAAACCTCTCTGCGCTCTCAATCATCATAACTGAGGCATTTGGGACATCCACACCAACCTCAATAACGGATGTAGATACCAGAATGTTCGCATTGCCTGTTACGAAGAGATTCATATCGTGAGCTTTGTCTTCATTTTTCTGCTGTCCGTGTACCACGGCAGTAACATATTCGGGAGCTTTAAACTCTTCAATAATGTGCATATACCCTTGTTGAAGATTCTTGTAATCCATTGTTTCGCTCTCCTTTATAAGTGGATATACAATAAAAATCTGACGACCGCTCTTTATCTTCTCTCTCATAAAGGAGTAGATTCGTTCTCTCTGTGTATCATTTGAGTGGATTGTCTTTACGGGCTTCCTCCCTGGAGGAAGTTCATCTATCACGGATACATCCAGATCTCCGTATAGGGTCATTGCCAGAGTTCTTGGAATAGGGGTGGCAGTCATTACCAATATATGGGGCATCTTCTCTCCCTTGCTCCACAATTTTGCCCGCTGATCTACCCCGAAGCGATGCTGTTCATCGATTACGGCAAACCCCAGGTTGAGAAACTGAACACTCTCTTCAATAAGTGCGTGGGTCCCGAATAATATATCTATCTCCCCGTTTAACAGCCCTTCTGATATCACTTTTCTCTCTTTTTTCTTTGTGCTGCCGGTGAGCAGAGCTACCTTTACCCCAATGTTGCCAAGAAGTTTTTGAGCACCGCGAAAGTGCTGCCCTGCAAGAACCTCGGTTGGAGCCATAACGCAGGACTGATAACCATTATCCTTTGCCAGCAAAGCTGTAAGTATTGCCACCATTGTCTTTCCGCTTCCCACATCTCCCTGTAGCAGCCGATTCATCTGCCTGCCGCTTACAATGTCTGAGCGAATCTCCTTTACAACCCTCTTTTGTGCATTGGTGAGTTCAAATGGAAGCTTTTTATAACAATCGTTAAAGCTATCTCCCACTTTGGGCATAAATATTCCGTTATTCACACGCTCCCGATAGCTTTTCTGTTTGAGAAGGGAAAGTTGCAGATAGAAAAGCTCTTCAAACTTAAGCCTGTAGAGAGCAGATGAGAGAGCTCTCAAATCTTTTGGAAAGTGGATATTGTTTACTGCTTCGTGAAACGAAAACATTTTCTTTTGTTGAACCAAATATAGTGGCATAGTCTCGTTTAGAGAGCCTTCACACTGTTTGAGTAAAGTTGCTATTACCCTGCCAATCTGCTTATTGCCAAACCCGGAGTTGCGCAGTCTCTCGGTAGAGGGGTAGACTCCAATCATATTCCCCACATAGATGGGATTCTCTTCAGTCGCAGCCTCTATCTCCGGATGAACCATATTCAGAACCTGATTAAAAACTGTTGGTTTTCCGAATATAATATACTCATTATGTGGCTTAAGCCACTCTTTAATCCATTTAACCCCCTGAAAAAATATCAGCTCTAAGGAGCCGGTGGCGTCAGTAAAAGTTGCCGTTAATCTTCTGGATCTCCCTTTATCTCCCAGTTGAGTTATTTTAGTAATCTTTCCCCTAAGCTGAATGTAGCTCATACCAGGCTCCACCTCGGAGACAGAATAGATTTTTGTCCTGTCTATGTACCTGAATGGAAAGAAAAGTAACAAATCCCGGAAGGTTTTGATATTGAGCTCGCTGGTTAAAAGCTCTGCCCTTTTGGGTCCAACTCCGGGGAGGTATTTTATATCGCTGTCCAGTATTGATGGCATAATACAAATATACGAATCTTATCTAAAATTTGTATCTTGCATAAATTTACGGAGATTAACTGTTTATGAAAAATAAGATAGTAGTTGGAATAACTCAGGGCGACAGTAATGGCATAGGCTATGAGGTTATAATTAAAGCTTTAACAGACGCAAGAATTTTTGATATCTGTACCCCGGTAGTATATGGATCCTCAAAAATGTTCGGATTTTATAAAAAATGTGTATCTGAGGCAGAGAGCCTTACAACAAATGTTATATCTAAGCCGGGTGAAGCACACGCAAAGAGGATAAACCTTATTAACTGCATTCCTGAGAGCTACAATTTAGAGCCAGGAAGAGAGAGTGAAGATGGGGCTAAAGCTGCCCTTACTGCTCTTGAGGCTGCAGTTAAAGACCTTAAAAATAATTTAATAGATGTATTGGTTACGGCTCCCTTCAATAAATCCGGTGTTTCAAAAGAGGGATTCTCTTTCCCGGGTCACACCGAATATCTAACAAAGATGTTCAATGCAGATGAGTCGCTTATGTTTATGGTTTCACATTCGCTTAAAGTTGGGTTGGTAACCAACCATCTCTCAATAGCAAAAGTCTCGGGGGCAATTAATAGTGCGCTCATCATCAAGAAGATAAAATTAATGTCAGATTCTCTAAAACGGGATTTTGCAGTAGACAGACCTAAGATTGCAGTTCTCTCTCTCAATCCTCACAGCGGAGACCACGGTCTTATGGGAAAAGAGGAGGAGGAGATTATTAAACCTGCAATACAGGAGCTTTTTGAGAAGGGTGAGCTCGTTTTTGGCCCTTTCCCGTCTGACGGCTTCTTTGCATCTGACTATACAGGCAGGTTTGACGCTGTTCTTGCGATGTATCACGACCAGGGAATGATCCCCTTTAAATCTCTCTCTCACGATGTCGGAGTAAACTTTACCGCAGGACTCAATGTAGTGAGATGCTCTCCGGATCACGGAACTGCATACGATTTGGCAGGCAAAGGAAAAGCGAATCACCTCTCTATGCTTGCTTCTATCTACACTGCGTGTGATATCTACAGAAATAGAGAGAATTACGATCTGTTAAGGGCAAACCCGTTAAGGGTGGAGATGCCTGTCGGCAACAGAGAGAATGATTAATATCTATACAGATGGTGCTGCACGAGGAAACCCCGGTCCAGGAGGATGGGGGGCACTTCTGCGTTCCGGGTCTCACTACAAAGAGCTCTCGGGAGGGTTTTTATGCACAACCAATAATAGAATGGAGTTACTTGCAGTAATAGTTGCTCTTGAAGCGGTTAAGAAAAAAAATGCTGAGATTACAGTATATTCAGACTCCAGATATGTTTGTGATGCAGTTAATAAGGAGTGGCTCTCAGGTTGGGAGAAAAAGGGTTTTGCCAAGAAAAAAAACCCGGATTTATGGATCCGATTTCTGGAAGTTTACCGCAAACACAATGTAAAATTTGTCTGGATAAAGGGCCATAACGGCCATCCGGAAAATGAAAGATGCGATCAGCTTGCCGTAGAGGCATCGTTGGCAGATAATTTGCCGGAAGATTTGGGATATATTAAACAGTGCGGGGAGTGTAGTCCTGGTTCCTCAGCCACGGCAGGAACCCTGCCTCTGTAATTGCCCGCTCTATCATTTTTGCGCTGGCTCTGTTGGAAGCTCCTGCAGCAGAGACAACATTCTCTTCAATCATTATCGATCCCATATCATCTGCACCACAATGCAGCGCCAGTTTTGCGCTCTCAATCCCAATTGTGAGCCAGGAGGCTTGGATATGGGGTATGTTGTTGAGTAAAATCCGGCTTATTGCCACCATCTTTAAATGGTCTACAGCTGTAGGTTTTAAAACAATATCACTCATTTGGAGTTTTGTCCCTTTGATCTGCATAGGCCAGCAGATAAATGCCCGAAAACCGGGTGACTCTGCAGGTTTTCTTGACTGGATATCTCTTAAAAGAATCAGATGCTCCATCCTCTCGGATAGAGTTTCAATATGGCCGTATACCATTGTAGCTGTAGTGCTTATATTCATTTTGTGAGCGCACTCCATAACATCTGCCCAGGCCTTTACTCCCGGTTTACCCGGTGAAAGAGTCTTTCGGACTCTATCACTTAGAATTTCGGCTCCGGCCCCGGGAAGTGAATCCAAACCTGCAGCCCGAAGTCTTGTAAGGGTTTGTGCAATTGTGAGTTTACTAAGCCTCGCAATATGCCAAACCTCAGGCGGCCCCAGAGCGTTGAGTTTTATGAATGGGTAGATCTCTTTTATCTTTGTGAAGAGCTCTTCATAGAATGTAATATCGTAATGTGGATGAAGGCCCCCTTGTAAAAGGAGTTGATCTCCGCCGTAACTTATCAGTTCATCTATCTTTTGCCTGTACTCCTCGATAGTGGTGGTATATGAGAGCCCTCTTTGGGAGAGTGTGCAGTGGAAGTTGCAGAATTTGCATCCCGAAATGCATACATTTGTGTAGTTTACATTTCTATCTATTTGCCAACTCACTCTTCTTTCGGGGTTTTTTCTAAATCGTATAGTGTTTGCAACAGATAGTAAATCCGGTACCGGGCTGTTGTCATAAAGAAAAATTGCCTCCTCTAAAGATATCTCATCACCTTGCAGAGCTCTCGTAAAAACATCCTCAATCTTCATATGATTTCTGTTTATGTGTGTAGAAGCAAAAGTATAAGTTTTATTTAGATAATGTTACAAATTGGGTATATTTGTGAGATAAATCATACCCAAAAGACCTATTTAGATGGATAATTTCTTTGATAGTGATAATCTGCGCTATGCTATGATTGGCAGCGGAAGCTGGGCAACTGCTTTAGCAAAGCTTATCCTTAATAATCAGGAGAGTATCTCCTGGTATGTTCGTGACGACGAGATGATTGATCAAATCAACAGAACTCAACACAACCCCTACTATTTATCTGCGGTTAAGTTTGATCCCAAAAGAGTGCGGATGAGTTCAGATATAAATGAGATAATATCCGAATCGGATGTTTTGGTTTTTTGTGTGCCGAGTGCCTACTTCCTTAAAGAGGCCGAAAGAATCAACATCTCTTTGGATGATAAGTTTATAATCAGCGCAATAAAGGGGATAATTCCCGGGGATAATATTACAATTGCAGAGTATTTTAATCATAATTTCGAAATTCCTTTCAGTAGAATCGGAGTTGTGAGCGGCCCCTGTCACGCAGAGGAGGTTGCTATGGAGAAGCTCTCATATTTGACTCTCTCAAGTAAGCATATTGAGGTGGCAAGATCTATGTGTGATATCTTCTCCTGCGAATATATCAGAACTGTTCCCGGAACAGATATCTATGGTGTTGAGTATGCTGCCGTATTGAAAAACATCTATGCAGTTGCTGCCGGAGTGTGTCACGCCCTCTCTTACGGGGATAACTTTATGGCAGTGCTTATTACAAGCTCTTTTCACGAGATGAGAGACTTTCTTCACGCCTCTCATCCGGACTCTAAACGCAAAACATCCACATCTGCATATCTGGGAGATCTTCTTGTTACCTGCTACTCTCAGTTTAGCCGCAACAGAACCTTTGGAAGTATGATTGGTAAGGGTTACTCGGTACAATCTGCACAGGTGGAGATGAATATGGTTGCAGAGGGTTATTACGGCACTAAATGCATATATGAGATAAATAAGAAGTATGGGGTTCATATGCCTATTGCAGAGGCTATGTACAGAATTTTGTATGAAGAGAAATACCCTGCCTATATAATTAAACAACTCTCGGAAAATTTGCAGTAAAGGTTATGAAAGAGATAGTAAACAGAGTCAATGTAGATATAAAGGGTGTTACACCCTTTATTGATGAGAGCGAACTCAAAAGTTACAACAAAGCGGCTCAGGATGCTTATAAAACTTTAGTGGAGGGGAGCGGAAGAGGAAACGATTTTTTGGGTTGGGTAGATCTTCCGTCAAATATTTTACCTACTCATATTGAACTAATTAATGATATAGCGCGAGAGTGGAGAGGGTTGGATGTTGTAGTAGTTATTGGTATCGGAGGCTCATATCTGGGTTCAAAAGCCGCACTTGAGGCTCTTTCGCACCATTTTAGTCTGCATTTGGGTAAAATGGAGTGGCCAAAGATTGTCTTTGCGGGGCAAAATCTAAGTGAGGAGTATATGTCGGAGCTTATGGACCTCCTAACAGAGAGTGACTTTGCTACAATTGTTATCTCAAAATCCGGAACTACAACAGAGCCTGCTGTGGCTTTCCGTATCATCAAGAATCTTATGGAGAGGAAGTACTCTAAAGCGGGGACTGCCGGTAGGATTGTGGCAGTTACAGATAGCTCAAAAGGTGCTCTTAAAAAACTTGCAGATGAACAGGGTTACAGAACATTCATAATTCCGGATGATATTGGAGGCAGATACTCGGTTTTAACACCGGTAGGGCTCCTTCCCATTGCGGCAGCCGGCTTTGATATTGAGAAGATGGTTTTGGGAGCTGCAGATATGCAGCGGATATGTATCTCTCCCTCGGAGGATAATCCTGCACTCAAATATGCTGCCGTGAGAAATCTACTCTACTCAAAAGGGAAGAAGATAGAGATACTTGTAAACTTCAATCCGAAACTTCAATATTTTTCGGAATGGTGGAAACAACTTTTTGGAGAGAGTGAAGGTAAAGAGGGTAGGGGTATCTTTCCTGCGTCGGTAAACTTCACATCTGATCTGCACTCTATGGGGCAGTATGTACAGGATGGGGAGAGAACTCTTTTTGAAACAGTTATTACTGTGGGCAGTTCTAACAGATCCTTATCAATTGTAAATGATCCAGATAACCTGGATGGTCTCAATTTTCTCTCCGGTAAGTCAATTGACGAGTGCAACAAGATGGCAGAGTTGGGTACTATGTTGGCTCATATTGACGGAGGTGTCCCAAATATAAGAATTGAGATACCTGCAATTAATGAGTACTATATTGGTGCGCTTTTCTACTTTTTTGAGTTTGCCTGCGGTGTAAGCGCCTATATACTGGGGATAAACCCTTTTGACCAACCCGGTGTTGAGGACTACAAAAAAAATATGTTTGCCCTTTTGGGAAAACCCGGCTTTGAGGAGCTCTCCAAAAGTTTAAGAGATAGGCTTTAGAGAGCCTCTAAATAGATTAACTATGAAATTTCTAAGGGAGGTTGCCCGTTGTTTCTATGAGAGAGATGGGGAAAAAATTGGCGAACTATGTTTTGTCTTCCCAAACAGACGGTCAGGACTTTTCTTTCAGAAGTACCTTGGCGAGATGGTTGAAAAACCTCTCTTTTCACCTGCGATTTTTACCATCAAAGATCTAATACTCTCACTCTCCAGGTTGAGGGAGGCAGATACAACCGAATCTCTCTTTCTGCTCTACTCCCTTTATCTCGATATATCGGGTTCTCAGGAGAGTTTTGATGAGTTTGTCTATTGGGGTGAGATAATCCTAAATGATTTTAACGATACCGATAAATTTCTTGCAGACCCAAAAAAACTATTTGCGAACATTAAAGATCTTAAGGAGATTGAGAGTGACTACTCCTTTCTCTCCGAAGATCAATTGTCGGCTGTTAAGAGTTTCTGGGAGGGGTTCCTTCCCGAAGGAGATAGCGATAGTAAACAAAAATTCAAAATGGTATGGGAGGTTCTGTACCCTCTCTACCTTAGATTCCGGGAGGAGTTGCAGTCGCGCTCCTGTGGCTACCAGGGGATGATCTACAGAGAGGTAGCGGAGAATCCAAAGCTTCTGGATTCTCTTTCGGAGTATCGTCAGATTGTATTTGTCGGGATGAACGCTCTTAACGAGTGCGAAAAGAGTATTCTCAGGAGTCTGAAAAACAGGGGTGTTGCAGATTTTTACTGGGATTACTTTTCCCCAATGGTGCAAGATCCGCAAAACAGAGCTTCTCAGTTTATAAATTACAATCTCTCGAACTTCCCCTCTTCAATTGAGATAGATGCATATAACCATCAAACTCCACAGATAGAAATCATAGGAGTTGCATCCTCTGTTATTCAGACAAAGATTGTGTCACAGATACTCGACAGATGCAGCCCGGGGATGGAGAGTGCAGTTATTCTGCCAGATGAGAGGTTGCTGATGCCGCTCCTTCACTCAATTCCGGAGAACTTCCCCGATGTTAATGTAACAATGGGTTATCCACTTCGGGGTACTCCTCTGCTCTCTCTTATAGAGTTAGTTGTATCTCTTAAAGAGGAGAGCAGAGGTTACTATCATAAAAGAGCACTTCCAATTCTAAGACATAGTTATGTTAAACTCATATCTCCCATAAAGGCAAAGGCCATCTACAAAAGAGTTGTTCAGGAGAACCTTATCTATGCAGGAAGTGAACTCTTTGAGGGTGATGAGCTTTTGGAGAGAATATTCTCCCACAGTGAAGATATGGACTCATCTGCTTTGTGCGATAAAATTGTGGATGTTCTGTCTATTGTAAGTACTCACAAGGAGATAGACAAAATAGAGCGGGAGTTTATCTACCATCTTCACGCTACTGTAACAAGGATAAAAGGTATTCTTATTCCGATGTCCTCTCAGACTTTTGGCCGGCTGCTGATGCAGCTCATTGGCGGGGTCACCATACCTTTCAGGGGGGAGCCGCTCAGTGGACTGCAGGTTATGGGCGTTCTTGAGACCCGTTCTCTGGATTTTGAAAACATTATATACTGTTCGCTAAACGAGGGTATCTTTCCACCATCATCTTCGTCAAATTCGTTTATACCATATAACCTAAGAAGAGGATTCTCACTTCCCGTAAAGGAGTATGACGATGCGATCTCTTCATACCTCTTTTACCGCTCCATCTACCGCGCAAAGAGGGCCTATCTTATTTATGATACCCGCACAGAGGGTCTTAATATCGGCGAGGCCAGCAGGTTTATTCTTCAACTAAAGTATCACTATAAATTGCCTATAAAGGAGAGTACTGTCTCATTTAGAGTTACCTCTACAAAAAGAGAGGAGATTGTAATTGAGAAGAGTCCAAAGGTAATGGAGATGATGATGGAGAGGTTTGTAAATGACGAAAGGAGTGCTCTCTCTGCAAGCGCACTGAATAAATATATTGAGTGTCCTCTTAGTTTCTACTTCTCAAATGTAGAGGGGGTAGAGGAGGAGATCGAAATTTCGGAGGAGGTTGAGGCAAATGAGTTTGGCTCTATCTTTCACGACACTATGCAAAAGTTGTACTCCCCACACCTTAAGCAACAGGTTAGCGATACAACCATTGAGAATATGGCAAGAAACATTGCTCTCATAGAAAAATATGTAGATGAGGGTTTCTTGAAACACAAAAATATAAAGCAGGTTAAAGGTTATAATCTTCTCATTAAAAGAATAATTGTAAAGTATGTGCAACAGACTCTTCTCTATGACTCCAAGAGTGCACCTTTTTTATATTTGGCATCGGAGAGACGGGTGCGCTCAGTTTTACCGGTTAAGTGGGGGTATAATGTTAATCTTAAAGGGTTTATTGACAGATTGGATAAGAAGGATATACTCCGGATTGTTGACTATAAAACCGGTCAGGGAGAGCTCAAATTGAAAAGTATTGACACACTGTTCGAAGGTAACGGAGATAGTTCAGATAAAGTGGCATTTCAAATGATGCTATACGCCCTGATGCTAAAAGGAGATAAGGAGTTTGTTTTTGACGGGGAGGTTAAAATTGCTCCATACTTTATTCGCTCCCTTGTGAAAAAGGGGAGTAGTGAGATGAGTATTAACGCAGAGCAGATAGAATCCTTTAAGGAGAGAGTTGTAACTCTCATTGAGGAGATATTCGACCCCTCTGTTCCCTTTACAGGGAGTGAAAATGAGAAGGTGTGCAAATGGTGCCCCTACTCATCAATATGTTTTAACGGAAGTAGATAATTATGGGAGAGCTTAAGATAATAAAGGCATCTGCAGGATCCGGGAAGACACACGCACTCACAAGTGAGTATCTGAGGCTGCTCTACACCAAAGAGCACGCCTACAAAAACATATTAGCGGTAACCTTTACTAACAAGGCTACCGAAGAGATGAAACGCAGGGTGGTTGAGACCCTATTCAGAGAGTCTGCAACTGACCTTAGGGCAAGAGAGCGACTTGTAGAGATTCTTCACGACTACTCATCATTTGCAATCAGTACCATAGACAGATTTTTTCAACAGACTATGCGTGCCTTTGCCAGGGAGATTGGCAAAAACAGTGCGTATAGCGTGGAGTTGGACTATAAGATGGTCATCAATGAGGCTATAGATAATATGGTTATGAGTCTTGATAAGCCGGAGAGTGAAGAGTTGCTGGAGTGGCTGACAATATTGAGTATAGACTCTATTGACAGAGGGGACGGATGGAATTTTAAAAAGGAGATAAAACGGCTTTCAAACGAAATCTTTAACGAGTCCTACCGACTTAAAAAAGATCTCCTTAAAGAGGTGGGTGCAAATAAGGGCTCCCTTACTCTTTACAAGGATATGCTAAAAAGAGTTATCAAAGAGTTTAAGGATGAGCTGGAGAGAATCGGCAAGGCCGCTTTGGAGATTGTTGAGCTACACTCTTTAGAACTAGAGGATTTTATAGGCGGAAGCAGAACACCTCTAAAGAATTTTTTAAAGGCAGCCAAAAGGGAGGTAAGCATTTTGCCGGACTCATTCCTGAATCTGGTTGATACTCCTCAAAACTGGGCCTCTGGGGCGGTGATTAAAAAAGACCCCGCTCTGTATAATGCAATTGAGAATGCATACAACGAAGGGCTTAACGCTCTTGCAGGGGAGCTTATTGCACACTACGATGGTTATATGCTCTACAATAGCGCGGAGATAATTCTGGAGAACATCTACACCCTGGGTATCCTTATAGACATTGAGAGCTATATACAGGAGTATACAAAGGAGAACAATGTGGTTCTTATTCCGGAGACTACCGAGCTGCTCAACAGAATAATTGACGGAAGTGACTCGCCATTTATCTACGAGAAGATAGGATCACGCATAGATCACTTTATGCTGGATGAGTTTCAGGACACCTCAATAATGCAGTGGCAAAACTTTAAGCCTTTGATTTTAAATAGTCTGGCCTGCGGATATGACAATCTTATTGTGGGCGATGTAAAACAGAGTATCTACAGATGGAGGGGCTCAGACTGGAATCTGCTAAATAGCGACCTGTACAAAGATTTAGATCCCTCACAGTTTAGTGATACAACTCTACTGGAGAACTGGCGCTCCTGCAAAAATATAATCGATTTTAACAACACATTTTTCCCTTATCTGGCTGAGGTTTGCCGTGAGCTTCTGGATGAAGGGGACCCAAGTGAAACTACCCTTTCGCCACAGAGGGTATACTCTCAGGTTAAGCAGACAATATCTGCAAAGAGCAGAGATTCACAGGGACACATACTGCTGAAATTTGTTAAGGAGGAGAGAGATGGTCCCGGTTTTAGGGAGCAATCGCTGGATAAAGTTGCTGTGATTTTGGAGAGATATATTGAACTTGGCTATCGGCTAAAGGATATAACATTTTTGGTAAGAAAAAAAGATGAGGCGAGAGAGGTTGTGGAGTTCCTGATAGAGAGAGGTTATCCGGTAATATCAGATGAGGCTCTCTATATCTCATCATCTGCAAGCGTTAGAAGAATCATAACAATACTCAAGTATATAAACTCTCCGGATGATGCTGTAAATAATGTTATTGCAAAACACTACGGAGTAGATATAAGCTGTGCAGACCAAATTGCACACCTGCCTCTCTACGAGTTGTGTGAAGAGCTCATTGGGATAATAAACAGTGAGGGGTTACTATGCGGAGAGGATTCCGATTCACTATCGGAGTCTCTGTTTATGCACTCTTTTCTGGATATGGTACTAGATTACTCAAAGAGCTCAAAGGCAGATATCTCATCCTTTATTCAGTGGTGGGAGGAGAGTGGAGTCCAAAAAAGTATTCCTGCTCCCGATGGACAAAATGCTCTGAGGGTGATGACAATTCACAAATCGAAAGGGTTGGGAATTCCTGTGGTGATTATCCCTTTTTTCAATATCAAACTGGATTATGAGGGTAACCTGACTCCAATCTTATGGTGCGAAACCGAGATTGAACCCTTCAACGCAATTCCGCTATTGCCCGTAAAATATAAAAAGGGTGTTGCAGATACCATCTTCTCTAAAGATTATCTCTCTGAGAGGAGAAGAGTCTATATTGACAATTTGAACCTTGCCTATGTAGCATTCACTCGGGCAGAGAGGGAGTTGGCAATAATCTCTAAGGTTCCTCCCGAGAAGGGTGAGAACTCTGTATCTGCAATTTTGTACAAACAGTTCTGTGGTGAACTTGACGAAAACCTTGAGCTCAATATTGGTGAGTGGAGTGAGGCGGTAAATATAGTTGAGAACTTAGGCAACGATTATCCTGTTCCACCTATGCTTACGCTTCCAATTGGCGACAGACTAAAGTTATCTCTGAGAGGTGAGGAGTTTTTCAGCGAAAAAAGCAGCAGAGTTCACGGAATGGTGATGCACGAGATAATGGAGAGCGTAGTTGAGGAAGCAGATCTGGAGATGTCAGTGAATAGTGCTGTCTCCAGGGGAGTTCTTGCTGCAGATCAGAGGGGGTATACTATCGATATTCTTACCAAAATGATGGAGCAGGTTAGAGATAGACACTGGTTTGACGGCACATTCAAGGTCTATAACGAGTTGGAGATTCTTGAACCGGGTGGCAATATTAGCCGGCCGGACAGAGTGCTTCTTGGGGCTGAGGCATTTGTGATTGACTTTAAATTCGGGAAAAAGAGAGAGAGTTCACATATAAAACAGGTTCAAAAATATATGGACCTTATGCGCAGAATGGGCAAAGTCTATGTTAGGGGGTATATTTGGTACCCACAGGATGGAGAGATTATTGAGTTGATTTGAAGTAGAGCTCAAGATCTTCCGGGCTGACATCCTTTAAAAGTACAACTTTATCTTTGTTAAGCAGATATAGCGAGGGAGATGGCCGGGTGTCATATAACTTATTGACAGATATAGCCATCTCTTTGTCGTGAGCGACTGTCCATCCGGAGTTGAACTTTCCAGCTGTATTAAACCATTTTTTAATATCCTCCCCTGTGTAGACTCCTATTTTGTTCAATCTTTGACCCATCTTACCTATAACCACGCTGTTGTTAATAAAATCCAAAGCTTTAGTGCAAGCCTGGCAATCCGGGTCATAGAACATTATAAGAGTATAATCTCCTTTTGTCTTACTCAGAGACAACTCCTTACCTGTTGTAGTAATGTATTCAAACTCTTGTGCTTTTATACCCGGTCTGTTTTTACGGGCAAGGGTTAGTTGAGATGAGTACCTCTCTTTTGAGATCTCATCAATTTTTGTGCTCTCAACAAGAGTCTCCAGAACCCAAATATAGGCAGTTTCGTTTCGGATGATTGAGTTAGGGTCATAGAGTGATGCCTCAACAATGGAGAGTATATAGCCTCTTACTCCCTCGTTTCCGTCCAGAGCACTTTCGATAAATTTTTTGAGAGACTCCCTGGCAATATTTTCGCTGCAGCGGTATAGGTGTTGTATGTAGATGCTGTAATGAGCATTAAGTCTGTCAGTAATTAGAATAATTGATGAGTCCGTAAAATCTGTGCCATCCCAGAAATGTTTTGCAAGATATTCGGCTCTGGCTGCAGGTTCTGTAATGATTGCCGGAATTTCTGTCATTTTAAAAACTACCGGTGAGAGCTCTTTTCCCTCTTTAGAGTTTTTGCAGGAGAGAGAAAATAACAGAGTCAATAGAAGAGCAGAGATTATATATATCTTGTTTACCATATCTATAAGTTAGTTTGAGACAAATTTACAAAACTTGTCGGATAGTTATTTGTTATCTGTTATTATTATTTTGAGTTAATTGCTATATTTATAAACAATATTTTTAAAAATGGAACAGAGTCAAAACCGGAAATCGGACATTGGTCTTATAGGACTTGCAGTTATGGGTGAGAATCTTGTTCTCAATATGGAGAGCAAGGGTTACAGAGTATCGGTTTACAACAGAACGTCAAGCGTTACTCACAACTTCCTAAATTCAAGAGCTGCGGGAAAGAGTATCGCAGGGTTTGAAACTTTACCCGAGTTTATCTCCTCGCTTGCGACTCCAAGAAGAGTGATGCTGATGGTGAGAGCAGGCAGAGCGGTAGATGATATTATTGAGCAGTTAATTCCTCTTTTGGAAAGTGGAGATATAATTATTGACGGTGGAAATTCAAACCACTCAGATACCTCCCGAAGAGTAAAATATGTGGAGTCAAAATCGCTGCTCTATGTTGGAACAGGAGTATCCGGTGGAGAGGAGGGTGCACTCAAGGGGCCGTCAATTATGCCCGGAGGCTCTCCTGCTGCCTGGCCACATATAAGTGAAATATTCCGCAATATTGCCGCCAAAGCTGAGGATGGCTCACCTTGTTGTGAGTGGACAGGGGAGGGTGGAGCCGGCCATTTTGTAAAGATGGTTCATAACGGGATAGAGTACGGAGATATGCAGCTCATTGCAGAGGCATATTCGGTGATGAAGGATATGAGCGGTTATGATAACCCGAAAATGGCACATCTCTTTGAGGAGTGGAATGGAGGTAAACTTAAAAGTTACCTTATAGAGATAACTTACAAAATTCTAAAACATAAACAGCGAGACGGTGAATACCTGATAGATAAAATCCTGGATGCCGCCGGACAGAAGGGTACGGGAAAGCTCTCCGTCTTTAACGCTATGGAGCTGGGGCTTCCTTTGAACCTTATCTCGACTGCTGTTTTTGAGAGATCACTTTCGTCATTAAAGGATTTAAGGGTAGAGGCTTCAAATATCTACGGCAGAGTGGCCGGTGGGTTTGAGAAGGCAACAGAACAGGAGATTCACGACTCTCTATATGCTTCAAAACTTGTCTCCTATGCTCAGGGATTTGATCTTCTATCCAAGGCATCCCAGGAGTTTGGCTGGAATCTGAACCTGGCTGCAATCGCAAAAATTTGGAGAAACGGCTGTATTATCAGATCTGTATTTTTAAACAGAATAGCAGATGCCTACACCAAGAACCCGAATCTGAAGAATCTGTTACTGGATGACTACTTTAGAGCAGAGTTAACCGAAACAATCGTTAACTGGCGCTCTTTAACGGCAAAAGCTGCAATGGCAGGAGTCTCACTTCCTGCTTTTTCATCTGCACTCAACTACTTTTACTCTCTCACATCTGCCAAATCACCTGCAAATATGATTCAGGCTCAGAGAGATTTCTTTGGAGCTCACACATTTGAGCGGGTAGACAGAGAGAGAGGCGAGTTTTTTCACGAGAACTGGACAGGTGAGGGCGGAGATACAAGTTCGGGGGTCTATAATGTTTAAATTGAGGAGAGAATAATGGATAGTCAGATAGTAATTATATTCGGGGGATCGGGAGACCTAACAAAAAGGAAGCTTGTACCTGCACTCTATAAATTGTACGAGAGAGGGGTTCTTAAAGAGGGCTTTGCCATTCTCGGTGTAGGGAGGAGCAACTTTTCGGATTTGCAATTCAGAGAGGGGTTAATCTCCGGGGGAGATTATGGTGATAAGAGATTTTTTGATAATCTCTTTTATCTTTCAATGGATTCAGCCAACCCAGATGAGTACAGTCTATTAAAGGATAGGTTGAACGAATTTAAGAGCGGGAACTACCTCTTTTATCTGGCAACGCCACCATCAATGTACGAGATAATTCCTCAAAACTTAAAGATTGCAGGTCTCAATCGTGAAAAAGCAAATGTTGATGGAGTTAAGAGTGGAAGCAGAAGAGTAATAGTAGAGAAACCATTTGGTTACGATCTTGAGAGTGCGGTTAGGATGAACTCTGTTTTAAAGAGTGTATTTTACGAGGAGCAGATATTTCGGATAGACCACTATTTGGGTAAAGAGACTGTACAGAATATTCTTGCCCTAAGGTTTGCAAACAGCATATTTGAGCCTATCTGGAACAGACACTATATAGACAGAGTTGAGATTACTGCAGTAGAGAATATGGGAATAGAGAACAGAGGAGGATATTACGACGGAGTAGGAGCGCTTAGGGATATGGTTCAAAACCATCTTATCCAGCTTCTTGCCCTTGTGGCAATGGAGCCGCCTGTTCTATATGCAAAGCAGGAGTTTCGGGATGAGGTAGCTAAGGTTTATAAGTCTCTTAAACCGCTCTCCAATGATGATATTCCGAACAGAATAGTTAGAGGGCAGTATATTGCCGGCGAGAAGCGGGGAGAGATGGCAAAGGGTTATCGCAATGAGAGAGGTGTAGATGAGGCATCTCATACAGAGACATTTTTGGCAATGAGGGTTAATATATCTAATTGGAGATGGGATGGCGTCCCATTTTACATTAGAACCGGTAAGCAGATGCCCACAAAAGTTACAGAGATCATTATACACTTTAAACAGACTCCGCACAGACTGTTCAGCTGCAGAGATGATTGCCCTGAACAGAACCAGCTGATAATTAGAATTCAGCCAAACGAGGGAATGGTGCTCAAGTTTGATGTTAAGGTTCCCGGAAGCGGCTTTAATGTACAGCAGGTGCCAATGGACTTCAGCTATGATAAACTGGCCCAGCTCACAGACGGAGACGCATACTCAAAGTTGCTGGAGGAGTGTCTTAACGGAGATAATACACTCTTTACCAGAAGTGATGCAGTTGAAGCCAGCTGGAGGTACTTTGATCCCATACTTAAGTTTTGGAAAGAGAATCCCAACACTCCGCTTTATGGTTACCCTGCAGGAAGCTGGGGCCCACTGGAGAGTGAAAAGATAATTGAGGTTGAGGGTAAATGGACAAATCCTTGTAAAAACCTTACAAATACTAATTTATATTGTGAGTTGTAATATGGACAAAAGCAGAGAGCTCACAATACTTATGGCATCTATGATAGAGGAGAAGCTACTGCATAGCGGCAAAGCGTCTAAGCAGGATACTCTCTTTTCGCTTGCAATATCCGGAGGCGGGTCGCCGGCCAGACTTTTTGAACTTTGGGCAACAGAGTGGTCCGAAAAGATCCCCTGGGAGAGAGTTGCATTTTTCTGGGTAGATGAGAGAGCTGTGCCTCCGGATGATGCTCAGAGCAACTATGGTATGGCTAAACGTCTTCTTTTTGACAGGTTACCCATATCCGGAAATAATCTGTTTCGTATCGCCGGAGAGAGAGCCCCCATAGATGAGGCGTTAAGGTATTCGGCTCTTGTAGAGAGTATTCTGCCTGTTAAAGATGGGATTCCTCAGTTTGATTTAATTATTCTTGGAGTGGGAGAAGATGGTCACACAGCCTCAATTTTTCCCGGTCAGGAGCATCTTTACCATACACAATGTTCGTATTCAACCAGTGTTAACCCGCACAACGGACAGAGTCGTATCACAATGACAGGCAGCACCATACTAAATTCTAAAAAGAGCATCTTTTATCTTACGGGAGAGTCCAAAAGAGAGATTGTAAAGTTAATAAGATCCAATATAGGTAACAGAGAGTATCCGGCCGGATATTTTCTGAAGTTTCTTTTAGAGGAGTCTATATTCTGGGATGAGAGTTGATTCTATTTATTTATATCTTTATACCGTTATACCGTTATACCGTTATATCCTAAAAAAACACATATGAGAAAACTATCAACACTACTGTTGGCATTTGCCGCTCTAAGCCTGTTGTATCCACTCACAACTGCGGCTCAGGAAAATCTTAACTATCAGAAACCCCCAAAAGAGATTCTGGATCTTGTAGATTATGAAAGAGCTCCATCTGTGAGAATGGACTCTAAAAAAGAGTATATGATTCTCACATACAGAGATACATACAATTCTCTTGAGGCTCTCAACCAACAGGAGATGAGGCTTGCCGGCCTTAGAATTAATCCTGTAACCAACACTTCAACAGAAGTACAATATAGTAACAACATAAAGGTGAGAAAGCTTTTGCAAAGCGAGGAGATTCAGGTGAGCGGACTGCCGGTAAACCCACAGATAGCAAATATGCAACCTTCGCCTGACGAGATGTATGTGGCTTTTACAATCACAACCCCCAAAGGGGTAGAGCTTTGGGTGCTGGATGTTTTTGCAGCAACTGCAAAGAGAATATCAGGACCGATTATTAACTGTAATATAGACAACCCTATAAGTTGGCTCAAGGATAGCAAATCAATTCTTGCAAGGGTACTTCCATCTGACAGAGGTGAGATTTTGAATGAGAAGATGAATCTACCTGCAGGACCAATAATCTCTGTAAGTGAAGGAAGAGAATCTCAAAACAGAACATATCAGGACTTGCTCAAAAACAGACAAGATGAACTTAATTTTGAGACTTTAGTAAGGTCCCAACTCAATATTTTTAATATAGATTCAGGTGAGGGTAAGGTTTTTATGAATGCTGCCCTCTATGCAGGAGAAAGCGTATCTCCGGACGGAAACTATGTTATGATTACAACCATAGAGAGGCCATACTCATACATTGTACCGATGAACAGATTCCCTCAAAAAACTATTGTCTACACAATTGATGGTAAATTTGTTAAGCAGGTTAATGATGTTCCCCTAACGGAGATTACCCTTAAAGGTAACTCAGCAACAAGAACAGGTAAACGATCTATGAACTGGCGGGCAGACAAACCATCTACCTTAGTCTTTGTTGAGGCTCTGGACGGGGGAGATCCGTCAAAAGCTGCCGAGTTTAGAGACGAGCTTTTCCAGTGGGATGCCCCTTTTGATTCATCACCGAGATCTATGGCAAAGGTTCCTCAGAGGTTTACCAGAATTTTTTGGGGAGATGACAGATATGCGATATTTGCAGATAGCTGGGGTGATACCAGAAATACAAAGTCCTACCTCTTTAACCCACAAGATCCATCGGTTAAACCTATTGTGATTTCGGACAGAAACAACCAGGATATATACTCAGACCCGGGAAACATATTCAATAAAAGGGGTGTTTACGGTACAAATGTTATGTCGATAGAGGGAGACAACATCTACCTTATAGGAGACGGATTCACAAAAGATGGTCAGTTCCCGTTTATAGATGAGCTGAACCTTAAGACACTTTTAAAGAGAAGAGTCTATCAATCAAAATATACCGATAAGAAAGAGGATATTATCTCTATTGATAATCTTAAGAAAGGGTTAGTAATGGTGATGATCCAATCAAAAAATGAGTTTCCTAACTATTTTATGAGAGATATTAAGCGAAAGGGAGATAATCTGACGCAGATAACATTCTTTAAGAATCCGTTTGAGAGCATTGCAAATGTTCATAAAGAGGTTATTAAGTATATGAGAAATGACGGAGTTGAGCTCTCAGGCACTCTGTATCTGCCTGTAGGTTACGATAAAGAGAAAAAGGAGAAGATGCCGCTGCTTATATGGGCATACCCAAGGGAGTTCAAGGATGTATCTTCTGCCAGCCAGAGCAATCAAAACCCTAATCTCTTTACAACACCATCTTATGGTTCATTTGTTTACTGGGTTACCAGAGGGTACGTAGTGCTTCACGATGCAGCATTCCCGATAATAGGTGAGGGGAAAACCGAACCTAACGATACCTTTATTGAGCAGCTCATTGCCAATGCCCAGGCTGCCATAGATGCAGTTGACAGGCTTGGCTATATTGACAGAACTAAAGTTGCAATAGGGGGGCACTCATACGGAGCTTTTATGACTGCAAATCTTTTAACCTACTGCGATCTGTTTGCCTGTGGCATTGCCAGGAGCGGTGCCTATAACCGTACATTAACTCCGTTCGGATTCCAGAGCGAGCAGCGAAATTACTGGGATGTACCCGAGGTTTATACCAGAATGTCTCCTTTTATGAACGCTGACAGGATGAAGACCCCAATTTTGTTGGTTCACGGTGAGGCAGATAACAACCCCGGCACCTTTACCCTTCAGACAGAACGCTACTTCCAGGCACTCAAGGGACTTGGTGCACCTGCCAGAATGGTAATCCTTCCTAAAGAGAGCCACAGTTATACAGCCAAAGAGAACATTCTGCATCTGTTATGGGAGCAGGATCAGTTTTTGGAGAAGCACCTTAAAGGGAAAAAGTAGGATTTAATCTCTACCTGACAACCAGCTTGTTTGAGCTGTTATGCAGCACTTTTGTTAGCAGTGGCGTTATACCTCTGTTATCCTTAACAGCAGCACTGAAACTGTATTCGCCTGCGGAAGCATCAAATTTTAAGGAGAACTTCTTTATATGGTTATCTAAACTCCCCACAACAGGGGGCTGAGGCAGCAGAACCCGCTCTGTAACTTCAGCTCCCTTTTTCGTAATGTATATAATGAGCTCCTGCTCTCCCCAGTTGTGAGCTATAAATACATACTCCATTTTCTCTATCATCCAGGAGCCATTTATGTAGTTTATTTCGCGGTTACTGACTAACCCGGGAAAGGTGAGATTAACATACGGTTCATCCATATAGAGGAGGTAGTTGTCGGATGGATTCTCGCTGAAAGCAAGGGCGTTCCAGGTTGGAAACTCTACCACGGTCTCTTTATTACAGGAGAGCATAAATGCACTTGTCAAGAGAGCAATTGTCAGATAAAGGTTAATTTTTTTCATAATAGTTGTTTTAAGTATTAGTTTATAATTTGTAGGGTTGATTCTGTCTCTGTTACCATTTAATGTGGTATAGGTTTATATATGCACTCCCGGGTATAACTGTGTAACTGAACGAGCTTACTGAATTTATAATCTCCATCTCGCTCATAGGTGATGTAAAACTGAATATTTGTGAAATTCCTGATGTGTAAATCCAAGGAGTGTCATTATTGTTTGTGTTATTTAGCATCAGAGTGGTTATTCCCGAAGTTTGAATACCGTTATATAAATATGAGTAGTTGACACTTACCGTAACAAATGGTGAAATTGAGTTTACAATTGACATATTTGAAGGGACACTCATACTTACCCTTGCGTAAAGAATAACCTCCGCCCCGATAGTTTCATTTGTGTCGGGGTTGTAACTATATATTTCATTTGTGCTTACATATACCGAAAGTGGAAGATAGACGCTCACCACACATTGTGCTATTACTCCGCTTAAGGGATTTCTGGCAGTTATAACGGTAACACCATACTCTTTTGCCACGATCAACCCACTTGTAATATCTACTGATGCAACAGATTCGTCCGATGATATCCACTCAACACTACTATTTGTAGCGTTGAAAGGATAAACGGTTGCGTAGAGTTGACCACTCTCACCCTTGTCAAGTTTTAATGAAGAGTTACTTAACACGATTGATGTTACCGGGATTTTCGGACTCTCTACATTTACTATGCAGTTTGCCGAATAACCTCCATCTGAAGTTGTCGCTGTTATGATACAACTCCCTGGGTTTGTCGAAGTGATTACTCCTTGTGAGACAGTTGCAACCGATGAGTTGGAGCTGCTCCAGATTACCGTTTTATTCGTTGCATTTGAAGGTGAGACGCTGGCTGTTAATGTTGTCTGGTTACCTCCGCTTAAAAGTGTAACAGCACTCCTATCCAGAGAGATGCCACTTACCGGCACAACAGGAGCAACCACATTCACAATACAACTGCGATTAATTCCATTTGCAACCGCCCTTATTGTTGTTGTGGAGGTAATGTTCCCGGCAGTCACAACTCCGGCAGATGTTACCGAGGCAACAGAGATATTGTCGCTGCTCCATATAGGGGTGGCAGAAGGAGATGTTTCGAATCCGATTGAGGCACTCTCTCCATATTTTAATGTGATATTTGTGATATTGAGATTGAAAACTTTTTCCAATACTGTAATAGAACAGGTTGCAGAGTACCCACCTTGGGCAGTTGTGGCAATAATAGAGCTACTTCCGGCATTCACGGCTGTCACTATGCCGGTTGCATCTACTTGGACTACATTGTTGTTGGCAGAACTCCAGTTAATATCTTTAACAGTTGCATTCCCCGGCAGAACTTGTGCCTCAATCAGATGATTATCACCTTTATAAAGTGTAATAGAGGTCGGAGATATTGTGATTCCTGTAACGACAACTTGGGGCGGATCATAAAGAAAATGTGCAGTATAGCTTTGATCACAAGTTACGGCACTTATAACAGGAGACCATCCTGTAAAGATGTAGTTTGTATTTGGTACCGCCAATAAACAGGGAAAATCGCCATAATTGTAGTATCCGGCTCCATATACAACTCCCCCATTTTCCGGTGATGCAGATGTGGTTATATAATATGACAAGTTTGAAAGATTGCTCACATCTACTCTCCAGGAGGACTCATTGATTGAAGATCCCGTAAATAGAATTGTCTCTTTATAGTGTGTCTCCCTTATAACATCGAAGTTGTTTGTGGAGTTCTCACCCAAAAAGCTTCGGTATTTTATTACACCGGTTTTTGCAGGACTTATATAGTTTGCTGTAATTTCAAGATATGAACAGACATTACTCTTTGTTCCTGCATATTTCAATGATGGAATTGAGTTACTGCCAATATCTCCCTGCATATTTTCGAATAGATAGATAGCAGATGCCGTTTCGTGATTTACCGGCTCCAGATTTGTCGTAATATAGTCTCCATCCTCAACTATCTGAGAGATTCCCGGAGTGTTGTTGCTAAAGAGTTTTACGGAGAGAGGTACATTTTTCAGCTGAATCTTAGTTATTTCAAGAGACACATCTTCATTGAGTTGACTCCTGTTAAGCACAACGGTAACCTTAGCAATAACCCTTTTGAGTAATATTGAGACATCGTTCTGATTCTGAGTTATGTTAATATTTGCAACGCCTGTGTATAAAACTCCATTTGAAGGGGAGTGCATTAAAGATGTTCTTGCACTCCAAAGCGAATCTGTTTTGGTATAGTAAGTGCTATCTATCTCTCCTATGTTTCCGATTACCGCAACAGTAATCTCACCCGTTGGTACTACGATATCCATACTGCCACTGTTTGCGGAGTATCCGTGAAATCTTTTTTCACCGGACGAATCGTATACCAGTATTGTGTAGTTTGAGATTATATCATTTATATTGTACGCTTTAGTCTTTAAGTCGTCAATTATTTGTATTTCAACTCTAACTCTGCCTACCCCGGCAATGATGCTATCGGCGACCCTCGCTCCACCCTTCTTTGATATGCTCTCCAGGTACTCCTTGCCGCACGATAGCGATAAAATCATAACCATAGAGAGCATCAACCAACTTCTGTTCGCTCTTTTCATCTAAATATCTCGTTATTGAGGTTATACTTTTTTATTAAGAATGAGATCTCAGGATCCAACGCCCCTCTGTATGCCATTGAGAGGTTCAACTCAACCGATCTTAAAAAGAGATTTACCGCACTCTCTTCATCTCCTCTTATTGATGCAACTATAGCCTTTAGATACAAAACACTGGCGCTCTCTTTAAGGGAGGAGAGAATCTCGGATGCAGAAAAATCTTTACCCATAGAGAGGTACGCAATCGCACTGTTAATGTCTCTGTACTCTTTAAGAATCTCAACTGCCCTGGCGTACTCCCTTCTCTGGAGATGAAGCACGCCTCTCATATAGAGTGTATCCTCCTCAGATGTGTGAATCGTATCCTTTTCCATATCCTTACGAGAGAGATGAAATGTAAACGATACCCTTCTCAGCGTAGGGTAGAGACGCTCTTTAATATATCTGTAATCCTCTTTGTGCAACAATATTTTACTCTCTCGAATATCCGGGTCTTTAATTGTAAATAGCTCAAGGATAGAACTCTTGTCTTTAAGGTTTACCTCCAGGAGTATAAGATTCCTAAGCCCGGGCCAATCTTCTGCAACACTTACCCGTTTCACTATGGGGCCGCTTAATGAGTCCATTTTGAGAGAGTCGATACTCCTTTTGAAGTATCTGTATACCGACTCTCCTCTGTGGATTGATAGATCTTCATTAAGCTTAAAGGGTCCCTCGGGAGAGGAGAATGCTGTTATAATTACTGAGTCTGTATTGTAGAGGTTTTTCCGGCATACATTTGATATATAATCCCTTAACCTAGATAGATAAAAACGGTTACTATCCAGTTCCGGGTCAATCTCGGTGCTGTTTACTCCAAAATTTATCCGGGTATCAAAGCTCTCTATAACTCTTCTCTCCACCACTTTACTTATATATCTTTTAGTTGTGTCGGTGAAATTGATCATTGATGAGATATAGTAGTTTAAGGTATCGGAACAGGGGAGTGTCAGAGAGCTGCCCCAAATACTCTTTACCTGAGCGCATATATTGAGCGAGATTTTTTTTGAACTTTCGGTTGTATTTAGCTCCTGCGAGTAGTGGTATGCAAAATCTCCGTTAACCATCTTAATAACCGAATCAAGGCGAGAGTTTTTAATGTAGGGGTGCTTAACATATTTTAAAAAGAGTCTCTGTCTCTCCTCCTTTTTACGATTGTTTCGTTCAATAAGCCACTCCTTTAGATAATGTTCCAATATCTTTTTTTCGCTAACTCCAAAACGAGTTGTTATTGAGTCATTTTCAATTCCGGAAATCAGCCTGGACACCGGGAGATGTCTGTCAAGAAAAATAGCAAGATTCGGAAGGTCTGTATAGACCTCAATAAAATCTGCATCGTCCGGAATAATGGTTCTCAGAAATCTTTCATACCTTTTATATCCTTTTATTTGAGAACGTTTAAAACCATATCCGGTGAGAATAATCTTCTCAAGATGTATTGTATCCGCCCCTCTGGTGAGTATTGGCAGCAGTGTTGTCTGCCATTCGCTCTTCTGGAGAGACTCAGGCACTCTTATAATAAAATCAAGCCGTACCACTCCGCCTCTCTCAGAGATGTTGAGAGATTTAGCGGATACATAGATCTCATTTAGATGTCTCAACCTCACCATCTCTCCGCTTTGGGGATCTTTAACGGCCTCATTAATTATTATCTCTTTTCCATCTGAACCTTTAAATGTAAACGATTTAGAGTTGTTGGAGCTACGGTGGTCAAGATTATAACTCTCGTCTGAATATAGGGCGTGAGAGATAAGAGGAACTACCCGATCTCTCTTTATTCTATAGAGAGATGGTGTACAAGATGTCGTAAATGACAGAATTGTCAAAAAGAGAGTGGCTCTGTTCATTTTGGTAATTAGAGAATATAGACAAAAGAGATATTAACCTTAGATGGGACTAGCATCATATTTGATGTGCTGCTTAAATATTCACCACACAACTCATTCAGGAACAGATCATATTTTGTATAAAAAAGGCCTCCTCCCAACTCAATTTCAATATTCCATCTTCTTGTAAGCATCTTGGTGTAACCTCCGCTAAACGACACCCCGAAAGCATAACCATCGTGTCTGTAGTTATATATCCCGGCATTGAACCTTGCGTATGTTGCATAAGTACCGGCAAAAAATCCTGAATAGACGTGCCAGAACCACCATCTGGCACCGGGTTGTAGAGCGAAGAGCTTTAACTTAGTCTTCTCATTGAGTTGAAAAGGGGCCCATAACAGGGGCAGATGAAATGAAACCTTTCCCGAGATTGCTCCAGATGCCTCAATGTTTAATGATCCAAGTGCCGATGCGGTCAGGCTAGATCCAATGCTGTAATTTTGTGCGTGGCATTTAACAGATAGCAGACCAAAGGCAAAAATAGTCTGGAGAGTGATTAATCTATTCATATATATCTAAATTGGTTATAGATTTGTCTTCCCACTCAACTGTAACTGCTGCAAAAAAAGTTATGGATGTACTGCTTACTTTTGCCGTGAAGTGATATGCATTTCCCCCCATAAACCCACCCTGCGGAGAGGGGATAAGCCCTCTGTATATTTTAGAATCAACGATTACCCCGGAGAGTGATGCCTCTATCTCTACTTCAAAAGGGATTGAAATACCATTTTGAAGTGGTAATATTATCTCTTCTGCACTCCTGTAATTGACCTTCATTGGTATACTTATACTATTAACTGTGCCGGCAGGCGGAATCTCGCCGGTAGAGAGAACCATTCTGGCACCCTCTTTTGTTGCATAAATCGATGCGTTTTTTACTATAAGATCTCTCACCCCGTCACCCTCTGTAAATGTAACAACCACTCTTGCCGCTCTGTGAGAAAAAACAAGAGATACATTGGTGTTTGTCTTGACCTCCGTCTCCCTGCCACTGCTCCAAAGGTAATCTACACCATTAATAAGAGGGGCAGAGATTCCCTTCTCTATTTTAATATCCATAAGAGATTGATTATTAGCAGATACAGAGTAAAAATCATATATTCCGGCAGGTACAAAAAGGTACTTACTGCTACTTACACTTAGATTGCCGTAGATATCTGAGACAGCAATAATGGGAGTTCCGGGGAAAGATGGATAGACTGCAGGATTTTCACCGCTGGAAAATGCGAAAATTGAGGTCATTATTCCGGCCGGAAAGGCAGAGCTGCTACTTTTTGTCACGACACCTCTTTCGTAATCTCCACTAAAAGAGACAAGAAGAGATGTGGTATCCTTCACTGAGTGTGAATCACACCCGCAGCACCTCTCCTTGATACAGCAGAGGTGCAGAGGTGCAAAAAGGAGAGCTATCCAGATTAGTTTTCCGGGTTTCATAACTACTGCTCCGTGAGAGTAACTCCTGTTATCGTCTGGGTAGTCCAATCATCTACGGTGCTACCAGTAAATGTGAGAGCTGTTGCAGATATTGTGAGATTTATTGTGTAGTATGTACCAGCTGCGTATGCTCTCGCAGGAACAACTCCGGTGTATACCTTTGCGGTTTGGGAAACTCCTCCGATTGTTGCATTTACCGTAACCTCAATGTCCAAAGATTGGGAAGCCATAGGCAGCATAATGTAACTTCCTTTTGCAGCGGTAAGGTTCATAGCAGTAAGCACATCTTTATCTGCAGCCGAACCAATAACTCCGGTAGAGAGAGTCATTTTGGACGAAGCATCTGCCTTGGTCGGTGTAAACCTTATAGAGGTCACACTCATAGCAGATACTCCTGTGCCTGCGGTAATATTTACCTCGATGCCGACAGCTTTATGAGTATATGCAAAGGTAACCGAACCTCCCTGAGCCACCGAAGTGTGTTTAGCCCAAATATAATCTCTCTGGTTTACGAGCTGACCTGATACTCCGGATGTAAAAGTAACTCCTGCCTGAGTGGTGCTGTTAATTGAGAGCGAATAGAAGTCGTAACTCCCCTTTGGTAAAAAAAGGGGACTATCTGGTGTTAATACTCCTGTTCCAGCTCCTGTAGCCTCAAGAGGAGTTCCGGCGACAGGCGTGGCAGAAGTGAGATTTGCTCCTGCAGTGTAACCGAATATTGTGGATTTGTTCCCGGAGGGAAATGGTATTGGTGCTTTTGTTAAGGGCTCCAAATCATAGGAGGCAGAAAACCTCATCTCTGATTCATTTTTTGAAATCTCTGATTTTTCACACGATTGCATTCCAAACACAATCAGGCACACAGCTGCTACAATCTTTTTCATCATCATAATAGTTTAATTTGTTTTTAATAAGTTTTTATAATAGAGGTATCTCTTCGATACAATCATTATCGAACCAATCTCTGACCGAGGTAGAGAGATAGTTAATCTCATACGGAGTTACATCAAAAGTGAACCTGTAGGCTCTCCCCTGACTTATCTCCATATTTAGAAATAATCTGCTCTGCAGTATGATGGTCTGTTCACTTACTGAATCTTCATCTACATTTAATGGACATAACCTAAAGCGAAAATTGAGATAGCATCCGCCTAAAAATGGAACACAGTAGTACTCGAATATGTCTGAGATCTCACTATAGAGAAAATAGTCGTAGAATTCGGTGATTGATTGTGAGTAGTTGCAACATCCGCTCTCTGTATCGAGAAAGATATCCCGGTCATCCGGAGCGCTCATCTCTACATCATACACCTGGTAGAGATTCTTGTATTTGGGATCCAAATTGCATTTTACCTCTATCAAAGAGTTTGAGAGGACAAATGTCAACAGGACTCTGTTTTCTCCCCTCTTTGATACACGCTCAATGGTATCGGCCATCACGTGAAGCTCTCTGTTTTTTATCTTAACCATATTATTATTGAATTGAATTGCACCTTTTGTGAGGAAGGCTTTAAAATTATAATCACCCGGATAGAGTCTCAACGGCTTCTCCTGATTTAACATTGAATCTCCCGGAGCTCTTGTAAATCTGCACACTCCGCTCGAACTACCCTCCCTGTCAACGGAGTTATATATCACAATAGCGTTCATAGCTGCCTTTTGTTCTATACCACTCCTCTGACAGAAGGTAATCCGATACTTACCATAATCGGGACAGATTGAATAGTTCTCTTTTATACAAGAGTTTGCACTTAGCAGTGAGATTACGGTGAAGGTTAAAAGAGTTGTAAACGCTGGTTTATTCATTTTATGGCAAATAAAGTTTAACGGGCATATATTACCAGATTGTTTTTTAATCTCCATTCAGATACAGTTGTAGTTAATGCTGCAATCTTACTGCTGTCAATCTCGAGTTCTATCTCGTACAAGTTGCCGGATATGAACTCAATATCGAGTACTGTGCTATATTTCTTTTCTGTTACAACCAATCCGTTTATCGTTGCGTCCAACTCTACCTCAAGGTATGTAGAACCCTCTTTTGGAACTATAATGGCCGATCGTTCATTGCCACTTCCTCCAATTGAAATTAGAGAGCCGCAAGTAGTTGAGCTACTTATTTTACCTTGTGATAGATCCAAAAATATTGAGTCTGTTTTTGGAGCACTTAGTTTCATATCTCTTATCACCAGGTTTTTAATAGATGTGTCCGCTTTAACTTTAAATGTAACAAGACAAGCAAGGCGCTTATAGTTGAATACAATAACTTTGTCGGTGTTTACCATTACATTTTTTTGAGCCGCCCACAGGTAGTCTATTCCATTTTCCAACTCCCTGCAGAGGCCGTTTTCAAACACAAGCGATGGGTTTTGACTGTTATTGAGAGAGAGAGAGTAGATATCGTAGCTCCCTTTCACAAGTGAAATACTATTTTGAGGAACCAGTTCACCTTCTGACCCTCCTGTCGCAAACACCGGTGTGCCTCCAAAATATTGACAGAGAGATTCCGATTCAAATACTAAAATTGAAGATCTGTTTCCTGTTGTGAATGCTGATTGACCTTTTGTGGCTGGTGTGTTGTAGGTGATAAATTTAAGGTGATGCACCTGATGCGTGTTATCACCTGATTTGTTACAGGATAACGGGAAAATAATACCGGTCAAGAGAAGAGAGAGAAACTTTTTCATATCACACTGCACATTTACAATTAACCTCCGGTTGCTTTCTTTGTGCAAATGTAAATAGTGTTATGTATGTTTAATTAGCTGAAATTGTGATTTATATAATCCTGAATAAGAATTGTCTATTTCTAAATATTTTTTCTTTTCTACTCAGTAAGAGCTATTTTTTTTTAACTTTGGCACCTAATTTTCACATACATTTTACGATGTTAAATATTAAATTGCTCAGAGAGAATCCCTCATTTGTTATTGAGAGGCTTGCGGTTAAAAATTTTGATGCGGCAACAATTATTGCCAAAACTGCAGAGTTGGATGTTAAAAAAAGAAATGCCCAGACAGAGGCAGATTCGCTTCTGGCAAACCAGAACTCAATAGCCAAGGAGATTGGTGCGCTTATGAAGGAGGGAAAAAAGGAGCAGGCAGAGAGTGCAAAGAGCAGAGTTGCTCAGCTAAAAGAGAGTTCAAAGATTATTGAGACCAAGATGGAGGAGTATGCGAAAGAGCTTAACGACCTTCTGCTTTTACTCCCAAATCTGCCGCACTCATCGGTCCCTTCCGGCAAGACTCCGGAAGATAATGTTATTGTGAGAGAGGGGGGAGAGATTCCGTCACTAAAAACAGCTACTCCTCACTGGGAGCTTGCAAAAAAATATGATATCATTGATTTCGACCTTGGAGTTAAACTTACAGGTGCGGGATTCCCGGTTTATAAAGGCAAGGGGGCAAAAATACAGCGAGCTCTTATCTCCTATTTTCTGGATAAAAATATTGAAGCCGGCTACTCAGAGGTTATGCCGCCACTAATGGTCAACGAGGCATCCGGTTACGGTACAGGACAGCTACCCGATAAAGGTGAGCAGATGTATCACGTTGGTCTGGATAACTTCTACCTTATTCCTACAGCAGAGGTTCCTGTTACAAACATATTCAGAGATGTTATTCTGTCTGCAAATGAACTGCCGATAAAGGTTACTGCATACACCCCTTGTTTCAGAAGGGAGGCGGGCTCATATGGTAAAGATGTGAGAGGGCTAAACAGACTGCACCAATTCGAAAAAGTTGAAATTGTACAGATATCTCATCCGGATAACTCATACAAAGCTCTTGAGGAGATGGTTAGCCACGTGGAGAGGATAGTTAAAGATCTCGGACTCCCTTACAGAATTTTAAGATTGTGCGGTGGCGATATGAGCTTTACATCTGCACTCACCTATGATTTTGAGGTTTACTCAGCGGCACAGCAGAGATGGTTGGAGGTAAGTTCTGTATCCAACTTCGAAACATTCCAGGCCAACAGGTTAAAATTGAGATATAAAGATGAAACCGGTAAACCTCAGCTTGCACATACCCTAAATGGAAGCTCCCTTGCACTGCCAAGAATACTTGCGGCTATACTGGAGAACTATCAGCAGGAGAGTGCCATTCGGGTTCCTGAGGTGCTTCGCCCTTACACTGGATTTGACTATATTGACTAAAATTGTATAATGGTTCCGGATAAAGTTATATTGGGAATTGACCCCGGAACTCAGGTTTTGGGTTGGGGTGTGATTGGCGTCTGTAAAGGCAAAGCGGGATATATCTCTATGGGAATAACCAATCTTAAAAAGGAGAGTGACCACTTTGCAAAGCTATCTGCAATTTTTAAGGAGGTAAGTTCACTAATTGAGAGGTTCTCTCCCGATGAACTCGCTATTGAGGCACCCTTTTTCGGGAAAAATATACAATCTATGCTCAAACTTGGGAGAGCACAGGGGGCGGCAATTGCTGCCGCACTCAATAAAAATATGAGTGTTTGTGAATATGCCCCCAGAAAAGTTAAAATGTCGATTACCGGTAAAGGTGCTGCATCCAAAGAGCAGGTTGCAGCAATAGTAACAAAGATTTTAGCGGTAGACCATCTCCCTGAATATTTAGATGCTACTGACGGACTTGCTGTTGCATTGTGCCATTTTCTTAGCAGCTCGGTTCCTGCCGCAGCAAATACAAAAACAAAGAGTGGCACATCTAAGGGAGATTGGGGCGCTTTTATCAAGAGTAACCCCGGGAGAGTAAAATAATCCTGCTTTTTTTTAAAACTAATTTAACCTTTGGCTGTTTCGATAGTCAAAGTATTGTTTTTTGACAATAACAGATAAACTGAAATAATTATTTAAAAATGAAATATATCAAATTTACGCTACTTACCATTACAGCTCTTTTATTTGTAAATGGTTTAATTTATGGACAGACAAGAGATTATAGATTGAGGGGGACTCTTATTGACAGTATACGAAACGAATTTGTAGAGTTTGCGACCATAGCAATAATTCCAAAGGGTTCTGAAACCCCAGCCAAATATGTTCTATCAGACTCAAAGGGTAAGTTTGAGATAGTGGCACCAACTGCCGGAGAGTACACTCTTAAAATAGAATTTATGGGTTACAGACCGGTTGAGAAGAGTATTGCTGTAGGTTCTCAAAGAGTTGTTGAGATAGGCAATATCAGTATGTTAGAGCAGATTAATACTCTTGAGTCAGCTGTTGTATCTGCTTTGGGAAATCCGGTTATAGTTAAGAAAGATACTATTGAGTACAATGCATCTTCTTTTAAGACAACAGATACAGATATGTTGGAAGAGCTCTTAAAGAAACTGCCCGGGGTAGAGGTAGATAAGGATGGAAAGATTACGGCTAACGGCAAAGAGATTAATAAAATAATGATTGACGGAAAGGCATTTTTCCTGAATGACCCCTCAATCGCAACAAAGAATCTTCCGGCAAACATTATTGATAAAGTTAGGGTAGTAGAAAGAAAGTCAGATCAGTCCCGTTTTACGGGAATTGACGACGGCAACGAAGAGACAGTAATTGACCTGGCTATCAGACCCGGGATGATGAACGGATGGTTTGGTAATGCAACCGGAGGATACGGCTCAAATGAGAGGTATCAGACAGCAGGTATGGTGAGTAATTTTAAAACCGGCAGCCAGCTAAGTGTTATTCTCAATGGTAATAATACTAATAACCGTGCATTCACAGATATAGCCGGAGATATGATGAGAGGTATGAGAGGGGGCGGCGGAGCCAGTTTTGCCGGAGGAGGAAGAATTAGGGTAGGGGGTAGCACTATTAACTTAGGCGGTAGCGGAATTACCACCTCCTGGATGGCAGGTGTAAACGCAAACAAAGAGTTTTATGAAGGTAAACTTAAGGTAGGAAGCAACTACTTCTACGGAAATACCAATACTGTATCTGAGGGCTCCAGGGTGAGACAGAATTTTTTGCCGGACAGCACCTTCTTTAACAGAGACTATACTTTGTCTCAAAATATATCAGACAACCACAGGGTAGCCCTGGAGATTGAGTGGGCCCCTTCCGAGAGAACCTCATTCATCTTCAGACCAAATGTAAGTCTCGGCAAGGGCTCTTTTAACGATACCAGAGAGTTCTCTACCGATGGCCTAAATGGAGCAAAAATTAACGACGGATTTAGCACTACAAAAGGAGATAATAACTCACAAAGCACAGAGGGAGAGCTTCTCTACCGTCAAAGACTTGGTAAGCCGGGAAGAACTTTCTCTATTAATTTTAACTACTCCTACTCTAATAATGAGATAGATGGGTTGAACGAATCTGAGACAAATATATTTGGAAATAACCCATCTGTGGATATCGTAAAACAGCAGTATGACCAGATTAATCTGGCATATTCACTGGGTGCAAGGGCTTCATATACAGAGCCTCTGGGAAAGAATTTCTTTATGGAGCTGGCCTACAGATACACATACAGGATAAATAATTCGGAGAAAAATGCCTTTAATTACAATAGTGTAACCGGGAATTTTGATCTTAGAGATGAAGATTACTCCAATAATTTTGAAAACAAGTTCATCAACCAACAGGCAGAGGTCAATCTTAGGAAAAATGAGGAGAAGTATAACTATACAATAGGCTTTAATGCTCAGCCGTCATATACTGAGAGTATTGGCGGAGAGAGAGATATTAAGAGAAGTATTGTGAACTACTCTCCATCTGCCTCATATGAGTACAAGTTTAATGAGATGAGCAATATCAGGATAAGATACAGAGGTAACACCAACCAGCCATCCATTAACCAACTACAACCGGTATTGGATAACTCAAACCCTCTCTACATTCCTGTTGGTAATCCGGATCTTCTTCCCGAGTTCAACAGCAGGTTATCACTTGAGTACGGTAACACAAAGAGGGAGACCTTCCGCTCTGTAAGGCTATGGCTGGAGGGTAACTACACAATGGATAAGATTGTTAATATGACCTGGTACGAAAACGGAGGAATTCAAAAGAGTATGCCGGTGAATGAGAATGGTGTGTGGTCAATTTCCAACAACCTTATGTATAACACACCAATCAAGAAGTCTAAATTCTCAATTTTTACAAATACAAGAGTCGGCCTGAACAAAGGTATCAACTACTCAAATGCCCTGAGAAACAAAACTACAAGCCTTTCATTAAGTGAGATGTTCAGGGCTACATACAGAGGCGAAAAACTTGAAATTGGAGCTGGTGGTAGAGCATCTTACTCATATGCCTGGTATACAATAGAGAATAATATGAAACCGGCAACCTGGACAAACTCTGTCAGTGCAAACATTAACTGGACACTACCTGCCGGGTTTAATCTGGTAAGTGACTATAACTATACATTCTATATTGGATTTGGTGACGGTAATAACCAGCCGACTCATGTATGGAACGCTGAGGCTTCGAAACAGCTGCTCAAAAAAATGGCAACTTTAAAGTTCAAGGTATTTGATATCCTTAACCAATCCAGAAATATGTACAGAAATACAACAGATAACTATATTGAGGATATTCAGAACAACACACTTCAACAATACTTTATGGTTAGTTTTACAATCAGATTCGGGTCTTTCGGAGATAATAAAGGTGGACAGAATAGTCACAGAGGATTTCCGGGTGGCGGTGGCTTCCCTGGAGGCGGTGGATTTGGCGGAAGAAGATTTTAAATCGAGTGATTTTTAATAAAAGAACAGAGGCCGGCTGATATTCAAAATTAGTCGGCCTCTCTCTTACTGAGAAATAGGGGATGACCCTATTTTTTTATATCTTTACAGAGACTGCGTTAAAATTTTATTAAAATGAATAGTCTGGAAGATATAATTGATTGGATAAAAAACACCTGGAATATTGAGCTTTTTAAGCTTGGTTCAAATGAGTTCACGATTAAGACATTTTTGTTGTTATCAATCTCTTTCTTCCTTTTGTTCTTTTTTTCCGGCAAGTTGAAGCGTCTCCTGGTTAAGGTGGTATTCCCGAGATATAATGTAGATATTGGTGTAAGTGAATCGATAGCTACTATAATAAAATATCTGCTTCTGATTGTAGGTATTGTAATAATATTTCAGACTACCGGGATTGATTTGAGTGCACTGGGGCTCTTGGTTGGTGCATTAGGGGTCGGTATAGGATTTGGACTTCAGGGAATAACTAATAATTTTATTAGTGGTATTATAATACTTTTTGAAAGACCAATCAAGGTGGGAGACAGGATAGAGGTTGAGGGGCTAACCGGAAATATTGTAGAGATAAATGCAAGAGCATCAACAATTATTACTAACGACAATATCACAGTGATAGTTCCAAACTCTGACTTTATTAATAAACAGGTCATTAACTGGAGTCATAATAACAAGAATATCAGGCTTAACATACCCATTGGAGTCTCATATAAAGAGGAGCCGCAGGTAGTTACAGAAATTTTAATGGGAATTGCAAAGTTGCACCCAGGTGTACTGGAGGAGCCGCCACCATATGTCAGGTTTGATGAATTCGGCGATAGCAGCCTTAAATTTACTCTTCAGATATGGACATTAGAGTATATAGATAGACCATCAATCATTAAGAGTGATATATATTACGAGGTATTTAGGATATTCAAAGAGAAAAATATTGAGATACCATATCCTCAGAGAGATATACATATTAAAGAGTCAAAACAGTAATCTACATCTCTGTCCTGCTGTTGTAAAATGTCCGCCACTTCTCTATAACTCCGGAGAAATCTGCAGGGATCTCGTTCTCAAATAACATATTTGCCTTTGTTCTCGGGTGTACAAAACCTAATGTTTTTGCGTGAAGAGCGTGCCGGGGCATCATCTCAAAGCAGTTCTCTACAAATTTCTTATACTTGTTATAGACAGTTCCTTTGAGAATCTTATCTCCGCCGTAGCGATCGTCGTTAAAGAGTGGGTGCCCAAGATAGTCCATATGAACTCTTATCTGATGAGTTCTTCCGGTTTCAAGCACACACTCAATTAAGGTTGTATATCCAAAACGCTCTATTACACTGTAATGAGTAATAGCGTGTTTCCCTGTTGAACCATCCGGAAAGACTCTAAAGCGCATTCTGTCGTTAGGATCTCTGCCCACGTGTCCGGTAACTGTTCCGGAGTCCTGTTTCATATTCCCCCAAACAAGAGCAATATATTTTCTCTGAATTGTGTGATCATAAAACTGTTTTGCAAGAGCAAGCTGAGATTCGTCATTCTTGGCAACCAGCAGGAGCCCTGAGGTGTTTTTGTCTATTCTGTGAACCAGAATGCCCATCCGTTCATCTTCGGCATCTACAGGCTGTGTAATTCCCAAATGGTAAGCCAGCGCATTTATTAGAGTTCCGGAAAAGTGACCGTGACCCGGATGTACCACTAACCCGGCAGGTTTGTTAACCAATAACAGATCTTCGTCCTCATAAGGGATATCAAGAGGGATGTTCTCCGGTTTAAGTTCAAAGCCTCTTCTCTGGTATGGTAGAACCAGAGTTACTATATCAAGCGGTTTAACAATATGGTTCGCCTTTACCACCTTCCCGTTTACAAGCACATAGCCTGCAGCTATTGCCAGCTGCACACGGTGACGGGAGGTCTTCTCCATTCTGTTGGTTATGAATTTGTCTACCCTCAGAGAGCTCTGTCCCTTATCTGAAACAAATCGGTAGTGTTCAAAGGAGGCTTCACTCTCATCCTCTACACCCTCTTCCAGGTCAATATCTATCTCTGACTCTAACTCTGAATCTAAAATCAATTTCTCTTGGGTTGTCTTTTTAGAATTTTTCTGTTCCGGCATTTTTATTATCTCTTTTTCTGGGCCTCTATCTTAGATTTATCTATACTTAAAATGAGCTCTACCCTGCTGCCCAGCATATGGGTAAGAGACTCTGTAGGTTCCGGAAGCTGCTTTATTACAAAGCTCGAAATTGTGTCTGAATAGTTTTTAACCGACTCGTCAAATATAAGTCTGCCAATATTGAGAGAGTTGTCAATAATTATATCCCTGGCGGTCACAAGAGAGAACCCTACCAGAGAAGGAATTGATGTCATATTGTTATCCGGGCTCATTCCAAGTTCCAGATCTATTTCGCTCTCAGTCTCTACCAATGTACCAGTAGGTACAAACGCTCCGTTGAGCCTTTGTGATAGAACATTATTGGTAGCCATATCATTAACATATATAAGCCTGCCCACATTTAGTTGTTTTGCGGTAAGCTCTGCTTTTGCCTGACGTAGTGAGAAGCCGATGATTGAGGGCATACTCACTTTTTTTGGTTGAATGGAGTTTATTGTAAGAAGAATTCGTCTGTTCTTCTTAACCAGGCTCCCCGGAGTTGGATTTTGACGAAAGATTACACCTCTTCCCATTCTGGGAAGAAAGACAGAGTCTGTAACATCCAATCTCAAACTCTCCCTGTTTGCCAGTGATTGTGCATCTGCAATGCTCATACCGGAAAAATCGGGAACCTCAAGCTCCTGATTGTGTCTTGTTATAAATTTGAGAAAGAGAATCGTTAAGATAAGTATAGCAACAGTTACTGTTGCAGCCATAATCAGATTCTTTATAATCCAGTTATCCTTTTTCATTTGAGAACTATTTGATGTAAAAGTACTATTATTTTTTCACTTCATTATAAAAGCTGTCTCTCTCTGCTGCCTGGTATCCGCAACCGGCCGCAATACTCTCTAAATCCTGGACACTCATAGAGGGGCTGCTCTCCTGAGCTCCGGCCATACTGTATATCTTTGTGCTGTTATTAACGGTTCCGTCAATATCGTCGGCACCATAGAGTAGTGTCAGCTGACACAACTCTCTCCCCAACATCGGCCAGTAGGACTTAATATGGGGAATGTTGTCCAGCACTATTCTGGATATTGCAAAAGTTTTGAGAATCTCTATAGTGTCAATCTCACCAAGATGAGACATCGGATTGTTTGCAGATTTAAATAGAAGCGGAATAAATGCGTCAAAACCGCCGGTAGTCTCTTGCAAATCTCTTAGCGCAATGAGATGCTCTATACGGTTCTCCCTGCTCTCAATGTGGCCAAAAAGCATAGTGGCATTACTTCTAAGCCCCAGTTTATGAGCCTCCTTATGAATCTCTAACCAGCGCCCGGCATCGGCTTTATCGGGGCAGATAGCTCTGCGTATCTCAGGATCGAAGATCTCTGCACCACCTCCCGGAAGAGCCGAGACACCTCTTTTTTTAAGTTCGGAAAGCACCTCTTGCGGCGATTTTCCCGAGCTCCTGCACATATCGTCTATCTCCACAGCGGAGAATGCTTTAATTGTAACATCAGATGGGAGTTCGTTCCGTATGATATCTATAACACTATAGTAATATGAGATATCTTTTTGTGGGTGAACACTTCCGACCACGTGAACTTCGGTCATTCCGGGTTCGTATTTGTTGCGGCAGTACTCTCTAATCTCGTCCGCTTCCATTGTCCAGGCTCCGTGGTCAGAGTCGTTCTCTCTGCGATAAGAGCAGAAACTGCATCTGTGAATGCAAACATTACTGGGTTCAAGGTGAAAATTTCTGTTGTACCACACCCTCTTGCCGTTAATCTCCTCTCTTATGGATGTAGCTAGAAGAGATAGAACATTCATATCCTGCTCCTGATATAGTGAAAGCGCTTCGCTGGCATTAACTCTCTTTCTCATTATTTTTTTTTCAAATATAATATAAAGCATAACAAAAAAAGACGCTTAGAGCGTCTTTATTTACTGAATATTCACTATTTCTGTTTTAGAAACGATCTTCAGATGATACTGTAAGTTTCTTACGTCCGCGGCGGCGGCGTGCAGCAAGTACTCTGCGACCGTTAGGTGTAGACATACGCTCACGGAAGCCGTGTTTGTTGCGACGCTTGCGTTGTGATGGTTGGAAAGTGCGTTTCATAATGTGTATGCTGAATTTGTTATAATTCGTGAAAGGGAGTGCAAAGATAAATAAAATGTTTTTATTAGCAAATATTTATCCTATCGTTTGATAAAAATTATACTTTTCTCTTCAAACCAGCTCTCTTCAAACCAGGAATTGATCTCATTTTTTGAGAAAGAGTCCATTTTTATCTTCATCTTCTCAGCTGCAAGAGATATCTCTTCATTCACGAACCCCCCCTTTAGGTAGAGAATACCTCTCGGGACACCATCCATATTGCCGGGTTTAACTTTTTTCCACACCCAGGGTAAAAAAGTAGAGAGATCTGTTACGGCTCTTGAGACTACAAAGTCAAAAACCTCATCAATCTCCTCTGCGCGAATCTGCTTTGCATATACATTTTCGAGTAAAAGAGAATCTTTTATCTCATTAACTACCCTAATCTTTTTTAGAATAGAGTCGCAAAGATAGAAATGGCATTGCGGAAAGAGAATTGCCAGAGGTATTCCGGGAAATCCTCCACCTGTCCCAACATCTAAAATTTTAGCTCCGTCTGGAAAATTCAAAAGCTTTGCAACGGAGAGTGAGTGTAAAATGTGGTGCAGATAGAGATTATCAATATCTTTTCTGGAGATAACATTAATTTTTTGATTCCAATCTCTGTACAGAGGGCCAAGTGCAGTAATCTTTTCTCTTTGCAACCGGCTCAGGTTGGGAAAATATTTAAAAATCAGTTCTTCCATATATCATTTAATATTTTTTTTGAACGACTCACTCTGGTTTTTACCGTGCTTAGAGGCAAGTTTAACTCTTTGGATATCTCCTCAAGAGGGTACTCCTGAATGAACCTTAACTCTGCTATTTTACGATATATAAGTGGTAGATTTTGAATAGATTTAATAAGATTCTCGATTGCCTGCGCATTGATCATACTCTCCTCCGGGCTGGGTACTGTACTGCTTATGCCTGAGGAGCTCTCCTCTCTTTGAATATCGCTCATTTGTGCAGATGGTATTCTTCTCTTTCTTATAAAATCAAAAGCGGTATTCTGAGCAATTGTGTAGAGCCAGGTAGAGAAGGCGTAACGAACATCGTAGGAGGGGAGGTATCTGAAACATTTTTGAAAGCACTCCTGACAAACATCCTCTGCATCTTCATTGTTTGGAATGATTGTACTGATATAGATTAGTACTGCGCTTCTGTAACTCGAGACCAAAGAGGTAAAAGCCTGCTGGTCCCCTTCGGCTGCACGCTTAATGATAGTTGCCTCATCTGCCTCCCTCTTTGTCATAATTTAATGTGCTTCAAGCCAGTTTAATCCAAATTGGCACTCAATTGTTAGAGGTACATCCAGTTTTATTACACCCTCCATCTCCTCCTTAACCAAATTTTTAAGCTCTTCGGCTTCACTGGCATAAGCGTCAAAAACAAGCTCATCGTGAACCTGAAGAACCATTCTGCTTTTTAGTCCGGAATCTGTAATCCTCTTTGCAATTCTTACCATTGCGACCTTAATAATATCTGCAGCACTCCCCTGAATAGGTGCGTTGATGGCATTCCTCTCTGCAAGCCCTCTCACTACAGGGTTTTTTGAGTTGATATCGGGCAGATAACGCTTTCTCCCGTATAGAGTGGTAACATAACCGTCAACTCTTGCCTTCTCTATCATTTGATTCATATACCTCTCAACTTGCGGATAATTTGCAAAATAATCCTCAATCAGTTTTTTTGACTCGGCTCTTGGTATTGCCAACCTTTGAGATAGTCCAAAAGCAGAAATTCCGTAGATAATCCCGAAGTTGGCAACCTTTGCTCTGTTTCGCTGCTCTTTGGTGAGTTGATCTTCTGCCACCCCAAAGATTTTTGAAGCAGTTGCCGCGTGAATATCGCGCCCTTCCCGGAATGCAGTTATAAACAGCTCATCTCCACTCATATGTGCCATTAACCTGAGCTCAATCTGGGAGTAGTCTGCCGACATTATCACACCACCTTTGTGTGAGGGTACAAAGGCCTTTCTTATCTCCCGGCCACGCTCTGTTCGAATTGGGATATTCTGCAGGTTTGGTCTTACGGAACTTAGCCGCCCTGTAGATGTAAGTGACTGATTATATGTGGTATGTATCTTTCCGCTAATTGGAGATATTATAGAAGGGAGAGGGTCTATATAGGTAGATAGTAGCTTTTTAATATTTCTGTACTCCAGTATTTGAGAAACAACGGGATGGGCATCTATAAGCTCGGCAAGAGTCTCTTCGTCGGTTGAGTAGTTCTTTTTTGAGGTACGCTTGGCGCTCTTTACAATCTTTAGTTTTTCGTAAAGTAGCACTCCAAGCTGTTTTGGGGAGGAGACATTTAGGGTAGGCTCATTGGCCATATCCCTTATGTTGCTCTCTATTCCAGCCAGTTCAAGAGTGAGCTGCCGGCTGTACTCCTCCAGCATTGCAGTATCTATCTTTATTCCCTCATACTCCATATCGGCAAGAACGGTAATGAGAGGCATCTCTATATCGTTGTAGAGAGAGGTTATCTCCTCTTTCTCCAGCTCCTGTTTTAAGATTTTGTAGATAGAGAAAAGCAGTGAGACCTCTCTCAGCTGTATCTCTCTAACCATTTGCTGGTCATCTGCCGTATTGCTGAACAGATCTTTTGGCACCTCTTGAGCAGCCCGGTTAAGTTCTACTCCAAGGTAGGTTCCGGCAAGAATATCTATTTTATGGGATCTCTCGGGTGAGAGCAGGTAGTGCATCAGCTCAATATCTGCTAGATAACCTTTGATTCTAATGCCTATGGGCTCAAGAATGTTTATCAGAGTTTTAAGTTCGTATCCGCAGATTATCATTGAGCTCTGTTCAAAGATCTCTTTGAAGTTTCTTAGCTCCGTTGAGTTAATATTTACTATTGAAGCTACATCTTCGCAGCATAAAATAAGCTCCTGTGAAGAGATCTTCACGGAGAGATATCCATTTGAAATTACTATCGATTTTAGCTCGTCTACAGGAACCACTTTAGTTTTAATGAAAGTTGTGCTTTCACTTTCCGGTTGTGTAATCAAGTTTCCCGATACATTAATTTTCCCCTCTGAACTGAGTAAAAAAAGCTGCTCCAGCTGGGGAAGAGTTCTGGTTAAAGATGTGAACTCATATTGAGAGAAGAGAGCTTTAATCTTTGTAAAATTTGGGGTTTCGAGTTTGAGACTCTCTTCGTTCCACTCTACATCTACATTAACATCTATGGTAACAAGCCTTCTGCTGAGGTCTATATATTCGAGGGCCTGTTCAAATGCCTCCCGCTGTTTTTGAGGGAGTTGGTCAAGGGATTTGTAGATACCATCAACAGATTTATATCTCCCTATGAGTTTCTTTGAACCTACCTCTCCAATCCCTCTCACTCCGGGGATATTGTCCGAAGCATCCCCCCAGATTGTGAGGATATCAATTATCTGTAAAGGATTCTCAATTCCATACGCCTCACAAATCTCATCTCTGCCAAGCAGTTCATTTTCAAGGCCGTTTTTTCCCGGCTTATATTGGTAGACATTGTCGTTTACCAGTTGGCCAAAATCTTTATCGGGCGTGACCATATATACAGTAAACCCCTCTTTGGCAGCTTTTGTCGCAATTGTTCCAATAACATCATCTGCCTCAAATCCACTCTTCATAATCACAGGTACAGAGATTGCCTCCATAATTTCAATCAAAGGCTCAAGCGCGCTTTTTATTAGTTCCGGAGTTTCGCTTCTGTTTGCTTTGTACTCCGGATATAATTCGTGACGAAAAGTTTTTGCGGGGGGGTCAAAAGCTACTGCAAAGTGTGTAGGTCTCTCTTTAATGAGAAGTTCGATAAGTGTTTTTGTAAAGCCGAAGAGAATAGAGGTATCTACCCCTTTGGAGTTTATCATAGGCCTTCTCAGGAAGGCGTAATATGAGCGGAAGATGAGTGCGTGCCCATCTATGAGAAGCAGTTTTTTCATCTCCATTAAATATTATCGTCTGCAATCCACTCCACAAAAGAGGAGGGGGTTTCGTAAAGCTTTATACTGGAAAGTGAAAGGTGCTCACCAAGTTTGGATTTAATAATATCTGCGAAGTATATAGCCATATTTTCGCAGGTTGGCTGGAACTCAGTTATGACCACATTTGAGTAGGCTTGAGCAATCTCAGATGCAAGAACTGCATCGGATCTTAGAATAAGAGCGTGGTCAAAGGGTTCAATAATATATTTGTTCACCAGAGCTTTTAACTCCGAAAAGTCCAAAACCATTCCCGATTTGGGATTATTAAGCTCCTCCTTGGGGGAGCCTTTAAGAGTTACGAAAAGACGGTATGAGTGGCCGTGTATGTGCCTGCATTTCCCGTCGTAATCTGTGAGAGCGTGTGCTCCCTCAAAACGGAACTCTTTTGTTACTCTTATTATTGACATTCTTTTTTTGCAAAAGTATGATTTTTTTTTGTAAATGTGCCCAATTTTAATATTACTAATTTCAAGATTAAGTTACTCAATTTAACATTATCTTTAAGATTTGTAATTAAAAGTGTTGAAAAAATGAATTAAAATTTGTTTTTAGATTACAAATCAGTATTTTTGTCCAAAATAAACTTTGATATGGCAATAAACATTCAAAACATTCTATCAGATAACGCAAAGAGTATGAGAAGGTCGGCAATACGTGACCTTTTAAGCGTTGCAAACAGACCGGAAGTTATCTCATTTGCAGGTGGATTTCCAAATCCATCCACTTTCCCGGTTGAAGATCTGAAAGTAATTATGCAAGAGGTTCTCGAAGCAGAAAGCACCTCTGCACTTCAGTATGGGCCTACAGAGGGAAACAATAAGCTGAGAGAGATTCTTGCACAAAGGTACAGAGATCAGGGTCTTGATATCACAATGCACAATATTCTTATCACGACCTCCTCTCAACAGGCAATTGATCTTACATCCAGAATATTCATAAACCCCGGCGATACCATCGTTTGCGGGCTTCCATCATATCTTGGAGCACTTCAGTCATTTTGGTCTTATCAGGGACAGCCTATTGGAATTCCAAAGGATGAAGAGTTGGAGGTTGTTGTTAAAACTTTAATCTCAAGCGGGAAAAAACCAAAGTTTATATACACAATACCGGATTTCCAAAATCCATCCGGAATTACAATGAATCTTGAGCAGAGGAAGATGGTTCTGGAAATTGCAAAAAAATATGATTTGCTTGTAATCGAAGACAGCCCATACAGAGAGATCCGTTTTGAAGGAGAAGCACAACCACTAATGTACTCAATGGATAATGAGCGTGTAATGCTTTTTGGGACGATATCTAAAACGATGCTTCCGGGTTTCCGAATCGGGTGGATTATTGCACCTGTAGAGATAATTGACAGGCTTGTTGTAGCAAAACAATCTGCAGATCTCTGCACACCTGTTTTTGATCAGGCGGTAGTTGCACGCTATTTTGAAAAGGGGCTCTTCGAAAAGAATCTGGGCAAAACAATTGACTTGTACAGAAATAAGAGAAATCATATGCTCAACTGTTTTGAGAAGTATATGCCAAAAGGGGTTACCTGGACAAAACCGGAGGGTGGTCTTTTCCTTTTCGTAACTCTCCCACAGGAGTATGATACAAGAGAGCTGTTTGATGTGGCAATCAAAGAGAATGTCGCCTTTGTAATAGGAGAGGCTTTCCACTGTGACGGTTCAGGTAAAAATACGATGAGAATCAACTTCTCTTTTATGGATGAGCAGAAGACGGAAGAGGGTGTTAAGAGGCTATCAAAAGCTATAGAGAGAATGTTCGAAAAGTCAACTAAATAAATGTGACAAGTTTTGAATCAAACTTAAGAGAGGAGTCTTTGAACATCTGGTCAAAGGCTCCTTTTTCAATTAAATCTCCCGGTTCCCCCTCAAAAAAACGGGTATGACCCATAACCCATATTTTGTCGCAAAGCTTAAGAGCCTGCATAAGATCGTGAGTAGAGAAGATTACGGTTTTCTTCTCAGTAACGGCAATCTCTTTGAGAAGATTGGTAATTATTATCTTGTTTGCAATATCCAAAAAGGCAGTCGGTTCATCCAGCAGGATAATTTGGCTGTTCTGAACAAGACTTCTGGCTATTGCTGCCCTTTGAAACTCACCATCGCTTAATCTGGAGCTGTCACGCTTCTCAAATCCTTTAAGCCCCACTTTGACCAATGTTTCCAAAATTAGCGATCTATCCTCTTTTGAGATGTTACCAATCCAGTTAGATCTGTTATAACATCCGGTAGCCACCATATCGAACAGAGAGAGATCTCTGGCTCTGGGGCTTTGTGAAGGTACAAAGGTGACCTGTTGTGCCAGGTTGGCAGGAGAGTAACTCTCAATCCTTTTGCCCATAATATTAACTGCCCCTTTATGATATTTGAGAATTCCCGAAATTGAGCGTAAAAGGGTACTCTTTCCCATTCCGTTTGCACCCACAACAGCTATCATCTCTGTGGAAGATGCAGATGCGTTAATATCGGAATATATCACCTTGTTATATCCTAGTGATACCTTTATGAGTTCCAGTATTTTAATATCTTTACCGCTCATATTTCCCTATATAAATCTGCTTTTAAGAATAATGAAGAGAATTACCGGAACTCCTATCAGGGCACTCACCGTGTTTATGGGAATCACTCCTGAATGACCCGGAAGCTGAGCTACTGTATCTGCAAAAATCATAATTGAGGCTCCCAAAAAAGCTGTAGCCGGCAAAAGTACTTTATGGTCTGCATTTCGAAAAACCAGCCTTGCTATGTGTGGCACAGCAATTCCGATGAAACCGATAGGGCCGCAAAATGCTGTTACACTGCCTGCAAGAAGTGTGGTGGCTATTAGAATTCTTCTGCGGGTACTCTCCATATTCACTCCGAGACTCTTTGCATATGCCTCCCCCATCAAAAGCGCATTAAGATCTTTGATATTGTAAACAGAGAGTGCAAACCCAATAACTATTAAAATAAACATTATCCATATCTTGATTGGGCTAAGGACAGAAAAACTCCCCATAGTCCAAATAACAAAGATTTTAAGATCATTTGAGGCAGAGAAATACTGAAGCAGAGATATAATTGCTCCTATTACACTCCCCAGCATTATGCCAAATATTAGAAGTGAGATGTTATCTTTTAGTCTGGAGGAGACCAGAAGAATTAAAAGTGTGACAGAGAAAGCTCCAATCCAGGCAGATGCCGCAATTCCTATGTTTGAAAAGAGTGTAGAGGGAATTGTTATTCCAAAAGCTGAGAAGCCCATCAGAAAGATTGCAACCCCGAGACCGGCCCCGGAGCTGATGCCCAATATATAGGGATCTGCAAGCGGGTTTCTAAAAAGAGTCTGCATCTGCAAGCCGCAAACCGATAGTGCTGCTCCCGCAAGCAGAGCAGTAATCGCTTTTGGAATCCTTAGAGAGAAGAGAATATCGCTGACAACCCTTGGTGCGTCGCCGCCGGTGATTGCATTAAAGATATCTCCGATTGGTAATATTATGGAACCCAGCACCAGATTAAGGATTGTAAATATTAATAATGATGCGAATATCAATATATATTTGGTGTGGTATGATCTCTCCTTTTTCAACTCGCTATTAAGATTTGGCCTCTAAGATAGTGCAAAAAAAGATAAATCTGTTTGATTTTATTTTCGTATTTTTGCCACCTTAACAGAGCAATTTAATTATAACATATATGAGAAAAAGAGTAGTAGCAGGCAACTGGAAGATGAATACAAACATTGAGGAGGGACTTCTTTTAGTAAAAGAGATAGATCATCTGGTAAAGGATCTTTCACAGGAGACCGGGGTAATTATTGCACCCCCATTCACCCATCTGGCAACCATATCTTCTCTGCTCAAAAGCGAAAACAGCAGAATCTTACTGGCTGCCCAAAACTGTGCAGATCACCAATCGGGCGCCTATACCGGCGAAGTTTCACCAAATACTTTGGCAGAGATTGGATGTAAATATGTTATAATAGGTCACTCCGAAAGAAGAGAGTATTACAGTGAGACCAACGACTTGCTTTTAAGAAAGATAGAGCTTGTTCTTAAAGCAAATATGAGTCCGATTTACTGTATAGGAGAGAGGTTGGAGGAGAGAGAGTCGAACAGACATTTTGATGTAGTTTCATCTCAAATTAAAGAGGTTCTATATAATTTGAGTGAAGAAGAGCTGGAAAAAGTAATTATTGCATATGAACCTGTTTGGGCTATAGGTACCGGAAAGACAGCATCTTCGGACCAGGCAGAGGAGATGCACGAGTTTATTAGAGGTATAGTTGCAGATAAGTTTCCATCTTGTGCAGATAACATCTCAATTCTATATGGAGGAAGCTGCAAACCATCAAATGCGCAGGAGTTGTTTGCCCGTAAAAATGTAGACGGTGGACTGATTGGTGGAGCCTCTTTATCTGCAGTAGATTTTGTAGCAATTATCAAATCATTCTGATGAACTATATAGAGGTCTGTTTTGAGATCGAACCTTTCTCCGAAGATACGGCAGAGCTTATTATAGCTCAGATAGAGGATCTCCCGTTTGAGAGTTTTGTTGTAGAGTCACCCTATCTTAAGGCCTACATACCGCAGGAGAGCCACTCTCCATCGGATATTAAAACTACTCTATATGGATTAACCAGCAGCGGAGAGTTCACCGTAAAGGTTACTAACAACTTCATTCAGGGACAAAATTGGAATGCACTTTGGGAGAGTAATTTTTCTCCAATTGTTGTAGGTAATAGGTGTACAGTAAAGGCCACATTTCATAAGGGTCTGCCATCAAGCAAATACACCATAACAATTGATCCTAAGATGGCATTTGGAACCGGGCATCATCAGACCACCTATCTTATGATAGAGACAATGCTGGATATGAAGATAAAGGGGAAAAAAACTCTGGATATGGGTTGCGGTACAGGTATTTTGGCAATATTGGCTATGAAGATGGGGGCAGCAGCTCCTGTTCACGCAATTGATATAGACCCGGTTGCAGTTGCATCATCAATTGAAAACAGTAGAAAAAACCGGGTATCAGAGAAGATTATATCTCTTACAGGAGACGCCTCTCTAATTCAGGCATCAAAATATGACCTTATACTGGCGAACATTAACCGTAACATAATTGTTTCAGATATCGAAACATACGCAAGAGGCCTTTTATCTGCAGGCGAACTTTTGCTAAGTGGTTTTTACAGGGAAGATGTGCCAATTATAGAGGGAGCGGCACAAGAGGGCAGTCCTCAAAGAAAGCGGGCATGGCGTAATTGGTAGCCGCGCCAGACTTAGGATCTGGTGCCGAGAGGCGTGGGGGTTCGAGTCCCTTTGCCCGCACAAAGAAAGGCAGATACCCTTTGGGATATCTGCTTTTTACTTATAAGGTTGATTAAGAATTAAATAATAGTATATGAAGATCACACAAAAGAGTACAGACGACTTGACACTTATAGTCACACTTGCAATTGAGAAAGAGGACTACACAGAGAAGAGAAAGAAGATTCTTAGCGATTATCGTCGTAAGGCAGATATTAAAGGGTTTCGTAAGGGGATGGCTCCTATGAGTTTCATAGAGAAGACACACGGTAGAGCAGCTCTGTTGGATGCAGTTAACGGAGTAATCTCAGACGGACTCAACAACTATATTACCGAGAATAATTTAAACATCATAGGCGAACCGCTTCCAAACGAGAGCGAGCAGAAACCGATCGACTGGGAGAGCGACGAGCAATTTGAGGTCTCTTTTGATCTTGCAATGGCTCCAAAAGTTGAGATCAATCTAACTTCCAAGGATAAGATTCCATATTATGAAGTTGAAATCAGTGAGCAGGATATGATTAAATATCGCAGTAATCTGCTCAAACAATATGGTCAGCTGGTTGCTGCAGAGAGTGTGGCTGAGGAGGATTTCATTGTTGCAGACCTTGTACAGGAGGGAACTACAATTGAGGGGGCATATATAGCTCTCAGGTCAATAGCAGATGCCAAAATTAAAAAGAGTTTTATCGGCAAAAAGAGCGGAGATGAGTTTGCGATTAATGTTAACAAAGCTTTTGAGAACGAAACAGACAGAGCAGCCCTGCTTAAAGTTAAAAAAGAGGAGTTGGCAACTTTGAATCCGGAGTTTAATGTTGTGATTAAAGAGGTGAAGAGATTTGAAGATGCTCAGATGAACGAGGAGCTCTATGATCGTATGTTTGGTGCCGGTGTAGTTAAGAGTGAGCAGGAGTTCAATGAGAGGATAGTTGAGAGGATTAAATCTGAATATACACAGGAGAGCGATTACAGGTTTATGCTGGACGCAAGGGATGCGCTTATTGAGAAGGCTGCAATTGCACTTCCGGAGCAGTTTCTAAAGAGATGGCTTCATAGTGCCAACGAAGGTAAGTTCTCAATGGAGGAGATAGAGAAAGACTTCCCTCTCTTCCTTAAAGATTTCCGCTGGCAGATGGTTCGTCAATTCATTACGAAGGAGCAGGATATTAAGCTAACCAGAGAGAATCTCCTGGATCACGCTAGAAAGATAGCAGCATATCAGTTTGCAATGTACGGTCTGAATAACGCTCCTACAGAGCAGATTGACCACTATGCTGAGTCTCTTCTTGCAAATGAGAAGGAGGGGAAAAGGATTTATGAGAAGGTAGAGGATGATTTGGTTTTGGAATATGTTCGTTCTGTTGTTACCCTTGACAAAAAAGGGATATCTATTGAAAAACTGCACGAGCTAACTAAATAATTTCTAATTTTATAAAAAAACGAGTTATGGCTACTGATTTTGAAAAATATGCAATTAAGCACAGAGGTATAAGCAGTCTGACTCTTCACAGGGTAAACTCACTTTACAGTGCATATATTAACCCGACAATTATTGAGGAGAGACAGCTCAATATTGCTGCAATGGATGTGTTTTCAAGACTGATGATGGACAGGATTATCTTTTTGGGAGTTCCCATTAATGATGATGTTGCCAATATTATTCAGGCGCAGCTTCTCTATCTGGACTCAACCGAGTCAAAATCTGATATTCAGCTCTATATTAACTCTCCCGGAGGCGGTGTTTATGCAGGGCTTGGTATCTACGATACAATGCAGCTGGTATCATCCGAAGTTGCAACAATTTGCACCGGAATGGCGGCCTCAATGTCTGCAATACTTCTAACTTCAGGTGCAAAGGGGAAGCGCTCTGTTCTCCCGCACTCAAGAGTTATGATTCACCAACCTATGGGTGGTGCAGAGGGTCAGGCAAGCGATATAGAGATAACTGCAAAACAGATAGTGACTCTCAAAAAAGAGCTTTATGAGATAATCTCTTACCATACAGGTAAACCATATGAGCAGATAGAGAAAGATGCCGACAGAGATTACTGGATGAGAGCTTTGGAGGCTAAAGAGTATGGGATGATTGACGAAATCCTTACCAATCCAAATAAAAAATAGCGGGATGCCTTCTAAATACAACGATTTCTGTTCATTTTGCGGAAGAGGCAAAGATGAGGTAGATGTCCTTATAACAGGAGATATATCTGCCATCTGCAATGAGTGTGCACAGCAGGCTCTTGACTACTCCAAGGAGGCATTAAGCGCAAAGAGGGCCAAGAACGGCATATCTGCACCGGCCACAAAGGTGCTTAAACCAAAAGAGATTACCCAGTTCCTTGACCAATATGTTATTGGACAGGACGAGGCAAAAAGATACCTTGCTGTTGCAGTATATAACCACTACAAAAGAATCAACAATCACGCAGATGACGATATGGATCTTGAAAAATCCAACATTCTGCTTGTAGGCCAGACAGGTACCGGAAAAACACTTTTAGCCAGGTCAATTGCAAAGATGTTGGATGTTCCCTTTACAATTGTAGATGCAACTGTATTGACAGAGGCAGGTTATGTGGGAGAGGATGTAGAGAGCATTCTTACCAGACTACTTCAAGAGGCTGACTACGATGTAGATAGGGCGCAAAGAGGGATAGTTTTTATCGATGAGATAGATAAGATTGCCCGCAAAAGCGACAATCCATCTATAACCAGAGATGTTTCCGGAGAGGGTGTGCAGCAGGCTATGCTAAAACTACTGGAGGGTAGTGTGGTGAATGTTCCGCCTCAGGGGGGGAGAAAACACCCGGAGCAGAGGATGATTGCCGTGAATACAAAGAATATCCTCTTTATATGTGGAGGTGCATTTGAAGGAATTGACAGAAAAATCTCTCAAAGGCTCAATACACAGGTAGTCGGTTACGGCACTATGATAAAAAAAGAGAAGATAGACAGGAATAATCTTTTAAAATATATTGCACCACAAGATCTTAGATCTTACGGACTGATTCCGGAGATTATCGGTCGACTTCCGGTGCTCACCTACTTGGAGGCACTTGATAAAAAAGCTTTGAGAAGAATACTCACCGAACCAAAAAATGCGCTTGTTCGTCAGTACATTAAGTTGTTTGAACTGGATGGTGTAAAGCTCAAAATCGATGAGAATGTTCTGGATTTTATAGTAGATACCGCAGTAGATTACAAATTGGGGGCAAGAGGTCTAAGATCAATATGTGAAGCCATAATGGTAGATGCGATGTATCATACACCTTCTGAGAGTAAAAAGAGACTCTCAATCAAACTCCCTTATGCAAGAAAGATGGTAGATAAATTTACCGGTTCGTTACAGATTACAAAAGAGGCTTAGCGCCTCTTTTTTTTTGTATATTTGTCTAAAACCAACCGGTTATGGAAAATATAAGAATCTCTACAGCGCAGTTTGAATCCAGATCTGCAGACAAAGGATATAACCTTGCAATAATGGAGAGACTATCTGCTGAGGCAGCCGCAGCTGGCTCCAATGTGATTGCTTTCCACGAATGCTCTCTTACAGGCTATACTTTTGCAAGAAATTTAAGTAAAAAAGAGCTGCTGGATATAGCAGAGTATATACCCGACGGAGAGAGTATGAAAAACCTTACAGAGATTGCCTCGGAGTACAATATCGCAATTCTGGCTGGCCTCTTTGAAAAGGATAAAAACGGATATATCTACAAAGCCTATGTTTGTGTTACATCTGACGGTGTTGTTGCCAAACACCGCAAACTTCACCCCTTCATTAACCCTCACCTGACGGCCGGTAATAGTTATACGGTCTTCGATCTCTTCGGATGGAGATGTGGAATTCTCATATGCTACGACAATAACATTTTAGAGAATGTTAGGGCAACAAAGCTGCTGGGTGCAGATATTATTTTTATGCCACACGTAACTATGTGTACCCCATCCAAGCGTCCCGGGTCTGGTTTTGTAGATCCTAAGTTATGGAATAACAGAGAGGTGGACCCGACATCTTTACGGCAGGAGTTTGATGGTCCCAAGGGTAGAGAGTGGCTAATGAGATGGCTCCCCTCAAGAGCTCACGACAACGGAATATATGTAGTCTTCTCAAACCCTATAGGGATGGATGATGACCAGCTCAAAAACGGATGTTCAATGATTATTGACCCTTACGGAGATATAGTTGCCGAGTGCCGTAAACTGGGTGACGATTTTGAGACCGCCCTTATTACTCCGGAGAAACTGATCTCCGCAGGTGGTTCCAGATATACAAATGCAAGAAGACCAAATCTTTACGGAGATATAATTTCGAAGAGTCACAATCCGGTTCAAAAGATTGCCTGGATGGATGATTAATCTCTGTCCGGTCTGTACCCTTGCCGATACTCGCCAATTACCTTTAGGTTCTCCGTTATAGGCGCAATAGCATCCAGAGCCTGGCGATATCTTTTATAATCATCAAAAATCAAATCGGTATAAAAGAGATACTCCCACTCTTTTCCCACAATAGGCAGAGATTGAATCTTGGTGAGGTTCATATCGTATATGGAGAGAACGGAGAGCACGTGAGAGAGCTTTCCTTTGGTATGCGGCAGCGAGAAGCAGAGAGAGGCCTTGTTTATAGTTTCTGGGGTGAGTCTGAGTATATCTTTCACGGTCTCATTTGTTGCAATTATAATAAACCGGGTGTAGTTTCTCTTATTGCTCTCAACCCCCGATTTAATTATCTCCAAGTTGTACATATTTGCCGCAAGTTCGCTTGCAAGAGCTCCCACTCCTTTGAGATTTTCTTCCCTGATACGCTTAGCACTCAGCGCAGTATCTACAGAGTCAATAATCTTAACCCCATTTTTACGGAGTTCATTGAGAAAGAGGTGACACTGCATTATGGCCACAGGGTGGGAGTGTATCTCCCGAATATCGCCGACTCTCTCACCCGGCAGAGCTAAAAGATTCTGAACCACCCTTATATACTGTTCTCCCACCACCGGAAGATTGCTTTCGTGAATAAATGAATGATTTTGAAGCAGTGACCCTGCAACCGAATTCTCAACAGCCACAATTCCACAATCCGGCTTCTTCTTTTGTAACTCTTCAAAAAGATCCGAAAAGGTGTCACACGGAACAATTTTAACACTGTTGTTTTCAAAGAACTGCTTTGCCGCAATTTCGTGAAAAGCCCCGAATCCACCCTGGATTGCCACGCTGACCTCTTTTTTTCTATTCATAGTTTTCATCAATAAAGGTTAAAAAAAAAGGCCCCGAAAAACGGGGCCTTAATACTATTGTAACAAATTATCAATAACATATAAGCCCCTTTTGCAGTCCAAAAAAGAAACAGAAGAGAGTGTATGTTGTTGCATTGTTCATCGGGAGCAAAGTTAACAATTATTATTCATTATAGTAGTTATAGAACAGGGCAATTGACTCAATCCCTTTAAAAAACTGACCAAGGAGATAACTCTCGTTTGGTGAATGGATAACATCCCTTTCCAGACCGAAGCCCATAAGAAGAGGGTTTGCTTTAAGTATTGTCTGCAAGTCTGCAAGAACAGGAATGCTTCCGCCGCCGCGACTCGGTACAGGATCTATACCATACACCTCACCAATAGCTCTTGAGGCAGATTTATAAACTTTAGAAGATATTGGGCAGAGGAACCCCTGACCGCCGTGGTGAGGTGTTACTTTGATCTTAACTCCTACAGGTGCAAGAGAGATAAAGTGCTCTTCAAACAGTTTTGCAATCTTTTTATTATCCTGGTTAGGTACGATTCTCATAGATATCTTTGCATAGGCCTTAGATGGGATGACAGTTTTTGCACCCTCTCCGGTATAACCGCCCCAAATACCGTTCACATCAAGACACGGGCGAATTCCGGTTCTCTCCATTGTAGTATAACCCTGCTCTCCGGTAACTCCGTCGATATCCAAAAAATGTTTGAACTCATTTTCGTCAAACGGAGCGCGTCCCAGCATCTCTCTCTCCTGGGTTGTAAGTTCAACAACATCGTCGTAAAAACCTTTAATGGTTACCCTACCGTTATCGTCAATAAGTTTAGAAATCATTGTGGCAAGAACATTTATTGGATTTGCAATTGCGCCTCCGTAGTGTCCTGAGTGAAGATCTTTGTTTGGACCGGTAACCTCAACCTCCAGATAAGCAAGTCCCCTCATACCAACATTGATAGATGGGATCTTCTCGTCTATCATAGTTGTGTCGGATACAAGAATATCGTCGCAACTTAACATCTCCTTATGAGCAACAGCCCACTCAGGAAGACTTGGAGAACCAATCTCCTCCTCCCCGTCAATTATAAACTTAACATTGCACTTAAGTTGGTTGGTTTTTACGAGATATTCAAAGGCTTTTATATGCATAAATCCCTGGCCTTTATCGTCATTGGCACCCCTTGCATAGATTGCGCCATCTCTAATTTCAGGCTCAAATGGCGGAGTTGTCCACAGGTTGAGCGGGTCTGCCGGCTGAACATCGTAGTGTGCATAAACCAGAATGGTTGGTTTTGATTTGTCTATGATCTTCTCTGCAAAAACAACCGGGTGCCCCTTTGTCGGGTGCACTTCTGCTTTGTCACATCCCGCTTTTAGGAGTAGTTCTACGTATTTCTCAGCTGCTTTTAGCATATCATCTTTATGAGCAGCCATTGAGCTAATTGATGGAATCCTTAAAAGCTCAAACAATTCCGAAAGGAATCTATCTCTGTTCTCCTGAATGTAGTTTTTGATCATACTTGTCTATTATTTAATTAATTACTTGAATTATATTTGAATATTACAAAACATATCTAATTGTTAGAGCAAATCCATTACCCTTTAATCCCGCATTTTTAATCATCTGAATTCTTGGATTCCAGTCAAATGAGAGAGCAATCGGAGAGTCGTGAAATTTATACTCTAAACCTGCCATACCCTCTAGAGACATTATAAAACCGCTTGATTCTCCAACATAGATGCCTGCAGAAACACCCGGACCTGCAAAAGCCGACAGCCCGTCTACATTAAGCCCGAAGTGAAAAAGATAGAGCCCTGTAACCTCTATTTTCATCTCATTTTTGTAGAGGAAGTCAAGGTCAAGAATTCCCTCAATCGCTTTTTTTGGCTCAATGAAATTTTTGTAGCTGACCCCTAAGCTTGAGCCTAATCTCAACCCTACAGCACTTTTGTACTCCTGAGAAAATAGCGTTGAGCCCATCGTGAGCAGCGTTAGCACAATTAATAATCTCTTCATTTTAAAAATAACTTATCTCCCTGGACTCCATTTGAGATAGCAAATTATTTGCCAACCTGCTTGCCCCTAAACGGAATAGGTTACTGTTTAACCACTCAGAACCCAGAATTGTTTCAACAATTGCGTAATATTTTATAGCATCGGATGGAGTTACAATGCCTCCTGCAGGTTTGAACCCGACTTTTTTACCGGTTGTTTTGTGGAACTCCTTAATAGCCTCACACATAACAATGGCTGCCTGAGGTGTTGCGGCCGGCTCTGACTTTCCGGTAGAGGTTTTAATGAAATCTGCTCCTGCTTCCATAGCCAGCATAGATGCGTCATAAATTTTTTGACTCTCTTGTAATGCTCCGGTCTCAAGTATTACTTTGAGATGTACCCCGCCTATTGCTCTCTTTATCTGAGATATCTCATCTGCTGCTTTGTCAAACTCTTCTCCAAGAAAGTAATTCAAAGAGAGCACGATGTCAATTTCATCGGCACCGGCATATGCTGCCATTTTGCACTCCCTTATTTTTATCTCGGTAAAGCTTTGTGAACTTGGAAAAACGCCGGATACCACAGCCAGCTTTACACCTTTGTCCGTGAGATTAGCTCTCGCTGTTTTTACGAAATTTGGGAAGATACACATTGCCGCAACCTGTCCATAACCAGGAAATGCATCACGAAATTGGTTTACCTTCTCTGTCATTGAGATGATCTTCGCCTGAGTATCTGTTGTATTTAGTGAAGTTAGGTCTATAAAACCAAAGCAGGCAGAAAAAACATCTTTTCTCTCCCAACTCTTAATATTATTATCTATCTCATTAAGTAACTCTGTTGTTGATTTCATTGAAAGTACTCTTTTTGTTGTTTAAATATAGGATTAATTATTCAATCGGAGGTTAATATTTTAGTCACTACTTAATAATTGATCTCTTTTGTATCTATCCAAATTGTAACAGGGCCGTTATTGAGCAATGAAACCTTCATATCTGCACCGAATACTCCGCTTTTTACTTCTTTTGAGGATACAGCGGTTAATAAAGATTTGAATTTTTCATAAAGTGGAATTGCCTTTTCCGGACGGGCGGCCTTGATGTAAGAGGGTCTGTTTCCCTTTTTTGTCTGAGCGTGAAGAGTAAATTGGCTGATGAGTAGAATTTCTCCCGAAATATCAGATACAGAGAGATTCATAACACCATTTTCATCATCAAATATTCTAAGATTTACAATTTTTCGTGTGGCGTATTCCAAATCACTGTCGTTGTCCTCATCTTCAAATCCGGCGAAGATAAGCAGCCCCTCATTTATCTCTCCGGTAAGAACTCCGTCTGAGACCACCGATGCATTTGAGACTCTCTGTATTAAAACTCTCATTTTTTAGATTTTATCCACTAATTGTTATACTAAAACCAACATCAATGAGCGGTGCGGCAATTCTGTTCATCTGTTCAATTGTCACCTTTTCCAGCCCCTGAGCGGGTGTCTCTCTGTCTATGGTATACATCATTATCTCCCTGGGCTCTGTTTTTTTGACAACCTCATACCAGGCTTTAACCTCCCTATCGGTTGTGTTGTCAAAAAGCTCTCCATCGAATCTCCCCCGTAGAAACATCGTCTGGAGCACAAACCGCCCTTTGAATGGTAGAAGATTGGTTATAATCTTCTCTATTGAGTAATCAAACTGTGGTCTGTCAATTATTTGTACACTTGAGTCAAATGCAGAATCTATCTTGATTATGGCATTATCCACTCTTAAAAGCGCATCTTCGACATCTTTTATTCCAATTCGGGAGCCATTTGTTAGAACAGATACTTTTGCCTCTTTTGCATATTTATCTCTAAGTTCTAGGGCAATTGAGATTATTTCGGCGAAGTTGGGGTGCATAGTGGGTTCTCCGTTTCCCGAGAATGTAATGGTATCTATTCTGCCAATTGTTTTATCGAGGTTTATAAGTTTTTCTGCAAGACTCTGGCTAACCTCCACCACAGAGGGCAGTTTTTTATCCTCTTTTCCATCTTTGTTAAAGCCGCACTCGCAATAAATACAGTCGAAATTGCACCATTTTCCGAATCTTGGTAATAGGTTGACCCCCAGTGAAACTCCCAGTCTTCTGCTTTTTACCGGTCCGAAAACTATCTCGTTAAACAGAATTGTTGACATCTTCTTTACCCTTTTTATCTTATATATTATTACTCTATCTCTATCTCTATCTAGGACTCTAAACCAACCTGATGCTTTTGCTTTTGGTTGTAAGTTGATTTTTTTGGAAATCTATATTATCAATCAATACAACTCCCGGTCTTTTCCCCACCTCAAAAGAGCCGAATCTCTTTTCAATGCCAAGAAACCTGGCTCCATTGAATGAACTCCACTCCAGAATTTGGGTAAGTGGTATGGCAGGAAAATATTTATGAATGCATATAATCTCATCTGCAATCGAAAGCGCACTATTACTTGAAAGTGAATCTGTCCCTATAGTAATGGATGCATTATATCTTATGAGCAGCTCCAGCGGTGGAAGTGCGTTGTGAATGAAGAGATTTGAAAGGGGACATATTGCCCAGAAGAGGTTTCTTATTCGGGAGGTTGCATACTCAACACTTTCGCTGTCTGAGAATGTATTATGCACCAAAAGAACTCTCTCATCTTCAATTTTTTGTGCAGATTCTACACAGTTTAAAAAGTATATAAGAGAGGGTGTTCCTGTAACAGGAGGGGTTGATAGCCCTCTCTGAGTGTATTGTTGTGCAAGGGGGCCTCTCCCTTTTAGTATAAGCTCCTCCTCTTCCCAACTCTCCTGATTGTGGTAGGATAGCCAGCCCGATTTTAGGCCCGCTGTTGAGATTGCTTGTAAAAGTTGTGGGCTCATTGAGTAGCTGGAGTGAGGGGTGGGAGCGGCATCTAAACCAAACTCTTTAGCTTTTTGAGTGAGCTCGTTCGCCCTAATTAATATCTCATCTACCTGTGAGGGTTCTGTGCCGAAAAACTCAAGAAATGTTCGTGTGTAAATTGGTGATTCTGTTTTTACGGCAAAACTGTCAGCAGTGTTGCTGATATCTGCCATTGCAGTTACACCCGAGTCATAAAGCATCTGCATCTCCATTCTCATCACCTCTTTGCGTGCGTTTTCATCCAGATTGTTACGCAGCTTAACCACATCTTTGATAAAGCCGGACATTCCCGTACCTCTGTCAAAGATATCTTTAAGATGAGAGAGCTCTATGTGACAGTGGGAGTTAACAAACCCCGGAACCAGAATCCCATTATAAAATTCGGTACTTTCAGTCTCGTCACTCAGCCGGCCAATCTCAACAATTGTACCGTCATCATCTAAGGTAAGAACCCCCTTCGGGATCGGCAATGATGAGTTCAGTGGGTAGAGGTATTGTGCGGCGATTTTTCTCATTTATTTTGATTATTGAAAATTTAGTGGTGTCACTTTGGTAGTTCTCCCGCCACCATCGACTCATTGTGGGTGTTTCATAAATTCTTGTAAGAGAGTCACCAAGAGATACTCTAAATTCAGGATGTTTTTCGGGTAACACTATCCAACGGATTGCCCTGTTTTTTGGGTCGTATTTAATAACAGAATTTGAAAGTTCAACCATCTTTCTGATTGGAGCGGCAATGGAGTCTGCCCTCTCTCTGTTGCGGATTATCTCAATTATTGCCTCCTCCTCCTTTTCCAGCAGTATCTTTGCTTGTGCATAGAAACTTTTAAGTTTTAATGGGCGCGAGAGGTAGTAGTCCAGTGTATTTATGAAATCCTCAGAGGTATACCCGTAGTGATTAAATATCGATTCATATATCTTTATGGTATCTGCCCTTAAAACCAGTTTGTAATCTGTATTTATGTACCTGTCAACTTTATAAAGTTGAGCAATTATCTCCGGCATTCTCTTCTGCGGTATATACTCCCGTGAACAGGAGAGAGCCGCAAAGAGCGAAAAAAATAGTATGAATGAAATATGCCTCATCGTTATCTGTTATAGCTTACAAAGTTAATTTATTATTGTTATTTTTGCCCAAAAAAAGATGAGAGTACTTATTATCGGCTCCGGAGGAAGAGAGAACGCTATTGCCTGGAAGATATCTAAAAGCCCCTTGCTGGAGAAACTTTTTTGTGCTCCGGGGAATCCCGGTACATCCTCAGTTGCAGAAAATCTTAATATTGATATAAAGAATTTTGATGCAGTAAAATGTGCTGTTCTGGAGAACTCTGTAGATATGATTGTTGTAGGTCCGGAGGAGCCTTTGGTTAATGGAATGGGAGACTTTTTTAAAAATGATGAGTCTCTCAAGGAGATAATTTTTATAGGGCCGGGATCTGAGGGTGCAAAACTGGAGGGGAGTAAAGAGTTTGCAAAGGATTTTATGTATAAATACAGAATCCCCACAGCCGGTTATAAAAGTTTTAATATAGATAGCTTCGAGGATGCAGAGCAATACATTGACTCGCTTAAAGCCCCGTATGTGCTTAAAGCAGATGGTTTGGCAGCAGGGAAGGGGGTTTTGATTATTGACGATTCACGGCAGGCAAAAAGAGAGCTTAAAGAGATGCTTACCGGTCGATTCGGCTCTGCGGGAGATAAGGTTGTAATAGAGGAGTTCCTTTCCGGAATTGAACTCTCTGTATTTGTGTTGACTGATGGTAAGAACTATCTTATTTTACCGGAGGCAAAAGATTACAAAAGAGCCTGTGATGGAGATAAAGGCCTTAATACCGGCGGAATGGGGGCGGTATCACCGGTTCCTTTTGCAGATGCCGACTTTATGCGCAAGGTAGAGAGTCGTATAATAGTACCTACTATTGCGGGACTTCAAAATGAGGGTATAGAGTATAAAGGGTTTATTTTCATAGGTCTTATGAATTGCAGCGGAGATCCCTATGTGATAGAGTATAATGTTAGGATGGGCGATCCGGAGAGTGAGGCAGTTATTCCAAGAATTGAGAGCGATCTTCTTTCACACTTCATCGCATTGGGAGAGGGTAGACTGGATAGAGAGAGAATAGAAATTTCAGATAAGTTTGCGATAACTCTGGTTATGGTTTCAGGAGGTTATCCCCAAAGTTTCGAAAAGGGATTTGAAATATCAGGAGCTTATGAGTTGTCCGGTGAGATGCTTTTTCATTCAGGAACAACATTTAATGAGGGTAAATTGGTAACTTCCGGGGGAAGAGTTCTTGCACTTACCGCTCTTGCAGATGGAATACAAAGCGGCAGAGAAAAACTCTACTCTCTTGCGCGAAAGGTAAGCTATAAAGGCATATTCTACAGAGGAGATATTGGTTTGGATCTTATCACACACTAAACTATGGGTAAAGAAAGCAGATATAAGTTTGTCTCTTCCCCCTTTTTTTTGGGGCTATATCTTATATTTATGCTGGTTACCTCTTTTATTTTGTCTGATGGACAAATTAACTTTACCCCTGCAAAATGGATTCCCATCTTTGCAGGAGTAATCGATACAGAATCCATCTCAACTACTATCTCCGTCCTTACTGCCGTTGCAATAATATCTTTCACGGCATTCAGTCTCTATTTTGTTAACGAAAAAATCTTCTCTTGCGGGAAAAGCTCCTCATCGCTTTTTTTGATCTATCTTATTTTGTTACTATCTAGCCCGGAGACGATTTTCTTAAGCGGCGCAACTGTTGCAGCACCTCTCTTTTTATGGTCTCTATACTACTCAATGATTACAAAAGAGGGGGACAAAAACCTCTTTATGGCCTTGTTTCTTATCTCTTTGGCAACTCTTTTTGATTTTCACTCAGTGGTACTGATCCCTTTTATTCTCTACTACTCACTAGTTACCTCCTCTTTTGCCCTAAGAGGGATTCTTGTCGCAGTCGGGGCTATCTTGGTTCCCTATATTTTACTCTTTTCGTTTCGTTATCTGATGTTTGATGACACATCACTATTTGCAGAACTTCTCGTTACGGATCTTCTCTCTTTCTCGTCTCCTTACATATACCTTGAGAGTGTTGCAAAGATAGTTTTGATAATCTTTATGGTTCTTATAATAACCCGCGCTCTGATCTCAATTTTTTCAATAATTAACAGGTATAAGGTAGTGAAGTCAATAGGGCTTGTTAGAAACATTAGTTTAATGTTGGTTCTTATTGGTGCAATGCTCATTTATAGAGAGTCTCAGGGTATGTTGACAAATCTGCTTGCCCTGCCGCTATCATTCATAATAGTGGAGTATCTCTCATTGAAGAGCACAAACAGATACAGAAGAGTTGAGTTCTTTGTTTTGCTGATATTAATAGTACTTAACAGAGTTGCCCAGTTCGTATAAACTCCTTTAACCAAATCTGGCCGGGGGAGAAAAATAAATGAGAGAGGGTGGTCAAAAGTAATTTTGACCACCCTCTTTATCTAATTAATTTATGATTTAAATTGTCCTTCCGGGATACTGTTTTAGAGCCTCTTCAAGGCACTTCATTGCATTTTTGAGATCTTCAATCTTTAGGACATATGCGATTCTTACTTCATCTTTGCCCTTCCCTTTTGTTGCATAAAATCCTGCTGCGGGAGCAACCATAACAGTCTGATTCTCGTAGCTGAAATCTTCCAGCAGCCACTGAGCAAACTTGTCGCTGTCGTCAACCGGAAGTTTAGCTATGGTATAGAAAGCCCCCATAGGCATTGGTGACATAACTCCCTCCATTTTATTGAGAGCTCCAATAACAAAATCTCTGCGTTTAATGTATTCGTCACGAACGGCTACGAAGTACTCTTTAGGTGTGTTAAGTGCACCTTCGGCTGCAATCTGACCATATGCCGGAGAGCATAGTCTGGCCTGAGCGTAGCGTAGTACCGCACTCATTACCTCTTTGTTTTTTGATACAATAGCACCTATACGAACACCGCAAAGACTATATCTTTTGGAGACTGAGTCAAGCAGAATCACATTCTGCTCCAGCCCGTCAAGGTGCATACAGGAGAAGTGAGGCTCGTCTGTGTAGCAGAACTCTCTGTAAACCTCATCTGAGTAAATAAAGAGCTCATTCTTTTTGGCAAGCTCACCCAACTTTATCAGGGACTCTTTTTTATAGAGTGTTCCGGTAGGGTTACCCGGGTTGCAGATAATAATTCCTTTTGTCTTAGGGGTGATAAGTTTTTCAAACTCGCTAACATCCGGAAGAGCAAACCCATCTTCAATATTTGTCTGGATTGGCTTAAGTATTACATCATTTTGCACTGCAAAGGAGTTGTAGTTTGTATAAAACGGCTCCATTACAATAACTTCATCATCCGGGTTACAGGTGACTGCCAGAGCAATCTGAAGTGCTTCACTTCCTCCGGTAGTGATGTTAATTTCGTTGGCCTTAACATTGATATTAATCCCCTGGTAGTATTTCGCAAGTCCCTCTCTGTAAGATTCAAACCCGGCAGAGTGAGGATAAGATATAAGCTCAAGGGTGTTGTTTTTAACTGCATCTAAAGCCTCTTTTGGAGAAGCGATATCCGGTTGGCCAATGTTCAGGTGGTAAACTTTTACCCCTTTTTTCTTGGCAACATCTGCAAAAGGCACTAATTTCCTTATTGGAGAGGCCGGCATCTGATGTGCTTTTTTTGAAAGTGTTAACATCTCTATTTTAAATTTTGTTTAGTTATAATTTGATTGAATATTGTTATATATTGTAAGGCAAATAAAGATCTAATATAGGTAAAAGTTAATAATTAACAACAAAAAAAGTATCAATAATTTATTAATTCTCTCATAAATCCCTCAATGCCAATTTGCATCTGTGCAGTTCTTGCTGAGAAATTATTTGCCAGAATTGCAAAATAGATCAATTCACCATTATCTCTCTCTACATAGCCTGCATAACAGCGCACATTTCCAAGAGATCCGCTCTTGGCGTGTATTCTTGTTTTCTTCTCATTCTGTTCATTTGCCAATACACTTTTGAGAGTTCCCGGACCTCCGGGTTGCGGCAGTGAGTTGAAAAATGTGGTAAAACTGCTGCTCTCTCTCATTTTTGAAAAATAGTTGCAGAAGAATCTGGCAGATACATAGTTCTGTCTGGATAGTCCGCTACCGTCAGATTGGGTAAATCCTCTCTTCTTGATTCCCATTCCATCCAACTCCCTTCTCAACGCAACCCTTGCCGAGTCGTAAGAACCTACTCCGGTTGCCCTTTTACCAATCATTTTTAGCAAGGTCTCCGCGTAAAAATTATTGCTGATTCTGTTAGTGACATTTACTATTGAAGATAGAGCAGGAGAGAGTGTCTCTGCAACGATTGTAAGTTGATATGGTTGTAAAGAGTTAAACTCTCTTGCATCTTTTATTTTAGAATCACTAATAATTCCGCTTTTTAAAAGGTATTGACGAAACTCCCAGGCACAACTCAGGTGAGGAAATTTATTTGAAAAAGTTATAGATATTGAGTCTGATCCTGCAGCTAATGTGCCTTTAATTTGAGATATTTTTGCTAGATCGGAGATGTAGTATGAGCTTCTGTTACCACTCTTTACATCACCCGTAGTGAGTTCATTTCTGTACTCCATCCCGGGTATTTCCGGATAAACACCCATCAAAGAGACCCTGTCACCCGGGTTGATCCCGGGTATAAATTTGAATTTCTGGAGATTTTCATAGAATGAAAGCCCGGATACACCGCTCCCGTATGCGGGGCCGAGATTACTCCAGGACCAGCTCTCCGGAACGATTTCAGGTTCAAAAAACCTGTCATCGGCGACTATGTGACCGTTTATACGTCTGATACCGGCAGCTGCTATTGCATCCCTCCACTGGAGAAACAGATTTTCGACGGGAATTGCCAAAGTATCCGAAGAGCCCAAAGTTGGATCTCCACCACCTACAATATATAGATCTCCGTATAGAACTCCATTTCTTATCTCCCCGGAGTAACCAATTTTCGTAGAAAACCGGAAGTCAGCTCCAAGCAGGTTAAGAGCCACCCCTGTTGTAATGGTTTTCATTGTAGATGCGGTGAGCAAAGGCATATCCGGATTCCAGGAGGCTACACTCTTGCCCCGGGAGTCCATAACCATTATTCCGACAACTGCATCTGTAAAGAGTGTATCTTTTTTTAGTTTCCCGATATAATTTTGGATATTATTGGATTGGGAAGATAGGCTCAAGGGGGACAAAAATGTGATTAAAATTAATAGAAAACGGAGAATCTGTTTCATAGTGGTAAATTTTGGTTTAGGGTACAAAAGTATAAAAAATGGTCAGGTTTTTTTAAAAATATAACTACATTTGCCCGATTAATAATATAAGTATATGAGCAGTTTCAGAAAAAGAGCATTGGATGAATTTTCCAGCCACAGGGCTGAAAGGTTTTATGTTGAGAAACAACCGGTATCCCAGTATTTTGGTCAAAATGTTTTTGATATTGAAAAGATGCGACGATACCTGTCGTCCGAAGCTTTTGAAGCTGTACAGCTGGCAGTAATTGACGGTGTAAAAATTGACAGAAGCATCGCCAACCAGATTGCATCAGGAATGAAGGCCTGGGCACTTGAACGGGGCGCAACACACTATACACACTGGTTTCATCCGTTAACCGATGCCACCGCAGAGAAACACGAGGCTTTTGTAGACCCTTCAAAGAACGGAGGGGTATTCGAAAATTTCCGGGGGGAGGCTCTGGTTCAACAAGAGCCAGATGCATCAAGCTTCCCGAACGGTGGACTGAGAAACACCTTTGAGGCCAGAGGATACTCTGCCTGGGATCCATCATCTCCTGCATTTATTATTGATGATACCCTTTGTATTCCGTCTGTATTTGTCGCATATACAGGGGAGTCTCTCGATATGAAGACCCCTCACCTTAAATCTTTGCAGCAGCTGGACAAAGCAGCAACAGAGCTTGCAAAGATGTTCGACTCAAAAACAGTCAGAGTTAATGTAATGCTTGGAATCGAGCAGGAGTACTTTCTGGTGGATGAGGCTCTCTACAGGGCAAGACCGGACCTTATGTTGTGCAACAGAACTCTTATCGGACATACTGCAGCAAAAGATCAGCAACTCGAGGATCACTATTTTGGAGCAATCCCTTCAAGAGTGATGTGTTTTATGAAAGATTTCGAGACAGAGGCATTTAAGCTTGGGGTAGTTCTTAAGACTCGTCATAATGAGGTTGCCCCAAATCAATTTGAGTTCGCCCCATATCATGCAGAGGCTAATCTCTCCGTAGATCATAATCTTATGATGATGATTTTGATGAGAAAAATTGCCAAAAAGCACAAACTTAAAGTTATTTTCCACGAAAAGCCATTTGCGGGTATAAACGGTTCCGGAAAGCACTGTAACTGGTCAATGGTTACAAACAACGGGGTTAACCTGCTCTCTCCCGGAAAAACACCAAGAAACAACATCCAGTTTCTTAGCTTCTTTGTCTCAGTGATACGGGCAGTTTATGAGCATCACCACCTGCTAATGTCAAGTGTGGCATCGCTAAACAACTCCTACAGACTTGGGGGAAGCGAAGCACCACCTGCAATAATGTCGGTTTTTTGCGGCACCACCCTTACAGAGCTTCTGGACTCCATAGAGAATATGGCAATTAGCGATAACAGTGAAGAGAACAAAGCCATAAAGCTGGATATAGTAAATAAGATTCCGGAGATTCTGCCGGACAACACAGATAGGAATAGGACATCTCCTTTCGCCTTTACCGGAAACAGATTTGAGTTTAGAGCGGTTGGTTCGTCGGTGAATGTTGCATCATCTATGTTTATCCTTAACGCTGCAGTTGCGCAGCAGATTGCCAGGTTTAAAACACTTACAGATAAAGAGATGAGCGAAGGGCTATCTAAGGATGAGGCAATTCTTAAGGTTATTCGCCGGTTTATAATTGAATCCAAAAACATCAGGTTTGAGGGTAACGGATATAGTGAAGAGTGGCATAGAGAGGCTGCAAGAAGGGGTCTTAAGGGTATCTCAGACATACCAAGTGCCTTTGCTGCTTTTTTGGATAAGAAGACACTTGCTCTTATGGAGGAGACTCACGTCCTGTGTGAAAGAGAGGTAGAGGCAAGATACGAGGTCTTGAATGAGATATTTATCAAAAAACTTCAAATTGAAGCCAGAGTTATCGGAGACCTCACCATTAACCATATTATTCCCACAGCAATCAAATTTCAAAACTCTTTAATTGAGAATGTCCTTGGGTTGAAAGAGCTTTTCGGGGAGGATGAATACAAGTCAATGTCAGAAAAACAGTTGATGAGTATCAAGAAGATATCCGGATACATTCAGATGCTCAGAGATGATGTTTATGGTATAATTAATGCCAGAAAAGAAGCGAATAAAATTGCCTCATATCCGGAGAGAGCAAAAAGCTATTCAGAGAGTGTTGCGCCATACATTGAAAAGCTTAGAACAACTACAGATAAATTAGAGATGTTAGTTGACGATGAGTTATGGCCATTACCAAAATACAGGGAGCTTCTATTCTGGAGATAAGAGGCTCTGTAGTTATTAATATTTAACTAAGATTATGGCGGGTAATACCGATGCACAAAAATATGCTTTAAGGGGTGTCTCTTCATCAAAAGAGGATGTTCATAAAGCAATCGAAAGCACAGATAAAGGTTTGTTTCCAAAAGCTTTTTGTAAGATTGTACCCGATTTTCTCTCCAATGACCCGGAGTATTGTATCGTTATGCACGCAGATGGCGCAGGTACAAAATCTTCTCTGGCATATGTTTACTGGAAAGAGACAGGAGATATCTCTGTTTGGAGAGGCATTGCACAAGATGCAATTGTAATGAATACAGACGATCTTATCTGTGTCGGAGCATTTGACAACATCCTTCTCTCATCTACAATAGGACGCAATAAACATCTCATTCCGGGCGAGGTAATATCCGAAATAATATCCGGTTCTGCCTCTTTTGTCCAAAAAATGAGGGAGTATGGAGTCGGAATTCATCTTACCGGAGGAGAGACTGCAGATGTAGGAGACCTGGTGAGAACCATAATTGTTGATAGTACCGTATGTGCAAGAATAAAGAGATCTGATGTCATTGACAACTCCAGGATTAAAGAGGGAGACCTAATTGTCGGGCTCTCCTCTTACGGGAAAGCGATTTACGAAGATGAGTACAACGGAGGCACAGGCAGCAACGGACTCACATCTGCAAGACACGACCTTTTTAGTAATTACCTTGCCCAAAAATATCCACAGAGCTATAATAACGAGATTCCCCCGGATCTCGCCTACACCGGCAGCAGAAATCTGGATGAGATAGACGCTCTTACAGGAGTCACATTTGGTAAACTGCTCCTCTCGCCGACAAGAACTTACGCACCTGTAGTTAAGGAGATGGTTGAGAGTTACAGGAATGATATTCACGGTATTATTCACTGTTCCGGAGGGGCTCAGACAAAAGTTCTAAATTTTATAGATAATCTATTAGTAATTAAAGATAATCTCTTTCCGGTACCTCCCCTGTTTACTCACATACAGAGAGAGTCCGATACACCTTGGATGGAGATGTACAAGGTCTTCAATATGGGACACAGGTTGGAGTTGTATGTGAACCCGGGCTCTGCAGATGCACTAATAGAGATTTCCGCTAACTATAATATAGATGCAAGGGTGATAGGCAGGGTTGCCATCTCGCAAAGAGCAGAGGTGTTATTAAAAACAGAGTATGGAGAGTTTAATTATGTTCGCTGATTGGTTTAAAAAATCCGGGATTATTCAATTGTTAATAATCTCTGCTTTACTATTTTCGGGATGCACAGAGTCCCGTAGTGTTAAACAGGCAGAAGAGGTAGCTCTCATAACCAAGGCGCTTGAAGATAGCACATCGGTCTATTATGCCAGTTTTAACAGCTACCCCAAAGATCTTAAAAGCTTGCCTATAGGGATGTTTGACTCCGGTACAGGAGGATTGACCGTGCTGGAGCAATTTTTAGCAATGGATAGTTTCAATAACAAAACCGGAGAGGAGTCACCGGATGGAGTACCCGATTTTGATGGAGAGGAGTTTATCTATCTCGCAGACCAGGCAAATATGCCTTATGGAGTATACTCTTCTCAAAATAAGACAGATTACCTGAGAGAGTTAATAATAAAGGATGCACTTTTTCTCACTACAGGTTCAAAAAGAACCAAGGTGGTGGTAATTGCCTGCAACACAGCGACCGCTTTCGGTTTGGAAGATGTCTCTCGTATGTTACAACAAAGCTCTACAGGCGTTAATGTGATTGGGGTAATTGATGCCGGAGTAGAGGGAGCAATGAGCAAAATATCTCCAAATCAGGAAAGTTTTGCTGTTGGCGTGTTGGCAACTGTTGGAACGATTGCCTCCGGAGGATACGAAAAGAGCATAATCAGATATTCAAAACAGAGGGGATATACTGCAGATATCAGAGTGGTAAACCAGGGGGGAGCCGGTTTTGCAGAGGCTGTGGATTCCGAAGCAGACTATATTTCAAAAAACGCAAAAGAGGTAAGAGATAACTACAGAGGGCCTCGCTTTAGAGACTCATTGGGTATAGACCAAAAGCTGCTCTCTCTCTACAATTTTGATACTACAGGTAACTCTCTGCTCATAAAAAGGGATAAAAACGGAGAGATTGAAGATATTCAGCTAAACTCCTCCGGGAACTATGCAAGATTCCATATGGTCTCACTTTTAGAGAAGCACAGAGTTAATAACCCTGGAGTTGTAATGAAGAGTATTATTCTGGGTTGTACACACTATCCATATCTTGAAGATACTTTAAGAGAGGTTATAGCAGAGCTTAGAGAGTACTCTCAGGGCGATGTTAAACCATATGAATCCATTATAGACGCCGGAATTGATTTTATTGATCCCGCTGTAAATACTGCAAAAGAGACATTTAAACTGTTGTATGCACAAAATCTGTTGCGAAAAGAGAGTAACGGGAACAGAGTTAATGCATATATATCTGTACCACATAAAGATGTACCCAAAGAGGCAAAAGATTCAAGCGGAAACCTGATATTCAACTTTAAATATGGCCGCGATACAGGATCTGAGATACCGACGGTAACTATTACCCCTTTTTCTAAAGCTAATATAAACGGGGATAACATTACCAGAATTGAACAGAGATTACCACTTTCGTACTCTCTGATAAAAAATAATATGGAGTAGATGATTTATAAACCGACAATAACACCCGATGAGTTAGAACATCTGCCAGTAGCCGAATTCGATGGTGAGATAGTTGTTGTTAACCAAGTAGATGAAAAGTATCACGAAGCTATAGATTATCTTAAAAATCAAAAGATAATCGGGTTTGATACGGAAACCAGACCATCTTTTACCGCAAATACAAAAAGAAATCTGGTTGCCTTGCTTCAGTTGAGCGGCAGGGAGAGGGCCTATATTTTTCGTCTTCATAATACAGGTATTTTACCGGATTTGGTAAAGATTCTCTCAACATCAAGAACGATAAAGGTAGGAGCAGCCGTTACAGACGACATAAAGGCTCTTCAATACCATACTAAATTTATCCCCAAAGGGTTTGTAGATTTACAATCTATAGCATCCAACTGGGGAATTCAGGAGAAAAGCGTCAGAAAGATGGCAGCTATTATCCTCGGTGTAAGGGTCTCAAAGTCTCAGCAACTCTCCAATTGGGAGAGTTCAGATCTCTCTAGTGCCCAAATACATTATGCCGCCATAGATGCGTGGATATGCCAGAAGATGTATCTTAAATTGCTGAGTACTCCGGTATTAAAAGTATCTCTGCCTCAAATGACAACTAAATCTGTATCAAGTAAAAGTCTCTGATTATGTCAAAAATTTATCTCAGAAAGGGCAGAGAGGAGTCCCTTAAACGGTTTCATCCGTGGGTCTTCTCCGGAGCGATAGAGAGTATTGATAAATCTGCAAAAGAGGGAGATATTTTACAGGTATTCTCGTACAACGATGAGTTTTTGGGTTGTGCTCACTACCAGATTGGTTCCATAGCATTACGCATTCTTAGCTTTGACAACTCTGCACTGGAGAGCTCATTTTGGTTCAACCGCATAAGTGAGGCTTACAACCTGCGATGTGCTTTGGGAATTGCCATTAAACCCGGTGAGAGTATGAACTCATCACAAGATAGCCCGGCCACAAACTCCTATAGACTAGTACACGGAGAGGGAGATATGCTACCCGGGCTTATTATAGACTTCTATAATGGTGTGGCAGTAATACAGTCTCACTCCGCCGGTATGTATCTTTCTCGAGATAAAATAACATTGGCCTTAAAAGAGTTATTCGGAAGCAGGCTTAAAGCAGTCTTTGATAAAAGCGCCTCTACTGCTCCTTTTAAAGCAGCCCTCAATTTAGAGGAGGGATATCTATACCAGAGTGAAGATTTCATTGAGAGCGACTGCATAATCAAAGAGAATGGACACCTCTTTAAAGTTGACTGGAGAGAGGGTCAGAAGACAGGTTTTTTTCTGGACCAGAGAGAGAACCGTGCTATGGTCCAGAGGTATTCAAAAGGGAGAAGAGTTCTAAACCTGTTCTGCTATACCGGAGGTTTCTCTGTTTATGCTCTTGCAGGCGGCGCGCTCTCTGTAGATTCTGTTGATAGCTCAGCCAAAGCAATAGAGTTGTTGGAGACAAATATAGAACTTAACAGAGCGGAGATCAACTCCGGGCCCGGTTCAGCTCACAATTCATACTGCACAGATGCCATTGAGTTTATAAAGTCAAAGAGAGAGGGTGCATATGACCTTATAGTTGTGGATCCGCCAGCGTTTGCCAAACACAGAGGCGCGTTGAGTAATGCTTTACGGGCATATCAGAGGCTAAACTACTCTGCATTTACAGCTATTGCCCCCGGGGGTATTATATTCACATACAGCTGTTCACAAGTTGTAGATAAGATCTCCTTTGCTGAGGCTGTTTTTTCGGCAGCTGCACAGAGCGGAAGGAGGGTAAGGGTTATTGACCGACTTACCCAACCGGGAGATCACCCCGTAAATATCTTTCATCCGGAGGGTGAGTATCTGAAAGGGCTGGTTCTTTTTGTTGAGTAGCTCCCGGGCAGGCAAATTCAAATGCTGTTTTTCTTATCTTTGTTTGGAATATAAACTACAAATGATGGAGAAACTGGAGATACCAAAAGGAGATAAAGATCAGATATATAAATCTATAATTCCACAAATTCACGCTCTTATTCAAGGCGAAGAGGATCTATACGCAAATCTTGCCAACGTTGTCGCTGCTCTCAAAGAGGCCTTTGGGCACTTTTGGGTCGGGTTCTATCTTGTAAAAGCTGACTCCTGTGACTATGGTAAAAAATTGGTTCTGGGGCCATTTCAGGGACCGATTGCCTGTACCAGAATAGCTTATGGCAAAGGTGTGTGTGGGACAGCCTGGAAAGAGAGATCTACGGTTGTGGTTTTTGATGTAGAGCAGTTCCCGGGGCATATTGCCTGCAGTTCTCATTCAAGGTCAGAGATTGTAGTTCCAATATTCAGTGGCTCAGAGGTATTTGCAGTTCTGGATATAGACAGCACCGAGCTTGGCTCATTTGACGATACTGATGCTAAATATTTAGAACAGCTATTTCCACAAGGCTATTGGGACTCTTATCAATTTTCACTCTAACAACCAATTCAATGAGAATACAACTGATTTCAGGGATATTACTATTAGCATCTTTTACCATCTCCTGTAACAGGGAGAGTGTTAAGATTCCCGCCGATGCTGGAGTAAGCAGAGAGCTTGCAACTTTCAGAAGAGAGTCACTATCTGCAATTGAGTATGAACTTCACTTCTCTATACCTGCTCAAAAAGAGTCTCAGATTGACGCAACTGCCAAAATAACTTTTGAGCTTAAGAGTAAAAACTCTGTTGTACTGGACTTTAAACCCTCATACGAGATTGATGGCAAGATTCCATTTGTGACCTTTATAAACGGAAAGCGAAGAGAGGTTATATATGAGAATGAACATCTCTTCATCCCTGCCCGGTTTTTAGTAAAGGGTAAAAACTCGGTAAAGATTGAGTTTCGAGCCGGAGAGCAATCTCTAAACAGACGAAGCGATATGCTCTACACTCTGCTGGTTCCCGACAGGGCCAGAACTCTCTTCCCCTGCTTTGACCAGCCGGATCTTAAAGCAAACTACACACTCTCACTAGAGATACCATTAGGTTGGGAGGCGGTGGCAAACGGGAAGATGACATCATCGGATACTTTAAAGGAGAGGATGCAGATGAATTTTTCAACTACCGAACCAATCTCTACATATCTCTTCTCTTTTGTGGCCGGTAGATTTGAGAAGATAATGCAGAGCAGAGGATCCAAAGAGATAAACATCTATCACAGAGAGAGTGACCCAAATAAAACAGCACAATTTGAAACTATCTTTAATCAGATTTATGGCTCTTTGGAGTGGCTGGAGGAGTATACAGGAATTGAGTACCCATTTACAAAATACGATATAGCAATTGTTCCGGGGTTTCAGTACGGAGGAATGGAGCATATGGGAGCAACACTCTATTCAGACAGAACGATGTTTCTGGATAAAAGTGCAACTATTTCGGAAGAGCTGAACAGAGCTAAGCTTATTGCCCACGAGACAGCCCATATGTGGTTTGGTGATTTCGTTACAATGCCCTGGTTTGATGATGTTTGGACTAAAGAGGTGTTTGCAAACTGGTTTGCATCTAAAATCGTATCCCCAATGTTCCCGGATATTAACCACCGACTCAATTTTTTAAATAGTTACTTTCCTGCCTCTTATGCGGAGGATAGGAGTGCAGGCTCAAATCCTGTCCAGCAACAGCTGGATAATCTAAACAATGCAGGGCTTGTCTATGGAAACATAATCTATAACAAGGCTCCAATTGTGATGGACAAACTGGTTAACAAAGTAGGGGAGGAGAGCTTCCGCCGGGGGATAAGGGAGTATTTAAGAAGATATGCATACTCTAATGCATCCTGGGATCAGCTTATATCTATTCTTGACTCTCTCTCTGAGGAAGATCTCACACAGTGGAGCAGTGTCTGGATAAAGGAGAGGGGGATGCCTCATATCACGGTAGATTTTTCCGGGGATTCAGTTATCTATAGGCAAAGCGATCCTCTGGGAAGAGGTTTGAAGTGGGATCAGCGGTTGGTATCTGAGGTAGTTCCAAATTCCGACGGAATGGGTTACGGCCTGTTTGTGTTAGACTCTGCTATCTCCGAAAAAGTTCTGGATCTGTTATCTTCAAACGGATTAAAGGATGATGTCACAAGGCTTTCAACCATAATCAATCTATATGAAAACCTTGAAGCGGGGCATATAAGTGCATCTCAATTTGTATCTGCAATCTCATCATATTTAAAAAGTGAGCAAAACCCATTAATCTTCTCCAGGGTTGTGGGATATCTTGGAAGCGATATATTGCGGGAGCACTCTTTGCAGATAGAGACTCTTCTTTGGAATATAATCTCCAACTCTCCAAATGCTCAGTTTCGCTCAATGGCATTTAGCTCTTACATCAATATAGCTACATCTGCAGATGCCTCTTCAAAATTGTACCAAATATGGAGCTCTCCACAGCTATTTAAAAAGGTAAAGGTGGGTGAGAGGGATCTTATGAAGCTCTCATATGAGTTGGCTATCAGATACCCAGATAGATACAATCAGATAAAAAATATCCAGAGAGCCAGGCTTTCCGGAGATGACAGAAAAAGGGAGTTTGATTTTATATACCCCGCTCTATCTTCAATAAAGAGTGTAAGGGACTCTGTTTTTAACTCACTCTTAAGTGAGCAGAACAGGGAGGTAGAGCCCTGGGCTGCATCTGCCCTGAGTTATTTAAATCATCGTCTAATACAAGAGCGCTCTTTGGAGTACATACTTGCTGCTCTTGACATTATTGAACAGATTCAAAGAACGGGAGATATTTTCTTCCCATCTAACTGGTTGAGGGCTCTTCTTGGGGGGCACAGCTCTACGGCGGCTAAAGAGATTGTAGCCCAGTTCCTTAACGAGAGAGGTGATTTACACCCTATGCTTAAGCTAAAAGTTTTACAACAGTCACACCATCTTAACAGATAGATGAAAAACCAGACAAAGGCTTTAATAATGGGAGGGTTTGTGGTCCTTTTCTGGACCACGGTAGCAACTGCATTTAAGATTGCCCTTGCAGATATGAGTTATATAATGCTTCTGCTAATTGCATCATTAACAGCTTTGCTGGTATCTTTTGGTGAGATTATACGATCCGGTAAACTTAAGGAGATAGCAATATTTTTTAAAAACGGGAGCACGGTTTTAAAGGGGGCTATGCAGGGTTTTTTAAACCCCTTTCTATACTACCTGATTCTGTTTAAAGCCTACTCACTTCTTCCGGCACAGATTGCTCAGCCTCTTAACTACTCCTGGCAGGTTGTTTTAATAATAATGATGGCCCTCTTTTTTAAACAGAGATTGAAGTGGCTGCAACTTGTAGGAGTGTTGGTGAGCTTTGCCGGAATAATTATGCTATCTGCAAACAATGCAGCCTCTGCAGATGGCAAGCTCTCACTGTTAGGAATCATATTGGCTCTTGGAAGTGCTTTTGTATGGGCATCTTACTGGATCTCTAAAATTGATTCAAAGGAGGACTCCTCTGTATCACTCTTTGTCAATTTTCTCTTCGGTTCGCTCTATCTTGTTGTTATAAGCCTCTTTATACCAATGGAATTGCCCTCTTTAAAACCTCTTCTTGCAGCTGTTTACGTAGGGTTCTTCGAGATGGGAATCACTTTTATTCTCTGGGGAAAAGCTTTGAATTTAGCTACCAACAGGGTTACCTTGGCTCAGATAACATACCTCTCACCGGTTCTATCCCTTCTGTTAATCCATTTTATATTGGGAGAGAGCATCGGTCTGTTGACAATTGCAGGTCTTTTCTTTATAATGGGCGGTATTCTGCTTAGCAATTTGAAAAAGGGGTGAATCTTCCCGATTCTCATTTTGCCGATTAAAAAAAATCGTTATCTTTGCAAGCTCAAATTGGTACCCTGGCCGAGCGGTTAGGCAACGGTCTGCAAAACCGTCTACAGCAGTTCGATTCTGCTGGGTACCTCACAAAAAAGGCCGGGTAACTACCCCGGCCTTTCCCACTTAACTATTAACCACTAACTCAACTAACCAAATCTCCCGCCTCATTTAATATCTCTCGCCTCTAACCTAACTATAATCCGGGAAACAAACACCTACCGGACTATTTTTTATAATTGTCTGCACCTGTCTCAAGGAATGTTATAAAAGCCTGAATGTCCAGGTTATAACCTCTTGGAGTTGTAAGGTGTGCCTCTGTTGCAGGGTCAATAATGGCATAATAGGGTTGTGCATTAACACCATATTTTGACATTGCAAGATTTGCATTTATTTTTCCTATACTTTTTAATACTCTTCCGCTTTCGGTAGTAATCCAATCCTTCTCCTGAGCGTTTGTCTTATCATCTGCATAAAGAGCAAGCAGAACGAAGCGCTCTTTAAGCAATTTTAACACTTGAGGGTCTGACCACACTCTGGCCTCCATCTCACGACAGTTTACACAACCGTGTCCGGTAAAGTCTACAAACAGCGGTTTCCCTACCTTTTTAGCGTACTCTATAGCTTCACTATACTCAAAGAATCCCTCAAGACCGTGAGGCAGATGTAAGAAATCACTATATTTTGGTTTGAATCCCAGATCATTGCTAAAAGTAGAACCTGAACTCTCACCTGAGGTGCCTGACACTGTGATGGATTTAAGATCGTTAAGCTGTGCACTCTGGAAATCCTGACTGCTCATAGGAGGCATATATCCGGAGAGACCTTTAAGTGGTGCTCCCCACATTCCCGGTATCATATAGACTACAAAAGAGAATGTAATAATCGAAAGAGCGAGTCTTTTAACTGTAATGTGCTGCTCCGGTGTATCGTGTGCAAATCTTAGCTTGCCCAGCAGATAGAAGCCCATAAGGGTAAAGGTTACAATCCAGATTGCAAGATAGATCTCCCTGTCCAAAAGACCCCAGTGGTAGGTTTGGTCTGCTACGCTCAGGAATTTGAAACCGAGGGCAACCTCGATGAATCCCAGAACAACCTTAACAGAGTTGAGCCATCCGCCCGATTTTGGAAGATCTTTTAACAGTGAAGGTGCAAAAGCAAATATTGTGAATGGAAGCGCGAATGCTGCCGAGAAGGCGAACATTGTTATGATTGGTTCCCAGATCTCTCCCTGGGTAGATTTTATTAAAATTGTTCCTACAATAGGTCCTGTGCAGGAGAAAGAGACCAGCACAAGCGTTAAGGCCATAAAGAAGACCCCTATGTAACCACCTTTATCCGATTTGGAATCTGTCTTGTTTACAAGCCAGCTTGGCAGGACGATCTCAAATGCCCCAAAGAAGGAGGCTGCGAAAATCATAAAGATTAAAAAGAAGAGAACATTTGGCACCCAGTGGGTGGCAAGCCAGTTGAAGATATCTGCAGTCACAGCCTCTCCGCCGGCAAAATATGTTATCATTATTATCGCTGCGATAGGCAGTGTGTACAAAAGAATGATTGAGGCTCCAAAGAATGAGGCCATTATCCTGCCATTTGAAGATTTTCTCTTTGCTGCCTTAGGGTCGTCAGAGTCACTATTTGCATTGGACTGGCTGTTCTTAAGAAAAAACGAAACAGTCATCGGAACCATCGGAAATACACAAGGGGTTAGAAGTGCAACAAAACCCCATATGATAGCCTCGATAATTACTCCCCAAATAGATTTACGAGCTGGTTCATCCCGGGGAGCAGATGCCAACTCTTCAGAGGGGGAAGATATTGTCTCCCCTTCTGTTTGTGCAGGTTCAACAACCGCAGGCACAGCCTCTACAGCCACTGCCTGCTCTTTAACCTCTTCTGTAACAGGTTTGTTTCCGCTATTTACAACCGGCTTAGCCGATGCCGGAGCCTGTGTCGAAGTTGCAGGTGCTGCAACAGCCTTTTTACCGGCACCCGGTAATTTTATGTTGAACTCCTTCTCTGTTGGAGGAAGGCAAGACTGGTCGTCGCACGCCTGCCACTCAATTATTGCTAAAAATGCGACACTATCTGCAGATGTTACCTTAATTTTTTGGGCAACAATAACATTCTCTTCGCAAATACCAATCTCCATACCGAACATCTCGTCAAACTTCTTCTTTGCTTTGGTGAGAAGATATGGTTTACCAATGAGCTCTGCGCCTTTAAGATTGTCAAAAACCAATGTTGTTGGGGTAGGACCGTCTACATAAGGCCCCAAATCATAGATATGCCATTCGCTACGGTTCTCGTCAAGAACTCCAATGATTTGAATTTCATACAGATTGTTCTCTAATGCAACAATCTTGCTGCTCCAGACAACAGGTTGTGTAACCATCTGGGCAGATAGCTCTGTCTTAAAAAATGTTAATGTTAGTAATAAGGTAAATAAAAGCAGTTTTTTCATGATTTGAAAAGTACGTTATAAATTAAATACAATTATAAGAGCGATTACCCTAAAAAAAGTTTAAAAAAGTTTGTCCCGGGCAATCTAAAGTGTAAAATTATTATAAAAAAGTAATTAATGAATAATATTTCATAATAGTCTTTAGTAGTTTCGATTTTAACACTTACGATTTAGACCATAAAATGTTTAAAAGGTTTAGAAGTGCATTCTTGAATTTACTTAAGGTTTTTTAGTAACTCCTCTGTTTGCGGCTGCGAAGGTCTTGGTGCAAACGGATCAATAAATGTGAAATCTTTACCGATTAAAATAAATCGTGGGATAAAAGCAATTTTGTATTGACTCAAATAACTGTTACTTACGTGGAGTGAGATATTCTCGTGTTTGTGCTTCATCAAATATTGTACCCACTTATCCTTATCCTGGTCTGTTGAGATAGAGATAAAGAGAATATCATCTCTCTCCCTGAATTTATTGTACAACTCCATAAAGAATGGGTACTCTTTGATACAAGGCCCGCACCAGGTAGCCCAAAAATCCAGATAGATAAACTTACCTTTAAACTGGCTAAGTTTTACAGGCTTATTGTTTATGTCATAACCTGTAAAATCAAATGCAGGAGAACCTTTTTTAATTATTGAGTACTCATTTATACTATCATCGATTAAATCTTTGTAAAGCTGGGTTGAGATGCTACTCTTCGCCTCATTCAATTCTGCCAGAACATCATCCGGTTTTTTATCCGAAGGGTAGGAGGTAAAACAGGAGGCATATTTTTGTATTAACTGAGAAACCAGGTTATAATCTTCAATCCGGTCAATTTTTTTGTAAGCCGGCAATAGTGACCCACTTGGGTCTGTTACCCATACGACTATCTTCCTAAACTCTGGTAATACTATATTACCCTCTTTAGCAAGATCTTTACCATACTCCATTAACATATCTTTAAAAAAATCTATATGCTCACCTCGGAGCTTGGCGAATAGTTCTCTATCTGTTACAACATCAAAGTTCTCTACAAACTTTCTGGAATATCCCGCAGTATAGAGCATTATGCTCATCACCACATTTGATTTTATTCTGGCTGCCTCTCTCTCTTTAAAAATATCCGGAACAGACTTAAGTCTCTCAAGTGCCTCCATACTGCTGTTAACCTGAGGCAGCATTATAGAGTTGGTAAACTCCGAAAGATCTCTCTTTACAAATTCATAGTTTTTACCCAGATAGCCAATATCTACCTGTGAAAACTCAGGTATTGTTTTCAAATAGTTACACTCCTCGCTTGAGTTACCGTTAAAAGTGGAGTTCTTCCTGTTGTTGCAATCAATTTTTACCAAAAGTCTGTCTCCGGGCTTTAAAAAAATTGTATTGGGTCCAAGTTTGAAGTACTCCGGCTCTTGCAGATCAATTTTTAAAACAAATTCACTGTTTGAGTTGAGTTCAATATTGAAATTTTTAGGTACTCTCATTCCGGCTTTATCAGAAACATCTATCAAAATTGCTTTATCACCGGAAAAGCTTTTCATAATTCCTTTGATTATAGTCTCCTTTGCCTGCGCGGGATTTAGGAGTAGAGTTAAAAATATTATAGTGATAAGCTTTTTCATATTTCGCATTTTTATTTTATAAAAAGGGAGCCGTACAGAGGCAAATTCAAATCCTTTTCATTCTGTTCCATTAACCCAAACACAATAATCCGTAGGCTCCCTCATACTTGACCGGTTTTATCCGGTTATTTAATATATTTATTCAAAAATCTTCTTAACCCTGCAGCTTCACAGTAACCCACCTTCATCTTCATTCCTCTTCCTTGAGGGTCAATGAGAAATAGAGTAGGATACCCCGTTACTCCAAAATATTCCGGCAGAGTTGTTTTTGTCTTATCATTGACCTGAGTCCAGACCATTTTATCGTCGGCGATAACTTTTAGCATTCTCTCTCTGTCTGACTCTTTGTCTACGGAGATACTAATAATCTCCAAACCCTTATCTTTATATTCGTTATATATGATCCCAAGGTTTGGAGCAAGTTTTCTGCACCAATGACAATCTACATACCAGAAATCCAGAAGAACCCATTTCCCTTTGAAATCGGAGAGAGATATCATCTTCCCGTCCGGAGCGGGCAGTGTGAAATCTTTAATTTTTGTTCCATCTGTACATCTGGACATTGCATCGTAGTGTTTTTTTAGATTTTCATAGTTATTTGTATAACTAAATCTTTGAAACATTTTGATAAACGGTTCCACTGCTTTTGCACCCTCATAACGAGCAATACGCGGCAGTATCACCATAGAGGCAAAACTATTATTGTTTCTCAAAAGTTTAAGTGTTAAGTCCCTCTCGGCCTCTTTGGCATCCTCATTTTTATTCCAAAGTCTCTCAAGCTCTTCCTGAGGAGCTTTGTTGTTGTATGCTCTTTGCCAATCATAAAATGTAGATGCAGACTCTTCGGAGTATTTTTTTAGCTGGCTTGTTAGCAACTCATAATTTACATTTTCATTTGTTCCTCCAACAGTTGCCATTTTGGTATTAAAAGCGACAGTTATAACACCGGGTTCAAGAATTACTGTGTTTCCTCTTCTCGAATTGCCTTCAATTACACTTATTGAGGCTGCCCTGGGCCAGGTGCCCTCTTTGAGCTCTCCGCTTATTTCAAAAGTTCCATCAGTAATTACAATCTTTTCACTTTTAGTTCCCCAGTCATTATACTCAAGTTCCAAGTTAATGGCTTTATTGACAGTACCTTTAATTAAATAGGTTTTTGTTTGACTTAGCGCTGTGATGCACATTGCCAGCAGAGCGAACAATACTATTGATTTTTTCATCTTTTTAATTTTTTAAAATGTTAATCTATCTTAAGGAGCTTTTTAACCGTTTCGGTTTCATCCGCCAAGCCCCCGGCGCCAAAATAGTGAATAACACCATTTTTATCTAGCACAAACGATTTAGGAATTCCTGGAATTCCGAACTGTTTGCCTGTTTTATTCTCTTTGTCAATAACATTAATCCAGATTCCCGATCCATCTTTCTCCATAGCTTTAACCCAGGGTTCTACTGTTTTATCACTTGAGATTCCGATAATTTCCAGCCCGGAACCCTTGAATTTTGAATAGATCTCCTTGAGATGAGGAACTTTTGCTCTGCAGGCGTGGCACCAGGAGGCCCAGAAATCCAGAATAATGGCCTCTCCTTTGAATGTTTTTAGAAATTGATTTAAGGTAAACTTATTTCCATTAATATCAACTGCTTCAAAGTCCGGCAGTCTCATTCCTAAATCTGTTTTTGATTGAGGAATATAGATGTTCTCAATTCTTTTATAATGCTCATCTGCGACAAAACGTTTATGGTTATCAAGCCATAATTTCATTTCAGATGGTGTTGCAGTAGTTCTTAACACATAAGCAATATATAATCCTACGCCAAGGGTGTCTGTCTCCAGAAAGTGCTTAACTCTTTTCTCTCGTGCAATGTGCCTCTCAATTAAAAGATCGTAATAGTGTTTTTTATCCTGCTCTGTTTTTGCACTATCTCTTAATTTGCTGGCTTCCATTATACCTGCGAAAGCTTTACCACCCCAAAGAGAGTCGTAAAGAACAGAGAAGTTGTCATTATCGATTGACCCTCTCACAGAGCCGTTCTTCACTTTATGGACTTTCCCGCGTTCCATCACAAAAGGTGAACCATAGTTACCTTTAAGATAGATCTTTGCAAGAAGAACATCACCGATAGAGTCGTTTTTATAAACGACATTTCCGGGAGAAATAATAACTTGATATCTCGGCGATCTGTACTCCGGACCGAATTGTAAATAGGCGGTATCACCACTCTTATAACCCTCGAAAATGAATGTGAAATTCTGAGATGAAGCCTTATTACAAGTCAAAGCTAAAGCCAGACCTATTAAAAATAGACTCTTTTTCATAGTATATCAATTGAACTTGTTAATTAAATATCCTTAATACATCTGACGCTGTAACCTGTCTTTTTATCGGTAGATGCTCTGGTTACAATTTTGTCGGAATAGGGGAGCCAATTGTAGTAAGCGGTTGTGCTGGTTGGACTAACAGGTGTAGATGTCCAGAAATAGCAAGAGTTAAACAGATGGTACACATATATACCGTTGCTTGGGCGAAAATCTCCGGGCATTGCAGTGAAACCAAACTCATTTGTGCCAAAAACATTTGCACCATACCAGTGAGTTGAACCGCTTTGCTTAAGCTTTCCCCCGGCAACAGTTCTGCCGCCGGCATAGTCCATAAGTGCAGTCCACTCCACATCTGTTGGCACGTGCCAGCCGGCGGGGCAAAGCCCTTTTGCATCATTAACGCTATGCCAGTTGTATAGCCTTCCGTAAACTTCACCATTTTTTACAACATTATTAAGGTTGCAGTATGCGGCAGTTGTAAGAAGTCCCCACTGGGAGTCGTCAGAAACATTAGGGATATTTGTTCCATCCCTAAATTTTGTTGTTTTCAGGTTCTCTACCATCCAGGTTCTGGTTCCAATAACCACAGTTTGATATAAATTTCCGGAGGCATCAGCCACTAACCCGGTAATTCCCGGAGGAAAAGGCCTGGTTACAAAGTTCTTTGAGGTAACTCCGCCATAACCGGTACCTGCACTGTTTGTAGCGTATGCCCGGAAGTAGTAAGTTGTGCCGGGCAATAAGCCGGTTACTTTTGATACAAATTTCCCTGTTCCGGAGCCTTCATTGGTTTTAGTTGTCAAATCTACTGTAGGAAGTGGAGTTGTACCCCAAACCACACCTCGTGCCGTAATTTCACCTCCGCCATCATCTGTAACTTCGCCTCCGCAATCTGCCATTGTTACTAAAACATTGGCGGGATCCATAGAGGAAACCACAGGAATAACAGGAGTAACCTCTCCTGCAGGGATTTCATCTTTTTCGCAGCCGGATAACAAAAGAGTGAGGGCTCCGGTAAAAACTGCCAAAGGGTAAAAAACATAGTTATATAATATTTTTTTCATAACAATTTGTATTTAGATCGTTATAATTTTAATAAATATCAGGCATAAGCACGATATAATACATCAATTATACCCTTCATTTTGAATAATTTCGGGGCTCTGGTTTATATACTTCTTACCAATAGGCATCACCCAGTGAACATCTCCTGGAGGCAGCATATCGTTTGTGAAGTTTCTCTTTATGGTGATATTGGCATTCTCTATAGCATTGAGCCTTTTAAGGTCAAACCATCTAAGTCCGTTTCCCCATAACTCTCTTCTCCTTTCATTAAGTATCAACTGAATTACCTGCTCTTTGTTGTAATTAGCGGCAATATAATCTATATGAGTTCCAGTTATGTACCTGTTAACTCTTAAATAGTTAAGGTCTGCTATTGCAGATGTCAGGTTAGCTGCTCCACCGATTCTGGCTAGTGCCTCTGCTCTTGTCAATAGCATTTCAGGCACTGTTACCCCGACTATAGGATAGTATTGAGTAGCCCATCTGCGGGAAATTTCTCCGTATGTATAACTTGCACCGCTTAGTGTGCCAAATTTAACGAAGAAGCGAAGGTCATTTACTACATCAAAGAGATTATTAACTGTTTGTGCATCGCTTAACATATATGAGTAGTGGTAGGTGCCGCTCACCATACAACTCTCTTTCTGACACAAAAGCTCTTTATCAAACCAGGCATTTGCTACAAGTGCTACATTAAAAAAGTTATATTTAGCATCTCCTACCGTACGAACTAGCACTGTGTTAAAGTCATATAAGAAGTTAGTAAGTGCCAGCCCAAGATTGGCTTTCTCCAAAGCTTTGGCATAGTTCCCCTGATATAGATATACCCGTGCAAGAAGTGCATATCCGGATGCTCTGTTTGGCCTGTGGTTGAATTGCTGACTTGTTGGAAGGTTTGGAGTAGCTGTCTCAAGGTCATCAATTATTGCATCGTATACCTCTTTTACGCTAGCTCTGGTAAGTGGTGCAGTGAGAGAGAGATCCAGTCTTAACGGAATCCCGGGGTCTTTATCTGCATTTGCAGCCGTATAATGTTTTGCATAAATATTTACCAAAGCCAGATGACAAAAAGCTCTGTGAAATTTAGCCTCAGCAATAAGCGCATTTTTTGCACTTTCAGAGCCGGGTACCTTAGGCACCCCATCTATGGCAGTATTTGCAATGTAAATCTGACCATACATAGAGAGCCAGTCAGGGTCTTCCTGCTCTTCTGTGTATATGGCACCCTCTTTTGCCCAACGGAAGAGATCTCCTCTGTCGTTAAGGGGCACTCCGGCAACACTTAGAATACTCTTATAAGTAGTTGAGTCCGCTACCTGATAGTCATCAGTGAGAAAGTTTGCAATTCCGTAAGTATTGTATATTGTACTTTGAAGTCCTACGCTGTTTTTATTACCTACGAAATCCAGTATTTTTCTGTAATCATCTATTGATGACGGTATCATTTGCCCCTTAGGTTTAATGTCCAAATATTCATTACAACCAGTTATAATGAAGATAAGAGCAAATAGTAACCAATGAAATATATTTTTTGTTTTCATATCATTAATTTGCTAAAGGTTAAAATGTTGCCATAATACTGAATGTGAATTCAGGGCTTGTGCTAAGAATAAAATTACCCATCATATCCGGTAGATATTCCGGATCTTCGTGATATTTATTGAATGCAATTATCCCTAAATTCCTTCCTTGCATTGTGAAAGTCATTCTGCTGAACATTTTTGGCAGTATCTTTCTGCCCAGGGAGTATGCAAGACTTATTCGCTGAAACCTAATATGTGCTGCACTCTCTGTAAGATGACTTCCATAGTTGACTGGGTATGTATACCAGATAGTTAGTGCTCTAACCTGCGCTCCTGTGAGGTGATAAGGCATTCTAGGGATGTCTGTCTTAAGTTCGTCTCCGGGATTTTTCCACATCTGCTCAAACTCTTTAGCATAGCGAGAGATATAGTTACCTTGTGCAATACCAAAGAGGTCGTTATTACTTACCCTAAAAGGTGCTGTATGCTGGTAAACGTGACCAAATTTATAAGAGAGTAGCATTGATAGTTCAAAACCCTTGTATGAAAATATGTTATTCCAGGAACCGTAGTTAGGAGCAAGTGTTGTACCCTCATATTTTAGATCTGCAAATTTATAATTTGTCCAGGTTGGGTTTTGAGGTGTTTGCCAGTTATATACCGAGTCTTTAAAAATAAACTGAGGAAATCCATCTTTATCCAAACCTCCCCAAGGCATTGAGAGCAGGTTAAAGCGTGGCCTTCCCTGAACAACCCGGTACTGTTGATACATTAAAGCTGTAGATATCGAGGTGTTGTTGAGGATTATATCTTTGTCAGTCTTTGTAATAACATTTTTGTTATGCGAATATATCAACTGGGTTCTCCACGAGAATGCACCTTTTTTTAGTGTATGTGCAATAGTTATGTCTATTCCATTATTTTGTATGGCACCCACATTAAATTTGGCGCTTGTGAAACCATATGTACTATTTATGTTCTTTGTGGCGAGCAGATCTTCGCTATTTTTAAAGTAATAATCTACTGTTCCCGAAATTCTGTTATTAAGCAGCGAGAATTCAAGACCTATATTGACCTGTTTAGTCTTCTCCCACCTTAACTCCGGATTTGCCGGGTTGGTATATTTTGCACCAGGCAGAGCGAGTGTTGAGTTAGTGTACGAACCCCCAATTCCTGCAATAGCATAGGGGCTTGTAGATTTATCTACATTACCACTGGAGCCGTATGTGGCTCTTAATCTTAGCCTGTCTACAAAATCAAGTTTAAAGAAGGGCTCTTTATCAATTGACCAGCCTAAACCCAGCGACCATAAAGGAACCTGTCTGTATTTTGGAGAGTCTCCGAACATATTTGACTGATCTAGCCTCCAGCTTGCGGTAAAGTCATACTTGTCGTTGTAGTTGTATGCAACATTCCCGAACCAGGATACAAATCTGTCAATTTTATCGTAAAAGTTGTAGATTGTGGTCCATTGAGCCTGAGGATCAATAAAATATGGGCTCTGATTTGCCATCAGATTCCTTGGGAATTTGGTAAGAAAATCTATTTGAGCAACATATGCCAATGTTTGAGGGTCATAGCCATATCGGCGGACATTGGATCTGTCACTGTTCTGTTCCCGGATTTCAATACCTCCAAGAGCAACTACATTGTGTTTGTTAAAAGTCTTATTGAAAAGTGCCGTAGCCAGGAAGTTATGAGCATAGTTTGTACCGTATTGGTGCTCCAGAATTCCACCCTTAGGTACAGGTAACAGTGCCGGCTGTGCAAATGTATTCACCAGATTTCTTACCAGAAATGTCTGCTCATTGTAATAGTTCTTCTGTTTGGATGAACCGAACTCATACTGATATTTGGCATCTATTGTGAGGATATCTCCAAATGGCTTAGCCTGAATGCCTCCCTGCAATCTTGTACTAACACTCTTGATGGTATTGTCCATATTATCCCACTCCTGCTTTATGTTCCATTTCCAGTCGTAAGGGAAGTAGTTATACATCTTTACAACATCATCACGAATTTGTCGTCCTGTGGAGATGCCCCCCTGAATCCCTTTACTCATTGATGTGTAATTGCCGTTTTCATCAAGGATTCTTTGATGTTGAGGAATGTTGAACAGATCGGTCATAGTTACTCCGTTCTTCTCTTCATTTCTTAGATTAAGATTCACACTGGTAGTGATAACCAACCAATCAAGTGGTTTAGCTTGATTTGAGAAATTTACAACAAACCTATCGTCATTGTTCCCTTTATTATGAGCCAAGTCTTTGTCGTATGCAATGGAGAAGCGGTAGTTATTAAATCCCACTCTCTGGTTAACTGATATGTTATACTGTTGGTGAGCGCTATTTTGTAAAAAATAGTCAGAAAACTCTTTTCTGTTGTCGTAAGTTTGCATCTGGTATTCCAAATCAAGAAGGTCTTTCTGTGTAAGAATACCATCTCTAACGCGAGCCCTTACATAAAAGTAATCGGCCATATTTGTGTACTCAGTAGCACTTGTTGTATTATTTGTATACCAACCGGCCTCATATCTGCTCTTCTCTATCTGAAAGTAGGTTTCCGGGTTGCAATATGGTAATTTATTTACATTCGGTTTAGGCTTAAAGGAGAAGTTTGTAGAGAAATTGACCTCTGGTTCAGATATTTTTGCACTTGTCTTTTTAAGATTGATAACAATAACCCCGTTTGCTGCTCTCGCTCCATATATTGAGGCTGCTGCCGCATCTTTTAAAACGGTAACACTCTCTACATCATTAGGGTTAATTGAGTTTAGAGCTCTTGAAAGGTTCTCAAAATCAAGAGCATCATCCTGACTGGTGCTATGACTGATATCCACCTGAAGAGGAAATCCATCCACAATTATTAGCGGAAGTCTGCTAGCGTTAATGGTTGCAACACCTCTTACGGAGATTCCTGTATTCGGGTCGTGATTCAAACCGCTCAGGGTACCGTTAATAATTTTGTCCTGAATACTGTAAGAGAGAGTTCTTTCCAACTCTTTTGTGTCAATCTTAGAGAAAGAGCCGGTAGCTCTCTCCTTGGGTAGTGTTTGATAACCTGTAACATACACCTCCTGCAACAGAGCCTCGTCTTCAATGAGAGCTATATTTATAACAGCCCTGCCATTTACCTGAATCTCCTGAGTGATGTAGCCGATAAACGAGACAATTAGTGTTGCATCTTTAGGCACATTGTTAATGGTAAACTTACCGTCAAGACCTGTAGTTGTTCCCAATCCCCTTATACCTTTTACCATAATATTGGCGTTCGGTGCGGGAGATGAGTCTTCCGAAAAAACTACCTGCCCCGAAACAGATATTTTAACAACATCAGTCTGCAATCCGATTTTCTGCTGAATTACAATCTGCTTGTCATTAAGAATGTAGGTAAGATTTGTCTTTGAAAAAACTTTGTTTAGAATAGATACGATTGTCTCTTCAAAAGCCTCGATAGAAATTTTAGGAAGTGATTCAACCTGTGAATTTTTGTAGAAAAATTTATAAGGAGATATTCTCTCTATCTCATTAAAAAAATCGATAATGTTAACCTCTTTAAGATTAATTGTGATCTTCTCCTGCTGATTCGCTCCCATTAAAAGGGGAGGAAAAAGAAGAGAGAAAAGAATCGGCACTAATAGAAACTGCCGTAGCAAGTGTCTTCCATTGAAGCACTTTTTTCTCCATTTTGAAAAAGTTTTCATAGTTTTGCATCGTTTCTGGTTAATAAATATTATTGATCGGTTTTGCGGGAGAGATTAAAGTTTACCAGGCCTTAGGATCTCCCGCTTTTTCTATTTATAATCTACAATTATAAGTCTTCCTTTATCAATTCTATACCTAACTTTTGCGCTTATAGCCACTGTTTTAATTGCTGCTTCAATATTTTCTCTGTCAAATTTCCCATTAAATCGCTCGTCATTGGAAATTGAAGATCGGTTAATTATCTCAACTCCATACCAAGAGGATAGACTCTCGATAAGCTCATTGAAAGATAGCTCCCTCAGTACCAGTATTCCGTCTTTCCACTGTGTCATTGCTTTTGAATCTACACTACTCACAGAACTCTCCCCCTGCCTTCGGCTAAACGAGAACATCTCATTAGGGCTGATTATTTTACTCTCCTTGCTTGTATGAACCTTAACAGATCCCTCAATGAGAATTACTGATGAGTTGTCAGCACCCTTTTTAGATTCGACATCAAAGGTAGTCCCAAGAACCTCTACGCTTAAATCGTTTGTTGTTACTATAAAAGGGACATCAGATTTTTTTACATCAAAATATGCCCGACCTGCTAATGAAACATTTCTGGAGGATGAGTTAAAACTTACAGGATACCTTAAACAGGAGTTTGAATGCAGATATACCTTTGTACCGTCTGAGAGAATTATTACGAACCTCTCTCCGGCAGGAATTGAAACGGAGTTGAATTTAAGGCTGTCTTTTTTATCGGTTAAAAGTCTACTCTCTCTTTGATAGTTTATCTCTCTGGGGTTTTGAGTAGTGAGGCTCTCTTGATACCCCTCTTCCACTCCTATACTCTCTGTGAGCGGGTTTATTACCCTTCCGTCTGCCAACTCTACTTTTATAGATTCTGAGTTGTATTTAAGGTCTGAGAAGAGTACGTTATCATATTTGCCGGAAATTCTTATAAATTCAAACATTGAAAAGAGTCCGAAAACCAACAAAATTGCTGCAGCGGTGGATGCAATGAAGATGACCCTTTTTCTGAAGAGCTCTTTTCTTTTACGATTTCTTATATAATATAAAAGAGATTTTAACGATTGATCAATTAACTCATCACCGGATTGAATATTTTGAGAAGCGTGCCAAACCTCTTTAAACTGCTCGAAGTATCTTTCATTATCAATATTCTTTATCCAGTCGGCAAAATTTTCAACCTCATCGTCACTTGCTCTTCCGGCGAGCATTTTAGACAACATAACATCTGTTACTACACCCTTTTTTACTTGCATCTTAAAAAACTATTTAACCTAAGACGCATCGGAAGAGTGTAACCCCTAAAAGAAAATAAAATACTTGAGCTTTTCTCTAAGCTTTGTTAAAGCAATTGTCATCTGATTTTCCACCGTCTTTACTGAGATATTAAGGCTGGATGCAATTTCTGCGTGTGTATACCCCTTAACTCTGCATCTGATAAAAATTTCCCTGCATCTCTCCGGTAATGAGTTTATTGAGCTCTGAACAGCCTTTCTTGTCTCAGATCCAAGAAGTTTGATTTCTGCCTCCGGATTCTGAATCACACTATATATATAAGTATCCAAAAATCCCTTCTCTTCATATTTTTCGAGCACCCTTTTCTTGCGGATTATATCAATGGATCCGTTATAGACAGATCTGTAGATATAAGATTTTAAGGAGTCATTGATATTCAATGATTTTCTTATATCCCATATATGACAGAATGTACTCTGAACACACTCCTTAGCATCGCTTTCGTTGTTGAGAATTCTGAATGCATAAGAGTAAAGATTATTGTAATACTTTAAAAAAATATACTCATATGCCTCCTCTTTCCCCTCTCTTAGGGCATCAAGAAGGAATTTGTTATTTGAAAAATTGCTTTTATGAGTATTATCTTGCATCTTGATTATATAATCTTGTTTATTTGAGCGGTGATAACAACACAATCCAAATTTATAAAATATTTCAACCGGAAACTAAAAAAAGAGGTCGACAAATCTGACGGCCTCTCTTTAACCACTACTAACGTACTTAACCTAACCAAATTATTTACTCGCCAAAAATCTCTTTCAGCTTCGCTTTTAACTCTTCTCCCCTTAAGTTGTAACCGCAGAGTTTACCATCTTTATCCAGAAGAACAGAGTAGGGTACACCTGTCATACCGTAAGCCAGGCCATAGAGTTTGGCTACCGGACACTCCCAGCCAACAAGGCTGGAAACCTGATTTTTCCAAGGCAGATTATCATCTTTGACTGCTTTTACCCATTTATCTTTGTCTTCATCGATAGATACACTCATTACGGTAAAACCCATAGGGTTGTACTTGTTATACAACTCTACAACATTTTTATTCTCTGCTCTGCACGGTGCGCACCAAGAGGCCCAGAAATCTATAAGAACAACACTACCTCTTAATGAGGAGAGGGTAATTTTTTTACCGTCGGGATCCTTTAGTGTAAAATCCGGAGCAACCTTACCGTAATCAACTCTACTCATAATATCTGTCCTCTCCTTTAATCTGTTTGTGTACCAATTTTCCGGAGTTTTAGGGTCAAAAATACTCATCAGTTCACTCAACCCTTTGTAATCCAGATAACCGGTACCTGCAGACAGAAACATCGGAGCAATAATGGTGTTGTTGTACTTTTTTGCGAACTTTTTCCTGAAATCATAAAATTGGTCGTAAGACTTCTGATTTTCGGCCATAAGAACCCTCTTTTTTTCCGGATCTGTTTCTGCTTTGATTGCATTTCGCTCTCTGTTAATCTTTTCGTCCAAAGGAGCAATCTCCTTTTGGTAGATATTCCAGGCGTCATTGGAAGGAGTTCCGCTTGCTTTTATTGTAGAAGGCTTTTCAAACTCTCCGGTAATAGTTATTTTTCCGGGTTCAATGAAAAGATTTGGCAACAATCTTTTTCCTTCAATTATTAAAACAGCAGCTGTTCCAATAAATTTCTCCCGTTGCTCGAGTTTAAACACTCCGGATGAGACAACCCCTGAGTTAAGGGTTTTTCCGTCAAATGCGTTTAATATCTCTACTTTTCCTTCCGGAGCTCCCGCGATTTTTCCCTCAATTGTGTAACCAATATTCTTTTGCCCAAATGCAAAAAGTGGAATAAACAGTGCAAGTATCAGTATTTTTTTCATTTTATTTTTTTAATCTTTAGTTTTGTTTTTAACCCTTTTGTTTTGCCGTGACTTAATCTGTAATAGGAACCTCTACACCCAGGCTGTTGAAGTATTTTACTCCTGTTATACTTCTCTCATTCTGCTCAAGTTCGGAGTTCATATCTATATACGGTTTGAAGATTGGCCATACCATCCTTGGGTCGTTGGCAGGGACCTGAATTCTGAGCGACCCCAGGTTGTGAGAGTATGACTCGTTAAGCCTCTTTAGATCAAAAAGTCGTAAATCTCTGCCATAAAGCTCTCTCCTTCTCTCCAGTAACACTCTCTCCAAAACCTTATCTTTGTTGTTCTGGAAATCGGCAGGTGTCAAAGCAGTAAATGTACCTGTTTTATATCTCTTCAAACAAATGGCATTCACATCGTTAAGGGCTTCTTGAAGCTTTCCGTCCCTGGCATTACACTCCGCTCTTATCAGGTACATCTCTGCAGTTTGAATTGGAACGTGGCAGGCAGAACCTCCTGTAGAACCATCGGTTTTGTATCGGTAATTGTAGAAATCGAATACATAGGTGGCAGTTTTGGCTGTAATCTTCCGGTTGGAAAGAATGGCGTTGAATTTAAGAGTTCTTCTCAAATCTTTGGTTACATAGGTTCCATCGGGATTCCGTGTGAAATCGGGATACAACTTATTGAATGTCATAGTATCAAGAATGTGATAAGAGTTTGTGGGTGTTGTGTTTGCATTCTTGGCATAAGCTTTCCATAAAAGAGTCTCCTCGTCGGTATTTCTCGAGAGGCCTATCAGATTTGAATAGAAATCTACAGTTCCTGTATAAATTGTATTGTAATCATACAGGTAGCTCCTTATTAAAAGTGCCTTGTTGGCATACTCGAATGCCTTTGCATAATTTCCCATATAGAGATAGGTTCTGGCAAGTATGGCATAGGCACTTACCTTGGCAGGCCTGTGTTTGAACTGGTTCACATCGTCCGGCAAATCTGGAATTGCCTCCTCAAGCTGACTCGTAATTAATGTGTAAACATCTTTCACGGAGCTTCTAACCAATGCAGGAAGTGCTGCCGGATTGTTTATTATTGGAACTCCTTTGGTGTTAGCGGCATTAGATTCATTATATTGAGGTGAATATAGGTTTACAAGCAGCAGATATGCATATGCCCTGTGTACTTTTGTTTCGGCAATAAGCTGTTTCTGGAGGGTTGGATTATCAGTTGCTTTTGTTATTTCACTTAATATTGAGCTGCATAGTGAAACAATATAGTATTGATTATTCCAGTTCACCTCGTTTACAAATGTCGGAGCCTCATAAGTCCATATAGTGTTCTTGAATACGTATAGATTCTTTACGTGCTCGTTTGTGGTTGTATAGGTGTTCCATTTAGTTGTATCAAAGAAAACATTATCCGAAAGAATATCTACATAAGACATAGTCAGGGACAATGAGTAGGAGTATCTGGAATTATCTACATAATCCAGAAGTTTTCGAAAATCAGCAGTAGTTTTTGCAATCACCTGGCCTCGCGGGAGTACCTCCAGGAACTCTTTTTCACAGGATATCAAAACAGTTGAAAAGAAAAAGATTGCAACTATATATTTTATTGTTTTCATATTCTTTAATTTTATTATTTAAAATAATCCAATCTTTAATCCTGCCGAAAACTCAGGACGGTTGCGGGCTACAAACAGCAGAGCACCGTATGTTGAGCTGCTGTATGGAACATTATCGGGGTCAAAACCGGGGGTGAATTTTATAATAGGTCCCAGATTCCTGCCCTCAATGACTATTCTCAAATCTTTTAGATTTAACTTCTGTAGAAATGACCTTGGAACAGTGTATGTGAGGCTAATACTTTGCACCCTCACGGAGCTTGCATTATAAACATTTTGAGTTCCATAAGGCATTATTGCATCCAAAAGCTGAGTCTGTGCACTGTTTGTAATCTTAGTATTGAGATTGTACATAGAGGCTGAGTTGGCATCACTTGGGCTCTTCCATCTGTTTACCATCTTTTCCGGTAAGAATGTGTACATCCGGGTTGCGGTCATATAAGAGGAGAAGATACTGGTCGGCGGATAGTCTCCAATAACCTTGTGTCCGAATTTGTAATATAGCCTCACCGATAGGTCAAAGTTCTTCCAGGCAATTCTGTTGGTGAGAGATCCGAAGTGTTTTGGGTCTTTTTGTCCAACAAATTTGAACAGTTTTTCCATATCCAACTTGTTGATATCGGTCACATCAGTAATCTTTGTTTCTACACCGTCATACATAAATTTTGGAAGACCTGCCTCATCATAACCTGCCCACTCTATTGCAGCAAGGTAGCTCAAAGGCTGATTGGGCTTTCTGTAATAGAACGACATTGTAGTATAAGCCATTATATTGTTTAACACTCGGGTAATACCGGTAGCAATATTTTTATTTGTTGAGTAGTTGAACAGAGCTTGCCATTTAAAATTTTTATTATTTATGATGTTGGCCTGAATATCAAACTCAAATCCAGTATTCTTAAGCCTTCCTGCGTTTAGTGTGGCCCTGTTATTCTGGAACCCGTAAGTTCCGTTAACAGCCATCTGAACCAGACAATCTTTGGAGTCTTTGTGGTAAAAGTTTATCGAACCGCTAATATTGTTTGATAGTAATCCATAGTCCAAACCAATATTGTAGGTAGATGTCTTTTCCCAGGTAAGATTAGGGTTTGGAGCAGACTGAATGGCAGAGTATGGTAACCGTGTAACAGGATCTGTCCAGGGATAGCCATAAAGATATGGGGCAGCACTCTTATCAATGTTTCCGTTCCATCCGTATGAGGCTCTCAATTTAAGATAGTTAATCTCCTTTCTAAATCTCTCGGCAAACCCCTCTTTAGTTATTTGCCATCCAAATCCCAAAGACCATTGCGGCAAGTTAGGGGAGTCGGAGGAGCTTCCGAAAAGATTAGTCTTATCCAGCCTTATGCTTCCGGTGAAGTCATATTTTGATAAATATGTATAACCGAAGTTCCCGAAATATGAGACAAACCGGTCATCTCTACCTCCGATACTAAAATAGTATTTGCCCGGAATCATCGGGATAGTTTGGTAGAAGTTAGACTGTCCGGAAAGTTTTGGAGTTATTGGAGTCTTGAAGTCAATCTGAGCTGCATAGGTAAGAGCTTGAGGATCATAACCGTAATATCCATATGGATGTTCATCGTAATAATCTTTTCTCCAGTCTGTACCTGCCATCACTTTTACCGAATGGTTGCCAATTTTTTTATCATAGGTCATCTGTGCCCGATAATTATTACCGGCACCAAATCTCTTCCTTTCGTAAAGCATACCTCCGGGAGGAACAGGGTATGTTCCATCCATTCTGGCATTGTTGTTTACCTGATTTCTTACTGTCCAGCTATTTTCATTATAGTACTCCCGTAAATACCTGTTTATGTATTGATATTGATAAGAGAGCTCTATACTGAACCCTGCAAAGGGCATTATATTGGCTTTGGCAGTAAGTCTTAGATCTGAATTTTTCTCAGTATTATCTTTGTTATCTGCCTCCCGTTTAAGGTTCCAGTCCCAGTCATATGGCAGTTTGTATTTTGCAACTGTATCTCTTCTTGCGGCAGTATTTAACGCATAATATGAGTCATAGGTAGATCTTGAGTCCTGGGCATTCATAGGTAAGTAGTTACCGTTTTCATCCAGAATTCGGGTCATCTGATTTAGGTAATTGAGCTCTTTTATCTCAACTCCGTTGTTTTTCACTTCGCTCAGGTTGAGGTTTGCTCCAAAAGATACTGAGAGCCACTTAGCAGGTGCTAACTGTTCACTGACACTTATTATGTAATCATTTTTGGAATTCCCTTTATTATACTTCTGATTTGAAGTTGCAGTGATTGATGTTCTGAAATTATGGGACTTACTTCCTATCTGGTATGCAATGTTTGCCTTTACATTTGTCTCCAGTTTATTCATAAAAAGATCTGCAAATTCATCTCTTACATCAATTTTCTTTAACTGGTCAAATTGGACATTTGCCTGATCCATTGTCATACGCCCCTGTTTTACATTAGCCAGTGTGCGAATAACTGGAGCCAGGTCATACTTGTCATAAAGGGGAACATTAGTTGTGAAAGCATCTAAATAGTTGGTTTCAAATGCCATCCATTTGTAGATATCTATTGCCTGCTCGCTGCTTGCCCAGGGAATCTTGTTTAGGTTTGGAGCAGCCTGAGCAAAGTAGTCGACGGCAACATCTACTTTAGGCTCTTTACTCTGACCTCTCTTTGTAGTTATTACAATAACTCCGTTTGCCGCTTGAGCTCCCCAGATTGAGGCTGCGGAGGCATCTTTTAATACCGTAACATTCTCAATATCATCCGGATTTATTGATGTCCAAGGATTTGAAGCAGAGCTAACAGGGAATCCGTCAATAACTATGAGAGGGTTATTGTCACCGAATGTGCTTGCACCTCTAATAATAATACTTCTGTTTGGCTGATCTGTAGGATATTGGTCTTCAATAAAGTTAGGTTCAAAGTATAAACCCGGTACAAGCCCCTCCAGTTTATCTCTAAGACTGAAGTTCCTTGATTTTTCAAGCACTTCTGAATTTAAACTTGTAAAAGCTCCTGTTATACGCTCTTTGGGAAGAGTTTGGTAGCCGGTTACAATTGCTTCTGAGAGTTGAAGAAGATCCTCCACCATAACAACTTGATAGAAGGTCTTGTCATCCGGATATAGTATCTGGGTGTTCATACCTATCATTACGAAGCTTAAAGATGTCCCGCGTGTTCTAGGAATATCAATTTCAAAACTTCCATCCTCTTCTGTATAGACACCTCTTTTGGTTCCCAGTACAGTCACAGCTACTCCGGGAAGCGGTTGCTGATTCTTATCCAGAACCAAGCCAGAGATTTTTATAAACTGAGAAGTAGGAGTCGCAGGTTTCTCCTGAATAACTATCTGTTTTTCATTAAACGAATATGTGAGATTAGACTTTGCGAACACACTGTTCAAAACAGAGGCAAGGGTTTGATCTTTTGCCTCAATAGTAACATTAGGGAATGATTCAATCTGAGATTTTTTGTAGAAGAATTTAAATGTGGTAACTTTTTCTACCTCTTCAAAAAACTTGGTAATTGGCGCATTTTTAAGAGTGATAGTTATCTTCTCCTGCTGGGAAGCAGCAGTCAAAGGCGGTGGTGTCAGAAGGAAAAAAACTATTGGCAATAATAGAAAATGCTTCAAAGAACGCCACCCGTGAAAGCACTTTTTTCTCTTTTTTAAAAAAGTTTTCATAGTTTTGCAAATTACTGGTTAATACTTGGAATTGATCAGCTTTGCGGGAGGGATAAAGTATACCACGCCTTAAATCTCCCGCTTTTTTTATTTATAGTCCACTATAATTAGTCTCCCTTTTTCTATCCTGTATCTCACCTTGGCATTAAGTGCCACCGTTTTTATGGCAGCTTCAATATTCTCCCTGTCAAATTTTCCATAAAACCTTTCACCTTCGGAGACAGAAGATCTGTTAACTATATCTACACCATACCAGTTAGAGAGGCACTCCAACATATCATTGAAAGAGATCTCCCGAAGAGCGAGAATGCCATCTTTCCATTGAGTCATAGCTTTGGAATCTACAGTTGTAACGCTCCCTTGGCGAATCTCTCTGTTGAAAGAGAACATCTCATCCGGGTTGATTATTCTGCTAATGCCTTGGATATGAACTTTAACCGACCCATTAATTAGAATTACGGAAGATTTTAAAGCACTCTTTTTCGCCTCAACATCAAATGATGTTCCCAAGACCTCAACTTTCATATCCTCTGTCGTAACAATGAAGGGAACTTTAGATTTTGAAACATCAAAATAGGCTCTTCCATCCAGAGTTACATCTCTTGATGTTGAACCAAAACTTACCGGATACCTCAGATATGAGCCTGAGTGCAGATATACCTTTGTTCCGTCAGATAAAACTACGACAAATCTTTCGCCGGGAGGAATTGTAACAGCATTGTATTTTAGTGTATCAGAACTATCTGTTTTGCTCTTTATCCTATTAAGGTAATTCAGCTCTCTGCTCTCTTGCTCTTTCCCTTTTTCATTTGGAATAAGATCGCTTAATAGAGATGTACTTGTCTTAACTCTTAGAGGGTTTACGACACTGCCGTCAGATAACTCTACTTTAATTGTATCGGTGTTGTACCGAAGCTTTGAAAATGCAAGTTTATTGTGATCTCCCCCGGACTCATATACCCACAACAACATATAAAGCCCGGCCATTATAATTAGTGTGGCCGCAGATGAGGCCCAGTAGAGAGCTCTTCTTCTGAATCGTTGTCTTCTTCTACTACTATCTATGTAATTCAGAAATGATTCTAACGAGCGGTCTCGCATCTGTTCACCGGCAGGAGCACTGTTTAAAGTATGCCAAATCTGCTTATAATCTTCGAAATACCTCTCATTCTGTGAATCTTTTATCCATTCTGCAAATTGTTCAACCTCACTTGAACCTGCCTTACCTGAAAGTATTCCGGATAAAAGACTATCTATTGATTTTTTTGACTCTTTATACATCTTATGAAAATATATTTGGTAAGACGAAAAAAGAGGCTTTAACCACTAAAAGAAAATCAGATATTTTAACTTCTCTCTCAATTTTTTTAAAGCTATTGACATTTGATTCTCTACTGTGTTGACCGATATATCCATTGATATGGCAGCTTCTGAGTAGGAGAGACCTCCGATTTTACACTTAATAAATATCTCTCTGCAACGCTCAGGCAAGGAGTTAATAGATTCAATAATCTCCTTCCTGGTTTCTGAGTCAGTTAATCTTATCTCTGCATCCGGGCTCTGGATTACTCTTGAAAAATAGAGATCTGCCAAACCCTTCTCTTCATATTTATCAAGAGCTCTATTCTTTCTTATGATAGAAATTGAGTTGTTATAGACAGATTTGTACAGGTAAGATCTTAAAGACTCTTTAATATCCAGTTTTTCCCGAATATCCCAAATATGACAAAAAGTAGATTGAACGCACTCACCTGCATCGTTTTCATTGTTAAGAATTCTCAGTGCGTATGAATAGAGGTTATCATAATGGCTATTAAAGATATATACAAATGCATCGTGAGCTCCGCTTTTTATGGCCTCCTTTAATGCATCACTATTAGAATAAGCACTATGTACACTCTCTTTTCCCAATTAAAAAACAATTTTGTATCACGGAAGAGTTAATACAGAAATCAAAAATAGGCAATTTTTTTTACTATCCCGCAACCTTTATTATCTTCATAACTGCAAAATCCGGAGGGTTTTTATTAAAAAAAAACTGCCAAAATATTTGACAGTTCTCTCTTTTTAAAATAATATCTCTAAAGCTCTTCGAAATTGACATCAGAGAAAGAGGGTGTTACGACCTCCTTTTCAGTCTTTTCTGAGGTTGCAGGAATTCTCTCCCGGATATATTGAATTATCTCCTCTAACCCTTGTGAGAATTTTTCAAAATCTTCTTTGTAGAGGAAAATTTTGTGTTTGTCGTAAACAAACCTTCCATCTTTGTCTACTCTCCTCTTACTTTCTGTAATCGTAAGGTAGTAGTCATTGTTTTTAGTTGCTTTAACATCAAAGAAATAGGTCCTCTTTCCTGCTCTAACCGGTTTTGAATAAACATCATCTCCATTGCGCTCATGCATATCTGCATTGTCAAAATCCTCGAAGTACATTTTCGTTGTTTTTAAGTTTGTCTCACAAAGATAAAATTATTTTTTATGCACAAAAATCTATCTTTGTAAAATATTTGATAATTATTGTTTTTATGATCAGCAGAAGATTGATTCGCATTAAGGTTTTTAAAGTTCTTTTCAGTCGTATAAATTCGGGGTCAGACTCTTTTCTGGCAGCAGAAAAGGAGCTAATACTAAGTTGTGACAAGTCACTTGAACTCTATTACTTTTTACTATCCTTACCTGCTGCACTTAAAAATGTTGCAGAGCAAAAGATAGATGCAGGGTTAAAGAAATTTCATCCCACACCCCAGGAGATAGACCCAAACAGAAAATTTGTCAATAACAGACTTATTGCTTTGTTGGAAGATGATACAGACATCACAGGGTTTTGCAGTAAAAGAGGCCTCTCCTGGAGGGAGTACGACTCATTCGTGAAGAAAATTTACTCCTCTGTGATTTCTAAAGAGTACTTTTCAAACTATATGGAGTCATCTGAGAGCTCATTTGAAGAGGATATGAAACTTATCACATCAATATTCGAAGAGGAGCTGGAGGAGTCAGACGAGCTTTATACTCTGCTGGAAGATGCTAATCTATACTGGACAGATGATCTCGCCTTTATTATAAATGTAATAACAAAGAGACTCCACTCCCTAAAAGAGAGTAGCGCCTTGGAACACCCCTCTGTTTTTCTGAAGAGTGAAGATAAAGACTATGCGATTCGGCTTTTGAATGTCTCAATGATTAGATATGCCGAGTATACAGGGTTAATGTCCAAGTATGTACTCAATTGGGAGACAGACAGGCTGGCTGCTACAGACCTTGCACTTATTGTAATGGGAATTGCCGAGGCAGTCACTTTCCCTAATATCCCAATAAAAGTTACCATTAACGAATATGTGGAACTCTCTAAATTTTACAGCACCCCTAATAGCAAGGTATTTGTAAACGGAATGCTGGACAAAATTCTGCTCGCTCTTAAGAATGAGGGTCAGATAGAAAAAAGTGGCAGAGGTTTGGTAGGGTCGTCAGAATAGTTAAATTTGCATAATCTTATTTAAAAAATATAAACAGTATGAATTTTTTAGTAATTCTTCAACAAACAGCAGAAGCAGGTTCAGGAAACTGGAGCTTTTTGGTTATGATGGGTCTTATCTTCGTTGTAATGTACTTCTTTATGATCCGTCCTCAGCAGAAAAAACAGAAAGAGCTAGCCAAATTCAGGAGCAGTCTTGAAAAAGGAGATAAAGTGGTGACTCTTGGTGGAATATATGGTGTAATAGTGGAGGTAAAAGAGCAATATGTTCTTGTGGAGGTAGATTCAAATGTTAAGCTAAGAATTGACAAATCGGCTATTGTAAAGGATATCAGCGATATTACAGCCGGTAAATAGTTCCCTAAAAGCTATGTTTAAGCTTAACAGCTCCATAATCAGTTACGAAAGAGGCAGACGACTTTTACAGCTCTTGTTCTGTCTCTTTCTTGCTTTTGTTATATGGAGTGTTCATAATCTCTCAGACGACTATAGCCACCTCTTTCAATACACTGTAGTTGCAAAATCGTCTATGAGCGGAAAATCCGAAGATTCTAAATCTATCAATAAACTTACCCTAAGAGCGAGAGCATCCGGATTCTATATTCTAAAACACAGATACAGTAGAGTTGATGCTTCAATGGTTCTATCTCCCGATAGTAAACTTTTCAAAAAGATGCCCGGGAAAAGAGATAGCTACTATCTTCTCACAACTGACATAAGGAGTCATATCTCAGAAGCAACGGCAGACAAGCTTCAGGTTGAGTACCTGAATACTGACACCCTCTTTTTTCTCTTTCCCGGAGTGGTTTCGAAGGAGGTTCCCGTTGCGTTTAAAGCCAAGATCTCTTTCAGAGATCAATATATGCAAACAGGAGAATTAAAATTAGAACCTGAGACGGTTACAATTTATGGAGAGCAATCTGTGCTGGATAAAACAGATTCTGTCTACACACAGTTAATCGTAATGGAAAATGTAAGCACACCTGTAAATGGAGTGTCAGCATTTACTCCTGTTTCGGGCATTACCATCTCCCCAAAAGAGCTACTATACTCAATGAATGTAGAGAGGTATGTAGAGAAAGAGATACTACTTCCGGTAACTATGATTAACCTTCCTGAGGGTTACATCTCCCAACTCAATCCATCGGAAATACGAATGACATACAGATTCCCTCTTAAAAGCAGGGAATCATTATCCCTACAGTCGACAGCACTTTATGTAAATTATAAAAGAGTAGAGGGGGTATCAGATACAATTATTGCTCCTATTGTGGAGAATTTACCAATTGAAATTTTGGGATACACTCTTTACCCCGGGTATGTAGAGTGTAAAATTTATCCAAATACGAAAGTTATTAAATAAAACTCACAAAAATGGTCTGTCTGGTTTGTACGGGAGGGATTGGCAGCGGGAAATCTTATGCACTAAGAGTTATCACCCGGCTGGGCATACCTTCATATATTGCAGATAATAGAGCAAAAGAGCTCTATTATACAGATAAAGTGCTGCTTCGTGAGCTCAAAGAACTTCTTGGAGATGAGATTGCCCCGGAGGGAGTTATAAGAAGAGACATTATGGCTGCAAAAATCTTCCCCAATCCGGAGCTTCTAACAAAGGTCAATGATATTGTTCATCCAAGGGTATTGGCAGATTTTGAAGCTTGGAAGATGGCCAGAAGGGATGATGGCGCAGATATTGTAGTATTTGAGAGTGCAATTTTTTTTGAGTCACCTGTTTTTCATCATATTGCAGATAAAGTAATGGTTGTAACAGCCCCGGAAGAGGTTAGGATTCAAAGAGTTATTAAGAGAGACAAAGTTTCGAGAGAGTTGGTAACAGAGAGGATACAAAGGCAGTGTTCCGAGAGAGAGAGACTCGAAAGAGCAGACTTTATCGTCTATACAGATGGGAAAAGAGCAGTATTGCCTCAGATATTGCAGGTGTTAAATCAAATGAATATAAAGAGATAAGTTAGTTATGGGATACGGTAAATGGATAAGCGGAGCAATCGGTTGGGCGTTAGGCGGACCTATTGGCGGCGTTATCGGATATTCAATAGCCTCTTTACTAGAGGGTGATTCTAAGAGTGATAATCAGGGGGTAGGAGGGTTTACCGCTCACAGTGGAGCATATTCAAGAACAGAAGAGAGAAACAGCTTTCTTGTAACACTTCTTGTCCTCTCATCTGCAGTGATGAAGGCAGATGGTAGAGTTATGAAATCTGAGTTGGATTATGTTAAAAAATTCATAATATCAAATTTCGGAGTTGATGCAGCTGCCGAAGCAACAAAATATCTGCAGGATATCTTAAAAAAAGATGTAGATGTAAACTCAGTTGGAGCTCAAGTTCAACGCTATATGAATGTTGAAGCTAGAATTCAACTCCTTCACTACCTCACCGGTATTGCCAAAGCAGACGGAGTGGTGAGCACACCGGAGCTCAAGGTTCTCAGGGAGATTGCACTGGCAATGTCTCTGTCGCACCGTGAAAGCGAAGCGATCTTTGCGATGTTTGATAATGGTGTAGACGCCGCTTATCAGATTTTGGAGGTTGACAAAAGCATCACAGACGAAGAGCTTAAAAAAGCCTACAAAAAACTGGCATTAAAACATCACCCCGATAAGGTATCCCACCTGGGTCCCGATATACAAAAATCTTCCGAAGAGAGATTCAAAAAAATCTCCCAGGCATATGAAAAGATCAAGAGAGACAGAGGTATATCATAATAAATAAGGTTATAAATATCCATAATACAATGAATAAAACAGATTTAAAAAAGATTTTATCTATAGCCGGAGAGCCCGGTCTATTTCGTTTCGTGGCTCAGGCAAACGCGGGAGTGATTGCAGAATCCCTTTCGACCGGTAAAAGAAACCTCTTTGGTCTTAGCGCCAGGCTTACAACTCTTTCGGAGATCTCCATCTATACAAGTGACCAGGAGGTCTCTTTGATGACTGTGTTTGAAAAGATGAGAGAAATTCTTGGAGAGAGCGATGCTCCTCAGCCAAAATCTACACCGGAAGCTTTGAAATCGTTCTTTGAAACTGCACTTCCGGATTACGACAGAGATCGCTTCTATGTATCTCATATGAAAAAAGTTGTAGATTGGTATAATCAATTAAAAAAATATGCCTCTCTGGATTTTGAAAAGCCGGAGGAGATTGAGAGCGCCAAGGCTGAGTAGATGGTTAATAAAATCCAACTTATAACATTAGGATGCTCAAAAAACAGAGTTGATTCGGAACATCTGCTTAAACAGATTTTTGATTCCGGCATCGATATATTGCCCGAAGGCAGAGACCTTTCAAAAGAGAGGGTCGATGCCGTTATCATTAACACCTGCGGATTTATTAAAGATGCCAAGGAGGAGTCTGTAGAGACAATCTTTGCAGCGGTTGATGCTAAAAACAGAGGTTACACCAAGAAGATTTTTGTTTTTGGTTGTCTCTCTCAGAGATATCGTACAGAGCTAGAAGCCGAAATTCCTGAGGTAGATGGTTTCTTTGGAGCATTCGATTCTCGTTCTGTTATAGGTGCGCTCGGTAAGAAGTGGGACACTCTTCTGGAGAACAGAAGATACCTCACCACTCCCTCTCACTATGCATATTTGAAAATATCAGAAGGTTGTGACAGAATTTGCTCATACTGCTCAATTCCCCTTATTAGAGGAGCACACACATCGGTGCCTGTAGATGATCTTATAGACGAGGCAAAACACCTGGCCGATGCCGGTGTAAAAGAGTTGATTGTGGTTGCACAGGATACAACCTACTACGGAGTTGATCTTTATAAGGAGAGGAGGCTTGCTCATCTTTTAGAGAGCCTGTGTGAGGTTGACGGCATAGAGTGGATAAGAGTTCTCTACTCGTACCCTGCGGCATTTCCAGAGAGGGTTTTAGATGTTATGGCTTCAAATCCAAAGATGTGTAAATACCTGGATATCCCGCTTCAACACATCAACGACAAAGTTCTTGCTAATATGAGAAGATCTGTGGATGGAGAGAGTATCCGCAAACTGGTGAGAAATTTCCGTGATAGAGTGCCGGGAATTGTACTGAGAACAACAATGATTGTCGGACATCCTGGAGAGAGTAAATGTGCATTTGAGGAGCTGATCAATTTTGTCTCCGAAGCAAAATTTGAGAGGCTTGGCGCATTTACATACTCACAGGAGGAGGGTACCTGGGGTGCTGAAAATCTAAAAGATACCATATCCGAGAGAGTCAAAAAGGAGAGATACGAGAGGTTAATGGAGGCGCAATCAAATATCTCCCTCAATTATAATTTATCCCGTAAAGGAAAGATTGAGAGAGTTTTGATAGACTCATTTGACGAAGGTGTATTTACGGCAAGAAGTATGAGTGAGAGCCCCGAGGTTGACGGAGAGATTCTTATTGGATCTGATACTTTTTTAAACGGTTTCAATCCTAACGAAATTATTGGTACATTTGTTGATGTACGAATAGATAGTGCAGATGAGTACGATCTGACAGCAACTTTTGTTTGATTTTAAATTAAAAAAGACTTTAAACTATGAAATTACTTGAAGGAAAGGTGGCCCTTATTACAGGAGCCGCCAGAGGTATAGGAAAGGCGATTGCAGTTAAATATGCATCACAGGGTGCAAATATTGCCTTTACCGACCTTGTGATTGACGAAAATACAGAGGCTACAAAAAAGGAGCTTGAGAGTTATGGAGTAAAGGTCGTTGCAATAGCCTCAAATGCAGCCTCTTTTGATGAGGCACATAAGGTTGTTGAGGATGTTGTAAAAGAGTTTGGCAAGCTGGATATTCTGGTTAATAATGCCGGTATTACCAAAGACGGTCTTATGATGAGAATGTCTGAACAGCAATGGGATATGGTTATAAACATCAATCTAAAGAGTGCCTTTAACTATGTTCACGCTGTTACTCCGGTAATGATGAGACAAAAATCCGGTTCTATCATAAATATGAGTTCTGTTGTTGGGGTTGGGGGTAATGCCGGGCAGGCAAACTATTCTGCTTCAAAAGCAGGAATGATTGGCCTGACAAAATCTATTGCTCAGGAGTTGGGTTCAAGAGGAGTTCGCTCCAATGCTGTCGCTCCGGGATTTATCCTTACAGATATGACCGATAAGCTTCCGGATGAGGTGAAAAAACTGTGGGCAGAACAGATTCCACTAAGAAGGGGTGGCTCTGCAGAGGATGTGGCAAATGTATGTCTCTTCCTGGCAAGTGAACTATCTTCTTATGTAACCGGTCAGGTGATATCTGTGTGCGGCGGAATGAAAATGTAGCTATATATTAATTTTAAATCTCTTGAGTTATGAAGGGGTTCTTGTGGATGATTATTGCAGGAGTAGTTGTATCCTCTTGTAATTTGCAACAAAACGGCCAAACTGTTAAGAAAGGTCTTAAAGTGATGATCCAGGTAGACTTCGAAGGGGTTACCGGTGTGGTAAATTTTGACGAAATCTATCCCGGGCACCCCCACTTTGAGAGAAATACCAGAATTCTTACAAATGAGATAAACGCTGCTGTAGAGGGTGCCGCCGCAGCAGGGGCAACTACAATTATTGTAAGAGACGGACACGCAGGAAATATTAATGTAGACCCCCTGCTTTTAGACAAAAGGGCAATGCTCACACGAGGCAGGCTTCCGGGGACTCCTCACACGATGGTATTGGGAATAGACTCTACATTTGATGCTCTGCTGTTTATTGGTGCTCACGCAAGAGCCGGAGTAGAGAACGGCACACTATCCCACACAATGTCTCTTAAGGTCTTAGATTTTAGAATCAACGACGCGCCTCTTTTTGAAGCAGCATATAATTCACTATATGCAGGCAAATTCGGTGTGCCGGTTGTATTTCTCTCAGGAGATGATGCTGCCTGTAGGGAGGCTGTAGAGAATTTTGGAAATATAGATACTGTTGTTACAAAGTACTCTTTTGGAAGAACTTGTGCAACTAGCAAATCTCCCGAGGTTGTTTATGACCAGATAAGAAAAGGTGTAGAGAGATCTCTGCAAAATTTAGAGAGAGGCTGCATCTTTAAAATGGAGAGACCATACAGAATGGAGGTTAGAGTTAAAACAGACGAAACTACAGGGGAGAAAACTGTAACAGCCACATCCGATACACTTGAAGTCGTAATGAAGAGATTCTGGGAAAACTTATAGTATATGAAAACAATATATCCTATTAAGGGACTGATACTTTTGGTTTCTGTTATTATTCTGAGCTCTTGCGGGCCTGCAATACAACTCTTTAATATCGATGAGAGAGTTGCTCCAATTCACCCGGTTAACTTTGACAACAGATCTATATCTGTTTATGTAACTATGGATAGTGGGGAAGAGGGAGAGAATATGCTTTTTAAAAACGACTCTGCCCAAATGTCAAACCTGGCTACAGGGATTGCTTCATCTCTGGAGAAAAATCTTCTCCTTGACGAGGGAGCGGTCTATGTTTTTAATCACTATCCAGGGGGTGGTTTTAAGTACAATATGGAGTATATTCATTCACTCTCTGCAGCATCCAATTCAGATATTCTGGTGCTTGTTGATACACTTATGGTGGGTAAAACTCAAATTATGAATGATTTAAAATCACCTATAACTCAATCTTACAGGTCTAATTACGTTTTTGCTCCAATAAGAACCGTTATCAATGTTTTTGATGGAATAACTGCAGAGAGACTCTCCAGGATAGATCAAAAAGACACAGTCTATTGGGAGATACTCTCCAGAAGTGATGCAAGAGACAATGCCATTAAATATAAAGCGGTGGAATCTATGCTAAATGTTGCCACGACATTGGGAGAGGATATTGTAACTATGATGTTTCCGCAGTGGCAAACAGTAGGAAAATACCTCTATATATATCCTGTATCTTCCTGGCAAAAAGCTTATGAATATTCACTGGAGTTCAAATGGAGAGAGGCAATGGATATATGGTTAGAGGAGACATCTCATCACGATGCAATTAGAGCTGCATCTGCTGCCTATAACATTGCTGTGGCTTGTGAGCTTACAGATAGACTAGAGTTGGCAATTGAGTGGGTAGATGTCTCAATCAAGAAGTTCCGCTCGCAGAGTGTTTTAAGATATAAACAGAGTTTGATTAAGAAGCTTGAAAAGAGATAAACTAAAGCCGGCTGCAGATCCTGAGTTTCTCAGACAGAAGAGAGAGGCATCAGTAAGAAAACATAGAAAGACAATTCTTTTTAATGATAAAGAGTTGGAAGCTATTGATATCTACTGTAAAAAATATAAGGTAAAGTCAAAGACCAAATTTTGCAGAGAGGCTATAATATCTGCAATTCTCAAACAGTTTGACGAAGATCATCCAAAGTTGTTTTAAGAAAAAAAGGTGGGTCTGTAAGCCGGATTCTGTACTCCTTACGAAGCCTCTGTCATCTATCTGATGCAGCCTACCCCCCGGCATCGGGCGAGCAGCCCTCAATCACCGGTATATGTGGCCTTGCAGGAGACTGTTCGTACCCTCACAATGTCGCCATAATGAGTCGTGGGCTCTTACCCCGCGTTTTCACCCTTACCCCCCTAAGAGGGCGGTTGTTTTCTGTTACGATTTGCCTAAAGTTACCCCCAGCTGTGCTTTCCACAGAGTCTTGCTCTATCCTGTCCGGACTTTCCTCCCCTGCAAACGCAAAGGCGACAAAGCGACCCACCGGCGACAAAGGTAGAAAAAAGGAGGAGGAGTTACTAAAAATATGTATATTTGCACTGCATTAACATAATGCTTGGGGGTGCCCTTTGGGCTGAGATCATACCCTTTTCACCTGATCAGGATAATGCCTGCGAAGGGAAAGCGAATCTCGTTTAACGTACCCCCCTGCAATAAAAATAATTAATAATGAAAAGATTAGCTTTATTTTGCGGGGTCATTTTTTTACCTTTAATATCCCAGGCTCAAGATTCAGGGCAAAATGAAAAGGTAACTCAAACAAAACTTGACAGTGTTGTAGTGGAGTCATTCAGGGGAGGGAAAAATACCCCGGTAACTCACTCTACTATGAACATTGATCTGTTAAAAAAACAGTCACCCGTTAGCTCTGTACCAATGGTACTCTCTCTGATGCCATCTGTTGTAGCCTCAACCGAAGGTGGTAACGGACTTGGTTACTCTTCAATCAGAATCAGGGGAAGTGAAAGTTCCAGAATTAATGTTACATTAAATGGAGTTGCCCTCAACGATGCAGAGTCGCAGGAGGTGTTCTGGGTAAACATCCCATCTTTTACATCATTCTTGCAGGATATTCAGGTACAGAGGGGTGTGGGAACATCAACCAACGGGCCTGCTGCTTTTGGAGCAAGTATAAATATGAGAACTCTTTTTGCTGCACAGGAGCCGTATGGAGTTGCAGATTTCAGTATAGGAAGTTATAATACATATCTTTCAACTGTTGGTGCAGGAACAGGACTTTTAAAGAGCGGGCTCTCGTTTGACATTCGCTACTCCCGAAACAGGGGAGATGGTTATATAAGGAATGCAAAAACAGACCTTGGCTCACTATTTGCCACTGCCGGCTGGTTTAATGGTGACAATTCATTGAAATTAACCTATATAATGGGAGACCAAAAGTCGGGAATAACCTGGGAGGGGGTCTCCAGAGAGCAGATGGAGATCGACAGAAGATTTAATTCGGCAGGCTCACACTATGATAAAGCGGGAAATCTCCAATTTTACCAAAACGAGACTGATAACTATATTCAGCACCATATACAGACACACTTTATACATAGGATATCTCCTAAACTTATTTGGAGTTCTACCATTCACTTTACCAAAGGAGACGGGTTTTATGAGAACTATAAAAATAACCGAAAATTTTCGGAGTATAATTTACCTGTTCAGAGAGTTAAAGGGGTAGACTACTCAAGGTCTGATGTTGTCATAAGACAAGCGTTAGACAACAATTACATAGCTTTAAACACCTCTCTCTCATATAACAGTGAAGATTTTAACTCAACGGCAGGAGTAAGCTACTCCTACTATGATGGAGACCATTTCGGGAAGTTAATTTGGAGTATGTACAACAATGACATCCCCGAAAACTACCAGTGGTACCTCAATAAAGGATTTAAAGCAGACCTCTCTGCTTTTGCCAGAGTAGAGAAGAGTTTGGGCAGCAGAGTGGTTGCCTTCGCAGATTTACAATACAGAAGGGTAGATTTTACACTTGGGGGAGAGGATAAAGATTTTGCCTCTCTGGATTGGAAAGGGGTCTATGATTTTTTCAACCCCAAGGCGGGGATTACACTCAACATAAACATAGCCAATCAGCTCTATGCATCGGTGGCTGTAGGTAGAAAGGAGCCCGGAAGATCGGATATTAAGGAGTCAATAAAGGCACTTACGGCAGCTGCTATTAAACCAGAGAGAGTGATAGATTACGAAGCGGGTTATCGCTTAAAATCCAAGAAGGTAACTCTTTCTGCAAATATTTACTTTATGGAGTATAAAGATCAGTTAGTGCCTACCGGTAAATTGAGCGAGACTGGGTACGTAATCAAAGAGAATGTAGAACGCTCCTTCCGCAGAGGTGTCGAACTCTCCTCATCCTGGAAACCACTCAGCTATTTGGGATTTGATGCGAATTTAACTCTGAGCAGCAATAAAATCCTCAATTATACCTGGTATCTGGATCAATTTGACGAGAATTGGAATCTAGTCTCCCAAAGAGCGGTAAAGTTTGACAAGAGCGATATTGCATTCTCTCCGGCGGTTACAGGTATGGGAATGATTACTCTTCTCCCCTCTAAAAGCTCTTCAATATCTCTTCACGGGAAATATGTAGGTAAACAGTATATGGATAATACCTCAAATCTATCCAGATTTGTGCCCCAATACTTTGTTTTAGGGCTTAATGCATCTAAAAGCTTTGAAGTTAAAAGCGGCAGATATCTGGATGTTCAGCTGTTTATAGATAATATGCTCAATAGAAAATACTTCTCAAACGGTTGGGTTTATAGTGCAGAATTTTTAAATGGAGATGCTTACAATGAGGAGGGCCTATACCCTCAGGCAGAGATTAACTTCACGGCCAAAGTAGCATTCCGGTTTTAAAATATATAGCAAAGAGTTGTAATTATGGATTATACAGAGATATTCGGAGCTGTTACAGGTATTATATATGTAGTACTTGAGATCAAACAGAAAAAATCAATGTGGATTGTAGGTGCGGTTTCTGCACTTTTCTATACCCTCATATTCCTTAATGCAAATCTTTTTGCAGCAATGGGACTGCAGATATATTTCCTGTTTGCCAGCGGATACGGATGGTGGATGTGGAGCAGACAAAACAACAAAGATGAGATATCGGAACCGATTGTAGTGAGATTGAACTTAACAAAGGCAGCCGTATCAACTGCAGCAGCATTAGCAGGATTTCTACTTCTTTGGTACATTCTCAAAAACTACAGCTCCGACCCTATGCCTGCCACCGATGCTTTAATTGCGGCATTAAGTATGCTTGCAACCTACTGGGTTACCAACAGATTCATACAGCATTGGCATTTGTGGATTGCTGCAGATTTACTTGCCATATATATGTATTTATCTCAAGGACTCTATGCCACTACTGCTCTTTATTTTATCTATATAATTGCTGCAATGGCAGGCATTGTTCACTGGAGAAAATTCCGTCAGGTTTTGAATTAGCTCTAAATTTTCCTATTTTTGGCCGAATTAATAAATTGAAATATGCGTCTTATTGCAGATAGCGGCTCAACCAAGGTAGACTGGAGAGCTATACACAGTGATGGTACGGTTCAGGAGATTACAACAGCAGGGATTAATCCGTTTTTTCAAACTGAGGAGCAGATTATTTACGAACTGGAACAACATCTTCTTCCCGAGATAAGTGCCTCAGTTAATGAGATTCACTTTTACGGAGCAGGAGTATCCTCTCCGGATAAAGTTAAGGTTCTTCAAGATTGCTTCAGAAAGGTCTTTCCTAAGGCAAACGCCAGTGCATACACCGACCTTCTTGCTGCAGCAAGATCACTTTGCGGCAATAAACCCGGTATTGCAGGAATAATGGGAACCGGTGCAAACTCCTGCTTCTTTGATGGTAAAGAGATTGCAGACAATGTTCCTGCCTGCGGCTATATTCTTGGAGATGAGGGTAGCGGTGCGGTGCTTGGGAAGAAATTTATCTCAGATTATCTCAAGAGGCAACTTCCGGCAGATCTCAACGCTCAGTTTGACCTTAAGTACAATCTAAACTATAGCATTGTAATAGAACGGGTTTACAGACAACCTTTCCCAAACAGATATCTTGCCACTTTTTCTGTATTCCTCAACGAGAACAAAAGCCACCCCTACGTAGACAAATTCCTGAGAGAGTGTTTTACCGAGTTCTTTACAAGAAACATTATGCAGTATGACTATAAAAAATACCCTGTGAACTTGGTTGGCTCTGTGGCATTTCACTATAGGGAGATTTTAGTTGATGTTGCATCAAAACTAGGTATCAAAATTGGGAAAATAGTACAGTCTCCCATTGACGGACTGGCAGAATATCACAAATCTTTATAATCCAATGAGAGTTACAGAACAATCATCAAATTATAATCACCTGGACAAGATGTCCACGCTGGAACTTCTGATTAATATAAATAACGAAGATAAGACAGTTCCAATGGCCGTTGAGCGGTGCATACCTCAGATAGAGAAACTTGTAGACGGTATTGTGGAGAGAATCTCAAGGGGAGGGCGACTTTTCTATTTGGGAGCAGGAACCAGCGGACGACTGGGAATCCTTGACGCATCGGAGATTCCGCCAACATTTGGAGCCCCTTTTGATTTGGTTATAGGTCTTATTGCAGGAGGCGATAAAGCTATAAGAAGAGCCGTAGAGGCTGCGGAAGACAGTTGGGAGGGTGGATGGAACGATATGCAGCAGTATGGTGTAGACAATGACGATATTGTTGTGGGGATTGCTGCTTCCGGGACCACACCTTATGTTATCGGTGCTGTTAAAGAGGCCCGGGCAAGAGGTATCCTCACTGCGTGTGTTACCTGTAACCCAAACAGCCCTTTGGCTGCAGAGGTCGATATTCCAATTGAGGCGGTGGTAGGCCCGGAGTTTGTAACCGGCAGTACCAGAATGAAAGCGGGAACTGCCCAGAAGCTGGTTCTTAATATGATTACCACATCTGCAATGGTTAGGCTTGGTCACGTTAAAGGGAATAAGATGGTAGATATGCAGCTTACGAATGCAAAATTGGTGGATAGGGGAACCAGAATGATAATGGACGAGGCCGGGATTACAGATTATGATCAGGCAAAAGAGCTGCTTCTCACCCACGGTTCGGTTAGAAAGGGTGTAGATTTCTTTAAAAATCAGCAATAACAGCCAATAGAAATGTTTAGAAACAATCTCTCATCTTCACTGTTATCCAATGCTGTAGAGGAGCTTACAGCCCTGCCCGGAATTGGTCGCAAGAGTGCGTTGAGGTTTGCGCTTCATCTGCTTAATCAACCCAAAGAAAATGTAGAGAGGTTTTCAAAGGCAATAATAAGGATGAGAGAGGAGATAAAATATTGCTCTATTTGCAATATGATATCCGACACACCCATATGTTCCGTTTGTAGTGACAACAGAAGGGACTCCTCTCTTGTTTGTGTTGTGGAGAGTATCAGGGATGTCCTAAGTATCGAGAATACCGGCGAGTTCAAAGGGGTGTACCACGTTCTTGGCGGGATAATCTCCCCAATGGATGGAGTATCTCCATCTGATCTCTCAATTGACTCATTGGTAAACAGAGTTGAAAGCGGCTCAGTTGAGGAGGTTTTCCTTGCTCTGAGCACAACAATGGAGGGAGAGACCACATCATATTATATTTATAAAAAGATCGGCAGATTCCCGATAAAGGTGAGCACTATTGCAAGAGGTGTAGGTTTCGGAGATGAACTTGAGTTCACCGACGAAGTTACCCTAGGCAGATCAATAACTAACAGACAGCCATTTATACCAGTAAATCAGTAAAAATAAAATATTATGCATCAATTTCCGCTATCGTGGCTTTTAATAGCCTTTACACTCTACACAGCTTTGCTGTTTTTTGTATCGTGGTTAACCTCCAGAAAGGCAGATATGGGCTCATATTTTCTTGGGAATAAAAAATCTCCTTGGTATATTGTTGCATACGGAATGGTTGGGACATCAATATCCGGAGTTACATTTATATCTGTTCCCGGTAATGTGTTAAACCAGAATTTTTACTATATGCCTCTGGTTCTGGGTTTCCTTCTTGGTTATATGGTTATAGCCAAAGTGCTTATTCCGTTATATTACAAGATGAACCTCACCTCTATCTATACCTATCTTGAGAAGAGGTTTGGCTTTTATTCATATAAAACCGGAGCATCTGTATTTATGGTATCCAGGATCTTAGGTGCAGCAGTAAGGATTTTTGTGGTTGTTCTGGTTCTTCACACATTCCTTCCGGAAGGGTCAGTGCCATTTTGGGTAGTAGCATTTATATTTATGTTCCTTATTTTCCTGTATACATTCAGGGGTGGTGTAAAGACTATCATCTGGACAGATGTTCTCCAGACAACATTTATGCTTCTTGCTGTCTTCCTTACCATATTCTCAATTGCAAGAGCTATGGACTGGAGTGTTGGAGAGATGCTCACCGAGGTAAGAAAATCTACCTTCTCCGGTTGGCTGGACTGGGAGTGGAGTCACGGTACAAATGCAATTAAGCAGTTCATTGCAGGTATATTCATTACTATTGTAATGACAGGATTAGATCAGGAGATGATGCAGAAAAACCTGTCGTGTAAAAACATTAAAGAGGCCCAAAAAAATGTATATACTACCAGCGTTACGATAGTAGTGGTAAACTACTTCTTTCTTCTGTTGGGTGCTGTATTGGCAATTTTTGTGAGCAGTAAGCTCGGAGGTATGGAGGGAATAGGTCTTGCAGATACCGAGGGTATATTTACAAAAGCACAAACAGACAAACTCTTCCCTACAATCGCAAGCCAATATCTGGGTCTTGGAGTAGGTCTCTTCTTTATAATAGGTCTTATATCAGCATCATATCCAAGTGCAGGAGGGGCGCTTACATCCCTTACGACATCTTTCTGTATAGATTTTGTAGGTTTTAACAGCAGAACAGATCTGACAGAGATTAGAAAAAAGAGAATTCGTCAGATGGCCCACGCCGGTTTTGCCTTTCTCTTCTTTATAATAATTGTGATTCTCCACATTGTAAATAAACAGGCAATAATTGATCTTGTCTATCTGTTGGCAGCCTACACCTACGGACCGCTATTAGGACTCTTCTTCTTCGGCCTGCTCACAAAGTATCAGGTAAAGGATAAGTTCATACCATTTGTTGCAATAGCATCTCCCCTGATTTGCTATGTGTTGGACACAGTCGGAAAAGATATGCTGGGATTTGGTTTCGGGTTTACAATTCTAATTGTAAACGGACTTCTCACATTCTTAGGAATGTATCTTTTGAGGGTGAAGAGGTAGAGTTGTAATGACTTTTCTCTCCATACTGCTTTTAGCTTCCGGGCTGAGCTTTGATACTTTTGCGGTATCACTCTCTTGCGGTATATCACTTCCTCAGATTAAAAGAGTTAAATTTCTGAAGATTGTATCCGGTTTTGCAATCTTTCAATCTGGCTTCATACTGCTGGGGTGGCTTTTGGGGTACAAGGTTTTGGAGTATGTATCTGCATTAGACCATTGGATAGCATTCTCCCTTCTCGCATACATAGGAATTAAGATGATCTTTGACGGTTTTAAAAGCACTGAAACAGATAAGCCCTGCATAGACATCACCAACAACCGCTCTCTTGCTGTTGTTTCATTTGCTACCAGCATTGATGCTTTTGCCGTAGGGATATCTTTAGCTCTGATATCTATCACCCCGGACAGACTTTTTCTGATATGGCTTACGGTTGCTATGGTAACAGCGGCAGCATCTGCAGTAGGGCTAAAATGGGGCAGATTTTTAGGATCTGCTGCCGGAACCAGAGCAATGATTTTGGGAGGTATTATACTCTTATCCCTCGGACTGAAAATTTTGATTGAGCATCTGGATATTTTATCTTAACTTTGCGCACGGCAAAATGTACCTTAATTCCTTTTAAATGCTCATTCGTGTATCGGCCATATCCTATCTTAATACTCTTCCTTTCGTTTACGGTTTGATGAACCATCCTGTTTACGAGAAGATAGAGCTTACCCTCTCTACCCCCGAGGCATCTGCAAGGGATCTTATAGAGGGAAGGGTAGATATAGGTATTGTTCCGTCTGCAGTTATTCCTCAAATCGGTGTTAACAACATTATTTCGGATTACTGTATCGGTGCTGATGGTAAAGTGGCCAGCGTTTTGCTTTGCAGCGGAGTTGAGGTCAAAGATATTGAGAAGGTCTATCTGGACAGTGAGTCCAGAACTTCTGTAATGTTGTCCAGGATTCTGTTCAGAAACCATTGGAAAATAGACCCTTCATACTCTCCGTTTGAGGCATCAAAGAGCGAGATAGATACTGGTAAATCATATATTTTAATTGGTGACAAGGCTCTTTTATATGCCGATAAGTTTCGCTTTGTTTACGATTTGGCAGAGGAGTGGATAAAATTCAGGAGATTACCTTTTGTTTTTGCCTGTTGGACATCTAACCGAAAACTGGAGGACTCTTTCATTAAGGAGTTCAATGATGCTCTTGCTTTTGGCTTGGATAATATAGAGAACTCTCTGCGAACACTCCCGCATATTTTTGATTACACATTTGCTTACAAATATCTTAAAAACAATATTTCCTTCAATCTCAGCCCCGATAAACGCGAGGGACTCTCAGAGTTCTGGAGTCTTGCTCTGGAAGAGATGAAGTCAAAGGTCCGATGGTTTGGCTAATTTTACGCCCTGTTCCGGGGCAATCCGAAGTAAATTACAAACCATTAAACGGATCAATTTATGCTCGAAATATTTTACAAACATAAGGGACAGCTGGTAACCACCGATGAGCTAAGTGCTTTGGACAGGCTTGGCTACGACGACATACTCTGGATAGATCTCACATCTCCAACAGGCGAGGAGAAGAGGGGGATAGAGTCATATCTTAACACTACTCTTCAAAGCAGGGCACAGGCAGAGGAGATTGAGAGCTCATCAAGATACTCCGAGAGTGAAACCACCATATTCATAAACACAAACTTTTTAATTCCCGGTCCGGATGACTACACTATGGAGGCGGTCTCCTTTATTCTTTGCGAGGGGATTATAGTATCTATAAGACACGTTCCACTAAGAAGTTTTACAGATTTACAGAGAAGACTGTTGGCAAACTACAGGACAATGCCTACAGGATACCACATTTTAATAGGAATTCTTGAGAATAGAATCGACCTGGATGCCGATATGATAGAGTTGATGTCAAAAGAGATAGCTCAGTTCAGCAGAAAGGTGGGTCACGGAGGACAGATGGGTGAGGAGTTCATTCTGGACATCAACCAGCTTCAGGAGAACACAATGTTGGTTAGAGAGAACATTGTAGATAAACAACGAATGATCTCTAGTATTTTAAAAAGTGACAAGTTTCCGAGAGACGTCTTCCCAAAACTCAATGTTCTAATCAAAGACGTTAACTCTCTTATTAATCACACCAACTTCAGTTTTGAGAGGCTGGAGTATATGCAGAATACTGTTCTGGGGTTAATCAACCTGGAGCAGAACCGTATTATGAAGATCTTTACATTTGTTTCGTTACTCTTTATGCCACCAACGGTGATTGCCAGTATTTACGGTATGAATGTAGAGCTCCCATTATTGGGAGGAGCAATAGATTTTGCCCTTATTATGCTCATAATGATGGTTACGGTTGTAACTGTCTCTATACTTTTCCGTCGCAAAAAGATGCTTAAATAGCCACTCTTGTGGAGACTATTTACCGACATTCTTGGCGATAAACTTATTGTAAAGAGTTAAAGAGACCATACTCACAACTCCTATCCCGGCAAGTATAAGCCACAAAGTTCGTGGTTGATTCAAATTATCTACATATTTTACATAGAGAGAAGAGCCCAGGAAACCTCCGATACTGCTTCCTATTACGCCGTAGAGAAATGAGTATCCCAGATAGATCGCTTTTTTATCTGCCGGGGCAATGAGTCCGATATATGAGATAAATTTGGGATGGGTTGTCATCTCGCCAAGCGTAAAGACCATAATTCCCGTAATAAAGATCCAGGGAGATGATGAGAAGGCAAGAATAGCCATCCCAATTGTTCCTAGTCCAATTCCGAAAATCATTGTTGGTAGGGCAGGGCTTCTCTTTACAATATTCGAAACAAAAAGCTGAAGCGCGATTATCACCCCTGCATTTATAACGGTAACGTGCTCAACATCAAATTTCCAGGATGGATTATCTATGAACACTCCCAGAAAAGAGTTTATGGCACTGTTTAGTGCTGTCATATCTACATAGTCTCTTACATACCACAACACTGTTCCAAACATCTGGAAATAGAGAATCCAAAAAGCGGAGTAGAGAAAGATCATTAGAATAAATCTCCAGTCTTTAATTACCATTACCATATCTTTGAAGACCTTTGAAAGGCTCTTGGTACTCTTCTCCCTTATGGGCTCTTTGTAAATGAATATATTGATGAGAAGTAGTATAAAGCCGATAATGGCAGCCATATAGAAGATATAACTGTAGGAGTAGGATTTAAGAATTGGTACAAGAATAAGCGGGAATAAAAATGCACCAAGATTTATTGACCAGTAAAATATACCGAACCCGAGAGTTGAGTTAGACTCGTTTGTGTTTCTTGCTATAGTTCCCGATATCACAGGTTTAAAAAAACCAGCTCCGAGAGCCATTATGACAAGAGAGAAAAAAACCAGAATATATCTGCTGGACATCCCGGTCAATGAGTATCCCAGAATCATACAAATAAATGCAAATGTGAGCACTTTCCTATAGCCGTACCTCTCTGCAATTGCTCCCGAAATTATTGGCAGAAAGTACAATAGTGGGGGGATGGTTCCCAAAATAGCTCCTGCCTGCTCCTTACTGAAACCAAGCCCGCCGCTCTCATAGCCGAGTATCAGAAAAACCGACAGAACAGACATTACGCCATAGTATGATCCCCTCTCCAGGAACTCCATCACAATGACTGTCCAAAAGTTTTTTGGGAATGATTTAATTCCCGTTTTTTGATTATCCATATTATTAAGTTTGTTCAGTTCCCAAAGATAATTGGAATTTAATATATTACAAATTCAAAAACGATAATTTTTATTTGGCTTTTTGTGAAAAAAATCTTACTTTTGGGGCTCCCATTTTTGGGCTTATAAATAATGTCTAACTACTAGCAGTTTAAAGAATTAAGAAAAAATGACAAAAGAGAGAAAAGAGATCCTCGATTCAGAGGAGCAAATTGAAGTCATCAAAAAGAGTGATGAAAAACTGGAAGCATTCATAGAGGATGAATCCACACCGGTAGATGCTACTACCAGAAAAAGAAAAAGTAATGTATCTGTTGCAGTCGATAAATTCGACTGGGATGCATATGAAAAAGAGTATGTTTATGACACCGACAAAGATGTAATCGAAGACAAGTACAGTCAGACTCTTTCCAAAGTGATAGAGAATGAGGTTGTTGAGGGAACAGTTGTAGTCTTTAACAAAAGAGAGGTTATTGTTAATATCGGTTACAAAAGTGAAGGCGTTATCAGCATAAACGAGTTCCGTTACAACCCGGATCTGGCCGTTGGCGATAAGGTTGAAGTTTATGTAGAGAACGCAGAGGATAAGAGAGGTCAACTTATTCTTTCTCACAAAAAGGCACGCTCACTCCGCTCTTGGGACAGGGTAAACGAGGCATTTGAAAAAGATGAAATCGTTAAAGGTTACATTAAGTGCCGCACAAAAGGCGGTATGATTGTAGATGTATTCGGCATCGAGGCATTCCTTCCCGGTTCTCAGATTGATGTAAAACCAATCCGCGATTACGATGTATATGTCAACAAAACAATGGAGTTTAAAATCGTTAAGATTAACCACGAATTCCGTAATGTTGTTGTATCTCACAAGGCACTCATTGAGGCAGAGCTTGAAGCTCAGAAAGCAGACATCATAGGGAAACTTGAAAAAGGTCAGATTCTGGAAGGTGTTGTTAAGAACATCACCTCATACGGAGTATTTGTAGACCTTGGCGGTGTAGACGGACTTATCCACATCACTGACCTATCTTGGGGTAGAATTAACCATCCGGAAGAGGTTGTACAACTTGACGAGAAGATCAATGTTGTTATTCTTGACTTTGACGATACCAAAAAACGTATTGCACTTGGTCTGAAACAACTTAGTTCACACCCTTGGGACTCTCTCAACTCTGAGCTTCAGGTTGGAGACAAAGTTAAAGGTAAAGTTGTTGTTATTGCAGATTACGGAGCATTCATTGAGATTCAGCCTGGTGTTGAGGGTCTTATACACGTATCTGAAATGTCTTGGTCACTTCACCTTCGCAGCGCTCAGGATTTCCTTAAAGTAGGCGACGAAGTTGAGGCAGTTATTCTTACTCTTGACAGAGACGAAAGAAAGATGTCACTTGGAATTAAACAACTTAAGAGTGATCCTTGGACAAGTATAAATGAGAGATATCCTGTAGGTGCTAAATGTACAGCTACAGTTCGTAACTTCACAAACTTCGGGGTTTTTGTAGAGCTTGAAGAGGGTGTAGACGGGCTTGTTCACATTAGCGACCTATCCTGGACTAAGAAGATTAAACATCCGTCTGAATTTACTACAGTAGGAGATGCACTGGAAGTAACTGTTTTGGAAGTAGATCAGGAGAACCGCCGTTTAAGCCTTGGCCACAAACAACTCGAGGAAAATCCTTGGGATGTATTTGAGACAGTTTTCTCTACAAACTCAGTTCACGAAGGAACAATCACCGCTTATGTAGATAAAGGTGCAACTGTTGCGCTCCCTTATGGTGTTGAAGGCTATGTTAGCCAGAAGAACATTATTAAAGAGGATGGTACTCAGGCAAAAGTAGAAGAGAAACTGGAGTTTAAGGTTATTGAATTCAACAAAACAACCAAGAGAATTGTTTTATCACATACTAAATTGTTTGAAGAACAAAAAAGAGAGGAGCCAAAGGAGAGGGTTACCGAAGGAGATTCAACTCAAAAAGCCGTTAAGAAATTAAAGGCAAACCTTGAGAAGACAACACTTGGTGACATTAGCGAACTTGCAGCTCTTAAGAGTGAGATGGAAAACAAGGATTCGGAGAAATAAACTTTAATGAAGTTTGCATTCACATCATTAGGTTGTGCTTCGGCTCTCCCTACAGTGAATAGGTTTCCAAGCGCTCATGTTCTTAATGTACATGAGCGCTTGTTTTTAATTGACTGTGGTGAGGGTGCACAGATACAACTACGCAGATACGGATTTTCATTTTTGAAGATTCGTGAAATCTTTATATCCCATATACACGGAGACCATATCTTCGGGATATACGGACTACTCTCAACAATGTCAATGATTGGACGGAGTGCGGAGATCTTTATTTATGCTCCGGAATCATTTGGAGAGATACTCTCCTCTTTCCTTACCCATTTCGGAGGGATGTTTAAATTTAAAGTTAATCATATAGTAATCAAAGGTGAGGAGCCGGAGTTGATTTGCGAATCAAAGAGTTTGGAGATTTTAAGCTTTCCTTTGAATCACAGGATAGATTGTTACGGGTTCCTCTTCCGCGAAAAGAGGCCAAAAAAGAATATCCATAAGTACCTTATAGAGAAGAGTAGTCTTACTCTATTTGAGATAGCAAGACTTAAAGATGGTGAGGATGTTGAGAGAGAGAGTGGGGAGATACTTAAAAATGAAGATTATACATATACACCATATATACCAAGATCTTTTGCCTATTGCAGTGATACCGCTCCATTCCAAAAACTGGCGTTATATGTAAAGGGTGTAGATCTGCTATACCACGAGACAACCTTTGGTGCCGATCTGGAGAAGATGGCAAGGGATACAATGCACTCCACAGCTGCCGATGCAGCTAGCTGTGCAAAAGATGCGGGTGCGGGAAGGCTTTTAATAGGTCACTTCTCCTCCCGCTACAAAGATCAAAACATACTACTTGAACAGGCTCGTGAGATATTCCCACAGAGTGCAGTGGCAGATCCCGGAGTAGAGTTTGCAATACCGCTCATCAAAACAGAATAGTTGGGCACATTAATTGAAATGTTATTTATAAAGAGCTATATGAAAAAGAAATTATTACTAATACTGATTGCATTTACTGCATTTACCTCTGTTCGTCTGTCGGCACAGGGCGAAGACCTTAACAAACTGGTGAATAAATACGGTCAGTTACTATTCTATATCAACAACTACTATCTGGATACACTCAATAACGAAAAACTCACCGATGAGGCTATAAAGAGGGTTTTACTTCAGCTTGATCCTCACTCATCATATATCAGTGCCAAGGATGTAAAGGCGATGAATGAGCCTCTGGAGGGAAATTTCGAGGGTGTGGGAGTTGAGTTTGCAATTATTCGCGATACTCTCACTGTTTCATCTACAATTTCCGGAGGCCCGTCGGAGAGAGTAGGGGTAAGAGCCGGAGACAAGATAGTGGCAATTGACGGAGAGAATGTCGCATCTGCAGGTTTGACCAACGAAAAGGTTTTTAAATACTTAAGAGGGTCAAAAGGGTCAAAAGTTAATCTCACAATCCAAAGACGGGGAGCTGCAGAAAAACTTATTTTTGAGGTTACTCGCGATCGCATCCCGATAAACAGTGTAGATGCTGCTTATGAGGCTGCTCCCGGAGTGGTTTATATCAAGTTAAGCAGGTTTGCGTCCAACTCCTCCCAAGAGATAATAAACTCTATTATGGAGCTTAATATCGGTCATATAAAGGGTTTCATATTGGATTTAAGAGGCAACTCCGGCGGTTTTTTAGGCACCGCTCTGGAGATCTCCAACTTCTTTCTGGAGGCGGGACAAACCATTGTATATACTGAGGGAATGAGAATACCTCAAATGACAGAGAAGGCAAAGGGGAGCGGGTTTTTTAAAAAAGGGGCTCTCGCCGTTCTGGTTGACGAGAACTCGGCATCTGCAAGTGAAATTGTTGCCGGTGCTGTTCAGGACTGGGACAGAGGTGTAATTCTGGGAAGAAGATCTTTTGGCAAAGGATTAGTTCAACAGATGTTACCTTTGAATGACGGTTCTCAGCTAAGACTTACAGTTGCACGTTACCACACCCCATCCGGCAGGGTAATTCAATCTCCATACGAAGCCGGATCTACCGATAAATACTATAAAGATTTTCTCGGGAGATATAACAGAGGTGAATCATTCAACAGAGACAGCATTCACTTTCCGGATTCTCTTAATTACAAGACACTACTTAAAGGGAGAACTGTGTATGGGGGAGGGGGCATAATGCCGGATATATTTATACCTGCAGATACCACATACTATTCGGAGTACTATGCCAATCTTGTCAGAAAAAACATTATAAGCGATTTTATGAACAACTTTTCCGATATTAACCGCTCTGAGCTAAAAAACAGTTACCCAACCTTTACCTCATTTGAGAAGGAGTTTAAAGTTGATGATAAGATGATGGAAGAGCTTACAGGTTTCGCAAAAAATAGAGGACTGGAGTTCAATGATAAGGAGTTTGCACGGTCTCAATCTGAGATTTTAACACTAATTAAGGCTCTTGCGGCAAGAACAATCTTTGGAACGACAGGCTATTTTAGAGTTGTAAATAACTCGAATGATCCTGTATTCCAAAAGGCTTTAGAAGTTGTTACTAAAGGAGTCAATGTTCTGTAAGTTTGTGATTTGGATAGCCGGTATCCTATTTTAATCCTCTGATTGCATTGTGATATGCCCGTGCATTTCTGTTGTGCTCTTGGAGGGTTGATGCAAATGAGTGAGAGCCGTCAAGAGATGGCTTGGCACAAAAATAGAGATAGTTATGCTTACTGTAATTAAGCACCGAATCAATAACCCCGGGTGAGGGCAGTACTATAGGTCCTGGAGGTAATCCTCTCTTTTTGTATGTGTTATAAGGAGATTCAATCTCAAGATGCTTGTAAAGAATTCTTTTGAGGGAGGGGTCATTAAGTGCAAACTTTATAGTAGGGTCTGCCTGAAGAGGGATCCCATTTTTAATTCTGTTTATGTAGACTCCTGCAATGAGCGGATGCTCGCTCTTTATATTGCTCTCCTGTGCAACTATTGAAGCAAGAGTGGTAACCTCTTTTGGTGAAAGCCCTATCTGCAATGCCTTGGATCGTCTCTCCTCATTCCAGAATATCTTATATTCCCTGTGTAAACGCACAATAAGATCTTTTGGTTTTGTAGTCCAGTATACCTCGTAGGTATTTTGGATAAACATTCCGGGAAATGAGAGAGAGTCAAACCCCAGAGAGTCTGTCAGTTTTTTATCATTCAATACATTGTAAACGGAGAGAGAGTCACTCTCAATTCGGGTAGATATTATTGCAGATAGCCTCTCCAAACTCCTGATGTTGCCGGAAAATGTAAGATTAAGCGGAGTTTGAAGCCCCAGCTTAAACATTCTGACTAATGTACGGTTGTTCATCCCCTCTAAAATCTTGTACCGTCCCGGTTTTATGTTGTTTCTGAATTTTTCAATTGCGGCAGCGCGTTTAAAGGTATTGATATTAATAACTCTTTTGCTGGAGTTTAATGAGTCGATCAGCTCTTCATATTGAGAGTTTGAGGGGATATATACATAAGAGACCCCTTTTGTTGTATTATTTTTAAAGAGTGTGTTAAAGAGTAGAAGAGCACCGACTGCCCCGGATATCACAATGACAGTTGATAACAGATATATGGCTCGTCTCATTTTAACGCAGTTTAACTTGATCACCTTCATTCGGTTCATACCCATTTTTTACGCCATTTATTTTGTACAACCTATTCAATTTTATTGCATACTTCTGTGAGATTTCATACATACTATCTCCCTTCTCTACAATGTGTTTGGAGAGGTTTTTGTCACCCTCCCGTCGTTTACGCTCAATATAAACTGTTGTTCCATCCTTTAGCGGAATCTCCTGTTTTAGGTCGTTAAATTTGAGAAGCTCTTTTGTAAATAGATTAAACTCTGCTGCAATTGAGGAGTAGCTTTCACCCTGACCCGCAACGACGAAAAGCACACCATTTTTACTTAGCAAAACTCTGCTAAGTGTGAAATGATATTCACTTTTTCCGCTCTCTTGAGCGATGATTTTTTCATCAATTATAACGGCAGGGCTGGGGGGTAAGATTGTCTTGATATAATCGTATTTGAACAGAGAGTAATCTTCGATGATTTTAATGAGGAGTTGAGCGTAATTCGGATTTGTAGCATATCCCGCTTTTTTTAAACCGTGTGCCCACCCTTTGTAGTCTGTCGGGTTAAGATCAAAAAGAGATTGGTATCTCTCCCTGTAACGAAGGAATTCTGAGTGGTCTCTGAAAGACTCTTCAGGATTTTTGTATTTTCGAAAACACTCGTTTTTAGCATCATCGGTGTGAAGAAAAGTATCTCCTTTCCAGTTATGACACTTTATTCCAAAGTGGTTGTTTGCCTGTTTTGCTAAAGTTGAGTTCCCGTCGCCGGATTCTAGACAAGCTTGTGCCAGAATAATGCTTGCCGGAATAGCGTGGCTCTTCATCTGCTCTATTGCTATATATTTATATCTCTCAATATACTCTGCCCTGCTCATCTTCTGGGCAGATAGACAGGTGAATGAGAGCACCAAGCATTGGAGAAGTAAGAGAAATTTATTCAAAAAAGACATAACACCGTTAACTCTGTCGGCAAAATTACTAATTTTGTACCAATCACAAATAAAAAAGAATGGAGCAAAAAAATCTTGTCATTCAATACGATGAATATCTCGACAACGGAGAACTCTCAAAAGAGGATTCGTTACTGTTGGAGAGAGCTGTAGAGGCAGCTGAGAGTGCATACGCACCATATTCAAACTTTAAGGTTGGAGCAGCGCTTTTGCTCAGTAATGGTGAAGTAATTGCTGCCAGTAATCAGGAGAATGCAGCCTACCCCTCGGGACTCTGTGCAGAGAGGGTGGCAATATTTTATGCTCACGCAAAATATCCGAACGAATCTATTCTCTCTATTGCTGTGACAGCAGTAGTAAATGGAGTTCAATGTGAAACTCCTACATACCCTTGCGGAGCCTGCAGGCAGGTAATGGCTGAATCTCAGCAGAGAGGGGGACATCCATTTAGAATTATAATTGGAGGATCTCGGGTAACACAGGTTGTTAAGTCGGCAGATTCTCTTCTACCGCTTGTTTTTAATAACCTTCCCAAATAGTTTTTTCCCTCTTTTTAAAAAAATATACTATTAAGTCATATACGACCAGCTCCCACTGAACTCCCCCAGGATCGGAAGGTAGCAAGGGTAGGTGGTTGTAGCGGTGCGATATATTAAGCTTACCCTTTTTTCTATTGATATAATCATCAATTCTAACCGGGATGAAAATTGCAGTCGGTCTTTCAGGAGGAGTAGATTCCAGTGTTGCAGCACTTTTGCTTAAAGAGCAGGGGCACGAAGTTATTGCCCTTTTTATGCAAAATTGGCACGACACCACAGGGACTCTATATGGAGATTGTCCGTGGAAAGACGACAGAGCTATTGCGGAACTCGTAGCAAAGAGATTAGGAATCCCGTTTCATTTTGTAGATCTAAGTCACGAGTATGGAAAAAGAGTGGTAGACTATATGTTTGAGGAGTACAAGATGGGAAGAACTCCTAACCCGGATGTATTGTGTAACAGAGAGATTAAATTTGAGGTCTTTCTCAAAAAGGCACTTCTACTTGGAGTTGATTATGTAGCTACAGGCCACTACTGCAGGAAAGAGAGCTTTATAGATGAGTCCGGTAAAGAGATTTTCCGAATTCTTGCAGGTTCAGATCCTAACAAAGACCAAAGCTATTTCCTCTGTCAGTTGACTCAACAGCAGCTCTCAAAAGCACTCTTTCCCATAGGTCACCTGTTAAAGCCACAGGTCAGGAGATTGGCAGCAGAGGCTGCTCTACCATCTGCCGAAAAGAAAGACTCACAGGGAATCTGTTTTGTAGGCAAAATTGACCTCCCGCTTTTTCTGCAGCAGAAACTCAAACCGTCTCAGGGTAAAGTTGTGGAGATATTTCCGGATTACTATGCCGATAAAGAAAACTTCATTAACTGTAAAGTGGGATATGACCATATTTCAGAGATGAATTTGACCGAGTTGTCACAACCCTACTCTTACTCAAACAACTCCGGAAAGATAATCGGCAATCATCAGGGTGCTCACTACTACACAATAGGTCAAAGAAAAGGTCTTAACATAGGAGGACACATCAATCCTCTCTTTATTATTGCAACAGACATTGATAGCAATACTATCTACACCGGGGAGGGTCAGAGTCATCCCGGACTATACAGAAAAGCACTCTTTATTTCAGGTAGCGAAATACACTGGATTAGAGAAGATATGAGAATGTTACCGGGAGAGAGCCGGGACTACTTAATACGAATAAGGTACCGTCAGCCGCTTCAAAAGGGGAGGCTCTATATGAGAGAAGAGGGTCTATACATACTCTTCTATGAACCTCAACGTGGCATTACTCCGGGTCAGTTTGCAGCCTGGTATGAATCAGAAGAGATGCTGGGTTCCGGAGTTATATTGAAGTAGTATTTACGGAATTTTCTACTCTTTTTCTCTGAAGTTGGTTATCAATGTTGTAGGAGTATAATTTGGATTGGGGTATTCAAAGAGTGGAAAGAGATGCTCTGTTTCGCCCCAGGTGTAGCTCCAAATTGAATCATAATCTTTTATCTTCTCACCCATCGCCTCCAACTCTCTTAAATATGAGGATATTGATCTGTTCTCTATAATGAAAACCTCACCCATTTTGTCTATAACGGGGCTATGTTGGCGGGTTCTGTCGTGGTCAAAAAGGAGAACTCTTTTTCCCTCTTTTGAAATACCGACAAGTTTGAAAGTCATACTTTTTCCGATGGCAGGCAGGTTGAGTACATTTCTGTCTGTCGGCAAAAATGGAAGTGAGTTCTCCTTCATAAACCTGTTCAACTCTGAGGTGAGATTATCTCCCTTACTAAAAATAGTGTTTAATTCAACCTGCTTATGATCCGGAATCTTTCCAAAGAGCTTCTCCTCTTTCTGCTCCTGCATTGAACGACTGTTTGGGGCATACATCTCCATATTCTCTTCAAATCCCTTGACTGTAAAGGTGTAGTATGAGACAACTCCCAATGAGTTGAGTAGCTGGCGCAACTTTGCGGTATGGCCTCTCCTGGAGACAGCCGCAGTAAATACCAGTTGATTAGTTATTATCCACCCGGCAGAGATTAGTGCCTTAATTGTCTCCCTTGCTTGTGGGGTAATCTCCAGAGGAGACTGAATATGAGTCTGAATAACAAATTGTTCTATTCCGGCCTCAACGCCCTTTCTTTTAAACTCTCTCAGGATAGAGATTAGTTCACTGTTAACTCTCATTGGAAGGTATGCGAGAAGTCTTGTGCCAAGCCTTACCCTCTGTATGTTGTAATACTTCTCACCCTGAGCTCTTTTACTGTTAGAATCCCGTTTTTTTTGCGCCATTTTAAGTACCGCATTCAGAATATTTTCCAACACTCTGTTCTTACTCATCAAGGCATCTCCGCCTGTAATAAGGATATCTCTTATTTGAGAGTCATATTCAAAGTACTCCATAAGTTTCGACAACTTTCTCTCCCAGCTCTCGAGTGGTTTTAAGGCATCCATATCAAAATTGAGCCTTTCGCTCTGAAAATCATACATCCTCTGGCAGGAAGAGCACAAACCGCCACAACTTCTTCCTCTGGTGTCAGGAATCATTATTGCCACCTCGGGGTATCTCCTGTGGATGTTGTGTCCATTTGGAAGTAACCATCCGGCAGCGTTAGGTTCTCCCTCCACAAGAGTATCCTCTCTCTCCCAGGCCTTAATGTTTCCGTATGTCTCGACCAAAGATTCTGAGTAGATTATGTAGCTTCTTATGGCTAAATCGTCAAATCCATTTTCATCTGTATTAAGCAGTGAAAGATAGTATGGAGTTATAAAAAACGGAATTTTTTTGTTTTTTGCTCTGTTAAGAATCCTCATACTTTTAGTAGAGAGGCTCTCTCCCAGAAAGGTGTTCAGCTCTGAGGGGCTCTTTATTGCCATAACAAGATGAAAACGAAAATCACTCCACCACTCATTTACCTGCTTAACCCGCTCTTGGTGTGAGAGACCCTCCTCAAAGTGATATCTGGAGGTGGTGTGAACTCTCTTCTCTATTTTTTTGACTAACTGTAAAATTATTCTCTCTTTATTTAATTCTCTTCTCTCCCGAATATCTCTCTCCAGACCGGATGGCCATCTCTTCATATGTTTGTTAAGCTTTTTAAGAGAGTAATCCGGTAATTTATAATCATCTTTGGTGAACAGGAAAATATGGTACAGATCTTCAAAGAGATCGCTTTTTGCTCCTGATAGTGTGTTCCCTATAAGAAAATTCCATAGAAGTGATAGTGTCTCCAGATATATTTTATCCCCTTTGGAGAGCTCCTGAATAAACTTTGATTCATATTGCAAAAAAGATAGTATGAGATTTGCGGCATCTTTTTGAATAGAGTTGTTGTTGCTCTCGATTATCCTTTGTGCATAATCTCTAATGTGGTCAAAAAAATGCTCCTCACATTCACTTAAAATTGCAAAATTGTAGATTTCCGGTAGATTTTTACGAAACTTATTCAGGATGTTTTCTGCCATTATTAATGATAATTTTGAAGTGGATACTTACAAACTTACCAAAAAAAGCTTAGAAATTCAAGGAAACAGAGAGTAATTTTAGATAGAAAAGGTGGGTTGATTGAATATAAAACCGGCTTTTTCAAGCTTTTGGGGAATCACTTTTTGCCCTTTTGTAATAACTATAGATGCTTCACCCATAAGTAAACGGAGTATTGATTCAGGTACCCTTATATTAAACAGAGATCTCTCTTTCTTTGCAATTATCTCTGTCATCTCTCTGTTAGATATTGGGTAAGGTGTGGTCATATTTACAACTCCGGAAAGAGATTCGTTAGAGATTATATGGGAAAAGGCCCGAAGCAGATCTTCAATCATTATCCAGGATATCATTTGTGTACCTCTTCCTAAAGTTGCTGCAATACCAAATTTTGCAGGGAGTCGCATCTTTGCAAGTGCACCTCCGCTCTCAGAGATAACCAGCCCCAATCTTGCAACTACGACCCGGGCACAACTCTGTGCATTAAAGGCCTCTTTTTCCCACTCTTTACAAAGATTTGCCAGAAAATCCTCTCCATATACTGCATCAATCTCTGTATTTGTATAACCATTGTCATATTGATAGATACCAACTGCAGATACGCTGATTAAAAGTTTCACCTTCTTACTCATTTTTATCGCATCCACAACCCTACGGGTAGTTTCAATCCTGCTTCTCTTTAGAATCTCCTTATAGTTATTGCTCCATCTTCTGTTGATACTAGCACCTGAGAGGTTAATTATGATATCACATTTACTAGCCAGTTCGAGGGGAAACCCTCTTTTTAAAGGCATAATCGTGTAGCCGCACTCTTTTAGGTGGCGCACAAGATTGGTCCCGATAAACCCGGACGATCCGGTTATTCCCACCAGGACTCCTGTTACTAACTTAAAATCACCCATAGAAATATTTTTAAACTTTTAGTCCGTCGTATGCAGGCATTATGCCGGCAGGCAGGGAATCTGCCAGATCTGAGTGTTTGCCAATCTGGTGAGAGAGGTGAGTGAGATAACACATTTTTGCTCCGGTCCTCTTTGCAATAGCTATAGCCTCATCAAGTGAAAAATGTGATATATGGCGCTCTCGCCTTACTGTGTTGATTACCAGGATATCAAGCCCGGTTAGTTTGTCAAACTCATCCTCAGGAATGTAGTTGGCATCTGTAATATATGCAATGTTGCCAATTCTGAAACCCAGTACAGGTAGTTTATAGTGATATACCCTTATTGGAGTAATAATTGTATCATTTATCCTGAAGGTGCTATTCCCAATAAATCTGATGTCAAATACCGGAGCACCGGGATATTTAAGACCATCAAAGGCATAGGAGTACTCTCTCTTTAACGACTCCAACACCCGCTTTTCACAATATACAGGAACCACTCTCTTTTTTAAATGGTTAATTGCTCTTATATCGTCCAACCCCCCGGTGTGGTCTTTGTGCTCGTGGGTCAATAGAATTGCATCCATATTTGATATACTCTCCCTTAAGAGTTGTTGTCTGAAATCCGGACCGGCATCTATCAGCAGAGTACTTCCGTTGTCCTCGAAAATTACAGAGGATCTGAGTCTGTTGTCCCGTGAATCCTCAGATTTACACACTTCGCAGTTACATCCTATTACAGGGACCCCTTGTGATGTTCCGGTTCCGAGGAATGTTAATCTTGTCATTAGATTGGATATCTATTGTTTTTACATTTATAAAGGTAGGAAATTTTAATACCTTTGCGAAAATTATTGTAGTGAAAGGCACACTGTATCTCATTCCCTCTCCATTGGGAGAGTCTCTCGTATCCGACGTTATTCCTCTGGGTACCTTGTCGGTCATACCCGAACTAAACTATTTTGTAGTAGAGGAGTTAAGGAGCGCAAGAAGATATCTATCCAATGCAGGTCTTAAGGGAAAGATTGACTCTCTTGAGTTTTACTTGCTAAACGAGCATACATCCGAAAAGGAGATAAATTCATATCTCTCATTACTTATAGAGGGAAAAAATGTTGGTATGATTAGTGAAGCGGGTTTGCCGGCAGTTGCCGACCCCGGATCGCTATTGGTAGCTCTGGCACATAAAAACGAGATAGATGTGGTACCTTTGGTTGGACCATCATCTCTGATGTTGGCGCTGATGGCTTCCGGTAAAAATGGGCAGAACTTCTCGTTTGTAGGCTATCTTCCCATAAAGAGCGACCAGCGTCGTCAAAAGATAAAAGAGCTTGAGAGATTGGCCGGCAAAACCGGGCAGAGTCAAATAATAATTGAGACCCCATATAGAAATGAAGCCCTTTTGGCAGACCTGCTGACGGTCTGTTCAGAGACAACACTTCTGACTATTGCGTCTAATATCACCTTGGCTGACGCATTTATTAAGACACGATCGATTGAGCAATGGAAAAAGGGAGTTCCCTCAATTAACAAAAAACCTTGTGTATTTATATTATGAACATAACAGACGAAAAGAATCTTGTAGAACTTATTGGAATGGAGTTCTATGCATATCACGGATGTTTTAAAGAGGAGCAGATAATAGGTAATAGGTTTACGGTCAATTTTTCCGTAGAGACAGAGATGGAGAGGCCGGGTATCACCGATACTCTATCCGATGCTTTGAATTATCAGGAGCTCTACAATATGATAAAAGAGGAGATTGAGAAAACATCAAAACTACTTGAAAATGTTGCATTAAGAATTCTTGAGAGGGCACATAGAGATTTTCCGACAATAAAGTGGGCTCAGGTCTCTATATCTAAACTTAACCCACCCATAGGGGGTAAAGTAGAGGCATCCAGAGTGGTAATGAGCAGGAGTTATAAAAAAGAGTCATAATGAGCGGCAGAAGAGGAAACAGCGTAGCCTTTCTTACTCTGGGCTGCAAACTCAACTATTCCGAAAGCTCCGCAATTGCACGAGAGTTTGTTGAAAACGGATATGAGAAGGTCCCTAGCGGAGGCTATGCAGATATTTATGTAATAAATACCTGTTCTGTCACTGAGCACGCAGATAAAAAGTGCAGAAGTGCAATTCGGAAGCTTCATAAGCAGAATCCGGATGCAATTGTTGCAGTAACCGGGTGCTATGCACAACTAAAACCTCAGGAGATTTTGGATATAGAGGGGGTCGATCTGGTTTTGGGGGCAGATCAAAAATCAAATCTCTTTATGAGGGTATCTCAATTGAGGGAAAAAGATGATATTTCAGGAGAGAGACACTCATCTGCAAGAGCTTACTCTTGTGCTATATCCGAAGTTGAGACAATTTTTCCTGCCTACTCATCTGACGACAGAACCAGATCTTTTCTCAAGGTTCAGGATGGATGTGACTATCACTGCACCTACTGTACAATCCCTTTGGCAAGAGGCAAAAGCAGAAACCATCCTATTGCTTTTATCTTAAAAGAGGCAAATGAGATCGCTGCAAGAGGTATTAAGGAGATAGTTTTGACAGGTGTTAATACCGGAGATTTTGGAAAAAGCACAAACGAGAGATTTGAAGAGCTCCTTTACCAACTTAATGGGGTAGAGGGCATCGAGAGAATCAGAATTTCCTCTATTGAGCCCAACCTGCTCACAGAGGAGTTAGTTAAATTCATCTCGTTAAACAATAAGTTTCTTCCACATTTCCATATTCCGCTACAATCCGGAAGCAACAAGATTCTCGGACTAATGAAGAGACGATACACAAGAGAACTTTTCCTTGCCAGGGTGGAGATGATTCGTAAATATATTCCATATCCCTTTATCGGGGTTGATGTTATTGTCGGATTTCCGGGAGAGAGCGAGAGCGATTTTAATGACACCTACACCTTTCTGGAGCAGACATCCCCCTCTTTCCTTCACGTTTTCCCCTACTCCAAACGCAATAACACTCCTGCTGCCAAATATGAAAATCAGGTTATGGATTCAGATAAGAGCCACAGGGTAACATTGCTTAACACATTGTCGGACAATCTATACAATAAATTTATTTATCAAAATAGCGGAAGAGTAGAGGAGGTTCTTTTTGAAAGCACAGCCAAAGGGGGAAAGATGTATGGATATTCTAGAAACTATATAAAAGTTGAGCAACCCTATAATAAAGATCTTATCGGGAAGATTGTTCAGGTTGTAATCTAATCTCTCAGTTCAACTGCTATCTCCTCAGGCATTTTTATAGCCGCCGATCTCTCAAGAATACGCTCTCTCCTTTTTCGGCTAATAAAAAAGCTGTTTATTAACTCTTTAAACGAGCGAAACTCCTCTTGATACACCAGACCGACTCCATTTCTCTGAGTGTTATCCAGATAGTTAGAGTATTGATCTGCAGAGTGGGAAAAAGCTTTTGCACGGAACCTCCCCCTCTCGTCCAGTTTTATCTCAACATCAAGGTCTCCAACCACTCCTGAGGATTTGTTAAGATACTTTGAACTTCCTATATTCCCGTTCACAACTACTCTGTTGTTAAAAAGTTGTGCAGATACTGCAGCATCAAAAATATCCCGTCCATTTTGTCCGGGTTGATAATTAAAGCTGAGATCTAATGGAATGTCCAGCTGATTAAAGATCTTGTTTATCTGGTTGGAGAGCACCTCAGTGGCATTTGAGTAGAGAATAGTGGAGTTATTTACGATACTTGATTGTACATCAGGAATAAAGCTTCCTGAGACCAGAAGTGACATAACCTGCTTAATCACTTTGTCATCTGTATTGAGGGCTGCGTTTACTCTAGATTTGGTTATCGGATCAATATCCGGGATATCTATGGCAAAACTAAGTCTTGGGTTCATCAGCGGGCCACTCATATTTATCTGGCAGTCTACCGTCCTTCTGTTGGCAACAGAGCTGGTATCTGCAATAAGTGTGTTAACTGAGGCTTTCGTTTTGTAATTAGCTGTCAAATTGAGGTTTGTCTTCATTATATCGCCGTTAAATCCGATACTTCCACCCTCCTGAACTGTAAAATCTCTTTCAATAAAACCTTGAAGCACGAATTTATATGAACCACTTTGAATTATGTAGTCACCGGTAATACTGAATATATCCCTGGATGGGTTTATGTCAATGGTTATTAGTCCACTGCCGTAACCTGTTATAATGTCTCCTACACTTTTGTCGATCTCAATAAGCATAGCAGCATCCGGAGTCATATTTGCCCTCAATTTGACTTGCAGTTCAGTAGATGATTTAGCCTCTTGCTGCTCAATTATAACACCATCTTTGTTGTAGAGTTCGGAAGCTGCCTGGGTAAATGTGAGCAGATTTTTGCTGCTCACCTCTGTAGCAGAGGTAAGAGGAATATGTATAGAGGTGTTTTTGTTCGCTGTAACTGATATGTCAATTAGAATTTTTTGCAATGGACCACTTATTGATAACCTGCCTGTACCGAAGGCATTTCCGTAAAAATCTGTATTATCCTCCTCTTTTGTGTTAAGTGCTTCCATATTTGTAAAATTGATAATAGTGTTGAGGGCGAGGTTTTTGAAATAGTTATAACTCAACCCCCCTGAAACACGACCAATGTTACCAAGTCTGTCTTTTATTGCGATATTATTAAAGGTAACCCCTTTTTCGGTTATGGAGAATGGCCCGTTGAGTGTATATATCACATTTGTAAAATCAATTTTTAACGATAGATTGTTTACATAAGTGTTTCTACCCGACAGATTAAGTTTGTCAAGCGGCCCCTCTGCCCTTACTGAGCCTGAAATGCCTCCTTTACTGTTTGAAATTATTCCGGTAAGAAATGGCTCAAAATAGGCTGGTGAGAAGGTATCAAACAGCACATCTGCAATCAGATAATTACCCTTTGGTTTGTAAGTTCCCGTAATATTGAGAGGCTCTCTTTGTGACAATCTGTTAGAAAGCCTTAGATTAAAGTGCTCCGAGTTATTATCCCACTCACTTATAATGTCCAACTCTCCCAAAGGACTGTTATTGATCTCTATCTCCCTCCCGGTTATATTTAACAAAATCTTCGGCTCTTTGTAAAGGTTTATGGCAAGGGCATTACCGGTAAACCTCCCCTTAATGTTAAGATCCTCTTTTATTAAGTTGTTCAGGGGAGAGATGTCAATATCTTTAATGTTGACCGAAAGGGTATCGAAAGGGTTTGAAGATATTATACCGTCTATATTCAGATACTGATTCTGCTGGAAGAGTCTGAATTCGTGAAACACATATGTGCTATCTTGCTTTACAATCTTGGATTTTGCAAAATTCCACCTCTCTCCGTTAAGGAATATCTCCGACGGATCTATTGAGATATCTGTTATATAATCATCTCCTTCACCCAAAGAGGTAAAGAGTACGCTGGATGTAAAATCCATTCTGTTTTTAAACTCGCCCTGGTTTTTATATTCACTTTTTATGTTTAGCAGATTCTCTTTGAGGGTCATTGAGACGATGCTACTGTCAAGATTAAAACCTGCCAGGTGAAGCCTGTTGGAGGTAATACGAGATGTCAACTCTTTAGTGTTACCTTTTACCTGAAGGGCCAGTTTGTTTGAATAGGTGTTTTTATATCCAATTCTGTCACTTTTTAAATCCAGCAAAACATTCTCTTGAGGGTCAATATCAATTTTAAGTGAGGTTCCGGACGCAATGTTAAGCCCCGGCATAACAAGCTGACTTATAGATTTGGTGTCGTTAAACTCAATATTAAAAGAGTATCTCTTGTTGTTCCCGGAAGAGAAATCGCCCCGGCTCACCGGGAATATAGCCTTTAAATTGCTGTGCAGTGTGATATTTGAAAATTTATCTATAAAATTTGTGATAAAATCATCACCTCTGTAGGTTGCATTTGCGAAAGCAGATCTCAAATAGATATTGAACTTATCCTGACTGGAGTTGGATTGAACGGAGATATCACCAATCGGAAACTTTCCGTTACTGTTGGTAAAATTTAGACCTTTAATATTTATTGTTCCGTCAATTTCTCCTTTGTTGCTCTGAGTAAAATTTGCCAACATTTTTAGTGAGACACCCGAGAGAGAGTCTCGTTTATCAAAATTCAGTGCAGCAAGATCTGCATAAATTACATCTGCATAAAAGTCATAATATGATACAGATTTTAGGTTTATCCCTATAATCCCTTGAAAAATCAGATCCAGATTAGGGTCCCTGCAAATAACCTTACCGTCAAAAGTGTTGTTTAAGTAACTTCCGACTGCGGCAATATTTCTATATGGATAGTTATTGAACTCAAACTCTCTAATGAAAAGGGAATCAATTTTAAACTCGCTTCCTCCCGCTCCTGATTCTCTTAATAGAGCGTTGACTCTGGTATTGAGTGTGATTCTTCCTACTGAGCTGTTGTTGATTAATTTGCCGATGTTCAACTGCTCACTTCTTAAGTTTCCTATAAGATCAAGCCCGTTTCGTCTGTTGTTTCTTCTAATCAGAACATCCATATAAATGTCGCCTATGTTTGAGGTAAGATTTCCGTTTGCGACAAAGTCATCCAGCAAACCTGCAAGCCTCCCTTTGAAGTTATACTTGATAAAGGGAGAGAGATTAGTTAGAAATTCAATGGGTTTAGTACTGTTTAAGGATGATATTATATATGCCAGGTCCAATGACGTAGTGGTTGCACTGTTTATATCGACAAAGAGCATAGTCTGATCACTATCGGGAAGTCCCGATATTCGAGCATTAATGTCGGCGTATGTAAGCCCAGATTCGGAAGATACCATTAGATTCTCTGTCTTTAGATTTGACACAGAGCCGTTTATTTGACCGGTAACATTTAATGTAAGATTGTTGTTTGCCAGAGATTTGTCAAATTTTGAAACAGTTTTAAGGTTTAAAAGAGAGCTGTTTAGCTTTAACTCCATCTTCACACTGTTAAGAAAGTCAGAAAAAGCACTGAAATTTTCAAAATACATAGAGAACCTCTCGGCATTCAGTTCACTATAACCATCCTCCACTATAAGGTTTTTCAGATCAATTATTTTGGAACTTAAACTCAAATTTGCAGAGAATCTGTTTGTACGAAAACCGCTCTTTTCCAGGAAGCTTATGTTTTTAATATCTGCTTTAAGGGTGTCGTTATGAAATGTAATCCTTTTTATTTCAAGATTTATGTTGCTTAGAGAGAGGTCAGAAAAATTTATTACTTGGGGATCTATCTCTTTAACTTGTGAAAAGGGGTTTAACATATTGAACCTGAAATTCTCCAGCTTAAATTCGTGTGCGTAGATATCCGGTTCTAGTTTAGTTGAATCACTAACACTTTTACTTGAAAACCCTTTAATTATTCTACTAAGGTTTGTGGTTGAATCGGTTTCATTTACAAGATTTAAGATGCCGTCATAGAGATGTATGTGTCCAAACCTAAAATTGCCTTTAATAATATCCTTTGCAGAGAGTGTAACCGACACTTTACCACAATCTAATAGGGTATCCTTTGGAGATGATAAGATTGTTATATCGTTTATTATGAGTTTATTGAAAAATATATAGTAGACCTTGCCTATAGATACCTCTGTATTTAGTCTCTTTGACAGAGACTTTGCCGCTTTACGGGCACTCCACGTCTGTAGAGCAGGCATCTGAAGGGCAAGATAGGCTCCTATTGGCAGAAATGCAATAAAAACCAAAAGCGCAATCGATATTTTCTTAAATGTGTGAATAATTATATATTTCGAGCAAAATTAGTCATTTTAATAGAGCTATTTGCTAAAAAAAAACCAATTTTGCAAAATATTTAAACTAATGAGCACTCTTATACTGGCTATCGAATCTTCCTGTGATGATACATCTGCATCTGTTGTTTCAGATGGTATTATATTATCCAACGTTATGGCATCACAAGATGTGCATCAAAAGTACGGCGGAGTAATTCCGGAGCTTGCATCCAGGGCCCATCTGCAAAACATTGTACCGGTTGTATATCAGGCACTTAAAGATGCGGGCAAAGATATTAAAGAGATAGAGGCAATAGTTTTTACAAGGGGCCCGGGTCTTTTAGGCTCTCTCCTTGTAGGCACCTCGTTTGCAAAAGGGCTTGCATTGTCTCTTAATATACCCCTTGTAGATGTTAACCACCTTCAGGGGCATCTTTTGTCTCACTTTATAAATGAACCAGGCTCTGTCAGGAGGCAACCATCATTCCCTTTTCTATCTCTTTTGGTTTCGGGCGGACATACTCAGATTGTTAGAGTTGACGATTACCTAAGGTTCGAAGTTATTGGAGAGACAATTGATGATGCTGTTGGGGAGGCCTTTGATAAGTGTGCCAAAATTATGGATCTCGGTTACCCCGGCGGGCCGGTTGTAGACCGTCTGGCAAAAGAGGGTAATCCTTTTAAGTTTAAATTTTCCAAACCCAGAATAGCAGCCTATAACTTTAGCTTCAGCGGTGTAAAGACATCTCTTCTCTACTTTCTAAGGGACAGTATGAAGGATAACCCTCGTTTTATAGAGGAGAACCTCAATGATTTGTGCGCCTCATTTCAAAAGAGCCTTATAGATATTTTAATGGATAAGCTCATAAAGGCTTCTCAGGAGACAGGAATCAAAGAGATAGCGCTTGCAGGAGGAGTCTCTGCAAACTCAGCGTTGAGAGAGAGGGTAGTAAGTGAAGGCCAAAAAAGAGGATGGAATACATACATACCCGAAAACAGATTCACTACTGATAATGCTGCAATGATAGCAGTTGCGGGTTACTATAGATATTTAAGCGGACACAGAGCACAAATGGATACAACTCCGGTATCTAGGGCGATTAACTATATCTGATAATCTCTGAGCATAAAAAGATTCTACATCTTTCCGGTAAATCCCCAAAAAAATATTTAGTTTATTATGAGCTCACTAGAAAATGGGCTTTCGTAACTATGCAAAAATATTGCCAACAAGGCTTACCGGAGTATAAATATTCAAAAAAAAAATTATCTTTGCCTGCGCAAACACAATTTAATGTACTTAATTACTAACTTAAAATTTATTACATGAAAAGATTCAGCCTTGTAATTGCAGCTCTCCTGATGGTTATCGGGAATCTTCTGTTCGCACAGAATATTCGGATATCAGGAACTGTAAATGAATTGGGAACGGGAGCACCGCTTCCATTCGTAAGCATCCAGGTTAAGGGAACAACCGCAGGCACAACCACAATGGACAACGGCTCCTTTGTGATTAATGCTCCTGCAAACGGAACTCTTGTTTTTAGCTTTATCGGCTACAAAACTATCGAGGTTCCCATAGAGAACAGAAGCGTGGTGAATGTTCAGCTTGCGCTGGACGCTGTGAGTCTAGAAGAGGTGGTTATGGTTGCTTATGGTACCGCAAAAAGATCGAGCGTTACCGGATCAATCACCTCGGTTGGTTCCGCCAGCATTGAGAAAAGACCAGTAACCAACGCGCTTGCGGCACTATCCGGTGCAGCAGCCGGCGTTCAGGTTAACACTTCGTACGGCCAGCCGGGCGCAGACCCAACTATCCGTATCCGCGGTTTTGGTTCTATCAACTACTCATCATCTCCGCTTATTGTTCTTGACGGTTCTCCTTATAACGGAGTGATGGCTAACATTAACCCTGCCGATATCGAATCTATAAACATTCTAAAAGATGCAGCCTCTACTGCACTTTTTGGTTCCAGAGGTTCAAACGGTGTGGTTATGATTACAACCAAAAAGGGTCGGAAAGAGAAACTCTCTATCAGCGCTACTGTGACACAGGGTTTCTCCGGAAGGGGATTGCCTGAGTACGACAGAATTGACGCTTTCCAGTACTATCCTGTAATGTGGGAGTCATTGAGAAACCAACTTATCACACCTACAAGAACATCTGCAGATGCAAGCATTCTGGCTTCCGGTACCACCTCAAACGGTATCATTGCACAGTTAGGATACAACCCTTTCAAAGGTATTGCAGATGGATCGATAGTGGGTACAGACGGAAAACTTAACCCGGCTGCAACATCCCTGCTTTGGAGTGATACAGACTGGTATTCACCAGTAGAGCAGCTTGGAAACAGAACAGAGGCTATGGTATCTGCCAGCGGAGGTTCCGAGAACGCAGATTATTATCTATCTGTGGGTTATACAACTGACCACGGCTGGATAAAGAAGACCAACTACGATCGTATCTCTGCAAGGGCAAATGTAAATTTCACTCCTAAAAAGTGGATCACATTCGGAGTTAACCTCAACACATCGTATAACACATCTACATCTGCAAACACAGAGAGTAACACAGGTTATGCAAACCCTATCTACTTTGCCAGAACAATGGGACCTATCTATCCGGTATATCAACACAACAGGTTGACGGGAGATTATATCCTTGATGATCAGGGCAACAAACAGTGGGATCTCGGTGCTCAGGTGGTTCAGGACGGAGTTACATACAGAGCAAGAACCCAGAACAATGGTCGTCACGGTATTGCAGAACATATGCTCAACGACAGATATTTCGAAAGAAATACCATACAGTCAAGATCTTTTGTTGAGTTTGCGTTCCTGAAAGACTTTAAGTTTAAAATGACTCACTCTTTTGATATCAACAACTATCTATACTCAGAGTATGAAAATAAGCTGGTTGGTGACGGATCCCCACAGGGAAGGGCAGAGAGAGAGCAATCTCTAAGGTATACGACAACAACTGTTCAGATGCTTACATATGACAAGACAATTGGAAAGCACGAGATCAATGTTATGGCAGCTCACGAAAACTACAAAAATCAGTATAAATATCTTCGCGGATTCCGTCAGGGTGAGATTATCCCTGGTAACTCAGAGCTGATTAACTTTACCACCACTAACAGTTTGGAGTCTTATGTAGATAACCATACAGTAGAGGGTTTTCTTGCAAGAGCAAGTTACTCATACGACAACGGCAGATACACTGCCGAGGGCTCTTACAGAAAAGACGGCTCTTCAAAATTTGAAAATGCTGCCAGATGGGGGGACTTCTGGTCTGTTGGAGCAGGTTGGAGAATAGATAAAGAAGGCTTTATGTCCGGTCTCACTTTTGTGGATTTCCTTAAACTGAGGGCATCTCACGGTCTTAACGGTAATGACGGAGGAATAAGCTATTACGCTTGGCAGGTTCTGTATAACTACAGTAATAACTCTGCTGAGCCTGGTTTTGTACAATCTACACTCCCAGGTAACCCTCTGTTGAAGTGGGAGACATCTGTTCAGACAGACGTAGGACTTGATTTCACACTCTTCAACAGTAGAATCAGAGGTACAGTTGACTGGTTTAACAAAGAGTCAAAAGACCTTATCTTCTCACTTCCTTTGGCACCATCTACGGGATATGTATCTCAGGACAGAAACGTCGGAAGTGTATACAACCGCGGATGGGAACTTGATCTTAACTTAGGTATTGTAGACACAAAGAACTTTAGCTTTAGTCTTAATTTAAATGCTACAACCTATAAGAATGTAATCAAGAGACTGCCGGACGAAAATCGTGAACTTGGAATTATCTCCGGGAGTTACAAGCGCGTCGAGGGAGGCTCTATTTATGACTATTGGCTCCGTCAGTGGTATGGTGTAGATCCAACCAACGGAAATGCATTGTATCTATTTAATGATCTTAAAGATGACCTTGGTAACTATATAACTGTTTGGGCAGATACAGATTGTAAAACACTTGCAGACGGTACCCTTGTAACAAACAATCAAGCTAAGGCAAAATATGACTGGGCAGGCTCAAGTATTCCGGATCTGTTTGGTTCATTTACACCTATGTTCAAGGTTTACGGTTTTGATGTATCTCTTCAGTTTAATTACTCTATTGGAGGTAAGGCATACGACAACAACTGGGCATCACTAATGTCCACAGGGGGTATGGGAACTGCCAAAGCTGTCGAGATTCTTGACAGATGGACCACTCCCGGACAGATAACCAATGTACCTAGAATGGACAATGCACAGACTACCAATTTTAATGCAGCCTCATCAAGGTGGCTTATCAGCTCAACCTTCTTAGCTCTCAGGAACATTAATGTTTCTTATAACTTTAAACCTAATGTGCTTAAGTCTCTTGATTTGAAAGCCTTAAGAATCTATGCATCTGCAGAGAATCTTGCTCTCTTCTCATCAAGAAAAGGTTTGGACCCTACTCAAAACTTTAGCGGTTCAATTTTGAATGATGTAGGTTTTAACAGAGTTATTACATTTGGTGTTAATGTTAACTTCTAAATTTTGAATAGATATGAAAAAAATAAGAGTATATATTTTAGCATTAGTTGTAGGATTACTGGTTCTTCCCACATCTTGCAACAAAGATTATTTGGAGACCCGGCCGACCGACCAACTTGCAGCAGGTGATGTTTTTAACTCACTTACAGGTGCCTGGGGTGCAATTAATGGAGTTCACAGATCTGTCTACATTCAGTATAATAGCGTACAGGCACACGGAGGGTTTCCGGGACTATATCTATTTATAGATTTTCTCGGAACAGACCTTGTCTTTAACACAACTGCCAACGGATGGTACCTAAACGGATATAAATGGGTAGATCACAGAAACGAGAGATCAAATACAGTCCTCTACTGGAATAACCTTTATAGGTTAATAAGTAATGTCAATCAAATTATCAACAATATCGACAATATTTCGGGACCGGAAGCCGAGAAAAAGGCAATAAAAGGGCAAGCTCAAACATACAGAGCCTGGGCTCACTTTATGCTAGTTCAGCTTTGGGCAGACAGATTTGTTCCAGGGGGGCAGAACAGCCACGCCGGTGTTCCATATATGGAGGAGATCACATTCATCGGCAAAGAGAGAAACTCTGTTGCAGATGTATATTTGAAGATCAATGCAGATCTTACTGCTGCTATTACTAACCTAGATGGCTATAATAGAGCCAATAAATCTCACATCAATAAATCTGTAGCTCAGGCTGTACAAGCACAGGTTGCTCTTGTTCAGGGTAACTGGAATCTGGCCGCCACGGCAGCCAATGCTGCCCGTCAGGGTTACAGCTTTATGAGTACTGCACAGCATCAGGATGGATACAATCAGCAGAATAACCCGGAGAACTTATGGGCACACTATGTACAGGAAGATCAGACACTCTATTTCTACTCTTACTATGCACAGATGTCTCATAACTTCAACTCTACAATTATTCGTCAGAGCCCTAAATCCATCACCAAACAGCTATATGATATGATATCTGCTACAGATGTCAGGAAAACCTTCTGGTATCCTAATGCAGTTGCAGATAAACAGCCGTTTGTACAGTCAAATGGTGTAAGGTTTAACTATATGAATTCAAAATTCAAATCTGTATCAACCTCAGACAGCCGCGGAGACTTCCCAATGTTAAGAGTTGCTGAGATGTATCTTATAGAGGCAGAAGCACTGGCAAGACAGGCCGGGAAAGAGGAGTTAGCAAAGGATGTTCTGTTTCTTCTTGCAAAAAACAGAGATCCTCAATATGTGAGATCTACCAAAACAGGTGCTGCATTTATTGAAGAGATACTAGTGCAGAGAAGAGTTGAACTTTGGGGTGAGGGACGCAACTGGACAGACCTTAAGAGACTTAACCTTCCATTGGTTAGACCTACTGCAGCAAATGCCGGTATGGGATTCCACGTAGAGTCATTTGCAACTGTTGTAAATGTTCCGGCTGGTGGAAATATCTGGACCTGGATGATTCCTAGAGCAGAGATTGATGCCAATCCTAATCTTCAGCAGAATCCTGCATAATTTAAACATTTAATTCTACGAGGGTGACTAAAAGAGTTTTTAGTCGCCCTTTTTTTTATCTTAATAACTAACGAATCACGGTTTCAGCAAGCAAAATTCTAACCTATTTGCTGCTCTGTTACGTTGCGGGCCTGCGCAAACCTGTGCACATCGGGCAAGTCCATCCTCATCCGCTCACAAGCTCGCTTCTTCCGGCTGAGTTTGCCCTCACTGTTGCATAGGTTTGCGCTATTTCGGCCTCGCCGGGGAGCATTGCAAATAGGTTGCCCGCCTACTTTTATATAAAAGAACAGAGGCTGCCTATTTATTAGACAGCCTCTTATATATTTCGAAAGTAACTGTTAGCAGCCACCCGAGCAACCTGAGCAAGATCCGCTACTGCAAGAAGATGCAGCCTTTTCGCCGTAAAGTCCCTCCATTATCTCCTGAGGTGTTGCTTCACGTACCTCTACAACCTCTCCCTTAAAGTGAAGTTCAGAACCGGCAAGAGGGTGGTTAAAGTTCATAACCACAACATCATCTTTAATCTCTTCGATCGTTCCCTGAAGTCTGTTGCCGTCTGAGTCCTGCATCGGAAGAACATTTCCTAAAGTTAAAAGGCCATCTTCAACCTCTCCGTCAACCATAAATAGATCTTTTGGAAGCTCTACTATAGCATCAGGATTCAGCTCGCCGTAACCCTCTTTTGCAGATAGTACAAAGTCAAAAGAGTCTCCAACAACTTTTTCGGTTACATTCTCCTCAAATTTTGGAAGGAGGTAGCCGGTTCCATAAATAAAGCGCAGTGGGTTGTCTGCATTGACGGTTTCGATTACATCTCCCTCTACCATAAGTGTATATGATAGTGATACAACTGTGTCTTTTCCTATTTTCATTGGTAATTGGTATTTATTTTTTTTTAAAAATGTATGATTATGCAAATATTGTGCTAAGTTTTACGAATTACTTTATATCCTATTGAAGATACAAAAATAGTAATTATTGGGCTTATTAGATTAAAAAAGCAGTAGGGGAGATATGTCATAGTAGCTATTCCCAGTACGCTGGATTGTACTACTCCGCAGGTATTCCAGGGAACTAAAACAGAGGTAACAGTAGCAGAGTCCTCCAACGTTCTGCTTAACAGACGCGGTTCATATCCCATTTTTTTATAGGTCTCTGAAAACATCTTTCCCGGTAAAAGAATGGCCATATATTGATCACAAAGAGTCATATTAAAGAATATAGAAGTTCCTACAGTAGAGGAGACAAGTGTGAATGTGTTCTTCACCAAAAGCATCATCTTGTTGGTTATGGTGGCAATCATTCCACTGGCTTCCATTACTCCTCCAAAGGTAACCACACTAAGTATTATCCAAACTGTATTGAGCATTCCTGCCATCCCTTTAGTGGATGTGAGAGTGTTGAGCATTGCGTCTGATGTCTCAATCGAGACATTTGAAGAGAGCATTTTTAAAGAGGCGTATATGTATGACATACCCTTAGATACCCCTTGAGGGCTTATCTGCGCACATATCTCCGGTTGAGTAAAGCAGGCAACAACAGCTCCTAAAAGAGCAGATAAAAACAGAGTGATAAATGGAGATACTTTTTTGATTATAAGAACAATAGTAAACACGGGAACCAGTAGCAGGAGTGGGGATATATTGAATACAGATGATATATTAACAAGCTGTGAATCTACATTAAGAGAGCTATTTACCGGAATAATCAATCCTGCAACAAAGAAAAATATTGCAGATAGTATGAAGGCAGGTATTGAGGTAACTAGCATATATTTTACGTGAACATATAAATTCACACCGGATACCGACGCTGCCAGATTTGTACTATCACTGAGTGGCGAAATTTTATCTCCGAAATATGCTCCCGATATTATTGCACCTGCAAGCCACGGGGCTGGAATTCCCAGAATCTGCCCTGCAGAGAGTAGCGCAAGACCAATGGTACCTATTGTAGTCCAAGAGCTTCCTATCATTAATGATACAATACCGGTTATAATAAAGGAAACAAGAAGAAAAACCTTGGGGCTTATTATCATTAAACTATAGTAGATCATTGATGGAACTACCCCGCTTATCATCCAGGAACCGGTCACTGCCCCAATCATTAAAAGGATAAAGATTGATGAGCCTGTTTTGGAGAGATGGTCCATTATCCCCTCCTCAAGTTTTTCCCACGGGATTTTAAGATGTGATATTGCAATTATTGAGGTGAGTACTGCTGTAAAGAGAAGTGCAATTTGGGCAGGACCTGCTGTTACATCTGCATCAAAAAGTTTTACTCCAAAAAAGATTATTGTGATAAGGACTACCACAGGAAACAGTGAGATAAAGAGGCCGGGCTTTTTCATATATTAAATTCCGCTAAAATTAACTGATTCAAATGCCAGTGTAGGTATGAGCCATCTTGATGACTCTCTTGGATCTGTCCCTATTTCGATTATATTATTCCAAAGAGTTATTATGTTGCCTGTAATATTCATCTCTTTAATAGGGTGAATAATCTCTCCTTTTTCGAAATAGAAACCTTGAACACCAAATGAGAAATCTCCGGTGGATGAGTTGCTGTTGCCTCCGTTAAATCCTGTAACAAAGATTCCTTTATCGCACTTTTTAAGGATATCCTCCAGTGATCTGCTCACATTAATAGTATTCACAGATTCTGAATATTTACAAGAAGGAACAGACGGACCCTCGATTGTAACAGGCATATCAAGTTTTCCGGAGTAGTAGGTATTTATATAATAGCTTTTTACCACACCATTTTCAATAATATTCATAGGTTTTGTGGCGATACCCTCTCCATCAAAATATCTTGAACCGTTTGCACCATAAAGATGGGGAGTGTCAAATAATTGAAAATATGGAGAGAAGAGCCTCTCTCCAAGCTTCCCCCTTAAAAATGAGTTGTTCTGCTGTATAGCTGCACCGTTAAGTGCAGATATTATTGGAGCAACCATCCTGCTGGAAACGGTATTTTCTAAAACCATATTGTATAACCCGGAGCGAAGTTTTTTGGGATTAAGTCTTGAGGCAGCTCTTTTGAAGGCTCTATTTCCCACTCCCTCTTTAATCAGTTTGTCAAAAAAGAGTGAGCTTTCATACCACCAACCTTCCGGGCGGGAATCTCCGCTCCCCTTTACTGAACACTCGGCACTTAAAGTGAAGTTTGTTTGTTTGCTTGTGCCTTCAAATCCTTGAGAATCTATTATGTACAAATATTCATCAATATCTCCATACTCACAGTTAACAGATATGATTCGTTTATCGGTGTTGAATATCTCTGCGGCGCATTTGTGAGCTATGAGGCTTTTCTCAGATGGATCTATGCTCTTTATACTATTGTCATACTGCCCAAGATCCCTCTCCTCTCCTTTGAAATAGTACTCCTGTTTAGGCAGGAGTCTGTTTTTGTCAGGAGAGACCAAGCGAGTAATATCAACAGCTTTGGATATAAACTGTTTGAGCTCTTTCTCCTCTGTTCGATTGGTTGAGAAAGAGCTATATCTGCCATCTGTAAACAATTGAATATAGAGAGATGAACTGTTCGCCTGCATAAGACGATCTAGCTTATCATTTCTTACAGAGAATGAGCTTTGAGTATTTACACTCATTGTTATTCTGGAGCCGCTGCAACCATTTTTAATGGCCAACTCCATTGCAACTCTTGCTATATCTTTGTCTCTCTCTGTCATACTTTTGTCCTGCCTATTGAACACCACCCACCGTAAGTTTTCTTACCAAAACAGAGGGCATTCCACACGAAACTGCGCAATATTGCTCTTTTCCACAACTCCAGGTTGCATTATCAATACGGAAGTTATCTGCTACTGCAACAATATCTGAGAGGGCCTCAGGCCCATTTCCGATAATGTTGATATCTTTCACAGGTTGAGTAAGTTTACCGTTTTCAATCATATAGCCGGATTTTACAAAGAATGTAAAATCTCCGGCACCAATCTGAACCTGTCCGTTTGAAAAGTTATCTGCAAATATTCCTCTCTTTACAGATGAAATTATATCCTCTTCACTTTGACTACCATTTTCCATATAGGTTGCTCTCATTCTTGGCAGCGGCATATATCGGAATGACTCTCTTCTTCCATTACCTGTAGGCTCTGTTTTATAGTATGAGGCACTTATTCTGTCGTGCAGATAGGAGGTGAGTATGCCATTTTTTACCATATAAGTTTTTTGTGAGGGTACACCCTCATCATCTATGTTCAAAGAGCCCCGGTTAAAAGGAATTGTTCCGTCGTCTACCACAGAGATATCTTCGGAACAGATTTTTTTCCCCAGTTTATCAGCAAAAATAGAGGTGTTCTGTCTATTAAAATCTGCTTCAAATGCGTGACCGATTGCTTCGTGGAGAAGTATTCCGGAGCTGCCGGCTCCCATTACAACTGCCATCTCGCCTCCCTTTGGCTGAATGGCCTCAAATTGAAATGATGTTTTACTTACCACATCCTTTGAAATTTCTCTCACCATTTCCATTGTAAGATACTCATATCCTGCTCGGTAACTTCTGGAGGTGCTACCGTTCTCTACGCGTCCTTCGCTCTCCATAATACAGGTGGCAACGATTGAGAACATTGGTCTGATATCTGTAGCCATCACCCCCTGTGAGTTATAGAACAATATCTTTGTGTTTGAATCCGATATTCTCCCCATAACCTTGCTCACTCTGCTATCTGACTCAAAAATTATTGCATTCATCTCTTTGAGAAATGGAATTTTGTGAGATACAGAAATATCCTCCCACTGGTTGATAACCGGGTAATAACCACCTTTTTTTGTGTACTCATAAAGAGTGCTTACAGCGATATTTGAAACCCTGCTACCACCTACACTTGAAGAAGCTATTTGTGATGCAACTTTTGCCGCTCTCTCCATCTCCTCCATTGTAGTAATTTCGGTATATGCATACCCGGTCTGGTCTCCATAAAGAACTCTGATACCCATTCCGTAATCTATGTGACTTCCGGCAGAGTTAACCTCCCCGTCTCTTAGAGATATCTCATTTGCAATACTATGCTCAAAATAGAGGTCAGCGTAACTGCCCCCTTTTGAAAGTGCAATGTTGATAAGTCTATTGAGATCTTCGGTTGTTACACCGAACAGGGACATCAGAGTCTGAGTTTGGGTCATCATAATAATTTGCACAAAGTAATCTAAAAATGGCTAATTTAGCAAACACTTAAATCAAATAACTATGGATCAGCCAAAATTGGAGAGATTGCTCAGAATAATGCAGTTGATGACAGACCAGAAGAGGCGTTACTCAATTGAAGAGCTTTCACAGATTCTTGAAATATCAATTCGCAGCATCTATAGATATATAGACACTTTCGAGTCTGTAGGCTTCATTGTACGGAGATTTCAGGGTAAAATATGGTTGGCAAGAGAGTCAAAACAGTTTCGCACAATTGCAGAACTTGTCTACTTTACAGAAGAGGAGGCGTATATCCTTAAAAGGACTATTGAATCACTCGACGCATCAAATCCGGCAGTAAACGGAATCAAGAGAAAGCTTTACTCTCTTTATGATTTTGGTAAGGTTGCAGATATAGTCGTGAATGAAATGAGAAGCAAAGTTGTAAACACAATTCTTGATGCAATTGCAAATGAGAAGCAGGTTATCTTAAATAGCTACAGCTCTTCACATAGTGCAAATGTATCGGATCGTTTAGTAGAACCTGTTCAATTTGGAGTTAATATGGTAGATGTGCTATGTTACGAAATATCAAGCGACTCCTGTAAGACATTTAAAGTGCCCAGAATAGGGGAGGTGCTTCTAACTGAATCAAGCTGGCAGTTCGCCCACAAACACAAAAGAATTTTAACTGACTCTTTTCGCTTTTCCGGGTTGGAGAGTTTCCCGGTTAAATTAAAGCTCACTATGGTTGCCTCCAATCTTTTAAAGGAGGAGTTTCCCCTGTGCGAAGATAAAATTAGTAAAATCAGTGATAATGAGTATCTCTTTGAAGACTCTGTTTGCAGTTTTGAAGGAGTAGGCCGATTTGTACTTGGCCTTTGTAATGAGATTGAAATTTTGGAGAGTAAAGATTTTATAGATTTTCTTAACAAAAAGAGGATGGGGAGCAGATTCTAAACAGTTCAAAAAAAAGAGTGACCTCAACTTAAGACCACTCTCTCTTGGGATGAGATAAATTGTTATCTCCTTCTGTTATTATTATTGCTTCTGTTATTATTGTTCCTGTTATTTTTATTTTTACTCTTTTTATTGGCTTTATTGAAATCCTTAATATTCTTTTCGACGGCTTTCATATCACGATCAAACTCATATCTGAAAGAGTCCCATTCATTGCGGCTATTGCCTTTGAATGAATCTAGTCTCCTTCTCATATTGTTATTTCTTACCTCAATAACAATAGCTCTATCTCTGTGGTTTGAAGATTTCAGGTCATTTATCCGTCTATCGTTATGACTAAGTCTCTGATTGTATTCTATTCTGTAATCGCGATCCCAACCTCTTGACCTTGAGGGGTGTTGCCTGATAGTAAGTCCACAACCGGAGAGTACTGTAATAGAGATTATTATAACTATTATTATTTGGGTTACTCTTTTATTAAACATCTTAAAAATTATTTGTTGTTAATATTACTTCATAATCTGTATATTGAACACTGGCATCGTTCTCTGCTGTAATGAATATCCTCAGTGGTTTTATTGATGATACTGTTTCAAAAGATGCTTTAAGTTTGCTGGATAAAAATTTTGTTGCCACTTTTATTTTACCAATATTTTTAGGCATATTATCTTCCGTAATCATCCATAAAACATAGGCTTGCCTTGGAGGAGTAAGTCTCTCCGGAGCTGCCAGGTTATCTATATTTACCTTTATTAAATAGTTGTTGTTTTTATCTTTTCTAACTTTTACCGCACCCTCTGCTGCAGGAACAATTGAAGATTTGGAAAATTTTATTCTCTGAGCACAAGCGTTAGTTGGGATTAGAATAATAAATGCTGCCAGCAGCATAAGTATCGAATTAATTTTTTTCATACATTTTTATTTTATCTATTGTTTATAATCATTTAAATATAAAACCGTTCCGGAAAACCTCCGGAACGGTTAGAAAGTTTGAGATTCTTATTTAGGAATAATATCAATAATTACAGTTCTGTTGTAGAATCTCTCTTCCGGGAGATTGTTTTCAAAAGGAGCGTAATTAACATCAGAGCCAAAGCCGAATACTTCGAATACTACATTGTTTCTGCCAAGGTTCTTAAGTGCTTTTTCCAAAATATTTTTCACATCCTGAGCCCGTTGAGTTGAAAGATAGTTATTATACTCCTCCTCTCCGATTATATCGGTGTGGCCGTGAATAATGACTCTTCCGTTCTCTTTAATAAGGGGAGCAACCACCTCTGTAAGGAATTTGTCATAAGAATCAACTGCTGTGGATTTATCGAAATCGAAAAGAATACTAAAACGATAACCCTCCTCTACAGGTGCATCGCTTTTGGAAAGCATAAAGGTACTCTCTTTGCGAACAACAATACCATCTTTGGTTTTGCCTGTCATTACTGCTTTGAATGTGCCCTTTTGTTTATCTTTCAGTATTGCATTTCCCGAAACACTCTCCAGTGATTTTGTAAAAGGACCGTAGTGTTGAACAAAACCCGCTTCGTCTGTAATATCAAGATCCCACGACTTAATGATATTCTTACTTCCATCCTCAGTTTTAAAGAAAATTCTGCTGTCAATAGGATCTTGTTCAATAACCGAAATTTGTAAAGGAGCAAGAAGATTGCCCGATATGCTGACAATATCTACTCTTCTGTCGCCTTCACGAAGTTGAGTAAGATATTTGGTACCTCCGGGTTGTTCAGATGGATTCAATGGCATATTTCTTCCCTCTGTTTTAATTCTGTATGCACCTATACCAAATGTATTGACAAGATAATTCTTAACAGACTCTGCATAACTAAGACCCAGTGCAGATCCCTCTCCTGCTGACGATCCGATAAGGGTAACCTCAAGCGCCGGATTTTGTCGCATACGATATCCAAGGATGTTTAATACATTTCTATAAACAGTGAGTTGTCTTTTAGATCTGTGGGTTATATCCTTTGGCTCGGGTTCAACAAACTGTCCCTCGTTAAATTTTAAAGCATCTTCCTTACTTAGTCGTACATATCTTGCAGGAATCTCTTTTGATCCCTTTTCAAAAAAAAGATAGTTTCTAAGCGGGAAGGTCTCTTTAACCACTCTCCTTACAGGAATAGTCGCAGGTACCTGAACATTGAACTGGACATCTCTCTCAATTACAACAGGTGCAACGGGAGTGACAGGTGCAACAGGTGTGTAATAGACCGGAGCCTCCTGTTTCCTTGCCTTTGTTTTACCAAATTTTATTGCAACACCAACTCGTAAAGTTGATATTGACCAGCTCTCAATTGAACGGGGATCCTGCCCAAAATATGGTTTAAACATAACAAATGGAGAGAGATTTACCTGATTGGGGCTGTCAATTGTTGATAGAGGTATCTCATAACCAATTCCGATATGAGTAGACCAGCTATTTTTTTGCATATCGCTGAACTCCGAATAGACATCCTCTTGAAGATCTTGTTTGTAAAGAAAATCAGATTTTAGATTGTAGCTATATCCTGCTCCAAAAAACATATAGAAATTTGATGCAAACGGAGCAATCCGAATACTCGGGTCGATAGAGAAGTAGCTGATTTTTGCATATAGATCTGCCGGGCAGTTACAAGGAGCCATCACAGTGTGAAACTTTCCCCCTTTGTTATCATAACCGACATTTAGCATAAATCCCAAAACCGGATTCGGCCTGTACTCAAGAAGAAAAGAGGTGTACATTCCTGTTCCGAAGCCGTTGTGAAAGGCACCGGGGGCAAACAACTCCGAATTCAACTTTTGTGTTGTTCCGGTATAGGAATTTAAATTTGCTGCACCGGAGAACCCAAACCATATCTTTGGCTGAGGTCTTATACCCTCCTGTGCCTGTAATGATACAGTTATAACTGCCATCATCACTATTACTGTCATTATTTTTCGTAACATAAAATTTTCATTTATAAAGTTTTGTCCTTTTCAAATTATGGTTTGTTTACCAGACTTGCATCCAGTGATACTGCTGCAATCCTCGTAAGTGCTCTTCCGTTTAATACGGCACCTGTTGAAAGAGTTATAGACTGATCGGCAAGGATGTTTCCGTAAAAAATGGAGTTTGTACCAAGTGTAGCCGAAGTTCCCACAATCCAGTAGATGTTCTTAGCCTGTGCACCACCGCTCAAAATGACCGAAGTACCTGCCAAAGATGTGAGTGTAGAGCCCATCTTAAAGATAAAGGTTGCGTTTGCGTCACCCTGTGCATCGAGCCATACTGACCCGCTTGATAGAAGAACAGATGTTGAGTTAACATATAGCCCCGGTGTGAGGGTAAGTCCGCTCAAATCTCCTGGAAGACTGATTGCACTGGTAGATCTTGACTGACCATCATTGAATGCAGTTGTTAAATCCAGTTTAGCCTGTGCAGCCAAGGCGTTGGCAGCATTAATCACTCCGTTAACAATTCCCGGAGGGAACCCATTTATTGTTCCGGTTGGACTTGTACCCAAATCTCCATTAATAATTGTCGGACCGGTATTTGTAACTCCTGACCCTGCCAGTACAGCATAGGCACCGGCTGTTCTTAGATCAATTCCAAGAGGGCCTGCAGGTAAGCTTGTTGTAAAGTCCCACTCATAATTACTTATTAGTGTATTTCCAGCAACATCCTTAGCACCTGTGGTTATAGTTGCACGATATGTAGTTCCGGACTCCAGATTGTCGTTTGGATTAAATGTAGCCATCAATCCGCTGTATGATACCAAACCTGCAACAGATACCAACCCTTTTTTCAATGTAAAGGTTAAATTGGTGATTGAGGTGTTATCCATAAGCTCGCTGAATGTTGCTGTTACATTTACACCAACTGCAACATTAACTGCATTGGATAGTGGAGATGTCAAAATAACAGTTGGTCTGGTAATATCCGGCAAACTGCCTGTTGTAAAGCTCCAGGTGTAATTTACAGCCATTGCATTTCCGGTTGCATCTTTAACACCATTAGTTACAGTACAAGTGTAAACAGTATTTGGATCCAGATTTGAATTAGGTATAAACGAACCCTTCATCCCAAAATATGTTACAGAGCCTGCTACATTAACAGCACCTTTTTTAACTGTAAAGGTTGTGTTGTTGAAAGTGAGCGGATCCATAGCTTTGCTGAATGTAGCAGAGACTACCTTGTCAAGAGGAACATTAACTGCTAAGTTCAGTGGGTCTGTAGATACTACATAAGGTAAAGCTCCGGTTGTGAAGCTCCAAACATAGTTATTTGCAAGGTTGTTACCTGTGGCATCCTGAACAGCAGATGTGATAGTTCCTGTGTAGAGAGTACCCGGTAACAGAGGAGCGGATGGAGTGAAGGTTACAATGTTCCCAAAATATGTGATAACCCCTGTAACCGGTATCAAACCATTTTTGATTGTAACAGTTGAAGCGTTAAGTGTGGATACATCCATAGCTTTACTGAAAGTCGCTGTGATGATTTTGCTTAAAGCTACATTTACCGCATTATTTATCGGGTCTGTGGATACAACTACAGGTACTGCGCCGGTTGTAAAGCTCCAGTTATAATTTGCAGCCAGTTGGTTACCCACGACATCTTTTGCTCCTGTTGTAATTGATGCGTTGTAAAGCGTACCCGGAGATAGTGCAATATTTGGTGTAAATGTTGCGATATTACCAAAATATGTAACAACACCTGCGACTGTAATTGTACCCTGTTTAAGGGTAAAAGTTGCTGTGTTCATTGATAACGGATCCATCGCTGTATTGAAGGTTGCTGTTATCTTTTTATCCAACTCTACATTTACATCATTATTGAGTGGGTCTGTAGATACAACAAATGGTAATGCGTTAGTTGTAAAAGTCCAGGTATAATTTGCAGCCATTGCATTTGAGCCTTCGTCTTTAATGCCTGTTGTTAGTGTACAGGTATAAAGTGTGTTTGGATCCAGGCTTGCAGCCGGTGTGAACGATGCCTTCATTCCACTGTATGTTACCGTGCCGGCAACATTAACAGCACCCTTTTTAACTGTAAAGGTTGTGCTATTTATGGAGAGCATATCCATAGGCTTGTTAAAAGTGGCAGAAATTACCTTATCCCGGATTACATTAACAGCCAGGTTTATTGGATCTGTCGAAATAACCAGTGGTAAATTTCCGGTAGTAAAACTCCATACATAGTTGGCAGGAAGTTTGTTCCCGGTTACATCCTTAACATCGGATGAAATAGTTCCGGTGTAAAGAGTGCTCGGTAAAAGAGGAGCAGATGGTGTAAATGTTACAATATTACCAAAATAGGTAACTGTTCCGGCAACAACATTAACCCCCTGTTTAACTGTAAAGGTTGTGTTGTTAAGAGTTGTTACATCCATCGCTTTACTAAATGTAGCAGTTACGATTTTACTCAAGGCTACATTTACTGCATTATTTACCGGATCTGTCGAGATTACCGCAGGTAAAGTACCGGTGTTGAAACTCCACACATAATTACTCATTATTGAGTTGCCCAAAACATCTTTTGCTCCGGTAGTGATTGTTCCTGTGTAGACCGTATTTGCCGTAAAGTTTGATGTCGGGGTAAACAAAGCCGTATTACCGGAGTAGGTTATCACACCTGGTACAGGAGTGATCCCCTGGGTAATAGTGAATGTAGAGGAGTTAAGTGAAGTAGAGCTCATAGGCTTGCTAAATAGTACAGAGACTACTTTCCCTAAAGGAACTCCTGAAGCACCATTTGCAGGATCGGTTGAAACAACTGCCGGTGCACTGCCCGTTGTGAAGTTCCAGACATAATCTGCAATCATTGCATTTTTGAGAGGGTCTTTCGCCCCTTTTGTAATAGTTGCGGTATAAGCTGTGTTGGCAGCAAGATTAACCGCTGGGGTAAAAATTGCAACTACACCTGAATAGGATACTGTCCCCGGGATTGGGGTGCTTCCTTGTTTGAGTGTAAAAGTTGTTGTGTTTATGGTCATACCGTCCATCGCAGTGTTGAAGGTTGCCGATATGAGCTTATTTAGAAGAACATCGGTGGCTCCACCAACAGGGTCAGTTGAGATTACCTCAGGACAAATGACCTTGACCTCCCCTGTAAAATCGTCCTTCCGGCACTGCCACAAGAACACACTAAGCAAAAGAGTCACTATCCAGATTCCTCTGAATACTTTTACGATACCCTTGCTTTTGTTGTGAATTCTCTCTTTAAGTTTTTTTGGCTGGTTCTCCCAGTTACCGGTGATCTTAAAGTTATCATCAGCTAATTTTTGCTTTGTACTCATCATTATTAAGTATTAGTAATATATCTGTAAGGTCGCATTATAGAGATATAAAACCATTACACAAAATGGTGGAATTATTACAACATTCACACTTTTTTCTTGAAAATGAGTCTTGTAGCAGTTGGCATAGTATCTCCGATAAGAAATCCCCACGGTTTAAGTGAATCTATGCGATCAAAAATCAACTTTATGATTGCCATAAGCGGAATAGAGATGAACATCCCCGGTACTCCCCATAGGACTCCAAAGGCAATTACGGCCACTATTGATACAAGAGCATTTATTTTTACCCTGGAAGCCACAATCTTTGGAACAATATAGTTGTTATCTATAAGTTGTATTATATAATAGAGAATAAGAACATAGAGAGCATACCAGGCTGTTGACTTGGTAACAACGGCAATCATCATTGGCATAGCTACTGCTACCAATCCTCCAATATATGGGATAAGATTCAGAAGTGAACCTATTATCCCAAGCAGAATTGCATATTCTATCCCTAGAACAAGTAATGCAGCTGAATTGAGTATGGCTATAATTATTGTTTCGATGAAAAGTCCTGTCAGGTACCTCTGTACAACTACTTTAGTTTGGGTAATTATCTCATTCAATTTACTACGGTTACCGGTTCCAAAAAGCTTATGAAAAAATTCAAGCAACAAAGGCTGGTAAAAAAGAATCATAAACACATACACCGGAATAAGTAATAGTGAAAAGAGACCGCTGCCAATATTTAGAAGAGTTTTTCCTACAGAGGAGCCGCTCACCTCAATGAATTCGTTTTTTGTATTGGCAATCCAGTCAACAACCTTTTGAGGCTTAATGTTAAAATAGTCTGAAGCCCAAGATATAGACTGATTTAAATACTCTGTAAATTTTTCAACCAGTACCGGCCACGACTCACTAAACTTGCTTGCCTGCGAAAAGAGAAATGTGCCGAAAGTGGCAATCAATACCAGAGTAAGTGTTACACTAAGTGCGATTGCTATGACTCTGTTGAATTTGAATCTTACAAAGAGATTGACAATAGGGTTGAGAACGATAGCAAAGAATATTGAAAAAATAATTGGAATAACTATCCCCTGGGTAATATACAGGATGTATACAAAGAAATACATACCGGTTATGAAAATTGATATTCTCACATAAAAGGGGATGATTTGTTTATCTTCCATAGTAGTTATTTTTTTTGAGATCCTCTATGGAAAATGGTTCCAATAATCTTGTGTCCAACTCTCTTTACTGTTTCCGGATTTGAAGATACTATGGTTGTTACTCCAACCTGGATAATGCCTCCAATAAATTTTCTAATAATGTTTCTGGAGTTACCTACAAAGATTTTATTGCTTACATACCCGGATGTCAGTCCTACAGAGGTGCTCAGAATATTTGTCAGTAAGTCCGGGGATTTTACCATATTATTAAATGAGTTTTTAATGATATTTACCGGTTTAAGACTCTCAATGCTTCTTTCGAATTGGGCTTTAAGCAATTCACCCTGTGCGCTTTGTAATTGCGCAAGGGCGTATATTGCTTTTTCCAGATCCTTTTTTGAATTTATGTTTTTCATTTGAATTTATTTCACTATCTGTTTGATAATAAAGTTACTCACTACATTTTTAAACCAATTACTAAAAAAGAGAGAGATTACAGATGCTATGATGCCGTAAAATGCAGCAACAATAATAAATCCAAGCCACAACTCACCGAGAGCATCTCCAACTAAAATTGCAATAGCAACCGAGGCTAACAGAAAAAATGTGAAGAAGAACAGTAAGAGGGTTGCCTTTGCTATCACTGCAGAAACCACCTTTAATATCTCGTTAAGAGTATTTAACTTAAAAAGTTCAAAGCTTGTTTTTACATAATCTTCTGTTCTAGTCAGAAGTGTCTCAAAAGTGCTTACATTATTCTCTTCCATTGCAGTTGATTACTAGGCTTTAGCTTTAAATTTCTCTTTCACCTGACCTTTTACATCTTCTATCTCCTGTTCAACTGTCTCATTGAACTCCTCAGCTTTTGCAGAGACTGCGTCAACAAATTCATCAAACTTCTCTTTTAAATTTTCTGCATACTCTTCTCTCTTTTTAGAGATCTTTTTTCGGGTATTAGAACCCTTATCCGGAGCAAATAAAACTCCGAGCATTGCACCGACAGCCAATCCCGCAAGTGTTCCTAAAACGATTTTTCCTAAACTCATAATTTTGTTTTTAAATTTGTTTGAATATCTATATTATCTTATAAGAAAATTTTAAACGGCTGATATAAGTGATTTATTATCAGATTTTTGATGGTGAGAGTCTCTTATTGATCCAAATCTCCTTAAAGTTTGAAGCGTTTAACCCGGTAACATCTTTAAACTGATTCGAAAGATGAGATACACTGCTGTATTTCAAGCGATATGATATCTCTGTAAGTGAGAGACCCTCTTGTATATGCATCTTTTTAACTGCCTCTACTCTCTCTATTATGTAGTATTTTTCAATACTTATCCCTTCTGACTTTGAGAACAACTTTGATGCATTTGGATAGTTGCACTGTAATTTCTCGGTGATAAACTCAGATAAGTTTATCTTCTGATTGTCTTCCGGGAAATTAATTAATTCATTTATAGCTCGTTTTATATCTTTTATGATTTTTATGTTCTTATCTTCAATTAGCTCTAGCCCGGCTTCAATCAGCCCGGCATTCAACATATCAAGTTGTAACTGTGTAAGGCTCTCTTTAAACTCTGCTTTTCCGAGCTCAACCTGAATATTGCTAACCTTTAGTTTTTCTAGTTCAGCTCTGACAGTCATAATACACCTGATGCATACCATATTTTTTATATACAATTTCATAATAAAAGTTACCAGGATGACTACCTGTATCTCCTGCCTTGAATTATTCTTAAAAGAATTGCAACAACTGCAAAAACAAGAAGTATATGGATAATACCTCCAAGATTAAACCCCACCAGACCTACCAGCCAGGCTATAATTAAAAGAACCGCTAAAATATAAAGTAAATTTCCCATCATTCCCATCCCTCCTAAGATGACATTAGCTCTAAGTTTCGATTATAAAAATGAATAACCGTTCTAATGTAAATTTGGCACTCTTTTAATAAAAAAACGTTACACTATTATCTGAAAAAATTACATTATTCACAGATTCTCGAGCATTAAGCGTCTTTTATTCTTGAGTTTTTTAAAGTGAGAAGGAGTTAGTCCGGTGAATTTCTTGAATTGATTTGAAAGATGTGCCACACTGCTATAGCCTAAATTGTATGCTATTTCTGTGAGATTTAGCTCATTGTAAACCAATAACTCTTTTGCTTTTTCGATTTTATGACCGATATAAAATTTTTCTATAGTGATGCCGGTTACCTCAGAAAAGAGGCTTGCCAGATAGGTATAGTCGTAATTAAGTTTGTCGCTTATGTAATCGGAAAGATTTACCTTTATTTTCTCCTCTGAGTAGTGGACAGTCTCTATAATAATGCATTTTATCTTCTCTATAAGAACGCCCTTTTTGTCATCAATAAGCTCAAGACCGGATCTCCTGAGTGCGACATCCAATTGTGACATCTGTTCTGAACTGAGCTCCTGTGATATCTCAACTTGTCCCAGTTCAATTAAAATATAACCTATGCCGAGCTTCTCAAGTTCTGCCTTTACCACCATCTTACAGCGGATACAAACCATATTTTTAATATAAAGCCTCACTTTATATGAAGAGACGTAGCTCTGGAGTAGTTCGTTCATACTAATAGAATAGCCAAATATAGAAATAATTTTAAATTTAAAAAGGCACTCTAAAAAGTTTTTCATTTTTAAAGTGCCATAAAGCTTGTTCGAAGATAGAGCGGCAAATGAGGTTCGAACTCACGACCCTCAGCTTGGGAAGCTGATGCTCTACCGACTGAGCTACTGCCGCATTATGGTGCAAAGGTATTAAAAATTCTCTTTCGTTTTATTGATTTGATTGCTTAACCAGCATAAATGAATCAATTTTTTCTCCCTCCTCTAACGACCTGTAAACGAAACGCACCTTTTTGCCACCTTTAACTTTAATCTCCTCAATCTTTGTCCAGATATTTCTATCCTCAGGAAAAATCTCATCTGCAGGTCCGACAACCCAACGATAGAGAGTATACTCTCCATCTTCAAGAATCGGAGATACAATTTTTACTCTTGCCCCCTTTTTTTGAGAAACATAAAAGCTATCTCCAAAAAAAACATTTTTTGGATCAATTGAGACTCTCCAGTTACGCTGCCCCTTTCCGCTTTCGTTATCAATCAGAATCCTTGTCTCTCTGCTTAGGTTCATCATATCACTTATGGCAAGAAGTGATGAGTTTGCCAGTTCGCGAAGGTTTTCGGTTGATACCCAGGTACCATCTCTGTTTTGATTATAAAAGGTGTAGGGCGTTTCAAAAGTTATGGCAACACTTCTCTCTTGGAACTTATTCCAGATCCATCCTTCAAAATATCTTGGAGCCACCGCAGAGAAACTTTGATCTACAGGCCTGTAGTATGGCGAATAGTTTATTGTCAGACTGGAAAGTAGCAACTGCTCCTTTAGGAACCTCTCTGTTGTAGACTCTGCGGTGTGAATCCAGTATGTGACAGAACTTGATATCTGTGAGTGCATATTAAGCAGCAGATCCAGCGGTGCTTCTGAGGTTACTCTCTCCAGTGTTTTTTTTAAAACTTTTATCTCCGGCATTGTCAGAGAGTCTGGTCTGTCCCAGTTTACCTCAATATTAACTCCTGTAGATGAAGACCTGGAGAACCCCCCCATTACACCGTCAGGATTAATAAATGGTACAATATAAAAGATAGTATTTTTTCTAAGCTCTTTACCGAATGGAGTATCGGAGGTTATAATGTCCACCATCCCTTCCAGATGCCAGCTTGCAGGTGATTCGCTAGGGTGAGAGCGTCCGTGTATCCAAATCCTTTTTTTCTTAGCGTCGTTTACACTCTCGTCTGTAATGGTTAGCATCTCAATAGGAAGTCCCAAATAACTTGTACCAATAACCTCGTGTTTTACATCTGGCATTACCCTCCATTGGTCTATCTTATCTCGGTTTCTTGAGTATGGATACGGCACGAAATGAGAGATATAAACTGTATCCCGGGTAAATATTTTATTAATTGACCCTTTGTAGATATTTTCTACTGATTCAAATCTTGTATAGTTAACACCATCGTAGGAGTAGAATGGGCGTATTACCTCTGAGTTTCTAATTGTCAGAAAGAGCTGCTTATCTTTGACTCCCTCCATTTTAAAGTGGTACCATCTGGCACTGGGCCTCAAGGCTGTATCAATAGGGTTAATCGGGTCAAATCTGGAATCAATTTCGTAAGACAGAGTTAAAATGGAGTCTTTGACTCCCCTCTTTACCCATACAGAATCCATCAATTTGTAACTTCCAATACTTCCGGAGTCAAAAGATGTTGAGAATCGAATCTGTGAAAATAAAAAACTACTGCCAAAAATTGCTAGCAGTAGTGTTAAAGTTCTTTTAGTAAACATAACGAATAAAGAAAATTATAATTCTGTGGCTCGTATTTTTACCACCTTACCTCTGTTTGAGATGGCCAGTTCCGAATTACTCTTCTTTTTTTCCTGAATAAGGCGATGTAGGGCGATGTTCAAACCATTGAGAATATTTTCTCGTAGTTCTCTAGTCTCTATTTCGCTCATAATTAGCAATTTTGTTGTAGGTAGGTTTGTTGTAAATTTTTAGTTCCATTTTGCTACCTCCCTCAGCAATAAGTTCTTGAGGGATCGAGGAGTTATTTATTATCATCCAATATTCACACAACGGAATATAAAGCGAAAATAGGTTTTTTATTCCAATATCGTATCGTCTTCGGATAGTTTTTTCTTCAATATTATGACCACCGGATGCTACTCTCATCTTAACTCTCTCGACTGCAAGGCTTGGAAGGTTTAACCAGAAAAATACCAATGTCACTTTATATCCGCTTGCTTGTGCATATTTGATTACATTGGCGTGAGTCCTTGTTGCAAGCGTTGTCTCAAGTGCAAAATCTGTGCCGTTAGATATAAGGTTCTGGATTCTCTCCAGCATAATCTTACCGGCCTGTATGGAGACACTCTCAGGTTTAAATGGGGAGAGCCCTCTTGCTATCTCGTCTGCATTAACAAACTCCTTGCAAGAAAGCATCTCAGGAAGAATTGTATACGATGCAGTTGTTTTCCCGGCTCCGTTGCACCCGGATATTATAAATAGATTAGCCATCAGGTTATTTCACTTGAAGGTAAAGTTACAATATTTTTTTAGTTTTAGATGCAGAGTATGCAAACAGAGCAAAGTCACCTTTGCAGGGATCTCCGGGAAAAATAAGCTTAAGATAATTTGTAATCTCTTGTGCTGTAATGATATCTGCGCTTTTACGAGTGGTGATGCCAAGTGCAAGAGCATTTCGGTGTACGTGTACATCCAGGGGAATGATAAGATCTGCAGGAGTTATTCTCTTCCAGATTCCCAAATCTACCTTAGAGTCATCTCTAACCATCCATCTGCGAAACATATGTATCTTTTTATTGGCAGCTTTTGGGTCCTCTTTACGACCAAATATAACTTCTCGAATCATTTGCACTGAGAGTAGCTCCAGAGTCTCATTATTTAAATAGAACTCCCTTAGATTTGTACAAATTTTTGCCACTTCACTCCACTTGACTGTTCTGTGAAGACTTGAGTTGTCGTTGCGATATTTCCCACCGATAACATAATTGTAGGGAGACCACTTCATCTCATCCATCAACCTTTCACAACTCCTTACAATCATCTCCCTTCTTCCCCAGGCAAGGTGAGCACAAAGAATTGCGGCTATTTCAATATCCTGAAGAGGGGATTTCCCTTGCTTATAGTTATCATAAAAGTACTTCGGATACTTAATGGGATCGTCGGTAAAGTACTTAGGGTTGTTATACTCATCTGATAAAGTTACCAAATCTAAATCTGCAATTTTCATATTACAAATATACAAAACTCCTGCATTCAGTTTTGTTTTAAAATTTGGCAAGATATTTGTTAACTAAAAGTTTAGTTGAACAACTAACTTAATAGTTTATTTGAGATATGAGGAAAAATGAGATTAAAGAGCTGACTAAAGCAGAGTTGCAAATAATGCAGCCTCTGTGGATCAGAAAGAAGGCATTTGTCAATGAACTGCTTGAGGATATGCCTGAACCTAAACCGGCCTACAATACAGTATCTACCATCGTAAGGATTCTTGAAAAGAAGGGATTTGTTTCGCACAAATCATATGGGAAAACCCATTGTTATTTTCCTTTAATTGAACGCGAGGCATACCTGAATGTATATATGAAAGGGGTATTGCACTCATTCTTTTCTAACTCGTTACCAAATCTGGTCTCTTTCCTCTCAAAAAAAGAGGAGATATCACTTGATGAGGTTAATGAGATAATGAAGATTATGGAGAGTCATAAAAAAGAGAAAGAGTAAATAATACTTTAACAATCTAATGTTATGAATGCACTAATATCATATTTCATTGAGTCACTTTTTTGTGGTGCTCTGCTCTACCTGATCTTTAGATTGATTACAATCAAAGAGATAAGCTATACATTTCAAAGAGTATACATCCTTTTATCTCTCGTTGCCATCTCTCTCTTTCCTCTTATATCGATTCCTGTGGAGCTATCATCACCTTTTGGAATAAATCTAAATCCTATTGTAGTGGGTGCAGATGCCTCCGGACTCGCTTCTACAGATTCTGCATTTTTTACTCTGAAGATGCTCAAAAACATTGTTTGGGATATCTATATCTCTATTTCTGCTCTCTATTTGATATTCCTTATTATTCACCTGATGAAAATTGTAACCATTTACCTGGACTCTGTGAGAGTTGGTTTTGGAAAGTATACTATTGTGAGCAGTAAAAGGGTAGAGATTCCGTTCTCATTTATGAACAATATCTTTATAAATAACTCAACAGATGAGTTGGACAGAGAGTATATTATAAAGCACGAATTCTCCCATATCAACAGAAACCACTCTGCAGACATTCTATTAGTTAACTTTATTTCAATATTTCTTTGGTTTAACCCCATAATCTATCTATTCAAAAAACTTCTCGTAGAGACGCACGAATTCCAAGCAGACAGAGATGTCTTAAAGAGCGGCGGCTCATTAAATCTATATAGAAATCTGTTGCTGAATTCACAATTTGGAGCATCTCCCTATCTATCCAGCAGCCTTAATAAATCACTAACATTAAAAAGATTCAAAAAAATGGAAAATCTGGAACAAAAGAGAGCAGGATTTTTTGCCGTATCGGCCTCCCTGCTTACATTAACACTTCTGTTTACTTTCGTCGCTTTTAATAAGGCAGATGGTAATACTATCACAAGTGATGAGTCTCAATTGACCTCTTCAACTAAGGGGAATATTGAACTCACCGATACTACCAAAAAAGAGTTGCCGTTTATGATGGTTGAGGTAAAACCGACATTTATGGGCGGTGATGAGAATTCATTTACAAAATGGGTCGCAGAGAGACTGGTCTATCCTGCCGAAGCGAAAGCTTCAAAGATACAGGGGAGGGTTATCCTGCAGTTCCTTATTGATGAGAAGGGCAATCTAAAAAATGTAAAAGTGGTAAGAGGCGTACACAAACTCCTTGATGAGGAGGCTGTAAGAGTGGTATCTATGTCACCTGCGTGGACACCCGGAAAACATAAAGGAGAGAGCGTTTCGGTTGTTTATGTGTTCCCGGTAATATTTCAACTTCATTAAACAAGTCAAGTAATAAAAATTAAGGGTAAAAAAAAGCTGCCTCCCATTTGACAGGAGGCAGCTTTTTGAATTCTGTATTGTTATAAAGTTTACTTTTTAACGTTCTTGTATCTGTTAAGGAATTTGTCAACACGACCTGCAGTGTCTACAAGTTTCATCTTACCTGTATAGAAAGGGTGTGATGTATTAGATATCTCAAGTTTAATAACCGGATACTCTACACCTTCGTGAACAATTGTCTCTCTGGTGTTTGCACAAGAGCGGGTAATAAATACGTGCTCATTTGACATATCCTTGAAAGCTACAAGACGGTAGGTTTCGGGATGGATTCCATTTTTCATTTTGGTATAATTTATAATATTATGGGGCTGCAAATGTACAAAAATATTGTTATTAAGCAAATATTTATCTCTGTTAGTTCTATATATGTTAACTAGTTTCTGTTACCTGCGAATTTTGCAAGGAGTTTAAGCAGCTCCAGATAGAGCCATATAAGAGTAACCATAAGAGCGAATGCTCCATACCACTCCATATACTTTGGAGCACCTGCTGCAGATGCTTTCTCGATAAAATTAAAATCCATAAGCAGAGAAAATGCTGCTACAATCACAATAACAATACTAATTCCAATGCTAAGAGGGCTGCTGTTGTGAAGCATTGTAAGGTTTACACCAAACATACTGAGTACAATACTGATTAAATAGTAGAACCCTATTGCACTAACGGCAATAACCATTATCCTTGCAAATTTACCATCTACCTTTATAATGTTGGCTCTGTAAATAAGGAGCATTACTAGAGCGGTGACAATTGTAAGAAGAGTGGCGTTTATCACTATTCCGGGTGCTGTTAATGCGAAAGCGTTGTTAAACATTGCAGATATGGCCCCCAGAAAAAGACCCTGCAGAACCGCATATACGGGTGCAAGATACTGTGCAAGATGAGGTTTGAAACTGATAATGAGGCCTACAATTAACCCTCCAATCAGTCCTCCCCACATCCAGGGGTTTGTGGCACCCGGGTTAAGCGATTCGTAAAAAACTTTCCAGGTGTAGGATGCTCCTGCGAGTACCATAAAGACAAGAATTAGGGACTTCATAGCTGTCCCTTTTACTGTCATTGTTTCACTATATGTGGCATAAGATGCCTCTTTGAATATTTTTTCTGATAAAACCGGGTTTGACATTATTAAGTTTTTAATATAATTATAAAATAATTTACTTTTTGCTATTTGCTTCTAAACAGGGGCATATCATACAAAAGAGTCTTTTTGACCTTTCTGATCCATTTCTGCTCCTCTATCTTCATATGCTCTTTAACATCATCCCATAACACTTTATCCTGAATGTAGTTAAGAAGCATATTATCTCCAAGCAGCAGCTCTATGGCTGTTTTATCGTTTCCTGCTTCATACTTACCCTCCCGGAAAGCAAATTCGGGGCAATTTTTAAAGATAAAGTTCATAATACGCAAATTGTGTGCCAGTGCGTGGTAGTTTATTCCCGGTAGAGGGTGGAGTTGAAACCCGAAGCAGGTCCCTCCCTGATATTTGTGAAAAACAGGTATGAACTTTGTCCAGCGTACATAGACGGCCGGGTCATATATAGGGTGATTTGGGTCGTTCCAATTCTTGTAACCCTCTCTTTGATTGTAGCCTGCCAGTGACTCCATATATGGTGCACCAAACATCTCAAAAGGTCTTGTAGTACCACGGCCCTCACTAACATTGGCTCCCTCCCAGAGACACTGGCCGCTGTAAAAGTTGCAGGTGAAGAGCCCTGGTATATTGGGAGATGGGGGGATGCTCCAGGGCAGCATATTGCTGTAGGACTCCTCTGCCTGGTAAGATATGATATGGAGAGGAAATTTTGCATTGATCTCGTTGTAGAGGTAGTGAGCCATTTCACCTATTGTAAGACCGTGGCGGTGAAGTATTCCCTCAATTCCGATAAATGAGGCATACTCTTCCCTTAACATTGTCCCCTCAACCTGTCGTCCGGCGGGATTAACTCTATCTACCAGATAGACAGGCAGGTTTATCCCCTCCCTTTTAAGTGTCTTAAACAGGTTTAAAATGGTAGTGTTAAAGGTGTAGTATCTGGAGCCAACATCTTGAAGTTCAATTATCAGAGCATCTATGTCTGTAAGCTTGGAAGCTTGTGCGCTAAGCGACTCTTCGTCGCTTCCATAGAGAGAGACAAACTCACAATCCTGCATTCCGAGATTGTTATAAACATCTGTTTTATCCAACTTAGCCTGATCCTGAAGCTCCCCAAAGAGGCCGTGTTCGGGTGTAAAGACTCTTTTGAGGATACCCCTTGAGTAGAGAGTCTCAAATAGATACTCTCCATTTCCCGGATGCCAGGCTGTTTGGTTGCATAAAATGGCAACTTTTCCGCTCTTTAATACCATATCCGGCTGTTCCAGAAGCGGTGTTGTTCTGAATGAAAACATCTTTATAAGTTTTTAATTTCCGACATAATTTCCGATGCCAATAAGTTGGCCTGATCAAGAGTAGGAGCCTCAGCATATATGCGGATAATTGGTTCTGTATTGGATTTTCTAAGATGTACCCACATCCTTTGCTGCTCAAAATCTATCTTTAGCCCATCTATCTCACTAATCTTATGTTGGCTATAGATTTTTTTTATCTCAGCTAAGATTTGGTCAATATTTGTATCCTCACAGAGATCAATCTTGTTCTTTGAGATCGAGTACTGAGGATACCTTTTTTTAAGCTCACTCAGGGTGCATCTCTCTTTTGCCAGAAAACTGAGAATAAGTGCACTTCCTATCAATGCATCCCTTCCGTAATGTAAGTCCGGAACTATAACTCCTCCATTGCCTTCGCCGCCTATTACAGCGTTAACTCGTTTCATCTCCGTTACGACATTTACCTCACCCACTGCAGATGCATAGTGACTCTCTCCCGCAGCCTCTGTAACCTCTTTTAAAGCTCTTGAGGATGAAAGGTTTGAGACTGTTGCCCCTTTTTTATGCTTTAGAAAATAATCTGCAACCGCAACAAGAGTGTACTCCTCGCCAAATGCATTTCCATCTTCGTTAATTAGGGCAAGTCTGTCTACATCGGGATCAACTGCTATTCCCATATCTGCACCTGACTTTACGACAGTAGATGATAGTTGTGTCAGATGCTCGGGTAGAGGTTCCGGGTTATGAGGAAATCTGCCGTCAGGTTCACAGTTAATTTTGATGACAGTTACTCCCATTGCCTCCAGCAAAGCCGGCATAACAATGCCTCCAACAGAGTTCACGGCATCCAGAACAACGGTGAACCCTGCGCGATAGATAGCCTCTGTATCTACAAGAGGGTGGGAGAGTACAGCCTCTATATGCTGTTTTGTAAAATCTTTTTTGGTGATAATTCCCAGATTGTCTACGTCAGAAAATTCAAAAATACCGGAGTCCACAATAGAAAGCAACTTTTCCCCATCCTGTGCATCAAGAAATTCCCCCCTCTCGTTGAGAAGTTTAAGGGCATTCCACTCTTTTGGATTGTGAGATGCAGTGAGAATAATTCCACCATCTGCCCGTTCGAAGATAACCGCCATCTCTACTGTGGGTGTAGAGGCCAGCCCTGCATTGATGACATCAATACCGCAAGCTGTGAGGGTCCCGCAAACAATATGGTCGCACATCTCCCCGGAGATACGCGCGTCTCTTCCAAGAACAACTCTATACCTGCTTTTTTTGCCAGAGCGATGTTTTATGAACGATGCATATGCAGATGTAAATTTAACAATATCCAAAGGGGTAAACGATGAGCCGGATTCTCCTCCTATGGTACCTCTGATACCTGATATAGATTTTATAAGAGCCATAAAATAAGAAGTTTATTTATGAATATCAATAATAAAACAAGGGTGTTAAGGTACGAAAATTAACCTTAACACCCAATAATTTTTGTTTGAAAACCTTATGCGGGAAGAGCAAGGAATGCTGCCGCAAAAGCAAGAATGGCATACAACTCCGGGAATACTCCAAGAATCATTGTCTTTCCGAAAACATCGTTGCCGTTACCCATCTCAACAATACCGTTAGCTACAAGAGAGGCCTGCTGCTTGGCAGAGAAGAGACCAACTACTCCAAGGGCAACACCTACTGCAAAAACTGCCAAACCTTGATTAAGACTTAGAACAGCAATCTCTTTAAGACTGTTAAGCATAAGGAAGAAACCTGCAAATCCATACAGACCCTGAGTTGAAGGGAGTGCACATAAAATCATTGAAGATCCAAAAATTTCCGGATTTTTCTTAAGAGCTCCGATAGTGGCGTTTCCGCCCATTGTAACACCTATAGCACTGCCAATGCAAGATAGTGCAAGCATAAGGGCCATTCCGGTATAGGCCAGGATTAGGGGTAATGTTTGTTCCATAATTTTTTAATTTAATATTTATTTAATTCAATTTTATTCTCTCTATTGTGGCTCTTTTCCAAGTGGACGAAAAGGTCTGCCTCCTCCGGCAAAGCTTGCATTTTTGTAAAACTCGACAAATGTCAGACGCATAGGGTGTACAAAAGCCCCTAGACTTGACAGCATCAGCACCAGAAGGTGTCCCACCAGCAGCATAAGAGCAGCCAGGAACCATCCCATATATGGAATTGAGGACATACTTATTGCAACAGAGTTAACAACCATTCCTAAAATTGCTCCGGCTGTACCCAATCCAAAAAGCCTGATATATGAGAGCATATCCCCGAAAAGAGAGGTGACATCCCAAAAGGCTACAACTCCGCTTCCTATTCGTGCAAATATGTTTTTACTGTCGGACGAGAATGCGAGTATTAAAAATGCACCACCAATTGCGGCATAATTCATAAGTAGAGGTACTGTTATATCTTCTGACATTGTTGAGGCGTATTTAAGTGCTGCCCAAACAATTAATATTGACCACCCGATATTATTCATTCCATATTGCCACCCTTTTGAAATTATTGAGTAGACAGCATTGAGCAATCTGGCAAAAACTATCTGGAAAAGCCCGAAAACTATTGCAAACCAGAACATCTTCAGGTCTGAAAAGAAGAGCTCTTTTACTGAGTCGGGCATAGGAATCAAATCTTTAAGCGAGGCGCCGAAAAAGACACCCGAGAGTGACGCCATCAGCACTGCTCCCAGTCCAAGAAACTGTATAAGAGTGAGATACCCTCTGAATTTCTTGAGTTTGAATTTAGCAATTGTGGAGCCAATCAAGAGTACCAGACCGTAGCCCATATCTCCGAGACATAAACCGAAGAAGAGCATATAAAATGGAGCAAAATAGGGGGTTAGGTCCAGCTCTCCATATTTGGGCAGCATATATAGATCTCCAATTGGTTCGTACAATCTTGCAAAGAAGTTGTTTTTTAACTTTACAGGCGGGTTATCTGCCTTTACTGCCTCCTCTATAAGGTAGTAGATCCCTTCGCTATCAAGTACTGCTTTGATTGTCTCTCTGTTATCTACGGGAGCAAATCCTGTTAGTAGGGCAATTGTTCCCTCTGCCTCTTTTAAAGATGATTGACCTGCTAAATAGAGGTCCAGCTCACCGGCCTGGTTTTTCATTGCCCCTTCAAGCCTGCCAATCTCCAAGCTAAGAGAGAGTATGGTTTTATTGATGCCGATAATCTTCTCGTTAAGCTCTTCTAATCTGGATTTAAGCAGATCACAAGATCTTTGAGGTTGCTTACTCTCCGGAAGTTCAAAACGAAACTCCTCCCCTTTGGGAACCAGAATGGCAAAATAGATCTTACCGTTGACTTGATTTAGTATTTGAAGAACATATTCACTCTCCCATTCCGGTTTAAAGCTTTTCTCCGAAACAGAGTAGAGGTGCAATGTGTAGCCGATTTTTTCAATTCTGGCAATCTCCTCTTTGTGGAAAATACCCCATAAACCGGACTCCTCATACTCTCTTTTAAGTTGTTCACTCTCCTGTTCCCAAAGATCTTTGTTGTTTAAGCTCTCTTGCGTATAGTTAAGAAGTTCATTGTCCGTGAATTTAGAGATGCCCTCAAGAGCAACTAAACTTTTTTGATCCTCTTCATTTGCAGATTCAAACTGAGCTCTTAATCTCTTTATAGCATTTAAATAACGCCTGTTTACCGCAAAAAGATCTCTTGAGTGGTCGTCAATAGCTTTATTCTCCCTTGATATGTCTACCATTCCCAGCTCCTGAACCCTCTCTAAAAAGGGGTCAAGCTCTTTGTGAAAGACAATAAAAGAGTATTTATCCATTTTTACTATCATACCTTATCCTCCTGCTGTTGTCTTTTTTTGACAATTTTTTGTGAAGCTTTAGAGAGGTTCTCCTCATCTTCCATAAAGCGTTTTATCTTCAATATTGCCTCCTGATAACCAGGAATCTGAACCTTCTCGTAAAGATTAACCTTTTGGGTGGTCTTTTTTCTGGCGTGGTCTAAAAGCCTCATCTTCTCCAGATAGACCTCAGACTCAATTCCAAGTTGGGCAAGTTGCTTTAGAATCTTTATCCCGTCACTATACCAGAGAGGTTTTACAAAAAGGTTAAAAGGTTTTACCTCATAAATAACATCTTTGAGTAACGGAGTCCGTATTCCAGCAATCTTGACAATTTCAAGTTCAACATCTTTAACAGATATTAACCCGGGTTCAAATTCATTCCAGAGCCCTGCAAGATAGTTGTAAGACTCAAGAGCATCGGAGAGCTGTTTTGTGAGCTCTTCAGATTTGTCCTTTGCTCTTTTGACCTCCATTCGAAGTGCAGACTCTTTGTTTTTTAGAGTTGGCAACGCTTTTATCCGAACCTTAAGCTGTTTGTTAAGATCGTTAAGCGATGTTTTGTTAAATTGAAATTTAATTGCCATTCTCTAATAGTATCAGTTCTTCCAGTATTTTTGAGTAATCTCCTCTTTAATACTCACCTCTGTCTGTGTGAAATATTTCGCAAAGAGCTCCCAGGCTGTGTCAAGCATCTGAGTTGTGTTAATATTCACCTCTATGGATAACAGCTTGTTCGAGTAATCTTTAGCGTAGTTGAGGCAGCGCAGGTCATAGTCACTAAGATCGAATCCGTTCTCCAGTTTGGTTTTTGCATTTGCAGCATCTGCATAGAGCCTAACTGCAGCATTCATAACGTGATTGTGATCCTCTCTTGTTTTTTTGCCGATTACCAGCTGTTTCAATCTTGAAAGTGAACGGAACGGATCTACAATTACCTTCCCGGTATCTGAGTCTGTTCTCAGGAAAAGCTGCCCTTCGGTAATGTAACCGGTATTATCCGGAATTGCGTGTGTTATGTCGCCGCCGCTAAGTGTTGTTACGGCAATAATTGTAATTGATCCTCCATCCGGAAGTTGTACCGCTTTCTCATATATCTTTGCAAGATCGGAGTAGAGAGAGCCCGGCATTGAATCCTTTGAAGGGATTTGATCCATACGATTACTAACAATACTCAGTGCATCTGCATAGAGGGTCATGTCGGTAAGCAAGACCAGTACCTTCTCATTTTTATCTACTGCAAAGTACTCAGCGGCAGTCAGTGCCATATCCGGAATAAGCAACCTCTCAACAGGGGGTTGTTCGGTTGTATTTACAAAGCTTATGATCTTATTGAGAGCTCCGGCATTTTCGAAAACCTGTTTGTAATAGAGGTAGTCATCATTTGTGAGTCCCATCCCTCCGAGGATAATCTTATCTACATCTGCTCTTAGTGCAACTTGTGCCATAACCTGATTGTATGGCTGGTCTGGATCTGCAAAGAATGGAATCTTCTGTCCCGAAACCAAGGTGTTATTTAGGTCAATTCCTGCAATTCCGGTAGGTATTATCTCCGAAGGTTGCATCCTTTTGTATGGGTTAACAGACGGCCCCCCGATAAAACGATTCTCTCCCTCAACTTTGGGACCATTATCAATTGGGTCACCATATGCGTTGAAAAAACGTCCCGAAAGATCTTCACTTACATTTAGTGAAGGGGGTTCACCGAAGAAGATAACCTCTGCGTTTGTTGGAATACCTTCGGTACCCGCAAAGACCTGAAGAGTGATTAGATCTCGTTTAATTTTCACAACCTGAGCCAGACGCCCGTCTACTGTTGCAAGCTCTTCATTGGTAATTCCTTGTGCTCTAAGGGCAACTGTAGCCTTTGTTATAGACTCCAGCTGGGTGTATATCTTCTGAAATGCTTTACTTGCCATTGTTCAATTCGGTATTAAGTTGCTCCAAATATTTATTGAACTCTTCACTCTTAAACAGTGAGTAGTTCATTTGGCGCAAAATATTAATTATCTTCTTGTAAAAATTTCCACACTCTTCAAAATCTTCAAATTCATACTCGCTTTCGCAAATATCAAGTGCAAGATAGTACATATAACTTTGTCTCTCCATAGGACAGTTTGCATCAATTTTATCAAACGCGTCCTGCTGAAGAATTACAAAATCCATTAGCTCAGATTTCCAGTATCTCTTATGGTACTCCAGAGGGACACCGTCATCTCCCAGGATATTAATCTGTTCGTATGCCTCTTTACCGCGTAGTACAAGGTTTTTGCCACGCAGAACCTTCTCTACCCAATCCTCTCCGATTCTCTTTTTAAAATCTTCGATAATCTCCGGATACTCCAGGTATTTTGAGTATGAATCTATCGGATCGACAGCAGGGTATCTCTTTCTGTCTGCTCTGTTCTGAGATAGTGCAAAGAAGCACCGGGCTGCCTTTTTGGTTGATTCGGTAACGGGCTCTTTTAAGTTACCTCCTGCCGGAGATACTGTACCGATAAAGGTGACAGAACCTGTTTGACCATTATTGAGATTAACAATTCCTGCTCTGGCATAGAAACTTGAGATAATTGCAGGCAGGTCCATCGGGAAGGCATCTGCTCCCGGAAGCTCCTCCATCCTGTTACTCATTTCACGCAGAGCCTGTGCCCAGCGTGATGTAGAGTCTGCAAGCAGCAAGACCTTTAACCCCATAGCCCTGTAATACTCTCCAATGGTCATTGCAGTATATACAGATGCCTCACGGGCTGCAACAGGCATATTAGAAGTGTTGCAGATAATTGTGGTTCTCTCCATCAGCTTTCTTCCGGTACGCGGGTCTTCAAGTTTTGGAAACTCTGTGAATATCTCAACAACCTCATTTGCTCTCTCTCCACAAGCTGCGAATATGATTACATCTGCATCTGCCTGTTTAGATATTGCGTGTTGAAGTACTGTCTTTCCGCTACCGAAGGGTCCCGGAATAAATCCAGTTCCCCCTTCTGCAATCGGGTTGAATGTGTCAATTACCCGTACTCTTGTCTCCATTATACGGAATGGTCTCGGTTTGTCCCTATATTTTGTAATGGCAATCTTTACAGGCCATTTCTGCTTCATAGTTACATTGATGCTATCTCCGGATTCGTTAACGAGAACAGCAATGGTGTCATTTACAGTATACTCACCTGCATTGACTATTGATTTGATTGTATAGCTGCCGTCAAAAGAGAAGGGAACCATAATTTTATGAGGCAACCATCCCTCTTTTACCTCACCAAGCCAGTCCGCAGCAATAACTTCATCGCCGGGTTTTGCAAAGGGTGTAAACTCCCACTTTTTATCCGGATCTAAGGCAATTGTGTACTCACCTCTGGTAAGAAAGACCCCTTTCATTGTCTCCAGATTATTTTGAAGTCCGTCATAAATACTTGAAAGAATTCCCGGGCCAAGATCTATCTCAAGCAAGTGTCCGGCAAACTCCGCCTTATCTCCGGCTTTAAGACCTCTGGTACTTTCATAAACCTGAACAAAAGCCTCTTTTCCGTTAATCTTGATTATCTCTGCCATCATTCTCGTTCCGGAAAGGTCAATGTAACAGATCTCGTTCTGAGCAACGGGACCATCAACCTCTATGGTGACAAGATTGGAGATAATCCCTGTAACTATTCCTGTGGTTTTCATATATTAGTTTTTATTATCCATATTAAATGAGCCCTTAACCTCATCAACAAATTTTTTGAAAATGACAGCCCCTCTTTTTCTGTCTAACTTAGCCCAGCGCTTCACGATTGATGCCTTTAGCAAGAAGGAGAGTATCACATTGATGTCAAAATAGCTGAAAGTACAAATCTCGTTGGCTCTCTCCCAGCGAAGCAGGTCCAGAAGTTGCTCTCTCTCCAGTATGTTTTCATTTTCCAGAATCTTTAGAACCGGAGCTGAGAGTTCGCTCAGATGTGTAATACCCATATCTGCAGCTTTACTGTTTTTTAATGAATCGGTAAACTCGCCGCTTCCGATTACAAAGTCAGATGGATCTTGTGAACTCTTTCTGGCAAGATAGGCTGCCTGTATATTTCTTATTTCAAGATCTGTAGTGAAATATTCCCGAATGAATTTATTGGGCATTTTTCGGGCTGCTCTGTAGAAGTGATTGTTGAGATTCTCCTCTTTGAGCCCGAAAAACAGCCACTCAATACAACGGATATCCTCCGGTGTACTCATATCAGAAATATGGGCGAATAGAGACTCAAGATCGAAACCTGTGTTTTCGAAGTCAAGTGCAATATCCGGAAGCCCCGATATGATGTAGTGGTAGTTTCTCATTGTTATTCAGAGAATAAGAATTCACGGGTTTTTGGTTTGAGATACTGAGCTAGTAAACCCTGGAAATCTTTATCTGTGAAGCTTATATAGTAACCTTCGCCCTTAGGGCCGATTTTAAAACCTGTCTGAATCTTTTTGTCGTAGAAAAACTCTACTGTCGCATTTAGTTGTTTGATAATATCGTTTTTGATAAACGAGTCCAACTCTGTTTTTAGCGATTCAGGTAGAAGGATCTCTAGGCTCACAGAGTCACTGTTATCCGGGTTGAAGGATGTAATAGCGCTTTTAATTAAAGAACCTAAAAATTCTTTGCTTTCAATAGCCTCTTTAACAGGGTTTTGTATAGCCTTGGTTGTAACAACCTCCTCTATGTTCTGTTTTACTTTTGCAAGAGTTTGCCTGGATACCATCTTAATTTCGTTCTCAATCTTGATTTTGTAATCCAGAGAGTCCTTTTTTGCTTTGTCCAAAATTAGATTGTACTCCTCCTTTGCTTTGGCAATTATCTCTTCTGCCTCTTTTTTTGCATTTGCCTTTAGCTCTTCGGCCTCAATTTTACCCTTTGATAAGCCTTCGGTATAAAGTTTATCAGTAAGTTCTTGCAATTTATTTTGCATATCTCATTAAATTTTAATTCGTCAAAGATAGGAAAAAATAAAAAAAAGCGCCCAAAAAAGACGCTTTCTTAACCGATATTTATAATATCTTAACTCAAAAATCCGAGTAAAATTCCGGCTGCAACAGCACTACCTATTACGCCAGCCACATTTGGCCCCATTGCGTGCATAAGAAGATAGTTGGTTTTATCGTATTCCAACCCAATACTGTTTGAAACCCTGGCCGAATCGGGAACAGCAGATACGCCCGAGTTCCCGATCAAAGGATTAATTTTATTCCCCTCTTTCAGTATTAGGTTAAAGGCTTTAACAAAGAGTACTCCTGCAGTAGTTGCAATTACAAATGATCCTGCACCAAGTGCGAAAATGTAGATAGACTTAAGTTGCAAGAATTTATCTGCCTGAGTTGAACATCCTACAGTTACACCAATGAGGATAGTTACAATGTCGATAAGCGGTCCGCGGGCTGTCTCTGCCAGCCTTTTGGTAACACCGCTCTCTTTAAGAAGATTTCCAAAGAAGAGCATTCCAAGCAGTGGTAAGCCCGATGGCACTATAAAAGCCGTTAGAAGAAATCCGATTATCGGGAAGAGTTTCTTCTCCGTCTGTGATACTGCTCTAGGAGGTTTCATCCTTATCAGACGCTCTTTGTGAGTGGTTAATAATCTCATAATAGGCGGCTGTATTACAGGAACCAGTGCCATATATGAGTAAGCAGATACAGCAATTGCACCCATCAAGTCTGGAGCAAGTCTGGAAGAGAGAAATATCGCGGTCGGACCATCTGCTCCTCCGATTATACCAATTGCTCCGGCTTCGGCAGGTGCGAAACCAGCTATTAGTGCTATTGCATAAGCTCCAAAGATACCAAACTGAGCTGCAGCTCCAATAAGCATAAGTTTTGGATTGGAGATCAGTGCGGAGAAGTCTGTCATTGCTCCTATACCTAAAAATATCAGAGGTGGGTAGAACCCTTTTTGAACTCCCTGATATAGAATATTAAGAACTGATCCCTCTTCATAAACACTTATACTCAGTCCGGGGAAGAGCGGAATATTCCCAATGACAATACCAAAACCTATTGGTATGAGCAGAAGTGGCTCCCAATCTTTCTTTATTGCCAAATAGATAAAGAGCAATCCTATTAGAATCATAAAAATATGTCCGAAAGTTGCATTTGCAAAACCGGTATATTGAAGAAAAGTCTTTAGATTTTCTGCCAGGAGTGAAAAAATTCCGTTGTTTTCCATCTTATCCAATAATTATTAGAGGAGCACCTTCTAGAACGGAGTCTCCTTTATTTACCTTAAGAGTAACAATTTTGCCGTCTGCAGAGGACTCAATTACATTCTCCATCTTCATTGCCTCCAGTATCAGCAGTTTTTGACCTTTTTTAACTGAGTCTCCCTCTTTAACAACCACCTCCAGGATCACTCCTGGTAGAGGAGAGGAGATGACAGTCTCCAGTCCAGATGTAGGCTGACGTACTATATTTGCCTCAACCTTAGCGGGTTTATTAATTCTTGAAAGCGGTACACTCTGCTTTTTTGCCGGCCTTTCAATCTCAACCCTGAATGGAATTCCGTTCACCTCAACCTCTGCTATGGTGTCTTCAATATTGACAACTGTTACAGCGTAGTCGTTACCGTTTATCTTTAATTTATATTCTTTCATTTTGATTACAGATTAATTCAATTTTTTTTAGGTATCTCTCTGAGAGTGTAAATTTTTGAACTCCACGGTGAGTAATTTCTGGTTACTTTATCTATGGTTAGAATAGTGTGCTCAATATCGTGTGCTTCGTCATCTTCAAAATAGGTGTGAAGTGCTGTAGAGATGGCTGCAAAAACTTCGGCAGATATCTCCTCTTCGGAGACTACGCGTTTGCTTCCTTTAGCTGCTCGCTCTGCCTTTTTTCTGCTTAGCCCTATATTGTAGTTTCCTGTATTTTTGAATACAATGTATAGTAGTATTAATGAGAGAAATACAACTGACATTGCAGTGAAAGACATTATTGCACCGTAAGGGTCAATTTTCATAAGAATCATTCCTGGAGGTTCAATATCTGCACCGTAGTTATTTGTGCTTGGAGATGTTCTTGAAAGTACCCCCCAGGTTTTCTCTATATCGATTGATTTATCTTTACCCTTAACTTCAACGCCATCTCTGAATCTTCCATATGAGACATTTTCCGAAAGTACTGAGTGAGGTATAACAACTCTGTCAAGTATTGTCCTGCCGTCACTGCTTACAAAAAGAATTTCGTGAGAATCACTAAGCAAAAAGTTAATATGGAATGTACCTCTGTAGGGCTCAGAATCTGCCCAGAAGAGAGTGTGCTGCCTGGGTTTGATTTTCGTTAGGATATCACCCCTGGGAATCAAGTATTTTGTAAGGTTATTCGGGTCATTTGTAAGATAACAGCCGGATATATCCACGGTGGCATATGATGTATTAAACAGCTCAATCCATCCGCTTTTATTGCCGAAATCATCTTCAAAATCATCTGTGTTTGTAACCAGAATTTCGTTAATACGAATATCAGACATATTCTGGGAGTACAACACATTTGAGCTTATCATCAACCCTAACAACGCAAGTATAATGCAACTTCTTTTCATTATTTTACCGGTTATTTGGTTATAGTGGCAGGTTGTCATGCTTCTTCGGAGGATTAGAGACCTTTTTGGTTGCAAGTTGCTGCAGTGATCTGATAATACGGAACCTGGTATTTCTCGGCTCAATAATATCATCTATATATCCAAATCTGGCAGCGTTATATGGATTTGCAAAAGCATCACGATACTCCTTCTCTTTCTCTAAAGCAAAAGCTGCAGGATCTTCTGACTCTGCCATCTCTTTCCCGTAAAGAACCTCAATAGCACCAGATGGTCCCATAACTGCTATCTCTGCTGTAGGCCAGGCATAGTTTATATCTCCGCGAAGGTGTTTGCTGCTCATCACGCAATAGGCTCCGCCATATGATTTTCTGAGAGTTACCGTTATTTTTGGAACAGTTGCCTCTCCGTATGCATATAGCAGCTTTGCTCCGTGAAGAATAATTCCGCCGTACTCCTGCTGTGTTCCGGGTAGAAAACCGGGTACATCTACCAGTGTTACAAGTGGTATGTTAAATGCGTCGCAAAATCTCACAAAACGGGCTGCTTTTCTGGATGAGTTGATGTCCAGAACCCCGGCAAGAACTTTAGGTTGATTTGCCACAACTCCAACAGATATTCCGTTGAAACGGGCAAACCCAACTATAATATTGGGTGCATAATCTTTGTGAATCTCAAGGAATTTTCCGTCGTCAACAATGCTCCCGATAACTTCATACATATCGTATGGTTTATTAGGGCTATCGGGGATTATCTCATTCAGAGAGTCATCAAGTCTGTCTATAGGGTCAGATGTGTGGACAATAGGGGCCTCTTCAAGGTTGTTCTGCGGTAGATAGCCTAAAAGTTCGCGAATCACTTTGATTCCCTCCTCCTCGCTATCAACAGCAAAATGGGCAACACCACTTTTACTTGAGTGTACGCTTGCACCTCCAAGCTGTTCCTGAGTTACATCTTCTCCCGTTACAGTCTTAACAACTTTAGGTCCGGTAAGGAACATATAGCTGGTACCCTTAGTCATTATATTGAAATCGGTGAGAGCAGGGGAGTAGACAGCTCCTCCGGCGCAAGGGCCAAAGATTGCAGAAATTTGTGGAACCACTCCTGATGCAAGGATGTTTTTTTGAAAAATCTCCGCATACCCTGCAAGTGCATTTACACCCTCCTGGATTCGTGCACCTCCTGAATCGTTTATGCCGATTACTGGAGCACCCATCTTCATTGACTGATCCATTATTTTACAAATTTTCATTGCAAAGCTCTCAGAGAGAGAACCGCCGAAAACAGTAAAGTCCTGGGCAAATACATAGACAAGCCTACCGTCAATTGTTCCGTAGCCTGTAATAACTCCATCTCCCAGGTATCTCATCTTCTCCATTGAGAAGTTTGTACACCGATGTGTTACAAACATATCAAACTCTTCAAAACTTCCTTCATCAAGAAGCATAGCGATTCTTTCGCGGGCAGTGTATTTTCCTTTTTGATGCTGTGCATCAATTCTTTTCTGACCACCTCCCAAGCGCGCCTTTTCACGAAGTTGTATCAGCGCTTTAACCTGTTCCAGTTGTTGGCTCATTCTATTATCTATATTAAGATTAATTTTTTGTCAATAAGTTTATGAAGGATTTTCACACAACTCTGTAAGGATTCCTCCTGTAGATTTTGGATGTAAAAATGCTATACTTAGCCCCTCAGCACCTTTGCGAGGTGCTTTGTCAATAAGCTGAACACCTTTTTCGGAAAGTTCGTCCAGACTGTTTTGCAAACCCTCAGTTGTTGCAAAAGCAATGTGGTGAACACCTTCACCCTTTTTTTCAATGAATTTACCAATTGGACCATCGGGATCTGTACTCTCCAACAGTTCAATTTTTGTCTCGCCAATTTTGAAGAATGCGGTCTTAACTTTTTGGTCTTTAACCTCTTCTACGGCATAACACTTTAGACCAAGCAGCTCTTCATAAAGAGGTATTGCAATATCTAAAGATTTAACGGCGATACCGATGTGCTCAATATGCGATAGTTTCATTGTGAATAATTTATTGATTTAATGTTTATTTTATAAGAAGCGCCAAAGGTATAAAAATATAAAGAGTATGCCAAAAAAACTAACTAAATGAAACAAAAAATGCCCCGATTGGGGCATTTTTGCTATGATTGAGAAATAATTACGGCTCCATTGTGTGATAAACGTTTTGAACGTCATCATCATTTTCAAATTTATCTATAAGTTTCTCAATTTCAATTCTGGCATCCCCTTCCAGTCTCTTTAGCTCTGTGTTAGGAATTCTCTCAAACCCACCGGTCACAAGTTCAAATCCCTTCTCCTCTATAAATTTTTGAATTGCGCCGTAAGATTCGTAACTTCCGTATATAACCAGCTCATCCTCCTCCATAAAGAGCTCTTCTGCTCCAAAGTCTATCATCTCCAGTTCAAGTTCTTCCAGGTCAAGTTGTTGTGTGCTTTTAACTTTGAAAACGGATTTGTGCTCAAACATAAACTCTACACTCCCTGAGGTTCCTAGTGATCCCGAAAATTTGTTGAAATAGCTTCTGATATTGGCTACTGTACGGGTTGTATTATCTGTTGCTGTTTCTATCAGGAATGCAATTCCGTGAGGGCCGTACCCTTCATAAACTACCTCTTTATATTCACTGTGATCTTTCTCGACTGCGCGTTTGATAGCTCTTTCGATATTATCTTTGGGCATATTTTCCGAACGGGCAGTTGATATTAGAGCCCTGAGCCTGGGATTATTGTCGGGATCGGGTCCGCTGCCTTTGACAGCCATAGTAATCTCCTTTCCCAAACGCGTAAAGACACGGGACATATTGCCCCAACGCTTCATTTTACGCTCTTTTCTGAATTCAAATGCTCTTCCCATAATAGAGTTATCTCCCCGGAGAAATTCCAGATTACTGTTTTATCCTTGCAATATATTTATCGGCCTCGTAGCCCTCCATACTCTGAGGATACTTAACTTTTATCTCCTCATAAATTTTGATTGCCTCAACCTTATTACCCAGCTCTTCTTGCATTAAAGCAGCTTTAAGCAGATACCCGGCTGCAAAAACATTCTCTGCGTGATTTGCGGCTTTGAGATAGTAGTTAAGAGCCTCTTTGTTATTCATAAGAGAAGCATATGCGTCTCCTATGTTGCAAAGTGCTCTGGCTTGCATAATAGGATCGTCTGATTTATACTTTTTCAGATGTTTGATTGCCTGATCAAAATTTCCAAGCTGAAGTTCGCTGATGCCGGCATACAGATATACAGATTTTGCAGCTGTAGAGCCGTACTCATCAATAATCTGATTAAAGCCCAAAGCATTACCGTCTCCGTTGAGTGCAAGTGCAAATGAATCTGCACGGAAAAATTGTTCGGCAACGAATGTTTGCGCAAGAGCCTCCTCTTTTAAGGGCTTACGGTACAGTTGCTGATATGCAAATCCGATTGCAGAGATTACTAAAATAGCAATAACAGAGTACAGAAGTGTATTCTTGTGCTTTTCGATAATTTGCTCGGTCTTGTTCAGAGCGTTCTCTACACTCTCTTCCGGATCTTGATGTTTAATTTTTTTTGACATTTCTACGGTTTTTTAGCAGGGTGCAAAATTACAATATTTTATCTAATCTCAAATTATAAATCGATAAAAGTAGTAACTTTGTGAGCCAACCAGGTTGCAGATGTATTTAAAAAGGATAATAATCTCCGGATTTAAGAATATCTCCGAAGCAGAAATAGAGTTTTCACCTAAGTTGAATTGTATTACGGGTATGAACGGCTCAGGCAAAACAAACCTTTTGGATGCAATCTACTACCTCTCTATGACCAAAAGCTATTTCTCAAACACAGATATACACTCAATTGCGTATAGTTGTGATATCTGCAGAATTTCAGGAGAGTATACCAGAGATGACGACTCTTTCGAAAATATCTCAGTCTCTATGGAGAGAGATGGTATAAAACACATTAAAAGAAACAACAAAAGTTATAGCAAGATATCTGAACATATAGGTCTTATCCCCATTGTTATGGTCTCTCCTTACGATACCTGTCTTATTAATGAGTCGGGAGAGGAGAGGAGGAGATTTATAAACTCAATACTATCGCAATTAGATAAGGAGTATCTGCGAAAAGTGCAAAACTATAACCATCTTCTTTTACAGAGAAACAAACTTCTTAAATCACAGGATGTTAATGAGGAGCTTCTTGACACTTTCTCTCAAAGAATGTCGGTAAACGCATCCTACATATTCACAAAAAGGGCAGAGTTTACAAGTTTGTTAATGCCAATTGCAGATAAGTACTATAAAATGCTCTCCGGCGGTAAGGAGAGTATCTCTATTGTTTACAAGTCAGACCTCCAGGAGGCTGGGCTTATGGAGTTATTGAACAGGTGCCGGCCAAAAGATTATGCACTTAAGTATACCACTTGCGGGGTTCACAGAGACGATCTACTGTTCTTTATGGATAACTATCCATACAGGACATCCGGTTCACAGGGTCAACAGAAATCCTTCCTGATATCACTAAAGCTGGCTCAGTTTGAAATTATGAGAGATATTTACAAAAAGGCACCACTGTTACTGCTTGACGATGTCTTTGATAAATTGGATATGGAGAGAGTTGAGGCGCTTTTAAACCTGGTATCTTCCAATTTTTTTGGTCAGATTTTTATTACTGACAGCAATAAGGTTAGAGTTGAGGCTATTCTTAATAAAATTAACGGAAGCAGCTCTTCATTTGAGATTAAATCCGGTGTAGTTCTATGAGACGAGAGCGAGTAGTAAAAGTTGGAGATCTTTTCCGGGATTTCTTAAAGAGCTCCGGTCTGGATGAGGGTATTCTCAGAATGAGAATTTTCGAAACCTGGGATGAGGTTGTCGGGAAGAGGTATGCAGAATACACCTTGGAGAAGTTCTTTAAAGATGGAAGACTTTTTTGTAAGATATCATCCTCACCGGCAAGAAATTATCTCTTTATGGAGAGACTCAATATTGTGAAAAAGATGAACGAGAAACTTGGTGAAGAAATTGTTAAAGTGTTGATATTAAAGTAGTGAGTGGAAGATTTAATATAGTGGTAGATGCCGACATCCCCTTTATTGAGGGAGTTCTGGAGCCATATTGCAGTGTAAAATATCTTAGAGGAGAGCTCATAAACAATCTCGAAGTTCAAAATGCAGACGCTCTTGTCATAAGAACCCGAACAAAGTGTGATTTCAATTTACTGAATAACACTAGAGTTAATGCAATTTTTAGTGCCACCATAGGCTTAGATCATATCGATTCAGAATATTGTAAAAATGCAGGCATAAGCATCTACAATGCTGCAGGATGTAATTCGGAGGGAGTGGTGCAATATGTTATTACATCATTGATTGCTGTTGCTCAGAGAGAGGGACTTAAAACTCTGCCAAGGACAATAGGAGTCGTAGGAGCGGGGAGTGTTGGTGAAAGAGTGGCTGCTTTGTTCCTCGATCTCGGGTTTACCGTCTTTAGGTGTGACCCTCCCAAAAAGGAAAATATACAAATCGGATTCCCCAACCCATCTTTCGGAGAGTACAGACTTACAACAGAGGATTATTATGATCTTGAAACCATTTTAAAAAATTGTGAAATTGTATCTATGCACGTACCACTTAACAAAACAACCGACAGTATGTGCTCCGGTGCTTTTTTCTCAAAAATGGTTAAGGGGGCAATATTTATAAATAGTAGCAGGGGAGAGGTGGTAGATGATATGGCTTTAATAAGAGAGAGGGAGTCACTTGGCCCTGTTATTCTGGATGTTTACAGAGATGAACCTCATATAAACAGAGAGGTTTTGAAGATGACCAACATCGCCACTCCTCACATTGCCGGCTACTCGCTGGAGGGAAAAATAAACGCCACTCTTTTTACACTTCGAAATTTTGCCAAACACTACTCAATCGAGAAGCTCAATGACTACACAATACAGTTACCAACCTCTTCCAAAATTGAGTTTGTTAAAGATATAAAGCTTACTCCCATAGAAAATGCTGCCTCACTGCTTCTCTCTACATTCCCGATATGGAACGAAGATAGAGCGCTCAGAGGAGCACCGCATCTATTTGAACAGATTAGAGCTAATTACAAATATAGAAGGGAGTTAACAGCCGAACAAAAGGAGATTTTAAAGCAACTGCTAATAAACGGATGAACTTCAAAATAGAATACTATGCTTACAGAATTGGATTTAAAACAGGTTGAACAGAGAGGTGCAAGTGTAAATGATATTCACAAACAGTTAGACCATTTCAAGAGTGGATTTCCATTTTTGGATATAGTTGCCCCTGCGACCCCTGTCAAGGGAATTAAAGTGCTCTCCCGCAAAGAGCAGAGAGAGGCATTAAACAGATATGAGAGTTATAATGGAGAGATATGCAAATTTGTTCCAGCGTCCGGGGCTGCAACAAGGATGTTTAAAGATCTTTACGAAGCTTTAAGTACTATTGAAAACGGTAACACTATTTCACAAGAGTCTCCCGCTACAACTCTATTCTCAAATTTAAAAAAGTTCCCTTTTTACGATGAACTCTCAAATTGTCCATCTTTCAACCCTGAAAGTCAAGAGTCTATTTTAAGATTGCTGCTTATGCCGGAAGGTCTTGGCTACGGTTCAATGCCGAAGGGGCTTATAAAATTTCACAGATATGGTAAAAAAGTCAGAACTCCATTTGAAGAGCACCTTGCCGAAGCATCTAAATATGCCAAAACTTTTGATGGCATAGCCAGAATGGTAGTAACTGTTTCAAAAGAGCATCTTATTGGTTTTGAGCAACTTCTAATGCAGGTAAAAAACGATTATGAGAGAATGTACGGATGCAAATTTGAGGTTACCTTTACTCAACAAAAAGCTGCAACAGACACTATCGCTGTAGATATGGATAACAGGCCGTTCAGAGGTGCAGACGGAAACCTCCTCTTTCGTCCCGCCGGCCACGGGGCACTTATTGAAAATTTAAACGAAATAGAGTCAGATATTGTAGTAATTAAGAACATAGACAATATCTGCAGAGATGAGCTCACCACAGATACTATTCATTGGAAACGAGTTTTGATTGGTACATTAATTGAGTTACAACTAAAAATAAATCAATATCTTAAATCTCTGGAGTGTAGTAAGGATGACAAATTATTTAAGGAGATAATCACTTTTCTGGAGAGGGAGTTCTCTATTGCTATACCACATATTCCAAAGGAGATACTAAAGGATTATCTTTGGGCCAAACTTAACCGCCCTGTAAGAGTGTGCGGTATGGTTAAGAACCTAGGAGAACCGGGAGGTGGCCCCTACATAGTAAAAGATGCAGATGGTGCAACTTCATTGCAAATACTTGAGAGCGCGCAACTAGATATTCAGGATCTAAAGATAAGGGAGATGGTTGAGAGATCTACACATTTCAATCCTGTCGATATTGTATGCTCAATTAAAAACTTTCGAGGCGACAAATTTGATCTGCACAAATATGTTGACCCCGAGACAGGTTTTATCTCCTACAAGAGTGCTGAGGGGAGACCAATCAAAGCACTTGAACTGCCGGGGTTGTGGAATGGCGCAATGAGTCAGTGGAACACACTGTTTGTTGAGGTTCCTGTAACCACCTTTTCTCCCGTAAAAACAATATTTGATCTGTTAAGAGCGGAGCATCAGTAGATGTTTATTTTATTAGCTCTTTCCAATTCTTCCCGAACTGTACAAATAATTCTGTACAAATTGTTGTATCACAATGAGTAATGCTGTATTTGCAGCTAATATATACCATAGCAAAGTGCCGTCACTAATAAAAATTCCTTTTACTCTGTAGAGAAGGTGTTTAACTCCAAAATCTGAGTTAAAGAGGCGCAAATCTTCAAGGGTTAGGTTGAAGTACCTGTTATTAAGATATATAAATGAAAGAATCAATAGTGCAGATGCACAAAGTGATACTACAATAATCTGAATTGTTTCAGTTCGCCTCTCTCTTCTTACTCTCTCTGACTCAATTTTTGAAGAGACTCTCTCCGCAAAAGATAGGGGAGCAGATCTGTAATTGATTTCATTTAGAAGATCCCTTAACAGCTCATCTTTTTCAAATTTTTCATCCATAACTTACCTCCATTTTTTCACCCACCATTTCACCCATTTTTTTCTTAATTCGGTGGAGTTTTACCTTAATATTTGATTCTCCTATTCCTGTAATCTGTGATATCTCTTTAATGCTTTTTTCTTGGTTGTAAAACAGAGTAATTAAAAATCTCTCGGATGGATCAAGAGAGGACAACATTCTGTTTAGCAACTCAAATCTCTTCTCTTTTATATATCTCTCTTCTTCAGAGATATCGAAATAATTATTTGACTCAATTTGTGCACTTTCAATTGGTACGAATTTAACTTTTTTCAATCTGGTTTTAGAAATTGACATATTATAGGCAATTCTAAAGAGCCAGGTTGAAAGAGAGGAGTCACCCCTGAATTTATTTAGAGAGAAAAATGCTTTTACAAATACATCCTGAGCCAACTCCTCTGCGTCCTCTTTACAGGGCAAGACACCTCTTATTACGGAGAGTACTCTGGGAGAGTACTCCTCTACAATAACCTTGTAAAGCTCCAGGTTCCCATTACGGATTAACTCTATTGTATGCAGCTCCTCGTCTCTTTTCATTCAGCTATTAGACGCATCTCTAAACTAATGGTTACAAATCTGTAACCTTTTTTAAATTATATCGTCAAAAGAGCAAAACAAAATTACTTTTTTAATTTAAAATTTGACAATATGATGGAATTTATCTCAATTCCGGTTACATTCGGAATAGGCGCCTATGCCTTCTATAAACTGGTAGAGTTGTTTGCCAGGAAGAAAGAGCGGATTATGATTATTGAGAGACTATCTCAAATTAGCAGCACTAATATTGAGAACTTGGATATTTCAAGAATTTTTGGTGAAGGAAAAAACTTTAGCAACAAATTTTTATCCTTAAGAATTGGATCGCTTTTGATGGGTTTGGGTTTCGGCCTTTTAGTCGGAATCGTAATAGCATATGGGATGTATGGCTCTTCCGGCTCAATTTCATATGAGACTATGCAATCTATGAGCGTTGTTTATGGAGCATCTACACTCTGCTTTGGAGGTCTTGGTCTTATTGTAGGATTTATTGTAGAATCCAAAATGTCTAAGCATAAATAATCAATAAAATCTTTCCACGCATAAGTGGCGACTGTATATAAAGTAACAAAGGCTGCCTAATTATTAGACAGCCTCTGTTTATGTTTTATTAGTCATTAACCCAGTAGAATTCCGGTTCCCCGCGTTCCATTTTTAAATAAGAGGGAGTGGTTTTTAGCCTCTCTCTTTTTCCAGTCTCCTTTATGGTATGCATAACTGATAATAAGAGGGACAACGGTAGTTGCTTCGGCGTATACCATCTGTTCGTGAGCAGTGTCTACCTTACCCCAGGAGTTGGCCTCCTTAAGTGTAGAAGATGAGCAGGCACCGTCTCTAACATCTGCAACAGTAATCTGAACGGCATATTTATGCATTGGAACATCAAATCCCAGACACTCTGCACAAACAACAGTATCCTGTGCAAAATTTTTTGGAACACCTCCACCTATCATAAATAGACCGCTGCTCTTTGCAGACATCTTTACCTCTGTGAGCTCACGAAAATCTGCAACAGAGTCTATAGAGAGATAGGGTTTACCCTCTTTCATTCTCTCTACCTGATGCATTACCAGCCCGAACCCAGCACTGCAATCACTGAAAGCAGGTACAAAAATGGGAACATTGTGCTCAAAAGCTGTCTGAATCAATGAGTTCTTTTTAACCGAATTAACTGAGAGCCATTTCCCTATTTCGTGTATAAACTCTCTTGAGGAGTATGGACGAGGTTCAAGTGAATCTGCAATTTTCTTTATTGTTGAATCACACATTTGAAGCTCTTCTTCGTCTATGTATGTATCGTAGATCCTGTCTATATAGTTGCCTCTCAAATGAGTGTCATCAATAAATTGAGACCCTTTGTAGTGTTTAAAGCCGAGTGCTTCAAAAAAGTCCATATCAATAATTGATGCACCGGTAGCACATACAGCATCAATCATATTAAAGCGTATCATATCCACATAAGCCTGCATACATCCTCCAGCGGAGGTGCTACCTGCAAGAATGAGCCAGTTAGTTGATTCTTTGTCGTTTATCATCATCTGCAGAATGTCTGCAGCAGAGGCGGTATCTCTTGAACTAAATGACATATCGCGCATTGAATCTATTATGTACGAAGAGTCAAATGCTGTAACATCTATGTGTTTGACAATATCTTTCAGGAGCTCTCTCTTAGTTGGTTTCATCACGATATAATTTTCAGTTGTATATACAATTAATTTTGGACAAAGATAGATATTTTAAATTAAGAACAAGTTTTTTACTATTTTTGTCGCTATTGAATCATTACAAATAATTACACTATGTTCGACACAAAAACAGTTGAGAGATTTAATACAATTGATACTCCCTTTTACTACTATGATTTATCGCTCTTAAAAAAAACTCTTGATTTGTATACCAAAGAACTAAGAAAATATAAGTTCCACGCACACTATGCATTTAAAGCAAATGCGAATTTAGAAATTCTGGATATCATAAAAGAGTACGGTTTGGGAGCAGATTGTGTTAGCGGAAACGAGGTCTCTTTAGCTATCAAATCGGGGTTTGATCCCAAAAAGGTGGTTTACGCCGGAGTTGGAAAGTCGGACAAAGAGATTGAAACTGCTCTTGCGGGTGAAATTTTTTCATTCAATTGTGAATCAATTCCTGAGATAGAGGTTATAGACTCTATTGCCAAGAAGATGGGAAAAACTGCCTCTATATCCTTGAGAATAAATCCGGATATAGATGCTCATACTCATAGATATATTTCAACCGGGCGTTCTCAGGATAAATTCGGCATAAGTCACTGGATGTTTGACGATGTGTTGAGTGCTATAGCAAAGTGTTCCAATATTAAGCTTTCAGGACTCCACTTTCACGTAGGGTCGCAGATAACAGATTTGAATGTCTTTGATATGTTGGCCAATAAGGTAAACGAAATCTCTGCCAATTTTAAGGATAAAGGAGTGAAAATTGAGAATCTGAATTTGGGCGGAGGACTTGGGATTGACTACAATGATCCTGATACTACCCCTATATCTGACTTTGCATCTTACTTCTCGATCATTGATAAAAAATTGATAAGAGAGCCATATCAACAGATACATTTTGAACCGGGCAGAGCCATTGTGGCACAGTGTGGGTCGCTTATATCAAGAGTACTCTATGTTAAGTTTGGTAAGGGAAGAAAGTTTGCAATTCTGGATGCAGGTATGAACGATCTTATCAGACCTGCGCTTTACCAGGCATCACATAAAATTGAGAACCTCACATCTGTGGGAAGGGGTATGAGATACGATGTTGTCGGTCCAATTTGTGAGTCCAGTGATCGCTTTGCTAAAAACCTACTGCTTCCTGAGACTAAACGAGGTGATATTATGGCTATCAGATCTGCCGGAGCATACGGGCAGGTTATGGCAATGAGATATAATCAAAAAGATCTGGCACCAGACTACTATTCAGAATAATTTTTAAAATCAAAATACTATGGCAAGAGTCAGTTCAAAAGAGAGATATGTAACAAAAGTATATGACCTTTTTCGTAAGAAGGGTTTGAAACTCACAATGGATGATATTGCAGCCGAACTTAAACTTACTAAGAAGACACTATACAATAATTTCAACTCTAAGGAGGAGTTGATGAGAACTGTAATGAAGTTCATTATTGAAGATATTGAGTTTAAAATTAACCTCTCTCTCAGCCAGGGAAAAAATGCAATTGAGGCCCTGTTTCATACAAGCAGTATGATGAACAAAACACTTGAACAGATAGGACCACTCCTGCTTACAGATTCCTCAAAATATCTTCCTGACCTTAAGGTCCTGGACCACTCAAACAGAGTAAGTTTCTATTCAAGAATAATATATGAAAATTTGGAGAGAGGTATGGCTGAGGGTCTATACAGAGTGGATATTAATAAAGAGCTTACATCGCTCTTTTTTACATCTGCAATGGCAAAGATATACTCCTGGAACGGCTCCTATATTTATTTGAAAGACCCATTCCTTTTCCACTCCGAACTTGTAAGGTATCACCTAGAATCTGTTGTAAACGAAGATGGAAGAAAAATCCTAAGGTCATATATACAAAAATGACTATTTTTGCAGCCTAATTTCTAAAAAAGATGTTTGAAAATTTAATAGATAGACTGGAGAGCTCCTTTAAACTCCTCAAAGGTGAGGGTCGGATAACCGAGATCAATGTTGCCGAAACCCTAAAAGAGATTAGGAAAGCTCTGCTGGATGCCGATGTAAGCTATAAGATAGCCAAGAACTTTTGTGACGACGTTAAACAAAAAGCTCTGGGACAGGATGTTCTTAAAGCGGTAAGACCAGGTCAGATGATGACCAAGATTGTTCACGACGAACTTACGCTGTTAATGGGTAGTGAGGCATCGGACATAATGATAAAAGGAAACCCCGGAATTGTATTGGTTGCAGGACTTCAGGGCTCAGGTAAGACCACTTTCAGCGGAAAACTGGCCTTAAACTGCAAAACAAAAAGGGGACTCAAGACTCTTTTGGTAGCTTGTGATGTCTATCGTCCGGCTGCAATTGAGCAGCTTAAAATTCTGGGAGAGCAGGTAGGGGTTGATGTATATAGCGAAGAGGGGGTAAAAGACCCGGTAAAGATTGCAAAGAGTGCAATATCAAAGGCAAAACAGGAGGGTTACTCTCTTGTTATTATAGATACCGCAGGTCGTTTGGCAATTGACGAGGAGATGATGCAGGAGATTGAGGCTGTAAAAAAAGCCGTTAATCCTACTGAGACTCTATTTGTAGTTGACTCAATGACCGGTCAGGATGCTGTAGAGACGGCAAAAACTTTCAACGAAAGGCTCAATTTTGACGGAGTTGTACTTACCAAGCTGGACGGAGATACCAGAGGCGGAGCAGCTCTATCGATAAAGGCAGTTGTAAACAAACCCATCAAGTTTGTCTCTTCCGGTGAGAAGATGGAGGCTCTGGATGTATTTCACCCGAAAAGGATTGCAGATAGAATTCTGGGTATGGGAGATGTTGTCTCTCTGGTTGAGAAGGCACAGGAGCAGTACAACGAAGAGGAGGCAAGAAAGCTACAGAAAAAATTGGCCAAGGACCAGTTTACGCTAAGTGATTTTTTCAGTCAGATTCAGCAGATAAAGAAGATGGGAAACATAAAGGATCTTGCCTCTATGATTCCCGGAATGGGAAAAATGCTTAAGGATGTTGAGATGGATAACTCTGCATTTAAAAGTATTGAGGCAATTATACAGTCTATGACACAGGTTGAGCGGGATAATCCGGCAATTCTTAACGGAAGCAGAAGAAAGAGAATTGCAGACGGCAGTGGTACATCAATTGCCGAGATTAACAGACTAATCAAGCAGTTTGACGATACCAGAAAGATGATGAAGAGTATGACCGGTGGTGGTGCTGCAAAGGCAGCCAGAGCAATGGGGTCACTGCGAAAAAGGTAATAATATTTTATTTACAACTACTGATATGGTAATTTTAGACGGAAAAGCAACTGCCGATACAATTAAAGGTGAAATTGCATTACAGGTAGAAGAGGTAATAAGAAAAGGCGGCAAAAGGCCTCATTTGGCGGCAATTTTAGTCGGTGATGATGGTGCGTCACAAACATATGTTGGTCATAAAGAGAGAGCCTGTAAGCAGGTTGGTTTTGACTCCACCCTTATTCGCTTACCGGACGAGACTTCACAAGAGAGACTTTTAGCAGAGATCTCAAAGATCAACGGCAATTCGGAAATAGATGGACTCATCGTTCAGCTCCCTTTGCCAAAACATATTGATGAGCAGAAAGTTATTGAAGCAATAGACCCAAAAAAAGATGTTGACGGTTTTCATCCGGTTAATGTAGGTAAGATGCTTCTTGGACTGCCAACATTTGTATCTGCAACTCCGGCAGGTATAATCGAACTTTTGTCCAGATATAATATTAAAACATCCGGGAAGAACTGCGTGATAATTGGCAGAAGCAATATTGTGGGTAGACCTATGGCAAATCTGCTTTCGCAAAAATCAAATCCAGGTGACTGTACTGTTACCATATGTCACAGTAGAACAAGAGATATAAAAGAGCATACTTTAAATGCAGATATAATTATTGCTGCCCTTGGTATTCCGGAATTTCTCACGGGGGATATGGTTAAAGAGGGAGCAGTTGTAATTGATGTCGGTATAACAAGAGTTGAAGCCGATACTAAGAGCGGCTTCAAACTTGTTGGTGATGTGAAATTTGATGAGGTTGCACCTAAGTGTTCATACATAACTCCTGTTCCGGGAGGGGTTGGACCTATGACTATAATTTCATTGTTGAAAAATACTTTAATAGCATCCGGGAACTAATTTCCGGAGTTGACCCTGGAGGTCTCATCAAGATTTCCTACTTTTCTCTGTTTTTGTGATTTACTCTGCCCAAACCGGTATGTAAAGGTGACTATGATTTGTTTGCTCTTATTTCTTTGAACAAACTCATAGTTTTTGAATACATTATCTGTGAGAGAGATTCTGTTATAGTTTGTACCAAAAATATCAGTTGCAAGAATTGAGATTACTCCTCTGTTCTCAAGAACTCCTTTTTTCACTCCAAGGGTATAATCGCTTTTGGGTTTCAAGTTAAAATAACCGTAGGGAACTCCGGACTGGTAGTACCCGGTAAACTCAATTTTGGTATCTTTTGGTAGAATCACGCTTGCTCCAATATTTCCTTGTGTAAAGATTATCTCTTTGGAATAGGTGCTGTTATAGCTATTAACGTATGATAAAGATATATTTCCGTTCATCACTAACCATTTAGCAACAGGATATTCTGTAACAGATGCATTGACTCCCAACATTTTCAGTTGCCCGAAATTACTCCACTTTAAAAGTTTATCTCCGCTCTCACTATCCAGACTAGGTGTCTGTACTATTGTTTTGTTTCTAAACTGACCATTTATCCCAAAATTTAGATACTGAGATAACCCCAGTGAGAGACTCAGCTGGTGACTATATTGAGGATCTATATCAGGGTTACCTAATGCAGAGCTTGTGGCATCGATATAAAATCTTTGAGGGTTGAGCTGTTCAAAATTAGGTCTTTGAATCCTAAGTGTGTACGAAGCACTCCATCTCACTTTTTTGTTTGGATTGTAGCCTATAAAAACAGAAGGAAAGAGGTCCAGGTAGTTTTTAGTTGTAACTGTGTCAGATGAAATCCAATCTCCTTTAGATTGTGTCAGTTCTGCTCTTATCCCGCCTTTAATGCTAAATTTAGGATTAAATTGCTTTGAGAGAGTTATATATGCTGCACTTATATTCTCTTTGTATTGAAATATTGTGCTTTGATTAATGTTCGGTACCCATATAGCATCTTTGAAATCTCTCCTTACCAAGTTGTTGTCTGTCCTGCTTTGAGCCCACTTAAATCCTGCCTCAAGTTTTGCGTTATTATTAATACTTTGCTCGTAGTCTGCTTTAAATGATGCAATTTTAATACTTTGTGCAGAGGTTGTGTTGAATATATCGGGAACTTTACTCTCATTACCTGCCGGATCTGTAAAATAACTTCCCTGTCTGCTATCTCTGTCCATATTAAATAAACTATAATCTCCGTTAAGAGTAATCTCTTGATTCTCTTTAAAATAGTGTGTGTAGTTTATGTTTGCATACAGATTATCAAAACTCAGTTCGTTTATTATCTTTGTGGATGCGTTTTGTACTAAATTTCCGTTTTGATAGTATTCACTTCCGGTGTCAACATCTGATGAATCAGTCAAATCTCTAAAAGATCCGCTTACTATAAAACCTAGAATATTCTTTTTGTTAAGGAACCAATCGTTTGAAAGCTTTAAATTATGTCCGTTATTGTTTCTTAAGAGAAATGTTTTACTGTTGACAATGTTACCGGTGCCCATATCTGTTATGGTTTTAAAACTATTAAACCCCTGAATGTATCTTGGATTATAGCTAAACGACATACTGTTTTTCTCACTTCTGTGATTAATAAGAAATGTAGCATCTGCAGCGTGATAATATTTATCGTATGAAGCTCCGGTATAGGAACCTTTTAAAGAGCCGTTTACACCTTTTGCAAAATTGCGTTTAGTTCGGATATTAATTATACCGCCGGATCCCTGGGCATCATATTTAGAAGAGGGGTGGGCGATGATTTCAATTTTGTCTATAGTCGAGCCGTCTGTTCCGCTTAAGAGAGCTTCAAGATCACTCCCGGATATATTTGAAGGTCTGCCATCTAGCCATACCTGTACCTGAGAACCGTTTAGAAGAATCTCTCCAGAAGGGTCGACACTCACCCCCGGTGCCTTTTTTAGAATATCAAGAGCACTGCTTCCGTGTGTCGAAACTGCCTCTGCCACATTCATTATGATCTTATCCAGCTTTTGTTCAATTACAGGTACTCTTACAGATACTACAGCGCTTTTTAAAGCTACAATATCTTCCGAAAGTGCAATATTTCCGAGATCTATAGTACTTTTATTTGCCGAAGGCTCAATTTTTAGTGTTGTATCTCGAAACCCGATAAAAGATATTTTAACCCTACACTCACCATCTGTAGAGTTAATCAGACTAAAACTTCCATCCTGACCAGAGATTGTGCCGCTTAATATAGCATTATCTGCAGTTTGGATGACAACAGTAGCGAAAGAGAGTGGTCTACCATTCTCTTTTTCAATTATCTTACCATATATTGTAAGATTGTTCTTTGAGTAGAGCGATGTGAAAATTGTTGTTGTCAAAAGAAGGAGTAAAAAAAAATTGCGTTGCATAGTATTTGTGATAGTTTAGTAGTTTGTAATACATAGTATACTTTTCACACATATAGACGATAATGTTGATAAAATAGTTGCAGCAAAAAGAAGATTTATACAAAAAAAAACAGGGTTGCCATATTGCCGGCAACCCTGTTAACTAAAAAAATGGAGGCTAATACTATGAAAACTAATTTGAAGTGCCTACCCGCGAACCCTCTTCTAATTCACCAACTTTTCTTGCTTTTGAGGCTTTACTCTGACCGAATCTAAAAGATAAAGTAAGAGTTATCTTTTGTGTTTTCTGATTATTGTCAAGCGAGTAACTATTAATTGGTCCATTATTTAAACTAATTCTTGTATTCTGCGTATTAAGTATATCACTGAATGTCAGAGAGGCATTTCCTCTATTATCCAAAAATCCCTTCTTTATTCCAATTGTAATATCACCTGTTGGTCTAACCTTGAAATACCCGTACGGAAGCCCCGATTGATATGTACCAATTAGCTCAACTTTATAATTTTGCGGAAGGAGAAATGTTGTACTTATAAATCCTTGTGTAAAAAAGGAGTTCTCTTTGTAATCTCCGGAGCTGTTGGTCAAATGAGAGAGGAATATATTGCTATTGAGGTTAAGCCACTTACTAATTGGATATTCTGTTACCGACAAACCTACTCCGGTGAAATTTTGTTTCCCGAAGTTATCCCATATGATCATCTTTTCTCCTGTCTGAGTATTAAAGTAGGGGTTCTGAATTATCGCGTTATTTGTGTACTGACCTGCAATAGAGATGTTAAAATATTGTTTGAACCCTAAGGAGAGAGTTATTTGATTGTTGTATTGGGGATCAAGATCGGGATTTCCCTCAACTGAACTTAAAGCATCCAGATAAATACGGAACGGATTAAGTTGTCTAAAATTAGGACGTTTGACCCTCAGAGTGTATGAGAGACCTAGCCTTAAATTTTTATTCGGATTGTAACCAATAAATAGAGTTGGGAAAAGATCTAAATAGCTCTTTGTTGTCAATGTATCTGCACTAATCCAATCGCCTTGAGCCTGAGTTATTTCTATTCTTAAACCTGCCTTTATACTTATCTTGGGATTCAGTTGTCTTGCCGCTGAAAAATATGCTGCACTTATATCTTCATTATATTTGAAAACAGAACTTAGTATTTGATTTTTTGTCCAGATATTGTTAAGCTGGTCTTCACGAAGCATATCATTATCTGTAATACTTCTGGCCCATTTCAGACCGCTCTCCATACGATATTTCTTCAAAATTGTGAACTCATAGTCGGCTTTGAATGAGTATATGTTAATATATTGTGAGGAGTTACTCCTGAATATCTGTGGGTCTCTTATCTCAACATTGTTGTTATCATAGAAAAGATTCTCCTGAGTATTGAATTTTGTAATGTCATAATAACCATAATCGGCATTCAGGGTCAACTCTTGTGAGTTCCTGAATGATTTTGAATAGTTGAGATTTGTGTTGATAAAATCAAAATTCTCATCTCCCTCTATTTCTGAATTTGTTATCTCTGTATTTATATTATTTATTAGAAGTTTGTTGCCTGATCCCGGACGAGTAAAACTTTTCACATCGCTTACAAGCCCGTTTACTATGAATCCGAATATATTAGTTTTATTTATAAAAAAGTCATTTGATACTCTTATTCCGTGATTCATAATATTTAACGACATATCTGTGTAACCTTCAAGAACTCTTGCGGAGCCCATATCCGTCAATGTGGTTATCTTTTCAAAGTGCTCATTATATCTTGGGCTATAAGTTATCGAAGTGTTACTTTTATCCGTTCTGTAGTTTAAATTTAATGATCCATCTGCAGCTTGATAATACATCTGGTCGTAAGCACTATTATATGAAGACCTTACGCTTCCATTCAAGCCTTTGGAGAAATTTTTCTTGGTTTTAATATTTATAATTCCGCCACCACCTTCTGCATCATATCTCGCTGATGGGTGTGAAATAATTTCAATTTTGTCAATTGTAGAACCGTCTGTACCTGATAAAAGAGACTCAAGCTCCTGTCCGCTTAAGTTGGATGGTCTTCCATCTATCCAAACCTGTACAGGTGAACCGTTTAGCAATATATTGCCGGACGGATCAATACTTACACCGGGTGCTTTTCGAAGTATTTCAAGTGCATTACTTCCCTGAGTGGTTACAGCTTCTGAAACATTCATCACAAGTTTATCAAGTTTCTGTTCAATCACAGGAACTTTTGCAGTAACTACTACCGATTTAAGATTTAACATATCGGCCGACAATAGAATTGTTCCGATATCTTTAATAGTGGACAAATCTTCAATTTTAACCGATAATGTAGTGTCTCTGAATCCAATGAATGAGACTTTTATATTTACTACTCCGTTTTGGAGGTTTGTAATTTTGAAAGAACCGTCTTCTGATGTTATAGTGCCGGTAATGATTTTATTATCTGTATCTGTGATACTTACCGTAGCATATGGAAGAGCTTTCATACTCTCTTTTTCGATAACTTTACCCTGAATTATACCATTATTTTTTACTGCAAAAATCGATGTAGATGAAATAAGAAGAGCTAATGTGAGCAGAATTAATTTACGCATACAATGTGTTTTTTATAAGTATTTCAATTAGTGGTTAGTGGAAGGAATTTACAACAAGTGGTTATTGTTTAGAAAAAATATTTAATGGATTGATTCCGGTTTTGGATATCTTTTGTAATGTGTGTGGTATTGTTTGATTGAGAATCTTCTCAATTTCTTTCGAAGATGGCTGTATTTTATCTCCGTTTTTATATATTCTAACCATCTGACAGTAATCTGGTAGACTCTGTTTTTTTGTATTTTTTGAGTATCCATTGTTAAAAAACGATGTTACTAAAATAAGAGACAGCGCAATAATTTTCATTTTCTGATTAGTTATTTTATTTACAATCAAATAGTTTACACGGATCTATACCCAACTGCAATATCTTTCTCTTAAGTTCGGGCAGATCTTCATTAAGAAATTGCTCTCTTTGCATTGCAATGATTTTTTCCTTTGCATTTGTTGATACAAAATAGCCAACACCTCTTTTGTTTTGTATTATATCCTTATTTTGAAGATGTTCGTATGTCCTCATTATCGTATTGGGATTTACCCCCAACTCCGTTCCATACTCCCTGACGGAGGGAATTCTGTCATCGGCATTCCATTCGCCATTTACAATTCTGTCACACACTTTATCAGAAATCTGGAGATATATCGGTTTATGTTCTGTGAATTCCATAATCGTCTAGTATTGTATAGTTTTCATTCTGTAATAAGAACCGGCCAGCGAACCAACAGGCAGTCCGATACTATAAAGCAGAGCAAATAGACCAACAGTAAACCTTATTCCGGGATATCCTGCCAAGAATTCACTATTGTAGAGGTCATACATATTTCTTAAGTCTATACTGAATTTTGTTTTTCCCTCCATAGCATCGGCTATTACTGCCATTTGGTCTTTAAATACGTAGAGTAAGATAAATGATAACACTATAGTAATAATTAGGTATATCCCTAATGTTGTTAAAATTGTTTTTAGTACTTTATTTTTCCTGTATATCAGATTTCCAAAAAGAAACATAGAGGGTAAAATGAAAATTTCAGCAAAAGATTTTTGGGAAATACTCTCAAAAAAAGTTTCGTTCAATAAGTATCCTGTAAAATATTGAGGACTTAACAGCGCTATAAATGAATCGGTAAAAAGAATTGAGGCTATTATTATTAACGGCATTATTATTAACGACATTAATACCATACTGATATATTTTTCCAGAACTGATGCAGGTAATGAAGAATAATCCAGACCTTTTTTTGAATGATTATAATCTTTATAAAGGGAAAAAGGAGCCATTATCATTGCCAGGAACACAGAAAATGAGATATAGACTATCCTGACATCCATTGGTACTCTCATATTTTTATTGATCAACAGAGATGTGAGCCAGATTCCTACCAGAATAAGAGAAAATATTGCTGCATATTTTAAAATCAGGGGAATCCGCTCCTTAAACTCTTTTTTAAAAAGCTTATAGAATCTGTTTATGTCAAATGTATTTTTCATATTTTTTCAATTAAATTAATATTTTCCGAACAGCTCCGAAATCTTCGTTCTGTTCTTTAAAGTTGTGTTGAATAGTGCCTCAATATTTACTCTCGTTTCCATATCAGATTCATTCTTTCTTACAGAGATATATCCCCCGGGAGTTGACTCATTATAAAGTGCGCTATTATCTGGAATACTTGCAAATGAAAAGAGAAGTTTTTGAGAAATCCTTTCTATTGACTCGTTAAGTAGTACTCCGTTTTTATCCAGAATAATAATTGGATCAATGAGATTTTCCAGATCTCTTACCTGATGGGTTGAGATGATAATGCAGCTATCGTCAGTTGAAGCCTCAGATACCACCTTTCTTAACTGACTTTTAGAAGGGATATCCAGTCCGTTACTAGGTTCATCCAATAAAATCAAATTTGTGTTGGTTGACAAAGCAAATGCAATCAGTGCCTTCTTTTGCTGGCCGTATGAAAGTTTATTGAACTTATAATTCCCGTTAACCTCAAAATCGTTCATTAATCTACCAAACTTATTTGAATCATATTTTGGATAGAACTCTCCTCTAAATTTGGCATAATCATTTACAATCGTATCCGGTGCAATAAAATCTTCCGGAACAAAGATTACATTTTCCAGAAATAGGGGGGATCTTTCAAACGGTGAGTAACCCTTTACAGTGCACTCATCTTTTCCAACTTTTAAAAAACCGGAAATAATCTTGAGCAAAGTGGTCTTTCCAACTCCGTTCTGACCTAGTAAACCATAAATTTTTCCGGATTCCAGTTGCAGATTTACATTGTTGAAAACAGCCTGTTTGCCGTAACTAAATTTAAGATTCTGAATTAATACCATATTATATAAATTTTAAAATTTGCTTTAGTGTATTAGTGTAGTAGTGCACTGCAAAAGTAAACACAATTTCAATACTACCAAATTTTTTTTTTTATTTTTTATGGCTATATTTGTAATCAATTGATATAGAGATATAAATATGTTAAATAAAATATTTTATTCAGGTGGTTCATCACGAATCATTTTTTTTGTTCTGGTAATTAGTCTTTTACCTCTAAATATAAACGGTCAGCAATTTAAAATTGACTCGATTAGATTAAAAACTAATCTTTTATTTCTTGCCGACAACTCAATGAAGGGAAGAGCACCGGGGACATTGGAGGATTCAATTTCTGCTGCTTTTATTGCGAATCAACTCAGAGATTATGGATTTGTACCCCTTATCGGAAGTTCTATATTAATTCCGTTTACCTTTACAATTCACAGAGAGGTTGTTTCCGGATCAACATTCAGAACTTTGGGTAGAGATCTTAAGGTGGGAGTAGATTTCAGAATTCATCCCATTTCACCAAATGTTCAAGTTGGGGGAGAGATTATGGCTATGGATTTTGGTGATTTGAAGAGACTCTCGGAAAATCCGTCAGCGATAGAATCTTCTCCGATGAAAAAGGTTTTTGACGGGAAGTTATTATTAGTTAAGGTTCCCTACGATTCTATTCAGTTCTATACAACTCCTGTTTCGTTACTGGGCTTTAAAGCCCTCTTATTTTACTCATCCGATGCCTCTTCTATATCCGGCAAGAGTCGCTCTTCCGGAGTCTCAATTCCTGTAATATGGATATCTGATAGTCTGGCCGAGGTTTTTTTAAATGAGAAAAATCTATTCTGTGAGATTGCAGGCAAAATAAATGTAGTTCGTGCCAGATCATATAATATCGCGGCAGTTAAACCGGGAATAGATAATAGGTATATTATGGCCGGAGCTCATTATGATCACCTTGGAAACGGAGGAGAGGGGAGTGGCTCTATGCTGCGCTCCGGTGAGGGGATACACAATGGAGCAGATGATAATGCAAGCGGAGTAGTCTCTGTCCTTGAATCAGGCAGAGTCCTCTCGGAATTGTTTAATAAAAAGTGGTCTGGAAATAAAGGTAATTATGGTGTTGCTATTGCAGCATTCGGAGCGGAAGAGAGAGGATTAATTGGTTCTAAAATTTTGGCAGATACTCTTTTAGCTTTAAATAGACTGCCGTCAATGATGTTAAATCTTGATATGGTAGGCAGAATGAAAGAGAACAAACTTCAGACAGGGGGGGCCGGAACATTCAAGGGGGCAGATAGTTTAATTCGTAAAGTCAACGAGAATTTTAACTTTCAGTTGACAGTTACAAATGATGGTTTTGGTCCTTCAGACCACTCTTCATTTTACAACAAAGGGGTTCCTGTACTCTACTTCACTACTGGTGTTCATAAAGAGTATCACACTCCTGATGATGATGCTAAACTAATTAATTTTAAGGGATTAACAATGGTAACAGAGTATCTGACCTCTATTATTTCAGAGATTATAGAGAGTAGGTTTGAACCGGAATACATAAAATCTATGGCAACCGCTTCCGACACCAGAAGGTCATTTAAAGTTACCCTTGGTTTAATTCCCGATTTTACTTACGAGAAAGGGGATGGATTCAGGGTTGGTTCAGTAACCGACGGCAGACCTGCCCAGATTGCAGGAATGAAAGAGGGTGATATTATAATAAATATGAACTCAAAAAAGATAAACAATATATATGATTATATGACGGCTCTCGGGGAATTAAAACAGGGAAGCAAAACTCAGGTGGTTATCAAAAGAAATTTACAAGAGATAATTCTGCAGATAGAGCTGTAGTTGTTGTAGCCCGATAATAGTTATGCAACTATTGTGTAATATAACCTTACATTAAGTAATTTAAACTATAATATATGAAAAATTTCCTATTTTGGTTTTTTGCGGTTTTGATAACTATCACAGCAGTAATATACCAGAGATTAACCGGGCCGACAAATCCCAAAAGGGTAAAATTCACAATTGAGAATATAGATTATAAAGTAAAATTCCCAAGAACTTCCGAGACTTTGGTAACCCTAACTGAGGCAGTTCAAAAAAATATTCAGGAGAGATATTCAAAGCTTGAATTTAAAGTTAATCCTGTTTTACAAGATAATTTTACCATTAAAATTCTCTTTAAAAGATATCCCTCAGGTGACTCACTCCAGCAAATAGAGGCTATAAACAACAACGGAGTCTACTCATTTGATTTCCCATCACAACCACCAGCCGGAAAATTAATTTACTATCCGGTATTGGTTAAAGATGGCAGTGAAGTAGTTCTATGTGAGGAGGAGGGTGTCATTATAAGATTCAAATCTCCTGTTCCATCGTTTGTCCTTATACCTCATATCTTACTGATGTTTATTGCTATGCTTCTTGCAAACTACTCAGGAATAACAGCTTTTTACCGATATGAAAAATCTCTCAAATATGCTTATTTAGTGCTAATTGCATTAGGATTAGGGGGTTTAATTCTTGGACCTATCGTCCAGAAGTATGCATTTGGAGCTTTCTGGACAGGGTGGCCATTTGGCGAAGACCTTACAGATAATAAGACACTCGTTGCATTCTTGTTTTGGGTAGCTGCCCTGGCTTTAAACAGAACCAAACCTCGCAAATATCTTTTAATATTGGCTGCAGTTGTAACTCTAATGGTATACTGCATCCCACATAGTACCGGAGGAAGCGAATATGATCACGAAAAGGGAGCTGTTGTCTCAGGAAGATAAAAAAAGAGAGGGTTACCAAAAATTTTGGTAACCCTCTCTTTTTAATATTATTCTGCTCTTTAGTATTTATGTGAGTCCGGAAGGCTTATATCTTCATTACTCATTTTTGTTTTTGTAAGCGACCTCCAGACAAAAATTACATACCCCAGTACAAAAGGGATAAACAATGATGCATAGGCCATCACCTTAAGAGTAAATTCACTTGAAGAGCTGTTATAAAGAGTGAGCGATTGCTGAATATCTATATTCGAAACGAAAAAAGCGGTATTGTTAAAAGCAGCACATATAAGTATACTCCACACAGCCAATACAACACCCCCACCTGTAAGGAAAAAGCTGTTTTTACCTTTAAAGAAGAGCGCAGTACCTATGCCGGCCAATACAAGCACAACCCCGGTAACAAGCATTATTGCAGGCCATATTAACTCAACCATATTAAAGAAGTACTTATACCTTACAGGAGAGATAAGTCCATTCTCCGGACTTACTGAGTAACCTGTCATTGTAAATAGGGCTGCCAGCAAAGCCACAAAGCCAAGAACAAAAGCAACGCCGGTTACTTTGATCTGAACTTTAGCCTTTTTAACCAGATAGTCGAGGTCTATCTGCTTAATGACATAGAGTAGCCCCAGTGTTCTGGCTGCCAAATAGACAACGATACCCATTAAAAGGTTAAAAGGTACTGCAATAGCATCCAGTCCGTGCCATCCGTTTGTCCAGTGTGAGATTACCGGATTGGCTATATTGGTGATACTCATCTTATTCATAACGAATGAGCCGCCCGTAAAAAATGTACCTACAGCTACTCCAATTAAAATAGTACCAAGCAGACCATTAAGAAACAGGAATGTCTCGTAGCTTTTTGCACCGAGAAGATTCCCGGCTTTACCTCTGTATTCAAATGATACAGCCTGGATTACGAAAAGAAAGAGTATTGCCATCCAGAGCCAGTATGCGCCCCCGAAGCTTGTGGAATAGTAGAGAGGAAAAGAGGCAAAAATTGCTCCCCCAAATGTTACAAGAGTAGTAAAGGTGAGTTCCCATTTATGACCGAGTGCGTTAATGAGAAGCGTCTTCTCATCGTTGTTTTTTGCTATCCCAAACAGAAGAGATTGACCTCCCTGAACAAACATTAGAAAAACCAGAATTGCACCAAGCAGAGAGACCAGCAGCCACCAGTAATGTTGAAGAAAATATAGCATAATCAATAATTTTAATGGTTAAATCTATGAAATCAGGCAGATGGCCCTTTTTTAATTACTTTAAATAGTATGGTAAGCTCTGCAGCCAGCAGTACAGAGAAGAGTACAAAGAACATAATTGTGGTTGTCGCTACAGATGAAGTACTAACACCCGAGACGGAGGCCCCTGTTGTTAAGAGATCTTGTATAGTCCAGGGCTGTCTTCCTACCTCCGCAACAATCCATCCGGCCTGAGTACAGATATATACCAGCGGAATACTAACTATTGACAGGTATAAAAACCAACGATTTCTAGATAGTAACGCTCTCCTTTCCAGGTAAATTGCAAGTCCGAGAAAAGCAATAAAAAAACCTCCGAGAATAACCATTATTCTGAAAGCATAGAAGGTCAACGGAACATTAGGGACTATGTCTGTCGGTTTCTCAATGAAACCATACCCGAAATGAGAGAAGTTCTCTTTTAGCTCTCCCAGAGCAAGCGCTTTCCCCTCTTCGTCTGATGCTTCTTTAGCTTTATGGTAGAGCGCAAGGGCATCAATTGCAATTTTACCTCTTTTCATCCTCTCCCTTACAGGTAGAGCAACCTTTTCATTTCCAAGCTCATCTACATATGTGTATCCTCCCTGTATAATGTCTTCTATTCCTGGTACAAATGTATTCAGCTTTCTGTCAACTAAAAGAGAGAGCCCCTGAGGGATTGAAATATTGAACAGATACGGCTTTTCAAGAGCATACCCGAGAGAGTCGCTCTCTAAACGGGCAATTGTTTTATTCGGATTCAAGATACCGAAAGCAACGATAGGAGTTCCCGGCTTACTTATGTAAAGACCCTCCATTGCAGCAAGTTTCATTGGTTGTTTTTTTGCAACGTGATATGCAGAGCCATCACCTGACCATATTAAAACAACAAGTGAGATTAGTCCGAAAACAGCTGCTATTCTTATACTTTTACGAGCAAACTCCTCCTCTCTTTTTCTGAGAAGATACCAGGAAGATATACCCACTACAACAACTCCTCCGTGAACAAAACAGTTGGATACGGTGTGTATAAATTTATTCAGCGCAACCGGAGAGAGTGCTACTGCCCAAAAATCAACCATCTCATTTCTTGCAGTGTCCGGATTGAATTCCATACCAACAGGGTATTGCATCCAGGCATTAGCCACAAGAATCCAGAGTGCACTTAAAATTGTTCCGATTGCAACAAGCCAGGTTGAGAGAAGGTGAACATTCTTGCTCACTTTATTCCAACCAAAAAACATAATTGCAAAAAAAGTACTCTCAAGAAAGAATGCAAATATTCCCTCTATTGCCAAAGGGGCACCAAAAATATCACCGACAAACCAGGAGTAGTTACTCCAGTTTGTTCCAAATTGAAATTCAAGAATAATTCCTGTTGCAACGCCTATTGCAAAATTAATCGCAAAGATTTTCATCCAGAATTTTGTTGTCCTTTTCCAGAACTCATTTCCGGTTCTTACATAGTATGTCTCCATAATGGCAATGATAATTCCAAGACCAATTGTCAAAGGGACAAATATCCAGTGAAACATAGCCGTAAGGGCAAACTGAAGTCTGGAAAGACCTAGTAATGAAGCTAAAAACATAGTTTTATAATTTAGTTAGTTTAGGTTTTCTAGTTTAATTATAATATGGTTATCTGATTAATTCCGTTATTCGGTTAATTTCTCAATCACGTGTTTTGACTTCTCCTCTTTCGTAGGGTATACGCTTAGCTCACTTTTAAAAAAAAAGAGTTTAAGCACAAAAAACATAATAAAGAGTTTTATGAGGATAATAGCCCACAATGTCTTACCAAGAGTCATACTCTTGAAACCTTCATAATAGAACAACCAGATGCGTTTTACAAGTGGCTCCTTCATAGAAAAAATTTCTACTAAGATAACACAAATTTAAAAATTGGTAGAGGTTTAGTTTAAATATTGTGATGATATTGTATATTTGTAAAAATCTAATACTATATGGAACGTAGGAATTTTATAAAAACTGCAATTCTGGGAGGTATAGCAGGAGCTGTTCAGTTAAAAAGCAATAATCTTTTAGCCGGAGAAAAAATGAGTGTCTCTGCATCCAATGATTTGGTTGCAGTTATGGGCGGTGAACCTGGCGAAATGTACAAAAAGGGCATTGCGGCAATGGGCGGCATATCTAAATTTGTTAAAAAGGGGCAGAAAGTAGTGGTTAAACCCAATATAGGTTGGGATAAACGGCCGGAATTTGCTGCAAATACAAACCCGGAGCTTATTGCCGAAATTGTCAAAGATTGTCTAGCTGCAGGAGCGGCAGAGGTTACAGTTTTTGATCACACTTGCGATGAATGGCAATCGTGTTACAAAAACAGTGGTATTGAGGCAGCTGCAAAAGCAGCCGGTGCCAAGCTTGCCTTTGCTCACGATGAAAAATATTATAAATCAGTTCCTCTCCCTAAGGGAGTAAGACTCAAAGAGGTTAAAATACACGAGTCAATAATTGATTGTGATGTGTGGATAAATGTTCCGGTACTTAAAAACCACGGAGGGGCAAGAATGACCATAGCTATGAAAAATTATATGGGCATAGTATGGGACAGAAGATTCTGGCACTCAAACGATCTTCAGCAGTGCATTGCAGATTGCGCAACTTATCCAAAGATGCCGGTTTTAAATATTGTAGATGCATACAGAATTATGACCCAAAACGGGCCTAAAGGGAAAAGTATTGAAGATGTTCAAAACCCGAAAGCCCTATTTATATCTGCAGATATTGTTGCAGTTGACACTGCTGCCGTTCGCTTTTTCAACCAATTCCGGGAGATGAAGCTGGAAGAGGTGAGTCATATTGGAATAGCAGAGAAGATGAAGCTTGGAACAACTGATATTGACAATCTTAAAGTAGAGAGAATCAAAATAGGATAAAAATATGAACTATAAAATTTTAAAATGGGTGAGAGTTGCCGTTTCACTCGTTTTTATAATTGGTATCACTGCAGCCTTTATATTTTTTGTAAACAGAGAGAGTGCCCTCTTTTCACAATTTCTGAAAATTCAGTTTGTCCCGTCATTATTGGGGATTTTTTCCGGAGGTGCCGTAGTTTTTGTGCTATTAATTCTTCTGACTCTTCTTTTTGGGAGGGTCTATTGTTCAACTCTTTGCCCATTAGGCACTTTTCAGGACAGCACCACAAGGGTTGCAAATCTTTTTAAATCAAAGAAAAAAAGGAGATTTAAGTACGATAAACCAAAAAATTGGATCAGATACTCAGTTCTTAGTATAATTGCGATTTTCTTCATTGGTGGTGTCACTGCTCCTATTGCCTGGCTTGACCCTTACTCAAACTGGGGTAGAGTGTCAAACGAAATTATTAGCAGAGTAGAACAGCTCCTCCACAACGCGCTTTCCAACATCTTCCCTGAAGCAATTTTCTTTAGAAGCTACGCACATTTTGCAGTCGGCTCATTCATATTTGCACTCCTCTTTATCTCAGCAGTTATAATTTTCAGTTCTTTAAGAGGGAGACTATACTGCAATACAATTTGTCCTGTTGGTACTCTTCTGGGGATGCTCTCTAAGATTTCAATATATAAACCAAAAATTGATGAATCTAAGTGCAACAAATGCGGGTTATGTGTTATAAACTGTAAAAGTCAGTGTATTGACCTTGAAAACCAGAGTGTAGATGAAAGCAGATGTGTATCGTGTCAAAACTGTATGCAGGTCTGTAAAAGAGCAGCCATAAGTTACAAAATTTCACTGAGAGTTAAAGAGAATAAAAAAATTGAAAAGATTGAACCTGCCTCAAATGAGAGAAGGAGAGCTCTTATTGCTATGGGGCTTGTAGGTACAGCTTTGGCCGCAAAGGCGATAAACTTTAAACCACTACTCTCGTCAAAACCTAAAATTACCGGAATAGCACCGCCGGGTGCTGTAAGTATAGATCATCTCAAAAGAAATTGTACTGCCTGTTATGCCTGTGTCTCTGCTTGTCCAAACAATATTATTCAACCTGCTTCAATGGAGTATGGATTAGATGGTGTGCTTTTACCGGTACTAAGTTTTAAACACCATTTCTGTGGTTATGAGTGTAATATGTGTACTACTGTTTGCCCTAACGATGCATTAAAACCGATGAGTATCGAGGATAAACAGCTATCACAGATTGGAGAGGCACAATTCTTCCTGGAGAAATGTATTGTTCATACAGATGGTACAGATTGCGGTGCGTGTGACGAACATTGTCCGACCAAAGCAATAACTATGGTTCCTTATGGTGAGGGCTCGCTCTATATCCCCAGCCTGAATGTAGATATCTGCATCGGGTGTGGAGGCTGTGAGTATATCTGTCCTGCGGTGCCGGAAAAGGCAATGGTTGTATATGCCAAAGCTGTACACGGCGTAGCTCTCAAACCTACTGAAGATAAACAGGAAAAGGTAAAAGTAGATGATTTCGGCTTCTAGTCGCCATCATTGAAAAGCTTGGGTCTGAGTCTCTTTGTCCTCTCTGTAGATTCACGCTCCTGCCACTCCTTTATTAATTTTGGATTACCGCTCAGTAGAACATCAGGAACTCTCCAGCCATTGAATTCGGCTGGCCGGGTATATATTGGTGGGGCAAGAAGATCATCCTGAAAAGAGTCGCTTAAGGCAGATGTCTCATCGGAAATAGCCCCGGGAATTAGTCTTATAATTGAGTCACAAAGAATTGCTGCAGGCAGCTCTCCGCCGCTGAGAACATAGTTACCTATGGATATCTCTTTTGTAATGAGGTGTTCTCGAATACGATGATCTATACCTTTGTAATGACCACAAAGAAGTATAAGATTACTTTTACAAGAGAGCATATTACTTGTGGCTTGATCCAGCAGATCTCCGTCGGGACTCAAGTATATAACCTCGTCATACTCTCTCTCTCTCTCTAATTTGGAAATAATCTTAAAGATAGGTTCAATCATAAGCACCATTCCTGCATCTCCCCCGAAAGGGTAGTCATCAACCTGATGATATCTCCCTTTTCCATATTCACGAATATCGTGAACAATTATCTCAACAAGAGATTTATCTCGTGCTCTTTTAACAATAGAGTAATTAAGCGGGCTTTCAAGCAGTTCAGGGACAACTGTAAGGATATCTATACGTATCATAGTGCAAATTTACATAAATCACAACGTTAGCAAACTTTTTTTGTATATTTGCGAGTTATTAACCATTTTTTGCCTGTAAATATGACCCAAGAAATCAACAACTCTGCTCCACAAGAGCAATTCGAGGAGATAAAACCCCTTGAAAATACGACAAATACAGATCCGGAAACAATCAATACGGATTTTTCAGAGTTAAGCCTTAAAGAGATTATCCAGAACTTTCAAGATCTTCTTGAGAGAAGGGATCAGCACGAGATGTACAAATTTGCTGACTCAATAAAGGCCGCTTTTTACAAAACTTTGAAAAAAGAGAAGATTGCAGCCGGAATGACACTCCCAGTTCACGACGAGAAAGAGGATGAGGAGAGTTCAGAGGAGAATATTGTGTCAAGCAATCCGTTTGCAGAGCTGGAGAGAGGTTTTAAAGAGTTGTACAACAGATATAAAGTTGAGAGAACCTCGTTTTTACAGGTTTTAGAGAGAAACAAAGAGGATAATCTGAGACAGAAAAACGAGATTATTGACGAACTCAAGGGATTATTGGACAAGCAGGAAGATCTGCAGCACACTTTCCCATCCTTCCGGGAACTTCAGAACAGATGGAAAATGGTAGGTCCGGTACCTCAGGCAAACAGCAAGGACCTTTGGGATACTTACCAGTTTCTTATTGAAAAGTTCTACGATTTCGTTAAGATAAACAATGAGCTCAGAGATCTTGATCTTAAGAAAAATCTGGAGATAAAAACTGATTTATGTGAAAAAGCAGAGCAGCTTATGGATGAGCCAAACGTTGTTCAGGCTTTTAGGAAACTTCAGAAGTATCACGAAGAGTGGAGAGAACTTGGCCCTGTACCAAAGGAGTTAAGAGAGGAGATCTGGAACAGATTTAAACTGGCAACATCCAATATAAACAAAAGACAGCAAGATCATTTTGAAGGTCTTAAGGAGGATCAGAAATCAAATTTGGATCTTAAAACATCCATATGTGAACGTGCAGAGGCTATTGCAGCTACAGAGGGGGACGATAGAGATTGGAATGTACTTTCAAAATCAATGGAAAACCTCCAGATTGAGTGGAAAGGAATTGGATTTGCCTCCAAAAAAGATAATCAGAGGATTTACGATAGATTCAGAGCTGCTTGTGATAAGTTTTATAACGCCAAGAGAGATTACTATTCGAACTTTAAGAAGGTAATGCAGGATAATCTGGATAAAAAACTGGCGTTGTGTGAGCAGGCAGAAGCCTTAAAAGGCAGTGAGGACTGGAAAAAAACCACAGATCAGCTCATTGCTATGCAAAAGAGGTGGAAGGAGATAGGGCCGGTTGCCAGAAAACAATCCGATTTAGTTTGGAAAAGGTTCAGAGCTGCCTGTGATCTATTCTTTGAAAACAAGGCTAAACACTTCTCTACTGTGGAGGAGAGCTATGACGATAACCTTAAAAAGAAGCAGGATCTTATTGATGAGATAAATGCATTTAAACCGGAGACCAAATCTGCAGAGAATCTCGAAGCACTCAAAGATTTCCAGCAAAGATGGAATGAGATTGGTTATGTACCTCTTAAAGATAAGGAGAGAATTCAGGCTGCCTACAGGCACGCAGTTGATGTTAAATTCGCCGATGTTCGCAGCAGCGATAACGAAAACAAACTGGTAAGATTCAGAAAACACATAAAAGAGCTTCAGAGCTCTACCAAAGGTGACAGAGGTATTAAAGTAGAGAGAGATAAATTACTTCAGAAATTCAGGCAGCTGGAACAGGATATCGCTCTTCTGGAAAACAACAAAGGATTTTTTGCTAAATCTAAAAACGCAGATTCAATATTCAGTGATATTGATAAGAAGATCTCAATTGCAAGAGAGGAGCTGGTGCAGATAGAGGAGAAGATTAAGTTAATAGACAAACAATACGAATAGGTTTATTATGAACAAAAATTCGATACTTGGGTTTGTACTGATAGGTGCCATATTAATTGGATTCAGCTGGTACAATTCAAAAATTTTCAAGGAGCAGGAGAGAGAGAGGGCAAAAACTGACTCAATCGCCAGAGTAGAGGCGAACAGGGTTGCCCAAGAGATGGCTAAAACCACCCCCCCGCTATCCCTCGACAGCAATTCTATACCAGTTGCAGATGCAATAACAGCGGATAGAACCAACACAATGTATAAGGACACTCTCTTAAGCATCGCTAGTATTGCAGCAGATGAGAGAAAAGTTCTTGAGAATAAGTTCATTAAAGTTGAGTTCTCAAATATTGGTGCCCAGCCCAAGAGTGTTCAGGTTAAGGAGTTTAAGACATATGACAGTCTTGATCTTATGCTTTTTAAGGAGAAGAGAAGCAATCTTTCCCTTAATCTCTTTACTAACCAGCAACTATCAACATCAAATTTTGGATTTAATCTCTACTCATCTGACGATACATCACTTGTCTACCGACTCTACATAGACCGGGAATCATTTGTTGAATATAAGTATACTCTTCCGGCTGAGAGCTATATGATGGATTTTAACATCAGATTGGTTGGGATGAACAAGCATATACCCAGAAACATCTCATTTTTGGATCTTGAATGGAGTATTGATATGCCAAGGCAGGAGAAGGGATATGACAATGAAAAGAACTACTCCACTATTGTATATAAATTTCCAAATTCAAAGTCAGTTGAGGATCTTGGCCTGAGAAAGGATAATGCTACCGAAGAGGTGAGAACCAAGGTGAACTGGTTTGCTTTCCAGCAACAGTTCTTCTCTGCAATTATGGTTGCAAAGGATAATTTCAATAGCGGACTTCTCTCATATGTTGTCTATCCTGAGGGTGACCCCGACAATAACCTAATGCGTTGCAACGCAATAATGCAGGTTCCTTATGTTGACTCTCCCGAGATAAATATCCCGCTTGAGTTTTACTACGGGCCAAACCATTTCAAGACTCTAAAATCGTATGACTATGGTTTTGAGAAGATTGTACCTCTTGGAGGATGGATTATTGGATGGATAAACAGATATATTGTTATTCTTGTCTTTGATTTTCTTAGCAGGTTTATAACAAATTTTGGTCTGATAATATTTTTGCTTACGATACTAATCAAAATTGTTATATCGCCTTTAACCCTGAAGTCCTATATGTCATCTGCAAAGATGAAGGTTCTTAAACCGGAGATAGACAAGATTAATGCAAAATATCCGAAGAGTGAAGACTCTATGAAAAAGCAGCAGGAGGTGATGGCACTCTACAGCAAAACAGGTGTAAGTATGTTTGGAGGTTGCCTGCCAATGCTTTTGCAGTTCCCTATCCTTTTTGCTATGTTCCGCTTTTTCCCTGCATCATTTGAATTACGACAGGAGAGTTTTCTATGGGCAGAAGATTTAAGTGCATATGATTCGGTTTTATCGCTACCATTTACAATTCCTCTTTACGGAGATCACGTCTCTCTGTTTGCAATTCTGATGGCTGTATCGATGTACTTCTACTCCAGAATGAATATAGACCAGATGAGTGCAGGGCCTCAGATGGCAGGGATGAAGTATATGTCACTCTACTTTATGCCGCTATTTCTTCTTGTGTTGTGTAATAATTTTTCAAGCGGATTGAGTTACTACTATATGTTGTCAAATGTGATTACAATTGGTCAGACTTGGCTAATCCGAAAATATTTTGTTGACGAAGCGAAGATATACGCAAAATTGCAGGAGAAGGCAGCAACTCCAAAAAAGAAATCTAAATTTCAGGAGAGGTTGGATAATGCATACAGAGCTCAACAACAGCAAACAAAAAATAAAAGATAGTAGTTTGAATCTAAAAGATGATTTCTAAAGAGAGCCTCATAAGATTACAACAAGATCTGCCGCCAAATGTAAAATTGGTGGCAGTTTCTAAATTTAAGCCAATCGAAGATATTCTTGAGGCATACAATTTGGGTGTAAAAGATTTTGCCGAAAACAGACCTCAAGAGTTAAGCCGGAAGATGGGACAATTGCCGGATGATATAAGATGGCACTTTATTGGACATCTTCAAACAAACAAGATTAAATATATTATTGAAAAGGTTACTCTAATTCACTCCGTAGATTCCCTTAACCTTTTAAAAGAGATAGATAAGGAGGCCGGTAAAAAGGGTGTGAAAGTCAATCTCCTCTTACAGGTTTATATATCAAGCGAGTTAACAAAACAGGGTCTTTCCAGAAGTGAGCTGTATGACATTGTAGCTTTGAAGGAGCAGTTTGAAAATGTAAAAATTTGTGGCCTTATGGGGATGGCTTCATTTACAGATGACTCTAATCTTATAAAGGAGGAGTTCTCGTTTCTTCATTCACTTTTTAATGATTTAAAATCTAATTATTTTGTTGAAAACAGCCAATTTAGTGAATTGTCTATGGGAATGTCATCGGACTATAAAATAGCTCTTGAGCACGGTAGCACAATTATTAGAGTTGGTTCACTTATATTTGGAGAGAGGGAGTAGATTATCTCGGTTATTACCAGTTAATCGGCTCTTTCCCTTGTGAGATTAGAATATTATTGGTTGCAGAGAAGTGGCGGCATCCGAAAAAAGCACCCCGTGCCAATGGAGAGGGGTGTGCAGCCTCAAGAATAAAATGTTTGCCGGAGTCTATAAGATCTTTTTTTGATTTTGCAAAATTTCCCCAGAGCATAAATACAATTCCGTTTCTCTCATTAGAGAGGTGCCGGATAACTGCATCAGTAAACTCTATCCACCCGATTTTGCTGTGAGATGCTGCCTCACCTGCTCTTACCGTCAATACGGCATTTAGAAGAAAGACACCTTGATCTGCCCATCTCTGCAGATTTCCGGATTTGGGTGGAGTTACTCCTAAGTCTGACTCTATCTCTTTGAAGATATTTTGTAAAGAGGGTGGGAGCGGAGTGCCATCTGTAACAGAAAAAGATAACCCGTGAGCTTGTCCCTTTCCGTGATATGGATCCTGTCCAAGAATTACTGCCTTTACTTTATCGAATGGGGTTGAGTTAAATGCATTGAAGATATTTGAGCCCTTTGGATATATGATAACTCCGGAACTCTTTTCATCTCTAATGCTTTTAGTTAGTCGTATAAAATACTCCTTCTCAAACTCATCTTTGAGTACACTCTTCCAGGAGCTCTCAATTGCAATGTCCATATTAGAAGATAAATTCAACTACATCCGAAATCGAACTCATATATTTAAATGTAAGACCTTTGAGATAGATCTCTTTAATATCCTTTACATCCTTTTCATTATCTGCAGGTAAAATGACAATCTTAATACCTGCCCTTTTGGCAGCAAGAATCTTCTCTTTTATACCACCTACAGGGAGTACTTTCCCTCTTAGAGTAATCTCACCGGTCATAGCAATACCACTTTTCACCCTGCTTTTCATATAAGCAGATGCCATTGCGCTCACCATTGTAATACCGGCAGAGGGGCCGTCCTTTGGAATTGCCCCCTCGGGAACGTGAATATGAATATCTTTTTCGGAAAACTCTTTATTTGTCATATTCATTAAGTGAGGGTTCGCTTTAAGATACTGATATGCAATTGTTGCAGACTCCTTCATTACATCTCCGAGGTTTCCTGTAGTTGTGAGGATTCCCTTACCTTTACTCAGACTGCACTCAATAAAGAGAATTTCACCTCCATTCTGAGTCCAGGCCAGTCCTGTTACAACCCCGGAAGCTTCGTTACCCTTTTGTACATCCGGTTGATAAACAGGAAGCCCAAGTATCTCCTTTACCTCTTTGCTGCCAATAACTGCCGGGCGACTCTCTCCAAGGGCAACTCTCTTTGCAGTCACTCGTGCTATTTTTGCTATTTGTCTGTCAAGCCCTCTAACTCCGGACTCTCTTGTGTATTCGTTTATTACTGTATCAATGCCCTGTTTGTTGATTTTAAGTTGACTGCGGACCAATCCGTGAGCCTCGATTTGCTTTGGTATAAGGTGATCCTTTGCGATATAGCGCTTCTCCTCTGCCAGATATCCGCTAACATTTATAAGCTCCATTCTGTCTTTAAGCGCAGGGTGTATAGAGCTGATATTGTTGGCAGTTGTGATAAAGAGGACATTAGACAGATTGTAATCTATATCTAAATAGTTATCGTGAAAAGCTGTGTTTTGTTCCGGGTCCAGAACCTCCAGAAGTGCAGAGGCGGGATCTCCGCGAAAATCGCTGCTCACTTTATCAATCTCATCTAATACAATTAGAGGGTTTGATGTTCCCGATTTCTTAAGCGTACTGATTATCCTTCCGGGCATTGCACCTATATATGTTCTTCTGTGACCTCTAATTTCGGACTCATCGTGAAGCCCTCCTAAAGAGATTCTCCCGTATTTTCTACCTAGTGCTTTAGCAATAGATTTTCCCAAAGATGTTTTGCCTACACCGGGAGGGCCATAAAGACAGAGTATTGGAGATTTCATATCTCCTTTGAGTTTTAAAACAGCCAGGTGCTCAATAATACGATCTTTAACGCTTTCTAAACCGAAATGGTCTTCATCCAGTACTTTTTGTGCGTGTTTGAGATCCAGATTATCTTTGCTGCATTCGCTCCAAGGCAGTTCAACCAGAAATCTCACATAAGACAACTGTACATTGAAGTCGGGAGAGTTTGGGTTTGATCTCTCAAGACGCTGAATCTCCTTCTCAAAAATTTCAGATACATTTTGAGGCCATATCTTATCTATGGCCTGTTGCCTGAGTTCGGCAAATTCTTGATTATTACTGTTAATACCCAACTCCTCCTGAATTGTCTTGAGTTGACTATTAAGGTAGTACTCTTTTTGTTGCTGATCTATCTCACTTCTTACCTTTTGTTGAATGTCATCCTTGATTTTGAGCAAATCAATCTGCCTGTTGAGAATCTCAAGAAGCTTTAAAGCCCTCTGTTTTACTTTGTTCTCCCTTAGGAGAGCAATTTTGTCAGAGATACTTTCCAGCTCCATACTGGATGATATAAAGTTAACCAGAAAACTGTACCCCTCAATATTCTTTATAGCAAAAGCGGCCTCTTGGGGTAAATGTGGCGAGAGTTTGATTATATGAAGAGCAAGATCTTTTATGGAGCTTGCAATAGCTTCAAGCTCTTTCGTGCTTTTACTCCTCTCCTCATCAAGGTATTTTACTTTTGCCGTAATATATGGGTTGACTCCAATAATATCCAGAACACGAAATCTCTTCATCCCCTGAAGTATAATCGTAATTCCTCCATCCGGCATCTCAATGATCTTTATAATTTTTGCAAGGGTGCCTATATCAAAAAGATCTTCGGGTTTTGGGTCCTCCATTTTGGCATCTTTCTGAGAGACAGCTCCAAGAATTTTATTTCCGTTATAAGCCTCTCTTACCAATTTTATAGATTTCTCCCTGCCAACTGTAATTGGAATAATTGTCTCCGGAAAGAGAACCGCATTTCTTAAGGCTATTATTGGCAATGTATCCGGAAGTTCAGATTCATTTAACTCATTCTCTCCCTCTAAACTCATCATCGGTATAATGTTCACCTCATCAGAAACGGTGTGCTGCACAAATATATCTGAAAACTTCATAAGTATTCTTTCTTTAATGTCAAATTGTCATATAAACGGGAGACTAAAATGAAACCCATCTTTGTATATGTTTGTGTCAATCTTTATGCCAAACTAATGAAGAGGTTTCTTTAAAGAGACAAACAAACCACCCTCTTTTAACTGGTTAAATGAGTAATCAAACGAAAAGGTAAGATCGTAGTAAGTTACAATATCGACTCCAAATCCCCAACTAATAAGTAACTTATTGGAAAGAGTATTTGCACTGTTCTGATACTTGTGGTATGAATATCCGGTGTCAAAATAGCTCTTGCCGTAAATTGCAAGGTGTAATCTGTTGAACTTAGGAAGGAAAGAGAGAAACTTCAGAAGATATATTGTTGTTGGCATTATCTTGTATCTTATCGTAGGTGATAATGTCGCATAATGCTGCCCATCTGCAACATAAAACTCATACCCTCTTAGATAAACATCTTCATATCCAATTGCCTTGTCAAAAATGTATCCCTCAACATTTTTTGCAGAAAGACCCCATTGTAATCTTGCAGAGAGGCTAAACCTTTCTGAAATACTTCCATAATATTGAAAATCTCCTTTGATTTGACCATATTTAATTGACATATCGCTATTTGTATAAGCTTTGAGTTGGCAGTTTATAAAATAACCATAAATTGGATATTGAATGTTATCTCTTTGATCATAGGTTATGCCGTATATTAAGGTAACAGCTCTCCTGTTTAGTTCAGAATTTCCCCAGTATCTAATGTTGTTTGCCAAAACCATAGAGTCAATTCGTGATATGTCGTACTGAAGGGTAACTCTGTTTCTCAATCTTATTCCGGGTCTGAAAGTATAGGTGAGGGCAGCCTGATATGCGTTCTCAAGATGCAATGAGTCAGATTTTAGATAAAATGGTTTATCCAATATCGAAAGGGCATTAACTGTTCTGGAATATTTTCGGGAGAGGGAGATGTCGAGCAGGTGTCTGCCCTTTTTGTCAATATAAATATTTGAATATTCAAATTTGAATCCGTTATTGTAACCAAATATGTATGCAGCGGTGAAAGTTTGGTTATTACCCCACATATTATATATTTTAAACCCAAGATCTGTTGTAACCTTATTCCAGTTGGGTTCCTTAAGCCAACTACTCAGATTGCGATCTTCCAGAGATATTCCCATTAATGGGAAATGATACCATCTCTCATCTACACTTATGACAATTTCAATATTTGAATATTTTCCCGGCTCTTTTTCAAGATCTGAAATATGGGATACATAGACAAAATTGAAAAGAGAGAGATTCCGGATATTATTGCGCCCTTGTTCCATCATAGACTCCAGGCTCTCCATATCAATAAGGTCTCCTCTTTTAAATGGAAGCTCGCGAAGTATTATAACATCCTTAGTTTTGTTGTTCCCTATAATATGGATCTCTGAAATAAAGCCATAACTTTTTGACAGCAAACCGGAAGTAAAACACTGAAAAAATATTGTAATAAGTAGAGGTAGCAGTGCTTTTTTCATACTCAAATATAGCCAAAATCTCTATTTTCCTGACTGATATTTGAATAAATTGAAAAAAAAGTGTATAATGTTTGCGTAAATCAATAAAATAGTAGTATTTTTGTTCGTCAAAAAAAGACTAACCCTTTAATTTTTATTATCATGACAAAAGCGGATATCGTAAACGAGGTTGCAAAAGCAACAGGAATGGAAAAAATTGCTGTTCAGAATGTAGTTGAAAGCTTCATGGATAGCGTGAAAGACTCACTTTCAAAAGACAAAAACGTTTATCTACGTGGTTTTGGTAGCTTTATCGTTAAGAAACGCGCTAAGAAAACTGCCAGAAACATCTCTAAGAACACAACACTGGTTATTCCGGAACATTTTATTCCAGCATTTAAACCTGCAAAAGTGTTTATGACTAAAGTAAAAAACAACGTGAAAAAATAATTTTATTTAATTTAATTTAACTGTAATTTTCAATTATGCCTTGCGGAAAGAAAAGGAAGAGACACAAAATGGCAACACATAAGCGTAAAAAACGTTTACGCAAAAACAGACATAAAAAGAAGAAATAGTTGCTTTTTTGGTCTTCAGTGTGTGATAATCTAAAGCAAGTCGAGAGATTTGCTTTAGATTCTTTTTATTTAAAAACGTAGATGGATAAAGATCTAATTATTGATGTAAGTTCCACGGAGGTATCAATTGCTCTTCTAGAGAACCATAGGCTCATAGAGCTTAATAAAGAGCAAAACAATGGTAGCTTTTCGGTAGGAGATGTATATCTCGGGAGGGTAAAGCGAATTATGCCTGCTCTCAACGCTGCATTTGTAGATATCGGAGACGAAAAGGATGCTTTTATTCACTATCTTGATCTTGGATTATCATTTAAAGCCCTTGATTATTTTATCAGACACATCGGACAAAACAAAAAATCTTTTAAAGAGCTCTTCTCCGGGATTAAACTTGGAGATATACTTGAAAAAGAGGGAAAAATAGCCGATGTACTAAAACCCGGTCAGCACATAGTTACCCAGATTGTAAAAGAACCTATCTCAACAAAAGGTTCGAGGCTGACTGCAGAGATATCTATTGCCGGACGGAATATGGTACTATTACCATTTTCGGATAAGGTAAGTATTTCACAAAAAATTGTATCGAAAGAGGAGAAGAAGCGGCTGGAAAGACTTGTATACAGTATTCTCCCTCCCAATTATGGAGTAATTATAAGAACTGCAGCAGAGGGTAAAAGAGCAGCAGTTCTAGATGGAGAGCTTAAGTCGCTTATTAAAAAATGGGAGGACTCCTGGCAAAAAATTGCAAAAGCAAATCCGCCACAACTCCTTTTTACCGAAAATAGTAGAACAACTACAATTCTCAGAGATCTTCTGAATGACTCGTTTTCTAATATATATATTAATGACGAGAACATTTGCAATGAGGTAAGAGATTATATATCTGTAATCTCACCTGGTCAGGAGAAGATTGTTAAGTTGTATAAAGGTAGTGAGCCAATCTTTGATCACTTTGAAGTTTTAAAGCAGATCAGAGGAGCCTTTGGAAAGGTGGTTCCTATTAAACAGGGTGCCTATCTGGTGGTTGAGCATACAGAGGCGCTTCACGTTATTGATGTAAATAGCGGAATCAGGGCAAAATCCGGGATTGATCAGGAGCAGAATGCTTTTGATGTGAATATGAGTGCAGCCGATGAAATTGCACGGCAGCTGCGTCTTAGGGATATGGGCGGAATTATAGTCGTTGACTTCATAGATATGGATAGCAACGATCATAGAATGAAGCTTTTTAAACACGTGCAGAGCCTTATGGAGAAAGATAGGGCTAAACATAACATTCTCCCTATTACAAAGTTTGGTCTGCTCCAGATAACCCGTCAAAGGGTGAGACCTGCAACCGAAATTAATACCAGCGAAGTATGTCCTTCGTGTAATGGAACAGGAAAGATTACATCAACAATAGTTGTTGATGAGATCATTGAAAGAGAGTTGGCGTTTTATGTTAAAGAGAAAAGTTACAAGCATCTTGTTCTTAAAGTGAATCCAATTATTGAGGCTTACCTGACAAAGGGAATTCTAAGCACCGCAGTAAAATGGTCATTTAAGTACAAATGTAAGCTTAAGGTAGAAGCATCTTCAAACAACTCCTTACTAGAGGTAATCTGGTATGATAAAAAGGGAGAGAGGATTGATGGCTAAGCCCTTTGGCTGCAGATAACCAATTTTTTAACGCCACTGCTAAGAGAACATCCAAAAAAGGTTATATCACCTCCGTCCTGAATATTTAATATTTTTTTAAGTTCAGACGGAGATAGGGGAAAGTTCCTGGTTGTGATATTAGCCTTAGGGTAGATTTTACTGAGGTTGCGGATTGTATTTTTATTATAATCTGCAACCTCTTTTATTTCAAAAGTCCTTCCGGGAAAATTTTCTATAAGTTCATCTCCCGTATATAGGTGAGTGCTTACAGCAAGTTTACTGAGATTATACTTGCTTCCCGTCAACTTAAAAGCTCCTGATTTTAATATAGATGAGTTTGGTTCGTAGAGAAATTTCATCAACCTACTCTGCACAAACTGTGACTTAGCGTCGGACTCCTCTGACGGAGTAAAAACCATCTCTTCAACACCTCTCCTTTTTGTATAGTTTACGGCTGTCACTTTAACCTGTTGGTATTTTGAATTACATCCTCTCTCTATAAGAATCAGAATCTCTTTGCAATCATTATCCACAGAGATAATATCTACTGAAACGACATTCCCGCAATCATTTACAATGGATTTAATATCGGACATAGGTGAGAGCTTAATAAGGATCCGATTCGAGATCTCCAAAAGAGAGCTCTTCAGTTGGGTTATATCCGGTTCATAATTTTTTATGGAGAGTAGACGCTTACCCTCTTTAACCCTCCTCGCAGGATCCAGGTAGATAAGATCTGCATATGAAATCCCATTCAGGCACTTAATATTTTTTAGATAACTATTGAGATTTTCGGAGTTAACCTCCAGATTAACAGTAATTATATTATCTGCACCCAAAGTGATAAAATTTTGAGATGTCGTCTCAAAAAGTTCTCTGTCTCTCTCAAAATAGATAACAAATTTGTTGTTTTGCGAAAAGTGAAATGAATCTACTCCCAAACCTCCAGTCAGATCCAGAACAACTCCCCCGTTGCAAAATTTTTGCTTGTATTTCGCTGTTATGGAAGAACTTGCTTGTTCTATTGAGAGTGAGTTTGCAAATAGTAAATCGTCTCTTTCAGACCACTCATACATTTTAGAAATCAACTTCTTTCTAGCAGTGATAATCTTCACTGCAAGTTTAATGTCGATATCCGGAAATTTACTTGATGAGAGTATAGTTTTTTGGATATCCTCATCTATATGTCTCTTTATATACTCTTTAAGTTTTTCGTCTAGCATTGTATAGAGCATTTTAAGATACCGGAAGCTCTTTTAGGTTAATAAAACGATAAATACTATATCTTACAACAGGCTTATTCATTCGTTTAATATATATGACAGAGGCCTTCTCAACTCTCTCAAAATGTTTTTCCCCAAATTCCACAGCGGAGTTATTTCCCCGGGAAGATTCTATGTAGTATGCACTTTCACCTATTTTTATTCCTCCAAGTTTTTTTGTAATCCAGGCATACTTTCTTATCTGCTCTACAGACCCAATGCCCTTTACAATTGTCTTGTTTGGTCTGGCCAGATAGTAGTCGCTTTGTGCTGCCGCTTTATGGTCGAATTCCAGAATATATGAACGCTCAGAGATTTTTCCCATTGCAATGTCCAATTCGCGAATTTTCCCGAACTCTTGAGAGAGCCTCCTCCATCCAAAACGGTCTATTGTAATGTCATTATATCCTATTTTGTGATCCGGGTTTTTTAGGAGGAATGAGGTGTTAAACAGACCTGTATAGATATGAACTGTTCCCAGAATGATTACCAGTAAGAAAAAGAATACACTATATTTTAAAGATTGAGTTAATACTCCGCGTGCCCTCTCACTCACCAAAGTTGTGATATATGCTCCTGCTAAAAAGATTAGAGGCGAGACCCCTAATGAGATTGCGTATATAAAACTCTCGGAAAATGCAGAAAAAACAATTGATACGAGAATCACAGGAATCGAAAGAGATAGTAATAGGGATATATAACTATCTGTAATATAATGTTTAATTCTGTAGTAATTTAGGGAAACAAGAATTATAAAAATATTTATGGGGTTGTTAAGCAAGAAAGGTATGTAGAGTGCTTGAAGAAAAGTTTTTAAAGAGAATCCTTGAGATAGGTGTGTCAGACCAGATAGGTAGTCTATACCAATAAAACTGTTGCGAAAGTTCCATATATATACGGGAATAAGAAACAGCAAACTGATAAAAAAAGATAGATAGAGCTCTCCTTTTTTGAAAAGGGATCTGTTGTAAAAGAGTGCATAGATAAATACACCCAGCCATAAGAGTATTGACGAAAACTTGGATAGCATAGCCATTCCAATGAATACTCCTGCCATAATAAGAGCCACTCTGCAGATGAACCTTGACTCTTCGCAATTTTGATCTCTTTGTATTATCCCCTCAATAAGAAAGTATAGCGATAAAAGGTAGAAAAGTGTCTGCGGCGCCTCGGGTAGAATTAGAACTCCGGAGATGACAGTTAAATAGAATGACGATGAAAAAAGTAGAGCAGAGTAAAACCCGGCTGACTCTCCCTTAACCCTTCTCCCAATAATAAAGACTATCCAAAGACTGGCTGAACCGCTGATAATTGAAGCCAGACGCAAGAAAAACTCTCCGTTAAAATAGAGATTATTCGTGAAGAGTTGTATAAACCAACCAATCATTGGAGGTTGATCAAAATTACTAAGCTCCGGATAAAGGGCAAAGGTCCAGTAGTATGCCTCCTCCTGACCGAGTTCAAGAGTAAGAGCAAGTACAACTCTTATTATTGTCGAGATTAAAATAAGAAATAGGACGCCTTTGGTGTAGTTGAATTTTTTCATAACATTTGATGCTTATTTATCAATTGTCTGCTAATATTATTAAATCTCCAAAGGAAAAGAGCAGCAGCAAATAGAAGTCCAAGCAAAAGCCCAATCCAAACCCCGACCGTTCCGAAATTGAGGATAAATCCGCAAAAATAGCCTAAAGGGAGTGAGACTAAATAGTATGATACAATTGAGAGAATCAATGGGATTTTTACATCAGCAAGAGCTCTCAGGCACGCTAAGCTGGCGAGCTGAATAGCATCAAAAACCTGAAAAAGAGCAGCAACGATTAGAAGTTTTGCTGCCAGAGCTCTAACCATAGGGTCCTGGGTGTAGATTATTGGAATGTAGTTTCTCAATAGAATATAGGCGACGCCGCATAACGACATCAACACAATGCTAAGGTGAATGGCAGCAAACCCGGCCATTCTCATTGATTTATAATCTCCGTATCCATATTGGTGCGATACCCGGATTGTGGCAGCAGCTCCCACACCCAATGCAATCATAAACGAAAAACTGCTCATACTCATCGCAATCTGATGAGAAGCAAGGGAAACCTCTCCAAGCCAACCAATCATTACAGCGCTCATACTGAATGCAGTAATCTCTACCAGATTTTGGAATGAGAGAGGGATTGAAGTTCGTAGTACCTTTTTAACCAAATCCAATTGAATTAGTGGAGTCTCAAAGATTTTTACATATTTCTTGTAACACTCCAGCCTGAAAATTAAAATAACAAACAGAATGAGCATTAAAACTCTGCTTATAAGAGTTGCAACTGCTGCCCCCTTAACTCCCATCGGTTCAAATCCCCAATGTCCGAAAATTAGAATCCAGTTCAATAGAATATTCAGAAGATTTGCACTCAATGTAATATACATTGCATATTTTGTTATGCCTATCCCCTCTGAGAATTGCCTAAGACCAAAAAAGAGCAGGAATGGGAGCATAGAGAATAATATTGTATTGTAATACTCTTTTCCTAAAGAGACTACCTGTTCTGTCTGGCCCATATAACTCATAAAGAAACCTACCGCAACCATTAGCAGAGTCAGCAAAATAGAGACCAAAGTGTTCAATAACACAGAGTTTTTGAGTAAAGAGGCAACCATATTGTGCTCTCCTTTTCCGAAGCTATGTCCTATATGAGGTGTAAGTCCCTGAGTAAATCCTATCCCAAATACCATTCCCAGAATGTAGATGGAGTTTGAGAAAGATACCGATGCCAGCTCTGCCGTACCAAGCTGCCCAACCATTATGTTGTCTGCCAGATGAACAGTTATCTGCCCTGCCTGTGTGAGCATTACAGGGAGTGCCATTTTTAAATTTCTTTTATAGAATGGGATATACTCTCTAAAATCCATATTGCAAATATACTCCCTTTTTACCTGATTTTTGTTTATTGCGGGCAATTCGTTAAATTTGAAAGTTAAACAGAATAAAAGAGAAAAATGGGTAAAACATCAGTGAATTATTTAGAGAGAGCCAAATCGTGGCTTTCGGATGACTTTGATATGGAGACAAGAGATCAGGTGCAAATTCTGATTAACGAAAACACAAAAGAGCTTGAGGATGCTTTTTACAGAAACCTTGAGTTTGGTACCGGAGGTCTGCGAGGAATTATGGGTGCGGGAACTAACAGAATAAACAAATACACAATTGGGATGGCTACCCAGGGGTTGGCAAACTATCTCAAGAGATCATTTCCTCATAACAACGAGTTATCGGTTGCCATCTCTTACGACAACAGAAATTTAAGCTCATACTTTGCCGGGATAACTGCAGATGTTTTTGCTGCAAATGGTTTTGATGTATTCCTGTTTGATTCGTTGAGACCCACTCCGGAACTAAGTTTTACAATAAGACATTTCGGATGCGTAGCAGGTGTTATGATTACAGCATCTCACAATCCAAAAGAGTACAACGGATACAAAGCTTATTGGGAAGATGGAGCTCAAGTAACAGCACCACACGATGCGAACATAATTAAAGAGGTTCTTAAAATTGATAACCCCTCAAAGGTCCTTTTTAACGGAGACTCTATTAGGATAAAAAAAATAGGAAAAGATGTAGACGAGCTATACCTTAATGCCATTCTCTCTCTTACACTTTCTAAGGAGCTGGTGTTAAAGGAGAACTCACTTAAAATTGTCTATACCCCCCTGCACGGAACAGGGGTTAATATTGTGCCTGAGGCTTTAAAAAGATCTGGCTTCAGCAATATCATAAATGTTCCTGCCCAGGATGTTACAGACGGGAACTTTCCAACAGTAGATTCTCCTAATCCTGAGGAGCCGGGAGCACTTAAGATGGCTATTGAGACAGCAATAGAAAATGATGCAGACCTGGTAATGGCAACAGATCCGGATGCAGACAGAATCGGCATAGCAGTAAAAGACAGTTCAGGAAATTTTGTCTTGCTCAACGGAAATCAGATGGCTTCAATACTTACCTACTATCTTTTAGAGAGAAGAGTGGAGTTGGGGATGATTAACAGAGGGAGTAATCCGGAGTACTATATGGTAAAAACTATAGTTACATCGGACCTTCTTAAGAGTATTTCGGAAAGTTACGGTGTGCAGATGTTTGATGTTCTTACGGGATTTAAATTTATCGCCGAAGTTGTGAGAGAGCTTGAGGGGGAGAGAGTTTTCATAGGTGGCGGTGAGGAGAGTTATGGGTTTAATGTAGGAGAGTTTGTAAGAGACAAGGATGCAGTCATCTCCTGCTGCCTTGTAGCTGAGGCAGCTGTGTGGGCTAGAGACAAAGGAATGTCACTATACGATCTGCTACTCTCAATCTACACAAAATTTGGTCTTTATAAAGAGCATCTGGTATCTGTAACTAAAAAAGGTAAAGATGGTGTGGAGCAAATTGCAAAAATGATGAAGAGTTTTCGCGAGACACCACCTCAGAGTTTGGCCGGATCTCCTGTTGTTCTAATTCACGACTATCTCTCATCGGAGAGTATAGATATGTTAAGCGATCTTAGATATAGGATTAATCTTCCAAAATCCGATGTTCTTCAATTTGTTAGCAGTGACAATACTATTGTCTCTGTGAGACCGTCCGGAACGGAACCAAAAATTAAGTTCTATTTTGGAGTGAAAACAGAGATTGCATCTGTGGATGAATATTTAATGGCAGAAGAGAAGCTCGTAGCACAGATAGATAAACTTGTTGAACAGATTAACTCCTATTAGGCCGGTTTAGTTATGAAAATTTACCTGTTTAGATTTCTGATTATTGCACAATTTATTACATCTCTTTTTAGCACAAAAGTAACCTTAGCACAAAACAATATATCTGCAGATTCAAGAGATTCACGGGTTGTTGAGGATCTCTTGAAGAGGATGACTACCAGAGATAAGATTGCACAACTCTTTATTGTATCATTCTCGTCTGACACAAGCGACAGAAGCACGATTGAGGCAATAGAGATGGTAAAAACTGAGAGAGTGGGAGGGGTAATTCTTATGAACTCTACTCTTACTCCTGCTGTTAAAATGATTAACTATCTGCAAAGCCTTTCTAAGATTCCACTTTTAGTGACAATTGATGGCGAGTGGGGAGCAGCTATGAGATTTGATTCAATAGTCTCTTTTCCAAGGCAGATGCAACTGGGAGCCCTCCCCTCTGACTCCCTGGTTTACAGAATGGGTGTGGCAATCGGAACCCAGGCAAGAAGGGTTGGAGTGGATGTCAACTTTGCACCGACAGTTGACATAAATAATAATCCGAGAAATCCTGTGATAAACACCCGCTCTTTTGGTCAGGATGCTCAAATTGTAGCTAACTACGGTGTTGCATATATGAGAGGTATGAAAGATGCCGGGGTTATGGGCTCTGCAAAACACTTTCCGGGTCACGGCGATACTGAGGTTGACTCTCACAATGCTCTTCCACTTTTAACTTTTCCCCGCGCCAGAATAGATTCCCTGGAGTTACATCCTTTTAGGGTATTGATTGAGGCCGGAGTGGATATGGTTATGGCTGGCCATCTTCAAATACCCTCACTTGATAGCAGCGGGAGACCATCTTCTATCTCAAAATCAATTATCTCTGACCTTTTAAGAAGAGATCTTGAGTACAATGGCATAATTATAACAGACGCACTTAATATGAAGGGGGTAGCCAATTATATGGCTCCGGAACTTCTGCCTCTGGAGGCTTTCAAGGCTGGTTGCGATATAATTCTGATGCCCGAGAAGGCATCTATTGCACTTGATATCTTTGAGAGAGCAGTTAATAGTGGTGAGATCTCTATGCACAGTCTAAATATGAGATGTAAAAAAATTCTCACGGCTAAGATGAAGTTGGGAATACTTCAGGGAAGAGATCCAATTTCATTTGAAAATTTACACGAAGATCTTAACAATCCACAGTACTCTTCGCTGATATCTGCAATCTCCGAACAATCTCTCACCCTTTTGCGAAACGAAGACGGAGCTCTACCTATTAAAAGGCTTAAAGATTTGCATATAGGTTACCTCTCTATGGGAGGCGAAAAAAACGGTAAGGAGTTGGCAGAATATCTCTCTCTGTATACAGAAATTGACACGACAATACTTAGAGGAGATTATTCAAACGACAAGCTAATAAGAGCTCTAAATGGAATTTCCAATAAAGATCACATTATAATTGCACTCCATAACACAGACTCAAGACCACAGAGGGATTTCAATCTTGACCACAGAAAATTGAAGATTATTACAGATTTTTCACTCAATAAAAGGGTAACATTTATCTATTTCGGCAATCCACTTGCCATCCCTTTCATAAAAAACAGCAATAATTTCAAATCTCTTATTGTTGCATTTTCAAATACTCTTCATAATAATATTGCAGCTGCGCATCTGATTTTTGGTGCGACAGGTTCTGTCGGAAAGCTTCCGGTTCCTGCAGGGGAGTATCCGATGGGATACGGTATCAAACTGGAGGGTGGTAAAAGAATCAGTTATGGAGTCCCACTTGATTTGAAGATAGATAGTCGACTACTAAACTCATCTCTTGACACAATTGTTATGAGAGATTTAAGAGAGAGGCGTTTTAATGGTGCTCAACTCTTAGTTTTATATAAAGGGAGTGTATTAGTAAACAGCTCTTATGGAAATCTAAGAGTTGACAGTGAAGTTAATCTAAACAGAATATCTGCTCTGATATCAATATTGCCCTCAATAACCCATCTTGAAGCAATAGGCAAAATATCACTGGAAGATTTTGCAGGATCTATTATTAAACTACACAAGAGCTCTCCATATAACAGAGTTTTGATTTCAGATCTACTTATGCACAGATATAGCAGCGATAATAAATATCCGGAGTTTCCGCAGTACACATACGAAAACTTAGAGATACTGAAGAAGATTGTTGTCGAAAAAACCAAATTGAAGTTTGAAGATTTTATTAAAAAAGAGCTTTACGATAGAGCTGGAATGAATCACTCCTCTGTCAGAAGAGAGGGGGTTTTTTCAAATGCAAACGATATTGCAAAATTTATCTCTATAGTAAAAAGGGGAGGAGAGTACTCAGGAGAGTATGTTATTGAGAGCAAGAGTGCATCTGTGATAGAGATATTTGCTCACTACCACTCATCCACTCTCAACGGAGGCATTGTTTGGAGTGATAAAAGTAGAGAGTTAACATTGATTTTTCTTAATAACGGTGATGAAAGCCAACTTAACACACAGAATGCACTTAAAACAGGAGATATGCTAAGACACTGTCTGATAGATATTTTCAAAATTGATAATTAGCTTTTTACAAAAAGCTTTTCGTAAATAAAAATAACAGAGTTGAATAGAATGTAATTGGCAAAAAGGATGAATAGCGCCAGAGACCATTGATAACCAATTACTATTATCACAAACATAAGAATAGCAGAGATTAACAAAAAGATAAAAAGTCTTTTGTTCTCTTTATATTTAAAGCTTTTAATCTTAAGGGAGAACATTGGTACACTGCAAACCAGAAGGTAGGAGAGAAGAAGTGAGACGAGAGGAAAAAACCAGTAGTTATTATAAATGCCGTCAAAATCACTGTTGTGAAGAGTAAAATGCATAAACATTGCAATTAGAATTGCATTTGCCGGCGTGGGAACGCCAATAAAATTTTTTGTCTGCCTTGTATCAATATTGAAAATAGCAAGTCTAAGCGCGGATGATAGTGCTATTACAAGAGGTGTGAATGATAAAAGCTCAATCCATAAAGAGTTGGCTCCCGATGAACTATCGTATGAGAGAAATGTGCTAAATCTGTAGTAAATCAAAATTGAGGGAGCCAAACCGAAACTGACAAGATCTGCAAGTGAGTCCAGCTCCTTCCCAATATTTGAATACGCATTTAACATTCTGGCAGAGAATCCATCCAGAAAATCCATTACTGCAGCAATTAAAATTAGGTAGATGGCAAAAAGTTGCCACCCTTTCAATGCAAAGATAACTGCGACTATACCACAAAGAAGATTTAGTAAAGTAATGGTATTCGGGATATGTCTCTTTAAACCCATAATGGTTCTATTATTTGATCTATTGTATGCCTAGTTTTTTTCTTATATCCGCCGGGATAGACTCTTTATGAACCATTACCGAAATGCTCTTTGCTTTAACGAAGCTTTCAGACATATTTAAGTATCCTCCGAATCTGTTCCTATCTGTACCCCAGGAGTTCTTCGTGATATAATACTTGTTGCCGTTCTGATCTTTAACAATACCTGTAAGCAGCATTAGATGATCGTCTGTTGTTGTAAAACTCTCATATCCTCTCTGACGAATCTCTTGATTAACATTTACTTCAGGATAAATTTTCTGAAACTTATAGATATCTGAATACCTCTCTTCCGGCGTCATCTTTTCAAAACGAGCCCTATCCTCTCCGGATAGATTGGCTGTCTCCTGAATATCCGGGTTTATTGCTACTCCGTTAGCGTGGGAGAATCCTTTTTCACTAACATCTCCATCCCAGCATACAGTATAGCCATTCATCAGGGCATTGTCTATTACAGAGATAAACTCATTGAGAGGAATGTTGTAGAAGCTGGCGTGGTCCCAATTGTCCGGAACCTCGATTACCGATTTTTTGTAGAAAGGGATGTGAGAAAAGCTTGTAATTTCTACATAATCAGACATATTTAGGCCGAGATATTTTGCAAAACTTGCAGGGGTATAACTCTGACCCTTATAAACAAATGTTTTTGGAACTATACCAAAATAGATATCCATAAGTGAGTTGACAAGTTTATAATACTCCGGGCTTCTCTGCTTAAGTTCAACGGCAGCTGCAGATATAACATTGATAAATTTGTTTACCTCTTTGTGATTATTAACAGGTGAGTCATAGTTGATTCCGGAATAGACCTCCTGAGGCACAATCCCAAACTCCTCAACACCATTGGTAAACATATGAGCCAGACTTCCCTGTCCCAAATTCCCTTCACCTCTGCGAAGATAGTTGTCATCCATTCTTTTGAGATAGTTATACCTTACAATGTACATCTCAGATAGGTCAAACTCTCCCTTTCCGGTTCTAAGCAGTTCTGATTCCAGAAATGCAGCTGTAGCATAGCTCCAACAGGTACCGCTGCTAGCCTGGTTTTTGACAGGGGTAGCGCTGTTTCTCTTCACATCAGTAAAAATGTAACCCTGTGCCATCACATTTTGTGATGTAATCACAAAAAGCAGCAGGATTGATAATACTCCTGATAATTTTTTCATAGCTCTCTATTTTATTCCAAGTTTGCTCTTAATATTTGCCGGTATAGAGTTTTTGTGCACAACTATATTCATAGTCTTATATTTAACAAAGGTCTCCGATACATACCATATACCTTTGTAATCTCCGGTCTCTCCCCAGGAGTTCTTTACCAAATAGTATTTATTCCCGTTCTGGTCTTTTGCAACTCCATAGATATGCATACCGTGGTCATCGGTTGTTTGTCCGTTATCAAAGGCAATCTGTCTGTCATTTTGTGTAATCACTTTCTCGGGAACAATCTGCTCAAGAGTAGAAAATTTAGCATCTATCTCACTTTTAGTTACACCAAGCCACCTTTGCTGGTCAGAACCGGACATATTTGCTACCTCTGTTTCAGGAACGATAGCGACTCCTCTTCTGGTGAAGCCTTTCTCGCTTACATCAGAGCCCCACAACACTGTAAAGCCCTTCTCAATTGCAAAATCAAAAATCTGCATAAATTCTTCTATAGGAAGGTTGTAAGAGCGGTCCCAACGCCAGTTATCCGGTATCTCGAGAGCAAATTCACCATAAAATGGGTGGTGATTATAAGATGTGATTGATACATAGTCTTCCGGAACTATACCCAGCTCTGCCGCGAAACTTTTAGGTGTGTACTCCTTTCCGTTGTATGAGAATTTCTGAGGAACTTTTCCTAAATATGCATCCAGAATTCCTCTAAATCCATCCTTCCACGCGGTGCTATATTTTCCGTTGGGGTTCTTTAAAAGTGCATTTATGTATCCGGAGAGGGCAGCATCCATTTCGTTATGGATATGAATATTTTCGCCATAGTTTAAACCCGGCATTGCATTATCCGGAACAATCCCGTAACTTTTCCAAATTGTGAGAGCATCTCCAAATGAGCTGCCAGGAGCAAAATTTATATTTCCTGAGGTACGAATATATTTATCTGCTTTATCAAAATATGCGTTTGAGACGATAAACATCTCCGAGAGGTTGTGCTCACCTTTACCTAGTCGGATAAGTTCAGATTCAAGGAATGATATTGCGGAGAAACTCCAGCAAGTGCTCGTTCTGCTCTGATTCTTAACCGAAGTAACAGGCAGCTCTTTAACAACATTAAATTGATATCCGCCATTCGTCTTTGTTTTCTCCTGTGCATTAAGGCTTAATAGAAAAAAAGCAAATAGGATTGCTCCTGAAAGAAGTTTTTTCATAGTTTGAATTTTGATTTATAAATTATGTTTGTTCAAAGTTATTCAAAAAAATAAAAGTATGGGTTCGGTTGCTAAGGAATATTCATATATTTATGTGTTTGCAACGAGATACTCCACTGTGGATTATTTTTAATATACTCCACAATCAGCGGAATCATCACTCCTCTTCTGCTCCACTCAGGCTGAAGATAGAACAATGTACTCTCGGCTGCTTTAAGCCTGTTCTCTTCTGCCCAAAGAAGATCCTCCTCCTTTTCAATAATAACCTTAAGCTCTGATGCTATCAGATGGATATTGCCGACAGGGGGCCTCTTTTTTTTAGGTGATAGACATATCCAGTCAAAAATGCCACTTATAGGATAGGATCCGGATGTCTCCAGAAATATCTGCATACTCTCCTTTTTGAGAAGTTTGCAAAGTTTGTCCAACGGGTATGTAAGTGGCTCGCCTCCTGTTATAACAATAGATTTTGCTTTGTATTTTACTGCTTCTTCTACAATTTTCTCAATAGGTGTAGGAGGGTAAAGAGCCGGGTTCCAGGTCTCTTTTGCATCACACCAGCTGCAGCCAACATCACACCCCCCAAGACGAATGAAAAATGCTGCTTTCCCTGTATTATACCCTTCGCCCTGTATTGTATAGAAGCTCTCTGCAAGCGGAAGCAGAGCTCCGTCATTCAACTCCGGTATTATCATTTTTTTAATTGCAAAGGTAACACTCAATTTCAAATAATGTCGTTTTGTCACAATTTTGCAGATGGCAGAGTTGTTGTATTTACTAACTAGACTATTTATAATTTTGGAATATGAGTAATAACAGACATCAATCTCTGGATAGTTTTGCCATAAATCTTAATGAGATGGCCAATTCCGGAAAATTGGATCCGGTAATTGGCAGAGATGAGCAGATAAGACGAGTTTTACAGATATTAAGCAGACGAACAAAAAATAATCCGATACTGGTAGGCGAACCAGGAGTCGGTAAAACCGCTATAGCTGAGGGTATTGCTCAGAGAGTTGTTCAGGGAGATGTTCCGGAGAATCTAAAGAGCAAAAAAATTTACTCATTGGATATGGGAGCGTTGATTGCCGGAGCAAAATATAAAGGAGAGTTTGAGGAGAGGCTTAAAGGGGTAGTAAAAGAGGTGATAGAGAGCGAGGGAGAGGTGATTCTTTTTATAGACGAGATCCATACATTGGTTGGTGTAGGTAGGAGCGACGGGGCAATGGATGCTGCAAATATTCTTAAACCGGCTCTGGCTCGGGGAGAACTAAGAGCTGTAGGATCTACAACTCTGGATGAGTATCAAAAATATTTTGAAAAAGATAAAGCTCTCGAGCGAAGATTTCAGATAGTGATGGTGGATGAACCCACAACCGCAGAGGCAATCTCAATTCTCAGAGGGCTAAAGGAGAGATATGAAAACCACCATAAAGTGCAAATCAAAGATGATGCACTAATTGCAGCAGTGGACCTATCAAGCAGATATATTACTTCAAGATTTTTACCGGATAAAGCTATAGACCTCATAGATGAGGCTGCGTCAAAACTAAGATTGGAGATAAACTCGGTTCCCGAGTCTTTAGATGAGCTAAACAGAAGAATCAGACAGCTTGAAATTGAGCGTGAAGCAATCAAAAGAGAGGGAGATAAGATAAAAATGGGCGAGTTAACACAACAACTTGCAGAGCTTTCCCAAGAGAGAGAGAGCAAGATGAACCTTTGGAAGAGAGAGAAGAGTATTATTGAAACAATTCAGAAAAAAAAGATTGAGATTGAGGAGCTTAAATTTAAAGCCCATCAGGCTGAGATTTCGGGCGACTACGGAAAGGTGGCTGAGATTAGATATGGCCAAATTGTCGCTGCAGAGAAGGAGATTAATCAGCTAAACGAAGATAAAAGCAGAGGCGAGTTCTCAATGATAAAGGAGTATGTAGATTCGGAAGATATTGCAGAGGTTGTTGCAAAGTGGACAGGTATTCCTGTGAAAAGGATGCTTGAAAGTGAGAAGGAGAAGCTTTTAAAAATGGAGGAGGCTCTTCATAAAAGAGTTGTTGGTCAGGATCAAGCTATTTCGGCTGTTTCAGACGCAATTAGAAGGAGCAGGGCGGGGCTGCACGACTCTAAGAGACCAGTAGGTTCATTTCTCTTTTTGGGTACAACCGGTGTTGGAAAGACCGAGCTTGCAAAGGCACTTGCAGAGTACCTTTTTAATGATGAAAATCTATTAACCCGAATTGATATGAGTGAATATCAGGAGAGACACTCTGTCTCCAGGCTTGTTGGAGCTCCTCCAGGCTACATCGGCTATGAAGAGGGTGGGCAACTGACTGAGGCTGTAAGAAGAAAACCATACTCTGTTCTTTTGCTTGACGAAATAGAGAAGGCTCACCCGGATGTGTTTAATGTTCTGTTGCAGGTTTTAGATGACGGCAGGCTTACAGATAATAAAGGCCGTACTGCAGATTTCAAAAACACAATTCTGATAATGACATCCAACGCAGGTTCAGATTTAATTCAGGAGAACCTTGGCAAGTTAACAGATAGTAACAGAGAGGAGATTCTTGAGAAGACAAAAGATGAGGTTCTTGAGATACTGAAAAAAGGGGTTCGACCAGAATTCCTAAACCGTATTGATGATATAATTGTCTTCCATCCACTTACAATGGAAAATCTGAATGAGATTCTTAAATTGCAGATAGACGGAATTAAAGAGAAACTGGACAATATGGGTATCACTTTGGAATTTACCAGTTATGCACTCAACTACTTGTGCAATAAAGGATATAATCCGTCATATGGCGCAAGACCAATAAAAAGGGTTCTCCAAAAGGAGTTGGTAAATGAACTGGCGAAATCAATACTTAAAGGGGCCCTTATCAAAGAGAAGCCGGTGATTGTTGATTGTTTTGAGGATGTACTTATATTTCGCAACTAAGATCTTTCAACGCCACAGAGCTAATTATATAGGTATCTTTTGATTTTTTGAGTTGCCGTTTTCTCGAAAGGGACCGGCTGTTCAACAATCTCAGAGAGTTTTGAAGATTTGTTTACTCTGTCATTCACATACAAAAGCAGCTCTCTTTTTACTCTTGTTACTTTATCAGTAACACTTGCAGATCCTTCTCCCAAGATGTGCTCACTCTCTTTAATTTCATCATAGTTAAAGTGGACTTTTGCCACCAGCTTGCCCTTTCTCTCTATAACCAGAGACTCAAGAACAAGATCAAATTCATTGATAATGCTCTCTATGTCCTCCGGATAGATATTCTCTCCGCTTGAACTTAGAATCATATTATCTTTTCGCCCCTTAATGTAGAGGTATCCCTCTCTATCCATAAAGCCAAGATCCTTGGTTCTGAACCAGCCATCTTCTGTGAAGGAGGCCATAGTACTCTGAGGGTCTTTATAATAACCCTTCATAACATTTGGCCCTTTTACCACTATTTCACCTATTTTTTTATTATTAGGATTGTCAATTTTGATCTCTACTCCGTTAAGAGCCGGACCTGTAGATTGCCACTTAACCTTACCTGGGACAACCCCTGCCAAAAGGGGAGATGTTTCTGTGAGTCCATATCCGATAGCATAAGGGAATCCGGCATCTGCAAGGAAGTTTTCAACAACTCCATCTAGTCTTGATCCTCCTATTCCGAAAAATCTAAGGTTACCCCCAAATGTTTCTAGAAGCTTTTTCCCTGCAGCTTTATGAAATAACCTTCTAAATATCCAAATTGAATAGACTACTCTTAAAATTAGGTTTTTTGTGAATATAGGTCTGATTTTAATTTTGTAGATTTTCTCTACAATCAGTGGTACGCTAAGCATAATAGTTGGCTTAACCTCTTTTAAGGCAGGCATTAATATTGATGGGGTAGGGGCACCGTCAAGATATACAACACTGGCTCCGTGAGTGAATGGAAGCAGCATTCCTATGCTGCACTCATAGGTATGAGAAAGGGGGAGGATAGATAGGAATATATCCTCTTTTAAAATAGGAAACAGCTCTGTAGTCATTTTAGTTTGCGCAACTAGATTTGCGTGAGTGAGCATTACCCCTTTTGATGCGCCGGAGGTGCCGGAGGTGTATATTATAGTGGCAACATCCTCGTGATTAGGTTCATCTCTTAAAAAAATATCTGCACTGACAACTTTTTTGGTGACCTCAAAATTGTCCATCTTAATAATAAGAGAGAGCTTATCTGTTAAATGTTCAGGAATTTTGTACTCCAGTTTAGAGGAGACAATTAATGCCTTACACTCTGAGTGTTCTATTATGTTTACAATCTCAAAGGCAGTAAAATCCGGCAGAATAGGAACGGCAACTCTTCCCGATGTTGTTGCCGCAAAATATGATACCGGCCAGTTTATATTATTACAGGCAAGAATTGCAATTTTATCTCCTTTTTGCAACCCCGCTTCGTTAAATATTTGAATTACACGCTCTACTCTCTCTCCGAAATTATTATATGTAAGTTTTTCTCCGTTTATTACAGAAAAGGCAACTCTCTCACCGTAAAGAGAGATACTGTTTGAGTAGATGTCACAAAGGGTAATATTGTTGTTTTTAAAGATCATATTCTGATTTCAATTTCTACAAAGATAAAAATATTCTTATATCATTATAGGGTTGCCAATGGCTTGATTTTTGTTAATTTTGTGGGGTTAAAGAAATAGGAGATGTTATTTAAGGAGACTCGCCGCAAAAAGGCACTAAAAGCAGTTGATAATGAGAGGTTCATTAGGTACTATGCTCTTCCGGAGGTGAAATCTTTGGGTTTTCTCTTCAATATCAATGATGAGAATATTCTTGACACAATTAAGAGATTGATTGAAATCATAGACAGCAGATCTATTAAGTTTTCTGCCATTGCAATTAACGACTCCAAGCACCCCTATCCAAAAGAGTATCTGGATCATAGAATCATAATATTCAACCGAAATGACATTAACTCTATAGGTATACCAAAATCTAACTTTCTAGAGGAGTTCTCGGAGCATAATTTTAATCTTTATATTGACTTCTCCAGCTCCTACAACTTCACCTGCAATTATATTTCACACAGATCAAAAGCATCATTTAAAGTGGGTAGGTTGCACTACCAAAATTCCCCTTTTGATCTGATTCTGGATAATATAAAGGAGGAGAGCAGCAGAGGCTTTCTTAATTCGATAATTCACTATTTATCCTCAATTAAATCTATATAAATGGTTGGTGACGATTTTCTTAACTTTGATGAAGAGGAGGAGTTTTCGGATCTTGTCTCTAAGTGTGAATCTGCATTTGAAGATGGTACACTTGAGAATATGAGATTCTCGGAGGAGCAGTTTGAATATCTGATAAACAATTTTATTGATGAGATGGATGATGAAATAGTCTACATCCTAACCTCAATGGGATATAATCAGCATCCCTACTCTACAGAGATGACAATTCGCTATGCAGATGTTCTAATTGTAAATAGTGACAGTGATAGAGCTCTTGATATTCTTAACAAACAACTCTCTTTAGATTCAGGAAACAGCGACATCCATTTTCTGCTTGCAAGGGTGTTTATTAAAAAAGGGGATAATCAATCTGCAATGGATTATATTGAGAGTGCACTCTCTCTTACAACCAATGAGGGTCTTGATATGCTTCTAACTGCAGCTCAGGATTATATAGATTTAGGGAACTTCAAAAATGCCATTAATCTCTTGGAAAAGGCAGAGATAATTGCACCGGATAATTACGAGTTGATTAACGATCTTGCTTTCTGCTACGAAAGGTCCGATATGTTGGCTAAAAGCTTGCACTACTACGAGAAATATCTTGATATTGACCCATTCAACGATAATGTTTGGTTTAATATTGGTACAATATATGCCAGAGAAGCAAATATCCCCAAAGCAACGGATGCATTTGATTATGCAATAGCTCTAAATCCCGATAACTCTTCTGTTCTCTATAACAAGGCAATACTATTGGTAAACAGTGGTAAATATGACGAAGGTATAGAGACTTTTGAGAGTTTCCTCAGAATAGAACCGGATAATCTTTTTGCACTAACTGGAATTGCAGATGCATATTTAGCAAAAGATAGGTTGGAGGATGCTATCTTTTACTTTCGGATGGTTCTGAAACTTGATTCGGAAAATCTCGATGCAAACACAGGTATTGCCTACATATGTATGCTCAGGCACGAACATTATGAAGCTCTAACCTGCCTTAGAAAAATTATTGGAGATGAGAGAACCGACTCTCTTTTTCTAATTACAGAGCTTCATAACTCTTACAAAAGAACCAAGAATCCGGAATTTCTTGTTTATTACCTTGTCTCTCTGTATAATACAAAAGAGAACGAGCTTTTTAAAATATATCTGGAGATGCTTATCTCGTACGATGAGCTTTGGCTTGCCAGACTGTTTGAACTTATACCCTCCCTCAAAAGAGACGATTCTGTCAAAAAGCAAATTAACAAGATTAAGAAAAAATCAAACTAAGAATGAATAAATATCTACTCACCTCAATAAAAGGTGTGGCAATGGGTGCAGCCGATGTAATCCCCGGTGTATCCGGAGGAACAATTGCTTTTATGACAGGAATTTATGAGGAGCTTATCACCTCTATTAAATCTATAGATTTTAGTGCAATAAAAACTCTATTAAAAGGGGAGATAGCATCTTTCTGGAGACAGATAAACGGAAATTTTCTTGTAGCAGTATTCAGCGGAGTGTTACTTAGTATTTTTACTCTGGCCAGACTAATGCAATATCTTCTTGTATACCATCCAATCCCTTTGTGGAGCTTCTTTATGGGATTGATTGCAGCATCGGCAATTTTTATTCTCAGAGAGATAGACAAATGGAGTCTTGTTAATATACTTTCGCTTATAATTGGAGTTCTCATAGCCGGAATGATTTGCCTGGTCTCTCCCACAGAAACCACCGATGCGTGGTGGTTTATTTTTGTGAGTGGAGCTATCGCAATATGCGCAATGATTCTACCCGGCATATCCGGAAGTTTTATGTTGCTGCTTATGGGTAAATATGCATTTATGATGAACGCCATCAAGGAGTTTAACATCCCTGTTATGCTGGTATTTATTTCAGGAGCAGTTATCGGCCTCATCTCCTTCTCTCACTTTCTCTCCTGGCTGCTAAAAAAGTATTACAAGGCTACAATTGCTCTTCTTGCAGGTTTTATGATAGGTTCACTTATAAAGGTATGGCCCTGGAAGATTCCATCAGATAGATTTGAGGGGATAGATTACCCTGCTTTGCCGTCACAATTTGAGACCCTTACAAACACATCACCACAACTGCTCTCTGCAATAATCTTCACCATTGTCGGATTATCAATAGTTTTCGCGATAGAATTTATTTCCAAAGCAATGAAAAAATAAAAAATAGTTATATCTTTGCACTCCCTGTTAAAAACAGGATAGGGGTTCGGTAGCTCAGTTGGATAGAGCAACAGCCTTCTAAGCTGTGGGTCTTGGGTTCGAATCCCAACCGAATCACAAAGCAAAAAAATGTAAGCCGCAATTTATTGCGGCTTATTTTATTTACGGCATTCGCAGCAAATTTATTTGCTGGCGAAAAGCCGTAAATAAAAAAGGGCGAAGCCCCATACATTTTTTTGCTTTGAATGGCCCCCCCCACCAGGGATCACCGAGCTATAGCGAGGTAATCCCAAGGTGGGACAAGCCTCTTAAGTTTTTTGCTTTGAATATCCCCCCCACAGGGAACGCCGACTGAAAGGAGGCAATCCCAATGTGGGGCAGGGCCTAAGCTCTTACATTTTTTGCTTTGAATGCCCCCCACAAGGATCACCGAGCGATAGCGAGGTAATCCAAACGTAACAATTTTTTTGTAACAATTCTTAAATTTACAGACTAAATAAGCAAAAACTCATAATTGTGAAAAAAGAGGAGAGCTTTAACGAAATTATCAAAGAGAATAGTAACCGCATAATGCGCATATGCAGTTACTACAGTTCGGGTAACAGTAATACCGACGACCTTTATCAGGAGGTACTTATAAACATCTGGAAGAGTCTTGAAAAATTCAGAGGCGAATCGGCAATATCGACCTGGATATACAGAGTTGCAGTAAACACTTGTCTTACACACTCTGCCAAAACCGGAAAATATTATTCGCTTATGATTAATGCAACCCCCGAAATTTTTAATGTGTTGACCGATGATGAGCATACCAAGTCCATTCAGAAAGAGGAAAAATTTGAAGCCCTTTCGACCGAACTCAATTTGCTCTCAGTAATAGATAAGGCATTGATTTCGCTTGTGATAGAGGGATTGTCTACTAAAGAGATATCAGATGTAATCGGCATTACTGAACCTAATGTAAGAACCAAAATTTGCAGAATTAAGAGTGACCTAAGAAAAAAATTAATTTAAAAACAGTTACGATGAAACACGATGATATTCAAAATAAAATAAAAGAGGAAGATAAAAGATATGCCGATTTATGTAAAGTGATGGTTGTTATGTATCTTATTTTGTCAGTAATATATATTTTATTAATTGTTCTAGAAATTGTGAGAGGGGCTAAATTTGAAGAAGTGGCAGGCGGAATATGTTATCTGCTTTCGATGCTTAATTTCCTTCTCTTCTTCCTGTATTACAACAAAAGATACAGGTATGCCGATTATTCAGAACCAGTATTAAAGATGCTTAAGAGCGCATTAAAAAGGTATATGCCATTTCATCCAAGCGGAGCAGCACTTATTCCCGGATTTCTTCTTATGGATGCCGGTCTTACATTAAACACATTTAAACACGAAAATGTTATGACAGTGCAGATAGTTTTCTTTGGCGTATTTTTTGCCGCTATATTAATTGGGCTTGTATATTGGTACTTTAGATATAAACCACTTACAGACCAAATTAAAAAAATGATAAAAGAGATTGAAAACTAAATGGGCAAAAAATGAAACCAAAATGGCGATGTTCTTGAAGTAGAATTTAGTTTTATAGATAATCCTCAATTACTATGTATTGAAGTTCATTCCAGGAAAAGGAACAGTAATCGAACTTGATTCATTGTAAAAAGAGTTAATGGGAATACAACACAACTAAGAAGATTTTAAATATTAATTATGAAAAAGCTTATTTTCATTATTGTGATTATGCATTTTACCCTGAATGCAAATTCTCTTTTCTCTCAAAATTTTAATGAACTACCAACAAAGGTAAGAGACAGCCTCTTAATAAAGATAGCCGACAGAGCAGTAGAGAAATACGGCCCGGAATATAACAGGGGCTACCTTACACCAATTGTAAAATTCGAAGGAGAATGCAAAGAAGGAGATCATAAAGGAGAATCATATTATACAGTAACATATCTTTATGACAAAACTAAAGAACTTTTAGACCAAGATTTTTCAGCAAGAGTTGTTATCCTGGAAAAAACTGGTAAAGCTATAGGAATTCTATTTGGTAACTCACACGGATATTCGATTGAAGATATTGAAAAGAAAGGAAAAACTGTAGAAAAAATGCCTTTTATTACACGAAAGATGCCAGAGAAATTTAAATATTAATAATACACATGCCAAACAATAATGTTTGCCAATAGTTTTCCAGTACAATTTTTGTATTTTTCAAATATCAGATATTAAGAGCAATATAAATTTTGCCAAACAGCCTTCTAAACTGTGGGTCTTGGGTTTGAATGGTCCCCTCACAGGAAACGCCGACTGAAAGGAGGCAATCCCAAGGGGGTAAGGGCGGATTGTAATTTAAACTTTAACGCTAATACACTCCCGGCAAAGCTGGGTGATTTTCTCCCACTCCCCATTTTTTAGAACCGAATCCGGAAAAAGGTTTGACCCCATTCCAACACAAGTTACCCCGGCTTTAAACCAACTCTCCAGATTCTCTCTGGTAGGTTCAACCCCTCCTGTCACCATTATCATTGACCAGGGCATTGGAGCAAGAACGCTCTTTACAAAAGCCGGTCCGCCAACACTTCCAGCCGGAAAGATCTTACACAGATCACATCCGGCCTCCTGAGCAAACCCTATCTCAGATACAGTTCCACATCCCGGAGAGTAGGGGATTAGCCTTCTATTGCATACTTTTGCTACATCAGGATTAAAGAGAGGACCAACAACAAAGTTGGCACCCAACTGGATATACATTGCAGCTGTAGGAGCGTCAACAATTGACCCTATTCCGATTATCATCTCAGGACAATCTCTCCCTCCGTATTTAACCAGCTCTGCAAAGACCTCCTGCGCGAAATCTCCTCTGTTTGTGAATTCAAATGCTCTTATTCCTCCTTTATAGCAGGCCAAAAGCACATTTTTTGCAATCTCAATATCGTTGTGATAAAACACAGGAACAACTCCTGTCTTTTTCATAACCATAAGAGTCTCAATTTTCTTAAATCTTGCCATAACTATCTTACAACTCTTCCTGAGCCGTCTCCTTTCATTAAATTTTCTACCTCTGCAACAGTTACAAGGTTAAAATCCCCATAGATGGTATGCTTTAAACAAGATGCTGCAACGGCAAACTCGAGTGCCTTAGCGTCGTCTCCAGGATATGTGAGTAACCCGTATATGAGCCCTCCCATAAATGAATCACCTCCGCCAACTCTGTCCACAATATGAGTAATATCATAATGCTTTGACTCGAGCAACCTATTTCCGTCAAACAGAACTCCGCTCCAGGTGTTATGATTGGCGTTTATTGAACCCCTCAAAGTTATAATAATTTTTTGAGCCCTTGGAAACTTTTCAACCAACTGCTCACATACAGAGCGGAAAGCGGCAGATTCAATATGCCCTCCGGTAGCGTGTGAATCAAAACCCTTGGGTTTAATCCCAAAAACTTTCTCTGCATCCTCTTCGTTTCCAAGAATAACATCACAACACTCAACCAGAGCAGGCATCACCTCCGACGGAGCTTTTCCGTATTTCCACAGGTTCTTTCTGTAGTTTAGATCGCAAGATACCGTAACCCCCATTTTATTGGCAGCTCTAACAGCTTTTAAACAGGCATCTGCTGCGCTTTGTGACAGGGCAGGTGTGATCCCTGTCCAGTGAAACCACTCTACACCCTCCAAAAGTTTCTCCCAATTAATCTCATCCGGGTCAATTGTACTTATAGAAGAGTGAGCCCGGTCGTATATTACTTTTGAGGGTCGGGCTACAGCTCCTGTCTCCAGAAAATATATCCCCATTCTCTCTCCACCTCTAACTATGTTATTGGTTTTTACTCCGTATCTGTTTAACTCGGCAATACAGGTGTCAGCAATCTCATTTTTTGGAAGTCGGGAGATAAACTCTGCATCTATTCCATAATTTGCCAGTGAAACAGCTACATTTGCCTCACCTCCGCCAAAAGTTGCGTTAAATGATCTTGCCTGCACAAACCTCTCATATCCCGGTGTAGAGAGGCGAAGCATAATCTCACCAAATGTTACTACTCTCTTCATATTATTAAAGATTTATTTTATTTCGTCCAGATCTATGTTCTGTATTTTACCTCCAAAAAGAAAGACAAACATTATTGAAATCGGGAATAGAGAACCACCTAAAATAAAGAATGGCACCCAGGAGACTGTAGTAATATAGGGTACAGCATACATTGCCAGAATCGTTCCCAGAACAGCAGCTGCTCCACCTAATCCCGCCAAAGAGCCAACAGTTTTTCCATAGTGAAAATCTGCAGCCAGAGTCTGAATGTTAGAACAGTAGAATTGATATCCGCAAAGGATAATTGCCATCATTAGTACTGCTGATGTTGCTGTAACAGCCATAGTTGCACCTATAATACCTGGCATTGCTATGCAGGCACCAACAATCATAGCCGTTTTACGTGCAAAATTTAGAGATTTCCCCCTCTTTTGCAGATATCCGGAGAACCAACCCCCTGTAAATGCACCTACTGCTGCCCCTACATATGGAACCCAGGCACTGAAAGCTACCTGTTTAATATCAAGATTAAACTCCTCTATCAGATAGATTGGAATGAAAGTAACAAACATCCACCATACCGGATCGATAAAAAATCTGCCTACTATCAGCGCATAGTTCTTCTTTTTACTTAATAACTCTCCCCAGGATTTTGCCTTAATGGGAGCAGTTGTTTGAGCTTCGGGTTGCCCCGACAGTATGTACTCCCTCTCTTTATCGGTGATCCACGGATGCTCTTTTGGCCCTTTTTTATTTATAATAAGCCACGGAATAATCCAAATAATTGCCAGTGAACCAACTAATATAAATGTAAGTTTCCAGCCGAATGAAAGATATAGGAACCCTATTACTATTGGTGCCAGTATCGCTCCTACAGAGGTTGATGCATTGAAAAGACCCTGCCCGAAAGCTCTCTCTTTTGATGGAAACCACTCTGCATTTGATTTTGTTGTTCCCGGCCAAGGTCCGGCCTCTCCCAAACCCAGCATAAACCTAAAGGCAGTAAGAGATTTTAATCCCGAGGCAAGAAAAGTAAAGGCATCAGCTGCTCCCCAAACAAGGGCAGATACTGCAAAACCCTTTCTGGTTCCAATTTTATCATACAACTTACCAGAGAAGAGCTGACTCAGTCCGTAAGCAATCATAAAAAAAATTGTAATTCCTGCCAGAATCTTCTTTGTCTGTATTTTAAACTCAGCCTCTGGAAGATTTGAATCTACAATCCCAAGCTCTGTTGCAATCCCCCCCACTTTTGTAAGTTCATACCCCCCGTTCTCAAGCTGCTTCACTCTGTCAAAAGGGACAATTGAAGTGGTCCCACTCATCTCGGTAACGGTGTAGGTGTTTGATTCTGAGTTGTAAAGTACACTCTCTGCAGGATATTCAATTTTTTGATTTGCAACCCACATATAGCTGAGAGTTCCGCGATCCAGGTAATTTATAATGGAGACCAGCATAATCATACTTAGTACAACCCATCTTAGACCTTTTACTTTCATTGGTTTAATATTTATTATGTTTATATTATTTTAGGTTATCAATTATAAATTTGTAGGAATTTAGGAATAATTTCTCTTTAAGATCCGATTTTGTTGAAGATATATTGTGATCATAGTTAGGATAGATCTCCAGAGAGATATTTTTTGCCCCTTTTGCCTTTAATCGATTCGCAAATTCAACACTCTGAGTAAACTCCACTGTAATATCTCCTGTTCCGTGTATCAGATAGCACGACGGTATATTTTGGGAAGGAATCATAAATACCGGGGAAGCACTCTGTAATGTTCCTTTATCTTTGTTGTTGAAATATGTAACTCTTTGTGAATCTGTTGCTTTAGCGCTTATTTTAGCATCTGTCAAGTTGTAAATACCGGATACTCCAATTAGTACTTTGGCCCCGGGAATAGACATCGCCGCAATTGCAGATAGGTGCCCCCCGGCAGACCCACCCATAAATCCAAAAACATTAGGATTGACATTTAGCATCTGTGAGTTCTTCTGAATCCATTTCACAGCATCCTTAACATCCTCAATTGTTATCATTATGTTTGCATTGGGCATATTTGCAAGGGTGTAGCTTATTCTCACACCCGTAATGTTACCCTTCATTGCACAATATTGCGATATGTCCCTGTTTGAACTAAAATCTCCTCTTGACCACCCCCCGCCGTGGATGTAGACCATAAAAGGTACCGGTTGTTTTGATTTAGCAAAATCTACGGCCAGTTTGAGATCATACTCCGGATATGATTTGTAGACGAACTCTTGAGTAACGACTCCTTTATAATCGTTGCCTGATATTTTTACAGATTTATGGGTATATGGGATTAAAAGATCTGAAATAGTATCCAGATTAAGAATTCTAGAGTAAGCATCTGAATTGATAAGTGAAAAAGAGCCATTATTCTCTTTTTTTATTTTCATTGCATATCTGTTTGTATACTCCTCTTGAGAATAGAGAGTGGAGCTAACCATAACAAATATGAATAGAGTTAAAGCAAGTTTCGTAATCTTCATTTTCATAGCAATTGGTCAACCAAAAATAATATTACAAACATAATATATTTTTTCATATATTGCGCAAAGTTTCAATATTTCGGAGATATGCTAAGTAAATTCAACCATAAAGAGAACTCAACCGTTAAGGTCCTACAGCACATTTATAATATGATAAATGAGGGCAAGCTTAAGCCAGGGAGTAAATTGCCTGCAGAGAGAAAGTTGGCCCAGGAGCTTGAGGTTGGTCGTACTCACGTTAGAAATGCATTTGCAGAACTTGAGTTTTATGGAATTGTAAAGACTTATCCGCAAAGTGGTTCCGTGGTTGCCGCAATCCATCATAATGCTCTTCAGGGGCTCATCTCAGATATAATGTCAATTGAGAATTATGATTTTTTTTCACTTGTAGAGACCAGATTAATTCTCGAGATGGAGGCTGTCAGATTAGCTTGTGAACGTGCAGATGATAAAGATATTGAGTCACTTAAGCTTGCCCATAAAGAGTATATAGATAATTTTCACACCCCTAGAAGAGTAGAAAAAGATATGATTTTTCATCGCGTAATTGCTCAGGCATCCAGAAACGATGTGATAAAGTCTATGCTCTTAATCATTACTCCAGATATTCTATCTCACTATGTTACAAAAGACTTCTGTTCAACTCCTTTGCCTACAGATAAACACGAGCATCAAATCATAATTGATGCAATTGAATCCAGAAGCTCCTCTAAAGCAGTATCTGCAATGAGGTTGCACTTAGACAGGTTATATACATTTGCTAAAACCAAAAACTCAAAATAAAAATATTTAAAATTCGTTAAATATTTTTTCTCTATTTCAGAAAATTTATTACATTGCGCTCAAATTGGTTGACCAATTATAACGTATTTTAATATTTTTATATGAAATTTTTTGGACTTATACTATTGATATTGTTTACCTCTTGTCAAACAATTCACGCAGAAAGCTACAAAATTTCCGATCCATCTGAGCTTATTACCCTTAAAAATCTTAATCCGGGTGACGAGATAATCATATCCTCGGGTATATACGATTCCAAAAAAATGCATCTCAATGCTACCGGAACAGAGTCTAAACCAATATTATTAAAAGCAGAAAGAGCCGGTGCCGTAATCTTCACCGGTGAGTCAACCCTTTTGCTGAACGGGAGCTTTATTGTTGTTAGAGATCTACATTTTAAAGATCCTAAACCTATTCAATCTAAATCACCTATTGAGATGAGAACCAATGACTCAAAATTGCAAAATTGTGTCATCTCCGGAGTAAATACGAAAGAGGATGATTCTACTGACAATAAATGGGTCTCAATATACGGTCAAAGAAATACAATTGAATACTGCTCATTTATAGATAAAAAAAATATAGGTTGTCTTTTGGTTGTATGGATGGAGAGTGGTATTATTCCCCAACATAAAATTACAAACAACTACTTTTCAAGACCAACTACTCTTCTGGAGAGTGATGGAAGCAAAAAAAACGGACAGGAGTGCATAAGAATCGGAACCAGCGATTTTTCTCTTAACAGGGCAGAATGTCTTGTAGCAAACAACACTTTTTACCGATGCGACGCAGAGATTGAGGCTATATCTAATAAGAGTTGTTTTAACAAATTTTCAAATAATCTCTTTTTGGAGAGTCAGGGTGCTCTAACTTTAAGACACGGTAACAACTCTTTGGTTGAGGGGAACTTCTTCATTGGCAATAACAGAGAGGGAACGGCCGGTATTAGAGTCATCGGAGATCACCAGATTCTAAAGAATAACTATTTTGAAAATATTCGCGGATCCAATTATCAATCAGCTATTTGTCTGATTCAGGGTGTGGTCAATTCACCTCTAAACAGATACTTTCAGGTTAAAGATTGCAGAGTTGAGGGAAACATTATCAAAAACTGTTATAACGGAATAGTAATTAGCTATGGATCTTCGGAAGATCAGTCACTCCCGGTAATCTCTACTGAGATAACGCAAAATACAATCTATAACGACAATCAATCCAACTACTCTATAGTTTGGATTGATACACCTCAAACACCGGATGTGACTTTTAAAAACAATACCATCTATGGCGGAAAAACAAAGAATTTTGACTCCAAACTCTCCCCACAGACCACAATCAGGCCATCAATCATTGATGTGTCCAATATTTGGCTTGCAATTAAGAGTAACAGTGGAGCAGAGTGGTTTAAGAAATAAGTAATATAAATATAAAAACGATTGATTTATGAAATCAAAATGCGAAGTGAGATATGCGTCACACCCAAACGATGTAAAGAGTTATGACACAACAAAAATAAGAGAGCATTTTTTGGTAGAGAAATTGTTTGTCGAAGATGAGCTGAATATAACCTACTCTATGGTAGACAGAATGGTCGCCGGTGGAGCAATGCCGGTAAAAGAGAGTATTGAGCTGGAAGCGTTACCGATATTTAAGGCAGATTACTTTACATCCCGAAGAGAGTTAGGCGTGGTAAATATTGGAGGTGAAGGGGTTATCTCAGTGGGAGATGATGTTTACTCTCTAAACTATAAGGAGGCCCTATACATAGGAAGGGGAGATAAAAAAATAGTTTTCAGCAGTAAGGATTCCAATAACCCGGCTAAGTTCTATTTCAACTCAGTTCCTGCCCACGCAAGCTATCCGGATAAACTGATTACAAGGAGAGATGCTATTGTTATTGAACTTGGCAAACAAGAGGAGTGCAATAGGAGAGTTCTTAATAAACTAATCGTTTCCGAAACTGTGCAAACCTGTCAGCTTCAGTTGGGTATGACAGAATTACTATCCGGAAGTGTTTGGAATACAATGCCGGCTCATACTCACGAAAGGAGAATGGAGGTATATTTCTATTTTGAAGTCCCTCAGGGTCAGTCTGTATGCCATTTTATGGGAGAGCCAAATGAGACAAGACATATTTGGATATCAAATGAACAGGCAGTAATATCTCCGGTGTGGAGTATTCATAGTGCTTGTGCAACAAGTAATTACACATTTATTTGGGGAATGGGAGGCGAAAATTCAGACTATACAGATATGAAACCGGCCCCGACTGCAGAGTTAAGATAAATAAAGGAGTATGAACAATCTTTTTTCACTTGAAGGAAAAGTCGCTCTTGTAACAGGAGCCTCCTATGGTATAGGTTTTTCGCTGGCAGTTGCATTAGCACAGGCCGGGGCAAAAATAGTTTTCAACGACATTAATAAAGAGCTTGTAGATTCGGGGCTGAGAGAGTATAAAAAGCTTGGTATTGAGGCAGCAGGTTATGTTTTTGATGTAACTAATGAAGAGTTGGTAAATACAACCATCTCTCAGATAGAGAGAGAGGTTGGCGTAATAGACATTCTTGTAAACAACGCAGGCATTATAAAACGAATACCGATGCACGAGATGACTGCAGCCGAATTCAGACAGGTAATAGATATTGATTTAAATGCCCCTTTTATAATTGCAAAAGCGGTCATACCGTCAATGATTAAAAAGGGGGGAGGAAAGATAATTAATATCTGCTCTATGATGAGTGAACTTGGAAGGGAGACTGTGAGTGCATATGCTGCTGCCAAAGGTGGTCTTAAAATGCTCACTAAGAACATTGCATCGGAGTACGGTTCGTTTAACATCCAATGTAACGGACTGGGCCCTGGGTATATAGCAACTCCACAAACAGCACCTTTACGCGAAGATGGGCACCCTTTTAACTCTTTTATTATCTCTAAAACTCCTGCAGCACGCTGGGGTACAACCGAAGATTTACAGGGTCCTGCAGTTTTTCTTGCATCTGCAGCTTCAGATTTTGTGAATGGACACATCCTCTATGTAGACGGAGGAATTTTAGCCTATATAGGAAAGCAACCCTAGTTTATTATGAGAAGAGTAACATTTATATTGACAACACTATTTTTTGCATTCACACTTCAGTTGAGCGCAAAGAGCAGCAGCGTTTCTCTTATAGATTTAAGTTCTAAACTTAATCACTCTCTTCCCGGAGATACACTTTTAATAGAGCCGGGTATCTATAAAGATATTATAATTGAGATAAAAGCTTTTGGAACAAAAGATAATCCAATAGTCATACGATGTTCCAAACCGGGTGAGGTTATAATCACAGGTCAATCATCTCTAAAAGTTGCCGGTGAATGGGTTGAGATAGATGGTCTCTATTTCCGGGACGGAACGCCTCCTGCAGGTAGTTCGGTGATTGAGTACAGATTAGGTGATGATGCGGCAAATAACTGCAGAGTCACAAATTGTGTAGTAGACTCTTTTAACCCCTCCGGCAGAGAGATTCAATATAGCTATGTTTTACTTTTTGGAAGAAATAACAGATTTGACCATAACTCTCTCCTCAATAAACTAAATCTTGGAGTAACACTCATTGTTATGCTCAATCAAGAGAGGGATCAGCAAAACTTTCACAAAATAGATCATAACTATTTTGGGCCAAGAGCTGTTTTCGGCTCTAATGGAGCTGAGACCATACGGGTGGGAACAGCGACACAGGCGTTGCAATCTTCCAATACAACTATTGAGTACAACTTCTTTGATAGATGTAACGGAGAGGTAGAGGTTGTTTCAATTAAATCCAGCGATAATATTATAAGGTACAACAATTTTAATGAATCTCAAGGAGTTTTGGCCTTAAGGCACGGTGATAGAAACATTGCTCACAATAATTTCTTTGACGGAAAAGGTGTCAGGAACACCGGGGGAATAAGAGTTATAAACGCATCTCATAAAATATTTAACAACACATTTTACCGTTTAAAAGGGGAGAGATTCTTTGCTGCTCTTGCAGTTATGAATGCAGTTCCAAACTCACTGCCAAACAGATATTGCCTGGTTGAGAATGTAGATATTAACGGAAACAGTTTTATTGATTGTGACCATATCTCCTTTGGAGTAGGAAGCGATCAGGAGAGAACCCTGGAGCCCTCCGATGTAAGATTCTTCTCAAATAGAATTATAAACAGTACCATATCATACCCTTACGAAGAGATCTCCTCGGTTAAGGGTTTTGTTTTTAAAGATAACACCGTTAAACTTAAAAAGGGGGCAAAACTTCCATCCGGGTTTAGATTTGATGAATCACTGGATGAGAGGAAACTCCTGGAGAGCGTACCTGTAAGAAGAGACGAGTGCGGAGTCAATTGGGTTCCTAATAACAACTTGAATAAACCAGAGTTATCAAATAAGAGTATTACTGTTAATCCCGGGCAGGACAATATCTTAAAAGCAATTTCACAAGCATCTGCAGGAGATGTTATTGAGCTGACATCAGAGGGCGACTATCCGGTATCCGGGGATATCTTTATCGATTTCCCGGTTACGATAAAAGCCTCTGCAGGCCTAAAGTCAAGACCGATAATCCGTTATAATGGATCTAAGCAGGGTAATATTATCACTATAAGAGACTCTGGAGAGCTCACCATAACAGGTGTTGCGCTAAACGGGATGAGTGAGCCGGGTAAAGCAACTGCCGCATCTGGAATATCCACAGCATCTACAATGATTGAACCCTATCTGCTTGTTATAGACAGTTGTGAATTTTTTGATTTTCCGGAGGGGAACACTGTTCCTGTAAGAGGGTTAAAAAATACATTTTCACAAAAAATCATAATCAAAAACTCTCTCTTTAGGGCAATATCTGCAGATGCAATCAATTATGCATCAGAGAGGGATGACGCAGGTAAATACAATGTAGAGGAGCTCATAATTGAGAATTGCTCCTTTAACAGAATTCTGGGGTTGGGAATCAATGTTTACAGGGGAGGTAGTGACGAGAGTACTGCAGGCCCTACTGTAAATATCTCCAATTGTACTTTTGAAGATGTTTGCAATAAAGAGAGAGGCTCTGTAATGAGGCTGATAGGCCCGCAGGTGCTAAATGTTTCGGGTTGTAACTTTAGCAACAGCGGAAGAGCCGGATTCTCTATAAGACTTGATGAGGCAACATTTGAAAAGGTTAAAATCCGTAATTGTAATTTCTGGAACTCAGGTAAAATCTTAACAATGACAGGAAAAGTGGTTGAAGGTGAGATGTTAAGCGAGAAACCTCAATATCTTAATGCAGATAAATATGACTACAGATCCCATAAATCAAGCAAATTATATATTAAAAATATTGGAGTAAGATAAAATGAAACTATTCTCTATCATACTATCTCTGACTCTACTCACTGGTGTTGTTTCGGCCAACGAGCACCCTTCCCTTATGATGACTAAAAAGGGGATAGAGCAGATGAAAAAAGGGTTAGGGAGGTATCCTGCCTTTGACGCCACTGTGGCTCAAACCAGAGCCAAGGCAGATATTGCCGTCAACTCACCAATAGTTGTTCCTGCGCCAAAAGATGGGGGAGGGGGTGCAACTCACGAAAAGCATAAGGATAACTACTACTCTATGTACTACTGCGGTATAATGTACCAGATTACAGGAGAGGTAAAATATGCTGCATATGTAGCAAAGATGCTAGATGAGTATATGACGCTATATCCGACTTTGGAGTATCATCCGGTAAAGATGTCATCCACACCGGGGAGACTTTTCTGGCAAACCCTAAACGATTTTGTATGGCTTGTTCACACCTCCGTTGCATATGATTGTATATATGAATATCTGCCAAAAGAGAAAACAGAGGAGCTTAATAGTAAACTCTTTAAGCCTATGGCAAAATTCATAATGGATGGCAGCGATGTAAACAATAAAACGTTCAATAAGATGCATAACCACGGTACCTGGGCTTGTGCTGCCGTGGGAATGATAGGGTATGTTATGAACGACCAGGAGCTTGTAAAAAAGGCACTTTTAGGAAGCGATCTTTCAGGAAAAAATGGGGGATATATGCAGCAACTGGAAGAGCTATTCTCCCCAGATGGATATTTTACAGAAGGTGCATATTATCAGAGGTATGCAATTTGGCCATTTATAGTTTTTGCTCAGGCAATTAACAATAACGAGCCGGAAAAAGAGATATTTCTTTACAGAGATGCAATTCTAAAGCGAGCGGTAACAACCCTCACCCAGATGACATATAACGGATACTTTTTTACCATTAACGATGCGCTAACAAAAGGCCTCAGTGCACAAGAGCTCGTGTTTGCAGTAAATATCACATATGCTGCAGATAATTCTCAAAAGCATCTTCTTTCAATCTCAAAGAATTTTCAGGGCTTTTTCCTACCCACAGATGCAGGGTTTGCAGTAGCCAGAGATATTGCAGAGGGCGAGGATAAAGAGTTTGTTCTTAAAAGTCAGCTTTTAAGAGATGGAAGTGACGGTACAAAAGGGGGCTTAGCAATATTTAGAAGCCAGAAAGTGGGTGAAAACAGCACTTTTTTAATGAAGGCTACTTCTCACGGCTTAAGTCACGGACATTACGATAAATTGACCATTTCATATTATGACGACGGATATCCGATTCTCGTTGATTACGGATCTTCCCGTTTTCTCAATATCGTGGTGAAATACAACGGAGGGTATACTCCGTTGAATGATAAATTCTCTATGAGTACAATTGCTCACAACACAGTTACTGTAGATAAGAAGAGCCATTATAACGGGGATATTAAAATCTCATCAAAATACTCACCATCAATATACTGCTATGATATCTCCAATCCTAATATAAAGGTGAGCTCTGCAGTTGAAACAAACGCATCACCCGGAGTAACAATGCAGCGCACCAATGCTGTTATTGAAAAGTTGGGTGGGGTGAGAATAGTTCTGGACATCTTTAAATTGACAAGTGACTCGGAGCACACTTATGACCTTCCTTTCTACTATAATGGAGATATGATAAGCTTAAGCACCCCCTATAAAAAAGCTCTCAATGAGATGAGTGCTTTTGGAGAGGAGAATGGTTATCAGTTTCTCTGGAAGGAGGCAACAGCAAAACCAAATGGTTCTATGGTCTGTTTTACCTGGCTTAAAGGGAGAAGATTCTACAGCATATCAACTATAACCGGGCTAAATACAGATCTCTTCTTTGTTCGTACAGGTGCAAATGATCCGGAGTACTATCTGAGAACAGACCCCGGGTTTATCATCAGGGAGAGTAACGCAAAAAATCACACTTTCGTCTCTGCAATTGAGACCCACGGTATTTATGATCTTATCGTAGAGAAGACAGAGAATGCTGTGTCATCTGTTAACTCTTTAAAGATACTTGAAGATAACGATAACTACACATTGGTTTATATTGAGGTAAACGGAGAGAAAGCAGAATTTAGAATTGATTACAACAAAGGTTCATTAGATAAAAAATGGATGTTAAACAGATATTAAATAATTATAATAAACTAAAATTATGAAAACGAAAAGCGAAGGTTTTGTATTAGACAGTAAGGTACAGTGGGAAACTGTCGGAGAGGGTTTAAACCGAAAAGTTCTGGCCTATGATGGTCAGATAATGCTGGTTAGAGTTCATTTTAAAAAGGGTGCTGTAGGAGCGCAACACGCACACTTCCACTCCCAGACCACTTATGTTGTGAGCGGCAGTTTCGAGGTCAACCTTGACGATAAAAAGATGGTTTTAAAATCTGGAGACAGCTTTTATGTGGAGCCAGATCAGATTCACGGAGCAACTTGTCTTGAGGAGGGTGAGTTGATAGATGTATTTTCTCCTCACAGAGCAGATTTTTTAAAATAGTAAAACAACAAGATATGAGGTTAAAAGATAAAGTTGCAGTAGTAACCGGCGGAGCAAGAGATTTGGGGCGAGCAATATCTGTAAAACTTGCATCCGAAGGTGCGAAAGTTGTCTTAAATTACTTTGACAACAAAGAAGATGCCGATACAACCTTAGAATTAATTGCAAATGCAGGGGGTAGAGCGATAGCCGTGCAGGGAGATATGACTAAGGCTGCAGATGTGAAAAAATTGTTTGACAGTGCTAAAAAAGAGTATGGAGATAAGGTACATATACTTGTAAATGTGGTTGGCGGCCTTGTTGGACGAAAGCTAATAACAGAGCAGGATGAAGCCTGGTATGAGTTCTTAATGGATGTAAATATGCGTAGTGTATTCCTCTGCACCAGAGAGGCAGTCTCCTGTATGACAGATGGTGGTTCTATTGTTAACTTCTCATCTCAGGCAGCAAAAGATGGTGGCGGTCCGGGAGCATCTATGTACGCAACAGCTAAAGCTGCAGTTATGTGTCACACAAGATCTATGGCAAAGGAGTTGGGCCCTATGGGTATCAGAGTTAATGCTCTGGCACCAGGAATGATAGCAACCTCTTTCCACGACAGATTTACCAATCCTGCGGCTCGTGAAAACCTGGAAAAGAGTGTTCCGCTAAGGCGTCAGGGGGCAGCATCCGATGTTGCAGACCTAGTTTGCTATCTCGCCTCAGATGAATCAGCGTATATCACGGGAACAAATATTGACATAAATGGAGGAGCTCTCTTCTCTTAATATACAATTACCATTACTTAATCATAAATTATATGAAAAACAGAAAACTAATCAAAGTAGTGATTTTGATGTTAGGCATTATGTTGCTTTTCATCCAAAGTCTTTCTGCACAGAGTATCGGCATCTCCGGAGTTGTTACCTCCGAGAACGGAGAGCCGTTAATCGGTGTTTCAGTTCTTGTTAAAGGTACCTCTAACGGAGTAGTAACAGGCACACTAGGTGACTACACTTTAAAAAATGTACCTGCAAACGGCACTTTAATCTTCTCCTATATTGGTTTTGCAACTGTTGAGATTCCCATTAACTCGCAACAGAAGATAAATTTAGTATTGAAAGAGGATCAGCTTCTACTTGAAGAGCTTGTAGTAATCGGTTACGGTGTGCAGAAGAAATCTCACCTTACCGGTTCTATTGCTAAAGTAAATACATCCGGAATAGAGGATGTGCCTGTTTCACGTCTTGATCAGGCCCTGCAAGGAAAAGTTGCCGGTCTGAATATTCAGAACACAACATCTGAAGCGGGTGTTGCACCAACAATTAGAGTTCGCGGAATGGGCTCAATCAGTGCCAGCTCTTCACCCTTGATTGTTGTTGACGGATACCCGATATCAGGAGGATTAGAGATGGTTAACTCATCTGATGTTGAATCTATTGAAATCCTCAAAGATGCTGCATCGGCAGCTATTTACGGTTCCCGTGCAGCAAGCGGTGTAATACTTATTACAACCAAAAGCGGCAGTGCGGATAAACCCAACTACAACATTAGGGTAAGCACCGGTATTAAAGAGATCTATAAAAATGTAGATAGATATAATACTCAGGAGTATACAGATTTGCGTCGTTCTCAAAAAACTGCGTACGACACATATATGGCCTCAATTGGAAGCTCTTCCAAATTGAATATCAATAATGACCTGGCCTCATACTCAGTAGGCGAGATGTTCGGTTTTAGAGACTGGCAAAAGCTTGGACTACAATCTGCCAGAATATCAAACATTCAGGCAAATGTCTCCGATGGTAACGATAAGGTAAAGTATTATATATCGGGGAATTACGACTACGATCAAGGAATTATGATATATAGTGAGTATAACAAACTAAACCTGCGTGCAAAGATAGATGCCAACCTTTCAAAATATGTTCAGATTGGAATATCAATGACTCCTCAATACACCAAAAGACAGCGCCCTTCCAACTCCTCAGGCGGATGGTATAACAATCTTATCAGAACAGGAGACTGGATGCCTGTTTACCACACAAAAGAGAGTATTGATTTTATCACCGCCCAAAGACCAACATTTACAAAAAGAGTTGGGGACTATGTAATGGGAGCGGACTTCTCTAACTTAAATTACACCCTTAAAGATGGCACTACTATTATTAAAGCTACACCTTGGAACACTTCAGATAACAGCCCAATTAATATTGCAGATAAAACTACCTTTATTGAGGAGAACTTCAGTTTAAATACAAACAGCTATATAAACATTAATATTTTAAAAGGTCTTACATTCCGTTCTTCTAATGGTTTCTATATTAGTTATATGAACCAGGATTACTTTATAAAATCTGATGGTCTAAAACCTGGTGAGCTGGCTAATGGAACCTATAAGAACGACCTGTTTTTGGATTTCCTCTCTGAGAATACTATCAACTACTCAAAGAAGATTGGGAAACACGACATCAACCTATTGGCAGGATATACCGCAAACCTCACAAAACACCGCACAGCTGCAATCGCAGGTACATTCGGAAATGACTATGTTTCTACCTTCAATGCAGCTACTGCAATCACCCAGACAAACGCATCCGGAAGTATCCTAACTCAAACCTATAAAGAGACCTTGGCTATGGAGTCTTATCTGGCTCGTATTAACTACTCTTATGCAGATAAATATCTCCTTTCGGCAAGTTGGAGAGCAGATGGTAGTTCAAAATTCGGCCCAAATAACAGATACGGTTACTTTCCTTCAGTCTCACTTGGATGGAGAGTCTACGAAGAGGGTTTTATGAAAAACATCACCTGGATAGACAGACTAAAACTACGTGTTAGTTATGGTGTTACAGGTAATAATAACATTGCAAACTACGCAGCATATAACACTCTAAGCCTGGTAAACTATCCTCTCGGAACAGGAACAGGTACAGTTGCACCGGGTTTCATCAATACAAACACTACATTGGGTAATCGGTCGTTGACCTGGGAGCAGACAAATGAGGTGAATGCAGGTATAGATTTTTCTCTTTTTGACGGAAGGTTTAATATGGCTGTAGATTACTACAATTCAGAGACAAAATCTCTTCTTCTGCAACAGGATATACCTTCAATTACAGGGTTCCTTAATTACTGGAACAATATAGGTAAAATTCGCAACTCAGGTATTGAGGTTGAGGTAGATACCTATAATATAAGAACCAAGAAATTCACCTGGCAGACCGCTTTTAATATTTCAGCAAATAAAAATAAACTCCTTAGTCTTGGTGGAGATCAAACATTCAATCTGCAGTTAGGAGAGAGAAATGAGGGATATGCTGCAATTGTTGGACAGCCTGCAATTCAATACTATCAATTCAAAGTGATTGGAGTTTATATGACTCAGGCAGAAGCTCTTGCATCGGGAATATCCGGCGCAGCCGGAGGAACACTAAAGGTTTGGGATAATGGAGACAAGAAACTTGACCAGGAGGACAGAATGGTTGTCGGCTCACCTTTCCCGGATTTTACGTTTGGCATAACCAATACATTTAAGTATGCCAATTTTGACCTCTCCTTCCTTATACAGGGATCTCAAGGGGGAGAGATAATGAATGGCGATATAAACTATGCTGAGACCCGCAGATATGTCAAGGCGTACAACTACGCAAACTCCTGGCTTGCAGACGGTGTACAAGGTGATGGGAATACTCCAATAAATAGTGGTGGTATCAACTGGATGTGGACAGATTATGTTCTTGAGGATGGCTCATATGCCGCACTGCGTGAGATGACACTTGGTTTTACACTACAGTCAAAATATGCAAAGAAGATTGGGTTTAAATCTCTAAGAGCTTATATTTCAGGACAAAACTTGTTCTTCTTAACTCCTAAAGGCTTTAGACTTGTTAATCCTGAGGCGCGAACACAACCAACATCTGCATATGACTCTCCTTTGGTTGATGGTTACTCTCGCGGAGGATTCCCTCTTCAGAGAACCATCTCGTTTGGCATTAACTTCTCACTATAAATTTTATAATTCTTGGTTATGAAAAATTACATATATAAACTGTTAATAATAAGTACTCTTTTTGTATTGATTAGCTCTTGTGAGCTGGAGTACTTTCCGGAATCTTCAATGAGTGAAGATGTTTACTATTCGAATACCCAGGAGATTACCACAGGTTTAATTGCCTGTTATAATGGTCTGATGGGTGTGGTCAAAGAGGAGTGGCGCTTTTCGGAGCTCAGGTCTGACAATGCACATCTGGAATCTGTCTCTTCTTCGGATGCTAACAACGAGGAGCTTCGTCGTCTGGACCATATGACGGCAACTGCTCAGGATAAATTTATATTTGATTTTTGTTGGGTTCCCTCATATAAAGTAATCTCCAGATGTAATACAATTCTGGCAAAGATTGACAATGTTGCAGATCCCGATACAAAGGCAAAGATCAAGAGTGAACTTCTATTCATAAGATCAATGATGTACTTTAATCTTACCCGTCTTTTTGGGGAGGTGTGGCTGGTAACAGAGCCTATTACAGGAGAGCAGGCTCTGGAGATGAGCAAAAGTTCCGTTGATGCGATATATGCAAAAATTATAGAAGATCTGGAGTATGCGGCATCTGCTGCAGGTAAATTGCCATACCCTACATTTACAACAACTGCAAATGTAACCAAACAGCCAACTTCAGAGGTTGGTCGTGCAACTGTTTATGCTGCTAAAGCCCTGCTAGCCAAGGTATATTTAACAAGAAAGAACTACGCAGGAGTTAAAGCCAATCTTCAACCAATCGTTCAGGATTATGGGACATCCGGTATGGTGGCATTTAACCTAATATTCTCCACCAGCAATGAGATGAACAAAGAGATACTCTTTGCTGTCAGGTTTAAAGCAGGAGGTCTTGGAATAGGAGCTCCATTTGTAAACTACTTTGCAGCTCGTAACTCATCTTCAACCATAGTAGTTGGAAATGGAATGGGGTATAATACACCTACAGAAGGATTAACAGACAGGTTTGGCAATGTGACAACTTGGAGTACAACCTCGGGAGGAACTCCTATAGACCCTATCGCAACTGTTCGTAACTTAACTGATAAAAGGAATGCAGTAACTGTATCATTCTTTAATAACAATGTTTGGTGGACATCAAAATTCTGGGAGTCACCTACTGCAGTTTTATTACTCAATGATGCAGAGACCGATTGGCCTGTTATAAGATACGCAGATGTCCTGCTTATGTATGCAGAGGCTCTAAACAGCGGAGCTGACAATGACCAAAATGGTGCAAGAAACTATGTAAATGCTGTGCGTACGCGTGCCGGGCTTCCAGCTCTTGATGTCGCGTCAACTTCAACAAAGACCACAATGCATACGGCAATTCTTGCTGAGAGACGATTGGAGCTTGCGTTTGAAAACCACAGATATTTTGATATGCTTAGAGAGGGTAACCAATATGTTGTCAGTACTTTAAATACACAATTTACAACTGAGAACTTCTATAGAAGTTATACTCAGGGAAGAGGTCCCTCAACTATAAGTGAATCGAATATTTTGCTTCCAATTCCTCTTAATATGGAGAAACTCTATTAGTAGATGAAGTCGATTTGTAACATACTTTATGTAATTGTAACCCTTTTATTCACAGCCTCTAATCTTGAGGCTAAGGGTACAATTACATACAATGACCAGAGATTGCTCGAATTGAAAAGAGCCTTTTTAAGAAACGACGAGAAAGTTGTCGCACACATCAATGCAATGATCGAATCATCGGAACACTATTTTTCGGAAAAACCTTTAAATATTGTTTCAGATAAGAGGAGATTTGCTCCAAGCAGAGACCCACGCGACTACATCTCTCTCTCCAGATATTGGTGGCCCGATCCTGATTCAAAGGACGGGCTACCCTATATCCGGCACGATGGAGAATCAAATCCGGAGCTTGAAGAGTATGATTACAGAAAGATTAACCGTCTTGAGAGCACTGTTACTAACCTTGGAATGCTCTACTATATTACAGGTAATGAGAGGTATGCTGCCAGAGCCTCACAGATTCTTAATGAGTGGTTCTTAGACCCTGTTACCGGTATGAATCCAAATATGGTCTATGCACAATATGTTCCCGGTATGACCTATCTTAGGGGTACAGGTATTCTGGATGCTCGCTCTATCGTCTATGCACTTAATGGTGCTATGCTAATAGAGGGAAGTAAATTCTGGAGCAATACCCAAAAGGAGGCTCTTACAGGTTGGGTAAAAGCATTTCTCTACTGGATGCATAACAGCACTCAGGGAGGACTTGAGCGGAATGCCTCAAACAACCACGGTCTTTGGTATGATATAATACGTATGGGATTACTCTACTACATAGATGACTACCCTAAGGTAAAAGAGGTTATAGAAACCTCACTATGTAACAGACTCGACTTGCAGCAAGAGAGTGATGGAAGTTTCCCTCACGAACTTGCCAGAACATTAGGGCTCAGTTATACCGCTTTTGCTCTTGATGCATTTTATGAGGCTAACGAAATTGCATTAAAAGTGGGAATAGATTTGTGGAGCATCACCACTCCAAAAGGAAGATCAATTGCAAAAGGTGTTGAGTTTGCATACCCATTTTTTCTTGAACCTCATAAATGGGTATATCAGCAGATATCACCGTTTGAGACCGACAGAGGAGCAATGATTCTTTACATTGCAGGCCTAAAACTCAACAAGAGAGAGTACATTGAAGCTGCAAAAAAGATTGGATATACTCCAAAACCATCTTTTAAATCGCTACTTTATTTAGATATTAATAACTGATAATATGAATTTACTAAGAAAATTCACAACTATAATAGTCTTATCTGTCTCTATTGCGGGTTGCTCAAAAAGTGATAATATCATCTCATTAATGTATGAAGATTCATTGCTTAAAGCAGCTAAAGAGGCAATATCTGCAAATGACAGCGCTATTATGCCAAAATACACAGATTTTATAAATTATGTGGACTCTGTGACACTTAAAATGGAGCCACTCAGTGTTGTAAAGGATAAAAAAAGGGTGGCTCCAAGTAAAGATCCCAGGGACTATATAACACTCTCTCCCTATTGGTGGCCGGACCCAACCGTAGAGGGAGGAGTTCCCTACATCCGAAGAGACGGGGAGAGAAATCCCGAAGTTTATGAGTATCTGGAGCGGGTTAACAGCACAGTATTTGCAGAATCTGTTCAACTTTTGGCAGTTGCGTACTATCTAACAGATAATGAAAAATATGCAGAGAAGTGCGCAGAGATGTTGCGAGTTTGGTTCTTGGACTCAATTACCGGAATGAATCCAAATATGACATACTCTCAGACAGTTCCCGGAATGGTTGAAATTAGAGGCACAGGTATTATTGATGCCCGTAGAATTGCAGGTGCGCTCAATGGTGCAAAAATGATTGAGAATTCGCAATACTGGACTCAAGAGGATAGATTAAAACTAAAAGATTGGGCAAATTCATTCAGATACTGGTTAGAGAATAGCGTGAACGGGCTGAAAGAGGCTCAGGCTCCTAATAATCACGGTCTCTGGTATGAAGTTACTCATCAGGCAGTTGTTATGTATGGCGGAGACTTTGACTATTTACGCAAAATTATTTTAGAGGAACAGCTACCCAGGATTGATTCCCAAATGCAACCGGATGGCTCTTTTCCACACGAACTAGCCAGAACTCTTGGGCTTCATTACTCCACTTTTGCAATGGAGGCTCTTAACCTGACAGATATTATGGCAGAGAAGATTGGGTTGAATATTTGGAGTTATAAAGCAGATAACGGCAACAGTATGTTATCGGCTTTGGAGTACCTTAAATCCTATTGGAAAGATCCACAAAGCTGGCCTCATATGCAGATCAGTCCGTTCAACAGTGAACGCGGTTCTCTGCTCTTGTATCGTGCAGGAAAAAGAATCAATAACGATGAGTATATTAAATTAGCTAAATCTATCGGGTACAATCCCGATATAAACGAAAAAGAGAACTCAAATACTATTCCACGAATTAATTCCCTTCTTTATTATAAGTTGAACATTAAATAAGTGAGTTAAGGTTAACTTGTTTGGTTATTTTAAAAAGAGGAGGCTGTCTAATAGGTAGGCAGCCTCCTTCTTGCGTGTCGCAACTTATTCGTGAAAAGCTACTTATACTTTACTAATTTAAAATATATGCCACCACCTTGGCATCAATTCCTACCTCAAGAGTTATGGAGATAGGAGAGCTTGTATTACCTGAAACTGTAACGGTAACCTGCTTATCTGTCAGAAGTTTTGACGCTACCCTGTCAAATAGCTCATCCGGAATATCGGGGGTATATTTATTGTTTGTCATTGTTATATTGGTTATCGTAACAATGTTTCCAATACCCAAAATATCCAGAGATACAGAGTTAATTGATTGTCCTTGCGTTAGACCCAAAACGGTAACCTCCAATTTTTCAAGGTCAATGTCTTTAATCTTCTTAATGTACGGCTCTAAGTCAAAATTCTCTTCAATTTTCAGAACCTCTGTAACAGAAAATTGTACAGGAACGTTAATCGCATTTAAACTTCCCGGTAAGGTAACTCCAAACTCAGTTACCACAATAGGAATCTCAGTCTCAAGTCGGGTTGTTATTGTCAGAGTTGCGAGCTCTCTTAGCTTATCGCATCCAGCGAGAGAGAGCAATAAAAAAAGCACAATTATTGGTTTGAATGTTTTCATAATAAACTTGTTATAAATACTAATATTTAATTACTTACAGGAACAGTAAAATAGAATACAGAGCCTTTTCCATCTTCACTCTCTGTGACTATTTTACCTCCGTGTTTTTCAATAAAATCCCGGCAAATGAGTAGTCCGAGACCTGTACTAGGTTCTCCATCGGTACCTTTTCTATTTTTAAGGAGATCTATTTTATAGAGATTTTTAACCATATCTGAACTCATCCCGATTCCGTTATCTCTTACTGATATCTCTACCATATCTCCCTCTATCTCTCTCGCCGATATTGTAACTCTTCCGCCCCGGTGTGTAAATTTTATTGCATTGGAGACAATATTTCGAATTACTGCCTGAAACATATATCTGTCTACCTTTATAAATAAATCGTCGGGTATTTCATAAACAATTTCAATCTCCTTCTTAAGTGCGGTCTGAGTCAGAAGAGACATATGTTCTTTAATAATTGAAGAGGCTGCAACGCTCTCAGGGGTGTAAGGAATTGCAGATTGCTGCATCCTGGACCACTGTAACAGGTTCTCAAGCAGATTATATAGATTTGCCGCAGATGTATTAAGGCTTGTTGCAAAGTTTTTAATATCCTCCATAGTCAATCCCGGCAACTCATCCGCCATTATTTGAGTGAGTCCCAAGAAACTGCTGAAAGGACCTTTAAGGTCGTGTGCTATAATTGAGTACAACTTGTCTTTCTCCAGGTTAATTACAGATAGCTCTTCATTTTTCGCTCTCAGCTCGCAAGTTTGCTCATCAACTTTTTGTTGAAGCAGCTGTTTATCGTGATTTAATTTACTCTCTCTGTATTTAATGTAGCTGTAAATACCTATTATTAAAACTATTATTAAAAAAAGATAGAACCAACCAGTATTCCACCAAGGAGGTTTAATTATGAATTTAAACTCTGCTTCATTACTCCACACACCTTCATTGCTAATTGCTTGTACCAAAAAAGTGTATCTTCCTGGTTTGAGATTTCCATAAGAGACCTCTGTTCTGTCTGTGGCAGAGCTCCAACTACCATCTAATCCTATAAGTTTATATTTGTATTTGATCTTCTGAATCTTGGTGTGTGTTATTCCTATATAGCTGAAGGAGATATAGTTTTGTTTATGAGATAGTACAAGTTTTTGCGGAATAGAGTACCATTTTGATAGATTGTCAAACTCTATTTTACCAATTTTGACCCCGTTACTAAGGACCAGCGATGTGTCTTTATTTTCTGCAACTTCGCTCCAGGGGATATTTTCGTTAAAGAGTTGAAGATTTGTAATCTGAAGATTAGGTGCTTGAATTGTAGCTCTCTTCTCTCCGTGAAAAGCAGTGAGTCTGTCGTTTGTTCCCACCCATAAAGTACCATTTTTATCCTCCGCTATAGCACCAAGATTACAACCTATCCCAAGGAAACCATCTTCATAGTTATAGCTTTTAAAGAGGACTATTCCATTGCTCCCCTCAATATTGTTGATAGTTTCAGATTTGAGAATATTTATTCCGAATCTGGTACCTGCCCATAAATTGTTTTGGGAATCCATTAACAAACTTAAAACGTGATTATTATTAAGTCCATTCTCTTCTGAATAGCTTGTAAAGTGCGTTCCGTCATACCGTATAACTCCCTCACCTCCGCTGCCAAACCACAAATTCTTCTCTCTGTCTTCAATAATACTATAAACAGTATTGGTTAAGAACCCGTGCTCCTTGGTGTAGTATGTAAAACCTTTTCCATTAAAGCAGATAGCTCCTCCACCATCTGTTCCAAACCAAATTCGTCCTTTATAATCTTCTTGGACAGTTAGAATATTATTGCTGGTAAGGCCACTCTTTAATGAATAATTAGTAAAGTTCTCTCCATCAAATTTAGAGACCCCACCTCCGTAGGATGTGAACCACATATTGCCCTTACTATCCTGAGAAATCTTTCTGATGTTGTTGTGACATAACCCTTGATCAACTAAATAGGTAGAGGAGCTCTTACCGTCATATTTTGTTACTCCGCCACCATCTGAACCGAACCAAATGTTTCCAGATATATCCTGATAAATAGTGTATACCCTATTATTCAACAGACCGGCCTCTCTGCCAAAGTGTGAGAAGAGTATCTTTTTGATTCCATCTTCAAATGTAACTCTGCATTTTGTAATAGCCCCCCCGAAAGTGCCCATCCACAGAATTCCCTCCCGATCTTCCAATATGCTCATTACCCTGCTATTGCTAAGACCTTCGTTGGCGGTAAAGTGTGTGAATAACTCACCATCGAACCTGGTTAATCCTGCACCTCTTGTTCCAAGCCAGATGTTCCCATCTCTGTCCTGAAGCAGGCTTCGGACATAGTCAGTACTTAAACCCTCGTTTGATGTATAGGTGGTAAAAAAAGTACCGTCAAACTTTGTGACACCGGCATCTGTTGAGCCAAACCACATATTACCATCCGAATCTTGTAAGATTGACCTTATAAGATTACTGTTAAGCCCCTCTTTTTTAGAGTATATACTAAAGGACTCTCCATCATATTTTACCACACCTTTACTTGCTGTACCAATCCATATATTTCCGGCAGAATCTGTTAGCAGAGAACCAATATAGTTCTGTATAAACCCGACATCTTCTGAGTAGTTTTTAAATTGTGTCCCATTGAAAACAGATACTCCACCTCCATTAGTTCCTATCCAGATGTTTCCGGCTTTATCTTCGGTTATAGCTCTGACATCATTGTTGCATAGCCCGTTACTCTCGGTGAATCTTGTTAAATTCTCACCGTCATATTTAGTAAGCCCCTCACCGGTAGCAAACCACAGATTTCCCTTTTTATCTTCATAGATTTGATTAACCACATCGTTAAATCCGGAGTTGTCAGTTCCGAAACTTGTAAGATATATTCCGTCGTATCGGGTAACTCCTCCGCGAAAGGTCCCAAACCATATGTTCTCTTTACTGTCGTGGATAACAGATAGTATAAGGTTGTTTCTTAACCCCTGATCTGTAGTATAGTGAGAGAAATATTTTCCGTCATATTTAGTTAATCCGTCATCTGTGCCAAGCCAAAGATTACCAAGATTATCCTGCGCAATTGAACGAATCTGGTCGTGTTTCAAACCCTGCAGCTTGCTTATACTGCTGAAATTATATGGGTTAACATCTTTTATATATGCATTTTTGGCAATAACTACCTCAGGAGCTTTGCAAAATACTCTGTTTTCTACGGCTTTATGTGATATAGGATTTTCAACTCCGTTCTTACCCATTATTTTAATCTCCGGAAAAATCCCTGGTACAATACCGGGCTTAATTGAACGGCGAATAATTGAGAGGTACTCAACTTCAGAAGAGAGGCTGACTTTTGAAGTTATAGGTTTGCCTGCCTTTATTACATCGGGCGCCATAACAGAGTCCGTGGATATAAAGAGACCCTTTGACTGAACCTGTTGGTTTTTTAAAGATGCTGAGATGGTCTGTTTGTTATTGGAGTTGCAAGAGATAATTGCTAACAGAAAAAAGATAAAAACTATTATTTTTTGCATATCTGCAGCCTTTTTATGTTTGAAATCTGTAGCAAGTTACAAATAAAATATCATTTCAGTTGCAGCAACACACTATATATTTTAGGAAAGCAAATTTTTCAAACCGAATAATTATAAAAAAAGAGATATCTTGCGCCCCATTTTAATTCTATATAATAATGATATCCATTGACGGATTATGTGTTGAGTTTAGCGGAACGACTCTTTTTGACAATATCTCTTTTGTAATCAACGATAAGGATAGAATTGCTTTGATGGGAAAAAACGGAGCCGGGAAATCTACTCTCCTTAAAATTCTCTCAGGCTCCCGTAAACCAACAAGAGGCGTAATTTCAGTACCAAAAGAGTCTGTTGTTGCATATCTTCCACAGCATCTTATGACAGAGGACGGAAAGACACTGTTTGATGAAACAGCAATGGCATTTTCTCACCTTCACGAAATTGAGGCAACAATAGAGAGATTAAATCGAAGTTTGGAGGAGCGTACAGATTACGATTCCGATGAATACTATAAAATAATCGAGGAGCTCTCTGCTGTGAGTGAAAAATATTATGCAATAGATTCTACTAACTATCAGGAGGATGTAGAGAAGGTACTCTTTGGACTTGGATTTAAAAGGGAAGATCTTAACAGACAGACATCGGAATTTAGCGGAGGCTGGAGAATGAGAATAGAACTTGCAAAGATTCTTCTGAGAAAACCAGACCTCATTCTACTGGATGAGCCTACAAATCACCTTGATATTGAGTCAATAATGTGGCTGGAAGAGTTTCTCATAAATCAGGGGAAGGGGGTTGTTCTAATCTCTCACGACAAGTCTTTTGTAGACAGGGTCACAAACAGAACTATAGAGTTGACAATGGGCCGGATATATGATTATAAGGTAAACTACTCCCATTACTTAGAGCTTAGAAAAGAGCGAAGAGAGCAGCAACAGAAGGCATTTGACGAGCAACAGAAGATGGTTGCGGAGACCAGAGAGTTTATTGAGAGATTTAAAGGTACCTATTCAAAAACAAATCAGGTTCAGTCAAGAGTGAAGATGCTCGAAAAACTTGAGATGATGGAGGTAGATGAGATTGACACATCTGCACTAAGACTCAAGTTCCCGCCATCACCCAGGTCCGGGAACTTCCCTGTAATTGCAGACTCTGTCGGTAAAGATTGGGGATCTGCAAATATCTTCTCCAATGCAACATTTACTATCCACAGAGGAGATAAAGTGGCTTTTGTCGGAAGAAACGGTGAGGGAAAATCTACCCTGGTCAAGTGCATTATGGGTGAGATTGAGCACAATGGTAAACTGGTACTGGGTCACAACGTAAAAATCGGATATTTTGCCCAGAATCAAGCCTCTCTACTGGATGAAGATCTTACTGTATATCAAACAATAGATGATGTTGCAGTAGGTGAAATAAGGAGTAAAATCAGGGATCTTCTCGGAGCTTTTATGTTCAACAAAGAGGATTCAGACAAAAAAGTTAAGGTACTCTCCGGAGGTGAGAGAACTCGTTTGGCTATGGTTAAATTACTTTTACAACCGGTTAACTTTCTGATTCTTGACGAGCCCACAAACCACCTCGATATGAGGACCAAGGATATTCTTAAACAGGCTCTTATAGATTTTGACGGGACCCTAATAATTGTATCTCACGACAGAGATTTTCTGGATGGTGTTGTAACAAAGGTTTATGAGTTTGGTAATAAAAGAGTAACAGAGCATCTTGAGACAATCTTTGGATTTCTGGAGAAGAAGAGAATGGCTAATCTCAAAGATATTGAAAGAACAAATCAATAAGATCTCTCATCACGACCCTCCATCCAGTTAATAAATGCAGTATTCACGACCCGGTTACCGCCGGGGGTAGGGTACTCTCCGGTAAAATACCAGTCTCCGCTATTCTCCTTGCAGGCTTCGTGGAGATCTTCCACTCTTTGGAAAACTACTTTAACATCTGCCCGTACACTGCTGTTTTTGACCATAGAAGCAATTTTATCAGACACCTCTTCGTAGGTAAACGGGGCGTATATATCCTTTACATAATTGATATAACTCTCTTTCGGAAGAGCCTGTTGCGCTTTACATCTATTATAAACATCATCAATGACCCCATCCATTCCTCTCTCTCGTAAAAGTTCAACTGCGGCATTGAATGCTATAAACTCACCCATTCTGGTCATATCTATTCCATAACAGTCCGGATATCGGATCTGAGGTGCAGATGAAACAATTATAATTCTTTTTGGGTTAAGGGTGTCAAGAATTCTTAAAATACTCCTCTTCAATGTTGTTCCCCTTACTATTGAGTCGTCTATAACTACAAGGTTATCTGTAGGTTTTACTGCTCCGTATGTGACATCGTAAACGTGCCCTACCATCTCGTCTCGGTCGCTATCCGATGTTATAAAGGTCCTGAGTTTAGCATCTTTGATTACAATCTTTTCCACTCTTGGTTCGCGGAGAATAATCTCCTCCAGCTGCTCTTCGCTCCAGCAATCTTTGGATTCGTGAATCAACCTCTTCTTCTCTTTTAGCATATGTTTTTGAATCCCTTTTACCATTCCGTAAAAAGAGCTCTCTGCGGTGTTGGGAATAAACGAAAAAACTGTGTTGTCAATATCTGAATCAATTGCATCCATTAATTGAGGAGTTAGAAGCTCTCCAAGTTTTTTTCTCTCTTTGTAGATATCTTTGTCATTGCCCCTTGAGAAGTATATCCTCTCAAACGAGCAACTGCTCCTTTTTTGAGGCTCTCTTACCATATTTACGGAGATATCTCCGCTTTTTTTTATAATCAAAGCATATCCGGGGGCAATCTCCCGAATATTTGTATCATCCACACCAAATGCAGTCCTTATTACAGAGGCCTCAGATGCTGCAACAACTACCTCATCATCTGCATAATAATATGCCGGCCTAATACCCCAGGGGTCCCTCATTACAAATGCATCTCCGTGTCCCACCACACCGGCAACGGCATAGCCTCCGTCCCAATCTTTGCAACTGTTAGTTAGGACACTCACTAAATCTAGATTCTCTTCAATTAGCGGGGATATATCCTTTTTAGAGTGTCCAAGGTCTCTGTAGTATCTGTATTTATTTTGAATCTCATCGTCAAGATAATAACCTGTCTTCTCGAGTAAGGTAACGGTATCCGAATAGTTTCTGGGATGTTGTCCGGCCTCAATAAGGCTTTGAAACAGCTCATCAACATTGGTTAAATTAAAGTTTGCAGCCAGAGCAAGATTACGGGTTCTCCAGTTACTTGCCCTTTTAAGCGGATGAACAAGATCAATATTGTTCTTACCGAAAGTGGCATATCTTAAGTGGCCAAGATAGATTTCGGATACAAACGGAAGATTTTGCTTTGCCCAGGAAGTCTCTGTTTCATTATTTAAATCCTTGATAAAAGGCTGTTGGATAGTATTAAAAACATCCTGAATAGGGTCACTGTGACAAGATCTTACCCGATCCATATATTTATATCCGGGAGGCATATCCAGTTTAACGCCTACTACTCCGGCACCCTCCTGTCCTCGGTTTCTCTGTTTCTCCATTAGGATATAGAGCCTGTTAAGGCCATAAAGAGATGAACCGTATTTCTGCTTGTAAAAATCAAGAGGTTTTAAGAGACGAATCAATGCAATTCCGCACTCGTGTTTTAATATATCACCCATTTCTTATCATAATTACAATTGCAAAAGTAAGAAAAAAGGTACACTATTGCCCAATTCGATTTTTGCCCTATCTTTGCGGCCCTTAAAAAACTAAAAAAATTCAAAAATTACAATGGAGAAAAAGATGGGTAACCCGGCAGCAGTAGGTCTGGCCGGTTTTGGTTTAACAACACTATTATTGCAGTTTCATAACATCGGGTTACTTGGGTTGGGACCGGTTGTGGCGATGGGGTTTATCTTTGGCGGGATCGCTCAAATGATAGCCGGTTTTCAGGAGCAAAAAATGGGGAATAATTTTGGATATTCTGCATTTGTCGCTTACGGAAGCTTTTGGATTGGTCTTGGATTGATTTGGATTATGAATTTTTTAGATGTTTATAAATCTACTACTTCCGACATAGGTTATTTTATGCTTGTATGGACTCTATTCACTTTAATTTTGTTTATTGCATCTCTGAGAGTGAGTAAGGCAATGGCAATGACATTCGTACTACTGCTGGTTGGTTTTACTCTTTTAGTCGCGGGCCATTTCGGGAATCCGGTTTTTAATATTATTGCAGGATATGAGCTTATCTTTTGCGCTTTAGGTGCCTGGTATATGATGGCCGCAATTATAATAAATGATCTTGCCGGAAAAATTGTATTACCTGTTGGGAAACCTTATATAAGCTAGTTTACTAAAAAGTCTATATTTGCATATAAAAATTGCAAATGCAAATACCAAAAGATAGAAAACCCGAGTGGCTTAAAATAAAACTTGCCACCGGTACGGGATACTCAGAAGTGGGTAAAATCATTAAAGAATACTCACTAAATACAATTTGCAGCAGTGGAAAATGTCCAAACCAAAATGAGTGCTGGAGTAGAGGAACTGCTACATTTATGATTCTTGGAGAGATATGCACTCGCTCGTGCAGGTTTTGTGCAACAGATACAGGCAGGCCAACTGTCATAGATATTGAAGAGCCGTTTAAACTTGCTCAATCAGTAAAGTTACTGGGTTTAAAGCATTGTGTAATCACATCTGTTACAAGAGATGATTTGCCGGATCAGGGAGCTCACCACTGGGCAGAAGTTATAAAAGAGTGCAGAGCTCAAAACCCAAATGTAACTATAGAGGTTTTAATACCGGACTTTAGTGGAGATGAGGCCCTGCTGGATATTGTAATTGATACAAAGCCAGACATTATTGCGCATAACATAGAGACAGTCAAAAGAGTCACTCCCAATGTGAGATCAAAAGCAGATTACCGCACATCCCTTAAGGTTCTAAACTACATCTCAAAATCCGGGATAATAACCAAGAGCGGCTTTATGGTAGGGTTGGGTGAGAGTGAAAATGAAGTATTTGAAGCACTTGACCATCTTTATGAAAATGGATGTTCAGTTGTAACCATCGGACAATATTTAAGACCAACTATGAATCATATTGAAGTTGCAGAGTATATAACTCCAAATCAGTTTGAAAAGTATAAAGAGAGAGCACTCGCTGTTGGATTTGCTCACGCAGAGAGCGGCCCTTTGGTAAGATCTTCATATATGGCAGAGAGAGCAATAACAGCCAATAAAACCTAATATAAGAATGAATAGTATTGAAATACTAGAGCCGGGACTTATAGATTACCAAAAGGCGTGGGATCTTCAAAAAGAGTTGCTAAATAGCATTGTGGAGGCAAAAAAAAGGGGAGAGGAGGGCGATATGAAGCTGCTCTTGCTGGAGCATCCACACGTCTATACTCTAGGTATGAATGGCGATAAGGCAAATATGTTGTTCAACGATGAACTGTTGGAAAGAATCGGTGCAAAATTCTACAAAATTGAGAGAGGCGGTGATATTACATATCACGGATTTGGACAACTTGTAGGTTACCCAATAATTGATCTGGAGAGGTTCAATATTGGAATTAAAGAGTATATATGGAGGCTTGAGGAGGCTGTTATTAGAACAATTGCACATTACGGAATATCCGGGAGCAGATCTGAGGGAACTGTCGGAGTTTGGATAGAGAGTGAAGCATCTGAACCCAGGAAGATATGTGCAATTGGGGTAAAGGTATCCAGATTTGTGACGATGCACGGATTTGCACTAAATGTAACTACAGATCTCAATTATTACAGACATATAAATCCTTGTGGTTTCACAGACAGAGGTGTAACCTCGATAGAGGTTGAGAGCGGTCAAAAGCCCACACTTAGTGAAGTTTCTGCAATTTTTAAGACACACTTTGGAGAGCTTTTTCCTAACACTTAAACATCCCTTTCATCTGAGCAATCTTTTTAGCAGGTTAAAAAATTAAGCTATATTTATGGTCTAAAAATTAATGCTTAACCTATGGAAGTCAAGAGGCTCCTATATAGTACAGAGGATGGGATCTGCACTGTAATAATCAACAATCCTGACACACTAAACGCTCTTAACTCACAAATTATTAATGAGTTGGATTATTTATTTGACAAAATAGCTCAGGATGAGAAGATTCTCGTTGTGATTATTACAGGTGCCGGAAGATCATTCGTTGCCGGTGCAGATATATCTGAGATGGCAGATATGGATCAGAATGAAGGCGAACTTTTCGGCAAGAGAGGAGCATATCTTTTCAGGAAAATTGAGACTCTTTCAAAACCTGTTATTGCTGCAGTAAACGGCTTTGCTCTGGGAGGAGGGTGTGAACTGGCAATGGCTTGCGATATAAGAATAGCTTCTCAAAAGGCAAAATTTGGGCAACCGGAGGTCTCTCTTGGCATTACCCCGGGATTCTCCGGAACAGTAAGGTTGCCAAAACTGGTTGGAAGCAGTATGGCAAAAGAGATGATATTCACCGGAAAAATCATTGATTCTTACGAAGCTTTAAGAATTGGTCTGGTAAACAGTATCATAGAACCTCAAGATCTTATGGTTAAAGCGCTTGAGATGGCAAAAATGATAGCTTCAAACGCTCCGGTTGCAATCAGATATTCCAAAGAGTCCATTAACTATGCAGTTGACAATGAAACCGAAAGCGCGTCACAATTGGAGACCGAATTGTTTGCTAAATGTTTCTCCACACAAGATCAGAAAGAGGGGATGAAAGCTTTTCTGGAGAAGAGAAAAGCTCAGTTTGAAAACAGATAAAAGATTCAATCTTATTTATAATACTACAAATTAATAATTTACAGCTATGAAAATATGTGTAATCGGTACAGGAACAATGGGAAGCGGAATAGTTCAGGCATTTGCCCAATCAGGTATGAGCGTCGTGATGAAAGGGGTATCTCAATCTGAACTGGAGTGGGGGCATAAAAATATCATTAGAAATCTCTCTAAACTTGAGGAGAAAGGGAAAATTGAACCTGGAGTTAAAGAGGAGGTAATGGGCAGAATAACTGAGACAACCGATTATAACGATTGCACCGGTTGTGATCTGGTTATTGAAGCTGTTCTGGAGGATATATCTCTTAAGAAGGAGATTTTTTCAAAATTAGATCAGATATGCAAACCGGAAACCATCTTTGCATCCAATACATCATCACTCTCAATAACAGAGATTGCAGCTTCAACAAAGCGTCCACATAGGTTTATCGGAATGCACTTCTTCAACCCTGCACCTGTTATGAAGTTGGTAGAGGTAATTAAAGGACAACTCACAGACCCGGATGTATTGCAATATGTTACCGATCTTGCTCTTAAAATTGGGAAAACTCCTGTAAATGTAAACGAAGCTCCCGGTTTTGTGGTTAACAGAATCTTAATACCTCTTGTAAATGAGGCTGTCGGCATACTAGCTGAGGGAGTTGCAACTAAGGAGGAGATTGATGAGGCAATGAAGATGGGAGCCAACCATCCTATGGGGCCTCTAGCTCTTGGAGATCTAATTGGACTAGATGTTTGCCTTGCAATTATGGAGGTTCTACATAGCGAATTTGGAGATGACAAATACAGAGCACACCCGCTCCTTCGCAAAATGGTCAGATCCGGTCAGCTTGGAAGAAAAAGCGGAGTAGGATTTTACAACTACAAATAATCTGTTATACCAAATTCAACAATAGCTTTATATGTCCCATATCAACTATAAAAGCTTAATGCAAAGACGAATACGTAAAGTATTGATGATTTGCAGCAGTTATGACGCCTACACTCTGGAGGAGGATGGCCGGATTGAGGTTCAGATCTATAAAGAGTATGTAGATCTCAACCTGAGTAATCCACCTACTTTTACCTGGGTAACCTCATCTGCAGAAGCTATGAACCTGCTTAAAGCCAGTGCAAATAATGATTTTGACCTGATTATAAGTATGTTCAACATAGGAGATATGGATGTTTTTCTGTTTTCAAAGGAGTTAAAAAGAGAAGAGAAGACCATTCCGTTTGTGCTTTTAACTCACTTTTCAAAAGAGTTGCACAAGAGGATTGAAGAGGCAGACCGTTCCGGTATTGACTATATTTTCAGCTGGCACGGCAATGCAGATCTTATTCTTGCAATCATTAAACTCTTCGAAGACAGGATGAATGCAGATGACGATATTCTCAAATCTGGTGTTCAGTCTATTCTTTTGGTAGAGGACTCGATAAGATACTACTCCACATATTTGCCAGCAATATACAAACTGGTTCTTCAGCAGAGTCACGAATTTCTTAAAGAGGCACTCAACGAACAGCAACAAAAGCTTCGGAAAAGAGCCAGACCTAAGATTTTGCTTGCAACAAACTATACCGAGGCGGTGGAGCTTTACGAGAAATTCAAAGAGAATCTTCTCGGAGTAATCTCCGATGTTGCATTTGTGATTAACAAAAATGATCCTGCCAGCAGTGAAAAGCTTGATGCCGGCATTGATTTGTGTAAACTCATTAAGAGCGACGATCCTCATATGCCTTTTTTGCTTCAATCTTCTCAAGAGAGTATGAGAGAGATTGCACACCAACTGGGAGTCGGTTTTCTTGAAAAATATTCAAAGACTCTTTTAATTCAGTTAAGTGAGTATATAAGTGATGAGTTTGCATTTGGAGACTTTATCTTCCGAGATCTTATCACCGGGGAGATAATAGGCCGGGCAAAAGATCTTAAAGATCTTCAGTCTCTTGTTACAGAAATTCCTGAAGATATTCTAATCTATCACGGTTCAAGAAACAGACTGTCTAAATGGATGTATTCCAGGGGATTATTCTCTTTAGCCGCTAAAATAAAGAGCGCCCACCAAAGCCATTTCGAAACTATTGATGAACTCAGAGAGTATATTGTCCAAGCCATAAAAGAGTATCGCAGTCTGCTCGGACACGGTGTGGTTGCCCGTTTTGACAGAGGCTCTTATAATAGTTATATATGGTTTGCACGGCTTGGTGAGGGATCTCTTGGAGGAAAGGCCAGAGGGATTGCATTTGTAAATAATATGTTGCAAAAGTACAATCTTCTTAATAGTTACCAAGGAGTTAAAATAATGATTCCCCGCAGCGTAGTTATTGCCACAGATTATTTTGACGAATTTATTCAAATAAACGGACTTCAATATGTGATTAATTCAGATATTTCAGACGAAGAGATACTCTCTGAGTTTGTAAGTTCAAGGCTTCCGGAGTCTCTGGTTGCAGACCTTAGAGTCTACATCTCAAATGCAACTGGCCCTATTGCCGTAAGGTCCAGCTCTAAATTAGAGGACTCCCACTACCAGCCTTTTGCAGGAATATATTCTACCTATATGATTCCTCATACTACAAATAACGATCAGATGCTAAGGCTTTTGGGAAAGGCTATCAAAAGTGTCTACGCTTCAATTTACTTCTCATCCAGCAGAGCTTATCTCCTGGCTACATCCAATCTGCTTAGTGAAGAGAAGATGGCTGTTGTGCTTCAGGATGTTGTTGGAACAGAAGACAGCGGGTACTTTTTTCCAACACTATCCGGTGTAGCAAGGTCTGTAAACTACTATCCGATTGGCTCCGAAAAACCGGAAGAGGGAATTGTGAATATGGCATTCGGATTAGGTAAACTGGTTGTTGAGGGGGGTAAGACCCTGCGATTTTCTCCGAAGCACCCAAAACATATTTTGCAGCTATCTACACCTGCGCTCTCACTGAGAGATACCCAAAATGAGATGTACGCTCTTGATCTTAAACCTGATGAATTCAAAACATCTGTTAACGACTCTGTAAACCTTCATAAATTCGATATAAATCAGGTCAAGCATTTCAGAAATATGAACTTTGTAGCCTCAACCTGGGATATGCAGAGTCAGAATATAGTGGATAGCAATCTGGAAGAGGGGAGGAAAATTATAACTTTTTCACATATTCTCAAATATGACACAATGCCGCTTGCAGAGATTCTGAGCGATCTTCTCAGGATCTGTCACAATGAAATGCACTCGGCGGTAGAGATTGAATTTGCTGTAAATATGGATGTTCCAAAAGGAGAAGAGTCTATTTTCAGTCTGTTGCAGATAAGACCCATCAGTAGTAATAATGATAATAAATCTCTGGATTGGAACGAAGTAGATACAAATAGTGCAATTATTTACGCTGAAATGGCATTGGGTATGGGCTCTATTGAGGGTATTCAAGATATTGTCTATGTGAGAGAGGAGTCATTTGACAGTGCCCACACTGTGGAGATTGCACAGGAGATTAACTCTGTCAACGCAAAGATGAAAGAGTTGGGGAGAAGCTACATTTTAATAGGTCCGGGAAGATGGGGTTCAAGCGACCCTTGGCTGGGTATCCCAATAAAATGGCCACACATATCTGAGGCAAAAGTTATTGTTGAGTGTGGACTAAAAAATTTCAGAGTTGAGCCGAGTCAAGGTACTCACTTTTTTCAAAACCTGACATCTTTCGGAATTGGTTACTTAACAATTAACCCATATGTGGGTGACGGTATCTTTAACTCTCAACTTCTGAATTCGATGGAGCCTCACTTTGAAAGCAAACACCTTAGAGTTGTTCGTTTTGAAAATCCTCTCTATATATTTATAGATGGCAGAAAAAACAGAGGCATCGTCAAGTTTAAGAATTAATGATAAGAGATATTTTTGGTACTACTTTTAAAACAGCGGCTCTCCTGTTCTTACTCTTGTTTATAAACGGGGGTATATCGGGACAATCATACAATCAAAAATTAACCGGAGTCATCCTTGATAAAGAGAGCCGCCTGCCAATTTCACACGCAACTATTACTAATAAGACGGGTGTTGGAATAAAAACAGTAGTAACCGACTCAACAGGGAGCTTCTCTATAACGCTTCCGGTTGGCAGACACTCGCTGAATATCTATGCAATAGGGTACTCTTCTGCATCAGTAAATGATATACTTATAGGTTCGGGTAAGGAGATTATTATTTCAGTTGAACTTACCGAATTAAGAGGGGAGATACAGCAAGCCGTAGTAAGCTCAGATCAAAAAAAGAGTAACAACTCTATGGCAACTGTAAGTGCCAGAAGAGTAAGGAGTCAGGATGCAGCCAGGTATGCCGGCGGCTATTATGATCCCCTCCGTATGGTTACAAACCTACCCGGTGTTGCAGCAACAAATAGCGACGAAGATAACTCAATTGTTGTTAGAGGGAACTCCCCCAGATCTCTTTTGTGGAGATTGGAGGGAATTGAAATTCCAAACCCGAATCATCTTGCCGATGGTCAGGGAACAACCGGAGGAGCTTACTCTTTAATTACAACCAACTCAATTTCAGGATTTGACTTCTATACGGCCGCCTTTCCGGCAGAGTATTCAAATGCAATTTCCGGGGTGTTGGATCTTACATTAAGAAGCGGAAATAACTCAAAAAAAGAGTTCTCTTTTGGAGTTGGTGTTATTGGCGCGGAGATATCTGCAGAGGGCCCTACAGGCTTTAGAAACGGGGGCTCTTGGTTTGGAAATATAAGATACTCCAATTTTTCATTTTTACAGAAACTAAAGATTATAGATTTTAAATATGCTGCGATTACTCCCAGAGCATTTGACTGGGCCTTTAAAACCTCGGTTCCGACAAAAGGATTTGGCACATTTGAACTCTTTAGTATCGGTGGCAGCAGTCTGGTTGGAGATGAAGTTAATATTAACGAACAGACCTCAGCCATAGAGGACAAGAGTGAGTTTATTTACAACTATATGGTTGCTGTTGCGGGTATTAAACATTTTATGATTTTCCCGGAAATAGGAACCTATATTAGAACTACAGTCGGTTTTACATACCAGAAGGAGAGTATGGAGGAGAATGTTATTGATGCTTCATTTAATAAAAGTCTAAACTATCTTGAAAGATATGAGTATCCATCGTTGAGAGTCTCTATGCTTCTAAATTCTAAATTCAACAGCAGAAATACTCTTAGAGCTACATATAATCAAAACTACATTTCAGGCGAAATGTTTGCTAAAAGAGTGTTAACTCAACAAAAACAGGACACTCTCATCGACAAGAGAGCTAACGGGATCTACACAAATGCAAGTTTACAATGGAAATACAATCCATTTAAGAGTATTGAAATTAATGCTGGAGTTAACCTCTTCTTCAGTGGGGTTACAGATGAGGTGTTAATTGAGCCAAGGGCCGGAATCAAATTACAGCTGAAAAACAATCAGGAGATATTGGCAGGTGTGGGATTTCACTCCAAAATTGAACCGTTGTCAGTATATAACTACAAGGTAAAAACAACCGGCAACTTAAGAGATGAACAGAACCTCAACTTAAAGGCAATGCGTTCTCTTCACTTTACAGTAGGTTACAATGTTATGCCGGCAGAAGATGCAACTTTTTCTATTGAAGCATATTATCAGAGCCTTAGCAAAATACCGTCTTCTGTTAACCCATTAAGCCAGTTTTCAATAATAAACTCTACCCACGGAATTCCGGATCAAATATTGAACAATGATGGTGTTGGATACAATACTGGTCTAGAGATTACAATAGAGAAAGATTTTAGCAGAAGCTTCTACTTCTTGCTCTCATCATCACTATTTGATTCAAAATATAAGGCCCCAAATAAAAGGTGGTACAATACATACTTTAACAACGGCTTTATATTCAACTTTGTCTCAGGAAAAGAGTTTGTCGTAGGAAGGAGTAGACAGAACATTTTAGGTATTAATCTAAGAAGCTTTTTACGCGGGGGATACAGATATACTCCCGTAGATATGGATCTGTCATTGAGCAGAAAAAGGGTTGTTTATGATATATTCCGTACATACGGGAAACAACTGCCACCCTATATGAGGGCAGACATTGGAATAAGCTATAAAGTAAACAGATTGAAAAGCTCTTGGACATTTCTAGCTGAAATTCAAAATTTTACAAACAGAAAAAACATCACTAGAAATAGGTTTTCATATCTGTCGGGAAAGATTGTTGAATCTTATTCAACAAGTGTGGGAATGGTTCCTGTTCTCTCTGTCAGGTATGAATTTTAGCATATTGACATAAGTTGACAAAATGCCAAACTATTTTTGTATCATAATTCAAATCAAAAATTATGAATACAAAAGATTTTAGTTCGGTTTTTTTCTTGGCAAATGACCTCTTTGACTCAGAAAGCGAAGATAACAGAGTAGATCTCTACCTCAGTGATGATACAATTTTGTACTATGGAGATATTTTTACCGATTCCAGATTTGTAGTTAATTATTAAAGTAGATTCTCTATTCGGTTAAATGTCTAAATTTGTTATTTAAAATAATAAATCAAAGACCTTATGGATAAAAGAGCAATTGTTGTTGGAGCCTCTTCGGGAATTGGAAAAGGGCTGGCTGAGCTGCTTGTGAGGGATGGATATGTAGTGGGAATTACCGGAAGAAGGGAGGCTCTGTTGAATGATCTGTATAATACTGCACCAAACTCATATGTTGTAAAAAGTTTTGATGTAGATGATTATTCAAATATTGAGTCAAATTTGAGTGAACTTGCAAATCAACTTGGGGATGTAGAGCTCTTTATTTTAAGTTCCGGAACAGGAAAAAGAAATCCTGAGCTTGAGCTATCTTATGAGATTATGACACTCAATACTAATGTAACAGGCTTCACTACCGTTATAAACTGGGCGTATAAATACTTTGAAAAAAGGGGTGGGGGATATCTCTCAGCTATAACATCTATTGCAGGATTTCGCGGGTTCTCTATGTCGCCATCATACTCAGCATCTAAATCTTTTCAGATGAGATATATGGAGGCCCTGCGACAGAAATCGAGATGTGACGGTAATAAAATATCGATTACCGATATCAGGCCCGGGTTTGTAGACACTGCGATGGGAAACGGAGAGGGGGCTTTTTGGATAGCACCTGTGCAGAAGAGTTCTGTTCAGATACTATCTGCTGTTAAAAGAAGAAAAGGGGTTGTTTATATTACAAAAAGATGGTTTTTTGTTGCTCTTTTTTTAAGATTAATTCCAAATGCAATATTTGAGAGGGTAAGACTATGATCTACCCTCATTTTTTTATTAAATTTGTCTAAAACCTCTGAATATGGATAGCTATATAGATAAAATATCATTTTGCATTCAGAAAGGGAAGATAGATTCAAAATCTCCCTATCCTCCCGAAATGAAAGGCGAACCCGGAGCCGACGAACTTACAATGGAAGCACTAAGGGACGGGCTTAATGCCAATGATATTCTTACAAAAGCAATGATTCCCGCAATGGGAGTTGTCGGGGAGTTGTTCAAAGAGAAAAAACTTTTCGTTCCGCAGGTTCTTATGTCGGCAAAAGCTATGAGTAGCGCTATGCATCATCTAAAGCCATATTTTGCATCCGGAGAGTTAAAACAAAAGGGACTTTTTATTGTAGGAACAGTTGCAGGAGATCTTCACGATATTGGTAAAAACTTAGTATCAATGATGATAGAGGGGTCCGGATGGAGTGTTATGGACTTAGGTGTAGATGTTAAATCGGAACAATTTATAGAAGCAATAAGAGATAATCCCGGGTCTGTCCTTGGAATGTCTGCACTTCTCACAACTACTATGGAGTCAATGGAGAGATCGGTAAGAGAGATAAAATCTATCTATCCTCAACAAAAAATTATTGTTGGCGGTGCTCCTCTAAGTAGTGATTTCGCAAAAAGAATCGGAGCAGATTTTTACGCTCAGAACCCTCAAACTGCAGTTGAATATCTTGGTAATATAAAATAAACTCTTATATGAAATCAGTTCCACTATATCTTTTATTTGGGTTTTTAGGAAGTGGAAAAACTACTTTTTTAAAAATCATTCTTGACCGATTAGGTTCTAAAAAGAGAATTGGCCTTATCCAGAACGAGTTTAGTCTCTCTAGGATTGAATCAGAGTTTTTAAATCAAAGCAATATTGAGTTCTCACTTATGGAGGTAAGCAGAGGTTCACATATCTGCTTGTCACAATCAGAGGACTTTATACCAAACCTTTCCAATTTTATTGAAAGAGAAAAACCCGAAATTATCTTTATTGAAACTTCCGGGCTTTCAGATCCGTTAAAAATTATTAAACTTCTTGAATCTCCACTATTGGAAAAACTTTTGTATCTATCTAAATTATATGTAGTTGTGGATGCTTCAAGATTCTATCACGAAGTAACTTTTCTCAAAAACACTCGCAATCAGATTAAGCACGCAGATACAGTAATATTAAACAAATACGACAAACTTAATAGACTTGAATCTCCTGAGGAGATTATTGAGAGTTACAACTTTAAAAAGATTGAGTCCTGGATATCAAATATTAATCCATTTGCAGATATTATCCCGACGACCTACTCCGATATTCCGAAAGAGGAGATAAATATTATCTCATCTGAAGATTTCGAATTACAGGATGAAAACTATTTCACTACCAGAGTACTTACTTCAGATAGAAATTATAGTGAAGAGGAGATTACAAAATTAACGCCTCTATTAGCCGGATGTTTCAAAGCAAAAGGATACATACTCAACGATAAAAATGAAACTCTTGCTCTTAGAGCCGAAAATGGGAAAGTTGAGATAATTCCATATAACAATCCTCTTGAAAAATCTGAGATTATAGTAATTGGAGAGTATGATAAAATCTCATCTTTAACGAATCATTTCGCTTAATGAGAAATTTTTTCAAATACTCTTTTTTTGTCTCAGATCTTAAACTGAATTTAAAGGAGTTTCAACTTAAGACCGGTACCGGATTTGAAGAGGAGATAAATCACCTGATCAATTCATTTTCATCTATTGAAGCCATTGGGGGCTTTGTTAATTTACCTGCAAGTGAGGTCAAGCTGGATATGGGAAAACGAATTTCGGGCTATTTTAAGAAAGCAGAGTTATTTTCTATTTTCGTTGTAACTTTGGGTAAAGGATATGTGGAGCTTCAAGATAGATATAGAGGCGATCCACTGCTCTATTTTCTATCAGATCTTTTAGCTTCAGAATATACTGAGCTGGCAGCAGATTCTCTCCATATGAAAATTGCAGCTCACGCAGAATCACTATCTATGAAGTACTCAAACAGATATAGCCCCGGCTACTGTGAGTGGAGCACTAAAGATCAAGGCGCCCTTTTCTCTTACCTTCCTCCCAATCCTTGTGGTGTTCAGCTTACAGATTCATTTTTAATGACCCCTGTTAAATCTATTAGTGGTGCTGTGGCAATTGGGTCAGATGTTAGATTTCACAAATACGATTGTTATTTGTGTAGAGATGATAAATGTCTTTACAGAGAAAAATATATTTTATGAAAATGACACCCAGAGAGAGAGTAATTGAGGCAATGTCTTTGCGTAAGCCGGACAGAGTGCCTCTGATGTGCCAGTTTAGTATTGGCGCAATGATGCAGCAACTAAAACCCTCACCGGCTGAGTTCTGGTATGATGGAAGACTTTTTTCTGTTGGATTGGCAGATCTATGCGAGAGATTCTCCTTTGATGGAATTCTTGTAAGCCTGCACGGACACTCTCCACAGTGGAGAGATGAGATTCTCTCCATAAGAAAAATTGAGGAGGGAAAAGAGGAGGTGGTGTTCAAAGATCGTACTGAGATACACTCCTGGAACGACCTGCCAATGGTAAAATATAACAATAAGATAGAGAAAAAATTAATCGACGATATTGACTTGTCAAGGGATGTACCCGATTTTATTGACTATATTCCTGTATCTCAAGATCTCTATTTTAAAGTAGACCCACAGTATCCATTTGAAATATTCGGATATTTAAGGGAGCTTGTAGGTGACAAATACTCAATTCACGGTGAGATTACATCCCCATTCGATTATCTGCTGGATCTTTTAGGATACGAACAGGGACTTATTTCGTTAATTATGAATCCGGAAAAATGCAAGAAAATTCTTGAAAAATTCACAGAAAACATTGCAGATCTCGCGGAAAAAATGTGTGATTGTGGTATAGATGCGATTAAAATATCCTCTCCTTTTGCCGGAATGGGGTTTATCTCTCCGGAGCACTACTCGGAATTTGTTCTACCATTCGAAAGTATAATAATATCAAGAATCAAAGCCAAAGGCAAATTTACATACATCCACACTTGTGGTCATATTGATGATCGACTTGAACTTATGAGAGACTCCGGCTCATCCGGTCTTGAGTGTCTGGATCCGGAACCGGTAGGAAATGTAGACCTTGCAAATGCTTTTTCCAGAATTGGAGACTCAATGTTTATTAAAGGTAACATAGACTCCGTTAATACACTTCTATTCGCAGATGATATAAAAGCGTACGATGATGTTAAAAAAATAATTGAAACCGGAATGAAGGGTAGGGGTTTTATTCTCAGTACTGCCTGTTCTCTAGCTCCTAAAGTTTCTTCACAGAGAATTGAGATGCTACATAAAATGGTAGAAGATATCGGTTACTATCAGTAGGTACAATTATTTAATAAAATTATGCAAGATCACATAAATTATTCCGGAGATAACCATTGTAGCAGGAATCGTTAATACCCAGGCAGAAACTATTTTTTTTGCTGTTTTCCATTTGATTGAGGCGAATCCCTTAGTCATTCCAACTCCGATTATAGAACCGGTTATTGTGTGTGTTGTACTAACCGGAATTCCTAATACAGCTGTACCGATTAATGTACAGGCTCCTGCAGTTTCGGCACTGAATCCGTGAATAGGCTTCAATTTTGAAAGACCATCTCCAAGAGTTTTAATTACCCTCCATCCCCCTGTGATAGTTCCAAGAGAAATCACTGCATAACAGGTGATTGTAAGCCATCCGGGAACGTGAAATCCCTTTTCTATATCATATAGATTATTTGAGATGAACTCATTAGAGCCGGCAACACTAAAGAGAAGAATTGCAATTATTCCCATCGTTTTTTGAGCATCGTTACCTCCGTGTCCGAGACTAAACACAGCACTGGAGAAGAGTTGTAAAATTTTAAATGTACCCTCTACCTTAACAGGATGCCTTTTTCTAAATAGGAAAAGAGTGAGACTCATTATTAAAAATCCTAAAATCATTCCTATAAGTGGGGAGAGAACTATAAAAATCGCAATCTTAAAAATTCCGGAGGATATTAGAGCTGTTGTTCCATTAATAAACAATGCAGGACCAATCATTCCCCCTATTAATGCGTGTGAAACACTTATTGGCAATCCAAAGTGTGTACAAACATAAACCCAGACAACAGAACCGATTAGCGCCGATAGAATCAAATATTCGTTTACCACATCAGGCTCAATAATGCCCTTTCCCATTGTTTTCGCAACGCTTACTCCAAAGATAAAAAAGGCAGCAAAATTCCAAAAAGCAGCCCACAGAACAGCCGCTCCAGGAGATAAAACCCTGGTTGATACTATTGTCGCAATTGAATTTGCGGCATCATTCATACCATTTAAGAAATCAAAAATAAGAGCAATTAAAACCCCGGCAATTACAATAATAAGCATAATAGTAGAGTTTTAGGCAAGCTTAATAATTATAGAACGTATAATATCACTTACATCTTTTGCCTTATCTGTAGAGTCCTCAAGAGCTTGAACTATGTTTTTACTTTTTACCAACTCAATAGCATCTTTTTCATTCTCGAAAAGATAACATATGAAGTTTTCAAATACTTCGTCTACTGAATGTTCTATTTGCTTTATTGCCTTACAATCATCTGTAATCACCTCCCCTTTTTTTGGAATAAACTCAAGATTTTGCATAATTTTCAAGATCAACTCCGATAACTCACAAATTGAATCAACAATAGTTGTCAAATCTTTGTGAGTAACTTTTGGGGAGTACATAACCTGTTTTCTAGCCGAATCGTGAATAAAATCCAGAAAAGTATCTGTTTTTGATGCCAATAGGTGAATATCTTCCCTGTCAAAAGGGGTAATCATTGTTCTGTTTAGCTCTTCGTAAATGATTGAAGTAACTCTGTCGCACTTCGTCTCATTTGATTTAATTTCACGATAAATCTCCCATTGAGTATCTCGGTTACTCTCTTCAAATAACCTCTTTAGCAATAGAGCTGACTCTTTAATAATCTGTGCCTGTTCAATAAAAAGAGGATAAAACTTTCTCTCTTTAACAACAAAAAACTGGAAAAATCTGTCTATTTTCATTATATACTGTCTATAAAGTTTATTTTGGAGTGCAAATTTTGCGAAAAGAAATTCGATTTAGTACTTCTCTTAATAAATTCTTAACAAACAGTGTCGTTAATATTAAAAATCTCCTTAAAACTTATGAAAAGCTTTAAGGAGAAATCTTACAAACTACTTATATATCAATAACTTTAGTCAATAAAATTACTATGGAGCGAATACTATCTTATTAGAGAGAGACTCCTCTTTATGAAGCTACTGAGCTCCTCACCCTTTAACATTCCGTTTGATAATAGAGCAAGATCGCAAACCTGCTTAATTAGTTCACTATCTTTTCCATACTTTGTTAGAAGTGCTTTCCGTTGCTCATTTATATTACGAAGCTCCTCTTCCAGTCTCTCTTTTTCATCTTTATCTGCAGTATCAATCTCATCTGCCTTTTTGCTGCCTATTTTCGCCTTTATCTCATCTAACCGAGATTTAGGCTCCTCAATCTTTTTAGAGAGTTCATTAATGCTTTCGTTAAGTTTTTCTCTCTTATCCTCAAATATCTTAGCTATGATGGGGTGATTATTATTAATCGAGATATTGTAGGATTCCGGAAGTGATCCATAAAAGTTCATCCCCCCTCCAAGAGCAGACATCTCCCGGTAACGTCTCATAAACTCCGATTGAGTTATAAGAACGGCACCGTCATTTTCGCCCAGATTTTCTACAGTTAAGCTGTAATGTGGCCCCGATGGGAGCACTGCTTCAAATGCGTTTGTAATATCACTCATCTCATCTGCAGAGATATCTGGCAGCGAGCGATCTTCTTTAAGCACCAGTTTGTCAATATGATCTGAGTCTACCCTTGCAAATGTTGACTCTTTAAATTTGCTCTCAAGATGGTTTACAAAATGAGCATCCAGCTGACTATCGAATAGAAGCACATCGTAGCCGCGACTTTTCGCACTCTCGATGTACGAATACTGATCCTGCTTACTTGTAGAGTAGAGATATACTAATCTCTTGTTTTTGTCTGTCTGGTTTGGCTCTATAAGTTTTCTGTACTCATCATAACTGAAAAACTTTTCGTCAGAGCTTTTCAGCAGAGCAAACTTCTCTGCCCTTTCACTGAACTTCTCGTCTGAAAGCATTCCGTACTCTATAAACAGTTTGAGATTATCCCACTTCTCTTCTAGTTTTTCTCTCTCATTTTTAAAGAGATCTTCAAGTCTGTCAGCAACTTTTTTGGTAATATGATTTGATATCTTTTTAACATTTGCGTCAGATTGGAGATAGCTTCTGGATACATTAAGAGGTATATCCGGGGAGTCAATCACACCGTGAAGCAGAGTAAGAAAATCCGGAACAATGCTCTCAACCGAGTCTGTTACATAAACCTGATTACAGTAAAGCTGAATCTTGTTTCTTGAAACCTCAACTTTATCTTTGATTTTTGGAAAATAGAGTATACCGGTAAGCGTGAAAGGATAGTCTACATTAAGATGTATATAAAATAGAGGATCTTCCTGCGCCGGATAGAGTTTTCGATAAAACTCCATATAATCACTCTCTTTAAGATCTGACGGTTTTTTTGTCCAAAGTGGTGTTGTATCATTAATAATCTTATCTCTGTCAAGCTCTATCTCTTTTCCCTCTTTCCACTCCTTCTCTTTGCCGAATGCAATCTCAATAGGCAGAAAACGACAATACTTGTTTAGAAGGTAGTTAATCTTTGACTCCTGGGCATACTCCTTAGAGTCATCGTCCAAATAAAGAATAATATCTGTACCCCTCTCTTTGCGTTTACCTTTAGTAATCTGATATTCCGGGGTCCCTTCACAACTCCACTTAACAGGCTCTGCCCCCTCTCTCCAGGATAGCGTCTGAATTTCAACCTTTTTTGCAACCATAAAAGAGGAGTAAAAACCCAATCCAAAATGGCCGATAATGTTGTTTAACTGGTCTTTATATTTATCGAGGAACTCTCCGGCACTGGAAAACGCAATCTGATTTATATACTTTTGCACCTCCTCCTCGGTCATTCCTATGCCGTTATCACTTACAGTAATTGTACTCTTCTTTTCGTCAGAAGATATTTTAATTCGAAGATCTCCGAGTTCATCTTTAAACTCTCCGCTTGAGGAGAGAGCTTTGACCTTTTGAATTGCATCTACACTATTAGAAACCAGCTCTCTTAAAAAGATTTCGTGGTCTGAGTAGAGGAATTTCTTAATGATTGGGAAGATGTTCTCGGTTGTAACGCCAATTGTTCCTTTATGCATAACTTATAATTTTAAATTTATGCAGTAATCAGGTCAAAAGATGTACCAAATATTAAAAGTGACAATAATCTGACAAATAGACAGACTAACGAACACCTTTAAAGAAGAGTATAACGGAATTTATCAGGTTAAATATCTGAATCTCCTCTTTAAGTGTCTCGACAGGAAATCCTAACACAACCGATTTATAACTTCCGCTGTACGCTACACCCGCAGAGATGTTGTTATCTGCATATCTGAATATTGTCCAGGCATCTTTCCCAACGGGCTCTATTCCATCCGGAGCTTCTACACAATATACATATTCGTTTGGTAGTGTATGAAAACTATATCTCCCTGTAAAATTATAAGGAGACTGGACAGCCTTTACCTCACCGGTTTTACTGGCATTATTTGTTCTCCATTGGTATTTAAGTACCTCTGTAGCAAAGTTTTTAGAAACTCTGGCAGTGTCGATATTGTCCCAAAGGTCAGTTGCGACATTAGCACCCGAAACGAGTAGATTTCCTCCTGAAGTTGTATAATCAGAGATGAAATCTCTTAAATGGGCAGGAAATGTTTCAAACCTTCCATCTTTTACACCCCTTCCTATTTTAGTTTTCATCTGTTTTCCTAAAATTATGTCGGTGATGAAGTACTCCGAATTATCAATTTTGTTGTTAAGGAGAGCATCTCTGCTCATTGATACAAATGAGTAACCAGCTTTTGCAAAGACTTTTCCGTGTACATAAGGATAGTCAAAAGTGTTACCGGCTATAACTTTTGTTTCGTAATCTGCATAAGATGAACCAAATCCCGGAGAATCATCATCCATCCAAGGAATATCTCTTCTATACTCATATTGACGCCCTATAAACGAGATGTCTTTGATATATGGAACACCTCCATCAATATGATCAAAGAAACCGGCAATTGAACTATCTTTTGAAGCAAATGAGTATGGTGCTGATACTCTATCAAAGCCATTTATTATTAATACTTTACCCTTTTCAAAAGGGGCTTTATATGCAGAAACAATCTCAGAGGGAAAACTCTCGCCACCTCCATTCAGAGCAGATATCTTAAAGCTGTATATTCTCCCTTTTTCAGGTATCAATTGATGAAATTGATTATTAACGACCACCCCGTTATCAAATCCGCCTCCATCAACTCTTGTGTATACAATAAATCTGTCAGGTTTGGCAGTGGGCTCAAGAGGATCCTCAACTGAACTCCAGCGAAGTGTAAGAGTGTCGTTACTAAAGGAGCTTATGAGTCCATTAACAGGCAATGGTTGAATTATATAAGGGATTCCGGACTCTTGGCTGATAAACTTCAGCATACCTTTGTATATAGAACGACTTACGTTAAACCTAAAGTCTGGATCAAGTCCGTAGCGCATATCTGCAAAATTCTGATGTGACAGCAGCTCCAGAAGCATTGTAGGCACCTTAGGTGACCGTGATTCAGAGTAGGATCTGTCCCAAATACCTCTTCTTTGCCATATAGGATCGTAGAGAGCTTTGATGTCATCAACAATCTGAGTCTGTATAAGATCTGTAAGGTATCTGGAGTGAAACCTTGGAGATCCGTCCGGGAATTTGTCAGAGTCGTTAGAAAATCTGGTGTATATACCTAATGTTCCTATAATTGAGTCATTGAGAGTTGTTCCGGCGTCTGTGTGGAAAGCAAATGCTAAATCTACAGGAATATTTAATCCTCTCTCTTGTGGGTTTTTGTCGGATCCTCCGCTAATTACATTTACCCATCTTCCCCGGGACATATAGTCGTCGTTATAGTCATTTGCGTTTTTGTTGGGCGAATAAATTGTATCGTTAAAGCCTGCCCATTGAAGCCAGTATCTTGCACCCTCGGTAAATCTTGGGTAGTTGCTGATTTGCGGATTGACATCCAAATCCAGTACAACTTTTGTAATGGGTTCATTAGATGAGCTTTTCCTGTTAGGTTCATAACCAAATTCAGATGGTTTACGCGCTATATTGCCCATACCTCCTCCAAATTTTACTGCGTCGGCAGAAACAATCTCTCCATTTTTTTCAGTTAAATTGGAGAGTGACACATACTGTCCCGAATCTTGCCCCTCTTTAAATGTGAAGGTTCCCAGATATATCCAGGTACCTCCTCCCATCTTTTGGTTAACGGTAAAAGAGGTCTCACCACCTGTATGCTTGACAATATATTTTGCCTGTGAAGTGCTGTATGGAAGAGTTTGATAGGATACATAGACAGCATACTCCCCGCTCTGAGGAATTTGAGGAGTCCATTTCGCATAACTCACACTCCCCTTTTTTTTCGTTGTAGACAAACGGCTGCTACCCATTGTAAATGGATTTTCTCCGCTCAAATATTGACTATTCGGGTTAGCAAATCCCGGTATACCGGAGTTCATCCAACTATTATCTTCGCTAAATTCACTATATCCGGAGAAAGGAGTGTCATTATCTACAATTACCTCATTCAGCTGTACATCTCTCTCTCTTGGAAGCATAACCGCTGCTCCTGCATTCTCAAGCATTGGTACCAGAAATGGAACAACATACGATTGAGTGTAGAGATCTTCTACTGTTTGAAATATTCTTGCTCTCTGCCACTCCCATCTTAAAAGCTTCTGTTCAAAGTAGTAGCCGTGACTCTGCCATATAGCAAGATGGCGTTTTTGAAGCCCGTTGGTTATAAGGTATGGTTTTGAGTTATTGGTAACCAGGCTCTCCTTTTTATCAAGTTTTTTTAGGGCAGATTTAATCTCACGTGGTTTTTTTGTACTCTCTTTACTGCTATAAAGAGGGGGAATCATCTCTTCAATTGCAGATCCATTTGAAATTAACTTTATGTTATACCCACTGAGCTCCACAGGCAGCATAGATGATACCCTAGTGTACAAATAGTTGGTGCTCTCTTCTCTGAACGGATACTCGGAAAGTGCAGAGTTGAAAAATAGGCTAATTGATTTGTCGGATGTAACAACAGAGTCCAGTTTAATTTTACCCACAACGAAAGCGCTGTTTTTAAGCACTTTCTGCAAAGTATCTGCAATTGGTAAAAAACGGAAGATCTCAACTTTTTGGGCAAATGTGAAATTACAAACAACGAATAAGCTAAGGGTTAATATAGAGAGGGTGATTTTTCTCATAAAGTATTAATTAATCTTCAAAAGTAGCTAAAAATATTCAAAAGGGTAATCTCTGTTATCATAAAAGCTTAACTTTGCTGGAGTAGAATTTATAACTGAATGAGCTATGAGAGCTAAGTTGAACCTGGCAAACTTACCAACCCCTATTTTTAGAGCTAACAGATTATCCGAAGATCTTGGGGTTAATATCTATTTAAAAAGGGATGATCAAACCGGTAGCGAGATCTCCGGAAATAAAATCAGAAAACTTGAATACTCATTAAAGGAGGCTCTTGATAAAGGGGCTACAATGGTTATTACCACCGGAGGTGTACAGTCCAACCACTGCCGTGCAACTACAGCTGCAGCAACAATGGTTGGTCTTAAGGTTGTTTTACTTCTGAGAATTAGTGAAGAGCCTAAAATTGAGGGTAATTTATTTCTTGATAAACTCTTCGGAGCTGAGATAAGATTTTGCACTCCTCAAGAGTACAGACTATCACGAAATGAGATAATGAAGAGTATTGCAGACGAAAAAGAGGCAATGGGGGAGAGGTGTTATATTATTCCGGAAGGGGCATCAAACGGCATTGGCTCGCTGGGTTACTTCACTGCAATGGAAGAGATTGTTAAACAAGAAGATGAATTAGGCGTTAAATTTGATACCATAGTTGTTGCTGTCGGTTCGGGAGGAACTTACTCCGGGCTCTCTCTTGCAAATAGATATTACAACTTAAATAAAAGAGTTATCGGTTTTGCAGTTTGCGACGATAGTGAATATTTTGTCAATCAGATAGATAAAATTAACCTTGAAGCTCAGGTACACTTAGATAAAGTTGTGGAAATATCTAAAAATGAAATTGAAATTAACGATAAGTATACAGGTATCGGCTATGCTTTAAGTACCCCATCCGAGCTTGAATTTATTAAATATCTGGCTTCCAAAGAGGCTGTTGTATTGGATCCTGTCTATACTGCAAAAGCTATGATAGGACTATGTAATGAAATAAAATCCGGCAATTTGAAGTCGTCGGATAATATTCTTTTTATACACACGGGTGGTCTTTTTGGTCTTTTCCCGAAGCAGGAGCAGTTTCAGTTTTAATTAGCTTGTAATCAATCCTCTTTCATATAGGGATAGAAGATATCTGTTGGAGAGATAAATGTCTCTTTAATAGTTCTTGGACTTACCCATCTTATAAGGTTGAAGCTTCCGCCTGCTTTGTCATTTGTACCGGAGCCTCTTGACCCTCCAAAAGGTTGTTTACCTACCACAGCTCCTGTCGGTTTATCATTTATATAAAAATTTCCGGCAGAATACCTCAGTCGATTGCAAATCTCAGCAACAGCCAGCCTGTCACTTCCAAATACAGCCCCTGTAAGTCCATAAGGAGAAGTTTCGTCACAAAGTTTAAGTGTCTCTTCGACTTTTGAATTCTCATAAACATAGGCAGTGAGTACAGGTCCGAAAATCTCCTCTTCCATAGATTTGAAATGAGGATTTACGGTCTTTATCAAAGTTGGAGAGACGAAGTAACCGACTGATTTGTCATAATCTCCCCCAAAAATAATTTCGGCTTCATCGGACTCTTTTGCAAATTCTATATAAGATATGATGTTGTCAAATGAAGACTCATCAATGACAGCATTTACAAAATTCTTGAAATCACAAACGTCACCCATTTTTGCCTCTTTGGATAGTTTAATTATCTCGCTCTTTATCTCCGGCCATAAAGATTCCGGGATATAGATTCTTGAGGCTGCAGAGCATTTCTGACCCTGATATTCAAAAGCTCCGCTAAAAGCAGCGACGGCAACCTCTTTTGGATTTGCACTTGGGTGAACAAAGATAAAATCCTTGCCTCCTGTCTCTCCCACCAGTCTTGGATATGATTTGTATTTGGTCAGCATATCTCCGACCGAATTCCATAAAGAGTTAAAAGTAGCGTTAGACCCAGTAAAATGAATACCTGCCAAATCTCTGGATTCCATTATATGTTTGCCTATTAGTGCACCACTGCCAGGCAAAAAATTCACAACGCCTGCCGGTACTCCTGCCTCCATAAAGATTTTCATCAAGTAGTAGTTTGATAAAATGGATGTCGTAGCAGGTTTCCATATTGTGGCATTTCCCATCATCACCGGAGATAGGTTAAGATTGGATGCTATTGATGTGAAGTTAAAAGGGCTTACAGCAAATACAAATCCTTCCAATGCTCTATACTCCATTCTATTTAGCTGATTAAATGATGAAATAGGCTGGTTTTTGTATATGTCAGTTGCAAAAGAGACATTGAATCTTAAAAAATCTGCAGCTTCACATACTGCATCTATCTCCGATTGATATATATTCTTACTCTGCCCCAACATTGTAGCTGCATTTATTACAGCACGGTATTTAATGGTAAGTAGTTCGGCAATCTTTAACATTATAGATGCTCTGGTTGTCCAGTTAAGGTCTGACCATATTTTTTGTGCCTTCACAGCAGAGTCAATCGCCATTTTAATCTCCTTCTCGCCTGCCTTATGGTAAATCGCTAAAGTGTGCTTATGATCGTGTGGCATTACAACTTTACCAGTATCGTTTGTAAATACCTCTTTACCGTCTATGATAAGCGGTATCTCTACAGCAGTTTCAGACTGTCTCTTAAGCTCTCTCTCCAGTGCTAACCTCTCTGGACTTCCTTTTAAGTACTCTTTTATTGGCTCATTTGCCGGAATTGGAAAATTATGGATTGAATTGTTCATTAAAACATATTTTTAAGTAGGTTTAAATAAAATATTTAGATAACAAAAATATATTATTTTCGTAGATGAAATAATATTTGTCATTAAATGTGCAACAAGTGAGATTCAATTTCGTTTAATTGGTAGAGAAACTGTTTAATGAAACTTAGCTTAAATACATTTATTAAAAGAGATCTCTCATATCAGGAGAAGATTTACGAAGAGTGCCATAAGAGGCTATACTTTACTGCTATGAGAATCCTTAATAACTCTTTTGACGCAGAGGAGGTTATGCACGACACTCTGCTAAAGTTCTTTGCAAGAGATGATAAGTTTCTAAATGACAGAGAGAGAGATGCCTGGCTTACTAGGGTGTGTATAAATCAGGCAATAGACACTCTCAGGAGAAGAGGTTCTCACGAGATGACAGTTATTGAAAGAGATATAAAAGAGCAAGAGATTAATGAGGATGAAGAGTACTCCTACAAAGGTGTAACTGCAGAGATGGTAAAGAGTGCGTTGAATAATCTTGCTGCCGGTTACCGGTTGATACTCTCTCTCTCTTTGTTTGAAGGATATGATTATGAAGAGATTGCCCAAATAACTGAGCTAAAAGAGGTAACAGTCAGAACTCAATTTATACGAGGAAAGGCGAGATTAAGAGAAGAGATAGAAAAAATGAAGTGTAACTAATAGATTTAGGAGGGTTTATGGATAATTTAAAACAATTAATTGAAAATAACAGAGAGATCTTCGAAAATGAAGAACTTCCTGTCGGACACAAAGAGAGGTTTTTAAAAAGAGTCTTAGCAGACAAGGTTGTTGTAAGAGATTACTTACGAGTCGCCTTATATCTTTGCGCAGCCTCAGTGGTAGCTTTTTTGATCTTAACCCCGTTTATCTTAAAAGATAGTGTTGAAAATGGCTGTCCCGATGGCCTTGCTGATTATAAATCTGTACTCAAAAGCAGAAGTTCTGAGGTCTACTTAATGGCTGATAGATTAGACTCTTACAATAAAGACATTGTAATTAATACTCTCGATGAACTTGTTAATGAGGCTATCCCTTTTGAAGATCAGCTTCCGATGGAGCTTGACAAAATAACAAAGTCACAGTTAAGTCAGCAATACTATTGTCCTAAAATTAATGGAGTAGAAAAATTAAGAGGATATGTATCTCAATTATTAAATTAATAGTTATAAAATAAAATAAATTAAACTAACCGAAAAAATAAAACATTTAAAAATTATAAAAATGAAAAGAGTTCTCTCACTATTCACACTACTTGCTCTGGCATTAACAATGTTTGCACAGACGCAAAAAAAGGAGTATAAAGTCTCCGGCTATGACGGATTTAATGCATCCGGAATCTTTGAAATTGAGCTGATAAAAGGCTCAAATGAAGGAGTAATCATTGAAACAGAAGATGTTCAGCTATTTGAATTTATTAAGGTCAATGTTTCTGGAAATACTCTTAATCTTAATTATGATACCAGCAAGGTTCCTTCAAATTTAAAAGATAAAAAGGGTAAACCAATAAAAGTAACTGTTTATATAAAAGATTTGGTATCTCTAAATTTGTCGGGTGCATCCAGGCTCTTTACGAACTCCTCATTTTCGCCCGAAAAATTTGAAGCCAAAATTAGCGGTGCCACAAGCGTAAAAGGGCTTGAGATTAACTCTCAAAGTGCTCGAATTGTATTGAGCGGTGCATCATCGATTACTATAAACGGTAATATCAAAACTGCCTCATATGAGATTTCCGGGGCATCAAGAGCAAACATAAACCAGGAGATTGGTGGTCTCAAACTCAGTGGAAGCGGAGCATCAAAAATTGAATTTAACGGTTTATTTGAATTTGCAGAGCTCTCTCTCTCCGGGGCAGTAAATCTTAAGCTTCTTGGCTCTGGTGCAAAGAGAGTTGAACTTGAAGCGTCGGGAGCCTGCAATTTTGACTCCTTTGATTTTCCTGTTGAAGAGATGGATATTGAGCTCTCCGGAGTATCTAATGCTAAGGTTTTCGTTACAAAAACAATAGGTGCTCGCTCTAACGGAGGATCAAATATCGCATACAAGGGAGACCCTCAAATTAAAAGCGTAGATATCAGTTCCGTATCATCATTTAAAAAGATAAATTAACACAATTATAACTCTATTTATTATCTTTAATAATTAAAATAAAGATAATATGAGTTATAAAAAATTACATCAAAGTGCCTTTGTGCTTGATTCTCACTGTGATACTCCACTGGTTCTTATTGATGGAGCTAATCTTGGAGAGAGATTGCATAAAGGGCATTTTGATTTTATTAGGATGAGAGAGGGGGGGCTTGACGCTGTCTTTTTCGCTATCTACACCTCCGGAAAACTTGAACCCGATGCAGCTACACGCAGAGCGTTACAGTTAATTGCCAGAACATTCGATGCTGTAGAATCCAATAGTGACAAAGTAACAATGGCATTCTCAGCAGAAGATGCATACAGAAACAGAGAGATGGGATTAGGTTCGGTCTTTATCGGGATGGAGAATGGTGCCCCTATTCAAAAGGATCTAAGCTTGTTACGGCTTTTCTATGATATGGGTATTCGCTATATGACTTTGTGCCACGCTGCAGATAATGAGATATGTGACTCTTGCGCTTCAAAAGATAAAAGATGGAACGGACTCAGCCCTTTTGGAATTGAAGTGGTAAAAGAGATGAATAGATTGGGTATGCTGATTGATGTATCCCACATATCTGACCAATCTTTTTATGATGTTCTCAAATACACAACCAAACCTGTTGTAGCTACTCACTCCTGCTGCAGGTCTATCGCAAACCATCCCAGAAATCTTACAGACCAGATGATAGTTGATCTTGCATCAAACGGGGGGGTAATTCAGATAAATTTCTATCCCCCTTTTCTTAACAGTGATTATGCAAAGGATTTCTGGCCGCTTTGTGATGCTTTTGAAGAGGCTCAGGATAGATATCGTGAAGATCCAAAAAAATTCAAAAAAATACTTCAAGATGCCGAAAAGGCTATGTTAGCCCTGGAGAGACCTTCATTCACTGAGATTGCAGACCATATTGACCACGTAGTTAAACTTGTAGGGGTTAAACACGTGGGAATAGGTTCAGATTTTGATGGTATAGAGGTTACTCCTGTAGGAATGGAGGGGGTTGACAAACTTCCTGTTTTAACCAAGGAGCTTAAGTCGAGAGGATATAGTGACGACGACATAAAGTTGATTCTGGGAGAAAATTTTTTAAGGCTACTGTAAATTATTAGTGTTAATGTCAAAAATCGCATTAGTTACCGGTGCCTCTTCCGGGATAGGAAGGGCAATCTCAATTACCCTGGCAAAAGAGGGTTATAACTTAATAATAACTGGCAGACGAGTTGCTTTAGTTACGGAGCTTGCAAAATTATTGGAGAGTAATTACAAAGTGAGAGTTTTACCTCTTTGCTTTGATGTAAGAGATCAACTTCAGGTAGAGCATTACCTGGGTAATTTACCAGAAAGTTGGAAAGAGGTTGATGTGCTCATTAATAATGCAGGGCTGGCTGTAGGATTAAATACAATTGATCAGGGTATAGTTGACGATTGGGAGAGAATGATTGATACAAATATTAAAGGGCTGCTCTATGTATCTAGAGTGATTTCCAACATTATGATTAACAGGGGAGGGGGGCACATTATTAACATTGGCTCAATTGCAGGTAAAAGTGTTTACCCAAACGGAAATGTCTATTGTGCAACAAAGCACGCTGTTGATGCACTATCCCGTGCGATGATGATGGATCTTTTTACTCACAATATAAAAGTATCACAACTCTGTCCGGGTGCAGTTGAAACAGAGTTCTCTCAAGTAAGATTTAAAGGGGATAATGAGCGAGCAGCAAATGTTTATAAAGGATTCAAACCACTTTCGGCAGAAGATGTAGCAGAGGTAATAATGTTTATTATCAACGCTCCCGCACACGTAAACATCGCAGATATCGTAGTAATGCCTGCTGCACAGGCATCTGCAACAATGATTGATAAAAAGTAACCGGTGTAAATTTAATATCTTTATAACCAACCGGCTTTTTTGAAAATTTGATCCATTTTTCTTGCGGTCTCCTCTCTGTTTCTGTCATCTCTGTTTGAAAAAACAAGATAGAGAATCTCTTGTTTCGGATATCTGGCTGCATATATCTGAAAACCTCCATTGTTTCCAGTGTGATATATTTTTGTTGGGAATCCCGGTCTATTCTCTATAAACCATCCATATCCATAATGATTATAAGGAATCTCAGGTATCTCTATTTTTGGTGTTTGAGCCTCATTTATCGTCTCTTCATTAACAAGTAGATTTTTTCGTAATGCCAGCTCCCAATCTACGAACTCCCTTACAGAAGTGTAGATTCCACCATCTGCCTTTGTCGCAAAAAATGACTCCTCTCCATAATCAAACTCTTCGAATTTGGCACTCTCTTTATTATAAAGGTATCCGTGAGCCATACGAGGAATCTGTTTTTCTGCCTCAAAATAAGTAGTTTCTCTCATAGATGCGGGTTCAAAAACTCTCGTTCGCATAAATTCATCAAATCCAATTCCAGAGCTTCTTTCAATTATTGTGTACATCAATTGGAATGTTGGATTCATATATTCATATCTTGTTCCCGGTTCAAAATTTAGTTTATCCAGAGATCCAATATATCTATATGACTCAATATCTGTTGCAGTGGTAACAAAATGCCTGTCACTTCTATCTCTGGAATCCGGTATCCCGGAGGTGTGTGATAAAAGGTGTCTTAAGGTAATCTTCTCTAATATAGATGAGTTAAAATCCGGAAACCATCTCTTAACACTGTCGTCAAGAGAGAGTTTTCCCTCTTCGGCCAGTATCATTATAGCTACCGCAGAGAACTGCTTTGATACAGAAGCTATGTTGAAGAAGGTATTTCCATCTATTTCAGTCATAGACTCCATATTTGCAATTCCATATCCCTTTTCAAATACTACAGAATCACCTTTTAGTATTAACACAGCAGCCCCCGGCTCGTTATCAGGATAGAGAGAAGAAAAGAGAAGATCTGTCTCGGTTAGTAGGTTTTCTATCTTTGTGCTGTTTGAATTGCAGGAATTAAGCATAAAACTAAATAGTATTAGTTGTATTAATAAAGTTCTCATATTCTGTGCATTAATTAATTTATAACATATAAGTTATATGATATAACATAGCTGTTATATATATTATTTATCAATGTATTAAACATTCACGATCTCTTCAGAACTAATCTTAAAAAATTCAGAGCTTCCGATGAAAAACGAATTGTGTTTATCTCTCTATCTCCCGTAAAAACATTTTTTTTAGAGAGCACAAACCCTTCTCCTGCAACTGCAATCCATATTGTTCCAACGGGTTTCTCAGCTGTTCCACCAGTAGGTCCGGCCACACCGGTGGCAGAAATAGCGTAGTCTGTTTTAAAAACTTCTCTTGCTTTTATTGCCATCTCCTCTGCGCACTCCTTACTGACAGCTCCATAATCTTCAATTATCTTACTGTTAACGCCAAGGATGGCTACTTTTGATTCATTGCTATATACAACTGCTCCTCCCTTAAATATTTGGGATGATCCCGATATAGAAGTTAAAATTGAAGAGATTCTTCCACCAGTGCAAGATTCAGCAACCGAAAGAGATTTACTCTCATTTATTAAAGATTTAAAAAGAGTACTCTCTAAAGTATCATCTGATTCACCATAAATAATATCTCCCAATAAACCGTAAAGCTCATTTGTATACCTGTTTATCAACGCTATAGCATTACTTTTATCTCCACCATACACAGACATTCTCAATCTTATTCCAATTGCAGGATTTGGAAGATATGCTAGTTTGATTTGGGGTGGGAGAGAGCTCTCCCAATCATTTAATATGGTGGCCAGCATTGACTCTGCAACTCCAAAAGTGACGATTGTTTTATGTATTATTTGTTCTGTTTTGATATTCTTCTCTATCAGTTCACTTACCTTAGGCATAAGCGCTTCCATTTCGTAAGGAACTCCCGGTAGTGAAAAAAGAAGAGAGTTTCTACTTGAAATTTTAAAGAACATCCCCGGTGCTGTACCCTTTCTATTTATAAGTACAGAGCAGGATTTTGGCACAAGTGCCTGGTCTCGATTTAGATCCGATAGTTCTATACCTCTTTTAGTGCAGATATCTTTAATTACTCCCAACTGCTCATTGTCGAGGTACATCTCATCTGAACCGGACAATATAAGTAGTGCATTTTTTGTTATATCATCTTTTGTAGGCCCTAATCCACCGGTTGTAATGACAATAGGATATTTTTCCGTAACATCTGCAAGGGTATTGATGATCTCTTGAATATTATCTCCAATAGAAATAATTGAAGAGACCTTAATTCCCATCTTATTAAGTTCTTTAGAAATGTACGCAGAGTTGGTGTCAACAATCTGGCCGATGAGAATTTCATCGCCAATTGTGCAGATGCAGGCTTCAATCATTTTTTAACTGTTTTTTGCAAGATGTCTCAGGATTCTCCTCACAAATCCGGGACCATTATAAATGAATCCGGTATAAATTTGAACAAGTGAAGCACCTGAATCAATCATCTCTTTTGCCTGTTTAGGGGTCATTATGCCGCCCACAGCAATAATTGGTAATTGACCGCTTGTCTTATTGTGAATATACTGAACAACTTCTAAACTCTTTCTGTATAAAGGAGCTCCGCTCAAACCTCCATCTCCTATAAACTCCACCCGATCAGAGGGAGAGGTAAGAAATTCCCTGCTTATTGTTGTATTTGTAGCAACAATACCATCCATTCCGGAAACCAGAATCAGATCTATTATCTCGTCTAACTGTTCGAAAGTCAGGTCAGGTGATACTTTAAGTAAAATAGGCCGGTATTCGTCAAAATACTTTCTAAGTGTAGTAAGTCGATCTACAATTTCTGACAGTGAGTTAATATCTTGTAATTTAGTAACTCCTTTGACATTTGGGCAGGAGACATTTACAACAAAATAGTCAACAAAATCATATAGTTGTGCAAAAGATTTTTCATAATCTTGAGGAGCTTGATCGTTTGCAGATGATGTGCTTTTAATGATGTTTGCACCTACAACAGTTCTTGATTTTTTATCTTTTAATCTGGTAACTGCAAATTTTACCCCTTTGTTATTGATTCCCATTCTGTTGATAATCGCTCTGTCCGGTAATAGACGAAAACATCTGGGTTTTGGGTTTCCAATCTGTTCATTTGGTGTGAGAGAACCTATCTCAATAAAACCAAAACCAAAATCAGATAACTGATTATATACCTCCCCATTTTTATCAAAACCTGCAGCAAGTCCGATTGGATTCTTAAATTTAATTCCCATCACCTCTTTTTCCAACTTCGGTGATTTATAACAATAGAAGATCCTTAAAAGTGGGGAAAAAATCGGGAGAAAGCTCAAGATTTTGAGTAAACCTATAACAATATTGTGGGCAGTTTCAGGTGAAAAAGAGAATAGTATTGGTCTTAATAATTTGAACATCTTGCCGGATAATTTGGCACAAAGATAATAATATTTGTACTAATTACTCCTTACCGGGAATGTATTCGACAAATGAATGGTCTGAGTAGATCATTATTATCTTTCTGAGACTCCTTTTTTCCTGATCAGATCTGTTGATTGATTCATTTATTGAATTCTCATACGGTTGAGATGCCTCTAAAGTACCATTAATCTCTTTACTTTCAGTAGAAATGGCAGGTTTTCCAGAAATGACATCCTCCTCCTTTTTTTCAATATTACCGAATAGTGTAGTTGATGCAGTAATATCTTGAGAAGGGGAGCTCTCTTTGTAGACTTTTCCCTTGCCTGTAATTAGCCAATCTGCATTAAGCGAAGGAAACTTGGTTAGCAACTTTTGTATCAGGTCAAAGCCGGGTTTGTTTCTTCCTGACAAAATATGAGAGAGACCAGATCTCTGTATACCCAATATATCCGCTAAACGGGCAGGAGTAAGCTGCTCAAGGTCCAAAAAACGCTGTAAACGGTCTTTCATATATGTAAACAGTTAGTGATACAAATGTAAGCAATAATATGGTTACATATGTAACTATATTATAGATTACAAATGTAACAAACATTTTCGAGATCCTATCTTAAGAATATTAGCCAGTAATGGATTATAAAAACTATTGTGCAGATATCTTTTATATCAAGTAGTAGTAATGATATAATAGATGTATATATTGGTTATCTGATACTTAAGGTGTGTATATTCTCTAATTATCAACTAATATAGGCTTATTTAACTCTTTTATTCTAAAAATATCTATAAATTACTTGATTTAAATCTTATAATATACTGGTTATCTATATATTATATATACATAATTTACAACTATTTTAGTTTAACTATGTAACCAAAAATTGTCTCTCTAAAGTACCATTTGCTCCCTGATGTGATTACATATGTATCGTTATCTGATTGTTTTCGTAATTAACATTTGTAAACACATCTATAATTATGAACTATTTTATTCCTACCATATATTTATATAGTTTTGCACAAAATAATTGATTGTGGAGCCTGAAATTAGAATTGAGGATTATAACTATAATCTGACAGATGACAAAATTGCTAAATACCCCCTTGAGAGCAGAGATGCCTCCAGGATTTTAATATTTAGAGACAATTTAATATCCGAGTCAAAATTTTCAAATCTAACGGAGTTGCTGCCGGAAAAATCTCTTCTTATATTCAACAATACCAGGGTTGTTCCCGCAAGATTGATTTTTCGCAAAGAGAGTGGTGCCTATATAGAGATATTCTGTTTAGAGCCCTATATACCTGCTGAGTACAATCGTTCTTTCTCCTCTACATCTTCTTGTAGCTGGAAAGCTGTTGTCGGGAATGCAAAAAGATGGAAGTCCGGCGAGATCCTCTTTGATTCTGGCTGTGACGCTCTTTTATCTGAAATAGATCTCAGAGCCTCTATTGAAACCCGACTTGACGATAAATTTATAATAAACTTCAGATGGTCTCTTGATATTCCATTTTCACAGGTTATGGAGATGTGTGGAAAAGTACCCATCCCACCATATTTGCACAGGGAATCAAAAGATAGTGACAGAGAGAGATATCAAACGCTTTACGCCAAGGAGAGGGGCTCTGTTGCCGCTCCAACGGCCGGACTTCACTTTACTCAAACATTGCTTAAAGAAATTGATAACAGCACAGTAGAAAGAGGGGAGATTTGCCTTCACGTTGGAGCAGGAACCTTTATTCCGGTTAAAAGTGAACTGATAATAGATCATAAAATGCACTCAGAGCCTTTTTCCATTGAAATAGCTCTTCTTAAAAAGATATTGAATAAACTTAAAGCTCAAGAGAAGATTGTTGCAGTAGGCACAACAACAGTCAGAACTCTTGAAAGCCTTTATTATCTTGGGGTTCAATGTAAAGAAAAAGGGATTCCAAAAGATGTGACACAATGGGAACCCTATAATCAGATAAAGGAATACTCGAAAATAGATGCTTTACAAGCTTTAATATTTTGGATGGAGAGTAAAAATATGGAAGTGTTGGAGAGAAAGACTGAGATAATAATTGTTCCCGGATATATCTTTAAAATTGCAGATGTACTTATTACCAATTTTCACCAACCTAAAAGCACTCTTTTACTACTAATCTCAGCTTTTATCGGAGATAAATGGAGAGAGATGTATGAGTATGCTCTTAAAAGTGACTTTAGATTTTTAAGTTATGGAGATAGTTCAATTCTCTTTAGATAAAGGATTGATATCTATATTTATATATTTTAAAATCTTATGAGCCCAACTGGATAGCATTGGACCTGAATTTAGTAGATTTGGAACAATATTGTTTAATTGCTGCTTTGCAATCGTAATATATCTCTCTTCTGCCGTAATCTCATAAAGAGAAATTAGGTTACCCGCCATTACAGAATTTGCAGAAGGTCTGATAAAATCGATGTTTGATTCTCTTTTGAATGGAACAGTGTCAGAGACAAAATCTCTCTCAGATTTACTAAACATTCCGTTCTCAGGTTTGTAAAACCTCTCCATTACCATCTCTGTATATCTCTTTGCAATCATCAAATACTCTGTGTCAAATCTGTTTTTATACAGTTCAAGTGATGCTTCAATAAAGTGAGCGTAATCTGACAAATATCCAATTAGATAACTATCCGAACAGCAGGTATACCGATAGAGTCTCCCATCACTATTGTCAATATTATTGAATAGTAAATATTCAAAAATTTTTGTGGCTTGATAGTACATAGAGGGGTCTTGAAGATATATTGACGCAATAGAAAAAGCTGTTGCAGTTACAGAATTTGAAGCTGTTATAACCCGGGTATCCTTATAGTAACCCCTATGTTCTAATCTTCTTTGACGCAGGAGATCTATATCCTCCTCTGATATATATATATATGTATCTGCACCTCTTACCGGAGTCTGTTTTTCCATTCGGTTTTGAGTCATATCCATACCTAATGCAATTGCAATCTGAGAGTATCTCTCAGGAAAAATAATAGATAATTCATTTACAGAATAGGAATAATATACAGCATCTTCAATTTTACCCATTAAAGTAGTACTGTTAACCAGAGCACCCTTATCATTTAAAAGCTCATTTAAGATAAAATTATATGTCATTAATGATGTCACTTTATATGACTCATTGCCGTATAGTTTATATGCTGCAGAATACAACATAAGGAAAAGACTATTCTCTTCAAGACTCTTTTCATAAAGAGCTTTATTACAAGAGTAGTCAATAGCCTGTCGGAAGAAACCTCCGTCAATCACATCAAAAAGTGCAGAATATTGCATATGATTGAGAAGCTCCTCCATTTTATCGGAGAATCTCTTATCCGGGTATAATCTCAGATATTCAATTATAGTATATAGAGATGCAGGATTGGGTGTAAATGGTTTTAATTTATATATAAAATCGGTATCAAACATATTCTTAAACCACATCTGAACATATTTTTCAAGAATAGGTTTTTCTATGACAGAATCCTTTTTCATATCCGTAATTATACCTGTATTAATTGCCCTTTTAGAAAGCTCCTCCGATAACTGCTTTAGTTTCTCTCTTTTCTCTTTTTTTGCAAGCAGCAGGGAGTTTGCAATTTCTAGAAAGTTATCCGGATCGCAGTCAGAAAAAGCTATTAATGGCCTTCTGTTAGGCATAATAAACATATTCATAGGGCCATAGGAAAAATCCTGATTCAAGAATAGAAGGTCAAGAGCTAATAGAAAAGATTCAGGTTTATCCTCTTTATCCTCAATTATACAAATAAAATTCTTGTTGAGAAGTGAAATCACCTCTTGGTTGGCAAAAAGTTCGAGTGACGACTCTCTTATATTGATATTGCTAATGTAACCGATGTGCAAAAATATTAACTTATCCTCTTCCTGAGCAATATTAAGAAGCTCATTAGTAAGCGAGTAGTGCCAATTTACCCCCTTTCCGTTAAACATTTTAAGGTATGGAGAACAACTTTTGAACATTTATTATATATTTTTGCTAAACAAAACCTAACCATTATGAAAAAAAGAACAATTATTGATCTTTTTGAAGAGTCAGTTGAGAAATACTCCAACTATACTCTTTTACTTGAGAAAATTGACAAGGAGTATACTCCTACCACCTATTCTCAAACAAAGCTAATCGCAGAACAATTTGGGGCGGGCCTTTGTTCATTGGGCTTTCAAAAAAAGAGTCACGCATCAATCATCTCCGAAGGTCGGAATTGGTGGATAATTGGTGAGCTTGGAATTTTCTATGCAGGTGGGGTAAATGTTCCTATTTCAATCAAGATAGAAGAGAGCAATGACCTTCTTTTCAGGCTAATTCACGCCGATGTGGATACACTGCTTGTTTCGGAGAGGCAGCTTAGAAAGATAAGGCCTATAAGGGAACAGCTGCCTTTAGTTAAGAGAATAATTGTCTTTGACAAACTAGAGAGCTATCAAGAGGGTGAAATCTACGTAGAAGATGTTGTAAATATTGGAAAAGATTATTTGGTAAATAATCAAGATAATTTTAGATCTATCGCGCAATCAATTGAAAATAATGACTATGCAACAATAACCTATACATCTGGAACCACTGCAGATCCAAAAGGTGTTATCCTTACTCATCGGAATTATTCTGCAAATGTAGAGCAGGCTTTATCAATAATGTCCATTCCTCCTGAAAAGAGAATGCTCATAATACTCCCTCTGGATCACTGTTTTGCACACGTTGTAGGATTCTATATAATGATTGCTACCGGATCTATTGTAGCCACTGTACAAGCTGGAAAAACCGGGATGGACACACTAAAGAATATTCCTATAAATATTAACGAGGTTAAACCTAATATTTTACTTTCAGTACCAGCATTAGCAAAAAGTTTTCGGAAAAATATTGAAAACTCAATCAAATCTAAAGGGAAAATTGCAGAAGCTCTTTTTGGTTTTGCACTTAAAGTTGCTTATGCCTACAACAAAAAGGGATGTGACAAAGGTACCGGAGTTTCCATACTATTATGGCCTTTAGTGAAGTTATTTGACAAGATTCTATTCTCAAAAGTGAAGAGTGCAATGGGTGGTGATTTAGAATTTTTTGTTGGAGGTGGAGCTTTGCTGGATATTGAGATGCAAAAATTTTACTACGCACTTGGAATTCCAATGTTCCAGGGGTATGGACTCTCAGAAGCAACTCCTATAATATCCTCCAATGGTCCCGACAAACATAAACTAGGCTCTTCTGGAATATTGATAAAGCCTCTTGAGCTAAAGATTCTTGATTCTGAAGGAAATACAATGCCTTTAGGCGTTTCCGGAGAGATAGTTATAAAAGGTGAAAATGTGATGGCCGGCTATTGGAAAAACCCTAAAGCTACACAAGAGAGCGTCAGAGACGGATGGTTATACACAGGAGACTTAGGGTATATGGATTCAGACGGATTTCTCTATGTGCTTGGAAGGTTTAAATCTCTACTAATATCAAGTGACGGTGAGAAATATTCACCTGAAGGGATAGAGGAGGCTATTCTTGGTAACTCCAAACTTATTCAGCAGGTTATGCTTCATAATAATCAGTCTCCTTATACAATTGCAGTGCTCTCTGTCGATAAAAGCAAACTTAGAGGAAAAGAGCTTGTTGAAGCAGTTTCAAAAGAGCTGAATAAATATAAAGGTAACGGAGAGTTTGCGGGAATGTTTCCGGAGAGATGGCTTCCATCCTCCTTTATAATTGCCGACGAACCATTTTCAGAGCAGAATAGAATGATTAACTCCACAATGAAGATGGTTAGATCTAAAGTTGAAGAGGTTTATGCCGAAAGAATTAGGTATGCCTATACACCTGAAGGAAAGGATATCTACAACAAGTATAATCTGGAGCAATAATGAGCACCGGGAGGTTCTTTATTGCGTCTTTGGTTGTAATAACAACCTTTATAATATCTTTAGATAACTCATTTCTTACATCTGTAAAAGAGGATGATAGTAAATGTTTCTCTGCCCTAAGAGTAAAGTCAGACATTGAGGTAATATCAAAAGAACCACACTCAATAGATCATCCCGTTGAGAGAGAGATTGTCAGAAATTATCTATTTGACCGGCTTATAGAAATTGGTCTGGATGCTTCCTATTACCGGTATGACTCAATTCAGGATAGATTTAACAGATACATAGATATCGCAAATCTATATGCTGTTTCCGAGCCTGTAAAAAGTGAAGCCGGCTCTTATGTGATGTTTATTGCACATATTGACTCAAGATTCAAAAATATGGTAAAAGGGAGGGAGGAGTACTCATTCGGGGCTGCAGATGACGGGTATGGGCTGGGAGTGATTCTGGAACTAGTTAACAATGCTCAAAAATACCGAGATGATTGGATACAGGGGGTAAAAGTTTTATTTACAGATTCCGAAGAGTCAAACCTTGAGGGTATTAAAAATGCCATTGAGCACGACTCTCTGATTTTTAATAATGTAGGACTTATTATTAACATCGAAGCAAGAGGTATAAAAGGGGCTGCTGTTCTATTTGAAACCTCTGCCGGTAATAAAAAAATCATTGAGTTATACAAAAAAGCGAGAAACCCATACGCCTATTCTCTCACCACAGCCATCTACAGAATATTACCAAACAGTACAGATTTTACTGTTGTAAAAGATCGCTTTCCGGGTATGAACTTTGCTGTTATTGATAATCTTAATTACTATCACACAGAACTTGACAACTTCGAAAATATCTCTCTCAAATCTATACAGCACTATGGAGAGCAGATAGAACCCATTATTAAAGAGTATCTTACAAATCTAAAATACTCTAAAAGTGACTATTTAAAAAGCGATAAAGATCTTGTTTTCTTCTCTGTACCTTATGTTGGGCTGGTAACACTTACACCAAATACATATCTCATTTTCAAGTTAATCGCTTTTATTCTGATATTAACCTCTTTGTTGGTAAATGTTAAGCTCAGGAAATTTTCATCCCGAGACCTACTTAAGTTATCTCTAATTATCGTTGGTTCTGTTTTACTCTGCTCAGCTGTGGGTTATCTTGTTTCTAGGTTAGCTGCAACTCTTAATAATATGGAATTCCGTCTCCAATACTTACCTTATATAAAAGGTGAATACACTGTTATTGCTATATCTCTTTTATCAATTTTAACGTTATTAATCCTTTTGTACAGGCGACTTATCATAAAAATGAGATTGTCTGTTAATGCAATCCTCTCTTGTGGAAGCCTTTTACTCGTAATTTTATCGACAATTATGTACTATTATACAGGAGATAGTGTACTATTTTTCATTCCGGCATTAATCTCTTTACCTGCAATTTTCACTACCTTATTTAGAAATTTAAGATTTGTGAACATCATTTTAGGTGGACTTATTATCCTATTTATTACTCCTCTTCTATACTCTATTATAGTGGCACTTACAATAGGTTCTCTCTCTCTTTTTTCTGCCTTTTTTGTAATGATCTTATGGATTCTTGTTCCGATAACAGATAGCTTTTTAAGAGATGTATAATAATTTTATAACTTTGAAACTTTAAAGAAAAGATAATGACCGGCGATAAGTTTAAGGATATAAGACCCTATATCGGAGATGAAGAGGCTCCGGCACTTAAAAGGATTGCATTCCACCCTCTTTTGAAAGACATATCTGCATATTTATATCCCGGGAAAAACCCGGATGAGTTAAGAAGTTTCATCTCTTCACTTAAAAGCGTAGATGAGTTTCAGGGTAAGGTAATGCTTTTTGCTATCAAAAAGATAGTTTCAGATACCTCCAAGGGATTGACTTACTCCGGAATAGAGAACCTGACAGGAGAGAAAAAACATCTTTACATTTCCAATCACAGGGACATATTACTGGATTCTGCATTGATCCAGGTGATTCTCAGAATAAATAACATTGAGACATCTGAGTTAGCAATTGGAGACAATCTTATAACAGATTCATTTATTGAAGATGTTGCAAGATCTAATAAAATGATAAAGGTAATACGAAGCACGAATCCCCGGGAGATTTATAACTCTTCAATGGTCTTGTCGGAGTATATCCGGGAGAGTATATCTTCTCAAAGAAGTTCAGTTTGGATTGCACAGAGAAACGGAAGAACTAAGGATGGAATTGATATTACCGAACAAGGGCTTCTAAAAATGCTGGATATGAGTGGTTCAGGAGAATTTATAAGCGATTTTGACGAACTCTCCATTGTTCCCGTTTCAATATCTTATGAATATGAGCCGTGTGATTTTCTAAAAGCAAAGGAGCTCTATGTTTCAAAAAGAACAAGGTATAAAAAATCACCCGGAGAAGATTTAAACAGTATTCTTACAGGGATAATGCAATATAAGGGCAAAATCCACATCAATTTCTGCAATCCCATAACTGCAGCAGAGCTCGAAGCGTGTAGCTTAAAAGCAAAAAATGAACGGTTTAAGTCGCTTTCAGAGATTGTAGACTCTAGAATTAATTCCGGATATAAAGTATGGAATACTAGTAGGATAGCTTCAGATATATTGTCCAACATAAATGACATTTCATCTTCCTACTCTGTAGAGGAGAGAGCTAATTTTGAAGAGTATTGTGAATTCAAAATTTCCGGATTTGAAGGAGATAAAGAGGAGATTAAGAAGATATTCCTATCAATTTATGCAAATGCTGTAAAATCAGAATAATCGACATAATTTCTTTATAATACTCTCATCTATAAATCACTAAAAGATTAAAACAATAAATTATAACATCATTGTTATACGTTATAACAATGATGTTGTTTTTATTGATATAGAAGACTATATCTCAATATTACCAAAATATCGAACCCAATAATTACTTTCAGCTAAGCCACTATGTTTATAAACAGCTGAATCAGAATAATCAATTTAGCCTCTCGTTTTAGTTAAATTTATGGATAAAATTCGTAAATTCGCAGCTAAATATTTAAATATTAATGTCAAAAAATTAAGTAGGTAATGGATAAGTTAATAACCATAAAAGAGGCCGTCGACAAATTAAAAGATGGAATGACAATAATGGTAGGCGGTTTCCTAACAACCGGCGGTCCAAATCTTATAATGGACGCTATCGCAGATTCCGGTATAAATGAACTAACTCTTATCTGTAATGATGCTGCTTTTGCAGATAAAGGACTGGGAAAACTTATCGCAAACAAACAGGTTAAAAAGCTTATTACATCCTATATAGGTTCAAATCCAACTGCTATCGAGCTGATGAACTCTTCCCAGATGGAGATAGAATTCTCGCCTCAGGGAACCTTAATAGAAAGAATCAGGGCTGCAGGCGCTGGTTTAGGAGGCGTTCTTACCCCGACAGGACTTGGGACAACTGTAGAGAACGGGAAACAAGTTATTGAATTGGACGATAAAAAATTCATTTTAGAGAAGCCAATCAAAGCAGATATATCTTTTATCGGAGCATCAATCTCAGATAAAATGGGAAATCTCTACTATAAAGGAACAACTCGTAACTTTAATCCCTTAATGGCAATGGCTGCAAATGTTGTAATTGCAGAGGTAGAGCAGATAGTGGAGGTAGGAGCTATTGATCCTGAGAATATTCACACTCCTGCAATTCTTGTAGATTTTTTAATTGTAAAATAGATTTGTTATGAGTCAAAAAGCAATGATCAGAGTTCGGATGGGCTCAAATGATGCACACTACGGAGGAAATCTTGTAGACGGTGCAAAAATGTTGCAACTGTTCGGTGATGTAGCAACAGAACTTTTAATTAGAGAAGATGGCGACGAAGGACTGTTCAGGGCATATGACAGTGTTGATTTTCTGGCACCTGTATACGCAGGTGACTATATTGAGGCAACCGGTGAGATCGTATCATCCGGAAACACATCCAGAAAAATGATCTTTACCGCCAAAAAGGTAATAATACCAAGACCGGATATCTCTCCCTCTGCAGCTGATATTCTTGATGAGCCGATTCTTGTTTGCAAAGCCAGCGGAACCTGTGTAACTCCAAAAGATTGTCAAAGAATTAAAAAATAAAATAGATTATGGAAAAACTGATTATTACGGCAGCGATATGTGGTGCCGAAGTACTTAAGGAGCATAATCCTGCAGTCCCGTATACTGTAGAGGAGTGTGTTAGAGAGGCAAAATCTGCATATGACGCAGGTGCCAGTATTATTCACCTTCACGTAAGATATGACGATGGTACTCCAACTCAGGATAAAAATCGTTTCAAGGAGGTTATGGATGCAATCTATAAAGTTTGTCCGGATGTTATAATTCAGCCTTCAACCGGAGGCGCAGTAGGTATGTCAAACGATGAAAGGCTTCAACCAACCGAACTTAACCCGGAGCTTGCAACTTTAGATTGCGGCACATTGAATTTTGGTGGAGATGATGTTTTTATGAATACTGAGAATACTATCAAGTATTTTGCTCAAAAGATGAATGAGAGAGGAATTAAGCCAGAATTAGAGGTGTTTGATAAAAGTATGATAGATATGGCTCTTAGGCTGCATAAGAAAGGCTTTATCAACAAACCGATGCACTTTGATTTTGTAATGGGTGTCAACGGAGGGATTACTGGTGAATTAAGAGACTTTATATTTCTCAGGGGGAGTATTCCGGACGATGCAACATATACAGTTGCCGGAATAGGCAGGTTTGAGTTTACACTTGCAGCAGCAGCTATTATTGACGGAGGTCACGTTCGAGTAGGATTTGAAGATAATGTATTCATTTCAAAGGGAGTTCTTGCAAAGTCCAACGGAGAACTTGTAGAGAAGGTTGTAAGAATTGCTAAGGAGTTTGGAAGAGAGATTGCAACCCCGAATGAGGCCAGAAAGATTTTAGGAATTAAATAACCACTTATACAACTAAACAACTAAACAACTAATCAAAAAATGAAAAAGGGCAATAAATATGGCACTCACAGAGTGATTGAGCCAAAAGGCGTGCTGCCTCAGCCGGCAAACAAAATTGACAACAATATGGATGAAATTTATGATAATGAAATCCTTATTGATGTACAAACTTTAAACATTGATTCCGCAAGTTTCACCCAAATTGAGGAGCAGGCAGGGGGCGATAAGGCTGAAATTGCCAGAATTATGTTGGATATAGTTGCAAAACAAGGTAAGCACAGAAATCCAGTAACCGGTTCAGGTGGAATGCTTCTTGGTACCGTTGAGAAGATAGGTGATGCACTAATCGGAAAAACTGATTTAAAAGTGGGCGACAAGATTGCAACACTGGTCTCTCTCTCTCTCACTCCACTAAGAATAGACAAGATAAAAGATATTCGCCCAGATATAGACCAAGTTGACATAGACGGCAAAGCAATTCTTTTTGAAAGTGGAATATATGCCAAAATCCCGTCAGATATGCCTGAGACACTTGCCCTTTCTGCACTCGATGTTGCAGGAGCTCCTGCTCAAACAGCAAAACTGGTAAAACCCGGAGATACTGTTTTAATAATTGGTGCCGGTGGGAAATCGGGTATGCTATGTTGTTATGAGGCCAAAAAAAGAGCCGGAGTTACAGGAAAGGTTATCGGACTATGTCATAGTGAAAAAAGCACAAAAAGACTTATAGAACTTGATTTGTGTGACTATGTTTTTGCTGCAGATGCAACCCAGCCTGTTCCGATACTTGAGAAGATAGAAGAGTTAACCAATGGTCAGTTGTGTGATGTAATAATTAACAATGTTAACATTACAGATACAGAGATGACCAGTATTCTTACCACCAAAGACGGAGGTATCGTATACTTCTTCTCAATGGCTACCAGCTTTACAAAGGCAGCTCTTGGTGCAGAGGGAGTCGGGAAAGATGTTAATATGATAGTGGGCAATGGCTATACGAGAGGGCACGCAGAGATTACTCTGCAGATACTCAGAGAGTCGGATAAACTAAGGAAGGTTTTTACAGAACTTTACGCATAGTCCGCATATGAAAAAAGGGTGCAGATATGGTACTCACAGAGTTTTATCGCCGCTGGGGACTCTTCCTCAGCCGGCTTTAAAACTTGATAACTCAACTGATATCTATGATAATGAAGTGCTTATAGATGTCAGTACACTCAACATTGACTCTGCTTCATTTACACAAATTAAACAAGCTTGCGGTAATGATCCCGCTAAAATGGAAGAGATGATTCTCTCTATTGTTAAAGAGCGAGGGAAACTCCAAAACCCTGTTACAGGGTCAGGTGGAATGCTTATTGGCACAGTAAAGAAGATAGGAGAATCTTTTCCGAAAAATCGAATTAAGATTGGCGACAGAATTGCAACACTTGTCTCATTATCACTTACACCATTAAAAATCAACGCTATTAAGAGTATAAACCCCTCCTCAGATCAGGTTGATGTAGACGCGCAGGCAATTCTTTTTGAGAGTGGACTATTTGCAATTTTACCGGATGACATTCCTGAGAAACTTGCACTTGCAGCACTCGATGTTGCAGGAGCTCCTGCTCAGGTAGACAGACTTGTAACTGAAGGAGATATTGTTTGTATAATTGGAGGAGGAGGGAAATCCGGAATCCTCTGTTGTTATCAAGCAATGCTAAACGCAGGTCCCTCCGGGAAGGTTATTGTGGTTGAATTCTCTGCCGAAAATGCAAAGAGGATTGAAAAACTGAATCTTGCTACTGATATTATAGTTGCAGACGCCACAAATGTTATGGATGTATACAATAAAGTTATGTCTATCACAGGAGGAAGAGGGTGCGATGTTACAGTCAATAATGTTAATGTTCCATCTACAGAGATGACCTCTATACTCATCACAAAAGGGCAGGGATATGTCTACTTCTTCTCAATGGCCACCAGCTTTACAAAAGCAGCACTCGGGGCAGAGGGAGTAGGAAAAGATATAAACCTGATTGTAGGAAATGGGTATGCAAAAGGTCACGCAAACCTGACACTTAACATAATAAGAGAGTCTAAAGAGATAAGGGATCTCTTTGAAAAATTATATGTCTAGAAATTATGAGTTTAAGCAGAAGAAATATATTGTTTCCAGAGGTTACCGATTTACAGTGGAACGACTGGAAATGGCAAGTAAAGAACAGAATAGAGACGCTTGACCAGTTAAAGTCACTTATTCCTTTAACACCTCAGGAAGAGGAGGGTGTAAAGGAGTCTTTAAAGACTCTTAGAATGGCGATAACTCCATACTATTTAAGTCTAATCGACATTGAAAACCCTAATTGCCCAGTAAGAAAACAGGCTATTCCTACGGGTTCTGAAACACATCTGTCTGCAGCAGATCTTCTTGATCCGCTTCACGAAGATGAGGATTCACCGGTTCCCGGGCTTACTCACAGATATCCGGACAGGGTTCTGCTACTTATAACAGATATGTGTTCTATGTATTGCAGGCACTGTACCCGAAGAAGGTTTGCCGGTCAAAAGGATGACGAAAGCCCTGTGGATAACATACAGAAGGCGATAGATTACATTTCCAGAACCCCTCAGGTTAGAGATGTTCTCCTCTCTGGAGGGGATGCTCTGATGGTTTCTGACGCAAAGTTAGAATCTATAATACGCAGATTGCGCGATATTCCACACGTTGAGATAATAAGAATAGGATCCAGGGTTCCTGTAGTTTGTCCACAAAGGATAACTGAAAAATTGGTTGATATGTTAAAACAGTACCATCCAATATGGCTCAATACCCACTTCAACCATCCTAACGAGATTACTCAGGAGTCTGCCGCAGCTTGTGAGAGGCTTGCCAATGCAGGTATTCCGCTTGGTAATCAGTCTGTGCTTTTGAGAGGAGTTAATGATTGTGTTAATATTATGAAGAGATTGGTACATAAGCTGGTAATGATTAGAGTAAGACCATACTATATATATCAATGCGACCTTTCAATGGGACTCGAGCACTTCAGAACACCTGTCTCCAAAGGCATAGAGATAATTGAAGGTTTAAGAGGTCACACCTCCGGATATGCAGTACCGACTTTCGTAGTTGACGCTCCGGGAGGAGGTGGAAAAACTCCGGTAATGCCGACCTATGTAATCTCACAATCACCCGGGAGGGTTGTTCTGAGAAATTTTGAAGGAGTAATAACAACATATACAGAACCAGAAGTATATAAAAACAGTTGCGATTGTCCCGATTGCAGGGAGAATGCAAAAGTTGAGGGGGTTGCATCTCTGTTGCAGGGGCAAAGGCTAGCTATTGAACCGGAGGTGTTAATGAGGAAAATAAGGTCTCACAGCAAATAAAATTTTAATTATGCCCTTCATTGAAGAGCTCCTGAATTATGGAACACTATCCATAGCAGGTCTCGAGAAGAATACCGGCAAAACTGAGACTCTTAACTACATCCTTAGCAGGCTTCCAATTAGTAGAATAAGAGTAGGAGTAACCTCTACCGGTATTGATGGGGAGAGAGTAGATCAGGTGACACGAAGCTCCAAACCTGAGATTTTTCTCAAAGAAGGAGTTATCTTTACTACCAGTGAAAAACACTACAGGGAGCGTAAATTACTCTCAGAGCTGCTGAATATTTCCGATATTACAACCTCACTGGGCCGGCTTGTAACTGCAAAGGCACTTTCCAGAGGCAAGATTATGCTTTCGGGTCCGGTAACTACAGCCTCTTTGAAAAGATGGATTATCTCCTTAAAAAAAGGGTTTAATGTGGATCTTTGCATTATTGACGGGGCATTGTCAAGACTTAGTCTGGCATCACCGGCAGTATCAGAAGCAATGATTCTGGCAACAGGAGCCTCTCTATCGTTGAATATCAGAGAGATTGTAAATAAAACAGCTTTTGCAGCAGAACTTATAGGATTACCTTTATCGCAAACAAATGATATTGAGACTCTTTTAGGTTACGATCAGGGAATATGGAGTATAGGGAAGGATGGAGAGTTAGGCGGACCAATTTTTGAGTCTGCATTTACTATGGAGAACAGATCAACTATGAAAATGGAAGATGGAGGAGCTATCTATTTAACCGGAGCCTTAACGGAAAGATTTCTCAAAATGATCTCATCCGATGCTAAACTAATAGAAAAAGAGATTATTATAAAGGATTTTACAAGAATATTTGTCACTCCGAATCTCTTGAGAAACTATTTAAAAAAGGGAGGAAAGATAACCGTTCTGCAAAAAACTAAGCTCATTGCCTTGACTGTTAACCCCATATCGCCTAATGGCTATGTACTTGACTCTAACAGATTAATTGATGAACTCTCCGGGAGGGTTAATATCCCGGTTTATGATATTATAAAAAATGGGTACAAGATTTAAAGATATACTAGACTCAACTTATGGAATTCGGTTTATCTTCTCAAAGTTGAATCTCTCATCTGCCCTCTCCGCAACTCTTATCAAAGAGAGCAAGATTATGACAGAGAGGGAAGATATTATAAAAGCATACCGTGAGCTCAAAGAGTTCAGTGATTTTGTAAATCTTAATCAAAATAACTCATTAACCGAAAAAATTAAAATTGAACTCTGTGAAATTAGAGATATCCGAAGCACTTTAAAACGAGTATCGGAGGGCTCAACTCCCGATGATATAGAGCTTTTTGAGATAAAATCTCTCTCAATGATTAACCAAAAGGTTAAGATCTTTATGGAGAGTACTGATATCAAATGCATTAAATTACCCGATTTGGAAGGAGTAACAAATCTGTTAGATCCCGAAGGTAGCAGAATAACATCCTTTTACATATATGATGCATATAGCGATGATCTTAGAATGGTTCGAAAGGAGTTATCCTCCAAAAAATTAGAACCCGAAGAGGCTATTTACAAAATGTCTTTAATTGAGGATAGAATAAGGGGGTATATCTCCGCTAAACTGAGGGAGAGAATTTCGGATATTTACGAATCTTTAATTGGGCTTGCCAGAATAGATACATTAATTGCCAAAGCCGGGCAGTTAAAAGAGCTCAATCTTATAATGCCTTCACAATCAATTAATACTACAACATATTCAGGAATGTTTAATCCTGAGGTAAAGGAGCTGCTCAAAAGTGATGGGAAAGAGTATCAATTAATTGATATTGAATTTTCGGTTTCTGAACCTCTGCTTATTACAGGGTCTAATATGGGGGGGAAAAGTTTGACTCTTAAAACACTAGCTCTTTGCCAATATCTATTTCAGTTTGGATTTGGTATTCCTGCTCGGGAAGCGTCAATCGTTGCGGTAGATAAAGTATTCCTCTCGGTTGGAGATGAACAGGACTACAGAAAAGGGCTTTCTTCTTTTGCAGCAGAGATAAAGAGGATAGATAATATGCTCTCAGCTGCCAACTCCGGAAAGATTATATTATCTCTCACAGATGAACCGGCAGGCACTACTAACCCTAAAGAGGGAACTGCCCTTGCAGCTGCTCTGCTAAAAGTCTTACTAAAAAAAAGGGCGCTTTCGGTGATTACTACTCACTATAATATTGAAAAGATAGAGTGCAAAAGGTTAAAGGTAATCGGTTTCGAAAATGGGGCTATGAACTATAAACTCTCTTTAACCGTAGATAATTGTGCTCCTGAAGAGGCCATTAGGATTGCAGATGAGATGGGAGCTAATAGTGAATGGATCAATGCAGCCAGAGCAGAACTTGAAGTAAATAATGATTAATGAAAAATATTAAACAAATAATAAGCTACTAAATAAATGACAGCTAGTAAATTAGGATTAGATTTCGACAGAGTGGAATATGCCAGAGGATTGGCATCTGCAATAGCCTCAAATGTTCAGATTTTTGTAGAGAACTACACCACTGTTGCAGTTGAAAGAACACTATGTAGGCTTGCCGGAATTGATGATGTAAATGAAAATCAAGTGCCTCTGCCAAATATCATAGTTGACGAGCTAAGAGAGAAGGGGGTACTAAACCAGGGAGCGCTCTTTTATATAGCTAATGCTATGATAAACACATCTTTATCACCACAGGAGATTGCAGTAAGAGTTTCGCAGGGGACTCTCGATATAACCAAAATTCCTATTGCAGACAGAGAGAGAATTGAGTCGGTTCTTAAACCAATTATTAAGGAGAGTATAGCCAAAATCAATGAGCGCAAGGAGAGGCGAGAGAGCTACCTTGAGAGTTTGGGCGAAGGGCCTAAACCATACCTTTATGTAATAGTTGCGACCGGTAACATTTATGAAGATGTAGTTCAGGCAGAAGCAGCGGCAAGACAAGGAGCAGATATTATTGCAGTTATAAGAACAACAGGACAATCACTACTGGATTATGTCCCTTTTGGAGCTACAACAGAGGGTTTTGGCGGAACTTTCGCAACCCAGGAAAATTTCAGAATAATGAGATCTGCATTGGATCGAGTGGGTGAGGAGTGTGGCAGATACATAAGATTGTGCAACTACTGCTCTGGACTCTGTATGCCTGAGATTGCAGTAATGGGTGCTCTGGAAGGACTTGATGTGATGCTCAACGATGCTCTTTACGGAATTCTTTTCAGAGACATTAATATGCAACGAACCCTTATCGATCAGTACTTTTCAAGAGTAATTAATGGTTTTGCAGGCGTGATAATAAATACAGGTGAGGACAACTATCTGACTACTGCAGATGCATTTGAAGAGGCTCATACTGTTCTGGCATCTGACTTCATCAACGAACAGCTGGCACTTCTTGCAGGCATTCCGCAAGAGCAGATGGGGCTGGGTCACGCTTTTGAGATGGATCCTCAGATGGAGAATGGATTCTTATACGAACTATCTCAGGCTCAGATGACCCGTGAAATATTTCCAAAAGCACCGCTAAAATATATGCCTCCTACTAAGTTTATGACCGGCAACATATTTAAAGGGCATATACAGGATGCACTGTTCAATATTATAGGCATTTGGACAAATCAGGGAATTCAGCTTTTGGGTATGCCTACTGAGGCTATACATACCCCGTTTATGTCTGACAGATTCCTCTCAATCGAAAATGCAAGATATATCTTCAATAATATGAAGAACTTAGGAGATGAAGTAGAGTATAAGGAGAGTGGCATTATCCGCAAAAGAGCAAAAGAGGTACTAGAGAGGGCGATATCTACTTTGGAAAAAATTGAACAGGAGGGGCTCTTCTCTGCTCTTGAAATGGGGCTGTTTGGAGATGTTAAAAGATCTAAAAGTGGGGGAAAGGGACTAGAGGGGGTTGTTGCTAAAGGGAGTAATTATATGAACCCGTTTATAAAAATTATGAAAGGAGATAAATAGTATGAGCTCAGGATTATACTCAAACAATTCCGGTGACTTTGATAAAACACTGGATTTAAAAAAGGTAAAACCTTACGGTGATACTATGAATGATGGAAAGGTTCAGCTTAGTTTTACCCTCCCCGTTCCGGCGTGTGCTGAGGCAACTGAGGCGGCAAAAATACTTTGTAAAAAGATGGGACTTGAGAACCCTCAGGTTGCCTTTTTCAAGGAGCTCACCCCGGGCTATACCTTCTTCAACTGTTACGGAAGCTCATCGGTAGATGTTAATTTTACTGATATTCACGTTGCTAAAGTTGAGAGTACAGTTATGGATATGCACGATACAGATCTATTTATAAAAGAGAATGTAGGACACCCTCTTATTGTAATTGGAGCAAGTACCGGAACAGATGCACACACTGTGGGCATTGACGCAATTATGAATATGAAGGGTTATGCCGGACATTATGGTCTGGAGAGATATGAGATGTTTGAAGCGTATAATCTTGGATCTCAAGTGTTAAATGAAGATTTTGTGGCAAAAGCTATAGAACTTAAAGCAGATGCTCTTTTGGTATCCCAAACAGTTACACAAAAAGATGTTCATATAAATAACCTTGTGGAGTTGGTAGAACTTCTTGAAGCAGAGGGTTTAAGAGATAAGGTGATTTTAGTTTGCGGCGGTCCGAGGGTTAACCACGAATTGGCTAAAGAGTTAGGTTATGATGCCGGTTTCGGAATGAACAGCTATGCAGACGATGTCGGATCGTATATTGCTCAGGAGTATGTTAGAAGAAAATCTGCAGTTAAATAGTATTCAATAAATAAATGATTTAATATGGATAAGAATCAGATTAGAGAGGTAATAGCAAGAAGGGCTGCCCTTGAACTAAAGGATGGAGATGTTGTCAATCTTGGCATTGGACTCCCAACACTAATACCAAATTACCTTCCGGAAGGTGTTAAGGTAACCCTCCAGTCCGAGAACGGGTTGCTTGGAATGGGTCCTGAGCCGGAAGAGGGTAAAGAGGATACAAATTTTACAAATGCAGGTAATGGTTTCATCACCTATTTTCCGGGAGCCTCCTGCTTTGACTCCTCTATGTCATTCTCAATAATACGGGGAGGACACGTAGATGTAACCATACTTGGTGCACTTGAGGCCGACCAGAAGGGAAACCTTGCCAACTGGATGATACCCGGGAAAAAAACACCCGGAATGGGAGGGGCTATGGACCTTATTGTTGGAGCCAAAAGGGTGATTCTTGCGATGGAACACACCACAAAAGGTTCTCATAAAATCCTCAAAGAGTGTAATTTACCACTAACTGCCGCAGGACAGGTAAATATGATTATTACCGAAATGGGGGTAATGAATATTACACCACAGGGAATTCTTCTTACAGAGCTTCACCCTGACTTTACAGTTGACCAGATAAAAGAGGCAACTGGGGCAAATTTGATTGTATCCGAAAATTTAATTAAAATGAAGAGTTAATATGAAAAAGGTTTTTATTGTAGCAGCAAAAAGAACAGCCATTGGTAAATTTATGGGCTCTCTGTCAAGTTTTAATCCTGGGGAATTGGGGGCAGTTGTTATTCGCCAGCTGATTAAAGATACAGCAATATCTCCGGAAAAGATTGATTCTGTTATAGTAGGTAATATACTTTCGGCAGGTCAGATGCAGGGTGTTGCACGCCAGTGTTCAATAAAAGCGGGAGTTCCCGCCGAGGTACCTGCCTATGCGATTAATATGGTTTGCGGATCAGGTATGAAAGCAATTATGAATGGCTACTCAGATATAGTATCCGGTGCTGCAGATATTGTTATTGCCGGCGGAACTGAATCTATGAGCAACTCAGGGTTTATCCTACCGGGAGGAACTCTGCGAGGTGGTGTTAAGATGGGTCATATTCAAGGATTTGACCATATGATTTACGACGGTTTGACAGATGCATTCAATAACTATCATATGGGAATTACGGCGGAGAATATCGCCGAGAAATACTCTATTTCAAGAGAGGAGCAGGATCGCTTTGCTTTTAACTCTCAGCAAAAAGCTGTTAAAGCTGTAGATTCAGGTGTTTTTGACAACGAAATTGTTCCGGTAGAGATTGTCACTAAAAAGGAGACGACAGTTTTTAACAGAGATGAGTATCCCAATAGGGCTACAACTCTCGAAAAGCTTGCAGCTTTAAGGCCGGCTTTTAAGAAAGACGGAACAGTAACTGCAGGTAATGCTTCAGGAGTAAATGACGGTGCTTCTTTTGTAATGCTGGCCTGTGAGGATGCAGTAAAAGAGTATGGACTTAAACCATTAGCAGAAATCATTGCTTCAGGTCAGGGTGGTGTTGATCCATCAATAATGGGAATGGGACCTGTTCCTGCAATTAGAAAAGCACTCAAAAATGCCAATCTTAAACTATCTGATATTGAAATCATTGAACTTAACGAAGCTTTTGCTGCCCAATCACTTGGAGTAATCGAGGAGTTAGTTTCTGAGCATAATGTTACCAAAGAGTGGATAGATCAAAGGTGCAACATAAACGGAGGAGCTATTGCATTAGGACACCCTATCGGGGCATCGGGCAACAGAATAGTCGTTACCTTGGTTCACACACTAAAAGCTACAGGAAAAAGTATTGGGTTGGCCTCCCTTTGCATTGGAGGCGGTATGGGAACGGCTATTATCATAAAATCCGTATAATTCAGTATGAGTAATTCAAACAATCCTGCAAAAAAAAGAGTTCTCTTTGTTTGTCTTGGTAATATTTGTCGCTCTCCGGCTGCAGAGGCAATTTTTCGAAGTAAAGTTATTGAAAAAGGAGAAGATTTTATTGATGAGATAGACTCTGCAGGATTGAATGGATATCATAACGGTGAGATGGCAGATAGCCGAATGATAAGAGCTGCTAAAAGAAGAGGATACAATATCACTTCGATATCCAGAAAGTTCAACCCAGATATTGACTTTGATAAATTTGACCTCATAATAGGTATGGACGACTTCAATATTAAGGAGTTAAAAAAATTGGCAAAGAGAGCAGGAGAGATCTCTAAAATCAGCAAAATGACTGACTTTGCAGATGGTAAATCTTATGGCGAAGTACCGGACCCATATTATGGCGGTGAAGATGGATTTGATAAGGTGCTTGATATTCTTGAAAATTGTTCCGACGGATTAATTGCAAAATTAAGATTATGAAATCATTAAACACTTTTATTCTTATTTTTACTCTTCTTGTCACGCAACTTTTGCAATCAAAAGAGCATCCAAAAAGAGAGTTCAGGGGAGCCTGGTTTCCAACTGTGGTTAACACAACCTGGAGAGATATGACAACTCAGGAAATTAAGAGAGATATAATCTTCTATTTGGATCTATTCAAAAATCTGAATATGAATGCAGTAGTTTTCCAGGTTAGGCCGCAGGCAGATGCCCTGTATATCTCTGAACTTGAGCCCTGGAGCAGGTTTCTTACCGGTACACAAGGTGTAGCTCCTGAACCTTTTTTTGATCCAGCAGAGTTTATTATCGAGGAGTGCCACAAGAGGGGGATGGAGATGCACGCCTGGTTTAATCCATATCGAGTATCATCCGGCAAAAAAGAGGTTCTTTCAAAAGATCATATCTTTTTTAAAAACCCCTCTCTGTTTGTATTCTATGGAGATCAGATCTATTTTGATCCGGGGAATCCACTATCAAGAGAGCACACAAAAAAGGTAATTTCGGATTTTGTATCAAGATATGATCTTGATGCTGTGCATTTTGACGACTACTTCTATCCCTACAGAGTCAAATATGAAGAGTTCCCGGATGAACAGACATTTATCCTTAACCACGAAAAAGATGGATTTGGCATCTTTGATAAAGATAACTGGAGAAGAAACAACGTAAACTTATTAGTTGAGGAGTTAAGTCAAACAATAAAAAGCATTAAACCTTGGGTCAAGTTTGGAATCAGCCCTTTTGGTGTTTGGAGAAATATTGGCGTAGACTCCTCCGGTTCCCGGTCCAATGCTATACAAACCAATTATGACGATCTTTTTGCAGATGTTTTAGAGTGGACAAAAAAAGGTTGGATAGATTATAATGCTCCCCAACTCTATTGGGAAATCGGACATTCAAGAGCAGACTACCTCTCTCTTATAGAATGGTGGTCAAAGAATAATTGGGGTGTAAATCTATATATTGGTCAAAGTATCTGGAATCAACTGGAGATCAAAAACAAAAACGGAGATATTGTTAATCAGCTTCACAGGAAGATGAGAATGGTAAGGGATAACGAAAAGATTCAGGGAAATATTTGGTGGAGCGGCCTTGGGCTTGCCAATAATAAGGCACTTGCAGATAGTTTAAAATTTGATTATCAGAAATATCCTTCTTTAATGCCTTTATATCGCAATATTGATACAATCCCTCCAAAACCGGTAATAAATATTAAATATAAAAAAGGATTAGTCACCTGGGATACTGAGCAGGAGAGCGATATTATGAACAAACCTTTTTTCTATGCCGTTTATTTATTCGATGTAAATGAGCCGATTGATGTGACCAATTCTGAAAAACTAAAAGCGATAGTTAACAAACCTCAGTATAATACTCAGAAGTTAAAAAGATGCAAAGTTGTTATAACAGCACTGGATCGACTTCAGAATGAGAGTCTCCCTATATCTGTAACTATTCGATAGGAATTGTAGAAAGAGATTTTTTCTTCTGTGCGGCTTCCTTTTCCATATCCTCTTTTGACTTAGAGGTAATAACCAGATATACACCGGTGAAGATGAGTAGTGCAGAGATTGGTTTTGTCCAGTTAAGTGTATCTTGTCCTATTGAAACTGCAATAAGAGAAGCCAGCAGAGGTTGAATATAGTTAAACATACTCACAGTTGTAGGCCTTAAAAGCTTTAAGGCAAAGGCAACCAAAAGATATGCGGTAAATGTACCGAATAAAAGGGCATACCCAAGTTGCATATACTGGATTCTGCCTGCGCCTGGTAAAAGAGCTACATATTTCCAGGTAAATGGTAATGAGCCCAGCATTCCATAGAAGAATGCCCACTTCATAACCTCTATCGGTGGATATTTTATCATCAATGGCCTTATAAGTACAAGATATAGCCCGTATACAAAGCAGCTCAAAAGAACAGCAAGATTACCCTCTATAGTCCCGCTCTGGATAAAAAGGCCACTATACGAAACATAAAGAATAAGAGTTGCTCCACCCATCCCAATGATAACACCCGTGAGTTTTTTTAAAGTAATCGGCTCCTTGATTATAAGGGCCGCAAATATCATTGTAACTATTGGAGTAACAGTTATTATCAGCGATGCATCTACGGGAGAGCTCTTTGATAACCCAACCAGAAAAGAGAGTTGGTTTGTTGTTGTACCTAACACACCGCTGATTACGAGTATAAAATGCTCTTTTAATGTAAATTTTACTCCGGTTTTCAAAATTGCGGAGAGAGTAAAGAAGGAGAAGAATGCAAATGAAATTCTAAGCAGGGATAGTCCAAAGGGATCTATCCATTGTGGAGTAAGCTCTCTGGAGATTGGCATATTGAATGCGAAAAATATATTTGCCACCAAAATTAGAATAACTCCTCTCGTTTTTGGAGGTAATGATATAAATCTCTTTATCATAAGCTAATACTTAATAGTACCTTTTTGTTGAACGCTCCTCTTTTCTGACAATCTCAGATGCTTTATCCAATGCCATTGTTATGTGTGGAAAGACATACTCTCTGCCAATCTCATTTATGAATCCGGATTTTAACAGAGAATCAAATACCTGATCGTTAACTCCGGAAAGTATTATATGTATCTTCTCTTTTCTAGATCTCTTCCATAGGTTTCTCAGGTTATTAAGTCCGGTTGAGTCAATAAAGGGAACCTTTCTCATTCGTATTATTCTAACCTTTACATTTTGGTAAGAAGAGCTGTCAATTTCATCAAGTTTACTTGCCAGTCCAAAGAAAAAAGGACCATCAATTTCAAAGATCTCAACCCCTTTAGGTATAGAGATCATATCAATATCATTTGGAGCCTCTTCATCTTCGCTTCCGGCAACTGTACTATTTTCAATCACTTTTATTGATGAACTCTCAGAAATTCTTTTGACAAACAGAATAATAGCAAGAATAACTCCAAACTCAATAGCAACAGTCAGATCAATAATTACTGTAAGAAAAAATGTAATTAGAAGTACTGCGACATCGGCTCTGTGCCCTTTAAGCAGATAGCGGAAGGTTCTCCATTCGCTCATATTGTAGGCTACAACAATAAGAATTGCAGCCAGAGTGGAGAGCGGTATATAAACTGCATATGGCATAAGGAACAGAAATATCAACAGTAATACCACAGCGTGAATTACTCCGGCTACAGGAGTCTTACCTCCATTGTTAATATTAGCCATTGTTCGTGCTATTGCTCCGGTAGATGGAATTCCTCCAAAAAAAGGAGTTATTATGTTGGTAATTCCCTGGCCTATAAGCTCTGTATTTGAATCGTGTTTTTTACCGGTTACTCCGTCTGCAACCATTGCAGCAAGAAGAGACTCTATTGCACATAAGATCGCAATGGTTATGGCAGGCTGGAATAGTAAACGAATCGCCTCAAAATCAATTTTAGGGGTTTCGGGTCTTGGAAGTGGAACTCCGCCTGCAAGTTCAGGAAATTTACTCCCGATTGTTGCAAAGTCAACACCGGCAAATTTACTTAGTAATATTGCTCCAAATGTGCCAACTACAATAGCAACAAGAGAACCGGGTATCTTTTTGTTAATTCTCGGCCATAAGGCAATTATTCCAAGAGAGATTAATCCAAGAGCACTCTCCCAAAAATTTATCGAAGAGATATTATTAAAATAGGCTATCCATTTAGGAATAAAATCAGATGGAAGAGTATCCATTTGCAGGCCCAGCAAATCCTTTATTTGAGTTGAAAAAATCACAAGGGCAATTCCGCTTGTAAAGCCAACAACAATAGGATAGGGGATAAATTTAATTATGTTACCCAGTTTGAAAAGGCCCATTAAAACCAAAATAACCCCGGCAAGTACAGTGGCAATAATTAATCCCGACACACCATATTGAGTTACTATTCCGTAAACAATAACAATAAATGCGCCTGTGGGTCCCCCAATCAGGAACTTAGACCCTCCCAAAAGAGAGGTCAGAACTCCTGCAACTATTGCAGTAACAAGGCCTTGCTGTGGAGTGACACCTGAGGCTATCCCAAATGCAATTGCCAGGGGAAGTGCAATAATACCTACAATAACTCCGGCAATGAGATCCGAGATAAAGGTCTTTTTGTCGTATCTGCGTTTTATTATAATATCAAAAAGCTTAGGTCTGAAGACCGAAGAGATATCTATTTTCATAGAGCCGTATTTTTTGAGAAACGGCAAATTTAGCAATTATAACTCTGAAACCAATCTAAAAAAGCAACTCTGCCTGTTTAATTATTGCATCATCTGCCAATTTATTACTCAGGACAAGATCTGGCTTCAAATAAAAAGGGTTGATTTCGGATTTTAGAAGTCTCTCTCCTCCTCCTGTAATGTTGAGCATAAGAAAAGCATCTCTGTCTGCCTTGCGTGAGTCAAGAAACTTTATCATACCGGCAAGAGCAACCCCTGCTGCAGGGTGAATATCAATCCCCTCCAGCTTTTCAAACATTTCGCACGCAATATTCAACTCACTGTTTGTAACTGACTCAATATCTCCGGATGTATCCTTAAGTGCATCATAAAGACCACCTGGAACAGAGTATGGTGGTCGTCTGTTCGAGAGAACTTTTGCTGTTATTTTTAACGCATTCTCTCTTGCAATATCTTCGTCAGGGAATACAATTTCTCTGCTTGCTGCCCTCCAGGCATCATACATAGGGGTAAAAGGGCTGTTTTGTGATGGCAGCAGCACCATTTTATGTGATCCGTAATTGCCATCCTCAATAAGCCTTAAATTGGCCTCCCAGGCGGCAATTGTTCCGGTTCCGCTGCCAATGGCCTGGAAATAGTAGTCAGGGATTCGTTTAATGGTTGTTGCCGCGCTAAGTACAGTAGTTCCCATTCCATCTCTTCGGGCCACATTTTTTGCACCGCCCTCTTCAAAAAAGAGTTCAGATTTGCATATCTTCCCGGATAGATCTATAGCATCATAATAATCTGTCTCAGGAGGAGTGCAGATAAGTTTAACACAATCTTGGATTTGATCTTTAAACCAAAGAGCATTGAGATTATCATAAGGGACAATAAGCAATAGCGGAATGTTGTTGTCCGAACATACTTTGGCAAAAGCTCTCGCAGTATTTCCAACCGAAGCTACAACCATCACACCCTTCTGTTTTTCGGTCAATCTCGCGCAAACCGAGTATGCCTCTGTCTCCTTGAAGGAGCAGGTGCTCATTTGAGCTCCAATTTGTGGCCAATAACCGCTGAAACTTATGTAAAGATTAGTTAAATTGAGCTTTGCGGCAAGTTTTGAACTTTTATATGTGACTGTTGATGATGAGTTTCTTAGGAATTTATTAATAGGCAACCAGTCTGCGAATTTATATATCCCCAGCGATTCAGCTTTTAAAACCAACTGCTTATTTTCATATATTGCTCTTATTAGGGATGGCTTTGGGTAATTTGGATCTGCCAGAAGCCATCCACTATCCTCAAAAATATTTCCGTCTGCAAAATTCTGTAGTTTATAATTTGTCATATTTGCATCTTATTATATTATTATATCATTTGATTTTCAACTAATTGAGCTATGTCGAGTGTCTCTCTTTTATTTAATTTCGCGAAACTTTTAAGACATAAAGGGCAGGAGGTAACAAGCTTCTGTGGGTTATTGACATTCAGTTTTTCAAGAGAGTGTAAAGTTACAGAATCTCTCTCACTTTGAGTAAACCTTCTGCTTGCAAGTGAACCTCCGCAGCATATACTCTCGTTAGGTAAATTTGATGATTCTTTCAATATTGCAGCTGCAGAGATAACCTCTCTCGGCTCTGTATATACTAAAGAGCCTCTTCCCAAGTCACACGGATCGTGATATACCACAGAGAAATCTCCCTTTTTAAGCTTAATTTTTTCCTCCTGAATAAGTAAATTGATATATTGAGAGTGGTGCATTACTTTAACTCCCTTCAAGTTGTAGTTTTCGTTGAAAACTTTGAAACAAATTGGACAGGAGAGCAGCAGAATATCGGCATTTGAAGAGAGAATAATTTTGCTGTTGGCCTCAACAAGATCTTTAGCAGCATTTTCACCGCCAGATAGAATTAGTGGTCTCCCACAACATATACTCCCATCCCTATCCATAAAGCTATACTCGATCTTAGCCCTATCCATTATGTTAAAGAGAGATCTATATATTTGCGGAGTTAAGTGGGTCATACATCCTGCGTAATAGAGAACTTTGCTCTTTTTCTCTAAGTTAGCTCTGCTTTCAACCACCGGCTCTCTTTTACCGAGATAGTCATAATCAAATATCTTATTGGGAAAATTTTCTCGCTTTTTTAGAAGCTTAAGCCGGCAAGAGTCGATCTCAACAGGACAAAGTTCTACACACTTACCACACATAAGACACTGTTCTGCCATAAAGAGGCTATCTTGTCTTCTTCTTCGGAGTTTTCTAAGCAGATAAACAGAGGTGTATTCACTCTTATTTCCGGAAACACTCATTGGGCAGGCATCAATACAAATACCACAGGATGAGCAGGAGTATATCTCGCTCTCGGCAAATCCATCTCGCGAACTAGTAGATTTTATGCCTGCATTTCTGAGGAAAATAAGAAGAATCTCAGTTGGTATATGCATATATCGTGAGAATGGAAGTGCAAAGAGGAAAAGAGCCAGAGCACAAGAGTAAGCCCACCAGATTGTATCCATATAGAGAGTACTCTCTGCAAATCGCCCTAATAGATTATTAATTGTACTTGTGAGGAAACTTCCACCACTGATATCTGCAGTAAAACTCTCGGCCAAAAGTCTTAAAGGAAATATCATCCACAAAGACCACAACGCAATTTTATCTCCCGTCTTTAGACGGGTTGTTCTTTTCATTCCAAGTCTAACAGAGCGAAACCTCTTATAAATGGCAAGTGCTACACCACTGATAACAATCAGCAAAAAGAGATCCATTAGAAAGAAGAAAAAAGCTCCTCTTAATGTTTGACTCGTCTCCATTACAAAATATCTGAAAAATACGGGGTAGTATATAACTCCATTTCTTTGGGGCGTATAGAGGATTACTTCAATATGACCGATAAAGATGAGCATAAACCATCCAAAAGCTATACTGGTGTGCATATAACCAAGTAGTATATTTCTTTTGAATATTTTTATGTGAAGCAGTACATCAAAAAGGATATCCTTAAAAGTTTTGAATATCTTCACAGAGAAGATAGAGCTTAGCAGATTTATAGCCTCCTCTCTCTTTAAACTTAAGAGAATTCTTACTGTACCCGTCCCAAGGTAAAGCAAAATAAAGATTACCCCGAGAGTAAATGGGATAACAAAAGGGTCATATCCAAAAATAATCCTCTCTTTCAAAACCTCTCCTTTTTGTAGTATTGATTTATGGAAAGTATTATCTCTCTTGTATTAATACCTCTGGGACAGACCAATGTACATTTTCCGCAAAGCATACACCCCTTTATTAACTCTTTTGCCTCTTCATTTTTCCCCCTCTCTATTAATAATATGGTTTTCCTGAAATTCACACCGGTAAAATTGGCAGCACTACAGGATGATGCGCAGGATCCACAGGCAATACACTGTTTAATAGTGCCTGACTCTGCTTTTAACTTCAAAAAAAGGTCAGAGTCACAACTGTCCAGATCAATTCTGTTGCTGGAAGATAGTTTAAAGCCAAAATCAACCATTTTTGATTTTGTTTAAATATTCATTAACAGTCAAGGCTGTAGATCTTGCTTCGCTAAGAACTTCCGGAAGTGTTTTAGGACCTGTAGCAGAACCTGTTACAAATACTCCAGGTATATTTGTCTGATCTGTTTTTATTATAGGATCAAGGGAATTTATAAATCCATCTTCCCCCAATTGCAGTGATAACTGTTGAGTTAAATAGTCGTTCTCTCTCTCTGAAATAATTCCTGCCATAAGAATTACCCAATCTAAGGTTATTTTCAAAGGTCTTGATGCGAGGGTATCCTCTGCCTTCACAATAACTAATCCACTCTGATCTTGAGATATTTCTGACACTCTGCCTCTTATGAATCTAATTCCATATTTTGACTGGGCCTCCAGATAAAGATCTTCATAACCTCTTCCATACATTCTTAAGTCCATATAAAAACAGAATATCTCTGCATCGGGGTAGAGTTGCTTTAACTCAATGGCCTGTTTCACTGCAGTTATACAACAGAGTTTTGAACACTGTTTGTTACATATTTTTTCATCCCGGGAGCCTACGCAATGAACAAATCCTACTCTCTTTGGCGCCTCTTTTCCAAGCCCTTCACTTTTTTTAAATCTGGTTTCAAGATCTTCATTAGTGATAACCCTATCATATAATCCATAGCCATACTCCTGTTTCTTTTGAGCAGGGAACAATTTAAACCCGGTCGCCAAAACAACAGAACTACATCTAATTATCTCTCCGGAACTGAGTTGTGCAACAAAATGATAATCATCTCTCTTCTCAATTGAAGCAAGGTAGCTTCCTAAAATTACCTTAGTGTTACCTAGGCTCGCTTTAAGTTCGTTAGTAATGTCAGAAGCGAGAATACCGTCGGGAAAAAGTCTGTCCCATTTAAGAATGTGACCCCCAAGTTCTCGCTCTTTCTCAACTAAAATTACATTTCGTTTAAAATCGGATATTCGCGAAGCTGTCTCCATTCCGGCAGGACCTCCTCCAATAATAAGAACATCTCCCTCCATAGTGAGTAGAATCTTTTTTTAGTTTAAACAACTTTATCGTTGTTTAAAGTGTATATGTTTTGGGACATTTTGTTGAGTACAGAGACAAATTTCTCAAGATCTTCCCGAGGGATATTCCTAAAAATCGTGTTGGTTGACTCAATTGCAATTTCGGTAATAACATCCTTAATATTAAGAGCTTCTTCCGTAAGATGAATCTTATTAAGTCTTCGGTCCTGTTCGTCTGTTCTCCTTTGAACAAGCCCTTTCTTTTCAAGTGCGTCTATCAATTTTGTAACAGAGTTTTTATCCTTGATTATGATATCTGCAATTTGCTGTTGTGAAAGAACTCCCTCGTCCCAGAGAGTATCAATTACCAAGTATTGCTCGGGTGTTAAGTTAAACCCACGGTTATGAAATATTTTATTCAGATACTGTTTGAATTGGTTGTGCACCAGATTCAGGTAGACGCCAACCTGCTTATTTAGTATCATAGTCTATTGTATGTGCTTTTACTATCGCAAATATAGCTATTTTTTGTTTTAAATGTCAGGATTTAATAATATCTTTCAGACAAAAATTGATATGAGTTCCACCATTATATTAATAGCATTGGTATTGCTAATTATTCTCAATACAGCATTCATTATAAATATTATAGGCTCTTCCAGAAGAGCATCACAAGAACAAAAGTATCTCTACACAGAGTTGCAGCGCCTTAACAAAGAGAATAGGGACGAACTCTCGGTATCCCTTTCGAGATTTTCGGAATTTATAAGTCAGAATTTTAAAAATTTTCAGGACTCATCCTCAAATTCTATGTCTCAACTTACAGAGCTTCAAAAAGAGAGGCTGGATCAGTTAGAGAAGCGACAAAATGAGATGATTGTAAATACCGAAAAGAGGCTGGAGCAAATTCGAGGTACAGTTGAAGAGAAACTGGAAAAGACCCTTAGCGAGAGATTGGGAAGAAGCTTTGAGACTGTAGGTAAACAGCTCATTGAGGTTCAAAAAGGGTTAGGAGAGATGCAGGTGCTGGCACAGGATGTCGGAGGACTTAAAAGAGTGCTTAATAATGTAAAGATGAGGGGCGGAATAGGAGAGGTTCAGCTCTCAATGCTTCTGGAGAATATTCTGGCTCCGGATCAGTACGAAACAAATGTAAAGACAAAGAGCACTGGTAGGGATTTTGTTGAATTTGCAATTAAGCTCCCCGGTAAAGATGACAGCAGAAAACATATCTGGCTACCGGTAGACGCAAAATTCCCGAAAGAGTACTATGAAACACTCCAGAATGCGTATGACTCTGCAGATATGGTTCTTATTGAAAAAGAGCAGCGTAACCTAGAAAATGCTATAAAGAATATGGCTAAGGATATTTCATCAAAGTATATTGACCCTCCCGGAACAACAGATTTTGCAATAATGTTTCTTCCTTTCGAAGGAATCTACGCCGAAGTTGTACGAAAGGCCTCTCTGCTTGAGGAGATCCAGAGCAGATACAAGGTTTTGATTACAGGACCCACAACATTTGCGGCAATTCTTAACAGTCTGCAAATGGGTTTCCGTACCCTTGCTATAGAGAAGAGGAGCGGGGAGGTTTGGAACATACTCGGTGCAGTTAAGAGGGAGTTTTCAACTTTTGGAGATCTGTTGACAAAGGCTCAGAAAAATATTCAGGGTGGACTGGATGATATAGATAAGCTGGTAGGTGTCAGAACAAGAGTTATACAGAAAAAATTGAGCAGTATCGAGACTATGGATCCTGATACTGCTTCAAATATTATAGGGGAGAAGAGTGATATTTTAATGGATAGCGATTCGGATTTAGAATCTTAACTAATACGAAATATATTCGTCCCAACTCTTTATTTGTATATCTTCTATACCCATAGAACAAAACGAGATAATAAATGCAGATGCAAGTCTGGCATTGGTAATAAGCGGAATGTTAAAATCTACCGAAGCCCTTCTGATCTTATAACCATTCTCAAGCTCTACCTGCGTAAGGTTTTTAGGAATGTTAATTACTAAATCTATCTTTTTCTGTTGAATCATCTGCAGTGCCTGAGGTTGATTATCGGGGTCACTTGGCCAGTGCACCAGTGTTGCCGGAATATTATTTTCAATCAAATATTTATGCGAACCACCGGTCGCAAAAAGATTGTATCCTTTTTGTGAAAGTAGTTTGGAGGCAACCAAAAGATCTGCTTTTTGTTTTGATGATCCGGATGATATTAAAATATTTTTCTTTGGTATACGATATCCTACCGAAAGCATTGCTTTAAGTATAGCCTCGTTTGTATCATCTCCAATACAACCCACCTCTCCGGTTGATGCCATATCCACTCCTAGGACAGGATCTGCTTTTTGAAGTCTTGAGAAAGAGAATTGAGACGCCTTAATTCCTACATAATCCAAATCAAAGGCACTTTTACCTGGCACTATAAATGGCTCTCCAATCATAACCTTGGCTGCAAGTTCAATAAAGTTTATTTTTAAAACTTTAGATACAAAAGGGAAACTCCTTGATGCCCTTAAGTTGCACTCAATAACCTTTATATCATTCTCTTTAGCCAGAAACTGAATATTAAAAGGGCCTGAAATATTAAGCTCTTCGGCTATTTTTCTAGCAATTTTCTTAATTCTTCTAGTTGTTTCAACATAGAGTTTTTGTGGTGGAAACTGAATAGTTGCATCTCCTGAGTGTACCCCTGCGAACTCTATATGTTCAGAGATGGCATAAGCGACTATCTCCCCATCTTTAGCAACGGCATCTATCTCTATCTCTTTTGCATTTTGAATAAACTCCGACACCACAACAGGGTGTTTTTTAGATACATTAGCAGCTAAGTTCAAGAATTGCTCCAACTCCGAATTATTTGAACATACATTCATTGCTGCACCAGAAAGTACATATGAGGGCCTGACTAAAACAGGGAATCCAACTATGTCTACAAAGCTAAACACATCTTTAAGTGTTGTCAACTCCCTCCATCTCGGTTGGTCAATCTTGAGCCTGTCCAACATTGATGAGAACTTATGCCTATCCTCGGCTTTATCTATACTCTCTGCGGTAGTTCCAAGAATATTAACTCCTGATTTGTCCAATTTTAGAGCTAAATTATTGGGTATCTGACCTCCAACAGAAACAACCATTCCGTGCGGATTCTCAAGTTCGTGTATATCCATCACCCTTTCGAATGTAAGTTCATCAAAATAGAGTCGGTCGCACATATCATAATCTGTTGAGACTGTCTCCGGATTGTAGTTAATCATAACTCCCCTCCAGCCGCACTCTCTAATGGTCTGAAGTGCATTTACGGAACACCAGTCAAATTCAACAGAGCTCCCAATCCTGTATGCTCCTGAACCTAACACTATAATAGATTTATGGTCACCAAGATAATTAACATCATTGTGAGTTCCGTTATAAGTAAGATAGAGGTAGTTTGTTTGAGCCGGATACTCAGCAGCAAGTGTGTCTATCTGTTTAACAACAGGCACAATACCTCTCTCTTTTCTGTGAGTTCGTATCATTGCGGTAGTTAAATCCGGATCAATTTTATCTTTATAAATGAGTCTGGCTATCTGGAAATCAGAAAATCCCTCTCTCTTTGCTCTTTTTAATAGGTTATCCTCAAGACTCTCCTTACTCTCAATTTTTTCTATCTCTTTGGATGTTAATACAATATTCTGGAGTTTATCCAGAAACCATTTGTCAATTTTTGTCAGTTTATGTATCTGATCTACAGTGTAACCCTTTTGGAACGCCTTGGATATAACAAATATGCGATTATCTGTCGGCTCTCTTAAGGATTTATCAATATCTTCTACAACAATCTCTCTGTTAGCTACAAAACCGTGCGCCCCCTGACCTATCATTCTTAATCCTTTCTGGATTGCCTCCTCAAAACTTCTTCCGATAGCCATCACCTCACCTACGCTCTTCATACTGGATCCAATCTCCCTTGATACTCCCTGGAATTTAGATAGATCCCAACGGGGAATTTTACAAACAATATAGTCCAGCGCCGGCTCAAAGAATGCCGGAGTAGTTTTGGTAACAGAGTTTTTTAGATCGTATAGTGCATATCCCAGACCCAATTTTGCTGCGACAAAGGCAAGAGGATAACCTGTTGCTTTAGAGGCAAGTGCAGATGATCTACTCAAGCGTGCGTTTACCTCAATTACTCTGTAATCTTCGGAGTATGGATCAAATGCATACTGTACATTGCACTCACCAATAATTCCAATGTGTCTGACAATTTTAATTGCTAACTCTCTCAGTAAATGATACTCGCTATTTGTTAATGTCTGAGATGGTGCAACTACAATACTCTCACCGGTATGTATTCCAAGTGGATCAAAATTTTCCATATTACATACGGTAATACAGTTATCAAAACGATCTCTTACCACCTCATACTCTATCTCTTTCCAACCCTTCAGTGATTTCTCAACCAAAACTTGAGTTGAATATGAAAAAGCCTTCTCAGACAACGATATAAGTTCTTGTCTATTATCGCAAAAACCACTTCCTAAACCTCCCAGAGCGTAAGCTGCGCGTATAATTACCGGATATCCTAAGGAGTCTGCTGCCTTAATAGCATCTTCAATGTTCTCAACAGCGTGACTTTTAATTGTCTTAACATCTATCTGATCCAGTTTTTTAACGAATAGTTCTCGATCTTCTGTGTCCATAATTGCCTGAACAGGAGTACCAAGAACCTTTAAATTGTATTTTTCGAAAATACCGTTTTTATATAGCTCAACTCCACAATTGAGGGCGGTCTGTCCACCAAAGGCAAGAAGTATACCCTGAGGCTTCTCTTTTTTAATAACCTGCTCTACAAAATAGGGTGTAACAGGTAAAAAGTAGATCTTATCTGCCACTCCTTCTGAGGTTTGAACCGTTGCAATATTCGGATTGATGAGTACTGTCTCTATTCCCTCCTCTTTCATTGCCTTGAGTGCCTGGGAGCCGGAATAGTCAAACTCACCAGCCTCTCCAATTTTTAAAGCACCGGAACCTAATAGCAGTATTTTTTTAATATTTTTGTCCATCATATTGTTTTAGAGGAGTTTAATAAAGTCATCAAATAGAAATTCTGTGTCTGTAGGGCCACTTGAGGCCTCCGGGTGAAACTGGCAAGAGAAGAAAGGTTTACTTTTATGCCTGATTCCCTCATTTGTTCCGTCATTCATATTAATGAAAAGCGGTTCCCAATCTTTTCCGAGAGTTGAGTTGTCAACAGCATAGCCGTGGTTTTGTGATGTTATAAAGCATCTGTCGCTGTTTACCATTCTTACCGGCTGATTATGACTCCTGTGGCCATATTTTAATTTGAATGTTTTTGCTCCTCCAGCCATAGATAGAAGTTGATTTCCCATACAAATCCCAAAAATTGCTCTCTCTTGCTGTAGTGCTACCTTAATATAATCTACTGTCTCTGTGCAGAAATCTGGGTTTCCGGGGCCGTTTGAGATAAACAGGCCATCGTATTCAAGTTTGGTGAAATCATAATTCCAAGGCACACGGATAACTTCAACTCCTCTTTTTACTAAGCATCTTATTATATTGTGTTTAACTCCACAGTCAACCAGTACGATTTTCTTTTTACCCGAGCCATAACGGATTATCTCTTTGCAGCTTACAAGAGCTACTTGATTCTCAAGATTAGGATCATAAATGCTTTTCAAATCATCGCCATCCAGGGTGATTTTACCAAGCATAGAGCCCTTTTCCCTAAGAATTTTCGTTAACTCTCTTGTATCAATTCCAAAAATTCCCGGTACCTTATGCTCTTTGAGCCATTGATCAAGACTCTTTACTGCATTCCAATGGCTGTAACGAAAGGAGTAGTCAGAAATCACCAGTCCTCTAACGTGAATCTTCTCAGATTCAAAGCATTGTGAAAGATTATTTTTGTAAATATCTTCCGGTACTCCATAATTACCAACAAGTGGATATGTAACACAAAGAATTTGTCCAGAATAGGATGGATCTGTAAGACTCTCTGGATATCCTACCATAGCAGTAGAAAAAACGACCTCTCCGTCAACGGATTGGTCGTATCCAAAAGAGAATCCCCTAAATTCATCACCATTCTCAAGGTGAAGGGTTGCAGGTTTGTGAATATGCATTTTTATTTTCCTGTTTTGATATTTAATAAACTCGGCAAAGTTAATTATTATATGAATAAAAAAAAGGGCGAGAAGCCCCTTTTTTAAAACAGTACTTTATGGTTAGTTCCAAATAACAAATAATCAATAAACTACATACTCCTTGCAAAAATGTTCCAAAGATCTGCTTTGAGCTCTTGCCACCTTTTCATTGTCATTGATGCAAAATCGTGAGTATGGTTGGTTAAAATCTGTTTAGCTAGATCAATATTTCCCGCATCAATCATATCTTTTGCCTTTTTTTCAATTTCAGGAGCCATCTCAAAAAGCATATTCTCAAATCTCATAATCTGAGGTTCAATTATTTTACGAGTTCTGTCCCAATTTATGGTAGCAATTCTATTAGTTTCACGAAAGGCCCAAATTGCAGCATCCTCCCTGTATCTGTGTTGACCGCAGATTTCAAAACTCTTTGGCAGTGATATTGTTCCCGAGTATATTGGAATTCTCGGACTTTGGGCAGGGTTGTCAAATGAGAAGTATGCCACTCCGCCAATCTCATCCGGAAGCCAATCCCGAAGCTGGATTATGTGAGAGTATGAACATTGAATAACTGCAATTCCTCTCACTCTTTCGGATACCCCGGGCTTTAACTGGTTTAAAAGGGACCTCATATCATTTGACATAAAGTTTGAAATTGGTTTTACAACCTCTTTATATTCACCTTTTACTCTATCTCTTCGGGTAATTTCAACGGAGAGATTCTTAGTTTGATCCCACTCAGTTCCTTCGTATGTCTGTCTGTAGAGTGCGATAATATCACGAACAGATACTTTTTTGTCCGGTTTTACGGAAAATGGAAGCTCCTCGGCATCAAATTGAAGATTTAGAGAGGGGGCTAGTGTACTTAAAACAAAATAGTCTCTAATTGCAAATGGTTTGCTTCCATTGTTGACCTTCCAAAATATAAAATCTTCCTTGCCATCCCAAAATCCAAGCTCTTTGCTTCTCTCTTTTATATTTTTGCTGTATAAGAAATTCTTCGGGTCACTAAAATTTACTTTTGATATTCTTGGAATGTTTGCAGAAATTCCTACGTGATCATCGGGAATTCTTTGTGCGACCCAAATAGAGCTTGGTTTTCCAGATCCTGAACCGAATATCTCCAATTGCCAAACCTCTTTTTTATCTGCAATTGTCAAACACTCTCCGGAATCTCCATAGCCATACTCCTGAGCCAGTTTGCCGATTAAAAGGACAGCATCTTTAGCAGTAGAGCACCTTTGAAGTGCTATCCTCTCAAGCTCCTCTATTAAAAAAAGGCCGTTTTCATTAACCAGCTCTTTTCTTCCCACAATTGTGGTCTCTCCAATTGCAAGCTGTTTTTCATTAAGGCAAGGATAAGCAGTATTTAGAAAAGCAAATGTCTCCTCCACTACGGGAATCCTTCCCTTTTCTATAACATTGCGTGTATCAAAGGGCTCTTCATTGTGTAGTCTTCCCCAGAATACAGGCTCGGTCTCTCCAATTTTGAACTGTTTCCTTCCAAAAATCTCAAGCCAGGTTCTGTAATTTGAGTCACAAGTATGGGCTGTCATAACAGAACCATCTATACTTGCACCTTTTCCCACCACAATTGATGTGCAACTCTCGGTAAAATCGGAATCATCCGGGTTTATAAAAATGTATGGAGCCTGAGCTGATGCATAGTTAATGGTCAACAAAAAGAGAGCGGCTAGAATTAGTCGTTTGATTATCATCTGTTTACAATAGTTTAGTTATAAATATGTGTTTTACTGTTTAACAAAAATACAAAAAAACAGAGTATCTTTACGCTACTGTTAATAAATGAAATAAAATGAGAACATTTTCGTTATTGCTTTCATTGATAATCTCTCTCACAACATTTGCAAAAGAGCCTCTTTTTTATGTTGTGGAGATTAGAGAAGATATTAATGCTTCATCTGCCAAAAGGCTCTCAAAAGGGCTCCAAAACGCCCTGGAAAAGGATGCAGATTGGGTAATAATTCATATAAATACTTATGGCGGAGCAGTAGATGCTGCAGATAGTATGAGAACAGCCCTGTTAAACTACCGAATACCGGTAATAGCATTTATAGATAATCAGGCCGCATCTGCAGGTGCGCTTATATCAATAGCCTGTGACAGTATCTATATGAGGAGGGGTGGAAGCATAGGTGCTGCTACAGTAGTAAACCAGACAGGTGAGGCAATGCCGGATAAGTACCAATCATTTATGAGGGCTATGATGAGGGCCACAGCAGAGGTAAACGGAAGAGATCCAAAAATTGCAGAGGCTATGGTAGATCCCTCTATATATATTGAAGGTATTATTGACAGTACAAAAGTCCTAAGTTTTACTCCCGAAGAGGCAATAAAAAACAACTACTGCGAGGGTATAACCGAAAATATTGATGAGATCGCTACAAGAATTACAGGATCAAGTGATTACATAGTAGAAAATCAGAAACTTACCTTTGTGGATAGACTATTACTATTCTTTCTTACTCCTGTTGTTCAAGGTATTTTTCTTATGATGATTATAGGTGGTATCTATTTTGAGCTTCAGAGTCCGGGATTGGGATTCCCATCTATTGTAGCCATAATGGGCGCAATTCTGTACTTTTCGCCACTCTACATAGAGGGAGTTGCAGAGAGTTGGGAAATTATAATTTTTGGAATCGGAGTTTTACTCTTACTGGCCGAGATCTTTGTTATTCCCGGGTTCGGTATTGCAGGGGTCTCCGGCATAGTCCTTATGGTAACCGGGCTTGCCTTTGCAATGATAGAAAATAAACTATTCTACAACAGAGGTGAGTTTGACTTTATAGTTCTTATTAAACCAATCTCAATTGTAATGCTCTCCTCGTTTATATCTCTGGTGAGCTCTATCTATCTTGCCGGTCGTCTTTTTAAAAGCTCTTCTCTGCCTGGCTTCTCTCTAAAGACGGTTTTGAATGACAGTGATGGATTTGTCGGAGTAGAGAGTGATCTTGGTTTCCTAACAGGTAAAGAGGCCGTTGTTATGTCACATATGAGACCTTGCGGAAAAGTTGAAGTTGAAGGAAGGTGGTATGAGGGAGTAATGGACTCCGGAACAGCAGACAAAGGAGAGATTGTAAAGATTACCCGAGTCGGGGGCGGAAGAGTTTATTGCGAGAATCTTCCTCGATAAGTTCCAGAAGTTTATCAATTGCATATTCCTGAGGGACAGATCTATATACAGCCTCTTTTCCCCTGTATATACTTACACGGTTTTTTCCCTCGCCTATATATCCATAATCTGCATCGGCCATCTCACCCGGGCCATTTACAATACAACCCATCACCGCTATATTATAGCCGACAAGATGAGATGTTCTTCTTTTGACCTCCTCAAATACATTCTCCAAATCAAAAAGGGTTCTCCCGCAACCCGGGCAGGCAATATATTCCGGTTTTGAAAATTTTCTTCTGGTTGCCTGAAGCAGATTATCTCTGAATTTAAGAATTTCGTCTGAATGCATTGGTTGTGAGGATATTTTCACATTCAGCTTAACATCATCGACAAGGTTGTCAAGAAGTAGAGGACCCAGGTCACAAGAGGCTTGAAGAATAAACTCCTGGTAGCTATTAGTGTTATAATCTTTTACTATTACAGACCTTCTGCTCTCTTTGTTGTTACCTTTATCATCCGTTAAAGGGAGTACATTTATCTCACTATTTTCACTACCTGTAGTGGCTTTTTTGCAATAATTTGCGATAAAAAGAGCAACGGGAATCTCATTGACAGGGTTCTCAGTAAGAGAGACTCTGATAGTATCTCCTATACCCTCCTTAAGTAAAGCAGAGAGAGCCACCGCAGATTTTATTCTCCCTTCGTCTCCGTTTCCGGCTTCGGTAACTCCCAAATGCAGAGGATAGAGTGTACCCCGACTGCTCATCTGGTTATACAGGAGTCGGTAAGCTTTAGTCATTACCAATGTATTGCTGGATTTAAGGGAGATAATAATTTGGTCAAAGTCGTTCTCTTCTGCCATTTCAATCCACTCAACTGCGGCCGCTACCATCCCCTGAGGCGTGTCTCCGTATTTATACACAATCCTATCTCCGAGAGAGCCGTGATTGATTCCCACTCTGAGAGCACACCCGCTCTTTTTGCATACGGATATTAATCTGGCAAACTCTCTTTTTGCAACATCGTGATCTTTGGCAAAGTTACCGGGGTTAATTCTTACTTTATCTGCTACAGAAGCAGCTGCTACGGCAACTTCGTAAGAGAAATGAACATCTGCAACCAATGGTGTTATTACACCTCTGTTTCTCAGTTGATCTTTAATAACCCTCAGGGCTTCAACCTCTTTTAGCCCTTGAGTCGTAAGACGGATAATCTCTGCACCCGCCTCAAATAATTCAACGCACTGTCTAACAGAACCCTCAATGTCCAGAGTTGATGTATTACACATACTCTGAACAACTGCCCTCACTTCACCTCCAACAATAACATCTCCGACTTTTACAATAATTTTTTTCATTACCTATAAGTGGAAATTAAGAGTAAGACTAAAAATGAGCTGGTGTGGATATGTAAACAGGTAGTCAGTTTCACTATATTTTTTAGGATTGTGCAGGTAGGAGAGAGAGTAGTTGTAATTTCCCTCCAGATGAATTTCAAAAGGTTTTAAGATAAAGGCCAACCCGCCTCCGGCGATAAAACCAGAGTCAAACCGATTGTCAAATTCATCAAATCCGGAGCCGTCTGCATTTATTTTATTGATTCTGTATCCTGTGAAACCACCTGCATTAATTAAAAGTCGCATCTTCCAAAAATCAAAATGAAACTGAGAGATTAGTGGTATAGTTATAACATCGTAACGATAAATATCTTCGCCAAGCTTATAGCCTTGTTCACTTTTCGAAATTCCTGCCTGAAAGCCGAAAAGATTTATCGTTCCCCAAAGATCGTGATAGAGAGTATATATAAGAGAGAAATTTTGATATGTGGTAATACCTTTTGCACCAAGATCCGGCCTAGTGTCCATAGAGCTGATATTATACCCGGCCCTGACTCCTACAAGGTGTTCTCTTTTTTGGGCATAAACACTGCATACCAATGTAATTAACAGAGCAATCAATAGGATTTTTTTCACAGGTCAATATTTTTTAATCAGTTGAATATTGTTTGAAGATTAATGTTTTGATTAAGCTCGGCAGACTCGGGTATCGTAATTATTGATGAACCATTTGATAGGGTAAACAACCTGACTTTTTCGGGTTGTCTTTTGTCTAATATACTACCAGTATCAATTATTCCATTGCCGTTAAGATCTTGAGTAATTTTAACTGAATACTTACCGGGTTGAAGGTATGGAAAGTTTAGCTTTCCGTCTCGAGTTATCTTGTAACTTCGGTATACTTTGTCTCGTGTAATGTTTGTAAGTTCTACAATATAAGAGCCGTCAACTCCAGACAAATCCAAGACTAACTTAGATAATTTATCATCCGAAGGGAGCGAGATGGTTTTTACGATTGAGTCGTTAGTAAATTTATAAATATCTTTAAAAGCGTTATCCTTTAGTTTTAGAGAATATTCGTATCCAGGCAAAATTCTACCCGACGGTATTACCTTAAGCAATCTGCTAAAGAGAGAATCTTTTAATATTGAGTAACTTAGATTACCTGTCTCTCCTTTGGGAGTTTTGAATTTTACTTCAATTGAGTCCTTCTCAATTTTAACAATTGGAGCAGGAAAATTTATAATAAATCCCTGCTGTTCAAAAAGAGCCGGTTCTGCCAATATTTCAAAATCGATAAGATTTGACCTTTTCTGCCGCTCTTTTGTAGGCTTGCCTCTCTCCAGAGTTTCACTATTGTCAACCTTTGCAGGTTTTGGTGCAGCGAGGCGGAAATCTTCACTAAAAGGAGAAAGGTTGTTCAGTGAATCACTCTTGAGATAGCCAATTGTTAGATAGAGAGAGTCTGTATAACTCTTGGTTGTATCCATCAGCCAAATCAACAAGCTATCTCTTCTCTGGTTAAACTCCTTCAGTAAAAATGTAGTGTCAACTCCTCGTAGTTTAACTGAAAACAGATCTGCATCGGGTGCAGAGAATTTTACATAAATCAATTTTGCTTGAAGTCGTTTGCTCTCTTTAATAAACTGTTTTGCAGGATCTTCCCGGAATAAATAGAGGTTAATCTCACTTGGCCTTCCAAGTGCGGTCAGCGTATCTTTCTCATCTACGTGGATAAGTTCTGATCTGTTTTTTCTAAGAACAACGCCAGGGATAAACAGACTATCTAAAAAAGCAACCTCTTCGTTTTCAGGATCATACTTGTTGTTGCTATTGATATCGTTAAATGCATAAACTTTATATGGTCCGGGTTCTAAATTTCTCACCACAAAGTAACCGAACTTATCACTTTTAGAAAATGCAGAGGGAAATTTATTATATAGAACTGAATCTGAGATATCTTTATAAAACGCAACAGAGATATCCTCTTTTGGTAAAAGTGTGGCAGCATTAAATATTGTTCCTGAGCACATCATTGAGTCTAAGTAACTCCCTGTAGAGAAAGGATATACATAGGAGCTGAATTGATTTCCCTCATTATTATCCACAATAGATTTTCCGAAATTCAGTGTGTAGGTAACTCCGGAATCAAGCTGTGAAGGAAATGTAATCAGAATACTTTTACCTTTAATTTTTGCCTCAACCCTTTTGTTAAGTGGTGGTGAGAGAAAAATTGATTTTTGAGGCTCTTTCAAAACCACATACTCATTAAACCGAAGTTCTATTTGACCACCTTTTAAAGGATAGTTTACAGATCCAGAATCTGGAAAAACTTTAATCAATGAAGGAGGAATTGTATCTTTTGCGCCACCCATCGGAGGGGTGGTAGTATTTGCGCAAGAGCCGAGCAGATAGGCTATTATGACTATTACAAATGCGTAAATTAGGTTGTAGAACTTCATCTGTTAGTTTTTAATCTTCTTTTATCTCTGTACGAATTACGCTTTCAACTCCCTTTACGTGGGATATCTGTTTGATGAGTTTATCCAGATCTTCTGTACTGTGAACATATAAATCTATATAACCCTCAAAAATTCCGTCGTGGGTTTCAATAAATATTTTACGAATATTGACGCTCAGAACCAAAGTAATATATTGAGTTAACTCATTCAGAATTCCTATTCTGTCAATTCCTCTCATACTTATTCTGGCCAGAAACGAGAGCACTGTGTGTTTGCTCCATTTTGCCTTTACTATCCTTTCACCATACCTTGCTGCCTGTTGAATTGCTTCCGGACAACTGCTCTTATGCACTACTACTTCGTCGTTGTCATCGATGAAGCCGATTACCTTGTCTCCAGGGATAGGTTTACAACAACGGGCAACATTGTATGAAAGGGTTTTTTCCAAAGGATTCTCTTTAAGCAGAAAATCTTTTCTTTTGTCTATATGAGATTTAACGGGAGCAGAAGGTGATTCATTTTCTGATGATTCACTCTTTAAGTTTTCATAATTATCGTTATCAGTTTCGTCGCTCTCATCTGTGTACTCTTCATCAGAATCAGAGTCACTTACCTCTCCTCCGGTAATTTTAGAGAACTGAATATTCCAGTATCTCACAAATTTACTTTTAGAATTTTTCTTAAGCATCTTTGAAAGATCTGACAGGTCCACAATCCCCGCACCCACCTTACTAAATAGCTCCTCTCTGTTATTTAATCCGTAGGCAGCTGTAAGTTTCCTGTATACTCTGGCCTGAGGTTTAATTCCAAATCCGATGAGTTTTTCGTCAAGGATAGATTGCCCCTGCTTTAGGTGGTCCTTAATTTCAGATTTAAGGGCATCCATTATAAACCCTTTTGCTTTAGGCGTTTTTACGAAATCCAGCCACTCTCTTTGTGGCTTCTGGAGTTCTGCAGTAATTATTTCAATCTGATCGCCGTTTCTAAGTTCGTATGAGAGAGGGACAAGTTTGAAATTTGCCTTGGCTGCAATTGCTTTGCTACCTATCTCTGAGTGTATTGAATATGCTAAATCAAGCGCTGTAGATCCTTTAGTCAAGGTTTTAGACTCTCCTTTGGGAGTGAAAACATAAATTTCGGAGGAGAGAAGGTCTGAGTGGAAGCGGTCCAGAAATTCAAGTGCATTGGAATCCGGATTTTCAAGCACTTCGCGAACCATATTAAGCCATTTGTCCATATCATTCTCACTGGGAGAGCCCACACCTTTGTAACTCCAGTGAGCTGCAACACCTCTCTCTGCAAGTTCATTCATCCGGCTTGACCTAATCTGGATCTCTACCCAATTACCCTGAGGACCCATAACTGTGCAGTGAAGGGCTTCATATCCATTTATTTTGGGAGTACTCACCCAGTCTCTTATTCGGTCAGTCTTTGATAAATAGAGTTCTGTAATGAGTGAATATATATGCCAACACTGAATCCTCTCCGGTTGATCGTCTTTTGAATCAAAGATTATCCTCACAGCGTATAAATCATATATCTGTTCAAACGGGATTGACTTAGTCTCCATCTTTCTCCAGATAGAGTAGGGGGTTTTGGTTCTTTTGGTTATGTTGAACTTATATCCTGCCTGCTTAAGACTCTCGGCTATTGGTTCAATGAACTCATCCATTGCACAACCTCTCTCGGCAACTGTTTTTGCAATCCGAGACTGAATGTTTTCGTATTCAGAGGGTATTGTATGATATAGCCAAATATTCTCAAATTCAGATTTTATACTGTAGAGACCCAATCTGTGAGCCAGCGGTATAAAAATATACATTGTCTCACTTAAAATCTTTGACTTTTTATACTCCGGAATAAAGTCCAGAGTTCGCATATTATGGAGTCTGTCTGCAAGCTTAATTAGAATTACCCTAACATCATCATTAAGAGTCAAAAGGATTCTTTTGAAGTTCTCTGCCTGACCTGAAGTCTTTGAATCAAAAGCACTTTTTATTTTTGTAAGACCATCAACAAGTGACGCAATTTTAGGTCCAAACAGCCTTTCAATGTCCTCTATTGTATACTCTGTGTCCTCTACAACATCGTGTATTAAAGCAGATACAATGGATTTATATCCAAGCCCAATCTCTTGAACTACAATTTGTGCTACAGAAATAGGATGTAGTATATATGGCTCTCCGGATCTTCTTCGAACTCCATTATGAGCCGCTTTTGCAAATTCGAAAGCTTTAAGTACGATCTCATACTCACCCTGGTTTGCACACCTCTTTAAACTTGCTAGCCTTAGAATCTCAAATTCTTTATCTATTAACTGATTATCCTTTTCTGTAAACATAGTACTCTAGTAAAGCATTTCCCTTTTTCCCCCACTGTCCGACTTTAACATCTGTGTAAGTTAAGCTAATATTTAATATTTATAGTTATCTACATTCTGAAATGCGTGAGAAAGCTCTGCACCAAAGAGTATAACTGTCCAACTAATGTTCATCCATACAAGAAAAAGCGGTATTGCGGCAAAAACTCCATATACTGCACTCAACCCTGAGACCAGCAATTGTGTCTCTAAATAGAAAAATTGTACCACAATAAATGCAAAGGCAAGAATTAAGGCACTATTAAATGCAGCGGACAGTTTAACTTTTGTATTAGGAATAAATTTGTACATTAAAGTAAAAACCCCTGTTACAAACACATATGAGACAATCCAAGTGAAAATTGAGGTGACCGGAATGAAACGGTCTATCTCAAGGCCAAGAGATTGCAGTGCATTTGAGTAAAGTAGCCCCATAGTAAGAAAAATAAAAATAATCAAAGGGGAGACAAACAAGAGCAAAAAATAATATGCCATCCTTTTTCTTAAAGATCTGCCTGAGGATATCTTCCATATCCCATTAAATGATTTCTCTATGCTGAGCATTAAAAAAACTACTGTGGATAATAAAAAAATAAAACTTAATATCCCAAACACGCCATTCTGGCTTGTGGATATGATATTATTGGCAAAAGTGACAATGTATGATATTATATCTTCATTTCCTTCAAAGTATTTATAAAGTAACTCCTCCAGCTTTTTTCCTATTCCAAAACCATTGGTAATGGCAAACATCAATGATACAAAAGGGACTACGGACATTGCGGAGAAAAAGCTTAACGATGTTGCCTGAAGGTCAATTTTGTCGTTAGAAAACCCTTTTATTGTGATTATTAAGACTTTCAAATACTTAACCATCCGGGCCCGCAAAATGCTCAGCTCAGACATATCAAGGTGCCAGATATCTGTAATCAGGAACTTTAACACCCTCTGATAAGTGTGTGCTATCTTTTCATACTTCTTCAAGAGAACTTCCCCATATATTTGGAAGGGTTAATAATATATCTGATGTGAGTTCCGCTGCCTATCTCTCCTGAATCATCAAAGGCCATAACTTTAAAAGTTAGTTTTTTCCCGTCAATTTCAACGAGTTCGGCCTCTGCATAAACCTTTGCACCGAGAGGAGTTGCCCTTATATGTTTTACATTGACCTCAATACCTACAGTGTCCTGATTTTCCGGAAGAGAAAATTTAGCCAATAGGTGTGCAGATTTTTCCATAAGTGCTATCATCCCGGGAGTAGCAAATACGTGAAGTAGACCGGAGCCATAATAAGCAGCTGTGTCACTCTCCGTTACCAGCTTTTCAATTATCAGTTTTTTGCCAATCTCCATACTACATTTTTTTAAAATATTACGAAGTCAGAAAATTTTACACCTGCATTCAAATAATGTTTGATGCAATTTCAGCAAATCCGGCCATCTTAGATTCATCAGGAGACCCCATCAGTTCAACGGGAGGTGCTACCTGCGTCCACTCCATATTTGCTGCGAATGATTCAAGGGATTTCAGCCCTCCTCCGCTCCAGCTAAATGAGCCAAAGAGTGCATATTTTTTAAATTTTGGATTTAGGACTTCAAGTTCATTACACAGGTGTAACATCATAGGATGCATCCCGGAGTTGTAAGCACTTGAGCCCAGTATAACAGAGTTATACTTCCAAATGTCGTTTAAAATAAATGAGACGTGTGTTTTTGACACATCGTAAATACGAATATTCTTTACCCCTTTTTCTGAGATTAAACGGGCAACATAGTCTGCCATTCTCTCAGTATTGCCGTACATAGATGCAAAAACAATAACAACGCCATCTTCGGACTGGTGCAAACTCCACTTATTGTACAACTCTATTGCCTTAGAGGGATTGCTCCTCCAGATAGGACCGTGAGATGGCGCAATACATCTGATATCTGTACCGGATAGCTTGGCAAAAGCTTTTTGTACCATATGGCTATATTTGCCAACAATATTTGAGTAGTATCTTCTCATCTCATCTTCGTAAAAAGAGAAGTTAATCTCATCGTCAAATATTCCTCCATCGAGGGTACCAAATGAGCCAAATGCATCACACGAAAAAAGAATTCCGTCTGTAGTATCATAGGTCATCATAGTCTCCGGCCAGTGAACCCAGGGAGTCATCACAAATTTGAGCTTATGTAATCCTAAATCAAGCACATCACCATCTTTCACCTCATATATTGACTCACTAGTTACACCGTAAAATGCGTTAAGCATCTTGAAAGCTTTATTGTTTGTTACAATTTTAACCGAAGGGTATCTTTTTTGGATCCAGCCTATCATACTTGAATGATCTGGCTCCATATGGTTAACTATCAAATAATCAAGAACTCTACCTTCAAGAATAGACTCTATTACATCAAGGTAGTCATCTTTTGATCCAAACTCTAGAGTATCAATAAGAGCACTTTTTTGATCTGCTATTAAATATGAATTATAGGAGACTCCAAATGGTAGGGGCCAATTGTTCTCAAAAAGAGATTTTTTCCTGTCGTTTGTGCCAATATAATATACCCCGTTGCTTACAACTATCTTTTTCATCTACTTATATTTAGCTAATTTTAATTAAACATTATATAAAATGTAAAGTTAGTTATTTATTTTATTAATTTAAAAAATTCCTCCTCAGTTATAATGGTAACTCCTAACTTTTTAGCCTTTTCTAGTTTTGAAGGTCCCATCCTATCACCGGAAATTAAATAAGTGGTTATTGAAGATACAGAGCTAATGTTCTTTCCTGAATTTATCTCAATCAAATGTTTAAGCTCTTCTCTTGAGACGGAGAAGTTCCCAGACACAACAAAACTCATACCTTTTAACTTCTCAGATACCAAGTTTTGAATACTCTCATTACTCATCTTTACTCCTATCTCTCTAAACTCTTCTATAACATTAATATTTACATCTTTACTAAAGTAGTTCAATATTGAGTCAGCTACAATATCTCCAATATCACCTACAGATAGCAACTCATCTTTTGAGGCTCTTCTAATATTGTCTATATTCCCAAAATGGTTTACCAGAATTTTGGCTGTTGTCTCTCCTACATATCTGATTCCTAATGCGTACAAAACTTTATAAAACGGAGTTTTCAAAGAGTCCTGAAGACTCTGGGCAAAACGCACGGCAGAACGCTCCTTCCATCCATCCAATTTAAGAAGTTGCTCTTTATCAATCTTATAAAGGTCTGGAAGTCTCTTAAGATAGCCCATCCTGTACATCTGGTCAATTGTCGCCTCTCCAATTAGAATATTCATAGCTTTTCTTCCGGAAAAGTGAAGGAATCTTCCTTTTATCTGAGTTGGACACTGCTCAATATTTGGACAAAAGTGCTTTGCTTCTTCACTATCTTTAATAAGCAGTGTACCACAATCCGGACAATTTTCTGGAAATTGAGGAATCTTAGCACTATTATCTCTTTGAGATATCTCTACACCTGTGATTTTTGGGATAATCTCTCCTCCTTTCTCGACATAAACCATATCTCCTATATGAATATCAAGAATTTTCATCTGTTCTGAGTTATGAAGAGAGGCTCTCTTTACCATACTTCCAGAGAGGGTTACGGGTTCCAAATTTGCAACAGGTGTTATTGCTCCGGTTCTACCCACCTGATAATCTATAGAGATTAACCTGGTTAGAGCCTGTTCCGCTTTAAATTTAAACGCGGTAGCCCATCTGGGAAATTTTGAAGTAATGCCCAGTGCATTCTGATAATCAATATTATTAACTTTGATTACAACACCATCTGTAGGGTAGTTAAGCTCTTTCCTTTTAAGGTTCCACTTATCCAGATACTCGATTACATCTGTAATACTACTGCAAACAGAAGTGTGCTCAGAAACTGGAAAACCACACTCTTTAGCCCATTGTAAAGAGGCTAAATGGCTCTGGAAAAATGGCACATCTGTTATTATGTTATATAGGATTAGTTTTAATCCTCTTGAGGCAACCTCCGAAGAATCAAGAAGTTTTAATGAGCCTGCCGCTGCGTTTCTTGGATTTGCAAAAAGTTGCTCCTCATTGGCCTCTCTTCTTTGATTAATGAGATCAAAAGAATCCCACGGCATAAAGATCTCTCCGCGTATTTCAAAATTCCCTATTGGTGAGGTTATTGGTATTTCCGTTGGAACAGCTCCAATCTTTTTAACATTTTCGGTTACATCATCTCCGACGCTCCCGTCTCCTCTTGTTACAGCACTTACTAGCCTGAAATTATGGTAAGAGAGGGAGATAGCCGTTCCGTCAATTTTTAATTCACAAACATACTCTGTTTTTACTCCTAATGCTCGTTCAACTCTCTCATTAAAAGATATCAACTCCTCCTTATCATAAGTATTACTCAAAGATAACATAGGGTACTTGTGTGGTATTTGACGAAACATATTGGGAGCAGAAATTCCATCTCCAGCACTATATGCATCGGTTGTTACACTCTTTTCTGAAGTTCCCCTCTCAGATTTTAATGCTAAGTCACTTCCAACTTTTTTTGTTGGTGACTCTTCACACGAGAACTGTGGAAATTTTAACTCCAGAGTTTGAAGCTCCTGCATAAGGAGGTCAAACTCAAAATCAGATACTGACGGCTGATTATCTATGTAATAGCGTCTGTTATGTTTATTGATCTCATCTCTTAGAAATGAGATTCTGTATTTGGCCTGCTCTTTAGAAATTTTCATTTTTATATCTACAAATTTACATTTTTTTTAATTATTATTACCTTTGCCGACTCAATATGTATTATGATGAAAAAATCAATTGTTATCTTAACAGGAGGAGGACCGGCACCGGGTATGAATACGGTTGTCGGCAGTATTACAAAAACTTTTATCTCAAATGGTTATCGTGTTTTAGGGCTTCACGGTGGTTACAAAGGAATATTCTCAGAAGAGCCGAAATATACAGAAATGGACTTTTTGCTTGCTGACTCAATATTCAACAGAGGAGGCTCATTTCTGGTAATGAGCAGATATAAACCTACAAAAGAGGATTTTGAAAAAAACTTTAACCTTAACTTTTTTAAAGATAACAACATCCAGCTTTTAGTTACAATTGGGGGAGACGATACAGCCTCTACTGCAAACAGAGTGGCCAAATTTCTTGTTGAGCATAATCATCAGGTCTCAAACATCCACGTTCCAAAAACTATTGACAATGACCTGCCCCTACCTCTTCAAAGGCCTACATTTGGCTATGAGTCGGCAAAATCTGAGGGAGCCAGGCTTGCGACTACAATCTATGAAGATGCAAGAACCAGCAATAATTGGTTTGTAGTTTGCGCTATGGGAAGGTCAGCAGGTCACTTGGCTTTCGGTATTGGTTCAGCTGCACACTATCCAATGATCGTTATTCCTGAGATGTTTAATAAGACTACAATAACTATAGATAAGATTGTTAAACTTGCTGTTTCTTCAATAGTTAAACGATTAACACTAGGTATTAATTATGGAGCAGTTATGATCTCAGAAGGAGTTTTTCACGAACTGAGCGAAGAGGAGTTAAAAAAATCCGGGGTAACATTCTCTTATGACGATCACGGTCATCCAGAACTTGGAAAGGTCTCAAAAGCTCATATTTTCAATGAACTGTTAGAGGAGAGACTGAGATCTCTGGGATTAAAGACGAAATCCAGGCCGGTTGAGCTCGGCTATGAACTAAGATGTCAGTCGCCAAGTGCTTATGATCTGGTTTACTGTACCGAACTTGGAATAGGTGTTCATCAGCTTTTTGAAGAGGGAAAATCGGGATGTATGGTATACATAGATCACCTCGGAAAGGTAAAACCTCTCTATTTAAAAGATATCCAAGATGTTGAGACCGGAAAGATCTTGCCTAGAGGGGTCAGTTTAGATTCTGACAGAGTTAAAGCTATAATCAGCAATATAATGCATTATATTAACGAAAGTGATTATAAAGATGCGTCAAAATTTATTTCTGCACCTGAAGAGTACGATTTCAAGAAAATTCTGAACTGGTAAAAATTGAGGAAAAAGATTGTTATATACCAGGTTCTGCCTAGATTATTTGGGAATACAAACAAAAATTGTATTCCCAATTCTTCATTTGAGATAAACGGATCCGGAAAGTTAGAGTTTTTTTCTAAAGAGGTTCTTGAGAATATCCGCTCTCTTGGGTGTACTCATATCTGGTATACAGGTGTTATCGAGCACGCTACCAAGTGCTCATTTCCTCAATACTCAATACCTGCAAATCACCATTCTGTTGTTAAGGGAAATGCAGGTTCTCCTTATTCTATTACAGATTATTATGATATCTCACCTACACTATCACTAGATATTCTCGGAAGGGTTAATGAATTCAAGTCCCTTGTTTCAAGATCACACGAAAGCAACCTGAAAGTTATAATTGATTTTGTACCTAATCACCTATCTAGAGAGTATAGTTCTGATGCAAAACCAAAAGGTGTAGTGGATTTTGGGGAGAGAGACCTTAAAAATTACGCATTTCACCCGATGAATAATTTCTACTATCTGGAAAACACTGTTTTTATATCGCCTGCAGAAGATAGCACCAGAGAAAAATTTATCGAGATGCCTGCTAAGGCAACAGGAAATGACTGTTTTGTACCTAATCCTTCGTTAAATGACTGGTTTGAAACAGTTAAACTTAATTATGGTGTAGATTATTTTGATAGAGAAAAAAAGCATTTCTATCCTATTCCCGATACTTGGATTAAGATGGAGGAGATTCTTATTTACTGGTTAAAAACAGGTGTTGATGGCTTTCGCTGTGATATGGCGGGAATGGTTCCGGTTGAATTCTGGAATTGGGTTACTGTACGTGTAAGAGAGCAATTTCCGGAAACTCTGTTTATAGGAGAGATATATGATCCTGAGAGATATTGCGAATATTTAGACAGAGCCGGTTTTGACTACCTATACGATAAGGTTGGCCTATATGATACTCTTAAAGCAGTTATCCGGGAGGAGATAGGAGCGGGGGCAATATCTCGATGTTGGCAACAGTTGGGAAAGAACGAAGATAGGATGCTTAATTTTCTGGAAAATCACGATGAACAGAGAGTTGCATCAGATTTTTTTGCAGGAGACCCTTTAAAAGCAATACCGGCTCTGGTGGTTTCACTTATGCTAAATCGCTCTGCGTTTATGATATATTTCGGACAGGAGCTTGGAGAGAGAGGGATGGATGCTGAGGGTTATAGTGAAGTTGACGGTAGAAGCTCAATTTTTGATTTTTGGTCTCTCAAATCAGTCCGAGAGTGGCTGTTAGGTGAGTCTAATCCTGAGATTAGAGACATATACAAAAAACTCTTGAATATAGCTCTAACGGAGGAATCTGTTCACAGTGGCGAAAAGTATGACCTTCAATACGCCAATCCAGCCACCTCCGTTTACAATCCAGACCATCTTTTTTCATTTATCAGAAGAGGTAAAGATTCATTTGTCCTTGTAGTAGTTAATTTCTCAAACAACTACTATAAAGCAGGGGTTAAGATACCATACCAGGCTTTAACATATCTTAATTTACCGGATAATTTTCTTTACAAAACAGAAAATCTTCTAAGCCACGAAAAGGGAGAATTTTTCCTCTCATCCGATAAAGATATTGAAGTTGAAATTGGGGAATATGGAGTCTATTTACTTAAATTTTCACTTTAATTATATCCTCCCATGATGTTGTATATCTTCTTGAAAGATTGTTCATATTATATCTTATTTTATCTACACCCTGAGCAGCCGTTACCAAAGTGTCTCTGCCATACTTTAAGTTAATCTCATCCAGACTTCTCATTAATTCACTCTCTTTTTCGAGATCTTTTTCACAAAACAGAGAGCCTGTAGTCTCGTTTTTTTTAGAAATATCTGTAATTATAACTCCGGCTTTTTTATAGCCATAACCCCTTTTTAGAATTGACAAAGCTGCGCTGCAGCTGTATTTTACAATTTCAAAGGTACTATCTGTCGGGTAATCTAACGGGACAACAATGCTTCGGTAATCTTCCTTAACACCCTCCTTGAATGGGTTTGTAAGTATAAAAACTTGTATCTGAGATGTCACTCCGCTCTGTTTTCTCAGCTTCTCTGCTCCTGATGAGGCAAATTTTGCAATGGCCATAATAACCTTCTCGTGGTCATAAAGATCACTTGAAAAACTTCTGCTTGTACAAATCTGTTGTTTGTCATTTAACTTTTCTTCAAATCCTATGCTTGGTTCCCCATTTAGCTCCTTCCAGGTTCTAAGACCCACAACGCTCATTTTATTCCTAACCCAGACAGGATTACACTCAGTAAATTTTTTTGCGGTATCTACTCCCTCGCTATAAAGCATTTTTGAATACCTTCTTCCTACTCCCCAAATATCTTCAACCGGAAATTTGCTCAGAACTTTTTCAATATCTGTCGAATTATTCATAATGCAACAGTTATTGAGCTTTGGATATCTCTTGCAAAGCCTTGCGGCTACCTTTGCTAATGTTTTTGTGGTTGATACTCCCACACTGACAGGGATTCCCACATCCCTGAGCAATATTGAAGAGATCTCTCTGGCTATTATGGATGCTTGTTCGCACGAGATCCCGCGAAAATCAATAAATGCTTCGTCTATTGAATAGACCTCAATTGCCGGTACCATCTGCCTGATTCGCTCCATTATTCTCCAGGATATATCTCCATACAGGGCAAAATTCGAAGAGAAAATGTGAACTCTATCTTTTTCAACTATTTTTTTTATTTTAAACAAAGGTTCTCCCATTTTAATACCCAGATTTTTAGCCTCCTGAGATCTGGATATTACACAACCATCGTTATTACTTAATACAACAACAGGTTTGCCGCATAATGAGGGATTGAAAACCCTTTCACAACTTACATAAAAGTTATTGCAGTCTGCTAGGCCAAACATTCTTTGCGTATTTTTCAATTAGTGCAACCAAGATTGTTCCCATAATTATAGCTGTATAATTGGCTATAAGATCAACATAGTCAAAGTCTCTGTTCGGATTAAGAGTCTGAAGAGTCTCTGTTAAAGTAGAAATTAGCAAACCCGAAAGGGCAAGAACAGACATAGAAAACCTGATTGTATGTCTCTTAATCCCAGTTCCGAATGCAAGCCAGGCAAAAAAGGGAAAGGGGAGAAACATTATAAAGTGAATTAGCCTATCTGCTCTTATTCCAAATATAAACCCAGAGAGGTCAACAGAGGTGTTTTTAAAGGAGTAGAGAGATGCGAATATTACTGTGAATATATAGATTAGAAAAAGAGACCGAAATGTGTATTTAATAAAGTTCATAACAGATCATTTCAATGAATTACATTTTTTTTATTAAATAACGCACGACTCCCCATATCTGGAAATCACTCCCTTTGTCTATTTTTACCGGGCTAAATTTTGAATTTGCCGGAATTAGGGTCACAGACTCTTTTTCAATCTTTACACGCTTTAGGGTAAACTCACCGTCGATATAGCAGACTGCCATTGCACCATCGTAAGGGAGAACAGATTTATCGATAACCAGAAGGTCTCCATTGTCTACGCCATCGTCAATCATACTCTCTCCGCTAACACGCGCAAAAAAAGTGGAGGATGGATTTTTAATCAGCTCTTTGTTAAGATCCAGTTTAAGCTCCGAGTGATCTTCGGCAGGTGATGGAAACCCGGCCTTAACAGTGCTCTCTGTTAAAGTTATATAAAGAGTTTGAGAGGTTTCCGGAGAATATATTTTGATTTTACTTCCCATTTCAATTTCTATTTTATGCAAAGATAAACTATTGCTCTCCAAATTCAATTATGTTTAATACGAGAGAACAGAGATTTTGCAACTAAGTTAATATTTTGATTGAGAACTCTTAATTCCAAACAATTAGATGCTGTAACTGAAGTACCAACTCATAACATATTAAATAATTGTTAATATTTTAAAAAATATTTGAATAATCAAGAAAAAAACTTACATTTGTAAGAGACTATTTTTAGTAGTTTAATATTCAGTTTATCATACTATTAAAAGGTATTCGAATATAACGGTATGTTGAGACATAAAATTAAAAAGCTTCCATTTAGTATTAAAATAGTAGCTGCTGTTATTTTTTCTACCTTTTTAGCCTCTACTGCAAATAGTCAGACTGTTATAGAAAAAGCACTGGTTAAAGCAGGTTTTGAAAATGTAAGAGAGATAAGTAAACAAGGGGAAGAGCTATTTTATCTGGAAGGAACGGCATTTGTTACAAAAGAGAGGGCTTTAAAAGCTGTTCGGGACATTTTCCAAATACATAGCAAAGATTTTAATAATGACAAAATAGAGATTGTTTTTTTAGAGAGAGGTATTCCTGCATATAAATATTACTCTCCAAAACAGAATATAACGGGTGACGGACAGATTAAATGGAACTTAGATCCCTTTATAACCGATAAAAGAAACGTTCTTTCAAATATTGATGGTAAGAGAAGTCAATTTTATAATGAAAGCAAATGGAAGGCAGATCTTAAATTCTACCCGCAATTTCGATTCAAGAATTCACGTCTGGACAGAATGTATGTGCTTCAACTTAATCTCAATCCTACATTGGAACTCTCTATGTGGAGAGGAGCATTGTTGACAGCTCAAATAATTCTTCCCGTTTATGACGAATATTCTAATGAAGAGAGTAGGGTGAGGCCGGGTTTTTTCACATTTAGCCAGCAGCTAAGAATTCCTGGTAACATCCATTTACTGGCAACTGTTGGCAATTTCAATATGTTTCGTACAGGGGCGGACCTCAAAATTTTCAAACCAATTTCGAAGTCTGTCGGGATATACGGGCAAATAGGAGTGACAGGATGGTCGCTACCACTTTTTGACAAATGGCTATTCTACGATTTTGGTCAGATAAGTTGGAGATTTGGGACCAACTATAGTCTTCCTTCAAAAAACATATTGTTTAACCTTAATTTGACACAATACCTGGAGAATGATATTGCTGTAAGGGGCGAGATTATCAGATACTTCAAAAATGCAGCGATTGGGTTTTATGTCCAATCACTTCAATTTGAAGATTATCTTATAAACGGAGGCTTCTTTTTTTCAATCTCTCTTCCGCCTTATAAGCACAATCGCAATAAAAGGGTAAGAGTAACAACTGCAGATCATTTCTCTATTGAATATATAGCAAGACCATACCCTCAAAGGGGCAGAATGTACTTTACATCTCCCGATGAGAGCAGTAGCTTTAATTTTTTTAACAGAATTTTAATAAATAACTAATAAATAGAAAATAATATCTACAAACTTAATATTATGAATGCAAGAAGAAAAATAACTATGTTAATCAGAACAGTGCTCTACGCATTACTGATTGTTTCATTCGCAGGTCTTACATCTTGCGAGAAGAAAGAACCTACTCCTACTCCCGAACCACAACCGGCAAAGTACACAATCAAAGGACAAGTTCTCAATCAGCAGACAAACGCCCCTCTTGCCGGTGTTCTTGTGTCAATGGGTATCTTAAACCAAACAACAAATGCAACCGGTAGCTTTGAATTCAAAGATCTTACAACTGCAGGTAAATATACTCTTGCCTTTACCAAAACAGATTTTTTTAACGCAAACTATAGTTTAGAGTTTCAGTCTGCGCCTCTTAATAGCACAATTACTTACAACATAAGTGTTACTATGGTACCATATGTGCCCGGGGTGACACCAATAACCCCTGCCAGCGGAGGTACAATTAATATCACCGGAACAACTCCTGCCTCACTAAGCATTCCTGCCGGCACAACTGTCACCGATAAAAACGGAGTAGCTGTTACAGGCTCTATAAACATAACTGCCGTTAAAACACCGGACATTGTATCTGGAACAGTTAATAACCCGGGTGTTGCTGTATTCCGTTTTGAGCCATCAGGCTTACAATTCAGCAATCCGCTCCCTCTTGTGGTGAATAACCCTCTTACAGGATATCGCTTCACAAACATCCGTCTGGAATACTTTAACGAAACACTCGGTCAGTGGGAGATTAAAACACAGCCTGTTACCTTTAACTCCTCCACAAACAAATATGGGACTACAATCAACCACTTCTCTGTTTACAAACTGGCTTCAGACATTCCGAGAACATATTTGGGCGCAACATTAGAGAATGTAACTGTCGTAAACAACAGCATAGAGAACAGATCGTTGCTACCGGTTACAATCACCTCTATACAAATCCAGCGTAAAAACGGTTACAAGTTTGATCCTGCCATTACCACTGCATTAACAGCAAAAGGGATTACAGGCGCAGACGCTACAGCTCTAAAGAGTTGGATTGAAGAATCAATAAAACCATATTATGGCAACAATAGTGCACTTGCAGATTTTGCAATTGTAAATGATAATATAGGTGTTAATAGAGTTATTGTTCCTGATAATAAGCTAGTTACAACAGGTGTACAGGCGATTGACGGTAATAAGTATGTAGTTAGCGTTACCACACCTGCAGGCGTAACTATTGTAATAGACATTATCGTAAAATCTGCCGGAGCAGTAACCCTCACACACGAGGATATGCACTACACACACGGTACTCACGGCGGCGGTGGCGGTGGAACTAATTAATACTACTCATTAACCTGTTATGAGGTTAATTGTTTTAAATATGAGGAGGCTATGTGCAACACTGTTGCTCGTCGCCTCCTCTGTTTATTTGTATCCACAGAGCTCAATGGGTGTTAGCGGATTGTTAAACAGCCCATCTGCCGTTATGTCTAAAGATGGAACTGTTAAGATTGGAGGGAACTTTCTAAACACAAATATGACCCCTGACACCTGGGATTATAACACCTTCAATTTCTTTCTAAATATTACATTCCTGCCTTTTCTTGAAGTTGCAATAACTAATACCGCATTTGATCTCTATGACGAGGGGAAGTTCACCAATGTTGATAGAGCTATATGTCTAAAATTTAGACTTTTAAAAGAGAGAAAATATTTACCATCTGTTGTAATTGGGTCAAATGATGTACTTACTTCTAATACTTCAAATCTTTTTGATCCTGGAAGAGGTAATAAGTATTTTGGCACTCATTACCTAGCTATAAGTAAGCATATTGATATTTCAGGAAATAAAATAGGTGTTCACGCGGCCTACAATATGTTATCGAGCACCAAACAGACCATTAACTTCCCACTTTCCGGAGGTATCTCATTCTCTCCAAATTTCTACAAGGGGCTCAACCTTATTGCCGAATACGACACCAGAAACTTTAATCTTGGGGGCAATATTTTAATCTTCAAATACCTCTATCTTCAACTCTTTGTTCAAGACCTAAAATACCTCTCATTCGGGGCACAGGCACAGTTCTCTATACTTTAGTTTTTTGTTAAACCATTTTCCTATATTTGTCATCACTAATATTTTTGTTATGAGAAATATGAGATACTTTTTCATTTTTCTGTTTGCCTGCCTCATCTTAACACCTAATACCTATGCTCAGTCAATTGAGGGTAAATGGTATGGCAAGCTAAAAATTCAAAACATAGAGTTAAGAATTGTTTTTGATATTAAGCGAAGTGATTCTCTCTATACAGGAACAATGGATAGTCCGGATCAGGGTGCAACGGGTATTGTGATGGATTCTGTAACCTTCTCTAAATCAATTCTCAACATTAAACACTCTTCAATTATGATGGAGTATAATGGAGTTTATATGGGAGATAAAGTAATAGGGACTCTCCGTCAAGCTGGTCAAACTATTCAACTTAATCTATCTAAAAGAGTGCCAGAAGGATCTGCCAGACCTCAGGAGCCGAAGGAGCCATTTCCGTACATATCAGAAGAGGTGTTCATTCCAAATAAGAGAGATAGTATAGTTCTTGCCGGAACTCTTACTCTTCCAAGGGATGGAAATGTTCACAATGCCGTAATACTTATAAGTGGTAGCGGACCACAGAACCGAAATGAGGAGATTATGGGTCATAAACCATTTCTTTTACTTTCTGATTTTTTGACCAAAAACGGAATAGCTGTTTTAAGATATGACGAAAGGGGAGTGGGAAGCTCCGGAGGAAAATTTGCTCTCGCAAATACTTTAGATTTTGCCGAAGATGTAAAATGGGCTTATAAGTTTCTACGCAACAGAGGGGATATTGGAAAAATTGGTCTCATAGGGCACAGTGAGGGGGGGATTATAGCACCAATTGTGGCATCAGAATATGAAGATATTTCATTTATTGTTCTTATGGCTGCTCCAGGATTGAAGGGAAGAGATATAATAATAGCTCAGCAGGCAGCGATATCACAGGCATCCGGCTCCACAGAAGAAGATATTGATGCTTACCAAAATTTGAACAACAAACTATTTGACCTGATTGAGATACACAAAGGGGATATAACATCTCTTAAGAAGATCATCTCTCAAACTTTGGTTAAGGAGAGTAATGGAGAGATTCCCCAGAGTGCAATAAATCAACAACTAGCTTCATTGCTCACACCCTGGATGATATTTTATCTTAGTTATGACCCGATTGATGCACTCAAAAAAACAGAATGCCCTGTACTTTCAATAAATGGTAATAAAGACCTTCAAGTAATTTCTAAAACAAATCTTGATGCCATATATATGGCTCTTACAGGTGAAAAAAGACCAAATAACACGGTTGTTACTCATAGTAATAATAATGTTACATCTATTGAATTTGAAGGCCTTAATCATCTTTTTCAGACCGCACCTACTGGACACCCAAAAGAGTATTCAACAATTGAAGAGACTATGAATCCTTCTGTTTTAAAGAGTATTTTAGAGTGGATTAATGAAATCACATCAAGATAATTGTTGATTTCCAGAAGAAAATGAAATTAGTGTAGAATTTAAAGTAAAAATAATAATGCTCAGAATTATATTGATAATAGGCACAGGAGGTTTCCTTGGAAGTGTTGCAAGATTCTTTACATCAAAATATATACAGCAACTGTTTCCATTCTCTTTTCCAATTGGAACTCTAGTTGTAAACATTTTGGGTAGTCTTTTGCTTGGTGTAATATATGGTTTATTGGATAGGGGAGAGCTACTCTCAAATGAGATGAGACTTTTTTTGACAGTAGGCTTTTGTGGTGGCTTTACAACCTTCTCTACATTTGTCTATGAGAACGCATCTCTTTTGAAAGATGGAAACTTCCTTCAATCTGCACTTTACGCCGGATTAAGCCTTTTTGTGGGACTAATAGCTCTCTATATCGGAAACATATTCACAAAGCTTTTATGATTAATAATCTTACAGATGAAAACATCAGAAACAGTTAGGTCGCTAAAGATCTATATCAGCTCTACAGATAAGTATAAAAATTCATCTCTGTATGAGGTAATCGTATATGCAGCAAAAGAGTATGGGCTTACAGGAGCTACCGTTATCAGGGGTATAATGGGTTTCGGTTCAAGTAGCAAGGTTCACAGTCAAAAACTTCTTGAGATAAACGATAAAATTCCAATTGTAATCGAATTTGTTGAGTCCAGTGATAAGATTGCAGGTTTTGTAGAGCATATTAAGCCCTACATTGAAGAGTCAGAAAAAGGGTGCCTTATTACTATCCAGGAGGCTACAATCGCGCTGCTTAAGCGGGGAGAGAAGCGATAGATAATCTGACAAATTGTCATAATTCTTGCTATAAAATCGTGTGGTATTCATTTTGAAAATAGATAATTGAAGTCCTATTGAAATGGAATTTCAGAGGGATAATTATTGTTTAAACTTTAAAATGGAGGTTAATATGACACTAATTAAGAGAAGCGAGAATCTTCCAGTCTGGACAAATCTATTTAATGATTTTTTAGCAAATGACTGGAGTGACTGGTCTTTAAGAAATTTTTCTATGACCAATACAACACTACCATCTGTAAATATAAAAGAGACAGATGAAAGTTTTGAAGTTGAGATGGCTGCTCCCGGAATGGAGAAGAGTGACTTTAAAATTGAAGTAAACCAGGGGATACTCTCTATTTCATCAGAAAAAAGTACAGAGAGAGAGAACTCGGATGAAAGTCGCTATTCAAAAAAAGAGTTCAGTTATCAATCTTTTTGCAGATCATTTTCTCTGCCTACCACTGTTAACAGTGATAAAATTGCTGCAAAATATGAGAATGGCATACTAAAGGTAAATCTTCCAAAAAGAGAAGAGGCAAAGCCTAAACCTGTAAGGATGATTGATATTGAATAATCCAATAATTTAAGGAGTTTGATCTAGCCTATAGAGAGGAGCCGAAAAGCTCCTCTTTTATATTTCTAACTTCGATTGATGGTCTTGCCTTAAGATTAACACTATATGGGTATTCAACCTCTTTATAAGGCAACCCATTTAGCCATCTCAACTCGTCATCTCTACTAAGTATGACAGGCATCCTTTTTTTTGAGTGAATCTGAGCAACCACATCATTTGCCTGAGTAGTTAATATTGTGAAACTTTCGTATGAGACAGCTCCGTTCATTTTTATCCAGCTTGAGTAGAGTCCAGCAAAAGCGAAAAGATTATCATCTTCCAATGTTATAAGATATCTATCCTTATAATTCCTCCCATTAGCTGTTCTATCTTTCCACTCGTAGAATCCATCTGCAATTACAAGGCATCTGTTATTGATAACACTTTTATATGACCACTTCTGTTCAAGAGTCTCAATTCTTGCATTTAAGGTATATTTCTGAATAGATTCATCTGATCCTGCAGGTATTAAGCCCCAGTTATAAAAATTGATTTCACTTGGATCTCTGTCAATTATAACTGCACATTTTGGATGAGAAAATCCATTTATTGTTTGGGAGCTCGACATGGAATCTCTCTCTTTAAATTTGACTTTAAAGCGGTTAGCAACTGCCAGTGCCTCTTTAGACTGTCGGAAGTAAAAACACATATTGGTTATTTTTAGCCTTAAATCTATCTTCTCTCTATTAGCACTTTCTCACTCTTACTATTAAATCCCTCTCTGAAAGGTTCTGTTTTTAGCGAGAACAACATATGGTATGTTCCGGAAGGAATATCTTCCGGAATTGAGAAATTAATTGTACAATTAATTGATTCTCTTCTTTTTATTCCTGTTATCTCTTTATCAAAAAAAGCTTGGACAGAGTACTTTTTCCCCTTTTCTATCAGAACCAGGTGGAGAGAGACGGGAAAATTCTTGTCATTAAAAGGGATATCTCTCTCGTTTTTGTTAATTAGAGAAATTTCAGAAACATACTCTTTTGATTGAGAAAAAATTGAGTGTTTAGGTATATTAAATATAATATCTATATCTGATGTCAATACAAGGTAATTGGAGAATCTAAGCCAGATAGTATCTTTATCAAGAATTGGATAAGCTTGTGATAGAGAATCATATCTATCCGTGACAATTGCAATATCCCTATCAAAAAAATTATTTTTATACCCGTTTAAATCGTACTGGTTTTGTCTGTAATAGAGAGAGTTTACAGTAAATGCATCAGATTTTGCATAAAATTTATAAACAGATGGCCTCTGGTAACCGTCACTGAAAATAACTGCCCTCTCTCCTACAATCTCCTTTAGTTCCTGAGCCCATCTCTGTTGATTGTAAAACTCAAGCTTAATCGGGAGGGAGTCCTGGGTGAGAATTACTCTGAAGATAAGAAGTAGAATTATGGAGGGATATACAAATCTTCTTAAATATTTTTGAATCTTCAAACTCTTTCTGGAGAACTCATAAATAAGAATAATCATAGGAATGGAGGCAGCTATAGTCCACTGAGGCTCTACGTGTCCCCTAAAGGTTGTCCCCCAGAAAAAGAGAATCATCCCCACAATTATAAAATAGAGTCCTCTTCTAAAATCTCCTTCCGGCTTAAACTTAAATATTATATATGATATCACTCCGAGTATAAATGGATTAAAATTTGCCAATTGGTTAGGTAGATACTCTAAAAAATAGCCTATTTTAAAAGGTTTAGACCTTCCGGTTGTGTGGTATTTTAGGGAAGGAAAGTCATTATCCAACTGCCAAAAAATGTGCGGGGCTAAAAGAAGCAGTGCTGCAATCCCGCTCAGCCAAAAACGGTAGTTAAGAAGAAGTTTTGGATTTGAAATAATTACCAGCAGAATAATCAGCCCACCCTGGTATTTACTGTAGATTAGAGCGGCCATTGATATTGTCAGTAAAAGGCAATTTACAAAGCCGTCTTTTTCCAGAAATCTTTTATAAGATAGAAGGAAGAGGGCAGTAAAGAGCAGTAGAGGGGAGTCTGGTGTTGTTATGAATCCATACACCACAAACATTACAACTGCGGCAGATATTCCGAAAAATGAAAGTACATCCGATTTTGAGGCGTTTTTATCTTCAATTATCTTCCAAATCAATGATAGAGTGATAATCTGGAGTAATAGAGTTATAAACCTTACGCTAAGTTCATTATTAAACAACAGAGAGCTTATTTTAATCATTAAAGCAACGGCAGGCGGGTGATCAAAATAGCCCCAGGAGAGATTCTGAGAATAGAAATGATAGTACGCTTCATCCCTAATCACATCTGTTGTTACAGATTGTATGAGATTTATAAGAAACCAAACTATAAGAATTGCTATAAATATGCTCTTTACACCTTTTTTTCCATCAGGAAGTTTTAGATGATTCTGTATGAAATTCATTCCCCAAGTGTTAAGTTTTAGATAACAAAAATAGCATTTTTAATACTAAATAAAAAAAGGGAGACTGTCTCCAGAACTCCCCTTTATCTTATTGTTTTACAGTTATTAAGCGCTTCTGCGTCTGCCCTTCTGCCAAAACTCTCCTTTTGTTCTTTTTCCTTTGTATCTGTTAGAAGAGCTCTTCTCCTGAGTTCCGGCCACGGTTTGCAAGCCTGAACCTGTTCTCTCTTTTCCTTTGGCAACACTCTTTTTAAGCCTCTCTATCTTTTCAACACAAACTGCACACTCAAATTCGTGTCCGGCTATAACGTTGATATCCTTGCCAATAAGCTTTTGAATGCTCTTTAACATTCCTAATTCACCCGAATCACAAAATGAGAGCGCAACTCCGCTGTATCCGGCTCTGCCCGTCCTTCCAATTCTGTGTACATAAGTCTCTGCAGCCTCCGGAAGGTCATAATTGATTACGTGTGATATCTGATTGATATCTATTCCCCTGGCAGCTATATCTGTAGCAACCAATACACGGGTTCTTTTTCTCTTGAAATCCGAAAGACTTTTCTGTCTGGCGTTCTGAGATTTATTACCGTGAATTGCATCGCAGTTAATACCGGCTCTTGTGAGACTCTTAGATAATTTATCTGCTCCGTGCTTTGTCCTTGAAAAGATGAGTGCAGATTCTACATCATCATCATTTAAAAGGTCAATCAAAAGTGGTGTCTTATTTCCTCTGTCTGCGAAGTAGAGATATTGATCTATAAGATCTACAGTTGCTTCAACAGGAGTGACTTCTACCTTAACAGGATTATTTAGAAGAGATTCAGCCAGGCTGGAGATTTCAGACGGCATTGTTGCAGAGAATAACAGAGTTTGTCTGCTCTGAGGAATGAGGTCTATAACCCTTTTTATATCTGTAATAAAGCCCATATCTAACATTCTGTCTGCTTCATCAAGCACAAAGAACTCAATATGTCTTAAGTTAACGTGACCTTGATTGACAAGATCCAGCAATCTTCCGGGAGTAGCGACCAAAATGTCAACTCCGTTTCTTATTGCATCTGTTTGTGAGCGCTGTCTTACGCCACCGTAAATTACGGTATGCTTAAGAGATGTGAATTTTCCGTAGCTGGAAAAACTATCCCCGATTTGGGCTGCAAGCTCTCTTGTTGGTGTTAAAACCAGTGCTTTTATGTTTTTCCTCTGCTTTTTACTGTTTCTTCCTGTATTCACATCTGCAACATCTCTGTTTTCGTACAGTTTCTGAATAATAGGGATTGAAAAAGCGGCTGTCTTGCCTGTTCCTGTTTGGGCACATCCTAAGATGTCGCGGCCTTGAAGCAGGATTGGTATTGCCTGTTCCTGAATTGGTGTGGGTATAGAATAACCCTCATTTATCAGGGCCTTCAGGATGGGCTCGATAATCTGTAGTTCGTTAAATGTCATTAAATAAATTTACGATGATTGATGCGTTGTTTAAATTGTCTTTCACAAAACGATGTGATTTAGACAACGACTTTGTAGAAATATCCGGCGAAGTTAAGTCAATTAATTGATATTCGCACTAATTAATGAATAAAGGTTTTTAAATGCTCTCTCAATATAAAGCTCTAACATATGATAATCAAGGTTATATCCCTCATTATGAAGTGATGTAATAAACTCTTTATGTACTCTTCCCTGCCTGTAGTCAGGCTCTTTTGAAGGGTGTTTAAGATATTTAGATATCAGGGAGACATCTTCGCTAATGTTTAAAACTGCGTGATAGAAGAGATAGTTGTTTTTTAAGTACATAGAGGAACCCAATATCTTTTTATCATTAATTGTAAGATCCGAAATCCCTTTTGATGATAGATTTTTAATTCCGGCACCAGAGAGTGAGTCTATCAAACTTTTGTTTACCATCTTAAAAAGAGTTGCCGGACTACTATCTTTTTTCAATAAGAATTTTGATGAAAAAACCATCATAGAGGGAGATAGAACAACGCTCTCTCCCCCTGATGGCCGCTTTATTATCTTAACTCCATCTTTTTCGGCTAAATCTGTATAGACTGCCTTATCTGCATTGTTGGATCTACCCAAAACTATGTAAACAGCATCAGGTTGCCAGGTCTGGAAAGCAAAATCAAGCCGCGAATTCATAACCTGAATATCGGGAAGATTGTATTCAATGTGAGATGATGATAGTTGAGACATTGAATTTTTATTTATGAATTGCCATATCTACAGCTTCAAAACCGGCCTCCATAAACACTTCTGATACAGTAGGGTGGGTGTGTACTGTTTGTGCTATATCGTAAACGGTAGACTCAAGTTGCATATATGCACTAGCTTCATTTATCATATCAGTTGCATTAGGAGCTATGATTTGAACACCTAGTACCTCACCATATTTTGTTTCGGAGAGAATCCTTACAAAACCCTCTGCAGAGCCCTCTGTCTGCGCCTTTCCATTTGCAGAGAGAGGAAATTCACTGGATTTATAGTCGTAGCCGGCATCTTTTATCTGCTGTTCTGTGAGACCTATTTGAGCAGCTTCGGGAACTGTGTACATATTCATAGGTAGTTTATGAATATCCAGCTTTTTGTCAATCCCTTTTATTCTGTTTACCACATTCAGACCCTGTGCAGATCCAATGTGAGCATACATACTCATTCCATTTACATCCCCGACAGCATAAATTCCTTTAACAGAAGTTTCAAAATTCTCGTCTACAGCTATATATCCATTATCTCTCTTTATCTCTATATCTGAATCTATAATGTTCCCCTTTCTGTCTCGGGCGTTTACAATAAGATCACACCCAATCTCCTCTCCCTCCAAATTCAATTTACCCTCTGACCACAAACCATCTGTAGTAGTTATCTCTCTTCCAAAAACAAATTTTATCCTCTCTTTTTTTAGCTTGTTAAGAATAAAACTACTTATGTATGGGTCTGCTTTGGGCATAATGCCGTCACTGTCAGAAATAACTGTTACGCTCCTCTCCATCATACTGAAGATTTGAGCAAGTTCTACCGCTATTGGCGATTTGCCTACAACTACAATATTGCCCGGAATCTCTCTCTCTGTGAAAAGGGTGCCGGGTTCAACAATAAGTGAAGGATGGGTGGTATCTATTTTTGGCGTACTTGAGCCGGTTGCAATGATAATATTTTTACCCTCTATAAGTCTGTTATCAGCAAGCACAGAGTTTGAGGAGATAATTTTTGCCTGTGCGGAAATAATCTCCACGCCATTCTTCTTCAAAAGAAATTCAACTCCTGTCGTAAGCTTCTTGATAATTGTGTCGGATCTTTTAACAGCTTTGTTCCAGTTGAATGAAATTAATTTTTTATCAATGCCGTCGATTCCAAAACGAGAGGCATCTTTAGAGATTCTCTGATAGAGTTTAACACTCTCCATAATTGATTTTGAGGGAATACATCCCCAATTGAGACACATACCTCCGATATGATCTCTCTCAATAATTGCAGTTTTTAAACCAACCTGACCGGCTCTTATTGCTGCTACATATCCTGCCGGACCGGATCCTATTATAATTAAATCGTACATAATTTATAACCTCATTTTATTAGTCCATAAGTAATGATACAGGATCTGAAAGATAGCCCATTATCGTATTAATAAACCTGGCTGTTTCACCTCCGTCTGCAATTCTGTGATCTACACTCAATGACAGAGGAAGAACCAATCCAGGAACTATTGAGTCATCCTTAACTACCGGCTTTTTATTAATTCTTCCTACTCCAAGAATTCCTGCCTGTGGGTAGTTGATTACCGGTACAGCAAAGAGACCTCCAATACTTCCATAGCTTGTGATAGTGAAAGTACCATCTTTCATATCATCCAGAGTCAGCTTACCCTCTCTGGCTTTATCTGAAAGCACAATTATCTCTTTGGCTATCTCCTTAACTGAGAGTTTATCTGCATCCCTGATAACAGGCACGACAAGTCCCTTCTCTGTATCTGCAGCAATACCAATATTGTAATACCTCTTATAAATAAGATTACCTCCTTCGTTATCCATTTCGGAGTTAAGTGCTTTGAATTTCTTAAGTGCCATTGCTGTTGCCTTAACTATAAAAGCAAGATAGGTGAGTTTTACCCCCTCTTTTTGCATTATCTCTTTATACTTACCTCTTATCCTCTCTAATTCAGATATTTCAACCTCTTCAAATACAGTCATATGAGCAGCATTGTGTTTGCTTTGCAACATATTTTTTGCTATAGTCTTTCGTATTTGAGACAGTGGTTCTACTTCCACTCTTCTTTGTGGTGAGCTCTGTTTAGAGTTCTCATTAGAACCGGATGTAAGAGGTTTTGCTTTTGAACTCTCTTTTGTAAAGTTAAGAATATCCTCTTTAGTCACCCTTCCACCGGGTCCGGTACCATTTACCGTATTAATGTCAATTGACATCTCTTTGGCAACCGCACGTGCTACAGGTGTGGCTAGTATCTTTCTCTCTCTTGTGGCGGTTGCTTTTTCGGAAGTAACGCCCTCCCTGCTTGCAGATAATACCATACTGTTACCGGCTATTTCAAGAGTACCTACCACCCCTGCACCCTCTTCTTCAACGGCCTCAACAACTGTTTTTTCTGCTTCGGGTTTTCTTGCCTCTTCTATTGCTGCATCTCCTTCAACCCCGGCTATATCAATCTCTACCAATGCAGATCCTACGTGAATTATCTCTCCAACTTTACCAAATTTTGCAGCTATTATACCATCTCTGGGAGAGGGTATTGCAGTTACAACCTTATCGGTCTCCATTGTGACAAGACTATCTCCCATCTTTACAGATTGCCCCTTCTCTACGTGCCACTCTACAATAGTTCCCTCTTCGAGACCCTCTCCAATATCCGGAAATTTAAATATATATCTCATAATTTTTAATATTTTACAATTCTCTCTATTTCATAAAAGATCTTATATGGATCCTGCATAAAGTGATGTTCACCTTTTGGAAGAGGCACAATTACATCAAAGCCAGATACTCTTGCAGGAGGTGCCTCTAAATTGAGGAATGCCTCTTCAATTGCAATCTGACTGATCTCAGATCCAACTCCGTATGTACGGGGTCCCTCTGTTACAGTTATAATTCTCCCTGTTTTTTTAACGGATTTTGCTATTGTCTCTCTGTCAATAGGATATATAGATCGTAAATCTATAAGTTCTACACTTATTCCGGCCTCCTTTGCCATAACCATCGCCTTTTGTACCTCTCTTACCATAGCTCCATAGGCTACAACGGTAACATCTGTGCCTTGAGTAAGAACATTTGCCTTTCCGAGAGGAATTGTAAACTTACCCTCTTCAACCTCCTGTTTAATTGCCCTGTATATTCGTTTTGGCTCCATAAAAAGAATAGTATCGTTACTCTCTATAGCAGCTATAAGCATACCCTTAGCATCGTGAGGAGTGGATGGCACCACAACCTTGAGTCCCGGTATGTGTCCAAAAATCGTCTCCATACTTTCACTATGGTGTTCCAAAGCGTTTATCCCTCCACCATAAGGCATTCTAATAACCATCGGCGTCTCAAATTTTCCTCTTGAACGATTTCTCATTCTGGATGCGTGGCTTATTATCTGATTGAATGACGGATAGATAAAACCACAAAACTGCATTTCAACTACAGGTCTTAGTCCGGCTACCGCCATCCCTATTGCTGTTCCTACGATTCCGGATTCAGCAAGAGGGCTGTCAAAAACCCTATTGGCACCATATTTTAACTGTAGCCCCTCTGTCACCCTGAATACTCCCCCCTCAACGCCTACATCTTCACCATATACAATAACACTTTTGTCTTCTGCCAACTTTATATCCAATGCATCATTTATTGCATTGACCATATTCATTATTTTCATCTTAAATCTCCATTAATGTAAATTACTTAACCTTAGTCGCTTTCCACTGAAGGAATCTGTCATACTGGCGCTCCTGATCGTGAAGATCATCCGGCATCTCAGCGTAAAGATATTTGAAAATATCCTCCTTAGGGTAGGGGCCATAATTCTCTGCCTCTATAAATTGTCTGTCTACCTCCTCCTTGAACTGTGGAATAATCTTCTCCTCCTCCTTTTCACTCCAAAGCTTTTTGGTTATAAGATAGGACTTTAACCTTTTCATTGGATCTCTCTCATCCCACTCCTGCTCCTCCTCTTTAGTACGATATTTTGTCGGATCATCCGAAGTTGTATGTGCACCCTTACGGTAGGTTACTGCCTCTATCAGAACAGGACCTTCGCCGTTGCGACAAACTTTAACAGATTCTTCTATTGCTTTATACATCGCAAAAAGGTCATTACCATCTACCTGAATACCTTTAACACCATAGGCTACAGCTTTAATCGCCAAAGAGTCAGATGCAGTCTGCATCTTTGTAGGGGTAGATATCCCGTACTGGTTGTTCTGGATAATGAATATAACAGGAACCTTCCAAACACCAGCAAAATTTACAGCTTCGTGAAAATCTCCCTCAGAAGTACCGCCATCACCTACAAATGCATAAATTACTTTATCCTCATTGTTGTATTTAACAGCATAGCCTATTCCTACAGCGTGAAGGAGCTGCGATGCTATGGGAACGCTAATAGGAAGTGTAAACTTGGCATTCTCAAACTTAGAGCCATCTTCGTAGCCCATAAAGTATAGAAAAAGCTCTTTAAGGGTTACACCTTTGGCAAGCATAGTCCCCATCTCTCGAAATGCGGGGACCATCCAGTCGTTATCCTGAATGAGTGCACCTGCTGCTGCTGCTATTGCCTCCTGCCCATAATTGGGAGGATAGGTAAATATTCTACCCTGTCTCTGATATGAGACTATCTGCAAGTCAGCTACTCTGGCAAAGAGCATATCTTTGTATATTTTAAGCAGACGAGTGTCGCTTATTTGGGGCATCCATTTCTCGTTGATAACCTTTCCGTCGTTATCAATCACCTGAAACATAGCCTTTTTTAAAGGATTATATTCATTAAACATCTTGTACAAAATTGGTTTATATAATAAGATAATTACACTATATAACATCCAATAATTGATTTTGTTGAAAGTGCAGTTGTTATCACTCATCCATTTCAAAAATTACTATATTAGCAGTGCTCTTTAAAACCTGATAAAATACATACAACAAAAAAATCACACTGGAATTAATGCAGGGACAACTCTCAAAAACCGAAATAGTAGATCTTCTTATAAGTGATTTCTATAAAGATTTCGCAAAAAATATTCGGGATATTCTTATCTCCAGAGAGTCTGTGCCTGTTTTAATCTCCTTAGTGATAGACATTGTTAATAAAAATAGTAGCCTTACATTAATAAGCAGCTTTAAAAAACATAGAGAGAAGATTGAATTCAGATCTGCATATATTCTTGAATATGTTTACTTTTACGACTGCAATTTTTTCAATGATTTTTACCCTCATTTTTTCAATCTCTTTCCAAAAGTCCAAAACGAGAGTTCAAAGCGACATTTCGCCAAGATAATGACAGATATCCTTAAAAACAGGAGATATACAGGCAGCAATGAACAATACGAAGCAATTGCCTCGGCCTGTATTGAGTGGATAATTAATGAAAGAGTGAGAGTTGCAGTTCAGGTGTGGTCAATTGAGACACTAATTATGCTAAAGAGTAAGGTGCTTTTTGTAAACGAAATATTAGAAGAGCTTATGGATCAAGTAAGTTTTAAACCCACTCCAGGAATGGTGGTAAGGTTAAGAAAGTGGCGCAATATTAACACCGTTTAATTACACTATTGAAAAAATATTTTAAAAAAAGTATTGTCAGATATAATTAATTTTTACATTTGCATAACATTTCATATTGTATCCAATTACAATTCATTATATGAGCAAAGAGTTTAACAGTCCAAAAGAGGTTGCAGCAGGGGGATATCTCCTTTCTAACTTCTCTGTTAAATCATTGTCCATAAATGATCTATCACTAAATATCCTGAATTCGGGACTACTTCTACTGGTGGTCTCTTCAATCATTATTTCAGTCATTATTATTAGATTGATTTAGGATCCCGTTTAAGCACTTTTTAACTTATGCTCGCTTTAACAGGATCCTGTAAAAGCGGGCTCGCGAAGCTTTTATCTATTAACAAAAAATAATTGACTCAAATATGAAACCACTCAGAAGCACTCAAACAACAGTTGGAAGAAAAATGGCAGGAGCACGCTCACTGTGGAGAGCAAACGGTATGAAAGATAACCAGTTTGGAATGCCAATTATCGCAATAGTTAATTCATTCACTCAATTTGTGCCCGGACACACTCACCTTCATAATATCGGTCAGTTTATTAAAAGAGAGATACAAAAACAGGGGTGCTTTGCTGCCGAATTTAACACAATAGCCATAGATGACGGTATTGCAATGGGGCACGACGGAATGCTCTACTCTCTTCCCTCCAGAGATTTGATTGCAGATAGCATTGAATTTATGTGTAATGCGCATAAGGTGGATGGTATGATATGTATATCAAACTGCGACAAAATCACCCCCGGAATGCTTATGGCAGCATTGAGGCTTAATATTCCGGCCATATTTGTTTCCGGAGGAGCTATGGAGGCCGGTATAGTTTCAGGGAAGAAGTATGATCTGGTAGATGTTATGGTAAAAGCTGCAGATGAACATACCGATGATAAAGAGCTTTTAGAGCTCGAGAGAGGAGCCTGTCCCACTTGCGGCAGCTGTTCCGGGATGTTTACGGCAAACTCAATGAACTGCATAACAGAGGCACTCGGATTGGCACTCCCAGGTAACGGAACACTTGTTGCCACTCACAAAAACAGGAAGTTACTGTTTAGGGATGCCGCATCAATCATTGTTAAAAATTGCAAGGAGTACTATTTTAATGGAAATGAGGATGTACTTCCCAGGTCAATTGCTACACGCACTGCATTTATGAACTCAATGGCTTTGGATATTTCAATGGGAGGATCTACTAACACTGTACTCCATCTGATAGCAGCAGCAAATGAGGCAGGAGTCTCTTTTGGGATGAGGGATATTGATGAGTTGTCTAGAAGAGTACCTGTCTTGTGTAAAGTCTCTCCAAATTCTGCATACCACATTCAGGATGTTAACAGGGCTGGGGGGATAATGAGAATTCTTGGTGAACTATCAAGGTGTGACCTAATTGATACAACTGTGAAGAGAGTAGATTACAACTCACTATATGAGGCTCTAATTTTAAATGATATATTAAGCAACAAAGTCACCAAGAAGGCAATTAAGCGATATTTATCTGCCCCCGGAATGATAGCAAGTTCTGTACTTGGATCTCAGAATAATTACTTTGAGACCCTTGATATAGATTCTAAAAAAGGCTGTATTAGAGATACAACAAATTCATACAGCAAAGATGGTGGTTTAGCTGTACTTTATGGGAATCTGGCACCGGATGGGTGCATTGTAAAGAGTGCCGGAGTAGATTCATCACTACTTAAATTTAACGGGAAAGCCGTAGTTTTTGAGTCTCAGGAAGAGGCATCTGTTGGAATACTAGATGGAAATATTAAAGAGGGTGATGTAGTGGTTATCAGATACGAGGGTCCAAAAGGGGGTCCAGGAATGCAAGAGATGCTATACCCTACCTCATATCTAAAATCTATGAACCTTGATAAAAAATGTGCACTTATTACAGATGGCCGTTTTTCCGGAGGATCTTCGGGGCTCTCAGTTGGCCATATATCACCCGAAGCAGCCAGTGGTGGAAATATTGCTCTTATTCAAAATGGAGATATTATAACTATCGATATAGGAGAGAGATTAATAGAGGCCAATATCTCCTCAGAAGAGCTATCAAAACGAAGAGAAATTCTTAATCTTAAAGGTGAGGATGCATTCACTCCCAAAAACAGGAAGAGAGATATTTCAAATGCACTCAAGGTGTATTCAATGAATGTAACATCTGCCGACAAGGGTGCAGTAAGGCGAATTTATAATAGGTGATAGTTATGGATATAAATTACATAAAAGGGTCTGAGGCCGTTTTAAAATCTCTAATTGAGGAGGGTGTAGATACAATATTCGGATACCCAGGGGGGACAATTATGCCTCTTTACGACGATCTGTTTAACTATAAAGATAAGATTAATCACATATTGGTAAGACACGAACAGGGAGCTGTACACGCTGCCCAGGGGTACTCCAGAGTCAGTGGAAAAGTAGGAGTTTGTATTGCCACTGCAGGCCCGGGTGCAACAAATATAGTAACAGGTATTGCAGATGCACTTATGGATTCGACTCCTTTGGTGTGTATAACAGCTCAGGTATCTGCAGATAAATTGGGTACAAATTTCTTCCAGGAGGCAGACACAATAAGCATTACAGTTCCGGTTACCAAATGGAGTTATCAGATTACATCTGCAGATGAAGTTGCTATGATAATTGCAAAGGCGTTCTATATTGCCCGCAACGGAAGACCTGGCCCGGTACTTATCAGTCTTACAAAAAACTCCCAAATTGAGTTGACAAATTATAGATCTAGAGGTGATTCGATTTTTAACATCCCGTGTCTTAGAAGAGTGCAAATTTCTCAATCCAAAATAAATGAGGCTATTGAATTAATAAACTCTTCAAGAAAACCGATGATTATTGTCGGGCAGGGGGTAACATTATCCGAAGCAGGGGATGAGGTTATTGAGTTGGCCGAGAGAGGAAACATACCCATTGTATCAACTCTGATGGGGCTCTCTGCTGTTCCCAATAACCATCCTCTATTCGCCGGAAATGTAGGTATGCACGGGAATCTTGCACCAAATATGATGACTCAGAGAAGTGACCTTATTGTTGCAATCGGAATGAGATTTAGCGATAGGGTTACGGGAGATACCTCCAAATATGCACCAATCGCTAAAATTATTCATATAGATATAGATAAGGCAGAGTTCAACAAAACAATTAAATCTTATCTGCAAATACAAGGTGATGCAAAAGAGGTAGTAAAATTACTTATTCCCGGAGTAAAGAGAAGTTTTGATGTTGAGTGGGATAGCTTTATTAAGGAGTGGTGGAAAAAAGAGCGGGAGTCAATAATAGATAAGCTTCTCTCAGATAGTTTAAGTGAGACAATAAGTATGGCTCAGGCGGTAGATTCAATTGCCCGTATCGGTAAAGGGAGTGTAGTCATTGTAACCGATGTCGGTCAACATCAGATGTTTTGTGCCAGATACTCAAAATTTAACTCCGGCAGGAGTATGATTACCTCAGGAGGGTTAGGAACGATGGGGTTTGGACTTCCGGCTGCAATAGGGGCTAAGTTAGGTGCCCCAAACAGAGAGGTAGTGGCTATTCTTGGAGATGGAGGTTTCCAGATGACAATACAGGAACTTGGTACAATTATGCAATCAAATATTGATCTTAAGGTGGTTATTCTAAACAACTCATTCCTTGGAATGGTAAGGCAGTGGCAGGAGCTTTTTTTCAAGGGGAGATACTCTTTTACTGAGATGAATAACCCCAATTTCCTTCAAATTAGTAATGCCTATAGTATTGTTTCTAAAAGAGTTGATTTAAGAAAAGAGCTGGATGGTGCTGTAAAGGAGATGTTGGATTTTAGAGGTGCTTACCTTCTTGAGATTGTTGTCCGGAATGAAGAGAATGTATTTCCAATGGTACCATCGGGCTCCTCACTTAATGAAATATTGTATTAATAAAAGAGTAGAAATTATGAACAGAGAGTACATTGTTGTAGCATTTGTAAATAATCAGATATCTGTCCTTAACAGGATAACATCTGCATACCTTAAAAGGGAGATAAATATTGAGAGTCTAAATGTCTCAGAATCATTTGTAAAGGGAATAAGTACCGTTGTAATATCTGCAATCACAACTGCAGATACAATAGAGAGAATTGTAAATCAACTTGGTAATGTTATTGATGTACTTCAAGTGGATTACTATCATCAAGAGGATTTAATATCTAAAGAGATGGCAATGTACAATATATCTGCAGATATTATTTCGGATAGGTGTGACTCGGAGTACATCCTAAAAAGATTAAACAGCAGTTATTATAAAAAATCAAAAATATTAAATTTAAAAACCAATCAAAAATGGCAAAGATGAATTTTGGAGGGGTAATGGAAAATGTAGTTACCCGTAGTGAGTTTCCTTTGAAAAAGGCTTTGGAAACATTAAAAGACGAAACAATTGCAGTAGTCGGCTATGGAATTCAGGGACCGGGGCAGGCGTTGAACTTAAGAGATAACGGATTTAATGTCATTGTCGGGCAAAGAAAAGATTCAAAAACCTGGGAAAAAGCTGTTAAAGATGGATGGATTCCCGGTGTATCTCTTTTTGAAATTGAGGATGCGTGCAAAAAGGGGAGTATGATTCTCTATCTTTTATCTGATGCTGGTCAGATTCAATTATGGCCTACAGTTAAAAAGCATCTTAATAATGGAAAAACTCTTTGCTTCTCTCACGGGTTTGCAGTAACATACAAAGAGAGAACAGGAGTGGTGCCACCGGCAGATGTAGATGTTATTTTGGTTGCTCCAAAAGGGTCAGGCACATCTCTTAGGCGTATGTTTCTTGAAAATAGGGGGCTTAATTCAAGTTATGCAATACATCAGGACTATACAGGAAAAGCATTTGAGAAAGTTGTCTCATTGGGTGTTGGGGTTGGTTCGGGCTATCTGTTTGAAACAACTTTTAAAAAAGAGGTCTACTCAGATTTAACCGGAGAGAGAGGGACACTTATGGGAGCAATCCAGGGAATATTTGCAGCACAGTATCAAGTTTTAAGAGATAACGGTCACTCACCCTCTGAAGCTTTTAACGAAACTGTAGAGGAGCTAACACAGAGTCTAATGCCTCTGGTAGCAGAGAATGGAATGGACTGGATGTATGCCAACTGCTCAACCACAGCACAGAGAGGAGCCCTGGACTGGTGGAAAAGATTCAGAGATGCATCCCTTCCTATATTTAAGTCTCTCTATGAGGAGGTCTCTAAAGGAAATGAAGCGCAACTCTCTATTGATTCAAACAGTAAAGTAGACTATAGAGCTAAACTGGATTGTGAGCTTGAAGAGCTAAGAGATAGTGAAATGTGGAAAACAGGAGAGAGTGTAAGGTCTTTAAGGCCAGAAAGGGATAATAAAAGCTTTTAATTATGTCATACTATCCCAAAATAGAAGATATATCCAAGGCATCAGAAGTTATTGGAGAGCTCTTTTGCCCTACACCACTCCAGAAAAATCTTGGACTATCAGAAAAGTATAGTGCCAATATTATGCTCAAACGAGAAGACCTTCAGATAGTAAGATCATATAAAATAAGGGGAGCCTTCAACAAAATATCTTCTCTCGAGAGAGAGAATATTGAAAGAGGAGTTGTATGTGCAAGCGCAGGGAATCACGCCCAAGGAGTTGCATACTCCTGCAATCTACTAAAGATTCAAGGTATTATCTTTATGCCCGAAACTACTCCAAAACAAAAAATTGAGCAGGTAAAGATGTTTGGTAAAGATTACATTGAGGTAGTTTTAGTAGGAGATTCCTTTGACGACGCAAATAGTGAAGCTCAAAAATACTCTGTTGAAAAAAACATCAGCTTTATTCATCCATTTGACGACCCTAAAATTATTGAGGGACAGGCAACTGTTGGGCTAGAGATATTTAATGAGAGTAAAGAGAAGATTGATTTTTTGTTTATTCCTGTCGGGGGAGGGGGTCTTGCATCCGGAGTTGGTTCCGTCTTTAAATATTTAAGCCCGGAAACAAAGATAGTGGGGGTAGAACCTTTGGGAGCACAAAGTATGAAACTCTCTCTTGAGAATGGATTCATTTGTGAATTAAAAGAGATAGACCGGTTTGTTGATGGGGCAGCGGTTAAAAGAGTAGGCGAACATACATTTAACATCTGTAAAGATGTGCTGGACCATATAGTTGCTGTTTCTGAAGGCTCAGTATGTAGCACAATTCTTGAACTTTACAACAGGAATGCAATAGTTGTGGAACCAGCAGGAGCCCTCTCGATATCTGCCTTACCTCTCTTTTCAGATCAGATAATGGGTAAAAATGTTGTTTGCATTGTTAGTGGCAGCAATAATGATATCGGTAGGACCGAAGAGATTAGAGAGAGATCTCTGCTATATGAGGGTCTGAAACACTACTTTATTATTAGGTTTCCGCAACGCTCGGGAGCATTACTCTCTTTTGTGAGAAACATTCTGGGACCAAAAGATGACATTACTCACTTCAGTTATTCAAAAAAGACAAATAGAGAGCAGGGACCTGCTGTGATTGGAGTGGAGCTCGCCGATGCCTCTGATTTTAACTCCCTAATTAAAAGGATGGAACAACACAATGTTGTTTATGAATATATTAACAATAAACAGGACCTTTTTGGGTTTCTTATCTAAATAATTATGAACTGGGAAAAACTTACATTTAGTTATACTAAAACAAACACTATTATACTCTCTCATTACAAAAATGGAGAGTGGGGTCCATTGGAGAGTAGAAGAGATGACAACATCTCTATTAGCGCACTTTCTGCATCATTACACTACGGAATTCAGGCATTTGAAGGTCTAAAGGCCTACAGAGGTAAAGATGAAAAAATAAGATTGTTTAGGCCTTATGAGAATGCAAAAAGACTTAGAAGATCTGCAGATTATCTCGGTATAGCATCTCCTGACCAAGATATGTTTGTAGAGGCCTGTAAGAGAGTAGTCCTTGAAAACATAGAATTTCTACCCCCATATGAATATAGGGCATCTATGTACATAAGACCGTTTGTCATTGGTGTTGGAGCACAAATTGATCTTGTCTCTCCTAATGAGGTGCTTTTTATTGTAGCGGCAATACCTATCGGATCATTTACCGGATCAATAAACAGACCGGCTAAGGTTTTACTGGCTCAGGATCACGACAGAGCTGCCCCAATGGGAACAGGCTCCTACAAACTTGGAGGTAACTATGCAGCAGCGATTGTTGCAGGTGTAAATGCAAAAAAAGAGGGATACTCATCTGTTCTTTATCTTGACTCTTCCAAACGCGAATATATTGATGAGTTCTCCTCTTCTAACTTCTTTGCAATTAAGGGGAATAGTTATATAACTCCAGATTCCGAATCTGTTTTACCCTCAATAACGAACAATTCATTAATGCAATTAGCAAAAGATGATGGAATGTCTATTGAAAGAAGACGAATTAAACTTGAAGAGTTAGAAACATTTGAAGAGGTTGGAGCTTGTGGAACAGCAATTGTTATTCTACCGGTATCTAGAATTGATGACAAGTTGAACAATAAGAGTTATATGATAGGAGATCCCGTTACAACCGGGAAGATGTGCCTATTTCTTTACAAAAAACTAACCGGTATACAATTCGGAGAGGAGAAGGATATACACAACTGGTGTTTGGCAGTAGAAAAGTGAAAATCAGACTAAATTCTGTACATTTGCACAAAATTTGAAAGCAAAATGGCAGAACCAAGCAATAAAGAGCATAAATACATTGATATAGAAAAAATTATCAGCGAAAGAAATGCAGGGCTTCTCAATAAGCTCCCTAAGTTTGTTATCCGAATTATATCAAAAATAGTATACCAACAAGAGACCAACCAACTGTTAAATAAATATTCAAATTCAGTTGGGGCTGAATTTCTTGAGAATGTAATCAAGGAGTTCAATATTAAACTTGAGATTGAGGGGCTTGAGAATCTGCCACAGAACAGAAAGTGTTTTTTTACTGCAAACCACCCTTTTGGTTTTGCAGATGGACTGATAATAACCTATCTTGTGAGCAGGAGGTACGGAGAACTTAAAGCAATCGCTAATGATGCATTTATGTTTGTACCTCAACTACACCCTTTTATCGTTGCTGTCAATGTATTTGAGGGCTCCTCTAAAGATTATCTGCGGGCGCTTGAGCAAACATACCGTGAAGATATTGCAATAACCCATTTCCCTGCAGGAATAGTATCCAGAAGACGGGATGGAAAAATACAAGATCTTCCCTGGCAAAAGAGCTTCATTACTAAGGCAATTTCAAATCAAAGAGATGTTGTACCAATTTTTTTTCACGGTACAAACTCCCGACTGTTCTATTTAATAAATTCCATAAGAGAGTTTCTTGGAATTAAGGTAAATATTGAACTTATGTTATTGCCCAGAGAGATGTTTCTCAAACGAGGCAAAACCATTAAGGTTACAATAGGAAAGCCTATTTCGTACAAATATTTTGACAAAACACACTCTCATTTTGAGTGGGCACAAATTGTAAGATCTATGGTTTATAAGATGGGTGAGAGTCAAGGCCCGTCATCAAAGAGATAATAGTAAAAAGTTTGTTAGTCTCTTTTTTATTGTTTAATTAAATCTCCAAATCGTAAAATAATACCTTTTGATTATTTAAAAAAACGCAACAAAACGCTGCATTTATAATTGTAATCACTATATTAATAGTATATTAACTTTTAAAAAAGCGCAACTTTTCGCAACAATATAGTTGTCTTGACATATCTAAGCGATTCTTGACTAAATTTGCATCGATGATAATGAAAAGATAGAAATCATTATAACACTGGTAGTAATAAAATATTAATTCAGCAGTTTTAAAGGTTAGTCGCCAATGGCCACCAAGTGTTATAATGATTTCTGTTTCTATGATTATTTGTTGTAATTAACTTTCACAATTATGTTAAAAGTAAAATTCAATCCCCGGCTCTTATTACTCATATTAGGCTTGGTTGCAGTTATCTCTTTTATCACATACAGAATGAATGTCTATTTTACAAAATGCCAACCTAATACTATTACCAACCAATCCAGGTAATACTTTCCCATTAGAAAAAAAGCTCTCAAACACAATTAATCTTTGCAGGTTTCCTAGTGCAGTCTGCAATGAATAAATCTTTATATTTGCATATAAGGCCTAATATCCATATAATATGCCTTAATAGGGCCAAAGTAAGCTAATTTCAAAGATTGATAATGGTTAGAAAAACATCTTTCGCAATTCTTCTGCTTTTTACTCAAATATTGTCATTCGGACAGAACAACAAGGCAGACTCTCTGATAGCAATATTAAAAACACACTCTGCTGTAGACACAATAAGAGTAAATTTAATGAATAGGATCGCATCTGAGTTGGTTCTCACAAACCCGGAAATGGCACTTAAATACACACTGGAATCTTCACAGTTAAGCGATAGCCTCGGCTACCAAAAAGGGATGGCAAACAGCTTGAAATTAACCGGAAGATATTTTCGTGAAAAATTCGAATACAACCTGTCTCTGGACTATTATAAGAGATCTCTCAATGTATATCAAAACATTGGTGATAAAAGAGGAATCTGTTTTTGTAGGAGCGATATGGCCTATGTCTATTTCCAAATGGGTAACTACCCAAAAGCTATCGAGTTCTTCTATGACAGCAGAAATATAGCGTTGGAATTCAATGATAAGAGACACGTGATAGAGTGTCTCCAAATGATGGGAGTAATATATCAAATGCAGGGTAACTATCCAAAATCTACTGAAGATTTGCAAAATGCTCTTCTTATAGCTGAAGAGATTAATGACAGAAATTTCATTGCAGATATATATACCAATCTTGGAATAGTATATATGAAACAAAATAACAATTTGCTTGCAATTGACTCATATCAAAAAGCTCAGACAATTTACGAAGAGCAAAAAAGCAACAAAAAACTTGGTTCTCTATATAATAATCTTGGGAAAATATATGAAGATGAGAATGATCTGTTAAAAGCTGCAGATCTCTATTCAAAGGCATTAAAAATAGAGGAACAAGAGGGAAACAAATTTGGAAAGATGCTCTCGATGAATAATTTTGGTTCACTATACAAAAAACAGAACAAATTTCCGGATGCACTTAATTACTATGAGCAGTCTCTAATACTTTCTAAAGAGACCGGCAGCAAAAACATTATGAGTGAGATTTACCTAAAAATGGGTGATATCTACTTTGATCTGGGCAAATTAGAGAGAGCTCTTGAGTTGACTGAAAATAGTCTTTCAATTTCAAACGAGATGGGAATCCTTGAACATCAGATGGTTGGTTACGGGCAGCTCTCAAAAATTCACTCAGCAAAAAACAATTACAGAAAGGCTTTCGAAAGTCATATTCAATTTAAGAAATTGAATGACAGTATTTTTAATGAGGAGAACATAAAAGAGGTAGTGAGTCTTGAATACAAGTATAAGTACGAAAAAGAGAAACAGGCGCAGGCTTTGGCAAGGTATGAAGAGGATATTATTAAGGCAGAGCAACAGAAGCGTATGAAAGTCATTTTATACTTCACTATTGCAGGTCTTATTTTATTGGTTATATTGTTTTTAGGCTCATTATACTCATATTATGACAAACGTAAAACCAATATTGAACTTGTACGGCAGAAGAGAGAGATTGAGAAAAAATCCAATGAGCTTATCACCTCAAACGCAACAAAAGATAAGTTATTTTCAATAATTGTAAACGATTTGCAGGATCCCTTCAATAATATAACAAATCTATCAAGCTTAATGGCAAGAGAGACGGCAGAACTTGATCCCGATGTTCTGTCTGATTTTCTAAAATCAATTAATAAATCTGCAAACTTTGCAAATGAGTTGCTGGGAAATCTAACAGAGTGGGCTAAGTCACAAACAAACAAACTTGAAGCTGAGAGTGACAGAACTACTATAAAAAACATCTTTATTCTTGCCAACGACTCCATTGAGCGTATTGCCAACAACAAGGAGATAAAACTCAATTTCTCATTTGATAAAAACATAGATCTTTATGTGGATAAGCATATGATTAATACTGTGTTAAGAAATTTAATAAGTAATGCAGTCAAATATAGTTACAGAGGTGGAAGTGTAAATGTAACCGCATCATCAGATGAGAATGAACTTTTAATTACTGTCACAGACAACGGAGTGGGTATTGACGATGAAAGAGTATCTAAACTGTTTCAGATTACAGAAAAGATTGCATCAGCAGGAACCGAAAACGAACAGGGAGCAGGATTGGGACTACTTTTATGCAGAGAGTTTATTGAGCGATTGGGAGGTAAAATTTTTGCACAAAGTGAAAGTGGGAAAGGGAGTAAATTTTATTTCACACTCCCTCAGAGATATCTTTCTTGATTTTTCTGCGCAACTTTGCGCTGCATAACAATCTTTATATTTCTATATTTTAGGTAGATATGTAGATAAATTGCGCAACTTTGCGCTGCCTGTTTATAAAAGCTTTTTTTCTTCATATCCCGACATTACATTTGCAATAACATTGTTTCCGGTGTCGTGGAGGTCAATACAGTTAATGTGATAATATTTTTATGCAAATTGTTTTGAGGTTAGTCGCCATTAAATAAGATCTGTGTTGATCTCCACAATTCCTTAATTTTAATCTTATGCAAAAACCTAAAAAAAGTTGTTTGATCATTTCGATCATTCAAGAAAAAGCTGGATTTTGTTATATACTTTTCTCAATTTTGATTATGACATCTTTTGTGCTTTACAGTCATAAGTTAATGGCATCTTCATCAACATCAACTGTATATTCAATTGATGTAACAAATTGCATTAAATGTTATAATTGCCAAAGAGTTGCATATCACTCTGTAGATGTTTATGATGATGAATTCCCATACTTTATTAATGGATCAGTTTACTCAAACTACCGAATTTTAATAAATCCGCCTCAAGGATATCTGGAAGATTTGGACGAGGCTATAGCGGGGTGCCCGATGGAGTGTATTTCTAAAAGCATACACCAAAAGAGAAAGTAAAATTGTAACAGATATTTTTTCTTTTCCAAACGCTTCACATTCAATATTTCTTTATATTTGTGAATGTGCAAATTTTATTCTATCATTTTTTCTTTATTGCTTTTTTCCTGTACATCAAGCTACAGCGAACAAAATTCTCATTTTGACAGGCTTAAAAAATGGGACTCGTTACTATTTATGAACCCGGTTTCAGTAATGGATTCTCTTCAAAATTTTAACCCGAAAAAATTGTCTGAATCAAATTTTGCCTACTTCAACCTACTCTCAACTATAGGGTGTTGTATGAATGAGATTAAAATAAAAGATGACTCATTAATAATCAAAACAATAGAGTGGTATAGGTCAAAATCTGATTACTTTAATTTATGCCGCGCTCTGGTTTATAGCTCAGGTGCTGAGTATAAAAACTCTCTCTCTCTAAGCGACTCTTTAAAATTTGAAAATTTAAAAGAGGCCGAAGATTTTTTTACCCAAAACAAAATTGATGATGCAGTTACAGAAGCTTTTCTGAATAAATATCTTGCAAAAAAAGCTGTTCACTCGTTCATAACCAAAAAATCTGATCTTTTACCCTCAACTCTTAAAGCAGAGGAGTATATCGAGAGAGCGGAGAGACTCTTTATGAAATTGGGAAACAGACGAGAGATGCAACTTGCCAATTTGTACCTTTCTCAAATCGTAATTGGTGTATATGAGTACGATAAAGAGTTGGAAATTTTAAATAAAATTGCAGGGTTTCAAAATTTAGAGCAGGATATAAAACCAATCCTAAATAGAAGATTTGCATATTTATATCATAAAAAAGGCGAATTTGATAAATCAATCCAATATTTAAAATATACTCTTAGCGATTCACTTTCTGGTGTAAACTCTAAAATTAAAAAATCTGATATAATTAAAGAACTTTCTCTTATGTATAAGCAAGAGAATAAACCGGACAGTGCAATTAAATATGCAATATTATACAAAGATTTAATGTTGAAAGATCTCAAAAATTCTCATATCGGTTATCTGCATCTTTCAAGTGTTTATGAAAGTGTCGGAGACTATTATAATGCTCTGGACTTTCAAAAAAAACACTCTTCATTTGCTTCCAAATTATATAATGGTGAATTGAAGGAGAGAACATTACAAAACAATTCAAAAAGCGAGTTGCTCACAAAAGAGTTGAGGAGAGAAAAAAACTTGTCAAATGTATTATTTGTCGCCTTAATTACCCTCTTTTTAGGATTAATCTTAACCATAATATATTTTAAAACAGCTCATAGTAAGAGTAGTACTAGTTTGGATAAAGAGTTGGAGGAGCTAAAGAAACACATTGAATTTCAGGAAGAGGCTGTAAAAAGATTGTGGTTAACAAACGAGGTATTAAAAACAAGTGCCGGTAAGTACCCGGATTTAATCAAGGATGTTCAGAAAGAGGCTGCTAAATGCAGGAAAGAGTCAAAAGAAACTTATGATAATCTCAATCTTCTGCTGGATGATGCACGGCAGGAATCCAGAGAGATGATCTCAGAAATAGTTAAAAATAAAACTTTTGAGAATAATTTTCCTGAAATTTTCAATAAAACCGAGCTCTCTCATTACGAAAAAATCATCTATGCCCTCTTTAACCTTGGATACGATGCCAAGGAGATCGCATATTTCTTCTCCGTATCACCTTCAACCATCAGAGCGGTTAAGACCAGACTTAAAGATAAGTATGATTAGTGTATTTAGGTGCTATTTGCCGATACAGAATTTACCAAAGATATTACCAAGAATCTCATCGGTGCTTATTTCACCGACAATCTCCCCAATGTGAAAAAGTGCCTCCCGAATATCTTGAGACAATAAATCTGTAGGTAAAGAGCTATCCATACCTGCAGAGGCTCTTAGAAGTGCCTCTTTTGTCTCTTTAAGAGCTTCAAAGTGCCTAACATTTGTTACCAAAGTAGGGTAGGAGTTACTTACATCTGTATAACGGCATTTCAATAGGGCTCTATTCAAATTCTCAATTCCTGTCTGCTCTTTTGCTGAGAGCGGAAGTATTTCAACAGGCTCTAAATTGTATTCGGAACATAGTAAAGAGATGTTTTTTAAATAGTATTCTATGCTCCTTTTATAGTTTTTAGCACCTATGTTCTCTATTGTGTCAGTTTTATTGAGCAGAATTATAATCTTTTGATTTTCTGTATCAATAACAGATGATAACTGTTTTATTCCCAAACTAAAATACTCTTCGCGTTCTGCATCCAACATAAGTAGAACAACAGATGCACCTCGTATTTTATCGTAACTTCTCTCAATTCCAATAATCTCTATCTTCTCTTGGGTCTCTCTTATTCCTGCAGTATCGATAAAACGAAACCCAACCCCCTCTATATTGAGAAAACCTTCAATGAAATCTCTTGTGGTGCCGTGTATCTCGGATACAATTGCACGCTCTTCATCAAGAAGAGAGTTTAGTAGGGTGCTTTTACCGGTATTTGTTGCACCAGCAATAGCTACCGGAATACCGTTCTTAATAACATTGCCCAGCCGGAAGGAGTCAATAAGCATTGATATATGATCGTTTACCTTATCAATAAGAGCTTTAAGCTTAGCTCTATCTGCAAACTCTACATCCTCGTCGCTAAAATCCAGCTCAAGTTCCATTAGCGAAACTATCTCAAGAAGTGACAGACGCATCCCTGAGAGCTCTTTAGAGAATCCCCCCTTCATCTGTTGAAATGCCACTCTGTGAGAAGCCTCTGTTTCGGAGATTATAAGATCTGCAACTGCCTCTGCCTGTGCTAAATCCATTTTGCCGTTTAGGAAAGATCTTTGAGAGAACTCACCTGGCTTGGCAAGCTTTGCCCCTTTGGAAATAAGAAGCATTAAAATCTCCTGTTGTATATAATTTGAACCGTGACAGGATATCTCCACCATATCTTCACCGGTATACGAATGGGGAGATCTGAAAATGGAGATCAGAACCTCATCCAGTATTCTCTCTTCGGAATTTATTGTACCAAATCTAAGTCTCTGCCCCGGTGTTTGCGAGAGTGGGCCTCCTTTTGCTGGTCTAAAAATTTGGTCAGCAATTTTTATAGAATTCAAACCGCTCATCCTTATAACGGCTATTGCACCTTTTCCTTGAACGGTAGAGAGTGCGCAGATTGTGTTTGTGTTTTGACCCTCCATTACAAAGTACCGATTAATATATCCAAATTTAATCTTTTTTAACCATCAAAACAACATTTTCCAAATGATGGGTATGAGGAAACATATCTACCGGTTGAACCTTTGTAATCTTATAATTATCTCCAATCAGAGCTATATCCCTTGCCTGAGTTGCAGGGTTACAACTAACATATACAATTTTTTTCGGAGCCGCCTCAGATATGACCTTCGCAACATCGGGATGAATTCCGGCTCTTGGAGGATCAAGAATAATTACATCCGGGGTACCGTTAATATCAAAGAATGATCTGCAAAGCATATCCTTCATATCTCCGGCGAAAAAGCTGCAGTTCTTAATATTATTGTTAACCGAATTGGCTTTGGCATCTTCAATCGCCTCTTCTACATATTCGATTCCAATCACCTTAGATGCGTTTTTTGACAAAAAAAGGGCAATTGTACCGGTTCCTGTATAGAGATCATACACTATCTCATCTCCTGTAAGTGCCGCAAAATCTCTTACTACGCAATAGAGTCTGTATGCCTGCTCAGAATTTGTCTGATAGAATGATTTGGGACCGATTCTAAAGCTAAGCTCCTCCATCTTCTCACTGATAAACTCCGATCCACTGTAGAGAAAACACTCAACATCTGAAATTGAGTCATTCTTTTTGTCGTTTATCATCCAATTGAGTGAGGTTATTTGTGGAAATTGAGTTTGAACTGCCTCCAGTAGCTTTATTCTTAGATCCTTATCTTCGTAAGCAAAAACTATTATCACCATAGTTTCGCCTATAGTTGTGGTTCTAACTACCAAAGTTCTCATAAGACCGGTCTGCTTTCGAAGATCAAAATAAGTGTAGCTGTTATTGATAGTAAACTCTTTGATAAACAGGCGTATCTCATTAGATGGAGATGGTTGGAGATAGCATCTCTCAATATCCAGTACCTTATCAAACATACCGGCTATGTGGAATCCAAGTCCGGCTTTGTCATTATCTGTAAGGTTATCTGCTTCCAAAGCACTTTCAAGCCATCTTTTTGCCGAAAAGGTATACTCCAGCTTATTTCTGTATTCGGTGACTCTCTCTGATCCCAATATCGGGGTGATGTCAGGTAGTTTCAGATGACCGATTCTAGTCAATTGATCTACTACCTGCTGCTGCTTGTTTTGAAGTTGAACAGAGTAGGGGAGGGCTTGCCATTTACACCCTCCACAGAGCCCATAATGGCTGCAAAAAGGGTCAATTCTGGAAGGGGAGGGCTGCACCATTCTGGCAACCACTCCCTCCATATAATCCTTTCTCTTATTTTTCACCTGCACATCTACAATGTCTCCGGGTACGGTAAAAGGTATAAAAATTACCTTACCGTTAATGTGTGCCAAAGATTTGCCTTCTGCAGCAATTGCTTCAATTTCAATATTTTCTAATAGCTCTTTATCTCTTCTTCCCATCTTGTATGTTATTGGAGTGCGAAATTAACTTTTTTTATACTTAAACGTTAATATTATGTTTAAAAATAGTAAATTCGCACTACAGGCGGACCATTTATTTAATAAATTACACACCAATGAAAAGATATATAACAATACTCTCTTTGATGCTTGTGGCTCTTATGTCATCTGCTCAGGATTTCATATCTATAACGGGTAAGGTTCAAGACGCCGCAACTAAAAAAGCACTAAATTTTGCATCCATACAACTTCTTTCTACCAACATCAGCAATGTTACCAACTCTGACGGCATATTTACGCTTAAAATCCCATCGGAATCTAAAGCAGATTCTGTAATTATTTCATACCTGGGGTACAAATCACAAAAATTTGGGCTTAGTGATTTCAGGCAAGGGGAGCTTACAATCCGTCTTGAACAGTCTGATATTGCTCTTAACCCTATAACTATTAGGCCTCAGGACGCTCCCTCTATGGTAAAAATGGCTCTGGCCAGAATTGAGAAGAACTATAGCCAGAAACCTGTACAGATGACTGCATTCTACAGGGAGATGATAAAAAAAGGCAATAATTATGTCTCTATAAATGAGGCTGTTTTAGACATCAATAAGGCATCCTATCTTGGCTACAGGCAAGACCAGATAGGCATCTATAAGGCCAGAGGAAGCTACGATATCGCCAGAGTAGACACACTTATAGTAAAGTTTCAGGGAGGTGCCAACTCCGCACTGAATCTGGATATCGTCAAAGACCCATTTTTAGGTGCAGATGTTCTTTTGTTGGAACAGATTTACACATTCAGGTTTACAGAACCCACCACAATTGATAACAGGTTTTTTTATGTTATAGAGTTTGATGAGAGAGTAAAATTGGATGAGATCTACTTCCGGGGAAAACTCTATATTGACTCCGAATCTATGGCTATAGGAAGAGTTGAGTTTGCTATGAATGTTGAGGGTCGTGAATACGCCAACTCATATTTTGTAAGAAAAAAACCTGCCTCATTAAAAATGGATGTTCTTACGGCAAATTATGTGGTAAACTATAAACCTATTGAAGGTTTATGGTATTTCGACTACTCCAGAACAGAGGTTAAGTTTAATGCCAAGTGGGATCGCAAATGGTTTAGAAATATTTATACAATACAATCCGAAATAGCTGTTACCGACATTTCCGACAAAGAGAGAAAAATTGAGGAGCAAAGCAGGGTGCGTCCAAGAGATATTATGTCGGCTAAGGTTAGTGATTATACAGATGACAACTTCTGGGAGGAGTATAACATAATTGAGCCTGATGAATCAATTGAGAATGTTATTGCCAGAATTATAAGACAACTCAGAAGACGAGAATAAGAACACAATTTATATTATGTTAAATAGAAATGTTGAACTCTCCTGAATCAACTCCACTGCCCGAAAGAATGCGTCCCAAGAGCCTCGAGGATTTTGTCGGGCAGGAACATTTGATTGGAGAGGGATCCGTTCTTCGAAAGATGATAGAATCCGGAGCTCTTACCTCTTTTATTCTTTGGGGACCTCCGGGTGTAGGAAAAACTACTTTGGCAAGAATAATTGCCAATAGACTGGACAGACAATTCTATGCTCTCTCCGCCATTAATTCGGGGGTTAAAGATCTTAGGGAGATTATTGAAAAATCCAGATCAAACTCAATTTTTCACTCAAAGCGTCCGATTCTTTTTATAGATGAGATACACCGCTTCAGTAAATCTCAGCAAGATGCTCTTTTGGGCGCTGTAGAGGATGGTACAATTACTCTTATTGGCGCAACCACGGAAAACCCCTCTTTTGAAGTTATCACTCCCCTGCTCTCCAGATGTCAAATTTATGTTCTCCGTCATCTGGAAACAACGCATATGGACTCTCTGATAGAGAGAACTATAGAGAGAGACCCTATTTTGAGTAAACGTGAAATAATAGTTGAGGAGCGGGAGGCATTATATAGATTCTCAGGTGGTGATGCTCGTAAATTACTTAATATCATTGAAATAATCACATCCAGTTTCGGGGTTAACGAGAAAATAGTTATAAACAACAATATTGTTACAGATAGGCTTCAGGAGAATATTGCACTCTATGACAAAAGTGGAGAGCAACACTACGACATTATCTCTGCTTTTATTAAAAGCTTAAGAGGTTCAGACCCCGATGCTGCAATTTACTGGATGGCAAGAATGCTGGCGGGAGGAGAAGATCCCCTATTTATTGCCAGAAGGATGATAGTTCTCTCCTGTGAAGATATTGGGCTGGCTAATCCAAACGCACTTTTAATTGCTCAGGCCTGCTTTGAATCTGTTCATAAAATCGGAATGCCAGAAGCAAGAATCATACTATCTCAAGCAGCAATATACCTTGCGACCTCTCCAAAAAGCAACTCTGCATACCTGGCAATTGATGCAGCAATGGAAGAGGTTATAAAAAGCGGAGACCTTCCGGTACCTCTTCATCTAAGAAATGCTCCTACTAAGCTGATGAAAGAGCTTAACTATGGAAAGGATTACAAATATGCTCACTCCTACCCCGGGAACTTTACAGAACAGCAGTTTTTGCCGGATGGTTTGTCAAACAGCAAGTTTTATGAGCCGGGATCAAACAGTAAAGAGGAGGAGATTAAAAAAAGATTGAACACCCTTTGGAAAAAATATAATAATTAATTGATTTTTGCCTAATTTTGTCCTGTTATGATAATAGACAAAATAGAGTATATAAAAGATGTTGAAAAGGGCCTTTTCTTTCTTATTGCCGGTCCTTGTGTAGTTGAGAATGAAGAGATTACATTTAGGATTGCCTCAGAAATTAAATCTATCACTCAAAAACTATCAATTCCATTCATTTTTAAAGCATCTTACAGAAAGGCTAACAGATCGAAAGCAGATTCTTTTACAGGACTCGGTGATGAAAAAGCACTTGAAATTCTGCAAAAAATCCGTAATAAGTTAGAGATTCCAATAGTAACGGATATACACAACGCAAATGAAGCAAAACTTGCAGCCTCATTTGATATTGATGTCCTTCAAATTCCTGCCTTTCTCTGCAGACAAACAGATCTTTTGGAGGCTGCTGCACTAACCGGAAAGTTTGTTAATATTAAAAAAGGGCAGTTTCTCTCCCCTGAATCTATGAAATTTGCAGCAGAGAAGGTTGCCGGAGCAGGAAACAACAATATTATGCTCACCGAACGAGGTTCACAATTCGGTTATACAGATCTTATTGTAGACTTTAGGTCCTTTCCTCTAATGAAAGCTTTTGGATATCCTGTTGTTTTGGATGTTACACATAGTCTTCAACAACCAAACCAAAGTAGTGGTGTATCAGGGGGCAGACCGGATATGATCTCAACATTAGCCAAAGCAGGTATTGCTGTTGGAGCAGACGGACTTTTTATAGAGACTCACCCGGAACCTTCAAAAGCACTTTCAGATGGAGCAAATATGCTTAAGCTGGATGCTTTGGATTCATTGATGAAGTCTCTAATTCCTATATGGAGGGCAGCCAATATTTAAAATTTAAAACAGAAAACTGAATTACAAATTTATAATTAGAAATAATATGATATTAAATACAGATTTTACAAAAAGGTATGAGAAGATTCCGGTCAATATCTTTGAGGAGTCTGACATTGCCTGCAAAGGAGTGGCCGAGAACATTTCAGATGCCGTTAAGCAGAAAACGATCAAAGGATTACCTTGTGTACTTGGCTTGAGTGCATCCTCTGTAGCAATAAAAGTGTATGAAGAGCTGGTCTCAATGTACAACAAGAGGGAAATAAGCTTTAAAAATGTCCACATATTTACTCTTGACGAGTATTGGGGATTGAACAAAAACGAGCTCCAGTCTCACTACCGTTTTATGAAGGAGTACCTTCTGGATTTTATTGATATCCCGTCGGAAAATATTCACTGTCTGGACGGAGATGTCCCAAAGAATAAAGTTCACAACTATTGCGAGGAATATGAGCAGACTATAGCCACACTTGGCGGTATTGACATAATGGTAATCGGAAATATGGGTTTTAATGAACCAGGTTCTTACTATAACTCCAGAACCCGTCTAATTACATTAAACTTCAATACAAGAGTATCTGCAGCATCTGAGTTCTTTGGAGTAGAGTATGTCCCTTTTCACGCTCTCACAATGGGTATTGAGACAATTCTAAAATCTAAAAAAATATATTTTCTCTCCTGGGGTGAGGGTAAGGCTCAGTCTATTGCAAAGCTGGTCGAGGGTAACATTAACGAACAAAACCCTACTTCATATCTGCAGAGACACGAAAACCTTGAAGTTCTGTTGGATTACGCCGCTGCAGCCGAGCTTACCAGAATAAAAACACCTTGGCTAACTGGACCTTGCGAATGGACAGATCAATTAACCAGAAAATCTGTCTTCTGGTTGTGTAAAAAATTGGACAAACCGATTCTTAAACTAACAGATCGAGACTACAACGACAACGGTATGAGTGACCTTATAACAGAGCAGGGTCCCGCCAGTAAAATAAATATTAAGGTCTTCAACGATCTTCAGCACACAATAACAGGATGGCCGGGAGGAAAACCAAATTCAGATGACTCAACCAGACCGGAGAGGGCAACTCCTTATCCAAAAAGGGTAATTATCTTCTCCCCTCACCCGGATGACGATGTAATCTCTATGGGTGGTACCCTTGCCAGACTATCAGAGCACGGTCACGAAGTGCATCTTGCATATCAGGTATCCGGGAATATTGCAGTTTTTGACCACGATGCCATAAGATTCCTGGATTTCTTAAGAGATAGTGCAAAGATATACAACTCTGAGCTCAAATCTGCTGACGCTATTTATAGAAATGCACTATTAGAACTTAGCACTAAACACCCTGGAGAGCCAGATTCTCAAAGTATTCGTGAAGTAAAAGGAGCAATTCGCAGAGGAGAAGCAAAAGCAGCTTGTCGTTATCTGAAGATACCGGAAGAGAGGGTTCATTTTCTGGATATGCCGTTCTACGAAACAGGTGGTGTTAAAAAGAAACCTATAGGTGAGGCAGATATAGCAATTGTTAAGGAGTTGCTCCAGAAGGTCAAACCACATCAGGTATATGCTGCCGGAGACCTCAGCGACCCTCACGGAACTCACAGGGTTTGTCTGCAGGCGATTCTATCTGCGTTAAATGAATTAAAGAATGAAGATTGGATAAAGGATTGCAGGGTTTGGTTATACAGAGGAGCCTGGCAGGAGTGGGATGTTGCAGATGCAGATATGGCGGTTCCACTTAGTCCGGAAGAGGTTAATATAAAGAGGGAGGCTATTTTTAAGCACCAATCACAAAAGGATAGGCCTCTTTTCCCGGGATCGGATAAACGAGAGTTCTGGCAGAGGGCAGAGGAGCGTAATCATAATACCGCACTTTTGTTTGATAAGCTTGGAATGGCAGAGTATCAAGCAATTGAACTTTTTGTAAGATACTATATTTAAATTATAAATAACTTAACCAGATTGAAAAATGAATAACAAAAGTAACTTTATCATTCCTATAGCCTTTATTGGAATGATGTTCTTTGCAATTGGTTTTGCATTGGGTATTAACTCATTTCTTATACCGGTTCTTAAAGGAACACTGGATATATCTTCCGGAGCGTCATACCTGATTCTTGCAGCCACATTCTCTACATTTATAATTTTTGGCTACCCGGCAGCACTGACTATTGCAAAAATTGGTTACAAAAAGACAATGTCACTCTCCTTTCTTCTTTTTGCAATTGCTTTTGCCCTATTTATACCCTCTGCAAGCAGCGGAAATTTTATCTACTTTCTGATTGCTTCATTTGTGAGTGGTATCGCAAACACTTTCCTTCAGGCCTCAGTTAACCCCTATATTACAATTCTGGGGCCAATTGAGAGTGCTGCAAAGAGGATGTCAATAATGGGTATCTGCAACAAACTTGCCTGGCCTGTAGCTCCCGTTTTTCTGGCATTTGTTATAGGTAAAAACACCACCGACACCCTCATTTCAGACCTATATCTCCCATTCTACATAATAATTGGGGTGTTCATACTTCTTGGTCTTTTATCATTACTCGCACCTCTTCCTGAGGTAAAAGCTGTTGGGGAAGATTCCGAAAATGCAGATGATTGCCCTTATGCCGCAAATAAAACCTCAATCTGGCAGTTTCCACACCTTCTGCTTGGCGCCTTGACTCTCTTCTTCTATGTGGGAGTGGAGACTGTCGCACTTGGTACTCTTGTAGATTATGCAACCTCATTGAATCTTCCTAACGCATCCTCTTACGCCTGGATCTCTCCGGTAGGGATGGTTATCGGTTATATCTGCGGTATTGTATTTATCCCAAAATACCTTAGTCAATCAAATGCCTTGATTATATGTTCATTGCTTGGAATTGCAGGCGCATTACTGGTTGTTCTTACCCCGGCTGCCATCTCAATCTGGTTTATTGCTCTTATGGCACTTGGTTGTTCACTAATGTGGCCGGCTCTATGGCCTTTGGCTATTGCAGATCTTGGAAAATTCACCAAAGTAGGATCCTCTTTTTTAGTAATGGCTATAGCAGGAGGTGCAGTTATCCCAACCATCTACGGGTTCCTGAAAGACTCAGTTGGTGCTCAAAACTCATACTGGATAGCACTGCCAATTTATATTTTTATCCTCTATTATGGAGTATCCGGTTATAAGATACGTAGAAACACCGTGAATTAAGTACCGGAATGGTTCGGATTTTATCATTATTGCTCCTCCTGATTCCCTTCTCAATAGAGACTATGGCTCAGGAGGAGCCTTTAATTAAAGAACAAATGATTACAGTAAAGAAAATTTCTTTCCCCTGTCTGCTTCCTCCTATGATACTGGTTCAAAAGATGATGGATAGTATGGCTGTTCCCTATCATAAAATTGATCAACTCAATTGGGACGAATACCCTTACGCTCCTGATGTAAAATTCAGAATTGCATACTCAAAGGATGAGATTTTTCTACAGTATAATGTTATCGAGAGATTTATCAGAGCATTATATACTGTTGATGAGGGTTCTGCACCCTATAAGGACTCTTGTGTGGAGTTTTTTATTCTCCCTAATGACGACTCTACATACTATAACCTGGAGCTTAATTGTATAGGTGTAGGTACCTTTGCCTACGGCACCCAAAGAAGAGATAGAACCCGGTTTGATAAAAGCACAACTTCAAAAATAAGACGAGTTTCAACATTGGGGAGAGAGGGATTTGAGACACAAGAGGGGGACTTCAACTGGAGTATCACAATTGCAATTCCAATCGAACTGCTCTATTCCGGGAAAAAAGAGTCGCTTGCAGGAAGAGAATTAAAGGCAAACTTTTACAAGTGCGGTGATGAACTCCCTCTTAAGCACTATCTTTCGTGGAGCCCAATTAAAACAGAAAAGCCCGATTTTCACAGGCCTGAATTTTTTGGAACTCTTCTCTTTGAGAGGTAAACTAAAAGAGACTGCTAAAAAGGATAACCCACCCCAAACTGAAGAGCGTAGTTATCTGTTTTAAACCAGTCACCAGGGCCTACCCATATTTTTCTTGAAGGGTCGTGTGCTTTGATTCCCAGATCCAGGCGTAATATTACAAAATCCAGATCCAATCTGGCTCCAAAACCCCAGTTTATTGCAACACTCTTGTAAAAGTCCTTAATACGGAACTGACCACTCTCCTGCCCTGACTCACTTCTAAATGTCCATATATTTCCTGCATCTGCAAAAATCGCCCCCTCTATATTCCAGAACATATTGAATCTATACTCAGCATTTAACTCCAATTTAATGTCTCCTGTCTGGTTAGGAATTGAGAATGTAGTATCAATAGCAGCAAATCCAGGACCGACAGATCTTGCCTGCCATCCTCTTAAACTATTTGCACCACCTGCGTAAAATAGCTTTTCAAACGGAAGAATTCTGGAGTTACCGTAAGCGTGCCCGGTTCCAATATTGAATCTGGTTGCAATAGATTGATCTTTATCTACCCTCCAGGTATAACCGACTGTAAGATCACTCCGAAAATACTGGGCATAGGGAGTGTTCCAAATAGTTTTTGCACCGGTTGAATCGCTTGAAAGTTTAGAGTTAAACAGGCTTATAAGATTTCCGGCAATATCATTTGTCCATCTTACGTAGAAATAAGATTTCTTCGGATTTGTTGATGCGTCGGTGGTATAAAAAATTGTCCCGCCCATTCCCAAGTCGAAGTGATTCTTATATGAGTTTTTCAGGAAAGGATCCTGTAATGATTCATAGAATTGCGGATTCATATTGTTTAGTTTCACAATACTGAGCTGCACAGGGTTAACAATATAAAAGAGCCTCTCTCCCACTCTCCAGTTATATCCGTAATTAAATGATAAGAGGTTTCTGGTAAATTCCGGACGACTTTGATAGTTGTACCCAATATTCATATCTGTTCTTGGAATATTGGTGCGAAAAAGGGAGTCCGGAAGTAATAAAAAGCTTGGAAATGATATACCTGCCGAAATTCCAAGCTCTGAAGATTTTATAGGGTCATCAAGTTTAAATTGAAAATTCCCCATAAATCCAAGAGTAAACCACTCTCCTCCGCGAAATAGATTTTTGTGATAATAGGATGCTGCAGGAGAAACACCCAGAAGATTATTTGAGTTACTTGAAGCCTCCAAATTTAGTTTGTATCCTTGACTTTTAGAAGGAGTTAATCTGATAATACAATCTACTTCTCTAAACTTTCCGGAAGAGTCTGCTGGGACTTCATCATATTGGAGGTTAACTCCAGAAAAAAATCTGAGAGAGACAAATCTGTTATATGTTGTAGATGCATCTCTTTCACTGTATAGGTCACCAGGCTTTAAAATGTTCAACCTCTCCAGAACTTCCGGTCTTATAGTTCTCTCACCTCTATGATAAATGGTCATATTTTTCATCTTATGAACATTGAACATACTCAAAGAGTCATCTCTTCTCATTGGATCATAATCCGGAAATAGTGAAATTTTTCTGATTCTGAATTTTTCGTGAGGACGTGAATCTTTCTGTGTTTCGTTTCTGGTATAGTTGTCAATTCTAACATAAAGATCTGCAACATCTTCCCCACTAAGGGTATCAGCCTCGAAGAAGAAAAAATTCTTTGTAAAGTTGTAGTATCCACTCTCTCTTAAAATGTTCGTGATTCTCTCACTCTCCATATCTAAGCTTTTTTCCGAAAGTCTAACCCCCTGTTTTAGTAAAGATTGTGAATTGTTATTCATCACTACCCTCTCTATTGCAGTATCTTTGATGTTATAGTGAATCTCCCTAACCTCAAAGCTTTTACCAACATTAACAAAGTAACTAACCCTCCCCCGCTTCTTTTTGATAATTATTGAATCGTGAACCGTTGAGTTATAATATCCTATTGATGTCAAATGATTAACCAGGTTTTCACTGCTTCTTTTAACCAGTGATGAGTCCAAAATAACAGGAGGTTGTCCCACTCTTTTTACAAATCTGTCCCATCCATCACCCTTTCCGTTACTCCAGTTATAGATCATCAGAAAGGGATTCCATCCGTAGACCAGAGATCTGTTAGGTTGTTGTCTGATATATTGATTAAGATCTCCCGGTTCAACTTCATCGCTGTTTAGTACCACTATTCTATTCTCTTTGAGCAGACTCTCACCCTGAGGTACAACTCTGACAGTGCTACAAGAGATGAGAATAAAAGTGAGAATAAGAGTTAGAAAACAGGTGAATTTTATGATTGGGAGTCTATTCATTAAGCTATTATTTTGCACAAAAATAGTAATTATAATGATTTGTTTTTTTCGAAAAATAAAAAAAGATATATTTGTACCCTGAAATAAATGTAACACGCTTACTTTATCACTTTTTTTTTAATCTAACTCACTTACATTCCAAAAATGAAGAATAAGTACATAGATCTGGTAGAACAGTCATTTGACTTTCCACAAGATGAATTTACAGTAGAAGACGGAGAGCTCTACTTTCACGAAATCCCGATTATGGATATTATCGAACAATACGGAACTCCTTTGAAAATAACATATCTGCCTAAAATATCTTCCCAAATTCAAAGAGCCAAGCGAATGTTCAATGTAGCAATGGCTAAAGTGGATTATAAAGGAGATTATCACTACTGTTACTGCACAAAAAGCTCTCACTTTTCATTTGTAATTGAGGAGGCCTTAAAGAACGACATTCATCTTGAGACCTCCAGTGCATTTGATCTAAATCTTATTGAATCACTACACGAACAGGGAACTGTAACTAAAGAGCTTTACATAATATGCAACGGGTTTAAAAAGGATATCTATATCGAGAATATAGCCAATCTTATCAATAACGGATGGAAAAATACTATTCCTGTAATGGATAATATGCAGGAGTTTGATGAACTTGATCTATGCATTAAAGAGCCGTGTACCATTGGTTTAAGAATTGCGGCAGAGGAGGAGCCAAAATTTGAATTCTATACATCCAGGCTTGGAATAAGATATAGTGATGTAATCCCTTTTTATGAGAATAAGGTTAAACACAACAAGAAGTTTTCATTAAAGATGCTCCATTTTTTCATCAATACCGGTATTAGAGATAATGCATATTACTGGAATGAGCTATCTAAATGTGTTTCTGTATATTGTGATTTAAAAACTATCTGCCCGGAGCTGGAGAGCCTAAACATTGGCGGAGGGTTCCCGATAAAAAACTCACTGGCATTTGATTACGATTACGAATATATGGCAGAAGAGGTTATTGCTCAGGTTAAGAGCATCTGCTCTCAAAGAGGGATTCCTGAGCCAAATATCTTTACGGAGTTTGGCAGTTTTACTGTCGGAGAGAGCGGAGCCGTTATATATCAGGTTTTAGACCAGAAACAGCAGAACGACCGTGAGAGATGGTATATGGTGGACAGCTCGTTTATGACCACACTTCCCGACACTTGGGGAATTAAACAGAGATTTATTCTGCTCCCTATCAATAAATGGAATAGTGAATACCAGAGAGTTTTTCTGGGAGGACTCACTTGTGATAGTCAGGATTATTATAATGCTGAAGCTCATGCAAATGCAATATTTCTTCCTACAATTAACGGTGAAGAACCGCTATATTTGGGCTTTTTTCATACAGGAGCATACCAGGAATCTATCGCTGGTTTCGGAGGCATACAACACTGCCTTCAACCTGCGCCAAAGCACATCACAATAGACCTAGATGAGAATGGTGAGTATTTCACCAAACTATTTAGTAAAGAGCAGACATATAAGTCAATGCTTAAAATTTTGGGATATTGATGATTCCGTCGAAGGCAGATATTAAATTAATACGCTCTCTTGATAACAAGAGAGCAAGGGAGAGTACGGGACTCTTTGTGGTAGAGGGAGAGAAGCTCTATGGAGAGTTGTTAAAATCAGATTTAGTAGTTTATAAAGTCTTCTCAAGAGATGAGATAACTGAAGAGATGATGTCAAAAATAAGCCACCTCTCAACCCCCTCTCCCATACTGGCAATAGTTAAAAAACCTATTGAAAAAAATTCACAGAAACCCCTGGTTAATAAGCTCTATCTGGCTTTAGACTCTGTAAAAGACCCCGGTAATATGGGAACAATTATCCGTTTAGCTGAGTGGTTCGGAGTTGATTCAATTTTTTGTTCTCACGACTGTGTAGATATCTATAACCCAAAAGTTGTTCAAAGTGCAATGGGTTCACTTTTTAGAATGGATATTCAATATAAGGATTTAAAGGAAGTTATCCAAAGTTGTAGACCCGATATTCCGGTTTACGGAACTTTTCTCACAGGAGATAATATCTATAACGAGACTCTGCCGGAAGGCGCAATGGTAGTATTAGGAAGCGAATCGTTTGGTATATGCAAAGAGTTGGCTCAAATGGTAGATAAAAGAGTTCACATACCCTCCTTCTCTGTTGAAACAAAAGGTGGAGAGTCTCTCAATGTGGCAATTGCCGCAGCTGTGGTATGCTCTGAATTCAGACGATCCTCTGTCTTAAAACCTCAAAAAGGATAACGGAAGCGGCTGCAGATACATTTAGAGAGCCTATAGAACCACCCATAGGAATCTTTACCTGAAGGTCTGACAGAGCCAATGATGAGCCGGAGACTCCCTTCTCTTCTGATCCCAGAATTATTGCGGTTGCTCCTGTAAACGGGGTTTCATAAATAGTTTTTTCTGCCCTCTCGGTAGTGGCAACAATTTGATATCCGCTCTCTTTTAAAAAATAAATAGCCTCTCTTATGTTTGAAACCTTGGCTACAGGTATTCTAAGCAGTGCTCCCGCAGATGTCTTAACTGAGTCTGCGTTAACAGTGGCACTTCCTTTTGCCGGAACAATTATTCCGTGTGCGCCGGCACACTCTGCAGATCTTGCTATTGCCCCAAAATTCCGAACATCACTTATACCGTCAAGTATTAGAATCAGCGGTTTTGTCCCACTCTTTTCTGCCTGTAAACTCATCTCTTCGAGAGAAACATATTCTACATTTGCAAGAAATGCAATAACTCCCTGATGGTTACTGCGTGTAAGGTAGTTGAGCTTTTCAACCGGTGCAAATTGAACCTGAATACCCCTATCTCTCAATTTATCCAATAAAACCCTAAACTGAGGCCCTTCGAGACCTTGTCTGAATAGCACTTTTTCAATTTTCTTTTTACTGTCCAGTGCTTCAAGAACAGGATGTATTCCAAAAATAAAATTATCTGTTTGCTCCATTTCTTATATTTATGTTAATCTGTATGAAGGCTCTCCCACTCTTTAAATTTTATATCCAATGCAGATTTTACCTGGTCATACTCTTTTATCATCTCCGGCAAAGATACACTATTATGGCTTTCAGACAATGTTAGCTCCAATTCAGATATCCGCTTCTCCAATTTAGCAATGCTCTCTTCACACCTCTCAATTAAATTTTTCTTCCTTCTTATCTCTCTGTCAACCTCTTTCTGTTGCAAATAGCTTAACGCAGGAGGGGTCACCCTACTACTGTTTTTATTTAAAACGGTGTTAATACTTTTTTCAATTTGAGAATCCTGCTTTACAACCTGAAGTTCATCCAGGCTCTCAATCTGTTTTCTCTGTAAAAACTCCTCTAATCCTCCCAGATGCTCCCGAACAGATCCATCTTTAAACTCATAAATCTTATCAACCAGTCCGTCAAGAAAATCTCTGTCGTGGGAGACCAACACCATTGTTCCGTCATATCTTTGCAATGCCTGTTTAAGAATGTCTTTAGACTTGATATCCATATGGTTGGTAGGCTCATCCAGAATCAGAAGGTTGTGTGGTTTAAGTATGAGCTTTGCCATTGCAAGCCTGGACCTCTCTCCCCCGCTTAGAACAGCAACCTTTTTATCGATATCCTCTCCCCTGAAAAGAAATGCTCCTAGAATATCCCTTAGTTTGCTCCTGACATCTCCGGTTGCAGCTTTATCAAGAGTGTCATATACTGAGTCATCTCTCGAAAGAAGCTCATCCTGATTCTGTGCATAGTAACCAGCTGCCACATTGTAACCGGTCTCTACTTCCCCTTCGGAAGGTTTTAAATCACCCGTAATGAGCCTCATAAAAGTGGTTTTACCCTCTCCGTTTTTTCCAAGCAAAGCAACCTTCTCCCCTCTCTCAATTGTAATATCAACATTTGAGAATACTGTTTTTGGACCGAAGGCCATTTTTAGATTTCGCGCCTTAATAACAACCTGTCCGGATCTTGGAGATGGAGGAAACTTAACGAAAAGCCTGGATCTATCCTCCTCATCTACCTCAATTCTCTCTATCTTCTCCAATTGTTTAATTCTGGACTGCACCTGATTGGACTTGGTTGCCTTGTAACGGAATCTCTCAATAAACTCCTCAGTTTTATCTATAACTCTCTGTTGATTATCATAGGCGGCTCTCTGCTGCTCCATCCGCTCTTTCCTGAGTATTATATATTTAGAATATGGAACCTTATAATCATTAATCTTGCCCAGCATAATCTCAACTGTTCTTTTGGTGACGCTGTCCAAAAAACGCCTGTCGTGAGAGATAAGAACTATTGCGCCTCTAAAGTTCTGCAAGTACTGCTCCAACCATCTTATAGATTCTATATCCAGATGGTTTGTGGGCTCGTCTAAAAGAAGTACATCCGGTTTTCGCAACAACACTTTTGCAAGCTCAATACGCATATTCCACCCTTGACTAAGTTCCGATCTTTTTCTGCTAAACTCTTTTCTGTTAAAACCTAGTCCTGTTAAAATTCTTTCAGCTTCTGACAGAGGATTTCCATTTTCAAGAACGTGAAACTTATCTGTAAGATCATTGAGTTTTATTAACAATTTATGATAATCCTCGCTTTCGTAATCTTTTCTTGTTGCTATAGAGTTGTTTACAATCTCAATCTCTTTCTCAATTTCTGTCAGATATGAAAATGCCATCATTGCCTCTTCAATAACTGTGGTACTTTTAGAGAACTCCATCTCCTGAGGAAGGTAGCCAATGGAGAGCTCGCCAGGCATCTGAACCTGACCAGATGAGGGTTGGGTAACTCCTGAAATAATCTTTAAAATTGTAGTTTTGCCGGCACCATTTCTTCCCACAAGACCAATACGGTCATCGTCATTGATATGAAAATTGACCTGATCGAAAAGCAAGAAACCTCCGAAAGAGACAGTTAGATTATTTATCGATATCACGGCAGATTAGTATGCTAAATTCATACAAAAGGTAAAGAGGTGCTCCAACAATAAAGAGAGTAAATGCATCTGCACTCGGGGTTATTACAGCTGCAACAATTATAAGTATAGTAAATGCGTGTTTTCTGTATTTTTTGAGCATACTTTTATTGATTATTCCCATTCTGGAGAGGATAGCGGCCAGTGCCGGCATCTCAAACACTACACCCATAATGAGTATAAGCCAGGTAAACATTGATATATAAGATTTTAGAGAGATCTGGTTTACTACCCAATCACTAACCTGATATGTTCCTAAAAATCTCACAGTTAAAGGAAAAACAAAAAAGTATCCTACTAAAACTCCAATAAAAAAAAGAAGCGAAGCAAACGCAAAGGCCCGTTTAACTGCTGCCTTCTCTTTTTGGTAAAGGCCCGGACTTACAAACGACCATAGTTGATACAAGATATATGGCACAGCAAGTATAAAAGCAAGCGTCATAGAGACGCTCATATGTGTAAAAAACTGTGCAGATAGCTCTATATTAATAAGGGTCACAGAAAAAGGAGCTGGTGAAGGAATACCAAGAAGAGAGGACAAAGACTCAAACCACTTATAAAGAATAAAGTTTGAATCTACAGGCGCGAATATAATCTCATCAAAGACCAGTCGTTTATTTAGAAAAACCACCGCCATAAGTATAAATACAGCGACAGCCGAGCGAAAAAGTACCCCTCTCAGCTCGTCCAGATGGTCCCAGAATGTCATCTCTTTACTCTCAGACACTTCTCTATCTATTTTAGGGATGAGCCGTTGTCGTTGTCCTGTTTAATATCTTCCTCTACGCCTTTCATTCCGTCTTTAAAGCTTTTAACGCCTTTTCCAATACCTTTCATAAGTTCCGGAATTTTCTTTCCGCCAAAAAGAAGCAGGACGATTAACGCAATAATTATAATCTCCGGAGCTCCAATTGTTCCAAAAAGTAAAAAGTGGTTCATTTTTATTATCTTTTTTAAATTGTTAATTCTTAAAATATGGCTCAAATAAATCTGCAATATATTGCGGTACCCTTGTAGGCCTTCGTGTTATTGAATTTATGAACCCGAGTGTTACAGTTCCTGTGCATACTGTTTCGCCGAGTTCGTTATAAATCTCTGTATCAATAAAAAATCTTGCCTTAGGCATCTCTTTTACCGATGTAACAATTCTGAGTTTGTCGCCCTGTCTTGCTGGTGTTTTGTAATTACAAGTTACATTTACCACCGGCATCATTACACCCCTTTTCTCAATCTCCTGAGTAGGCAAACCCAGCTCTACAAGCGCTATATGTCTGCCCCACTCAAAATAGCGAATATAGTTAGAGTGGTGCACTATCCCCATAAGATCTGTCTCGTAGTATCTTACCTCCAGTATTGTTTCTGACTTATACATCTATCTGCTTAGCTCTTCTCTCAATTTTTTTAGTTTCTCTATTTTAATAGTCGCATCGGATCTCTTTTTCAACTCAATTTCAACCACCTGTTCCGGAGCACTTGCCATAAATTTTTCATTTGAGAGCTTGGCATTGACAGATTTAAGAAATCCCTCCAGATGTTTAAGCTCTGCATCTATCTTGGTTAACTCCTCCTGAACATTAACCATTCCCTCCAAAGGAACGAAAAATTCTGTTGTTTCAACCATAAATGATGAACCTGAAACAGAGTCACCCTTTTTTGACATATCCATAACAGAGGTAATATTTGCCATTTTACAAACTATTGAGTTCATATCCTCGTGAAGACTCCCCTTAACAAATAGTGTAAGAGGCTCCTTAGGAGAGATCCCTTTAGCCTGACGAATACTCCTTATGTTAACAATTGCAGATTTAGCCATATTAAAAGATGAGATAAAATCGGTGCTGTATAGCTGAGCAGTTGGCATTTGTGCTGTCATTACGCTCTCGTTAATCTCTCTTTTACTTAATCCCTGCCATAACTCTTCTGTGATAAATGGGATAAAAGGGTGTAGCAATCTTGTAAGTTGATCAAAGAATATTATTGTCTGTTTGTGAGTTTCACTATCAACTCCCTTTCCGAATGCCGGTTTGATAATCTCCAAATACCAGGCGCAAAAATCATCCCAAAAAAGTTTATAGAGAAGCATCAATGCATCTGAAAGTCTAAATTTATCAAAATGGTCATTGATAATTTCAATAGACTGAGATAGATGGTTTTCAAACCACTTAACGGCAATTGCCGACTGATTGGGTTGAAAAGCATCCGGGTCAATACTCCAACCCTTTACCAACCTGTATGCATTCCACACTTTGTTGGAGAAGTTTCTTCCCTGTTCAACCTGGCTTTCATCGAAGAGTATATCATTACCTGCACTGCTGCACAAAAGCATACCCAACCGAACTCCATCTGCACCATACTCCTCCATTAATTTTATCGGGTCCGGAGAGTTACCCAATGATTTGGACATCTTTCTCCCAAGCTTATCTCTTACTGTTCCGGTTAAGTATACATTTTTAAAAGGAATATCCCCACAAAATTCGTGACCTGCCATAACCATTCTTGCAACCCAAAAAAATAAGATTTCGGGTGCAGTGACAAGATCGTTGGTAGGATAGTAGTAAGAGAGCTCTCTGTTGGGTTCTCTATCGGGGAAACCCGGTTTTTCCGGGTCAAACACAGAGATTGGCCAGAGCCAAGATGAGAACCAGGTGTCCAGCACATCGGAATCCTGTCTGAGCTGCTCTTTTGTAACAGATGAATCTATCCTGAGTGCCTCTTTATGTGCATCGTCCAAATTTGATGCAACTACATATTTTCCATCCGGAAGATACCAGGCGGGAATCTGCTGACCCCACCATAACTGTCTGGAGATGCACCAATCTTTGACATTCTCCATCCAGTGCCTGTATGTGTTTCTGTATTTATCCGGGATAAGCTTTATCTTATCTTCCATTACATATGCCAAGGCTGGTTTAGATGCCTGATCCATTTTTAAAAACCACTGCAAAGAGAGCCTGGGCTCAATCACGGCATTAGTCCTCTCTGAGTAACCTATCTGTGAATTATAGGGCTCCTCTTTAACCATATTACCGGACTCCGCAAGCATCATAACTACTCTCTTCCTCGCTATAAATCTATCTTCTCCTACAAGAATGATAGCCTTTTCATTAAGTCGGGCAAAATTATCCAATATATCAACTACCGGAAGGTTGTGCCTTATCCCAATCTCGTAGTCGTTTATGTCGTGAGCGGGTGTTATCTTAAGGCAACCTGTACCAAAATCCATTGATACATATTCATCCTCTATTACCGGAATCTCTTTATTGATAAGAGGAATTAAAACCTTTTTGCCCTTTAACCAGTTGAAGCGCTCATCCATTGGATGGACACAAACTGCTGTATCTGCCATAATAGTCTCCGGACGGGTTGTTGCAATCTCTACAAATTTATCTGAAGCAATACCGTTTTCTGATATATAGTATCTTATATAGTAGAGTTTAGAAGGTGTATCCTTATGTATAACCTCTTCGTCACTTACTGCTGTCTGCCCCTCTGGATCCCAGTTTACCATTCGTACACCTCTGTATATTAAACCCTTTTTATAGTAATGTACAAAGGTATTTATTACGGCTTTGCTCATTTGCGGATCCATCGTAAAGCTGGTTCTCTCCCAGTCGCAGGATGCTCCAAGCTTTTTAAGCTGCTCCAGTATTATACCTCCGTGCTTCTCTTTCCACTCCCAAGCGTGAGATAGAAACTCCTCCCGTGTGATATCGCTTTTTTCAATACCCTCTGCTTTAAGTTTGGCAACCACCTTTGCCTCTGTGGCAATTGAAGCGTGATCGGTACCGGGAACCCAACAGGCATTTTTCCCCGACATTCTGGCTCTTCTCACCAACACATCCTGAATGGTATTATTAAGCATATGCCCCATATGCAGCACTCCGGTTACGTTAGGAGGCGGGATTACAATTGTGTATGGCTCTTTATCATTTGGTTCTGAGTGAAAAAAGCCTCTATCCAGCCAGTATTTATACCATTTACTCTCGGTTTGAGAGGGGTCATATTTTGCGGAAATTTCCATTTTAAAAGAAGTGGTTTTTAAATCTAAGCTACAAAGCTAATCAATTTAAAAAAAGTGAACAAAATTAGCTATTAAGAAAAAATCTTATCTTTGCGGGAATTATAAAAACCTTCAATTATATGAGTGCTGAGAATGAATTGAATATAGAATTAAGCAGCGACGTGGCTCAGGGATCTTATTCCAACCTTGCAATTATCACCCACTCCAGCAGTGAATTTATTATCGATTTTATAAGAATGCTTCCCGGGGTTCCGAAAGCTCAGGTAAACAACAGAATAATAATGACTGCAGAGCACGCCAAAAGACTCTATTTGGCACTTCAGGATAATATTGCAAAATTTGAGAGTCAGTACGGTGAGATAGTTCTTCACAATGAACCTATAAACAGAGTACCCATAAACTTTGGCAACAGTTCTGCCGAAGCCTAAACTTCCATTTAAATAGAATATGACAAAAAAACTTAAGATTGTTGTTCTGGCCAAACAGGTGCCGGATACCCGAAATGTAGGTAAAAACGCAATGAAAGAAGATGGTACGGTCAACCGTGCTGCTCTTCCCGCAATCTTTAATCCGGAGGATATGAATGCTCTGGAGCAGGCGTTAAGATTAAAAGATCGTCACCCTGGAAGCGTAGTATTACTGCTTACAATGGGTCCTGCAAGAGCTGCCGAAATTATCCGCGAAGGTTATTACCGTGGAGCAGACGGCGGAGTTTTGCTTACTGATAGAAAATTTGCAGGGGCAGATACACTGGCAACCTCATATGCATTGGCAATGGCCTTAAAAAAAATGCATCCGGACATAATAATTGCAGGCAGACAAGCAATTGACGGAGACACTGCACAAGTAGGTCCTCAGGTGGCCGAAAAGCTAAATTTACCTCAGGTTACTTATGCAGAGGAGATTGTTGGATTTGAAAAAAACAAACTAGTTGTTAAAAGGCGCCTCGAGAGAGGTGTAGAGAGTGTAAGAACACCTCTTCCGGCTGTAATTACAGTGCACGCAACAGCTCCCGAGTGCCGTCCAAGAAACGCAAAACAGCTTATGAGGTTCAAACACGCCAGAACTCTAACAGAGGAGCAGGATAATGAGCACAACTCATATCTTCCTGTTATTAGCCCCGAATCATTGAGGATCCCGGAGTGGGGAGTTGCAGATGTTGGTGGAGAGGAGAGTCACTATGGCCTCTCCGGATCACCTACTAAGGTAAAGAAAATCGAGAATATCGTTTTTCAGGCCAAAGAGTCTAAAAGACTAACATCTTCTTTTGAGGAGATCGATATGCTAATGACAGAACTTATATCTTCTCATACAATCGGATAACAAAAACTATCAAAAATGGACAACATAATAATCTATATAGAGACTGAAGGTGGCAAAATTTCAGATGTAAGTCTGGAGTTACTGACAAAAGGGCGCACTCTTGCCGGGGAGTTGTCGTGTAAACTTGAGGCACTAATCATTGGCAGCAGTGTAGAACAGCACACTCAAGAGCTTTTTAATTATGGAGCAGAAACAATATATCTCGCTCAAGATAAAAGGCTTGAGCATTATTTAACTCTTCCTTACTCTGCAATAACCATAGACCTTTTCAAAAAAGAGAGACCTCAAATAGCACTTTTCGGTGCAACAAGCGTAGGAAGAGATCTGGCACCCAGAGTATCAAGTGCACTGGTGAGCGGACTAACGGCAGACTGTACCTCACTTGAAATTGGAAATCATAAAGAGGCTAAGAGCGGAAAGGAGTATCAAAATCTTCTTTATCAGATAAGACCGGCATTTGGCGGTAATATAATTGCGACAATCATCAATCCTGACTGCCGTCCGCAGATGGCTACAGTACGCGAAGGTGTTATGAAAAAGGAGCCCTTGGCAACCCCTGTAAAAGGTGTTGTTAAGGTAATCGAGACTAAAGAAATAATCAAAACAGAAGATTTTGTTGTTGAGATTATAGAGAGACATATAGAGGAGAGGAAAATTGATATTAAAGGTTCACCGATAATTATAGCCGGTGGTTTTGGAGTCGGTTCCAAGGAGAATTTCAATCTCCTTTATGAACTGGCCTCGGTTTTAGGTGCTGAGGTAGGTGCATCAAGAGCTGCAGTAGATGCCGGCTTTGCCGAAGGTGCAAGGCAGATAGGACAGACAGGTATTACTGTAAGACCGAAGCTCTATATAGCAGCCGGAATCTCCGGACAGATACAACATACCGCAGGAATGGATCAATCTGCTATGATAATATCTATAAACAGTGATCCGAATGCTCCTATCCACCAGATTGCAGATTACGCAATAATCGGAGATATGAACGAAATCATCCCAAGGATGATAAAATCTTATAAATTAAACAGTAAATAGTTATGGCAAACTTCTATAAAGATAACAGAGACCTTAAGTTTCAATTTAACCACCCCTTGATGTCTAAAATTGTCAGACTCAAAGAGCAGGATTTTAAGGATTCCGGAAATTTTGACTATGCACCGTGCAATTTTGAAGATACAGTTGACACTTATGATAAAGTGATGGAGATTCTGGGTGAGATTTGCGGTGAAACTATTGCCTCAAATGCAGAAGAGGTAGATAAACAGGGCCCTCATCACGAAAACGGGAGAGTTACATATGCTCCCGGTACTCAGAAAAATCAAGATACACTAACTCAGGCAGGACTTTACGGAATGTCTCTTCCTAGGGAGTTTGGCGGCTTGAACTTCTCTATGGTGCCTTATGTAATGGCTGCAGAGATAGTGGCGAGGGCAGATGCCGGGTTTGCAAATATATGGGGTCTACAGGATTGTGCAGAGACCATTCACGAATTTGGATCAGACGAAATCAAACAGGAATTTCTACCAAGAATAAACCTGGGCGAGACCTGCTCTATGGACCTGACAGAGCCTGATGCCGGGAGTGATCTACAAGCTGTAATGCTTAGAGCCTCCTTCAATGAAGCTACCGGAATGTGGTATCTGAATGGAGTTAAACGCTTTATAACCAATGGAGATGCACAGATAAAACTGGTTTTGGCTCGTTCAGAAGAGAATACGACAGACGGTAGGGGTCTCTCCTACTTCGTTCACGACCAGGCTTGGGGTGGTGTTACAGTAAGAAGAATAGAGAATAAGCTTGGTATTAAGGGATCTCCAACTTGTGAACTTGTTTTCAATAATGCTCCTGCCAAAATAGTTGGTGAGAGAAGAATGGGACTAATCAAATATGTGATGTCTCTGATGAATGGAGCTCGTCTTGGTGTTGGTGCCCAGTCTGTAGGGATTTCTGAAGCAGCATACAGAGAGGCGCTAAAATATGCTCACGAAAGAGCTCAGTTTGGTAAACCCATTATTCAATTTCCTGCAGTTTATGAGATGTTGGCAGTTATTAAAGCCAAACTTCAGGCATCGCGTGCGCTGTTGTATGAGACCACCCGTTTTGTAGATCTATACAAAGCTTATGGTTTTGTGGGTGAGAGCCGTAAGCTAACTCCGGAGGAGAGAACCGAATCAAAACTCTATCAGAAACAGGCAGATATGCTCACCCCTATGTTAAAACTGATGGCCTCCGAATACTCTAACCAAAACGCCTACGACTCTCTTCAGATACACGGAGGATCGGGCTTTATGAAGGACTACCCTATTGAGAGACTTTTCCGTGATGCCCGTATAACAACTATCTATGAAGGTACATCCCAATTACAAGTTGTTGCTGCTCAAAGATATGTTACAAACGGAGGATATCTTGGTCTGATGCGCGAATATGAAAAGATTCCACTTAAAGCCGAACACGAACTACTAAAAAAGATACTGGTTGAGATGACTCTTCAATACGAAAAGAGTGTAGAGCTGCTTGCAGGAAAAGATAATGATTACATTGATTTTCACGCAAGAAGATTGGTTGAGATGGCTGCTCACATCATAATGTCATATCTACTTCTAATTGATTCTCAAACAGATGACAGCTTTGAAAACTCTGCTCAGATTTTTATAAATAAATCCAGAGCCTGGAACAATGAAAGGTATACATACCTCAAAGATTTTTCACCTTTTCAGCTAAGTTCGTTTCTGGCTGTTAAAGAGGAGATGGTTCCGGAAGCATAATTTTTTTTATCCGTTAAAGAGAGGGTGACACAGAGAGAGTGATCATCCTCTTTTTTTAACAAGGGTTTTTGTGGTAGAGACAATCTGCGCACTCATCACTCCCCTCAGTTTCAATAGTTACGTGTCCTATATCAAAATTGACGGCTATCTCTCTTACCCTGCTTTTCAACTCAGCCAATGTTCTCGCACCAACCCCCTCTTTAATCACAATATGTAGTGTAAGGATATGATTTTCACCATCCATTGTCCAGAGATGAACATCGTGAATTGACTCTATATCTGCTAATTGAACTATCTCCTCCCTTAGTTTATCCAGATTAATACCTCTGGGAACCTCCTGCAGCATTATGCTTATTGTCTCTTTAAGGTTTTTGTATACATTGAACAGTACCCAAAGTGTAATTGCAATAGATAATATTGGGTCCAAAACAGGAACATCTACAAAAATCATAACAATACTGGCCACCAGTACAGCAGCCCAGCCTAAAACATCCTCCATCATATGGAGTAAAACAGCTCTCTCATTATGACTTGACCCACCTCTAAGTTTTAAAACAGCAGCACCGTTAACGATAATCCCAAGAATTGCAAGAAGAAACATCCCTTTGGCATTTGACTCCTCAGGGTGAATTACCCTTAAAACTCCCTCTCTCATTATAAAAACGGCTCCTATAACAAGAATAACAGAGATAAAAACAGAGCCCAGTAATGAGAATCTTTTATACCCGTATGAAAAACGACTATCCCCTTTTTTGGATGATACTCTCTGCAGATAATATGCGACTCCCAAAGAGAGAGAGTCTCCGAAATCGTGTATAGCATCAGAAAGAATTGCAACCGAGTTGGTCAACAACCCACCAACAAGCTCAATAATTGCAAAAATAAGATTCAAAAAAAATGCAATTGCAATATTACGACTTGAGTTTTCATTTATGTTATGATGGTGCTCTTTTCCCATATATAGCACATTTTTTTTAACTTTGTTTACTTATAAAAATTTCAGAATGGAAAGGAGACTAAATCTTATCACCCTCTACTCATCTCTAAACGACCAGGAATCTCTCGATTTAGATAACAGAGAGTCGATGAAATTCATACGATCGGTTTTCGATACAAAGATTATTAATCCTGAGGATATATCAAAGAGTATCCAGGAGAATGATTTCACCGTGGTATTTGTTGCATCCGGAGGTTGTGAAGAGATATTTATGAAGATATCCGATTTGCTCCCCAAGCCTGTTATTATACTAAGTGACTCATATAGAAACTCTCTGGCTGCTTCAATTGAGATCTCCTCGTGGCTAAATAATATGAGTATTATGCATAAACACATAAATATCCCGGCAGAGCCCTCCAGAAGATATATTGAGGAGATATTGGAAGAGATTGACAACTATGAAAAGATACAAAAAGGGCTCAAAACAATCTCAAATCTTAGAATCGGACTGATTGGAGGAGAGTCTGCCTGGCTTATATCATCCAAAATAGACAAAAAGAGTATAGAGAAACTTTACGGAGTTCAATTTATAGATATCTCCACCGAAGATGTTATTGAACAGTTCAAACTTGAAAAGGCAGATGATGCTGACTCCTGGCAACTGATAGAGGAGCTTGTAAAAAACAGAGAGGTAGCTACTGCCGCAGAGGCTGTAATAGATGCTGTTAAGATGTATAACTCTCTTAACCACATATGTATCCGTGAAAACCTGGATGCTTTTACCATAAAATGTTTTGATATCCTCTCTCCTTGTAATACCACTGCCTGCCTTGCTCTCTCACTTATGAACGATAACGGAATAGTTGCAGGTTGTGAAGGGGATATTCCATCTTTGTGGAGTATGATTTTAGCAAGAGAGCTCTGCTTGAGCACCTCTTTTATGGCAAATCCATCCTCTATTGAAAGAGTTGATAACAGCATAGATTTTGCTCACTGTACTGCTCCTTTGTCACTCGGTAAAAGCTACAAACTCACCACCCATTATGAGTCAAAAAAAGGAATTGGAGTTGCATCAAAAGTTAACCTTGGGAAATTCACCCTTTTTAAATGTGGTGGGGAACATCTTGATAAATTCTCCATTTTTGAAGGGGAAGTTGTTCAAAACACCTCAATTGTAGAGAGATGCAGGACTCAAATCAAGTTTATTTTCAAGTCTGAAGAGGATCTTGACTCCTACTTAAAATCCTACCTTGGAAACCACTCAATATTAATACCGGGTAAACATAAAAGAACTCTTAAAAGATTCATCGCACTTATCGGCAAATAGTATTTCTTTCAGTAAATAAACTATAAAAAAATGAAAAAAACCCCTAAAACAGACAGATTAGCTGCCCTCTTCTTTGTAGTTGCCTCAATTTTTTCGACTCAGTTTTTAACAGCACAGGTTGTGAGCAACAGTGACCCAATAATTGAAAATGCCATACGTTCAATCTCTTCGGATAGTATGAGAGTCTATATTTCGGATCTTCTCGGGTTTCACACCAGACATAACCTGAGCAATAAAAGTTCAGACACTAAAGGTATTGGAGCTGCTGCAAAATATATTGAAAAGAGGGTTCGCGGGTTTGCCAAAGGAAAAGAGAGTTATATAAATACAGAGGTGATTGAATATCGTGCAGGAGGTAGGGAAAGCCGGCTTGGAAGAGAGATTACTCTTTCTAATGTAATCACAACCATCCAAGGGAGTTCTGCCCAAGACTCCAGAGTTATTGCACTTTTAGCTCACTACGACAACAGAGTAGATGACAATAATGACTCTACAACATATGCTCCGGGTGCAAACGATAATGGCAGCGGAGTTGCAGCACTGATGGAGATTGCCAGAGTACTCTCCTGCGTAAGAGTTCCGGTAACAATTAAAATTATGTTTCTCTCAGGAGAGGAGCACGGACTGCTCGGAGCAACTCATATGGCAGAGATGGCTAAAAAAGAGGGGTGGAACCTAATTGCTGTTCTAAACAACGATATGATCGGAAATACACATTCGAGTGATACAGACATCAAAAACAACACTCTTCTGAGAGTCTTTTCAGAGAATATCCCATTCACAGAGAGTGAGCAGGAGTCAAAAGAGAGGGTGTTCAACTCATCTGAAAACGATAGCCCATCTAGGCAGCTTGCCAGATATATCAAGGAGTGCGGTGAGCGCTATGTTCACAACCTAAAAATCAAGCTTATATACAGAAATGATCGTTTCGGTCGCGGCGGAGATCACACTCCGTTCAGCCGCCAAGGTTTTACCGCAGTAAGGTTGTGCGAGTATTACGAAAACTACGACAGAACTCATCAGAAAGTTGGCATCAGAGACGGGAAATCCTATGGAGATATTATTGAAGGTGTTGATTTTGAATATGTAAGAAAAAATTGTGCTGTAAATATGGCCACAATTATGAACCTTGCTTTGGCTCCAATGCCTCCCGAAAAAGTAAAAACAGATATCTCCACTCTCTCAAATAAGACAACTATCTCCTGGCGTGCTCCCGAAAAGGGCGAAAGGCCTTTTGGGTACTATCTTCTTATCAGGGAGACAGATAGATCTGAATGGGAGAGAAAAATCTTCGTAACAGGAGAGTCTGTTGAGGTTCCTTTAAGTAAAGACAACTATTTTTTTGCAGTCCAGTCTGTGAGTAAAAATTGGAATGAGTCTCTGGCTCAATTTTCAAGCGGGAGAAGATAAGATGGATATAAAGAGTTACAAAATCTCCTTTGTCGGATGTGGAAATCTTGCCTATAGGCTATCGTTAGCCTTGAAATATTCGGGTATGGAGATTGAGTATATCTTTGGGAGAGATTTTGAAGAGGCATCCAAGCTCGCCTACATTCTAAACAAACCCGAAAACAGACTCCACTCCAATCTACTAGAGACAATTGCCACTCAAGATATTGTAAAACTGGCGGTAAGTGACATAGTTATTCTTGCCGTATCGGACAGATCTATAGGGGAGGTTGCCGAAACACTCTTCCTCCTAAACGAATTCAAAAATAGTGATACAACTATCCTTCACTGTAGCGGCGCATCGGAAGCCTCTCTGCTGTGTAAATTTAAACATAGCGGTGTGCTATATCCCTTGATGACACTCTCAAAAACCAAACCTGTAGATTTTTCAGTTGTACCCTTTTTCCTTGAATACTCTAACGAAAAGGTAAAAAAAGAGTTAACCGATATCTGTTTTGTTTTAAAGTCCGAGTACAGGGTTACAGATTCGCAAGAGAGACTAAGGCTTCATCTTGCTGCCGTATATGTGAGTAACTTTGTTAACTATCTCACCGGTCTTGCGTTTGATTTGGCAAAACCTAACCAGATGTTTTTGATGTCGTTGGCAATTGAGACAATCCGAAAAGCATTTCTGTATCAACACCCCTCGTTGGTACAAACCGGGCCTGCCAAAAGGGGAGATATTGAGACTTTGGAAAAACACCTTAAGCTTCTGGAAAATAATCCGGAACATAAAGCTGTGTACGAAATATTATCGGGATTTATTTCACAAAACCGCAAACTACTTTAATATGTCAAATTATAAGATCAAACTTTCTAAAATAAGAGCATTCGCATTTGATGTAGACGGAGTCTTCACAGATGGAACTGTATTGGCTACAGATTCAGGAGATCTGCTACGTTCACATAATGCTAAAGATGGTTTCGCCGTAAGGCAGGCAATCTTGTCCGGATATCCTGTCGCCATTATTACCGGAGGGGCCTCGGAGAGCATCATAAAAAGATTTGCCCTTATAGGAGTAGAGGATATCTACCTCAAATCCATTAATAAGATGCCGGATTTTCTTGATTTCTGCTTAAAAAACAAGGTCAGTCCCGACGAAGTTTTGTTTATGGGTGACGATATTCCCGATCTTGAAATTCTTAAAAACTGTGGACTGGCAACCTGTCCGTCGGATGCAGTGAATGAGGTAAAAGAGATCAGTGAATATATCTCAATTCACCCGGGTGGTAAAGGTTGTGTGAGAGATGTAATCGAACAGACTCTTAAGATTCAGGGCAAATGGTACCCCAACACAGGAGCCTTTTCAGGCTGATTTTTCTTTCAGCAAAAGATATGAAATTACTAATCGATTTAGTCAAGGATTATAAAATTACACTCGCATCTGCCTCTCCCAGAAGAAGCGAGCTGATCTTGGGTCTGGGAATTCCCTTCACTGTCGAAATAAACTCCGAAACAGACGAAGAGTATAGTGAAAGTACTCACCCTTTTGATGTTCCTGCTATTCTGTCTTTGAGAAAATCTCTCTCTTTTGGAAGAGAACTTGATCCTAAAGAGATTCTCATAACTGCAGACACTCTTGTTATTTGTGAAAATCTCATATTGGGTAAACCAAAAGATCGTGATGAGGCCTGTAAAATGTTGAGGATGCTCTCCTGTAAGGCGCATAAAGTTGTTACCGGGGTTACACTTCGGAGCATTGAGAAAACAGAGAGTTTCAGCTCTGAGACAACAGTCTATTTCAGGGAGATATCGGATAGAGAGATAGAATTTTATGTAGATAACTACTTTCCGTACGATAAAGCCGGAGCATACGGAGTGCAGGAGTGGATAGGATTCACAGCTATTTACAAAATAGAGGGGTCCTACTTTAATGTTATGGGGCTACCGATACAAAAATTGAGTGACACTCTGTGCGCCTTTATTTTATCCCTTTGACCAGAATAATCTTCTCACCGTCAACCTTCACCCCTCCCCTGTCTGCCATCTCCCTTAGGATATCCAGATAACAGCCGCTCTCATCTTCAATCATTGAGGATATCTCTTCCATCGTTCTGGATGACTCCATCAAGATCTCAATGAGCCTTCTCTCAATCTCCTGAAGATAATATTTCCCCTCCCTCAATCTTCTTTTTCCTATACAAATATCGCAAATACCACAATCTGAACCCTCACTCTGTCCAAAATATGAGGTAAGGTAGCGTGAACGGCATATAGTCTCCTCGTTTACATACTCAATAACCGCCTCAGTTCTCTTTACAAACGAATCTTTTCTTTTATTATACTCATTTTCTGATATATACAACCCCTTCTCCTCAAGTCTCTCCTCCAGGAAAATAAGAAGAGGAGATCTGGCTCCCGGAATATAGCCAATCACACCCATTCTTGATAACTTAATTAGCATTGAGACAACAGCTGCTCTGCTGTTTCTGGTCACCCGAGCAATATACTCCTCATCAATCGAGAGGTATCCCGAGAAGAGACCCTCATATAGTCTTAAAAGCGATTTTATAAATGAGTCCAGAGATTCATTCTTAAGCTGAATGGCATAGAGTTCATCTCTGTTTACAAGGAACATAATTCTTGAAGGATTGTCCAGCTCTTCTGTAAGTTTGACATATCCACAGCTTTCAAGATATTTTATAGCGTAATATATGGTTGAAGTGTGTATTTTGTATTTAGATGCAAACTCAAGCAGATTGAATCTCACCGATTCTCCTTTGCCAGAACCATAAGAATAGTTAAAATATCTATATAATTTCTGGTATATCTCCTTAATAAAATCTATCTCGGGGAAGGTAATAGAGGCAATCTGTCTGAGTCTTCTAATGTCGTTGCTGTTCCACAGAAGAACCGCATATGATCTATTGCCATCCCTTCCCGCTCTGCCTGCCTCCTGAAAATATGCCTCAATAGATTCCGGAATATCAAAGTGGCACACAAACCTGACATCTCCCTTATCAATTCCCATTCCAAAGGCGTTTGTAGAGACAATAACAGATGTAATGCCGCTATGCCACTCATCCTGTTTGCTTGTTCTGAGTTTTGAAGAGAACCCGGCGTGGTATGAATCTGCAGAGATACCCTGAGATCTTAGAAAGGCGGAGACCTCCTCTGCTCGTCTTCTCTCCCTTACGTACACAATTGAGGATCCCTTTACCGACCTTATAATTTTCAACAATTGTCCGTTTTTATCTTCACTATGTCTTACAACATATGAGAGATTGTCTCTTTCAAATCTCCCCTTGATAAGGTTAGGCTCTCTAAAGGCGAGCTTATCCATAATGTCTTTTGCAACTTCTGTAGTTGCGGTTGCTGTGAGGGCAATTATGGGAAGTGGCCCGGTTACCTCAAGTATCTCCTTTATAAGGAGATACTCCGGTCTGAAATCGTAACCCCATTGGGATATACAGTGCGCCTCATCAACCACAATGAAGGAGATGTTCATCTTTGCGGCCCTCACTCTGAATATCTCCGTTCTTGCTCTCTCCGGTGATAGATAGAGGAACTTATAATTCCCGAAGATTGCATTATCCAGTGCTGCATCTACCTCATTTGCAGTCATTCCTGAGTGAACTGACAGTGCCTTAATTCCCCTGGATCTTAAATTCTCCACCTGATCTTTCATCAGTGCTATAAGAGGTGAGATAACAATACATATCCCATCTTTTATAAGTGCAGGAATCTGAAAACAGAGAGATTTCCCTCCCCCGGTGGGAAGTAGAGCAAGCGTATCTCTGTTCTCAAGAACAGAATTTATGATATCCTCCTGAAGTGGTCTAAAGCTTTCAAAGGACCAATATTTTTTTAAAATATCCAGCGGGGAATCCATATAAATCCATTTTAAACAAAAATAGTCATAAAATAAATGTTTTGAATAAAGATTATTGACTATATTCGTATTTACGCTTTCAAATATTTATAATCCGCTTTATTTTAATTATCAATTTATGTCACTTATCGATTTATCCAGGTATGGTATCCAAAACGTGGGAAAGATAGTTTATAACCCCACCTACGAAGAGCTTTTCAGAGCAGAGACATCACAGAAAAACGAAGGTTTCGAAAAAGGTATTGTAACAAATACAGGTGCTGTTGCTGTTATGACCGGAGTATTCACAGGCCGCTCTCCTAAAGATCGCTACATTCTTAAAGACGCAACAACAGAAAATACAATCTGGTGGGACGGTAACATTAACAAACCGGTAACAGAGAGTGTTTGGAGTGATTGTATGGGGTTGGTTCAAAATCAGCTTTCAAATAAGGAAACACTTTATGTGGTTGATACTTTTTGTGGAACCAATGAGAATACCAGACTCAAAGTTAGATTCATAATGGAGGTTGCCTGGCAGGCACACTTCGTTACAAATATGTTTATCCGCCCGTCAAAATGGGAGCTGGAAAATTACGGGGAACCGGATTTTGTCTCCATTAACGGTTCGAAAACAACAAATCCAAAATGGAAGGAGCATAATTTACACTCAGAGGTTTTTGTTCTCTTTAATCTAACAGAGAGGATTCAGATTGTTGGAGGCTCCTGGTACGGAGGCGAGATGAAAAAGGGGATATTCTCAATGATGAACTACTATCTTCCCCTCAAAGGTGTTGCATCAATGCACTGCTCTGCTAATGTAGGGAAAAAGGGAGATGTTGCAATATTCTTCGGTCTCTCCGGTACAGGAAAAACAACCCTCTCGGCAGATCCTAAAAGATATCTTATAGGAGATGATGAGCACGGATGGGACGACGAAGGTGTCTTTAATCACGAAGGAGGTTGTTACGCAAAAACCGTTAACCTCAGCGAAGAGAACGAACCGGACATTTGGAGAGCGATCAAGAGAGACGCTCTTCTGGAGAATGTAACTGTTAAAGAGGATGGTTCTATAGATTTCACCGACATATCTGTTACGGAAAACACCAGAGTTTCATACCCTATTTATCACATAAACAAAATAGTGCTTCCATCTAAGGCCGGGCACGCAAAAAAGGTTATTTACCTATCTGCAGACGCCTTCGGAGTGCTTCCTCCTGTATCTATACTTGACGAAAAGCAGGCTCAGTATCACTTCTTATGTGGTTATACCTCTAAACTCGCGGGTACAGAAAGAGGTATCACAGAACCTGTTCCATCATTCTCTCCTGCATTTGGAGAGGCATTTCTTTCGCTTCATCCTACCGTTTATGCCAAGCAACTGGCAAAAAAAATGTCAGAACACGGCGCATCTGCATATCTTGTCAACACAGGATGGAACGGAACGGGAAAAAGAATCTCTATTAAAGATACCCGGGCAATTATTGACTCTATAATTGACGGATCAATTGAGAATGCTCCCAAACATACTATCCCAATCCTGAACCTTACGGTTCCCGAGAAGTTACAAAATGTTTCAGAGGGAATTCTGGATCCAAGAGATACATACAAAAACAGAGGAGAGTGGGAAGAGAAGGCAAAATCACTGGCTCTTAAATATATTAAGAACTTTGAGCAATACTGCGACAACGAAGATGCTTTGGCACTTGTCTCCAGTGGTCCTCAACTCTAACTGAGGTTGTATAAGAAATTAAAATATGCGGGTGGCCTAAAAGTATTGGCCACCCGCTTTTTTATTTTAAATTTGTTTACTAAATATCGGGAAAATGAAAAATACAAAAACTTCTAATCTCACTAAATCTAAATTGATTTTTTTCTCCGTTTCTCTTACGCTAGTTCTCTTTTCTCTCTTATTTGTCAATGATTTACAGGCAAAAAGAGAGTCCTATTACTATGTAATATTGAAAACGACAGCCGGAGATATTACACTGCGTCTCTATAATGAGACCCCTTTACACAGGGATAATTTTGTAAAGCTTGCAAAAAATGGCTTTTACAATGGAGTACTCTTTCACCGGGTAATTGATAACTTTATGATCCAGAGTGGAGATCCGGACTCAAAAGCTAAAGAGAAGGGCAAACTTTACGGAGATGGGGGTCCGGGATATAACATTCCTGCCGAAATTATTCCCGGTATCTATCATAAAAAAGGAGTTCTTGCAGCAGCCAGAGAGGGCGACAACGTAAACCCAAAGAGAGAGTCCGGCGGGTCACAATTCTACATAGTTAAAGGTAAAGTATTTGATGAACAGGCGCTTAAAGCTAGTGAAGATAGAATAAACAGTAGAAATGCAGCTAATAAAATTACCGATATCCATACAATTCCGCCAAAATGGAGAGAGATATATAAAACAAAGGGGGGAACTCCGCACCTGGACACTCAGTACACCGTATTTGGAGAGCTGGTACAAGGTGCAGATGTTGTTGAAAAGATATCAGTTACAAAGACAGACTCCAATGATCGCCCGCTGGAGGATATCTACATTATCTCCACAAAGGTTACTAAATCACGGAAATTAAAAACAGAAGAGTCAAACTAAGTAATTCAACTAAAACTATGAAAAAAACAATCTTTGCAATTGCGGCTTTTATTATAATAGCTGCTTGCTCAAAAAGTGACGATATGAAGCTAAAGGAGATAGTTAATAACATTGAAAATGCAATCAGGCCTCTTAGCAAAGAGGCTGCAACAGCTTACTGGAATGGTACAATAACCGGTGAATCCGGCTACTTTGAGATTTATTCTCAAAATAGCATGAAGATTACATCAATCTATTCAGATCCAGCCACTTTTGCCACTCTCAAATCTATTAAAGAGAGGGATAACATTGAGGATCCAATCCTCAAAAGAGAGCTCGAAATTCTTTATAATAACTTTTTAAGCAATCAGGCAGATACCTCCGTGCTGAATGATATTATTAATAGATCTGCCCTGCTGGAGCAAAAGTATGCCTCTTTCCGGGCTCTCTATAAAGAGCGTGAAATATCTGATAATGAAATAGAAAAAATATTAAAAAGTTCACGAAACAACAAAGATCTTGAAGAGGCCTGGAGTGCCCATAAAAAAATCGGACCTTTTGTAGCAGATGATGTTATTGAACTGATTAAACTAAGAAACTCCGTTGCTAAATCTTTGGGATTTGATAATTTTCACACAATGAGCCTGGAGCTATCTGGTCAGAATCCCGACGATATCTCCGCCCTGTTTGACGAGTTGGACTCACTTACAAGAGACTCATTTGCAGCCCTTAAAAAAGAGATGAACACTCTTTTTTCAAAAATCTATAAAGTTGAAGAGGATAAATTGATGCCGTGGCACTTTCAGGGTAGATTCTTTCAGGAGTCACCGCAATTGTATCCTGTCGATTTAGACAAGTACTATAAAGGTCAAAACCTTGAGACACTCACCTCAACATTTTATAAAGGTATCGGGCTAGATGTAGATAATATTATGGCTAACAGCGATCTTTATGAGAAGCCAAAGAAGAACCAGCACGCCTACTGCACAGATATTGACTCAGAAGGAGATATTAGGGTTCTTTGCAATATCAGCGATAATGAGCAGTGGATGGGTACAATGCTTCACGAGTTTGGCCACGCCGTATACTCTCAGGGTCACGATATCCCCGAGAATCCCTATTTTTTAAGAAACGCTGCTCACTCCTTCACAACCGAAGCTGTAGCAATGATTTTCGGACGACTCTCCAGAAATCCTCAGTGGATGAAACAAATGCTTAACATATCAGAAGAGGAAACAGAAAAAATTGCAGAAGATTGCCGGAGATCTCTTAGACTTCAACAACTTGTATTCAGTCGCTGGGTTCAGGTTGTCTACCGTTTCGAAAAATCTATGTATGCAAATCCAGATCAAAATCTGAATGATCTTTGGTGGAGTCTTGTACAAGAGTACCAAATGCTCACTAAACCACAAGGTAGAGATGAGCCGGACTGGGCAACTAAAATTCATATTGCACTATATCCGTGTTACTACCATAATTACCAGTTGGGAGAACTTTTAGCATCTCAAATGCACTACTATATTGTGAATAATATCACAAAATCCGGTAACTATAAAGATGAGTGCTATATTAATAATCAATCGGTGGGCACCTGGATGAGTAAAAATATATTTGCTCCGGGAATGACCTACAAGTGGAATGATATGATTGAGAGGGCAACCGGAGAGAGACTGACTGCAAAGTATTACGCTTTACAATTTGTCGAATAATTTATTTTAATTATTACTAAAAACAGATCTATGACTGTAAAAAAATATTTTCTGACAGCACTCCTCACCCTTTTTGTGGCAGCTTTAAATGCACAAGGAATTAATTACTACATTCCTCAGGGAGATTACACTCTCAACCCGGCGGTTCCATCTCCAAAAGAGTTTTTGGGTTTTGAAATCGGTGAACACCATATAAGTCACGATTTGCTTATTTCATATATGAGAGTACTCTCGAAAAGCTCAGACAGGGTCATCTCTCAGGAGATTGGAACATCTTACGAAGGGAGGCCTCTTATTTTTCTGATTATTACCTCAGAAGAAAATCAAAAAAACCTGGATAAAATCCGGGAGAGGCAAATTATGTTAACAGATCCGTCAAAATCCTCCTCTCTTCCGGTTAAAGAGATGCCTATTGTTATGTGGTTTGGCTATAGCGTTCACGGAAACGAGGCAAGTGGAGTGAACGCATCAATGGCTGTTGCATACTATCTTGCGGCAGCACAAGGGTCAGAAGTTGATAGAATTTTAAACAATTCTGTTATAATAATCCAACCGGCTCAAAACCCGGATGGGATTAACAGATTTGCAAACTGGGTTAACTCCGCCAGAAGCTACTCAAATGTTCTGGATCCGTTCTCAAGGGAGTTTCGTGAGCCCTCTCCCAGCGGAAGAAGTAACCACTACTGGTTTGATCTAAACAGAGACTGGCTTCCGGTACAACACCCTGAAACTAGACACAGGCTAGAGATCTTTATGAATTGGCACCCTACTCTGGTAAATGACTATCACGAACAGGGGAGCACAAACGGAACTTATTTTTCTCCGGGGATTAAGAATAGCACAAACCCACTTGCACCCGAACTTAACCGCAAACTGACCGAGGATATTTCACTATATCACGCTAAAGCGATGAACGAAGATGGAGTACTATTTTTCACAAAAGAGGGATATGATAACTTTTATACGGGCAAAGGAGCATCCTACCCCGATATGCTTGGTGCAATCGGAATACTCTATGAACAGCCAAGTTCAAGAGGACACATTCAGTTAAGAAATGGTGTGTTGTTAAAATTTCCCGACATTATAAGATATCAGGCTCTATGCACATACTCCGCAATAAATGCAGGAATTGACAAAAGAGAGGAGCTCAACAGATTCAAAGCCGACTCATACAGAGAGTCACAAGATATGGCAAGAAAAGGGACAATAAAAGGGTATGTTATTTCATCCGATTCAAATATTTCGCTGGTTAAAGAGCTTAATAGTATTCTTGCAGCCCACTCAATCAATCTTTATGAGCTTAGCAGAGATATAACCATCAAGGGCAAGAGTTTCTCTTCAAAAAACAGCTACATACTACCTCTCTATCAGAGAGAGTACAGATTGATCCGAACACTTTTTGATAAGATGACAAGTTATATTGACACCACTTTTTATGATGTCTCTGCCTGGACACTTCCTCTGGCAATGAATCTTAATTATGAAGAGCTTTTATCAACTGAAGGTTTAGTTGGTAAAAAGGTTGTAAAGGTTAGAGAGAGAGTAAGAAAGGAGCTGCCTTTAAGTAAACTGGCATACCTTTTTGAATTGAGCGATATCTACTCATACAAAATTCTTTATGACCTTCTTAACCGTGGAGTTGCAGTAAGAGTTGGAGATAAATCTTTCGGAATAAACATAGGAGATAAACTAGTGTCACTCTCGGCAGGTACTGTTATGGTTCCGGTTAGGGGTCAACAATTAAGTGAAACAGAGCTTCATAAAGTCGTATTACAACACTCTCAGGAGAGCGAAACAGAATTCTACTCAGCTACTAGCAGCTTTGGAGTAGAGTTTGATCTGGGAAGCGCTCATTTTAAAAGAGTCTCTATTCCAAAGATAGCTCTAATAGTAGGCAGAGGTGCATCCTACGGCACAATCGGTGAGTTATGGCATCTTCTGGACCAAAAATATTCAATTCCTGCTTCAATTATTGACGCTTCTTTACTTTCAGAAATTGATCTAAATCAATACAACACAATTGTTTTAAGTGGTAATTACAGGCTTCCTAAAGAGGTAAATGAGAAATTAAAAATTTGGAGTTCATTCCAGTCAAATACAATAATTGCAATAGACCAATCTTTCCAAACACTTAATGAAATTGGGATAGCAGATATTAAAGAGAGATCTGTTGGTGTTGGAAATATAAACGGAGTAATTCTAAAGACAACTTTTTCAAAAGAGTCCCCAATACTCTATGGAGTAGCATCAAATGAACTGTTTCTTTTTAAAAGGGGCAGATCGGTTATCTCCGAGAGTGTGACTCCTGGCTCAATAGTTGCAAAATATGCCGACAATCCTTTGGAGAGCGGATATATGCCGGTTCCAACCATTGAGGCAGTTAAAGGTATGCCGGCAGTGCTCGTCGGAAACGGAGCAATCTACTTCTGCGATACTCCTAATTTCCGAGGTTACTGGTACGGAGGCTCAAGATTATTTATTAACTCTCTGTTTTTTAGAGATCTAATACCGTCTTCTAAGATTCAGACCAAGTAGCATTTATGCTCCTTTCTGGGAAGACAATGAAGTTCTAAATCGCTTCCTACAATCACCCCGATCTCGCTAAGAGACTTTAAAGAGCTCTCATAAGCAAGTTCCGGGGTGTTGTTGTTATCGCTTAAATGGCAAAGGAAAATGTTCTTTATACCAGGGTGATAAAATTCTTTAATAGCATCTGAAGTCTCGTCATTGCTGAGGTGCCCTCTTCCACCTCTTATTCTGTCAATTAAGCTTTTGGAATAACCTCCTCCCTCAAGCATAGATCTATCGTAGTTGGACTCAATAATTATATTGTGGGATATTTTACAATAATCTACAACTCTTTTTGTCACTCTTCCCAAATCTGTTATTAGTGTAAATCGCTCTCCAAGAAAGTCAATATGGTATCCAAGAGAGTCAGTTGCATCGTGAGGAACATCAAAAGCTGTAATTGATACTCCTTTAAATACAAATGGAATCTCCTTTTCGAGGATCTTCTTATATCCTGAGAGTTTATCTTTTGTATGATGATGATTTTCAAGAGAATGCAAAAGAATCTCTGTGCCATAGACCGGTTTATTGTACCGAAGAGTTAGTGCTGTAAGGTGCTTTATATGGTCATAATGGTCGTGTGTTAAAAGAACCAGATCAAGTGATTCAATATTAACAAAGTGGTCGGAAAGTCTCTTTCTTATATTTTTAGTACTAATACCTGCATCTATTAATATTGCGACCTCACTGTTTCCTATAAAGTAACTGTTACCGCTGCTTCCGCTGGAAAGACTTATGAATTTTATACTCTCTTCTCTTGTAGCACTTTTTAACATAGTATTTTGTTGACCTCACTAATTAAGTTGTCCAAAGGATTAAAGAGCAGAGTTTTGTAACCCAATCTCTTTGCGGTTTCAATATTAAGTGGTGAGTCATCTACAAACAGGGTCTGAGATGCACATATCCCGGCACTTTCAATAACATTCTCAAAAATAACTTCATCCGGTTTTGCCATTTTCATCTGATAGGATAAAAAAAGTTTATCAAAATAGCTCTCCAGAGGAATACCTCTGGTTAAAAACATTGGGCGAACAATCTCTATTGCAATTGGATTGGTATTACTCAACATAAACAGCTTATATCTTTTTTTAAGTTCAATGAGAAAATCCAGCTTATAAGCCGGAATATCTTCCAGAAAAGAGCCCATAGCATTCACTATCTGAGTGTCAGTTATACTCTCCCTTATCTGTGGGTCAATATAACTTCTGACAATTTCCATAAACTCCTCTGTTGATATCTCACCCTTCTCATAATCAAGAAAGAATCCTCCCTGAACATATTCGTTCAGGATCTTACCAAAGTCATTAAACCCAATTCGCCGGAAAGCCTCCTCACACGCACCTCTGTTGAGCCCTACCAGAACTCCTCCCAAATCAAATACAATATTTTTAATCATTCTATTTTAAAAATTATAAGGGTAACGAAAGATACCCTTCTCAGTTATTATAGCAGATACCAGCTTTGCAGGGGTTATATCAAATGCAGGGTTGAACACTTTAACCCCTTCGGGAGCAATTTGTTTTTTAAACCATCTGTGAGTAACCTCATCAGAAGACCTCTCCTCTATAACAATATCCTCTCCGCTTTTACACTCAGGGTCGATTGTGGTAGAGGGCCCTATTATATAGTGAGGAATTTTATAGTGTGATGCTAGTATGGCAACCATTGAGGTACCTATCTTATTTGCGACATCTCCGTTTGCCGCGATTCTATCGCACCCTGTTATTACTGCATCTATCAACCCACCGGACATTACACTGCTTACCATATTATCACAAATGAGTGTTGTGTCCACTCCTGCTTTTAACAACTCGTAGGCTGTTAGCCTGGCTCCCTGCATAAGAGGTCTGGTTTCGCAGGCAAACACCTTTATTGTAACTCCTCTGCTCTTGGCAAGGTATATCGGAGAGAGAGCAGAACCAAATCTTGAAACGGCCAGATGGCCTGCATTGCAATAGGTTAGTATGGTAGAGCCGGGTTTCAATAACGAGAGTCCAAGCTCAGCCATTTTAATATTGTTCTCTATATCCTCTCTTTTGATTTGTTTAGCTCGGTCAAGTATTATCTCCTGTATCTCCTCTGTTGATGTATAACCATCTTCAATAGATCTATTTAGGGTGGATCTTAAACTCTCCAGGCAATTTCTTAAGTTTACAGCAGTAGGCCTTGTCTTTAAAAGGATGTCGTACACTCTGTCAAATTCATACAGATAAGCTCTATAATCTTTTGGTCGCAGATTTTTAACTATGACACATATTCCGAACGAGGCAGCTATTCCTATTGCCGGGGCGCCTCTCACCCTGAGTGATGTAATCGCCTCAGCTACCTCCTCCTCATTTTTAAGACTGAGAAAGATCTCCTTTGATGGTAACTCTGTTTGGTCTATTATTATTAAAGCGTTTCCATCTTCTGAAATATCAACAGAATCAAATCCAAAGAAATTATCAATCATATCTCTCCTCTCTGTTAAAATATGACTCTTTGATTTTTTGCAGTGAGAGCCTATCTCTCTCTGACAAATATACCGGAGTATCTCCTCTCTCTTTAATAATATGAGAAATTTTGCAACTGCTCTCCATTGCCTCTGTTCTCCACCAGGCCTCTTTTATGCTTCCTCCCCAAGTTATCAAACCGTGGTTACGAAGTAAAATCACAGAACTTCCTTTGCACAGACACTCTATCTCGTTTGATAACTCATCCGACCCTGGCGTAATAAACGGTACAACGCACATTTTATCAAGCCAGAATAAAGCCTCTGCACTCATAAAACTAAACGGTAAAGAGTCTGTAAAGGCATAGGAGCAGGTATAGGGAGGGTGAGAGTGAACAACAGATTTTGCTTGTGGATTTGACCTATATACTGCAATATGAGTTTTAATTTCGGATGAGGCATCCCTTTTTCCGTAAATCTTATCCCCTTTAAGTGTGCAGATAACCATATCTTCCGGTCTTAATTGCCCTTTTGACTCCATTGTAGGAGTGGTGATTATCGTGTCACCTGAGAGTCGAACAGATATATTACCTCCGTTTGCCTCAACATATCCCTTACTCCACATCAAATGTGAGTACTCTGTAATCTCCAGAGCTGCCTCTGCGTACTCATTTGGAATAGGGTTCATAACAAAAAGGCGTTAAAGTTTAGAGATGAGGTTTGTGACAATCGCACTTAGTTTGTCGGCAGCCATATTTGCAGCCTCCACCACATCATCTCCGTCATTTACAAAGTCATCTGCAAAACTGAATGCCTCGTTAGTTATAACAGAGAGGCCAAAAACCGGGATGTTTGAGTGACGTGCAACAATAACTTCAGGAACAGTAGACATCCCTACGGCATCTGCACCGATGAGTCTAAAGTAGTTATACTCTGCAGGAGTCTCATATGTAGGACCGGTGCCTGCCAGATAGACCCCTTTTTTGAGAGCTATACCCAACTCCTTTGCAACGCTCTCTGCCTTTTCGATTAGAGTTCTGTCATAAGGTCTTGTCATATCGGGGAACCTGGGGCCAAAGCTCTCCAGATTTGAGCCGATCAGTGGGTTAGGCATTAAGTTTATATGGTCTCTGATAATCATTATATCCCCTACTTTATAATCTTTGTTCACCCCGCCTGCAGCATTAGAGACAAAAAGGTAAGAGATGCCGAGAACCTTCATTACACGGACCGGAAGTGTAACCATATCCATTCCGTATCCTTCATAAAAATGGAATCTGCCTTGCATAGCTATTACAAACTTTCCTCCAAGATTACCGGCTATAAGATTACCCTTGTGACCCATTGCGGTAGAGATTGCAAAATTTGGAATCTCTCTGTACGGAATCACAATTTTATTCTCAATTCTCTCTGCCAATTCTCCCAAGCCGCTTCCGAGTACTATACCGGCCAGAGGTCTCCTTTCTCCTATCTTTGATGAAATGAATGAGGCAGCCTCTTCAATTTTCTTTAAATATTCAGTTGACATATTGTTGTGTTTTCTATAAAAGCTTTTTGTACAGTCTATTTACATTATCTAAAATCTCTCTCTCTCCATCTACTCTCCTACCCTCCATTAAAACCTTTCCGTCACATATCACGGTATCTACACAGGAGCTGTTTGCAGAGTATACCAGGTTTGCCTTAAAATTTATATTTGGAGTAAAGGCTATTGAGTTCGTATCAATAATTGACAAATCTGCCAGATAACCCTCTTTTACTTCACCACAGTTGATTCCCAAAGCCAATCCACCATTCTTGGTTGCCAGATTAAGAAGTTCATCCAGAGGCATAGCAGTCGGATCCTCTCTCCAGGCCTTCTGAACCAATGCGGTTGTCTTCATAGTCTCTATCATATCCAGGTTGTTTGAAGATGCACAACCATCAGTACCAAGAGTTACTGTCACACCTGCATCCCTAAATTCATTATATCTGAATCTGTAGCCGGAGGCGATCTTAAGATTAGAGTTTATATTGTGAACAACCTTTACATCTCTTTTTGAGAAGATCTCGATATCTTCATCGTCCATCCACAGGCAATGGGCAGCTATAATATCCGGCCCCAAAACTCCCACTCTGTCCAGATATTTTGTCGGAGAAACACCGTGTAAATCTACAGAATCTCTGTTTTCACCCTCTGTTTCTGAGACGTGAATATGAACTAAAAGCCCTCTCTCTCTGGCAAAATTTGTACCCCAAACCAACATCTCTTCTGAGACACTGTAGGGAGAGTGAATGCCAATAGCGAAACGGTTCCTTGGACCCCACAGTTTGGATCTCTCCCAAGCACTATAACACTCCTCTTTTATTTTGCTCCATTTGGATTTGTCTCCAAGATCGAGGATTACAAATGGCTGTACCGATCTTATCCCCATCTCTGCAGATGCTTTAACTGCAGCATCCAGATTCCAGTACTGATCGTTAAAACAGGTGGTCCCGGATTTAATCATCTCAAGAGCTGCCAGTTTGGTTCCCCAGTAGACCAATTCGTCATCCAGCTTCTTCTCTATAGGCCATATTTTTTTGTATAACCACTCTTTTAAGTGCATATCCTCCCCTATACCCCTCATCAGAGTCATTGCTGCGTGTGTATGCATATTCACAAACCCGGGGATAAGAGTTTTCCCGCTTCCATCAATAACTTTGTGAGCCTCAAAAACAATACTATCTCCTATTTTCTCAATTACATTATCAACAATCAGAACATCTTGGCATCTTTCATCCAGCGCTACCCCCTTTATCAATATACTATTAGTCATCTTAAGTCAAAATTTTTCAAAAGTAGTCATTTTGAACTATATTTAAAAATTACTCTTTCGCCAATAATTTGCTATCTTTGAATAAAAATGAGAATCTTATGGCTAGACATAAATGCCTCATATTCACATTCATCTTTAGCAATACCTGCTCTTCACGCACAGTTATCTGAAACTATTACTGAGATGTACTCTTGGAGAGTTGTTTCTGGATCAATTAACAGAGAAACAACATATTATCTCTCAGAAATTGCAGAATTTTCTCCTGATATAATTCTCTCTACATTATGGCTTTTCAACCACAAAAAGGTACTATCTGTTCTTGAGAGAGCCAAGGCATTGTCTCCAAATATTAGAATAATACTCGGAGGACCGGAGTTTCTTGGAGATAACAAAGATTTCTTAAATAAAAACCGTTTTACAGAGGCAGTTTTTCGAGGCGAGGGAGAAGATATCTTCCCCGAATTTATTGCGACCATTGAGAGCGTAAGGAGCTACTCAAATACATATGGATTCTGTTATATAGATGAACTGGGAATCTATAAAGATAACGGGATTGCAATTGTGAATAACTTCGCTCAGCTTAAAACACCGGAGAGCTCTTTACTATTTGACTGGAGTAAGCCTTTTGTGCAGGTTGAGACCTCCAGAGGGTGCTTCAACAGATGCTCTTTTTGCATAAGCGGTGATGAGAGAAAGGTTGATAACATTCCGATAGACTCTCTTGAATCAAGATTTGATGATATTTTACGACATAATATTAAAGAGGTAAGGATTCTGGACAGAACTTTTAATGCGAATGCCAAAAGAGCCGGACTTCTTCTCAACTTATTCAAGAAATACACCCCCCACATTCAGTTTCATCTAGAGCTACACCCTTCACTACTGGATGAGAGATTGAGAGAGATCCTGGAAGATCTTCCCTGCGGGTTATTGCACATCGAAGCAGGTGTTCAAAGTTTTAACGAAAATGTATTAAAAAGTTGCAACAGATTTGGTGGTAGCAAAGAGAGTGGAGATGGTGTTCATTTTCTGACATCTCTTGGTAAATTTGAGGTGCATTGCGACCTGATTGCCGCTCTTCCGCACTACACTTACAGAGATATTCTTAATGATACTCTAAAACTTATTGAACTAAATCCGGGGGAGATTCAGCTTGAGGTGCTGAAACTACTTCCGGGGACTGAGATGACCAGAAATGCATCAGTATTTAATATAAAATACTCTCCATCACCACCTTACGAGGCACTAGAGACCCCCTGGATATCATTTTACGAATTAACACTCTCATCTGCCCTTTCAAAAATTGTTGACTCATATTACAACAATGGTGTCTGGAGAGATTGTTTCAGGTCTGTTATACTTGAGAATAGAAATTTTTTAGAGCATTTTACTCTACATTATAGTGAAAACTATCCCGATATTAGTACAAATAACGAGAGCAGAGGTTTGTACCTTTACAACTATGCAAAACTTAATTATCAAAATGCTATTCTTAACATCGTTTTATGCTGGATGGAAAATGGATTCTCATATCGTACAGGTCCCGGGCTACTCTCTAAGCAATGGAGATTTGGAGATGAGTTAAGTAATCCCCTTTTAGATTTGGAAGATAGGAAATCAGCTTACAGATATATGGAATATGGCTCAAAAAGATACTGGTTTAAATACAACAAAAATAGTAACAGTTATAAGTCAATTTTAAATTTTATTGAAATTTTATAAGCACAAACGGATATTTATGTTACTTTTCATTATATTTGCGCCCTAAATAAGTAAACATGATAACTAAAGAGTTAATCTCGCCTAAGAGTATCGTAATCGTTGGCGGATCTGAAGACTCACACAAACCCGGTGGAAATGTACTTAAAAATCTTTTGGAGACTAAATACTCCGGCAAATTATTTGTCGTAAATCCAAAAAGTGAATATGTACAGGGAATCAAAAGCTATAGCTCCGTGGAAGATCTTCCTCAGGTAGATCTCGCAATTCTGGCAATACCTGCTTCACTTTGCCCGGGCGTTGCAGAGACACTCTGTAAAAAGAAATCTTGTAAGGCAATAATAGTTTTCTCGGCAGGTTTTCACGAAGATGGTGCAAAAGGTGCAATCTTGGAGGAGGAGCTTGTAAGAGTTGTTAACGCTGCAGGGGCATCGCTTATTGGTCCCAACTGTATTGGAGTACTAACCCCATCTTATTCCGGAGTTTTTACAAAACCAATCCCAAAACTGGACCCCAGAGGTGTTGATGTAATTTCAGGTTCGGGTGCCACAGCTGTCTTTATTATTGAAGCATCTATGCAACTCGGGTTAACATTTTCCTCTGTATACTCTGTCGGGAACAGTGCTCAACTTGGGGTTGAAGATATTCTTGAACATCTGGACGAGACATATGTACACGGCAAAAGCTCTCCGGTCAAGCTACTATATATTGAAAGTATCACAAAGCCGGAAAAACTACTCAAGCACTCCCGTTCCCTAATTAAAAAAGGTGCAGCAATAGCTGCGATCAAATCTGGTTACAGTGAAGCCGGAAGCAGAGCGGCATCATCTCACACCGGAGCAATGGCCAGCCCCGATGTTGCAATTACCGCTCTTTTCAGAAAAGCCGGTATTATTCGCTGTTACAGCAGAATGGAGCTTGCTACAGTTGCATCCGTTCTCATCTACCCTAAACCTAAAGGCGACAAAGTGGCAATCATTACTCACGCCGGAGGACCAGCTGTTATGCTCACAGATATTTTATCTGCAAACAACATTAAGATTCCAGAAATATCAGGTGATAAGGCTTCAGAGCTTCTAACAAAACTATATCCCGGATCATCTGTATCAAACCCAATAGATTTTTTGGCTACAGGCACAGCTGAGCAGCTATCGCATATTATTGACGCCTGTGAAAATGACTTTGATGTAGACTCAATGGTGGTAATATTTGGCTCTCCCGGGCTCACTACAGTATATGATGTTTATGATAAACTCTGGGAAAAGATGGTAAAATGCAAGAAGCCTATCTACCCTGTTTTACCCTCGATTGTCAATGTCAAAGAAGAGATATCCCATTTTCACTCTAAAGGCGGCATCTCATTTCCTGACGAAGTAGTTTTCGGGTCTGCCCTGGCCAAAGTACTTAATAACAAAGAGACTATTCCCCAGGCCGAACTCCCACCGGTAGACAATAAGCTTATAAGATCTGTAATCGAGAGCTGTTCCGACGGATACCTCTCACCTGAAAATGTTCAGAAACTACTAGATGCTGCAGGAATAAACAGAGCTAAAGAGGCTATTGCCAGCAATCTAAGTGATGCAAAAAAGATGGCCAAAGAGATTGGATACCCGCTCGTTATGAAAGTTGTCGGGCCGGTACATAAATCGGATGTTGGAGGTGTAGTACTGGATGTAACAGATGAGGAGACATTGCTGATTGAGTTCAACAGGATGATAAAAATTCCCGAAACAACCTCAATTATGCTTCAACCTATGCTATCGGGAAATCAACTATTTATTGGGGCAAAAAAAGAGGATAAATTCGGTCATCTTATTATGTGCGGCCTTGGAGGGATATTCGTTGAAGCACTAAATGATGTAAGTATAGGTCTAAATCCTGTCTCTAAAAAAGAGGCAGATGAGATGATTAAAACCCTTAGGGGGTATAAGATTATTGAAGGCACAAGAGGTCAGGAGGGTGTTAACCAGTTCCTATTTAGTGACTCAATAAGGAGAGTTTCTGCTCTTTGTAATGCTACTCCCGAAATCTTCGAGATGGATCTAAACCCGCTTTTAGGTAACTCCAGGCAAGTAATAGCCGTTGATGCAAGAATCAGAATTATTAAGTAGCAGAAGATAATGATTAAAAAGCTTAAAGAGTGGTACAATAGACAATCATCCTCAACTCAGGGATTTTTAATCATAATTGCGCTGTTAATTATTGGAATTATAACCAGATGGGAGCATATCATAAATGGCGTTATTAAAGGATTTAACTTTTTCTCTAAATAATTACTGCTTTTTTCAACTATTTGCTTTCATTTTTAGATAAAAAAATATATTTTTGTAAATAATTATAAACTTAACAATAAATCAATATGGCATTAAGAGGAGCTATTGTGGTGGACACAGAAAAATGCAAGGGTTGCAGCGTTTGCCTTGTAAACTGTCCAACCAATACCATTGCTTTAGCTAAAGAGGTAAACAGCAAAGGTTATAACTATGCCTATATGGCATTCCCCGAGAATTGTACCGGTTGTACAAATTGTGCAACGGTATGTCCGGATACCTGCATCACTGTTTACAGAGTTAAAGTTTAACAGATAAAAATTACTATTTAATATGGCAGAATTCATTTTAATGAAAGGGAACGAGGCTATTGCAATTTCGGCTATAAGAAACGGTTGCGATGGATATTTCGGTTACCCTATTACTCCACAGTCAGAGGTTATGGAGACCTTAATGGTGGAGAGACCCTGGGAGACAACAGGTATGGTAGTCCTTCAAGCAGAGAGCGAGACTTCATCGATTAATATGCTTTACGGAGGTGCATCCTGCGGTAAAAAAGTGATGACATCATCTAGTAGTCCGGGACTAAGCCTTATGTGCGAAGGTCTTAGCTATCTTGCAGGTGCCGAACTTCCTTGTGTAGTTGTAAACGTAGTTCGTGGTGGTCCCGGCTTAGGCACAATTCAGCCTGGTCAGGGTGACTATTTTCAAGCTTGTAAGGGTGGAGGACACGGTGATTATAAAATGGTGGTTCTGGCCCCTAACTCTGCTCAGGAGATGTACGACTTTGTAGATATAGGTTTTGACCTTGCATTTAAATATCTGACTCCGGTTATGATTCTTGCCGACGGAGTTGTTGGCCAGATGATGGAGAAGGTAGAACTCAGGCCTGTTAAACCAAGGTGGAGTGACCAAGAGATAAAGCAAAATTTCAAATGGGCCACAACAGGTAAAACTCCGGATAGAAATCAGAATGTTCTCACATCACTTGCACTAGATGCAGCCGTACACGAAAGACTTAACCATAAGCTTCAGAGTAAGTATAAGCAGATGGAAAAAGAGGATGTTCGTTTTGAAAGCTATATGTGTGAAGATGCAGATCACATAATTGTGGCATACGGATGTATGGCTCGTATCTGCGAAAACACGGTTGAACTGGCGAGAAATGAAGGAATTAAACTTGGGCTTCTACGCCCGATAACTCTCTACCCTTTCCCTACAGTGGAGATACAGCGTTTGGTGCCTCAGTTGAAATCGATTATGTCGGTAGAGCTAAGTGCCGGACAGATGGTAGAGGATGTAAGATTAGCGGTAAACGGAAAAATTCCTGTAAATTTCTTTGGCAGGCTTGGAGGTATAGTTCCTTCTCCTCACGAGGTTTATGAAGCGTTTAAAAAAGAGATCAATAAATTATAATGCCCACAACTATGGAATTGAAAGATATAATCAAACCGGAGAATATGGTCTACTCAAAGAGTCCTGTTCTTACCAACAATGTTATGCACTATTGTCCGGGCTGTTCTCACGGGACAGTACACAAACTCATAGCAGAGGTTATTGAGGAGATGGGCATTCAGGAGAAGACTATAGGTATTTCACCTGTAGGATGCTCTGTATTCGCTTATAACTATATAGATATTGACTGGCAACAAGCTGCTCACGGAAGAGCGCCTGCTCTGGCCACTGCTACAAAAAGACTCTGCCCGGACAAATATGTCTTTACCTATCAGGGAGATGGAGATTTGGCATCAATCGGTACTGCAGAGATAATTCACGCTTGCAACAGAGGTGAAAATATCGTGGTAATTTTTATCAACAATGCAATCTATGGAATGACGGGTGGTCAGATGGCTCCCACTACCCTTCTTGGTATGAAGACCTCTACATCACCTTACGGAAGAACAGAAGAGTTACACGGCAAACCTCTAAAAATTACCGATTTAATCGCTCAGCTTGAGGGAACTTGCTATGTAACCAGACAATCTGTTCAAAGTGCTGTCGCATCAAGGAAGACTAAAAGAGCTATTCGTAAAGCTTTTGAAAATTCGGCTCTTAATAAAGGAACCTCATTTGTAGAGGTTGTGAGTGCTTGTAACTCAGGATGGAAACTATCCCCTGTAAAGTCAAACGAGTGGATGGTTGAGAATATGTTCCCAAGTTATCCTATAGGTGATCTTAAAGACAGATAAATAATAAAGATATGAAAGAAGAGATAATAATAGCAGGATTTGGAGGTCAGGGAGTTTTGTCTATGGGCAAAATACTTGCTTACTCAGGAATAATGCAGGGTCAGGAAGTTACCTGGATGCCCTCCTATGGTCCGGAAATGCGCGGAGGAACGGCTAATGTTACAGTAATTCTCAGTGATAAAAAAATAAGCTCTCCTATATTGAGCCGGTTTGACACTGCAATTATTCTTAACCAGCAGTCTATGGATAAATTTGAAAGTCAGGTAAAACAGGGCGGGTTATTAATATATGATCCAAACGGTATTACAAGACATCCGCAAAGAAAAGACATCACAATATGTTCAATTGATGCAGTAGAGCTATCTGCAGAGCTTGGAAATTCAAAAGCTTACAATATGGTTGTACTTGGAGCATATCTTAAGAAAAAGCCTATTGTAGAAATGATTAATGTAATAAAAGGGTTGAAAAAATCTATTCCAGAGCGTCACCATAGTCTTATTCCTATGAACGAAAAGGCAATACAGATTGGGATGGAGAGAATCACAGAACTTCACACTATATAACCATAACTGCACCGAACTAAGTTATGCTCCTGCTTGTTAATAAAGCAGGAGCATTTTTGTTTAATATAATTTTTACTATCTTTGTGTAACTGCAAAGATATTATGAATACAGACTATCAAACGGTAATCAACAGCCTGAAGGCTAAAATAGAATTAATCATATCCGGTTATGAGCAAACAGTTGCAGATAACCAAAGATTAAACCAGGAGCTGTCTGAATGCAGGGAAGAGCTTAATAATAGTATTAATAAAACTAAAGAACTGGAAGATAAAGTAAATAAATTACAATTAGTTGAGGCTTTCAAATCATCCTCTACGGATGTGAAGGAGGCAAAACAAAAGATTGGCAAGATAGTCAGAGAGATAGATAAATGTATTGCTTTGTTAAATGATTAATTAATGGAACAGCAATCTATACAAATTAACATAGCGGACCGCAGTTACCCGCTTCGTATACCGGCAGCGGATGAAGAGAAGATAAGAGCAGCTGCAAAGATTATTAACGAAAAAACAACTCTCTACAGAAAGAGATACGCAAATCGTGATACTCAGGATGCTCTCTCAATGGCACTTCTTCAATTCGTTATAAGGTTAATCGAAGCAGAGCAGAATGAGGAGGCCACTCAGATTGTCGAAGAGCTTAAATCTCTGGACAACCTGCTTGACGATTACATAAAGATCAATCTTGTTTAACTCAACTATAGTAGTGTTTTAGCCGTTGGTTTATGCTCTTTGCCAAAATCAACACTATCAAATTACCGAGCCAACTCGATGGTCAAAAACAGGCCTATTTACCCTTCGGGGGATTCCGTTTACGGGACATTGGACGTTTGCGACTGAATAATCGGAGCTCAAATCTTGTTTTATAAGATTTTAGCTTAAACAGCTGGACCAACGGCTTTTTTTAAAAAAGAATCTAACACTATATATAGATATACGAGGAAATGGAAAACATAATAATTACTCTGCTGGCCGCAACGGCCGGTTTTGGTATTGCCTACTATGTAGGTCACAATATAATACTAAAAAGAAAGAGAGAAGATATACTCCGTTGTGCAGAACAGGATGGTGAAAACATTCGTAAAGAGAAAATTTTTCAGGCAAAAGAAAAATTTCTTCAATTAAAGACAGAGCACGAACAACAAATTCTTGAACGCTCCAATCTGGTAATTCAACAGGAGGCTAAACTTAAGCAAAGAGAGTTGCTTATGAACCAGCAAAACGCAGAATTACAAAAGAAACTGCGAGAAATTGATGCATCAAAAGAGAGTCTCAAACAACAACACGAGTTAATAGAGAAAAAAGGAGAAGAGTACGAGAGACTGAGAATTGAAGCAATTCAAAAAATTGAGAATATTGCCGGACTATCTGCCCAGGAGGCAAAAAACCAGCTTATAGAGACAATGAAATCGGAAGCAAAAAGCGAAGCAATGTCCTATATAAGTGAAGTTATGGACGAAGCGAGACTAACTGCAGGTAAAGAGGCTAAAAGAGTGGTTATAAACACTATTCAAAGAATAGCTCCAGAGACAGCCATAGAGAATGCAGTTACAGTCTTTAATATTGAGAGCGACGAGATAAAAGGGCGTATTATTGGACGCGAAGGGAGAAATATCAGGGCACTTGAGGCTGCAACCGGGGTTGAAATTGTAGTTGACGATACACCTGAGGCTATTCTACTGTCGGCTTTTGATCCTGTAAGAAGAGAGGTTGCCAGGTTAGCACTTCACCAGCTTGTTACAGATGGGAGGATTCACCCGGCAAGAATTGAAGAGGTGGTAACTAAAGTTCAGAAACAACTGGATGATGAAATTCTTGAGACCGGTAAAAGAACCTGCATTGATCTGGGAGTTCACGGGCTTCACGTTGAGCTAATTAAGCTTATCGGGAGAATGAAATATCGCTCATCTTACGGACAAAATCTGCTTCAGCACTCCAGGGAAGTTGCAAATATTTGTGCAACAATGGCATCAGAACTCGGTCTCAACCCTAAGACAGCAAAAAGAGCCGGGCTGCTGCACGATATAGGTAAAGTTTCGGATGAAGATCCGGATTTGCCACACGCAATTCTGGGAATGAGACTTGCAGAGAAATACAAAGAGAAACCGGAAATTTGCAACGCTATCGGTGCACACCACGAAGAGACAGAGATGACATCCATTATCTCTCCGCTTGTACTTGTTAGTGACGCAATATCTGGATCCAGGCCGGGAGCAAGAAGAGAGGTTATTGAATCTTACATCAAACGATTAAAGGAACTTGAAGATTTAGCACTCTCATATCCGGGAGTAACAAAATCATACGCAATTCAGGCAGGTAGAGAGCTTAGAGTGATTGTCGGAAGTGAGCAGGTTTCAGATAAAGATTCTGAGCAACTCTCCTTGGATATCGCCAGGAAAATTCAGGATGAGATGGTCTATCCGGGACAGGTAAAGATTACCGTCATTCGAGAAACAAGATCTGTAAGTTTTGCCAAATAGAGTAAGATTTAATATATTATACACAGAGGCCGGCAGATTAGTATCTCTGCCGGCCTCTTTTTTGATATATCAAAAACCTTATCTCTTTTCGGGATCAACTCCAAAAAGTGTTCTATAATCTCTTTTTGCAGCCTTCTTAATATAATCTTCAGGTACAATTTTCCAGTGGTTTAGTGATTTTGCAGTTAACGAACCATTCTCCTTTAGGTGTTTATATATCAGCTCTCTGATGTCAGATAACCTCTCTACTACTCTGCCTTCTATATCCTCTTTTGAAATACCTGCACCTATCTCCAGAAGATCTCCCCCACCATTTGCTCTGTATGAAGAGAGAGCAACTCTGTATCTTCTTTTCGGGTCGAATGGGGTTCCGTCTGACATAGATATTATAGAGATCATATCGCCCTCTTTTTTTGTCACATTAACCTCATAAATCAAACCTGCGGCTGAGTCAAAATTGAAGAAAACATTCTTAAAACGACCCCTCTCTCCTGAACCTGTCGGGCTTAAAAGGAGAAGAGTCTCCTCTCTTGTATTCATCTTGTTTATCCATTTGGAGTATGAAAACTCAAGATAATTTTTAATTTCAGACCCCTCCATCTCAATCACATAAAGCTGATTTTCATAAGGATAGATATTTAGCAGATCCTGAAAATTTAAATCTCCCGCCTCGATGGTCATATCAAATGAGAGTGGAGCCACAAAAGAGATATCGGCTTTGGATTTTTCCAATTGAAGTGTATGAATCATATCTATATATTCGGAAGGTCCAAAGTAGGCACTTCTGGTTGAAATTCTATTATTAAGAGTTCCGACAAATTGGTTAGTGAAGTTTTTAATTTTCAGGAAATCTTCTCTGAAATTCTCAAGATATTCAGAATCGGCAGGAGTATCCTTCATTGGAATGATCTCTCCTGTAATATTTTTAGAGATAATTTTACCATCAACAATACTCAGTTTAACTTTTGCCGATGAGAGAAAAGATGCTCTTGAGCCACCTTCAAAAAGCCAGACAGAATCCTCTCCGTTATAGATCTTCTCGGCAGTAGTCTTGTGATCGTGAGAGGCAAACACAATATCTATACCTTTAATATTTCTAGCAATATATCTGGCCGGATTTTCCGGAGTGTAACTCTCCTCCTCTCCCAATCCTCCGTGGATTGCTGCAATAACAATATGTGGATTCTCTTTTTTTCGGATCTGATCAATCCAAAACTCTATTGATGGTACCATCTCTTCGAATCTTATACCTCTCCATAACTCAGGAGAGAGCCATTTAGGTATATTGGGGTTGGTCATTCCTATCACTGCAATCTTTAGACCATCACGGACCAATATTGTGTAGGGTAGAAAATAGGGAGTTCCATCACTTTCATTTAGTGCATTTGCAGCAAGATATGGAGCATCCATCTCTTTTATTATTTTGTCATAAACCGGATGACCTGCCTCAATATCGTGATTGCCTACAACAACTGCATCATATTTCATAAAATTTACGATTTTTGAGAATATATGAAGAGATGTTGTGTCAATGTAGTTGAAATAGAAGACTGAATTATCTCCCTGAAGATGATCTCCAACATCAATCAGTATGACCCTCTTCTCTCCCTGAGAGATTCTGGAATTTCTAACATAATGATATACAGATGCAAGAGAATAAGGATGAACTCTCTGGGCCCCTTTATCAGTGAAGAGTGAATCAAAGAATCTGCCGTGAAGATCATTTGTAGCATAGATTTGGAATGCATAATCTCCATCAGCTACAGGCTCCCTGTTGCACGAGAAAGATGAGATGAGTGAGAAAAGTGAGAAAATGTATATAAAAGAGAGTTTACTTCTATTCATAATTAATTATTTATTTGTAATGTTCATAAATATAGGCGTTTAGATTATTCAATACTGAATTGGTCTGCATCTTTCCAGGCAGTAAAGTGATCTCTGTATGCTCTTAATCTTTCAATATCAATATTATACACAGAATAATTAAGCCCTTCACTCTCAGGCAGAACAGTATCTCCCATAAAATCAAACAGATACCTGTTGCCATCATATTCACAGTAGGGATCTGATCCACTCCTATTTACAAATGCAAAATAGGAAAGATTCTCTATTGCTCTTGCTTTTGAGAGTGGTTCGGTCACCTTAGATCTCACCTTTGGCCAGTTTGCAATGTTTATCATTATATCATACTCCAGATTCCTGTTTCTGGACCATACAGGAAAACGAAGATCGTAGCATATTTGGATTGTAATATTTACCCCTCTGAAAGCAATAACAGTTTTCTCTGTACCGGCTGTATAGACCAAATCTTCTCCTGAATGGCTAAAAAGATGTCTCTTATCATATTTATAAAGAGCTTCTTGTGGAGTTACAAAGAGAGCTCTGTTGTACAAATAACCATTTTCCTTAACAGGTAATGAAGCGAGAACTGCACAACCGGCCTCTTTGCTCAAACGCTTCATCCAGTTGACAGAATTTGAATCCATATCCTCAGCAATAGAGCTATTCATAGAGAATCCCGTATTAAAGAATTCCGGAAACACCAACAGATCTACTCCTGAGACTCCGCTAACTAAAATATTCTCATAAATTAACCTGCAACTAACCAGATTCTCCTGAGGGGACTCCCATTTGATATCTGTACTTATAAGTGCTATCTTCATATAATATATGTTTAACACAAAGATAGTTTAAGATAAATTAAAAAAAATAAATTAGGTTTGCCATATAATACAAATATTATGGAAGTACATTTTTCATTACCTTTTATAACCTATCCGGGGCAGGAGATTCATATAACCGGCTCAGCTGAGGAGTTAGAAGAGGGTCAGAAAAACAATCATATAAAAAGTTTTTACTCTGAGGGGGTTTGGCACTTTGTAATCAATCTTAAAAGCAAAAAAGATTTCACATACTCATATCTATTAAAAGAGGAGTCAAAAGAACCATCATATGAGGCAGGCCCTCCAAGACAGATATGTTACAGTAAGGAAGATAATCTTCGAGTATATGATCAGTGGAGGGCAATTGATGATGAAACCCCTTTTATGTCAAATCCGTTCAGGAGAGTTTTTTTTCAAAATTCATTGAATATACCTAATCTTTCGGGAGATATAATCTTCACCCTTTCTGCTAATAATGTCCCGTCAAATTGTTCAATTTTAATATGTGGCAACTGCAAGGAACTGGGTGAATGGGATATATCAAAATCAGCTGTAATGACTAAGGGAGAAGATGGAATTTGGTATTACTCTACATATATGGCTAAACTGGAGAGATTAACGCAATATAAATTCGTTTTATCTACAGATAAAGGTGAAATAGTATGGGAAGAGGGTGATAACAGATTGATTCCTGCAGATTGTTCGACAAAATTTTCTAAAGTGTATATAAATCACTTCAGAATTAATATTCGTGCCAAAAGGCCCCGTCTTTGCGGTACTGCAATACCGGTCTTTTCGCTCAGAACCAGCAAAAGCAGCGGAATCGGAGATTTTGCAGATATTCTCCAATTTATAGACCTGTTACACAAAACCTCTCAAAACATTCTCCAGATACTTCCTATAAATGACACAAGTATGTCACACACCTGGGAGGACTCATATCCTTACGGTGCTATCTCTATTTATGCAATCCACCCTCTATATCTCAATCTAGAGTTGTTAGGCACGATAAAAGATAGAGAGTTCCGTGAAAGACATTACAAAAAGGTCATAAGATTAAATAAACTGGATGAGGTTAACTACGAAGCAGTTGATGCATTGAAATGGAGCTATATTTCAATGATCTATAAACAGGAGAAGGATACTGTTCTTAATAGCAAAAGTTATAGAGATTTTTATAAAAAGAATGAAGAGTGGCTTGTTCCTTATTCTGTTTTCTGTTTTTTAAGAGATAAATATAAGACGGCAAATTTTAGATTATGGCCCAAATACTCGGAGTACAAAAAAGAACAAATATACAGTCTAATAGATCCTAAGAGTAAATATTTTACTCAGATTGCAATTCATTTTTATGTTCAGTACAATCTACATATTCAACTTTCCAAGGCGCACGAATATGCAAACAGTAAAAGAGTAATTCTCAAAGGAGATATCCCCATCGGGATTAACAGGAACTCTGTTGAAGCTTGGGTTGAACCACATCTGTTTAATTTTGATGGTCAGGCAGGGGCGCCGCCGGATGATTTCTCGGTAAAAGGTCAAAATTGGGGATTTCCTACATACAATTGGGATGTTATGGCTATCGACGGATTCAGTTGGTGGAGGAGACGATTTATAAAGATGTCTGAGTACTTTGACGCATACAGAATTGATCATATACTTGGATTTTTCAGAATATGGGAGATACCCTCAACTGCAAAAGAGGGTATTCTCGGTACATTCAACCCCTCCCTTCCGCTATCAATCGATAAGATAAACAGTTTTGGATTTAACTTCAATTTAGAACGACACACCAAACCATATATAAACAATTGGGTTTTAGAAGAGTATTTTGGGGATAAATCGAACGAGGTCAAGAGTGAATTCTTAGAGAGCTCCCAAGATGGGTTTTATCGACTAAAAAGCACAGTAGATAACCAAGTTAAGATTGAACAATATTTTGAATTAAATCCAGATTCAAACTGTTCACCAGTAAAGAGTGAACTGCTCTCACTATGTGCCGAGGTTTTGTTTATAGCAGATAGCAGCGAAATAACAAAATTTCATCCAAGAATCTCTGCTCAGTTTACAAAATCTTATGTCTCACTTGATGATTATCAAAAGAGCTGCTTCAACAGAATCTACAACCACTTTTTTTATGAGAGAAATGAAGAGTTCTGGTACCGGAATGGGATGAGAAAACTCCCTTCACTTATATCGGCTACCGGAATGCTGGTTTGCGGCGAGGATTTAGGTATGGTGCCAGCCTGTGTACCGGCTGCAATGAATAACCTAAAAATGCTCTCACTTGAGATTCAAAGAATGGCTAAAAATCCTAATGATCTGTTTGGTAATCCTTCAAAATATCCATACCTGAGTGTATGCACAACAGGCACCCACGACACAAGCACTTTGAGAGGATGGTGGGAGGAGGACTTTGAACAAAGTAAATGCTACTATAGAGATGTATTGGAGTATGAAGGAGAACCACCTGTTTTTTGTGAGCCCTGGCTATGTACACGAATAATAGATGAGCACTTGAACTCGCCCTCTATGTTGACAATACTCCCTCTTCAGGATTGGTTATCGATGTTCCCGGATTTAAGACGAAAGGATACGCACAGTGAGAGAATCAATATTCCTGCAAATCCAAAGCACTACTGGAGATACAGAATGCATTTGAATATTGAGGAGCTTATCGAAAACGATAATTTTATAACAACGGTCAAGACTCTTATACAAAAAAGCGGAAGAGAGCTTGAGAGTTAGATGTATCTGCCTAAATTTTCTTATGTATTTTATTCATTATTAGTGCTATCGCTCCATCTCCGGTAACATTACAAGCTGTACCAAAGCTATCCATTGTTATATATAGAGCTATCATTAATCCTGTAAGCATTTCGTCAAATCCAAGCATAGATTGCAATATTGCAATTGCTGCCATTATTGCACCTCCGGGTACTCCGGGGGCTGCAACCATAGTTACTCCCAACATCATAATAAACCCTGCAAATAGTGAAATATCTGCGTTCATACCTGTCATATACATAATTGCGTAGGCACAAGAGACAATCTTTAAAGTGCTCCCGGAGAGGTGGATTGTTGCGCATAGTGGAATTACAAAATCTGCTACCTCCGGATCTACACCATTTTTTTTGGCTTGAATCAATGTAACAGGAATTGTTGCTGCAGATGATTGGGTGCCCAAAGCGGTAACATAGGCTGGTAGCATTGTAATAAGTGCCCTTAAAGGATTTTTACCGGAAACAGCTCCTGCAACGATAAACTGGAAAAGCAACAACACAACGTGCATAATAAAAATCACAATTATAACCTTGAAAAAGAGAGATAAGATCATAGTAACCTGTCCCTCTGCTCCGATTTTTAGGAAGATGCCAAAGATGTAGTAAGGTAAAAACGGAATAATTGCTCTCTGAATAATAAGTATTATAATATCGCGAAACTCCCCGAGAGCCCCTTTTAACCTCTCACCATTAACTGCAGATACGCCAATTCCTATAACAAACGCCAGTACCAGAGCTGTTGTTACACCCATTAGGGGGGTCATATCGAAGGTGAAAAAAGCAGTTATTACATCGGAAAATTGAAACCCCGACCCGCTTAAGACACTGCTTGGCTTAATTAACATTGGCAGAGACCATTTTGTCGTAAAATAAGAGAAAAAGCCGGCAATAATAGTTGAGCCATAAGCTATTAAAACTGTTATTACCAATAATTTACCTGCACCTTTTCCAAGATCGGCAATTCCGGGTGCTATAAGGCCCAAAATAAGCAGTGGAATTATAAAAGAGAGAAAATTACTAAAGAGCCCGTTAATGGTTACAAAAACTCTTACAGCCCATACTGGGAAGAAGAGAGAGCACCCGATACCGATAATTATTGCAATTACTATTTTTGTCAGAAGCCCCGGGTTAAATTTTAATATCATAAACTACTTTTTTTTATAATTGACTCCTCTCCTTTCAGTATACCCACTCCGATTTCGCCGGAGGAGGTTGCCCAGGCTCTGTGCATCATTGAGGTATTAAAAACCATAGCAATGTTTCCCTTTGCGTCAACAGCAATTATTCCTCCACCGGATCCTCCCATAGGGCTGATTTTATTGAAAATAACCTCATTTGAAGCTTCAATAAGCGATAATCCTCTGTACTCCATAAGTGCAGATATATCGTAAGCCACAACCCTGCGAATCCAGAGCTCCCCGTGACCTGTACCTGATACTGCTGCAGTTTTGTTATTTGCATAAGTTCCGGCGCCAATCACCGGAACATCTCCTACCCTCCCCCACTTTTTACCTGACATACCGCCTGTTGATGTTGCCGCGGAGAGATTTCCATATATATCAAGTGCTACACAACCGACAGTTCCCCCCGGATGAGGAGTCTCTTTGCTCTCTTTTATTCTGTTTAGCTGCTCTTCTCTCTGTTTTGTAGAGAAATAGCTATTATCTACTGACTCCAATCCCATCGATTTGGCAAAAGCAGAAGCTCCCTCACCAATGAGTAAAACGTGGGCAGTACTATCCATAACTAACCTGGCGGCCATAATAGGGTTTTTAATATCTCTCAGCCCGGCCACAGCTCCAGCTTTGAGGTTTGATCCATCCATAATGGCAGCATCCAGTTCGTGAATACCATCTATATTTTTTACTGCACCTCTCCCCGCATTAAAAAGAGGAGAGTTCTCCATATATATAACAACCTTTTGAACAGCATCAAGAGAGTTGCCCCCTTTGGAGAGAACTTTTGTACCAATCTCCAGGGCCTCAAGAAGATGTTTTTCGTACTGACCTCTCCTCTCGGGAGTGAGATTTGAAGGGGTGCCTCCTGCTCCACCGTGAATTACTATTGTCCAAATTTTATCCGCTTCTTGTGAATGTAGATGAGTAAGGATTCCAAGAGTTAAAAGAAGTAATAGAGAGCTCTTTTTAAACATAATACTATTTGTTTAAGGTTTATTAGGTAAAGTGCAGAACTTATGGGTGCCTTATACAAATATACACGATAATTCTTTTATTGAGACACAGCTGTTAAAAAACAAAAATTGGGCACCCCCTGTTTTAGGAGATACCCAACTTTGAAACTGGTAACTAACTCTATTTTTTGACTATATTAAGCTCCTTTATTACATATTGCGAAGGAGAGTATTTATCAAGAATGAAAAGAATATATCTGATATCAACAGCTATAGACCTTGATATATCTTTATCGTATCTGAAATCTGAGGCCACACCCTGCCATATTCGGTCAAAATTGAGCCCGACCAGTTCTCCTCTTGAATTTAAAACCGGGGAACCGGAGCTGCCACTGGTTGTGTGTGCATCTGTTAAAAAGTTAACAGATAGTTTGCCGTCTGAAGATGCATACACTCCGTAATCCTCTTTTTCAATAAGATCTCTCATTTTTTTAGGTAGATAAAATTCGTGGTCATCTTTGTTATTTAGATACTTGACCACTGCTCCATTCAGTGTTGTAAAACTACTGTAAACCAGCCCATCCTCTGCCTTAGCTCCGAGTACTCTTCCAAAACTGAATCTTTGAGAGTTATTGGCATCGGGATAAATGGTTTTTTTACTGTTCATCTCCATATAACCACTTATATAGATGTTGTTTAACTCCATAAGGCGTGACTGAAGCTCTGCTCTTTGCCTCATTATTTTATTTACATTTATCATATAATAGCCTATTGCAAGCTGATAAAGAGGGTCTTCCTTGATTTGACCAATAACATCTCTTTCGTCACTCTCCAAAAACATAATCAACCTCTGCTTATCTGTAAAGATTGAATTCTTAAATAGATCTTCTGATAGTCTCTGGGCATCTCCATTATAGTGTGTAAGGTATTTTACCATAGCATCCGGCTTGAACAGATCAGGCATATTTTGATAATATCTCACCATCACATTCCGGAACATCTTTCTGTCTACCTGGTAATCCCAGTTTTCAAAAAACTGATGAGTAAGGCCAATCAATCTTTTTGCCTCTGAATTTGCAGCCTTGATATCTAAGTTTTTCCTGGCGTAGATAGCAGCCAACTTCTCAAACTTACCAATAAAAGGGACAATCTCAGATCCGTTTATACCTGCCTCACTAAAGTATGCTTCGGCCAGATTATAAACAGCAACCTCTTTATATAACTCCTCCATCCTTGAGAGAACTCCACCATATTTTGCCACTCTATCAGAATCTGCGGCAACCCATCTGTTAAAATTCTCCTCTTCGACCCTTTTTTTGTTAACCAAACCCATTTTCGTAACACCCATAATCTCACCTCTCCATCTGAGATAACTATTCTCAACGGAAGATAATTTTGTTGTGTATCTGAATTTTAGCTCCGGATTTTCATCAATTGCACTATTGAGAATCTCAATCTTCTCCTTTCGGATTCCAACTTTATGAACATTCTCTCCATATATTATCTTATCAAGAGCAAACGAAGGTATGTACTCTTTTGTTGAACCTGGAAACCCTGCAACTAGTACAAAATCTCTCTCTTTTATACCTTTAAGGGAAACAGGAAGATAGTAAGCAGGTCTGTAAGGAACATTTTTAACAGAATATGAGGATGGTCTGTTCTCCTTGTTTGAATATACTCTTAATATGGCAAAATCACCTGTGTGCCTTGGCCAACTATAGTTATCCTGGTTGCCGCCAAATTTACCTATCGAGAAGGGCGGTGCGGCCACCATTCTTATGTCCCTGTACACGGCATAAACATTCATTATATACTGACTATTACCAAAGAGTGCCTGCATTCTAACCTCGTATCCACTCTCTTTTGTTGCCAAAGAGGCCAATCTCTTACCATTCTCATCTATTTTTGCAGACCTCTCCCGACCTGTAAGAGCTTCAGTCCCCTCCAGAATTTTCTCTGTAACATCCTCCATTCTAATCAGCTGCTTCATCTGAAGTCCTCTGCAAAGCGACTCCTCGGATCTGTTACGGGCCCAGTAACCATATTTCAAAAAATCACTCTCCTCATTTGAAAATCTCTCAATATAAGAGAGTATAACGTGATAGTTTGTTAAAATAAGACCACTGTCAGAGATAAAACTTGCTGTTCCAAAGCTTCTTAAATTGGCTCCCTCTCCCATTAACCCAATTACAGCATCCTTAAGACAAGCGTTATTAACGCTGTAAATCTCCTCTGCGCTAAGCTTCAGTCCCATCTTTCTCATCTGTTCATATTTCTGATTCTTAAGCAGCAGAGGAAGCCACATTCCCTCATCGGCATCAGATCTATTTGAGTATAATAAAAAAAAGGCTATAAAAAATGTAAAAAGTACTCTCTTCATTTTATCTGTTTATCTGTTTATCTGGATTCAATAATATCAAGTAAAAATCTATAATGCTCTCTAACAGGTTTAGATCCCTTACTCAGCTTCTTGATGCGTTCAGCAGTTTTGCTCATCTGTTTATAGCAAGCTTCACTTATAACTGCAGATATCCCAACTACCGGCTCATCTCCCTTTAAGTTAATTCTCGAAGCACTCTTAAGCATCTGAATATAAGTCATATGAAGGTTAATTTCGATAGCGGTGTTACCTCCAAGCTTTTTCCATATCAATTCATCCAAATCCTGAAGATACTCTCTTATTGAGTACGAACTCTTAGACAAAGACGAGCTGTTTACTATTCTGGGAAGAGTAAAGTTATTGAGTAAAGCTGAAATAAGCTCTGACTCCTTTTTTAAAACATTGTCAGTTAAAGGTCCTATTATGGCAGATATGTCGTCTCTCTCCAGGTGTTGCGGCGCCTCCTTTATCTGTTCAATTATGAAATTTAGAGCTTCCCGCTGTCTTTGAGCAGTGACCGGAACATATTTCACATCTCCCTCTCCCACCGGCCCCTGAATTGTGTAGATACCTCCAAGATATGACATTGACAGAGAGATATATCTGAAGTACTGCTTTGACAAAGCGTCATACCTGCTCTCAATATCTTTTACACCTCCTCCGGCAGAAAAAGTCCATTTTTTTAGACTATCCAGAATAATTCTGGTATTGAGAATCCCGTTTAATGATGAAACCAGGATATCATCACCAAGAGATTCGGATTGTGATGATGGGTCAGGTGAAATTGCAGCAGTTATGAATGGAGCAAACAGATACATTGGATCCGATCCTTTTGATCTAAACAGGGAGTCAAGAACAGGAAGCTCTCCGGATGGAGAGTCTGCCCCGTGTATATACTTATACCCATACTCAATTGATAAATAGTCATATGGGCCAAGAACAGGAGGTGTCATCTTAACCCCTCTTTCGTAATCTCCCGGCCGTGCAATATGGTTGTTTCTCGCATAGTCCATAATAGAAGCAGTAGTACCATATCTGTTTGTGAATGATGGCGACCTGAGAGAGTCCGCAGGGTATGCATAAGAGCTTCTCATATTATGCTGTAATCCGAGCATATGACCCACCTCGTGAGCAATAGCATACCTAATCATCTCCCCGGTCATCTCTCTATCGTACTTGATAGCCCTGGCTCTGGGATCTACGGCGGCAGTCTGAGTAAATCTCCACATATTAAGGAGGTTAACTACATTATTCCACCACAACACCTCTCCGTTGATTATCTCTCCACTTCTGGGGTCACACCATATCTGGCCGGCAGCATTAGCCTCCTCAAGTGGAATATAGCGAACTACATTAGTCTTTATGTCGTATGGATCAAAAAGTGAATCATTTATCGGGAACTCTTTTGCAATTATCGTGTTCTTAAAACCTATATTCTTAAAAGCATCGTTCCAATCCTCCACTCCTAATTTAATATATTGAATCCACTCCTTGGGAAAATATGGTTCAATATAAACAGTGATTGGCTTTTGGGGCTCTACCAGTTCACCTTTTAGATGTGTTAGCCTGTCATCTGGTTTAGGTTCCACTCTCCATCTTGAGATATAGCTGTTAGTTTTGATAGGACTCCCGCTTGAGAAAGACTTCTTATTGTAGGGCTGGAAACCTACCCTGTCGTCATTAAACCTGGAAACCATCGGTTCCTTAGAGAGAAGAAGCATAAAATATTGGACAGTTATGGTAAAGGTCTCCTTACCTCCAAGAAACTCGTAGTAACTTCTTATGTTAATATGGTCGTCAAACTGACGAATAAATTGAATCCCGCTAAGTTTACTCTCCAGACGACCTTTTTTAACATTATCCGGAAGAGGCCAGGCAAGCTGCACCTCCTGTGAAAAGTAATTTGTCACATCAATGATTGAAGATTTTCCCGACAAGCCTCGTGACTCTATCTCAAAGATATCCACGCCGCCCACCTTCATATTCCTCTGCAGAGCTTCATATATCGGATTATTTTTATCTACCTCTACAAAATTATTAACCTCTTCAATAACAATAGATTTATCTCTTTTAGAGAAGCGAATAACTACGGGAGGTCTCCTCATCTGCCCTGCAGCATACACCTTTGCAGATGGAGAGCTCAAATCAACTATCCTGGAGCCAAAAAGAATATCCCTCCCCAGCAATGAATCCTGTATCTCAAACTTGTATCTGTTGCCTGTTTTTATAACATTTATAAACGGCTGAGCATAAGCAGCAGATAGGCACAATAGTAGTACTGAAAGGAGGGTTGTTTTTTTAATCATCTCTATCTTGGATAAAATCTATAACTAACTTTATGAAGCTCGCCCTCTTTCACCTTTGCAAGTGTAGCGGGGTAGAATCTCATAAAATAGGGCGATGAACTTTTAAACCAGGCATCAAATATAATTTCAGGGATAGTTCCGGTAAAATCAAATGTCCCCTCAAGTTTAACAAGCTCAATCTCAATTGTTGCAAATGTCGGGTAGCTGCTGGCAGCTATTACTCCTGATGTTGCTTTAGAATCAACGTGCCACTGCTTGGCGGCATTTGCACCGGTCTCCCAGTCTGCTTTAAGAACAAGTTTGGCAGAAAATTTCTGATTTACAGTAGTTACTGTACCTTTTAGAGTGTTTTTCTTATCTGCAACAAATCTAATAAGTGAGTCCGAAGGCGAGAAATACCTGGATGTTTTACCGGCTCCGTAATCTGCAATTACAGTATCTGTGTTTGCAAAATTGAGAAACTCCGCCAATCTTAAAACATCTCCTCCCGCTGTATTTGCGTTACAACCGAATGCAGATATAAAGCTTAAGTTACGGTGTGTTCTTAAATAGTTCTTTTTATTTGGATTAGAGCTGGAATTTAGTGCAACTCTTCCGCTCCAGGCTCCATCAACTCCTTTAATCTCCTGATAGATTTGGTGTCCTTCTCCGCCAAGTAGTGCAGCAGTCTTTAACATAGGAGATAAATCTACAATAGGGTCACTCACCTCAAGAGTAAAAGAAGATTTTTCTGATGAGATTGTAAAGGTTTTGGAATCAACCGGGTTAATAGTTATTTTAAGACTCTTATTGAAACCTCCAATATCTTTTTTATTAATCTTAACTTCAAAAGTATGTGAGGTTATACCTTTTGGAATGGTGAATGTATTGGAGTTACCTCCGTTAATCATAAAGTCTCCGCCAATTGTTAAATCACCTTCGAAAGAGAGATTAACCTTGCTATCTGCCTTAAGCTCCCTGTCTAGTTTTAGTTTAAATGTTAAACTCTCTCCATTGAACGGATTTGTATGTAAAGTGCTGCCCTCCATATCAAATGAAAGAACTGGATAGACAATCTGTTTTGTCAGTTTTATTTTAATCTCAGGGTTGACCTTAGGATCTACAACATAATCTGTATCGGGTGACAATAGAACTCGTATCTCAAGATTCTCATCCCAAATATTCTCATCAAGAATAGAAACCGGAATTTGAGCCTCCGTTAAACCGGCAGAAACCTTTATCTCTTTTGACCCAATTGTAAAGTGCTCATCTTCAATAGCACTTCCCGAAATAGCAACTTTTACTACCACCTCTTTTTCTGCCGGGGTAGAGAGTTTAAGCTTTATGTTGTACAAGCCGCTCTTAGTCTCAACTGTCACCTGTGGAATCTCAAATGATACCAAAGGGATTAGAGGTTTATACTCTGCTATTTTCTCACAAGAGACTAAAATAGCGGAAAAGAGAAGAGCAAAATAGAGCCTGCCAATATATCTGTTAAGTAAATTATTCATTACTAGAAAGTTAAAAAGTTAATAATCCTATTGCCACACCTGCACTTGACCAGTTATTTGAATCTGTGGCAAAAATATTTCCTCCATATACCTTTGCGTAACCAGTTAATTTGGCTCCCTTTGAAAACTTCATTGGAAATATATATCTTAATGAGCCAAAAATCTCTGCAGTATTTCTTTTATGATACTCAAAATCGGGTAATAGGATATTCTCAGAAATTTCATTTTGAGATGCTAGGAGCATATAGGAGTCGGTTTTAAAACCTGCTTTTAAAAGGCCCTCAAACTCCAGTTTGTATTCGTTGCGGCTGAAAAGAAGATATGATCCCTCAGCCCCTCCAAATACTTTACCTGCCCCAATCTCAGATTTTGGAAGATAGTATATATTTGAGAAGTGACTATATCCTCCAAATAGTCCTGCACTCCATCTGAAGCCCTTACCTGAAGCGATTTGTGAATATGTTTTCCAACTTGCTTTAATATCTGATGTTTTAACTACAAAACGATTTTTATATGTATAGATTGTTACCCAAGTCTCGGTTGAAATTCCTGTTAAAGTGTCTCGTGTACTTATAAGATTCTGCCTGTGCTCATCTGCACCTCCGTCTTTTATAGTAGCCGAGAGGGTAAAGTTGTGAAGAAGATTGTTCTGTTTTATTAATAGATTTGATAAAAATCTGTAATTAAAGGAGTTGTAAGACCCTGGAGTCTGTTTTTTATCTCCTAGAGTCTCCTGCCATTGAGCATCCATTCCTGCTGAGAGCAGTAATTTTATCTTCTTGTTTTCATAGTTATATTGCAATGCTCCTCCAATATAGTCACTTACGAACTGCCTTGAAAACCCTCTGTATCCTCCAATTCTGCCTATTGCACTCTCCATACCTGTAAATGTGTAGTACTTGAGATTGGGGTCTGTCTGAACTGTTGTAAGGCCCGGCATCTTCTCTTTATCAAAGCGATAGTAAAGATCTACTCCTACTCTTGAGTTTTTACTAACTGCATAAGTAACAGAGGGGATAATAGAGTAGTCGAGTGAATAACTTCTGGATCTTGGGTCTCGTTGACGAGAAATATCACTAACGTGATAGTCTACAGTTACTCCAAAGTTAAATTTTCCGGAAGGTATTGAATAAACTTTAAGGTTTAGGTCAAACTTCTGAGTCTGGTAATCTCCTTTAACACTGCTCCCGTAGATATAGGGGTTGGAATTGTAGGTGTTGATAACATCAGACCACGCTCTTTCACCCTCATTATTCATTAAAAACGAAAATGACCCTCTTACATATATCTTATCGTTAAACCGATCATATCTTTGGGTAGAGAACTTCAGCGCCTTATTTGACGAACCCTCCTGAGCTCTGTGATAATCTCCGCTGCTTACGAATCTTTCAAGAGAGGTGTAACTCCCTTTATTTACTAGTGAGAATGCCAGCCCGGCAGCGTTATTTGTATTTAGCCACTGTTGCTGAACAATTTGCAGCTCTCTGCTCTGAATGTCGGGATATTTAGTGACACTATCCTTCGCCTGTGAATAAATTGATTCACAAAAGGAGAGCAATATAATTGAAAATATTATAAACTTCTTCATATAAAACTAGTTAAGCAGTTGTGGGTTATCGTAATTTCTTGGAACCGGTCCTTTGATTATTACAAAGTCCTCTGTACTGTTATTAGTATCTTTCAACACTACCCTCCCGTCAATAACGGCACTCACTTTGCGCTCCAGTGACTCGTTTGTGTAGCCCGATGTAGCATTAATAAATGCAAATCCGGCATCAACAATATCTTGAAATCTTTTTAGGTTTACATCCGGTCCTGTAGATGCGTTGTTCTTTAGGCACTCTACCCCGTCTAGTACAGTCTCTATCGGAACTCTTCTGAATCGCTCTCCGCTCGTTTTCCCGGGGGCAAAAAATTCAGGCCACTGCATTATATCTTCATCTGTTTCAAAAAGAAAAACAGCATTCGGAGCTCCGGTAATAAGGTTAAGAAATTTAATTGAGGTAGAGCTTGATAAAACAGGAAGTGCCTTTACATCCGGGTTGCCTGTACCATCTGTATCTTTAACTTCAAAATCTGCATCTGAGAGATCTACCGAAGTAGAGGCACTAGACCTATGATCTCTGGCATTTCTTGCTGCAATAACTATGCTTTTTCCGGGCTCTATCGGGTAGGTTGTACCAACTCCGGGAAATTTGCAGATCTGTCTGGTATATATGTGGTTCGGGTGATCTTTTGCAAGATAAGCAGCCGGTGTAACAGACTCGGCCAATGCAAGATATTTACCATCCAAATAAACCCTTTCGTCTGAATTATTGAAGATCTCCACATAGGAGTCAACAGTGTAATTTCTGTTAGAGTTATCTTTAGTTCCGGAAAAGTATACTTTAGAGATTAGCAGAGTTCTCATTATAAGCTTATCTAAAGCCATCTGAATATCTTTTTGTGTAAAAAGAGGATAATTTGTGAGCGTGGCCTTCATCAATATTGTCGCTTTATCTTCTACAAGTTCTTGACTATCAATTAATTTTTTATAATCTGCTCCGCTTATCTCCCAACTCGTATTAATGGTATACTCATCCGGGATTATCTCAGGAATTGTTAATACTCCGTTTTGATCTGTAACAAACTTATATGTTGCATAAGGGCTGGTGAAAATTACCTCTTTCTCTGAATACTTTACTGCAGGCTTGAAATTAGAAGGGAGCTGGAAAGTTATTCTGAAATTCTGAACCTGTACCGGCTCTTCTCTGGTACAGCTTATTAATAGCAATACCATCAATAGAGTAAGTGAAGTTGAAATTAATCTTTTCATATCTCAATAGTTAAATTTTTACAAATAGTTCCATACCAAACGAGAAGGTCCCTCCGTTTCTCTCAACCAAAGTAGATGAAAGATTATTTGACTGATATGGAGTATAATAGAATATATTATTCACAAAGAAGGAGAATCCCAGAGATTTGGAGATATCTTTTGTCAATCTTGCATTGATTATCCAAAGCGGCTTATTTATGATTGCTTCTGTATCTTTCGGATTTTTAATCTGATCTGCTAATGAGATTCCTTTAATGGTGTAATTAGGGTCATCCAGCATTGCCTGGGTTATCTTATTGTATGAAAGATCGGTATCGATCCACCCTATTGGTGAGGAGTTCTGGTTTGTAGTAATTGAGTAGGTATACCAAATCATTTGACCGCTGAATGATGCTACCATTCTCATTGAAGGAATGTGAGTCACTGCCCTTAGAAGTGTGCTGAATCTTCTCTGAATGCTCTTCTGAACTCCAGTTGGGTACTCAAGTTTAAATGGAGGAGTATTCACACCACCCTGACCATATACAGATGATATTGGAATTCCGACCGGGCTTGAGTAGTTTGGACCACTATCCCAACTTGAGGTCTCCATATATGCTCCTCCTAAATGAAAGGTAGTTCTTATTGGTTTTATCTGCCCAAAGTTGAAATCAAATTCAACACCCCTATCCAGATTTGCCTCTGTATTTCCAACTCTTCCTGTGGTAGTAAATACTGTGTCTACCCTGGCCGGATTGTTCCAGTCAATTATTGGTTTCTCTCCCGGTTTTATAATCATACCTTGGTTTGCCGTATAATAGTTAGAGTAGAATGTCAAAAACTCGGTCAAGTTTCCAAATCCGTTTGCCATATAATCTTTGTATGCAACAATTGAGAAATTCATATCGTTTGGAAGCTTAATATCGACTCCAACCTCTGTTTTGGTATTAGTTGCGTTCTTAAGCATATTGTTACGCTCTACATAAGTCACATAGGTTTGATACATTACAAGTTGATTAACAACAGAACTTGGAAGGTATCTTGCACTCTCCCTGTCTGTATATCTTGCCTCAGGATAGAGATGAGACAGGCCCGGAGTTTTTGAATTTCTTCCCCAACCTCCTCTTAGTTCAATCCAATCAGTCAACTTTAAAGAGGCATTAAACCTTGGAGACAGAGAAGATACCTGCTCGGGAAGACCCGGCTGCAACATATCAAATCGTAAACCAGCCTGGAGCTTAAACTCCATATTCTCTCCAATTGTCCAGTTAATATTATCTTCAAAATAGGCAGAGAGTTGATTAAGTCGCGGAATATCATAATATGGCCTTGGTCTTCCATTACTGTTTGGTCTTAATGGTAGGGCCTCATCGTCATTATAGAACCCTTTTGCACGATTCTCTTCAAGTTTGTACTCCACTCCCATATTAAACCTCTGCTGAAGCTTATCAATATTTACAAAAAAGGCATTTGACGCTTTTAAATACAAACTTTTTGGTCTTCCTTCGGTTCCACCGGATGCTTTGTATGAGTTAGTAATATATGGTACTTCGGAATAACCACTTGTTAAAGAAGTTATTATAGGAAGACCTCCTCCGGCAGATATAATTGTTGAATTTCTTGACTCTGTTACTGACTCACTATAGCCAATAGCGTATGAGAGAGTTCTCATCAAAGGGGCATTTATACTAAATCTACCATTATGACTGAACCTTAGTGATGCAGATTTTTGTGTGTTTTCACTCCCTTCAATTATTACATCCGGGTCTGTTCCTCTGAAATCCAGAAGATTACTAAAAGATAATTTAGTGTTTGTATACCAAATTTTTCCTATTGTTTTTGTATATGCTACTCCTGCAGATATTCTGTCAAATGAGGTGCTTTTTTGTCTTGGATCTCCCCAAGCCTGAGCATAATCTACATTGGCATTTAAGCTTCCTCTGTTTTTCCCAAAATTCCACCCTTTACCCAAAGAGGTATTGAATGTAACTGGATTTATCTTGGTTCTTATCTCATAGGGAGTATAACCTGCTTTTGTATTGACTATTACAGCTCCACTTGCAAGGTCACCATATTCTGCAGATGGAATTCCCCTTATTACCTCTACAGACTCTATATTATCTGCTCCTATTTGTCTTAGGTCTACACCGGTACCACCTGTTGTGTTAATACCGGTTTTATCTGTAAGTGAGGCATTATCCGATACAGGTACACCATCTACCAGGATAGATGTTCCAAATGAATTATTTGCACTATTGCTATTCAAGGTTCTGATTGTAATTTTCTCGGAAGATGTCATATTACTTATACCGGAGAGCAGTTGACCGGGAATAAGCTGCATTATGTCTTTCAAACTTGTAGCTTGAAGGTGATCCATTGCCTGCCTCCCAATTTTTGAGCTGGTAGATGTACCTGCTGCACTTTTAGTTGCTGTAACAACTACCTCATCAAGCTCAAGCGATGTCTGTTTTAGGTTTACAACCATATCCCTGTCTGCAGTAATGCTTACATTGCCAGAATATGTCTCATAACCCAACATCTGAATCTCAAGAGTCACAACTCCGGATGGAAGATTTTTAATGGAGGCCACTCCGTCAAGATCTGCAACTCCATACGCCCCGTACTCTCTAATTAAAGCTGACGCACCTGTTACAGGCTCCTTTGTGATTTCATCCATAATTTTCAGTCTCAATGTGAGATCTTTGCGAGGATCAACTTTTATCTCCGGCATAATTTTCTTTATGCTTTTGATAATTAGAATAACTCCGTTGTTAATCTCATAAGTAAAACCGGTATTCGTTAAAATGGCTTTGAGAATAACTGACACATCTGCATTTTGAGCAGAGAATGTAATCCCCTTAACATTTTTAATATCCTCTCCTTTTGAGAGATACCCTAAGCCCGTCTGCTTCTCAATCTGTTTTAAACACTCTTCAAGAGTGGCATTTTGCACTTTAAAGGACTTTATCTGTTGCGCATTAATGGTTAAAACCATAGCCGGCAACAATAAAACCACAGTAAGTGAGATTAGAGATTGGATTAGTTTTTTCATAAAGTGTTTAATAATTAATTTATCTTGAGATAGTTATATTTATATTAGACAGTTTTGGAATTACTATTTATACCGTACAATTACAACGCTTCCCTCCATCTGAAAATCGACATTAGAGACTTTTGATATCTGATTCAATATTATATTCAAATAATCATTAAGAGGTATAGCTCCGCTAAATGTCTCCTTTTTAATAGACTCTTCATCAAAGAATAGATCTATTTCATATCTTCTTTTCAAAATTTTGAATATCTCTTCAAGAGGCATCTGATCCATAATAAGCACATTATCTATCCAGGATGTATACAGATCTGTATTAACCTTTTCAATAATTACACTTTTACTCTCTTTGTCAAATTGAAACTGCTCTCCCGGTAATATAAGACGATCTGGACCCTCTGTTGTGGGGATTGAAATTGCCCCGGAAACTAGAGTGGTAGCTCCTACTTTCTCATCGGAATATGCATTTACATTGAACTTCGTACCTAAAACTTTAACAGTGTAGTCTGGTGTGACAACCAAAAATGGATTTTTTTCATCTTTTACCACTTCAAAATATGCCTCTCCCGAAATATAGACTCGTCTCTCATTGTTGCTAAATCTAACAGGGTATTTAATCTTACTCTGTGCATTCAACCAGACCCTTGAGCCATCACTTAAAACGACGCTATATGACCTACCTTTGGGAATTGAGAGTTCGTTATACTCTACGGCTCTCTCTCTTTTATTCTTATCTGTGTCTGAGTAGCTATTATCCTTGTGGGACTCTTTATTGTCTTTAGATCTCTCATTACCAGAAGATTCGTTTCCATCTATCTCTGCATAAGATATTTCGTTTCCTTTTGTATCTACAATAATTCCGGAGAGCCTTTCAGCCATATTTGAACTAGAGTCAAGTTGTATAATCTCACCCGACGAAAGCTCCAAAGTTACCACACCCTTTACCGGTAGTAGGTTACTTAGCACAACTGTCTTCTTGGAATCTTCTTGCCTGGCCGGAATAAAAACGATTAAAGAGAGCAGCAGGAGAATTACTGCTGCAGATGCAACACTAAGAAGTTGAACTCCTCTTGTTCGAAACCATAACCTACTCCACGCACGATGTGTATTAATCCGGGAGATATTGCTTTCTCTCTCTTTATAGTATTCAATATCAACTTCCTGAGGATTCTTTAAAATATTTCCTGAAAGCTCCTTTGCTTTTATCAGAGCATCTTCGTATTTGTTTTTCATCTCTTTACTTTCCATAACATATATATAAACGATATTTATAAAATTAGGGTGACAAAATTTTCAAAATAATTCAGTGATATCATAAAGCGGTATAATCATAATTAAATCCCGGGCACTTTTTTTAAAAAGTACCTCCGGTAAATTTTGATTTCAGGGATTAGCTGTTTGAAAGAAAGGAGAGAAGAAGTAACATAAAAGTATCTCCGTAAGACTCTTTTAAAACTTTATAGGCTCTGGATTTAAGTGTTTTAATTGTATTAACAGAGACATTCAACTCATCTGCAATCTCCTGAATTGATAGTCCTTTCATAGAGCATCTCATTACCTCTCTTGTCTGATTCGGCAAAGACTCAATTGCTCTCTCTAGAAGTCGGAATGCCTCCTCTTTTACAACACTCTCTATCTCACCCTCAATATTACCTGCAGAATCTAAATTTTCGAAATGAGGTCTTTTTCTTCTCAAATAATCAATACACTTATTTCTGGTAGAGAGATATATGTAGGACTTAAATGCAATTTCATTTTTAAATACAGGTTTTGCCCTCCATATATTGAGAAATACCTCTTGCACAATATCTTCAGAATCGTGCTTACTTCCTATAAGTTTGATAGCAAAAAGCACCTGAGATGCATAGAAATCCTTAAAGATCTCTTTAAATGCATATTTTTTATCAGATATATATATGTGGTGCCTAAACATCTCGTATTTAATTGTTCAAAGATAGAAAAAAACGGGAAACTCTGGCAGTGTTTGATGTAACTCATTATTTTACTGCTTATTGCAAAACCCTATTTTCCAATAATGGAAAACTCGATTTTCCAACTATCTAATAAGCAA